>OY282432.1:2265000-4091553 GCA_958295985.1 uncultured Candidatus Binatia bacterium
GGCCCCCGGAAAGGTTGTCAACAGCAACGGCTACACCCTGTCGTCCGCGCTTCGGGAAATCGGCGCCATCCCCAAATCCTTCGGCATCGTGCGTGACGACCGAAGCAGTCTGGCAGCCGCCTTCAGCGCTGCGCTGGCCTGCGACGCCCTGATCACGTCCGGCGGTGTCTCGGTGGGCGCCTATGACTACGTAAAGGACGCCCTCACGGACGCCGGCGTGCGCATGCGCTTCTGGAAGGTCGCCCAGCGGCCCGGCCATCCCATGGCTTTCGGCCATCGCGGCCGAAAGCCGGTTTTCGGACTTCCCGGCAACCCGGTGTCGTCCCTGGTGTGCTTCTTCCTCTACGTCCGGCCCGCGTTGCTCAAGATGATGGGCCACGAGAACCTCTTCATGCCCGTGGTGCGCGCGAAGATGGCGCACGACATCAAGACGGCGCCGAACCTGAAGGAGTTCATACGGTGCCGCCTCAGGGAAGAGAACGGGCGGTTCCTTGCATCCAGCACCGGGACGCAGAGTTCGGGCGCGCTGCGCTCCCTGTCGCTGGCCCACGGGCTCATCGTTGCACGTGAGGAGCAGACGCTGCTGCGGAAGGGCAGCCATGCGCCCGTGATCCTGCTGGACCACCGTGAGCGGTGGCTGCAAAGGGAGATGGGGTTCTGAGCGCAGGTTACAGGGTCGGTCAGGGCTTTGATATCCACCGCCTTGCGCCCGGCCGAAAGCTGATTCTCGGCGGCATCCACATTCCGCATGAAACGGGCTTGTCGGGTCATTCGGACGCCGACGTGCTCCTTCATGCGCTGATGAACGCCGTGCTCGGCGCCATCGGCAAGGGAGACATCGGGACTCATTTCCCGGACACGGATCCGGAATTCAGGGGGGTATCGAGCGCGAGCCTCCTCGGCCACGTGCTCCGGCTCATGCGGCAGGCGGGATTCGGCATCGTGAACGTCGACGTCACCGTCATCGCCGAGCGGCCTCGGCTGGCGCCCCACTTCGGCGCCGTCAGGACCCGCCTGGCGGACCTCCTGGAGGTGCCCGAGGATGCCGTCAACCTGAAGGCCGGCACCATGGAAGGTCTCGGACCCATCGGCGAAGGCCAGGCCATGGCGGCAATGGCGGTGATGCTGCTGAAAGGCGCTTAGGTTGTGGAATCGGTTTCCTGTCCGTATTGCGAACCGGACGGGCGTCGCATAAGATCCGTGGACGGCTGAAGACGGAGTCCGACCCGGCGCCGCCGGCTCTTGCGGTGTTTGTCAAGGAGGGATCATGGCAGACGAAGCGATCGAGGTTTTGCTGGAAGAGGGAAGGACCTTTCCGCCGCCGGATGCATTCCGGCAGTCGGGAAACCTGAACGATGCCGCGGTGTTCGAACGGGCAGACAAGGATCCCGAGGGATTCTGGGCCGAGCAGGCCCGGGAGCTGGACTGGTTCAGGACCTGGGACAAGGTGCTGGAGTGGGACTGCCCCTGGGCCAAGTGGTTCATCGGGGGGAAGATCAACGTCTCCTACAACTGTCTGGACCGGCACGTCAAGACCGCGCGCAGGAACAAGGCCGCCATCATCTGGGAAGGGGAGCCCGGAGAGGAGCGGGTCCTGACCTACCGCGATGTTTGGCGCGAGGTGAACAAGTTCGCCAACGCGCTCAAGAAGCTGGGGGTGCAGAAGGGCGACCGCGTCGCGCTCTATCTCGGCATGGTTCCGGAGCTGCTGATCGCCATGCACGCGTGCAACCGCATCGGGGCGGTGCACAGCGTGGTGTTCGGAGGCTTCAGCGCCGAGTCCCTGCGCGACCGGATCAACGACGCTTCGGCCAAGGTGCTGGTTACCGGCGACGGCGGTTACCGGCGCGGTACGGTCATCCCCTTGAAGAAGAACGCGGATGAGGCGGTCGAGGGTTCGCCGTCCATCGAGAACGTGGTGGTGGTGCAGCGGGTGGGGAGCGACTCCGGCGCCGTCATGAAGGAAGGCAGGGACCACTGGTGGCACGAGTTGATGGCCGGCGCGCCGCTGTGGTGCGAGCCGGAGCCCATGGACAGCGAGGACATGCTCTTCAGCCTCTACACCAGCGGCACCACCGGCAAGCCCAAGGGCATCGTCCACACCACCGCCGGCTACCTGCTGGGCGTCTACCTGGCCAACAAGTGGGTCTTCGACATGAAGGAGGACGACGTCTTCTGGTGCGCCGCGGATATCGGTTGGGTCACCGGCCATACGCACATCGTGTACGGTCCCATGGCCAACGGCGCGACGCAGGTGATGTACGAGGGATCGCCCGACTGGCCGGACAAGGACCGACTGTGGCGCATGGTGGAGAAGTATGGAGTAACCATCTTCCACACCGCGCCCACCGCGATCCGGACCTTCATGCGCTGGGGAACCGAGTTTCCGGCCGCCCACGACCTGAGCAGTCTCAGGCTCCTCGGCTCCGTGGGAGAGCCCATCAATCCCGAGGCGTGGATGTGGTACCACGAGCACATCGGACACGGGAACTGCCCCATCATGGATACCTGGTGGCAGACGGAAACGGGGCACCCGCTGATCACGCCGTTTCCGGGCGTCACCACACTGAAGCCGGCCTCGGCCACCAGGCCGTTTCCCGGCATCGAGGCCGACGTGGTGGACGAGCAGGGGAAGTCGGTGCCGCTGGGGGGCGGCGGCTACCTCGTGCTGAAGCGGCCGTGGCCGGCCATGCTGCGCACCGTGTTCAACGATCCGGACCGGTACGTGGAAACCTACTGGAGCCGTTTCCCGGGCATGTACTTCGCGGGCGACGGCGCCAAGCGCGACAAGGACGGTTACTTCTGGCTGCTGGGCCGCGTGGACGACGTCATGAACGTTTCCGGGCACCGGCTCAGCACCATGGAGGTGGAGAGCGCCCTGGTGGATCATCAGGCGGTGGCGGAAGCCGCGGTCATCGGCAAGCAGCACGAGGTGAAGGGGCAGGGCATCTGCGCGTTCGTGTCGCTCATAGCCGGGGTTGAGAATACACCGGAGCTGGTGGAGGAACTGCGCGCCCACGTGGCCAGGAAGATCGGCGCCATTGCCCGGCCCGACGAGCTGTACTACGCCGCCGAGCTGCCCAAGACCCGGAGCGGCAAGATCATGCGCCGGCTGCTGCGGGACATCGCCGACGGCAAGGCGCTGGGCGATACCACTACCTTGGCCGATCCGACGGTGGTGGCCAAGCTGAAGGAACAGTACGAGGACGAGTGACCCGGGGGCCGCCGGCCACGCCGCTCTCAGCCCCCGCGCATCACCCGAACACCTGGAAGTACATCTCCGACAGCGACGGCTCCATCACCGCGGCGTCCTGCATTTCCTTGCGGATGGCGGGGCGCAGCGGCTCGTAGAGCCGGTTCACCTCCGCGGTCAACGCGGCCTCGTCCATCTTCGTCAGCCGGCCTCCGGCCACCACCACCTCTCCGTTCACCAGCACGGTGTCCACGGAGCTGCCGTTCTCGCAGAAGACGAGCTGGGTGATGACGTCGTTCAGCGGCGTGAACGCGGGCGTGTCCCGCTTTAACAGCACGACGTCAGCGAGACGGCCCGGCTCCAGCACGCCGCAGTCGAGGCCGAACGCCCGGGCGCCCCATCGGGTGGTCATGGACAGGGCCTGCCGGGCCGTGATCCAGCGGCGGTAGTCGTGGTCGCGGGTGTTGTGGATCAACGCGGCCAGCCGCATGGCGTCGAACATGTTCTGGGAGTCGTTGGAGCAGGCGCCGTCGGCTCCCAGCCCCACCCGGCCGCCGGCCGCCAGGAAATCCGGTATCGGCGCCAGGCCGCTGCCCAGGCGGAGGTTGCTGGCGGGGTTGTGCACCGGCGTCGCACCCCGTTCCACGATGATCTCCACGTCTTCCGGCTCGATCCACACGTTGTGGGCCGTGGACAGGTTGGGCTTCACCACCCCCAGGTCGTCCAGGTGCTTCAGCAGGGAGTTGCCGTAGAGCTTCGGACCCATCAGTCCCTGGGACCTGGTCTCGGCGAGATGAATGTGCAGCGGGACGCCCCACCGTTCGGAGATGGCGGCCGCGCCCTGAAGCAGCTCATCGGTGCAACGCTGCACCGCGGAGGGTCCGGGGCAGCACGTCGTCAACCGATCCGGGTCGTGCAACTCGCCCATGAACGACTCGATCTCGTCGAGCCAGTCTTGGGTGTCTTTGGTCTCGGCCCGGGTCATCCGGCCCACCTCGTCGCCGGTCTCTCCTTTGGGTGTCTCCATGGGGATGGTGGCTTCGTAGGGCCGGTCTGTAACGGTAAGGGCCACCACGTGTCGCAGGCCCAGGTCCCGCATGGCCCGAACCGCCTGGCCGGCGCCGGTGTAGCGGCTGTTCTGGTTGCCGAAGAAATGGTCGAGGTTGGTGGTGCAACCGGTCTTGAGCATCTCCATGGCGCCCAGAAGGGCGCTGACGTAGAACGTCTCATCGCTGCAGGCGCGGAGGGCGGCGCGCCAGTACGCGCGCCATATCTCCAACGGGCGCGTGGGCATCAAGCCGCGAAAGATGTTGGCGGGCGAATGATTGTGGGCGTTGATGAGTCCCGGAATCGCGATAGAGCGGCTTCCGTCAATGACCCGGTCCCAGCCGTCCCGCGGACAGCCGGAAGCCGGCCCCACGTACTGCAGGCGGTTGCCGTCGATGACCAGGGACCCGTCCTCGATCACCTCGTCCCGTTCGTTCATGGTGACGATGAGCGCGTGTTCGATCAGTTGCTTCATGGTAACCGCCTTTCCGGTTCGTATCAGAAGGCCACCCGGCGCAGGCCGAGACCCAGGAGCAGCACGATGATCCCCAGGGCCGCGTTGGCCACCAGTAAACGCATCCAGGGGTTGCGGCCGTCGAGCGGGTTTTCCAGGGAGGCGTGGTAGCGGAACGCCTGAAGCCCGTGGTTCAGCGCCATCACGGCCGTCAGGGTGGTTTTCGCCGCCAGGATGAGGAAGGCGCCCGAGCCCGGCGCGAGTTGGGCCGCCGTTCCCTGCGGGAAAACCCCGGCAAGGCCCGAAAGAACGGCCACGGGAGCCGCGGCCGCGACGACCGCGTTCAAGCCGCGGGCAGCCCGGCGCATGAAATCGAGGCGCGGCCCGGGCAGCAGTCCGCGGCTCGCCGGCCACAACACGCCCAGGACGAACAGGTTGGCGCCCAGCCAGATGCTGAAGGAGAAGATGTGCACCCACGGAATGAAGATCTGCAAAGGTATTGCCTTCCCGTCCACCCCGCCTCGCGGCGGTTTCCCGGGTTTGGTTTCGACCGCCCCTACAGTCTTGATACGCCAAGGCGCTTGTGTTAGCAAAGAGCCTATTCCACGAGGAGGGCGTCGAACTTGCCATGATGCGCTGGTTGCCTGAGAATGTGTCCACTTACGGTGGTCAGATCGACTACCTGTTCTATCTTATCTACTACATCACCGGTGCCGCCCTGATCATCGTCACGGTATTGATGGTGGCGTTCCTGATCATGTATCGCCAGAAGGAGGGGCGTAAAGCCGTCTACTCGCATGGCAACACCGCCCTCGAGGTCACCTGGACGGTGGTTCCCGCCCTGATCCTCATCATGCTCTCCTTCATGAGCATCTCCACCTGGGGCGAGATCAAGATCTACGCTCCGCCCGCCGAGTACGAGGTGAAGGTGGTGGGCAAGCAGTTCAACTGGGAGGTGTTCCATCCCGGCCCCGACGGCAAGCTGGACACCAAGGACGACATCAAGATCGACAACGAGCTGCACGTTCCCGTGGACAAGGTCGTGCACGTCCAGCTAACGGCGTCGGACGTCATCCACAGCTTCTTCGTGCCCAATTTCCGGGTCAAGCAGGATGCCGTCCCCGGACGGAACATCCTGGTGTGGTTCGAGGTCACCAAACCCGGCCAGTACGAGCTCCCTTGCGCGGAGCTGTGCGGCTTCGGTCACTCGGGCATGCTCGGATGGGTGTTCGTCCACACGCCGGAAGACTACGAGAAATTTCTCAAGGAAAACCAGGACCAGAGCTGATCCCGCCCAACCGCGGACGGATCTCCCCGGTCGGAGCACGTCCCTGAAGGCGGAGGAGGAACATCGAGGATGAGCGAAGCAGCGGCACACGCCGGTCACGGAGCCCATGAGCCGGCGGGCTTCTTGTCACATTACGTTTTCTCGACCGATCACAAGATGATCGGACGGCAGTTTCTTTTCCTGGGACTGTTCATGCTGATCATCGGCGGTACGCTCGCCATGCTGATCCGCTGGCAGCTCGCGTGGCCGGAGACCGAGGTGCCCGGGTTGGGATGGGTGCCGGAACCGACCATGTACGAAGGGATCATCCCGCCGCAGACCTACAACATGTTGTTCACCATGCACGCCACCATCATGATCTTCTTCGTGGTGATGCCCGTCATGGTGGGCGGCTTCGGCAACTTCCTGATCCCGATCATGATCGGCGCCAGGGACATGGCGTTCCCGTTGCTCAACATGCTGTCGTTCTGGGTGGGCGCGGTATCCGGCGTGATCATGCTGGCGAGCTTCTTCGTCATCGGCGGCGCCGCGGCCGGCGGATGGACATCCTATACCCCGCTTACCGGCGTCGCGGTGTACACCGGGGTCAACTGGGGTATCAACCTGTGGGTCCTCAGCCTGTTCGTGCTGGCCTTCTCCTCGCTGATGGGCTCCATCAACTACATCACCACCATCATCAACATGAGGGCGCCGGGCATGACCTACTTCCGCATGCCGCTCTCCATCTGGTCGCTGTTCATCACGGCGATCCTGCTGCTGCTGGCGCTGCCGGTCCTCACCGCGGCCCTCGGCATGCTTTTCTTCGACCGCGTCTTCGCCACGAACTTCTTCCTGCCCGCGGGCGGCATGCCGCTCCTGTGGCAGCACCTGTTCTGGTTCTTCGGTCATCCCGAGGTCTACATCCTGGTGCTTCCCGCCATGGGAGTGACCTCCGATGTCCTGTCGGTGTTCTCCCGCAAGCCGATTTTCGGCTACCGGGCCATGACCTTCTCCATGATCGCCATCGCCTTCCTCTCGTGGATCGTCTGGGGCCATCACATGTTCCTCAGCGGCATGAACCCGCTGCTCGGAACGGCGTTCATGCTCACCACCATGGTCATCGCGGTCCCCTCGGCCATCAAGACGTTCAACTGGCTGGGTACGCTGTGGGGCGGCTCCATACGCTTCACGGTGCCGCTGCTCTTCGCCATCGGTTTCGTCTCGAACTTCGTCATCGGCGGCCTCAGCGGCATCTTCATGGCGTCCACCCCCGTGGACATCTTCATCCACGATACCTACTTCATCGTGGCGCACTTCCATTACGTGGTGGCCGGGATCATCTTCGCCATGTTCGCCGCCATCTACTTCTGGTTCCCGAAGATGTTCGGACGCATGATGAACCCCACCTGGGGCATCGTGCACTTCATCGGCACCTACGTGTTCTTCAACCTCACCTTCTTTCCCATGCATTTCCTGGGCGTGGGCGGGCACATACGCCGGATCTACAACCCCATGCAGTACGAGTACCTGGAACAGTTCGGGGACATGAACGTGTTCATCACCATCAGCGCGTTTTGCCTCGCCCTGTCCCAGATACCCTTTATCGTCAACTTCGTCGGCAGCCTATTCGTCGGCGAGAAGGCGTCCGAGAACCCCTGGCAAGCCAACACGCTGGAGTGGTCGGCGCCCTCGCCGCCGCCCCATGGCAACTTCGCGGACACGCCGCAGGTTTACCGCGGCCCGTATGAGTACAGCTCACCGGAAGTCCAGGAAGACTGGCTGCCCCAGGACCGGCCGCTCGGCGCCGCCGCTGCAACGGGTCATTGAGGCATAACAGGATGGCCAACGCCTGGCTCCATCGGTTGGCGCTGACCACCGCGGGGACCACCCTGTTTCTGTTGTTCGTGGGCGCCCTGGTCACGAGCAAGGGCGCGGGTCTGGCGGTACCGGACTGGCCCACCACCTTCGGCCACAACATGTTCCTGTTCCCCTGGACGGGGATGGTGGGCGGCGTGTTCTACGAGCATAGCCACCGTCTGGTGGCGTCCGGCGTCGGGTTCCTGACACTGGTGCTGGCGGTGTGCCTCTGGCTGAAAGAGCCCCGCGCGTGGATCTGCTGGCTGGGTACCGCGGCGTTGCTGCTGGTGACGGTTCAGGGCGTCGTCGGGGGGCTTCGGGTGGTGTGGCTGGAACAGGATTTCGCCGTCATCCACGCGGCGCTTGCCCAGGCATTCTTCGGGCTCATGGTAGCGATGGCGCTGTTTACCTCCCGGCGATGGGCCGAAGGCGGCAGGACATCCAAGCCGTCGGCGAGCGGCTCGACGATGTTCCCGTGGTTCTGCCTCGCCACCACGTTGCTGATCTATGCACAGAGCCTGTTGGGAGCGGTCATCCGCCACACCGGCACGGCCGTGGTCCTGCACGTCCTGATGGCGTTGGTGGTGGCCGTCCAGACCCTCCTGCTGGCGGTGAGGGCGCTCCAACTCGGTGACGAGGCGCCGGTGTTCCGGACGCTTTCCCTCTGCCTCGGATTGCTCCTGGTGTTGCAACTCGCGCTGGGCGCCGGCTCTTACGCGGCCCGTTTCCTGTCGTTCGGAGCTGCCTGGCAGCCGGGTGTCATCGTCGCCGTGACCGCCGGTCACGTGGTGACCGGCGCGGTCATGTTGGCGTTGAGCGTGGTGATCACGCTTTGGGCCTTCCGGGTCCTCGGCCCCGGCCGTCTCCCGGTGGTGGACCGGGTCGTCTCCGAGAGGGCTACGGCGTGACGCTGCGAACCGAGACATACGTGGTCGAATCGACCCACGGCCGGAGGCTGCTCGACTATCTGGAGCTCACCAAGCCAAGGCTTGTGCTGATGGTCCTGATGACCACCCTGGTGGGTTTCTACATGGGCTCGGAGCCCGTCCCGGACTACCTCGTCCTGTTGAATGCCGTGCTCGGCACCGCTCTGGCCGCGGGCGGGACCCTGGCTCTCAACCAGTCCCTGGAACGCGACATCGACGCCGCCATGGAGCGCACGCGGCACCGCCCGATCCCCGAGGGCAGGGTCCAGCCGGTGGAGTGCGTTCTGTTCGGCAGCATTCTGGTGGCCTCCGGACTGGTCCTGCTGTTGGTGGCCGTAAACGTCCTGAGTGCGCTTCTGACTGCGATCATCTCGGTGACCTATCTGTTCCTGTACACGCCGTTCAAGCAGAAGTCGTCCCTGTGCAGCCTCATCGGCGCGGTCCCCGGGGCGATTCCGCCGGTGGTCGGCTGGACCGCGGCGCAGGGGACCCTGGGCCTCGAAGCCGGGATCCTGTTCGGCATCCTCTTCCTCTGGCAGATTCCCCACAACCTGGCCATCGCCAGGCTCTATCGCGACGATTTCCTGTGCGCCGGCATCCGTTTCCTGCCCGTGCTGGACGGGGAGGGGAGAAGCACCGGGCGGCAAGCCGTAAGCCACTGCCTGGCGTTACTGGTGGTGAGCCTGATGCCGACGCTCACGGGTTTCGCCGGCGAGATCTATTATTTCGCGGCCATTCTTCTGGGAGTGGGATTTCTGGTTTACGCGGTGAGGCTCGCGGCCTTGAGGTCGGTGAGCAGCGCGCGGCAGTTGCTCTTCGCCTCGCTGTTCTATCTGCCGCTGCTGTTCGTCGTCATGGCCCTGGACAGGATACCTGTTTGACATGGACTCGACCACAGGCAGTTACCACAGCCGCCGGAGCCCGTTATGGAATCCATCGTAGACAGCCGGAGTCGAAGACGTAACAGCCGCCTGGGGTGGGTGATCGGCGCCCTGGCGATCAGCTATATCGTGGCCGCAGTGGTTTTCCTGGTGCTCTACTGACGGACGGCACGGATGGCAAGGGACGCAACGGCAAGGATACTGAGCGCGGAGTCGCCGGCGCCCGGGTCCAGCTTCGGCGGAGGCCCCCCGCCGCCTTCGCGGCCGGAACCGGTGATCAGCAACGCGAGACTGGGGCTGATGATGTTCATCGGCGCGGAGGTGATGTTTTTCGCCGGACTCATCGGCGCGTTCCTGGTGTTGCGTCTGAGCAGCGAGGTCTGGCCGCCTCCGTCGCAACCGCGGTTGCCGGTCTGGATCACGGGTTTCAACACGCTGGTGCTGCTCGGCAGCGGCTTCGCCATGCAACGGGCGTCGCTGGCGGCCCGGCTGAGAGACCGGGTTCGGCTGTCGGGCTGGCTGCTCGCCACCGGGGTCCTGGGGGCGCTCTTCCTCTGTATCCAGGGCTACGAGTGGGTGCGGTTGATCGGGTTCGGCCTGACCATGCGGAGCGGCTTGTACGGCTCCACGTTCTACGCCCTCATCGGATTGCACGGGCTTCACGTCCTCGGAGCGCTGGTGTGGGTGGGCGTGGTGTGGCTCCTGGTGCAGCAGGGGCGTTACGCGTCGGGTCATACGGTGGCTGTCGAAACGTGTACCATGTACTGGACGTTCGTGGTGGCGCTGTGGCCGGTACTCTACGGCCTCGTGTACCTCTACTGACGGAACGCCGAGGGTGGCGCATGGGAAGAGGTGCAACCGGCAAGCGGTTCATGACCTGGGCCATGGGGACGGTGGGCGCGGCGGCAACGGGTGCCGGGCCATGGCCCCGACAAGCGCTTGCGGCGGAGAGCGAGCGAATGGTGGAGGCCTTCAACTGGACCGTGGTGTTCCTGATGGCCATGCCTTACGCCACCCTGGCCTGTTGCGTGGGGTGGATCGTCTATCGTTACACGCGCTCCCACCGGGCGCGCGACGACGGGCAGGCGCAGCTTCATATCGTTAGAAAAGGAGAACGTTAGATGAGCGACGCAGCGACGTTACATCGGGAGCCCGCGGAGTCGCCCCTCACCCCGGAAAGCTGGGGCAAGCTGGGGATGTGGATCTTTCTCTGCGGCGACGCGATGACCTTCGGGACCCTCATCGTGACCTTCGGGATCATGCGCATGGCCGCGGTCGACTGGCCCGTGCCGTCGGAGGTGCTCGGCATCAACCTGACCGCGTTCATGACGTTTCTGCTGATCTGCAGCAGCGTGACCATGGTGCTGAGCCTGGCGGGTATCAAGCGCGGCAACCAGAGGGAGTTTGCAAAGTTCCTGTTGCTCACGATCCTCGGCGGGGTCGCTTTCCTCGGGTGCCAGGTCTACGAATGGACCCATCTCATCCATGAAGGCGTGACGATCTCGGCGAATAAATTCGGCTCGCCGGTATTCGGCGACACGTTCTACATCATGACCGGTTTTCACGGGATGCACGTATTCGGCGGTGTCGTATACCTCGCGGTTATCCTGGTGGGCGGTCTGACGGGCCGCATCAACCAGGACAACGCCTCGGTGGTGGAGATTGCCGGTCTGTACTGGCACTTCGTCGACCTCGTGTGGATCTTGATCTTTACCTTCGTCTACCTCTTGTAGGATACGGGAGAACCAACCATGGCAGAGACAGCCGTTCATAAGGAAACCCACGAAGACCCCAACTATCTGGCCATATTCGGTTGGCTTTTCGCCCTCACGGTGGTGGAGGTGGGGATCATCTACCTGCCGGTACCCAAGCTCATGATCGCCGCCGGGCTGGTGATCCTGGCGGTGGTGAAGGCTTCGCTGGTAGCCATCTACTTCATGCACCTCAAGTTCGAGAAGGTGGTGATCTGGTGGATCGCCGTGATCCCGGCCATCCTGTGCGTCTTCCTGATCCTCATGCTCATCCCGGAGCTCGTTTGACTGTATGATGGTGCGGGGCGGCCGGGCGCGGGCGGGTTCCGAACCCGCTCCTGCGCTCTGCCGTCCCGCACCGCTGACGCTTCCGTTGATCCCCGTCACGTCACTCCCTCATTTGAACGCGCTGCTCAACTCGGTCAGCGCGATCCTGCTACTCACCGGCTACTGCTTTATCCGGCAGCGCAACCTCGCCGCGCACAGACGCTGCATGCTGGCCGCGCTGGGCAGTTCGGCGCTGTTCCTGATCTCCTACCTCGTCTACCACTTCAGCGTGGGTTCCGTCGGTTTCGAAGGCCAGGGCTGGACCCGGCTCGTCTATTTCGCGGTGCTCGTGTCCCATACGGTCCTCGCCACCGCCATCGTGCCCTTGGTCCTCGTCACCGTCGTGCGGGCGCTGCGTGAGCGGTTCGACAGGCACCGCGCCATCGCGCGCTGGACCCTGCCGCTGTGGATCTACGTGTCGGTGACCGGCGTCGTCGTGTACTGGATGCTGTACCAGATGGATCTCTAGTGTGGTGTCCCGCAGATAACGGTGCCAAGATGCGCAGGGACTTTTTGTTGTCGGCAAGGCGCGACAACGAGCAGTGGCCCATACCACATGAGGCGGAGCAACGTAGCTGACGGCGAAAAGGGCCAGCACATTATCCACCGTTTATATAGGACACCACACTAATGTCCTGTCCCACAGACAGGTTGGCGAATCTGCCGCGCGATCCATTCCCGGGTCAGAAGGCGGCGACGGCGCGCAGGGCGTCCGCGACGCCCGGGGCCGCGGCAATGACGGGGTTGCCATGCCGCAGGCCGTCGTTGGCGAGAAAAGGGTTGGTCCAGCCGCCGGCCTCCTCCACCAACAATATCCCGGCCAGGCAATCCCAGGCGTTGATGTGCGCCTCCAGGTAGCCGAGCAGACGGCCGGCGCCGACATAGGCCAGCATCAGGGCGCCGGAACCGTTGCGCTGGTACATCCCGCCCGCATCCAATAGTCGGCGGATGCTGTCAACGGCCGGTCCGACCGGGGTCCGGGTCGAATAGCCGATGCCGACGGTGCCTTGGGTGAGGCTATCGGCCACGCTGCACGAAATCGGCGTCTCGCCCAGGAAGGCGCCCTTGCCGCGGCGCGCTGCGAATAGCTCGTCCGCGTTCGGGTCGTAAACGGCGCCGACTTCGATTCGACCCTGTCGCACATAGGCGATCGAAACGCACCAGACCGGCACCCGATTGATGAAGTTCGTTGTTCCATCGATGGGATCGACGACCCAAAGGCCGCTCGCGTCGTCGATGGCGCCGCCGCCCTCTTCGCCGAGAAACCCTTCGTCCGGAAAGAGCTTGTGAATGCGGTCCCGGATGAGCGTCTCAACGGCGACGTCGGCCTGGCTGACGAAGTCCTGTCGCCCCTTGGAGACAACCTCCAGCGCGTCCGGATTGCGAAAACAGGTCAGCGCCGCCTTGCCCGCTACGCGCGCAATGTCCTTTGCTGCCCGGAAGCGATGGGCCAGGGCCTGGTCGTCCGTATCGGTGAAGTCCATCCCAAAGTCCTGAACGGGTGGGCGCACGCAGCCGGGCCCGGGTTCGGAGCCTAATCCTGCTGCTCGAGCAACGTAACACCGCGATGGCGAAACGCGATCCAGACACGGGACCCGGCTGAAATCAACGCATCGTACTGGTGGTCGGCGACGAAGATTTCACCCAGGTCGGTGTCGAGAGTGTATTCGACGTGACCGCCGACATAGGTGCTCTTGAGTACGGTTCCCGTGAGTCCGGCTTCCTGTTCACTCGCTTTCAGGATCACGGCTTCCGGGCGAACGGCGAGCTTGACGGGACCGGCGGGCTGATCCCGGTGCGGCAGACGGAGCTCGACCCGATCGCCGACGCGGACGGTCGCGTGGTCGCCGTCACGGCTGATCAGTTCGGCGTCGACGACGTTGGCATCGCCTATGAAGTCGGCGACAAAGCGGTCCCGGGGGCCTTCGTAAAGCTCGCTCGGCGCGCCTTCCTGCGCGATCTCCGCATTGCGCATCACGATGATCCGGTCCGATACCGCCAGTGCCTCCTCCTGGTCGTGGGTGACGTAGACCGTCGTCAGGCCGAGGGTCTGCTGCAACTCCCTGATTTCCTCGCGGACCCGGCGGCGTAGCTTGGCGTCGAGGTTGGAGAGCGGCTCGTCGAACAACAGCACCGTCGGTTCGAGGACCAGGGCCCGGGCTACGGCGACCCGCTGTTGCTGGCCGCCGGAAAGCTCGCTCGGCAGCCGCTCGCCGTAGCCGGAGAGACCCACCAGCTTCAAGCCTTCTTCGGCCCGATCCCGCGTCTCCGCCTTGGCGATACCGCTGACCGAGAGGCCGTAGGATACGTTCTCGATCACGGTCATGTGCGGGAACAGGGCATAGGATTGAAACACCATGGAGACGTCCCGTGCGCTGGCCGGCAGGCGGGAAACGTCGTTGCCGCCAATGAACACGCTGCCCGCGGTGGGCATTTCCAGGCCGGCAATGAGGCGGAGGGTCGTCGTCTTGCCGCAGCCGCTCGGCCCCAGCAAGGTCACCAGGTCGCCGGCTTGAACCTCGAAGGAGACCCGGTTCACGGCGACGACCGGTCCGTAGTGTTTGCTGACCTTGTCGAATCGAACCGCAGCGGCTTGTCCCCGGATGGTCATGCGCCCGCTCCTCCCGTGCCGAGGGCGGCCACGCTCATGGATTCCGCCCGGCGGGCAATGCGCCGTTCGCCGACGATCAACTGGATCAGCAGGATCACCACCAGCATGACGACGATCAAGACCGAACTATAGGCGATGGCAAGTCCGTAGTCACCGTTTTCCACCCGGCCGATGATATAGGACGTCGCCATGTCGTAGTTGGCGCTGACCAGGAAGATGACCGCGCTGATCGCCGTCATGGCGCGGACGAAGCTGAAGACCAGGGCGGCGACCACGGCCGGGCGCAGCAGCGGCAGGACGACCTTGCGGACGGTGGCAAAGGAACTGGCGCCCAGGGTCAACGAGGCCTCGTCCAGGCTCTTGTCGATCTGGCTCATGGCGGCGATGCCGGCGCGGACGCCCACCGGCATGTTTCGGAAGATGAAGCAGATGACCAGTATCACGCCGGTGCCGGTGAGCTCGATCGGCGGCACGTTGAAGGCGAGGATGTAACCAACCCCGATGACGGTGCCGGGTATCGCGAAACTCAACATGGTGCCGAACTCGAATGCGTGCTGACCGGCAAACTTCTGCCGGATCAGCAGATAGGCGGTCAGCAGGCCCACCGCCGCGGTCAGGGGGGCGGAAACGGCGGAGATCGAGAGGGTCGTCCAGAAGGAATTCCAGGCAGCGCCCGACCAGACCCATCCGCCGGCCCCGGTGGTGACGGCAAAGGCGTCAAGGTAGTGGCGCAAGGTGAGGCTGTGGTCCCGGCCCCAGAGCTCGACGAAACCGCCGAACATGACCATGCAATAGATGACCGCGGTCAGACAGGCCCAGGGGAGGGCCGAACCGTAAACGAGCCAGGTGACGCGCCTGGGCAGGGGGACATGCAGGCCGGCATCGCCCTTGCCGGTGACCGTGGCGTAGGACTTGTGCCCCAGCCAACGATGCTGGGCCCAGAACGCGGACAGGGTAAAGACCAGGAGCAGGATGGCCAGAACCGCGGCCCGGCCCTGGTCGTTCTGGGCCCCGACGATGGCGAAGAAGATGGACGTTGACAAGACGTCGAAGTTGCCGCCCAGGACCAGGGGATTGCCGAAATCGGCCAGGCTTTCGATGAAACCCACCAGGAAAGCATTGGCCAGGCCCGGGCGCATGAGCGGCAAAGAGACGGTGGTGAAGGTACGCCAGTTGTCGGCGCGCAGGGTTTGTGCAGCCTCTTCCATCGAGGGACTGACGCCCTCGACCACACCGATCAGGACCAGGAAGGCGACGGGTGTAAAGGCCAGGGTCTGCGCCAGCCAGATGCCGGGCAGGCCATAGATGTAGCGCCCCGGCGTTGCGCCGGTGATCGCTTCGATGGCCTGGGTCACCGTGCCCGATGCGCCGAACAGCAGGATAATGGCGAGGCCGATGACGAAGGGCGGGGTGATGATCGGCAAGACGGTCAGGGTACGCAGCAGCTTCTTGGCCCGGAAGCCGGTGCGGGTCGCCAGCAGGGCGAAAGTCAGGCCCAAAACCGTCGTACTGGCGCCAACCACGATGGCCATCAACAGGGAATTCCACGCGACGCCGCAGTTGACGTTGGCGGTCAGGCAGCCCAGGCTCCAGATGTCGCGGCTGAACAGCTTCTCGACGAAGAGGTAAGGAACGAAGTTGTAGTCGTTGTCCTGGAAGGCGCTGGCCAGGATGCTAACGACGGGGAAGAAGATGAAGGCGGCCACGAGCGCGATCACCAGGGCGATCGACCCGACGACGAAACCGTCGCCGTTGATCGCCCCGCGTGCGGCGATCCCCTGTGCGAACAGGAAAAGAAAAGAGGCCGATACCAGCAGGGCGCCATAGCCCATGCCGAACTGGCGGTCGCCGAGGGGGCCGAAACGCCCTTCCAGGAAAGGGTATTCCCAGCCGCCGATGCCGATCGAGAAGCCCTGGGCCAGAAAATAGAACGTGCCGAGACCGCCCGCGGTCAGCAGCACCGTGGAGAACAGCGGGTCCGTGCGTTGCCGCCAGAGCACGGTCAGCGGCGCCGCCAGTGCCAGCACCAGCGGCGCCAGCCACCAGCGGCCGATCAGGAGGATTTGCAGCAGGGCCGGGGCCGCGTCGGCCCCGGCCGGGTAATCGGAAAGCCAGGCGAAGAACCAGAACCCGTCCTCAACGCCATACCAGGGGAGGAGCGCAAAGCCGCCCCACCCCACGGCAAGCCAAAGCGCCGCGGGCCGATTCATCACGCCGACGGGTCAGACGCTCAACGCGGCAGGGTGGAGACCTCGTCGTCCCACTTCTTCAACAGCCGCCGCCGTTCGGCCGACGACCCGTATTTCTTGAAGTCGTAGTCGATCAGCTTGATCTGGCTCAGGTCCGGCGCCTGCGGCGGCGGCGAGGCGCTGGCATTCGACGGCACCTGATAGGCCCTGGCCTGCGCCGCCATGGTCTGGATCTTCGGGTCGAGCGCGAAATCCACCCACTTCCTGGCGCTTTCCGGGTTGCGCGCGCCCTTGATGATGCTCACCGAGCCGATCTCATAGCCGGTGCCTTCGCAGGGCGAGACGATCTTGATCGGGAAGCCCTTGACCACCTGGGTCACCATGTCGTGCTGGAAGACGATGCCCACCGTGGTCTCGCCCCGGGCCGACGCCTTGATCGGAGCCGAGCCCGACTTGGTGTACTGGTTGATGTTCTTGTGCAGGCCCTTCATGAATTCGAAGCCGCCGTCCTCGCCGAAGACCTGGACGATGGTGGCGAGTGTGGTGTAGGCGGTGCCGGAGGAGTTGGGATTGGCCATCTGGACATGGCCTTTGTAGTCGGGCTTGGTCAGGTCCTTCCAGCATTTCGGCGCCGGCAGCTTGTGTTTCTGCAACAGCTCGCTGTTGTAGCCGATGCCGAGAGCGCCGGCATAGATGCCGACCGTGCGATGGCCGGACTGCTCGGCCTGGCGTCGCGCCCAGTCTTGCAGCTCGGGTAACCGCGGCGATTTGTATTCCTGCGTCAGGTCTTCTTCGGCCGCCTGCAAGTGCGGGTCGCCGGTGCCGCCCCACCAGACGTCGCCTTTCGGATTCCGGCGTTCCGCCTTGATCTGAGCGAAGGTTTCGCCGGAGCTCTTCCGCGTCATCGCGACCTTGATGCCGGTCGCCTTCTCGAACTCCTTGACCATGAGCTGGCACCACTCGATCTGCGGGCTGCAATACAGGGTCAACTTGCCCGCGGCAAACGCCGTGTTGGCGGTTGCCGCCACGAAGCCGAAGATGACGAAGGCAACTATCGACAAGCCGGTACGGTTCATAATGCTGTCCTCCTTGTTAACGTGTTGGCGCAAGTTTCCTGCGCGCAGGTTGCTTGGGCGTCCCTGGCGGCGCTTTCAAGTTACGAATCGATAGGGGTCCTGTACCATACTCGGCACGGTCTTGGTAATGTTTTTTGCAGGCAATCAACCTGGAAGGGATTGGCGGAGCGCAGCCGCTCTTTCCGTCATTCCGGGCTTGACCCGGAATCCGGGAGGGGCCGGGGTGGGGAAAGAGGATACGGCAGGGTCGCCGTGTTGAAACCGCGCCCTCATGGCTGGTATAGGGCAGGCAGTCGCCTGGATCGGACGTCGCCCGTCAGGGGGAGTCACCTTTATGAAGACCATCGGCATCGTGGGCTGCGGAGCCATCGGGAGGGGCCTGTTGAAGGCTGCGGATTCGGCTGCGCTGGCCGCGCACGTATGCGTCACCAGCCGCACGGAGAGCTCGTGCAGGGCCTTCCTCCAGACCTTGGGCACGCCGGCGCCCTTTCTTGGCCTTGACGAGCTCATTGCCCGATCCGACATCGTGGTGGAGGCGGCCGGGGGCGCGGTGGTCCCGGAGTTGGCGCGGCAGGTGTTCGACGCGGGCAAGGACCTGATGGTCATCAGCGTGGGCGCGCTGCTGGATCACCCCGAGGTCATCGAGCGGGCGCGGCAGACCGGTTGCCGGCTGTTGCTGCCTTCCGGCGCCATCGCCGCGCTCGACGGCATCAAGTCGGCATGCGCCGGCGAGGTGGCCCACGTCACCATCACGACTCGAAAACCGCCCCACGGCCTCGAAGGCGCTCCCTATCTGGTGGAGAACGACATCTCGCTGGCCGGGTTGACCGAGCCGAAGGAGGTCTTTTCCGGCACGGCGCGGGAAGCCTGCCGGGCCTTTCCCGCCAACGTCAACGTGTCCGCGGCAGTGAGTCTGGCGGGCCTGGGGCCGGACCGGACACGAATACGGATTCTGGCGGTCCCGGGACTCGAACGGAACTGTCACGACGTGGAGGCCGAGGGCGAGTTCGGCCGCCTGACCATGCACATCGAGAACGTCCCCACCGAGAACCCGCGGACCGGGCGCCTTACCGTCCTGTCCATGATCCGCTCCCTTCAGGATGCGCTGGACCCCGTTCGGGTCGGCACCTGACGGCTTGAACCATGCAGGGACTCCTGTGGTAATCTCCTGTGACACGCTGGGATTCGAGGCTCCGAAGCCGCGGGTAAAGGCCCCGCCGTCGATTCGGCCGATTGTCCCCGCACGAACTCCATGACCAACGTCGAAACCATTGTCCGCATGCTGGAGCAGGCCGGGGTCCGCTGGGTCTTCGGCATCCCGAGCGGTCCGGTGCTGCCGCTCATCGAGGCCCTGGGCCGGAGCCCGGTGGAGTTCGTGTTGACCGCCAGCGAGACCTCGGCGGGCTTCATGGCCACCACGGTGGGGCAACTCACCGGCGTGCCCGGCGCCTGCGCCGCCACCCTGGGGCCGGGCGCCACCAACCTCACCACCGGCGTGGGCTGCGCCTGGCTGGACTGCGCGCCCGTGCTGGCCATCACCTGCAACGTGCCGAGCCCGTGGCTCCGGCGCAGGATTCAGATGCGCATCGACCACAACACGCTCTTCCGGCCGCTCACCAAGGCGACCTTCGCCCTGGGCGCGGACGGCGTGGCGGACAGGATGGTCGAGGCCGTGTCCCTGGCCGCGGCGGAGCCGCCCGGCCCCGTGCATCTCGACCTCCCCGAGGACGTGGGGCTGGCCGCATCCTCGGGCGGGACACCGGCGCCCGCTCCCGTGCCGGCGCTGGAGGACGTGGCGGATGAGGCCCGAGCGGCGCTCGCCGCGGCGCTGTCCCGCAGCCGGCGTCCGCTGGTCATGACCGGACTGACCTTCACCCGGTGCGCGGCCCCGGACTCGCTGTTGCGTTTCATCGAGGACCACCGCCTGCCGTTCGTCTCGACCCTGCACGCCAAGGGCTGCCTGCCGGAGAGCCATCCCAACTGGCTCGGGGTCATCGGCCGGGCGCGCCGCACCAACGTGCAGCGGGTCCTCGACCAGGCCGACCTGATCGTTGCCGTGGGTTACGATCCCATCGAGATCAACTACGAGGAATGGGTGGGCGAGACCCCGGTGTTCCACTTGAGCACCACGCCGGCGGAGCCGGACCCGCGCGTCCGCTTCGCCTTCAACCGCGGCGGTGACCTCGACCAGGCCCTGCGTCGGTGGGAGGACCTGCCGCCGGTGGCCAACGACTGGACCCCGGAGGAGCGGGAAGCCCACCGAAGCAGGCTGGAGCGGGAGCTCCGCCCGGGAGGCAGCCGGTTCGCGGCGCATCACGTGCTCGACGCCTTGCGCCACGCCTTGCCGCCGGATGGCGTCCTGGCCTATGACGTGGGCGCCCACACCCACCAGATCGCCACCCAGTGGCGCACCGACCTGCCGCGCACGCTGCTGGCTACCAACGGCTGGTCGTCCATGGGTTTCGGCATGCCCGCCGCCTATGCCGCGAAGATGGTGTACCCGGAACGAGCGGTGGTCGGGGTGGTGGGGGACGGCGGCTTCCAGATGACCGCGGGAGAGCTGGCCGTGGCCCGGCGGCGCAACCTCGCGGTCCCCGTCGTCGTCCTCAACGACGGCTGGCTGGGGCTGATGAAGGTGAAGCAGGAGCGCAGGGAATTTCCGCTATCGGGTGTGGAACTGGGCGCGCGGGTGGACTCCCCCCCGCATTACTTCGGCGTCCCCTGCCGGAGCGCCGTGAACCTCCAACAGTTCGAGGCCGCCATCCGGTGGGGACTCGACCTCGGCGGCCCCAGCGTCATCGAAGCCTTCATCGACGTCGAGCCGTACTCCGTGACCGTCTTCGACTGATACCCGCCATCGTCGAAACGGGTACGAATCAAGTCAAGACGCCCGCAACCCGTCGTTCCCGCTTTCCCCTCCGTCATTCCCGCGAAAGCGGGAATCCAGGGGTGGCGGGGCCGGGGGGCACCGGGTCAGTCGATGCTCCCTTCCTGTTTCAGCGACCGCCGGATGGCGCCGACGGTCTTCACGAACGTCCCGTCTTCCATGGTCGTCATGGTGCGGGGCCGGGGCAGCCGGGTGCTGGCGATCTCATCGAGATGACCGGGGCGGGGCGACATGATCGCCACCCGGTCCGAGAGGAAGACGGCCTCCGGTATGCTGTGGGTGATGAACAGGACCGTCTTCCTGCTTGCCTCCCAGATGCGCAGCAGCTCCAGGTTCATGCGTTCCCGGGTCAACGCGTCCAGGGCGCCGAAAGGCTCGTCCATCAGCAGCAGCGGCGGGTCGTGTATCAGCGCGCGGCAGATGGAGGCCCTTTGTTGCATGCCCCCGGAGAGCTGGTACGGATACTTGTCCTCGAACCCTCCCAGCCCCACCATCTCCAGGAGCCCCATGGCCCTCTTGCGGTACTCCCTGAGGTTCAGGCCCCGGACTTCGGCCTGAAGCATCACGTTCTCCAGCACCGTGCGCCAGTTCATCAGCACCGGACTCTGGAACACGATGCCCACGTCCGGGGTGGGCCCCACCACCTGCGAGCCGTTGACGGCCACGCGACCGTCGGTGGGACGCAAGAGCCCGCCGATGATGCGGAGCAACGTGCTCTTGCCGCAGCCGCTGGGGCCAAGGATGGAGAAGAACTCTCCTTCCCTGGCCCCGAAGTTCACCTTGTCGAGGGCATGGACGTCACCGTCGCGGGTGCTGAACACCATCGAAACGTCTTCGACCAGGATGGTGGTATCGGCCATGCCCGCCTCTGGCTATTGCGAGATGAAGTCGTTGGTGTAGTAGCGGCTGACGTCGATCTTCTTCTTCAAACCGCCGTACTTGAACAGGATCTCCTGCGCGTTCTCCCAGTCGGCCCTGGCCGTCCAGCCCAAGGGCTTGCCCGCGGTATTCTTGGTATGGAACAGCGGGAAGCTCGCGAGCATCTCCTTCATGGTGGTATCCCGCTTCCGTTCCTTGAACACCTTCAACGCGGAGCCCACCGCGGCGTCGGGGTCTTTCATGGCCGCCTGGATGCCGTTGCTGAGGCCCCGCAGGAATTTTCGAATGAGGTCCCCGTCCTCCAGCGTCTTCGTGTTGATGATGATTCCCACGCCCAGCAGCGGCGCGCCGTGGTCGGCGAACCGCAGCACGTTCAGCTTGACGCCCGCGGCCTCGAGCTGCGGGACCTGCTCGTTGACGTAGGCTACGATGCCATCCACCTTGCCCTGCAACAACGCCTCGCGTTTCGCGCCTCCCGAGGAGAGCTGCACCACCCTGACCTTGCCCTTCAGGTTGTTGGCGCTGAGGAACGCCGGGAGCACCGCTTGGTCACCCCCTCCCGCGGTCACGGCGACGGACTTCCCGGCAAGGTCCGCGGGCGTCTTGACGCCGTGCTTGGCGGGAATCGCCACCGACATCGGGTGGACCTGCAACTCGCCGAAGACCCCCTTGACGGGAATGCCGCGGACGACGCCCTTCATCATCGTGCCGTAGTCCGCGGTGCCGAAGTGGTCCTGTTCGGCCCCCATGAGCTTGACGCTGGTGCCGGAGCCCTTGCCCGTGAGGATGGTTACGTCGAGCCCCTCCTTCTCCCACAACCCGAGGTCCTTGGCGTAGTAGTAGGCGGGTGCGTGACCGTACAGTATCCAGCTATAGCGGAAGGTGATCTTCCGTAGATCCTGGGCCCACGCGGTGGATGCCAGCAGCGGCAGCACCAGCACCAACGCCGACAGCCAGACTCCGTACCTCTTGATGTGCCCTGTCCCGATCTTCATCGCTTCCTCCTTTCCTGCCCGGAAACAGCCTGTGAACAGTCTATGGGATCCAGCAGCCTACGGGATCCTGCCATGGGACTCTTCCTCGCGAAAGGCCACGTGCCAAGGGATGCACAGCTTCTCCAGCCAGTGGATGAGCCAGAAAAAGCCCACGCCGATGGCCGATACGACGATGATGGTGGCGAACAGCAGCTCCGAGTTGGTGTCGCTGTTGGAGAGGACGATGAGATAGCCCAGGCCATAGTCGGCTCCCACGTACTCCCCGACGATGGCGCCGCTGGTGGCAAAGGCCACCGCGATCTTCGCGCCGCTGAAGAAATAGGGCAGGGAGTTGGGAAAGCGGCTCTTCCAGAAGACCTGCCACTTGCTCGCCGACATGGAGCGGACCATGTCGATCATGTCGTTCTCAACGGCGTTCATGCCCGCCGCGGTGGCGACGACGATGGGGAAATAGCTCATGAGAAAGCTGACCACGATCTTGGGTGCGATGTTGAAGCCGAACCAGATGATCAGGAGCGGCGCCACGGAGATGTACGGAATCGTCTGAAGGAAAACCAGGATCGGCGAGACGATCTTCTCCATCGCCCGCGACCACACCATCACGAAGGCCGTGGCTACCCCCAACACGATGCTCAGGGTGAACCCGCCGACGATCTCGAACACGGTCACCGGCGCATGGGTGAGGAAGGTGTCGGAAGACCGGAACACCTTGCTGAAGGCCGTGGCGGGCGCGGGCAGGAAGGTTGCGCGCAGGTCCAGCAGCACTACGGTCAAATGCCAGATTGTCAGAAGCGCGGCGACGGCCACGGCAGGGTACAGGACCTCCGCGGTCAGGAACCGCCTGAAGCCGGCTTGGAACCGGCCCCCCGGACGCTTGGTCGACGTATGCGCCGGAGCCGCCATGTATCACCACGTCATGTTCATGCCCGTCTCCTGCCGGACGGACACGTGCCAGGGTATGGCCAGGCGTTCCAGCCGCATGACCACGACGTAGAGGACGATGCTGACGAACGACAAGGTCAGCAGCGTGGCGAAGAGCCCGGCGGTGTCGAGCTCCCCTTGCATCAGGAGGAGGTGGTACCCGAGCCCGCTGTCCGACGCCATCCACTCGCCGACGATGGCTCCCACCGTGGCAAAGGGAACCGCCACCTTGGCGCCGGCAAAGAAGTGCGGCAGGGCCGTAGGTATCCGTACCTTGCGGAACACCTGGAGCGTGCTCGGGGACATGGAGCGGATAAGCTCCAGCATCTCGGTCTCGACGGACTTGAGCCCCGCGGTGGTGGAGATGAACACGGGAAAGAACGAGATCAGAAAGGCCACGAGCACTTTCGGCGCGAGGCCGAAGCCGAGCCACACCACGAACAGGGGCGCCACGGCGATCTTGGACACGGTCTGCGAGAACAGGAACAGTGGCATCAGCGACTTGTCGAGGGTGGACGACCACACCACCATGACGGCGAACAAGCCGCCCAAAACGATGCTGCAAGTGTATCCCAGGACCACCTCGTAGCCAGTGACCAGACTGTGCTCGTAGAGGGTCGTCGCGTATTCGAACAGGCTGCGAAAAATCTCGGAGGGTCCGGGCAGGATATAGTTGGGGATGCCGCTAAGGTGAACGTAGGCTTCCCAGGTCGCCAGAAAGACGCTGATGGCCCCTACCGGATACAGCAGATCGCGGAAGATCTCGGGATTCCATCGTGGACGCGTCATCTGTCCCTCGCTAGCGAAGACAAGGGTCTCGGTTGCGGCCTGGGGTTCGTTCCCCGGCCGGCGGCACGGGGTCCCTTTACACAGCCATACTCCATTTGCAGTTCGCTGTTCAAGGGAGGTCGCGTGGCCGGGCGCGGGCGGGTTTGAAACCCGCTCCTGCACCCTCTTGTTGCGCGCCGGGGCGAGGTACGAACGCCGGTCCGCATGATGGCGCGTCGCCACGAATTGCGGTAGGGTTGGGTCCGTATGCCCACCGAGCCCGTCATCCGCAGGAATGTCTTCATCCTGGCTACCTGTCAGATGTTGTTCGGGTCGTCGCGGACGCTGCTCATCGCCACCGCGCCGCTCATCGCCTGGAGCATCGGCTACAAGGCTTTGGCCACCCTGCCGGCGGCGCTGGTAATCGTCGGCACTGCCGTGGCCACCATGCCGGCCTCGCTGCTCATGCGCGTCACCGGGCGGCGTCTCGGATTCATGATCGGGGCCTGCATCGGCGCGGTCTCCGGCGTCATCGCCGCGGTCGCCATCTTCCGCGCCGATTTCTGGCTGCTGTGCCTCGCCACCTTCATCTACGGCATCTTCGCGGCCTTCGGACAGTATTTCCGTTTTGCCGCGGCCGATAGCGCGCCCCAGGAGTTCAAGAGCAAGGCGATCTCCCTGGTGCTGACCGGGGGCGTGGTGGCGGCCTTCGTCGGGCCCTACCTGGCCAAGACCGGGCAGAACCTCGTGTCCACGGACGAGTTCGTGGGCTCCTATCTCTTCCTGATCGGCCTGACGGTGCTCATGGCCGTCGTGGTGACCTTTCTCGACATCCCCAATCTCACCGCCGGTGAGCGCACGGCCGCCCAGCGTTCCCTGACCCGGATCATGCTGCAGCCCGTCTTCATCGCCGCCACCCTGGCGGCGACCATGGGACAGGGGGTGATGAACCTGTTGATGACGGCGATCCCCATCGCCATGGTCGAGGCCGATTTTCAGTTCGCCGACACCGCGTTCGTCATCAGTTGGCACAGCTTCGGCATGTTCGGGCCGGGGTTTGTCACGGGCTCCCTCATCAAGCGTTTCGGTGAGGTGCGGATCATCCTGACCGGTGTGGTGTTGCAGCTCGTGTGCATCGGAGTGGCGCTGTCCGGCAAGGGCGTGATGGAGTTCTGGCTCGCGATGCTGCTCCTCGGCGTAGGCTGGAACTTTGCCTTCACCGGCGGCACGTCGCTCCTCACGACGGCCTACAGCCCGGCGGAGCGGGCCAAGACCCAGGGCGCCATGAGCTTCATCAACTACGGCTTCGTCGCCATGGTATCGCTGTCGTCCGGCGCGCTGGTGCACTACTTCGGGTGGGAATGGGTGAACCTGAGCAGCGTCCCGCTGCTGGCGGTTGCGGCCGTGGCCACCGTGTGGTTCGCGCTCTCCAGGCAGTCAGCCGTGGCGTCGCCGGCTTGAGCCCGGGCCGACGTTGCGTTCTCGTATCGCGAAGACGGACCGCGGGGGTTCGTGTCAAAGTCCCCATACCCTGTCCCCATACCCCCTCTCTCACTCCGGGAGAGGGGCCCTGCCCGGCGGAACCCGTGGGCTACAGCACGGCCACCACTTCGATCTGGAACAGCATGTTGCCGCGGACGGGGGACTTGATGGCATGGCGGGCCGGCCGGTCGTGCTCGTCGGGGAACATCTTGAGCCACGCCTTGTTGATGGAGTCGCGGTACTCTTCCTCTTTCAGGTAGACCGTCATCCGCACGATATCGTCGGGGCTGCCCCCGGCGAGCTCCATGAACTTGCGGAGGTTCTCGAACAGCACCTCGGCCTGCCTGTCCGGGTCGGCGGGCAGTTCCCCGGTCTCGGCGTCCCGTCCCGATATGCCGGAGGAATAGACCACGTTGCCGATCTTCGCTCCCATGGGGATGGGCGCGTTATGGGGCACGCCCGGCAGCTCGATACTCACTCGTTTGGACATGGGTGTAACCTCCTGTGGCCGCCCGCCCGTGGAAAGGGTACGGCGCCGGCTATCCCGCAGCGGCCTCCGGCGTTTTCACCGCCCTTGCCGTCACCAGGAACAGGACCATGGCGATGACCAGCACCACCACCGTGCTCAGCCCCAAGGACCAATGGATCCCGACGACGGCTCCGAAAAACCCGACCGTGATGCCGCTGAAGCTGCGCAGGCCCTGGGCGGACATGTTGTAGAGTCCGATGAGGCGGCCCCGCAGGTTCACCGGCGCCTCTAGCTGCACCAGCGTCTGCGCCATGGACAGGAACGCGAGGTTCAACACGCCGGCGAAGAACAGGAACACCAGCGCCAGCAAGTACTCGGAGGTGGCGGCAAAGGCCACCATCGCTACACACCACAGCATCGCCAGTACCATCGCCGTGGATGCGCGCGCCCTGAGGAACCCGAACGTTTCCAGCAGCAACCCGCCGGTTACCGCGCCCGCGCCGTTGGCAGTGAGCAGGGCGGCGTAGCCGAAACCCATCTCATCGGTGCCCAGCGCCAGCGCGAACCCGGGCATCTGGGCCTGAAACGCGTTCCCGACGAAGAAGGCGTAGAATCCCGGAAGCAGGATCATGGCCAGCAGGATCCGGTTGTGGGAGGCGCCCCACAGCGCCGAAAGCGCCTCGGCCCAACTGCCCCTGCTGCTCTGTCGCCCGGAACCGTGTCCGGTGTAGGACACCAACTGGCACCATATCACCAGCGGCAGGTAGATGAGGGCGTTGACGCACAGCGCCAGGGTGGGCCGCAGCAACAACATGATGCCGCCCCCCACCGCGGGGCCGAACAGGATCCCCAACTGCCGTCCCGTGGCGAGCAACCGGATGCCGCTCTGGAGTGTCTCCGGTCCCACGACTTCGTAGATCATGAGCTGGCGCGCCGGGTTCCAAATGGCTCCGGCCAGGCCGTGCAGGATCAACAGGATAACCGAGTGCCACATCTCGAGGCGACCCGTGAACAAGAGAACGGCCCAGGCGAGGCTGACCGACATGAAGAGCGCCTGGGACCATTGCATCACCCGGCGGCAGTCGAAGCGGTCCGCCAGCGCGCCGAAGTACCACGACAACACCAGGAACGGCAGCCAGTGGCTGACGACCGCGAAGCCCTGCAGGGTCTCGGACCGAAACAGGTCGTATATGACCCAGTAGCTGATCACGTGCTCGATGTTGTCGGCCATCATCGACAACATGTTGCCGACGAAGAACCACGCGAAATCCCGGTTCCGGAGCGCGGCGAACGCGGGCGGGGCCTGGGCGGACGAGGGTGCGGGTGTGCTCATGGGACGCCGAAGTTGTCAGACGCGGGTGCGATGCGACTCACTGTAGACAAGTTGCCGGCCCTTTGACAACCGGAGGTGCGGAACGACCCGGGAGGACTCATGCGGTGGAACGGGAGGCCGAAGAGGGAAGCAGAAAATGTAACGGAAGCCGAGAAAATAGAATGGAAGCCAAAAAAACGAGGGCAGCCGTGAAGGCTGCCCTCGCTCATGGTTGACGGAGGCCGGCTGCTACCGGTGGCCTCGGCCCCTGCGGCCCTTCAGCAGGTGTTGCAACATTTCGTCGGCCTTCGCCATCTGCTCGGGTGTCAGGATCTCCCTTACCGCCAGCGCGGCATCGGTCCGTGCCCGCAACAGGTCACCCCTTATCTTGGTGACCTCGCCGACCTTGGCGTCGATCCCGGCCTTGTCCACGGTCTCCCGGGAAACCATCTCCCGAAGCTCGATGCGGGCGACGCGAGCGGCGGCGCGCAGACCGATCCCCTTCTTTCGCGCGTCCGTAAGAACGCTCTTGATCTTCTTGACCTGATCGTCGGTCAACTCGAGCTTCCTGGCCATGCGCTTGAGCGTCTGCCCATGGCCCCGGCGTTCGCGCCGGCCTTCGCGTCCGTGCCACCGGTGCCCGCCGCGCTCCTCGCCGCCCTCGGCGCGGGCGATGCGGGCGCCCTCGCCCCGCCGCCCTTCGCCCTGCTGGCCCCAGGCGATGCCGCCGGTGGCAAGGCCCGCCAGGAGCACGGGCGCCAGGATCAACGCCGTACGTTTTCGATTCTTCATTTGCGGTTCTCCTTTTCGTGTGAGTGGTTCGATCCGCGCGGTGTCAAGGATTAGACGCACCGTGGTTCCCGGTGTGGGGCAGGACACTAGTTGCCGTCGCGCAGCGACTCGAGCCGCGCGATCATGCGGTCACGCCTCTTGCTCCGCCGCTCACGGAAGTTGTCGGTTCGTCGTTCCAGCTTGCGCGCCTGGGCCTCGTCGAGGGCCGGCCTGATCTTGCCGTGAAACTCGAAAAGGATGCGGTCGGCCTCTTCGAGACAGCGAATCCGGTCCTGGTACAGCTCCCGACGGGTCTGGCTCAGCAGCGGACCGATCTCGGCCATCTGTCGTTCGGACAGGTCGAGCTCCCGTTGCAGCATGCGGATGTACCGTCCGCTCGATCCTTGCCTCGCGCCCCCGCGGTGTTCCCCGCCGTCCCTGAAGTGATGCCATGGCCGGCCCCACAGGTGTCCCACGGAGTGGAGGTGTCCGAGAAAGGCGCCGCCCACCAGGCCCAGCAGGAACACGCCCACCACTGCGATCAAGGCTTTCCGTTTCATGGGTTCCGAGCTCCTACCCATGCCATCAGAACGGCGTCGGGCTCATCCACCGGCGACGCTTCCGGTCCCGACGCGCTCTCCGGCATGGCGACGGTTACGGGGACCTGCTCCCGTGTTTCCGGCAGCATGTCGCGCCACAGGCCGATGCCGCCCACCAGCAGCACCACCAGCGCGAACGCGGGAGCGAGCCGGCGGCTGAACAGCAGCAGCGCATCGCTCAGCGACGCGCGCCGGTCCTCGGCCTCACGAATACCGGCGATGACCCCGGGCCACGCGGGCCGTTCGGGCGCCGGCTCCGGCGCGGCCGAGAAAAAGCGCCGCCACAGTTGATCCTCCTCGAGGATTGCCCGGCAGGTTGCACACGAACCGGAGTGAGCCCGGTACGGGTCGGGGATCTCCTCCGTCCGCTTCGCGCCGGCCGTCTCCAGCCATTGTCCGAAATCATCACAGGTCACGCTTCACCTCCGAATGAACCCCGAAACATGAGGGGCGAGCATCTTTCGCAGACGTTCGCGCGCCCGGGCGTGGCGCGATTTCACCGTGCCTACGGAACAGTTCAGGATCCGGCCGACTTCCTGATAGGAGTGACCCTCCATGTCCTTCAGGGTAATCACGACGCGGGACCGCTCGGGCAGGCCGGCCACGGTCCGGGCCACAAGGCCGCTGACGGCGCTCTCGGACGCTTCGTCCTTCTCCTCGACAGGCGAGTCTTCGGTGGACAGAAGGTCGTGAAGACCCCGGACCGCCTCTTCTCCGGGCTCCGCGTCCAGGGATACCCTGCCCGATTGTTTCTTGAGTTCGTCCCGGGCGCGGTTGATGGCGATGCGCGTGATCCAGGTGCCGAACATCGCGTCTTCCCGGAATTTGCCGAGGGAGAAGAACGCCTTGACGAACACCTCCTGGACTACGTCGTCCACGTCCCCGTGATCCGGGCCGAGAAGCCTGCCGACCAGCCGGTGGATGCGCGCCTGATAGCGCTCTACCAGGAGCCGGTAGGCGTCGGCATCGCCGTCCCGGACCCGTCGCACCACATCCCTCTCCGAATCTTCCAGGGTGAGGGGACACGGTAGAGCCTCCGTCATCCTCAATCCGTTACCTCGCTCGCGTGAAATGACCTCACTGAATTGGACGGATACCGGTTCCCGGGTTGATCGTAGCGGGGTTTGGCCAGGAGGCTGTCGCCGGCCCACAGGGAGTGGCAGCCGAGTTCCTCGGCCTCGACGGCCAGGTCCAGCAACCTTTCCAGGGAGAAGTCGGGCAGGAACACCGACGCCCGGTTGTTGGCGTAGAGACCGAAGTTCAGTCGAGGCGCGCCGGTCATGGGGTCACGGAGGGCGTCGCGTTCAGGCGCCTGTATCTACCGTCACGATTCGCCCGCTCCGACCGGGTCCCGGATCAGCCCGCGGCGTTGGCCATGGAGAGCCGCCGCGCCAGCGGACGGGCCATTCCGGCAACGGCCAGGACCACGCCGATGAGGTCGCTGAACGTACCTGGGGCAATGAGCATGATCGCGGCCGCGAACACCACCATCCGCTCGATCGCCTCGGCGCGGTCCTTGAGGTCGCCGACCAGCGCGTAGGCGGTGAGGATCACCCCCGCGGCCGCGGTGGCCGTGGTCAGGATGACGTCCATGGGATGGCCCTGCATGAGCAGCGCGTTGCCGTAGACGAACGCGTAGGGGAGGATGTACACGGGCAGCGATATGAGGCCCGCGAACAAACTGGTGCGCCAGAAGTCGCTGCCCGCCACGGTGGCCCCCGCGTACGCCGCCAGGGCCACGGGCGGCGTCACCATGGACAGCATGCCGGAGAAGAAGATGAACAGGTGGGCGGCGATGGGGAGCACTCCGACCTTCACCAGCACGGGCGCCACCATCAGCGCGAGGATGATGTAGGCGATGCTGGTGGGCAATCCCATGCCCAGGATCATGGAGGCGAACATGGTCAGCAGCAGGATGATCGTGAAATTGCCGCCCGCGATGCCGATGACGAGACTCGCGAAGCGGGTAGCGAGCCCGGTCATCAGGATGGTTCCCATGATGATGCCGACGCATGCCACCGCCGTGCCCAGGGTCACGAAATCCCTGCCGGTGCCCTCGAACACCTGGATGCCCTTCTTGAGAGCGGTCAGGGCCCCGGCCGGGGCCCTGACGGCGAAGCGGCCCCGGTCCTGGAAGAACATGGAGACCGCGGCGATGCCCACGCCCAGTACCGCGATGACGGCCATGGCCCGCAACACGGCCTGGACCGGCGACCACCGTAACAGTAACAACACGATGAGCAGGCCGATGCCTGCGATGAAGGTCAGTCCCTGGGGCTCGCGCACCACCTCCCTGATGCTGGGCAGTTCGTTCCGCGGCAAGCCGGTGAGCCCGGAGCGCAGCGCGTAGAAGTAAACGCCCGCCAGGACGCCGATGAAGTACAGCACCGCCGGAATGAAGGCGGCCTTGACGATCTGGAGATAGTCCACCGCCAGGAACTGCATCATCAGGAACGCCGCCGCGCCCATGACCGGCGGCATGAACTGTCCTCCGGTGGATGCTGCCGCCTCCACCGCCCCGGCCACGTGGGGCTGGAAGCCCACGCGCTTCATGAGCGGGATGGTGATGGAGCCCGTGACCATGACGTTGGCCACGGCGCTGCCGCTAACCGAGCCCATCATGCCGCTGGACACCACGGCCATCATCGCCGGGCCGCCGCGGTATTTCCCCACCAGGGAGCGGGTGAATTCCATGATGAACGCCAGCGCCCCGGTGGCTTCCAGCAGCTTACCGAACATGACGAACAGGAAAACGAACTTGAAGGTGATGTAGGTGGCGACGCCGAAGACGCCGTTGCCCGAGAGATAGATGGTAGTGACCACGCGGTCCAGATCGAAACCCCCGTGTCCCCCCACCCACCGCGGCAGGTGCTGGCCGTAGAAGACGTAGAGCATGAACACCAGCGCCGTCACCACCAGCGCCCAGCCCACGATGCGACGGGTGGCCTCTAGTACGACGATCACGCACACCACCCCCAGCACCATGTCGGTCTGGGTGACGATTCCCGACTTGAAGGCGATCTCCTCGTGCTCGATGAACACGTAGCCGAAGGTCGCCAGGCTGAGCGCCAGCCAGAAGAGGTCCAGCGCCACCTGGGCGGGCCGCTCGCGTTCCACCGCCTGGGTGAGGAACACCAGGGCGAACAGCACCAGCAGGAACAGGCTGCGTTCCTGAAGGGGCGGCAACGGACTGAAGGCGTTCCAGACGGCGTACGCCGACAGTCCGATCGCCAGTAACCGGGTAAGGGTCCGGCCTACTGCTTCCAGAGCCCGGCCTCCTTCCAGTAGCGGACGGCGCCGGGATGGTATGGGACCCCGATCTGGGTCGTCAGCACCGCCGGATTGAGCTCCGCATACTTGAAGTAGCGCACATCAGCGGCGAGTTGCTTCAGGTTCTGATGGATCAGCTTGACGACCCGGTAGACCAGCTCCTCGTCCGCGTCCGCGCGGACCGTCAGAAGGGGGCCGCCGATGTCGAAGGTCTCGACAGCGCTATCGAAGGTGGGCGTGTTCGCCGGAATGGTTTGCCGCGTCATGTACGGGAACTGCTTGACCATCTTGTCCACCGCCTGCGGCTCCGGGGGCAGGTACCTCGCGCCCTTCTCGGCATGCAGGCGCAGCGCCGCGGGGATCGGGCTCAGTCCGGAGACCATGGTGGGCATCGCCACGATGTTGCCGTCGCCTAGCTGTGTGTAGAGGTCGCTCATGCCCGCGTACACCGGCTTGAAGTCCTTCTTGTAGGTCAGGCCGTGAGCCTTCATCAGCGGGACCATGAACGTGTCCCAGGTCCGGCCGGTGCCCACGCCCACGCGGTTCCCCTTGAGGTCGGCGAAGGAGTTGATGGGGCTGCCGGGCAGGGTGTGGAGCGTGAAGGCGTTGGGGTAAAGGCCCATGGCAAGGGCCACGGGATACTTTCTCTTGTAGGTCAACACCCCATGGTACGCCGGATAGGAGTTGTTGGAGGCGATGACGCCCATGAAGATCTGCTTGCGATCGATCAGGCGCACGTTCTCGCGGGAGCCCTCGGTGACCGCCGCGGTCACGGGAATCTTCATCTCCTTCTCGAGCAGCTTGGCCACGCCGCCCGCCACCACGTAGAAGGCGCCGCCGATGCTGGCGCCGCCGATCTCCATGCTCGACGGCGTCTCCGCCGCGGTTGCCCGTTGAGGACCGGACGCCCACGCCAGGGCCATCACCGCGACCGCCACCAGCAGCCCCTTGAGTCTCAGACTTTTCATGAATACCTCCCACTTTGTTTGATTCACGACGAGCCGCCAGACCGCCGCCCGACGAATCCGCGTAAAATAGGATGGATGCTTTCGCCAGTCAACCCCAAAAAGGGTCTTACCAAAGTCCCGCCGAACTTGTCACTCTGTCAACATTCCGTTTGACAATCTCCTTGCGCCTAACCTAGAAGGGGCTTGGATGCGTGAGGGGCAGGATGCCGTCCTTGCGCATGCGTAACGTTCAGCAGAGGAGTCAAACCGAGAGGAGGACCACCGGTATGAAGGCATTACAACTGACCGTCGCGCTTCTGTTCCTCACCGCGTCCGCGGCGTGGGGCCAGAGCGAAACTCTCAAGAAGCTGGCCAACTACAAGGGGGCCGCGGCGGACTACGAGAAAATGTTGCATGCGGGCGCCAAGAAGGAAGGCAAGGTGGTCTGGTACACTTCGCTCGGCGGCAAGTCATGGAAGACCATCAGGGCGGAGTTCGCCAAGAGATATCCGGACGTCAAGGTCGAGGTCTACCGGGCGGGCAGCAAGGACATCTCGTCGAAGGTCTTTGCCGAGGCCAAGGCCGGGAAACACCTGGCGGACACGACCGAGACCACGCCCGGGATCATGCAGTTGTTCCGCGAGGCAAAGATCATCATGCCCTACACCAGCCCGGAGCACAAAAGATGGCCGGATGAGCACCAGATCAAGGCCGAGAGCGGCGGCGTGTGGTGGGTCACGGACCGCGAGTCCTTCATCGGACTGGGATACAACACCAAGAAGCTGCCCAAGGACCAGGCGCCCAAGAGCTTCGACGACCTCCTGAACCCGGCCCTCAAAGGCAAGATCGTGATGAGCATCCTCAGCACCGGCGACCGGATGCTGGGGACCATGCTCAAGGTCAAGGGGCCGGAATACGTCGAGAAGCTCAAGAAGCAGGAGGTCAAGCTCGCGAAGATCTCGGGCACAGCCACGCGCGACCTGATCATCTCGGGCGAGTTCGTCGCCTCACCTTCGGTATTCCGCAATCACGCGCTGGTGAAGATCAACGAGGGAGCGCCGCTGGGGTGGAACCCCCTGGATGAAGTCCCGACCAATGCCGGAGGCTCCTCGCTGTTCGCCAACGCGCCCCATCCCCATGCCGCGCTGCTGCTCATCAACTTCGTCCTGACCGATGGACAAAAGATCCTGCAGAAGTTCCACTACGGCATGGCGTGGAGGGACTACCCGTTCAAGCGCGTGTATCCCGAAAGGGGGTTGAGCGCGGCCGAGTACAACAGGTCCCTCAAGAAGTGGAACAAGTTGCTGCGTTCCGTCGGCCGCAGGGGCTGACGGTTACGGGGTTCCCGTCGATCACACGAAACCTCCCGCGTCACACCAACCGACAAGCCGTGAACACGGGGGCAGGGCACGAACCTGTCCCCGTGCCCGCGGCGGATGCGCATGACCGGGACGGTTCGGACAATCCGGTCGAGGAGTTTGGCCTTTGAGTAGAGACCCGGCAGCTCTCGAGGAGCCAGGAACGGCCAGGGGCGGTTCCACGAAGTTTCTCGACATCTTGCGCCCAAGCAGGCAGGGCCGTGACTATCCGCTCTGGTTGTTCATCCCCTGCGGGCTTGCGCTGTTGTATCTTGTCGTTCCGCCGCTTGCGTTCATCATCTACACGAGCTTCGTTCCTTCCCTCGACTCCGGGATCATCGGCCTCACGTTCCAGAATTTCTTCAACATCTTCGAGTCCCTGGCGCAGTTCGAAACCCTGCTCTGGAATTCTCTCGTGTTCTCCGTGGGGAGCGCCCTCTGGGCACTGTTGTTCGGAACGGTGATGGCGTGGCTGGCGGAGCGGAGCAACGCGCCGTTCCGCATGGTGACCTATGTGGCGGCCTTCGTGTCGTTCGCCGTTCCCGGGCTCATCAAGGTCATCGGGTGGATCCTGCTGCTGGGGCCGGAGGCCGGGTTCATCAACCTGGCCGTGAAGGCGGTCACGGGGTTCGGCCCGATCTTCGACATCTTTTCCATGAGCGGCATGGTGCTGGTGGAAGGATTCCTGTGGACGCCCATCGTCTTCCTGCTCATGGCGACGCCGTTCCGGTCCATGGACCCGTCCCTGGAGGAAGCCGCGGTGGTGGCGGGCAGCACGGATTGGCAGGTGTTCTGGAAGGTCACCTTTCCCATGGCCATGCCCAGCGTCCTGTCGGTGCTGATCCTGACGTTCATCCGTAGCCTGGAGGCCTTCGAGATCCCGGCGCTGGTGGGCCTGCCCGCGGGCATCGAGGTCATGACCACCCAGATCTACCTGGAGTTGAGCGAGGGGTACATACCCGAGTACGGCAACGCCAGCGCCTACTCCGTGCTTCTCATCGGTCTGGTGGGGTTGTGCCTGCTTCCCTACTATCGCGTCACCCAGCACGCGCACCGGTTCACCACCATTACCGGCAAGGGGTTTCAACCCCGACGCAAGGACCTGGGCCGGTGGCGCTGGCTGGGCGGACTGGCGCTGTTGGGCCTGCCGGCGCTGCAACTCCTGCCGCTGGTCACCCTGGTCTGGGCGAGCTTCATGCCCTACCTGATCGTGCCGTCGTGGGAGGCCCTCTCCCTGTTCACCCTCAACAACTACGTGGAGGCGTTCAGCGACGACAAGATCCTGCGCTCCATCATGAACAACCTCACCATCAGCATCGTTTCCGCCACTGCCTGCGTGGGTGTGGCGTTCGTCACCGCCTGGCTGGTGACGCGCACCAACATCAAGCTGCGCTGGAGTCTGGACCGGCTGACCATGGTGCCGCTGGTGTTTCCGGGCATCGTCATGGGGGTAGCCATCCTGCAGACCTACCTCACTGTGCCGATTCCCGTCTACGGCACCATCTGGATCATGGTCATCGCCTTCGCCGCCCGATATCTCCCCTATGCCATGCGGTTCAGCCACGCCGGCCTCATCGGCATCCACAAGGAGCTGGAGGAGAGCGCCACCACCAGCGGCGCAAGTTGGGGCAACGTGGCGCGGAAGATCATGATCCCGCTGATGATGCCGGCCCTGTTCGCCGGGTGGATCTACATCTTCCTCATCACCATCCGGGAGCTGTCCGTGGCCCTGCTGCTCTACAGCCCCGGTTCCGAGGTGATCTCCGTGGTCATCTGGGAGCTGTGGGAGAACGGCGCGGTTGGCACCTTGTCGGCTTTTGCCTTGGGCATCAGCGTCGGCACCGTGCTCATTGCCAGCCTCTTCTACAAGCTCAGCCGCCGCCACGGTCTGGACGTCCGGTAGGGCCGGAGCGATTCCCGACATGCCGGCAAGAGACCAGCCGCCCTTCCGCGCCGACCACGTCGGCAGCCTCTTGCGCCCGGCCGGGTTAAAGGAGGCGCGGGAGCGGCTCCTGGGGCCGGACACCGCGGACAGCAACCTGGGACCCCACGGCAACGAGGAGTTGGCACGGATCGAAGACGGCTTCGTCCGCGACGTCGTCGCGCTGCAGGAACGCGTTGGCCTGCGCTCCGCCACCGACGGGGAGTTCCGTCGCCGTAGCTGGTTCAGCGAGCTGATGATGACCTGGGGCGGATTCTCCGCCACCCGGCAAGGAGCGGCCTCGCCGTTCAGTTGGCGCAATGAGGAAAACCGGCAGCAAGACTTCACCGTGGTATGGGTCAACGACAAGGTCCGCTGGCGCCCCAGCGCCGTGGTTCGCGCCTTCGAGTTCCTCAAGACCAACACCGGCGCCGTCTCCAAGGTCACGATCCCCGCGCCGCCGGTGGTCTACTGCTTCGCCGGCGGGGACCCGGGGGTCGTGGGTCCGGCCTATGACGACGTCGATGCCTTCTGGGAAGACCTGGTAGCCGCCTACCGGCAGGAGCTGGCCGCCCTGGTGGCCGCGGGCGCGCGCTACATCCAGCTCGACGACGTCGCCATCCCGTTCCTGTGCGATCCCACCTACGATGCCGTGTTCCGCTCCTGGGGCTCCGGCCCCCAGGCCGTGCTCGCGGAGTACGCGCGGCGCATTAACCAAGCGCTGGAAGGCCTGCCCGACGACGTCACCGTCACCATGCACCAGTGCCGCGGCAACCGTGAAGGATTGTGGGCCGCCGCCGGAGGCTACGACCCCGTAGCCGAGGTCCTGTTCAACGAGATCAACGTCCGGGGCTATTTTCTCGAATACGACACACCGCGGGCCGGCACCTTCGAGCCGTTGCGCTTCCTGCCCGCCGGCAAGGTTGTCGCCCTCGGCCTCGTCTCCACCAAGGGCCCAACCCTCGAATCCGCCGACCACCTCAAGCGCCGTATCGACGAGGCCGGCCGTCACGCCCCCCTGGAACGCCTCGCCCTCGCCCCCCAATGCGGCTTCGCCAGCTCCGTCCAGGGCAACCCCCTCACCGAAGCCGACCAGGAAGCCAAGCTCGCCCGTATCGTGGAAGTCGCCCACGACGTGTGGGCGGACGCGTAGCCGCCGTAGCGACGACAAGCAGAGTTTTATTCATGCACATGGTGCACCACATGAACGACGAGCTGGAACGAGGAGTGGTCGGTCGCAGCCGGACAGTGGGAATACAACGGCCGCTGGCATGACACGCTCGCCATACGCTGGAACGGCAAGGAAGGAGATCTCGGTAATCCACAATCGCGGGGACTGCCGACTTGGTTTATCTTGCCGGACGCGCTGCAAGCCGCTATTCGGAACGAGATTGCGAAACTGAACGAAACCGCCTGATAGTCTCCAGGCGCCGACTAAGGTGGTCCCGGTTCATAGGACAGGGGTGCGGCCGAAATAAGGGGTATTCCAGGTTGATCCTCATGCCGCCAGAGTCGTGTTTATCATGTCTTGCTGTTCTTGTTGAGCCGGTGGAGGGGCGGATGAGCCATGGGGCTGATCCGTCCGATCCAGCGGCCCGCCGTTTTCGTAAGCCTCGGCCGGGGTAGCGCAGCCGACGGCGGAATGGGGCCTCGTGGTGTTGTAGAAGTCGATCCATGTTCCGATGACCCGTTGAGTTGCGAAGCCGTCGGCGAGTTCGTGCAGGTAGACGGCCTCGTACTTGAGGGAGCGCCCGAGGCTGTCCGATTTTTCGGGACCACCCCAGTCCTGCCGAGGGGTTCAGTCCGACGCGGCCAGTATGATGAGCTGCAGCCGGTTCCCCGCGGGGTCGTAGAGGTAGACGCTCTTCTCTCCGGGCGCGCGCTGGGCGGCGCGGAGGTCGCCTTCGATGTAGGCGCCGTGGGCCGCGAGCTTGTCGTAGATCTCGTCGTAGTCCGCCGCGGAGCCGACGCTCATGGCGAGATGCGCGCCCTTGTAGCGCAGCATGCCTCCGGGGTCCGGCACGTTGTCGGAGTCGGGTCCGGAGAAACGGGAGCGCTGGGACAGCTCGTCGACCTTTTCCAGGAACAGGAGCTGCCCGGAGCCGTTCTTGAGGATCAGCCTTCCGTTGCCCGACTCGCCGGAATCGCGGCAGATGGGCTCCATGCCGAGGGCGCCCGCGTAGAAGCGCTCGGCTGCGTCGAGATCGGTGACCTCCATGGCGAGGTGGCTGATGTCTTCGTAGGCGATCACGACGGCTCCTCCTGTCTGCGAACCGAGAACTCCAGGATGTTGTCGTCCGCGTCCCGCACCCGGATGGTTCGATCCAGGGGTACTTCCGGCGGGTAGGTCACCGGCCCTTCGTGGGGGATCTCGTTCCGGCGCAACTGTTCGAGCAACTCGTCCATGGCAGCGTCCGTGACCAGGAAGCCGATGCGGGGCATGCCGGCCTTGCCTTGCGGGGCCAGGGGTTCCTGCGCCAGACACAGCTCGAACCGATGTGCCCCCATCTCCACGAAAGACATCACCGGGAAGCCTTGGTAGAGCCGATGGGTGTTGAGGTTCTGGATACGAAGCGGCCTGGCGCCCAACAAGTCCTCGTAGAACCGGTGAGCCCGGGGAATGTCCTCTACCACGAAGCCGCAATGATCGAACGTCTGGACCTGAGCCATGCCTGTCTTCCACTCCTCCCGCGGCTCGTCACCACAGGGTTCCGGATCCATGAGCGTTGTGGGACACCGGGGCGAGCACCTGATAGGGGTCGCCGTAGGCAGCGGCCGCTTCCAGCACTTCGGGATGGTGCAGGAGCGAGCGGTCCAGCATGCCCTGTTCGTGCACGATGAGGCGGTCGTCGATGTAGAGCCGGGCGTTCATCACCGAGCCGTCGACGTGCCGGAAGTCGGGGTGCCTGCGATCGGTGCCCAGGCCCACCCACGGCATCTTGCTGATGAGCTCCCAGTGCATCGGATCGGCGATGCCGTGGCGGATGGAAGCCTTGGGGTGGTAGCCGAACATGATCTCCACCATGCGGTTCGAGCCCGGCACGTTCTCGAACAGTTGACGGCACTCCTCCGCCAACTCGCCGCCCTCGGCTTCCACCACCTCGCTGTCCCTGACCACCCATTTCATGGGTCCGGGCAGCTCACCGGCCACTCCCTGGACACAACGGAGGTAGACCTCGCCGTCCGCCTTGCCGCTGCCGTTGAACACGCCGCAGCGGCCCCACGGAAAGTGGCAGCGCCCCGGCGGGTCTCCGGCCCTGAACTGCATGCCGTAGAGGCGGGTGCCGTCGTAGGTGGCGGTCAGATGGGTGCCCAGGTCGTCTTCGATGCGCACCACCTTGCCCGCAGCGACCACCTCCCGCACCTTCTCGGCCAGTTTCCACAGCACGGGGTTCGGGAACCGGGCGTAGTCCCGCGCCAGCAGGCCCGGGGTTCCCTCGAAGTAGATGAAGTAGGGCTTCATCCGTTGTTCCTCGAGCTGGGTGCCGCTCTCCTCGCGCTTGCGACCCATGGCCCGGTGGTCCGGCGTGAAGGTGATGAAGACGGGCCACACCCAGATCACCACGTCCGACGCTTCCATGGCCTGCAGGACCGCCTGGGGCACACGGCCGTACCGCGAGATGGGTTCCGTGACCAGTGACATGGGCTCGGCTCCCATGAACCTGAGCCCGGCGGTGATGGCCTCCATGGACGCGCTGTCGCTGCGGCGGTCCGCCAGGAGCAGCACCTGATCTCCGGGACGGATGTCGGAAGCCTCGATCATGTTCTTGACCCCGTCCATCATGTCCGCGATGTCGTGTTGGATCATGCGGTTTCCTTTCCCGTCGCCGCGCCCTCGCCCCCGGCATCAGTCCCGCGCCGGGCGGTGGTCGGGACACCGGCGGGTTTGAAACGTTTGAAACCCGCCCCTGCATCGGATATCGGGTTCCCGCGGCACAGGCTGCTAGTGCGGGTGGCCGCTGTTCTCCCCCACTTGCAGGCGGTTGCCGAAGGGATCGTAGAAGTAAACGGTTTGCATGTCCGGTTCGTGCCAGGGGATACGGTCGCCGAACGGACTCCAGTAGCGCTCGATGTTGGTCAATCGGGAAACGAAATCGTCGTATGCCCCGATGGCTACCTTCACGTCCACATGGGGACCGCGTGGGTAGAGGCTCCGCTGCGTCATCTCGGGAACCTCGCGCAGGATGAAGAGCTGTCCGGTTTCCGGGATCGCCAGCGTCAACTGGTGGTCCCCCGGCACCTGATCGGTGTCCACGAGCCCAAGGGTGTTCCGGTACCAATCCGCCGCCTCCGCCAGATCGGTCACCTCCAGCCGCACGTGACCGATGCGGCACAACCCCAGGTACCCTTGTCCGGGGTCATGGCAGCGCTGGTCGTCCCGGCGCACGGACAGCTCGTAGACGAACTCGCCGGGGTCGGTGAGCCAAAGCGATCCGGCGATGGGGCTTGACCGCGGATATTCCACGGGTCCCTCGACGGGCACGTTGCGGCTGCGCAGAAGCTCCGCGGTCTCGTCCAGGCTCCGTTCGTTGAGCTCCAGTCCCCACACCTGCCCTTCCATGGAGCGGACGGGCTTGGGAATGGACTGCCCTTGCAGCGCGAAGCCGAAGCCGTGGTGGTTGGCCAGCTTGAAGAACGCCATCTCGGGAACCTCGCGGTTGAGTCCCCGCAGGTTGGCGTTCACCAGTCGCCGGAAGTCGGCGCCCAGGACCTGGGTGAGGAAGACGATGGATTCGCCCAGGTCGTTGGTGGGTATCACCCCGTGATCGAGCCGGACAACGGGGGGGCCGGTCGTGCTCATGGTTCCACTCTCCCTGGGACGGTTCGTCTCTTCGAGCAACACGCGCGCACCCTGTCTCCCCGGCCTTACGGCCGCGCGTACTTGTCCTTGCGCGGCCCCTCCGCGGTATGCGCGGCCCGCGCCCATTCCGGACGGTAGCCGTCCTCGGTCACCGCGGCGGTGGTGTAGCCGCCGTCCACGTACAACTGCTCGCCGGTGACGAAGTCGGATTCGTCGCTGGCCAGGAAGATCGCTCCGCCCACCATGTCCTCGGGCTTGCCCAGCCGGCCGAAGGGGATACGCCGGCGCCGTTCGCCCCGTTCCACCTCGTGGGGGTAGGGGATGGACTCCAGGCCGCCGTGCACCAGGCAGTTCACGTTGACGCCGTAGTAGCCCAGGGCCTGGGCAATGGCCCGGGTCATGGCGTCCACTCCCGAGCGCGTGGTGCACCAGGCGGCGGCCTCTCCCGAGCCCAGCCTGCCCACGATGGAGGAAAGGTTGACGATCTTGCCGCCGCGGCCCTGCTCGGCCATCTGCCGCCCTACGGCCTGACAGGTGAGAAAGAACGCCTTGAGCCCCACGGCCAGGGCGTGGTCGAAGTCGGCTTCCTCGAAGGTGAGGAAGGCCTGGTTGTGCGACACCCCGGTGCCGTTGAAGAGGATGTCGATGCCGCCGAACTCGTCCACGACCCTGCGGACCATGTCCTCCACCGCGGCCTTGTTGGCGACGTCCACTTCCAGCGCCAGTGATTTCCGCCCTGTGTCTTTCACCTGAGCCGCCACGGCCTCGGCCTTGTCCCGGTCCTCGTCCACGGCCACGACGTGCGCGCCTTCCCGGGCATAGGCCAGGGCCACGATCCCGCCGATACGGCCGGCGACGCCGGTCACCACCGCGGTCCTGTCTTCAAGCCTCATCATGGTGCTCCTTGCGAGAAGTCCTCACGGAAACGGTCCGCCTCCGGCCGGACGTCAATGCGATACGGGTTCGGCGCGAACCTCTGCGGGTGTCGTGCGCCGCAATGCCGTTTCTCGACCGGCCGGTCAGGCCGTGCTCGGGTCCCACCCCTGCGCGCCGGCCTTCGCCCACTCCGGACGGAAGCGGTCGTCGGTCACCGCGGCCACGGTATAGCCGCCGTCCACGTAGAGCACCGTGCCGGTGATGTAGGCGGCGTCGTCGGAGGCCAGGAACACCGTCGGCGCGCCCATGTCCTCCGGGTGCTCCGTACGGCCCAGGGGAAGCCGGCGAAGCCGCTCCAGCACCCCTTCGGAATAGGGCGGGCGTTGCGTGTTGCCCCGGGCCACGCCGTTGACGTTGATGCCCCAGAAACCCAGCGCGTGGGCCATGGAACGCGTCAACCCGTCCACCGCGCCGCGGTCCGCCGCCCAGTCCACCGCCTGTCCGGGGCCCAACTTGGCCACGATGGAGGTGAGGTTGACGATTTTGCCGTAGCGCCGCTTGACCATTTCGTTGGCCGCGGCCTGGCCGGTGAGGAAGTAGGGTTTGACCCCGCGGGCCAGGGTGTCGTCGAAATCTTCTTCCTTGAAGTTGAGGAACTCCTGATGATGCGGGCGCGCGGTGGCGTTGACCAGGATGTCGAGCCGGCCGAACGTTTCCACGGTGCGCCGAACGAGCGCGTCGACTTCCTCCTTCTCGCGCAGGTCCACCCCGAGGGGCAGGGCCTTGCGGCCGGCGGCGCGGACGCGCTCGGCCGCGGTGTCCGCGTCCTCCTGTTGCCAGTCGGCGCAGACGACGTCGGCGCCTTCCGCGGCAAACGCCCTTGTGATGGCTTTGCCGAACTCGCCGTTGGCTCCGGTAACGATGGCGATCTTGTCTTGCAGGCGCATGGGGTCTCCTCAACCTGTCAACCGCGCGTTCACCCCGACGTGGAGTGTGCGGAGGTGTTTCCGGTTTCCTTGCACATACTGCGTTGCCTGCTCTCGGTCAAACCCCCGGCGCCGGCCGTACCGGCCTTGACCCTCCGACGCGCCGTGTTGCCAACCGCGCTTTTCGTGGTGTATCGTCGCTGCGGACACAAAGCCCGGCACTCACTGTCCGGCCGTCATTGGAGCAACGGGGAGGAAGACGCCGTTCGCGGACCGTTGCGAGGTCCACAAGGAAGCCGGCTGGTGGAAGACCGCCGCCAACGGGTAAGGCCTGCACGCGAAGGAGGATCACGACATGGCCATCAAGGAAATCAACACCTATTCCTTTATCGGGAACCTCGGGGGCCAGGAGCCCGAGCGGGAGTGGAAGGAGATCGACGAGGAGAAGGATGTCATCCATTGCACGGAGACGTTCGAACGTCCCTGCCTGTTGCTGAAGCCCTTGAGCGTGTTGACGACCCCGCTGCCGGGAGAGAACGGTGAAGAGCGGCGTCTGCCGGTTCTTTCCAACGACGACGTGAGCATCGAGCTCGTGACCGGCGCCACCGCCGAGCCGGCTGCGGCTTCCCGGGAGCGACACGAAGTGAGCGTCCAGATCGGCGGCGCGGGTAGCGTGCCGACCTCGCAAGGCGACTTCGAGCTCGCGCAGGGGGATGTGTTGGCGCTTCCACCCGGCGCGGCGCGGCCCAATCCCCAAGGCGGCACCCGGCTGGTGGTCTACGCCAAAAAGCCGCTGCACGTGGCCAAGGGGTACCCGGCGCAAGATGACCGGACCACCGCCGGGGGCTGTGTTCTGCTGAAGCCCGGGGAGGTGCTCGACCAGGTGGACGAAGGGGTGTCGGGCGGGAAGCATTTCGAGCTGATGGAGAACGAGGACCTCATGGTGGAGATGACCGTCCGGGCCGACTCCCAGCGTATCTACCACCGGGGCTTCAATCAGGACGAGGTGGCATTCCAGCTTACCGGACAACGGGGCACCCGCACGACCCAGGGCGAGTTCATGCTGGAGACCGGCGACATGCTGTGGATTCCGCCGGGATGCTCCCACCGGAACATCGGCGAGATGCTCACGACCCGCATCATCCTGTACACTCGGAACCCGCTCGTGCTGTCGCAGGAGTACAGCAGCCGGGCGGAACAGGTGGCCCGGGCCGCGTCCGGCGCCGTCCAGGAATCCGGGTGACGGGCGTGGGCACAAGCCGGTCCATGACCGCGACCCCAAGGGCGGGCAGAGGCCGTACACAGTGCGCATTGATCGGCTCCGGTCCCGCCATCGAAAATGATCGACAGCGGTGCCAAACAGGAGGCGAAGGGTTCCGGCAGGAAAACGGATCGTATGTCTGCTGCTGTCTTGCTTGCCATATGTAGTCATATATGCCAACATATGGCATAAACCGTGAGACGAGACCCATCGGATGGGTCCGGGCTGCGCGAAAGGTCTTCGAGACTTTCCCCTTGGTCGTGCGGGATCGCGTCAGCACGGCCCTGACGATTGCCGCCGAGGGCAGCAAGGCGGATATTGTGAAGCCGTTGAAGGGGCTCGGGTCAGGTGTCATGGAGATCGCCGTGCGGTACCGGACTGATGCTTGGCGCGTCATCTACGTGACGGAAGTGGCCGGACAACTATGGGTGATCCATGCGTTCCGGAAGAAATCGAAGGCGGGGATAGCGACCCCGAAGGCCGAGATCGATCTGGTCAGGGATCGGCTGGGGCGACTGAAAAGGGAGCTGTTGCCATGAGCGAAAGCGACTTCGGACTAGTTGAAGGAAGCGGCAATGTCTTTCGTGACCTCGACGATCCACATGCGGACCTGAAACAGGCCAAGGCGATCCTGGCGGTTCGGATCATCACTGTGCTGAACAACCGTGGCCTTTCGGTGCGAAAAGCCGCCGAACTGACCCGCTTCGCTGCGGCGGACTTTTCGCGCATTCGCAACGCGGACTTGGGGCGGTTTACGCTGGACCGGCTGATCAAGATGCTCGCCGCCCTTGACGGAAGTCTGCGGGTCACGCTCCATGTCGATAACAGACGTGGCGGAGAAGCGGCATGATCCATCCCGGCTAACGTGCGGGCGAGCAGATTATGAGGTTGGGAACACGGTCGTCGGGCGGTTCAGAAAACGCTTGCCCGGGCAGGATGCAAGTTTGCGGCCGCTTCATGCGCTGCCGAACTGAAGGGTGCGGCGGCCGAAGAAGAAGTACAGCACGACCAGCGGAATCATGAAGGCCAGGAGCAGCAACGATATCGCCGCCGCCACCGTGGCCTCGCCGCGAGTAACGAAGCCCAGCACCAGCGTGGGCAGGGTCTGGTTGTCCTTGGCCGTGAGGAAGGCTGCCAGGGTCAGTTCCCGGTACGACAGCAGCGCGATCCATATCCAGGCGTAGAGCGTCGCCGGCGCCAGCAGCGGCGCCAGGATGCTCCGCAACACCCCGAAGGGTCCGAGTCCCGAGACATAGGCGGCCTCGTCGAGTTCCTTGTGGATCTGCAGCAGGGCGTTGTTGTAGACCCGCGTGGGGAAACTGATGCGCGCGATGACGAAGACCACGAGGATGATGTAGACGGTGTTGTAGAAGGGGATGGACTCGGGGATCCAGAACAGCGCGATGACCAGGATGGCCACCGAGAAGATGAGGTTGGGCACCGCATGGGGCAGGAACGCCACCATGTCCACCAGCCACGCGTAGCGGAACCCGGACCGGATGACGACCCATGAGATGGCCAGGCCGACGAACAGCAGGATCGTGGGCACCGTCACCGTCAGGATCGCGGTATTCTTGGTGGCGGTCCAGAAGATGTCCCAGGGGATCTGCCGGAAGTTCTCCAGGGACACCGTGGCTAGGGCCTCCATGGAGAACGGCTGAAAGTAGGGCATCAGCGACGCCCACACCAGCGCCAGAAACGGAAACACCACCCCCAGCGCCAACTTGACGCCGATGAACGCCCAGCCCGCGATCCACCACCGACCCAAGGGGATGATATTCGGGCGGTAACTCTTGCCCGTGACCACCGTGTAGCGGTGAGAGCGGCCGATCACCTTCAGATACCACCAGCTCAACAGCAGTCCCACCACGATCATCAGGACGCTGGCGGCGCCGACGATGCTGAAGTTCGGCGGCCCTTCCTGCGGGTCCGCCTCGTTGAACACGAACGTGCTGAAGGTGAATATCCGGTTCGCCATGCCGATGATGGCGGGAACGTCGAACGAGGCGAGGCCGATGGTGCCGATGTAGATGCCGGCGGCCAGTATCCCCGGCCACATGAGCGGCAGCGTCACGTGCCGGATCCGGTGAAAGAAACTCAGGCCGTGGATCTGCGCGCTCTCCTCCAGGGCGGGATCCATGGCCCGGAACGTGGCCGCCAGCATGATGAACGCCAGCGACGAAAGCCCGAGTCCCGCAATGAATCCCATGCCCGACACCGAGACGATATTGATGGGAGGGGAGTCGATGAACGGGAGCAGGTCCATCAACCAATGATTGATGGTGCCGATCCGCGGGTGGAACATGAACAGCCAGCCCAGGGCGCCGAATGTGCCGGGGATGACCGCACTGGCGGTCATCATCGGGAAAACCAGACTTCTTCCGGGCAGGTCGGTGCGCTCGGCCAGCCATGCGATGGGTACGGCAAAGCCCAACGCCACGAGGATCGTGACCGCGGTGAAGACGCCGGTATTGTACAGGGCCCCGTACACAAAGGGGTCCAGGTACAGATCGCTGAAGTTCTGCAGGGTATAGACGGAGGAATCCAGCGGATCCTGAAAGGCGATGTCCAGGATCACCGCCAGGAGGACCACGACCACCGAGAGCACCGCGACGGTGAACGCGATGAGCGCGGACCGCGCGCTCATCAGGCGGCCCATGCGCATTCCCGGAAGCGCAGCCCTGTGGGCTGTTGCAGTCGTTTCCACAACGCCGGCTTCAAGTCTCCATGGCCCGCGGTCTCGGACAACCGAGGCGCCGGCACGTCCAGCCACTTCGCGGCGCCGTGGAGGCCGCGCGGCCCCCAACGGCAATCCCGCGGGTCCGGTATGGCGCTACTTCTTTTGCCCGACGAGTATCTTCTTATAGGTTCTCTTCCACTTCTCGACTTCGGGCTTGACCTTCATGTAGGTCGGGATGCTGACGTAGGGCGGCGCCACCCCGCGATCGTTCAGTCCCTTTACGACCTTGTACATGGTGTTCTCGGGATAGTAGCTGGTATCCGCGACCTCCCACTTCCGGTTCAACGCCTGTCCTTCCGGCGTCTGCACGAACACCATGAACAGCTTCGCCGTGTTGGGATACCGGGCCTGTTTCAGCAGGCCCATGTACGAATGGGTGATGTTGCTGGTCTCTTCGAGGTAGGCTATCTCCAGGGGCGCTCCCTTGGCCTGGCCTTTCCACACGTTGTTGGCGCTGCACATGAGCGCCAGCCCGACGAACTCGCCGCTGGCGATCCGGTTCTCGTCGCCGCAGCCGATCAGGCCGACGATGTGACCCTTCTCGACCAACGCCGACAGCAGGTTGCGGATGCGCGTCGCCTTCTCGGTATCGAAGGTGCCCTGTTCGCTGACGCTCGCGCGGTCCCAAACCGCGGCGTAGGTGGTGGACGCCAGCTTGCCTTTCCAGAAGGGGTCCAGCAGGTCCTCGAGCTTGTTGGGCACCTTGTCCTTCGGCACCAATCGCGTGTTGTAGGCGAAGCCGCCGATGCGGGTATGCTCGGGAATGGCGCCGCCCCCCGGCACGATGGCATCGGCCGGTATCCGGGGATAGAGCTCCCGCCAGTCCTTCACCTCGGCCAGCATGTTCGCCTTGAGCAGCCGCGGGATGGTGGACTGGGTGCCGTTGAAGACATCCGTCGAAGGTTGCCGGCCCGCCTTGGCCTCTTTCATCAGCCTGGCCGCGAAGCGGTTCTGGTTGGGGAAGTCAACGTATTCCCACTTCACCTTGACGCCGTACATCTTTTCCATCGCCTGCAAGACTTCCTGTCTTCCCCGGACGTCGTCGAAAATCGCATGGGCGATGAGAGTCCCGCCTTCGGCCTTGGCCGCCTTGATCAACGCATCGAGCGCAGGGGTCTTGTCGGCGGCCATGGACGGACCGGATCCCGCGGCGGTGACAAAGCAAAGCACCGTGGCAATCAGCAGTGTTCTTCCGAGTCCCTGGCGTGAGTTCTTCATGGGTTCCTCCTTTGGTCGTGGCCCGTACCGTCCATTGGCAGTGTAAAGGCCGTGTGATTCCGGTTCAACGGTTCAATCCAGCACGATGGGCTTTCCCCGGCCCTTCCGTACGGCTTCTTCGTAGGCGAAGCTGGCCAACGCCACGTCGCTGTAGCCCCCCTGAGACTCCCGGAAAACGGCTATGCCGTCTTCCAGGCCCGGCGGAGGCTCGTCCCGCGCCACCAACTCGCCGAGCTCCATGACGTCCTCCCAGCCGATCCGTCCTTCCTGCGACAACCGGATCAGCGGCCGGTCGAGACCGGTGTCGTAATAGTCCAACTCGTGGGTCTTGCTCGACACCACGATCGCCGCCGCTCCCAGATAGACGTCGTCGTCGAACTCGTTGGGGCGGCCACAGCCGAAAACGGCCGTGCCGGGGCGCAGCCACTCACCCCGCAGCGCGGGTTCCGGAGAGTTCGTGCTGACGAGAACGATCTCTCCCGCGGCCAGGGCTTCGCGCGGATCGGATGCCGCCGTCATCTCCACTCCGAAGTCACGCGACGCTTGCCGGGCGAAGGACTCCCGCCGGTCCGCATTCCGGCTGTAGACGGTGACCCGTTGGATGGGCCGCAGTCCCAGGGCCGCCTGCAGCAGGGCGGGAGCCAGCCTGCCGCTGCCGATGAGCGCCGCGGACTTGACCTCCGGGCCGGCCAGGCGGTCCAGTGCCAGACCTACCGTTGCGGCGATCCTGAGCGAACTGAAGGGATAGTTCATGATGGAGAGGAGCTTGCCCGAGCTCATTTCGTAGACCAGTGCTAGGGCGTCCCCGCCGGTGGGACTGAGACGGAGCCCCACGCGGTCCGGCCGGTCGAGGCCCCCCGCCACCAGACGAATGCCGCGCCCCATGAGACGCAGGGGTGGAATGGCCTTCACCTGCCCGCCGGCCTGATCGACGTAGGTTTCTTCGAGGACCGTCATGCCGGTCCTCAGGTCCAGCAGGTCCTCCACTTCGGAGCTCCTCAGCAGAACCGTCATGGTTGTCCGCGGCCTCCGCGCCCGCCCGCCGGGGGTCTCTTCGCCGAGTTGATGTTCCGTGGCATTTCCGTCCGGCTCCCTCAGGCCAGCCGCGGCCGTAGCTCCTCGAACAACAGCCGGGTCTGTTCCGCGGGGTCGTCGGACGCGAACCGGACGATCATCGCGGTGAGCCCGGAGCGCACGTATCCCCGAAGCCGGTCCGCGCATTCGTCCGGCGTTCCGAAGATGGTGAAGTGGTACTGGAGCCTGGCCTTCGGCTGGCGGAAGAACGCTTCCATCCAGGCCCAGCCCTGCTCGCGTGCGGCATCGCCCTCCCGGTCCATGTGCAACGTCGCGTAAAGCGCGGACACGGGCACCGCGCCCGCCCGGCCGTACGACGCGGCGTATTGATCGATCTTGTGACGGTTGGCGGTGAACTGCTCCAGCGACGAGACGAGGGTCACCCATCCGTCTCCGAGCCTGCCGGCGCGTTTGAAGCCGGTCTCGTTCCGATCGGCCGCGATCCAGATGGGTATCCCGGGTCGTTGAACCGGCTTGGGCAGGATGCCGATCTCCTCGAACCGGAAGTATTGGCCTTCGTAGGCAAATGAATCTTCCGTCCAAAGGCGTCGCAGGAGCTCGATGGTTTCGCTCAGACGTCCGGCCTTCTGGCCGGCGGGGATGCCGCATGCCTCGAACTGGCGCTGGATGTAGTCGCGCACAGGCCCCACGCTGACGGCCAGTATGACGCGGCCTTGGGAGATGACGTCCACAGTGGCGAGGGTGTGGGCGAGAAGCACGGGATTGCGCAGCGCCGGCAGGAACGGCACGGCGCCGAGCCTCACCCGCTCGGTCTTGCAGGCCAGGGCGGCCATGGTGGTGAGGCAGTCGCCCCGGGCCCGGTTCAGGATAGTGACGCTGTCACCCAGCCAGATATGGTCGAAACCTGCCTCTTCGGCCCCGGCGGCCTGTTTCCACAGCGCGTCGAAGGAGACAGGCCCTTTGTCCCGGACAAGGTCCCGCGTATGCAGCAGCAGGCCGAATTCCATGTGAGCGGTGCGCCGGTTCCCTAAGAGGGTACGGTAATCAGCTCCAGTTTGCGGGACCCCAGCCGCCGGGCGCCGTCGTCGGTCACCACCACCGTGTCGCCGATACTTGCGTGATCCTTGCCTTCGGCCATGCGAATGCGAGGTTTCAGGATGAAAACCATGCCCGACGCGAGCCGGATCTTCTGGAATCGTTCGACGTCGGCGTCGCCCATGAGCGCGGGTCCGTCGTCCCCCAACCCGCGCGCGTGCATCATCGGGTGGCTCCACCTGTACTTGCCGCCCCCAAGGGTCTCCACCGTCTTCATGTAGGTGTCGAACAGGGCGCCGAAGGTGACGCCCGGCTTCATGACACCGAGGATGGCGTTGAAACAGGCGCATGAAATGTCCGTTAGCTCGCGGAAGGTCGTTTCGGGTTCGCCCAGCAACATGGGGCTCACGGCCTGAGCGGCGTAGCCGCCGTACTTGGCCTCGATCTCGTTGACGATCCGGTCGCCGCGCCGGATGACGCGGTTGGTGGGCACGAAGGAGCTCTGGGTGGCGCCCGGGCCCGAGCCCAGGAAGAAGAGCGTCGGCAGTTCGCCGCCGCTTCGGAGCATCACGTGGGCCATGACCGCATAGAGCTCCCGCTCGGATACCCCTTCCCGGGCGCTGTCGATCATGGTCTCGATCATGGTCTCGATGATCTCCATGGAACGCTCCATGAAGGTGATCTCCTCGGCGCTCTTGATGGCCCGGACCTCCTGCATCAGACTCGTGGCGTTCACCAGCTCGGCATCGGGAAATGCCTGCCGGAGCCGCTCCACCGTTGTATGGGGGACGATGCCGTCCGGGGTCCGGATCAGGCCGGACAGTCCCGAGATCCCCAGGCGGCCGTTCTCGAAGCCCAGTTCCCGAAGGCGCGTCACCGCGTTCTCGGCCCATCGGTTGCGGCCGTCCCGGACGTCTTCCACCCAGTCCTGAACCCGGGTCCACCAGTCCGCCCGGTTGAACACATACGCGGTCACCGGTCCCTCGGCAGGAAAGATCGTCAACACTTCCGTGGCGAATCCTCCGATACCCGTCAGGTAGCGGGAATCCGCCATGGTCTGTTCCCAACGGCTGGTGTTGGCGGGCAGGAGGAGCATGTCCAACCCCTCCGCGGCCATCTTTTCCCGCACGAGCTGGTAGCGACGGTCACGTTCGGCAAGCGAGAGGCGAGGAATGAGGTCCGTTTCGGGCATGGTTCACTCTTTCGGCACAGGCTGCGCGGATTGGACGGCCTCGCGGGGCGCCGCCGTGCATTCGGCCGGGAGTCTGCGTCGTAGGCGGATTATAGGCTCCTCGAAGTGGCTGTCAACCGCCTCGTCTCGGGCTGGCGGCCTCCCTGGCCCTGGCCTCGGCGAGCGCGGGCAGCTCCTCGAAGGAGACCGTCTCCACATCGAAGGTCGTGCCTTCCTGTGGACCCAAGGAGTCCACCTGGGGGTACATGGGATGGCGAAAATAGAACACGTAACGCAAGAACCCCGTGCCGCCGGTGATGCGATGGGCGATGCCACGGGGCACGTAACCCATCTCGCCGGGGTCCAGTTCGTGCACGCCCCATTCGGTGTCGTTGGTGGCGTGTCCGCGAAACTGAAACCAGATTTCGTCGTCGTCCATTCCCCGGTGAAACCCGGCCTGTTGTCCCTCGGTGTTGTACGTGTCGGTGCGGAAGTCGTCGCTCTCGTATTGTTGCGGACCCGGTCCGCCGCCCTTGCCGGTCATCCCGGTGAAGTAGTCGAACACGCGCATCACCGTGACCTCGCGGCCCTTGCCCCGCTCGAACGTGACGCAGCCCACGAGCTTGGCGTGGTCGCGCTCGATGACGATGGGTTCCAGCGCCGGGTCCCAGAAATCCGTCACCTCTAGGATCCGGCCCGTGCGCGGAGGAATCGGGATGGTCCCGGGGTCGGACGGCTCGCCGGCGGCGCGGGCGTGGAACTCCGTGTTCGTCAACGGATGGTCCGGGTCCAGGGTCGTTCTGACCGGCTTGTGGACCTTGACCACCAGTTGCCGGCAACCCGGCGCGCCGAGCATGCGGTACGCCACGCCCGCGGGCAGGTGCATGGAATGGCCGGGTGAGAGGTGGAACTCGCCGTACTCCGTCTCCGACGCGGCGTTCCCGGTGAACTGGAACACGAGCACGTCGTAATCGGCCGGACGGTGGAAGACAGGCTCGGGACCGTCAAGGGCATGGGCCTCGATCACCCCGTCCTGTCCCTGCCACAACACCGGCGCCCTGACCGCCTGAGGGCTGGTAGGCCCCTTGACGAGGTCGAAGGGTTTGATCCGCGGCATGGGCCGTCCGCCGCTGCGCTGCGTGCCGATGAGTTCCTCCTCATCCCGCTTGAACCAGATGGGCCGGGGTGAGTCCCAATGAGTCATGAATTCGAACAACTGCTTGCCCATGGTGAGATGCCTCTCCTGGTTGCGGCAAGGGCGCCTGTTTCACCAACCTGCCGGTGATGGGCCGGCACACTAGCAACAACCGCCGCCGGCAGTCAACCGGGTTCGGACCGCGCCCTCGACCCGGCGGGCAAACCCGGAGGCCGGCTTGTGAGGGCCTGGTTGCCGGGTGTATGAGGACGCGTATGGCGAATCTCCGCTTGACGCTCTCGTGCGGCGACTACGACCGTACCCGCTTTCTCATCGAGGGAAAGGTGGCCACACCGGGGCTGGATCTGGAGGTCGTCCCCCTTGCTTCCCCCGAGCGGCACGCCCGCTTCTCGCGCAACCTCGAATTCGACGTGTGCGAGCTTCAGATGGGCGTCTACCTGGGTTGGAAGAGCCGCGGTGTGCCGGTGACGGCGATCCCGGTGTTCCCGCACGTGAAGTTCTGTCATGGAGCGGTGGTGGTCCACTCCGGCGCCGGCATCGATAGCCCTGGGGATCTCCGTGGCAAACGGGTCGGACTCCAGGCCCATTTCAACCCCATCGCCGTGTGGATGCGCGGCGTGCTCGCGCACGAGCACGGAGTCTCCCCGGACGAGATGCATTGGGTAACCAACGCCGACGAACAGGTGTCGCCGTGGGCGCCGCCGGAGTGGCTTCACATCGAGAAGGCCCCGTCCGGCCGGCGCGTGACGGAGATGCTGGAGGCCGGGGAGATCGATGCCTACATGCTGCCGACCCTGGGGTCGTCGTTCCGGGCCGGCAAGAGCGCAGGCCGCCGGCTTTGGCCCAACTACCGGGAGGTGGAGGCGGACTACTACCGGCGCACGGGAATCTATCCCCTCCGTCACACGGTGGTCATCAAGGACGAGGTCCTTGAACGGCATCCATGGGTGGCCGAAACCCTGCTGCAAGCCTTCGAGGAGGCGAAGACGCGAGGGCTCGAATACATGAGGGACCCCAGGCGATCGTACCTGGCCTGGTATGGTGAAGCCATGGAGGAAGACGAGAGGGTGTTGGGGCGAGACCCGTTTCCCTACTCCGTCGCGGCTCAGCGGCACACCCTCGATACCATGCTGCTGTACGCCGCGGAACAGGCGGTGACGACCCGCCGGTTGAGCGTGGACGAGTTGTTCGCCCCGTCCCGCGCATCCTGCTGACGACCGATACGTGACAGGACACTAGGGTGACCGGGGGAAGAACTTGATGCGGTCCTTCGGCAGGGTGACGTACACCCTGTCGTTGACGGGCGCCTTGCTCATGGTCTTGATCTGCAACAGGATCCCGGCGACGCGTATCTCGTGAACGAACTGATCGCCGAGGAACGTACGGGACACCAGTTCCCCTTCGAACTCGTTCTCGCCGCGGGTAGGCACAGGGTTGACCTCCAGGTCCTCGGGCCGGATGCCGAGGGTCCCGGCGAGGCCCGGCTGAAGGGCTCGCAGGGTCTTCAGGCTGCCCAGCGTCGTCCGGACGGTCCCTCCGGCGGCCGTTTCCCCATCCAGCCAGTTGATGGAGCCGAAGAATTCGGCCACCACCCGATTCGCGGGGCCCTCGTAGAGTTCTTCGGGCGCGCCTACGGAGACCACGGCGCCCAGGCTCATGACCGCTATGCGGTCCGCCACGACCATCGCCTCGACCTGATCGTGGGTCACGTACAGCACGGTGATCTTGAGACGTTTGGCCAGCTCGCGGATCTGTACCCGCATCTCCTCTCTCAGCCGCGCGTCCAGGTTGCTGAGGGGCTCGTCCATGAGCAACAGCTTCGGATTGACCGCCAGCGCCCGCGCCAGTGCCACGCGCTGCTGCTGGCCGCCGCTCAGCAGCGGCGACGGGCGGTCGGCGTAGTCTTCCAGTTGCACCAGCTTCAGGGACTCGTAGACCCGTTCCCGCACCAGGTTCCTGGCGATCTTCTTCCGGCCGCGCGTCAGCGGCAGTGCCACGTTCTGGAAGACGGTCATATGGGGCCAGATGGCATAGGACTGGAACACCATGCCGATCTTCCGGTCCTCGGGCGGCGCGCAGATTCCCCGGCGCCCGGAAAAGACCGTGGCGCCGTCGATCTCGATCTCTCCGGCATCCGGCATTTCCAGACCGGCTACGCAGCGCAGCAGCGTGGTCTTCCCGGAGCCGCTCGGGCCCAGGAGCACGAAGAACTCACCTTCGGCAACGCCCTGTGTGACGCTGCCGAGAGCCTCCACCTCGGTGCCGCCGACTCTGAAGACTTTGCGCAGATCCTTGACCTCGAGCATAAGGGTCTCCGGAACGAGCGTGGCGTTATCGGATCGGATGGCGCGCCAGGAAATCCCGCAGTGCCGCCACGGCGCCGGCGCCGTCCCAGAACGTCATGTGCCGGACCCCGGGTATGAGCGCCAGTTCGGCGCCGGGTATGGCCTGCGCCAGTTTTCGCGCGGTGTCCACCGGCGTGCTGCCGCGCCGCTCGACCTTGTCGTCCTCGCCGCACAGCACGAGGGTCGGCGCCTTGACCTCCGGGGCCATGGCCAGGCTGTCCCAGGTGAGGCGGGCTCGCTCGTGGCGTCGAAACATCTCGACTGTGGACTGTCCCGACCACAACGCGTCCGACAGAGCCGCGGCCGCTCGACGGTTGGCGTGGTAGAACGACGGGTTGAAGGCCATGCCGTCGTTGTCAACGTGGGAGCGGATATAGCCCTCGAAGCCCATTTCCCGGATCTCTTGGTGCGCGTCGGGAGACAGGTCCCTCGGTCCGCGGTCGAGGGTCCTGGAGCCCGGGCCGGTGGCGGCCATGGTGAGGGTGGCCACGAGGTCGGGCCGCCGGATGGCCAGTGCCTGGAGGATCTGGCCTCCGATGGCGAACCCCACCCCGTGGCAGCGCGAGATGCCGAGGTGCGCCAACAGCGCGGCGCAGTCTTCCGCGAACTGGCTGACGGTGTAGCCGTCCTCGGGTTGGCTGCTACGGCCGGTGCCGCGGCAGTCCATGATGACGGTCTCCCAGCCCTGACTCAAAGCGGGCACCACCTGGAGTTTCCAGGGGTCCGACGGCCACCATGACGCGGGCACGAACAGGACGGGCTCTCCGGCTCCCTGCCGCTCGTGGTAGATATCCAGTCCGTCCAGCTTTGCAACCGGCATGTTCAGTCCTCCGTCCGAGTCAATCGGTCCGGCGTCCGGCTTGCCGGGGCCCGGTGGGGGCATCCCTCCGCAACAGTTCCAGAAGGTCCGCCCGCGGGAAGCCGTCCACGCGACGCTGCCTCTTTCGTTGGTAGTCCCGGATCGCGGCCCGGGTCTTGGGACCGATGATGCCGTCCACCTCGCCGATGTCGTATCCCCTGGCGGCCAGAAGGCGCTGGATCTCCTTCCGTTGGGGTTCGCCGATGGGGCCGATCCCGTCGGGCCAGGCCAGTGTTCTTCCCTCCCCGCGCAACCGGTCGGCCAGGTGTCCCACGGCCAGAGCGTACTTGTGTGCGGGGTTGTAACGCATGATCGACCGGAAGTTCCGGCGCAGCAGGAAGACCGGCCCCTCCGGTCCCGCGGGAAGGTAGAGATAGGCGCGGTCCTCGGGGTACGGCAGGGACCGGCCGTCGGCGCGCCGAAGGCCCAGCCGCTGCCATTGACGGATGGCCCTCTCGTTCTTGCGGCCGGCCAAACCGGCGTCGAAGCCTTTGGCGAGGACGACCTCGTGACCCCAGGGTCTTCCGGGAACCCACTTGTTCCGGAGCAGATAGTTGGCCGTGGAAGCCAGCGCGTCCTGCGGGCTGTCCCAGATGTCGCGGCGGCCGTCGCCGGTGAAATCCACCGCATAGGCGGCATAGCTCGTGGGTATGAACTGGGTGTGGCCCATGGCGCCGGCCCAGGAACCGGTCATCCGGTCGAGGGTGACGTCGCCCGCCTTGAGGATCTTGAGGGCTGCCAGCAGTTGGGTGCGGCCGAACCTGGCGCGGCGGCCCTTGTAGCCCAGGGTCGAGAGCGAGCGAATCACGTTGCGTTTGCCGCGCAGGGTTCCGTACAGCGTTTCCAGGCCCCAGACCGCCACCAGCACATGGCGGTCCACGCCGTACCGGCGTTCGACTGCGTCCAGGTCCGCGGCATATTCGGAAAGCATGCGGCGTCCCTCTCTGACGCGCGTGTCGGTGACCACGAGCGCCATGTAGTGGGACGGCGTCAGCACGAACTCGGGCTGGCGGTTGTTTCTCTCGATGACTTCCGGGTCGGGGGTCAGGCCGTGGAAGGCGCGTTGGTAGAGCGACTCCGGGATTCCGTGCCGGCGCGCAACCGTGCGAAATTCCTTGACGAACTTCTGGTAGGCTGCGTGGTCGGTTGTGGGCGGTTGAGCCGCGGAAGCGTACGCCGGGTTGCCGGCGAGCGGACCGGTTAACAGGAGGGCTGCCAAACCCGCGCGGATCTTCATCCCGCTGCCCATGACGGACGCAGATGCGGCAGAGTGGTTTCAAAGGAAGTCTCCAGCCGGGTCATGCGCTCCTCGACTCCGTTTGCCATGGTACTTCTCCTGGCGGTCACTTTGACCGCTGTCGGCGCGAAAATCAACAGATCTTGTTGACACCTTGCCGGTCACGACCTGTTTGCCCAACGAAACTTCACTGGCTATATTCTGGCTGCGTCATTTTCTGCAGGCTCATTCGATCACAGCGCCATCGCACGAGAGGAGATTTCACCATGCCCAGACCGCGCCCCATCAAGTGGCCGGACAATGCAAAGATATGCGTCACTTTCATCATTCCGTGGGAGGTGTGGCCGGACAACTACGCCACCCGTGGCTCGCTCCAGCGTGTCAGTCACCCGCTGCCGCCGGAGAACGCCGTCTTCAAACAGAACATGGCTGCCGTCACCGAGCGCGAGTACGGCGACCGGGTGGGTATCTGGCGCATCATGGACATGTTCGCGCGGCACAACCTCAAGGTCACCTTTCTGATGAACGGCAAGAAGGTGGAACAGTTCCCCGATGAGGTGAAGGAATTCCAGGCCCAGGGGCACGAGTTCTCCTCGGAGTGCTACGAACACGAGTATGCGTTCATGTACACTCGAGAGGAAGAACGGAAGTCGATTCAAGACACGGTTGCCGCCTTCGAGAACGTGCTTGGGGCGCCTCCCACGGGCTATCTGTCACCCGGTCATGCCTCCACGGACAATACCCTGGACCTGGTGGCGGAGGCGGGTTTCGTATGGTGGGCCGACCCCCTCAACTCGGACGTTCCCTATACCGTCGAGGCAGGCGGCCGGAAGGTCGCCGTCGTGCCGTACAACGTGCCGGGCTGCAACGACTACTCCACCTATGGCGGCGGCCGCACGCCCAGGGATTTGCTCCAGATCATGAAGGATCAGTTCGACTACCTCTACTGGGAGGGGGAGCAGGGGGCGCCGAAATTCTTCGCGTTCAACCTCCATCCGTTCGTTTCCGGGGTGCCGTACCGGACCAGGATCGTGGACGAGTTCATCAAGTACGCCAAGGGCTTCTCCGACGTCTGGTTTGCCAGGCGGCTGGAGATCGCCAACTGGATCCTGGAGCAGGGCTACTGATGCCGCGGCCCGTTACGACTCGCGGTCCCGCGGGCGCCGTGGGAGCGGAACCGCGGTACCCAACTCGATGGTCCTGCCGTACACTCCGCGTGCGGGGTCGCTGAGGAGGAAGGTCGCCACCGCGGCTACTTCCGCAACCGTGAGTTCGCCCGCGGGCGGCGGGTCATGGTCACCGGCGGTCTTCCACACCGGCGCGGGTTTCAGCACGTTCAGGGTCACGTTTTCCCCGGCTACCTCCGCGGCGACGGACTGAAGCCACGCCGGCAGCGCGGCGCCGGCGACCGAATGGAAGTGTCTTTCGGCGGCGGTCCCCGGGACCGGACAGGGCACCATCCAGAGCACGCGGCCCCACTGGCGGCGCTGCATACCGGGCATGAGCGTCTCGGTGGCGGCCTTGAAGCGCAGGAAGCCGTTGTCGAGCAGGGATTTCCAGGACACGGTGTGCCGGTCCCCCAACGATGTTCGCCGGGCGATGCCGAACAATATGTCGATGGCGCCGAAATCGGCAATGACGCGGTCCATGAGGGTGACGGCCGACGGCTCGTCCCAGGCGTCCAGCGGGTAGCCCGCGGCCTTGACACCGCCCCCCTCCGCGGCCTCGTCCGCGACCTTTCGCGCCGCCCATTCCTTGCGGGCGCACACCGCCACGTTGGCGCCCTCGGCCGCCAGCGTTCCCGCCACGGCCCGGCCGATGCCCCGGGACCCTCCGAACACCAGCGCGCTCTTGCCCTTGATGCCGAGGTCCATGACCGTCAACGGCGCGAGAGCCGCGGGAGGCCGTCTGGCGCCGCCCACGAAGCGCAGCGTGCCGGCAGCACGGCGTAACGGGTCTTCAACCCCGGGCGCCCTCCCGCCGGAGGGATGACGCCCTGGCGTCCTGACTCATCCATTGCGCATCTCCATGCTCCTCTGTGCGGTGAACCCCGGCGGATGCTCGCCCGCGAGGTCCTGCACCATCTCGGCATCCCTGCGCACCATGTCCGCGAAGTAGCCGTCGCCCAGGGCCAGCTCCGCGGGCGTACCCTGCTCGACGATCCTGCCCCGCTCCAGACAGATGACGCGGTCCACGTAGCGCAGCGCGGACAACCGGTGAGCGATGACGATGACGGTCCGCCCCTGGGCCAGCGCACGGATGTTCTGCTGGATCCGAGCCTCGTCCTGCTTGTCCAGCGAGGCTGTGGCTTCGTCCAGGATCAGCAGGCTCCTCCAATGCAACAGGGCCCGGGCCAGGGCAATGCGCTGTCGCTCGCCTCCCGAGAGAAGCGTGCCGCGGGCGCCGACGCGGGTGGCATAGCCCTTGGGCGTCCGGGTGATGAACTCGTGGGCGCACGCCGCCTTGGCCGCCGCCGTGACCCGCGCCATTTGGTGCTGACCGGGTCCCAGGGCAATGTTGTCGGCAATGCTGCGCCGAAAGATGGGATAGTCCTGCTCGACCGTGCCGATGTGGCCGCGGATCCAGCCGGGGTCCACGACTACGGCGTCCGCGCCGTCCAGGAGCACACGCCCTTCGGTGGCGAGGTAGAGTCTCTGGATCAGGCGGCCGACGGTGCTCTTCCCCGAACCCGACGGACCCACGATACCCACGGTTTCGCCGGACTTGATCTCGAACGTGACGCCGTCCAGCGCGTTTCGGTTTCCGTCCGGATAGCGGAAACGCACGTCCTCGAAACCGATGGCGCCCCGGAAGGAGGGAAACCGGACGAGATGTCCGTTCTGGCGTTCCGTGGCTTCGTTGAGGACGGTTCCCAGCTCCTTCACCAGGCCACGCAGCCGGGAAAAATCATAGACGAACAGGCACAGGCGCATCATCGGCTGGGAAAACCGCATGTATACCAGATTGACCGCCACGAGCTGTCCCAGGGTGAGTTGCCCGTCCAGCACCATGGACGCCCCGAACCACAACAGGCCCGCGGTGCCGAGCCGGTTTACGAACTGATTGTACTGGGTCATGGATTCCCGCAGGTTCTGGGTGTCCTCTTCGGAGGACACCGCTTCGTCCACCCGTTGGGTGAGAAAGGCTTCCTGGGCCTGCTCCTCATGCATGCCCTTCACGGTCTCGATGCCGTTGAAGGTGTCGAGCACCGCTTCGTTGCTCTCCCGCCGGCCGCTCTTGGTCCGCCGGCTCCATTGCTGGAAGGTCGGCATCACCACGAAGGCCGGGGCGATGTAGAGGGGCAGGCAGGCCAGAATGACCATGGCCAGGGTGAAACTGAAGTTCAGCATCAACCCCAGGAACACCAGCACGAAGAACATGTCCACGAACACGAACACCACCGCGTTGGTGAGGAACCGGCGCAGGTGCTGGAGTTCTTCGATGCGGGAAAGGGTCTCTACCGCGGTGTTCCGCAGATAGAAGGAAGCGGGAAGCTCCAGCGAGTGGCGGATGAGCCTCGACAGCAGCGTGCGGTCCATGTCTCGCACTGCGTGGCGCAGGGCTCTGTGGCGGGCGCCGCGAAGGATGGCCTCGAAGGCCAGAAAGAACAGCAGACTCAAGATGATCACGTCGAGGGTGGCGGCGCCTCGGTTGGAAATGACCTTGTCGATGATGATGAGGAAGGCGAAGGGGTAGACGTAACCCAGGAGGTTGACGAAGAAGGACGCCGCCACCAACGGCCCGAAGAGGGCTTTGTTGTTCAGGAGGTGCTCGACGATGGACCTCACCGTGAAGGTCTGTTCCGTGGCGTCGGCCGTCATGGCCGGGATTGCGGCCGTGCTGGCGCAGTCCTCCACGAAAGCCGCGCGCCCCGTGGCCCGGGCATGGCCGGAGCGCGGCTCGATCACGTAGACGTGGTCGTCGTCGGCGCCGGCCACGAGAACGAACCGGCCGTCCCCGCGTTGCACCAGGACCGGTGCGGACAGATGGCGCCAGTCTTCCGGGCTCAGAGTCTTGACCTCGAGAGTGAGGCCGGCGCGCGTGCCGCACCGTACCGCGGCGTTCAGGTCGAGCGGTGTTTCCTTGGCGAGATCGCGCAGGATCTCGCCTCGGCTCGTTCGGAGACCCTCTCCGGCGCAAAGGAACAAGAGGCATGCCGCGGCCGATGCGGAAGGGTCTCCGGCCGCGGCTGCCGGTTGCTTTGGGGGACCGGGACGGCCTTCCCGTTCGGCGGGGTCGCCCGCCCACCCGTTGCCCTCAGCCATGGCTCTCGTCTCGAAGGTCGTTCCCGCTCACCAGGACGAGGCCCTGAGCCGCAAGGCGTTTGATCAGAGCGACGCGGGTGTTGTCGTCGGGTCCGGCCTCCTCCGACGCCAGCGGTGACCATTCCATGGAGTCTTCCAGCAGTGCGAGGGCCTCCGGCACGAGTTCCAGCACCATGGGCTGGCGTCGCCCGCGTGAGGCCAGGACGGCGAGACAGGCCGGCCGTTGCGCCACCGGATCGCCGGATCGGCCGGACTCGAACAAGGGCCGCACGTCATAGCCGCAACGCACCAGGACCGCGCAAGGGTGGGTGCGGTACCACAAGTCAACCGACGGTTGCGGGCGCCCCGCCAGTGCCTCGCTCTCCATGGCCGTGGGACGAAGGGTCCGCGCTCCCGCCAAAGCCAGCTCGATGGACGCGACGTCGGCGGCCCACGCCGGCGTCGGCGGTTCCTGAGCGCTGCGTTCCACGAAAAGGTCGAGGAAACCCTTGGCGTCCGGGTAGCGCTCATAGGTCGTGGGCGGACATGCGGATGCATAGTCGCGCAGGAGCGCGGAGAAGCCGTGGCCCAGCAGGGTCGCGGTGCGCTCGAACGTCTGGCGGATGCGCTTCATGCGCTTGTTGTAGGAGAACTCCGCCTCCAACCGGAGCCGCTGGATGTCCATGCCCCGGAGGTCGGGGTCCAGGCCGGCGGACCCGAGGTCCCGGGTCCCGAAGATGAAGGCGTGGCTGGTCAAATGACGCAGCAGGTTGGTCTGTGTGTCAATGAGTCTGTGCATCGTCTGCGGCCCTTTCTTTCGTTGCGGCTTTCCCTGCCTGCCGGCGGATACGCGCCACGTCCGCCAACAGCTCGTCGCCCTGCTCGAAGTCGTTGTCGCGCTCCAGGACCACCGTCCGCGGGCGCTGCCGGTCAAGGGCGTACTCCAACAGCTCCAGTGCCTGCTCCGGCACCGGTTGGCTGTGGTTGTCGGCATGGAACGGAGCGTCGAGGTAGGGTCGGTGAACCAACGGTCCGCCGGCGGCGTGAACACCGGTCACCACACCCGCGGGCAGTTGGTCCAGGAACGCACGCGGGTCGACACCGTGGTTCCTGGAGTTGACGAACAGATTCTCCACGTCCAGCAGCATGCCCACCCCGGTCTCCCGGAACAGCAGGTTGAAGAACTCCGCGTCGCTCATCTCCGCGTCGGGAAAGTCGAAGACGTAGGAGATGTTCTCGATGGAGAACGGCACCGGCAGACGGGCCTGGACCCGTTGGATCTTGGGGATGAGCATGTCCGCGGCGGCGCGGGTCTTGGGAACCGGCAGCAGGTTGGCGATGTCGATGCCCGGCACCTTGGTCCACGCCAGGTGCTCGCTGTAGGACGGGACCTTGAGATCCTCGATGGCCTCGGCCACACCGTCCAGGTAGCGCTCGTCGAGGGGCGCGTCCGTGCCGATGGAAAGGCCCACGCCGTGCAGCACCAGCGGTATCCGGTCCACCAGGTTCCGTATCGCCTTGCGCGCGTACTCGCCGCCCTTGACGTAGTGGTCCACGGTGATCTCGAGGACGTCGAACCGTTGCAGGTTGGCCAGCGTCCACTTGGCGATGGGAACCCGGAAACCGATGCCGATCAGGGGTGACGCGGATGAAGGTGTCGTGCTCATGCAGCCTCCCGAAGCGATTCAAGACCGCAGGTCCCGACGAGTGCGGCCCTTGCCTCGGGGCACGCGCCGGACTACGCGCCGAATGACGCGCTGGACTCTTCGGGGCGTCGCGTTCGTGTCGGGGAGCGACGCCCTACACAGATACTGATCGTTCGGTTGGCCCTGAACTTTAGCGTTCAGTGCGTGGAGGACACGTAATTTGTCACGGACCGGACCGTGCGGCGTCCCGGATGACCATGACGCCGCACGCGGTTCAATGGGGGAAGGGCGGGGTTCCTATGCCGCATCCATGCCCACGACCCTTGCGGGGTTGCGGGTGCAGACGGTGTAGAGTTCCTCCCGGGTGAGGCCGAAGGCTTCCATGTAGCCCCGGATGAGGCGCATGGCTTCCACGGAGTCGGGGAACAGCGGCTCGCCGGCGTCGCTGGACAGCGTGAAGTGCTCCACGCCCACTTCGCGGATGGTGTTGTACATGATCTGGGGATCGACGCCGAGCAGCGGCGACAGCTCGTCGAAGGTGAAGTTGAACAGCACGCCCAAGGGAGCGAGCTCCTTCATCTGTTCCACCGATACGTCGAGAAAAGGACTGTAGGGGTGGTCGATGACCAACCGCCGCAGGCCGGCCTTGTCCGCCTCCTCGGCGATCTTGAAGATCTCCTTGTGGGTGGGGTGGCCGAAGAACAGCGCCACGTCCCGCTCGACGCACAGGCGGATGATGTCCCGCACCTCGGGCTTGAGCTCGCCGGACTCGTCGAGGTTGTAATGGCCGTGCTCCATGGCCTGCTCCCAGGACATGGGGCCGATCCAGCCCCTGGCGTCCATGTCGTGCTCGATGAGGTTCCGGCGGCTCCCCACCGTGTGCATGGTGTTGGCGTGGTTGAACACCGGCAGCCACAAGGCCACGACCCCGGCGTCGACGGCTTGCTCCGCAAGCCTGGCCGACACCGGCTCCTCCTGCCGGCCGCATACGAAACCGGCGAAGCAGGTCACCGGCGCAACCCCTTCCCGTCCGGCCCAGTCGTCGAGCCGCTCCTGCAGCTCGCGGACCGCCTGTCCCGCCTCGCCGATGATGGACTTGAACAGGATCCCCCTCATCTCGGCCCGGGAAGCCTTCTTCAGCAGGTCCAGGGCGTCCTGCTGGCCTGCGTGGGCGTGACAGTGGATGTCGATGGCGTCCTTGACCTTGATGTGACCGGGATGGACCGCGCCGGGCTTGTACTGCGTGCGCGCCGCGTAGGAGGTGACGCATCGTTCCCGGGTCGGGGTCGAGACCACGTTCTCGCTCATCGTTCGTCTCCTTTCACCGGCGGCTCATCCGCGGCTGGAACCCGCGGCGCCGCCGCTTGCCGTGCACCGTGATCCAGGTTCATAGTAGACCCTCGAAACCTGAAACGAAAGTGGGGCGAACCGTGAAATTCGGCCTGTTCATCATCGGGGACAGCGACCCCGAGCTGGGGCACGACCTCAAGGGCTACTACGACAGGATGCTGGAGCAGGTCCGCTGGGGAGAGTCCCTCGGATACGAGTGCTTCTGGTTCGGCGAGCACCATTTCGACTTCCACGGCGTCATCCCCGCACCCACGGTGCTCATGTCCGCGGCCGCGGTCTGCACCCGCTCCATCCGTCTGGGCGTGGCGGTGGCGTTGCTGCCGTACCGGGACCCTGTGCTCACGGCCGAGGAGTACGCCATGATCGACGTGCTGAGCGGCGGCCGGCTCGACTTCGGGGTGGGGCGCGGCACTCCTCCGGAACTGGCCGGCTTCGGCGTCAAGGAAGACAACCGGGACCGGCTGGTGGAGAGCCTGGAGATCGTCGAGACGGCCTGGCGCCAGGGCAGGGTGTCCTACCAGGGACGGTTCCACCGGATCGACGACGTACCGCTCAACGTGATCCCGGTGCAGCGGCCCGCGCCGCCGGTGTACTTCGCGGCCCTGAGCGAGGGCTCGTACCGGGTGGCGGGAGAGAAAGGCTACCCCATCCTGGGCATCCCCTTCGCGAGCTGCAAGGATATGGCCGAGGTGAACCGCAAGGTTGGGTTCTACAAGGAAACCCTGAGCCGGTCAGGGCACGATCCCGAGGCGTTGGACGTAGGCCAGTGTATCCATACCCATGTGGCCGAATCGGACGCCGCCGCCCGCGCCCGTGCCCGGCCCGCCATGAGCCGGTACTACGACATGCGCAAAAGCGTGCGGCCCCGTGGCTACGACGAACTCGACCGGGAGCGCATGCTGATGGTCGGCGGCCCGGACCGTTGCCTTGAGCAGATCCGGGAGCTGGCGGACGCCGGCGCCAACTACATCATCTTCTCCATGAACTTCGCCGGCCTGGACCAGAAGAGCATCCTCGACTCCATGGCGATGATGGCGGAGGAAGTCCTGCCGAAGGTTGACGCGCGGAAGTTATAGGCGCAAGAAGCTGCGTGCCGCAAACCGGGAGGGGCCTACCGCATCAGCCCCGGCAGCCAGATGGCGATGGGCGGGAACAGCATGACCAGGGCGAGGGCGATGATGTTGATGAGGACGAAAGGGATGACGCCGCGGTAGATGGCGCCCAGGGTGACGTCGGGCGGCGAGACTCCCTTGAGCACGAACAGGTTCATGCCGAAGGGCGGGGTGATGAGCGACAGTTCGATGTTCACCATGGTGACGATGGCGAACCACAGGGGGTCGAGGCCCAGGGACCGGATCACGGGGAAGAAGATCGGCACGGTGATGAGCATGATGGAGATGGGTTCCATGAAGGAGCCCATGATCAGGATCACGATCTGCATGCTGGCGATGATGATCCATGGTGACACGGCCAACTCGGTTGCGAAGAGCGACAGCCCCATGGCGGCGCCGGAATGGGCCAGGATCTGGCTGAAGGCGGTGGCGCTGGTGACGATGAGCAGGGCGAATCCGGAGACCTCCACGGTTCCCAGAAGCGACTTTCGCAGGATCTCCCACGACAGGCGCCGGTAGGCCACCGCCAGACAGAAGGCCCCGGCCACGCCCATGGCCGCGGACTCGCTGGGGGTCGCGATGCCCAGGAAGATCGACCCCAGCACCACCAGCACCAGCACCACCAGCGGCAGGAAGTACTTGAGGGCGGTGACGCGCTCGCCCCACGACACCTTCTCCAGTTCCACGGCCGGAGCCAGTTGCGGCCGGATGGTGCAGGTGATGACGATATAGCCGAACAGCAGCGCCGCCAGCAGAAGCCCAGGCAGGATCCCGCCGATCAGGAGATCCCCCACCGAGAGCTGGCTGATGCCGCCGAAGATGACCATCAGCGCGCTGGGCGGGATCAGCACCGCAAGGCCGCCGGAGGTGGCCAGGGTGCCCACGGCCAGCCCGGTGTCGTAGCCCTGCTTGCGCATCTCGGGGATCAGGATCGTGCCCAGGGTGGCGGAGCTGGCCATGCTGGAACCGCTGCCGGCGCCGAAGGCCGTGCCCGCCAGCACCGCGAGCACCGCGAGGCGGCCGGGAACGGCGCCCAGCCATTTGCCGATGGAGTTGATCGCGAGGGCGGCCAGCCCCGAGTGCAGCACCAGCTCACCCATCAGGATGAACAGGGGCAGGGCGATGAACGCGAAGGTCCCGATGCTCGTGAAGCTGCTGAGGGCCACGGCCTGGATCGCGCCCGGGCCCACCAGCACGTAGAGGAACCCCAGGTTCAGCACGCCGAACGCGAACGCAATCGGGATGCCCGACGCCATCAGGACCATGAGGGCGCCGAACATGACGACCAGGACGATCCACCACTCGAGGAAGATCAGGGGCCTCCCTTCTCGGGAGCCGTCGCCGTGTCCGCGCGCGACGCCGCAAGGATTCTAACCACGAAGGCGAGGCCGAGCCACGCGGCCCCGATGGGGATGATCACCAGTGCCGGAAACTTCGGCAGGTTGAGCGCGGTGGAGAATCGGTAGCCGTTCTCGAACGCGTGCCACGCCACCACCCAGGACTGCCACGCGAGGACGACGCAGTAGATGAGCCCCAGGACGTCGGTGACGACGCGCAGTCGGCGTTGCGGCGCCGGCTTGAGCCGTGAGGTCAGGATTTCCACCTTCACGTGGTGGTCGTTCATGAGGATCCACGCGGCCGGGACGAAGGTCAGGTAGACCAGCAGGTACTCGTTGATGTCGATGACCCAGATGGTGGGCGCGTGGAAGATCAGACGGGCGAACACGTCGTAGAGAACGGTCACCGCCATAAGCACCACGAATGCGGCGGAGACGTAGCCGAGTACGCGGTTCGTTCCGTCGAAGGCGCGGTTCAGCGAATTCAGCATCGGGTGAGCCGCGGGCGGCGGCCGCCGGGCTTGGGCGACCGCCGCCGCGTCGGGTCCGGCCGGCCCGGATCAGTTGTAGGGCGCCAAGGCCTTCTGGATCTGCGGGCCGTACTTGGGCGATTGCTTGAGCAGCTCGGGCCAGTAGGCGTTGCGGGCGTCGGACAGCCGCTTCTTGGCGGCGTCGTCCACCTCGATGACCTTCATGCCGTTCTTCTGAAGCCTCTTGATCGCCGCCTGATCGTTGGTTTGGAAGTAGCTGAGTATCTTGGGCTCCAATTCTTCGATGGTCCCTGCCAGCACCTTCTTCACGGCCTCCGGCAGCTTGCCCCACAGCCGCGTCGGCATGTAGACGCCGCCCGGTGCGAACTGGATGGGCGTGGCGATCATGGCCTTGTAGACTTTGTGTTCGCCGAAGCTCCAGGCGTCGTTGGGTGCGCGGTAGGCGCCGTCCACCACGCCGCGCTGCAACGCCGTGTACAGCTCGTTGGCCGGGAGGGTCTGGGGCGAGCCTCCGAGGGACTGGATCGCCGCGGCATCCTGGGCGCCCGAGGCCCGGATCCGCTTGCCCTTGAGACCGTCGAGGTCCTCGATGGGTTTGGCCATGAGGAAGCGAAAACCGGTCCCGGCCACGGTGATGCCCAGGAAGCGCATGGCCGATTTCTCCGCGTATGCCTTGTTGATGATTTCCAGGGCGCCGCTCTTGCGCAGGGCCTCCAGGTATTTCTCCAGGCTGTTTGGCGCAATCAGGCTCATGGCCGCGGCTTCGACGGTCTCGCCCACGTAGTACGCGGGCGCGGAGTTGGTCATGTCGGCGATGCCGGTGCGCAGGGCCTGGAACTGCTCGAACGCGGAGGCCACCTCATTGCCGCCCAGGAGGCGGATCTGCACCACGCCCTTGCCCCGTTTGTTGACTTCCTCGATGTAGTTCTTGTACCAGGTGTTGCCGTCGATGCTCAGCGGCCAGGCCGAGATGGCGCGGATCAACACCTCCTTGGCGTCGGCCGGCGCGGCCGCGGTGAGGGTCCACAGGGGGACGGCCAGCAAGAGCGCGAACAGGGAGACTTTCGCAAAGAGCTTCGTACGCATGGGTTACCTCCGGTTGTACCATGGGGAAACGCAATCCCCGGAAAGGCTGTCATCCTGTTTGCCGGGACGCTGGACGTCCCGGTTCGTGTTTCTCGGGGGCCGCACCGGCGCGGCGCGCTGCGCCGATCAGATCGCCTCGTAGGGGTAGCGCGTTACCGTCGCCATGTTCTTGCCCTCGATGCGGATCAGCTTGGTGGTATCGGCGCGCCAGGGCGAGTGGAGATCTCCTTCGTTGTAGAGGTGCGCCATGCCCGGCTTGAGGGTGTAGGTGCGCAGTTTTCGGGCCTTGCCTTTCTTGCCCTCGCCCGCGGGTTCGACCTTTTCCCAGTCGGTCATCTCGGTCTCGCCCGTGGCTTGGCCGTAGATGGCCCAGGCCGGACCGTGGTCATGGGGGTTGCTGCCCTTGGAGCCCTTGTTGTGGTGGGCCAGGATGCAGAAACCCAACTCGGCGTCCTCGTAGATCACCTTGCGTTCGGGTTGATCCTCTTCGATGTGCCGGGTGATGAACTCCTCGTCCCGGCATATCTCCTCGACCAGCGAAACGACTTTTTGCCGCCCTTCCGGGCCGGGCTCCGCCTTCAGGATACGATGACAGTCAGCAGCGAACTGCTCTAGCGTGTGGCTCATGATACGGCTCCTTCACATGACAAATTTCGGGGCCTCGCCCCGCCAATCCGCACGATGGCATCCTTGTACGCTTTCCTCCGCGACGGTGTCAAGCCGAGTCACATCTCCCCGTCACGACCGAGAAAATAGCCCGTAATTGGCCGAACCCGTCATTCCGGCGTAAGCCGGTGTCCAGGGGCGGGGGGGCCGTGCCGGGATCTCCGCTATTCCGCCCACCCGACGATGGGAGTGAACAGGCTCTCCAGCCGCGGCCTGGGTTCCGCCACGAACGCCTGCTCCACCAGATACTGCATGAACGTGTCCAGGGTTCCGCGGTTGGCTTCCACTCCGTAGGGGTAGGGGTCTCCGTCGAACAGCTCGCGGATCTCGTCAAGCTCCGCGTTGAGCCAGGGAATCATGTACGCCATGGCGCCGGTGAAGCGCATGTGCTCCAGCGCCCATGCCTTGGCGGCCTGGAATGCCTTGAACATGCTCTCGGCGATCCACGGATGCTCGACGTGAAGCTCCTCCCGCATCACGATGGTGTGCATGATGGGAAAGATGCCGGTTTCCCTGAAGTAGTCCCGTTCGACGCGCCGGTAGTCGGGGAAGAGCCTGCCGACGGCCGGATGCCTGCCCAGGGCGTCGGGTTGCCGGGCGCCGAGGTAGGCGGTGATATCGCCTTCCACCAAGAGGTCGTTGATGGACTTCCCGGCCGGCGCCGGCTCGATGTCCACGGTGCCGGCGGGCCGCAGGTCCATGTCGTCGTCCGGCGGCCGCGGCGTGTTGACGCCGCCCTCCACCCAGCGGATGGAGGAGAGGTCCACGCCGTGCCGGTGTTGCAGGATACCGCGGATCAATACGGCGGCCGTCTGGCCGTACTCCTGAACTCCGACGCGTTTGCCGTTGAGGTCGCCGGGCTCGGTGATGCCGTGATCCCGGTTCACGTAGATGTAGGCGTGGCGGAAGAGGCGCGACGGGAACACTGGCAGTGCGATGAAGGGGAAGGAGCCCCGCGAGCGCCGGGTCAGGTAGGTAGACAGCGACATCTCGCACAGGTCGAAGGCGTTCGTCTTGACCATGCGGGAGAAGATCTCCGGCGGCGACTGGATCTGCAGGCAGGTGACGTCGATGCCCTCGGGCTGGACGATGCCTTTGGCGATGGCTTCGACCCGGTCATACGGCCCGGTGGCCAGGGTTAATGAGAGATTTCCCAAGGTTGTTTCCTCCGTGATATAAGTTTCACGCAGCCGGCGCTCAAAACCCGCCGACGCATCGGACAGGGATCGATGGACGTATACGGACCGTCGCGCCGGGCGCCGGATCATTACGAGATTGTTGGCAGGCTGGGCCGCGAGCAGCGGCGCGGCCTGCTGCAGCCGATATGATGCAAAGGCTCTGCCGGTACGGCGACGGAGCTCGAGGGAGCCTTTCAAAGTCCGGTTGAAACTTCAAGCATCGGAGGTCGGTCTCTCATGCAAATCCAGTTCAGTGTTCACAGTCCCAACGGCGGCGTAAAGGAGACGGCGCGGATACGGGAACGCGTTGTCCGCGCGGAGCAACTCGGCTTCGAGGGCGTCTTCCTTGGTTGCAGCCAGCTCAGCACCCTGGAGCCCTTTCAGGTGCTGGCCACCTGCGCCATGGCCACGACCCGTCTGAAGCTCGGTACGGGCGTGACCAACATGGTGTATCAGGAACCCACGGTGCTGGTGGGCTCGGCGGCCACCCTGAACGAGATCTCCAACGGCAGGGCCATCCTCGGCCTCGGCACCGGCGACGGCCCGGTCTATGCCCTGGGCCGGAAGGCCACCCGCATGAAGGACTTCGAGGAGGGCATCCGCACCATCCGCACGCTGCTTCAGGGCGGCGAGATGGTCACGCCCGCGGGCCGCGTCCGCGTGACTTACCGGCTGGCGCCGGCGCCCGTGTACTTGGCCGTGGAGGGCCCCCGGGGCCTGCGGCTGGCCGGGCGGGTGGCCGACGGCGTCTTTCTCGCGAGCGGAGTGGAGCCCCGGGCCGTGGGTTGGGCGCTGGCGCGCATCGCCGAGGGCGCGGCCGAGGCCGGGCGCTCGGCGGATGAGATCACCACCCTGGCCGCGGGCATGGTGTGCATCAAGGAAGACGGCGACGAGGCGCGCCGCCTCGTACGCAGCCGCATCGCCAATCGAGTCCACCACAACTTCCAGGCCACGTTGGAGACCGTTCCCGAGGAAGAGCTGGAAAGCGTCAAGGAGTTCATGGCTGCCTTCGATCAGTCCAAGCCCATGGAGGAGCGGTCGGATCCCGCGCTGTTGACCGACTATCTCGTGCGGCGGTTCGCCATCGCCGGCACTCCGAAAGAGTGCATTGCGCGGCTGGAGGAGCTGGCGGACGCGGGGGTCGAACGCGTGATGCTGACGCCCGCCCGAAGCGTCTACGAGGAGACGGTGGAGGCGCTGGCCCAGGAAGTCATGCCGGAGTTTCGGGCGTAGGCGGGCGTTGGTCGTTTCCGGCAAGTTCGTTATTGCCCAGTCCGAAAGACTTCTGGTCTGATGAGATTCTACGTCAACATCCTCTCCACCTACTACCCGGACCTGGACCCGCCCTACGAGGTCTACTACCAGCAGATGCTGGAACAGATCGAGTTGGCAGAGGAGTTGGGGTTCGAGTGCTTCATGTTCAACGAGCACCACTTCCTGGGCTACGGCGGCCTCATCGCCAACCCGGCGGTGATGCTCGCCGCCGCTGCGGCCAGAACGTCCAGGATCCGCCTGGGTCCCTGTATCGCCATCCTGAGCGTGCGCCATCCGCTGCAGGTGGCCGAGGACTACGCCATGGTGGACGCCATCTCCGGCGGCAGGCTGGAGTTCGGCATTGGGCTGGGCAACACGGCCCTGGACTACCGCGTGCACGAGATCCCGCAGGATGAGGGACGGGCGCGCTACCAGGAGGCGCATGACATCATCGTCAAGGCGTGGACCCAGGAGCGTTTCAGCCACGCCGGCGAGTTCTGGCGGTTCGAGGAGATCACGCTCTACCCGAGACCGGTGCAGCAGCCGCTGCCGTCCATCTGGGTGGCCGGGACCTCCCCCGAGGGGCTGGGGTGGGCCGGCCGCAAGGGCTACCACATCATGACCGTGGGGCATCCCCATCCGCCGGACAAGGTGAGAGCGGGGGTGGAGGCGTGGCGCGAGGGCCTCGTCGCTTCCGGCCGGGATCCGGCCGACTACCACTGCCAGTACCATCTGTGCACCTATGTCAATGAAGATGCCGCGACGGCCCGGGAGATCGGAGAGAGGGCGATATCGCGCTACGAGGAGATATCGCGGATCCAGCGCAAGGGGCCGCTGCCTCCGGGTTACGTGTATGACTGGGAGGGGATGCTGGAAACGGGGCGCAACCTCTACGGCAACCCGGAGCAGTGCATCGAGATCATCGACAATGCCCGGCGTCACTACCACTTCGACACCGTGACCCACAACTTCAACTTCGGCGGCCTCCCGCACGAGGAAGTGAAGAAGTCCATGCGCCTCTTCGCGCGGGAAGTCATGCCGGCGTTCCGATAGCCCCGCGTGTCCATGAGAATGGTAGCCCTACGGCGTCGCTGGGCCAAGCGACCGCGCCGTATGAACCGTTGGGTCTCCGACGCGGAAGATCCTCGCGCCGGAGTCTCACAGGTCCAGCGTGCTGGGGGCGAACACCTCCTCCAGCGTGAGCTTGCGCGGGGTAAGCTTTTGCTCGAAGGAGTAGTCGATGAGGGTCTGGAGCATGGCGGCATTGTCCTTGAGGCCGTAGGGGAAGGGGTCCTGGCCGACGATGGAGCGGGTCTGCTCCAGGTAGGCGGTGCCGAAGAAGAGGTCGGATGGGATGGCGTTCGGTAGCCGCTGGTACCAGTGCTCCTTGGCCTTGGCAAAGGCCGCGAACAGGTTGAAGGCGAGCCAGGGGTGTTTCGCGTGGACGTCGCCGCGGATCACGTAACAGTGGTTCACGGGGACGAACCCGTGCGCGTCGACATAGCGCCGCCCTTCCGCCAGCAGGTCCGGGAACAGCGGCCTGACGGTGTCGGCGTCGCCCTCCCGGCGGTCCCCGGTGGACCGGTCGATGACGTTGCGCTCGGCGTGGAAGGTGCTGAGAAGCATGGCCGTGTCCAGCTCCCGGTCGACCAGCATGGAGATCAGGCTCTTGTCCTCGGGAATCCGGTGGAAGCGGATCCCTTCCGGCGGCGTGAAGCCGGTGGCGCCGCCGTGGCTCAACTCCTCGCTACGCTCCATGTACCAGTCGACACCGTACTGGGATACGGCGAAGTCGTGCTCCAGGGTGCCCCGGGTCCACAGCGCTGCGGTCTGCTGATATTCGCCCACGCCGATGCGTTTGCCCGCCAACTCCCCGGCATCCCCGATGCCGGAATCCCTGTGGACATACAGCGCCATGTGCATGAAGCGCCGGGACGGGAACACCGGGATGGCCACCATGTCATGACCCCGGGCCTTGGCGATGAGCAGGGAGGACATGGACATCTCGGCGATATGGAATTCGCCGAACTTGAGCTGACGCCAGAACGTCTCCGACGGGTTCGAGCGGCTCCACACCAGATCGACTCCCTCTACCGGCACGGTGCCGTCGAGGAGCCCGGCGACTCGTTCATATGTGCTTGAGATCAGGCTGAGTTCGAGTTTCTTCATGTTGGAAGTCGGCGCTGCCCGCTCCGGATGAGCTGCGAACCAAACCCCTCTCCCTCTGGGAGAGGGTGGCCGAAGGCCGGGTGAGGGTGTCGCATTAGCCCTGTTCCTTCCGGCCCTTGCCGCATCCGACGGCCTGCCGTGACTGCAGCACCCTCACCCCGACCCTCTCCCAGAGGGAGAGGGTTTGGTTGCGACCGCTCGTGAAATGGCGGCTACTCCGGGGCTACCCAGGCCGTCAGGATGGACGGAAGCTCTGGAAGCACCGGCTCCCAGGAGTCGCCGCGGTCCCGGGTAACGTAGAGCGCACCGGCGCCGTGCTGCGTGGGATCGAAGCCGAAGCCGCGAGCGCCGTCGCCCATGCCGGCGAACACCGCATCGGGGTCGTGGGGGTGCCGCAGCAACACCCATGGCATGTACGGCATCGGCTCGTCCAGGCCGTTGGAGGCGGTGCGCCAGTTGCTTCCTTCGTCATCGCTCAGGAGGACCACGCCGTGGGGATGGGTGCTCTCCTTGCGCCAGACCCCGGGCGAACCCCGGCCGCCGCACAGCATCATCCGCGGCGGATCGCCCGGCAGGAAGAACCACTCGTGGCTATAGCTGTACATCTCGGTGTAGCCCCAGGGCATGCCGTCTTCGACCCGGCGCCACTGGCGTCCGCGGTCGTCGCTCCGGAAGAAGCCTCGGGCGGAGGAGACGTAGTAGCGGTCCCTGCTGCCGGGGTAGTTCGCGAGGTCGTGCATGTCGAGGTAGTCGATGCCGGCGCTGGCGTCCTCCCAGCTTGCGCCGCGGTCCTCGCTCCGCACGATGCCGCCGTGCTCCAGCGGCACGATCAGGAGGTTCGTGTCATCCGGATGGATGAAGATGTTGCGGACGTGCGGGAACTGCACGCCACGGTAGATGTCCGGAACGCACCACTGGTCCTGGACCTCCTGCGGCATCCGCTGCAGGCTGTCCAGGCTCTCCCAGGTCTCGCCGCCGTCCTCGCTCCGCTTGAGCTCCACCGGGCCGAGTCCGGCATAGACCACCCGGTCGTCGCGAGGGTCCACCGAAAAGCAGCGGACGTCGCCTTCGATCATCTTTTTCCAGCTCTTGCCCGCGTCGTCGGTACGGTAGCCGCCGTCGAAGGCTACCGCGGCGAAAAGCCGCTCGGGTTGGGACCTGGAACCGGTCAGGTGCTCCAGCGTCTTTCCCTGGAAGAACTCACCGCAAGCCTCCAACCCACCGCCGCGGCTCTCGTAGACGGTGAGCCCTCCATTGAACGCAACGTAGAAGCGGAGTGAATCATTCATCGGTTTACCTCCGTGACCGCGCCCGAATGATGGAAACGCCCCATTCCCGTTCGCCCTGAGCGTAGCGCCGGCGAAGTCGAAGGGCGCATGCTTACGGTTACTCGAAGCGGCGTGGGACGGCGCGCCGTCCCCTCAGCGCGGCGCCACCAGGATCTCTTCCCGTGGGAAGTGGTCCATGATCTCGGCGCCGTCCTTGGTGACCACCACCATGTTCTCCAGCCGCACGCCGCCCACGCGGGTCTCGCCCTCGCGGCTCTCGATGGCGATGGTCATGCCTTCCTCGAACTCCTGCGGGTACCTGGGGGACCACTGGCGGTTGATGATCGGGATGTCGTAGTTGGTGCTTCCCTGGGTGAGGCCGATGCCGTGGGCGATCTCGCTGGCCAGCACCTCGCACTCCTCCTCGTAGCCCCAGCTCGTCGCCGGCGGAAAATGCTTGGCGGCGTCGGCCGTGGTGTTGCCCGGCTTGATGGCGTCGATGACGCCGTCGATGCTGTCCCGCACGCGCTTGTACCAATCCTGCTCCCTGGCGGTGGGCTTCCTGCCGACGATGAAGGTCCGGTAGGTGCATGTGGCGTAACCCTGGTAAGTGAGGCCGCAGAGCGAGCCGTACAACAGGTCGCCCGTCTGCAGGAGCCGGCTGGACTGATGGAAGCCGCGGTCGAAGGTGGAGGGGCCGGAGCGCCAGCCTCCGGGCGGAGCCGACTCCGCCCCCATGTCATAGCCCGCCTTGGTGGCGACGCCCGAGAGTTCGGTGTCTCGCACGCCCGGCTTGGCGCTCTCCCATATGCGGTACCAGACGCCCTCGACGATGGCCGCCGCGCTCTTGAGGCACTCGATCTCGTCGTGGGTCTTGATCTTGCGGATCTCCTTCATCACCAGGCTGAAGTCCACCAGGTTCTTGACGCCGGCGTTGGTGAGGGCCTCCCGGGCGATGCCGTCGAAGGCGCTGAAGCCGATCTTCTCGTTCAGCAGGCCACGGCTCTTGAGCTCGTCGTGGATGTCGGCGGCGAACTGCCGGGCCTCGTCCCTGGCCGCCTCGATGCCGCAGGCCGCGGTGAGCCAGGCCCGCGCCGGCCGCCATTCGGTAATCCACGGCGCCTGGTCCGGCATCTGGTGGAAGTGGCCGCTGTGCTCGTACATGATCGGGTCGTGGTCGGCGAAGAACAGGGTGTAACGGCACATGGGGTAGTTGAAGCCCTTGAGCCCGGTGAGGTAGCGGATGTTGGCCGAGTTGGCTTCCAGCAGCGCCGGGATGCCGTGCTCACGCATGATCCGTCTGGCGCGCTCGGCCCGCTCCCGGCGCATGCGGTCCGTGTTCAGCCGCTCCTGCCAATCCGATATCTCGTTGCCGTACGTGAGCTTGGATGCGTACCGTACCATGAAAGAGAACCTCCTTTGGATGACTGTGGAAGCCTGTCCGGCCGACCGGTAGGGTGGGTCCGAAATCCGCCCCTACATGCCCATATGAGCCAGTCCTTGTCAAGGTTCGGGCGGGGTAATAGGATGGGCGGAACGCTGAACGCACGGCGATTCCGGAAGGAGGGAGCGGAAGGTGACGAAATACCGCGCCATCGATGCCGACGGCCACGTGATGGAGCACCCGGGGGAAATCAAGGAGTTTTTCGAACCGCCCTACGACCGCCTGCCCTGGACGGTCTATTCATTGTTCCCCAGCGTGGACGGCTTCGTCCGGGGCTTCTCGCGCCTCACCGAGGACGACGATCCGGACGCCGATCGCTGGCTGGCTTTTCTGGACCGCTGCGGCATCGAGACCTCTTACCTGTACCCGTCGGTAGGCTTGGCCAGCGGCATGATTCAGGACCGCGACTACGCCGCGGCCATTGCGCGGGCGTACAACCGCTGGGTCCACGCGAAGTTCATGCAGGCCAGCGAGCGCCTGCGCGCGGTGGCGTTGATCCCCGCCCAGAACATACCGGAAGCGGTCACGGAGCTTCGCGCCGCCGTGACGGAGCTGGGCATGCCCGGGGCGATGCTGCCGTCGGTGACGGCCGCGGGAAAGCATTACGGGCACCGAGACTTTGATCCGCTCTACGAGGAGGCTCAGCGGCTCGGATGCTGTCTGGCCATCCACGGGGCCGTGAGCCAGCGCATCGGCATCGACAACTCCGACAACCTCTTCAAGACCATTACGCTGGAGCACCCGGTGTCGCAGCTCATCCAGTTCACAGACATGATGACGGAGGGCGTGTTCGAGCGCTTCCCCGACCTCCGCTTCGCCTTCCTGGAGGCGGGCGCGGGTTGGGCTCCCTACATGATGGACCGCATGGACGAGAACTACGAGCGGCGCGGCAAGCGCTGGTGCCCGGTGCTCACCAAGCGCCCCAGCGATTACGTGCGCGACGGGAACATCTACTTCAGTTGCGAGGTGGAGGAGAAGACGCTCCCCACGGTCTTGCAACTCGTGGGGGAGGACCGCATCTTCTTCGCCTCGGACTATCCCCACGAGCGCCACAAGGGCGAATTCTACGGCGACATCGACGAGCTCAGCGCCCGGGAAGATCTCTCGGACACGCACAAGCACAAGGTGCTCTACGCCAACGCCGAGCGGTTCTACAATGGTTGATTCAAGTTGCCGTAGCCTGCGATCCGTGTAACGCCGCGTATACCTTCTCCGCGGTGAGCGGCAGGTCGTAGACGCGCACGCCGACGGCATCGGCTACCGCGTTGGCGATGGCGGCGGCGGTGGGCACGTTGGGGAGCTCGCCGATGGCCTTGCCCTGGAAGGGGACGGGGCCGGCGCCCTGCTCGACGAACACGGTGTCGAGCGGGGGGATGTCCTTGGCGCAGGGCAGTTTGAAGTCGCCGAGGTTCAGGGTGGTGATCTTGCCGTCGGACATGGGGTTGTCTTCCATCAGCGCGAAGCCCACGCCGTTCACCACGCCGCCGTCGATCTGGCCCTGGTAGGTCAGGTGGTTCAGGATCCTGCCTGAGTCGTGGGCGGTAGTCATCCGGGTGACCCGCACCTGACCGGTTTCCGGATCCACTTCCACTTCGGCGATCTGGGCCGCGAACGACGTGATGGGCGGCTGGCCCTCGGGAGCGAAGACCGTATCGTGGTGGAACGAGCCGCCGGCCTCGGCAATCGCGGCTTGCGCCACATCCGCGAACGACAGCTCGCCCCCTTCGGGGGCGGCGAAGCGGCCGTCCACGCGACCTACCTGATCGGGCTGGCAGCCGAGCTTCCGGGCGGCGCACTCCACGAGCATTTCGTGGACCTCGCGGGCAGCCTTGTGGGCCGCGTGGCCGGTGGTGTTGGTGGATTTGCTGCCGCCGGTGCCCGGATCCCAGGGCGAGTTGTCGGTGTCCTCGACCCGGATGCGTACGCTCTCCGGCCCGACCCCGAGGGTCTCGCTGACGATCTGCGTGATGGCGGTGTGGATACCGGGTCCCACGTCCGGTACGCCGGTGAGGACCGTGACGGTGCCGTCTTCATCCAGATCGATGCCGGCGTTGGCATTTCCGCCGCCGGCGCCGCGCTCGTAAAGCGCGATGCCGCGGCCGTGGTTGGGTCCGGGCCGATCGGTGCGCCATCCCGACGCCTCCACCGCCTTCTCCAGGGTTTCCTTGGCCAGGATGCCCTCCCACCTAGCCCCCAGCGGCGAGGTGTCGCCGGGGTCCAGCAGGTTGCGCAGCCGGAAGTCCGCGGGATCGATGCCCATCTCCCTGGCGATGTGCCCCATCTGGGACTCCACCGCGAAGACGATCTGCGGGCTGCCCGGAGTCCGGGTCTGGGTGCACGGGACCTGGTTGGTGTAGGCGCAGACGGTCTCGATACGGATGGCCGGGACCCGGTAGTAACTGGCCAGCCGCTTGGCGCCCATCACCGTGATCTCGGGGTTGGCCTTCCAGGCCGCGTAGGCGCCGCCGGCGAACGTGACCTTGCCGTCGATGGCGGTAAGGGCGCCGTCGTTCCTGACCCCGGTGCGCAGGGTGACCACGGCCGGATGCCGGTGGGCCGCAGTAGCGATCTCCTCGGTGTAGGTGAGGACCATGCGCACCGGCCGGCCCGTGTGTTTGGCCAGGAAGTAGCACACCGGGGTGTCGATCATCGAAGCCTTGCCGCCGAAGTCGCCGCCCACCGAGAGGATGTGGACATTGACCTTCTCGGGCTCGATGCCGAGGTCCTGGGACAGCCGGTTCTTGAGCGCGAACGGCCCCTTGTTGGAGGCCCACACCTCCACGTTACCCGAAGCGTCCACCGCCACGGTGCAGGCGTGGGGCTCCAGGTAGCCGTGGTGGGCAAGCTGCGTGGCGAAGGTGCTCTCGAATACCCGATCGGCGCTCTCGAAACCCGCATCCAGGTCCCCGTTCCGCCAGACGCTGTGGGACTGGACGTTGGGCCGGTCGGGTTCGACGCCCTCCGCCAGCGGCGGGGCGTTCTTGTAGTCCCGTGGCGCGTCGTGCAGCGGCTCGGCGCCGGTCTTCACCGCCTCCAACGGGTCGTAGACGCCGGGCAGTTCCTCGTAGTCCACCTCGATGAGCCGGAGCGCGGCGTCAGCGATCTCGGGTGTATCCGCGGCCACCGCGGCCACCGGATCGCCCACGAACCGGACCTTGTCCCTGGCCAGCACCGGCATGTCCTTCATCCGCAGTCCGACGTACACCTCGGGCAGGTCGGCGCCGGTGAGAACGGCGTGAACGCCCGGCAGTGTCCGGGCTTCGGCGGTGTCCACGCTACGAATACGCGCATGGGCCAAGGGGCTGCGCAGGACCTTGGCGTACAGGGATTCGGGGATCGGCAAATCCGCGGCGTAGCGGGTGGCGCCGATGACCTTGTCCGTTCCTTCGATGCGGGGCAGGGGCTTTCCGATTGTTTGATAGGACAACGTTCACCTCCGGTTCGTTCGTTTCAGGTGTCCCTCCTTCGACTTCGCTGACGCCATGCCCGTCCTGAGCTTGTCGAAGGGCGAAGGACGCACCGCGCGGGTCGGGCGTTAGCGGAGTATCCCGGCCGCGTTTTCGCCCAGGATCTTGCGTTTGTTCTCTTCGGTCAGCTTGTCGCTCTCGATGATGGGCCGGGTCACCTCGCCGGGAGGGGAGGAGTCCCAGTGCGGCGTGTCCGTGGCCAGCACGAGGTTGTCGTCGCCGAGCATTTCCACCGCCAGCTCGAAGTGCTCGTCCTCGAATGGCTCGCAACCGACGTACACCTGCCGCATGAAGTACTCGCTTGGCTTCATCTTGAGCCAGGGCACCAGGTGGGGCAGCTTCTCGTGGTGCTCGTCCATGCGCCCCAGCCACCACGGCATCTGGGAGGCGCCGGTCTCCAGGCAAACCAGGTTCAGCCTGGGAAACCGTTCCAGCACGCCGCCGCAGATGAACGTCATCATGCACACCATGGACTCGAAGACGCGTCCCACCATGTGGGAGAAGAAGAAGTTGTCCGCGAACCGTTCCTGGCCCATGGACTCGTGCTTGGTGTCATGGATGATGATGGGCCAGCGCAGGTTCTCCAACTCGGCGTAGATGGGGTCGTAGTAAGGGTCCCACCACTGGCGGCCCGCCACCGGCACCGCCTTCATGTTGAGGGCCGTGTTGCCCATGTCCGCCATCCGGCGCAATTCCTGGACCGCCAGGTCGCGGTCCTGCAGCGGGATCACGCCCGCCCATTGCAGGCGCTCGGGAAACTCGCCGGCGTACTGCTGCATGTAGTTGTTCTGGGCGCGGCAATAGGCCGCCGCCAGCTCCGGGTCCTGGGGAAACCACACCAGGTCCAGAGCCGGTGAGTTGGGCGACAGCACCGCCACGTCGATGCCGTCCTTGTCGAGGTTCCGCACCCGGCCCGCGGCCACGAGGTCTTCCGCCTTATGCCATTCGGGCTTCTCGCCGCTCTGCCGTGTGACCTCCGAGCCCACCATGATGCGCGAGCCCACCAGGGTCTTGCGTCTTTCGTCGGGTTTCGTCGGAAGCGGGCGGGGTAGCTGATCCCTCCACCCCTCCTCGATGCAGTGCTTCCAGTTGCCCACGTCTCCCACCAGATGGCTGTCGAGGTCGATGACCTTGGTACCGTTGAGGGCCATGGGATTCCTCCTGTTTGGATGGCAGCTCACCAGCCCGACAATGGACCGGGCTGTGGCAATAGCCCGAAATCGGCGGTGCGCCGAAACGACAAGCGGTCACGGTGTTGAATAGCGCTCCTGGACGGGCAGTTCAAGGGATGGCAGACTGCGCCGGACAGGCCCGCCGGCCGCGGTTCCAAGGGTGGATGGCGGGTCGCACATGGGAGGCCCATCCATGCTGTTCCTTAAAGACACGCCATTGGAGACCATCATTCCCATGGCGCAGGCCATCGAGGCAGTGGAAGAATCCCTCGCCGAGACCTCCCGCGGCAACGCCGTGGTGCTGCCGCGCCGGCGCATCCATCACGACAACCGGATGTTGTTCGGCGTGCTGCCGGGCTCCTTCAAGGGAGCCATGGGCGCCTACCTGCAGACCGACCGGGACCGCTCCATCCACCACGAGACCGTGATCCTCTACAGCGTCGAGACCGGCGAGCCACTGGTCCTGTTTCAGGACTGCTCCATCAACGAGCTTCGGACCGGCGCGGCCGGCGGCGTCGGCGCCAAGCACCTCGCGCCGCCGGACGCCAGGCGGGTAGCGGTCATCGGCAGCGAGAAGCACGCCTTTACCCAGCTCCAGGCGGTGTGCGCGGTGAGACTCATCGATACCGTCAGGGTCTTCAGCCCGACCCCGGCGCACCGGCTTCGATTCGCCGGCCGCGTCCGGAGCGGCCTTGGTCTCGAGGCCACGGCCGCGGACAGCGCCGAGGCCGCGCTGGAGGGTTCGGACATCGTCATCACCGCCACCAATGCCCAAAGTCCGGTGTTCGAGGGCCGCGACCTCCGGCCGGGGATGCACGTCACCTCCATCGCCAACGGCGACAAGACCCGTGTGCGTGAGGAGATCGACCGCGACACCATGAGCCGGGCCGCACGGGTCTGCTTGACCTCAAAGGCGACCGTGGAGGCCAACGAGAGCGACGTGTTTCGGGCGGTGCGGGACGGCGTGCTCGCTTGGGACGGCGTGTGCGAGTTGGGGGACGTGATCCTCGGAAACGCCCCGGGACGGACGGCACCCGAGGAGATCACGTTGTTCAAGCTTCAAGGCCTGGGGATCATGGATCTGGCGTTGGGGCTGCGCGCCTACGAGGCGCTGAAGGACTCGGCGTCGGTGCAGCGGCTCTAGGACATGGACGATTCCGGCGAAACAGGCCATGTCAAAACCCCTCTCCCACTGGGAGAGGGTGGCCGAAGGCCGGGTGAGGGGCCCCAATGACCCCTGCCGTTCCCTTCCGTTGCCGTGTTACTTGAGCCGCAGGATCTCTCGCCGCACCATCTCCTGCCAGGAGGCGCCGGGCCGGTCGGTCCAGTTGCCCGGCAAGTCGATGATCTGGCCCTTGCGGTTGAACGCGTGGGCGCGGCCCAGGGCTTCGGCCAGCAGGGACTCGTGTCGGCGGCTCGCCCGGGGCCGGCCGAAGGTGCGGCCCACGGGGTTGTCGATGCACACGGCCCTGGGGGGCTTGACCCGCTCCACCACGTCCCTCACCGTGCCGATCAACAGCGTCGGCACGCCCAGACTCTCGACTACGTTGGCAACGAGACTCACGGTCTCATGGCAGTAGGGTCAATAGGGGGCCATCACGGCCAAGTCCACCCGCATGGCCGCGAGTTTCCGCGCCAGGGTGGGCGCGAGCTGATCCGTGACGCCCAGGTGGTCGGTGATGCCGCCGTAGATGGAGAAGTGGCCGGGGGCGACCCTGGCGATGACACCCTTCCGCGCCAGCTCTTGTAGCGCCCGCCTCGGGAAGACCACTTCCGCATCTCTGCGCGCGTCGGCGCCCACCGGGGACCGATGATCGATGCAGATCTCGGCGCCGTCCGGATCGGCGGTGATACGACGGTGGCCGGCGTCCCCCAGGGTGGGGAAGGGGCGCTGGTTCGCTTGGCGGATGGCCGCGCTGGTGACGAGGCTTACCCGCATCTCGTTCAGCGGCCGGGCCAGCGGCTGCCACGCGATCTTCGGCGAGCGCCGGAGTTTGCGCGGCGGTTCGGGCGCCGCGCGTTCCGCGAGGATGGGCAGATAGTCAAGAGGCATGGCGACGGCTTCGAAGCTCCATGTCAGCCGTCCTGTCCGGGTTGGCTCACGTAGACCGGTCCGCCCTTGCCGATGCGAATCCGGTCTTCCGGGGGCAGGTCCTTGATGTCTTTCCGCAGCTCGTAGTTGATGTGCTTGATGTCCTCGGACGGACCCGAGCGGTTACCCATGAGGATCATGGGGCCGGCGCCGGTGTTCTCGAGCTGATAGAAGTCCCCGCCGTGGATGAGCGCCGCCATGCCGGGCTTCATGACGGCCTTGCCGCCGTCAGGAAAGCGCATGGTGCACTCGCCTTCGATGACGTAGAAGCTCTGGTCGGCGTTGTGGCAGTGCATGTCGTCCTTATCGCCCGGTTCCGGATACACGTGCACCCAACTGTGGAACCGTTTGGTGTTCATGACGACTTCGCGCTTCTTGTCCTTATGCGCCTTCTCGATCAGATCCATGACTTGTATGGCCATGACGTTCTCCTTTCAACGAAACGAGTTTCAACCGTGCTTGCCGTTCAGCGCATCGATCCTTGCAGCACCGGCCCTCAGGCGGCCCGTTCCCACTTGTCGACGTCCACCTCCCAGCCCTTGGTCTGGGACAGGTCGAGCGCATTGTCCTCGGGGTCCCGGAAGCGGAACTCCGCGTAGGGGCGGTTGGCGGGTCGGGCCCTGACCGCCACGACGCTCCCGAGCTCGTCCAGCGTCTTTGCCAGGTCGCTGACCAGAAACCCCATGTGGTTGACGCCGAAGCGGCGCTCGTGGCCTTCGGTGGAGCTGAAGAACGGGTGGATGGCGAGGTTGGTGGAGCCGTCGCCGGCAAAGCGGTTGAGCTTGCCCTCGCGCCTCCGGACGTAGCTGCTCTCCACCTCCCGGAGCTCTAGCACCTGCACGTAGAAGTTGAGCATGATTTCCGGGTCCAGAGCATTGAAGGCGACGTGGGCCACTCGTGGAAATCCGCGCTCCTCCTCCACCCCGAAGCTTCCCTCCGAGAGGGTCACCGGGTTGCACTCGGGATCGAAGATGCGGATGGCGCCGTGGTGTACGTCCCTGGGCTCGGTCACCACCACCCCTCTGGGGTTGAACTTCTGATAGCGCGCGCGGACTTCGCCGAGGTCGTCCACCTGCAAGCCGATGTGGTGCAGCCCGCGGTGCGTGTGGAATTCACCGAGAGCCTGGCGCTTGCGGAACAGGGTGAGGTTGTAGAGGCCGTCGGTAAGGGAGACGTCGCCCTCCGGCGAACGTCCGAGCTCCTCCATCTCGAGGTAGCGGGTGTAGAAGCCCGCCAGGCCGTCCGGGTCGCGGCTCATGGCAGCCATGTAACGTATCCTGGCCATGTCCTTCCCTCCGTTGGCAGTCCTGCGCCTGTCCCGAGCCAGGCAGTGGCCCGGATCACGGGCGGTGTGGAACCCGCCCCACCATTTCCCTCGTCGGGCCTCGGAGGGTGGCTCCCATTTGATCCGAGTCCTTTCAGGGTATAGTCTCGATCCGTCGCGCGGTGCAACCCGCGGCAGAAGGAGGAGAGCGATATCATGGCGGATCCGAAACTGACCATAGCCCTGTCTCACTATGACAGACACGTGCCGCTGTTCGACGGAAGCGTGACCGCGGAGGGATTGGACCTGGAGGTGCTGGAGGTAGGCCAGTCGCACCCGCTCAGGCACGGGGAAAGGCGCCACGAACGCATGCTCCGGGACGGCGAGTTCGACGTCGCCGAGCTTTCGTTGTCGTCCTACCTCATCTCCCAGAGCCGCGGCATGCCCATCAAGGCCATCCCGGTGTTCCCGCGCCGCCTGTTCAGCCTGTCGCAGATGTGGGTCAACGTGGACGCCGGCATCGAGTCGCCCAGGGACCTGATCGGCAGGAACGTGGGGCTCAGCACTTTTCAGACCACCCTTTCCGTGCTCGCCAAGGGGGACCTGCAATCGGAATACGACGTGCCGTGGCGGGAGATCAACTGGGTCATCGACCGGCCCGAGGCCCTGCCCATCGCCGCGGAAGGGGTGAGCATCCGCTACCTCGAAAAGGGCGAGCGCATCGGCGCCATGCTGGAGCGGGGCGACATCGACGCCCTGATGATGCCCCATCCTCCGGACGAGGTGGTGGACGGCTCCGACAAGATCCGGCGGCTGTTCCGGGACGCCCGCGGCGAGGAGCTCAAATACTTCCGCAAGAACGGCTTCTATCCCATCATGCACGTGGTGGCCTTCAAGAACGAGGTGCTGGAGAAGTTCCCGTTCGCCGTGCAGAGCGTCATGGACGCCTTCGAGAAGGCCAAGGCAGCCTGCCGTGAATACTACGCGGACCCCAACTGGTCCAGCCTCGCCTGGACCCGGCACCTCTACGAGGAAGAGAAGGACCTCCTGGGCGAGGATTACTGGCCCTACGGCCTCCAACGCAACCGCGCCAATCTGGAGCGCTTCATGGGCTACTCCCGGGACCAGGCGCTCATGGACAAGGCCGTGACGGTGGAGGATCTGTTCGTGGAATCGACCCTCGACTCTTGAGACCATCAGGCGCCGGCGCACCCTGACTCAGAGGGAGCGCCGGCGCCTGTCCGTCTTCCTTCGGCTTTGCGCTAACACTGCTCGCGGTAGAGCCCGAGCATTTCCAGGAGGGGACGGTCCGTGACGGAAAAGAGGATGGCGGGTTCCGTGTCCGAACGGTTGATGTGCCGGTGCCAGCTCCAGTTGGGAACGACCATGAAATCTCCCTCGTCCCACGCCATCTCCGTACCCTCCACCTCGATGACCCCCGAGCCGCGGAAACCATGGCACAGGTGGTTGGCCGTGTGGCGGTGGAGCAGGGTCTGTTCCCCCGGGTCGAGCATCTGAATCCAGCACGAGAACGTGGGGAACGTTGGCCCTCCCGTGGCCGGGTCGCGGTATTCGAGGCAACGCCCGTCGTAGGGGCTCTTGTCCTCCGCGAGCATCTCGTTCAAGGCGGGCAGGGTCTCCCGCCACTTGTAAACCAGCCTCTTGGCGCTGCTGCCCGGAGGAGCGAGGCTTCCCGGATTGCGAACGGTGGTGTCCGTGGCGCTGTTGAAGAGTTTGACGTCTTCGGCGGGGTGGGGCTCCTGGAACATCGTGCGGAGCATCGACATCAGACCTACGTCGAGGGCGTCGATCCAGACCGCATCCCGGTCGGATTCGTTGATGTGGTTGTGCCAGCTCCCGTTCGGCTGAACGACGAGGTCGCCTCTTTCCATGACGCACTTCTCGCCGTCGGTGATGGTGTAGGTATCTTTCCCGCCTTCGAGAATGAAACGCATGGCCGCCGCGGTGTGCCGATGGGCGTAGACCGCCTCGCCGGCCTTGACCAACTGGACCGCCATGACCAGCGTGTTGCTGGTGCCGCCGGCAGTATCCGGATGAACGAGTGTGATGGCTCTCCGGGACCCCTTGAAATTCGTCGGCACGAGCCTTGCCGCGGCCTCCAGTCCCTCCCAAATCTTCGACCATTTCCAGAGCTTGGGCTCGCCAAAGGGTCGAGGCTCCACAAGGAGCCTGTCTTCACCGACCCACAACCCTTTCATCGATTCGCTTTCGAGCAGGTCATCCAGCGTCTTCAGGTCGGTTATCCGTCCGGTGCCCGTCATTCGATTCCTCCAGAGAACGGACCTGAACCGGTCATCTCAATCGCGGCATCACCTCTTTGTGAAAGAGGTTGAGGGAATCCATGACCTTGCCGTGAGGAAGATTGCCGATGTGAAACATTCCCATGAAGTGATCGGCGCCCACGCCGCTCATCTGTTCGTTGAGTTGCCGGGCGACCGTGTCCGGGCTTCCGGCGAATATATATCCGACCTTCTGCAAGTCCTCCCAGCCAAGCGACGAGAAGTCGTGCCGTTGGCGATTCTCTTCGCGGAAATAGTTGAACGACTTGTCGGTGTAGAGGGCTTCGCGTACCCGGGACCCCGCGGCGCCGGCTGTCTGCTTGAACCCACGATTCAGGAGTGTAAAGAAATACCGCAATGCCGGTTCGGCAACTTCACGCGCCTTCTCGTCCGTTTCGTCAACATAGATATGCCGGCATAGAACGAACTGCCCGGGGTCGGCTTCCCAACCTCCATCCCGGGCCACCTGACGGTAATAGTTGAAGGTATCCTCGATCTGGCTGGTGGTCTGGTACACCTGGGCAATGGGGATACGGCGCTGCGCGCACCACTCGACGGACTCGGCGCTGCGGGCGGCGACCCAGACCGGCGGGTGGGGCTGCTGGACCGGGCGCGGCCACGTGGCGCAGTTTTCGAGATGGAAGAACTTGCCGTGGTAACTCCAGGTGGGCTCGGTCCACGCCGTCATGATCAGCTCGAAAGCCTCCTCGAAACGCCCGCGCGACTCTGTCGGGTCGATGTTGTACCAGAGGTATTCGGGAGGGATGCCGCGCACGAAGCCCGCGATCAGGCGGCCTCCCGACATGCAGTCGACCATGGCGTACTCCTCCGCGACCCGAACCGGGTGGTGCCGCAGCGGCAGGACGTTGCCGAGCACGCCGATCTTGATGTGACTGGTTCTCTGGCTCAGCGCCGCGGCAACCAGGTTGGGCGACGGCATCGTGCCATAGGCGCTGTAGTGGTGCTCGTTGAATAGAACCCCTTCGAAGCCGAGCTGTTCGCAATGTTCCATCTCGTAGAAATGTTCCTCGTAATTGCGACTGCCTTCGGCCGGATCGAACAAACTGCTGGGCAGGGGTGTGCCCGGGATGTCCATGGGCACATGCGGATAGGCGAGCAGGTCGAAGTTGTATATCTTCATCGGTCCCCATTCCGAGACGGTGGGTTACGAGTGGCTATCCTTTCGTGTGACAAGCCACTACGCATAGCTCTCGTAGATGCTGTCGAATTTGCCCAGTTTCAGGCGCACCGTATGCTGCGCGGCTTCACGCACCAACTGCTGTTCCCGAGGTGTCCCGGCCAGACGAGCGATCACTTCGGAGGCCATCGCGGTGTGCTCCTCATCTGCGACCATGTGAACCGTGAAAAACTCACAGGCTTCGTCGCCAAGGCCGTAGTGCTTCCGCGCATGGCGATTGAATTCCTCCGAATAGCGGCGGACCATGCTCTCGTCGACCAGGGCTCCAACACGGTTCTCCGCGGGTGAGCCCAACAACATGCCATGGATCATTCTGCTCGTGTGTATCAGGCACCCGAAGACCGGCGTGGCATTGGCGAAGTCCTCTTCGCCGAGCCCGAGCGCCAGCCCGAAGCGCTTGGCCAGATCGGGATGTGTGCTCTCTTCTTCGAACTGGTAGGCAAAGTGGTTATAGAGTCGGTTGTCATGGGCGTTTTTCACCATGCAGAGGGCAAAGCCCTTCAACAAGACAATGTTATGCAGGTAGTGCTGCAGGGACCACCCTTGGAGTCTCCGCACCGAGAGTTGCCCTTCCCTCAACTCGGAGAAATAGCGACTCTCCAACAGTCGCTGGATTCCGGGCTCGATGATCTCGCCGACGATCGAGTCGACGAATGCTTCGTTTGCCATGACAACCCCCTTACTTCGAACCCTTCAGGCGTGTCAACAGAGACAAAATCCCATTCCCGGCCAGTGCTCGAAGGGCCGGTGGCAGCGTCTGCTTACCGGTTGACAATGGTTCTGGCGCCATCGTAATGTCCGGAAATTCGATGGGTTTCATGCTTCTCGAACACGTGCCAAGAGAGGTGTTTATGAACGGCAGATCCGGAGCGCCAACCAGAATAGCCCTGTTCACCCTCGCAGGGGTCCTGTGCCTATGGCTTCATCCCGGGGTATCGGCACAGGGGGCGACCTCCCCATTCTACGAAGGCAAGACGATCAAGATCATCGTCGGTCTGAGCCCGGGAGGCGGCTTCGACACGTTCGCACGGCTTTTGGCCCGGCACCTGCCGCAGTACATACCGGGCAAGCCCAGGTTCATCGTGCAGAACATGCCAGGCGCGGGCAGCCTGGTAGCGGCCAACAGGATCTACGCGGAACAGCCCGGAGACGGTCTCACCATCGTCAACTTCGCAACCGGAATCGTTCTGCAGGCATTGATGGGAGATCCTGCGGTCAAATTCGACCCCATGAAATACATGTGGTTGGGTGATCCCTCCCTTCCGGCCCTGCCAAGGGTGCTGTGGGTTCGGGGCGACCTGCCGGTCCGCACACTCGCGGACCTGAAGAAAAGGAAAGAGCCTCTCGCCGTTGGGGCAACCGGTGTGGGCCAGTCGGCCGCCATCATGGGCGAATTCGAGCGTTCCCTCGGGCTTCCGATCAAGGTCGTGTTCGGGTACAAGGGCTCGACCGGGATCCTTGCGGCATTGGAACGGAAAGAGTTGGAGGGTATGAACCTGTCCCTCCACTTCGTTCAGGACCGTTACGGCCACTTCATCGAGAACGGTACCATCCGGCCGTTTCTGGCTATCGGGGATGGTCCGCAGGCGCCGGCGCCGCCGGGAGTGGCGACGTTGAAGGACTTGGACCTCAGCTCCGACCAGCGGAAGCTTGCCGATTTCCTGATTCAGAGTTGGAGTATTCTCCGCCTGTACGCGGTTCCACCGGGGACGCCGCCGGATCGATTCAACGTCTTGCAAGAAGGTTTCCTCAATGCCTTGGCCAGCCCCAAGTTCATCAGCGAAGCCAAACGCCAGGGCATCAGGGTCGCCCCGCGCTCGGGGAAGGATGTCGCCCGGCTCATCGGGCTCATGACCGGGGCTCCGCCGAAAATCGTCGATCAATACAAGAAGTTCCTTGGCCTGAAGAGATAAGAGTCGAATCCGAGCCGGAATGTTTCTCAACGAGGTGCTCTCATGGACAGTCACGAATTCGCCAAGAAGGTGCAGCGACGGGTGGCGGAGTTCTGCAAGGGTCTGGACGGCAGACTGCCTGCCTACAGCTACATTCCGCTCACCACCGACGAGATGCGCATCAAGGTGATGCAGAGCCGGCTTTTCAACGAGGTGCGCGCCGCCGAGGTGTTCGGCACCTGGCTCAAGACCACGCCGGAGCTGGAAGTCAAGGCCATACTGGCGGAAGCGATCCATGAGGAGTTCGTCCACGCGAAATATCTCTCGGAGGCCTTGAAGAGCAAGGGGGCCGTGCCCTACGACTACAAGCCGGTACCCGCCCAGATGGCGATGTTCAACGGGTTCGAGGCGCTGACCAGCACTTGTGAGCGCATTGCCGCGTTTCCCTTCGCCGGTGAGGGCGTGGCCGACTACCTCATCGGCAAGAGTCTCCAGGCCGGCACCGTGCCCGAGTGGGTCACCGGCCCTTACCAGAAGATCCACGATGACGAGGAGGAGCACGGCAACTATCCCTTCGAGCTGCTCGTCAAGTACGCCACCGACTCCGAGATCCAGGACCGCGTCGTACGCGCCGTGGAGATGAGCCTCATGCTCCGGCGCCAGTACTTCGACAACCTCGACCGCTGGGTCTACGAGGATAGCTGGTGGTAGGCGGCTTGGGCAGGACTGCGGGAACCGCTCTGCGCCACTCCTGGGTCCGGCCCCGTGTCGGGTACGGGGCCGGCTTTTCGCCGGAATGACGGATTCCGGTTACGTTACGGCAGCAGCAACCCGGATTGCAGCAGCGCGAGCCGGATGCGCTCGCGTTCCTCGTCGCCGATACGTTTGAGGGGCGGGCGCACCACGGCCTTGTCGATGCGTCCCAGGAGCGCCGACGCTTCCTTCATGCGGTTGTGCATGTCCACGAACGGCGGCGCATAGAACACTTCCACCAGCGGGGCCAGACGGTCGTTGAGCCCGCGGCCGGCTTCGAGATCTCCTGCCTTGACTGCCCGGAAAAGCTCGGCGTGCAGATCGGCGGTGACGCTCCCCATTCCCGAGATGGAGCCGTCGGCCCCCAGCACGTAGCTCGCGAACAGGGACATGGTATAGCTGCTCAGCATGGCCACGGGCCGGCCGGTGCCACGGAGTGCCCGCAGGTTGGCCTCCAGGGCCACCATGTCGTTGCTCCAGTCCTTGACCCCCACCACGTGCTCGATCTCCGCCAGCCGCGCCAGGGTCTCGGGAGCGTAGCCGATGCCGCTTGCCGGAGGGTATTCGAACACGATCAGCGGCAGGTCGGTGGCCTCGGCCACGGTCTCGAAATGGGTCACGGCCATCTCGGGCCGGAGCTGGGCGCCCCACATGAACAGCGTCGGCGGAAAGATCAGGAGGCCGGACGCACCCTCGGCCTCAGCGTCCTTGGCAAGCTCCGCGGCCTCCAGGGTGTTGTCGGTGTAGATGCCGGAGATCAGCTCCACGCGGTCGCCGACCTCGTCCGCGGCCAGGGCCAGCGCCCGGCGGCGCTCCTCCCGATCCAGAGACGACACTTCGCCGGCATGACCGTTGCAGACGATGGCGCCGACGCCGTCCACCGAAGCGAGCCATGAGAGATGCCTCCGGTAGTTTACCTCGTCGAACGACAGGTCCTCGTTGAAGGGCAGCAGATTGGCCGGGATGGCGCCGCTGAAACGGAGCGTGCGGGTCATGGGTCACCTCCTGCCCGCCCACTATAGAGGGCAAGCGGCTCACGGACAAGGCCGGCAGGCGTCTATCGATGCCTGCCTTAGTGCGTGTCGAATATCTCCTGGTAGCGTGCAATCGCCGCGAGCGACGCCTCACGCTCCTGCGCTGTCGGGTTGCGGGGGTCGCGCGCCTTGGGTAGACGTCCCAGGCGCAGCATGGCCGCGCGCAGCAGCACGCGCGCTTTCGTTGCGTCCAGGTTGCTCCCTTCGATCGCCAGATCGTTGGGGTTGGAGGGCAGGGCGCCCTCCGGGTCGCCCCGGCTCACCCGCACGACCGGCATGCCGTTGCAGGCGGCCATGGCGAGCGCTGCGACCTGGCTCGGGAGGGCCGAGCCGGTGCCCGCCGCGGCCTCCAGCACGAACCCGTGAAACCGGGGCGCCCCGGGCTCCGCCGACCTTTCCTGCGCAAGCCCGCGTTCGATGCGCGCCATGATGTCCACTTCCACCTCCGGGTCCGCGGTGTCTTCTTCCGCCATGTAGTGGCCGTATTTGACGACGTGCACCGGCGCAATGGCGTCGCCGCGCAGCGAGCCGCGGTCGTCCTTGATGCGGAGGCCCACCGCCTCGGGGCTGTCGCCGTACTCCTGGAAGGTGACTTCGGCGGGCAGGCGTCCCACCGCAAGTGCGGACGTGCCGGTGGTCCGGTACGCAGGACGGAACCACACGCGTACCTCATCGCCGGCGCTGCCGAGCACGCCGCCGTGTCCGCCCGTGGCGCGGTAGCCGCCCGGACGCGCGTCGCCCTTCTTGAACGCGCGCGCGGCGAATATCTGCTCGTCCACGATGCCGACGGCGCCCAGCCCCACACCAAGGCCCGACGCGATATAGCGCGCCGCGTCAACGATGTTGCGGTCGCCGTCGTTGGAGAGCGTGCCGTGCGGACGTTGCGACGACAGGCCCACGAAGGGCAGCGCGGTGTCCAGGACGAGGCTCAACCAGTAGAGCGTCTCCTCCAGGTGCGGGCTGCCTTCCAGCCAGATGAAACCGTCGTAGCGCCCCGAGTCGATGGTCTGCTGGACGACGTTGACCGCGTGCGCCATGGCCGCATTGGGCGGGAACTTGCCGAGGGGCCGGGGGCTGTACGGGAAGAAGTCGCGTCCTGCGGCCTCACCCTGCTTCCGGTAGCCCGCGGGAGGGAGCACGCGCACGAAATCGTACTCCGCCAGCTTGGCCAACTCGCTCGCTGCACCGTCGTGGCCGCGCCCGCCCAACCCGCGGTCGATCTCCTCGAACAGCCGCGACGCATCGGGAAAGAACGACTGTCTCCCGCCGTAGCCGATGCTTGCGTTCCGCAGGTCGGCAGCCTCGAACGGCGTGCCGTCCTCGGAGCCGTCGGCGCGCCGCGCCACGTAGGGCAGCAGATACGCACCGTCCTCCGGGCGCAACTCCACCTCGTGGTAGGACTTCCCGTCCTCGTGGTAGACCTCGGCGGCGTCGGATTCCAACGGGTGCGCGCTGAACTTCTCGATGCGCACCCGCACGGGCTCGTGCAGGCGCTGCGGAACGAGGTGGTCAAACCGCCCGTCCAGTTGCCGTTCGCCCGCCAACCGCCCCTTGTTGCTCGTAACGAGCGCCGGTGTATTGGCGATGGTGGCCCGCGGGCCCGAGAACACCGCTATGCGTGGTTTGGACATTTGAACTCCGCTAACCTTTAACTAAAAGTAGTTGATTCACATGGAATTACTACCTTTGACGCATTATTGATTATACCATGAAATATGCCACTCATGCGCCTGTGCTGGACGCGTTGCGCGCGGGATTTTCCACTGAGTGGACGCCCGCATGACCATGACGCCCAAAGTAATGTACGCCACCTACCGCGCGAGGCACGGGAACGAATTCTAGGCGCAGGGCGGTCGGTCGTGTCGGCGGCGGCTGGAGCAGATCGACAGGCAGTTCCGGGCCGTTGAAGCGGAGATCGCACGGACGCTGGCCGGCCCCAAGAACGGTGGCAGCGAGCGCTGCCTAATCATCAACGTGCAGGACAACATCGACAACTTCAACAGAGAGCTCGCGTTTGCGGAGCTGGATTGGCTTTGGGCCTGAGGCGGGACGGCCGAGTCGCCGGTTTCGCAAGACGAACACTTGCGCGTAGTCACGTGGGATGGAGGCGCCGTCGAGAAGGCCGCGGCGAAGTCCGATGGCGTGGGGTATGGAGTTCATATAGGTCCTTGATGTGGGGCACCACTGCGCTGGGCGAAGTGGTGGTTGCGTCGGGGCGGCATGCTGTGGCATTGTAGCACGGTTGTTGGGCGTGACTTTATGGGGGAGACATAATCCCTAATTCGTCGCCGAATGGCGACCGTTGCGCTTGAATTAGCAACCCTTCGGGTTGTCGTGCCAAGGGGTGTTGCACCCCCTTTGGATACCCTCGTAGAGTGCCTTCGGTGTAATCGCCGAATGCTCTCAGCGCGGCGGAACAAGGCCGCCGCGGCCATCGTCGAAGGGCGTTCGATCACCGAGGCGGCGAAGGCGGCCGGCACGCATCGGGCCACGGTCCATCGCCGGTTGAAGGTCGACGAGTTCGCTCGCCCGCGAAACGTGCCAAAGGCACTGTGTAGGCAGTTGAGGCTTGAGGGCGGTGGTCCACAGATATCTTCGCGACCAGCTACTATCCGCCTTCCATGACTACGGCGATCAGGAACCCCACTCCATGGCTGAACGTTTCTCGGACCGGCACGGCTACCGGCCATCCGCGGCGAAGATCACGGTCCGCGAGGATGCCCCTGCCGAGCTGCGTGGCGCTATTCCCTTGATTGCCGAGCAGGTGGGCATGGCACCATCCGCCATGCGCAAAGTGCTCTGCGGAGTCCTGCTGATACCGCCCGATCGGGCCAATTGGTCCGAGTACCCGAACATTCGGCAAGAGGTCGATTGGCTCATGGATCGGGCACCGTGGTACAAGGTCTATGACATCGCCCAGGCCCTCTATGCCGCTACCGGCGCGGGCGACGAGTTCGAGCGGCGCTTGAACGACTTCCTCGTGGAAAACGGCATTGGCTGGGAACTCCGAGACGGTGAGATCACCAGTAGAGGTTCGGAGGTTTTCGCCAGGAGCACCCACGAAGTTCCTGACCGCCTAGACGAGTCGGGTTACCAGCGCGCAGCGAACGAAATGCGCGAGGCCCTAGCGGACATCTCCCGTCGCCCAAAGCCCGACATCACCGGCGCCATTCAACATGCTATGGCAGCGCTCGAAGCAACGGCGCGGGAGGTCGCTGGCGAGCCTAACCTGACGTTGGGCAAGTTTGTGCCAGCACTCGATCTGCCTCCACCTCTCGACCAAGCCGTCCACAAACTTTGGGGCTACGCTTCTGATCGCGGTCGGCACATCCGCGAGCAGCAGGTCGTCGATCACTCGGAAGCCGAGCTGATCGTCGCTGTCGCTGGTGCCCTTTGCGCGTTTCTGGCGCAACGCTGACCGGCCTTCGGGCAACTGGCTCATATGGAGGGAGATAGATCGCGGGCCACCGTTGGTGTTGCCGCTGGAGACGCTCGCGATAGAGAGGGTCGGTATCGTCGTCGCCAGCGCGAAGCTGGACGCGGTGAAGGCGAGGCCGCTGAACCCGACCGTGACGGTGATGCCGTGCAGAGCCGCCTCGGCAAGCGGGAAGGCGGCGCTGTACGCGACGCTGCCAATGACCCTGTGCACGAACTGGGTTCGACAGTGCACTGTTGATGGGCTGACGATGGACGCGGCCGAGAAATCGGAGACAGAGAATGTGCTGGCAAGATAGTCTGGCGACTTCCGCTTCGCGTTCGGCTGTCAGTCTCGTTCGTCCTACTCGGACCGCGCCGCCACCCGTTGCGCGTCGCATTCGACCTTAGCATATACTTGATGTACAAAGGCGGACACCTGCGGAACTATGCGAACCAACGGTGGCAGCGAACTCCCCCTAAAACGCCACTCGCCCCTCCGCCCACGCCCGGATCAGGTGGTGGGCGATGGCGACGGGGTCGGGGACGCGCAGGTTGGAATTGTCGCCGGCGAGGGCGGACAGCACCTCCTCCCGGGTGAACCACCGCACGTCGGTCATCTCCTCGTCGTCCTTGGCGATGTCGGTGGTCAGCGCCTTGCCGTGGCAGCCGATCATGAGAGAGGAGGGGAAGGGCCAGGGCTGGGAGGAGTGATAACGCACTTCCCCCACCGCGATGCCGGCCTCCTCCTTCACTTCCCGCCGCACGGCCTCCTCGATGCACTCGGCCTGGTCGATGAAGCCGGCCAGCGCGGAGTAGCGTCCGGAACGGGCGAGCCGTCCGTGGGACTGGCCCAGCAGGCAGCGCTCACCGTCGATAATGACCATGATGGCCACCGGGTCGGTGCGGGGGAAGTGCTCGGTGTTGCAGGTGGTGCACTTCCGCACCTGGCCGCCGCGGCCCTGCTCGGTGGGGCTGCCGCACAGACCGCAGAACCGGTGCCGGCGGTGCCAGTCCACCTGGGCCTTGCTCTGGGCCAGGATGCCCACGTCTTGCGGCTCCAATTGCGCGGCCGCGGCCCGGGCTTCGACAAAGCTCCAGGGGTCCTCCAGGTTCAGCTCCCGGAGCGGTTCGGACAGCGCGGAGACGTCCACCGCGAAGTGAGCGGCGCCGTCCACGAGGCCGAGAAAGACCGGCGGGCCGTCGAGGCCGAGCCTATCGATGTCCGCGGGTTGCACCCATCCGAGCTCGACCCGGGAGCCGTTCCGCAACAGGATGTCGAGTTGCCACAACGGCAGGAAGCGGGAACCGGGGTCCCGGGCTGCCCGGCCGAGCCAATCTTCATCCCGGCGCTGCACGTCGCCCCGGTCCAGCGGATTGCCTGAAAATACGTGTGTCGTCATGGCCGGATCACCCGCGTCCCGATTGCTTCATTCATACGAGTCCCCAGGTTCGCCGCAACCACCATCCCGCCGCCAGCAGGAGAACGACGAGGGTAAACAGAAGGGGTTCGTTCCACAGCGCCACGCGGCTTCTCGCCACGATGTTCGATGGCGCGACCTGCTCCATCCTCTGTTCGAACTGCGACCAGTGGGCGTCCGTCAGGGAACCGGCGGTGGCGAACAGGCCCTGGCTGCGCGCGGCCACGGCTTCCAGCAGCTCCGGTCTCGGCCGCCCGTCATCGCTCTCCTCCGACGGCAGCGCCACCAGGAAGTTGGCGGCCGCGTTGCCCAGGGGTTTGTCGGCCGACGCGGCCTGAACGTCGATGCGGTGGGATCCTTCGAGACGCGGCGTGAACTCGGACCGGTACTCGCCGGGCCGTTCGGTCGCCGCGGCCTCCAGCGGTGACCGCTCACCCTCGGGTCCGGTAACCACCATCTGGATGGCGGGATTCTCGGCAGGGGCGTGGTCGTCCTGCAAGACCCGGATGCGGAAATCGAGCTTTTCTCCGGGCCGCCGCGAGCCTCCCACCGCCAGGATCTGCACCTGCTCGAAGGCGGGCTCCTGAGCCAGCCAGCGCACGCCGTTGCGAACGAGTTTCAGATGGATCTGGGGGTTCTGATTGCGCCCCACCGCGTCGAAGTTCCAGCGCCACAGGTCGTCGCTGGCGAATGCCAGCGACCGTCCCCGGTGGTATCGACCCACCGTCAGCAGGGGCGCCTGCCGCCCGCCGACCTGTGCCGAAAGCAGCACCTCGCCGTTGGCCTGCGCCACCCCGTTGAGGGTGGTCAGGGGCGGTAACGCGCGCCAGGCTTCATCGTTGGCAACGGGGTCGGCGAACACCCGCGTCAAAGGGTGGGCCTTGCCCGCCGGCGTCAGGCGGGCGCGCGCGGCCACGCCGGTCTGGAAGTCCCCGCGCCCGTCGAGCTTCACCGGCAACACCGGGTTCAACGCGGTTTCGTGGTACCCGCCCCGGTCGAAGGCCCGGGCGCCGCCGAGCATGGCGATGCCGCCGCCGTCCCGCACGAAGTCCCGCATGTTCTCGAAGTAGACCGGGTTGAAGTAGGTGCGGTGCGAGAAGTCGTCGAGAACCAGCACGTCGAAGTTCTCGAGTTCCTCGACGAAGATCTCGTCGATGGGGAAGGGGATCAGGCTCATCTCGTTCTCGCGCACGTCCACCACGTCGCTGGGAGTGCGCAGGAAGACGAACGAGACCAGCTCCAGGAACGGATCCTGCTTCAGCGCGAACCTCAGGAACCGGTAGTTCCATGAGGGCGACCCCGACAGGGTCAATACGCGGATCTTGTCCCGGCGCACTTCCATCCGGAACGCCTTCCGGTTGTTGCCGGCAATGCTCTCGCCGTCCTGCTCGGGCAGCGTCAGGGTGAAGCCGTGGGCGCCCAGCTCCCGCGGCGTGTAGTTGAGGGTCACGCGGTTCTCGTAGGCGTCCCGGTCGATGGTGACGGGGTGCGTGGAGATGAGGTTCCGGCCCAGGTTGAAGTAGAGCGGGACCTCGACGCCCGCCAGGCCGTAGGCCCGGATGGTGAAATCGATGGTGATGGCGCGGCCGCGAAAGGCCAGCTCCGGGGCGCGCAGGCCGGCGATGCGGAGGTCCTTGAAGCCCTCCGTCTGACCCACCCCGACCGCGAAGACCGGCCTGGAGTGGCCCGAGAACTTGTCGAGGGCATCGGCGGGGTTGACGATGCCGTCGGACACGACGACGACCCCGGCTGCGTCCGGTTCGCTTTCGCCTACCTTCCTCAGAGCGTCGAACAGCCGGCTGGCGTCGCCCGCCGGGGCCGCATCCGCGAGGCCGTCGAAGTCGCGGGGAGTCGTTTCCCGGTTGAACGCGTAAAGCTTGAGGTCATACTTTGTCGCCAGTCCCCGGGTCAGTCCGGGAGCCGCGAGCACTTCCCGGGCGGCATCGAGCCGGCTGCCGCTGCCGCGGCCGGAGGAAAGGCCCATGCTCTCGGACGTGTCCAGCAACACCACCAACGGTCGCCGCAACGCCGTGTCTTCCTCCACCGTACGCGTCGGACCCAGGAGAAACAGCAGCAGCAGGGCGTAGACCAGCCCCCGCAGCAGCGTCAGCAGCGAGGCTTTGCCGAGTCCCAGGCTTCGGTGCAGGAACCGGAACTGGTGAACCAGGAAAGCCGCCGCGGCCAGGGCCAGCACTGCCGCCAGCCACCCGGGAACGCCGCCGCCCAAAACGATGTCGGATATACCCGTCACTTCGAACTCGTCACTCCCGTGAGATCGACTGTTCTCTCCAACCTTTCACTGTGTGAGCCGCCGGCGGATGAACGGCACGTGGATCAGGTCCTGTTTGTAGTTGCCGGTCATGGCATAGAGGATCAGGTTCACGCCGAGATGGAACGCGTCGCGGCGTTGCTCTTCGCCGTTTGGAACGCACGGGTGGCTCCAGCGCCCCAGCCCGTCCCGTTCCCAGGCGCCGCCCAGGTCGTTATGGCAATACACCACCGGCGTCGTCTCTCCAAGCTGGATGCCCTCCAGGTATGAACTAGTGGCCACGCGGCCGCCCACCCGGCGGAGCAGGTAGTAGCTCCGAAGCGCCGCGTGGGTCAGGGGGACCTTGCGGAGTTCCCGTCCGGGGAACACCCGGCTCATTTCGTCGCGAAAGCGCCGGTCGAAGCCGTATCCCAGTTGTCCCAGGGCGTTGTCGGCGAGCAGGAAACCGCCGAACGAAAGAAACCGTCTCAAGCTCAGGATCTCGTCCTCGGAGAACGGCTGAAAGTCGTACTTGCCCGCCAGGTAGAGGAACGGGAACGAGAACAGTTCGGGGTCCGTCAGGCGGATGACCCGGCGTTCCAGGGCCGGGGTCACGCTGGTGCGGCGCGTGAGCTCTTCCATCAACGGGGTCGCGGCCCGGGGCCGCGGGTCCCAGTCGCCGCCGCGGTAGCGCACCTGGGCGAAGACGAACTGGATCCGTTGCACCGGTGCCGTTGCCGGCAGCGCCGCGGGCAGCCCCCAGGCGGCGGTGGCCGCGGTCCCCACGAGGCCTTGCAGGAACCTTCGTCTATTCATAGTTTCGTTGCCCCAGCCAGCTCTCGAAAAGCAGCGTCAGGATCAACACGACCACCAGGGCCAGTGCGAGATCGGTCCGCGTCCCGCCGCCGGCCAGCGCGCCGGCGGACAGGACTTCATGGCTCACGGGCGCCAACTTCCGTTGCAGTTCGTCCGCGGTCATGCGCTCCAGGCGCGATTCCGCGGGCGGAGGATTCACCGCGTACAGGGCGGGCAGTTCCAGGTCGCCGCCGGGGGATACCACCCGGTAGACCCCCGCAAAGTGGTTGCCGTCGAAGCTGCCGGAAGCCTTCCCATCGACGGGTGTCAGTGTGACCTCTCTCTCCGCCAGGTTCGGATCCACCACCCTGACTCGCTTGCCCGCGTGGGCCGCGGCGGTGGACCACCGTTTTGCCGTCCCCGCGGTGATGCCCGCGTCCATGGAGCCGGTGTCGCCGCCGGCGATGTGGGTCACCAGGGATTGAATCAGCGGCACGTAGCCGGTCTTCAGCGGCAGGTTGTTCCAGGCGCTGTCGGCGGTGGAGGTGAGCAGGAGAACGCGGCCCTTGCCGAGCTTCTTCTCCACCAGCAGCGGGGCGCCGTTGCTCAGCCGCATCAAGGTACGGCCGCCGGTCGGCGCCACCGCGAAATAGGACGATACCCGGGCCGACCGCAACGAGTCCAGCAGACGCCGGTCACGGAAGGGCTCCAGGGCGGGATGCGTGAGGTCCACGTCGTCCACGGCGACGTTTTGGTCCAGAGGTACCCGCTGCGGCTCCCCAAGCGGGCCGGGAAGCAGGGGGGAGGCGTTGCGCCAAAGTGTCCGGTTGTAGTCTTCCACGATGACGCGGTCGCCCAGGGACAGCAGCAGGCCGCCGCCTCTTTCGACGAACGTGGCCAGTCTGGCGACGAAGGCCGGCGGCAGGGTGGCGACGTTGGCCAGCACCATGGCCTGATGGCCGTCCGGGTCCACCTGCCCCACGGCGCCGGGCAGGATGACCTGCGGCAGCAGCACGGAACTTGCGACGTCGCCGGTGGGGTTCAGCGCCCGGCTCAGAAAGAACGTCTCGCTGGCCACCAGCGCCCGTTGGGGGTCCCCGTCTACCAGCAGCACGTTCAACCGGTCCCGGGTGTGGATGGTGAAGTGGTGCCGGCGGTTGCCGGCGAATCCGTCGCCGTGGAGCGAAACGTAACCCGCATGGCTTCCCGGGCGGTCCAGCTTGAACCGGAAGTTGACCGTCAGCTCCGAATCCGCCGGCAGGGTCACCTGTTTTTCATCCCGGACCTTGTCGTCGAGGGTGAGCCGGGCGGCTACATCCGGGATGGCGGCGGCCGTGAAGTTCACCAGCGTCGCCGCGATCTCCAGGTCCAGGCCCGGAGCGACATGGGCGGTGCGGGGCTCCAGGGCCTGGATGGTGGCGCTGGGCGAGGTTTCGGGCGAGCCCACGGTAACGATCTTGACCGGGACGGTGGGATCGTACTCGCCCACGGCCGGCAGCGAAAGGCGGTCCCAACCCGGTAAGCCCAGGTCGGTGACCACCCATATCGCCTTCTGCCCGCCGGCGTGCCGCAACAGCCCGTAGCCGGTGCGGAGGGCGCCGGTGAGGTCGGCGGCGCCGGCGCCGACCGCCAGGGGCTCCAGATCCCTGAGGGCGGCCTCACGGGGATGCTTGAGACTCGGCTTCCCGCGCCCGGCCGGATTGGTGGCGATGAGCGCCGCCCGGTCGCCGTCCTTCAAGGCCTCGAGGATGAGGCCCGTGGCCTGCCTGGCCTCCTTGAACGGCGTACCGTCGTCGCGCACCTGCATGCTCAGAGAATTGTCCACGATGATGACGGCGGAGAGCGGCGCGCCGCGAGCCGAGAGCCCCACCCCGGTCTCCCACAGCGGGTGGGCCATGAGCAGCGCCAGGAAGATGATCGCCAGGGTTCGCACCGCCAACAGAAGCCAGTTTCGCAGGTTGTAGGTGCGCGCCACGCGCCGTTGCGAGATGAGCACGAACCGCACCGCGGGGAAGCGCAGGCGTTTCTGCTGCCGCCGGTTCAGCAGGTGGATCACCAGCGGTATCACCGCGGTGACCAAAGCTGCGAGGTACAGCGGGTAGAGGAATCCCAAGGCTACTTCCTCCAGCTCAGGTAGCTGACCAGAGCCTGGTCGAGCGGCGTGACCGTGGAGACCAGTTGATAGTCGATGGCGTACTCATGGCAGCCCGCCCTCAGGGTATCGATGTGGTTGGTTACGACCCGTCGATACTCGGCCTGTATGGCCTTGGGATCGGCCGTGACCCGGAGCCCGGGGTCTTCGATGTCCTCGAACCGCGTGTTGCCGGAGAAGGGGAGGGTCAACTCCGCCTCGTCCACTAGGTGGAAGACCAGCACGTCGTTGCCCTTGTAGCGGAACAGGCGCAGACCCTGAAGCACGGACTCGGCGTCGTCCAGCAGGTCCGACACCAGCACCACCAGGCCCCGGCGCCGGATGCCGCCGGCCACCTCCCGCAGGATCTTGCCCACGTCCGTATCGCCGCGGGTGGTCTCGGATTCCAGACGCTGAAGCAGTTCCACCATGTAGCCGCGGGTCGCCTTGGGCGGCAACTGCGAGTCGATGCGGTCCGAGAAGGTGGTCAGGCCCGCGGCGTCCTGCTGCCTGAGAATGAGGTAAGCCAGCGACGCCACCAGGATGCAGCCGTAGTGGAACTTGGTGACTTCGCCCGACGCATAGTCCATGGAGCCGCTGACGTCCAGCAGCAGGTGGGTCTTGAGGTTGCTCTCGTCCTCGTATTCCTTGATGAAATAGCGGTCGAGCTTTCCCAGGGCCTTCCAGTCGATGCGGCGGATTTCGTCGCCGGGGGCGTACTCGCGATGCTGCTCGAACTCGACGCTGAAGCCCTTGGCCCGGCTCCGGTGGAGCCCGGCCATGACGCCCTCCACCACCCAACGCGCCTTCAGGTGCAGGTTGGAGAGCCTCGCCAGCACCGCGGGGTCGAAGTAGCTTTGTTCCGGGGTGGCCATGAGCGACAGCGGCAATGAGAAAGGGTTGTTTCGGAGTCCGCCGGATTGCCCGCAATCCGAGTACCCCGGAAGCTAACCACTTTATCCCGGCAAGCTCAAGACGGAGGGTCGTTCTGTTAGAGTGAACGTCCCGCAGGGATGACGCTCTACCGCCGTCGTTGCCGAGGTTATGATCGGCGGAACCCGGGCTCGCCGACAAGGTCGCGGCCCGCGACGGACAGGACGGACGCCGGTGCGTCTTCCACGTCGGCGGCGCTTTGCAGGGCAGGCGCGATGACGACCCGCAATGCATGGCGCTACGCCCGAGTTCAAGGAAACTTCATGCGGGCTTGTTGACCGGTTACTTGAAGAAGTACGCCGGGAGTTGATCAAGGCGCCGCTTCATGTTCCCCATCAATGAGGCAAGGGCAGATGCGGTCCGATGTATCCGATTTCGACTTCCTTGGAAGCCGGGTCGAAGCGAAGGTGGATACGGCCGTTGTTGCCGAAGCGAGCATGCCATTGGAACATCTCTTGCGTACCGTGATGAGATTGAAACACGCGCATTCGCCGGAAATTCGGGTTGTTCATCACAGATGGACTTTCCGGCGTCACATTGGTTCTCCAAGGCGGTGCGGGGCCGCCGACCTCACGCCACTCGCGGGCCGATCGGTCGAGGTCTGTGAGCTTCGCAACGATGGTTGTAAACAGATTCGCCTGATCCCTGAGATTGTCTTCCACGTCCGGACCGAAGGCAAGACTTGGGAAAATTGTTTGACGGTTCTCCCATAGCGTCAAGGGGTCGCTGTCCTTACCAAGACGAGCGCGGTGCCGGTCGCAGATGGGGTCGGCATGCGCGGAGCGTGTAAGCTGGTCGATCTCTTCGGACGCCTCACCAATCGTTCCGTCGGAGAGCAACTCGTCGAAGCTGACCGTGATCCGATCGCGGTCCCAAATCGGCTCCGTCGGGAACCCGACTGCTATCCAGTCGGTGATGGCGCACAGGACCAGAGGTTCCCCGTCCTCGGGCGGCAGTGTTTTTCCCCCACAACCACGAAAGCGATCTTCGACATGCTCTCCGACTTCGTGTAAGAGCGGCGTCTTTGTAACCAGTCCGGCGAGAAACTGATACTCCTCTCGGTATCCAGCCTGACGTAGAAGCTGATAAGCGTTGAATAGCGAATAATCGGCCGAGCAAGGTACTTCGTGAATATCTTGACCAGTGCGCAGACCAACTCTGACGACCTCGGCGCTGACGAGCTGGCCCATGCCCGACGCAAGGTGCCTGAGCCAATCAGTGATCGTATCCCGGCTCCCCTCGGGCACCCGAAGACTCGCGTGATTGAGAACCATCTCTCTCATGTTCAGGACTTTGGTGCGAGCAGCTTTGCCAGATTATCTTCATGCTGGTCAAAAAACCCTTCCGGCCACGAAGACAGGCGACCGTCAGTGTTCACCTGTGGCGAAGAAACCACGGTCTTGCCGCCATCGCGCGCGAAGTAGTGAAACGCAACATCCTCCGGTCGAATCAGCCCTTCTCGAACGGCGATGCGCACACCGTCCATGAAATGATCACTGTGCGTTTCGGCGATGACCTGGACGCCTGCGAGAGAAGCGCAAGCCGCAAGCTGGGCCAACTTGGTCTGGCCTCGGGGGTGCAGATGGGCCTCGGGATTCTCGATCAGACACAGTGACCCGGGCGGTCCCAACAGGGCCATCAGCACGGGTAGTGTATAGGACAAGCCGAAGCCGACGTTCGTCGCGCGGTAGCGTCTGGTCTCCACATCGCCGGGACGGTCGAAGGAGAAGCCGGCGATGATGGCGTCGGCGTCCTGGACCGTCTCCAACTGAAGATGCGCGCCGGGGGTCACTTCCTGCAGCCAGTGGTCGACGACCTCGATCAGCCGCCGGCTGGGCAGGTCAGGGCAGCGTGGATCGGTGGAAGGCAAAGTCTCATCCTGTCGGGCGCTCAGGTAGTTCAGTGTGTACTCACCACGCGCGCCGAGGTCGCCGCGACGAGCGAATACCTCGGAGTGGTCGTAGAACTTGCGCGGGCCGACCCGCTCCGCGTTGACGTAGATCAGATGACCGCCCAGAGGTGGAATTTCGCCCCATTGTGTCAGTACATCCGATACGGCGCCCGTAGATACAGAGTCGCCTTCGGCCCGCAATTCGTCGGCAGTTCTGGAATAACTGAAAGACAGCCTGCAAGGCGTTGTGCCATCATCACCATGAAGCTCGAACTCCACCACATCAGCCTCGGCCCCTTCATATAGGACATCCTGGCCGGTTCCGAGATCCGTAAACCCGCCACCCAGGACCAGCCGCCCTTCCCGTAATTCGCCGGCGGCGGACGACTGCCGCAACACAAGCAACGCTTGAATGACACTGCTCTTTCCCATGCCGTTCAACCCGCACAAGAGAGTCAATGGAGAACAGGCCAACTCCAGATGCTCGAAACATTTGAAGTTCTTCAATGCGATTTTTAGGAGCATCAAAAACACTCCTCTATCAGGTCGTTGATCGCCTGAAAGCGTTTCCTTACACCGGCAGGAGCACCGGTAGCGTAGGAGATTGCCGTATCGAACTCCCGGTCCTCGTTCATCAACGATGCAAACTTGTTGATGACTTTCCTCCGCTTATGTACGAGAACTCTGATCTTCTCATCGGAGCAACGGGCCAATCCAACGCCCCACGCTTCGAACAGCGACCTGTTGACCGGACGGCGGTTCTGATCTGGGCGGTAGGGCTTTCGGAAGGCATCGTCCTTGAAAACATCGAATGCGGCTCGCATGGCTTTTCTGAAATCGTCCGAGAGAGACCTCCGTTCATCTGAACTCATCGCATTGATTCTCTTCATGGCAAGTCCAAGATAACCGTCAAGGTCGTTGGCGGAATATGCCTCCCAGGGTTCCATATGGAAAGCCAGAAACCGCAACACGCACTCACGGTCAGCCATGCGGTCCGTCTTGATCGATTTATTGGTGGCCTTCAGAAATTCTTCCGTTTCAGCCAACTCCTGAAGGTAGGTCCGAACCGGATCCGGATGCAGAGCATGACGGATTTCCTGCCCGTTGAGTGTTATCCCACCGGTGTTGATGCGCCGAAAGATGTTGAACATCACCTCTTCCGGCGTTCCGGGTTCGATGATGTTCATCACAAGCTGAGTCTCGCTGATACGCCTCTGCATTTGTCGTGGGAGATCGTCATAGCGGTATTTGTCGAACTTCGTCAGGTATTCGAGTCGAGTCAAACGGAAGCGACCCTTTACATAGGAATGTATGGTCGATGTCCGTTGGAGTCCGTCAACCACGGACCATTTCTCCTCCTTGTCCGCGGCTACATAGAAGACCGGTATCGGAATGCGCAACAGGAGCGACTCGATCAGCCGACTCTTACGTTCACTGTTCCAGATGCCTGCCATGCGCTGAAAACCGGGGGCCAAGTCTATTTCTCCATGATCGATGCGCGAGACGATCTGAGCGACCACGACGTTGGCCGTGCGGACCTTTATCTTCTCCGGGTCGAAGGGCCGCTTGATCTCGCTGCCGGAATCCTCCTGTTCGGCTTCAAGACCACTGTCTTGTTCATCTTGCACTTCTGTGCTCATCAGCCTCCCCTTGCACTCCCTGATCGGACAGGTATTCCTCAAGCTCTTTCGTTACCACAGTATCCAGAATCTGTCGCTTGACGCGAGCGAGGGTACTGGCTCTACGGTGGGTTTCCGGGGAGAGCCTCATGAGGAACTCCGGGAAAAGGGCCGCTCGGGTTCTTCACCGTCTCTGGCGCAACCCTCCAGATAGAAATCGAACGAGTCCCGGAAGGCTCGGCGGGCAAAATCGTAGCCCGCGCCGTTAGAATTTTCCAGTTGGTTCTGCCGCCAACCTGCCCCATAAACCAGGACCACCTCACTATTCCCCTTCAAACGGTGCGCGGCCTTGGATAAAGCGGCGTTCATCGGTTAGGTTTGAAACGCGAGATCGCGATTGTGAAACACGGTATGAGATTCCGAGCCATCGGCAGGGACCGGCTGGTGCTCCTGGGTTATATCACCGGCGGGCATTGCGCCGTCCATTGGTTCATCCAGCTCTTCCCCATGATCCTGCCGCCCCTGAAGGTGGCGTTGCGCCTAAGCCACGTCCAGGTGGGGAGCCTGACCACCATGCGGGAGCTGACCACCGGGCTCATGAACCTGCCTGCCGGGCTTATGGCGGACCGCCTGGCGCGCTATCGCACGGCGATCCTTTCCTCGGCCGTGCTCGCGCTGGGGGCGGCGTACATCACCTTCGGCCTTGCCCCCGGCTATCTGTACGCGCTGGCCGCGGCGGGGCTGGTGGGAGTAGGCATCGCGCTCTGGCATCCCACGGCCATGGCGTCGCTGTCGAACCGGTTCCCGGAGAACCGGGCCACCGCGTTTGCCATCCACGGCATGGGCGCCACCGTGGGCGACACCCTCACGCCAACGGTGGTGGGGATGCTTTTCGTGCTGTATCCGTGGCGCCACTTCATGGCGTTGCAACTCCTTCTGGCCGTGGCGCTGGGCATTCCCCTGTGGCGAGGCTTGCGGGGCGTCTTCGCCATGTCGCCGCCCGCGTCCGGGACCGGCGGCGCGCAAGCGTCGGGTCTGGGAGAGTTCCTCCGGAACCCCAACTTCCTCGGCATGGCCCTGGCCAACGGCCTGATGAACACCGGGCGGGTGCTGGTCATCACCTTCTTTCCCCTCTACGTGCAGGAGACCCTCGGCTACCCCTCCACGGGACTGGGTTACTACTACACGCTGCTGCACGTGATGGGCACGGTGTCGCAGCCGGTCCTGGGCTATCTCTCGGACCGTATGGGACGGAAGTGGGTGCTGCTGCCGGCGTTTTTGGCGCTGGCCGTGCTCTACACGCTGATACCGCTGGTGGGACCGGGGGTCCCGCTTGGGGTGGTCGTGACCCTGATCAGCCTGTTCTTCTACACCCTCACCAACATCACTGCGGCTGCGGTTGTGGACGTGGCCGGCTCCCGCATCCAGGCCACTTCCCTGGGGATCACGTTCCTGTCCAACAGCATGTTCACCCTGCCCGGCCCGGTCATCGCCGGCTACCTGATCGGGCTCTACGGCATGGGCTCGGTGTTCTATCTGTCCGGCGGACTGCTGCTGGCCGCCGCGGTGGTGATCATCCCGTTGCGGCTTTACCGGGGCTCGGGACGGTGACGCGTGCGGAACCCGTCGTGACGCGCTGGTCGCCTCCGGCACGGAACACGGAGTTGCGGAGTGATGCAGTACAAGTGTGGCGTACGGCGACCGAGGTTGCCGATTCCCGCATGGCCGCTCTATACGACGTCCTGGCGCCCGACGAACGGGCGCGCGCGGACCGGTTCCGCTTCGAGGAGGACCGGCGACGGTTCACGGTAGCCCGGGGGGTGCTGCGAAGCATCCTGGCGCTTTACCTCGACGTGGAGCCTGCCGCCATCGAGTTCCGTTACGGCGCCCACGGCAAGCCGTCGCTGGCGGAAACCGTCGATGGCTGCGACGTGCGCTTCAACCTGTCCCATTCGCACGGGCTGGCGCTGCATGCCTTCGCCATCGGTCGCGAGGTCGGCGTCGACGTCGAGCACATGCGCGCGGATACCGACGTGATGGGGGTCGCCCGGCATTCCTTCTCGCCGGGGGAGGTGGAAGCCTTGTCAAGCCTCCCGGCGGGACAGCGGCGCGAGGGCTTCTTCAATGGCTGGACCCGGAAGGAGGCGTTCATCAAGGCCCACGGCGAGGGTGTCGCGTTGGGTCTGAGCCGGTTCGATGTGGCGTTGCGGCCGGGCGAACCCGCGGCGTTGTTGCGGTTCGACGGAGACCCCGGGGAAGTGGCGAGATGGTCCATGCGCGCCCTGGACGCGGGTGAGGGTTACAAGGCCGCGCTGGCGGTGGAAGGGAAGGGATGGGATCTCAGGTGTTGGGATTACCCCGACCACGGCTTGACCTGAACCCGCTGGATTCCGGGTCAAGTCCGGAATGACGGGTGCAGGCACTGGGGTCCCGTCTTCTGAATAATCGAATTATCTACGTAGTATTTCGTATCGATCGCTGAGGGGGGAGATTCACATGGCGCGCATCGCGAAGATCGAGAGAAGGGAAGACCTGAGCCCGGAGCACCATGCGGTGTTCGATGCCATCGCGGAGAGCCGCGGCAGGGTGCAGGGGCCGTTTCCCATGCTGCTGCACAGTCCGGAGTTGGCCGGCCGCGTGGCCCACCTGGGCGCCCACGTGCGCTTCGAGATGGGGCTTCCCCAAAGGCTCAAGGAGCTGGTGATCCTCACCGTGGCGCGGGAGCTGGACTGCCGGTTCGAGTGGTCGGTGCATGCCGGGCACGCGCGCGCCGCGGGCGTGCCGGATGAATGCATCGAGGCCCTGCGAGAGCGCAACGAGCCGTCGGGGCTCACTCCGGGGGAAGCCGGCGTCTGCCGCTACGCGCAGGAGCTGCTGCGCTCCCATCGCGTGAGCGGACCGACCTTCGCCGCGGTGGAGAAGAGCCTGGGAGCGACGGGGTGCGTGGAGCTTTCCGCGCTCATCGGATACTATGTGCTGCTGGCCTGCGTCCTCAACTCCATGGAGGTGGAGCCCGCGGAGGGCGAGAAGCCGCTGGATCCATAATGGCTGCCGAAGACACGGGACGGAAGCACATGAACGACAGACCCAACTTTCTTTTCATCATCACCGACCAGCACCGGGCGGACCATCTGGGCTGCTACGGCAATCCGGTGGTGCGGACGCCGCACATCGACGGGTTGGCGTCGTCGGGCGCCCGCTTCGAGCGGTTTTACACGGCCACGCCCATCTGCATGCCCAATCGCGCGACGCTGATGACCGGCCGGATGCCGTCGCTCCATGGCGTCCGGCACAACGGCATCCCGCTGTCCCTCGACGCGACGACTTTCGTCGATGTCATGGCCGCGGCCCGATATCACACGGCCCTCATCGGCAAGTGCCACCTCCAGAGCATCAAGGACGATCTCCCGGTCATCGGCATGCCCGAGGCGGATACGGACAGAATCCGCCCCCCGGAGGCGCTAAGCGAGGCGTGGAAGGGCAACCGCGGCCGCTACGACCAGGAGCTTCCGTCCACCTGGGCGCGGGAGCCGGACTTCGAGCCGGTGCTGCCGTACTACGGTTTCCAGCACGTGGAGCTGTGCATCAAGCACGCCGATCAGGTGGTGGGGCACTACGAGCGTTGGCTGCGGGCGCGCCACCCGGACCCCGACTCCCTGCGCGGGGCGGACCATCAGCTTCCGGGCAACGACTGCCAGGCGCCCCAGGCATGGCGCACCCGCGTGCCCGAAGAACTGTACCCCACCCGCTACGTGGCCGAGCGCACCATGGCGTTCCTGGAGGAACACGCGCGCTCGGGGCGGGAGCGGCCGTTCTTCCTCCAGTGCTCGTTTCCCGACCCGCATCACGCCTTCACGCCGCCCGGGCGGTACTGGGACCTCTACCATCCGGAGCAGGTCTCCCTGCCGCGCTCGTTCCACCGGGGTGAGCATCCGGTGCTGCCGCATCTGGCCCGCCTCTACGAGGAGCGCGACCGGGGCGAGGCCAACCGTAACGGCCAGCGGGGCTTCGCCATCACCGAGCGGGAAGCGCGGGAAGCCATCGCGCTGACCTACGGCATGATCACCATGATCGACGACGCCATCGGCCGCATTCGGGCGCGGCTGGAAGCCCTGGGGCTGGCGGACGACACGGTCATCGTCTTCACCAGCGACCACGGGGATTTCATGGGCGATCACCAGCTCCTGCTCAAGGGCGCGCTGCACTATCGCGGGCTGGTGCGGGTGCCGTTCATCTGGGTGGACCCGGCGGCGGCGGAGAGGGGAGTGGTCAACCCCGGGCTGTGCGGCACCCTGGACCTGCCCGGCACCATCCTGCACCGGGCCGGCCTGGAAGGGCACAACGGCATGCAGGGGGTGAGCCTGCTGCCGGCCGTGGACGGCTCGGACACGGGCTACGATTCGTTGCTCATCGAGGAGCACCAGCGCCGCGGCTACATGGGCTTCGACAACAATTTCCGGGCTCGCACCCTGATCACCCCGGACCGGCGCCTGACCCTTTACGAAGGCGCCGGCTGGGGTGAGATCTACGACCTCGACAACGACCCGGACGAGATGCACAACCTGTGGGACGAGCCGGGCTCCCGACGCGCCGAGCTCACCGAGGCCCTGGCCCGCAAGATGATGGCACTTGCCGACACGAGTCCTCTGGCCACCCATCACGGACCATAGGAGCCTGCATCAGCCAATAGCGGGATGCGTGCGTCCGGCAGGGAGGACGAACCCATGGGACACGACGGACTGGACTTCGGCCTGGGGTTGCGCGCGCGGCATCCGTCCATGCTGGCGGAGCAGTCGCGCCAGGCGGAGGACGCGGGGTTCAGCCACATCTGGTTGTACGATTCGCCGCGCTGCGCCGAGCCCTACGTTTCCCTGCCGTATTGCGCCATGGCCACGTCCCGGGCCGTGGTCGGCCTGGCGGTGACCAATATGCAGACCCGCGACCCCACGGTGGTGGCCAACGCCTTCGCGACTCTCGCTATCCTCACCGGGGGCCGGGTCAAGTTCGGCCTCGGGCTCGGCGACAGCGCGGTGAAGTTCATCGGCAAGAGGCCGTCCCGTTTCGATGCTTTCCGTGAAGGGGTGGACGTCGTGCAGGGGCTGCTGCGGGGCGAGGGCGTGTCATACAACGGCCGGCAGCTGAAGCTGCCCGCGCTGCCCGAGGTGAAGCCCGCGCTCCTGCTGGCGGCGGAGGCGCCGCGGACCTTCGCGTTGGCCGGGGCGGCCGCGGACGGCGCCATCATCAGTCCGGGCGGGTCTGTGCGCTTCCTGCGCTACGCTATCGAAAAGATCCGCGAAGGCGCGGTCCGGGCCGGGCGGGACCCGGATGCGCTCCACGTCTGCGCCTGGACCCACTGCGTCGTGGGCGAGACAACGCAACAGGCCATGGATGCGCTGGCGCCCGAGGTGGGCCGGACCCTGGTGAAGGCGTCGGTGCGGATTCCCCCCGAGGTCCTGGGTGCGTCCGAGCCATTGCTGTCGGCGGAGTTGCGCGCCCACGTCCTTCGGGAGGCCACGCGGCAGGACCACGAATACGATCTCGCGCGGACCCTCCGTTCCGCCCTGGGCGACGAGCTGTTCCGGGAGATGACCTTGGCGGGCACGCCCGACGACTGCGCCCGGAAGATCGACGAACTAAGGGGCGTCCACGGGCTCAGCCAGCTCATCATCAACGTCTACGGGAACGATCGGGAATTTGCGCTGAAGGCGTTGGGGAGCGAGATGGCCCGCGGTCCTTCGGCTCCGCTTCGCTAGCGCTCCGCTACGCCTGTCCCGAGCTTGCCGCAGGACACCCGCCGACCGATCCCGGTCCCCTACAGCGGCACCGCCTCGCTTCCCTCCGGCACCTTGTCCTTGTCGATGTGACGTAGCGCCTGATACACGAAGTCGTGCCCGAACATCTCGGTCCAGCCTTTTTGCAGCCGTCCCACCACGGGTCCGGGCTTGCCGTCGCCGATGGCATTGCCGTTGATGCGGGTCAGCGGCAGCACGCAGCGTGAGGTGGTGGTCATGAACGCTTCGTCCGCGTTCATGATGTCGTACAACTGGAAGTGGGTCTCATCCACCGGGATGCCCAGGTGCTGCGCGATTTCCAGCACCGCGCCCCGGGTCACGCCCGACAGAATGGTCTGGACCGGCGCGGTGACCAGCGTGCCGTTGCGCACGATCCAGAAATTCGCCGCGGTGAGCTCGGTGACGTTCCCCTCCAGGCTCAGCAGCAGCGCATAGGCCTCAGGGTCCACCAACTGGGCCTGCTGTTCCGCCAACCATAGATGCATGCGGCTGGTGCTCTTGATCTTCGGGTCCCATACCTGGGTGGGGATGGCGCGAATGTGGGTGGTGATCACGTGGCCGCCGTAGATGTAGTGGTGGGCGAACTTGTGGAAGCCGATGGGCTCGCACAGGATCACCACCGTGGCCCGGCCGGCGGTGTCCGGTCCCCGGGTGATGTAGTGGCCCACGAAGTAGTCCTCGTCGGGACCCAGCAGCCCGCGGTTCTGTCTCACCAGTTCCACGGTCGTCTCGTGCATCTCGTCCGCGGTGAGGCCGGAGTCCAGCCGTATCGCCTTGAGCGATCGGTAGAGCCGCGCGATGTGCCGGTCCAGGTGGAATATCTCTCCCCGGAAGGTCCGGGTCCGTTCGAAGACCCCCAACCCGGACAGGAACCCTCGATCGTAGATGGAAACGCTCGCCCCGCTCTCGGGGACGAACTCGCCGTTGACGTATGCCGTGCGCTCTGCCATGGGACTCTCCTTTTCGGACGTTGACTGACTCCCCATCGTAGGACGTTCCACGCCGGTCTGTAAACCGGATTCGACGGGGTGCTCTGCCGTGACCCCGCCGGCGTCGGCCGGCCTTACCCGGCTACGAGCAACAACCGTAACAACTCGTCGGGCGAGTCCACGATGAAATCGGGGGATTCCTGCTCCAGGGTCTTGCGGGTCTGGTAGCCCCAGGTGACCGCGGCGGTGCGCACGCCCGCGAGCCGGCCTTGGCGGATGTCGCCCCGGGTGTCGCCGATCATGAAGCCTTCCTCCGGGCGATGCCCCAGGCGCTCCAGCGCGTGCCGGATCTTGTCGCTCTTGGCGCCCGGCTGTCCGGCGTCGAGCACCAGGGAGACGCACTCGTCCACGCCGTTCAGGGAGAGCCCCTGCCTGACGAGGTGGTCGTAGTTGGACGTGACGACGACGAGGGTGTGTCGCTCGGACAGGGTCTTCAGCAGATCGGGGATGCCCGGGAACAGGGTCGGTGCGTAGCCGCCGGCTTCGAGCAGGGCGTGTACGTGCCGGGTGTAGCTTTCAATGTGGCCCGCGGGCACCCCCAGCAGCGTGGCGAGGCCGGTGGCGCTCAGGTCTTCGATGGTTTCGAAATCGTTCCGGGTCGGAAGACGGCCCAGTCCGGTGTCCGCGGCCGTTCGCCGGAAGGCGGTCAGGAGTTGGTCGAAGGAGTCGACGAGGACGCCGTCGTAATCGAAGTGGAGCAGCATGGAGGGGACCCGTACACTTCGGGCGGTCAGGTCCACGTGCGACCGTCCGCCCTGCGGCGAGGCGCCGCGGGCCGTTTACGCCGCGGCGGTGCCCTCCGCCGCGGGCCGGACCTCCTCCATCAGCCGCGCGATGATATCCAGCGATGAGAGCCCCTCGGCCTGGGCCTTGAAGTTGGGGATGATGCGGTGGCGCATCACCGACGGGGCCATGGCCTGGACGTCTTCCAGCGATACCGCGAAGCGTCCGTCCAGGATGGTCCTGGCCTTGCTTCCGAGCACCAGAAACTGCGACGCCCGTGGACCCGCGCCCCATTCGACGTAGTCGTTCACCACCTCGGGCGCCAGGGGGTTGCCGGGACGGGTGGCCTGGGCCAGGGACACGGCGTAGTTCACCACGAAGGGCGACGCGGGGACCCGCCGCACGAGCTCCTGACAGGTGAGGATGGCCGGCCCGTCCATGACCCTGGCCGGCGACGGCTTGTCGGAGGAGGTGGTCTGGAGGACGATCTGGACCTCGTCTTCCAGCGACGGATACGACACCTCGATGTTCAGCATGAAGCGGTCGAGCTGCGCCTCCGGCAGCGGATAGGTGCCTTCCTGCTCGATGGGGTTCTGGGTGGCCAGGACGAAGAACGGCAGGTCCAGCGGGTAGGTGTTGCCGCTGGCCGTGACCCGGTACTCCTGCATGGACTGGAGCAGCGCCGCCTGGGTCTTGGGCGGGGTCCGGTTGATCTCGTCGGCGAGGAGGACGTTGGTGAAGATCGGGCCGCTCAGGAACTGGAACTGGCGCCGGCCGGTGACGGCGTCCTCCTGGAGGATGTCGGTGCCGGTGATGTCGGAGGGCATCAGGTCCGGGGTGAACTGGATCCGGTTGAACTTGAGGTCGAGCACCTCCGCCAGCGTGCTGATGAGCAAGGTCTTGGCCAGGCCGGGCACTCCCACGAGCAGGCAGTGGCCCCTGGAGAAAAGGGCGATGAGGACTTCCTCGATGACCTTGTCCTGGCCCACGATCACCTTGCGTATCTCCGCGAGCATGGTCCGGCGTTTTTGTCCGAACTCCTCGATGGCCGCGAGTTCCTGATCCAGGAGCTGTGTGTCGTCCATGGTGGTAGGATCCTTCCGGGCGGTTGCCGTCCGCGGCCGCTAACCGCGCAGTTTCCGCATGACCTGTCGGGTCTTGCGCGCCCCTTCGTCGTCCCCCGTGGCCTCATAGACTCCGCTGAGGACGTGGTACACTCCCGGGTGGAACGGATTGATCTGGAGCGCTTCCAGCAGGGCGTCGCGCGCCCGTGTGTCGTCGCCGGCCTCGTGGTGAAGCCGGCCCATCAGGTAATAGGTGTGCACCTGGTCGGGGTCGAGATACCGGGCTTTCTCCAGGTGCGGCAGCGCCTCGTCGTAGCGCCGTGAGTGGATCAGGGTCTCGCCCAGCCGGTTGAGGATGACGGTGGAGTTGGGTCCGGCCCGAAGCGCCCGGCGGTACTCGGCGCCGGCGGCCCGAAGGCGGCCGCGCTGGCGCAGGCGGTCGCCCAGGTGGGTCCGGTTCCTGGCGATCTCCGACTGGATCTCGTTCAGCGCGACGGCAGGCTGCGTGTCCCCGTCGTCCGCTACCTTGTAGCTGCGCAGGCGGCTGCCCTGGACCGCGGCCAGCCCCTGCCCCTGGATGAACCGGCGCCAGTCGGCCTCGAAACCGTCCAGCGGCGCGCCCATGACCGCTTCGATGGCCTCGGCGGTGGAGCGGCGCTTCACATGGGAGAGCACCTCCCGCATGCCCGACGGGCCTTTCACCTGCAGGATGTAATCCACCGCGGAGGCTGCCTCGGCGTAGGCGAGCTGCACCTGCTCCGGGGTATCCAGGCGTATGAGCGAAGGTTCCATGTCCTCGAAGCTCACGAACTCCTGCTCCTCGATGGCCCTGGCCAGCAGAGTCTCGTTGGCCGGGGTCAGGTAGTCCGGCCTCGGCCCCTGAACGGGCTTCCGCCACACGGTTTCGTAGTAGCGGGCGATGCCTTCGTGCAGCCAGATGGGCGCCTTGTTCCGGGTCAGGTTGACGATGGCCAGGTGAATGTACTCGTGGGTGAGGGAATCGAGCCAGCGGTATCCATGGGCCATCACCCGCGGGGAGATGATCATGACCTTGTTGAACTTGCACAAACCGATGGCGCCGGTTTCCTCGATATCGCGCAGGGTCAGGGTCGTAATGGCGTTGAAGGACTGCACGTCCGGAGCGATCTCGACCCGCACCTTGCTCCGGGGCCGGTAGCCCAGCGCGCGTTCCACTTCCCGGTGCGCCTGCTCCAGCGCCTCCAGCGCGGGTTCCGCCAGAATGCCGTCGTTCTCTTCGTGGAGGTACAGCAGGAAGTGACGGCTCTCGTAACGCTTGAAGTGTCGGGTGACGTCGTGGGTCCGCTGCAGCAGCAGCCGCAGGGCCTGGCGTTGGTCGTCCTCGGCATCGATGGCCAGGGCCTTCTCCACCGCGGCGAGGGCCTTGGGATAGGCGCCCTCGTAGTAGGCCAGGAGCGCGGCCAGGTCCAGCGCGTCCACGGATTGCGGCCGTGCCGCCATGAGCCGTTCGATAACCGGCCGGGCCTCCTCCACCTGCCAGGCGCCCATGAGCTCTCTTGCCGTCTCGATCGCGGAACCGTTCGGCCGCGGCTCCGCGGCGTGTCCGGAGGAGGCGACGCCAAGGGCGAGGAGCGCGACGAGCCACAGGACCTGGCAACGGTGTTCGAAGAATGAGGGAAATGGGGGAAATCTCTTCATGGCTCTTGATGAAACCGGCGGCGCCGGGCCGGCCCCGGTGGCGGGCTGCGCCCGCTTCCAGTGTCCCGTCACACACATACGTTAGCTTTCGACTATTGCGCTTTCGACTATTGCGACAACTCCCTGAAATAGCGCTCGACCTGTTCCTTGTACCGGTCCGGCACTCCCTGCTTGAGCGACTCCAGGACCTCCTTGCGAAACCTCTCGGGCTTGTAGTCGTCCTTGCCGGGAAGCTTGAACTTCTCCGTATCCAGGCCGGTGAGGTTCTCATCGATGTCATGATCGGGAAACTCGGGAGTCCCGGTCGGGGGAAGGAACTGCCCGGAGGGCAGGAACCGACCCCGGCGAAACACGTGCACCAGCGGCACGCGCCCGAACCGCCCCCGCTGCGCCAGCCGTTGCATCGCCTGCTGCATCTGTTGGCTCGACTCGGAGAGGCGGTTGATGGCCTCCTGTTCCGGCGGGATGGCCTGTCCCGGCCGCAGCGCGCCGAGCTCGTGGGCGGCCTCGCCCATGAATCCGCCGGCCGCGGCAACGTTGTTGACGATCTTCGGGTCCAGCGACGGGAAGAGCTGGAACAGATACCGCAACCTTTCGACCAGGTCCCGGGTCCGGCTCGCCAGCGCGTCTTCGCGGACGGCAAGCTCCCGGACCGCGCTCTTCCGAGGCGGGGCCATCTCCGGGTCGGGGAGGCTCGCGACGGCCTGGTATTCCCGCGCCAACGCCGCCAGCATGGCCAGGGCCGCTTGCCGCGCCTCGTCCAGGGGGCCCATTCCCGCAAGCTCTTCGGTCACCGTTCCGAATCGTTTGGCGAACGCGTCGAAGTCCCGGTTCTCGAGCCTGTCCCGCAGCCCCGACAGCAACCCGCGGACGGCGGCGTCCCGCTCGCGTTCCGCCGGGGGCCGGACCCGGTCGCTTTCCAGGTCGGGAGCGGCGAGCAGGTGGGCCAGCACCGCCAGGTCGGCCTGCGCGCTTGCCGCAAGATCCCGAACGGCCTCCTCGCGCCGCTCGTCGATCCTTCGAGCGGTCTCCTTGTGGGTGCTCTCGGTTCCCAGCAGGATTTCCTGCTGTTCCTGGAGGATCTGCTGCAACTCGTCGCTGGACCGGCTCATGGCCCCCTGCATGCGGGCCATCATGGACCCCTGGGCCTGCTGCTGGCCGCTCCGGAGCGAAGCCGCCAGTTGCGCCATCTGGTTGAACAGCTCCCGCGCCAGTTGTAGGGCGCCGTCGATGTCGCCTTCCCTGAGTTTTTGGCGGATGCGGTCCATCATGGACTGCATGTCGGCGAACGGCATGTTGCGCAGGTTTGCCGGATTGACGAACTCGTTCGGGACCTGTCTGGCGAACTGCATGAGCGACGCCTGCAGCTCCTGGAGCTGCCGGGAGAGCTTCGACAGCTCCTCCAGTGCCTCGTCGAGCTCCTTGTTGCCGCTTCTCAGCTTCTCCAGCGAGTCCAGAAAGCGCTGCTGGTCCTTGACCATGTCCCTGGCCGCGGCTGCCATGTCCTGGCCCGCGAGACGCCGGCTCACGTCCTCGCTGAGCATGGACAGCCTTTCGAGCTCCGTGGCCATGGCGTCGTGGGCCTGCTCCCGCTCGGCCGGCGAAGCCGCCTGGCGCATCCTCTCCACGAGGTCGTTCCGCGCGTGTCCGAGGTTGCGCTTCAGGGTCGCGAGGTCGGACCAGGTGGCGAAATCGCTGATGCGGTCAGCGCGGGTGCGCTGCAGGGTCTCGTCCACGCGCTGCATCATCCGGTCGAGGCCCTCCGCCAGCCGCTGGCCCGGGTCGCCCGGCGTTTGTTCGTCGGGAGGGGCTTCGAGGTGATCGCCCAGGAGGTCCACCATCTTGTCCGAGATATCGCGGACCATCTCGGCCACTTGACGGTGCTCGGCCTTGAGGTTCTTGAGGCGAAGGCTCAGGGGCCGCGACCTGACGAGCTTGGGACCCGAGATGGTATCGTTGTCGAGCACCTCGAGATGATAGACCACGACGTCGCCTTCTTCGAGGCGCATGGCGTCCAGGTCCCAGATGAACGTCTCCTCGAGGGTTCGGGCGGCCTCGTTGCGCCATACCGGGATGCGCTCCTCCCGCTCTCCGATGACTGCGGCCAGGGTGACCTCCTGGATCCCGTAGTCGTCGTCGGCGCGGTACTCCAGGGCGAGCCGCTCGTTGCCGTTCACCTCCAGGTCTTCCCCGGGCTTGAGCAACTCCACCCGGGGAAAGCTGTCGGGCACGGCGACCATCTCGTAGGGAACCGGCAGGTTCTCGAACCCGAAGGCATCCTCCACGCGAATGCGGTACGCCTGCGAGCGGAACAACACGACGCTGCCCTGAGCGGTGTCTCCGGTGATCTTCAGCGGGATTTCCCGACCGTCGCCCAGGGCGACGACGGCGTGCGCCATGCTCTTGTTGGCGGTAGCGGAAAAGCTCAGGGTCGAGCCCTTGACGCCGCGAACGTTGCCGCCGGTGAAGGTCCGGTCGGGAAGGCCGGTGTAGTGGGGCGGGTAGAGCGTCACCTTCAGGTCGGTGACGGATGGCCGCTCGACCGCGGTGATCGTGTACCACGGAGATTCGAACGGTCCGGTCACCACGTGGTAGACCAGGTTTTCGGTAACCTCGGGAAGCACGGCCGCGTACCGGCCGGTCCCGGTCCGGTCCATGGCGACGGTCCGGGGCGCCGCGGTCCCGTCCCCGGACTGCGGCGGCTTGAAGACCAGTCCCACGCCGTCGGGCTTGGCTCCGGAGGTGACGGCTTCGACGGAAACCGCGGCGCCGCGAATCACTCGCACGTCCCGGGTCACCACGTGGATGAAGATATCCGCGGGCGGCAGGTGTTCCAGCGGATGCGCGATCAGCGCGAGGGTCCGGCCGGGAAAGTCCGGGAGCCACACGGACAGGGCCAGCACCGGCGCGGCCGCCAGCGCCAGCAGCCGGGCCTTGGCCCGCAACGGCCGGGTATCCACCAGCGCCGTGGGTTGAACGCCGTTGATCTGCTCGCGAGTCTGGCGGATCAGCGCGAGGATCATGGGGGCGGACGCACCGGACGGCCGGTCCGGGTCCGCGAGCTGCGGGTAGAGTTGCAACGAGTTGATGAGGTTGTTGCGGAGCTCCGGTCGTTGCCTCTCGACGGCCCGGGCCGCCCAGGGAAGGCTCCGGGACCGCAGGAAATGCAGGAGCGTGAGCCCCGTGACCGCCAGCAGCGTGGCGACGGAAAGCAGGCTGAACGCCAAGGGGGCGTAGGGCAGGGACTCCTTGACCGCGTCGACGCCCAGACCCAAGGCCGCCAGCACGGCCAGCCCGGCGCCGGCAAGGCACAACGACTCCAGGCCCTGGACCCTTCGGAGCCGGTTCACGAACCGTCGCAGGAAATCGTCTATCGGACGGTAGTCTTCTTCGTGCAATTGAAGGTCCTCGTCGCAGCGTCCATTGTGGAACAGGTGTCCCGAGTGGTGTTCCAGGTTTCCATCGTAGCACCCATTCTAGAACTTTTTTTCGGATTGACAAGGCGCCGGGCGTGGACGGAGCCGGGACCCCTCCGCCCCGCCCGGGTCTGCGCGGCCGCGGCCAATGGCAACTCACCGGGGCTTGTGTTAAACGGACTGTTTGCATCCGCATTCCCCGCAAGGACCCCCCATGGAAAGGACCCGTTGAATGGACCGCGACTCCACGGAACTGCCCCTCGTCTGTCACGAAGGGCATGAAGACCATGACCACGATGATGCGCCCCTGCCCGATGAAGACCACCCCATGTGGCGGTCCGAGCGCATCTCGCTGACCTCCGTCGGTATCGACATCGGCTCGTCCACGTCCCACCTCATCTTCTCCCGGTTGGTCCTCCGCCGGCAAGGCATCTCGCTGTCCAGCCGTTTCGTGGTGGTCAGGCGGGAGATCCTCTACGAGTCGCCGATCCTGCTGACGCCCTATGTCGACAAGTTGACCATCGATACGGAGAAGCTCAACGAGTTCATCCACGACGCGTACGCCCGTGCCGGCGTCACCCGGCAGGACATCGACACGGGCGCCCTGATCGTCACCGGCGAGGCCGCCAAGAAGAAGAACGCCGAGGCCATAGCGGCATTGTTCTCCGAGGAGGCCGGCAAGTTCGTCTGCGCCACCGCGGGCCACAACCTCGAGGCGATCCTGGCCGCCTTCGGCTCGGGCGCGGTGGAGGCGTCGACCCGTGACGGCGACGTCACGTGCATGAACGTGGACGTCGGCGGCGGCACCAGCAAGATCGCCATCACCCGCGGCGGACAGGTGGTGGACACCGCGGCGCTGGAGGTGGGCGCCCGGCTGGTGGCCCTGGACGAGGGCGGGAAGATCAACCGGCTCGAGGATGCGGGGGCCCGCATCGGGGAGGCCAGCGGCCTGTCCCTGGCCCTTGGCCGGACGCTGGGGGAGGCCGACAAGGAACGCATGGCCGGCACCTTGAGCGGCTGTCTCCTGGAAGTGCTGGGCCGCGGGCCGCTGTCGCCGCTGACCCGGGATCTCATGCTGACGCCGGCGCTGTCCTACCGGGAGCCGATTCATTCCATCCAGTTCTCCGGCGGGGTTTCCGAGTATGTCTATGGCTACGAGACCGCGGACAAGGGGGATCTGGGCAACCATGTCGGGCGGAACATCCGCACCGGAGCCGTGGAACTGGCGACCGGTGAATCGTGGGAGTTCAAGGAACCCGACGTGCGCATCCGCGCCACGGTCATCGGCGCGTCCCAGTACACCGTGCAGGTGAGCGGCAACACCATTTTCCTCTCCGACGAGTCCGTGCTGCCGCTGCGCAATCTCCAGGTGATCACGCCGCATTTCCGCCAGACCGAGCCGCTGACCACGGAGGACGTCCGGAGTTCCATCGAGAGCGCGCTGCAGCGTTTCGACATGACCGAGGGCGACCGCGGCGCGGCGCTGGCGCTTCACTGGGAGCTGGGGCCTTCGTATCCGCTCATCCGCACGCTGGCCACCGGCGTGGTGGAAGGGATGAAGGAGCATCTCCGCCAGGGGCAGCATCTCGTGCTCGTGTTCGATGCCGACATTGCCAAGCTGGTGGGCAACATCATCGACAAGGAGATCCTCCCCGGGGCCGGTATCATCTCCATCGACGGCATCGACCTCAAGGATTTCGATTTCGTGGACATCGGCGAGGAGCTGCCGGACGCCAAGGCGGTGCCGGTGGTGATCAAGTCGCTGATCTTCCGTCACGAAGAATGGGGCAGGGGCCGTTTGCTGGCCAACGACTGAGGAAAGAGCCTCCTAACCCCCGGCGTCGCCGCCTTTCATCCTGCGTTTGAGGCGTATGGGGTGGTCCGGGTGCAGCGGCCTGAAACCGGCGATCGAAAGCCACACCCTCAAGAGATGGCGGCCGGATCCGTCGTCGGCGAACGGGGTGCGCGCATGCAGGACCACGTGGTTGTTGAAGTACTCGATGTCGCCCGCCTGGAGCTTCAGGGAAACCGCGGCCTCGTCGGCCACCGCATTGAACACGTCGAGGGCGCGGTTCTGCGCCTCGGTCAACTCGGGAACCCCGGCCAGTTTCTGCGCCCGCCTGATGTGGACCGGATAGGCGCAGGCGTTGAACACGCCGTCTCGAATGCTCAGGAAGGGCAGCCGGGTCCACGGGTGCCCGTGATCCGGATGCGGATGCTGCAACGCCACGTGGAATGGCTGGGTGAGCACGTGCAACGCTTCGGGATGCTCCGTTGCCAGGATATCATGGACGGTGGCGGCGCTGGCGAACCGGCGCGTTCCGCCCTTGAGAGCGGGCCGCAGGCACAGGAATCCGATGACGTCCTCGGGGTCGGCGTGGAAGGGAAGCGCTCCCGTCGCGCGAAAGCCCAAGCCGCGATTCTCGGTCTCTGCCCGTACGTGGGCCAGCTTTTCCCCTCCCGACTGCTCCACGGCATCGCCCAGCCGTCGGTTCAGGGCCGAGAAGGCACGGACGACCTCTCGCTGGTCGAGGTCCCTTGTCGGCAGACCGCGGAGGACCCGAAAGCCGAGACCCGATTTGAGCTCCCGGGCCGTCACGGCCATCTGTGAAGCCAGCAAGGGCTGGCCGAGCGCTTTGCGCGGCTCGTCTTGGCGGTCCTCCCTCGCCAGCGCCAACAGTTCCGCCAACTCGCTGCCGGTGAAGTCATGACGCCAGCGGCGCGACCGGCCGAGGTCGTCGGGCTTCCATGCCGCGGGGTCTGCCGTTTTCGGGGTCGGTTCCGTGCCGTCGCTCATGGTCATGGGCTCCATAGGTGAGTGCGTCGTGAGTGTGTCATTTCTCCCGGAAGGCGTCCTGCCGGTATCCCCGGAGGGGTTGCAGCAGGTATTCGATGAGCCGTTGTCGGCCGAGGATGACCGACGCCTCCGAAGACATTCCGGGCAACAGCTCGACTTTGCGCCCTTCGATCTCCATGTAGGTTTGGTCGAGCTCGATGAGTGCCTTGAACACGGGGCCGGCCGGTTCGCCGCGCTCTTGTGGAGCGGTTGCCGGCACAGCGCCGGCCGCCACGCTCGTGAGCACCGGCGCGCCGCCTTGAGCTCCCGCGTTCACGGCGTCCTTGCCGATGTGGCTCACGGTTCCCTCGATGGCGCCGTAGCGGCGAAAGTCGAAGGTCGCGACCTTGAGGGTGACCCGCTGGCCGGGCTTCACGAAGCCGATGTCGGTGTTGGCGACGAAGGCCTCCACCCGGATCCCGGCGTTGCGAGGCACGATCACCATGAGCCGGGCGCCGGGCTCCACCATGCCGTTCTCCGTATGCACGGCGAGGTCCTGGACCACGCCATCGACCGGGGACAGCAGGGTATGCCGGGCGCGGTTCTCCCGCGCCTGACGGATGTCCTGCTGCAACACGATCATCCTTTCCCGAACGGATGCCAGGATGGACCGGCGTTCCCGGTAGAACTCGGAGACGGCCCGTTCCTTCTGTGCCCGGACCGCGGCCAGAGAAGCCCTGGCCTCGGCCAGCTCCTTGCGGCGGAGCGTGATGTTTCCCTCAAGCTCCACCAGCCGCTCCTGTTCTTCGAAGAAAGCGAGCCGGGAGCCCTGGTCCCTGCGGTAGAGTGTCTCGCGCATGGCGGTCCTCTCGCGCAGGATCGGCAACAATCTCCTGTGCTTGGCAAGCGCCGCCTCGATGGTCCGGAACTGCGCCTGCCGCGCCGCCATGGCGCCGTCCAGCTCGTGGAGGTGCGCCCGGTGCGCCGCAATCTGATCCGACAGGAGCGCTTCGTTGATCGACACGATCTCCGCCGGGGCGCCGGCGGGCGGACGGAAGGGCCGGGCCTTGCGCCAGGCCAGGGCCGCCTCGAGGCGCGCGGCCTCCACGGACTTGATGTGGATCTCGGCCATGAGCTTGGAGATCTCGGCGTCCACCAGGGTCGTGTCGAACTCGATCAGGACGTCGTCCCGCTCGACGAAGCTTCCTTCCTCGACGGCGATGCGCCGGGTTTTGCCGTGCTCGAAGGACCGGATGACCTTCACCTGCCCGGTGGGGACGATGCGTCCCGGCGCCACCGCGGCCAGCTCGACCTGCGCGACCGAGGCCCAAGTCAGGGTGGCGACGAGAAAGACGCAAAGCGCCACGAGCAGGAGGATATCGGCACGACGCGACCTGTTCACTCCAGGCTCCCGAAGTCCTCCCGTCTTGCCCGCCGCGACTGAACGGTCTTTTCACCGGCCCAAAGAAGGACACATGCCGCCGCCACAAGAAGCAGAGCCCCTCGCCACCATGCGAGGACTTCGTCCAGACCCCACCAGCCGAGCAGTGCGGTCGCCTCACCTGCTGTCAGCAGGAGCAACATGATGATCGGCAGGGCGTAAGGTCTGCGGAACCGATCTGAGGATGCCGCCATTGCCAACGTCAAGATCGAAAACATCACCGCACCGATCACCGCGCCCTCTGGGGGTCTGCCCTGGTACTCCACGAGCCATGCCGTTTGCCCCATCAGCCAGAATGCTCCGGCAACGACGCCATAGTAGGCTGCCCTCAGCACCCTGAGGTGCCTGCTGAACTCGTCATCCCCTTCCCTGGCGCGGAAGGCTCCCATAAACTCGAATTGCATCGTTGCTCTCCTATAAGAATGGTCCCATGATCCCCGCATCGAATGGGGCGAGGCGACGGGGGATGTGTGATCCCTCGTCGCCGCCCCTTCTCTGTCTCGATTCCAACCTGGCCCATGCCGATGGCGGTGTGCCCTACGGCGTTCCCGTGGCCTAGTCGATGGCACAATTGGGACTGGTGGCCAGTGCTTGGGCTGCCCCGGTGGCCGCTCCCAGTGCCGCTGCGACGGGAATGTTACCGCCCGTCACAAGGGCGCTGGCTGCCCCTAGGGTGGCGCCCCACACAGCGCCTTCCGCGACGTCGGCCATGCACTCGCTACCCGAGGAGCTGTCCTCGCTGTCGGCGGAATAGGATGACACGGCTTCATCGTAGTCCTCCGCGCTCATGTTGTCCTCATCGTCCTCACTGCATGAGCAGTCGGAACAACTACAGCTACACCCGCACCCGCATCCACACCCGCAGCCACAGCCACAGCCACAGCCGCAACCGCACCCGTGAATTTCCAGGTCGAGGTCGTCCTCCGGCGCATCGAGCATCCAGGGAACGGCTATGGACCCTTGTTCGATAGAACCATTGATGAGTTGCATCCCTTGTCTCCTCCTTCGTAGATTTGTTGAGCGTCCTATCGCCGCCCACATAGATTCAAATCGGTCGGGCAGAGTCGGACTTTAATCGTAATTCCACCGGGGAGGCAATTATTTCCCGGCGCATGACGTTCCTCCAGCCGGTGCGGTCACAGGCAGACTGCCCGACCGACACCGGTCGTTACGCCCCGCGAGCGCTTTGCGTTATAGTGTCGTCCCGTGGAGGGCGGGAGGCAGCGTGTTGACCGGGCAGTTTCCCGGACCGTGGAGCTTCACCCGAACCCTCCGCCGGAGTGGAGGGAAGCGGGAATGGGACCGTTCATGGGTAACAACTCACAGGGGTTCAGTCAGCGTACGCCGATCCAGCTTCAGTCTGCGCCGCCCAGCCTGGCCGGCCTGGACATGACCAGGCGGGTGAGGCGAAAGAAGTACGAGCGCAAGCTCGTCCGGTTGCAGGACCGCCTCCGGGAGGTATCCCTGGCCTACCGGGCGCAGCACCGGCGCGCGGTGATCGTGTTCGAAGGCTGGGACGCCGCGGGGAAGGGCGGCGCCATCCGGCGCATGGCCTGGCCCCTGGACCCGCGCGGCCTCAAGGTCTGGCCGATCGCCGCGCCGACCCCGGAGGAACAGGGCCAGCATTACCTCTACCGTTTCTGGAAGCGCCTGCCGCGTCCCGGGCAAATGGTGATCTTCGACCGGTCATGGTACGGCCGGGTCCTGGTGGAGCGGGTGGAAGGCTTCGCCGCCAAGGCTGAATGGCGCCGCGCCTACGACGAGATCAACGAGTTCGAACGCATGCTGGACGACGACGGCATCCGGCTCGTGAAGCTCTTCTTCCACATTACGCCCGAGGAGCAGTTGGCGCGGTTTCGCCAGCGTCTGAGCGATCCGCTCAAGCGCTGGAAGCTGTCCGCGGAGGACCTCCGCAACCGATCCCGCTGGTCGGAATACGAAGCGGCCATCAAGGAGATGTTCCGCAAGACCTCTACCGTTCCGCAGCCATGGACCGCGGTCCCGGCGAACGACAAGAAGTACGCGCGTCTTGCGGCCATGAGAGCGGTGGTGGAGCGGTTGGGGAAGGCGGTGGATACGGCGCCGCCCGGACTGGAGCCCGAGTTCGAGGAGAAGGCGTGCAAGATACTGGACGTCGAGCCGTCCGGTTGACGGAGTGACGCCGCAGCGCTGACGCGGCTGTCCACTTCCCAACCCCCACGGTGCGGGCGAGCCGCGCCGACCGTTCTCCCGTGACCGGCCATGATGTTCATGGAGTCCCGGTTGTGTTATTCATAGGACGGTTCATCATCTTGGTCCGTGAGGAGGCGAAAATGAAAACGAGGTTCCTGCTTGTTGCCGTTGCAGCGCTGGCCGCGGTGGCCGCGACCCCGGCCGCGGCGGATCTGACCGCGGTTTCGTTTGGCGGCACGTATGGGGCGGCGCAGAAGAAACACATGCTGGACCCGTTCATGGAAGCCACCGGCATCAAGGTCGTCTTCAAGGACTATTCCGGCGGCATTGCCGAGATCAGGGCGCAGGTCGAAGCGAAGAACGTACAGTGGGACGTGGTCGATATCGAGGGGATCGATCTGGATGGCGCCTGCTCCAAGGGGCTCCTGGAGGTCCTCCCGCACGACGCCTTGCCGCCCGGCGACGACGGAGTCCCCGCTCGGGACGACTTCTTTCCCGAGGCCCTTGCCAGTAAGTGCGGCGTCGGGGTCGTCGTCTGGACCACACTCTACGCCTATCACCCCGATACCGTTCGCGGCGGCATCCCCACCACCATCGGGGACTTCTTCGACACCTCGAGGTTCCCGGGCAAACGGGCCATGCGCAAACGGCCGCAGGTCAACCTGGAATGGGCGTTGATCGCCGACGGCGTACCCAGGGAGCAGGTCTACGACCTGCTGGCCACCGACCGCGGCCAGGCGCGGGCCTTCGCCAAGCTGGACACCATCAAGGACGACCTCGTGTGGTACGACTCCTGGTCCCAGGCGCCGCAACTGCTGAACGACGGCAGCGCAGTGCTGGTGCAGGCGTCCAACGGACGCATCTTCCGCGACGTCCAGGACCACGGCCGGCCGTTCGTGATGGTATGGGACCACCACGTGTTCGACCTCGACGTGTGGGCGATCGTTGCGGGCACGCCGAACTACGATCAGGCGCTGGAGTTCGTCAAGTTCGCCACCGGCACCAAGCCGCTGGCGGGCATGCAGGACTTGGCGTACAGCCCGGCTCGACGGTCCAGCCTGCCGCTGGTGGACCCCGCGGTGGTCGGCCATCTGCCCACCGCCCACCTCGACAAGGGCCTCAAGGCCGACGGCGTCTTCTGGATGGATTTCGGGGAGTCGCTGGGCGAGAAGTTCAAGGAGTGGCTCCTGAAGTAGCGATCCATGGCCGTGGCGACCTTGCATGGCCGTGGCGCCCTTGCTGGTGCCGGTCCCGGTCTGTCTTCCGGTGACGCTGGAGCGGCTGCGCCGCCGCTCTACTCGGTCGCGCGGCGGCGAACCGTCAACGTGGATGCGGTGAGGGTGCGGCTCTGACTCACTGCGATATCTGCGCCATCGCCAGGGTGATCGAATGTTCGATGTCGGCGATGACGCTGCCGACCTCGCGGCCGATGAGGTCCATCTTGCGGAGTTGCTCGATGCGGGGCCGGGCGCGTTCCACTTCCCGCTCCGAGAAGATGTCGCTGAGGAGGTCGCAGGCGTCCACAAGGCAGATCATGGCGACGTCCCTGGGGTCGGGGGCGTCGTCCGACAGCAGCACGTCCTCGATCCGCAGCTTGGCCTCGCGCTCGACGCGGCCGTCGATCATCGGGTAGCGCCGCGAACGGAAGACCCACAGGAACTTCGCGTCCTGGGTTTCCAGGATGCCGCGCTCGACCAGGCTGGCCAGCGCCTGCTGCCGGATTCCGGGCGCCGCCTCCCGGGCCAGCGTGTCCACCCAACCACGGGTATCGTTGGTCTCGCCGGAACTGGCGATGCGCGCCAGGGTGTCGTCGAGCATCGGATTGCCGGTCGGCGTCCCGTCCAGAACCAGGAGCTGCTGGGGATCGGTGTCGATGCGGTTGGCGAACGCCAGATCCATCAGCACCGCGCCCGCCAGGACGTGTTCCACCGCGCCCCCGCGGATCGGCAGGAACAGGCCGTCGTCGTCCAGCATCAACAGCAGGATTTCTTCGGTGAAGGTCAACATGGTTGGGCCTCGCCTTCCTGGGACTCTGCCGCGCAGGCGTCTGTGCGTGTTTCGTAGCAGTCGAGCATGGTCAGGAATCCGCTGATCTCCATGACCTCCTTGCAGGTGGGTTGGAGCGCGCAGAGCGCCAACTTGCCGCCGGCCTTCTGGCATTGCTTGGCGCCGACGAGTACCACGCGCAGACCGGCGCTGCTGATGTACTCCATCTTCTCGCAATCGAGCAGCACCCGGGTATCGCCGCGTCCGATGATCTCCGAGATCCGTTTCTCCAGGTCCGGCCCGCTATGACCGTCCACACGCCCGCCCAGCGCCACCACCACCAGTGAGCCGGTCTTTTCCTCCTCGATTTCCATGGGACGTCCTTTCTCCTCGGTTTAATGGCGCGGCCAAGTGAAGCTAATGGCGCGGCCAAGTGGAGCCAATCGACGATGGCAGAATAGCATGGCGAGTTGAAGGCGGCAACTTGGATTTCGGGGTGGCGGAGGTTCCCGAGTGGAAGGCGGCCGGGGCCGGGTCCCGGCGGGCGGTCAGGACGGGTCGTGAGCACCATGGACGCGGACGGTCACGACGTCCGTGCCGTGGTATTGCTGGTGACGCACCGACGACGCGTAATGTCGAAGCAGGCGCAACGAGATCTCGCGCTCCACCGGGGTTTCCGGCTGTTCCGAGAGGAGGACCATCTGATGACCGGAATCAGCACGACCGTAGGGACGCACAACGCCGCCTGCTGACAGCCGAGGCCGAAGGCGAGAGCCTGTGGGGGGCGTTCGTCGGGTTCGTAGCGAATTTGGGCGGAGATGCTCATGGCGGTTTCGGCGCCGTTCTCCCTAGCCGTCGTCGGACGTGGCTGCTACTTCTTCCCGGGTTCGAACCCTCCCTGCTCGTGGTAGACCACCTGCTTCTCTTCTTCGAAAGCGCGGACCGTGGGGATCGTTCCCCGCAGCCCGAGCTCTTTCCAGCGTTGCGCCACCTGGTCGTACATCTCTCGTCTCAACGTGGTGCGTTTGGAGAAGACCGGCAGATAGCGGTGTTCCTTGCACGCGTTGATGAGCGCCTTGGAGCCGTAAGGACGTTCTTCCGGCGGGTTCTGGGTGGGGTCCAGCCAGGTGCTCCAGGTGTTGCGCAGGAGGTCGATGTCCTCAATGGGATTGCAGCGGCTGCTCATGGCCCAGATCACCTGGTCCATGTCCGTGGGGTCGATGTCCTCGTCCACGGCGATGATCCATTTGGTGTAGTACGCGCCGCCGGGCACCTGGGCGGCCAGGGCCAGGCACTGGGCCGCGTGGCCGGCATAGCGCTGCTCCAGGCTGACGACGGTCATGCCGAAGCCTCCGGCGCCCGCGGGATGGGCGTAGACGCCCTGGACGCCGGGTATGCCGAGCTTGTCGAGGTCGTCCCAGATGCGCGCCGACCGGATGACGGCGAAAAAGCCGCTCTGCTCGCAGGACGGGTAGTCCGCCATGATGGCGTTGGTGAGCACCGGGTGGGTGCGGTAGTGCACCCGGGTTATGTCCACCAGCGGGCAGCCGGCCTCCGGTCTGCCGTAGTATCCGGGAAACTCGCCGAAGGGTCCCTCGGTCTTCACCGAGTTGGGCCGGATGACCCCCTCGACCACGAGCTCGGCGTTGGCCGGCAACAGCAGGTCGCTGGTTTGCGCCCGCACTACCGGGATGGGCTCACCCTTGATGCCGCCGGCGAACTCGTACTCCGACACGTTCTTGGGGAAGGTCTGGGAGCCCACCAGCATGAACAGCGGGTCGATGCCCCAGGCCGCGGCCACGGGCACGGGCTCGCCCTTTTCCCAATACCGCGTGATGTGGAGCCGGGCGTCCTTGCCCGGCGACAGGTAGAGCCCCGCCTGCTGCTTGCCCTGAAGCATCATCCGGTAGGTGCCGACGTTCAGGTAGCCGGAATCCGGATCCCGGGTGAACACCGCGTCCGCGGTGCCCGCGTAACGGCCGCCGTCCATCGGCCAGTGCCTGGGGATGGGGAGCTGCTCCAGGTCGATGTCCGCTCCGGCCAGGGTGTTCTCGTACACCGGCGCCTCGGTCGCCGGGACCTCGCGCGGCGGGATCCGGTCCTTCATCTTGTCCTTGAGCCGGCGGATGAGCTCCAGCGTCGGCGTTTCGGGGGGTTCCTCGATGGTGAGGGCGATGCGTTTCGAGCTGGGCCCCAGGATGTTCCACAGCATGCGGGCGCCGATGGGGCTGTCCTCGTACCCTTTGGGGTTCTCGAACAGGATGGCCGGGGACGGGCTCTGCTTGGCCACCAGATAGGTGATGGCGCTCATCTCCTCGTCCCGGTCCACCGGCTTGTCGATCTGGACCAGCTCGTTGATCCCTTCCGCGCGGTCCAGCCACTCGCGGATGTCCTGAATCGGACGGCCTGCTTCGGACTCCGGCCTGTTCACCTCAGCCATGCTTCACCTTCCTTCTCGTGCGGCGCCGCCAGCGGACAGTTCCTGACCCTGACCCGGCATGGCCGGAACCAGAATGAGCGCCCTTCGACTCCGCTTCGCTACGCCTCTGTCCAGAGCCTGTCGAAGGGCCTGTCCTGAACTCGTCGAAGGGCCCAGGACGAACGTTGTTCTTCGTCGTCTTTGTACACGGACACGGGACTAATCCTGCATGTCTTCCGGCATCAGGCCGGCGAAATAAGCGAACGCGTGATGGGCCCGCCCGCGGTTGGTCGCCGCCATGATGGCGGTGTTGCGGTCCGGCATGGACACGGCCTGGCCCACGCTGCTGGCCACCCACTGCATGTAGGCGGTGCGCTCCAGGTAGACGGCGTGACAGGCGGCCTGTTCCACGCTGTCGCCCACGGTGGTGATGCCGTGTCCCTGCATCAACACGGCCATGCGGTCGTCCAGCGTTGCCGCCACCTCGATGCCGTCCTGGACGGTGTAGATGAGCCGCGGGCTGTGGAAGATGGGCGTTTCGGGAGCGAAGGCCGCGGCCTGGTTGTAGATGGGGCGGATGGGGACGCCGGCGATGGCGAAGGCCGTGGCCAGCGGCTGGTGCGTGTGGACCACGGAGTTGACGTCCGGTCGCGCCTCGTAGATGGCCGCGTGGATCATGGTCTCCCGTGGTGGGATCTTGAGCTTGATCACGGACTTCTGGTCGCCGGCCCTGGCCCAGTTGGCCTCGCAGTTCTTCTTGTAGTCGTCGATGTCCACCTCCATGACGTCCTTGCTCCTGATGGAGCCCAGGGGCGCCAGCACCGGCTTGATGAGCAGCCGGTTGGCGCCGGGGATCCTGGCGCTGACGTGGCCGTGGTAGTCGGCAAGACCCTGATGGAAGAGCATGCGCGTGGCCAGGGCCACGGTCTTCTTGAGCCGTCCGAGGTCGCGCGCGTTGGGTCTGCCTTTTTGCGACTTGGCCATGGAGGTTCCTCCTCGGTAGCGCCGAACAGGGCCCCGCGCCGGGATTCGTTGCTCACACGGATGAACGGAAAGGCGGAACGCTTCTTCAGCGGAAATGGGAACGGGCGGAAAGCCCGTCGGAATCCGGGTTTCATATCACACGCGACCTCGTGAATCCAGCCGGGAGTGCCCGGACCGTCTTACCTGATGGCCGTCCTTCAAACTGACGCACTACCGGATCACCAGTAGTCACAGGTAGCGTAAGTTTCGCAATAAAGCATTGCTTCATTTTGGTGGTCGTGACAGGCTACGGGCAGGCGTGTTTACGGGAGGGATGGGATGCGCTTAGCGGCAAGGATCGAGGTTGGGGAAGCGGACCGGAAGCAGTTGGAGTGGTGGTCGTCGTTGCGCAGCGTTCCGGTTCGGCTGCGGGAGCTATCGCTGATAGTGCTCAAGGCGTCGGAAGGGATGACGAACAAGGAGATTGTGGCGGAGTTGGGAACGGAAGCGAACAAAGTGGGGCGCTGGTGTCGGCGCTACGCGGACGAGGGTCTGGCCGGGATCGGGAAGGAACGGTCGCGGGGCGGCAACCAGAGGGGGGGTCGGAGCGAGGTGAAGCGGGCGGCGCTGCGGAGCCGGATCGTGGAGGCGACGACGATGCGGCTGCCGAAGAACGCGACGCAGTGGTCGTGCCGGTCGATGGCGCGGGAGACGGGGACGACGCGGGATTTCGTGAACCGGACGTGGCGAGCGAACGGTCTGAAGCCGCGCCTGTGTCGGACGTTCAAGCTGAACAACGATCCGCGCTTTGAGGAGAAGCCGCGCGACGTGGCGGGCCTGTACTTGGGTCCGCTGGAGAACGCGGCGGTGTTCAACTTCGACGAGAAGAGTCCGATCCAGGCGCTGGATCGGACGCAGCCCGGGCTGCCGACGAAGAAGGGACGCTGCGGAACCACGCGCACGACCACAAGCAGCACGGCACGACCTTACAGGACTCTAGCGGCATGACCAACTACGGAATCTACCTTAATTCTACCGCCAACCTGTCCTATAAGCGAGGACCACCTCAGCCCTTCCTGCAGGGGTACGCAAAAGGGCTCTCATAAGGGGGACGAAATTATCGGTTGAACAGCAGAAAAGACAATTGCCAAAGAAATTAGACAAAATGACAACCTTCGTAGATGTTGAATTGATTGAAGGTGTGTACTGAGAAGAGGTTCGAGATGAAGACATACAAGATTTTGTATGAGGACGAATCGGTACTGCCATGAACAATAACTATCAAATCGATGTGAAAGATTTTGGGCCGATTGTGAGAGCTAATGTCGATTTCCGACCGCTCACCGTGTTCATCGGCCCGAGCAATACCGGCAAATCCTATATGGCAGTGCTTCTCTATGCGCTGCACAAATGCCTTGGAGGCATGGATGCTTCACTCGGAACATTGGGAATTCAAGGGAGAATGCGCCTGCCGTTCATTCATACCATACCCCGTTCGACTGAGATCGAAAAGAGCTTGATGGATTGGGTCGCGGCAGTGTCGAAGAGTAGCTCATTTCCAGAGATGCCAAGAAACTTGCTTGACGCGATTCGTCTCATCCTGGAGCAACCCAAGGGTCTTGATCTCCATCTTCAGAACAGAATTCTGCAATGTTTCGGTGTCCAGGATGTCGGTGAATTAGTTCGTCGCCCGGGTTCGAATACAAGTTTGCACATCGCCTTGAACGTCCCTCAAACAGGCAAATCGGACACGGTTCGTTACGACTTCAGATTTGGATCAAGCAAACCCAGGATTTCAGGGCGATTACGTATTCATCGGAGAGAAGAACGGGAAAAACTGGATAGCGCCAATTGAATTGAAAAGTGGTCGTTTCGAAGTAGCAGACGTCATCGACCAGCTTCAAGAGGGGTCTGACCAGGCGGATACTTGGCTTCCTCCAGAGGTTCCTTTTCGGTTCGCGCCGGTTCTGGTGCATGTACCAAGTCCTCGCAGCAGAAGGCAAGACAGGGAATTCCGTTTAAGAAAAGTCAACATGCGCGGAAAGATGAGGGTGGTGGTAGTGATCCCTTGTGGCGGAAGTCTGAAAGACGTTCTCGACCTGCCCACCTGAAAGCATACCCCGATGGCAGGAGAAAGCATCCCGAACACCTGTACGATCAACCGCCTGGAGTTGATCGGCAATGGCGGGTGGTATCGGGTAACCGCGTACCGGTGCGACTGCTCCTGGCCGGAAGCAGCGTCTCGCTACGCTGGGTCTTCTGGCACTCACGGTGATTGCTAAGGGAATTAACCAGCAAACCAGCGTAGTGTCGCAACAGGGCGATCTTGAAGTCGCGAAGACTTGGAGCAGGTTGTTGGGAAGAAGGTGGGAGTAAGGCTGATGGACAAGTTGGCAAAGGCGGCAGGGATCAGTGCAACCCCGGCCGAGGCTTACGAAAACGGGGGATTGCTGAATAGGACGGATAGAAACCGGGCCAACACCTGCCGCACCCACCCGTACCGCTCTGCCTTCCCTCCCGGAACCTTGAAGACCACCGCTCGGGTCCCTTCCAGAAACTCCCGGAGATGGGCCACTGTCGTCATGTCCCTGGCGTTCATAAGCGTCTTCATCCTTGCATTATGAACGGAAGCCGCACTCAGTCCAGTGGCATTCCCCATTGGAAACACACTCCCCCTTCAGTGTCGTCCTGCATTGGATAGTTCTCCAGCTACCTCGCCAAACCTTTCTGTGGTATGGTGTTGGACCAAGCATATTCATCGGCGTCCCGATATTGGACACAGCCTTGCCTCGACGAAAATTCAACTCGAAACGTCGTGTTGCCGTGAATCCCGACCCCTCCGAGCTACAGGATTTGGCGGCGCGGGTCCGGTATGGCGGCAACCCGGAACATAAACGGAATCCCGGCGATTTCGGGTTGACGCCCTCCGCTCAGTTGCGCCCCGACAAGACTGCGTGCGACGAGGCCGGCATCACGAAGCGGCGGGTGGCGTTGCGCCTGCTGCGCGAAGGCATTAGAAAGGGGCTGGTCAGCGACCAGGTTCGGGGACCGGGACAGTTCCCTCAAAACGTATGGGCGGTGACTGAAGACGGGCATCCACTCGAGGCCCAGTTGGAGAACCCCGAGACAGGCAGCTACCACGGATACCCTATGCCGGTTGTCGACCCGTTCCGAGAACTCGTTATCGAGAGATGGAATCGGCGTGAGCAAGCAGTTCAAGATTGATTTCGAATGGTTACCGCGCGACTTCGGCGACCCGGTAGACCGACACTCGCTTGCCCGGATCAGCATCGAAGTCGGTGGGATATCAGCAACCAACGTGGAAGATCTACATGCAAAGACCGTCAGATCGGATATACGCGTGTCGGCTTTCGACTTCGCCGCGTGGCTCGTAGCCAATTGGTGGCGCCTGCGATGGGAAGCGGACAGCGGCGGCCACGCGAACGGACGAAGCGTTTCCTGGGGCATGAGCCACAAGGTCGGTGCGGCCGGGAACGGCTATCTGTGGCCCGACATGGAATTCAGTGGCAGCGGCGACCGCGTGCATGTTCGAGCCCGGCAGACAGGCGCCGGCTCAGGCCACTCGTTGCGCTTTCTCAACGAGATCGATGTCCACGTTCCGGCGGGCGACTTCGAGTCCGGGGTTCAGGGGTTCGTCGACGCCGTGGTTTCGAGAATGGGTTGTCTGAGCGGTGCGAGCGAAAGATCGAGGGAGTTGGAGGCAGCCTGGCATGAACTCCGCGAGGAAATTTGCGACCCCGCCCGGAGCCTCACGCGCGCCATGGAAGCGAGAATGGGATTCGATCCCGAAGAGGCGGATCCCGCGATGTTGAACCGCTTGCGTGAAGCGGCGACGCTCGTGGGTCGAGGCGCGATCGAGGAATTGGCCTCGTCCTCGAAGCGGAACGTGCTTGAGGACTTCGAACGAATCCAAAGAAAATTCGCCGAGTCGTCCACTACGCCATCGCTCACCATATCCTCGACGATCAGGAACGCGGCAGTCGATGCGAAGGGACACGGCCGACAGCCTTGGGAAGACGCCGAGGCGGTGGCCGGAACGGCGCGCCGGGAGTGGTCTCTTGGAGCCGACCGGATCGACAGCCGCCGTCTGGCCGAGCTGTGCGGCGTTCCCGTGTCATGGATCAGGGAGCCCTCCGGTATCGATCAGATCCCGATTCCCGCCGGTCTCCGTGCTGACGACGATCCAGGGGTGGTCAAGGCGATACTCAAGAAAAGGCATCCCAACGCCAGGCGGTTCGCCCTTGCTCGAATTATCGGGGACCACCTGGTGACGGCCGACAACGAAGGTTTACTGCCGGTGACGAACGCGGCGACCGATCGTCAGAGATTTCAGCGGGCTTTCGCGCAGGCGTTTCTGTGTCCGTTCGAAGCCCTTCGAGACTTCCTTGGAGGTGAGGAGCCTGACGACGATCTGATGGAAGAAGCAGCGCATCGCTTCGAGGTGTCGGAAACCGCCATCCGGTCGATCCTGGTCAACAAAGGTATGCTGGAAAGAGAGAGGCTCCCCGCGTAACTTCGCGTCTTCGGGGCAGTATGACGCGGGGTCCCATCTCTCACCCGACCTCTCATTCCAATCACCCCGATACCCGGAAGTCGCTTGCCGGCAAGTGAGGGACGAAGTTCATGGACTACAAAGACACGCTCAACCTCCCCAGGACCGCGTTCCCCATGCGGGGCAACCTGCCGCAGAAGGAGCCCGTGCAGGTGGAGAAGTGGGAGCGTGAGGGCATCCACGAGAAGATGGTGGAAGCCAACCGGAGCGGTCCCAGGTTCATCCTGCACGACGGTCCGCCGTACGCCAACGAGCGCATCCACATCGGGCACGCGCTCAACAAGGTCCTCAAGGACGTCATCATCAAGTACAAGAGCATGAGGGGCTATTGCGCGCCCTACGTTCCGGGCTGGGACTGTCACGGACTCCCCATCGAACTCCAGGTGGAGAAGAGCCTGGGCCGGGAGAAGAAGAACCGGCTCAGCAAGGTGGAGGTCCGCAGGCTGTGCCGCGCCCACGCGGAGAAGTTCATCGGGGTCCAGCGGGAGGAGTTCAAGCGGCTGGGGGTGTTGGGCCGGTGGGCGGAGCCGTACCGGACCATCGACTTCGCCTATGAAGCCGCAGAGGTCCGTGAGCTCGGGAAGTTCATGGCCGACGGTTCCGTGTATCGGAGCAAGAAGCCGGTCTACTGGTGCGCTTCCTGCGCCACGGCGCTGGCCGAAGCCGAGGTCGAGTACGACAACCAGGTGACCCCTTCGGTTTACGTGAAGTTCCCGGTCAAGGACGCCAAGGGGAAGCTGCCGGGTGACGCGGACAGCGCCTTTGCCATCTGGACCACCACGCCCTGGACGCTGCCGGCGAACCAGGCCATCGCGTTGCATCCCCGGATGCAGTACCGGCGCGTGCGGACTCCCGCGGGCGTGCTGATAGTGGCGGCTGACCTGGCCCCGTCCCTGATGGAAGTCTTCGAGTACGGTCCCGGGCAGTTCGAGGTGCTGGAGGGCTCGTGGTCCGGCGCCGACCTGGAGGGCATCGTCTGCTCGCACCCGTGGCTGGACCGCGAGGTGGTGGTCATCCTGGGGGAATTCGTCACCGCGGCACAGGGCACCGGGTGCGTCCACGTGGCGCCGGGACACGGGCACGAGGACTACGAGGCCGGCCAGCGGTATGGCCTGGAGGCGTACGCGCCGGTGGACGGACAGGGCCGGTTCACCGCGGAAGCCGGGGAGTTCCAGGGGGAGATGGTCTTCAGGGCCAATCCGAGGATCATCGCCAGGCTGAGCGAGGACGACAGGCTGCTCAAGTCCCAGGAGATCAGCCACAGTTACCCGCACTGCTGGCGGTGCAAGAAACCCGTGCTGTTTCGCGCCACCGAGCAGTGGTTCATCCCGATGGACCGGAACGGGCTACGGCAGGGCTCCCTCGAGGCCATCGACCAGGTGCAGTGGATACCGCCCTGGGGACGGGACCGCATCAGCGGGATGCTGGCCAACCGGCCCGACTGGTGCATATCCCGGCAGCGTTCCTGGGGTGTGCCCATCCCGGTGCTCTACTGCCTGGAGTGCGGCGAGACGCATTTGAGCGAAGCGCTGTGCGAGCACGTCGCCCGGCTGTTCGAGCAGGAAGGGTCCGACGCCTGGTTCGTACGTCCGGTGGAGGAACTGGCGCCGCCCGGGTTCTGCTGCAACAGTTGCGGCTCCACCCGGTTCTCCAAGGAGGAGGACATCCTGGACGTCTGGTTCGACTCCGGCGTGAGCCACGCCGCGGTGGTGGAACCGCACCCCGAACTGGGCAGGGCGGACCTCTACCTCGAAGGCAGCGACCAGCACCGGGGCTGGTTCCACACCTCGCTGCTGACGTCGGTGGCGAACCGCGGCCGGGCGCCCTACGACGGCGTGCTCACCCACGGCTTCGTGCTGGACGGCAAGGGACACAAGATGTCCAAGTCCCTGGGCAACGTGACTGCGCCGCAGGAGATCACCAGGAAGTTCGGCGCGGACATCATCAGGCTCTGGGTCGCGGCCGAGGACTACCGGGAAGACGTCCGCATCTCCGAGGAGATCCTGAACCGGCTGGTGGAGTCGTACCGGCGGCTGCGCAACACCGCGCGTTTCCTCGTCGGGAACCTCCATGACTTCGATCCCGACGCCGACGCAGTGAGCCCCGACGCCCTCGAGGCCCTGGACCGTTGGATCCTCCATCGCACCCAGCGGCTGCTGGGGCGGTGCATCGAAGCCTTCGACCGGTTCGAGTTCCACCTCGTGTACCATGCCTTGAACAACTATTGCAGCGTTGAGCTGAGCTCCCTCTACCTGGACATCGTCAAGGACCGGCTCTACTGCGAGGCGCCCGATTCCGTCAGCCGAAGGTCGGCGCAGACCGCGCTCCACGGCATTCTGCAAACCCTGGTTCATTTGATGGCGCCCATCCTCTCCTTTACTGCAGAAGAGATCTGGGAGCATGCGCCCCGAACGGAATCGCGCCCGGAGAGCGTTCTGCTCTCGCCGATGCCGCAGCCGGACGAGGAGTCGTCGGACCCGGCGTTGGCGGCCGAATGGGAGTTGCGGCTGGACCTGCGCGGCGAGGTGCTGAAGGCCCTGGAGGCGGCGCGTCAATCGGGCGCCATCGGCCATTCCCTGGACGCCCGGGTGGCGCTGTATCCGGATGCCTACCACCGGGCTCCGGGCATTCAGGGTCTGTTGCGCGACCGGGCGGCCACGCCATGGGAGGACGTCTTCATCGTCTCGCAGGTGTCGGTGGTCCCCGGGGCGCCGTCGGCCGACTTGGTGTACCCGAACCTCAGGAATGGCGACGGGGAGAAGCACGAGGGCGCCGCGGACGGTGCACCGGCGCCGGGACCCGCCGTGGGCTACGACAGCCTCCTGCTGGGCGCCGCCATCGGCGTGTACACGGCTGACGGCGGAAAGTGCGAACGGTGCTGGAAATATCACCCGGGCGTCGGAGAGCACGCGGCTCATCCGGGGGTCTGTCCCCGTTGCGCGGAGGTGTTGCGATCTTTACCGCAGGCCGAAAACGCGCGCGCATAATTTTACTGCTGGCGGTGATCCTGCTGCTCGATCAGGGCGCCAAGCTGCTGGTTGATCGTACCATTCGGTTGCATCACTCGATTCCCGTCATCGAGGGCCTGGTGGACCTGACCCACGTCCGTAACACCGGTGCGGCGTTCGGGCTGCTGGCCGGACAACGCAGGGCCCTGGGTTCCTATGTCCTCATCCTCTTCTCGCTGGTCGCCGTCGTCTTCGTCGTTCACCTGTTGCGCCGGCTTTCGGAAACGGACACCGGACTCATCCTGTCGTTGACGTTCATCCTGGGAGGGGCGTTGGGCAATCTGGCGGACCGCCTGTTCTACGGCGAGGTGATCGACTTCCTCGACGTCTATTGGAACGGCTACCACTGGCCGGCGTTCAACGTGGCGGACAGCTTCATTACCGTCGGCGCGGTGCTGTGCCTCTATTGCCTCATGCGGACCAAAGGTCGGGACCCGTTCTCTTCGGCCCGGGCCGGCGACTGAAACCGGCGCTTATGGAACAACGCGTCACGTTCGGCAATGGCCGGGGCGAGCGTTTGGCGGGAGTCCTCCATCTGCCGCGGGAGACCGCCAACGGTTTCGGCGTGATCCTGTGCCACGGCATGGAATCAAGCAAGGAGAGCCTCAAGCACATCCGCCTGGGGGATTCCCTGAGCCGGGCGGGATTCGCCGTGCTGCGCTTCGACTTCACCGGCGCCGGCGAATCCTCCGGGGACTTCGAGTCGATCACGTGCACCCGGCAGGTGGATGACCTGGAGGCGGCCCACGCATGGCTGAAGGAACGCGGGCTGGCGCAGGTGGGCGTTATCGGCTCTAGCATGGGAGGCACGACCGCGCTGATGTACGCCGGCGCCGCGGAGGGCGTGGCGGCGCTGGTGACCCTGGCCGCGCCCTTTGATCCACGGGAAATCCTCGAGCGGGATTTCCCCCCCAAGGCGATGGCTCTGTGGCGCGCCCAGGGTTTCATCGAGTTCAACGGCCGCCGGCTCAACAGGGATTTCATGGAAGAGGCCGCCACCCTCGACGTCGCCGAGGCGGTGGCGCACGTCACCTGTCCGGTGTTGGTGATCCACGGAGATGCGGACGCCACCGTGCCGGTGGCACAGGGGCGAGCGCTCTACGGCGCGCTGGCGGGTGAGAAGGCGATGTGCATCCTTCCCGGCGCCGACCACCGTTTCACCCGTCAGCAGGACCGTGAGGTCGCGCTGAACCGGGCGGAGGACTGGATGGTGCGGCACCTGAGGAGTCCCGAGGCGTGACCCGTCGCGGCGTGTTGTGCGCGGCGCTGTTGCTGGCCTGCGTCGGCTGCAAGCGTGACGGCGACGCCACGCCCCGGGGAGTGGCGGAGGTGTTCCTGGACTGGCACTATGTCGAGATCGACCTGCCCAGGTCCAGAGAGTTCACCGTCGGGCTGGCCCGGAGCAAGGTGGACGAGCAGATCCGGCTGACTTCGGGGTTTGCCATCGACGCGGGCACGCGCAAGCCCCGGGTCTACTACAAGCTGCTGGAACGGCGGGAGGCGGGTGGCCGCATTGCGTTCGTCTACCGGCTGACCATCCGGCCGGAAGACGCCGGCGAGTTTTCCCGCAGGCTCCTCATCCGGGTGCGCGAGGAGGAGTCGGGCTGGCGGGTGTCGAACTACGTGGAATACTGACGCGCCACTTGGTATGAAACGGCAGAAATGCGGATTGGCAACAGGAAACCGGACTTATGACTCTGCGTGGACAAGGGCCTCTGTCGTCCTACCGTATCCTGGACTTGACCGATGAGCTGGGCTTTCTTTGCGGCAAGACGCTGGGCGATCTGGGCGCCGACGTGGTCAAGGTGGAGCGTCCGGGCGGAGACGCCGCCCGATGCATCGGCCCGTATCTCGACGGTGAACGCGATTCGGAGAAGAGCCTCTACTGGTTCGCCTTCAACAACAACAAGCGCGGGATCACGCTGAACCTGGAGGCGCCCGAGGGACGGGCGCTGTTCAGGCGCCTGGTCGAGAAGGCGGACTTCGTCCTGGAGACTTTCCGGCCGGGCTATCTCGAAGGGATCGGTTTCGGGCACGACGTCATCCGGGCCGCCAACCCCGACACGGTGCTGGTGTCCATCACGCCGTTCGGCCTGACCGGCCCCTACAGCCGCTATCGGGCCACGGACATCGAGATCATGGCCATGAGCGGCTGTATGTCGCTCACCGGCGACCCGGACAAGCCGCCGCTGCGGGTGACCTTCCCCCAGTCCTATCAGTGGACCGGCTCCTACGCCGCCATGGCGGCCCTGGTGGCCCATACCCAGCGCAGGCGCACCGGCCGGGGCGAGCACGTGGACGTGTCGGCCCAGGCGTGCATGCTCTGGGGCTTCTCCCACGCCCATACCTTCTGGGACCTCAACCGGTCCGTGGAGAAGCGGGCCGGCTCCTTCATGACCGGGCGCACCATCACCGGCGCCAAGATGCGGGTGTTCTGGCCCTGCACGGACGGGTACCTGAACTTCATCATCTACGGCGGCGAGGCCGGCCGCAAGACCAACCAGGCGTTGGTGGAGTGGATGGCCGAGAAGGGGGAGGCGCCCGCGTTCCTGCTGGAAAAGGACTGGCGCACGTTCAACATCGAGCAGGTGACCCAGGACGAGATCGACGTCATGGAGGAGCCCATCGCCGAGTTCTTCACCAAGGTCACCAAGCAGGAGTTCTTCGAGGCGGTGACCGGGCGCGGCATGCTGGGCTATCCCGTGTCCACGGCCCAGGAACTCCTCGCCGACCCGCAGCTCAAGGCGCGGGAGTTCTGGCAGGAGGTGGAGCATCCCGAGCTTGAGCGCTCCCTCACCTACCCGGGAGGATTCGCCCGTTTCTCGGAGTTCCCGTGTCGGATCTACCGCCGGGCGCCGCTCATCGGCGAGCACAACCGGGAGATTTACGGGGAGTTGGGTCTGGCCGCGGACGAGTTGGCCCGGCTGGAGAAGGAGGGGGTTATCTAGTGTCTTTGCGTGGTATCCGGGCACGGGCAGGTTTGAAACTCGCCCGTGTTGCGGGCGCGGTCAACGGATACATGGGGATGGAAGGGTTATGAAAGCATTGGAAGGTCTCAAGGTGGTGGAGTTTGCCGCGTACGCGGCCGGGCCGGTGGTGGGCAAGCATCTCGTGGACCAGGGGGCCACCGTGGTGCACCTGGAGTCGCGGATACGTCCCGACGGCTTCCGCACCCATTATCCTCCGTACAAGGACAACATCCACGGCCTCAATCGGTCCGGCCTGTTCGCGCTGTGCAACAGCGAGAAGCTGGGCATCACCCTCAACCTGAAGAAGGGCACGGAAGCCACGGCGCTGGCCAGGCGCATCGCCGGCTGGGCGGACGTTCTGGTGGAGAACTTCAGTCCCGGCACCATGGGGCGGTTGGGCCTGGGCTACGAGACCCTCAGCGAGGTCAACCCGAAGCTCATCATGCTGAGCAGTTCGAACCTGGGACAGAGCGGACCCCACGCGCATCACCCGGGTTTCGGCTCCCAGCTTTCGTCTCTGGCCGGCTTCACCAATCTCACCGGGTACCGGGACGGCTCGCCCCAGATCCTGTACGGTCCCTACATCGACTACATCGCCGTGGGCTACGGCGTGGTGGCGGTGCTGGCGGCGTTGGAGTATCGGGATACCACCGGCCGCGGGCAGCACATCGACCTGGCGCAGTACGAAACCGGGCTCCAGTACATCGCGCCGCTGCTGCTGGACTACACGGTCAACGGCCGTACGGCCATGCGTGACGGCAACCGCCATCCCGAGGCCGTGCCCCACGGCGCGTTTCCCTGCGCCGGCGATGACAACTGGTGCGTTCTCAGCGTGGCGTCGGACGAGCAGTGGCGGGCGCTGTGCCAGGCCATGGACCGCCCGGAGTGGGGCGGCCGGGACGAGTACGCCACCGCCGAGCGGAGGCGGACTCGCGTCGACGAACTGGAAGCGCGGATCGGCGAGTGGACCCGTCGATTCGAAGCCCGGGAGCTGCTGGACAAACTCCAGGCCGCGGGTGTCCCCGCAGGCGTGGTGAACGGCATGGAGCAGATCTACGACGACCCGCAGCTCGTGCACAGGGGCCAGTGGAACCGGATGGACCACCCGGAGATCGGCGCCATGTCGTACCAGCGCGCGCCCTTCACCCTGTCCGAAAGCACCGGCGGCCCCGACCGCAGAGACCCGTTGCTGGGCGAGCACAACGCGTACTTCTACCGGGAGCTGCTGGGGCTCTCGGAGGACGAGTTCGAGACGCTCACGCGCGAGGGGGTCATCGATTAGGTCGTTATGTTCGTGCTGAACGAAGCGGCCCTGGCCGCCATTGCCGAACACGCGAAGGCGACGTATCCGGAAGAGTGCTGCGGGGTCATCCTCAGTGGTGACGGGGGCGACGAGGTCCACCGGCTCGCCAACGTTCAAGACAGGCTGCACGCCACCGACCCCCGGACGTTCCTCAGGGACGCCCGGACGGCCTACACCATGGACCCGAAGGAGCTGGAGGCGGTCCTGGAGGAGGCGGAGCGCAGGGGCCTGTCCTTCAAGGCCCTCTACCACTCCCACCCCGACCACGACGCCTACTTCTCCGCGGAGGACAGGGCCTGCGCCACGCCCTTCGGCGAACCCACCTACCCGGACACGACCCAGGTCGTCATATCGGTCATGAGCGGCAGCGTCGGCCGGGTGGCGGCCTATGCGTGGAGTCCGCAGGCCGGTGACTTCGTCGAGGTCGCCTTGAAGACAGATCCGGCCCGTTGACAGCGCCGTTTCCCGCGTGGCCGGGTACGGGCCACGCTGCCGAATTTCAAAGTTTGAAATGCCGGTTCAAGGCTGTTACCTTGCAGGCCTGGGAGAGGGGTCGTGCGGAATGATCTGAGACTTTTCCTGAAGGCCGGGGATGAGGTGAAGCACAACCGCTACCTCCAGTGGGGCGTTGGCGTCGTAGAGGAGGTGGTGACTTCCAGGGTACCCGGCGGCACCTGTCTTGCCCGCATCCGCTTTCAGGACGGCCGGCTCCGTGTCTTCCACAACGACCTGGACAACGAAAGCTGCTGCTACTATTTCGGCATCCGGCACTACGACGACCCCGGCCGCAACGGCATACGCCGCCGGCTTCTGGCGTGCTTCGACCCCGATGAGTGCTGATCGACACCGCCTTTCTTCCAACGGCTTCCAATTCGGAGAAGACAACCCCTTCAACTACAGACCTCGGGCCAACGTGCACAGGAAGCAGCGGGCACGGAACCGTGACGCCGAGTCGTGGAGGATGGGGCGCCCAAGCCCATCTTCCACAAGACCGTGTGCCCCGAGGTCTACCTACGACAGGTTGCCCTTGTAGAAGTCCACCGTCCGTTGCCAGGCGTCCGCGGCCGCCTCCGGGTGGTAGCGGTCGGCGTTGGTGTTGTTGTTGAAGGCGTGCCTGGCGCCGGGGTAGACCTTGAGGTCGATGGTCTTGCCGGACCTGGCCAGCGCCTCTTTCAGGGGCTCGATGCCGGGCATGATGTTGGGATCGTCTTCGGCGTAGTTGCCCATCAGCGGGCAGGAGACGTTGGCGACCTGCTCCAGGGGGTTGGGGTTGCGGCCGTAGTAGACCACCGCAGCGTTGAGGTCGTTGCACTTCGTGGCGAAGTTGAGGGACTGACCGCCGCCCCAGCAGTAACCCACGACCCCCACCTTGCCGTTGGCGAAGCCTTGACTCTTCAGGTACTGGAGGGCGCTCGTCAGGTCTTCCACGCAACCGTCGGGGTCCAGGCTCCGGATGGCGGCGATGGCGTCTTCCGACGTCCGGTACTGCGCGGTGCCGCCGGTGCGTTGGAGCAGGTCCGGCGCCAGCGCAGCGAAGCCTTCCCTGGCGAAATGCCGCGCCACATCCTTGATGTGGTCCACCAGACCGACGTTCTCGTGGATGACGATAACGGAGCCCAGACCGGCGCCGCCCTTGGGCCGCGACAGGTAACCGGTGCAGCTCCCGTACTCGACCCTCCCCGACTCCAGCTCGGGATCATTCTCATCGACGATATAGGGTATCGTGTCCACCATGTCCGGGGTTCCTCCTTCGTGTGAGTGCCGGTTTCCTCGATTCGAAAATCGACGATGGCGACGGGTCCCGCTAGGCCGCGGCCAACCGCGACCCCCGCCTTCTCCTTTGCATCAGATACAGGCCGGCGAAAAGGACCCAGGCGCCGAACTGGACGGTCATGCGCAACGAATCCGTCGCGCCCGCGATCAGGTCCGGCCGGAAGGCGGCGATGCAGATGAGCATCAGCATGACCCGCTCGGGCCAGCCGCACCGGTCGGCGAAGAACCCCTGCATGGCCGCGGCAAAGGCCATCATGGCCACCAAGCCGTTCACGATGACCCACAAGACCCGGAACGTGTCGGTCAGCCAGATGATGGCGCCGTCGGGCCCTACGCCGGCGATCAACAGAAGCTCCAGATTGAAGATGAACACGAACGGCAGCACCGCGGTGCGCAGGTCGTAGGTGAACCCCTGGAGGCCGGTCTTGATGGGCTCGGAGCCGGCGATGGCGGACGCCGCGAAGGCCGCCAAGCCCACCGGCGGCGTGTCGTCGGCAAGGATGCCGAAGTAGAAGACGAACAGATGGGCCGCCAGCACCGGGATCACCAGGCCTGCCTGCCCGCCCAGGGTGACGATTACCGGCGCCGTCAGGGTGGCCATGACGATGTAGTTGGCGGTGGTGGGGAGGCCCATGCCCAGGATCAGGCTGGTGAGGGCGGTCAGGAGCAGCATGAGCACCACGTTGCCCAGGGAGATGATCTCGATGGCCTCGATGAACCGGCTGCTGAGACCCGTGAGGGTGACGGTGCCCACGATGATGCCCGCGGCCGCGGTGGCCACCGCGATGGGCGCCATGTTGCGGGCACCGGACACGCAGCCTTGCAGTATCTCGCGGATGCTCAGGGCCGCACCCTGCAACACCGCCTGCGCGAGTGAGCCGGAGTCCGGGTCGCCCGGCGCGGGTCGAAGGACCGCGGAACAGCTCTGCACGACTCTCTGGATGACCATGATGACCAGGGTCAGCAGAATGGCGTTGAACGCCGCCGAGACCGCGGAGAACCTGAGGACGACCAGCGTGTAGATCAGCGCCAGGATGGGGATCAGGAAGTGGATTCCCTTGAGGAACGTGGGCCAGAATCGCGGCAGCTCTTCTTCCGGCAGGGCGGTGAGGTCCAGCTTCATCGCTTCCAGGTGCACCACGTAGAGCAGCGCGATATAGGAAAGCACCGCGGGGATGGCCGCGGCGGTGACGATGTCGATGTACGGCAGCCCCAGGAACTCGGCCATGATGAAGGCCGCGGCTCCCATGACCGGAGGCAGGAGTTGCCCGTTGGTGCTGGCGCCCACCTCCACCGCGCCGGCCTTGTAGGCCGGCAGTCCCACCCGCTTCATGAGCGGTATGGTGAAGGTGCCCGTGGTGGCCACGTTGGCGATGGATGATCCCGACACCATGCCGGTCAGGCCCGACGCCAAGACCGCGGCCTTGGCCGGTCCGCCGCGGAAGCGCCCCAGCATGGCGAAAGCCACCTGCACGAAGTATTCCGCGGCTCCCGCCCGCTCCAGCAGCGCGCCGAACAGCACGAACAGAAAGACGAAGTCGGTGGAGACCCCCAGCGGCACGCCCCAGATGCCGCTGTCCGAGAGATACATGTGGTCCACCACGAAATCGAGGGGGATGCCGGGGTGGGCGAGGAACCTCGGCAGGTGCGGGCCGATGAAGCAGTAGAGCAGAAAGACCGCGGCCAGCGCCGGGAGCGCCAGTCCCAGGGAGCGGCGCGCCGACTCCAGCAGTAGCAGGATGAACGCCGCTCCGACGTAGACGTCCCGGGTCAGCGGGAGACCGGAACGCTCTATGATCCCGACGTAGTCCCAGGCCAGGTAGACCGTGCCGCAGCCGGCCAGGGCCGCGATGACGAAGTCGTACCACGGAATCTTTACCGGGTCGCGCTTGCGCCGTCCCGGAAACAACTGCTGCATCAGGACATGGAAACGCTCCAGCGTCGCAGCCCGCCGTATGGCCGGGAAGGCCAGATAGACCAGCAGTACGGCGAAGGTCAGGTGAATGCTGCGGGCGATGATGGAGTTGATGGGCCGGTAGGCGATGTAGAGCTGGAAAAGGGACCAGCAAAGCGCCAGCACCCAGAGGAACCCTCCGATGGCGCCGCCCGGAGAGCGGGTCTTCCCCTCGCCTTCGCCCAACTCGGCCAACGCTTCGAGATCGACGGCTTCGCTGGCAGTCTCGCCGGATTCGGAAGGATTCACAGGGATGCCTTGCTCGCGGCCTTTACCATTCGTGGGTCGGTTAAGTGAACGGGCTCGGGGCCGGCCGCGGCTGAGCCGGCCCCGAGCCGTGAGTCATCTCCACAAGGGTCAGGACCGGTTACATCCAGCCCTTTTCCTTGTAGTACTTCGTCGCTCCCGGATGCATCGGCGCCGAGAGACCCTTGAGCATGTCCTTCGGGTTCAGGACCTTGAACGCGGGGTGCAGGCCGCGGAGCGTGTCCAGGTTCTCGAACACGGTCTTCACCACCGAGTAGACCTGGTCGGCCGGCTCCTTGTCGCCGGTCACGAAGGTCGCCTTGACCGCGTAGGTCGGGACGTCCTTGTCCACGCCCTTGTAGATGCCGCCCGGGATCGTCGTCATGACGTAGTAGGAGTTGTCCGCCACGAGTTTCTGGATCGCCGGTGTGTTCACCGGGATCATGGAGATGGCGGTGCTGTTGGCGATCTCGAGGCCGCCGCCCCAGGGATTGCCCACGGTGTAGAAGAACGCGTCGATCTTCTTGTCCACCAGCGCGCGGTTGGCCTCGTGCTGTTGCAGCCCTTCAGCCTTGATGTCCTTGTCCTTGTCGATGCCCGAGAGCCGCAGCACGTCACGGGCGTTGCCCCGCTGTCCCGATCCGGGGTTGCCGATGTTCACGCGCTTGCCCTTGAGGTCCGCGATGGACTTGATCCCCGTGTCCTTGCGGGTGACGATCATGATCGTTTCGGGATGCGCGCTGAAGACCGTGCGCAGGTTTTTCTGGGGTTTGCCTTTCCAGTTGTTCATGCCGTTGGCGGCCTGCCAGACGCGGTCCGACTGGGCCACGCCGTAGTTCAGCAGCCCCCGCTTGATGGCGTTGATGTTGAACACCGATCCGAGGGCCGGCCGGCCGATGCAGTTGTAGCCCTTGCTGCCCAGCTTGTCGTTGATGATCTTGCAGACGTTGAGGGCCACCTGGTAGTAGACGCCGGTGGTGGAGCCGCCGCCGACCACCAGGAAGTTCTGCGCCGCCGCATTCTTCGCCGTCATGGCCAGGCTGCTGCACAGCACGAGACCGAGCGTGAACAAGAGTAAACGTTTCATGGGATCCTCCTTGGACGTTAGGGTTTAGGTCGTCTGACCTTCTTCCGGGCCAACAGCCGTGTCCATGCCACATCAGGTGCGGCAATGCAACAGGACTTTTTCGGAACGGGTCTTTTACCAAGTAGCCACGTTCCCGGGGCGAACGAAGGATGCGCCGCAACGAGTTGTCATGCAAGCGGGTTCCAGGGTCCGGCGCGCATGCGCGGGGGCCGTCGGCGGAACCGTGAGTGGATATTTCCGGCGTCCTGGGATACGTATCTACGAAGCCCCGGGGATCCGGGTACCCCGCCCCAAGGTGTTTCACGGTAGCGACGTCCGCGGACCGGGGGCATCCAGAGGAAGGAAGACGGAGTGGCTGAAGTCACCGGCATGCTCGACGTTGCTCGACTGGAGGAAGCCGTGGCCGCGGGCCGGGTGGACACCGTGCTGATGGCGTTCACCGACCTCTACGGCCGGTTCATGGGGAAGCGCCTGGACGCGGGCTTCTTCCTGGACAACGCGGTATCGGAGGGCACCCACGCGTGCGACTATCTCCTGACCGCGGACATGGAGATGGAGCCGGTGCAGGGATACCGGTTGGCCAACTGGACGCGGGGTTACGGCGACTTCCATCTGGCCCCCGACCTGAGCACCCTGAGGCGCCTGAGCTGGCAGGAGAAAACCGCCATGGTGCTCTGCGACGTGCGGCACAACGCCTCCCATGACCTGGTGGCGGAAGCGCCGCGGTCCATCCTGCGACGGCAGCTGGAGGGGCTCCGCGGCATGGGGTTCGAGGCCATGGCGGCGTCGGAGCTGGAGTATTACCTTTTCGAGGACCCGTACCGGCAGGCGGCGGCAAAGAACTACCACGATCTGACGCCCGCCGGCGGCTACATCGAGGACTACCACGTGCTCCAGGGTTTTCGGGAGGAAGGGTTCCAGGGCGCGGTGCGGCGCCACCTGCGGGATTCGGGAGTGCCGGTGGAGAGCTCCAAGGGCGAGTGGGGGCCGGGCCAGCACGAGCTCAACGTGCGCTACTGCGACGTGCTCACCATGGCCGACCGCCACTGCGTTTACAAGGAGTGCCTGAAGGAGGTGGCGGAGCAGATGGGGTTGAGCGTCACCTTCATGGCCAAGTACGCCGCGGAACTGGCGGGCTCGAGCTGCCACGTGCACCTGAGCCTGTGGCGCGACCGCGGCAACGCCTTTGCCGGAACCGGCGGACCGGATACGTTCTCCGACGTGTTCCGCTGGTTCCTTGGGGGATGGCTGACGCACCTGGCCGAGACCATGGTGTTCTACGCGCCCACCATCAACTCCTACAAGCGCTACCGGGCGGAGTCCTGGGCGCCCACCGGCATCGCCTGGAGCCTCGACAACCGCACCGCCGGGTTCCGGGTGGTGGGGCAGGGGAACGGCTGCCGCATCGAGTGCCGGGTGCCGGGGGCGGACTGCAACCCCTACCTCGCCTATGCCGCGGCCCTGGCCGCGGGCATGGACGGCATCCGGCGCCGGACCGAGCCGCCGTCCGCGTTCGACGGCAACCTGTACGCGGCCGGCGACGTGCCGCAGGTGCCGGGGTCCCTGGGGGAGGCCGTCGAGCTGTTCGAGGCCAGCGAGTTCTGTCGCGAGAGCTTCGGCGCGGAGGTGGTGGAGCACTACGCCCATTTCTTCCGCACCGAGGACGGGAAGTACCGCGAGGCGGTTACCGACTGGGAAAGGAAACGCTATTTCGAAAGGATCTGACAGGAGCGCGCCGCTCATCGGGGTGACCACCTACGGCCGCGGCTCGCACAACCGGTACATCCTTCCCGCGGCGTACGTGGACGCGGTGCGCCGCGCGGGCGGCATCCCGTTGCTGCTGCCCCCCGGGGAAGAGCGCCTGGAAGCCGTCGTGCGGCTGCTGAAAGCCGTGGTGCTCACGGGCGGCGGGGATCTCGATCCGGACCTCTACGGCGGCAACCGCCACGAAACCATCTACATGGTGGAGCCGGAACGGGACCGGTCCGAGATCGAACTGGCCCGGCGGGTGTTCGATCTGGGCCTCCCCACCCTGGCCATCTGTCGCGGCGCGCAGGTCTTGAACGTTTGCGAGGGCGGGACCCTGATCGAGCACCTGCCCGACGCGGTGGGGGAGACGGTGGTCCATCGCGCGCCGCCGCGGGAGCCCATCGCCCATCCGGTGAGCGTGGAGCGGGGTTCGCGGCTGGCCGGGATCCTGGGCGCCACCGACTTCTCGTGCCTTTCCTGGCACCATCAGGCCATTCGCCGCGTGGCGCCCCGGTTCGAGGTTGTGGCACGTGCCCCGGACGGCACCATCGAGGGGCTGGAGATGCCGTCGCATCCCTGGCTCATCGCGGTGCAGTGGCACCCCGAGCTCACCGCGGCGGAAGACCCTGTACAGCAGCGCCTGTTCGACGCGCTGGTGGAGGCCACGGGTGATCGTCGAACGCCGGCGCCCGACGTTCAACGCCGGCGCCCCCCTGACCCGGCATAGCCGGAACCGGGGACGTGTCCTTCGACTTGGCCGGCGCGACGTCCGTCCCGAACGCGTCGGGGGACTCGGGACGAACGTGGTGGTTTCTTCGTCCTCTTGCACGGCACTGCGCGGATAAGGGACGGGCGCGGCGTCTCCCCAACGTTATGGGCGAGAGGCCGCACCCGGTCCGGGATTTTTTCATGCGTCTCAAGAACAAGGTAGCGCTCATCACCGGCGGCGCCGGCGGTATCGGCCGGGAGACGGCGCTGCTGTTCGCGCGCGAGGGCGCGCGGGTGGTGATCGCCGACGTCGAGGACCGCGGCGGCAAGCGTTTGGCCGGCCGCATCAAGCGGGGCGGCGGCGAGGCGGTGTACTGTCGCGCGGACGTGTCCCGGGACGGCGACTGCGCCGGCATGGTGGAGGCCGCGGAGGCCGCCTTCGGCGCGCTCCACGTCCTGTTCAACAACGCCGGCGTCATGCTCGCCGACGACGGCGGCGCGGTGGACACCTCCGAGGCGGTCTGGGACGCCACGCTGGCGGTGAACCTCAAGGGGGTGTTCCTGGGCTGCAAGCACGGCATCCCGGCCCTGCGCCGGGCCGGCGGCGGCGCCGTCATCAACACGGCCTCGTTCGTGGCTCTCATGGGCGCGGCCACGCCGCAGCTTGCCTACACCGCCAGCAAAGGGGGCGTGGTGGCCCTGACCCGGGAGCTGGCGGTGATCCACGCCCGGGAGAACATCCGGGTCAACGCGCTGTGCCCGGGGCCGCTGCGCACGGAGTTGCTCATGAAGGTGCTGAACACCTCGCGGAAGCGCCAACGGAGGCTGGTGCACATTCCCATGGGACGTTTCGGCGAGGCCCGGGAGATCGCCCGGGCGGCGTTGTACCTGGCCAGTGACGAGTCCTCCTTCGTCACCGGCGCCGAGTTCGTGGTGGACGGCGGCATCACCGCGGCCTACGTGACGCCGGAGCCGGCGCGGCCGCGGAAGGCGTGAACGGGAACATGCCGGCGCGGTCTCTGAAGAGCCTCCTGGCGGACCGAATCCTGCTGCTGGACGGGGCCATGGGAACGCGGATCCAGGCCCTCGGTCTCGACGAGGCGGATTTTCGCGGCGCCCGCTTCGCGGAGCACCCGAAACCGCTGAAGGGGTGCAACGACGTCCTGTGCCTGACCCAGCCTCAGGCCATCGTGGACATCCACGAGCAGTACCTGGAGGCCGGCGCCGACATCGTCGAGACCAACACCTTCAACGCCAACGCCATCTCGCTGCTGGACTATGGACTCGAGGACCTCGCCTGCGACATCAACCGGGCCGCGGGCGCCGCGGCGCGCAAGGCCGTGGACCGGTTCAACGCGCGGGACGGCGGCTCGCGGCTGGTGGCCGGGTCCCTGGGGCCCACCAACCGCACGGCTTCCCTGTCCCCGGACGTCAACGATCCCGGCTACCGGGCGGTCACCTTCGATCAACTGGCCGCGGCCTACTACGACCAGGCCCGGGGCCTGGTGGAGGCCGGGGTCGATCTGCTGCTGCCGGAAACCACCTTCGACACCCTCAACCTGAAGGCGTGCCTGTTCGCCATCGGGCAGCTCCTGGAGGAGCGGGGCGCACGGCTGCCGGTGCTGGCCTCGGTCACGATCACGGACCAGAGCGGGCGCACGCTCTCCGGCCAGACCCTGGAGGCGTTCCTGACCTCCATCGGCCACGCGGACCTGGCGGGAGTGGGCCTCAACTGCGCCTTCGGGCCGCACCAGATGACGCCGTTCGTGGAAGAGTTGTCGCGGCTCTCGTCCCTCCCGGTATTCGCCTATCCCAACGCGGGGCTGCCCAACGAGTTCGGCGGCTACGACATGGGCCCGGACGAACTGGCCGGGGCACTGGCCGAGTGGGCCCGGGAGGGCTGGGTGAACCTCGTGGGCGGCTGCTGCGGCACCACGCCGGAGCACATCGCCGCCCTTGCGGCACGGGTGAAGGGACTTCGTCCGAGGCGCGCGCCGGAACCCGACGGCTTCACCCACCTGAGCGGGCTGGAAAGACTGGTGATCCGGCCGGACGCGAACTTCATCATGGTGGGCGAGCGCACCAACGTGGCCGGCTCCCGGAAGTTCGCCCGGCTGATCCGCGAGGGCGATTACGAGCAGGCGGTGGCCATCGCCCGGGAGCAGGTGGAAGGGGGCGCCAACATCATCGACGTCAACATGGACGAGGGCATGCTCGATTCCGCGGAGGCGATGTCGGCGTTCCTCAACCACGTGGCGGCCGAACCCGAGATCGTCCGCGTTCCGGTCATGCTCGACAGCTCCGACTTCTCGGTCATCGAGGCGGGGCTCCGGTGCGTGCAGGGCAAGTCGGTGGTGAACTCCATCTCGCTCAAGGAAGGCGAGGAAGCGTTCAGGAAATGCGCCCGCCTGGTGAAGCGCTACGGCGCCGCGGTCATCGTCATGGCCTTCGACGAAGTGAAGCAGGCGACCTCGGTGGAAGAGCGCGTGGCGGTATGCCGGCGCGCCCATCGGATCCTGACCGAGGAGACCGGCTTCGACGACGCCGACATCATCTTCGACACCAACGTCCTCACCGTGGCCACGGGCATCGAGGAGCACGCGGAGTACGCCATCCATTTCATCGAGGCGGCGCGACGCCTCAAGGCCCTCTTCCCCCGCTGCCATATCTCGGGCGGAGTCAGCAATATCTCGTTCTCGTTTCGCGGCAACGACCGGATCCGCGAGGCCATGCACTCGGTGTTCCTCTATCACGCGATCCAGGCCGGCATGGACATGGGCATCGTCAACGCGGGGCAGCTCGCGGTTTACGAGGAGATCCCGGGAGACTTGCGGGAGCTGGTGGAAGACGTGCTGTTCAACCGGCGCGCCGACGCCACCGAGCGGTTGATCGCTGCCGCGGAACAGAACAGGGGGTCCGGCGCCGTGGCGGTGGAGGAGCAGGCCTGGCGCGAGGAACCGGTGGAGAGCCGGCTCTCCCACGCCCTGGTGAAGGGCATCGTGGATTACATCGACGAGGACATCGACGAGGCCCTGGGGCGTTACGAGCGTCCGCTCCACATCATCGAGGGGCCGCTCATGGACGGCATGAACGTGGTCGGCGACCTGTTCGGCGCGGGCAAGATGTTCCTGCCGCAGGTGGTCAAGAGCGCCCGGGTCATGAAAAAGGCGGTAGCCCGGTTGACCCCGCTCATGGAGGCCGAGAGCCGGGAGCCGGGCGGCGTCATGAAGCGCGCCAGGCTCGTGTTCGCCACGGTCAAGGGCGACGTGCACGACATCGGCAAGAACATCGTGGGGGTGGTGCTGCGCTGCAACAACTACGAGGTCATCGATCTCGGCGTCATGGCGCCGGCGGACCGGATCATCGACGCCGCTATCGCCGAGGATGCCGACGTCGTGGGACTCAGCGGCCTCATCACCCCGTCCCTGGACGAGATGGTGCACGTGGCCGGCGAGATGGAGCGGCGGGGCCTCGACCTGCCGCTGCTCATCGGCGGCGCCACCACCAGCCGGCGCCACACCGCGGTGAAGATCGCTCCCGCCTACGGTCGGGAAACCGTCCACGTGCTGGATGCCTCCCGGGCGGTGCCGGTGGTGCAGGACCTCCTGGACCCCGACGCCCGGGCCGCGCTGGATGCCGCCAACCGGGCCGAGCAGGAACGCATGCGGCAGGAGTACGAGGGCCGGGCGGGCACGCGGCTCTTGAGCTATGCCGAGGCGCTGGAGCGGCGCTGCCGGATCGACTGGAGCATTGGCGAGGTGGACGTTCCCGAGTTCACCGGCAGCCGGGCGCTGCGGGATTTTCCGCTGGCCGATCTGGTCCCCTACATCGACTGGTCGCCCTTTTTCCACACCTGGGAGATCCGCGGCCGCTATCCCGACCTGCTGGACGATCCCGTGCGCGGCCCCGCGGCCCGGGAGCTCCTGGCCAACGCCCGGGAGCTCCTGGACCGGATCGTGGACCGGAGGCTGCTGACGGCCCGCGGCGTCTACGGCTTCTACCCCGCCAACAGCGACGGCGACGACATCGTGCTGTTCACGGACCGGACCCGGACCGTGGAGCTCACGCGGTTCCACACCCTGCGCCAGCAGAAGGAGGCGCGCAAGGGCAGGCCCCAGTACGCCCTGGCGGATTTCGTGGCGCCCCGGGACTCCGGCCGGGAGGACTTCATCGGCGGGTTCGCGGTGACCGCGGGGCACGGGGCGGACGACCTCGCCAGGCGGTTCGAGACCGAGCACGACGAGTACAACGCCATCATGACCAAGGCGTTGGCCGACCGTCTGGCCGAGGCCTTCGCCGAATGCCTGCACGCCCGGGCGCGGCGCGAGTGGGGCTACGGCAGGGACGAGGCATTGAGCCGGGAAGACCTGATCCGGGAACGCTACCGCGGCATCCGTCCGGCCCCGGGTTACCCGGCCACCCCCGACCACACGGAAAAGCCCGTCCTGTTCCAGCTCCTCGACGTGCCGGAGACCGCCGGCATCGAGCTGACCGAGAACTTCGCCATGTGGCCCGCGGCCTCCGTGTGCGGGCTCTACCTGGCGAACCCCGAGGCGCGTTACTTTGCGGTGAGCGCCATCGGCAGGGACCAGGTGGCGGCCTACGCCGCGCGCAAGCGCATGACGGTGGCGGAGGTGGAGCGGTGGCTCGGCACGGTCCTGGGCTACGACCCCGGAAACGGATAGGGATGCGCTTCGCCGACCCGGACGGACTCCCGGCGCCCGGCGAGTCTCCGGGACGGTCTACGGTCCCGACGATCCTTTCAGGAAGCCGTTGACCAGCGCGGCCGCGGCCTCCGCGGCTTCTGCCTGGGGGCTGTGGCCGGCGCCCTTCACCCGTTCCGGGCCGTAGGAGTTGGGGATGCCGGCGGCGTAGGCCTCGCCGTGGGCCAGGGGCACCATGCGGTCGGCTTCGCCCCACAGCACCAGCGTCGGCGCCGCGATGCGGTGCAGCCGGCTGCGCAGCGAGCGGTTGTAGAAGTAGGGTGGATTGAAGCCGAACCGGTTGGTGAAGCGCAGCATCTGGTAGCGCCGCAGCTCGTCCTCGATGTTCTCGGCCCGGCCGTCGGGGAACAGCTTGTGGCCTGCGGGCGTCCGGTCGCTCTCGAACAGCATGGCCCGCAGCTCGGAATAGTCGGTGCCCCGCACCGGGTGGGACATCATGAAGATGTCGCCGATGGGCGCCCCGGGCACGAACAGGCCCGTTGCGCCCATGAGCACGAGCCGGCGGACCTTCTCGGGGTGCCGCGCCGCGAGCTCGGCCGCGAGCCAGCCCCCGACACAGGCGCCCACCACGTCGAACCGCTCGAGTCCCAGCGCGTCGATGACCTCCAGGTAATGGAAGACCAGGTCCTCGACGGATTCCAGATACTCGATCTCGTCCGACGCCGCGCACCCGGGATGGGCCGGGGCGTAGAGCCGGCAGCGTTCCAGGAGCTTCTCGTGGAACGGCATCCAGCCTTCCGTGACCCCGTGGACGTCCGCGAACCCGTGCAGGTAGAGGGTGGCGTCGCCGGAACCGTCTTCCAGGACCGTGACCTTCCGGCCGTTGATCTCCAGCGTTCGCCGGCTCATGCGACCGCTCCGGCCGCAAGGGTTTCCTCCATCCTCGGGTAGGCTTTGGAGAAGACCCTCGCGGAGTCTTCCCTCAGCGCCGGGGCCACCTGGGTGGCGAACAGGCGCTGGCTCTTGAGCGCCAGCTCCCCGGGCATGTTGCCGAGGTGGAACTGGATCAGCAGGTTGCCGACCTGCGATTTCTCGATGAGGTCGAGGATCTTCCGGTGCACGGTTTCGGGACTCCCCACGACGATGGACTGGGCCTTGTCCAGCTCGTCCCAGTCGCGCACGTCCCCCAGCATGGAACGCTCGGGGTCGGAGTGCTTCAGGAATTCCTTCCAGGCGGGCGCGGGGATGTAGGGCACGCCGGCGCCGAAGGTGAGCTGACGGCCTTCCTTGCGGAGATGGCCCTTGAGGCAGTTGCGCAGGAAATACCAGACTCCCTCCTCGCACTCCTCCCTGGCCTGGGCATCGGTCTCGCCCACGTAGGCTGACATCAGGATGCCCATGCGGAACGGCTGGTAGGCATCGCCGTGCTCTTCCAGCACCTTGGAGAACTGCTCACGGGCCTTGTAGGTCTCGCCGCCGTGGCTCCGGGAGGAGAGGAAGTAGCAAAAGCCGCGTTTCGCCACCTCCGTCAGCGTCGACGCGCTCCGGGAACCGGGGACCCATACGGGAGGGTGGGGCTTCTGGGTGGGCTTGGGCCAGGGATTGACGTAGCGCAGCGGGTAATGGTGGCCCTCGTGGTTGAACGGGCCGTCGTCGGTCCACGCGCGCGTCACCAGGTCCACGGCTTCCCAGAAGCGTTCCCGCGAGGTCACCGACGGGACGTCGTAGTTGTAGTTCTCCGGTCCGCCGCCGGGCGCGAATCCGGCAATGACGCGACCGTTGCTCATGTTGTCGAGCATGGCGTACTCTTCGGCCACCCGGAGCGGGTTGATGTGAAGCGGCAGCAGGTTGCCCAGCACGACGATCCTGGCCTTGCTGGAGCGTTGCGTCAGCGCCGCGGCGATGAGGTTCGGCGAGGGCATCAGGCCGTAGATGTTCTGGTGATGCTCGTTCAGCACCAACCCGTCGAAGCCCAGTTCGTCGGCGTAGGCAAGCTGGTCGATGTATTCCTGGAACAGGCCGCGGGACTTTTCCGAGTCCCAGAGACTGTTGGGGACCGTCACCCAGCCGGTATCGTACTTCTCGTCGAAGTCCTTCGGCAGGTGAGGATACGCCATGAAATGCCAACAGAAGAGCTGTACTGGGTGCATGTTCCCTCCCAACGTGAGACGGCAGGGTCCGGGCCGTCATTCAGGTGAAGCTCCGGGCCCGCGCTCTTCTCCTCAGGCGAACGCGGGTCCACCCCATCAACCAGCCGATGAGCAGGATCCCCGCGCCGGCCACGAACCACCGCAGCCGCACGTCCCGCTGGAGGTCGGTGCTTTCCTGTTGAAGCCGCCGAAGCAGGCGTTTGTCGCTCAGGTTGTCCTTGTTGAGCTTGTCGTTGTCGGCCATGAGCTGCAAGTTCTCGCCGCGAAGCTGTTCGAGCTCCGCGGCCTGGGCTTTGACCTTGGCGGTCAAATCTTCGACCCGGCGCCGGGGCGGCACCTCGCTCGTCAGGAAGCTCTTGAGCACGTAGCCCTGGCGCCCGTCCGGGAGCGACACCAGACTGTACTCGCCTTCCTCTCTCACGACTTCCATCTCGTTCCCGGTCTTCAGCACCGCGATGATCCGGTGCTCGACGCTCGGTCCCGTGCGCAGCATGAGCTCGCGATAGCCGTTGACGTAAAGCGTTTGCGCGTGGCAGAACCCGCCGGACAAGAGCACCATCAGGCCAACGAGCCATACCGGACGGACCGTGGCACGGGTTCGCCCAAACCTGTCGCGTTCATGGTTCATGAGCGTTCGCAGGAGCACCGGGAGCCGCCCTCTCTCGATCCTTTTCCCTTGGCGCCGGCGCCGGACACTAGGCCGCGTCCCGCAGGCAACCCATCTGCGACAACACGGTGCGCGCCATGAGGCTGTCCCTTTCGCCCAACTGACCGGAAACGGAGAAGTGGTGCGTTCCGGGCACCTCCAGGTAACTGCACTCCACTCCCCGCTCCTGACACAGGGCAAAGAAGTCCCTGGACATGCCGATCCACCCACGGGTTTCCGCCATGCCCACCGCCACCACCAGTGGCGTTCGGTCAAGCGGAGGATGGATCATGGCGCTGACCTCGCGCGCGCCGGCGGGCGTCAGGCGGATGTCCTCGTTGACCGAGACATGCAGGACCGGGTCGGGGTCGTAGACTCCGGTGATGGCCACGGCGCCTTTGATCAGGTCCACGGGAAGACCGTCCTCCTCCCAGCGGTGGCTCACCGCCCGGGCTACCAGGTGACCGCCGGCGGAGGACCCGGACAGATAGAGCCGCTGCGGGTCGCCGCCGTGATCGGCGATGTGGGTGTAGACCCACCCGATCCCTTCTCGGGTCTCGCGCATGATGTCCGGCACGGTGACCTGCGGACAGAGGTCGTATTCCAGCAGCACCAGGGTGACGCCGGCTTCGACGAACGGTTCGGCGATGAAGCTGTAGGCGTCCTTGCTGCCGCCGCGCCAGTACCCGCCGTGGATATAGACCTGCACCGGGGCGCCGGCCTGACCGGCCGGGAAGATGTCGAGCAGCATCCGGGGCCCGTGACCGTAGCGCACGTCGCGGAAGTGCTTCAGCTTCGCGCGGGTGGCTTCGCTCGCCTTCTCTCTCTCCACCGCCAGCCGGGGATACTCGGTCACGGTAACGCGAGGGTTGAACTGATACTCCATCTCCTCGCGTTTGAAGTCCTTGTATACGGTTTCCGCCATGCGAACTCCTCCCGGAATCCTCCTTGAAGCCATTCCCCTGCCGGGCCTCCACCGAGTTACGAAGGCATCCTTTGGTTCCGCAGGCTGCCGGTGGGAAGCATTCTCGGATTCTGCTCGTGCACCCTGTGTAGCAGATACGGCCGCGTGAAGCGAGAAGAGACCCGGCGGTGGCGCGCACGGCGTGAGCCCTCCACGCCCGAACCGTATCCCTTGTCACCGGGCGGAACTTGCCGTAAGGAAGAGCGGCATGGATACCACGAGCTATGCGGAACGGCGTGAGGCTTTCATGAAGACCCTGGGTGAGGGAGTGGCGATCCTGCAGGCCGCGCCCCAGGCCACCCGGTCGAACGATGTGGAGTACCGGTACCGGCAGGACAACGACCTCCTCTATCTCACCGGGTTCCCGGAACCCAACAGCCTTTGCGTCCTGTCACCGCAGCATGACCGGGAACGTTTCATCCTGTTCGTGCAGCCGCGGGACCGGGAGAAGGAGACGTGGACCGGAAAGCGGTACGGTGAGGATGGGGCCCGGGAGGTGTTTGGCGCGGACGCCGCGTATGCCATCGATCGGGTGCGGGAGATCCTGCCGGAACACTTGGCGCGCACCGAAAACGTCTACTTTGCGCCGGGGCGGGACGAGGGCATGAATGGCCTGATCCGGGACCTGATCGACAACAGCAGGTCCGGGCGCGCCCGGACGGGCCGGGGCGTGGTGTCCCTGGTGGACCCGGCGGCGATCCTGCACGAAATGCGCCTCTACAAGTCGGGCGGGGAACTGGACCTCATGCGCAAGGCCGTGGCCGCGTCCGCCCGCGCGCACGTGGCGGCCATGAGCGAGGTCCGGGACGGCACCTTCGAGTACGAATTGGAGGCGCTCCTGGAGTACCACTTCCGCTCCGCCGGCGGGTCGGGCACGGCCTATCCGTCCATCGTCGCCTCCGGCGCCAACGCGACCATCCTCCACTACATCCAGAATGACCGCCGCATGCACGACGGCGACCTGGTGCTCATCGACGCCGGCGCGGAGTTCGACGGCTACTGCTCGGACGTGACCCGGACCTTTCCCGTGGGGGCGGGCTATTCGCCGCCCCAGCGGCGTATCTACGAAATCGTCCTCCGGGCTCAGAAGGAAGGGATCGCTGCGGTCCGTCCCGGCGCGTCCATGGAGGACATCCACCAACGGGCCACCGAAGTGCTGGTGGAAGGGTTGCTCGAACTCGGTCTCCTGTCGGGTGCCGCGGGCGAGCTCATCGAGAAGCGCGAGCACGCCCGTTTCTACATGCACCGGACCGGCCATTGGCTGGGTCTGGATGTCCACGACGTGGGTCGGTACCGCGTGGACGGCGCCGCACGCCCGCTGGAGCCCGGGATGGTGCTCACCGTGGAGCCGGGTCTCTACATCGCCGACGACCTGGAGGATGTGAGCCCCGACTACCGCGGCATCGGTGTCCGCATCGAGGACGACGTCCTGGTCACCGAAGCCGGGCACGACGTGCTGTCGGCGGCGATCCCCAAGGAGGTCGACGACATCGAAGCCATTCGGAAGCAGGCCCTGGGCAGCCCGCGCCCGGCGACCCGCTGACGCGGAGCGGTTCGACGCCTTCGGTCCCGGCGCTTCCCGCTCAATCGCAGCCGAGACAGCGAACGGTCTCGAAGATGACCTTTTCGTCGGCGCCGGTGCGGGCGTGGTCCAGCACGATGCGAAGCGCCTTGGACGGGTCGGGGAGCTCGTGCTTCCTGGCCATGGCTTCCAGCCAATCCTGTTGCACCCGCTCGATCTCCAGGCTCGCGTTGATCTTGTCCTTCATTCGATGCTCCTTTCTTGGGAACCTGTCCGGGCAGGCAGGAATCGACTGCCCGGACGGACCCCCGGGCCTTACCGGGCCGCCCAATGGCTGAGGTCTTCCACCAGGGTCATGCCGGGCTCACGGCGCCAGCCGTCGCAAAGATGGGCCACCGAAGGCTTGAGGGCGGGAAGGGGGTCGGCCGCGGGCGTCATGGACCGCGTCTCCCTGCGCAGCCAGGACAGCAGCTCCTCCAGACCGGCGAAGCTTCCGCTGGCCATGGCGTCGTGAAGGCGCGGCACGGTCTCCCGGCCGAAGCGTTGCTTGCCTTCCAGGTCGATGATGTCCGGGAGCAGCAGCGCCGCCTCGTCCAGCGAGACGTCGATGCGCGCCAGCAACTCGTTGTAGAGGGACTGCGCCACCCGGTGGGCCCTGGCCCTGACCCGTTCCAGCAGGTCCGTTCCGCGGGCGTCGAGGGCTTCCCCGTCCGGCAGCAGTTGGCAGTACAACTTCAGCTTCGGCTCGGTGCCTGAGGGCCGGACGGTGACGATGAAGCGGTCGGTTTGGGCCTGTAGCAGGTCTCGCGGCAGCCGGTCGGTTTCGCTGGCCAGGGGGCCGAAGCGCTCGGGGTCCTGGTAGTCGATGAAGCGCCGCACGGGGTGTCCGCACAGTTCGCGGGGAGGCGATTCTCTCAGGGCGGCCATGATCCGGTCCTTCTTTCGGGCCCCCTCCGCGCCCGCCAGGACGATGTTGCGGTTGACGTTGTCGTAGCTCCCCAGCTCCCGGAGCACCGCGGCGTAGTAATCCAGCATGGTCCGGCCCTCGTCCACCAGCCTCTGGTACAGGGCTGCCAGCACCATGCAGGCCGGCGTGGCGTCCTTGTCCCGGATCCCGGGGGCCATGACCACGCCGTGGCTCTCCTCCGCGGCGATCACCAGGTCCCGGGGCGAGCAGGTCACGTGCTTGTAGCGGCCGGACCGTTCCAGGGTCTTGAGCACGTCGGCCACGTACTTGAACCCCACCAGCAGGTCGTCGATGAGCCAGGAGTCTCCCGCTTCGGCCACGATGCGGCCGAGCAGCCTGGTGGTGACCAGCGTTTCCATCACCAGACCCCGGCGGCGCGGTCCCTCGGGGTCGAGCATGAGGTGGTGGCAGAGGATGGCCGCAATCTGGTTGCCGTCGAAGTGGTACCAGGAACCGTCGGGCAGGCGGGCCTCCATGCCGATACGGTCGGCGTCGGGGTCGCTGGACAGGACGATGCCGACCCCGTGCCGGTCGGCGAAATCCCTGGCCGGAGCGGTGGCCAGCGGCACCTCCGGATTGGGCGTCTTGAAGGGAATGGCGGCGAAGCTGCCGTCCAGGCCCTGGTCGGGAGGGATGAGCAACCGGAAGCCGAGCCGCTCCAGCACCTCCTTCACCGTCGTCATGCCGCAGCCGCACAGGGGGGTATAGACCACCGGCGCCCTGGCCCCGGTCGAGTAAAGGTTCCCGTACAGCCCGACATAGGTGTCGATATAGGCCGCGTGGAGATCCTCGGGCGCCGGGCGGACCATTCCCGATCGCAGGGCCTCGTCGAAGGGAAGGGTGCGGACCGCAGTGGCGCTTTCCATGGCGTCCAGCAGGCGCTGGTCCTCGGGTGCGACGGGCTGGCTGCCGTAGTCGTCGTAGACCTTGATGCCGTTGTCGTCCGGCGGGTTGTGGGACGCGGAAAGGTTGACGCCGCCCGCGGCGCCCAACTGGACGATGAGAAACGACAGCTCCGGCGTACTGGTAACCGCGCGGTCGTCCTCGGGCGCCGCCAAATAGGAGACGATGCCGTTGGCGGCGTAGATCTCGCACGCCAGTCTGGCCAGGGCGCGTGAGGACAGGCCCAGCAGCGGGTGCGGCCGGTCCAGGAACGCGTATACCCCGGCATGGTCGAGGAAGACCCGCACGTCGTTGGCCACCACCACGCTCAGCGCCTTGTCGGGGAAGACCGCCCTGAGGTAGTTGGAGTGGCCCTGGACGGTCATGGCGACGGTGGACGGATTCATCCGGTTGGGGCCGTAGCCCACCGGGCCGCGCCGCCCGCCGGTGCCCAGGGGCAGCACCTGCCGGAAGGCGTCGAACACCAGGGCCAAGTGCCCGGCTTCGAGGTGCCGCTCGACGAACTCGGGCGCGGCATAGGGGATCTCGCCGCTCGCCCAGCGACGCAAACGTCCGGCCGCCTCGTGTCCGGCCTCGCCGTAGCGCTCCTCCAGCAACGCAGACATCCGTTCCAGCCGTAGGGGATCGGTCATCTCGTGCATTCCGGTGGCTCGGAGTTTCGCCGGGTCATGCGGCAACCGGCCGAAAAAAGGGCGGCCCGGAAGGCCGCCTTTTTTTTCGGTGAGCGCTACCGGCCGGTGCGGGCCAGGGAGTGGACCCAGCCGTGCATGCGGGACTTGGCGTTGGCGATGTCCTTGTCGCTGAAGAAGTTCTTGAGATCCACCTTCTCCACCGCGTAGACCGGTCGGAGGAAGTCGCTCTCGTAGCCGAACGGCACCGTGGCGTCGATGCCCATGCCGCCCTCGAACACGGTGTTGGAAGCCGTCCATTGGCGGTCGCCCGCGGTCATGCGCTCGGCCGGCATGAAGGTCTGTCCGCGCCCGCCGGGAATCGGGTTGAGGATGTCCGTCTTGGGATTCACCCGTGTGGTCAGGCACCACATGATGTCGTCCATGTCGTAGATGTCGGTGTCCTCGCTGGCGGCCACCACCAGACGGGAGCCCTGGGAGGTGGACAGGATGGCCGACATGAAGTTCCGCTGCCAGCCTTCCTCGATGCGGTTGCGCTTTTTCACCTGGATGATGGCGCCGCCCCAGTCCGTCATGCAGTAGGGGATGTTGACGTCCTGGATGATGCCGGGCTGCATGCGCTCGCACAGCAGGTACATGCAGGCTTCGCGCACGGTGGTGTCGATGTTGTGATCGTCCAGGGTGTGGACGCCCAGGGGAAAGATGATGGGCTTGCCTTCGCGTTTCCGGGTGGTCACCGCGGTGACGTGGAAGGTGGGCGCCTTGTAGGCCTTGCCCATGTAGCCGGCCCACTCCGGGTGGAAGTGGAAACGCCCCTGGATGTCGGCCTTCTCGGATTCCTCGGTCTCGTAGCGCCGGTCCCGCGGGTTCACGTAACCCTCCAGCACCACCTCGCAATCGGCCAGCGCCAGGGCGTCCACGGTCTTGGCCTTGACCACGCGCACCGGCGACCCCTGTACGGCGCCGGCCACGCCCAACTCGTCGCAGCCCTGGGGCAGCACCACGTAGTCGAAGCCGGCCCCCGCCAGCAGCGTGCAGGAAGGCGGAACCCCGAAGCACATGGTGATGGGAACGGGCTTGTCGTCCTGGTAGTACTTGGACACCACCTGCCACATGTGCGATCCGGGCGAGATCTGGAACGTGGCCACGTTGCCCCAGCGGAAGTTCATCCGGTTGTAGCCCAAGTCGGTGCCGCCGTCGAAATGCTCCCCGGAGATGAGCCGGTTGCCCGACCCCACCGTCAACTCGGGCTCATACTCCGTATGGCGGATGGGGATCATGTACTCGTTGACGTCCTTGGGGTCCTTGATCACCTCCTCGTGTACGGGCGCCTCCTCGGAGCTCACCTCCATCGGCGGGATCTGGTGATTGATGGCGTCGGCGAGCTTCCGGGTGCGGTCCGTATGGCTCTCCCAGCCGAACATCTTGTTGATCACGCCCATGTCGCCGAACAGGTTCGTCACCGCCCGGTGATACGGCTTGCCCTTGACGTTGTTGAAGAGAATCGGACAGCCGCCGTCGAGGTTCTTCTGGATCGCGGTGATCTCCAGGTCGGGATCGACCTCCTTGTCCGTTTCGATCAGGTCTCCCTCGGACTTGAGCCACTCCAGGGCGTTGCGCAGATCGTGGATCTGCTCAGCCTGGGCCTTCTTTGCTGCTTTGGCCATTTCCTGCTCCTCTTGTGTAGTTTTTACGGTTGATGTGACGCGGTACAGCCGGCGGGATTGGCCATGAGGCGCCCCGTGGGCACTTCACTCCCCGTCGTTCCGGCCTTCACCGGCATGACGGAATCCGGGAACGGCGGTCATTTCCGACTTAGTTAACGAATGGCGCCATTGCTGTCAACCTGAGTCGCGTTCTTGGTGGTTTGTGTCGGCAAGGGATAGAGGGTATTTTGTGGGGTTGATCCCGACCACCTTACACCAGCACTATGCCCCAGCCCGTTCATAAAGGCATTCACGAGCGACTGAACCGCGACGAAGCACCTGCAGGCGGCTCCGACCGCGGCTTTGGCATCGTCTTCGCCCTCGTGTTCGTCGCCATCGGCCTGTTCCCGTTGCTCGACGGCGGGCCGCCCCGCGGCTGGGCGTTGGGCGTCGCGGGAGCGTTCCTGGCGGTGGCGCTCGTCAGGCCGGCGTTGCTGGCGCCGTTCAATCGGGTCTGGTTCAAGTTCGGCTTGCTGCTGCAACGCGTGGTCGACCCGCTCGTCATGGCGGTGATCTACTTTGCCGTGGTGACCCCGACCGGCCTCGTCATGCGTGCGGCGGGCAAGGATTCGCTGCGCCTGCGGTACGACCCGGATGCAGAGAGCTACTGGATCCACCGCGACCCGCCGGGGTCCGAGCGCGAATCGATGAAGAACCAGTTCTGAACAGGGCGAGGAGATTTCCAATGTCCTTTCTGTATGAGCTGTGGATTTTCATGCGGGTGCGCAAGAAGTACTGGCTGTTTCCGGTCATCGTCATGATGCTCGTGCTGGGTGGACTGATCGTGCTGAGCCAGAGCACCGCGGTCGCGCCGATGATCTATACGATGTTTTGAACCATGCGCGTCCTCGGCCTCTCCGCGTTCTATCACGACAGCGCCGCGGCCCTCATCGAGGACGGACGGATCGTCGCCGCGGCGCAGGAAGAACGCTTCACGCGCAAGAAGAACGACGCGGACTATCCGCATCACGCCGTCGTCTGTTGCCTCGACGAGGCCGGCGTCACGCTCGATGAGGTGGACCGGGTCGCGTTCTACGACAAGCCGTTTCTCAAATTCGAGCGGCTGCTCGAAACCTACGTCGCGTTGGCGCCGCGCGGCTTCCGTTCCTTCCGCATGGCGGTCCCGATCTGGATCAAGGAGAAGCTGTTTCAGAAGGGCCTGCTGCGCCGGAAGCTGCGGGCGCTCGCCCCGGACGTGGACTGGGACGCCAGGCTGCTGTTCACCGAGCACCATCAATCGCATGCGGCGAGCGCGTTCTATCCGTCACCTTTCCGCGACGCGGTGGTCCTGACCATGGACGGGGTCGGTGAATGGGCCACCACCTCGGTGGCCATCGGCCACGGCAACGACCTGGAGATGACGCGGGAAATCCACTTCCCGCACTCCCTGGGGCTGCTCTACTCGGCCTTCACCTACTACACGGGCTTCAAGGTGAACTCCGGCGAGTACAAGGTGATGGGCTTGGCGCCCTACGGCGAGCCGAAGTACCTCCAGACCATTCTCGATCACTTGATCGACCTGAAGCCGGACGGCACGTTCCGCCTGAATCTCGACTACTTCGCCTACTGCACCGGGCTGACGATGACCAACGGCAAGTTCGATACGCTGTTCGGCAGCGCGCCGCGCCGGCCGGAGGAGCCGTTGACGCAGCGCCACATGGACCTGGCGGCCTCGGCCCAGGCCGTGATCGAGGAAGCGGTGCTGCGGCTGACTCGCTCGCTGCGGGCGGAGACCGGCATCCCCACTCCGATGCCGAAGGTGATCTCCAGGAACCCGAAGATGGTCCCGACGTTCTTCCCGCCGAAGATGTCCGCGATGGTCGAGCCGAAGGTCGGGTTCCCGGCGCTGTGGCCGACGCCGTAAAGCACGGCGAAAGCCACGAACCACCACCTGGGCGCCTCCGGGCCCAAGGCCATGAGCATGCCGATGCCGCCGAGGGTGATGAGCGTGCCGATGCGGTAGGCGCGGTCGCGGCCGAGCCGGTCCGAGGCAAACCCCCAGATGGCCGTGCCGGGAATCCGCGCCACCCCCACCAGGCTGAAGGCGGAAGCGGCCGCCAGCGGGTCCAGTCCGCCGTGGATCAGATGGGCGACCGCGTGGGTGTACATGAGCGACAGGCCGACGCCGAGGGCCAAGTGGCCCATGGCGATGGCCCAGAACGGGAAGGAGGACAGCGCCGCCGGCAGCGTCCATTCACGGTGGGGCGCACGCCGGTGCGGGGAAGCCGCGGCGGGTGCCGCGGCGGTCATCGGGTCGCCGTCCGGGAGCTGCCCGATGTCTTCGGGCCGGCGCCGCTGCAGCACGGCGTTCAAGGGCACCAGCGACACCAGCACGGTTGCCCCCAGCAGCACGAGGGCGGCGCGCCAGCCGTACCGGGTGATCAGGACCTGCGCCACGGGCACGATCAGGATGCCGAAGCCCAGTCCCATGGTGGCGAAGCCGAGGGCCGTGCCCCGGCGCCGCCGGAACCAGTGGGACAGCAGCGCCGTGTTGCTGACGAACCCGATGCAGCCGATGCCGAGGCCGACGAGCAGACCGTAATAGAGGTAGAACTGCCACAGGGTCGTGCTCCCGCCCGCCAGCGCGAGCCCGACGCCGATGAGGAGGCCGCCCAGGGGCATGAGGATGCGCGGTCCGAGACGGTCGTAGGCCCAACCCACCAACGGCGATGAGGCGCTGTAGGCGATGCCGTTCACCGAGGCGATGGTGGCCGTGGTGGCGCGAGACCACTGGAACGCGTCCAGCAGAGCGACGTTGAAGACGCTGAACGAAGCCAGGATCCCCCGCATGAGCACCATGTTGAGGAAGCAGATGCCGACGATGACGTAACCGTAGAAGAAAGGGCGGCGAGCCATGATGGACCTGGGAAAACGGTTGGACCGACACAAAGCGGTTGGACCGACGCTATAGGTGCGGCAAGGTCTCCTCGGCAAACTGCTGCATCTGCCGGAGCCGGTCGGGCCAGCGCGGCGCCATGAACTGAAGCGCCAGGTGTTCCACTCCCGCGGAGCGATAGCGCGCGATCGCTTCCACGAGCTGGGCAGGGGTGCCGGCCAGACGGTCCGGCTCCTGCGGCACAGGCTCGTCCGTGACCTCGATGGGGAGACAACAGTTCAATCGCAGGCGCTCCGGTGACCGGCCGGCTGCCGCGGCGCAGCGCCGCACGTTGTCGAACCGCGCGGCGAGTTCGTCCGGCTCGATGCGCACGAAGTAGGGAAACCAGGCGTCGCCGTAGCGGCCGGCGCGCTTCTGCGCGCGCAGCCCCTCGCCGCCGACCCAGACGGGGATGCCCCCGGTCCGGTACGGCTTGGGCAGGAAAGCGATGTCCTCGAACTCGTAGAATTCTCCTGAAAAGCTCGATCGTTCGGTGCTCCAGACCTCCTTCAGGACTTCGAGCTGCTCATCGGTCATGCGGCCCCGGTCCCGAAACGGCGCCTGGAGCGCCAGGAACTCCTCTTCCATCCAGCCCACGCCAACGCCCAGGATGAAACGGCCCCGGGAAAGATGGTCGAGGGTGACCGCGGTCTTGGCCCAGACCAGCGGCCGGCGGTAGGGCAGCACCAGCACGCTGATGCCCAACTCGACGCGGCTGGTGCACGCGGCGAGAAACGTCAGGCAACTCAGGGAATCGAGGAAGGGACGGTCCGCCGGCACGATGAACGCTCCGTCCCTGCCATAGGGGTAGGGCGTGTCGATGCGCCAGGGGATGATGACGCGGTCCGCGGCCCAGATGGAGTCGAAGCCCCAGGCCTCCGCGCTCCGGGCCGCCTGACGCAAGGTCTCAGGACCCGCGGCGCGTCCCGAGATCGGCAGGAAAACTCCGGTTTTCGTGGTGTGGCTCCGTTCGAAGAGATGCGGTCGGTGTGTGCACTAGTAGCCGAACACCGACAGGGTGTCAAACCGACGTGGACCCGGGTGTCCGACGTGGACCGGGTGTCCGTTCGAGACTTCCATCACCCTGGCCCTCTCCCGAAGTGCTCCTCTCCCGAAGGTAGAGGGAATCGAAGCGCCCCGCCCTTGGGGAAAGGGGCCGGGTTGACGCGGGCGCTGCAAAGGGGCTATGGCTTTGCTACGTTGCGCGCGGTAGCGCGGCGTGTACTCGCGAGACACCAAACACACGACGAGGGGGGAACAGCGGATATGGCAAAGGCCGGCAGAACCGAGAAGAAGCAGGCGGAGTACGGCTCGGACGTGGTCGTGGACATGCTCAAGGCCTTCGATATCGAATATACGGCCTTCAATCCCGGGGCGAGCTTTCGCGGCATCCACGACTCCATCGTGAACTACGGCGGCAATCATCACCCGGAAGTCATCTTCTGCTGCCATGAGGAGATCTCGGTGGCCATCTCCCACGGCTACGCCAAGGCCACGGGCAAGCCCATGGTGGCCATCCTGCACGACGTGGTGGGCCTCCAGCACGGCAGCATGGGCATCTTCAATGCCTGGTGCGACCGGGTCCCGGTGATCTGCCTGGGCGGCACCGGCCCGGTGGACACCACCATTCGCCGTCCCTGGATCGACTGGATCCATACCGCGCTGGTGCAGGGCAACCAGGTGCGGGACTACGTCAAGTGGGACGACCAGCCGGCAACGCTGGAAAGCATTCCCCAATCCTTCATCCGCGGGTACCGGCTGGCCGTCACCGAGCCTACGGCGCCGGTGTACATCAATTACGACGCCGGGCTTCAGGAGATGGAGGTGGCCAAACAGATCGAGGTCCCGGACGTGAGCCGGTTCGCGCCCCAGGCCCCGGTGCAGGGCGATCCGGAGGCCATGCGCCGGGCCGCGAAGCTTCTGGTGGAAGCCAGGGCGCCGTTGATCATCGCGGACTTCATGGGACGCAAGCCCGCGGCAGTGGCGGCCCTGGCCGGGTTGGCGGAGTTGCTGGCCATCCCGGTCATCGACAAGGGCAACCGACACAACATCGCCAACACCCATCCGCTGGACGTGACCGACGTCGCCGGCGACTTCCTGAAGAAGGCGGACGTGGTGCTGGCGCTGGACGTCCAGGACCTCTACGGCTCGCTGACCACGGTGGACCGCACCACCCGGGAGATGGGCTACGTCATCCAGCCCGGCGCGCAGATCATCCACGTCAACCTGAACGACATGCTGGTGCACAGTTGGGCCACGGACGTCCAGCCGCTGCAGGCGGTGGACGTGCCCATCAGCGCCGATACCGCCATCGCCTTGCCCGAGCTCACCCGGCTGTGCCGCGAGCTCATGGGCGGCGACAAGGGCGGGTCCGCCATCGAGGCCCGGGCCAGGGAAGTGAAGGCCGTGCACGACGCGGCGCGCGCCCGCTGGCAGGAGCAGGCGCGGCAGACGCTCACCCGGAGCGACATCTCCACCGCCTGCCTCGCCTACGAGCTGGGCGAGGTGATCAAGCGGGAGGACTGGGTGCTGGCCAACGGCAGCGCCAACGGGTGGGCGAGGAAGCTGTGGGACTGGACCCGGCCGGGCCAGTACCTGGGTCGAAGCGGCGGCGCCGGCGTGGGCTACGGCATGAGCGCGGCCATCGGGGTGGCGTTGGGCCACATGGGAACGGACAAGTTCTGTGTCGATATCCAGTCGGACGGCGACCTGCTGATGACCTCCAGCGCCCTGTGGACCGCGGCGCACCACAAGATCCCGCTGCTGATCGTCATCCACAACAACCAGTCCTTCTACAACTCGGAAGAGCACGGCATCAAGCTGGCGGAGTTCCGCAACCGGCCCGTGGAGAACGCCGGCATCGGCACCCACGTGAGCGATCCGCTGGTGGACTACGCCAAGATGGCCGAGTGTTTCGGGGTGTGGAGCGAAGGACCCATCGCCAGACCGGCGGACCTGGGACCCGCGCTGGAACGGGCCTACAAGGTGGTCAGGGAGCAGCGGCTCCCGGCCGTGGTGGACGTGGTCTCCGACCCTCGTTGACGGGCACGGAGAGAGAGGTTGACGCGGTCTCACTCTGGAGGGGAAATGGATGACGGTATAGGGTACCGTGCCTTTGCCGAGGCGGTCGCCGGGCCGGAGATGGACCTCGCAAGGGTGGCCCTGACCATCGCGCTGCCCGAGTATCCCGAACTTGATGTCCGGCAATATCTGACCCGCCTGGACCGTATGGCCGAGAGCGTGAGAGAAGTGGCCGGTGACCCGGAAGACGCATACCGGCGGTTGGCGTGTGTCGACTACGTCCTGTTCAGGCAGCAGGGCTTCAAGGGCAACGCCGACGACTACTACGATCCCGAGAACAGCTTCCTGAACCGGGTCATGGTGCGCAAGACGGGAATACCCATCACGCTGTCGGTGCTCTACATGGAGGTGGCCCGACGGGTGGGCCTGGAGGTTCGGGGAGTCGGTTTCCCCGGACATTTCCTGGTGAAGACGGTGTGCGACGGCCAGGAGATCTTCGTGGATCCCTTCCACGGCGGCAGCATCCTCTCGCCGGCGGATCTACAGGGTTTACTGGACAAGCTGTACGGCGGGCGGATCGAGGTCCAGCCGGAATACCTGTTCGCCGTGTCCAACAGGCAGATCGTCCAACGCATGTTGAACAACGTCAAGCTGATTTACGCCAACCGCCAGGATCCGGAACGATGCCTGCGGGCGGTGGAGCAACTGGTGATCCTGAACCCGGACGACCCCGAGCAGGTACGGGACCGTGGCTTGCTCCGGTTGCGGCTGGAGGACGGCGCGGGTGCGCTGACGGACCTCGAGAGGTTCCTGGAACTGGCGCCGGATTCCGGCAGCGCGACGACGGTCAGAGAGCAGATCAAAAGGATCAGGAAGCAGTCACGGGCGCTTCACTAGCGGGGGCGGGTCTCAAACCGCCCCCGCCCCCGGCTCATTGCAAGGCTCTGACGTACGCGCGCTGCAACCGTTCCACGCGGCTGGTGTACAGGAGGCCTATGCGGGCGAACGCTTCCAGCGCCGCCCGGTCTCCCTGGTCCACGGGGAAGTGGACGACTTCGGGGAACCGCTTCACTTCCTCCTGAGACTCTTCGTTGAGGTGCTCCACGACCTGTTGCAGTTCTTCGCGGTCCTTCAGCATCTTGTTGATGATGGGGAGCACCAGCACGTCGGCCTTGTCCTGCATGCGTGACAGGGCCGCGCTCGCCACCGGCACGACGGTGATGCCGAGGTCCGAAAGGAAGTGGCTCAACCGTTGCCCGACCTTGTCCTTGAGGAACGCTTCCGGCACGGCCACGGCGTTACGCAGACGCCGCCGCATCCACCGCCAACGCTTGGCCCCCGGGTAGATTTCACGTCTCAGCTTTCTCAGGTACTCCTTGCTCAGTTCGCCCCAGGAGTGCTCCACCTCGGCGCTCTCGGTAAAGGGCGCGGCGCCCACGGTCTCGGGGTCCCCGTGGGTGTTCTTCACGTAGTCGTGGAAGTGCTTCTCCGAAATCATGTAGCTGACGGCGTAGTCCAGCTTCTCGAAGTTAGGGTGCGGCCACATGACCTGCCACAGGGTCTTCAGGAAGAACCGGCGCCTTACGTGGTCGGTGGTGAAGACGTAGTGCCGGACGGTGTTGACCAGTATGCCGAGGATTTCCCGATTGATCTTGCCCCTGCCGCTGCGATGATACTCCGGGCGGAACTGCTTCACCCCGGTGACCAGCCGCGCGCCGTAGTTCTCGTATTTGTAGAGGTTGCGGATCAGCCAGTTGTAGCCTTGCTGCACCTCTTCGATGGTCATCAGCTTGGGAACGAAGTTCAGGTCGGCGGAGCCGTGCCCCTGCATCTGCGCGGAGTCGTAGGGGATCAGCCGGCCCTCCTTCTCCAGGCGCTCGTAGAGGGGCGTCTTCTCGATGGCCGTCAGCACGCCGCTGGTGGTAAAGGCGATGCCGGCCTCCTGGAGAAACTCGAACTGTTCCTTGAAGATGTCCGTGTCGTCGTTGTCGAAGCCGACGATCATGCCCGCCAGGATCGCCATGTTGTGGGATTGTATCTTGCGGATGCTCTCCATCAGCGGACGGTGGGTGTTCTGCCGCTTCTGTGTCTCCGTCAGGCTGGCCACCCGGGGCGACTCGATGCCCAGGAACATGCTCGTGAAGTTGGCGTCGTGCAGCAACTGGAGCAGCTTTGGTTTCTCCGCCACGTTGATGGTCATCTCCCCGGAGAAGTTGATGGGATAGTCGTTGGCGCGGCCGAACTCCGCCACCGCGGTCAGCAGCTCCTCGGCGTAGCGCATGTTGCCGATGAGGTTGGCGTCGGAGAAGCTGATGTGTATTCCGCCGACGGACGCCACGGTCTCGATCTCCGCCAGCACCTGATCGATGCTCTTGGTCCGCGGCACCCGCCCGTCGGTAATGATGATGTCGCAGAACTCACACTTGAAGGGACAGCCCCGGGTGGTCTGCAGGAAGTAGTAGAGATAGTCGTCCCGCGACGCCAGATCCAGCCGCGGCACCGGCGAGAGCGAGATGTCGACGTTGCCTTCCTGCTTGTAGAGGGCCTTGTAACTGCCCGACCGCAGGTCGTCGCAGAACTGCGGCCAGGTGATCTCCACCTCGCCGTCGAAGACCACGTCGAAGAGCCCATCGGTGAAACGCTCGGGACACAGGGAGGGGTACGGGCCGCCCGCCACCACCATCTTCCCGCGCTTGCGGAACGCTTCCGCGATGTGCCGGGCGCGGCCGTACTGGATGCTCCAGCACGCGATGGCCACCACGTCGGCATCGGTATCGAACTTCAGCGGCCTGACGTTCTCGTCCTGAAGCTCGACGTCGAAGTCCGGCGGCGTCAGGGCGGCCACGGTGAGGAGGCCCAGCGGCGTCTGTGCGCAACGCTGCGGCAGGATGTCGGTGATGCCGGTCAGGCGCCACAGCGAGTTCGGGAAGCGCGGATTGATGAACAGGATCTTCATGGCGTGAAACTCCTCATCGAGTGGGTGTCCTTGATGTGAAACGTCCGAAAATGAACGACTTTTCGGAGGCGATGTCTACGTGGCGCCGGGTCTCCCCCACGCAGTTCGAGCGCCGGGCGGGGAGATCTTGCCTTGCGGCTCCGTGGTTTCCCATTTTGTTCCTGGGATGGTTTAGTGATAACCTGCGCCCAGAAGGCCACCAGACCCGACAATTGGTCGAATTTACGACAAGTTAACAGCCGTCCGATGGCGATGTCAAGACAGTTTTTCCGATTCTTTCTGAACGTCGTCGATGTCCATGATTCAATTCCACAAGGTCTCCAAGGTCTACCCGCCGGATGACACCGGGGTCAAGGACCTCACGTTTCAGGTGGAGGATGGCGAGTTCCTGTTCTTGTGCGGACCCAGCGGGGCCGGCAAGACCACGTTGCTGCGTCTGCTCTTTCGGGCCGAGCAGGCTACCGAAGGCCAGGTCATCGTGAGCGGGCGGAATATCACACGCTTGAAGGGCAAGGGCTTGACGGCGTTCAGGCGAAGGCTGGGGCTGGTCTTTCAGGACTTCAAGCTGATCCCCTGGATGACCGCGCTGGAGAACGTGTCGCTGGCCGCGGACGTGACCGGTGTCGCCCGGCGTCAGAGCCGGAGCCGGGCGTTCAGGCTGTTGGCCGAGCTCGGGTTGAAGGACAAGTACGGCGCGTTCCCGCCGGCCCTTTCCGGCGGGGAACAACAACGGGTCGCCATCGCCCGCGCGCTGGTCAACGATCCGGAGCTGGTGCTGGCCGACGAACCCACGGGCAATCTGGATCCGGAGATGGCGGAGGAGACCCTGCGGCTGTTCGCACGGATCCACCGACAGGGGACCACCGTGCTCATCGCCACCCACGACCACCGCTTCCTGCGGCGCTTCGACGGCCGTGTCCTGATGATGCGCCAGGGACGTCTGACCGGCGTTCACGGCACGGTTTGGGCGGCTTCGGCGCCATGAAGTCCTCCTACATCCTGTTCGTGGCAGGCCGTGTCGTCAGGAGCCTGCGGGAGCTTTTCTGGACCCACCTTCTGACCGCCGGGATCATGGCCATGACGTTGTCCGTGTTCGGCGGGTTCCTGATCATCCAGGAGAACGTCGGCCGGTTGGTGAAGGGTTGGGGCGAAGAGATCCAGGTGTTCGTCTATCTCGAGGACGGCGTCGACGCCGCCGCGGCGGCGGCCATGCGGACGCGGGTGGCCGCATGGCCGGAGGTGAAGGTCGCGGGCTACGTCTCCAGGGAGGACGCCTGGAACGAGTTCGAGAAGACCCTGGGATCGCAGTCGGGGATTCTCGACGGCTTGAATCCGAACGTCCTCCCGGCCTCCCTGGACGTGGAGTTGCGCACCGCCTACCGTTCGCGCGAAGCCGTGCTGCGCCTGGCGCGCCGTCTGGCAGCCCTGGATGGGGTCCAGGACGTGGAGTACCCGGAGACCTGGCTGGAGAAGATACGGCTCTTGGTGATGGGTATCGACTGGCTGAAATGGGTACTCGGCGGGTTCCTCTTCCTGGTGGCGTTCCTGATCGTCAGCAGCACCATCAAGCTCGCCATCGTGGCGCGGCAGGACGAGATCGAAATCATGCAACTCGCGGGGGCGGCGGACGGTTTGATCAAGGCCCCTTTCGTCATCGAGGGCATGATCCAGGGACTGGCCGGGTCCGCGGTTGCCCTGGTGTTGCTCCAGGCGTCGTCTTCGCTGCTGACCGCGGAGTTGCTGGCGCCGTTCGGCCCGCTGATGGCCGGGGAACAGTTCACCTTCCTCGGCATCCGGCAGTGCGCTCTCCTGGTCTTGATGGGATGGCTGCTGGGCACCGCCGGAAGCCTGCTGTCCGTGAAGAGATTCCTGGAGTGAGCGGGAGACGCTTTCCCATGGTGCACGCCGCCGCCGGCGCTCCGGCGTGGATCCCCTCGCATGGCGTCAGGAATGCCTTGCAAGCCATTCGCCGCGGCGTTGCCGCGATGGTTCTCTGTATCTTCCTGGCCGTCCCCGGGCCGGCCGCGGCAGAGGAGGGCGGCGACCGTGCGGAACTGCGGCAACGCATCCGGCAGGAAAGGGCGGCTCTCGACCGGGTGCGCCGCGGCGAGTCGTCGGTCCTGGAGGTGCTGGGTGAGATCGAGGCCACCCTGGAGCGCAAGAGGAGACGCCTGGACACCTTGAACTCGCGGCTGCGACAACGCGAACGCGAAGTGGACAAGGCGGTGCGGGCGGCCGACGAAGCCTCGGCCGCTTTCGAAAAGAGCAGCACCGCCCTGGCCGGCCGGGTGCGGGCGCTCTACAAGTGGCAACGGGCCGGAACCCCTTTCGTGCTGCTCAACGGTGAGTTCTCGGTGCTCGAGTTGATGCGGCGGAAGCGGCACCTGGAGACGATCATGGGCCGGGACCGCGCGCTCATCCGCAGGCTTTCACGAAACGTTCGCCGGAGCCGGAACCTTCGGACGAGAGTGGAAGCCCGGCGGCGCGAGTTGTCGGAGGAACGCGACGCGGTGGCGGCGTTGCGGGACGATTTGACCGAGGAACGCGCGGGCCGGCGGCGGACCCTCCACGGTCTGCAACGAGAGCGGGCTCTTCGGACACGGGCGTTGGAGGAATTGGAGCAGGCCGCCCGCCGTCTCGAGGGCATCATCACCGGCTCCGAAAAAAAAAGGCGGGAACCGGCCTCGGAACGGACGCCGGCCTTTGCCGCGGCCGGCGGCAGCTTCGAGCTCCCGGTGGCGGGCAGGATCGTCAGTGGCTTCGGCATCCACAAGCACCCGGACCTGAACGTGGACGTGCACCGTCCGGGGATCGACATCGTTGCGCCGGTCGGGGCCGAGGTCCGGACCGTGGCGGGTGGCAGGGTGCTCTACGCGGACCGGTTGGCGGGTTACGGGAAAATGCTCATCATCGATCACGGCAGGCGCTACTACACGGTGTACGGGCATTTGTCGAAGATCGAGAAGGCGGTGGGCGACCGGGTGGAGCGAGGCGAGCGGATCGCCCGGGTCGGGGACGGCGCAGCATCGGGCCGGTCACGGCTCTACTTCGAGGTCCGCAAGAACGGCAAGCCGGTGGACCCGGTTCGCTGGTTCCGCCGGTCGGCGGCGCGCAGGCGTTGACCCCGGGTTTGCGGTACAGGTTCCCGAACACTAGAATCCCGAACACTGGAATCAATCCGAGGAGACCATACGATGAAACTGCCGGATCGCAAGCGCCGTCTGTTCGGCGCGTTCCTCGCCCTGGGCTGGGTCCTGTTCCTTGCCGGGCTGCTGGTACCGCGGGTTTCCGCGGTGGGTCCCGGCGGTTATCGAAGCCTGGAAACCTTCGCCAATATCCTTGCCATCGTTCAGAGGAACTATGTCAAGGAGGTGGAGACGGAGGAGCTCATCACCGGGGCCATCGAGGGAATGCTGGGTTCCCTGGATCCCCATAGCGACTACCTGGCCGAGGATGAGTACCGGGAGCTTCAGACCGAAACCGAGGGGCGTTTCGGCGGCTTGGGGCTGGAGATCACCGTGCGCAACGGCGTGCTCACGGTGATCTCACCCATCGAGGACACCCCCGCAGCCCGGGCCGGCATGCAGCCCGGCGATCAGATCGTCGGAATCGACGATCAGTCCACCGAGGAAATGGGCCTTACCGAGGCCGTCGAGCGGCTCCGCGGACCCCAGGGTTCCAGCGTCACCCTTTCGGTCCGGAGAAAGGGTCAGGAACAGCTCCTGAAGTTCCCCATCGTCCGGGACGTGATCAAGATCAACAGCGTGCGCGCCTACGTTCTGGAGTCGGGTTTCCTCTACGTCAGGATCGCACAGTTCCAGGACCGCACGAGCGAGGATCTGAAATCGGCCCTGGCGAAGAAGCAAGCCGACGGCGAAGCCGTCAAGGGCCTCGTTCTCGACCTGCGGAACAACCCGGGTGGGCTGTTGAACCAGGCGGTGGAGGTTTCCGACCTGTTCCTGGACTCCGGTCTGATCGTCTATACGGACGGGCGCCTGGATCAGCAGAAGCAGAAGTTCTCCGCCAGGCGTGAAAATTCCCGCACCGGGTTCCCGATGGTGGTCCTGGTAAACGGCGGCAGCGCCAGCGCCTCCGAGATCGTGGCCGGAGCTCTCCAGGACCACAAGCGGGCGCTGGTCCTGGGCACCCAGACCTTCGGCAAGGGGTCGGTGCAGACCATCCTTCCACTGGACGGCCGTTCGGCCCTGCGCCTGACCACGGCCGAATACTTTACCCCCAACGGCCGTTCGATCCATGAAACCGGGATCCGGCCGGATATCGTCATGGAGCGGGTCACCCGGCTTTCGCCGTCCGGCACAGGAACGCAGGCCAAGGGTTCCGAGGCCGGGCCGGCGAATGAGGACCCGGACAAGCGCCCCGCCGCCCTGGACGGTACGGTGCAACGGTTGAAGAGCGACCCTCAGGTGGGACGGGCGCTGGAGCTGCTCAAGGGTTGGGAGATGTTCCGCGGACTTGCCGGATCGGACAAGGCTACCTGATGCAGCCGAGCGCCATGTCCCGTCCTTTCACACGGCGCCCGGTTTTGCAGCCGTCCGCGGTCCTCACGGTCAGCGAGCTCAACGAGGTCATCCGGGACCGGCTGGAAACCGGTCTGGACGCCTTGTGGGTGGCGGGCGAACTCTCCAACGTGCGGTTTCCCCCGTCGGGACACGTCTACTTCACCCTCAAGGACCCGCAGTCGCAGATCTCGGCGGTGCTGTTCCGCCGCCACGCGGAAAACCTGCGTTTCCGTATGGAAGACGGGATGGAGGTGGTCTGCTCGGGGCGGGTGGGCCTGTACACGGTGCGCGGCGCGCTCCAGTTCTACGCAGTCGAAGTCGAGGTCCGGGGCAAGGGAGCGTTGGCCGTTGCCTTCGAGCAGTTGAAGAACCGGCTGTCACGGGAAGGATTGTTCGACGGCGACCGCAAGCAGCCGCTGCCGTTTCTGCCGCGGACCATCGGCATCGTCACGTCGCTTCACGGCGCGGCCGTGCGCGACATGTTGAGCATCATTCAGGAACGATTTTCCGACCGCCGTGTGGTGATCCGGCCGGTGCGGGTGCAGGGTGAGGGCGCCGCCGAAGAAATTGCCCAGGGGATCCGGGAACTGGACGGGACCGGCCTGCCGGACGTCATGATCGTCGGTCGGGGCGGCGGTTCGTTGGAGGATCTATGGGCCTTCAACGAGGAGGTCGTGGCGCGGGCCATCGCCGCGGCCCGGGTTCCCGTCGTGTCCGCGGTCGGACACGAGATCGACGTGACCATTGCGGACTTCGTGGCGGACCAGCGGGCCGCCACCCCCACGGCCGCGGCCGAGATGATCCTTCCGATAAGGCGGGAGATGGTGGACCGGGTGGCGGTGCTGACGCGCCGGCTGCGGCGCAGTACGGAAAGCCGGTTGGAACGCCGGCGCGAGAACCTGCGGCATTGGGTCCGTCGGCTGGCGGACCCCGGCCAGCGTCTTCGCCAGGGGCAGATGCGCCTCGACGAACTGTCGTTGCGGCTGTGGCGCTGTCAGGAGGATTCGGTGGCGCGGCTGAGGGAGCGTCTGGGCCATCTTGCCGGACGGCTGGGCGGCGTGGACCCGCTGGCCGTCTTGAGACGCGGCTACAGCATCGTGTACCGCGAGTCCGACGGCAGTATCGTCAAGGATGCTTCGTTACTCCGCGAGGGCTATCGCGTGCGCGTGAACTTTGCCGCCGGGCAGGCGATATGCCGGGTGGAGGAGGTGGAGGAGCCGTAAGGGCGGGTTGCAAACCCGCCCGCGCCCGCACGGCCGCTGTCGGCCGACATGTCTGCGAGGGGGGATTCAGGATGTCTCAGGAAGACAGGATGTCTCAGGAAGACCAAACGCGGCAGGACGAGACGCAAGACGACCGGAGTTTCGAGGAGTGTCTTCAGTCCCTCGAGAAAGTCGTGGAACGCATCGAGGGCGGTGAACTGAGCCTGGAGGACTCGCTGGCGACCTTCGAAGAGGGCGTGCGGCTGGTGCAGTCCTGTAACCGTAAGCTCAGCGACGTCGAGCGGCGGATCGAGGTTTTGACGAAGGACTCGGACGGCCGGGCCCGGCTGCAGGAGTTGGTGGAGGAGGAAGCGCCGGATTGACCGGCCGCGGACGTCGAGCAACGTCGGGCGCGGTCATGACCGGAGTTGGGAATCCATGACGCGAAGCACCTCGGGGAAGGAACGGCTCGATCAGGTCCTGCTGGAGGCGTCGCTCGTCAGGAGCCGTGGGGAAGCCCAGCGGTATATTCTGGCCGGCGCGGTTCTGGTGGACGGTCAGCCCGTCACCAAGGCCGGGGCCCTGGTGAAACGCGATTCGCGGGTGCGGGTCAAGGTCTCCTCCCGCTACGTCAGCCGTGGGGGCGAAAAACTCGAAGCGGCCCTGGCACACTTCGGGTTGGAGCCGAAGGGCCGGGTGGCGCTCGACGTCGGCGCCTCCACGGGAGGGTTCACCGACTGCCTCTTGACGCATGGCGCGGCGCGGGTCCACGCGGTGGACGTGGGCTACGGGCAGCTTGACTGGCGGCTCCGGCAGGACCCGCGGGTGGTCGCGTTGGAGCGCACCAATATCCGTTACCTCGAGCCTGACGGGTTCCCGGAAAGGCCGGATTTGGCCGTGGTGGACGTTTCTTTCATATCACTCCGGCTCGTGCTGCCGCGGGTATGCCGTCTCCTGGCCGAGCCGTTCGAGGTCATGGCTCTCATCAAGCCGCAGTTCGAGGTGGGCAAGGGCAGGGTCGGCAAGGGCGGAGTGGTGCGGTCGGAGGAGGAGCACCGGCGGGTCATCGGGGAGATCGAGGACGCCGTGGATGCCCTGGGGCTGAAGCGCCGTCCGGTTTTCGAATCGCCGTTGCTTGGACCCAAGGGCAACAAGGAGTTCTTCATCCACTGCGACTTGCCGCCGGCCTGGCGGCCTGGTGATCCGCGCCGTACGAACGGGTCGTGATCCGGGGGGTCTTCGGGTCGCCGGCCAATGCGGTTGGCGGGGTTGACTTGGATGACTGATTGGCTATAGTTCGACAGACTCAAGGAGAGAACACACCATATGACAGGGGTTCGAATAAAGGACAACGAGTCCATCGAGAGCGCGATCCGGCGGTTCAAGAAGCAGTGTGAGAAAGCCGGAATCCTGGCGGAACTGCGCAAGCGGGAACACTACGAAAAGCCGAGCGTCAAGCGCAAGAGGAAGGCCATCGCAGCCAAGAAGCGTGCCATGAAGCGTGTCCGAAGCCACCAGTGGTACTGAGTGAACCGGGAACTCGGGACGACGCAATGGCCGTGACCGGCTGAGTTCGATCGGAGAAGGGCCAGGAAGATTCGCCTGGAATCTTTGCTGTGTCCCGGAGATCGACAACTCCCAACAGGCCGTTGTGAATATCGTCGACGCAGTGTTGGCAGCAGTCCTGTGCGTGTTTGCCGTAAGGGGTTACGTCAAGGGGCTGTTCCGGGAGGTATTCGCCTTGCTAGGCCTTTCGGTTGGCTTTATCGTGTCCGTACGATACTACGAACAGGTCTCCCTCTGGATCGATTCCTGGCCCTACTCGCCGCTCATCCTTCAAGGCATCGTTTTCGTCCTGCTGTTCTTCCTGGTCTACATCGCGTTCAACTGGGTGGGGTTCATGCTTCACCGGTCGGCCAGTTTGTTGTTCCTTGGCGGGTTCAACCGGCTCGGAGGCTTGCTGGTGGGGGGCTCCAAGGGCGCCTTGTTTCTCGGTGTGGGGCTTTTCATCGCCATCTCCCAGTCGTGGGTTCCGCACCAATATCAGCAGCAATTCGGGAAGGCGGCCCTGGTCACTCCTCTCTTCGGCTTCGGGGCGTGGGCCGCGGCAAGGGGCGCCGCCGTCGCCTGGCCCGGGACCTCGGGAACGGATTCGGCAGCGAGCGATCCGCAACGCGGCGCATGATCTCGAATCAGACCACTCAAGAGGTTCGCACTCGCGCCTCCATCGTGGAGGTTGTTTCCGACTACGTCACACTCAGGAAGGCCGGCCAGAGCTACTCGGGGCTGTGCCCCTTCCATTCCGAAAAGACTCCATCCTTTACCGTCAGTGAGGAAAAGGGCGTTTTCTACTGTTTCGGCTGCCAGGCCGGCGGCGACGTCTTCAAGTTCCTCATGCTCTATGACGGGCTCACTTTTCCCGAGTCCATCGAGCGGCTGGCGGAACGGTACGGCATCGCCATCGAGGTTTCCCAATCGGGCGGCGGCCGGCGCGGCGATCTGTTCCGGTTGAATGAGCAGGCGTCAGAGGTGTTCCACGCGCTTTTGCTGGATCCTTCTCAAGGCTCTCGGGCACGGGCCTACCTGAAACGGCGCGGCGTGGAGGAATCCCTCTGGCAGCGTTTCCGTCTCGGCTTCGCGCCGCGGGGCGATGTCCTTGCCGGCCGGTTCAGGCGTGAGGGCGTCGCGCTGGGCGCCGCGGCCGAGGCGGGCCTGGTGGCGGACAAGGGCGCCGGCAACTACCGCGACCGGTTCTTCGACCGGATCATCTTTCCCATTGCCGAACCGGGCGGCAAGATCACCGGCTTCGGCGGCCGGGTCATCGACGACGGGAAACCCAAGTACCTCAATTCGCCGGAGACGCCGCTCTTCCACAAGGGGGCGCAGGTCTACGGTCTGAAGCAGGCAAGAGACGGCATCCGTTCGCAGGACCGCGTGGTGGTGGTGGAGGGCTACCTGGACGTACTGGCGCTGGCGCAGTTCGACGTAACCCACGCGGTGGCCACCCTGGGCACGGCCCTGACGGCCGATCATCTGCGGCTTCTGGGACGGTACACCCGTAACGTCACGGCGCTGTTCGACGGGGACGCCCCGGGGCGCAACGCCGCGGCTCGCAGCTTCGAGGTGTTCCAGCAGGCCGGCCTCTGGGGTCATGCGGCTTTCCTCCCGGAGGGCTCTGACCCGGACACGTTCGTCAGGACGCAGGGAAAGGCCGCGCTGGACCGTGTGCTGGAAGGCGCCGTGCCCATCGTGGACTTCTACCTGGACTGGCTTCGAGCCCGCCACGGGACCGACCTCGGGGGCAAGAGCCGTTTGGCAAACGAAGTCAGCCGGATGCTCGCCAAGGTAACCCATCCTCTGGACCGCGAGTTGTTGGCGCGACGGTCGGCGGACCTGTTGGGCATTCGCGAGGAGTCGCTGCGCCGGCATGCCGCGCCGTCGGGCACGGAGGCGCCCACGGGCGCCCGCGGCGGCGAGCGAGGCGCCGCGGGCCGTTGGTCCCTGGGTGAAGACCGCGCGGAGTCTGCACTCGTAGCCCTGATGCTGCGATTCCCGTCGGTGGTGCAGAGGCTGCGCCGGGAACCGATGGACAAGCTCGTCACCGAGAAGTGGCGTGAGGTGATCCGGCGGATCCTTGCGGGTCCCGAACCCGGTGGGGAAGTGGCAGTCGGCGTGCTCACCGAGGGACTGCCGGCCGAATTTGCGTCGGAGATCAGTGCGCTGGTGTGGCGGGGGCAAGAGATTGCCGAGGACGAGCGGGATCGAATGACCGCGGACTGTCTCTTCTTTTTGCAACGACGATATCTGAGGCAGCTCGAACAGGAGTTGCGTCGAGCGATCCGTGTCGCGGAAGAGACCCGTGATGATGAGGTCAAGAAAGAGAGGATGCGGCAATGGCAGGAGGTCATAGAAAGGGAGCGCCGCTTGGAGCGGGCGCGGCCGGGCCTGTAAACGCCACGTCAGTCAGGGCCGCTCGGGAGGTGTCCCGAACTCGCCTGATGAAGCGAGAGCAGGACGTCAAACGGCTGATCGATCTCGGCAAGGAAAAGGGCTATGTGACCTACGATCAAGTCAACGACATGCTGTCGCCCGATGCCGTCTCGCCGGAGCAGCTCGATGACGTCATGTCCATTTTCGGTGAAATGGACATCGAGGTCGTCGACGCCAACCAGCGGGTGGCGCTGAGCGCCCAGACGGAGGAAGGGGCGAGTGAAGAGCCGGAGGACGCCGAAGTCGAGTACGAGGCGGAGGCGGACGTTGCCGGCAAGACCGGCGATCCGGTGCGCATGTACCTCCGCGAGATGGGCAACGTGTCGCTCCTCAGCCGCGACGGAGAGGTGGAGATCGCCAAGAAGATCGAGGAGGGTGAGGGAGTGGTGGCGGACTACGTGCTTTCGTGTTCCGTCGCGGTCCAGCACGTGCTCGATCTCGGCGAGAAGATCGAGCGCGGCGAAATTCGGGCGCACGAGGTGATCGAGGGGGTGGACGCGGAGAACGACTACGTGGAGCAGGAGGTGCACGAGCAGCGCCTGCTGGACCAGATCGACAAGCTGCGGCGCGTGGTGCGGCAGCGGGATGGACTCAAACAGAAGATTCAAAAGCGTGTCGCCGCGGACATCAGGGTCGGGGTCGAACGGCAGTTGAACCGTTGTCGGACGAAGATCCTCAAGGGCCTGAAGGAATTGCGACTCAACCGTCCTCAGATCGACGCCGTGGTGGAACGGTTGAAGGGAGACCTGCGCCGGATCGAGTCGGCGAAATCCAGGGTGGAGCGTTACGAACGAGCGACCGGCAAGACCGCCGGGCAAATACTCGAGATGACACCGGGGAACGGCGGCAAGGAGACGTGGCAAAGGACGGTCGGCACCTTTCGCATGAGCATGAACGCCTTCCGGGAAATGCAGGACAACATCCGGAAAGCCAGGGAGGAGGTACAGGGGACCGAACGACGGCTGGAGATGTCGGTTGAGGAAATCCGACAGCGGGTCCGGTCCATTCGCAAGGGGGAGATCCAGGCCGACCTGGCCAAGAAGCAGTTGATCGAGGCCAATCTCCGGCTGGTGGTAAGCATTGCCAAGAAGTACACCAACCGGGGCCTGCAGTTCCTCGACCTGATTCAGGAAGGCAATATCGGCCTTATGAAGGCGGTGGAGAAGTTCGAGTATCAGCGAGGGTACAAGTTCTCCACCTATGCGACGTGGTGGATCCGTCAGGCCATCACCCGGGCCATCGCCGATCAGGCACGGACCATTCGCATCCCCGTGCACATGATCGAGACCATCAACAAGTTGATCCGGACTTCGCGTTATCTCGTGCAGGAGATCGGACGGGAGCCTACGCCGGAGGAGATCGCCGCCAAGATGGAGATCCCCCTGGACAAGGTCCACAAGGTGTTGAAGATCGCCAAGGAGCCGATCTCCCTGGAGACGCCGGTGGGCGAGGACGAAGACAGCCATCTCAGTGACTTCATCGAGGACAAACGGGTGGCGACACCGTCCGACGCGGTGTCCGACCTCAACCTCTCGGAACAGACCAAGAAGGTACTGGCCACCCTGACGCCGCGCGAGGAGCAGGTTCTCCGTATGCGATTCGGCATCGGTGAGAAGTCGGACCACACGCTGGAGGAGGTCGGGCACGAATTCGCCGTCACCCGGGAACGCATCCGCCAGATCGAGGCCAAAGCCTTGCGCAAGCTGCGCCATCCTAGTAGAAGCAAGAGACTCAAGAGTTTCATGGAAGGATAGGAAGCGGCGTCGGCCGGCGTCATCGGCGGGCTTCCTCCTGCCACCCGCACACGATTTTCGGGCCCATAGCTCAGTTGGTTAGAGCCACCGGCTCATAACCGGTAGGTCCCTGGTTCGAGTCCAGGTGGGCCCACCATTCCTGCCCCCGGCCGAGCGCGGCGCACGGCCCTGGAGGGGCATCCGGCAAGGGAGGCGCCGTCAATGGCCGACGCATTCGAGGCAGGTATCCGAAACTGTGTCGAGATTTGCGCCAGGGTCGAGCGGGGTCAGACCGTATACATCGTCACCGAGGAGGAGGCAGCCGACCGGCCGGTGGTAGAGGCGTTGACCGCATCGGCGAGGGATCGGGGTGCGGACGTTCACGTGGTGTGGGGTCCGGCCATCCCGAAGGATCGGTCTGACGACATCCCGCCCGCGGTTCTGGACGCCTACGATCGAGCGGACGTGCTGTTCGCCCACTACCCCTCGCTCAAGCGGGAGGCGCTGCATCCGCGGTTCCCCGGAGAGGCGCGGGTACGGGTACCGAACCGGGCGCGAACCGTTTCGCTCATGGCCTCGGAATGGGCGGGCTTCCCTTACTCCGTGCAACGGGCTCTTGCCACGACCCTCGACACGCTCTCGGCGCCGGGGAAGACGTGGCGCATCACCAGTCCCAACGGCACGGATGTCAAGGGCCGTTTCGGCTCGCGCGAGAGCACGGTGGCGCAAGCCTATTTCGTTGAAGACGAAGGCGGCCGGGCCCGTCGCAACTTCCCCGGCGGCGTGCACAGCCCGGTGGTGGCGGTGGCCACGGAAGGATTGATCGTGGCGGACCATATCGCGGGTTTCGGCAGCATGCCCGAGACCGTGCGATTGGAGCTGGTGGACGGACGCGTGGCATCGCTGGAGGGCGGCGACCCGGAAGGGTTGATGCGCGAGTCGCTGAAAAGCACCGACGGTTTCATCGACTCGTGGCACGCAGGCGTCAATCCCAAGACCATCGTACCGCCGACCCGGGCTGACGATCCCAGGGCCTGGTACAGCTATTCCCATTGCAGCCCCATGATCGTGCACTTCCATGTGGGGCGCTCCCATGCCCCCGTCGACGTCGCGTGCTTTCGCCAGACCATCGAGATCGACGGCCGGGTCGTCTACGACGAGGGGGAACTGACCATCTGGGATGATCCCGAGGTTCACCGCGCCATGGATATCTCCCGAATGGCCGGCTCGATGACGGTCAACACGCCGATTGCGCTGTAGCCATGTGAGACCCTATGGCACCCAGGATACGACTCTTGACGGGGGTGCCCTCATGGTTCAACTTTCGAGTAAGACCCGGTAACAGGCGGTAACCATGCCCAGGGGTCCAGTACGGGGTCCAATAGGGCTGACGTAATGGACTATTCTGTGGGCATAAAGCACACCTCACCAAGAAAGGGGGTGTACCGTGGTGGAAATCCTGCAAACTGTGTTTACCCCCTGTCGCCATCCTGATCGTGGGATTCTTCAACTACCGCCTTGTCAGCCGAGGCATTGAGCAAATGAGGGAAGCCACAGAGGCCCGCACCAAGCGGGATGACAAGCGCCACGAGGAGACCATGACGGCGCTGGCCGGACGGCATGAGGAAACTATGGCGGTGCTCACCCAACAAGGGACCGCACTGAGTGAATTGATTGCACGAACAGGGTGACATCTCGCCCCGTTTAGTCCGAAGTTCTTGGACTCCAGAGGGGTCAAATCTACTCTAACCCATTGATAACATGGGGGCATCTCCCATCTGCCTCCACCCCTCATCGAGATCATCCGCCGCACTCTGCGGGGCGAAACCTTCGTCTCGGCCAATGACAGCCTCGCCATCCTGCGCTCCCGTGCCCACGGCCACGTGGCGGTGGTGCTCGGGGCCATGGAGAAGCTCGGTCTCCCTCGCTTGATAAGCGCACGCCGCAGCCCGGAACGAGACCGTTGCATGGCTCTGATCGTGTCTCGCCTGCTCGCTGCCGGCTCCAAGCTGGCCACTGCTCGTACTCTCCATCCCGAAACCGCTACCTCTACCCTGGGCGAGAGATTGGCTCTGGAAGACGTGAGCGCAGAGGATTTCTACTCCGCCATGGACTGGCTGCTCCAACGCCAGGAACTCATCGAGAAGGCCCTGGCACAACGCCACCTGCACGACGGCACCCTGGTGCTGTACGACGTGAGTTCGAGCTATCTCGAAGGACGGCCCTGTGAACTGGCGCGCCTGGGCTACTCCCGAGACGGCAGGAAGGGAACCTTGCAGATCGTCTACGGCCTGTTGTGCAACGCCGAGGGATGTCCGGTGGCCGTGGAAGTCTATGCGGGCAACACCGCAGACCCCACGACCTTGTCCGATCAGATTGCCAAGCTGCGCACCCGCTTCGCTCTCAAGCGAGTGGTGTTCGTGGCTGATCGGGAACTGGTCGGCGATCACTACGACTTCGTCACGCAAGAGTTTTGCGAGCATGCGAAGTTTTCGGTAAGTTCGTGGAAGCGGTGTTGACGGGTGTCGAGTCGTCGACAACAATGAACCTAGCAGTAGGCCAAGGAGAGAGTATGCGGATGGTGGCGCGAGGCCCGAAGCAGGTTGTCGGGATCAGGCTGCCGAAGCAGACGGCGGTCGCGTTCGAAAGGAGGCGGCAACCGGTATGTGCGCCCGAACAAGCTTTTTCAGAAAATTTGGGAGCTTTGCTGGCAGGCAAATTGGGACGATCAGGAAAGAAAACAAGTGATGGCAGTCAACAGGGACAAGCCGGACCGGTGGAAACAGGACATTGCGGAGTCGGTGGACATGTACAACGACTGGTTCATGCGCTTTGCGCCGGAGGCCTACCGGACGACGCGGGTGCAGACCACAAAGAATGTCGAGGCGATGCTTAAAGCGACGAAGAACCTGAAAGATGTGTCAGTGGAGCTTTTGAAGGCAAAGCCTTCGGTGTTGCCGTCACTGCGGATGTCTACTTGTCCGCCTCTGGCCGTGGATCGGCTGATCGGTCTTGCTGGCGTCTCCGGGAACCTGGTCAAGGCGATGGATAAGGGAAACAGGCTCCCGCCGCGAATGTCTCAGCGGGAGCGGGACAGCGACCTCAAGAAGATCGGAGAGATCATTGTGAAAATGGCCGACCCGGATGTTTTCGTCTGGTTGGGGCGCGGGGACGATCCGTCCAAACGGGAGGTGTACCGGGCCGCGACGATCGTGGCGGATCGCCTTTGTGGAGCCGTCGCCAATCCGATCATCCGTAACGCACAGGAAAAGCGTCAGCTCACCGCGATCGGCGAATGGTTGACAGGTCTGGAGTACGAAAACTTACCGGCAGGCGAGGGTACGAAATATGACGAGTTGGAGCCGGGGACGTATGCGTTACGTCTCGACGTGCCGGTCGAGCAGGAAGGGACTGCCAGGACGGTCAATATCCCTGTGGATGCGGTAGTGATGCCCAAAACGGCGAAGGCAGGTGAGTTGCCGCTGCTGATCGAGGCAAAGTCGGCAGGGGATTTTACCAACGTCAACAAGCGACGCAAGGAAGAAGCCACGAAGGTGAACCAGTTGCGCCGGACCTACGGTCACAACGTGCGTTACATTCTGTTCCTGTGTGGATATTTCGACAGCGGCTATCTCGGTTACGAGGCCGCGGAAGGCATCGACTGGGTCTGGGAGCACCGTATCGGCGATCTGGGGGAGTTTGGGTTGTAGATGATGAAGAAAGCAGTTGCAGAGCTAGAGGAGCGACGGCTGGCCCTGCAGGAAGAGTTGGACGCGAAGAGGGACTCGGCCGTGCGGAACCGGATGGGGCAGTTCGCGACGCCGACCGGCTTGGCGGTCGATATACAGCGCTATGCCAAGGCGCATCTCGGTAAGAACACGAGAGTGCGGTTCATGGACCCGGCGATCGGGACGGGCTCTTTCTATTCGGCGTTGCTGGCCGTGTTCCCGCAAACCCGTATCGGTGCTGCTGTGGGGTATGAGATCGACCCGCATTACGGCGGACCGGCGGCGAAACTGTGGGGCGCGACTGGGCTGGATATTCGCCTGGAGGACTTCACACGAGCCGAAGCGCCGGAAGCTGCAACAAAGTTCAACCTGTTGATCTGTAACCCGCCCTATGTGCGGCATCACCATATTGTCAACGGCGAGAAACAGTGGTTGAAGCGGCGCACGCAGGACGCCTGCGGCGTGGAGATCAACGGACTGGCCGGGCTGTATTGTTATTTCTTGGGTTTAAGCCATGTGTGGATGGCCGATGGCGGTTTATCGGGGTGGTTGATCCCGAGCGAGTTCATGGACGTGAATTATGGTGTCTCGGTGAAGCGCTACTTACTCGACAAGGTGACGCTTCTGCACGTTCATCGCTTCGATCCCAACGATGTGCAGTTCGGTGACGCGCTGGTGTCGTCGGCCGTGGTGTGGTTCCGCAACGAACCACCTCCGGTTGGGCATGAAGTGCGATTCACGTATGGCGGAACGCTGGAACGACCGAAGCTGGAACGGTTGGTGCCGATGGAGACGTTGCGCCGTGAACCAAAATGGACGCGCTATCCGATTAAGGAAAGCCATGAAGCGGCCGAGGGGCCAGTGCTGCGCGATTTCTTCAAGATCAAACGGGGTTTGGCTACGGGCAACAACAGCTACTTCATCCTGTCGGTGGAGGAGATCGAGCGCCGCGGGTTGCCGATAGAAGCATTCAAGCCGATCCTGCCGAGCCCTCGCTATGTGCCGGACGACGAGATCAAGGGCGATCAGAAGGGCAACCCTGTGCTGGAACGGCGCTTGTTTCTGCTCGATCCTCCGTGGACGGAAAACGAGATCAGGGAACGCTATCCGAAGCTATGGGCATATCTGGAAGAAGGCAAGGCGGAAGGCATCGCTGATCGCTACCTCTGCCGGCATCGGACGCTGTGGTACACGCAGGAATACCGGCCTCCAGCGCCGTTCGTCTGCACCTATCTCGGCCGAAGCGACAAGAAGAACGGCAGGCCATTTCGCTTCATTCTGAACAATTCGAAGGCGACGGCCGCGAATGTGTATTTGATGTTGTACCCGAAGGGGCCTATCGAGCGCGCCTTGCACGATAAGCCGCAGTTGAAACGGCAGGTTTGGGAGTTCCTGAACGAGATTTGCCCGCAGGCGATGCTTGGGGAAGGTCGCGTCTACGGCGGCGGACTGTACAAGCTGGAGCCGAAGGAGTTGGGGAACGTCCCGGCGGAAGCGATCGCCGAGTTGTTACCCCGGTCGGCGCAGCCGGGACGGGAAAAGCAAGTTGATCTGTTTGAGGAATCGGTCGCGTAGGCTGTGATGGGCAACAGAAACAGGTGATAGGTGCTGCATGAAGCTTACGGCTAAGCGATTCCGAGTTTTTAACTACCGGAACATCGACGATAGCGGGTGGATTCCGCTTGAGCGAGTGACGGCATTCGTCGGTCGTAACGAGGCCGGGAAAACCGCCTTGCTGAAGGCGCTGCACAAGTTTCATCCGGCAATTGAGGCTTCGAGATCAGCCGGACTGCGTTCGTTAGTTGGTTCGAGCCAGACCGTCGGCGCCTGACGGCGATGCAACGCTCTGCCCTAAGCCATGCGCTTCGCTCCGCCGGACGGCCCGCCGCGCTGTCGATCCTGACAACCGTCTGGATGGAAGCGTTCGCGCGAGACGCCCATCTGCCCACGCCGGCTACCCAGGCCGCCAATCTCGACACCGCAAAGACGCATTTCGATACCAACCATTGTACCACCGTCTTGTGGTCGACCGGCACTCCCGAGCGGTTTGTTGAGCTCTTGGTCGCGACCCTTCGGCGTTCGCTCGGCATCTTCCCGAACGAGGTCTCTCCATGACCTATCGAAGTGCGGAAGACATTCTGCAGGAGGCGCATACAGGTGGCATGCGTCGGGCCTTCATCGTTACCGCATTGTTACTCGAAATGGAGGCGGTCCGCGGCCACCTGAGACCGCTCGGTTCGGTCATGGGCCGCGCCGGGGAGGTATACGAGTGCGGCGTCTTCTCGGACCCGGGCAATGACTGGCTGGTGGTCGTGATCGAGACGGGTCCGGGGACCCATGCCGCGCAGAGCGCGGTGACCTATGCCAATATTCTTTTCCCCAACTTTGAGGTTCAGATTGTTGTTGGCATCGGAGGGTCCCGAAAGAGCGATGCGCCACTTGGCAGCGTGGTCGCGTCCAACCATGTCTACATGCCCTACAGCGCGAAATATTCCGACGGAAGGCGGTCTGGCCGCCCGCGAACTTTCCAGGTCGACCGGCGGTTGATCGGCATCGCCAGGAAGGTACGCCGAGACAATATCTGGCCGAACCGCATTCGCGATCCAGACAACGGGAGACTGCCGCCGATCGACGCGTATCCGATGGCCCTGCCGCCGGTCGGGCTGATCGCACCGATCGCATCGGTGGAAGCGGTACAGGCTGATCCCGAGAGCGAACTCGAGGCGCTGATTGCCGACGGCTATGACGACACCTGCGTAGTGGAGATGGAAGGTTATGGGGCGGTCTACGCCTCCTTCCAAGAGAGTGTCCCATGCATTGTTGTGCGAGGCGTCTCCGACATGACACAGGACAAGTCGCCGGAGAGGGATGCGGAGCGCCAACCGGTCGCTGCGTGCCATGCCGCCGCATTCGCTTTCGAGATGCTAAGTCACTGGGCGCAGGCGTATCCCTTGAACGTGCTGGTCGCACCCGGCGTCACGCCAACGCCTGAAGTTGCCGAAATTGGACAAGGCGCTGTCCCGGCGGCGGCCGCTGACCGCGCAGTTGTCCGGGTGACCGAGGCGCTCACCAAACCGACGCCGACTGAGGCCGCAAGGGTCGAAACGCCGATCCTTGGTATGGTCGACATGACCGAATATGAGAGCCTCGACGCAATGCGGGCTCAGCTTGCATCGGCCTCCGCGGAACTCATGGCTTGGCCGAACGCCTTGCCCGATGGTGAGACGATCGACCGTCCTGAACTTGGACAATTGATCGAACGCCTCGACGCTTCGACCGCCTCGACGACCGCGGTGCTTGGGCCCCCTGGGGCGGGGAAATCTGCGTTGCTTGCCACCCTCGCCCACCGATATGTTGAGAGTGGCTGGCCGGTATTGGGGATCAAGGGCGATCTGCTTTACGCCGGCATCTCCACCGAGGAAGACCTCCAGAAGCATTTGGCCCTTGACGCACTGCCCAGTGTCCTTCTACAGCGCTTGGCAAAATTCCAGCCTGTCCTGCTCATTCTCGATCAACTGGACGCGCTTGCTGGATGTCTCGATCTCCGGACGGCGCGCCTCAGCGTCCTGCTGAGCCTCGTCCGTCGACTCGGCCGGATCGACAATGTCCACATCGTGCTGTCCTCGCGCGACTTCGAGTTCGAGCATGACGTGCGCCTGAAGGCCGTTTCCACCAAGTCCCTCTCGCTCCAATTGCCCGCGTGGAGCCAGATACTGGCGCTGTTGGAGGCGCGCGGGGTCCGGGCGGCCGGCTGGCCCGAGGATGCCCAAGAGGTCATGAGGTCGCCGCAAGCGCTCGCGACCTACCTGAAGCTTGAGGGGAGGCAAGACTCCGAGGCGTTTACAAGCTACCAAGCCATGCTTGACGAGCTCTGGCAAGAGCGGGTTCTGAGCGGCAATGACGGCGACCGCCGAGGACAACTCGCTAGCGAAATCGCCGATCAGATGGCCAGTGACGAGAGCCTTTGGCTGGCGCGCGCGCGGTTCGACGACCGTGGCGATGACATCGCCGCGCTGGAAGCTGCGGGTGTGCTCGTCACGTCGAAGGGAAGCCTCGGGTTCAAACACCAAACACTGTTCGAATATGCGCTGGCCCGTAGCTTCGCGCGCCAGAAGGGACGCCTGGCCGGCTACGTTCTGGAACGTCAAACTTCACTATTTTTCCGCTCGAAGCTCTGGGCCGGCCTTAGCTATCTGCGGGCCGTTGACATCAATACTTACCACGCTGAGCTCGAAGCAATCTGGACCGCGCCGGATTTACGCAAACACCTGCGGTTTTTACTGATCGATTTCCTCGGCCACCAGAAACAGCCGACCGACCGCGAAGCCTTGCTTATGGAGCAAGCCCTGCGGTTGCCGGAGCAACGCTGGCCGGCGTATCGAGCACTCCGGGGCAGCCCTGGTTGGTTTGAGCGTTTCCGCCGCACTTTCATCGACAACAGCATGTGCGAGAGCGATGAGGCTGCGAACGCTATGGTCGACGTGCTCGCATCGGCTTGGCCTTTTGCTGAAGACAATGTTGTCGAGTTCTTGCGGGACCGTTGGGCATCAGATCCCAACTACGATTTGCGAAGCTGGATGGTTCTGCATAGGGCTCCACGCTGGACCGACGCGGTTCTGGAGGTTGCCTGCAACATCGTCGGCCGCACGGGAATCGCGCTACACCTCATCGATTACGTGGTTGGAACCATCGGCGTCGAGCAGCCGGAAACCGCGTTGTATCTGGTACGCGCGCGCTTGGATCACGACCTTGCTGTCGCGCGGGCAAAAGCAGAGGAGCTTTCTGAAGAGGCGATTCCAGAGCGCGCCAATATGAAGGCGCTGTTACATTGGCAACTTGAGAAAGATCATCGAGATCCGCTGAGAAGGCTAGTCGATCACGGACAGGGCTGGGAGTCTCTTTCGGCTCTGGCCGAGCAGGCGCCTCGCGCCTTCTTGGAAATCCTTTGGCCCTGGTTTGAGCAATACTTCACCGCCCTCAAGGCGCGAACCAAAGAACGCCAAGGAAGACTTGGCTATACGGCCGGCCTCAATGCCGATTTCCGATTCGAAGAAGAAAACGACAATCTCCCAGAACCTGCACTGCTGTCCGGCCTGCGAACAGCGGCCGAAAGTCTCGCCCAGACAGACCCCGACGCGTGGATGGTCTGGGTAGGTAAATTCGGAGCATCGGACATTGAACCTCTCCAGCGCCTGATTGCGCACTGCTTTGCCAGCTCCCCTGAGCAGTTCGCGACGGAGGCGCTGATGTTTCTGCTGGAGGACCCGCGACGATACATTCTTGGCTCCCTCAGCAACATGACGAGCACAAGTTCGAGGCTCGTGGAGAAGGCTGGCAATCACTGGACGGAACAGGAGACCGCCAGCTTCGAGATCGCAGTACGAAGTTACGGACCGCCCGCACCACCTGACCTGACCGAAGCTATTGGTCGTCGCCATTGGAACTGGAGCGTCCGCAGGATTAGGCTCTCCCTGCTCCGCGCCTTGCCGAAGAACCGCTTGACCGCAAAGATGCGCCGCCACGTCGAGAAAGAAGAAAGGGGCTTCCCCGACCCCAGGCTCGGCACCAGCTCGACTGGCGTACAGTTCATCGGCTCGATGATGGATGCCGCAGCGATTGCGCATGCCTCAGACAAGGACGTGATCAACGCTTTTCACACCGTGCCGGACGCATCGGGTTGGAACCATCCCCACAGATTGATGGTCGGCGGTAATATCCAACTTTCGCGAGAATTCGCCACCTTCTCCAAGGAAAACCCGACCCGCGCCATCCGACTGCTCGGGTCGCTTGATCACGAGAACGGCACGCGGGCGGCTGGCTACGCGCTTGACGCCATGTCCGAGGGTGCGGCGTCTGATCAAGTGCTTCTGTTTTTCCGGGACGTTGTCAGTCGCGGCTTCGACAGCGAGGGATTCCGCAGGTCAGCGTCCCGTGCCATCGTGAGGCTTGTTGACCGAAAGGCTGTGATCCGCGACGACATAGTCGCCATCCTGGAGGGCTGGCTCGCCGCCCCGCAAACGGGCGACGTGGCCACCGACAAGGTCGATCCGGACACCGATGTCGACACGGGGCTAGAAGCGGCCAATGCCGAGTCAGAAGAGCAGGAGGACTGCATCCAACGCAGTGCCCTCTGGGGCTATGGAGGAATTTCCAGGGTTCCCGGCGGAGAGTATCCCGTCCTGGAAGCACTGATCCGCATCCGCTTGGAGCGCGAAGAATTTGATCGGATTGACGAGATGCTGCGCGTCCATCTCGACTACTGCAAGGATCTGAGTGTGTGGGCTTACCTGCTGCGCTTCGTGCCCTATCTGCATCCTACCGAGCCGGCACGTAGGGCAGCCCTTCTGGATCGGCTGTTCACAGAGATTCCAACTCTCGTAGAGACACAAGAAGCGACACGTCTTCTCGCAAATGCGCACTGGTGGAACCCGGACTTCGCCAACATTCAACTCGATCGCTGGCGGGATTCGGAAAGCCGCTTTGCGCGACAGGCCTATGGCGAGATTGTTGCCGTCGCGGCTCTCATGCAACCCACACTCTCCTGGGCTCAGACGAGGCTCGAGTCTCTGGTCGAAGATCAAGCGCTAGAAGATGCCCGTGTCGGGGCAGCTCTCACGGCTGCGAACGCGTGGTCCGATGCCAACCGTCGCCCCAGCGCAGGCGATCTCTTGACGCGTCTCTTGGCTGCCGGTGGAGAGGACGTCTGGAGGGCCGCGTTCGATTTATTTCGCCTAGTCGACGAGTTGACGCCAGACCCTCCCACAGTTTCGTTACTCACAATGATTGCGGACCAAATAGACACCGTGCCGCCCTTGTACGCTAACTTCATGGTGGAACGCCTGGGGACGCTACTACCGCACCAAGCCGTGCTCGTTGGCCGTATGGCGGAAGGTCTTATCGCGGCTTGGCGGGAAGAGCTTGGAGACGTCCGGACCGGTACTGCGGCTGCCGCACCACAACTCGTGGACCTCGCCGTCACTCTTCACCGCTTGGGTCCGGAGACGCGGGAAATCGGCACAGCCTTGTTCGAGCAGCTGATCGAGATTGACGCATGGGAGGCGCGCAAGACATTGGACGAGATTGACAGCAGGTTCCTGGAGCAAGCACCACCGCGGCGGCCGCGGCTTGCGCGCCGAAGTAACGCTCGAAACCGATGAATGCGTCAGCGCCGAGCGGAGAAGACTACGCTTCGCTGACGCTCCGCTCAGGATGAACGGGTAAGGGTCTACCTCAGGGGCGCGCGGGCTCGGGGAGCGGGGCGTCGTCGGAACGGATGGCGATGTAGATCATCACGGCCGACGAGAGCAGGATCAGGCTCATGATCTGCATGAAGCCGTCGTAGCTGCCGGTCATGTCGAAGGCGACGCTCGCCAGTATGGGTCCGCTGGCGGAGCCGACTTGGTGCACGATGAAGCTCAGGCCCAACATGAGCCCGGCAAGTCGCGGTCCGACCATCTCGAAGAACATGACGTTCTGTATCGCAATGGTGCCGAAGGTCGGCCCCATTGCCAGCGCCACCACGATGAAGAAGACCATCGGGTTCGGCATGTCGAAGGACATGGCCAGAGTGCCGAGACCGCGGAAGAGGTAGGTGAGGGCCAGCATCGGGGCGCGGCCGTAGCGGTCGGACAGCCAGCCGAAAGTCACTGCGGAGACGGCGGCGGCGATCCCGAAGACGGACACGGCAATGGCCCCGATCGCGTGGTCGAAGTCCTTGCTCAACGCGATCCCCACCAGGTGCACGCTCTGGAACAGGGCCACGCCGCAGGAGAACCGCGCCGCGAACAGCAGCAGCATCGAACGGTCCCGCAGGTAGGGGAGGCAGCTTCCCCAACTGGCGGGCTCACGCCGGCGAGCGGAAGAGGGGTCCGGATCGCGCGCGCCGATCCATCCGAACGGGAACGCCACCGCAAGGAGCAGCACCCCGCACGCCATGGCCGCCACGCGCCAGTCGTAGCTCCCGATGAGGAAATACAGCAGGGGCGCCAGGAAGAACGGGCTCAGGGGTGACGCCGTCTGGACGATGCTCACCGCCAGACCGCGGCTGTTGGCGTCGTAGTGCTTCGCCACCAGAAGCGAGATGATGACCAGCCCGCAGGCTCCCTTGGCCATGCCGGTCATGATCCCGAAGGTGAGGGATAGCTGCCACAGGTTCTGCGACAGGCCCATGCCGAAAAAGCCGGCGGCCATGAGAAGGATGCCGCCCAGGATGACCGGGCGGGTTCCGAGGTCGTCCGCCTTCTTGCCGAACAGCACCCCGCCGATGCCCCAACCCAGCATGGCGAAAACGTAGGGAACCGTCGCGGTGGTGCGCGACCAGCCGAAGCTCGCCTCAATGGGCGTCAGGAACAGGCTGAACGCGTTCATGCTGATGGACGTGATGACCACGACGGCGGCGGAGAGGACGACGATGACGATTCGGGGGGGCCGCATCTCTATCTCGGGAAGTGACGCCCGCCGCGGGGCGCGGTGCAAGGGCGCGCGGCTTCCAGCGGCACGAGCACGGGGATCCGCCCGTCACTCATGCGAGGTAGCCGCGCTTCCGGTAGAAGGCGCCGGGATGGAGGGACACGTCGCAGGGCGTCTGACTGCTCCGCGGCAGCAGGGACAACCGGAGGCGGTACCCGAGCCGGGCGTCCGTCTGGAGCGCGCCTTCCGCCGCCCCGCGGGTCCGGTGGGAAAGGGAGGTCTCGTACAGGCCCGAGGCCGGTTCGAGCACGCCCTTTCCCCGTTGTATTGCCTCGTTGTATCGACGCCGGGTGGCCATGAGCGCCGAACTCAAAGGCCGTAGAGGGCCTTGGGGTTGTGGTACAGGATGTTGTCCTTTCTCTCCTGGCTCATGTCATCCATCTGCTTCAGGTCCCGGATGGCGTCCATTTCGCTGGACGGGTCCGTGTGGCCGTAGTCGGTGCCGATGACCAGGTTGCCCTCGCCCGAGTACTTGAGGACGTAGGGGATGTCGTCGTTGGTCTGGCAGGTGACGTAGATGCCGTACTCGGCGAAGAGGTCTTTGGGGAACTCGCGGCCGGCCGCCTGGTAGCGGTTCTCGCTCTCCAGATAGATCCACGGGACCCACTGGGAGGAGGCTTCGATGAAGCCCCACCGGAGGTTCGGGAAGACTTGGGGAATCTCGCTCATGATGAGGCCCAGGCACGAGGTGACCGTGGGCGCGCGGAACATGGCGAAACGGCCCGCTGCCGTCGGGCGGTACGTGTCGCAGTTGACGGGGTTGCCGTTGGCGATATGAACGGCGATGGAAAGATCCAGATCGCTGGCCGCCTGGTAGATGGGGTAGAAATACGGGTCGGTCATGTCCCGCTCCCCCTCCAGTGGCCGCATGCACACCGCCACCGCGCCGTCCTCCTTCGCCTGCTTGATCTGCGCCGCGGCCTCGTCCAGCGCCAGCACCGGCACGACGCAGGACCAGCGCAAACGGCCCTCGCTCTGCCGGTAGATGTCTCCGAGCCACCGGTTCCAGCTCCGGCACAGCGCGGCTTCCGTCTCCGGCCTGGTGGTGATCTGCTCGATCCAGAAGGTGTTGTGGAGCACCTGAACGTCGATACCCAGCTTGTCCATGTGATCGAGCCTGAGCCGGACGTCGTCCAACTCCCGTGCGGCCTGGGGACTCTCGACGTTCCTTCCGAACTGGTCCGACAGGTCCCGGAGTTGCTGCTCGCTGTAGGTGGGGAACCGGAACCCGCGAATCTTCTCGTCGATGACCCAGTACTGCTTGGTGGGCGATTGGGGCGACGCGAAGAGCGTGGGGCGGAACTTCTCCTCCGACGGCTCGAGAAAGTCCCACGTGCGTTCCGTTTCGATCACGTGGGCATCCGCATCGATGACCTCGACGTTCTCATGACTGGCCATGGCGTGACTCCTTCATACGGGGCCCGGAGGATCCGGGGCCGTTACGGTTTTTCTCGTCGCTGTCTCCATCGGCGGCGCGTACTCAAGGGTTTAATTCGACCAACGGGACTCTTTTGTCAACCGATTCCGGTTTGTGGGACGCAGCACCGGATGTCAATGCAGGTTGGCGCCGCCGTTCACGAGGATGGACTGCCCGGTGACGAACGCGCTCAACTCCGACAGGAGGTAGAGCGCGGTTCCCACCACGTCGTCCGGCTGTTCGATGCGTTGCAGGATGCGCTTGGCCGCGGACCGCTCGTAGTCCTCGAGGGCGGCCTCCGTGGGTTCGGGCTCGCTGGCGGTGGAGCCCGGCGCCAGCGTGTTCACGCGGATGTTGTCGGGGCCCAGCTCACGGGCGAGCACCCGGGTGAAGCCCACCACGGCCGCCTTGGAAACCACGTAGTGCATCATGCCGGCGCCGCCGTTGTAGGCCATGTTGGAAGCGACGTTGACGATGCTGCCCTGCCGGCGTTCCTGCATGGCGGGCGCCACCGCGCGGCTGCACAGCCACAGCCCCTTGACGTTCACGGCCATCACCCGGTCCCATTCCTCTTCGCGGATGTCCTGGAAGCCCGACCGGGTCACGGGCACGCTCATGAAGACCGCGGCGTTGTTGATGAGCCCGTCGATCCTTCCGAAGGATTGCAGGGCGGCCTGGGCCATGGCCTGGCAGCTCGACAAGTCCGCGACGTCGGCGTTGACGCCGAGAGCCCGGCCGCCGCTTCCGGCAATCTCCGCGGCTACGGACTCGGCCGCCGGCCCGTCGATATCCGCGGCCACGGGGATGCCGCCCTCACGGGCGATGCCGAGGCAATAGGCCCGGCCGATGCCGTTTCCCCCTCCGGTCACGATGACTACCTTCCGGTCCAGCAGACCCATGTTCCTTCCTTTCTTCCGTGGACACGCGTCAGTATCAGCAGTGCCGCGATACAAACGGCCATGGAGCGCAAGTTCTTCATCGGAGTCCCTCCCGTGGATGGAGCAGTTAGCCCTCTGAAGCACGGATAGCCCTCTGAAGCACGAATCCGCGGCCAGCCTTATCAAGCCGCGGGTTTGCCGTCAACGGAACTCGTGGTGGAACACCGGTCGCGGTCACTCAAGCCAGCGCCGCCACCCAGCACAGCACCACCGCGGCCGCGGCCACCACGCCGATCCTGAGCTGGACGCCGGCGGTTTCGGGCCGCTCCACGAACAGAGCCACGCACATCCCCGCGCCGCCGCCCGCAACGAACCCCCAGAGGTGCGCCCACAGGTCCACCCGCGGCCCGCCGGTGCCGATCATGGCGAGGATCGCCACCCCGGCGGCCAGCGGTATCCAGGCGCGCCGTCCCTGTACTCCGAGACGGCGGCGCTCGACCACTCCCATGCCGCCCAGCACGCCCAGGGCGCCGAAGACCGCGGTGGAGGCGCCCACCGAGACGTGGTCGAAGCCGTAAAACCAGGCATTGAGCAGGTTGCCGAGCGCTCCGACCCCCAGCACGGTGGCCGCCCCGAGCCCCGGTCCCAGGTTCCGGCACACCGCGGTCAGGAAGAACACCATGGCGACCGCGTTGGTCGCCACGTGGGGAAAATCGCCGTGCAGGGTCAGGGCGGTGACCGTGCGCCACAGATCGCCGCGAAGGATCAACTCCGCGGATGCACTGCCGTGCTCGACCCAGCGCACCGTCCCGTGGGTCCAGGCGGCGAAGAAGAAGAACGCCAAGAGCCCCGCGGCCACGCCCACGCTCGTGTAGAAAGGGCTGGGCCCGGGCCACGGATGCTCCTCCTGAACCGGCTCCCGGTTCTCGCTCTCGTAGGCCCAGAGTTCCGTCGCCGCCTGCTCCAGATGCTGGGACGGAACCAGGACGACCCAGTCGCCGGAGGTGTGCAGCAGCCGGGGCGCCAGCCCTTCCGCTTCCAGCACGAGCGCCCACTCCTCGGCCCGTCGGAGGTCCCGCGTCCTGCGTACGATGATTTCCCTTCCTGTCTGCGTCATGGACGGCGGTTCAACCCGGAGAGCAACGAAATTCCACAAACGGAACGTACATACAGGACAGGGGTTGCGGCTTCAACTACCGGCGCCCGCGTCCTCAACGATAGGTAATGAGCGCGATGCCGGTAACGATCAGCGCCGCACCGGCCGCCACCCGAAGGTTGATGGTTTCGAGGTCCCGCAGGAAGATCGCGCTGAAGATGACGATGAAGAGCGGGTTGGTGTTGATCAGGGGAACCACCACGGACACGTCTCCCTTGCTGAGGGCGATGTAGCCCAACAACTGGGCGGTGGCGGACACCACCGCGGCGGCGCCGTAGAACGGCAGGCATTGGCGGTCGCCCTTGAGCGTCCGTAGCTGACCCGTGGCCACCAGGCTGAGGGAGAAGACCACCAGGGAGGTGGTGATGGTGACGGCGCTGGCGACGAATGGGTTCGGCATGATCCGAAGACCCGACTTCCGGAAGTTCTGCGAGATGGCGGTGAGGAAGGCCGCGCCAAGCGGGTACGTGAGGTGAATGGCCTTCCACGCGCTCTCTCCCTCCCGCCGGCTGGAGGTGAACCAGACCCCGACAACGCTCAGGAGCGATCCCAGATAGACCCACGTGTCGGGGCGCTCGCCGAGGAACGTGTAGGCGAGGAAGATGGCGAACAGCGGGGTCACGCTGCGGACCGGACCGGCGCGGGACGCCCCCAGGCGGACGATGCCGGTATAGTGGAGAAAGCGGACGATGGCGGGCTGGATCAGCCCGCTGATGATGAAGTACCAGGTGGCGTCGGTGTAGAGCAGGCTCAGCGGGAAGAAGAGCCAGATGGCGATCCAGAGCGCCACCGTGCTCAGCACGAAACCCATGAGCGCGGCCAGCGCGACGCCGGCGTAGCGCGAGCCTCGCCGCACCAGGATCGCTTCGGAGCCCCAGGCCACCGACGATGTCAGGGCAAGAAACTCGGGCCCCATCACTCCAGCACGAGCGGCGTGTCGTCGCGGTTGGCCCACTCGCCCATGGAGCCGTCGTAGTTGCGCGCCCGATCGTAGCCCAGCAGTGTCAGGACGAAGACTCCGTGCGCCGCACGGATGCCGCCCTGTCAATAGGTAACCACTTCGCGGTCGGGTGGAACCCCCGCCCGTTCCAGCAGGCGCCGCAGCTCCCCGGCGTCCTTGAAGGTCTTGTGCGGGTCGTCCCGAACGAAGTTGAGCCACTCCAGGTGCACCGCGTCCGGTATGCGGCCGGCCCGCTTGTTGCCGCGGTCGTTGGCGCCCGTCCACTCACCGTCCGAGCGCACGTCCAGATACACCACGTCCGGATTGCCGACGTTGGCGGTCCCGTACTCCAGGGTGCAGGCGAGATCCGGGTTTGCCCTGGGGTTGAAAACCGCGCCCTGCGGCTTCGGCACCTCCAGCGTCATGGGCCGGCCTTCGTCGAACCACTTCTTCCAGCCGCCGTTGAGCACGGCGACCCGGGTATGGCCGTAGTAGTTCAGTACCCACCACAGGCGCGCGGCCCACAGGGAGCCGTTGCTGTCATAGGCCACCACCCGCGTGCCCTCGCCGATACCCAGGCCCTCCATCACTCCCTTCGCCGTGTCCGGGGGCGCCACCAGGGGATACTTCCGGTTGTCCGTGGGGTACTCGGGCTGCTTGATATAGTGGTGCACGCGTATGCCGACGGCGCCTTCGACGTGGGCGCGGCGGTACACGTCGAAGGGATCGCAGTCCACGATGCGGAGGTCCGGGTCATGGAGGTGCTGCTCCAGCCATTCCGTCTCCACCAAGAGCTCCGGGCGAGCGTAACCTGTCTGCGTCATGAGTCTACCTCCCAGTGTTGCCCGGTCCGGCGCACGGGGTTCCCTCGGCGGAAGCGGTTCCCAAGCAAGCCGGGCCAGCGTGTCGAATCTGTAACAGATCGGCGCACAAGGTGCGAGGCACGGCCGGGTTGAACTGTCGCCGCTTCTTGGGCGAGAATGGGCGCGGATACGGGCCGGGTTTTCGGGCACACGAACAAGGGGGGCCGGCAGCGCGCCGGGTGAACCGAGGCGCGGGGAGAGGGATATGTCGTTGTTCATCGATGCGGATGCTCACGTCATCGAGACGGAGCAGACCTGGGAGTTCATGGAAGAGGAGGAAAAACGTTTCGCGCCGGACCTCCTGGTCTCGCAGCAAAGCGGGTTGCGGTACTGGCGCATCGACGAACGCGTGGTGCCCAACACCAACATCGGCCTCAACACCACCGCGGAGTCCCGCGAGCTGGCCAACGTGTCAGCGCGGATCGCGCACATGGACCAACTGTCGGTGGACGTCCAGGTCATCTATCCCACGTTGTTCCTGCGGCCCTTGACCGCCCGCGCCGACGTAGAGCGGGCGCTCTGCCGGGGTTACAATCGTTGGCTCGCGGAAATCTGGAAGCAGGGAGGCGGCCGTATCCGATGGGTGGTGCTGGCCCCGGCGAGGTCCATGGACCGGGCCATCGAGGAGGTCCACTTCGGCAAGGCCAACGGCGCCTGCGGGGTGTTCATGCACGGCTTCGAGGGGGAGCGGCTGCTCTCGGACGATACTTTCTTCCCCATCTACCGGGAGGCCGGCGATCTCGACATGCCCATCTGCGTCCACGCCGGCGGCGGCAACCTCGGCCACTACGACCTGTTCGCCCAGGACGTATTCTCGCGTTTCAAGCTCCCGGCCGTGGGGGCTTTCAACAACCTGATCTACAAGGGCGTGCCCGACAAATTCCCGGAGTTGCGCTGGTGCTTCGTGGAGACCACCTCCCAGTGGGTGCCTTACGCCCTCAACGACCTCCTCATCCGCACCCGGGCGGAGCTGGCCTTTCGCCGGAAACACGCGGACAGCCGGCTCGCGGGGGTGCGCGGCGCGCCGCGGGAACTGGCGGAACGCAACCTGCTCAAGGACAACCGCATCTACGTGGCTTGCCAGACCACCGACGATCTGCCCTACGTCCTCGAGCACGCGGGTGAGGACAACATCATCGTCGGCACCGACTACGGGCACGCGGACTACTCCAACGACATGGAGGCCATCGCCAGGCTGTCACAGGACGGCGTGCTCGCCGCGGGCGCGGCCGACAAGATCCTGAGTGACAATCCGAGGCGTCTGTACGGACTTTGAGCCGCTCATGCGCCGGCCGGTGGTGAATCCCGACCGGTAACCCTTCGAACGAGGCGACACATGGCGAAATGTTCCTTCGGCGTCGAGATCCACCCCTACTATGATGTTTCGACCCTGATGCACGAGATCACGCTGGCGGAGGAACTCGGCTACGATCAGGTCTGGATCGGCGATTCCCAGCTCATCTGGCGGGAGATGTACGTGCTCCTGGGCGCCGCGGCCCAGGCCACCTCCAGGGTCCTCCTCGGAAGCGGCGTCACCAATCCCGTCACTCGGGTTTCCGCGGTCACCGCCAGCGCCGCGGCGACGATCCAGGAGTTGTCCGGCGGCCGTCTGACGCTGGGCATCGGCAACGGGTTCACCTCCGTCAACACCATGGGCAGGCGGCCCGCCACCCTCGCGCGGCTGGAGCAGACCGTGGACGAGATCCGAGCCCTCTGCGGGGGGCAGCGCGTGCCGCTGGAGTCCGGAGACATGAGGCTGACGTTCGCGGCGCCGGACCGGCGCCCGCCCATCGTGGTGGCGGCCAGCGGACCGAAGATGCTGCGCCTGGCGGGCCGCATCGGCGACGGGGTGATCCTGGCCCGGGTCGCCATGGAAGGGGACATGCTGGCCCGCATGCTCGCGTGTGTCCACGACGGCCGGCGGGAAGGCGGGCGAGACGCCGAGCCTTTCCAGAGGTTTCTTTCGGTGTCCGCCAGCGTGGCCGAGGACGCGACCAAGGCGGTGTCCGCGGTGCGCCCCCACGTGGCCCAGAGCATCCTCAAGCCGTTCTGGGGGTTGAGCCCGGCCGCGGCCAAAGCCAAGGCCGGTATGGCCGAGCGCTACGACAACTACCGGCACCTCAACCCCGACGCTCCCCACGCCGGCGCCGTGCCGGACGAGGTGGTGCCCGAGTTCGCCCTGGCGGGTACGCCCGCCCGGTGCATCGAAACGGCCCGCCGCATGTTCGACGGCGGCATCGACCAGATCACCATCCGTCCCTACGCAGTGGACGGGCTGCCCCGCGCCAGCATGATCCGCGCCTTCGCCGAACAGGTCATGCAGCCCATGCAGCGCGGCGCCTGCTGACCGGATCGGTGGTGGACCCGGAGACGGGCACAGCGGATATGGGCGCATCCGGCGGCTGCGGGAAGCACGCCGCCCGGAGGCAGCGGCCTCGGCCGTTGATCACTGAACAGCGTTGATCACTGAACAGGAGGAGACCGTGTCGAAGATCATCACACGCGCGCTTACGCAGGAACAGGACGGCGTGCCGGGCTTTATCGCTTCCCCGGAACGGCAGGCGCCGGGCCCGGCGCTGCTCATCGTCCATCACCACTACGGGGTCACGGGCCACATCAAGCACATGGCCTGCGAGTTCGCGGAACAGGGTTACGCCACCCTGGTGCCCGCCCTCTACGATATCCTGGGCTTCCCCGACTACCACGGCGTCCAGAAGAAGACCACGGACGGGCGGTTCGTGGAGGTCATCGGCCGGGGTTGGCAATACCTCCTGGGGCGGGACGACGTGGACGAGAGGCGCGTTGCGGTCATGGGCCTGTGCATGGGCGGGCGCATCGGCATCCATTTCGTCGCGGCGACGCCCCGGGCCGCGGCGTTCGTGGGCTACTATCCCTCGGTGCGGGACGAGGGTCCCAGCGAACTGCGGCCGCGCCATCCCAACGAGTCCGCGCGGGAGATTCGCTGTCCGTCCCTGATCCTGTTCGGGGGCAACGACCGGGTGGCGCCGGTGCCGGTGCAGGAGCAGCTCCGGGCCAGTTTCCTGGAAGGCACCCCCGACGTCGAGTGGCATTTCTTCCCCCACGCCGGCCACGGCTTCGCCCTGGCCGACGGCGATGCCTACGACCCCGCGCTGACCAGGCTCACCTGGCCTCTGGCTACGAACTTTCTCCACCGGGTGCTGGGAGACTGAGGAACTTCCCGTCCGGACGCGGCTGTCGTAGGGCGGGTTTCAAACGGGGCGGGTGTCAAACCCGCCCCGGGTAGCGCGGAATCAGCGAGCGTGGGCGCCGGTCAGCCTCCAACCGGCGGCTTGCGCCGGTACCACCCGGCCGCCTGCTCGTAGGCGTGGGCGGCCCGAAGCACGCGTTCCTCCCGGAAACGAGCGCCCACGAGTTGGAGCCCGATGGGCAGGCCGTCGGCAGAGAAGCCGCAGCAGACGCTCAGGGCAGGGAGCCCGGTGAGGTTGAAAGGGGTGGTGAAGAGCGAGCGGAAGTTCACGCCCGGGCTTTCCAGCCTGATTTCCTGTCCGTCTACCTCCATCACCGCCTGCTTCGATTCCTCGATGGTGGGTGCAGGCACGGGCGCGGTGGGCGCGGCGATGACGTCCACGTCCTCGAAAGCCTCGTCGAACTCCCGGCACAGGAGGCGCCGGATGCGCTGTGCGGCGACGTAGGCGTCCGCGGGGATCAGCATCGCGCCGATGTTCTGATGCAGCAGGCGCGGGCTGTAGTCCCTCGGTCGGGCCTTCAGGTAGGGCAGGTTCTCTATCACGTTCTCCGGCCGCGTGATGCAGGCCCAAGCCACCCGCGTGGCATCCAGGTGCGGCACCTCCACTTCCACCAGCCGCGCCCCGAGGGATTCCAGCCGGCGCTGCGCGTCTGCGAACGCCTCCCTGACCGTCCTCGTCATGTGTCGATCGAAGTAGTCCTTCACAATGCCGACCCGGAGACCCTCGATGCCCGCCTCGAGACCGCTCTCGTAGTCCGGCACCGGCTCGTCCGCGCTGTTGGGGTCCTTCCGGTCCCTGCCCGCGATGGCCCCCAGGATCAGCGCGCAGTCCCGCACCGTCTTGCTGAACACCCCCAGATGGTTGGTGGTGAAGCCGCCGTCACCGGGCACGTGCCCGAAGCGGCTGATGCGCCGGTAGGTGGGTTTGAACCCCACGATCCCGCAAAGCGAAGCCGGATTCCTCACCGAACCGCCGTTGTCGGTGCCCAGGGAGCCCAGGCACAGGCTCGCGGCCACGCCCGCGGCCGACCCGCCGCTGGATCCTCCCGCGATCCTCGCGGTGTCCCAGGGGTTGCGAGTGGTGCCGTAGAACGGGTTGATGGTGGTGCCGCCGTTGGCCCACTCGTGCATGTTGGTCTTGCCCAGGATCACCGCGCCCGCCTCCCTCAACCGCGCCACCACCGTGGCGTCGAAGTCGGGGACCCAGTCCTCCAGAACCTTGGAGCCCGCGGTCGTGCGTATCCCCCGCGTCGCGAGGTTGTCCTTGATGGACAGCGGAATGCCGTGAAGCGGCCCGCGATACCGTCCGTCTCGAATCTCCGCCTCCGCCGCCCGCGCGTCCGCAAGCGCCTCCTCCCCGGCCACCGTGACGTACGCCACCAACTCCGGATTCAGCCTCTCGACCCGTGCCAGCATCAGCTCCGTGAGATCGACCGGGGAAAGGTCCCCGCGCTTGAGTCGGGCAGCTGCATCCTTCAACGTCAAATCGGTCAAATCACGGTCAGTCATCACGGTACTCACGGTTGGTCGTCACGGACCTTCCTGCTTCTTCCCACAGAGATTTGTCTCCATAAGACATGCCTTGGCAATTTTCAAGGCGCGGGCGGCAATTCGAGTTCATGGATTTTCTTCAGTAGCGGGGCGGTGACGGCGCCGGTGAGCGGATACTCCCGGTGGCCGGGACAAAGGACCCACGGGTGACCCACGCTGCTTCCGGCGCACGGTTCTTTTCCCGGCCGTGTTTCGGTTGTAGAATGATCCGGCCGTTGACGAAGGAAGTCATTTCTCGACACTGGGCCACCGATCCACCGAGAGAACCGGCGCCGGCCTGTTGCGGCTTTGGCGCCGGCATCATCAGCATGGGCATACGATTGACGCCTGCGGGACATCTGCGCTGGGAACCCTCCGGGGATGAAGCCGCGCCGGCCGGACCCCCGTCCCTGCAAGACGCCTTCCGGGCCGACTGGTGCAAGGCCCTCTTCACCCTGGCGGCGGAGAGGATGCCGGCGCAGGACTTGCCGCCGAGCGTGAGCTACTGGCAGCAGCTTGCGGAGCGCTATCTCACCGGCTTGTGCCACGTTCCCGAGGATGCCGAGGGCTTCGAGGTCGAGCCGCCGTCCCTTGCCGATCGTGCCCATTGGGTGCTGACCGCCCCGCCCATGCAGGGCGGCGAGTATCTCTCCGAGGAAACCCTGCAACGCATCTGGGAGCACCTGGACGAGTGGGTGCATGAGACGGTCGCGACCGCCGGCGGACTGGCCGCCTTTCTGCAAGAGCGAGCGACGAAATGGCATCAGGTGGGACGGGTCTGTTTCCACCTGGCTGAGAACAGGGATGACGGCGCGCGTCCGTTCGCTTTCATGGCGACCTATGCGTCCGGCTTCGGCGCCGCCGGACGGCTGAAGCACCTGCCGCTGCGCAAGGCGCTGGAGCAGTACGCGGGAGCGAAGAATCGCCTTGCGCTGGTCAAGCTGCTTTCGCCGGTGCAGCGGGCTGCCGAGGTCTGTGACTGGGTGAAGGCCCTGGTGGACTCCGGCGACCTCTATCAGCCCATGGCCTGGCCGGCGGCGCGCGCCTATCAGTTGTTGCGAAGCGCGACGGAGCTCGAGGAGAGCGGGCTGTCCGTGCGGTTGCCGAACTGGTGGCGCGCGCGGCCCCGGCCCCAGGTGTCGGTGACGGTCGGCAGCCGGACGTCGTCGATGCTCGGCGCCGACGCAGTGCTGGACTTCAACGTCCACGTCGCCCTGGGCGATGCCCCCCTGTCGCCCGAAGAGTTGAGGTCGCTGCTGGACGGCGAGGACGGCCTGGTGCTGCTCAAGGGCCAGTGGGTGGAGGTGGACCGCAACAAGCTGCGCCAGGCCATCGAGCATTGGGACACGCTGCAACGGCAGGTCGAAGGCGGCGAGATCTCTTTCGTCGAGGGGATGCGCCTGCTCGCCGGCGCTTCGGCAGATCTCCGGCACGAAGAGCAGGCGGAAGATGAACGCCCCTGGGTGCGCGTAGCGCCCGGCGACGCCATGCGGGAGACCCTCGCCGGCATGCGCCAGCCGGGCGCCCTGGACGCAGTGGAGGTCGGCGACGCCCTGCGGGGCACGCTACGGCCCTATCAACGCGAGGGACTCGGCTGGCTGCGCTTCTTGACGAGACTGGGCCTTGGCGCCTGCCTCGCCGACGACATGGGGCTGGGCAAGACCATCCAGGTCCTCGCGCTGTTGCTGTGCGAGCGCCGCGACGGCGCGGACCGGCCGGCCGGGCCGTCGCTGCTGGTGGTCCCGGCGTCGCTGCTGGGGAACTGGCGCGGCGAAGCGGCGCGGTTCGCGCCGTCGCTGACGTTGTGCTTTCTGCACCCGGCCGAAACGGACCGGCAAACCCTGGAGGACATTGCGGACGCGCCCGAGGCGCGCTTGGCCGGTACCGACCTGGTCGTCACGACGTACGCCATGCTGGCGCGGCAAGGCTGGCTGGCGGACGTGCCCTGGCGGCTGGTCATCCTGGATGAAGCCCAGGCCGTCAAGAACCCCTCCACGCGGCAGAGCCGGTCGGTGAGGAAGCTCCCGGCCCAGGCCCGCATCGCCCTGACCGGCACGCCGGTGGAGAACCGCCTGGGCGACCTGTGGGCGCTGTTCGATTTTCTCAATCCCGGACTGCTCGGATCGCTCAAGGTGTTCCAGTCCTTCGTGAAACGCCTGGAAGAGCGCGAGGAGAACCCCTTTGCGCCGCTGCGCCGTCTGGTCGGTCCTTACATCCTGCGCCGCCTGAAGACCGACCGGGCCGTCATCGCCGACCTGCCGGAGAAGACGGAGACGGCCCGCTACTGTCACCTGACCCGGCCGCAGATCAAGCTCTACGAGCGGGTTGTGCAGACCATGAAGCGTGAGATGGAGTCCGCCGACGGCATTGCGCGGCGCGGCGTGGTGCTGCGCTCGCTCCTGCGCCTGAAGCAGGTGTGCAACCACCCCAGCCAGCTTTCCGGTGACGGCGAGTACCGGCCCGCGGACAGCGGCAAGTTCCTTTGCCTGGCGGAAATCTGCGAAGAACTCGCCGAGCGCCAGGAGAAGTTGCTGGTCTTTACCCAGTTCCGCGAGGTCATCGATCCGCTGGCCGAGCACTTGGCGACGGTCTTCGGCAGGACCGGGCTGGTGCTGCACGGCGCCACCGGCGTCAGGCAGCGCCGCGTCCTGGTGGATCGGTTCCAGGGCGATGACGGGCCGCCGTTCTTCATCCTGTCGCTCAAGGCGGGGGGCACGGGCCTGAATCTGACCGCGGCGTCACACGTCGTCCACTTCGATCGCTGGTGGAATCCGGCGGTCGAGAACCAGGCCACCGACCGCGCCTTCCGCATCGGCCAGCGGCGCAACGTGCTGGTGCACAAGTTCATGACCACCGGCACGGTCGAAGAACGCATCGATCGGATGATCGCGGAAAAACGGCAACTGGCGGACGATATCCTGGCCGGCGACGGCGAGGTCAACCTCACCGAGCTGTCCGACGACGCGCTGATCGATCTGGTCCGTCTCGACGTAACGCGCGCGTCGCTCTAGTGGGGGTGTCCTGTGCTCGGAAGGAATCGGAGCGCTGGATACATCATGGCTGGATACACCATGGATAGTGTGTTAGGGTGCCTTCCGGCACGCTATATTGTATACGCTGTATACGCCGTTGTCTGCGGTGCAGGCTCCCGACGGTCGTGTTCATGCCGTAGGGAGACGCCCGTCCGGAGATTGGAGGAGCCGCCTCATGGATTGGATGCCGTATGTTCCGGTGGGCGTACGCCGCGCCACGGCTTTCCTGGAGATGAACGAGCTCCGCAAGAAAGGCCGGGACATCCAGCCGGTGGAGATCAAGGGGCGCACCATCGCTCGAAGCTTCTGGGGCAAGCGCTGGTGCGAGCACCTGGAATCGTTTTCCGACTACGCCAACCGTCTGCCGCGCGGCCGCACCTATGTGCGCCACGGTGCCGTCTGCCACCTGGAAATCCATCCCGGCCGCATCGACGCCATCGTCAGCGGATCGGAGCTCTATGAGGTTGCCATCGGGATCGAAACGCTGAAGACCGCCCTCTGGAAGTCCATCAAGATCCGGTGTTCCGGACAGATAGGCTCGATGCTCGAGCTGCTCCAGGGCAAGCTGTCCCAACAGGTGATGGGCGTCGTGACCGACCGTAACCACGGTCTGTTCCCGAAACCGGGCGAGATCCGGTTCGATTGCACTTGCCCCGACTGGGCGACGATGTGCAAGCACGTGGCGTCGGTGCTCTACGGCGTGGGCAGCCGGCTCGACGGCCACCCCGAAGCGCTCTTCTTTCTGCGCGGCGTCGATACTGCGGAGTTGATTGCCGCCGAGATGACCCTGCCCGGCGGTGTGACCGCGGACGGTGCCCTGGCCGATGATGCACTTGCCGGCATCTTCGGCATTGACCTGGACACCGGGGATGCGCCGCCTGCTCCGAGAGCGCCGGCAAAGCCGCGGAAGCCGGCCCGCGGGCGCGCCGCCACCGGACGGCAGGCGCCGGCCGCGGCGAAGGCTCGGGGCGTCCCTGCTCTCAAGGCATCTGCCGGGCGCACCCGCAAGGCAGCGTCGAACGCCGCCCGCGGAAAGCGGACCGCTTCAACCGCTGCGCCACCGACACGCGCCGTGGCGAAGACTGCCGGCGCCCCACCCCCCGAGGTTCGCCCTACCGGGAAGTGGGTAGTCCGGCTGCGCCGCCGGCGCGGCCTTTCCGTTGCCCGATTCGCCGCGCAGCTCGGGGTGACGGCGACGACGGTGTACCGCTGGGAAGCCACGCCCGGGCCGCTCCATCTGCATACGCGACCGCTGAACGCCTTGGCGGCCTTGCATCGGCAGTCCGGGAAGCCGAGGGAGTGACGCCAAGGCGGAAACATCGGAGGTATCACCGAGATGCGTATCGCAGCCGTCGACCTTGTCAGCAACACCTGTTTTCCCGCCCTCGCCGCCCAGGAGTTGGGTTGCTTCCGGGACGAGGGGTTGGCGGTGGAGATCGAGCTGGTGTCGCAGATCGGCGCCACCCGGGCGCTCCGGGACGGCAGCGCGGATGCCATGATCGCGGGCTCGGTGCACGACCTGCTGCGGGAGTTCCCCGGCTGGAGCGGCGCCAGGTTGTTGTTGGCGTTGTCCCAAGGGACGCCGTGGCTTCTGACGGTGCGGGCCGACCTGCCCGCGGAAAGAGGGGATTTCAGCGCGCTGAAGGGCTTGCGCCTGACCGCGGCCGAGGGACCGGACCTGGTGTTCAAGACGCTCCTGGCCGCCGGGGGGCTGGATCCCGAGCGTGACGTGAGCATGGTGCACCTGCCGGGCTCCGAGGCCCGCGATGTGTCGTTCGGCGTCTATGCCGCCCGGGGTCTGGCAGCGGGTCAGATCGACGGCTTCTGGTCCAACGCCATGGGGAGCGCCACCGCGGTGTCGCTGGGGGTGGGCAAGCTCCACGTGGACGTGCGCCGTGGTGACGACCCTGCGGAGGTCCGTTACTGCACCTTCGCGGGTCTCGGGACCACGGACGCCTTCATCGAGCGGGAGCCGGAGCAGGCCGCGGCCGCGGTGCGGGCCATCGTCAAGGCGCAGAAGGCGCTGCGCGCGGACCCCTCCAGGGCGGCCCGGGTGGGGGAGAGGCTCTTTCCGAAGGACGCTGCCGTGCTCATCACCGGCATCGTGGAGCGGGACGTGCCGTTCTACCAGCCGGCCATCTCCGAGGCGGCGGTCACGAAGCTGAACGCGTTCGCGCAGTCCGTCGGCCATCTGCCGGGGCCGGTGCCCTACGAGCAGGTGGCCGCGGTGCGGTTCCGCGAGCTGTGGGAGGGTTGAGACGGCCGAACCCGCCGTTCGTACCCGAAGTTGGCGTTTCGACACGCGCTGTTTCGCGGGAATGACGTTTTCGGGCCGCGGGGCTCCGGGCTGAGCCGCCCCGGCGCTTCAGAAGCCTCCCGGCTCCAACGCCCCTTCCGGCGGGGTCCGGGTCTCGTAGGCCCATTGCGGCATGCGGCTCTGCATTCCGTGGGACGCCAGCTCGCTCTCATAGGTCTTCCGTATCTGCGGGTCCTCGTCCATGTAGGAGATGGCGTTGCCGCCGTCGCGGGTGTCCACCGCGCCCACGTCCCTGGCCTGGGCTCCGGGGGCGCCGCCCCGCCGGAAGCCCGGTCCGTAGGGGCCGTCGAAGATCAGCAGGCGCAGGCCCGCCGGGTCCGTGCCGAAGTGCTGGTGGAACCAGTCGCCCCGCATGGGCGCGGCGCTGATCATGCCCACCGGCTCGTAGGTCTGCTGCTTGACGTCGTCGCCGCGGCCCTCCTGCCACGGCCTCATGCCCAGGGTGTCCGGCCAGGTGCAGCTGAAACCCTTGCCCTTGATGCAGACGAGGATGGCGCCGGAGGAGTGCTTGTGAGCCTTGGAGTACTGGCCGGTCTCGTACTGGGCGATCTTCATGTAGAAGTTGGCGCCGGCCATGTGCGGCTCCACCCGGCGGTAGCTGAAGGAGCGCCGGTTGTCCCGCGGCAGCTCGCAGGTGACGATGTCCGGGATCACGTTGGTGAGCCTCATGGCCAGGCCGCGCACCGGGTCGGCGTGGATGTCTTCCACCGGCCTGAAGTAGTCGTCCTCGCCGGAGAACCGCCGGTTAAACTCGTAAGGGCAGTTCATCACGAACCCGGCGTCGCGGACGAGGTTCAGGATGTTGGGAGCGGTGGTGGCGGCCAGCAGCATGGCCGGTGACGAGGTGGCGTTGACCACCCGGTGCCACGCATTCAGCGGGATGCCGAAGAGCGAGCCGGGACCCCACTCGAAGGTCTGCCTGCTGCCCTCGCTCTCGTGCCAGACCTCGGTGGTGCCTCGCCCCTCCACCACGTAGTAGGTCTCTTCGTAGAGATGGCGCTCCGGGTTGAGCGCGCCCGCTCCGGGGACCTCCACCACGTACATGCCCCAGAGGTGCTCGGTACCCAGGAGCTGGATGGCGGTGCCGCGTCCGCCCAGGCGTTTCCAGGGCGCCAGCGGCAGGTCCTGGACCTTGTGCACCCCGATGTCCCGATAGATGGGGATTCCCTGATCCTCCATGAAACGGTCGTAGGGCGACTTGGGGTTCTCCCACTTGCCGAAGCCGGCCTTGCCGGCAGGCGAGGGCTCGTTGAAATCGAACAGTTCCGCACCGGGCTCCACTCCCATGAGTTCCTCCTCGATCTCCTCAATCTCCTTGGTCGGTGTGGATGTTAGCTTCGGCCTCCGGTCCGGTCAAGCGCGTACCCGCCCGGCTGGCTCCGGGGCGCCTTCCGGACGTGGATTCGAGGGGGTTCCGGCATTTGATAGGGTAGGGGCTTTGATCTATAGTGGCAGTGCTTCCGCGGTCCGTCGCCGAAGCGCTTTCCGCAGGTACGCAAGGTAACGTTGACGAGGCGGCGTCCCCGCCTGTCCGAAGAAGGAGTGGAGCCATGAAGGACGGATATCGTGTCATCGATTCGGATCGGCATATCATGGAGCCTTCGGACGTGTACGACCGGTACATGCCGGAGAAGTTTCGCGGGCGGGTGAAGATCACGGGGCCGAACCAGTCAGGCCGCTACGTGGACGGCAAGCCGGTCTCGGACTCCGACAGGCGGCCCGACCGGGAGGTGACCGACTACGGGTTCATCTTCGCCAGCAACAAGGCGTGGCGCGAAACGTTCGCCGAGGCCATCGCCACGGGTTTCGATCCGGCGTCGAACCTCCGCGACATGGACCGGGAGGGCATCGACCTCAGCGTCCTGTTCCCGACCATGGGCCTCTACGTCATGTGGCGCTCGGACATCGACCCCGAGCTGAGCGCGGCCATCTGCCGCGCCTACAATACCTGGCTCGCGGAATACTGCGGCCACGATACGTCGCGGTTGCGGGGCGTGATGCTGCTGCCCTTGCAGGACCCGGCCCGGGCGGTCGAGGAGCTGCGCTACGCCCGGGAGAAGCTCGGGCTGGTGGGAATCTTCTGGCGGCCCAACAAGCTCTGCGGCAGGACATTGGCCAGCCCCGACTACTTTCCAATCTACGAAGCGGCCCAGGACCTGGGCGTGACGGTCTGCGTGCACGAGGGCGCGCGCACGGTGCTGGAGCAGGCGGGCGGAGACCGCTACAGCGAGTTCGGCCGCCACGTGGCCTGCCATCCGATGGAGCAGATGCTCGCGTGCCTGAGCTTCTGCGCCGACGGCGTGCTGGAGCGGTTCCCCTCGCTCAAGGTGGCCTACCTGGAGTCCGGCTGCGGCTGGGTGCCGTTCTGGCTGGAGCGGATGGACGAGCACTGGGAGCACGAGTCCCACGGCTCGGCGAAGACCACTCCGGAAAAGCCCAGCTTCTACTTCAACCGCCAGTGCTGGGTGAGCTGCGAGGCCGGGGAGGAGCTGGTGCCGGGCTTCGTCGAACACCTGGGCAACGATCGCCTGACCATGGCCACGGACTATCCCCACAGCGACTGCATCGACAAGTTCCCGGATCTCACCGTGGGCGCCCTGAGCGCCAACGAGAAGCTCTCGGAGGAAACCCGCCGCAAGATCCTGTGGGACAACCCGGTGCAGATGTACGGACTGGGAGCCTGACGGTGGCCAGGTTCCGCGTCGTCTACTGCGGCAGCAACGACGTCCCCGTTCATCTCGTCGAGCCCATCCTCCGGGAGGCGGACGCGGAGCTGGTGCTGGCCAGGCCGTCCAACGACGAGGAGGTGGCGGCCGCGGGGCGCGACGCCGACGGCATGATCTTCCATGGCGCCATCCCGTTCACCCGCGAGATCATCTCCAGGTTGAACCGCTGCAAGGTGGTGTGCCGCACCGGGGTGGGCGTGGACCGGCTGGACCTGGCGGCCGCGGCCGAGCGCGGCATCGTGGTATGCAACGCGGCCGGCTGCAACTCCATCGAGGTGGCCGAGCAGATGATCGGCCTCCTCATCGCGACGTCCCGCAAGCTCGTGCGCATGAACCAGTACGTGCGAGAGGGGCGCTGGCGCCGCCACAGCGCGGAGCTCCACGCCTACCGCGGCCCGGTATCGCGCATCGCCGGACAGACCCTGGGCATCGTCGGTTTGGGCCACGTGGGGCGGCAGGTGGCGCCCCGGGCCCAGGGCATGAAGATGAACGTTCAGGCCGTGGACCCGTACGTGGCTCCGGTCATCGCCGAGGCCATGGGGGTCACGCTGGTTTCCTTCGATGAGCTGGTGCGTACCTCGGACGTCGTCAGCCTGCACGCGCCGCTGGTGCCCGCCACCCGCAAGATGTTCGGCAAAGACCAGTTCGCCGCCATGAAGAACACCGCCTATCTCATCAACTGCGCCCGGGGCGGGCTGGTTGACACCGACGCCCTCTACGAGGCGCTCACCACCCATCGGATCGCCGGCGCCGCGCTCGACGTCACCGACCCCGAGCCCATGCCTGCCGACCACCCGATCCTGACGCTCTCCAACGTCATCGTCACCTGCCACACCGCCGCCAACTCCGACGAGTCCTACGTGGATTGTCAGACTCACGCTGCCAGGGAAGTGGCGCGCGTGCTCCAGGGAGAGCCCCCCACCACCGAGATCAACGACCCGTGGCTGGTGGGCGAAGCCCAGGACCAGGGTTTCGGCGGCGTGTGACCGGCGCTGCTCCCCTCCGCCATTCCCGCGAAAGCGGGAATCCAGGGGTGGGAGGATGGGTACATGCTTCCCCACCTGACTTGGCGATATCTGTACATCGGCTGTACCTTCAGGAGGATTCTTGATAGAGTCCACCTTGAAGTTGTCCCGATGGAGCAACGATCATGGATGGCGCCCGATCACGCGGTGAAGCACGACGGACTGACGAAACCGTTACGGTAAGCGAATTTCGTGCGCGGCTGGCGGAAATGATCGGTCGCGTCGAACAAGGCGAGGAAGTCGTTATCGCACGGGGGCGGGAGCCGGTGGCGAAACTCGTTGGGCTGCAGCGAAAAAGTCGGCGCAGACTGGGAGTGCTCAAGGAACTGATGGGCGAAGAGGCCTTGAACGCGCTCACAGAGGCCGTCGAAGAGCCGCTGTCGCCAGCCGATCAGGCGGCCCTAGAGGGTGCGCTCACGGACGCTCTCGGCATCGCCAAGCAGTAGGTTAAGAGGAAGTTGCTGTGCGGCTGCTCCTCGACAGTCATGTCTTGTGGTGGGCTATTCGCGGGTTGCCGAGATTGTCCGGCAAGGCTCAAGCGCGCATACTCGACGACGACAACGACGTGTTCTACAGTCCAGTGAGCCTGTATGAGATAGCGTTCAAGGCGAGTCGCGGCCGCATGCCCACAGCGGCCATGTACCTGCCTGAAGCCGTGCAGTTCTCCGGCTTTCTCGAACTCGCCCTTACCTCACTGCATCTCGTCCATGCAGCGCGACTTGACTGGGATCACGGCGACCCCTGGGACAGAATCCTGCTGGCTCAGGCACACCTCGAAGGCATGGATTTGATCTCGGCCGACAGGGTGTTCGACAGTCAAACCGAGCGGCGTCTTTGGTAAGGTTACACAGGACCCCGGCTAGCCGTTAGCCGTGCGGCGCGTGACCCACTTTCCGTCAAAACCGACTCAAGCCCGGCCTTTACTCCTTCCGCGCTTCCCGAATGGCGCGCCACAGTTTGGGGGCGGTGTAGGGCATGTCGATGTGGTCGATGCCCAGGGGGGCGAGGGCGTCCATGACGGCGTTGGCCACGGCCGGCGGCGCACCGTTGGTGCCGGCTTCGCCCACGCCCTTGACGCCCAGGGGATTGAACGGGTTCGGCGTCTCGGTCTCACCGATGACCAGCGGCGGCATGTCGCCGGCGCGCGGCACCGCGTAGTCCATGAGGGTCCCGGTGCGGGGCTGCCCGTTCTCGTCGAAGACCATGTGCTCGCACAATGCCTCGCCCAGGCCCTGGGCCAAGCCGCCGTGGACCTGGGCCTCGACGATCATCGGGTTCAGCACGACGCCGATGTCGTCCACCAGCACCAGCTTCTCCAGCGTCAGCGCGCCGGTCTCGGCATCGATGCGCACCAGCGCCACGTGGGCGCCGAAGCCCCAGGCCTCGCGGTTGGGATCGAAGAAGGCGGTTTCCTGAAGACCGGGGTCCATCCCCGCGGGGGTTCCCTTGCCGTAGGCAGCCGCGGCCACCCGGCGCCAGTCCACGCTTCGTTCCGGCACGCCGGCCACGGCGAAGCCGCCGTCGGTCTGAACCACGTCGTCCGGGGAGGCTTCCAGCAGGTGGGCGGCGATGGCCTGGGCCTTGCGCACCAGGCGCTCCGCGGCCACGCCCAGGGCGCCGCCGCCCATGACGGCGCTACGGCTCCCGAAGGTGCCGGTGCCCTGCTGGATGGCGGTGGTATCGCCGTGCCGCACCACCACGCGGTCCATGGGCGTCCGGAGCTTCTCCGCCGCCACCTGGGCGAACACGGTTTCATGCCCCTGCCCGTGGGAGCTGGACCCCGTCAGCACGGTGATCTCGCCGGTGCGTTCCACCCGTACGGCGGCGCTCTCGAAGCCGGCGCCGCCGCTGGGCTCCACGAAGGTGGAGACGCCCACTCCCACCAGTTCGCCGCGGCCGCGGGCCTCGTCGCGGGCGCGAACGAGCTGGTCGTAGTCCGACAGTCGCAGGGCTTCGGAAAGGGATTTCTCGTAATCCCCGGAGTCGTATTCCACGCCCACGCCGGTGCGATAGGGGAACTGGTGGGGCTGGATGAAGTTCTTGCGGCGAAGCTCCAGGGGGTCCATGCCCAGGTCCCGGGCGGCCTTGTCCGCCAGCCGCTCGATATTGAGCACCGATTCCGGCCGGCCGGCGCCGCGGTACGGTCCGGTGGGCACGGTGTTGGTAAAGGCCGAGACGATCTCCACCCGGACGTCCTGTATCCGGTAGCAGCCGGGGGCCATCACCAGCATGCGCTGGGGCGGTCCGGCGGTGGCGGAGTGCAGGTAGGCGCCGAGGTTCGCCACCACCCGCACCTTCAGGCCGAGCATCCTGCCGTCCTTGCTCAAGGCCAGCTCGGAGGTCATGGCCTGGTCGCGTCCCTGGCAGGTGGTGAGGAAGTCCTCGCTGCGGGTGGCCATCCATTTGACCGGGCGGCTCAGCTTTTGGGCCACATGGCAGACCAGGACGTCCTCGCGGTAGACGCAGCCCTTGCTGCCGAAGCCTCCGCCCACGTCCGGCGCGATGACCCGGATGCGGTTCTCGGGGAAGCCCAGAGAGTTGGCCAACTCGGCCCGTGCCCGGTGCGGTCCCTGGGTCGAGAGCCATACGGTCAACTCGTCCCGGATCGGGTCGGGGTTCGCCAGCACGCCCCGGGCCTCCATCGACATGGCCACCAGCCGCGGGCTCTTCATGTGCAGGCGGCAGACGTGGTCCGCCTCGGCGAACGCCTTGTCGACGTCGCCGTTCTCCCGCGTCATGGTGTAGCAGTGGTTGGTGCCCAGCCCTTCGTGGGCCAGGGGCGCGCCGTCCTCCAGCGCGGCCTCGGCGTCGGTGACCACGGGGAGGGGGTCGTAGGCGACCCCGACGGCGGCGGCGGCGTCTTCCGCGAGAGCGCGGCTCTCGGCGACGACGGCCGCTATCGGCGCGCCCACCGCGTGGACGGCGCCGCGGGCCAGCACCGGATGATCCGGCATGTTCATGCCCGCGGTCAGCCTGGGCGCCTGCAGGGCCAGATCGCCGGTGTCGTCGCCGGTGAGCACGCACACCACTCCCGGCATGGCGGCGGCCTCGGCGGTGTCGATGGACAGGAGCCGGGCGTGGGGGTGCGTGCTCCGGTGGATCGCCACGTGCAGGATACCCGGCAACTTCACGTCGTCCACGTAGCATCCCTTGCCAGTGAGCAGGGGAGGGTCCTCGACCCGGCGAACGGAAGCGCCGATCAGGCTGTTGGGGCGTGTGCTCATGGATGGTCCTCGAAGGTTGGGGCGCGCCTCACGCCGACCCGGAAGCCGGGTGCGGAAGGTCTATCCCCGTGCCGCCGCGGCTTCGATGGCGCGCCGGGCGTAGATCGCCGCCATGTGGCGTTTGTATTCCTCGTCGGCATAGGAATCCGCGTGCGGGTCGATGCCTTCCACGGCCTGTCGGGCCGCTGCCGCCATCACGTCCGGTGTCAGTTCCTGCCCTTCCAGGGCGGCTTCCGCGGCCGCGGCCCGGTGGGGCGTGCCGGCCACGCCGCCCAGAACCACCCGCGCCCCGGTGCAGGCGCCCGACTCGCCGGCCGACAGCGCCGCCGCGGCGCTTACCACCACGTACCCGGAAGCCGGGTGCGGCAGCTTGGCGTAGCCCGTCCTGGCAGGGGAGGGGAGCAACGGGATCCGTATGGCGGTGAGGATCTCGTGGGATTCCAGGGCGGTGGTGAAGAAATCCACGAAGAAGTCGTCGGCCGGCGCCGTGCGTTCGCCCGCGGATGAGGCGAGGACGAACGACGCGTTCAGAGCCGTCAGGGTCACCGGCAGGTCCGCGGCGGGGTCCGCGTGGGCGACGCTGCCCCCGATGGTGCCCCGGTTCCTCACCTGCCAGTCGCCGATGACCGCGGCCGTGTCCGCCAGCCCCGGCGCCAGACGCCGCACGGTCTCCGACGTGGACACCTCGGTGTGAGTGGCGAGGGCGCCGATGATCAGGGTCTCGCCGTCCGCCCGGATGCCGCTCAGCCCGGGGACGCGGCGCAGATCGATCAGAAGCTCGGGTTGGGTCAGCCGCAGTTTCATGGCCGGGATGAGGCTGTGCCCTCCGGCCAGGAGCCTGGCATCCTCGCCGTGTTCCTGCAGCAGGCCGAACGCTTCCTCCAGGGAGCCCGGCGCCCGGTATCCGAAGCTAGCCGGATGCATGCCGTTCCCTCATTTGCCGCGCCGCCCACCGGATGGCCTTGACGATGTTCACGTAACCGGTGCAGCGGCACAGGTTGCCTTCCAGTGCGTGCTTGATGACGTCGTCGTCGGGCTCGGGATGGGTCTCCAGCAGGTGGACCGCGGTCATGACCATGCCGGGCGTGCAGTAGCCGCACTGGAGCCCGTGCTGTTCCTGAAAGCCGGCCTGTACCGGGTGCAGGGACGGGCCGTCCGCCAGCCCCTCGATGGTGGTGACCGCCGCGCCGTCGGCCTGCACGGCAAGGACGGTACAGGACTTCACGGCGACGCCGTTCAGGTGCACCGTGCACGCGCCGCACTGGCTGGTGTCGCATCCCACGTGGGTGCCGGTGAGTCCGAGGTCCTCGCGAAGGAAGTGGACCAGCAGCCGCCGCGGCTCGACCTGAGCGTCGTGGGCCTTTCCGTTCACGGTGACGTTGATGGGCAACGGGGCGTGTTCCATGGGTGTCCTCGTCAGGGTCCCGTCTCACTGCGCCGTGTCACCAGGACGCGGCGTCAGGGCTGATCGGTGACCGGCGCGGCCTGTCTGGTTGCGGCGTCCGCATGATGCTCGGCGCGCGCGCCCGGCTGACCGGGGCGTTTCCGGACGCGCCGGCGCTTGCCGGCCGGACGTCCGCGCTTGGCTTCGGCGGCTTGCGGGCTGCCGTTGTGGGCGCGCCGCTTCTTGTCGGGCCGGGCGCCCGACGGTCGCGGGATCGACTGGCCCAGGATCGTTTCGATGGCCCGCACGGACTGGGTGTCCGCCGCGGTGGCGAAACTCGTCGCCCGGCCCACCGCCGCCATCCTGGCGGTGCGGCCGATGCGGTGGACATAGTCTTCCGGCGTGTAGGGGAGGTCGTAGTTGATCACGTGGCCGATGTTGTCGATATCCAGGCCCCGGGCGGCGATGTCCGTGGCTACCAGGATACGGTAGCGGCCCCGCCGGAACCCTTCCAGGGCGGCTCGGCGCCGCTCCAGCGACAGGTTGCCGTGGATCGCCGCGGCTCGATGGCCGCTACGCCGCAGGGTCTCGCCGATGAGGTCGGCGCGGTTCTTGGTGCGGGTGAAGACCAGGACCGATTCATCGGCGTCCTCGAGCAAGGAAAGCAGGAGCGACGTCTTGGCCCCCGGCGTGGTGTTGTGGAGCATGTGGGTGACGCCGTCCGCGGGTGTGGCGGGCTTGGCCACGACCGCGTGAAACGGATCCTGCAAGGACATGCGGGCCAGCTCCTCCAGGTCCGTGGGCAAGGTCGCCGAGTAGAGGAAACTCTGGCGTCCGGGCGGGAGGGCGTCGATGATCTGGTTCAGTTGATCCGCGAACCCCATGTCGAGCATGCGGTCGGCCTCGTCCAGCACCACCACCTCCACCTCTCTCAGATCGATGTGGCCGTCCCACATGAGGTCCAGCAGCCGGCCGGGCGTGGCCACGATGACCTCCGGGTGCTGCTTGAGGCCGCGTAGCTGCGCCTGCACGTCGGCGCCGCCGACCACCGTGGTGGCGTAGACCCGCAGGGAGTGCCCGAGCTGGTCGATGGTCTCCTGGATCTGGAATGCCAGCTCTCGCGTCGGGGCCAGGATCAGTCCCCGTGGCGGCCCTTCGGGCGAGCCGGCGAGCCGCTCCACCATGGGGATGACGAAGGCAGCGGTCTTGCCGGTGCCGGTCTGCGCGCAGCCGAGGATGTCGCGGCCTTCGAGGGCCGGGGGAAGGGCCTTTTCCTGTATGGGCGTGGGTGTGGCGAAACCGATCCTGGACAAGTCCTTGAGCATTCGATCGGACAAACCGAATGTTTCGAACGAAGCGGAGTCTGATGTTGACATAAAGGATTTCTTCTTGTTCTTCGAGACCGAAGCCTCGCGGCTGAGTGGTAAATTTGTTTGTCCGGGATGACCCTTGCGGACTGTGTCGTGCCCGGCGAATATCTCCTCGAGTTGTGTGTCGGTCACCGAATGCGGCAATTCGCCCGCCGTCTCAGGTCGCAACGACTCGTCACGCCGCTACCGGCGATGACGCGATAGTGGACCGGAGACGAGACGGGCCGGAGGTCACATGGCTGGCGCAGGGCTTACAGGTCTTCGATAGGGGGTTGCGGACCGGGGACGATATCGGCAATGTCGGGATCGACATCGCCGCGGTCCTCCCGGTCTTGTCGGGCTTCCCGGCGTTCGGCGCGCCGTTTGGCCTTCTCCTCCTTCTTTTCCTGTTTCGCGCGTTCTCGCTGTCGTTTGGCAAACGTGGTTCGTGGTTGAGCCATTCCGACAGTTTACCGGTTCTTCATGCGAACGCCAAACGGTAGGGGGCTACCGCCACGCATGAACCCGTAGCGGCACGTCCGTCAACCGTCGGTCTCCATCAGCCGGTAGACCCGTTCGGGGCTCATGGGGAGGTCGTGCGCCACGACGCCCACGGCTTGCCGCAAAGCCGCGGCGATGGCCGGCGCCACCGGGGCGAGGCCGCCCTCGGCCATGCCCTTGCTGCCGAAGGGGCCGGGCCCGTCCCGGTTCTCGATCAGGACCGAAGCGAACACCGCCGGCAGGTCCTTGAACCGGGGCAGCGCGTAGTCGATGGCGCTGGGGTTGAGCAGCAAGGCGCCGTCGAACACCTGCTCTTCGGTGAGGGTGTTGCCCATGCCGAACATCACCGAGCCCTGCTCCTGTCCTTCGCATCGGAGCGGATGCATGGCCTGGCCGACGTCGGCGGCGGAGACATAGCCGAGGCAACGCACCTTGCCGGATTCCGGATCCACCGCCACCACCGCGATGCCGGCGTTGATCTCCCAGGTGCGGATGTCGATGCGGTCCCGGGTGAGCGCCCGGTCCATGCCCCGGCCTACCACGGCGCCGGTGGTGCCCTCGGCCAGCTCCTCCAGGCTCAGCACCGGTTCTCCGGCGCTGGTGAACGTCCCGTCCTCCAGGGAGAGGTTCCGGATGTCCCGGTCGGACAGGGCCGCGGCCTTTTCCAGCAGCAGTTCCCGCAACTCCTCCGACGCCCGCTTCACCGCGTTGCCCATGAGTACGGTGATGCGGCTGCCGTAGACGCCGGACGCGCCGGGCGTGTTGCTGGTGTCGTAAGGCGCGATGGCGATCCTGTCGATGCCGACGCCGAGCACCTCCGCGGCCGTCTGGGCCAGTACCGTCTTGGCCCCGCCGCCGATCTCCGGAGCGTTGGCGTGCACGGCGAAGGTGGCGTCGTCGTTGAAAACCACCCGGGCATTGTACTGGGTGGTGGACAGATCCTTGATGCTGCAGGCGATGCCGGTGCCGGTTCTCTCCCCGTCCCGGCTCTTCGATTCGGGAGACTGCTTCCGCCGGGTTTCCTCGAAGAGGCGGAGGCAGGCCTGCAGCGTTTCGTGCGGGTCGCCATCCAGCGGCGGCCCGCCGAGAACGTACTTTTCGCCGGACCGCAGCAGGTTCTTCAGGCGGAACTCGATGGGGTCGTAGCCGAGCTCGGTGCAGATATGGTCGGTATGGGCTTCGCAGGCCCACCCGAGCTGTACGCTGCCGATGCCGCGGAAGGCGCCGGCGGGCACCTTGTTGGTGTACACCGAGTAGCAGTCGGCTCGGGCGTGAGCCACCCGGTAGGGCCCCACGGAGCGGAACGCCGCCTTGCGGGTCACCTGGATGCCGAAGTCGGCATAGGCGCCGGTGTCGAGATAGATTTTCGTTTCGCGGCAGAGCAGCGTGCCGTCGTCGCGGAGCCCGGTCCGCATCTCGATCTCCGCGGGGTGGCGCCGGGCGGTGAAAGCCGTCTCTTCCATGGACAGGCGAAGCTGCACCGGCGCCCCGGAAGCCGCCGCGGCCAGCACCGCCAGATGCTCAACGCTGATATGGCCCTTGGAGCCGAACCCTCCGCCGACGTAAGGAACCTTCACGGTAACCTGGTCCTGGTCGAGCCCGAACATGCGGGCCAGCTCGTCCCTTACCGGAAAGGGAGCCTGCGAGGAGGTATGCACGGTGACGGACTCGTCGTCGACCAGGGCGATGGCGCAGTGGGGCTCCATGGGATAGTGGAACAGCGACGGGAAGGAGAAGCGGTCCTCGATGACGCGGTGGCTTTCCCGGAAGGCCCGTTCGGGGTCTCCCTGGATGAAGTGGATGCCGCCACAGCTATTGTGGCCGTAGTCGTAGTCGAAGTCGTCGGCGCCCTCCCGGTCGTAGGCGGCGTCCTCGTCGTGGACCAGGGCGCCTCCCTCCAGGGCCGATTTCATCTCCGCCACCTGTGGCAGCGGTGTATACCGGACCTGGATCCGGGCCGCGGCCTCGGTGGCCGCGGTCTCACTGTCGGCAACCACGATGACCACCGGCTCGCCCTGGAAACGCACCTTTTCATGGGCCAGTACCGGGCGGTCCTTCACCGCCTGGCCGTATGGCTTGAGGGCGCGGATGCACCCGAGGCGGCTGAGGTCGAGGTTGTCATGAGTCACGATGGTGTGGACGCCCCCGACCTTGCGGGCGTCGTCGAGCTCGAACCCGTCGATGCGCGCGTGCGCGTAGGGGCTGCAGATCACCTTGGCGAACTTCATGCCCGGGACCGTGAGGTCCGCGGTGTAGACGGCGCTTCCGGTGACCTTTTCATCCGCGTCGAGGCTGCGTACCGATTGGCCTACGTATTTCATCGAGAAAGCTCCAGGGTTCGGGCATCATGCTTCCGTCACGAACTTCTATAGCGGACCCGCGGTCATTTCGGAACCGGGTCGGTACGCCGGTCAGAGACCTTTCCGAAGTCCGGCGGTCCGGCTACAGTCCGGCGCTCCGGCCGCGACGCCTCAGGCATGGCGGAAACGTCCATACGTTGATAGACTGTCGGAGATCAGCGGAAAACCAGCCGCCCGCCCGCCTCAGTGCAGCGTTCGGGGAGATTCGCGCGGTCTTCGAGCCGGAAGACGGCGGATCGTTTCCTCAACGAAACGTGTTGGCTACTGAAAATCGGTCCATTCTGTGGTATTGCGGCTTGTTCCGAATACCGGCAAGACGGGCGCAGGTCGTTTTGCAGAGGGTTGTTCGACATGAAAAAGCATCAAGGACCCAAGAAGCATCGGGGACTCTATGACCCGGCCTATGAACACGACGCCTGCGGCGTGGGCGTCGTCGCGAACCTCGACGGCCGGAAATCCCACGACATCATCCGCAACGCCGTCAATGTCCTGATCAACCTCGAACATCGCGGCGCCTGCGGATGCGACCCTCACACCGGCGACGGCGCCGGCATCCTGTTCCAGATCCCCCATGCCTTCTTCCACAGGCACTGCAAGATGATGGGTATCTCCCTTCCGGACCCGGGCAAGTACGGCGTCGGCATGGTCTTCCTGCCACGGGAAGTGGAACACCATCGGTGGTGTGAACAGGTGATCGAGAAAACCGTCCGGGACGAGGGTCAGGAATTCCTGGGGTGGCGCGACGTGCCGGTGGACTTCACCCAGGCCGGAGAAGTGGCCGGCCAGGTGGCGCCGTTGATCCGGCAGTTCTTCATCGGCCGCGGCCGGGCGACGGCCACCCAGGACCGGTTCGAGCGGAAGCTGTACATCATTCGCAAGGTCATCGAGAATGCAGTGGATGCCGGACTCGCCCCCGAGGTTCGGGAGGGTTTCTACATCTCCAGCCTGTCCGGCAAGACCATCGTCTACAAGGGCCTGCTGCGGGCCGATCAACTGGATTCGTTCTACCGGGACCTCTCCGACGATTCGATCATCTCGGCCCTGGCCCTGGTTCATTCCCGGTACAGCACCAACACCCTCGGCTCGTGGCGGCTGGCGCATCCCTACCGCATGCTGTGCCACAACGGCGAGATCAACACCATCCGGGGCAACCAGAACTGGATGCGGGCCCGGGAGGCATTGTTCTCATCGCCCCTGTTCGGCCGCGACATGACCAAGCTGAGCCCGATCATCCGCGAGGGGGCCAGCGACACCGCGGGATTCGACAACGCGCTGGAACTGTTGGTGGCCACCGGTCGCTCGTTGCCCCACGCCCTGATGATGATGATTCCCGAGGCGTGGGAGAACCACGAGACCATGTCGGACGAGAAGAAGGCGTTCTATGCCTATCACGCCTGCCTCATGGAGCCGTGGGACGGTCCCGCCCTCATTGCCGCCTGTGACGGCGACCGCGTGTGCACCACGCTGGACCGTAACGGGCTCCGGCCCTTCCGCTACGTGGTCACGAAGGACCAGTTCATCGTCGGCGCCTCGGAGGCGGGGGTGCTCGACATTCCGGCCGAACGCATCCTGACCCGGGGCCGGCTGCAGCCGGGACGCCTGTTCCTCATCGATACGCTGGAAGGCCGCATCATCGCCGACGATGAGATCAAGCACGAGATCAGCACGCGCCGGCCCTATCGCCAGTGGCTGTCGGAAGAAATGGTGACGCTGGAAGACCTGCCCGAGCCGGGGGAGGTGCCGGGGCTCGATCTGGAAACCCTCGCGGAGCGCCAGCGGGCCTTTGGGTACACCAGCGAAGAGCTGAAGATCCTCGTCGGACCCATGGCGGTCCGGGGCGAAGAACCCATCGGCTCCATGGGCAACGACGCCCCGCTCGCGGTCCTGTCCGACCGGCCCCAGTTGCTCTTCCATTACTTCAAGCAGCTCTTCGCTCAGGTGACCAATCCCCCCCTGGACGCCATCCGCGAAGAGCTGGTGACCGCTTTGCAGACGTCCATCGGCTCGGAGCAGGACCTCTTCGCCGAAACGCCGACACATTGCCGCCAACTCCGGCTGACGCGGCCGATACTGTCCAACCACGAACTGGCCCGCGTCAAGGCCCTGGACCGGCCCGGACTGAAGGCCGAGACGCTTCCGGCGGTGTTCCCCCGGTCTGCGTCCGTGGGCGCCCTGGCGGAGGCCGTGGACGCGCTGTGCGAGGAAGCCGGCCGGGCCATCCAGGACCGGGGCGCCACGGTGCTCGTCCTGTCCGACCGGGGCGCCGGCCCGGACCGGATTCAGATCCCCAGCCTGATGGCCGTCGCGGCCGTCCATCACTACCTCATCCGCGAGGGGCTCCGGACCAGCGCCGCCATCGTAGTGGAGTCGGGCGAGCCGAGGGAGGTCATGCACTGCTGCCTGCTCATCGGCTACGGGGCCAACGCGGTGAACCCCTACCTGACCCTCGAGACGGTGGAGTGGATGTGCCGCGACGGCCTGTTCGGCCCGGACCTGGCCGGAGAAAAGGCCCGCAGCAACCTGATCAAGGCCCTGTGCAAGGGCGTATTGAAGACCATGTCCAAGATGGGCATCTCCACCATCAAGTCCTATCACGGGGCGCAGATCTTCGAGGCCATCGGCCTGAAGCAGTCGGTCATCGACAAGTACTTCACCTGGACCGCTTCGCGCATCGAAGGGATCGGCCTCGACGAGATCGAACGGGAGTACCGCCAGCACCACCACCACGGCTATCCGGAGCGGGCGCCGGCCAGCAACGGCACCCTGGACGTGGGCGGTTACTACCAGTGGCGCAAGGACGGGGAGCACCACCTGTTCAACCCCCACACCATCGCGCTGCTCCAGACCTCCACGCGCACCGGCGATTACGATCTCTTCAGGGAGTATTCCAGGCAGATCGACGACCAGACCCGGCTTCTCGGGACGCTTCGGGGGCTGTTCGAGTTGAAGCCGATGCAGCCGTCGGTCCCCATCGACGAGGTCGAGCCGGCGGCGGAGATCGTCAAGCGGTTCTCCACCGGGGCCATGTCCTACGGCTCCATCAGCAAGGAGGCCCACGAAACCCTGGCCATCGCCATGAACCGCATCGGCGGCAGGAGCAACTCGGGCGAGGGCGGCGAGGACCCGGACCGCTACTATCCCGACGCCAACGGCGATTGGCGCAACAGCGCCATCAAGCAGGTGGCTTCCGGGCGGTTCGGGGTCACGAGCAACTACCTGGTCAACGCCACCGACCTGCAGATCAAGATGGCCCAGGGGGCCAAGCCCGGCGAGGGCGGACAGTTGCCCGGCCACAAGGTGTTCGAGGCCATTGCCCGGGTGCGCAAGTCCACTCCGGGCGTGGGGCTCATCTCGCCGCCGCCCCATCACGACATCTACTCCATCGAGGACCTGGCCCAGCTCATCCACGATCTGAAATGCGCCAACGACCGCGCCCGCGTACACGTCAAGCTGGTGGCCGAGGTCGGGGTGGGCACCGTGGCCGCCGGCGTATCCAAGGGCAAGGCGGACGTGGTGCTCATCAGCGGCTACGACGGTGGCACGGGCGCCTCGCCCGAGTCCTCCATGAAACACGCCGGCATCCCCTGGGAGCTGGGGGTTGCCGAGACCCAGCAGGTATTGGTGCAAAACGACCTGCGGGGCCGTATCGTGGTGCAGACGGACGGACAGCTCAAGACCGGGAGGGACGTGGCCATCGCCTGCCTGCTGGGCGCCGAGGAGTTCGGGTTCGCCACCACCGCCCTGGTGGTCAGCGGTTGCATCATGCTCCGCAAGTGCCACCTCAACACCTGCTCCGTGGGCGTGGCCACGCAGGACGCGGAGCTCCGGAAGAAATTCACCGGCAGGCCGGAGCACGTCATCAACTTCATGACGTTCATCGCCGAGCAGGTGCGGGAGATCATGGCCGACCTGGGGTTCCGCACCGTCAACGAGATGGTCGGGCGCGCGGACTGCCTCGATACCTGCGAGGCCATCGATCACTGGAAGGCCCGGGGACTGGATTTCTCCCGGATGCTCACGCTGGTCGAAGCGCCGTCCTCGGTCGCCCGATACTGTTGTCAGCCACAGGACCACGGGTTGGACAAGAAGCTAGACCAGCGTCTCATCGAATCGGTGAAGGAAGCCCTGGAGGAGCGGCAACCCGTGGTGGTCCGCCATGAGATCAACAATATCGACCGCACGGCCGGGGCCATGCTCAGCGCCGAGGTGTCACGCCGTTACGGCGAGGAGGGATTGCCGCAAGACACCATTCGGGTGGACCTTTTCGGTTCGGCGGGTCAGAGCTTCGGGGCCTTCCTGGCGCCGGGCGTCTCGTTTCACCTGGAAGGGGAGTCGAACGACTATACCGGCAAGGGGCTGTCAGGCGGACTCATGGCAGTGTACCCGCCGAAGAACGCCTTGTTCAATCCAACGGAGAACGTCATCATCGGCAACGTCGCGCTCTACGGCGCCACCGGCGGCCAGGCCTTCTTCCAGGGTCGGGCCGGCGAACGCTTCGCCGTCCGCAACAGCGGCGCCGAGACCGTCGTCGAGGGCGTCGGCGACCACGGGTGCGAGTACATGACCGGCGGTCGCGTGGTGGTGATCGGGCCGGTCGGGCGCAACTTCGCCGCGGGCATGAGCGGCGGGGTCGCCTATGTGCTCGACGAGCACGGTGTCTTTCCCGGACTGTGCAACCGGGAGATGGTGGACCTGGAACCCCTGGAGAGCGGAGAGGACACGGGCCACGTCCGCCGCCTGATCGAAGCCCACGTACGACACACCGGCAGCGACCGCGGTGAGTACGTGCTGGACCACTGGTCGGACCTGCAAGGAGCGTTCGTGAAGGTCATGCCGGTGGACTACCGCCGGGCCTTGCAGGAGATGGCCGCCCGTCAGGCCCGGTCGGCCGAGGCCGCCGAGACCGCGGCGTCCGCACCGGCGTGAGCGGGCGGGGCGCATCGAGAATCGCATACACGTTGAGGACTGAAGGGCAGGGGACGTCCACCGGCGCCGTCTCCGGACGACTATGGGCAAGATCACGGGATTCATGGAATACGAGCGGGGAAAGGCTGACTACCGCGACCCGCTCGAACGTTTGAAGGACTGGAATGAATTCGTCCTGCCCATGCCCGCGGAATCGCTGCGGCAGCAGGGCGCTCGCTGCATGGATTGCGGCATCCCGTTCTGCCATACGGGTGTGCCCATGGGGACGGGCCCGGGCGCCTCGGGCTGTCCGCTGAACAACCTCATACCGGACTGGAATGATCTGGTTTACCGGGACCACTGGAAAGAAGCCCTGGTGCAGTTGCACAAGACCAACAACTTCCCCGAGTTCACCGGTCGCGTGTGCCCGGCTCCTTGCGAGGGATCCTGCGTCCTGGGCATCAACAGCAATCCGGTGACCATCAAGACCCTTGAATGCGCCATCGTCGACCGGGGCTTCGAGGAGGGCTGGATCAAGCCCGAACCGCCCGCGGTGCGAACCGGAAAGCGGGTGGCGGTCATCGGTTCCGGACCCTCCGGTCTGGCCTGCGCGGCTCAGCTCAACCGTGCCGGCCACCGGGTTTCGGTGTACGAACGGGCGGACCGCGCCGGCGGACTGCTCATGTACGGCATTCCCAACATGAAGCTCGACAAGGAGAAGGTGGTGGGGAGGCGTCTGGAGCAGATGGAGGCGGAGGGGGTGGAGTTCGTGACCGGCGTGGGAGTCGGCAAGGACATCCCTGCCGGCGACCTTCAGCGAGAGTTCGACGCGGTGGTGATCTGCACCGGCGCCACCAAGCCCAACGACTTTCTGCGCAACGCTCCGGGCCGCGACCTGGAGGGCATCCATTTCGCCATGGATTTCCTCCAGGCCAATACCAGGAGCCTGCTGGACTCGGCCCACGCGGACGGCAACTACATTTCGGCCAGGGACAAGCACACCATCGTCCTGGGCGGCGGCGACACCGGGACCGACTGCGTGGGAACGGCCCTGCGCCATGGGTGCGCGAGCCTCCAGCAGTTCGACGTGATACCGAAACCGCCGCCGGAACGGGCGCCCGACAATCCGTGGCCTCAATGGCCGGTGATCTACAAGCTGGACTACGGCCAGGAAGAGGGCAAGGCGCGCTTCGGCAATGATCCCAGGCGCTACGCCACCAACACGTTGAAGTTCATCGACGACGGGCACGGGCGCATCAAGGGCCTGCGGACCATCGATCTCGACTGGGCAAAACCCGCCAACGGCGCGCCCTTCAGCCCGGTGGAAGGGACGGAGAAGGATTGGCCCGCCGACCTGGTGCTATTGGCCATGGGGTTCTCCGGCCCGGAGGACGAGGTGCTCGCGCAGCTCGGCGTCGAGCGCGACGCCCGCTCCAACGCCCGGGCGGAATACGGCAAATACGCCACCAACGTGGAGAACGTGTTCGCCGCGGGCGACGCCCGCCGCGGTCAGAGCCTGGTGGTCTGGGCAATCCACGAAGGGCGCGGCGCCGCCCGGGAAGTGGACCGCTACCTCATGGGCAGCACGGACCTGCCCTGACGGTTATGTCATCCTGCCAAACGCTCTGAGGCCCGGAGAAAAGATGTAGGGGCGGGTTTCAAACCCGCCCGTGTCCGCACTGCGCTTCAGACCCACGCCAGCACGAAGACCCCGCCGACGATCAGAGCGGCGCCCACGCCGTCCTGAACGCGCACGACCTCGATCCCCTTCAAGGTGAAGTGCGCCAGCGCGAAGGTGACCAGGGGTTGGATGTTCCAGATGGGTCCCACGATCACCGCGGGGGCGTGGACCACGGCCAGGAACGTCAGTATGGTGCCGATGGCGTGAACGACCCCGGAAGCGGCGAAGTATACGGTGCTGTTCAGGGGTACCCCGCGATAGACGATGCGAATCCGCAACGCCTTGCCCAGGAGGCCGATGAACATCAACCCGGTGACCTGGGTGATCACCGCGCCGACGATGGGGCCGCCGCCCTGCAGCACGCCGAGCCGCTTCAGTATCGGGCCGAGGCTGTAGAAGACGAAGGAGAGAGCGGCGTTGCCGACACCCGTCAGCGGCGCCGCGGGTTCCGCCTCGGATCCCCTGGTGTGGGTGATGAGAAGGATGCCGGCCACGATGACGGTCACCCCGCCGAAGGTTCCCGACGTGGCGCTTTCGCCGAGAAAGGTGACGCCGATCACCGCGGTAAGCAACGGCGACGCGTTCTTGATGGACTGGGCCCTGGAAGCGCCGATCTGGTCGATGGCCCGGAGCAGGAAGACACGGCCGAAAAAGGCGCCCACCGCGCCCAGGATCACGAAGGTGACCAGCGCGGGCAGGGGAACGGGCAGTCCGCCGGCGCCGTAGCCGACCACCCACACCACCAGCAGGAACGCCACCATGGCGAGCTGTTGGATGGTCACCGCGGCATCGACATCCGAGTGGACCAGCCCCCGTTTCACCAGGGGCGGCACCAGTCCCCACACGACGCCCCCGGCCAGGGCGTAGATGATTCCGAGTCCCACGAGGGGCAGTGTTGTCCGGCGGCCGCCTCGCGGTCAAACAGGCTGCCCGGCCGTCCGGGCCGGCGCCGTCGGGAACACCCGGATCACTTGCCGGGCAACACCTTGAGCTGGATGGTGTGCGCGAGCTCCTTGCCGTAGGAGCGATGGAGGCCGTCGGCGAACTGCATGGTCAGCGTGTATTCCCCGGGAGCGAGCTTGAGAGTGGCTTCCGTCTGCCCCTTGCCGAAATGGACGTGGACGCGGTCCGTCGGGATCACCTTTCCCCTGCGCATGGGGCCCTTGTTGATGAGGACGTGATGATGCCCGGTCCCCGCGACCACCCCGCCCGACGGCTTGATCGTCATGCCCTCCACGCCCATTACGACTTTCACGGGACTCACGACTTCCGCCCCGTCTTTCGGCTCGACGAAAAAGACGCGCTTTGCCGGCTCGGCTCCCGCCGCATGGCCCGCAAGCGCCAGAAATCCCAGAACGACCGCGGCGGCGAGCCGCCCCGTTCCCAGTCGGTTCATGCTGAACTCCTTTCCGCTCTAGCTGAAGAGCCCGTGGATCATGCGTCCGCAGCGGTACCCGCAGCCGGTTCGATCAGGCCTGCAACCATGCCGGCCCCGCTCGCCGAAGTGACGCCGACCCTATCAACGGCGGGTACGCTTCGCAAGCCGAAGGGCCTGTCCGAGATCGCCGCGGCCGGGGGTTCACGTTGACAAGCCGCCGCCTATGACCTAGTGTCCTGTCCCAGAATAACTGCGCTAATCTGCTGGTCCTTTTCGCCGTCGGCTGCGTTGCTCCTCCTCGCGTGGTGTTTGGCCACCGCTCGTCGTCGCGGCTTGCCGACAACAAAAGTCCTGCGTATCACTATCTTGACACAGTTATTTCCGGGACAGGATACGAGCAGGTTCCATCCACGCCTTGGAGAAAGAAAGGTTCCACATGTCGGACATCAAGAAATCGGAACAGCGCTGGCAGTCGGACGTCATCGTCGATCTCATGAAGCTCTACGATATCCCCTACGTCGCCCTGAACCCGGGGGCCAGCTACCGGGGTCTCCACGACTCGATGGTGAACTACGGCGAGAACGATCCCGAGATGCTCCTGTGCAACCACGAGAAGATCGCGGTGCAGATCGCCCACGGCTACGCCAAGGCTTCGGGCAAGCCCATGATCGCCATCGTGCACGACGTGGTGGGGCTGCTGCACGCTCCCATGGGCATCTACTACGCCTACATCGACCGCTGTCCGGTCTTCGTCATTGGCGCCACCGGTCCCATGGACGAGAAGTACCGGCGCCCGTTCATCGACTGGATCCACACGGCCTTCGCCCAGGGCGACGCGGTGCGCAACTTCACCAAGTGGGACTATCAGCCCGGCAGCATCCACGGCGTGCCGGACTCCTTCGCCCGGGCCTACTCCATCATGATGAGCGAGCCCCAGGGACCCATCTACATGTGCTACGACTCGGCGCTGCAGGAAAGCCCGCTCACCGAGGAGGTGGCGGTCCCGCCCGCGTCCGCGGTCAAGGTGCCGTCGCGCATCGCGCCGGAGCAGGCGGCCGTGGCCCAGGCCGCGGAGATGCTGGTCGAGGCCGGCAATCCGCTGCTCCTGACCGAGTACGCCGCGCGCATGCCGGAGGGCTATGGGCCCACGGTGGAGTTGGCGGAGACGGTGGGGGCGTCGGCGTTCGACGTCTGCAAGCGGCTGGGCTTCCCCAACCGCCATCCCCTCAGCATGAGCTTCAACCCGGACGCGTTCGCGGGCGTGGACCTGGTGATGGCGCTGGACGTGGTGGACTGGACCCGGGGCTCGCACCGGCTCAACACCCAGACCCGCGAGATCACGGTGGTGACCGCGCCCGACTGCAAATGGATCGACGCGGGCTTCGCCGACATCGAGATCAGCAAGTGGGCCACCGACTACAACAAGCACAACAACTGGGACCTCCGGGTGATGGGGGACACGTCCATCACCATCCCCGAGCTCACCCGGGCGTGCCGCGCGCTCATCGACGCCGATCCGGCCCTGCGGGAGCGCGTCGAGGAGCGCAAGAAGGCGCTGGCGGAAAAGCATGACAGCCAGTGGCGGAAGTGGCAGCAGCAGGTCGAGGAGGAAATGGACCGGAGGCCCATGACCGAGTCCCGGCTGGCCCGCGAAGTGTGGCAGGCGATCAAGGACGAGGACTGGGTGCTGACCGCGGGGACCCTGAAGGACTGGGTCCAGAAGATATGGGATTTCGACCGGCCCTACCGGCACCCGGGCCGGGAGCTGGGCACCGGCACCCAGATCGGCATGTCCATCGGCGTGGCGCTGGCCCACAAGGGTCAGGGAAGGCTGGTGGTGGATCTCCAGCCCGACGGCGACCTGATGTTCGACCTGGGGGCGCTGTGGACGCCCATCAAGTACGACATCCCCATGCTCGTCGTCATGTACAACAACCGGGCCTACTACAACGACTGGGCCCATCAGATCCACATGGCCCACCAGCGCGGCACCGACCCGGGCCGGGCCTACATCGGCATGGACCTGGAGGCGCCGCCGCCGGATTTCGCGCACATCGCCCGGGGCATGGGTTGGTACGCCGAAGGCCCCATCGAGGACCCCGCGGAGGTGGCGCCCGCGGTCCGCCGCGCCATCGAGCAGGTCAAGGCCGGCAAGCCCGCGCTGGTGGACCCCATCGTCTGGCGCCGGGATATCAACGCCTGAGGGCAACGCCTGAGGGCAACGCCTGAGGGCCTTTGGCCGTGGCGGCCCCTCTCCGTGGAGGCGCCCACCGGTTCGAGAGGAGGAAGCGGACATGAAGGGGAAGCGGACATGAGCAAAGCGGAAAAGATCGAGACGCCCGCCATCAAGAAGTCGGACCGCAAGTGGCAGTCGGACGTCATCGTGGACATGATCAAGCGTTACGGGTTCGAGTACATCGCGCTCAATCCCGGGGCCAGCTACCGGGGTCTCCACGACTCGCTGGTGAACTACGGCGAGAACGACCCGCCCATGATGCTGTGCAACCACGAGAAGATCGCGGTGCAGATCGCCCACGGCTACGCCCGCGCCAGCGGCGCGCCGATGATCGCCATCGTCCACGATCTGGTGGGGCTGCTGCACGCGCCCATGGGCATCTACTACGCCTATCTCGACCGGGCGCCCGTCTTCATCATCGGCGCCACCGGCCCCATGGAAGAGCCCAAGCGGCGACCGTTCATCGACTGGATCCATTCGGCCAGTGTCCAGGGCGAGGCCATCCGCCACTACGTCAAGTGGGACTCCCAGCCCACCACCATCGACGCCGTGCCCGGCGCCTTCGCCCGCGCCTATTCGGTCATGATGAGCGGCAAGCAGGGACCGGTCTACATGTGTTACGACGCCGGCCTGCAGGAGGCGGCGCTCGACCACGACGTGACCATGCCGCCCGAGGACAACGTGCGCGTGCCCGCGCCGGCGATGGCGGACCCCGCGGCGCTGGAACGGGCGGCGGACACCCTGGCCGCGGCCCGGCGCCCGGTCATCGTGGCGGACTTCGCCGCCCGCCCACCCCACGGCTGGGACCACGTGGTGGAGCTGGCGGAGACCCTGGGCGCGGCGGTGTGGGACTGCGACTCGCGCCTCAACTTTCCCAGCGAGCATCCGCTGAACCTGAGCATGGACAGCGAAGGCTGCTACAAGGACGCGGACGTGGTGCTGACCCTGGACATCGCGGATTTCGAGAAACCCACCCACGTGCGCGACATCGCCACCCGCACGGTGGTCAGCATGGTGCCGGAAGACGCCACCTGGATCGACATCGGCTACACGGACACGGAGATCAGCAAGTGGGCCATGACCTACGCCCGCCCGTTCTACGCGCACCAACGCATGACTGCGGACCCGGTGACCGCGGCGCCGGCGCTGACCAGGCTCTTGAAGGAGCGCATCGCCCGCACGCCGGGTCTGGCCGGGAAGATCGCCGGACGGACCGACGAGGTGGGCCAACGCCACGCCGAGATCCGCGCCGAGTGGCGGCGGCAGGCGGAGGAGGACCGTTGGGACGCGGTGCCCATGACCGTGCCGCGGCTGGCGTTGGAGGTATGGGACGCCATCAAGGACGAGGACTGGGTGTTGACCTCCGGGACGCTGCACGACTGGGCGCGCCGGCTGTGGAACTTCGACCGGCCCTATCGCCACGGCGGTCGCGAGCTGGGCACGGGCACGCAGATCGGCCTGTCCCTGGGCGTGGCCCTGGCCCACAAGGGCGCCGGCCGGCTGGTGGTGGACCTCCAGCCCGACGGCGACCTGATGTTCGATGCCGGCTCCCTGTGGATCGCCGCCAAGTACCGGATCCCCCTGCTCATCGTGATGTACAACAACCGCGCCTACTACAACGACTGGAACCACCAGATCGTCATGGCGCGGAACCGCGGCACGGACCCGTCCCGGGCGCACATCGGCATGGACCTGTGCGCACCCGACCCCGACTTCGCGACCCTGGCCCGCTCCATGGGCTGGTACGGCGAGGGTCCCATCGAGAACGCCGACGATCTCAGGCCGGCCCTCGACCGCGCCATCGAGCAGGTCAAGCAGGGGAGGCCGGCCTTGGTGGACACGGTGACCCAGCGGCGCTGACCGAGTCTCGCCGCGGCCCGACTCGCGGTCCCTCGCAGGGGACCTCCGAAGCCCGCCCGGAATCATCATGGCCCTTTGACGCTTTGAAACCGTCGTTCCGGTGAAAGCCGGAGCGACGGTTTCGGGCCATCGGCGGGCCGTATCCATGGTCATGCCGCACGAATACTACGACATAAGGGGCTACGAGCGGCTCATCGTCCGCATTACCCTGGGTCTCGACCCAGCCACGGCAAAGGACGTGGAGAGCTACGGCGCCGCCTCGGTCCTGTGGAGCCTCTACAACCGCCTCCGGGAAGATGAGCGGGAGGTGTTCCTCGTCGGGCTGGGCAACGCGCTGGAGAAGAACGCCAGCCGCAAGGCGCTGTCCCAGATGGTGCTGTTCGCTTCCAATCCGGTGCTGGACGTGGACCGCAGCATCGACATCCTGGGGGACTGGTTCGTCAAGAACAAGAAGGCCGACCCGGGCCTGTACGAGGCGCTGGACGCCTACTGGCGTCGTCGCTTCAGCCGCGGGTTCGATGACGAGACGTGATCCCGGGCCCCATTGATCTTTCCGCGGGCCGTGCCGCGGGCTATTCGTCGAAGAAAGCCAGCGTCCTGATCTCGATGCTCTCCCGCGGCGGAGCGTCCGCCGGGGTGTCCGGGTGGTCGAAGGCCGAGTGGGCGGTAAAGCGCGCCCGCCCGTCCTTTTTCGAATCGTAGCACTTGAAGACCAGGGCCTCGTCCGGCTGCATGTCGGGGTAGTAGTAGAAGCGGTGGTCGGGGTTGTAGGTGAGGTGGTAGGTCTCGCCGAGCCGGTTGGGATGGGGCCGCACGGTCGGGATGAGATCCTCCGTCGCGATGCTCCGGGCGTCGCACATGGCCAGCGGCGAGCGCGCCACCGGGTTGAGCATGCCGCGCCAGACCTGAACCACCGCGAAGCGGCGCTTCAGCAGCTCCTCCACCTCGTCCGGCAGGAGGTCGCGCACCCGCTCCGGGCCGGACCACTCGGTGTAGTCGTTGTGCACGTTGCGGACGGGTCCCTTGACGCCCTTCGCCTCCTGCGTCGCGTCATCGCCGGAACGCAGGGTGTGGTCGAAGATCAGCACCCGGTACGCTCCGGTGTTTTCCTTGATCAGCGCCTCGACCTCGGGATAGTACACCGCCCGTATCTCGTCCTCGTCGAAGAAGTCGGTCATCTTCGTGGGCTGGGGCCTCAGGGCGAAGCCGTTGCGCTCGATGGAGAGTTCCGGGACCTGCCGCCCGTTGCGCACCAGCGCCTGGTGCGTTTCGTACTTCCGGTCGGCGTGGGGGTACAAGAGGCTGGGTTTATCGAACGTGGTGACGGGCCTGGGGCCGGTGTGGACCATGTAATTGAAGCTCGTTTCGACGGCGTCATCGAGAGTTTCCGCTACGGCTGTGGCCATGGTGACCTCCTTTGGGATGGTTATCCGATCCTGTCGCGTCTTGCATGCGCGGACGGTTGAAACCCGCCTAACCCGCCAAGGCTCCCTGTTCCGCCCAGGTGCGCTGCACTTCCCGGCTCGTGCTGACCCGCGCGAAGTGGGTGGCCATGTTCTTGAGCGAATAGCGCTGGAGGTCGGCGTCGTAGGCCGCCACGCAGTCCTCCAGCACCACGTTGTAGTAGCCCCGGGCAAAGGCGTCCCGGACGGTGGCCTCGACGCAGCCGTTGGTGGCGGCGCCGGTGAACAGCAGCGTCTTGATTCCGAGGCGTCCCAGGGTGGCGTCCATCCTGGGATTGGTGAAGCCGCTGTGGTGCCACTTCTTGACGGTGACGTCGCCGGGAGCGGGCGCCACGAAATCGCAGATGTCCCATCCCCCGGTTCCCGGGACGGTGTACTTGGCGTTGGCCAGCCCCACCCGCGCACGCCGGGCGAGGATCGGCCCGTTGTCGTGCTCGGCATCGTTGGAGGTCTGGGTATAGACCACCGGCACCCCCGCGGCCCGGGCCGCTTCCACCATCAGCCGCAGAGGCTCGCGCATGGCCTCGACGAAACTCAGGTCGCCCTTCATGCGCGCGCCGCCGGGCGCGCAGAAGTCGTTCTGCACGTCCACCACCACCAGCGCCGTGTGCTCCGGCCGCACCGTGTCCGCCAGCTCGGTCCACACCTCCTGCACCTGGGGCTCCCACATCTCGGCCTCGGGGTCGAACTCGTAGTCGGCGATCTCCCGCTTCTCGAAGATCGGCCGCCCCAGATCCCGCGCCACCTGTCGGTGCGCCGGGTGGTCCACGTAACGCTGGAGGCTTTCCGCGTCCTCCAGGACCGCCACCATGGCGTAGTCGAACTCGCCGTCACGGCGCAGGTTCGGTCCCATGGACCAACTCAGCAGGTCGGGTACGGCGTCCTTCATGGAGTTGTAGCCCGCCAGCATCCTGTCGATCTGCTCCGGGGATGCGTCCGGCTTGAGCTTGACGAGAACGACGTGCTTGATCATGGCAAACCTCCGAAACGATTCGTCCGACCAGTCGTCGGACAAGATGGAAGTCCGGCCGAGGACCTCGGCCGCTACACCGCTCAACTCCCGCCGAAGCCCACCGAGACCCTGCCGTCTTCGACGATGACCGGGATCTCGCGGCTGCCGCGGTTCAACTCCAGCATGCGTTTCAGGCCGTCCTCGTCCTCCAGCACGTTGACGTACTCGAAGGGGACGTTGCGGTCCGAGTAGTCCGCACGGGCACTCGAAGTATACGTTCAGAGATCCTGGCCGAAGATCAATACCGTATCCGGCATGGCTGGTCCTTTCCAAGGGCTGTTGAGCAACATCTGTACCGCCAAATGCGGCTCATGGCAACGGCCGCCCTTGCCACACCCTCTTGCTGCATAGTATTCGTCCCTTCGTAGGAACCGACGGTGAGGCAGACGCCACACGGTCCACCATGAACCGGTGCGGTTCGAGATCCGCTCCGAGGCCGTGTGGACGCTCCGAGGCCGTGCGGACGTAACGTACGGCAAGGTCAGCCATGCTCCGACACGCCAGAAAGATCCTCATCCTCTTGCTCATCGTCCTGGGTGCGTTGGCGGGCCTGATCCTGCTGAAGCCGCGGGAGGCTCCCAAGCGCGTCCCGCTGGAGGAACGGGTGACTCCCGTGCGCGTGGTGGAGGCGCCCGCGGTGGACGTGGCGCCGCGGGTCCTGGGCTACGGCAACGTGAAGCCGGGAAAGGTCTGGGAGGCGGTAGGGGAGGTGAGCGGCACCGTCGTGCACCGGCATCCGGAGCTCCAGAAGGGCGCCATCCTCCAGGCAGGGACGGAGCTGTTGCGGATCGACCCGGCCGATTACCGCCTGTCGGTAGCCCAGATCAAGGCCAACATTCGCTCGGTGGAAGCCCAGCTCGGGGTGTTGGACGTAAGGGCCCTCAACACCAAACAGTCGTTGGCCATCGAAGAGCGGCGCCTGAACCTTGGCCGCAAGCAACTCGGGCGGAAGCGGGAGTTGCTGCGCCGAGGCGCCATCTCCCAGTCGGAGGTGGAACAGGAAGAGCGTTCGGTGCTCGCCGGTGAACAGGCGGTGCAGAACTTGCGGAACGCCATGAAGCTGCTTCCGGCGGAGCGCTCGGTGCAGGAAGCCACGCGAGACCAACTCAAGGCCCGGCTGGAGACGGCGCGGCGGGACCTGAGCCGCACCACCATCGTCGCTCCTTTCACCTGCCGGATCGCCGCGGTCCACGTCGAGCTCTCTCAGTTCGCCGCCAAGGGCCGGGTCCTGATCGAGGCGGACGGTCTCGACGTCGCCGAGGTCATCGCCCAGACGCCCATCGGCAAGATGCTCACCCTGCTGCCGCCGGAGATCGAGATTCCCACGGAACCGGGCGCGGTCATGCCGCGGCTGCGCGGCGTCACGGACATCGAGGCCGTCGTCCGTCTGCGCACCGGAGACGTGGAGGTGGAGTGGCCCGCCCGCTTCCTGCGGATGAGCGACATGGTGGACCCGCGCACCCGCACCATCGGAGTCATCGTGGCCGTGGACCAACCCTACCGACAGGTCGAGTCCGGCCGGAGACCGCCCCTGGTCAAGAACATGTACGTGGAAGTGGAGTTGCGGGGGCCGCCCCGGCCCAAGGCGGTGGTGATCCCGCGCGCTGCGCTCGACGGCAAACGGGTTTACGTGGCCGGACCCGACGACCGTTTGACCCGGCGCGAGGTCGAAGTGCAGTTTGCCCAGACCAATTTCGTGGTGGTCCGGTCGGGCCTTGCGCCGTTGGAACGCGTGGTGATCTCGGATCTGCCGTTCGCCGTCGAGGGCATGCGGGTGCGTCCGGTGGTGGACCGGGACGCGACCGAGAGCCTCGTGGCCGAGGCGGTGGGGGCGACCCCCGTCCGGTGAACCTCCGATGATCCGTTTCTTCGCCGACCATCCGACAGCCGCAAACCTGATGATGCTGGGCTTTCTGGCGGTGGGGTTCGTGTTCGCGCCTTCCGTCAAGCGTCAGACGTTTCCCGAGATCCCCGCGAATTCGGTGGAAGTGAGCGTCCTCTTCCCGGGCGCCGCGGCGCAGGAGGTGGAGGAGGCCATCTGTCAGCGTGTCGAGGAAGCCGCGGACGGCATCGACGACCTGGAGGAAACCTACTGTGAGGCCAGTGAGGGGTTTGCCTTCGCGGCCCTGGAGATGCGCGACGGCGGCGATCTCGACCGCTTTCTCGACGACGTCAAGACGAAGGTCGCCGCCATCGACGACTTTCCCGAGGATGTCGAAACTCCGGTGGTGCGCCATGGGCGGCGTTCGGACCTCGTCGCCGCCATCGCCGTGGCCGGCCCCATGACCCCCCGGAGCTTGAAGGCCTATGCGGAGCGCGTGAAACGCGACCTGCTGACCATTCCCGGAGTCGCCTCGGTGAACGTCGAGGGCTTTTCCCAACGTCAGATCCGCATCGAGGTCCCGGCGTCCATCATGCGCCAGTTCGGACTCAGCGTTCGGGACCTGGCCAACGACGTGGCGGCGCAGAGCCTGAAACTGCCCGTGGGCGCGGTGGAGACGCGGGACGCCACGGTGCTGATCCGGTTCGATGATGAGCGCCGGGACGCCAGGGAGTTCGAAGACCTGGTGGTGGTGGCGTCGGAGAGCGGCGCCGCGGTCCGGCTCGGCGACATCGCCGCGGTCACCGACCGCTTCGAAAGGGACGAAGAGAAGAGCTTCTTCAACGGCCAGCGGACCGCCTACCTCATAGTGCAGAAGGGAGCGGGCGACGACGTGCTGGAGGTCCTCGACGGCCTCACCGACTGGCTCGAGGCGGAGCGCCAACGTGCGCCGCCGGGCATGGTCCTGGAGATCACGCGCGACGTGGCCTCACCCGTGCGCGACCGATTGACCATGCTGCTGCGCAACGGCGTCCAAGGGCTGGGCCTCGTCCTCCTGGTCATGTGGCTGTTCTTCGGCCTGCGCTACTCGTTCTGGGTCGCCGCGGGGCTGCCGGTGTCCCTCATGGGGACCATCGCCGCCATGGCGATGACCGGCTACTCCTTCGACATGGTCACCATGGTGGCCCTGATGATCGCGGTGGGCCTGATGATGGACGACGCCATCATGATCTCGGAGAACATCGCACGCCATCACGCCGCGGGACGCACCCCCATCGACGCGGCGGTGGAAGGCACGAAGGAGGTTGCCCCGGGGGTGCTCGCTTCGTTCTTCACCACCATCGCCGTGTTCGGAGCGCTTGCGTTCCTCAGAGGGAACCTCGGGGCCGTGCTGGCGGTCCTGCCGGTGATCCTGATCCTCACGTTGTCGTTGAGCCTGGTAGAGGCTTTCCTGATCCTTCCCCACCACCTGATGGGGACCCTGCGCGCCAGCGGCGGTTCACCGGCACGAGGACTCCGGGCGCGGTTCGACGCGGGTCTGGAGCGCTTCACGGAAGCATGCGTGGGGCGGTGCGTGGACGTAGCGGTTCACTCGCGCTATCTCACTTGCGGCGTCATCGCGGCCCTGTTCTTCGTCGCCGCGTCCACGCTGGCCGGCGGCGTGCTCAAGTTCCGGGTCTTCCCCACCCTCGAGGGCAACGTGATGGAGGCTCGGTTGTTGTTGCCGCCGGGGACGCCCCTGGCGCGTACCGAGGCGGTGGTCCAGCGTGTGGTGGAGGCCGTCCGGAAGGTGGACGAAGAGCTGTCGGCGGGTCGGGCCGACGGCCGGAGACTGGTGCGGAACGTCGGAGTCCAGTTCAACCGGAACCGGGACGCGGATGAGTCCGGGGCCCATGTGGCCACCGTCATCGTGGACCTGATCGACTCCGAGGCGCGCGGCGTATTGCTCGACGACGTGATCGGCCAGTGGCGGGCGGAGGTGGGGACCCTCCCGGACGTGGTCTCGCTGAACTTCACCCAGGGCCGGTCCGGCCCCGGCGGAAAGGCCATCAGCATTCGCCTGATGGGCGGCGAGTTGGAAAGGCTGAAGGCCGCGTCCACCGAACTCCGCGAGTGGCTCGGCAACTATCGCGGCGTGTTCGACCTGTCCGACGACCTGCGCCCGGGCAAGCCGGAGATGCGTCTGCGCCTGCGCGAGGGCGCGCTGGCTCTGGGGCTCGATGCGGCCACCGTGGCGCGGCAATTGCGGGCGGCCTTCCACGGCCGCAATGCAGGAAAGATGCAGATCGGTCCGGAAGACTACGAGGTCAACGTCCGCCTCACCGGATCGGACCGGGACAGCCTTGCCGACCTGACCCAGTTCACCGTCACCCTCCCGGGCGGCGAGCAGGCGCCCCTCCATGCGGTGGCGGTCCTCGAGCCGGGCCGCGGCTATGCGCGCATCCGCCGCATCGACGGGCTCCGGGCCGTGAGGGTCGAGGGCAATCTCGACCCGCAAGTCGCCAACGCCAGTGAGGTCGTTGCCGATACCCGGGCGCGGCTGCTACCCGAGTTGGCCGCCCGGTACCCGGAGATCACGGTCGAGTTCGGAGGCTCGGCCAGAGAGGGGTCCGTGGTCGGGGCTTCGCTGGCGCAGAATTTCCTGATCGGTCTCGTCGCCATCTACCTGTTGCTGAGCTTCCAGTTCCGCAGCTACACGGAGCCCCTGGTGGTGATGGCTTCCATCCCCGTGGGACTGGTGGGGGTGGCGGCGGGCCACCTGGCCCTGGGTCTGGAGCTTTCCCTGCCCAGCATAGTGGGGTTCGTCGCCCTTGCCGGAGTGGTGGTCAACGACGCCATCATATTGGTGGCGTTCATCAAGCTCCACCGGCGCAACGGGGAGTCCACGGCCCGCGGCGCGTGCCGCGCGGCCCGGCAGCGCTTTCGCGCGATCCTGCTCACTTCGCTGACCACGGTGGCGGGAGTGACGCCCCTGCTCATGGAGACGAGCCTCCAGGCCCAGATCCTCGTGCCCCTGGTGGCCAGCGTCGCGTTCGGTCTCGCCGCCGCCACTTTCCAGATCCTGTTCCTGGTGCCGGCGCTGTACGCCATACTCGACGACCTCGGACTGACGGAGAAAGTGACTGCGGCGCCTCCTGCCGAGAACGCGGCCCCGGCCCCGGCGGGGGGCGACTCGCTCCCGCTGCCGTCGGTGGGTTGATAGACCACGGCAGGCCCGCTAACCTGTGGAGGGTCAGACAGGAACACGGGAGGCGATGGATTGGCAAGGATCGAAATCGACGAAGTTCTCGGAGGCTGGGAAGGCTACGAAGCAGTCGCCGTCAGACGAAACCGCGGAATGCTCGAAATCGAGCTCGACCCCCTTGCAGGGCGGCCCGGGATCTGCACCGGCTGCGGCCAGGAAGTGACGGCCGTGCACGGGTACGAGCGGCGTCGGGTGCGTGACCTGCCGGTCCTCGACGCGCCCACGAGCCTGCTGCTGCGGCGTCGGCGGCTGGCGTGTCCGCGGTGCGGGCCCAAGCTGGAACGGTTGAGCTGGCTGGCCCGCTATGCGCGGGTGACGCAACGGCTTGCCGACAACGTGGCGCAGTTGTGCACGGCGATGACCATCAAGCAAGTGGCGCAGCACTATCGCCTGGGGTGGGACGCGGTGAGGGACCTGGACCGGGGGTACCTGCAGCGCGCCGTCGGGCCGGTGGACTTGCACGGGGTGACCCGGTTGGTGATGGACGAGTTCGCGCTGCACAACGTGCAGAAGCTTGCCACGGTGATTACCGACGCGGTGACCCGGCGCGTGTTGTGGGTGGGCAAAGGGCGCAGCCGCGAAGATGTACGGCCGTTCTTCGAGTTGCTGGGCGCCGACGGTTGCAAGGCCATCGAGGCGGTGGCCATGGACATGAACAGCGCCTACGAGCCGGAGGTGCGGCGCCACTGCCCGCAGGCCAGGATCGTGTACGATCTGTTCCACTTGGTGGCCAAGTACGGCGTGCGCGGAAACCGGGCGCGTATCCGCGCATGAATGCGCATGGCCCTTTCCACGGAAAACCCGGATGATCCACTGCTTGGAGTCGAGAGTGTTGACGTTGGGGCGGGTGTCCGCTATCCTCCGGTGAGGTCGTTGGCGGTGGAGACGCGAACGGTACTGCCGCTCACGGGAGGCGACAGGTATGGGGTCCCAAATGATGACCATTGCTGAATTGCGCGAGCACTTGATCGAGAGGGGGACCACGGACGCAGCGTTCCGGGCCCGGCTGCTCGCCGACCCGAAGGCCGCGATCAAGGAAGGGCTGGGCCTGGACCTTCCTGCCGGTTTCAATATCGTGGTGCACGAGGATCTCGCGGACACCGGCCATCTGGTGCTCCCGCCGTCGGCGGCGCTCGGCGAGAGCGAGCTGAGCCAGGCGGCAGGCGGCTCCCACACGCTCGACGAGATGCAGTGGAGGGGATAGCTCCTCGACGAGGGGCGGCTTCGGCTCGGTCCTTGCCGGATGCCACCCCCTGTTCCCGCCCGCACTAGCGCCGCGATTCTCCGCCCCCGGACCGCATGGATGCTTTTCACGGAAAACCCGGATTATCCGCTTTTTTGGCGCTACGGTGTTGACAACGAAGCAGGAGTTCGCTATCGTCCCGTTCCGGGAACATCTGCAGGCATCGTCGCCATGACGCTAAGGCCGGAGTCGACGGCGGCAAGGAGGATTTCATGAGCACCAGGACCATGGGTGAACTGCGCGAGCAGGTGGTCGAGAGGGCGACCGTGGACGAGGAGTTCCGTGCGCGGTTGCTCGCCGAGCCCAAGGCCGCGATCGAGGAAGAGTTGGGCGTCAAGATTCCCGACGGTTTCACCGTCGAGGTGCACGAGGACGTCGAGGACACCAGCCATCTGGTGCTCCCGCCGCCGGCGTCCCTCGGCGAGAGCGAGCTGAGCCGGGCGGCAGGCGGCTTGTACACGATGGAGCAGTTGGAGTGGATGCACATTTGAGGGGATAGCCTCCTCGACGAGGGGCGGCTTTGGCTCGGTCCTTGCCGGCTGGATGGAGGCGCATGGACGCTTTTCACGGAAAACCCGGATTATCCGCTTTTTTGGCATCACGGTGTTGACAACGAAGCAGGAGTTCGCTATCGTCCCGTTCCGGGAACATCTGCAGGCATCGTCGCCACGACGCTAACGCCGGGTCGACGGCAAAACAAGGAGGATTTCATGAGCACCAAGACGATGAGTGAACTGCGCGAGCAGGTGGTCGAGAGGGCGACCGCGGACGAGGAGTTCCGGGCGCGGTTGCTCGCCGGGCCCAAGGCCGCGATCGAGGAAGAGTTGGGCGTCAAGATTCCCGACGGTTTCACCGTCGAGGTGCACGAGGATGTCGAGGACACCAGCCATCTGGTGCTTCCGCCGCCCGCGGCGCTCGGCGAGAGCGAGTTGGGCCAGGTGGCGGGTGGCAGAGGCAGCGGCAACGACGAAGCGATCACGTTCTGGGACGACTTCTAGGGAGCCGGTCCGGGTAGGGAACCCCGGATTCCGGGTCGAGCGCGGAATGACTATGGAGGATCGTTTCCAGTAACCATCACTCTGTTCGAGGAGGAGCGAACCATGGAAACGGCAAAGGAAATGCAGGCGAGGATCGTGGGCAAGGCGGCCGAGGACTCGGACTTCCGCGCCCGGCTGCTGAGCGATCCGAAGGGGGCGATCGAGCAGGAGTTGGGCGTCACCATTCCAGCGTCCTTGTCGGTCGAGGTCCACGAAGAGAGCGGCGCGACCGCGCATCTGGTTCTTCCCCCCGACAGCAAGCTGAGCGAGGGCGAGATGCAGACGGTCGCCGGCGGGTTTCTTCCCCGTCGCGAAAAGCCTATCTGGTGACCCCGCCGGGCGGCTCCCACACGCTCGACGAGATGCAATGGAGGGGACAGGCTCCTCGATGAGGGGCGGCTTCGGCTCGGTCCTTGCCGGATGCCGCCCCCTGTTCCCCGCCCCGCTGGTCGATTCCACCGGCTGGAAACGCCTCCTGGATCGAGCGGAGACGTTGCCCCGTTCCGTGACCGACACCCATTTCGGCTTCGAGTTTCATCTCGGAGAAGCGAGCGCGGACGCCGACCTCTGCGTGGTTGTGCCGCTGGGGTCCGCCCTGTCGCAGCACTATATCCGCGAGGGCGCGGACGCCGAGCCGGGGTCGGCGGCGGCCGCTCTCGGGGTGGTGCTTCTGGAACATGCCGGGAATCCGGAGTCCTACCTCGCCCGTTCCGTGGCCGCGGTGATGCTGGAATACGATCTGGCCGGACTCGATCCGCCTCCCCGGGTATCCTCCCCCGGCATCTTCCTCGCGCCGCGATTCTCCGCCCCCGGATCGCGGGAGGGGGTCCTCGAGCATCGGGACCCCGAGAGCCTGCTCGCGACGCTCGCGGCCTTCGTCGGCTGGAGCGGCCACGAAGAATTTCTCCGAGGGGTCGAACGCATCCTTTCGGCCCTGCCGGAAACGGGTTGCGTGTTCCAGGCGGGAGCCCTCCCGGGGCGTTCCCCGAGGGCGTTCCGGATCCTTCTCAAGGGCATCGCCAAGGAGGAGGTCCCCGACCTGCTGGAGCGGTTGGAATGGCCCGGCCCGACGGCCGGGGCCCTGGACGTACTCACCTGCATGGACGACCTCGTGCCCTACTTCGCCGTCAGCGTGGACGTGGCCGCGCGGGGGTTGGGCCCGCGGCTCGGCCTGGAACTGTACCGCGCCCGGACCTGGTTTGCGGTCGATCGTACGGGGTGGCGCCCCCTGATCGCCCGGATCGAGGAGCAAGGCTGGTGCCTTCCCGCGAAAGCCGAAGGGCTGCGGCGCTGGCCGAGTATCGAACGGCTGCTGGGCGACGGAGAGATGTACGTCGTCCGCCAGGGTATCAACCACGTCAAGGTCGTCATCGAACGGGGCGCCCGAACGGTGGCGAAGGCCTACGTCGGCATGAGCGTGCTTCCGTACCGATCGGACCTCTAACCGCGGCCGTTCGTGCGCGCGGCGCTGCGAATCCAACCCCCGAAACCCCCGCAGAACGGCGCGCGGCGAAATCACCCGCACGGACGGAAGCGCATGGACGCTTTTCACGGAAAACCCGGATTATCCGCTTTTTTGGCATCACGGTGTTGACAACGAAGCAGGAGTTCGCTATCGTCCCGTTCCGGGAACATCTGCAGGCATCGTCGCCACGACGCTAACGCCGGGGTCGACGGCAAAACAAGGAGGATTTCATGAGCACCAAGACGATGAGTGAACTGCGCGAGCAGGTGGTCGAGAGGGCGACCATGGACGAGGAGTTCCGGGCGCGGTTGCTCGCCGAGCCCAAGGCCGCGATCGAGGAAGAGTTGGGCGTCAAGATTCCCGACGGTTTCACCGTCGAGGTGCACGAGGATGTCGAGGACACCAGCCATCTGGTGCTCCCGCCGCCCGCGGCGCTCGGCGAGAGCGAGTTGGGCCAGGTGGCGGGTGGCAGGGGCAGCGGCAACGACGAAGCGATCACGTTCTGGGACGACTTCTAGGGAGCCGGTCCGGGTACGTAACCATAACTCTATTCAAGGAGGAGCAAACCAATGGAAACGGCAAAGGAAATGCAGGCGAAGATCGTGGGCAAGGCGAGCGAGGACGCGGACTTCCGCGCCCGGCTGCTGAGCGATCCGAAGGGGGCGATCGAGCAGGAGTTGGGCGTCACCATTCCGGCGTCCCTGTCGGTCGAGGTCCACGAAGAGAGCGGCGCGACCGCGCATCTGGTTCTTCCCCCCGACAGCAAGCTGAGCGAGGGCGAGATGCAGACGGTCGCCGGCGGTATGTTTGGCTTGGTCAACGAACAGCATCGCCGGGAGCTCAATTGGTAATCCCGCCGGGCGGCTCCCACACGCTCGACGAGATGCAATGGAGGGGACAGGCTCCTCGATGAGGGGCGGCTTCGGCTCGGTCCTTGCCGGATGCCGCCCCCTGTTCCCCGTCCCACTGGTCGATTCCACCGGCTGGAAACGCCTCCTGGATCGAAGAGCAAACGGACGGAAGCGCATGGATGCTTTCCACGGAAAACCCGGATGATCCACCTTTTTGGCGTCACGGTGTTGACATCGAAGTAGGAGTTCGCTATCGTCCCGTTCCGGGAACATCTGCAGGCATCGTCGCCACGACGCTAACGCCGGGGTCGACGGCAAAACAAGGAGGATTTCATGAGCACCAAGACGATGAGTGAACTGCGCGAGCAGGTGGTCGAGAGGGCGACCATGGACGAGGAGTTCCGTGCGCGGTTGCTCGCCGAGCCCAAGGCCGCGATCGAGGAAGAGTTGGGCGTCAAGATTCCCGACGGTTTCACCGTCGAGGTGCACGGGGATGTCGAGGACACCAGCCATCTGGTGCTTCCGCCGCCCACGACGCTCGGCGAGGGCGAGCTGGGCCAGGTGGCGGGTGGGCACCACGACAACGAACTGACCGCGCGGGAACTGTTCTGGAGCTAGGGAGCCGGTCCGGGTAAGGAACCCCGGATTCCGGGTCGAGCGCGGAACGGCGATGGAGGATCTTCTCCCGTCATTCCCGCGAAAGCGGGGACCGGGGGCTCGGACAGGCTCATGGGAGCCGTCTCCGGCGGGCTTCGGGTAGACTGCCGTGGCGTCGAAAATGGAGGTCCGCACCGTGAGCGTGGATGACGGCCGGCCGGCGGAGAATCGGGGTGACACCTTCGCGTCGGTCCTCCGCGGGTGCCGTACCCTGTTCTCTACTGCGCTGATGGACTCCGGGGGCTGGGAGCGTCTGCTGGCCCGGGCACGGTCGCTGCCCCGTTCCGTGATCGATGCCCATTTCGGTTTCGAGTTCCATCTCGGGGAAGCGAGTGGGGACGCTGATCTCTTCGTCGTCGTGATTCCCGGATCGGACCTGTCGCGGCACTACATCCGCGAGGGCGCGCGCGCCGAGCGGGGGTCGGCGGCTGCGGCCCTCGGGGCCGGGCTTCGGGAACAGGCCGCGGACCCGGCATCGTACCTCGGCCGTTCCGTGGTCGGGACGGTGCTGGAGTACGACCTTTCCGGGCTTGCGCCCGGGGGGGAGGCGCCGGCCCCCGGGGTCTTCCTCGCGCCGCGGCACTCCGCCCCCGGGTCCCGTGAGGGGTTCGTCGAACATTCGGATCCCTCGGGCCTGCTCGCGGCCCTTGCCGCGATGGTGGGTTGGAGTGGCCACGAGGAGATCCTCCGAAAGGTGGAGCGCGTCTTCGCGGCTCTGCCGGAAACCGGCTACGTGTTCCAGGCGGGAGCCCTCCCGGGGCGTTCTCCGAGGGCGTTCCGGATCCTTCTCAAGGGCATCGCCAAGGAGGAGGTCCCCGACCTGCTGGAGCGGTTGGAATGGCCCGGCCCGACGGCCGGGGCCCTGGACGTACTCACCTGCATGGACGACCTCGTGGCCTACTTAGCCGTCAGCGTGGACGTGGCCGCGCAGGGGTTGGGTCCGCGGCTCGGCCTGGAACTGTACCGCGCCCGGAAATGGTTTGCGGTCGATCGTACGGGGTGGAATCCCTTCATTGCCCGGATCGGGGACAAGGGCTGGTGCCTGCCTTCGAAAGCGGCCGGGCTGCGGAGTTGGCCGGGGACCGAACGGCTGCTCGACGGCGAAGAGCTGTACCTCGTCCGCCAGGGCATCAACCACGTCAAGGTCGTGGTCCAACGAGGCGTCCGAACGGTGGCGAAAGCGTACGCCGGCATGGACGTACGCCCGCAAGGGTCGAACCTGCGTCCGCGGTCCGCGGACGGGATGGGCTGACGCCGGCGAGGTCGGGATCCTCTGCAAGCCCATGATGGAACGAAGACGCTCGTCGTCGAGAACGGAGGTTCGCACATGAGCACGGACGGTCATCCACCCGCGGGAGACGCAGGCGGCGGCTCCGTCCCCGAAGCGTCCGCGCGTCCCTCGGGCGCCGATGCCGGGGGGATCGACCGCCGGGCGCCCCTGAGCGCGGCGGAGGTGCGGAGTCTGTTGCGGGACGGGACGCCCATCGTGGGTCTCGCCGACCGCCGGGCCTTCCAGCAGGAAGCGGAGTACCTTCGGGCCCTGTCCGCGGACAACTCCAGGCCCGTTCCGCGTATCAGCATCAAGATCGTCCCGGATCCGGACTCCGCAGTGGAGGAAGGGGAACCCGCGGAGACATCGGGAAAGAAGGGTGAAGCATGACCGACTCGGCCACGCCGGAAGGGCCCGGCGCGGAAGCGCACCCTGCGGAGACCGTCCCCCGCGGCGCCGCCCCGGTCGAGGAGCTGGTTGCCGGTGCGGAGCGGTACGGACCGGCGTCCGGGTTCGAGGGCCTGGTCCGGCCCCTCGCCACGCAGGAGTTCCTGGACACCCGCTACCGAGACAAACGTCCGGTGCTGTTCCGGGCAAAGGGTCCGCGTTTCGCGTCTCTTTGCACCTGGGAGGCGCTCAACGCGCTGCTGTCCTCGGGTGCGTGGCGCAACCGGATGTCTCTCGTGCAGCAGGGCCGGTCGGTGGCCGAGCATTACTACACGACGCCGCAGTTCGGCCACGGATGGAGAGGGAGAAGAGGAGGTGCGAACGAACGCCACATCGACGACGGGCGGCTGGCGACCTTCCTCCGCAAGGGCGCCAGCATGGTCATGTCGGGCATCAACGAGGTTCATCTCCCTCTCCGCCCCGTAACCGACGCAATCGAGGAGACCCTGGGCGGCTACACCGGGATCAACCTCTACGCCTCCTGGGTGGCGACCCCCGGCTTTGCCGTGCACTGGGACGACCACGACGTGTTCGTGCTGCAGGTCGCCGGCGCAAAGCGTTGGCAGATCTACGGCGAAACGCGGCGCTTTCCGCTCAACCGGGATTCGGAACCGAACGTGGAGCCGCCTCGGGAGATGGTGTGGAGCGAGGTGATCCGGTCGGGTGACGTCCTCTACATCCCGCGGGGGTGGTGGCACGATGCCCGCACCCAGGACGACGAAGGGAAGGATGGCTCGGGTAGCCTGCACCTCACCTGCAGCGTCCTCCCGGTGACCGGGCTCGACTTCATGGAGTGGCTCTCCGGCAGGCTCGCTCGCCACGAGACCTTTCGCCGCGACCTCCCCCACCCCACGGACGGGACCGGCGATGCCCACTACGCGGCGCTCAGGGACCTGATCCTCGGGGAACTGCAGGGCGACGTCGGACGGAAGTTCCGCGGCTATATGCGCTCCACCTGGTCCGAGAGCCCCCGGATGAGCCTTGGCCCCTGCATCGATCCCTGGAAGTCTCCGGATTGGGAGCGTTACGAAATCCGGCTCCGGGGCGACCGGTGCGCGACCCTGGAGCGGAACGCCGGTGGGGAGGCGGTGCTGGAGGCCAACGGCTATCGCTGGACCTTCGACGGCCGCTGCGTGGAGTTGCTGGCTCCACTCCTGCGGGGCGGGAGCGTGCGCGTCGGGGCTTTCCGGGAAACGGTCGTCGAGGGAGCTTCGGCAGAGTTGGCCGATGAGTTCCTCAAGCTGCTGGTCATGCGGGGGGTCGCGTACGCCGTGCCGCCGGCCTCCGGGCCGGAGCATGGGTGAATCCGCAGCATCCGGCGCGCGGCCGGGAACGGAGCGCACCGGAATCGAGCGCGTAGCTGAGACGGACGGCCGCGTTCCCCGGAAATTCCTGATAACGGTATTTTCTTTGCATTGGGTCTTGACATCGGATGAGCCGGTATTGTAGGGTACAGGTGATCGTGCGGCGCACGTAACCATCACTTCATCGAGGAGGAACGAGCTATGGCAACGGCAAGGGAAATGCAGGCGAGGGTCGTGAGCAAGGCGAGCGAGGACGCGGACTTCCGCGCCCGGCTGCTGAGCGATCCGAAGGGGGCGATCGAGCAGGAGTTGGGCGTCACCATTCCAGCGTCCCTGTCGGTCGAGGTTCACGAAGAGAACGACGCGGCTGCGCACTTGGTTCTTCCTCCCGACAGCAAGCTGAGCGAAAGCGACCTGCAGGCGGTCGCCGGCGGCGCCCGCTACGACTCAAACGGTGCGCGTGTCGATACGGATTGGATTATCACGGCCGATTGGTAATCCGGCCGGGCCGCTCAGCAGTGGGTCGTGGCGTGTGCCCGAAATCCGGATCTGTTGCACGGCAAGTCAGGGTTGACACCCGATGGATCGTTGGCAGAATATATCTGCCGCCGGAAGCCTAGCGACATGACATGGAGTATACCATCACCCGAAAGGAGCGAACTATGGAAACGGCAAAGGAAATGCAGGCAAGGGTCGTGGGCAAGGCGGCTGAGGACGCGGACTTCCGCGCCCGGCTGTTGAGCGATCCGAAGGGGGCGATCGAGCAGGAGTTGGGCGTCACCATTCCAGCGTCCCTGTCGGTCGAGGTCCACGAAGAGAGCGGCGCGGCTGCGCATCTGGTTCTTCCCCCCGACAGCAAGCTGAACGAAAGCGACCTGCAGGCGGTCGCCGGGGGCGCTCGTCCCCGTGGACAGGAGTGGGACCCCCGCACCTGGTAATCCCGCCGGGCCGCTCAGCGGTCCTGCGGTCCTGCGGGCGTGCATCCTGGCGTCGACTCACGGTCACGAAGACCGGGGTCGATGCCAGGGATACCCGGCATGACCTGCTCCCTCGCGCAGGACCGGCCCGGTTCGAGGCGCTGATGGCGATCACCCGCCGTTCCCCTGAGACGAAACAAACCAGTGGAAACAGCGAAGGAAATGCGTGCGAAGATCGTGGGCAAGGCGACTGAGGACGCGGATTTTCGCGCCCGGCTGCTCAGTGATCCGAAGGGAACGATCGAGTCGGAGTTGGGCGTCACGATTCCTGCGTCCCTGTCGATCGAGGTTCACGAAGAGAGCGGCATGACCGCGCATCTGGTTCTTCCCCCGGACAGCAGGCTGAGCGAAAGCGATCTGCAGGCGGTCGCCGGCCAGGCGAGGATAAAACAGATATGGGCCGGGCTCGATAGGCTCATTCGCAATTGGGGGTAATCCCGCCCGGCCGCTCAGCGGTCCTGCAGGCGCACAAATGAAGCGGGATGGCCGCGTTCCCCGGAAATTCCTGATAACCGTATTTTTTGTGCATCTGGTCTTGACATCGGGTGGCCGGTATCGTAGGTTGCATGTGATTCTGCGGCGCACGTAACCATAACTCTATTCGAGGAGGAACAAACCATGGCAACGGCAAAGGAAATGCAGGCGAGGATCGTGGGCAAGGCGGCCGAGGACTCGGACTTCCGCGCCCGGCTGCTGAGCGATCCAAAGGGGGCGATCGAGCAGGAGTTGGGCGTCACCATTCCTGGGTCCCTGTCGGTCGAGGTCCACGAAGAGAGCGGCGCGGCTGCGCATCTGGTTCTTCCCCCCGCCAGCAACCTGAGCGAAGGCGATCTGCAGGCGGTCGCCGGGGGCGGGGATTGGAATATCACCTCTGACTGGTAATCCCGCGGGCCGCTCAGCGGTCCTGCGGGCGCGCATCATGACGTCGAACCCGTTTCTCGCAGTTTGGTGAGCCGGTATCCTGGGTACAGGTGATCGTGCGGGGTACGTAACCATAACTCTATTCAGTGAGGAACGAACTATGGAAACGGCAAAGGAAATGCAGGCGAAGATCGTGGGCAAGGCGGCCGAAGACTCGGACTTCCGCGCCCGGCTGCTGAGCGATCCGAAGGGGGCGATCGAGCAGGAGTTGGGCGTCACCATTCCTGGGTCCCTGTCGGTCGAGGTCCACGAAGAGAGCGGCGCGGCTGCGCATCTGGTTCTTCCCCCCGCCAGCAAGCTGAGCGAAAGCGACCTGCAGGCGGTTACGGGCGGGACCTTTACTAATTACGATTACGGTACGGCGCGCATCTCACTAACCGACAATTGGTAACGACGGCTTTTGACACCATCACCCGAAAGGAGCGAACCATGGAAACGGCAAAGGAAATGCAGGCGAGGGTCGTGGGCAAGGCGGCTGAGGACTCGGACTTCCGCGCCCGGCTGCTGAGCGATCCGAAGGGGGCGATCGAGCAGGAGTTGGGCGTCACCATTCCTGGGTCCCTGTCGGTCGAGGTCCACGAAGAGAGCGGCGCGGCTGCGCATCTGGTTCTTCCCCCCGCCAGCAAGCTGAGCGAAAGCGACCTGCAGGCGGTCGCCGGCGGCGCCGTGATGGGCGACATAGGGAGAATCTGGAGGGTGCAGGATTGGTAATCCCAGGGCCGCCCGGCGGTCCTGCGGACGCGCATCATGACGTCGGACCCGTTTCTCGCAGTTGAGATGACCGAGCCGGTCTCGCGGTGTGGTACATCAACGCCTGATGAGCGCCGCGCACCGGGGACGGAGCTCGCGGAGGTCTTCCGTCCACTGATACCGCACGCTTTGCTCGACGGTCCCGGATGGGATCGGTTGCTGGCCTGTGCCGCGGAGTTGCCTGACGCCGGGTTGGCGACGCCCCTCGGTTGCGAGTTTCGGCTCGGAGAGGAAACGCCTGCCGCGGACCTGTTCGTGGTGGTCAGACCGGGGAGCCCGCTTGCGCGGCACTTCATCCGCAGGGGCGAAGCCGCGCCTCCGGGCTCGACGGCCGCGGCGCTGGCCCGGTACCTTGTCGAGATCGGGCAAGCCGGATCTGCATTGCACGGTTGCATCGCCGGGACCATGCTCGAGTACGACCTGGCCGAGACGCCGGCCGGCCGGCGGCCGGAGCCGGGCGTGTTTCTGAAGGTGCGGCTCGGGGAGGAGCCCGAGCCGCATGACCGCCCGCAGCCCTTGCCGGTCGCGGCGCTGGCGGACGCGGTCGGCTGGACCGATGATGGCGAGGTGCGGCAGTCGGTGGCGCGGGTGCTGGCGGCGTTGCCGCCGGGCGGCAGGGTCGCCCACATCGGAGCGTTACCGGGCCGGGCGCCGCGGGCGGTGCGGCTGGTGGTCCAGGGGCTCGGGCACGACGAGATCGGCAGGGTGCTGGAGCGGTTGGGCCGGCGCGGGTCGATCGGCCCGGTGACGGAAGTCCTGACCGACCTCGGGGAGGTGTTGCCCCGGTTCCGGCTGGCAGTGGACGTGGCCGCCACGGGGCTGTTGCCCCGGCTCGGCCTGGAGCTGTATCACGCGGGATCGTGGAGCAACGAACCCGACGGTTGGCTGATCACGGGGCGGAGCGACTGGCGGCCGGTGGTGGAGCGGCTGGCGCTGCGTGGTTGGTGCCTGGCGGCGAAGGCGCAGGGGCTGCTTCAGTGGTGTGCGCTCGACAAGATGTACGACCGCCGGGGCGTGTTCCTCGTCTACAAGGGGATCAACCACGTCAAGCTCACGGTCACGGAGGCCGGGGTCGATGCCAAGGCATACGCGGGCATGACCTGCTCCCTCGCGCAGGACCAACCCGGTTCGGGGTGCTGACGGCGCGCCCCCGTCGCTCCCGCCCGAGCGAATGCGTGGATGAAACGGACGGCCGTGTTCCCCGAAAATTCCTGATTACCTCATTCTTTGGGCATTTGGTCTTGACATCGGATGATCCGGTATCGTAGGGTACAGGTGATCGTGCGGGGTACGTAACCATAACTCTATTCAAGGAGGAGCAAACCAATGGAAACGGCAAAGGAAATGCAGGCGAAGATCGTGGGCAAGGCGGCTGAGGACTCGGACTTCCGCGCCCGGCTGCTGAGCGATCCGAAGGGGGCGATAGAGCAGGAGTTGGGCGTCACCATTCCAGCGTCTCTGTCGATCGAGGTTCACGAAGAGAGCGGCGCGACCGCGCATCTGATTCTTCCTCCCGACAGCAAACTGAGCGAGGGCGAATTGCAGACGGTCGCCGGCGGTTTTGAGAGACATGAGGGGTTCTACAACATTAATTGGTAACGAGTGTAACCAGGTGTAACTCTCGAACATCAACGGCAATTCCATTACCCGAAAGGAGCAAACCAATGGAAACGGCAAAGGAAATGCAGGCGAAGATCGTGGGCAAGGCGGCTGAGGACTCGGACTTCCGCGCCCGGCTGCTGAGCGATCCGAAGGGGGCGATAGAGCAGGAGTTGGGCGTCACCATTCCAGCGTCTCTGTCGGTCGAGGTTCACGAAGAGAGCGACGCGGCTGCGCATCTGGTTCTTCCCCCCGACAGCAACCTGAGCGAAGGCGACCTGCAGGCGGTCGGCGGCGGGGGTCAGTCGAGGCTTTTTGGGCAGAATGTCGACACAGCCATTAGCGACTGGTAATCCCGCGGAGCCGCTCAGCGGTCCAACGGCAATTCCATTACCCGAAAGGAGTGAACCATGGAAACGGCAAAGGAAATGCAGGCGAGGATCGTGGGCAAGGCGGCCGAGGACGCGGACTTCCGCGCCCGGCTGCTGAGCGATCCGAAGGGGGCGATCGAGCAGGAGTTGGGCGTCACCATTCCAGCGTCTCTGTCGATCGAGGTTCACGAAGAGAGCGGCGCGGCTGCGCATCTGGTTCTTCCCACCGACAGCAACCTGGGCGAAGGCGACCTGCAGGCGGTCGCCGGCGGCAGGGGTCAGGCGATGCTTTTTGGGCGGCCTGTCGACTCAGTCACTAGCGACTGGTAATCTCGCTGAGTCGCTCAGCGGTCCTGCAGGCGCGCATCATGGAGTCGAACCGGTCGCCGCTGACGGTGCGTTGCGAGACGGTGTGCAGGCGATGGATCCCGGAGTCACGAGTTTGGGAAAATCATCAGTTTTACCTCCCTGAAAGGAGAGGAACATGAACGAGGAAGGGATGACCGCCGGTGAGATGCGCGATCGCTTGATCGAAAAGGCGACCGAGGACGCGGATTTCCGCGCCCGGCTGCTCAGCGATCCGAAGGGAACGATCGGGCAGGAGTTGGGCGTCACCATTCCGGCGTCCCTGTCGATCGAGGTTCACGAAGAGAGCGGCACGACCGTGCATCTGGTTCTTCCTCCCGACAGCAAACTGAGCGAGGGCGAATTGCAGACGGTCGCCGGCGGCACTCGTATCAGCAGTGACGGTAAGCGTGTCGTTCAACACAATACGCCTGTTTGGGGGGCTTTGACTGAGGAAATGGCGCTGTAGCGGTCGGGTCGGGGGCGAGCTTCCAGCCGGCGAGTGTCATGGCTTGGGGGAGATCATCAGTTTTACTTTTCCTGAAAGGAGAGGAACATGGACGAGAAAAGGATAACCGCCGGTGAGATGCGCGATCGTTTGATCGAAAAGGCGACTGTGGACGATGTGTTCCGCGCCCGGTTGATGGCGGACCCCAAGGCCGCGATCGAGGCGGAAACAGGCGTGACCGTGCCCTCCGAGTTCACCATCGAGGTACACGAGGACACCGCGGATACCAGTCACCTGATCCTTCCGCCCTCCGCCGACCTCGGTGAAGCCGATCTGGAGCAGGTCGCCGGAGGCTTTTCCTGGGCTGACGTGGGATGGCGCTGATGCTTCCGGCCCCGGCTGGACGCCCTCGTTCGTCCGGGCGACGGGGCGTTCGGCCGGCGGGTGTCACTCCACTAGGTCATTTGGCGGCGCACCAGGTTGCGGAAGGGGCCGTCGATCTCGATCAGTTCGTTGAACGTGCCGGTCTGGGCCACTTGGCCATCCTGCAGCACGTAGATGCGGTTGGCCATGCGGATGGTGGACAGGCGGTGGGCCGTCACGAACCGGGTGACGGCAAGTTCGGCCACGTTGTGCATCACTTGCGCCTGGCTCTTGTTGTCGAGCCAGTTGGTGGCCTCGTCGAGAAACAGGACGCTGGGGTCCCGGACCAGCGCCGCGGCCAGCATGATCCGCTGGATCTGCCCGCCCGAGAAAGCCGCCGACTTGTCTCCGGTGACCGTGTACATCTGCATGGGCATGGCGGCGATGTCTTCGTCCACCGAAGCCATGCGGGCCGCCCGCCAGGCGTCCTCCTCGGTGAGCTCTCCGGACACTCCGATGATGTTTTCGAGCACGGTGCCGGGGTGTAGCGACACGTCCTGCACCACCATGCTGATCCTGCTGCGCACCGCTCGCTTGTTGAGGCGAGCGAGATCGCGCCCGTCGTAGTAAACGGCCCCCGACATCGGTGTCTCGAGTCCGAGGGCGAGCCGGAACAGGGTGCTCTTGCCCGCCCCGGATTCTCCGACGATGGCCACGAACTCGCCGGCGCGGGCGTGGATCGAGACGTCCTGCAGGACCAGGGGACCGTCCTCGGAATAACGGAAGCTCACGTGGTCCACGTGGAGGTCGCCGCTGAGCTCCGGCGGCGGCTCGCCTTTGGCGCCCGTCTCCGGCTTCGACTCCAGGATCGGAGTCACCTGCTCGTACGCGGGCATGACCGCGGCGAGCGCGGAAAACGAAATGCCGAGCCTGGCCACCGCCGCATAGAACACCATGAACGCCGCGTAGATGGTGAGGAAGTCCCCGGTGGGAAGGGTCGCACGGCCGTCGTGCACCGCCGCCGTGAACACCGCTGCCGCGGCCAGCAGGGGCGCGGCAGCCAGGAAGGCGATCAGATGCTCGTCCAGCCTGCCGAGCCGCATCTCGGTCTGCTTCTGTTCCTGGTAGTTCTGCGCCCACAAGGCGAACCCGATGCCTTCGGATCCGGTGGACCGCAGCTTGCTGAAGCCGTTCAGCAGTTGCAGCAACCGGCCTGCAAGCTGTCGTGAGATGGTGAGCAGGCGCCGTTGGTGAGGTAGCTGGAGGATGCCGATGGCCGCGGTCACCCCCAGGGAGGACAGTCCCAGCCCCAGACCGAGCCAGCCGATCTCGGTGTTGTAGACGAACAACAGCACGAACGTCGGCAGGAGGAAGATCACCGACAGGAGAGCGTTGCCGACCACGCCTGAGACCTGATCGCGCAGTCCCTGGAAGGCCATGGTGCGCATGGTGAGGTCACCGGATGAGAAGCGGCGAAAGAACCGCTGCGGCAGGCCGAGCAGCCGGTCCCAGAGCGCCGCGCCCACGCGGGCCGCGGCTACGGCCTCCAGCCGCATCAGGGCCGTTCCCTGGAGGACTTGCAGGAGCCCGGTGAGAATGGCCAGCAGGACCAGGGACAGCGAGAGCTCCAGGAGTTGCCAGCCGGACCCGCTCGGGATCACGCGGTTCACGAGGGCGCCGAGCAGGATGGGCGGCATCAGCATCATGAGGCCCACCAGCAGTCCGGCCAGGATGAAGCGCGCCAGGTCCTTGCCGAGCCCGCGGAACGCGAAGCGGAACAGGGCGCCCGAGCGGACCGTTTCCTCCTGCGGCAACGCGCGGTAGAAGAAGTACGCTTCGGAAGCGAGGTCCCGGGCCAAGTCCCCGTCCACCCGCTCCGAACGGCCCGTCTCCGGGTCGATCATCCGGTAACGGCCCGACACGCCCGGAATCAGCGCCACCGGGTTCCCGGACTCGCGCCGGAACGCCAGCATCGCGCCGCTGTCGCCGCGCCACCAACGGTCGTCGGCAGCGAGCTTGACCTTGCGCGCGCGGACCCCGGACACGCGCTGGATCTCCGTCAGGTCGTGGGTCTCTTCCTCCATTCCCCTCCGGCGGGGTGGAGCGCGGAACCGAATGCCTTCGTGGCTGCCCACCAGATCCAGGGCGCTCAGCAGGCCCGATCCGTCGTCCCTCTTCTCCACCGGGGAACGGCGCGCCTTCAGGACGCCGATCAGGTTGTCGCGAGCGCGCTCCTCGCTCCGGCTCTGGCGTTGGACTTGGGCTCGCTGCAAGTTGGCCATGTCCACGAGTATCAGGCGCCGGTTGAGTTCCTCCACGGACAGCGCCAGTCGATGGAACTCGGCCAGAGCGGAGAACAGCAGGCCATCGGCTTCGAGCGCCGCGGACGTGGTGACGGTCAGTCGGGAGGGGTGGAACAGCCGTATCCAGCTTTTGACCGACACGGGGATGAAGCCCGGACCGCTGCCGGTGAGCTCGCCGGTGTCGAGGAAAGCCGCGTTCCCCACCGGTGTCGAGACCCAGAGTACGCCGTGCCGGGTGGACAGCACGTTTTCGGCCACGACCTCGTCGTCCTTGCCCGCGGTCAGGAAGCGCTCGGGGCGCGGGCGCGGCTCCACCTCCTGGGCGATTGCCGCGGCGACGTCGGTAATCCAGGTATCGACTTGCTCGGTCAGGGGTCCGGCAACCCCGGGGCCGGTCAAAGCGGTCCGGGGGACGCAGCGGAGCTCGGTGTCGGGGAGCCCCTTGGCGATGTACACCGACATGGAGATATCCTCGTCGTTGTCGACGCCGAAGATCCACCTGCCGGCGCCGGCGCGCAGGAGTTGCTTGAAGTCCGATGCCTCCCCGTCCGCAGAACGCTGGACGGCGAATATGTCCATCGCGCCCCTGACCACGTACCATACCGTCCCGGGATCGGACAGGAGGACGGGCCGGTTGCCTCCGCCGGTGAACGTCTCGCCCTGCGTGAGCGCGATTTCTTCGAGTCTGCCCAGTGCCGGCTTCTGCATGTCCCTCGTTCCGTGCTTCCCCTTCAACTCGACTCCACGAGTTGGTAGTACAGTCCGTCGGTGTCCCGCATCAACTCCTCGTGGGCGCCGCGCTGCACCTCGCGCCCGTGGTCGAGGACCACGATCAGATCACAGTCGCGGATGGTGCTCAGCCGATGGGCCACGATGAGACAGGTGCATCCCCGGCGCCGCAGGGCGTCGTCGATCCGGACCTCGGTGATGGTGTCGAGCGAGCAGGTCGCCTCGTCCAGGATCAGCACCGACGGGTTGTTGACCAGCGCGCGGGCGATCTCCAGCCGCTGCCGCTGGCCGCCGCTGAAGTTGCGTCCTCCCTCGTCCACCGGCGCGTCGTACCCCAGCGGCCGGGAGATGATCTCCGCGTGGATGGTCGCGTCCTGCGCGGCCGCCACCAGGGTCTGGTCCGGCACCTCCGGGATCCACATGGTCAGGTTCTCGCGCACCGTGTCTCCGAACAGGAAGATGTGCTGGTCCACGAGCGACATGGAACTGGTCAGCACCTCGCGCGGAATGGCGTTGCGTGGGTGTCCGTCGATCAGGACCTCCCCCGACCACGGTTGCTGGAGGCCGGCCACCAACGACGACAGCGTGGACTTGCCGGACCCGCTGGGGCCGACGATGGCCACGCGCTGGCCGGGCTCGATGGTCAGGCTGAAGTCCTTGAGCAGGGGTTCGCGGTTTTTCTGGTAGCCGAAGGTGACGTTGCGCAGTTCGATCCGGCCTTTCAGTCGCAGCCGCCCGGCCAGCGTCGAGACCCGTTCCTGGGAGGGGTCGGCCGCCGGCTCGAAGGCGCGGTCCTCGGATGCGTCGAACACGTCGTCGAGGCGCTGCAGGTCCGCCTCCAGCATCTGGAACATGTCGGCGAACTGGATGAAACGTCCAATGGGCTGCAGGAAGTTCACCGCCGCCATGTAGAAAGCCGTCAGCATGCCCACCGTCAGGTCGCCCGCCATCACCCGCCAGCCGCCGACACCGAGCACCGCGGCGTTGCCCAGGATCAGGAACAGGATGGGCAGGGCCGCGTTGACGTGGCCGAGCTCGGCGAACCGTTGCCGGGCGACCAGCTCCCGCGCCTGGTACCCGGTCCAGCGGGAGAAGAAGTCGTCCTCCGCGGCGGATGCCTGCAAGGTGTCGATCTTGCCGGCCCCGAACATGCCGATCCCGTACAGCATGCCCTGTTCGCGTCTGAGTCTGCGGTTCTCGTCCACCCGCACCCGGGCCAGGACGCGCATGACCACTGCGCTGAGCGCACCCAGTCCGACGACCACGGCGGCGAGCAGCGGGTCGTACGCCAGCATGAGTCCAAGGAACGCCATGCTGGTGACGATCTCGATGGAGATGCCGACGAAGTGCCGCGTGGCCACGTCCGAGACCATGTCGAGAAGCTGTATCCGGGAGGTCAGGTCGCCGGACAGGCGGTGCGTGAAGAACCCCATGGGAAGCCGGAACAGCCGGGCCATGAAGCGCGTGCCGTGGTCGATGGCGAGGCGCACGGCGAGCAGTCTGAGGCAGCGTTCCCGGAGCCAGGTAAGGAGGTAGAGCAGACCCGCGGCGCCCACGAGGCTCCCGGTCAGCACCCCGCTCCAGGACGGTTCGCGCCCGGACAGCACGAAGTCCACGAACAGACCCACCAGGAACGGCATGGCAAGGGAAGGCAGGCTCAGCAGCACCCCGCAGCACATGGCGAACGCGAGCGGCTCCTTGACGTCGCGCAGCCACGGCAGGATCCGGTACAGGAGACCGGGGCGGATGCCGCCCGGACTGAACTCGGGCTTCGGCTGGAACGTCAGCGTCACGCCCGTGAACGCCTGGTCGAACTCTTCCGCGCTGACCGCTCGGTGGCCGTTGGCCGGGTCGTTGATCAGGAACTGGTCCCCGCGGAAGCCTTCGAGGACGACGAAGTGGTTGAACTCCCAGAAGATGATCATCGGCAACGGCATGCCGCGGAGTTGCTTCGGCTGCCTGCGCCATCCTCGGGTCTCGAGACCGTACCGCTGCGCCGCGCGGAAGATGTCGGCCGCGGTGCACCCGTCCCGTCCCACCGAGCACGCTTCCCGCAACTCCTCGATGGATACCCAGCGCCCGAAGTGCGCAAGCACGATGCTGAGGCACGCCGCCCCACACTCGGTCTCGGTGAGTTGCAGCATCAGAGGCGTGCGCGCCCGGCGCCGCGTCGGCGCAACGCGCCCTCGCTTCAGCGTCTGGTTGCGGGAGGCGTTTCCCCGCACGTGGTCGGAGACGGTGGCAGGCATCAGATGTCGGTGTTGGCCAGCAGCAGGGCCGCAGGGGACTGGCTCCCCAACACGATCCGCGCGCGTCCGCCGGCGCCGTCCGCAAGCGGCAGGCGCGACGGACCGTTCAGGACCAGCCGCAGCAGGTGTGCGGGCGTGGGCGTCGCCAGACCCAGGTCGGCAAGCCATTGCGGGGTGGCCACGGTCCCGGGGGATACCTCCAGGACACGGGCTTCCAACCTGCTCGCGCCCGGTTGCTCGGGCAGCGTCACCCACACCTCCGCATCCATGCCCGCTTCGAGCTTCTCGGCGTCCTGTGCCGGTATGAAGGCCAGCGCCTGCCAATCATCCTCGGAACTGCCCAGGACCTGAGCCACGGTCTCGCCGGTGCGTACCGGCTGGCCCGGCACCAGACGGTGCGCCACGAGCCGGCCCCCATGCTGAGCCACGATCGATTCCGCGGCCCGAAACTCGATGGCTTCGATCTCGTTCCGCGCCGCGGTGAGCAACGCCGTCCGGAGTTCGGCAGCCGCGTCGCCCCGCATCCCGTCCTGGACGGCGTTCAGGATCCTCCCTGCGATCCGGGCCTGGCGCTCCGTTTCCGGGAGACGGACCCGGGCGAGGGTCTGTCCCGCCTCGACGGTGTCTCCGACTTCGGCCAGGACCTCGATGACGTTGCCGGACACGGGGGATAGCACTGCGTGGCGTTCGCCCGGCTGAACCAGCACAGCCTTGACCGTATGGCTGCGCTCCACGCTCCCGAAGATCCCCCAGGCGAGCAGCAGGAGAAGCGCCACGCCGAGCCCCGCCAGCACCATCCACTCGTGGGCGGCCGTGACCTGGAGCCGTTCGTCGAGGGGCTCTCCGCGCGCTTGGCGGGCGACGGCTTCCTCCCGGAAAATTTTGCTGTAGAACAAGGACAAGGTACCATCCTCCCGGATACCCGCCGGCGCCGGACGCGCCTGCCTGCATGCCGGTCGGGTACGGTCGCACAACGACCGGCAGCAGAACCTGACGGGTTGCGTAACACACTATACTCGATTAACGTCCAGATTTATAGTGCAACGTTCACCTTACAGCGACGGCAGCGACGGCGCTATCCCGGCGCGGCTCCGAGAGGCGGTGTGCGGCGCCGTGGACCGGGGGCTCGACTTTCTCCAGGCCTCCATCCGCGGCGACGGGGCATGGACCTCGCGGCTCTACCCGAGCCTCGATCTCAAGGGCTCGCCGAAAGAGGAGCAACCCCCCTTCGTGGCCGCTCTCGGCGCGCTCACCCTGGAGGTCTGCGACGACCCCAGGTCCCGAGCGGTCCGGGATCGGTCCGGAGAGTTCATCGTCCGGTCCATGAGCCATCCGGGCACGTGGCGCTACTGGCCGAACCTCCCGCGCGACCTCGACAGTCTCAGCATCTGTTCCCTGGCGATTCGGTGGCACCCCTGGGTGCTGTCTGCCCGGAACCTCGGACTCCTGCCCACCGCGCAAGACGATATGGGAAGGTTCAGGACCTGGCTCGCCCCGCCCAACGAAGGCAACGTCGCGGACAGCGTGGTGAACGCCAACGTCGTCGGCTACCTTGCCGCGCAGGGCCGGAACGAGTTGGGCGCGCAGGCCGCGGCGTGGCTCGCCGGTCTGATCACGGAAGGGAACGCAGAGGGGACGTCCCATTATTACCCCGACGCCATGGACCTCTACGACGCCGTGGCCCGCGCCCGGCAGCGGGGCGTGCCCGCGTTTCAGGACATGGACTCTCGGCTCGGGGACCGGGTCCGCTCCCGACGCGGCGCCGACGGCGGGTACGGCGACACGCTGCGCACCGCACGCGCCCTTTCCGCACTGCACGTCCTGGAAGCCCCGCCGGAGGGTGAAGCGCTGTGGGCCACGCTGGAGCGAATCCTGAGCCGGCAACGCTCCGACGGAAGCTGGCCGGAGCACTGCTACTGGCAGGGACCCCTGCCGCCGAGACCGCCCACCGTTGGATTCGGATGCGCAATGCTCGACACCGCTTCGTGCGTCGAGGCCCTCGTCCGATCGGGCGCCGGCCCGGACGGCATGCGGTTCCCTTCGGACCGCTGAGCGGTCGCCTTGCCCGTGACCTCGGCCACGAGCCGCAAAAAGTTCTGTTCCGGTGTTTCTTGCGCCTGAACTTGTGCTATGAAGCGTGCTGAACCGGGACCTGTCCGGGCAGCCGAACGGCGGCACCGGCTCCCCGGACGGCCCGCCGGACGAGGGGAAACGGACGAGGGGAAAGAATGGTCGAACGTTTCAAGGAGCTCGGCACCATCACCTTCAGTCTCGTGCTGTTCACGGCGCTCTGGGAGCTGTCCGTGTGGCTGTTCTCCATATCCGAGTTCCTGCTGCCCGCGCCGTCGAAGGTGGCCGCCACCCTCGTCCTCAAGATCGTCCCCCTCCTCGAGCACTGCCTCGTGACCTTCCGGGAAACCGTCTACGGGTTCCTGATGGGGCTCGTGCTGGGGGTGATCTCCGCCGTCATGATTGTCTACTCCCGCCTGCTTCAGAACCTTCTCTATCCGCTGATCCTCGTCGCCCAGATCGTTCCCAAGGTGGCGATCGCGCCGCTCCTGCTGGTGTGGGTTGGATACGGCGAGATCTCCAAGGTGCTGATCGCGTTCCTGGTCTCGTGGTTTCCCATCATCGTCACCACGGTCCAGGGCATGCGCATGGTGCAGCCCGAGATGCTGGACCTGGTCAAGTCGCTTCAGGCCTCGGATTGGCAGATCTTCACCAAGGTCCGCCTGCCCAACGCGCTGCCCCACTTCTTCGGCGGCCTGAAGATCGCCATCACGCTGGCGGTCATCGGCGCCATCATCGGCGAGTTCGTCGGCGGCAACACCGGCCTCGGGTACCTGGTCATGGTCGCCAACTACGAGGTCAATACGCCGCTCATGTTCGCGGCCCTGATCGTGCTGTCGGTGCTGGGCCTTGTCCTGTACGGGGTCCTGGTGGTGCTCGAGCTCTGGTTGATCCCGTGGAGCATCGGAGAGGAAGAGCAGCCGTCGGGCTTCGGCATGTGACGGAGCTTCGAGCAGGCGGGCGGAGGTCAGGTGAACTGAATCGGGACGTTACTGGATGACGGACGCTGCGAAAGCCATCGAGGTCAAGCAACTCACCAAGGTGTATCCATCCAAGGACGCGCCCATCGTTGCGCTGGAGGACGCCACCTTTGACGTCCGCGAGCAGGAGTTCGTGTCCCTCGTGGGTCACAGCGGTTGCGGCAAGACCACCATCATGAAGATCATCGCCGGCCTGCTCGACAAGACCCGGGGCGAGGTGCTGGTGAACGGCGCCCCGGTGACCGGACCCAAGTCCAGCACCGGCATCGTGTTCCAGACGCCAGTGCTGTTCCAGTGGCGCACGGTCATCGACAACGTCCTGCTGCCGGTGGAGATCCTCGGCCTTTCGAAGACGGAATACTATCCCAAGGCGCTGGAGATGCTGGAGCTGACCGGGCTGTCGGACTTCAAGGAAAAGTACCCGCGGGAGCTGTCCGGGGGCATGCAGCAGCGCGTGTCCATCAGCCGGGCGCTGGTGCACGAGCCCTCGCTGCTGTTGCTGGACGAGCCCTTCGGCGCCCTGGACGCCATGACCCGGGGCGAGATGAACATGGAGCTCCAGCGCATCTGGAGCGAGAAGAAGAAGACCAGCCTGTTGATCACCCACAGCATACCGGAAGCGGTTTTCCTGGCGGACCGTGTCATGGTGATGACGCCCCGGCCGGGCCATATCACCGACATCATCGACATCGGACTGCCACGGCCCCGGACGCCGGAAATGCGGTTGTCCGCGGAGTTCACCGAATGCGTGAGGCAGGTGGGGAAGACCATCGGGCTGCAATACCTGTAGGAGCTCCGCCGCGGGGTGCGGAAGCGCGTTGCGCGGGCGCGGTTCTTTCGATATAGGGGTAATCACGAAAACTTTCGGAGGTACGAAAAGTGAAACACATCCAAGTCGCATCGTTGCGTGTCCTGCTCGCGGTCTTCCTGCTGTCCCTTGCGGGGGTCGGCGGAGCGTCGGCCCAGGACAAGGTCAAGTTCGCCCTGGACTGGATCCCCTACGGGAAGCACGCCATGTTCTATGCCAGCATCGACAAGGGGTTCTGGAAGGACGCGGGACTCGACGTGGCCATGACCCGCGGTTTCGGGTCCGGCGACACCGTGAAGCGGGTGGCGTCCGGCACCGAGGACTTCGGCTTCGCGTCCGTGGGGAACATGATCGCAGCCAAGTCCCGGGGCGCCGATCTCAAGATGGTCGGCATGATCCACGACAAGACCCTGGAGACCGTCGCCACGCTGACGGGCAACAAGATCACCAAGCCGTCGGACCTGGAAGGCAAGCGGATCGGCTCGCCGGAGGCCAATGCCTCCCGGGTGATCTTTCCGGCCTTCGCCAACATCAACAAGTTCGATGACAAGAAGGTCACCTGGGTCAACATGACGGTGCCCGCCACCACGCCCAGCCTGCTGGCCGGACGGGTGGACGCCATCCTGATCTTCTACACGGAGAAGCCTACCGTGGACCGGGCCTCCTCGAAGGTCGGCAAGAAGCCGCTGTACATGCTGTACGCCGACTACGGCATGGCCACCTACGGCAACGGCCTCCTGGTGTCCGAGAAGACCCTCAAGACCAGGCCGGAACTGGTCAAGCGGTTCCTGGCGGCGACCTACAAGGGCATCGCCTGGTCGGTGGAGAACCCGCAGAAGGCCGTGGACATCTTCATCAAGCACAACCCCGCCATCAGCCCGGACTTGGCGCGGAAACACTTCGACATCGCCGTGGACTCTCTCCTGTCCGCCAATGCGCTGAAGGAGGGCATCGGCCACATGACCCGTGACCGCATGGTGTTCACCAACGATCTCATCACCACGCACATGAAGCTTCCCAAGATGACCGCGGTGGAGGACGTCTACACCAACGACTTCCTGCCGAAGCTCTTTCCGAAACGGGCCAAGTAGTTTCCTGCCGGCTCGGACGGGACACTACGCCAGGCCCCACGGGCCGCCGGTATCGACTGAGGCGACGGGTGGGAGTCCGCGGACGCGGGCTCCCGCCGTTGCGCCCTCCGGTGGCTTGCAACATCCGGGTCGACGGCAAGATGCGCGGGACTCTTGTTGCCGGCAAGGCGCGATGACGGGCAGCCGCGGGCGCGAAGGGAAACGAGGATGAGTCAAGATTTCGTCAGCAATCAGGAGCTTGTCGTACAGGCGCGGCGCAACCTGCCCCAGAGCGTGTGGGACTACCTGAGCGGCGCCGCGGAGTCGGAGACCACCATGCGTCGCAACCGGCTGGCCCTGGACTCGCTGGCCTTTCGCCCGCGGGTGCTGGTGGACGTCTCGAAGGTGGACACCTCGACGACGGTGTTGGGGCACAAGCTGCGCATCCCGGTGATGATGGCGCCCATCGGATCGCTGCAGCTCATTACGCCGGAGGGCGCGGTGGCGCCCGCCAAGGCGGCCGAGGAGTTCGGTACCGTCAACTTCGTCAGCTCCGTGACCCAACCGGCCCTCGAAGAGACCGCCGCCAGCACCAGGTCCGACAAGATCTTCCAACTCTACATCCGCGGGGACCTGACCTGGGTGGAAGAGATCCTCGGACGGGTCAAGCAGTCGGGGTACAAGGCCCTGTGCCTGACCGTGGACTCCGCCTACTACGGCAACCGCGAGCGGCAGTTGATGAACCGCTGGCTGCCGCCCAGCAAGCGGAGGGAAACCTCCGACCGTCTGTGGCAGGCAAAGCTCACCTGGGAGACCATGGACGCCATCAAGGAAATCGGCGGGCTGCCGTTCATCCTCAAGGGCGTGGCTACCGCAGAGGACGCCGCCATCGCGGTGGAGCACGGGGTGGACGTGATCTACATCTCCAACCACGGCGGCCGTCAGCTCGACCACGGGCAGGGGACCATGGACACGCTCCCGGAGATCGTCCAGGCCGTGGGCGGCAAGGCCGAGATCGTCATCGACGGCGGCTTTCTGAGAGGTACGGACGTGGTCAAGGCCGTGTCCCTCGGCGCCAAGGCCGTGACCATCGGCAAGCTCCAGGGTTGGGCCTTGGGAGCGGCGGGTCACGCGGGTCTGGTGCGAGCCCTGCAACTGCTGGAAAACGAGATCACCGTCACCATGGGGCTCCTGGGCGTGACCCGGGTGGACCAGCTCGGCCCCGCCCACGTGTGCAAGGCCACGGCGACCGCGCCGCCGACCGAGATGAGCACCTTCATCAACCTTCCCCAAAGGCTTCTGTAGGGCTCCGTTCGAGAGAGCCGCCCGCCCTCACCCGGAGGGAGAGGGTGGCCGAAGGGTGGGTGAGGGCGCCCCGGCCTACGTGCCGGGCCGCTTCCCGCCGCGCAGCACCGAGCACGCCACCGCCGCGAACGCGAACCCCGTGGTGACGAGAAACGTGTCCTGAAGCGCGAGCACGAAGTGCGCCGCATCCGCGGCCGCGGGCAGCGCGTCCGGATTGCCCGAGTGCATGCGGAAAGCCACGGTCATGAGGAAGTTCCCCACGGTGACTCCGAAGACGTTTCCCAGCCCGAACATGGTGTAGAGGGCGCCCGTGGCCACGCCCCGGTGCTCCAACGGCACCGAGGAGATCAGCGCGGTGTGGTTGGCCGGGAAGAAGAGCGCGGTGCCCAGTCCTCCCAGGGCCAGCACCAGCGTCGGCAGCATCCAGTGCGAAGCCGGCTCGAACGAGACCCCCAGGAAGGACGCCGCGGCGAACAGCGCCGCGCCCGCGGTGGCCGGTATCCTGGGGCCTACCTTGTCCGAGAGAGCGCCGCCCACCGGCGACAGCGTTACCGCGAAGACCGGCGCGCTGAGGAACAGGATACCCATGAACGAGGGGGTCAGCCGCAGCACCTCCTGCAGGTAGAACGGCAGCAGGTACACGGTCAGGGACATGACGATGGAGACCAGCAGCAGTGTCACCGTGCTGAAGGCGAACATCCGGATCCGGAACAGCGCCAGGCTCAGGATGGGGCTCTCGGCGCATCTCTCGCGCACGAAGAACCCTGCGGCCAGCGCCGCGAAGGCGGCCACGGCGCCGGTGCGCCATGCCGGTGTGAGGGATTCCATGACCTGACGGTCGAGAATCCCCATCAGCGCCAGGGTGGCGGCCACCAGCAGCGCGGCGCCGAGGTAGTCGATGGCCGGACGTCCGGCCTTCGGGCGGCTCACCGCGGCGCTTCCCTGGCGCCGCCGGTAGTCGAGCCCCAGGGCCGCGGCGACGGCTCCCATAGGCACGAGGAAGAAGAAGATGCCGCGCCAGTGGAGGTACTGGATGATGAACCCGCCCAGGCCCGGCCCGAGCAGGAAGCCGCTGTGATGGGCGGTGGTCATGAGCCCCTGGGCGCGGCCCCTGGACTCCTCCGTGGAAGCGTCCATGGCCAGGGCGCGCCCCTGGGCCTGGACCATGGCGGCGCCGACTCCCTGGAGCACCCGGTAGAAGATCAGTTGCGCGATGCCGCCGGACAGACCGCACAGGAGGGAGCTGACGGTGAAGAGCACGATGCCCCAGATATAGACGGTCTGGCGGCCGTACACGTCCCCCACGCGCCCGAAGATCAGCGACAGGGAGGCGGTGGCAAGCTGGAAGGACATGAGCGCCCACGAGATTCCCACCATGTCGGTATGCAGGCCCGCGGCGATGGAGGGCAGCGAGATGGCGAAGATGCGGCTGGCCGTGCCCGTGGTGAAGGAGACGAGCAGGATCGTGGCCAGGAGCAGGGCGTTGGCGCGCGAGGTCATCTTGAATCGTGGGCGAGTGGTGAAGTAAGAAACAACACAGTAGCTAACAGATCGAGGGATGCGGCGCGAGGAGCAGGGCGCGGCCGTCCCTATGGCCGGTCATCGGACGCTCTGAGAAAGCCGGAATGAGCATGAGATTTCTGCCCGCGGTCCTGATGGTGTCCGCAGCGCTGATCGCATCGGCGCCGGTCGCGTTGCCGGGCTTCGCCCAGACGCCTCCCGGAAACACCGGCGTGCCGGAACCGCCGCAGGTCACGGTGTCCCGGCAGGTGACGGGACAGGCAGGGGAGTCGCAGCCTGCGCCGGAAACCCGGTCCGCGGAGGCGTCCGGTCTTCCGAAGGAAACCCGCTCGCGCCCGGTTCCGGACACCGCGGCAAGCCTCGATTTCGAAGAGGAGGTGGTCGATGATCGCATCGCGTTCATCGAGAAGCGCCTGACGGAGACGGGGTCGCGGATCGACAGCCTGCTCATGACCATCGAGCTCGAGGTGCTGAAGGTACAGAAAGATACCCTCGCGCGCCGCAGGGAGCTGGAGAGCGTACGGGCCGAGCTTCTGGAGCAGGAGCGGCTCACGGCCCGGGACATGCGCAACAAGGAACGACTCGTGGACCTGGTGGAGCGTTACGGCGCGGGCGACTGGGTGGCCCGCCACATCAAGGTGGAGCTCGAGAGATTCCGTTACCGGGGCCAACGGAGCCCCGCCCGGTCCACGGATGAGGAGTCGTTGCGCCGGCGGCTCCGGGAGTACCGGCAAGCGCTGTTCGAGCTGGGCACGCTGCTGTTCCGGGTGGATTCCGACGCCAGGGACGACGCGCGGGCGCTGGCCGCGGAGGGGCAGCTGTCCGCGGAGGTAAGCGCCCGGTTCGACCGCCTGATGAAGGATCGCAAGGAAGCGCTGCAGGTCCAGGAGCGCGTCCTCACCGGACTGGCGGAGCGCGCAACGCGCCTGGCGGACCTGAAGCGCCAGCGGGAAGATCAGCTCGAGAGCCTCTACACCTTTGTCCTCGGCAGGATGTTGTGGCTGCGAAACCGGGAACCCCTGGGCCTGTTCCCGCCCAACTGGGCGCTTTTCGGACAGGCCGTTGACGGCGCCGGCGCGCTGTTCGGGCGCGTCTACGGACTGCTTCATCTGGAACGGCAAATGTCCCAGAGCCGTTTCGCGGCGTCATGGTGGCCGTGGGTTGCGGCCGCACTGGTCTTCGGCGTGGCGCCGTGGCTGGCGGTGAGCGCCGCCGGCCTCCTGCGGGCGCGCCTGGCCGGTCAACGGGCCCGTGGCCGCGACGCGCCGGCGCATGGCGTTGCGCTGCTGCTGGCGCTGCGTGCCGCGGTATGGCCGGCCTACCTCATCCTCGTCACCGTGGCGCTGCCGCAGTTCGGCCTGTCCCGGAACGATTCTCTCGGCCCGGTCCTGGCAGGGGCCTTGCAGCTTGCCGCGCTGGTCCTGTGGATCGACCTGTTCGGCGAGGCGGTTTTCCGCGCGGACGGTCACGGGGAGCGCCGCTGGGGGTTGACCCCGGCCGCCGGCCGCCTGCTTCGTCGGGTACTGGCCACGGGTTGTATCGCAGCGTTCGTGCTGCTCATTCCGCGCTACGTGCTGTTGACCTCCCCGGGGACCGAGGTGGAAGCCAGTCTTGCGCTGGCGCGCCTCCTGATGATCGCGTTCGCCCTGGTGGTGCTGGTGCTGGCGGCGGTTGCAGGCAGCCGCCGAAGCTCCCTCATGGAGGCCGCCCTCCGTCAGAGCCGTTCGCAAGAAGGGTTCCTGTGGTCGGTGTGGCCCCCGGTCCATCTGGCGGTCCTCGCGGTGTTGGCGGGCCTCATCGCCCTGAACCTGGCGGGTTACCAGTACGGGTCGCAGTTCATCTGGCAAAGGATCATGGGCTCCGGGCTTCTGGCGCTGGCCGTGCTGCTCCTCTCCTTCTACCTCAAGAGCGCGGTTCGCGCGGTGTGGAACAGGGTCACGGCCGGACGCGGCGGGCCGGAAGCGGGGGATGACCCGGTCGGCAGCGAGCACGCCGGCCTGTTGCGCACGCTGGTGGACCTGCCGCTAGGGGTCCTGGCCGCGGCCGTGTTGCTGGAGATCTGGGGCGTTTCCGTAGTGGATTTCCTGAACACCCCCGCGGGTGAGACGGTGCTCGTGAGAGCGGCGTTGATCGCGTTGGTGGTCGTGGCCGGGCTCGGCCTCATTCGGCTGAGCAACGCCACGGTGCTGTCCTTGCTGCGCCCCAGGGTCCTGGACCGGGTACGCAACCGGGAGACCGGAAGGAAGCTTCAGACCCTTGCGCCGCTGGCGCAGACGTCCGTCAAGCTGCTGGTGGTGCTGGTGGGGTTTCTGTTGATCCTGCAACTGGTGGGGGTGGAGACCGGACCGCTTCTGGCCGGCGTCGGCATATTCGGTTTGGCGGTCGGCTTCGCCGCCCAGTCGCTCATCAAGGACATCATCAACGGCCTCTTCATCCTCACCGAAGGCAGCGTGGGCGCCGGCGACGTCGTGGAGGTGGGCGGGGTTTCCGGCGTGGTGGAGAAGGTCACCCTGCGCTCCGTACGCATCCGCGACCTGAGCGGCAACGTGCACTTCGTGCCCAACAGCACCATCGAGCACGTGGAGAACAAGACCAAGGACTATTCGCGCTATCTGCTTGACGTGGGGGTGGGCTATCGCGAGGATACCGACGAGGTGGTGGCGGTCATGAAAGAAGTGGATGAATCCATGCGCCAGGACCCCGAGTTTCGCTGGGACATGCTGGAGCCCATCGAGATCATGGGCGTGGACCGGTTCGAGGATTCGGCGGTGATCGTGCGCGCCCGGCTCAAGACCCGCCCGATCCAGCAATGGCGCGTGGGCCGGGAGTACAACCGCCGTCTGAAGAAGGCGTTCGACGAGCGGGGCATCGAAATACCCTTCCCGCACCGCACCGTCTACTGGGGCGAGACCAAGCAGGGCCAGCTTCCCCTGCAGGTGGAGAACCGGCACGGCCAGGACGCGACCGAACCGGCTACGCCGGATGTGGAAACTCAGAAGGGGACGAGCGGTGCCGGGCAGGTCAAGTCCGAGTCGTGAGCAGAGGGCTGCCCGGTTGGACTTTTCAACTGGTCCGTAGCGTTCTGAAGCTGACTGTGCGAAATCATCGCCATGTCCGAGCCCTACCCAATCGTTGAAGTGCGCCCGGCGGTCTATGAGCGAGAAGAAATGGGAAGCAAGCAGAAATTCTGGTACAGTTCTCCAGAGCAACAAGGATCTCCAGAGCAACAAGGATCTCCAGAGCAACAAGGATCTCCAGAGCAACAAGGAAGGTCCTGGCTCTTCAAATACCCCCAACCGAACACAGGTGAGCACTGGGCAGAGAAGATCGCGGCTGAGATCGCGGGACTATTGAGAATTCCACACGCGAAAGTGGAACTGGCGGAATTTCAAGGGAAACGAGGGTCGGTGACGGAATCGTTCGCGCGCGGCGGTCGGGAATTGATCCACGGCAACCAGATGTTGGCGAGAGTGATTCATGGTTACGATCCCGGGAGAAAATTTCATCAGTCGAGTCATACGCTGGCGAATATCTGGCAGGTAATGGGCCGTGTTTTTGCAGAGTCTGAGGGTGCAAGACGGGCGAAGCTGCGGATTTCGGAGTACCTGGTTTTGGACGCCTTGATCGGCAACACGGATCGCCATCACGAGAATTGGGGTTTACTTCGGAGGCGATTGAAGGACCGATGGAAAGGTTTCGTAGCGCCGACGTTCGATCACGCATCCTCGTTGGGGCGGGAGCTTCGGGATGAGCGCCGTGATGGACTGATGGCAGAGAACCGTGTCGGAGACTATGCGGAAAGAGGACGCGGCGCACTTTACTGGTCGGAAGACGAGCAGCGAGGCCCCAGCCCTCTGGAGTTGGTAAGGAGAGCCTTTCACGAACATCCCTCGTTTTTCCGTCCAGCACTGGCGAAGCTCGAAAAACTGGACAATTACACCGTGGCTGAACTTGTAGACCGCGTCCCCACGGAGTGGATGTCCCCTTCAGCCAGAAGATTCGCGATGGCGCTGATGGGCTCTAACCTCGAACGATTACAGGAGCTTTGCCGATGAGCGAGAGAACTCTGTTCCTGGCTTGGCAAGATAAGGAACACACCCGCGAATGGTTCCCCATCGGTCGGCTGGATGCGGACGTTGCAAGTTTCTCCTATCGCTTTCGATATACGGGTGGGGCCAAGGAGGCACAAGAAAAAGTGGGTTTTCCGCCATTGTGGGATTTCCCCGACCTGGAGGTAGACTACCGATCCTCAGATCTCTTTCCGCTGTTCAGGAATCGGGTCATCGCGCCGGGAAGGCCGGACCGTGCGGACTATCTGAGTAACCTTGACTTGCCGGAAGACGCGGACCCCATCGAGATTCTATCTGTGAATGGCGGCTCCCGGATGACGGACAACCATGAAGTCTTCCCGAAACTCGTGAAGGGTGAAGACGGCAACTTCCGGTGCCGGTTTTTCCTCCACGGTTGGCGGCACACGAACGGCGAGGCACAGAGACGGCTTGAATGCCTGAAGGCCAACGAAAGGCTGAACGTCGCCATGGAGGTGACCAACCCGGTCACCTCCCTAGCCATCCAGATCCAGACGGAGGACTACCACATGATCGGGTGGACGCCCCGCTATCTGGTCCGGGACCTCGTCGAGGCAATGGCTGATGCCCCTGACCGCTATCGTGCCCATGTGGTGAAGGTCAATCCGGTGCCCGGACCGTCCACGCAGCGCGTCTTGATCGAGTTAAGCGGTCACTGGTCGCCGGACTATGAACCGATGTCGTCGCCGGAGTTTCAGCCATTACCAGCTACCGGGTGAGGTCCCGGTTCCTGCCTGCTTGACCGAATCGGCAGTTTGTTTACCTCCTTTCCTCAATCAAGAGTTCACAGGCTTCCAACAGGGCATTCGACGAAAAAGGCATGGAGATACCGTTTCCGCACCCCGTACTGTCTATTGGGGCGAGACCGGGCAGGGACAGACTCCGTTACAGGTGGAAACCCGACGTGGCCAGGGCGTGATAGAGCCCGCGGCGTCAGGAACGCCGGATGCAGAATCCGGAGGGAAGACCATTGGAACGAAAGAAATCTACACTGAGTCTTGAGCAGGCGGGAACTATCGTGGACCAGACCCTGGCACGGGCCCGGGAGTTGAAGCTCCGGCCCATGTGCGTGGCAGTGCTGGACGACGGCGGCCACCTCAAGGCGCTGAAGCGCGAGGACGGCGCCGGGATCCTGCGCCCCCAGGTTGCCATCGGCAAGGCTTGGGGCTGTCTGGGCATGGGCGGGTCCAGCCGCGCACTGGGCGAGCGCCTCGGCGACCGGCCGTCGTTTCTGGGTGCCCTCACGACCATGTCGGAAGGGAAGGTAGTGCCCGTGGCCGGAGGGTTGCCGATATGCGACGGGGACGACGTGGTGGGCGCGGTGGGCGTGAGCGGCGGCACCTCCGACGAAGACGAGGACATCGCCCGGTTCGGCATTGCCGCGGCGGGCCTGGACGCCGGCGCTTGAGATGCGGCGAATGGGCCAAGGTCGAACCCGGGAGCCTGTCCGCGTAAGCAGGTTCCCGGCGCCGACTCAGCCGGACCGTTTACCAGGGCGAGACCGGCAAGGACTACCGTTCCCAACCGCGATTGTCTATAGTGGCCTCTTCACCACACACACGTCAGGGAGGCACTATGGCTGGCAACGGACAACCGAAATGGCAGGAACCCACAGGCGAGATGCAGAAGGCGGGCTACGGGAAGTTTCTGCGGCCCAACACCGCTTACGACAGCTTCATGGAAGAGCAGGAGATCCCCATCTATCGGGACATCGGCGTGGAGAAGGTTCAGAACCTGCCCATGAAGCCGTGGAAGCGGTTGGGCGGAAACGCCAGCTTCATCCAGCTCCTGGGCACGGAGGGGCTTTGGGGCTCCTACGTGGTGGAGGTTCCCGGCGCCGGGGCACTGAACGCCGAGAAGCATCTGTACGAGGAGCAGTATTTCGTAGTCGAGGGTCGCGGCACCACCGAGGTATGGGCGGAAGGGAGTGACAAGAAGCACACCTTCGAGTGGCAGCAGGGCTCGCTGTTCGCCATTCCGATGAACGCCACGCACCGGATCGTGAACGCCACCTCGAGCCCGGCGTTGCTGCTGGCCGGCACCACGGCGCCCAACATCATGAACCTGTTCAACAACACGGACTTCATCTTCAACTGTCCGTACACGTTCACCGACCGCTACAAGGAGACCGCGGACTACTACAAGCCCAACGAAGAGATCGAGCCCGATCCGGTGCGGGGGCTGGCCATGCGCCAGACCAACATCATCCCGGACATCGTCACCTGCGAGCTGCCGCTGGACAACCGCCGCTCGCCCGGCTACCGCCGCATCGAGCCGCACATGGTGGGCAACAGTTTCTACCTGTGGATCGGCCAGCACGAGACCGGCCGGTACTCCAAGGCCCACGCCCACGGCTCGGCCGCGGTGCTCATCTGCGTCAAGGGCAAGGGCTACACCTACACCTGGCCCTCCACCCTGGGTCCCACGCCATGGAAGGACGGCAAGGCCGAAGGGGTCAGGCGGCAGGACTACGAGCCCGTCGGCATGGTGAGCGCGGCGCCCATGGGCGGCAACTGGTTCCATGCCCACTTCGGCGTGAGCGCGGAGCCCTTGCGTTTGTCGGCGTGGTTCGGACCCAACGCGCCGGGGCGTGAGCGCGGGCGGCCGGGGGAGAAGGCCATCGACTACGGCGCCATCGAGATCAAGGACGGCGGCACTGCCATCGCCTATCGGGACGAGGATCCGTTCCTGCGCAAGGAGTTCGAGGAGACTCTGGGCAAGGAGGGGATGAAGTCCAAGATGCCTCCCGAGATCTACCGGCCGGAAGCCTAGGGATTTCTCGTGGCCGACACAGGATCGCTCGGTTTCACCGGTTCCGGCAGGCACATCGTTGAAGAAGACGAGATCAAGCTTACCAGTGTGGGCGTGGACATCGGCTCGTCCACGTCGCACCTGGTGTTCTCGCTTCTTGAGCTAAGCCAGGAAGGCACCCGTTACATCGTCAAGAAGCGGACGGTGTTGAGCGAATCGGAAATTCTGCTCACGCCCTACACCGACGACCTGACCATCGACGTGGATCGCCTGGGCCGCTTCATAAACCAACAGTACGAGCACGCGAAGCTCAAGCGGGAGGACGTCGACACCGGGGCGTTGATCCTGACCGGCGTGGCCGTGCGGCGGCGCAACTCCCGCGCCATCGCCGAGCTCTTTGCCGAGGAGGCGGGCCGGTTCGTCTCGGTCACCGCCGGGGACGGGCTCGAAACCACCATGGCGGCCCACGGCTCGGGGGCGGTGGCCCGCTCCGGCCGGGAAGACGCGGTGGTGCTGAACATCGACGTGGGCGGCGGCACCAGCAAGATCGCCGTGTGCGCGGGCGGCAGGGTGCGAGAGGTCACCGCCATCGACGTGGGCGCCCGGCTCCTGGCGATGGACGGCGGCAATGCGGTGGTGCGGGTGGAAGAGGCCGGGCGGCGTCACGGCGGCGCGGTAGGCGTCGAGCTGGAATTGGGCCAGCTCATCAACGAAGACACGCTCCAGGCCATCGCGTCCGAGATGGCGGACCGCCTGTTCGAGGTGGTCAACCAGCAGGAGCTCACCGAGGAAACCCGCGGGCTGCTCCGGCTGCCGCCGCTTGCATACCGGGGCAAGGTCGATGCCGTTACCTTCTCGGGCGGGGTCTCCGAGTTCATCTACGGTCACGCCGACCACAACGGCTTCGGCGACATGGGTGCGATCCTGGGCCGGGAGATCCGCCAACGGGTGGAAGGGCTGGGGATACCCATTCTGGAGCCGTCGGCGCGCATCCGCGCCACCGTCATCGGCGCCTCCCAATATACCATCCAGGTCAGCGGCAGCACCATCTTCATCTCGCCGCCCGACGCGGTACCGGTCAGGAACGTTCCGGTGCTGAGCGTCGATTTCCAGTGGGACGACGACATCGATCCCGCCAGGGTCATCGCCGCCATCGACAACGCGCTGCGGCGGCTCGATCTTCAGGCGGGCCGCCAGCCGGTGGCGCTGGCGTTCCACTGGCAGGGTTCGGCCACCTTTGCCCGCCTGCAGGCCTTCTGCGGCGCGGTGGTGGAGGGTCTCAGGCCGGTCCTGGACAAGGGGCACCCACTCATCCTCGTGAACGACGGCGACATCGGCGGCATCCTGGGGCTTCACTTCAAGGAAGAGATGAAGCTCGACAAGCCGGTCATCTCGGTGGACGGCATCGTGCTGCAGGAGTTCGACTACATCGACGTCGGCGCCCTGATCCCGTCTTCGGGCGCAGTCCCCGTCGTCATCAAGTCGCTCGTGTTTCCCGGCGCCGAGCAGAACGCGGCCATCCGGCAATAGGCGCCAGCGCCGCGGCAAGACGAAGGTGCAGGGGCGGGTTTCGAACGCGTTCGCGTCCGCACCCGCGCTGTCGGTCAATGAAGGTTCCCGACGCTTGCGTCAACGCTCCGTCGGGCGTAGAGACGAGTCATGCAGGCGCAAGACATCCACGCGGTTCCACCGGACCCCTATCGGGCGTGGTTCCAGTGCATTGCCGGCTGCCCGGGGCGCTACAGCCTCAAGGAGATCATCTACGAGTGCCCGCGCTGCGGCAATCTCCTGGAGGTGCGCCACGACCTGGACCTCCTGCGCAAGAAGACGCCCGAATACTGGAAGGACCTTTTCGACCAGCGGTTGATGCGGACTCAGTGGCCCTACGGCAGCTCGGTCTGGGGCAAGCGGGAGATGGTCTGTCCCGAGGTGGAAGACGCCAACGTGGTCTCGACCCTCGAAGGCGGCAGCAACCTTTTCTGGGCGGAGCGTCTGGGCAACGAGATCGGCGTACGCGACCTCTGGGTCAAGCTGTGCGGCAACAGCCACACGGGTTCCTTCAAGGACCTGGGCATGACCGTGCTGGTGTCCATGGTGCGCCAGATGATCTCGGGAGGGGTGGAGATCCCCGCGGTGGCCTGTGCCTCCACCGGCGACACCTCCGCGGCTCTGGCGGCGTACTGTGCGGTGGCCGACATCCGCGCCGTCGTGTTCCTGCCTCGGAACAAGGTCTCGACGGCCCAACTGATCCAGCCCATCGCCCACGGCGCCGTGACCCTGGCCATAGACAGTGACTTCGACGGCTGCATGGCGCTGGTGCGCGAGCTGTGTACCCGCCACGACATCTATCTGGCCAACTCCATGAACTCGCTCCGGGTGGAGGGCCAGAAGACGGTCAGCATCGAGCTGGTGCAGCAGTTCGACTGGCAGGTGCCGGATTGGGTGGTCATCCCCGGGGGCAACCTGGGCAACGTGAGCGCGCTGGGCAAGGGATTCCAGCTCATGCGCGAACTCGGCATGATCTCCAAACTGCCGCGCATCGCCTGCGCCCAGGCCCAGCGGGCGAATCCGCTCTACCTCAGCTACCTGAAGGGCTTCGACGATTTCGAGCCGGTGCAGGCCCGACCGACTCTGGCCAGCGCCATCCAGATCGGCAATCCCGTCAGCATCGAGAAGGCCATCCGCACCCTCAAGGACTTCGACGGCGTGGTGGAGCAGGCCACCGAGGCCGAGCTGGCCGACGCGGCCGCCCGCGCCGACCGCACCGGCCTGTTCAACTGCCCCCACACCGGCGTGGCCCTGGCCGCGCTGTTCAAGCTGGTGGAGCGCGGCGTCATCCACAAACGGGAACGCGTCGTGGTCATCTCCACCGCCAACGGCCTCAAATTCCCGGAGTTCAAGATCCAGTACCACGAGGAACGGCTGCCGGAAGTCGCCTCCCGCTACCGCAACACCCCCATCGACGTACCCGCAGACTACGACAAGGTGCGTGACGCGGTGCTGCGCGCCATCGAGGGCCGTAGCTAGTGTCCTGTCCCATATAAACGGTGGATAAGGTCCGCAGGACCTTTCGTCGTCGGCAAGGAGGACACCACACTAGCCCTCGGGCGCGAACTGCAGCGAGGCCAGCCGGGCGTACAGGCCGCCGTCGCTCATGAGTTCTTCGTGGGTGCCGGTGGCGACGATGCGGCCCTGGTCGATGACGACGATGCGGTCGGCCTTGAGCACCGTGGCGAGACGGTGGGCGATGATGAGGGTGGTGCGGTTGGCCATGAGGCGCTCCAGCGCCTCGTGGACGAGGTGCTCGCTTTCCGCGTCCAGGGAACTCGTGGCTTCGTCCAGCAGCATGACGGCCGGATCCCTGAGGATGGCCCGGGCGATGGCAATGCGTTGGCGTTGGCCGATGGAAAGCCGCAGGCCTCTCTCGCCGAGGAAGGTGTCGTAGCGCTCCGGCAGCCCCTGGATGAAGTCGTCGGCAAAGGCGGCGCGCGCGGCCGCCGTGACCTCGGAGTCCAGAGCCTCGGGGCGGCCGTAGCGGATGTTCTCCCTGGCGTTGGCGGCGAATATCACCGTTTCCTGGGGCACCAGCCCGATGCGGCTCCGTGCGGTCTGGGGGTCGGCTTCCCGAAGGTCCACGCCGTCCAGCCGGATGGACCCGCTGCCCGGGTCGTAGAATCTCAGCAGCAGCTTGAACACGGTGCTCTTGCCGGCGCCCGAGGGACCCACCAGGGCCACGGTCTCCCCCGGCTCGATGACGAGCGAAAAGCCGTGGAGCGCGTGCTCGTCGGGGCGGGAAGGGTACTGGAACTCCACCGCGTCGAGAACGACGTGGCCTCGCGGCGGTTCAGGCAGGGGCCGGGCGGCCGCGGGCGCGTTGATGGCCGGCGCTGCGTCCAGGAGCTCCATCAATCGTTCCGTGGCCCCGGCGGCCCGCTGCACCTCGCCCCAGACCTGACTCAGGGTGGCGGCGGAGCCCGCTACGAAAATCGCGTAGAACACGAACTGGATCAGGACGCCGGCCGACATCCGGCTGCTCAGCACCGCTTCCGCTCCCAGCCACAGCACGCCCACGACGCCGCCGAACATCAGCGTGATGACGAGGAAGATGAGCAGCGCCCGGTCGCGGATCCTCAGCAGCGCGGTGTGGTAGGCGGCCTCGGCGGCCGCACCGAAGCGTTCCCGCTCGTTGCGTTCCTGGGTGAATGCCTGCACCGTCTCGACCGCGTCGAGGTTCTCGCCGGCGAGGGCGCTGGTGTCCGCCACCCGGTCCTGACTCAGTCGGGACAGGCGCCTTACCCTTCGGCCCAGTGTCAGGATCGGCAGCAGCACGAGCGGGATGAGCACCACCACGGCGCCCATGAGTTGCGGGCTGGTCACGATCAACATCACGAAACCGCCGGCGAAAATCAGCAGGTTCCGCAGGGCCATGGAGGCGCCGGAGCCGATCACCGTCTGGATCAACGTCGTATCGGTGGTCAAGCGCGAGAGGATCTCGCCGGTGGGGGTGACCTCGAAGAACGTGGGGTTCATGCGCAACACGTGACCGTGGATCTGTTTGCGGATGTCGGCCACCACCCGTTCCCCGATCCTGGCGACGAAATAGAAGCGGCCGGCGGATGCCACGGCGAGCACGGCGATGACCCCCAGCAGAAGCTGGAAACGCTGGCTGATCAGCGTGCGGTTCGCTTCGGCGAAGCCGGTCTCCAGTATCTGCCGGGCGGCGATGGGGAGGATGAGCGTGGCCCCGGCGGCCGCCAGAAGGGACACCGCGGCCAGGGTCAGCAGGACCGGATAGGGTTTCAGATAGGCGGCGAGCCGCCGCAGGGGACGCACGTTGCGGCTGGCAGGTCGGGAATCGGAAAGATTGGCTGGCGCTTGCATCGGCGACTGGCCATACGAAAAACGGGCGCCACCGCTTGAGTGGCACCCGTTCATGACCCCGGGTGTGGACCCCGGGTGTGTATGGCTACACGTTGACGACCACCACGCCCTTGGGCTCGAGGTAGTAGTCCAGTGCCTCGGGTCCGTGTTCGCGCCCCACGCCGCTGGACTTGACGCCGCCGAAGGGCAGCTCGTCATAGCCGTAGTGCAGCGAGTTGACCCACACGTTGCCCGCCTCGAGCTTTTCGATGGCCTTGTTGGCGTAGACCATGTCGCGGGTCCAGATGGACGAGCCGAGACCGAACTCGGAAGCGTTCGCACGCTCGATGGCTTCGTCGATGTCCTTGAATGTGAACACCGGCAGGGCCGGCCCGAAGCATTCCTCCCGGGCGATGCGGGCATCGTCCGGCACGTCCGTGAGCAGCGTCGGCAGGTAGAAGAAGCCGTTCCTGAACTCGTCGCCTTCCGGCCGGGCCCCGCCCGCCACCGCCTTGGCTCCCCGGGCCTTGGCGTCCTCCACCTGCTCCTCCACCTCCGTGCGCTGGTAATCGACGTGGAGCGGCCCCATGCGGCTTTCCTTCTTCATCCCGTCTCCCACCGCCTTTTTCTGGAGGCCCGCCGCGAGCTTGCCGACGAAGTCTTCGGCGATGGATTCGTGCACGAACAGCCGCTTTACCCCGAGGCACATCTGCCCGCAGTTGAAGTACCGCCCGATGTCCGCCATCTTCACCGCCATGTCGACGTTGGCGTCCTCCATGACGATCATGGGGTCGCTGCCGCCGAGCTCCAGGGTGACACGCTTGATCTCTCTTCCCGCTACCTCCATGACGTGACGCCCGATGGGGGTCGAGCCGGTGAAGGCGATACGGCGGATGCGGGGGTTGCTCAACAACTCCTCGCCCACCGAGCCGCCGGGTCCGCTTACGAAGTTCACCGCGCCCTTGGGCAGGCTCTTCTTGCCGTCCGCGTAGGTGGCCTGCTGGATCAACTCCATGCACAGCGCCGTGGCCAGCGGGGTGGTGGAGGCGGGCTTGACGATGACGGTGTTGCCTGCCGCCAGCGCCGGACCGACCTTGGTCCCCATGAGCGTCAGCGGAAAGTTCCACGGCACGATGGCGCCGCAAACGCCGATGGGCTGCCGCACCACCATGCCGTAGGCGTTCTTTTGCGGCAGCGGCACGTGGGAGCCGCGTACCTTGGAGGCCAGCCCCGCGTAGAACTCCAGGCCGTGGATCAGGTGATGGATCTCGAGCCCGGCCTCGAACAGGGTCTTGCCCTGCTCCTGGGTCAGGAGCTGCGCGATGTCCTTGCGGCGCTCCTTGATGAGGTCACAGGCGCTCTCCAGCGCCTTGCCGCGGTCTTCCGGGGTGGTGTCGGACCATTCCCCGAAGGCCGTTTCCGCGGCGTCCGTCGCTTGCCGGACGTCCTCTTCGGAGCCCTTGGCGGCGTGGTCCACCACCTCTCCGGTGGCCGGATTCCGCACTTCGTAGGTTTCCTTCTTCGCGGCGTCCACGAGCTCGCCGCCGATCAACAGCTTGGCCATTCGATACCTCCGGGTTCTGACATTTGATGAGATGTTTCGCATGAAGCCCCGGCTGCACCGCGTGGCGCGGGCCGCCGAGGCCTTGAACCGTCTCTTTCGTCTACTGGCCCTTGAACTTGGCCGTTCGTTTCTCCAGGTAGGCGGTCACGCCCTCGTTGCCGTCATCGCTGGCAAAGGTCTGGGTGAGCACCTCCCGCTCGAACGCCAGACCCTCCGGCAGCGAGGTCTCGATCCCCGCGTGGACGGCGCGCTTGATCTTGCCCACGGCCAGGCTTGCCTTGTTGGGCGGGACGAACTGCTTGGCGTAGTCCATGACGTCCTGCATGAAGGTGTCGCGTTCATGGATGTAGTGGAGGAGCCCCATGTCCATGGCCTCCTCGAAGGCCACCTGCTTGCCCGTGGCGCAGAGCTCCAGGGCCCTGGCCCGGCCCACCAGACGCGGGAGTCGCTGGGTGCCGCCCATGCCCGGCATGACCCCGAGGTTCACCTCCGCCAGGCCCATCCGGCCGCCGTCCTTCTTGCCGATGCGGATGTCCGCGGCCATGGAGATCTCCAGGCCGCCGCCGACGGCATGGCCGTTGATCGCGGCGATGACCAGCTTGGGGGTGTTCTCCATGCGCATGAGCACTTCATGACCGTGGAGCGCGAAGTTGGCCTTGTACGAAAGGGTCTGGCTCCCGAGCATGTTGATGTCGGCGCCGGCGGAGAAGAACTTCTCCCCCTTGCCGGTGATCACGATCACATGGGTGTCGTCGTCGAAGCGCGCCTTCAGCAGCGCGTCGTCGAGTTCCCGCAGCATCTCGTGCGTGTAGGAGTTGACCGGCGGGTGATTCAGCTCGATCAGGGAGATCCCGCCTTCCGTTCTTTGGTCGATGGTGCCGTCTGCCATGTTTGCCTCCTGAAATAACGTTCCTTGAGATAGCGCCGACCGAATCGCTGCGCGCCGGCGGTTCGCCGCACAGCCAAGCCACTTTCGCGTCCCGGGATGCCGGATTCGAGCGGGAAGAAGGGCACTGTAACGGAGGGCAGCTTCGTGTTCGTCGATCCATCTGAATTAGCGGGCAGGGCCGGACAAGTCAATACTTGACGGCGGGTGGTCTACGAATGGAACCCGGTCCACGGGTGCCTGGGGAACGGGCGGGTGCGAAGTCCGCCCCCGGGCGTTCCGTTGGAAAATGCGCCCCTGTATGGCAAGAGTAACACGATGGCCAGTCAGAACGCGCGACAAAAGACCATTCGAAGCGGCTTGAAAGCGCTCCGGAGCGAGGGTTTGGAGACGGAATCGCCGGATGCGACCCTGGTGGAGCCGCTGCTCCAAAGGTTCGGACCGGACCCGGCCGCCTCACTGGCGGTGGCCTACGTTCTGGGCCGCATCCGCGCCGCGGCCGCGGTGGAGGCGCTCAAGTCTCTCGCAGGCCGGGCCGGGAGCAAGGAGATCCGGCGGGAGATCCGCAGGTCCCTGTTCAAGCTGGCCCAGGGGGGGCTGGCGTCGGCCGAGCCCGAAGCGTCCGAGGCGGGGGAAGCCGGCGCGAACTTCAGCCTCGCGCCCGAGATCGACGGGTACCTCTCATCGGTTACCGGCGGCGGCTCGCGAATGGTGATCCTGACGCGGCCGCAACCCGGCGGCGGGCTGATGGTCATGCAGGCGGCCGTCAATGACCGCCGCGGACTCGAAAGGCTCGGCGGCAACGTCATCCGCCGCAAGGAGCTCCGGCAGATGATGGACGACATGAAAGCCGCCCTCGGCGTTTCCGTGACCCCGGTGCCCTGGGAGTACGCCGACTGGCTGGTCCACGAAGCCTACCAGAAAGTGGCGGACTCGCCGGGAGAGGGAGTGGCCGACTATCCCCGGCTACGGACTCATCTGGCCGCCGCCAGGCCCGTGCCACGCTCCCACCCGATCTTCGATCTCGTCGACGCCGGCAGCATCGATACCACGGCACTGTCCGAGATTCCGGAAAAGCTCCTGGAGGAACCGGAGTTCCGCACCTGGTTCGTGGAGAAGGACCTGCTGGAGCCCTACCTGCAACGTCTCGAGGAAACCGAGCAAAGTCGCATCGTGCTCAACCCGATGCAAAAGGAGGAACGGTTCCGGAGCATCGTCCGGGAAGCCGTCCAGGGAATCTTCCTCGGCGCGGAGACGAGCCCGGCCTTCGAGCAGCGTTTCGAGGACGCCGCTCTCCACCTCCACGTCTCCGGCCAGGAAGAGAAGGCCAGGACCGTCCTCGGCGTCGCTCTGGCCATTCGCCGCGGCGACCTGGGGAGCCTCGGGGTTCCATTGCTGGAAGCCCTGTTGATGCGGAGCCTCAGCCTGCACAAGACCCAGGAGAAGGAAGAAGCCGCGGAAGAGCCGTCGCTGATCGTCAAGCCGTAGCCGCGACACTTTCCGCCGCCGGCCGGTCTGTCAGTCTGGCAGCACCGCGATCGCCTCGATCTCCACCAGGTAATCCGCGTTGGCCAGACCGGCCACCACCACCAGGGTGCTGGAGGGCGGGTCGGCGCCCAGGTACTTGAGGCGGGCGGGGTTCAGGTCATCCCGGTACCGCGGGTCGGTGATGTAGGTGGTGATCTTGACGACGTCGGCGAAGCTGGCTCCGGCCTCGTCGAGAACCGACTTCATGTTCTTGAGCACCTGCTCGGCCTGGGCCGCGGCGTCGCCCTTGCCGACGACGTTGTTGTCAGCGTCCACCGCGGTCTGGCCGGCGATGAACAGCAGGCGTTTCCCTTCGGCAAGAATGCCCTGCGAGTAACGCGGCCGCGGATCGGGAATGCTCTGGGGCTGAAGCACCTTTCTCATGACTTCCTCCTGGGCTGACAGGTTTCTCTGGTCTGAAACGTTCCTTTGACGCGGAACCCACGATAGGGGATATCGCCGGCCAATGCCAGCACAGGCTTGGTGTGCGAACGGGTTACCGGTACAGGCGCGCGTCGTCCACGGACGTTTTCGGCTTGCGGATCTGGGGCGTGAGGGACGGCAGGCCCGGGCGAGCGCGTAGCATGAAGTCCACCGGGATGAAGTCCTTGAGTAACGGTATCGGCAGCCGCACGCCGGCATAGGGGCTGACGGAGTCGTTGCCGACCGTCAGCTCGTCGGCCAGGAATGATTTCGGCGCGTCCGCGCGCATGCTGACCCCTGAAGCGGTGACGCTGCCCCGGACCGTGGGCAGGCCAAGGGCTCGCTGGGGATCGCTTTCCTTCTCACTCAGCAGTCGGTGGTCGAGTATGGGCGAGCGCGGATCGGCGGCACGGCCGGTGCGGCGGACGAACTGCAGGTCCGCGTCGTCGGGGCGGCGCTCCGCCGTCCCGACCTGCATCAGTCGTGCCGGAAAGTCCTTGAGCCCGCCGGCGCCGTTGCCGTCCCTTTCATCGACCCCCTCCACCGCGAGCTCGTAGTGCTTCTCGCGCAGCAGGCTCTCCAGGCCCTCGATCCGCCGCTCCGACACCGAATAGGTGCGGGTCCGAACGCCCCAAGGGGTGTCGTAGTGCAGCATGATCGTGTTGCGGCCGAGGATGTTGAGGCCGTTCCCGGCCAGCTCCATGTTGTTGACTCGGCCGTCGAACAGGGCGGTCTTGAGGCCGAGCCCTTGAGGTCCGTAGAGCTGCGGGTTCTCGGTGAGGAACTGCTTGCTGAGCCTCAGGCCCCGGCTCTTCACGGAGACCAGCCGCGCCAGCAGGCCCTTGGCTTTCTCTCCGGCCGGTGTGTCCGGGTAATGCTGGAGGATCGCCGCATACAGGGTCCGTTGCCGCGCTTCGGATGCATTCTCTTCGGCCGCCTTCAGCAGCGTGCGTCCGGCCTTCTCTTCCAGTTCCCGGATTTGTTCCGCCGACAGCTTTCCGGACAGCCTGTGGTAGTACAGCGCCTTGTGGAGGTGCCCCTTGCTCTCGTAGGCTTTCCCCAACACCTCGTAGACGTCGCCGGATTCCTTCGAGTCCGTGCGGAAACGCACATAGCGCGCGGCGGCGTCCATAACCGCCTGATCCGACACCGGATTGCCGCTGAGCATCTCTAGGAGGTTACTGCTGACGATCAGGATATTGGCGGTGCCCAGAGTGGCGGCTCCGGCCACGCCGTGGGTGATCACCGGCGCCGCCCCGATCAGGACGTTCTTCTCGAGGAAGTTCCGGCCCAGCAGCACGAAGCGCACCTGCTCCAGGCGGTACCGTGTACGGGCGCGGTCGAGGACGTCCAGAAGATTGTACTCCGGGCTGTCCAGCAGGATCCGGGCACGCTCTTTGTGGCGAGCGGAGGATGAGCTGCGGGCGATTTCCTCGAGGGTCCGCTTGGCCTCCTCGTGCCGGCCGTTCAACTCCTGGGCCACGGCCCGGGCGTCCTTGGCCCATGCCGCCAAGGGCTCGCCGGCGTATCGCCGCTCCAGGTCGCGCGCGCGCTCCATGGCCGACGCGGCGTCCCCCTTGGCCAAGGCGTAGAGCAGCGACCGGACATCCTTCGATTGTGCGGGACCGGCGTCGGAAAGGGTGTCGGTTTCGGCGACGGAGAGCTGCCGGCGCCGGCTCTCCTCGCGCGTCGCCCTGGCTTCGTCGATCTCCCGGAATCGCTCCTCGACGTCATCCGCCTCGGGATCGACCACGGCCGCCAGTTCCGCGTGAAACTCCGCGTCCTCGATCCGGCCCTCATCCAGCGCCTCGCGGGCGCGGGTCAGGTGCTTGTGAATCCAGAGGCCTCTTCGGTCGGCTTCGAGCGCCGTGACCTTCTCCGCCAACTCGGTGTTCCTGGGGTCATCCGGAAAACGGTCGAGGAAGCGTTTGTAGAGGGCCAGGGCCCTGCGCTCGGCTTCCGGCATGCGCGGCGCCCGTGTGCGCTGCATCTCGACGAACGCGGTCTCCACCGCGGCGGTAACATACGACCCCGACGCCAGCGTTATCAGATCCACGGAGGCAAGCAGCCGGTTCAAGAGCGCGTTCCAGCGCCCGATGCGGTGCTCGGCGACCAGCGACTCGGCGCGTTCCAGCTCGTCCCGGCCCAGTCGGGCGCGGATCATCCGCTGCGGCGCACCGGGCGGCGCCACCGCCAGGGCCTCCTGTTGCGCGTCGCGATACGTTTCACGGTCGGAGAGGTTGCCGTGGTGGAGTTCCCGCACGTGGTGGGTCAGTCCGCTCACGTTGCCGCCGCGGGCGAGCCGTTCCTTGTCGTTGTCTTCGAAGTAGCGGACGTGTCCGCGGAGCCTCTCCGTCCGGTGGGTCAGGGCGTCCATGATGGCCACGCGCGTGCGTTGCTCCAGTTCGTCGGGAAAGTATCGCTCGGGGGTTACCGGCGCCTTGAAGGGATCGAAATCACGCAAGGGGTCCAGGACCCGTTGGGACGCAACGCCGGCCGACTGCGCCGCCGCGGAAACCGGCAACACCAGTAACAGGCAGAACAGCAACGCGCCGGTCTTCATCGGTTCAACCTCCTCGTTTGCTCCATGAGACCCTTCAATGCTTCGAGCTTGCCGTTGGCCTCGAGCTTCTCGATCACGCCGTCCTGCTGGGCCACTTCCGCATAGAGCTTCATGGCGGACCGGGCGAATCCTTCGAAGGTCTCGACCTCGAAGTCGAGGCCCTCGGGATCGTTCCGAATGGCATACTCCCTGGCCAACCTCACGTAGTAGTCTCCGAAGTCCAGCAGGTGGCGGTGGTAGTTCTTGCTCCGCACGTGCCGGGAGAGGAGTTGGCTGTAGCCCAGGACCACCAACTCGTTGCCCTGATTCAGCCGATGGCGGTTGAGCTCCACGAATGCCACCTTGGCCCTGTCGATGCGTTCCGCCTCGACCCGAGCCAGATACTCCAACGGAGTACCGTCGTGTTCCCGGATCAATGCGTTCCAGGCCAGGACCACGTCGTCCAGACCCTTGATGTACTCGAACGGGTCCTTTTTGGGAAGCGCGGTGCGGGCGATCCGTTGAAACGTTTCCAGGGCTTCGAGCCGGTGCGTGGCCGGTTCCGCCAGTTCGCCGCCTCCCCGCACCACGGTCCGGTAGTGGCGGATGGCGCGTGGGTAGTCCCGGAGACGCTCGTAGGCGGTGCCCCGGGTGAACTCCACGATGTCGCTGTACCCGTTCCCGTGCTTGCGCTGGTAATCGTCCAGGCGCAGCAGGGTCGCCTTCAGGATATTGGTTCCGGTCACGTCCTTGGGGATGGCGAACCGGTAGACATCCTCCCGCGAGAGCCGCTGGAACTCGTTGACGATCTCCAGCAGGTTCGCCGGCTGCACATACCGTGGGTCCGGGGCTTCGGTGGGCGTGCACCCGGCCGCGCCGAGCAGCACCAGGGTCCACAGCGAGGCCGCGGCTACCGTTGGGTGGTGATGAGCGAATAGCACAGGACCAGTTCGTCCCCTTCAGCCGCGAAGTCGTGGGGCACGCCCCTGGGAATGTGGCAGAGCATGCCGGGCCGGAGCCGGGTAACTTCCCCGGACGCGCGCAGCCGGCCACCGCCCCGGAGCACGTGGCACACCACGTCCTTGTCGTCATGGACGATCTGTTTGGGGTCCGTTGTGGTGGTGGGGCTGAAGGAAACCAGGCCGACGTTGAAGCCGTCGCCCTCGATGCAGCCCTTGTGGCGGATTTCCGAGTTGATCTCGGCAAGCTCGGCAAGGGCCTCGTCGACGTTGACTATCTTCGGCCTGTCGGGCGCAGCGTTGGACACGGAAACCCCTGCTTACCCCGCCGGTTCCGAAATGCGGCGCAGGATCTCTTCGATGGCCCGTCCCGCTTCATCATCCGGTACCCGGCACGATCCCACCACCCGGTGGCCGCCGCCGCCGTAGTGGCTGAGCAACTCGCCGACGTTCACGGTAGAGGTGGTGTTGAAGATGTTATAACCCACCGATATGGCGGTGGTATGAGCCCGCTGCGTATCCCGGGAGATCTTCATGGAGATGTTGCCCTCGGGGAACAGCGTATAGAGCAGAAAACGGTTGGCGTCGGTCAGGTCCTCGGTGTCCCGCAGATCGAGAACGATGGCGTTTCCCCGAAGCTCGGCGCGCTCCAGCAGTTGTCGGCGCAGTCTTTCCTGCAAGCCAAGGATGCGCTCGCAGCGTACCCGGACTTCCGGGTCGTCCAGGATGTCTTCCAGGGGGCGCTCCCGGATCAGGTCGATCAGGTGGAGCCAGTAGGGCTCTTCAGCGCTCACCTTGCCGTAGATGGTCATGGAGATCAGCACGTAGCCCGCGGGATGGAGCACGTCGTCACGGGTGAGGGTGCCGCCGTCGATCTTGTCCGTATCCTTCAGCAGCGCGGTCACGCGCTCGGTGTCCATCATGGGCCGCCCGGAACGATAACGCTCCGGCGAAGCGCTGGGCACCTGCGAATAATACTCGTAGACCACCCGGGCCGCGCTCGGCGCCAGGCGGAAGGCGCCGCGCCCGGCGACGACGGGCCGGTCGAAGCCCGCCGCGCCGTTGGTGAAGTGGTGGTCGAACCAGAGGCTGCATGCGGAATGGTAGGGGAGGTTGGCGATGATGTCCCCGGCACGTATGTCGACGGCCCCGTCCTGCATGAACTTGGGCTCCACGAACAGGTAGGAATCGATGTCCTCGAGGGCGGTGACGAGGGCGCCGCACACGATGCCGTCGAAGTCGGGGCGGGTCACCAGTCTCATGTGTAAAGCACCTCGTCCGCCGAAGCCAGGGGCATTTTCAGGGCGCTGGCGACGCCGGCATGGGCCACCTTGCCGGCGTGCACGTTGACGCCCCGGGCCAGCGGCCGGTTCTCCTGCATCGCCTGTCGAAGGCCCTTGTCGGCCAGGGTCAGGCCGTAGGACAGCGTGGCATTGGTCAGGGCGTAGGTGGAGGTATGCGGCACCAGCGCCGGCATGTTGGTCACGCAATAGTGCACCACCCGCTCCTCGACGTAGACGGGGTCGCGGTGCGTGGTGGGCCGGGAGGTCTCGGCGAACCCCCCCTGGTCGATGGACACGTCGACGATGGCAGCGCCCCGCTTCATCTGCCTGATCCGGTCCCTCGGGAGAAGCATCGGAGTCCGGTCTCCGGTAATCAGCACCGACCCGATCAGCAGGTCGGCGTCGACGATCTCTTCTTCCAGGTTGGCCCGATTGGACATGAGGGTGGTGAGCCGGCCGCCGAGGATGTCATGGATGTAGCGCAGCCGGGCAGGGTTGACGTCCAGCACGCTGACGTAGGCGCCCATGCCGGCCGCCACTTGGCACGCGGAAGCGCCCACCGTGCCGGCGCCGAGCACCACCACCTTGCCCGGACGGACCCCGGAGGCGCCCCCCAGGAGCATGCCCCTGCCGCCGTTCTCCGCCTGCAGGCACCATGCGCCCACCTGCAGCGACAGCCGGCCGGCGATCTCGCTCATGGGGGTCAGCAGGGGCAGGGAGCCGTCGTCCAGCTCGATGGTCTCGTAGCCGATGGCGGTCACGCCCCGCTCGCACAGGGTCCCGGCCAGTTCGGGCTGTGCGGCCAGATGGAGATAGGTGAAGACCGTCAGGTCCGGCCTCAGGTGGGTGAATTCCTCGGCAAGGGGTTCCTTGACCTTCATGACGAGATCGGCTTGGCCCCACACGTCCCGCGCCCGGTCCAGGACGGTTGCGCCCGTGGCCGTGTAGGCGCGGTTGGTGATGTGGCTGCCCCGGCCGGCGTTGCGTTCCACCAGCACCCGGTGACCGTGGGCGATGAAGGCCGCCGCCCCCGCGGGCGTCAGCGCGACCCGGTTCTCCTCGGTTTTCAACTCCTTCGGTACGCCTACGACCATTGATCAATTGGTACGTGAGCACCCAAGGGGTGTCAAGACGGCGCTGGGCGCGGGTGGCGTTCGAGGACGGCTTTTGGGATTATTCCTTTTAGAAGCCCTGGCTGGTGAACTTCAACGTGAGGCTGTTCTCTGTGACCGTGCGGACCACTTGATCCGGAGCGCTGTCAGGGATCTCGGCTTCGACCTCCAGCGTCACCGTGACCTTCGCGCCGAGCAGAGCGGTAAGATGGGCAATCACCTCGTCTGCGACCAAGCTGGCGTCGAGCCCGACCCGCATGGCGTCAAGCGACACCGTGCCGTGGAAGCGCCTTGGTCGAGTTGCCGCCGGGGCGCCAGACTGGGTGTCGCCAAATCCCGGACCATCTCAGTCGCCGAACAACTCGTACTCGCGTTGCATCACCTTGCGGGTCGCTGGCCCGGCTAACTGGCCCAACTCCGCATCCACGTCCGCGAGCAGCCGAATGTCGTCCATGGCGTAGCGGTGCTGGAACGACCGCCGGGGAGTTCCGCCGCGACCGTCCACCACCCTGTCGCTGTCCCGGTATTGCTGCACCAAGCGTGTCAGTTGCGCCCGAGACAGTCCCGTCACCTTGCCCAATGAAGGTCGCGCAGCCGTACCAACGTACGCTCAACGAACTCGTAAGCCTCCTTGCGGCTGCTCGGCTTGAACTCCACCGCCTCGCTGCCGTCCAGAAACCTGCGCACTGTTCCACTGTCTGAAGCCCGTCCGTCTGTAGGCTCAAGATCATCCTCCTATCATCACAGACTTCTCGGCTTCAGGCTCACTTCTCATTGGACAACGCTCGTCCTTGCCGTACCGAACCATCTGGGTATAATATGGGCGCATGAAGACGACGCTCGACATCCAGGACGAGTTGCCGGCAAGAACGAAGCGTTGCGCGAAGAAAACCGCAGGGAATCACGCATGCGCGTGTCAGCTCATGCGTTCGTCCGTGCGCTCGCCGAGGGAGAGCCGGCGTGGGTGATTCCCTGGCCGTGCCGCGACGAGTTCCTCGGCAGTCGTGACGAACCACCGGTTCAGTGATCGTTGATTCAGCCCACGGGAGACGCGCCATGAACGCCGGCGCCTTCGACACCCTCACCGCCGCGCGCGACCTCGAAGCCGCCGGCATGGAGCGCCAGCAAGCCGAAGCCATCGCGAAGGTCGTCAGCCACGGCGATGAACGCGCCGCCACGAAGTCGGACCTCGACACCGTGCTCGCTGCCGTGCGTTCGGAGCTCGGGACCATCCGATGGGTTGTTGGCATCCAGGGCGCGATCAGCCTCGCAACCTTCGCCATTGTCGCTGCCAAGTTGCTTTGAGCCTCACCCGGTCGGGCCTTGCCTCGGTCGCTTGAGCGCGTAGCACACCGCCGCCTGCGTCGCGTGCATGGCGACGTTCACGGAGACGCACTTGTGGTGGTTGGTGCTGCGGCTGGCGCTGGAGAGGGGAGCAAAGGGACGGCAGGGGCAGCGTGTGGTTCACTCACCGTCCCCGTCAGCGGCACACGGAGGGCAGACCCTTGGGCAACGGCATCCTGAGTGAAACGAGCCAGCCCTTCCGGCCGAGGGCCAGGGTGCTGCAACTGCTCGGCGACGAGTTGATCGGCAGCGCCCGGCTGGCAGTCTTCGAGTTGGTCAAGAATGCCTATGATGCAGACGCGAACGAAGTCGTCGTTCGCCTTGACTTCGGCTCGGACCCGGGACCTGTCATCACCGTGACCGACGACGGTGAGGGCATGACGCTCGATGTGCTCCGGTCGGTCTGGCTGGTGCCGGGACACGATCATCGCCGGAAGCAGCGACTGGCGGATCGAAGGACATCCCGGCATCGGCGTCTTCCTCTCGGCGAAAAGGGACTTGGCCGGTTTGCCGTTCACAAGCTCGGGAACCTGATCACACTCGTGACGCGCGCCCGGGACTCGGACGAATGCGTCGTCGAAATCGACTGGAACGAACTGATCGCCAAACCATTTCTTGATGAAGCACCGGTCACGATCAAGATGCGCCGTCCCCGGGTGTTCACTGGGGAAAAGACCGGAACCCGGATCAAGGTTCGCCAGTTGCGTACGACCGACTGGTCACGCGGTGAAGTTCGGCGGCTGCACAACCAGATCACGTCCATCTGCTCACCGTTCGAAGAGCCGAGCGGATTCCAGGCCACACTGCGCGTCCCCGGCCGCGAACACTGGATCGAAGACCTTCCGGACGTGTCCAAGATCCTTGATCACGCCATTTGGAAGTTCTCATTCCGTATCGACAACGGGAGTTTTGACTGGATATACGAATTCCGACAGGTTCCAGGGTTCAAACTCGGCGGCAGAACCGTTGAAAAATCCGCTGATCGATTGAAGCTTCCATCCCGTTCGGGCGATGATCGGATGGAAAAGAAAGTCGTGGCAGACGACAGCGATTTCGACGGCATCGGTCCCGTTACCGGGGAGTTCCATGTGTACGACCGGGACCGGGAGGTCCGTCAGCGGATGCCGAACATCCGGCTGCTGGAGAACTACCTCGACGAGACGGGAGGCGTGCGAGTCTATCGGGACGGCATCCGGGTGTACAACTACGGCGAACTCGGTGACGACTGGCTCGGCCTCGATCTTCGCCGCGTGAACGTGCCGACACGCCGGATCAGCCGCAACATCATTCTGGGGGCTATCCACCTCTCCCTGAAAGAATCGACCGGTCTTGTCGAGAAGACCAACCGGGAAGGATTCGTGGAAAACGAGTCCTGCCTTCAACTGCGCCGTATCGTTCTCGGTGCTCTGGGCGCCCTTGAGGCAGAACGTCAACTCGACAAGGAACGCATCAGACGGCTCACCGAGAAACGCGACGACCCCACGGCCACGAGGATCGAGAAACCGATACAGGAATTGAGGCGCGAGCTCGAACGACAGGGAATGCGGGACAAACTCGAGGGTTACGTAGCCAGAATAGAGAACCAATACCGGAACATGCAGGAAACGCTGCTTGCCGCAGGCATGTCCGGTCTGAATCTGGCTGTCGTGTTTCATGAAGTGGAACGCGGAGTACGGGCGCTTCACCAAGCTATCTCCGAGGGCGCCGACATGAAGAGCGCAGCCCGGCAAACGCGAGATCTCATGCGCCTTCTGGACGGCTTCGCGACATTGCTCAGGCGGGACAGCAAGCAGGAGCATAGCGGACGGAAGCTCGTCAAGGCTGCACGTCGAAACAACCTCCTCCGGCTCCGGCATCACCACGTCAGGCTCGTCTGTCCGTTGCTTGAGGAGGACGAACCCGGCTTTCACTCCCGGTTTGCATTCGGTCTCGTTCTGGGAGCGTTGACCAATCTCGTAGACAATGCTTTCTACTGGCTCCGGGTCAGGTGGCCGGAGGTTTCCGCGAAGAGCGGCGACCACCAACGAAAGCTCTATATCGATCTCTCGCGTGATTTCGATGCAGGACCGGCCATCGTGGTTGCGGACAACGGCCCCGGCTTCCAGGGGGACGAACCCGAGAACTTGGTGAGGCCGTTTTTCACGCGCAAGCCCGATGGAATGGGTCTCGGCCTGTACTATACGAACCTGGCGATGGAGTTGAACGGGGGACAGCTTGCATTCCCGCAACCCGGAGAGGTCGAGCTTCCCGATGGATTCGACGGTGCGGTCGTCGCCCTGATCTTCAAGGAGTCACGATGATGCTTCCGACGCCGAGAGTCGTCGCGATCGACGACGACTCGGAGCACCTGGAACGATTGACTCAGGGACTCAACCGGTATGGCACGGCATGTCTGCCGATTCATTTCACCGGCGAGACAGCGGAGATTCCAGCTTGCCCTCATGTCCGGGTGATCTTCGCCGACCTCCATCTCATCGCGGGGACCCCGGGGGACCACGCCCAGGATTTCAGTACGATTGGGGGCTTGCTCGAAGATACGATCAAGCCATCCGGTCCTTACTTCATCGTCTTGTGGACGATGTACCCGGACCAAGCGGATGGCCTCCATGCCTTCTTGAAGGAGCGCCTTCAGGACGTGCCGAAACCGTTCGCCGTACAGGCGCTCGACAAGAACAACCACCTTGATCACGACGGCTCCGTGAAAAGTCCCGGATCACTTGTCAAAGCCATAGGGCGGGTCGTTGCGGAGCAACCGCAGATCGGGGCGCTGCTCAATTGGGAGGAGCGGGTGCTGGGGGCGGCTGCGGATGCCGTGTCGTCCATCATGGAGCTGGCGGAGTCCGCGGCAGAAGGCATGAAGCCGGGTGAAGAGGTTGGACGGCTGCTCGCGAGCTTGGCCGTGGCGGCCGTCGGCGAGGAACATGCAGGTGAGGATCGGTTTCGGGCGGTGAACGAGGGGCTTCTACCCATCCTTGGCGACCGTATCGCATCCATGCGTTCGCGAGCGGCCGACAATACGCTGTGGCAAGATGCACTTGGCGAAGTCGGCACCGGACAGGGATTGTTTCAAGATGAAGCTGCAAGGCTCAACCGCCTGCTTCACATTGCGCCTCCTGATGGCGACGGAACCGAACGTGGCGTGGTGATTGCTCTTCCAGAGGAGTTTTCCGGGGAGGCGTTTGCAGAGACGTTCGATCTCACGCCCGAGGTAGCGGCGGAAAAACAGTTCCGGTGCAGGCAACCCCAGGGGGATGCCGACCCGTTTCAGTGGGTTCTGGTCCAGACACAAGCGGCCTGCGACTACGCGCAGACCCAACCGGGGCCGCTTCCTTTCCACCTTGGCCTTCGTCTGCCGGCATCAGTAGTTCGAACAGGGACACCCCCTGCCGCTCTCTGGCGGAGCCCATGTTTCGAACACGATGGTCAAGTCCACTTTCTGCACGTGAACGCGCGGTTTCAGGTGTCTTTGCCCGGCGGGAAGGCAAGGCAGGCGCCGCCACTCTTTCGTCTGCGCGAACAGCTTCTCAACGACCTGATTTACCAGATTCACGGTTACGGAGCCCGTCCCGGAATCATCTCGTTCCGCGAATCGAGGTAGATCCAGAGGCTTCCGGCGTCCGCGCCCCTGAATGTCAAACAGGAAGAACGAACGTCAGGAACCTGCAATCAACGAGTTGACCACCGCGGTCATGACCGGCGGGCAAACGCCGTTCCCGAGAAGCCGGATACGGTCGCGGCGGGTGCCGACCGGCAATATGAAGTCTTCGTCGAACCCCATAGCCCGCTTGAGTTCGGGCACTTGCAACATCCGCATTTGCGGCTCGTGTCCGTCATGCCGAATCAGAGCGAAGCGGTCCAAGGTCGTAACCGTGCGCAGGGGACGATTCAGGGGCTGCCAGCCGCCAGCGCCGTCGTTTCCATAGTACACCAGCAAAAAGCTGGCGTCCTCCCCGAGCTCCCGGAATCCGCGCTCCGCCCGTTCCAGTGTAGCCGCAGCACGCCGTTCGTCGAAAAGTGCCGATGTTTTCCATGTATCGGCAGGGTCGAGCACGGACCCGGCTGACTTCCTCCGGCCGGGACGCTTGCGGACGTGCCGGACCGGCTGCCGTTTGCGGTCGCCCACGATGAACAACCGGCGACGGCGCTGCGGGACGCCGAAGTCGGCGGCGTCCAGCACATGCTCGTGTAGGTGGTAGCCGAGGTCCCGGAGAGTGTGCTTCAGCTCGCCGTAACGCGACCAGGGGCGCATATGGATCACGTTCTCCAGAACCAGCCATCTGGGACGAAGTGCGCGGGCGTACTCGACCACCAGCATGGCTGTGGCGCGGCTCGCCTCATCACGCGGCGCTCCGCCTTTGGCGCAGGTGTGGCTGGTGCATTCCGGTGACGCGAGCAGGATGTCGATGTCGCCTGTCCTTTTCTTCATGGAACCGGGGGAAACGTCTTCCAGGCGACTGGTAAAGGCCAGAGCGTCCGGAAAGTTGGCGGCGAACGTATCCGATGCCGTGGCGCACATGTCAATGCCGGCGGCTATCTCTACACCCGCCGCACGGGCTCCAGCGCTGCTGCCGCCAGCGCCGCAGAACATGTCGCACCCTCGTATCATCTTCCCGTGTCCGCCCGCACGCGCTGGTCCGGGGAACGACAACGGCCGTCGGGAGTAGGGATCATTCTGCATCGCTCGACGCTATCTTCCAAACGCCGCCTGACGGTCTCATCGTCCCGTGTCTCACACTCCCAGATGACGAGGACCTTCCAGCCGAGGTCATGGAGCGCCTCTTCGTTGCGCTTGTCGCGGGCGATGTTTCCGGCAAACTTTTCCGTCCAGAACGCGACGCGGGACTTGGGCGTATAGGCGTATCGGCATCCCCCGTGCCGGTGCCAGAAGCAGCCGTGGACGAACACCGCCAGCCGGTGTTTCGGGAAAACCAAGTCTGGGCGGCCAGGAAGCTCCTTTCGATGAAGACGGAAACGGAAGCCCAGTTTGTGCGCAATGCAGCGGACGGCGATTTCGGGTGCCGTATCGCGCCCCTTGATTCCGGCCATCATCTCGCTTCGCCGACGACGGTTCACGATGTCGGTCATGACATGCAGCCTTGGTTCGGGTTACGCTCGGTACAATAGAACGGATAAAGACGAGGAACGGAGTTGATCACGGGCCATCCCCCAGCAATAGGGTCATGACGGAAGCGCTCAGGGTTGAAGCGGTATCCAGGGAAGATTCGGTGGCAGGGCAGTATCGCGCGCTGTCGCAACGACTGCTGTGAACCGACCCTGAAGGTCGAGCGGCGGGACAAGGAGGGCACAAGCCTTGACGTCGGATGTTGAGATGGTGTTGAGGCCGGAGGTTGTCTTCCCACTGCGAAGCAGGTGCTGTCGGCCGGAGGTAGAATTCAGGTACGCACATGCGAATTCTGGGGCGATCGAATCAAGATTGGGACGTACCCGGATCAAGTGGTTCTGGTGCATGCAATCCTTGACTTTGCCATCCCATATTGCCGCTCTTCCAATTTCGCCAGGATTTCCATGTCCCTCGACAAGTGAGGTGGTCCCGATTCCCATCATCGACCGACGCATTCATACCATCGCCGTGACGGTACACGCAACAAGCGCAGAACCGCCAACACGGGTGGGATATTCGTTGACCCCGTTCTACGAGCGTGTTAACCGGAATTTGCTGTGAAAGTACATGCCTTCAGGGTCGTGCAACGGCCATGAGCATTTGGGACCTTTATCGCGGGATGGAGACCGCTATCGAGGCAGCAGGACGATGATTATCGACGGCAAGGCAGTGGCGAAACAGGTGCGTGAAGAGGTGCGGGTCGGGACCGAGCGGCTCCGCAACGATCACGGTGTGGTGCCCGGGCTCGGCGTGGTGCTGGTGGGAGACGACCCGGCGTCACGCCTGTACGTCCGAAACAAGGAGAAGGCGTGCGCGGAAGTCGGTATCCGGTCCGTGGAACACCTTCTTCCTGCGTCGGCGCCCGAGCACGAGCTCGTGGGAGTCATCGACGGTCTCAACGAGGACCCGTCCATTCACGGTATTCTCGTGCAACTTCCGCTGCCCGGCCATATCCTGTCGGATCGTGTGCTGGAAACCGTCTCTCCGGACAAGGACGTGGACGGTTTTCATCCGGTGAACCAGGGGCTGCTTCTCTCCGGCGGCACGGGCTTCCAACCCTGTACCCCTCTGGGGATCATGAGGATGCTGGATTCCGTAGGCTGCGGTCTCAAGGGGAAGAACGCCGTGGTGGTGGGTCGCAGCAACATCGTCGGCAAGCCGGTGGCGCTCATGTTGCTGGCACGGCACGCCACCGTGACCCTGTGTCACTCGCGGACCGCGGACCTCGGCCGGGAGGTGGCGCGGGCGGACGTGGTGGTGGCCGCGGTGGGCAAGCCCGGCGCCGTTCGCGGGGAATGGATCAAGCCCGGCGCGGTGGTCATCGACGTGGGCATCAACCGTCTGCCCACGGGAAAGCTCGCGGGGGACGTGGAGTTCGACGCGGCCCGGGAGCGTGCGTCGTGGATTTCGCCGGTGCCGGGGGGTGTCGGACCCATGACGATCTGCATGCTGCTGTCCAATACGCTGTTGTCGGCGCAACGATCCCTGGCGTAGGGGCGGGTTTCAAACCCGCCCGTGCCGGCAGCCGGAACGGGAGGCGGTAACCGTGACCGGAGAAGCGCAAGGTCGAGAACTCAGGAAGACTCCCCTCCATGCCCGGCACAAGGCCCTGGGGGCCCGCATGGTGGAGTTCGCAGGTTGGGAGATGCCGGTTCAGTACCGGGGCATCCGGGCCGAGCACTCGGCAGTCCGGTCGAGAGCGGGTCTTTTCGACGTGAGCCACATGGGCGAGATCGACGTGCAGGGCCCCGGCGCCGAGGGCTTCTGTCAGCGGGTGACCACCAACGACGTCGAGCGGCTGAACCCGTCGCAGGCGCAGTACACGCTGTTGTTGAATGATCGGGGCGGGGTCATCGACGACCTGGTGATCCTTCGGCTGGAGGCCGACCGGTATCTGCTCTGTGTCAACGCTGCCAGGCGCACCGTTGACTTCGCGTGGCTGGCAGGCCACGCGGGCAACGCCGTCACCGTGCGGGACGTGAGCGACACTTACGCGCTACTGGCGCTTCAGGGGCCCGCGGCGGAGGCGATCCTGCAGCCGTTGACGGCGCTGGAGTTGCCCGCCCTCAAGGCGTTCAACTTCCTTGTCGGGGATGTCAGCGGGGTCCGCTGCATCGTTTCACGCACGGGATATACCGGCGAGGACGGCTTCGAACTCTATTGCCCCGCGGACGACGGCGTCCGGCTGTGGGACGCCCTGATGGGCGCCGGTGAGGTGGAGCCTACCGGGCTGGGAGCCAGGGACACGCTCCGTCTCGAGAAGGGGTTCGCCCTCTACGGACACGAGCTCGACGAGACCACCACGCCGCCGGAAGCGCGGCTCGGCTGGGTCGCCAGGCTCGACAAGGGGCCCTTCATCGGCTCCGAGGCGCTGTCGCGGAAAGAGCCGCTGCGACGGCGCCTGGCAGGCCTGGAGATGGAGGAGCCGGGTATCGCCCGGGCGGGCTATCCGATATTCCACGATGACCGCGAGGTCGGACGAGTCACCAGCGGCACGCGGTCTCCGACCCTGGGCAAGGCCATCGCCCTGGGTTACGTGTCGACCGATGCCGCGGCTCGGGGCACGGAGGTGCAGGTGGAGATCCGCGGCCGCCGGGTCCGGGGCCGCATCGTCCGCGTCCCGTTCGTCTAGTGTCCTGTCCCAGAAATAGCTGCGCCAAGATGCGCAGGACTTTTTGTTGTCGGCAAGGCGCGACGACGAGCAGTGGCCAAACACCACGCGAGGAGGAGCAACGCAGCCGACGGCAAAGAGGACCGGCAGATTAGCGCAGTTATTTCTGGGACAGGACACTAGGGTCCTGTCCCAGTTGGGGGAGTCGCGGCAGAGTCTTGCTTGCCGGGACGGTTACCGGTAGCGGAGCGCGAGCCGGAACCGCGGCAGAGCGGTCAAGGAGGAACCGATGGAGTACCCGAAGGGTCTGCGGTATTCGAGGGAGCACGAGTGGGTGTTGGTGGAGAACGACGACCACGCCGTCATCGGCATATCGGATTTCGCCCAGAACGAGCTGGGGGACGTGGTGTACGTGGAGGCGCCGGGGCTGGGGGAGCAGATCAGCAAGGACGATCCCTTTGGCGCGGTGGAATCGGTGAAGGCGGTTTCGGATCTCTATGCACCGGTCAGCGGTACCGTGACCGAGGTCAACGACACCCTGCCGGAGACGCCGGAGCTCATCAACGAAGACCCCTACGGAGAAGGCTGGATCATCAAGGTCCGCATGTCGGATGTCGCCGAGTTGGATGACCTCATGACGCCGGAGGAATACGAAGAGTACTGTGAAGGCCAGCCGGATGACGACGACGGCGCCTGAGACGCCGCTTGAGGACAGCGCCGTGGACCCGACAGACCACAGGGATGCGTTCCGGGAGTTGTTTTCGTCGCGGCACATCGGGCCCGGTGTGGCGGAGGTCCAGGAGATGCTCGCGGTCCTGGGCCTGGACTCCGTCGAAGCGTTGGTGGAGCTGGCGGTGCCGGAAAGCATTCGCATGTCCGGCCGCCTGGACCTGCCCGAGCCTCTGACCGAAGAGCAGCTTCTGCGCGAAGCCCGGGACATCGCCGGCGCCAACCGGCCGTTCCGGTCCTGCATCGGCATGGGCTACTACGACTGCTACACGCCCGCCGTCATCCTCAGGAACATCCTCGAGAACCCGGGCTGGTACACTGCCTACACGCCCTATCAACCGGAGATCTCCCAGGGCCGTCTGGAGGCCCTGTTGAATTTCCAGACCATGGTCACGGACCTCACGGCCATGGACATCGCCAACGCCTCCCTGTTGGACGAGGGGACCGCAGCCGCGGAAGCCGTGTTCCTGGCCTTCAACGTCGAGCAGCAGGGACCCGCGCGGAGCCGCGCTCCGCGCTGCAAGCTGTTCGTTTCCGAGGACGCCTTCCCGCAGACCCTGGAGGTGGTGGGCACGCGAGCCGCACCCATCGGAGTGGAACCGGTCAGGGACGCCCCGGGCGGCGAGCTTCCGGCCGACGCGTTCGCCGGGTTCATCCAGTATCCGGCCGCCAGCGGAGCGATCCCGGACCTGAAAGCGTTCGTCCGCCAGTGCCGGGAGCGCGGCATGGTGAGCATCGTGGCCACCGACCTGCTCAGCCTGTGTCTGCTAACGCCCCCCGGAGAACTGGGCGCGGATATCGTCGTCGGCAGCGCCCAGCGCTTCGGCGTGCCCATGGGCTTCGGCGGCCCCCACGCGGGCTTTCTCGCCATCCGGGAGAAGTACAAACGAATGATTCCCGGGCGACTGGTGGGGGTTTCCCGGGACGCTCACGGTCAGCCGGCGTTGCGGCTGGCCTTGCAGACCCGCGAGCAGCATATCCGCCGGGAGAAGGCCACCAGCAACATCTGTACGGCGCAGGTGCTGCTGGCGGTGATGGCTTCCATGTATGCGGTGTACCACGGTCCGTCCGGCCTCCGGAACATCGCATCGCGGGTTCACGGCTACGCCTCCTTTCTGGCGGAACGCCTCACGGACGCCGGCTTCACGCTGGCCGCGGACCGCTTCTTCGACACCCTCCGTGTCGCCGTCGACCCCGGCAGGGCCGAGGGCATCCAGCGGTCGGCGGCGGAGCGCGGCATCAATCTCGGGCGGCCGTCCGGCGATCGGTTGCACATCTCCCTGGACGAGACCACCGGCGGCGACGATGTACGGGAACTGTTGCGGGTTTTTGGCGTCCCGGTGGGGGACGATGATCCGGCCGCCGCGGCGGCGCGGGAGGCGCGTCCGCACCTGCCGGAGGGTTACGTCCGCCAAAGCGGATTCCTGGAAGCGGAGGTGTTCAACCAGCACCATTCCGAGACCCAGATGCTGCGCTACATGGCCCGGCTTCAGGCCAGGGACCTGAGTCTGGTGCAGTCCATGATACCGCTGGGTTCCTGCACCATGAAGCTCAACGCCACCGCCGAGATGATTCCCGTGACGTGGCCGGAGTTCGCCCGGATGCATCCCTTCGCGCCCGCGGACCAGACCCGTGGGTACCGCCGGCTGATCGCCCGGCTCGAGGAGTGGCTGGCCGCCATTACTGGGTTTGCCGCGGTGTCGGTCCAGCCCAATGCCGGCTCCCAGGGGGAGTACGCGGGGCTGCTGGTGATCCGGAAGTATCATGCCGCCAACGGCGAGGGGCAGCGCGACGTCTGCCTCATTCCCAGCTCCGCCCACGGCACCAATCCGGCCAGCGCGGTGCTGGCGGGGTTGGACGTGGTGGTGGTGGGCTGTGACGACGACGGCAACATCGACCTGGACGACCTGCGCGCCAAGGCCGACCGGTCCGGCGACCGTCTGGCCGCGCTGATGGTCACCTATCCCTCTACACACGGGGTGTTCGAGGAAGCCATCCTCGACATCTGCCGTCTGGTCCACGAGCGGGGCGGCCAGGTCTATCTGGACGGCGCCAACCTCAATGCGCTGGTGGGGCTGTGCCAGCCCGGACGCATCGGGCCGGACGTGTGCCACCTGAACCTTCACAAGACGTTCTGCATTCCACACGGAGGCGGCGGTCCGGGGGTCGGGCCCCTGGCCGTGGGAGAGCATCTCAGGACGTTTCTCCCGTCGCATGAGATGGCGCCCGAATGCGGTCCGCCCGAGGGCATCACCGCGGTGTCCTCCGCGCCTTGGGGCAGCGCGGGCATCCTGCCGATCTCCTGGGCCTATATCGCCATGATGGGCGCCGCGGGTCTGACCCGGGCCACCCAGGTCGCGGTGCTGAACGCCAACTACATCGCGCACCGGCTCTCGTCGGATTACCGGATTCTCTATCGCGGCAAGCACGGCATGGTGGCTCACGAGTGCATCGTCGATGTGCGCCCTTTCAAGGCTTCGGCCAACGTGACCGTGGAGGACCTGGCCAAAAGGCTCATGGACTACGGTTTTCACGCGCCGACCATGTCATGGCCGGTGGCGGGCACGCTGATGATCGAACCGACGGAGAGCGAGTCCCTGGCGGAGCTGGAGCGTTTCTGCGACGCCATGATCGCCATCCGCGAGGAGATCCGGGAGATCGAGACGGGTACCGCGGACCCTCGGGACAACTTGTTGAAGAACGCCCCCCACAGCGCTTTTCACCTGTTGTCGGAAGATTGGCAGCACCCGTATTCCCGCGATCGGGCAGCGTTTCCGCGGGAGTGGGTGCGGCAGCGCAAGTTCTGGGTGCCCGTGGGCCGGGTGGACAACGCCTACGGCGACAGGAACCTGGTCTGTTCCTGCGCGCCGGTGTCGGCCTACGCTTAGGGCCTGCGCCCCTCTGCGTGCCGGAACCCGACCGCGGAAGAGAGTACCCGCCGCGCGCTACTGCGGCGCCTTGAAAGAGTACGCGGTCCGGAATGCCTGGGTTGCCTGCAATCGCGCCCACCAGGCGCCCACCGCGGGTCGCGTGTTCCAGTCCACCAGTCGCTCCAGCCCGTTGGCTTCGAATCGTTCGATAAACGGCGCGATGGAGCAGTCCGCCAGCGACATCCTGTCGCCGTTGAGCCACGGACGGTCCGCCAGGGTCTCCTCCACGTCATCCAGTATCTCGGCCAGCCGGGCCTCCGCATAGGCCATTTGCTCCTCCGAGATGCCGTTCCTCAGCCGGTCCGCCAGCAGCGCCCGCTTCTCTTCCGTCGGTTGCTTTCTGACGGCGGCCTCGCGTTCTTCTTCGGAAAGGTGCTCGTAGCGCTTGTACCGCCCCTGTCTGATGAAGGAAATGACGTTCACGTTGCGATGGAGGACGTGCTCGAACCGGTCCATCCAGATCCGCATGCGCGCCCGCTCGTAAGGGTCTTCGGGTCTCAACGGCGTCTCCGGCCAAACGTCGTCGAGGTACTCCAGGATGAAATTGGACTCGATCAGGATGCGGTCGTCATGCACGAGGGTGGGCACGACCCCGTTGGGATTCAGCGCGACGTACCCGGGCTCGAGGTTCTCGAATTTCGAGAGATCGACGTAGGCGCTCTCCCACGAGAGTTGTTTCGCGGCCAGGGCGATCCGTACGCGACGCGAACAGGTGGAACTCCACCAATGATAGAGCTTCAGCATGGCATGCACCTCCGGCGGCCCGTGGGATTCGGCAAGAGCCCGCCGGTCCTCTTTATCACTCCCCTTGTTTGATTGCACCCGCAGGCCGGAGGGTGGCGGTCCTTGCTCCACGGCTGTCAATGTCGCGTCTTTTGGGATAGAATGGCGTCATGTTTGGCCTTGGTATCTGGGAACTGCTGATCATCATGGTGATCGTCCTCGTGCTCTTCAGCCGGAGGCTTCCGGAGATCGGTCAAGGACTCGGGAAGGGGATCAAGAGCTTTCGCAAGTCCCTCCACGAGCCGGACGAGATCGACGTGACCGCCTCCGACAAGGGCGAAGGCGAGGGCCCCAAGAAGGATTGACCCGGGGGCCGGTGGCTACGCCTCGGCCTCCGCCGAAAGAACCCGGCAACTGAAGGATTTCACCGCCGCCTTCGGTTTGGGAAAGACGATGGTAAAGTTCGCGGATTCATTGGCGGGAATTCGATAGGCGCTCTGGGGCCTGAGACTCTGCAGCAACGAGATCTCCCGAAACGTCATATCCTGTATGATCTTGGCCGAAATCGCGTTTCCCACGAACGTGACCTGCCGGTCGACCTGTTTGCCTTCCGCATCGAAGAGTTGAGCCTCTATCTGGACTTTGTGGATGCTCCGGTCGTTACCGTTGACCAGCTTGCCGGAGACGACGAAGACCTCCGTTTGGTTCAGCACCGGCCGCACTCCGGATGCCAGCGATTCGAACACCAGGGTTCTCTTGAAGTGCCGGTCCTCGAACACGGTGCTGCCGTACCAGGGTATTCGTCGCAGCACGGAATCCAGCGGCTGCGGGTTGACCTGATAGATCAGCGCAACCAGGACGAAAGCGCACAGCGCAAGAGCGACGAGGCTCACCAGCGGTACGATGGAACTCCTGACGCCGGCGCCTGCCGGCGGAGGCGGCTTCGGCGGGATCAGGAAATCATCGTCGATCTCGAAGTCCGGCTTCCGCGCAGTCCCGACCGGGAGGTCGTCGTCTTCAACCGCGGCAGTCGGCTCTGACGATTCCGGCTGCTGCACGTCAGGCCGGTCCGCCTCCGCGAACGGCTCGAAGTCCGGGTACTCGAACCGGGTCTCGCCGGGGTCGTCACCGGCCGCTCGAGTCTCATCGGCATCCCGGTTTGCCGGTTCGACGTCGGCCGGCGTGCGCGGCAACTCCAGAGTGCCCTGTTCCGTTTCGGTGGGCGATTGGGTGGAAGCAACCCGGGAAGCCTGGCTGTCGTGGGTGTCCGCAAGGCCTTGGGCGTGTGGCTCCCCGCCGGTATCGGAGCTGCCGGCGGGAACGGGCCTGTCGCCGGCCGCGCCCGCCTCCGGCATCGGGTCCGTTGCCGGGGCGGCCGCCGGCGACTCCTCGTCGTGCAACTGCAGGCTGACCTGAAAGCTGAAGACGTGCTTGCAGCGAGAGCAACGGAAGGTAGGCTTGGGCTCGTCGAAGACGCTGCTGTTTACCTTGTACGTCGTGGAACAGCTTGGACAGCGGATAGTCATGACCGTTTCATATCCCACGACGGGGGTTGGGCCCCGCGTTCTCGTTGCGTTTCAGCCCATTCGGGATGACGGCGTCTTCAGATGCTGAAATCCAGGTCGCCGACATCCAGGTTTTCCTTCCAGGTCGTCCATAGATTGGTCGTCATGTACCGGCTCCCGAAGTCGGGGAACACCGCGACCACCGTGCCGTGGGTCAACTGCCGGGCGATCCGCAATGCCGCGTCCATGGCGGCGCCGGAGGACTGACCCACCAGCAGCCCTTCTTCCTGACTCAGGCGGTAGACCATGTCGTACGCGTCCTCCGTCGATACGGGGACTTTCAGGTCGAGTTCTTCTTCATGGTAGATACCGGGGACAATGGAACTGGCCATGTGTTTCAGCCCTTCGAGTCCGTGCAGCGCCGCGTCCGGCTCTACCGCGATGACCCGAATCCGGGGGTTCTGCTCCTTCAGGAAACGCCCGGCCCCCATGACGGTGCCGCCGGTACCGATGCCGGCGACCAAGTGGGTAACGGCCCCGGCGGTTTGACGGTGGATTTCCGGGCCCGTCGTTTCATAGTGCGCCTGGCTGTTCATGGGGTTGAAGTACTGATCGGGCTTGAAATACGCTTGCGGATTCTCGCCGACGATCTTGCGGCAGAGCCGGATGGCCCCATCGGACCCTTCCATCGGATCACTGAATACGACTTCCGCGCCGAAAGACCGGATGGTGTCCTTGCGCTCCCGGCTGACGTTGGACGGCAGCACCAGACGCACCGGGTAACCCAACACCGCGCCGATCATGGCAATGGCTATACCGGTGTTTCCCGAGGTCGAATCGATGATGGTCCGGCCCGGTTCGAGTTGCCCTGTACGGATCGCTTCCCGGATGATCCCGAGCGCGGGCCGGTCCTTCACCGAACCGCCCGGATTGAATCCTTCGAGCTTGGCGAGGACCCTCACTCCCGCAGGCAGACCGCGGGTGACGCTCCTGATTTCCACCAGGGGCGTGTTGCCGACGAGCTCGCTAACGGCCTCGACTCTTGCGAGCTCCCGGGTCGGCGGCGGCGCGGGTTTCGTTATTGCGGCGAGCATGAACGGGGTGACACGCCTCCGGCGATGGCCGGCACGATCGAGATGTTGTCGCCGTCCTTCAACGCGGTGTCTACGTTCTTGAGAAAGCGAATATCATCCCCGTTGACATAGACGTTCACGAACCGGCGAACCTTGCCGGTGTCGTCCATGATGCGCTCCTTGATGCCGGGGTGGTTCTGCTCCAGATCCTCGATCATTGCCGAAACCGTCTCGCCGTTGGCATCCACTTCATCCGATCCCTCGGTGAATTTTCTCAGCGGTGTGGGGACGCGTACACGAACACTCATGGAAAGACCTCCTTTCGTATCAGTGTGGTGTCCTCTATAAACGGTGGATAATCTGCTGGTCCTTTTCGCCGTCAGCTACGTTGCTCCGCCTCGCGTGGTATTGGCCACTGCTCGTTGTCGCGCCTTGCCGACGACGAAAAGTCCTACGCACCTTATCCACCGTTTATAGAGGACACCACACTAGGATAATCCCTGTATGCAGCCATTTCAACACGGAGGACGGCGCGTGACCGGCCAATGCTCCTCGACTCCGGGGCGCTTGCGTCAAACCGCCTTCGCCTTGCCCTGTGTTTCCTGTGACAGCTCGCCGTACAACGCGTCGAAGGTGCCGAGGGCAGCCTCGATGCTGTAAGGCCGGTCGATGATGTGGGCCACGGTCTCCACCGTCTTGTAGCCGTTGCCGGTGATGGAGATGACGATGGACTCGTCCCGGGGAATCCGGCCCTGCTCGATGAGCTTCTTCGTCACCGCGACCTCGGTGCCGCCGGCCGGTTCGGTGAAGATGCCCTCGGTGGCCGCCAGGAGCTTGATGCCGTCGAGAATCTCTTCGTCCGTGACGTTTTCTCCCCAACCGCCGGATTCCTTGACAGTCTGAATCACGTAGTAGCCGTCGGCCGGGTTGCCGATGGCGATGGAGGTGGCAATGGTGTTGGGCTTCACCGGATCGACGATATCCGTACCCTTCTTCAGGGCGTCGATGATGGGAGAACAGCCGGCCGCCTGGGCCGAGTAGATGCTGCACGGCTCGTCCGGGTCCACCAGTCCCACGGACCGGAGCTCCTTGAACGCCTTGCCCAGCTTGGGAAGGATGGTTCCACCCGCGGAGCCGACGACGATGTGGCGCGGCAGCTTCCATCCCAGTTGCTCGGCGACTTCGAAGGCGTGGGTCTTGGCGCCCTCGGAATAGTAGGGTCTGAGGTTCACGTTGACGAACGCCCACCGGTATTTGTCGCCGATCTCGCTGCAAAGGCGGTTGACGTCGTCATACGTTCCCTTGATGGCGATGGTGCGCGGACCGTAGATCGCCGAGCCGACGATCTTCCCTTCCTCCAGTCCTTCGGGAATGAAGACGTAACAGTTGAGCCCCGCACTGGCGGCGTGGGCCGATACCGAGTTCGCGAGGTTCCCGGTGGAGGCGCACGAGACGGTGTCGTAGCCGAACTCGATGGCTTTGGAGACGGCCACGGATACGACCCGGTCCTTGTAGGAGAAGGTCGGGTGGTTGACCGAGTCGTCCTTGATGTAGAGCTCGTCGACGCCCAGGACCTCGCCGAGGCGACGGGCCCGTATCAGCGGGGTGAAACCCGAGTAGAGGCCGACCCTGGGCTCTCCGTCGATGGGCAGGAGCTCGTGGTAACGCCACAGGTTGCGCGGACGGGAGGCGATCTTCTCCCGGCTTACGCTGTTCCGGATACCGTCGTAGTCGTACATCACCTCGAGGGGACCGAAGCAGTCTTCGCATACGTGAAGAGGCGCGGTTGGGTACTCTCGTTGGCACTCCCGGCATTGCAGTCCTTGGACAAAGCTCATGCGTGACTCCTTTGGGAAACCGGCGAGCCGGCGGATGGGCCGCAAGCCTTGCAGCGGGGGTTCGGCGGCACCGGCACTTTGCGTATTTCCATGGTCTTGGCGTCGTAGGTGAGCAGGCGGTTCACCAGCAGGTCCTCTTCGAGGCCGACAATGTACTTGATGGCCTCGGTGGCCTGGATGGAGCCGATGGTTCCCGCCACCGCACCCAGGATGCCGGCCTGCTGGCACCCCGGCACTTCGCCCGGCGCCGGCGCCTCCTCGAAGAGGCAGCGGTAGCAGGCGCTGTCCGGGGGCACCACCGTCATGGTCTGGCCCTGAAGCCGGACGATCCCCGCGTGCGAGAACGGTTTGCCCAGGGAGACGGCCACGTCGTTGATCAGGAACTTGGTCTCGAAGTTGTCGCTTCCGTCGATGACGAAGTCGTGGGGCGCCATGAGCTCGGCAGCATTCGCCTCGGTCAGGCGCACGTCGTGGACCGCCACCTCCACCTCCGCGTTGAGCTCCTGCAGCCGGGACCTGGCCGACTCCACTTTGCGGTGGCCCTGGTCCGCGGTGGTGTGAAGGATCTGCCGCTGCAGGTTGGAAAGGTCCACCGTGTCGCTGTCCACGATCCCGAGCCGTCCCACGCCCGCGGCGGCGAGATAGAAGGCCGCGGGGCTGCCCAGGCCGCCGGCTCCCACCACCAGCACGCTCGCCTGGCGCAGCCGGATCTGCCCGCCGCCTCCGACGTCGGGGATCATGATCTGGCGGCTGTATCGCTCGACTTGTTCAGGGCTGAGACGCATGGTCCGAACGACGCTCCAAACGAAAAAAAACCTCTTCCAAAGATGAGAAGAGGTTTTCTCCTCACCTTATCTGTCCCTTGCGGGCCGGAATTAGCACCTGCATTCCCTTTGGGAACACGGTTGCTGTGGCTTCAACGGGCCTGTCCCTCCACCACTCTGGATAAGGTGTCAATGCAATCAGGACAAATTCTACACGGTTTTCCGCCATTCCGCAATTTCCATGAGACACTCTGACGGCCTTCGCCTGCCCGAGGATCTTTACGAAGGCTTCAACAGGGCGCCTTCGAGCTTCAGGAACTCGTCCATTCGCAACACCTCGTGGTACTCGGCCAGAGAGGCCATGCGGTCCCGGCGGCTCCGGGTCGTGCCTTCCCGGCCCAACACCGCGAGGGTCTCCTTGAGCGCCTTCACCAGGGTGTAACGGATGGATCCCGGGAACAGCGCCAGCTTGTAACCCGCCTTCGCCGCTTCGCTCACGTTCAGGGCTGAAGCCGGGATGGCTTCGTCCATGTTGACCACCAGCGGGCCCGGGATGGAGCGGCGGATTTCCCGGAGTTCTTCGAGAGTGCCGGGAACTTGCACGAAGACCGCGTCGGCGCCGGCGTCCCGGTAGTTGCAACCGCGTCGGATGGCCTCGTCGAGGCCACCGGACGAGTAGGCCAGGGTGCGCGCGACAATGACGGTGTCCGCCTCCTTTCTGGCCGCGGTGGCGGCACGGACCTTTTCCATCATCTCCGTTGCAGGGACCAACGGGTGCCCTCCCTGGAGGAGTCCGCATTTCTTGGCGGACACTTGGTCCTCGATCTGGATGGCCGCGGCGCCCGCCTGCTCCAGGGCCGCCACGATTCGGTGCACCTGCAGAGGGCCTCCGAAGCCGGTGTCGGCGTCCACCCACAAGGGGATGCGCAGCACTTGGCAGATGTTCCGCACGTGTGCGATGAGTGCATCGGCGGACAGGAAGCCCAGGTCAGGGAGACCCAATATGCTGGCCGTGGCGGCGTTGCCTCCAAGCAGGGCCACCCGGAATCCGGCCTGCTCCGCGAGCAACGCGGTCAAGGCGTCGTGGACGCCGGGAACCGTCAGGCAGCCGTTCCCGGCCATTGCATCCCGCAACCGTGAAGCGGTAGTCATCGCGTGGGTCCTCCTTGACCGTTCGCCCGGCCGAGTGGTTGTAGGTATGATTCAGTAGCTCGCCGTTGCGCGCAAGGCAAAGTGCGCGGTCCCGGGGTTTGACCCGGACAAGAGGCGCGGGTCCAATGAGAATCGCCGGCATCGACATCCATCCTTTGCGGATTCCCCTGAAGGGGGTTTTCCGGAACGCCCATGACACCAAGACCCGGCAGGACAGCATCGTGGTGCGTGTGGGTACCGACGAGGGCGTTAGCGGCGTGGGCAACGTCGATCCGGATCCAGGCCACTCCGAGGAGAGCTTTGACGAGACGCTCAAGGCGGTTGGGGTCCTGGCGCAGGGACTCGAAGGCCGCGACCCCCTCAATGTCTCTGCGGCGCTGGAGCTCATGGACCGTTGCCTGCCCCGGCATCTGGATGCCAAGGCGGCCCTGGAGATGGCTCTTTTCGACCTCAAGGGCAAGGTCCTGAACCAGCCGGTGCACTCGCTGCTGGGCGGGCGGCTGAAGGACGAGGTGCTGCTCAACGGCTGGATCGGTCTGCTGGATCCCGATGAGGCGGCGCGGGAGGCTCTGGGCTGGCGGGAGCGCGGTTTTCGCTCGGTCAAGATCAAGCTTGGCGCCGGCGTAGAATCCGATCGGGACCGGGTGGCGGCCGTGCGCAACGCCGTCGGCAACGGCATGAAGCTTCGGGTGGACGCCAACGAGGGTTACGACGTTGACGAGGCGATCCGTCTGGGTAGGGGGCTGGCCCCGCTGGACGTGGCGTTGTTCGAGCAGCCGGTATCCCGGGCCGACTACGCGGGCCTGGCGCGGGTGCGGCGCGGCATCGACATCCCGGTGATGGCGGACGAAGCCGTCGTTGGCCCGGAGACACTGGTGGAGGTCATCCGCAAAGAGGCTGCCGACATCGTCAAGGTCAAGGTCATGAAGCAGGGGGGGATCGCTCGGACCGTCCGCATGGTCCACCTGGCCGAAGCCGCGGGCATCCGGTGCGTCATCGGCCACGGTTTCGGGTTGACCATCAACACGCTGGCGGAGCTTCACGTGGCCGCGAGCTGCGCCAACATCATGGAAGGCTGCGAGTCGGTGGGACCCCTCAAGATGGCGGGCGACGTGGCGGAGCAGCCGCTGGACCTGCAAGGAGGGCGGGTGCGGGTCCCTGACGGCGCGGGGCTCGGCGCGGCGCTCGCGGCATCGGAGCTGGCGCGCTGGGCAATGCCGGCGCCGCAGGCTTCAGGCGGCAACGGTTAACCTGCGGACACGCCTTGTGCGGACGGTTTCAGCCCGCCTGCACTGTCGTTTCGCAACTCCAGGGAGGAACATCATGAATCAAACCGTCGGTGCGAAGTTTCCGGATCTGGCGCTGAAGGACCATTCCGGCGAAGAGGTCAAGTTGTCGGAGGTTACCGCGGGCAAATTCCCCCTCATCGTGGTGTTCTATCGCGGCTACTGGTGAGGGAAGTGCGTGGTGCAGTTGCGCCACTTGGTCATCCTGCAGGAAGAGCTTCCCCCCAGCTATTGCAGGGTCACCGCGGTCAGCGTCGACCCGCCCCAAGTGAACGCGGCGCTCAGAGCCGGTCTCGGGGCGACGTTTCCGTTTCTCAGCGACCACGAGTTCAAGGCCATCCAGGCCCTGGACATCGTCGATACCTCGGACAAGAAGCACGGAACCCTGGCGATCCCGTATGCCTTCTCGCTTCTGCCGGACCTCACCGTCCATCGGATCTACAACGGATGGTATTACGTGGGCCGGCCCACCAATGAAGAACTGCGGGCCGACATGCGGGCCATGATCCGGCAGTGCCGGGAGGACTACGACCCGCAGGCCTGAACCCCAAGCGGTCGGAGGCAGGCAGCGGGCGCTCCAGGGGGCCGCGGCCGCTCGCCGGCTGCCTGCGATTCAGTGGCCTGCGCGCCCGTTTTGTGTTAATCCCAGCCACATGATTCAGCCACAAGAGATCGAGGATACGCTGGGGCGTGTTTTCCCGGGTTGTCAGGTGCCGATGATCAAGGACCTGACCGGCGGGGGAGACCACTACCAGGTGGTCATCGTGCATGATTCCTTTGCCGGCAAGGGTCTCATCGACCAACACAAGATGGTCTACGATGCGCTCAAGGACGAGCTCGGCGACGAACGGATCCATGCGCTTTCGTTGAAGACCTTCTCCCCCGAGCAATGGGAGAAATACGGCGCGTAGGCTTCATCCCGCCCCAAAAGGCCGGTAGACGCGGCGAGATGCAGGCAAACGGCCCTGTGCCCCGCAGGTTCCGGTCGCGTGTTGCGGGCGAACAGGCTTGACTGCACGACGATCCGGCCGGCCAACACGCGCGTCCGCGGGAGGTACCCATGTTGACCATCGACTCCGACGGCCATCTGCACGAGCCTTTCGATCTGTTCGACCGGTACATCGAAAAGGAGTTCCATCCACTCCGCCCCCGGGTCATCGACATGCCGGGCGAGCCCAGGGATCAGGGCCGCTGGGTGGCCGAGGGCCGCGTGGTCCCGCGGATTCCGTTCTCCAGGGGCGTGGGCGGCGGCGGGTTCAACTACCCCACACCGCGGCACAAGGAGATGAAGGCCCGCGACAACTCCCTGGATGACGTACCCGGCCGTCTCGACGACCTGGATCAGATGGGAGTGGATTTCGAGGTCGTGTTCCCGACGGCCCTCGTCTGGGTGTTCGACCTGGAGAACGCGGAGCTGGCGGGCGCCGTGTGCCGCGCCTACAACAATTACGTGGCGGAACAGTGCTCCAAGGCCAGCAAGCGGCTCAACGCCGTGGCCATGGTGCCGATCCAGGATCCGGCCGGGGCCGCGGAGGAGGCGAGAAGGGCGGTTCGGAAGCTCGGTCTGGCCGGAGTCGTGCTGCCCGGAATGGTCGGGAACCGGCCGTTGCACGCTCCCGAATACGAGCCGTTCTTTGCCGCGGTCGACGAGCTCGACACGCCCATCGGCTTCCACGCGGTCACCGGCATGCACGACACGCCGTGGGCCGACTGCTTCACGGACTTCTTCTCCACCCACGTCACCGCCATGCCGTTTTCCATGATGGTGGGCATGATGTCGGTGGCGCGCATGGGCATCCTTGCCCGTTATCCCAACCTCCGCTGCGCTTTTCTGGAGATCGGGGCGACCTGGTTCCCGTACTGGGCCTGGTGGGTGGGAAAGCACATCGAGCACGTCCGGGGACCCCGGGGCGACGGACGGCACGAGGGCAACTGGGGCAGAGAGCCCTACACCCTGCCGGAGACCATACGGGAACCCATGGAGGATATCCTGTCCGGACGGATACTTTCGGGCTTCGAAGACGACGAGAACCTGAGGGCCGTCATCGACCAGGTGGGCGCCGGATCGCTGATGTACGCCAGCGACTACCCCCACAGCGACATGGACTGGGGCCGCGTGGAAGCCATCGAGAAAAACGATTCGCTCACCCGGAAAGAGAAGGCCGCGCTGCTGGGCGGCAACGCCCAGCGGTTCTACAAGCTGGACCTGGGTTGAGCATTCGTCCTGCTCCGTCCGATCCGGACAGCTTTCGTCGTGGGCAGAGTGCGGCTACCCCGAACTTCTGGAGTTTGCAGTGCGTAGCTGCTGTCACGGACCTTCCTGTACGGGAAACGCCTTACAGATTTCTGTCCTTGAGTTGTTGCAATTCGTCGTCCGCCGTTGTACATAAAAGTCCTACCTTCGGCGGCCCGGCTACTATCCTCAGGGCCCCGAACTACAGAGGGCCCCTGCGGGGGCCCTTTTTATATCTGGGAGTCAAATAAATGTCACGGATCGCGGTATTTGTCGATGCCGGATACCTGTTCGCCCAAGGGTCCACGGCTCTGACTGGATCAAAGAAGAAGCGAACTGATATAGGACTCGACAAAGAGGTATTGTTGGCCGAACTCCTGGAGTTGGCGGAGGAGAAATCGAACAGGGCGTCACTGCTGCGCATTTATTGGTACGACGGGGCGCTTGGGTACGGAGGCCCGACCCCGGAGCAGGAGGGTATCGCCAGTTCCGCCAATGTGAAGCTGAGGTTGGGCTTTATCAACAAGCAGGGCCAACAAAAAGGGGTCGATTCACTAATTGTGACGGATTTGATCAACTTGGCCCGTAATGGCGCCATTTCAGACGCGTTGTTGATGTCGGGAGACGAAGATGTACGCATTGGGGTGGAAATAGCCCAAGGATTTGGCGTTAGAATCCACCTTCTGGGGATCGTTCCGAGCCGGGGCTCACAGTCGAAGCAATTGCTGTTCGAGGCCGATACAACTGCTGAGTGGAGCAAAGAGATCGTATCGAAATTTCTTACGGTCACTCCAGGTTTCCAGCCAGACAGGGACGATGTCGGTGAATCTCAGGACCAGCCCACCGGCGATACTGAAAGCGACGTTCTGTCTGCATTGGCCGACATGGTTGACCGATTTGTCGATGAACTCCACGATGATCAGGTCGTCAAATTAGGGGAACACTGGACTCGAACGCGTGAAGTTCCACCAGAGTATGATCGCAAGCTGCTGGCGACAGGTGGGACCCTCATCGGGCGCAACCTGAATGATGAGGAAAAGCGTTTCTACCGACAATTGTTCCGAGACAAAACGGGCTCTCCCCGCCGTGACTCTTTCTCGTGAACCCGGATAGTGGCCATACGGTTTGTCACGGTATTTTCACAGCAAAATAGCTATCGAGATGGCCTGGGAGGGGAGCTTTGTCCCAACGTCTTGATCGGACGGAGTGCCGTACCTCGGTCAGGCGGCCAGGCTGCCCATGAGCCTGCCGTAGCCGTTCACCCTCTCCTTGATGCGGATCAGGTGCAGCGCATACCAGATGTAGGCCTGGCAACTGGTCACCACGGGCTTGCCGATTTCGTGCTCCAGTAGCTCCACGTCCTCGATGGTGGGCCAACGGGGGCAGGGGATAAAGACGCCGTCCGCTTCGGGCGCCTTTTCGTAGAGGCGCTTGGCGATCTTGTAGGAGGCGTGCACCGGCAGATCCGAGATGGCGGAGTTCTTGCGCACGCCGTATCCCTCGATCTGCAGCACCTCGAACCCGGAAGCCTCGAGAAACGCCTTCATGCGGGCGTTTAGCTCGTCCTCGTGGGGAGTGGCCACCACCAGGCTGTGAAGGCCCATGGCCTTGAGGGCCGCTACCTCGCCGGTAATGCCGGCGGTGATGGGCACTCCCGTCTTCTCGGTGAGCCGCCGTCCCATCTCGATGTCGCTGCCGTGGCCCAGCTTGGTGAAGAGCGGGGAGCCCCCGAGGATGATCACGTCGCAACCGTTGTCCGCAAGGTCCAACGCGGCCTCCTCGATGCGCCCGAGCTGTCGCTCGAAGTCGGTGTCCACCAGTTGCCGGATGGTGCCGGTGCTGTTGAGCAACTGGAACCCTTCGGGCAGCATGCGATAGAATTCGTAAACGAGGGTGTCCCCGCGGGACGGAGCCACATGGCCTACACGTGCTCGCCAACCGTACATAGTGATCCTCCGTTAACTGACGGCCGCCGGTGGCCGGCAGCTCTTGAACTGGGCGAACACCTCGTTGAAATGCGTGATGCGCGTTACGCCAGGGTGAGAGAACGACCGGTTGTAGGGGTGGTGCGGCATCAGCACCCGGGCGCCGGTCTTTTCGGCAACCTCCCGGCAGTTCTCGTAGTTGTCATCGACGAAGAGCACCACTCCGAGCCGCTCCACCACCGCGGATTTCTCTTTCTCGACCAGGTGCACGTCGGGACTCGTGATGCCGTGCCGCCGAAACCACTCGGTGGTAACCGCGTGAATGTCCCAGCTTTCATGGCCCGTCCGATGCGTGATAAACGAGAGCTGCCCGCGCCGGTTCAAACGCTCCAGGCGCTGCCACTGTTCCGGGCTCAACAGCGAATCCAGGCCAGCCCAGAACCGGGGGTCTCGCCGCACGGCCTCGGCGCAGTCCTCCACCGTTTCCTCGGTCAATGCGGGATGCGCCGAAAAGTCCACGCTCGTCAGCGAGTCGGCCGGGATCGGCCCCTTGCCGATGCGCGTTTCCAGACGAAGGAGGAAAGGAGAGAGGAAGTCGGCCACCACGCCGTCGATGTCCAGCCCCACCATCGTGACACAAAGCTTACGCAATCGAGGGGTGCGCCGCAATCGCCGCCGCCCGGCCGCGGCCGGGCGAATCCTTGACGAACCGCAACCGGTCGGATACAAAAGCCTTTTCTTCAGGCACACCGTAACGCCTGCCCGCTTTCCTCTGAATCAACCGGAGCACGAAGCGCAGGACCATCGGGTCGTCGGTGGCGGCGTATCGCCTTTGCCGCGAACGGGCGCGCTCACCGGGGGCATGAATGATGGTGAGAGGTTGCCGTTAACCAGTCAGGAGAGGTCATGGCCAGAGTCGGTTTCGCACTTGGGTACGGAAAGTTCACCAACGTCCGGGAAATCGCCGATCTCATGCGGCGCGCGGAGGAAAAGGGCTTCGAGATGGGCTTCTTCTCCGAGACCATCGAGCTCATGCGCGACTCCGTGTCGGCCCTGTCGGCCATGGGCCTGGCCACCTCCAAGGTCACGCTGGGGGCCACTCAGATCGTTCGCCTGCGCACGCCCATCTGCATGGCGCAATCGTTGATGACGCTCGACGAGCTCACCGGCGGGCGCATCACCCTTGCCCCCGGCTCCTGCACCCGCAGCCACGCCCGGGTCCACGCCCTCGAGCACCAGGACCCGGTCCAGGTGCTCAAGGAATACATCGAGTCCATGCGGTTGCTCTTTACCGGCGAGAAGGTGAGCTACCAGGGACAGTTCGTCAAGTTCGACAACGTCGGCGTCGGCTGGAAGCCTTTGCGCACCAACATCCCGCTTTACATCCCGGCCACCGCGAGGCCCGGCCTGAAGCTCGCCGGCCAGATCGGCGACGGCGTGGTGCTCAACGCGGTCTGCTCGCCCGAGTACACCGCCAACGCCATCAAGATCATCAAGCAGGGGGCCGAGGAAGCGGGGCGGGACTTCTCGAAGTTCGAGGTCGCCCAGTTGATCAACTGCTCCATCGCCGACGACCACAAAACGGCCCTGGACGCCATCCGCTGGGAGGTGGCCACCAAGCTCGATCCCATCCAACTGCCGTTCATCGCCCGTCCCAAGATGCGCGTGGGCGAGCCCTACATCCACGAGGAAGACATCCCCAAGTTCGAGGAGGCCCATGCCCGGGGCGGCATGGAAGAGCTGATCAAGGCCATCCCCGACTCCTACGTGGAAGGCATGACGGCCAGCGGCACTCCCGACGAGGTCCAGGCGCGGGTGCAGCAATACCGCGACGCGGGTGTCAAGATCCCGCTGCTGCGACCCGCCGCGGCGGACCAGACCGATGCCCTGATGGATCTGTTCGCCCAATAACTTCGGTTTGTCCGGCCTCCATGTATCGTGTCGGCGTTGACATCGGCGGGACCTTCACGGATCTGCTCCTCGTGGCGGATGACGGCGCGTCCTTCATCGGCAAGACCCTGACCACCCACGAAGACCCCAGCGTGGCGGTGGAAACGGCCATGCGGGAGGGTCTGGATGCGGGTATCGTGGACCGCGCCCGGCAGGGCACGGTGGTGCACGGCACCACGCTGGTCACCAACGCCCTGATCGAACGCAAGGGCGCGGTCACCGCGCTGCTCACCACCGAGGGGTTCCGGGATGCCCTGGAGATCGGCCGCGAGCACCGCTACGAGCTCTACGATCTCGACCTGGAGTTTCCCAAGCCCCTGGTGCCGCGCTACCTTCGCTTCGACGTTCCCGAACGGGTGAGCGCGGATGGGACCGTGCTCAAGCCGCTGGACGAAGACTTTGTGCGGAGCCTGGTGGCGGAACTCCGGGACAAGGGAATCCGGGCGGTGGCGGTGTGCTACCTCAACAGTTTTCGCAACGCCGCCCACGAGCGCCGGACGCGGGAGCTCATCGCGGAAGTGGCGCCGGATATCCGCGTGTCGGTGAGCACTGACGTGGTGCCCGAGATCCGCGAGTTCCAGCGCACCAGCACCACCGTCGCCAACGTCTACGTCCAGGAGCGCGTGGCCGCCTACCTCCGGGAGCTGCAGCAGCGCCTGGACGGCCTTCGGTTCACCGGCAGTTTCTTCGTGATGCTTTCCAGCGGTGGTATCGGCACGCCGGAGACGGCCGCGCGGTTTCCGGTGCGCATGCTCGAATCGGGGCCGGCGGCGGGGGCGCTGGCGGCGGCCGCGCTGGGACAGCGGGCGGGCTATCCCGATCTCCTCTCCTTCGACATGGGCGGCACCACCGCCAAGCTGTGCGCCGTGGAGAACGGCCATCCGCTCAAGGCGCGGGAGTTCGAGGTGGACCGGATCTACCGCTTCCGCAAGGGCAGCGGCCTCCCCATCAAGATCCCGGTCATCGACATGATCGAGATCGGCGCCGGCGGCGGCAGCATCGCCCGGGTGGACGCACTGGGCCTGCTCAAGGTCGGACCCGAGAGCGCCGGGGCCGAGCCCGGGCCGGCCTGCTACGGCCGCGGCGGCGCCCGTCCCACGGTGACGGACGCGAACCTGGTCCTCGGCTACTTCGATCCCGACTACTTTCTCGGCGGCGAGATGAAACTCGACGTGGAAGCGGCCCGGGCCGCCCTCGGCAGCGTCGCCGCGCAGCTCGACATGCGCGTGGAGGAGGTGGCCTGGGGCATCCACCAGATCGTCAACGAGAACATGGCCAACGCCGCCCGCGCCCATCTGGGGGAACGCGGCAAGGACCCGCGGGAGCTGCCCATGTACGCCTTCGGCGGTGCGGGTCCGGTGCACGGCTGCCACGTGGCGGAGTTGTTGCACCTGCCCACGATGATCTCTCCCATGGGGGCGGGCGTGGGCTCGACCTTCGGCCTTCTGGCGGCGCCCCTGGCCTTCGATTTCGTGCGTAGCGCCTACAGCCGCCTCGACGAGCTGGACTGGTCCTTCGTCAACGGCCTGTTCGACGACATGTGCGCCGAGGGACGCGTCATCCTGGAGCAGTCGGGACTGGCCCCGGACGACATCGTCTACGAACGCACCGCGGACATGCGTTACACCGGCCAGGGCCACGAGGTGTCGGTGCCCGTCCCCGAGGGGGCGCTGGGCGCCGGTCATCTCGGCGCCGTCACCGAGGCCTTCGAGCGCACCTACGAGCACATGTACGGCCGGACAGTACCGGACGTGGTGGTGGAGGTGATCAACTGGCGCGTGGTGGCGCGGGGGCCGGAGCAGCCGCTGAACTTCTCGACCCGGGGCCGGCAGGCGGCGCGGGCCAAGGCGCAGAAGGGCGTCCGCCCGGTGTTCTCGCCGGCCCGGGGCGATTTCGTCGAGACCCCGGTCTACGATCGCTACGCCTTGACGCCGGGCATGACCTTCTCGGGACCGGCCATCGTGGAAGAGCGGGAATCCACCTTGGTGGTGAGCGCCCGCGGGCGCGCCCGTGTTGACGACCATCTCAACGTGATCGTGGAGTTCGATTATGAATGATGCCGCCATCGATCCCGTCACCCTCGAGGTCATCTGGAACCGGCTTCTGTCGGTGGCCAACGAGCAGCAGGACGCGCTCATGCGGACCGCCTTCAGCACCATCGTGCGGGAGAGCCAGGACCTGGCCTGCGGTCTCTTCGATACCCGGGGCCGGATGGTGGCCCAGTCGGTCAGCGGCACGCCGGGCCACATCAACGCCATGGCCACGTCCATGGGGCATTTCCTGCGGGAGTTCCCCGCGGATACACTGGCGCCCGGAGACGTGCTCATCACCAACGACCCGTGGCAGACCGCCGGACACGTCAACGACATCACCATCACCACGCCGATCTTCCGGGCCGGCCGGCTGACGGCGTTCTTCGCCAACACCTGCCACGCCGCGGATATCGGCGGCCGCATCCTTTCCGCGGAGGCCCGGGAGGTCTACGAGGAGGGGCTTCGGATCCCCATCATGAAGCTGTTCCACGCGGGCGAGCCCGACCCCATCCTGTTGAAGCTGATCCGCGCCAACGTGCGGCTGCCTCACGAGGTGGTAAGCGACTTCTACGCCCAGTCCGCGTGCAACGACGCCGGCGGGCGGGCGCTCATCGAGACCATGGACGAGTTCGATCTGGACAGCTTCGATCCCGTGGCCGAGGAGATCATCAGCCGCTCGGAGAAGGCCGTGCGCGCGGCCATTGCCGAACTCGAGGACGGCAGGTGGGAAGGGGAGACCTGGAGCGACGGCTTCGAGGAGCCGATCCTCATCAAGACCCAACTGGAGGTGCGGGGGGACGAGATTTTCATCGACTTCGCGGGTTCCTCGCCCCAGAGCCACCGGGGCATCAACGTGGTGATGAACTACACCCACGCCTATGCCAGCTTCGCGGCCAAGGCGGCCATCTACCCCGATGTGCCGCACAACGAGGGGAGCTTCCGGCCCGTGCACGTCAGCGCCCCCGTGGGCAGCATCCTGAACGCCAACGATCCGGCGCCGGTGGCGGCGCGGCAGACCGTGGGCCACTTCGTGCCCACCGCGGTGTTCACGGCGCTCGCCAAGGCGCTTCCCGGCAAGCTCATGGCGCCCAGCGCGGACCCCATCTGGCTTAGCGTCTGGCGCGGCCAGGACCCGGCGTTCAATCTCACGGTGTTCCAGGTGGGCGGCACCGGCGCCCGGCCCACCAAGGACGGTCTCAGCGCCGTGGGTTTCCCCAGCGGCGTGGCCGGCGTGCCCGCGGAGGTCATCGAGAGCCTGTCGCCGCTGGTCATGCGCCGGCGCGAGCTCCGGGTGGATTCCGGCGGCGCCGGCACCTGGCGCGGCGGCCTCGGCCAGTTCACCGAATTCGCCAACCGCGCCCGCGGCCAGTGGAGCGTCAACGGCATCCTCGACCGCACCCGATACGCGGCTCCGGGCATCATGGGCGGCGGCGCGGGCCTGCCCGGCGAGTTCATCCTCGACGGCGGCGAGCGCCCCAATCCCAAGGCCCAGACCCATCTCGGAGGAGACCGCAGCGTCCAGTTGAACCATCCCGGCGGCGGCGGCTACGGCGAGCCCTTCCAGCGGGACCCGGAGCGCGTCCGCGACGACGTCGTTTTCGGCTACGTCACCCCCGAGTCGGCCGCCAGCCACTACGGCGTGGTGGTGCGCTTCACCGGTAGCGACGACGAAAGAGTGCGGCTGCCCGAGCAGTGGGTGATCGACGAGGCCGCCACCCGAAAGCTGAGGGAACATCCATGATCCTTTCCAACCGCATCGCGCTTGTGACCGGCGCCGCGACCGGTATCGGCCGGGCAACGGTCCTCGGGCTCGCCCGGGCCGGGGCGGCGGGCGTGGCCATCAACTACCGGTCGGCGCGTGAACAGGCGGAGAGCCTGGCGGCGGAGGTTCGGGAACTGGGCGCGGAGGCCCTTTGCGTGCACGGGGACGTCCGGGACGACGGCCACGTGCGCGATATGGTCCGTCAGACGGTCGAGCGGTTCGGCCGCCTGGATATCCTGGTGAACAACGCGGGCGTCACCCGCTGGGTCCCGATAACGGATCTGGAGGCGTTGACGGACGAGATCTGGGACATGACCCTGGACGTCAACGTGAAGGGCGCGTTCCGATGCGCCCGGGCGGCGGCGGCGCACCTGGCGGCCGCCGAGGGCATGATCGTCAACGTGTCGTCCATTTCCGGCGTCATCGCGCCCTCCACCATGTCGTCCCTCGCCTACGGTACCGCCAAGGCCGGCCTCATCTACCTGACCCGGGGCCTGGCCGTGGCTCTGGGGCCCAAGATTCGGGTCAACGCCGTGGCGCCCGCGTTTACCGATACCCAGTGGATGCGCGACCACTACGGCGCGGACTACGAGGACATCGTCAGCCGCGCCTCCGCCAACTACCCGCTCAAACGGGTGGCGAAGCCGGAGGATGTGGCCGGCGCCATCCTGGGTCTGATTACCGGCGGGGACTTCGTGACCGGTCAGACCCTGCTGGTGGACGGCGGCCTGAGCCTGTATGGGCAGGTTTCAACCCGCCCGCGTGGCGGGGGCCGGACCGGATCTTAGAGAAGGATCTTCCATGACCAAGACGGAGTTGATGACCGCCATGCAGGCCCACCGCCTGGTGGCGGTCGTTCGTTCCAGGACCGCGGAAGAGGCGCTGGCCACCGCCAGGGCCGCGGGCGAGGCCGGCGTCCGGTTCGTGGAGGTGACCTTTACCGTACCCGACGCCGCGGAGGTGATCCGCACGCTGGCCGGGGAGGGACAGGTGTGGGTGGGCGCCGGCACCGTGCTGTCGGAGGAGCAGGCGCGCACGGGCATCGAGGCGGGCGCGCGGTTCATCGTCTCGCCGAGCCTGGAGCTGGACCTGGTGCCGTTTTGCCGCGAAGCCGGTGTTGCCTCCATACCCGCGGGCGCGACCCCGACGGAGATCGTCCGGGCGCTGCGCAGCGGCGCCGACCTGGTGAAGATCTTTCCCGCGGATTGCGTGGGCGGGCCGCACTTCATCCGGCAGATGCTGGGTCCTTTCCCCGATGCACGGTTCATGGTCTCGGGAGGCGTCAACAAGGACAACGTGTCGGAGTACGCCGCCCTGGGAGTCACCGGCATCGTGCTGGGCAGCGCCTTTCTGGCGGACGTGCTGGCCCGGGAGGGCCACGACGGCCTCGTGGCCCGGGCGAAGGAGTTCGTGAGGCTGGTGGATCAGGCTTCGGCGATCCGGCCGGGGTCGTGGACGAAGGGAAGCGGAGCCATGGACCGCATGGAGGCGAGCCTCGAAAAATGATAGGGTCCGGGGAGTTATGGCAAACATCGAACTGACGCTGGCGTGTGAAGACTACGACCGCACCCGGGCCCTCAAGGAGGGTCTGGTGAAGCCCGAGGGCATCGATCTCAACTACGTGGCGCTGCCGGTGGAGGAGATCTTCTGGCGCATGCTTCATTTCCAGGAGTTCGATGCCGCGGAGATGTCCATGGGGGCGTACCACGTGGACGCGTCCCGCGGCCATCGGCCGTTCATCGCGATCCCGGTGTTTCCCTCCCGCATGTTCCGGCACCGGTGCATCTTCGTCAACGCCGCTTCCGGGATCGAGAAGCCCGAGGACCTCAAGGGACGGCGCGTGGGCGTGCCGGAGTACACCATGACGGCGTCCGTTTGGGTGCGCGGCATGTTGCAGCACGACTTCGGGGTGGAGGCCAGGGACGTTCACTGGGTCCAGGGCGGCGTGGAGCAGCCGGGGCGCAAGGACCGCGTGCCGTTCGACGCCCCGGCCGGGGTGGAGATCGAGACCGAGGAGGACCGGACCCTCAACGACATGCTGGAGGCGGGGGACATCGACGCGCTGGTCTCGGCGCGCATGCCCGCCTGCTTCGTGCGGCGCGTACCGGGGATCACCCGTCTGTTCGAGGACTGCCGCGCCGCGGAGATGGATTACTTTCGCCGCACCGGGCTGTTCCCCATCATGCACTGCGTGGTGGTGCGCCGGGAGATCTACGATGCCCACCCGTGGGTGACCCAGAACCTCTACAAGGCGTTCTGCCAGGCCAAGGACCTCTGCGTCGGGCAGATCTACGACACCAACGTGCTGCGCACCAGCCAGCTCTGGCAGTTGTTCGAATACGAGGAGACCGTGGACTTGATGGGCGAGGACTTCTGGCCCTACGGCTTCGAGAGCAACCGCAAGACCCTGGAGACCTTCCACTCCTATCTGCTGGAGCAGGGCGTGATCGAGAACCCCGTGGACTTGGCCGGCCTGTACGCTCCCAACACCCGCGAGGCCTTCAAGATCTGAGGGCGCTTCGCCTCACCCGTTCGACCGCGAACTCCGGGTCATTGGAACGGCACGCCGTAGGAGGGGCGGACGCGGAAGTAGTCGCTGACGTACTCGTTGGCGGGTCGGCGCATCAGGCTTTCGGCGCTGCCCACCTGCTCCAGGCGCCCCTCGTGCATCAGGGCGATACGGTCGGCCAGCTCCAGAGCATCCTCCAGGTGGTGGGTGACGAGAAGGGTGGTGAGACGCTGCTCCTTGTGAAACGAGCGGATCTCGGCCCGGACCCTGCGGCGGTTGGGCGGGTCCAGGTTGCTGAGGGGCTCGTCCATGAGCATGATCTGCGGGAACGTGGTCATGGCCCGGGCCAGGGCCACCCGCTGCTGCTGGCCCGCGGACAGTTCCTGGGGCTTGCGGGCGAACAGGCGTTCCTCGATGTTGAGTGCCTTGGCCAGGGGCCGGATCAACTCGCGGATGGCCCCGACGGACCACTTTCGGATGCGCAACGGGAGCGTCAGGTTGGCATACTTGCGGTCGTCGAAGACCCGCATGTGCGGCCACAGCGCGTAGCTCTGAAAGATGAGCTGCACGTCTCTTCGCCCGGGCGGCACGTCGTTCACCGGCACCCCGCCGATGAGGACCTCGCCCGTGTCCGGGGTCTCGAGCCCGGCGATGATCCGCAGCAGCGTGGTCTTGCCGCAGCCGCTCTCCCCGATAATGACCAGGAACTCTCCCTGGTCCACGGCAAGGTCGAAGCCGTCCACGGCCGTCACCGACCCGAAGCGCTTGCCGACGTTGCGCAGCACCAGATTCTTCACACGGCAAGGGTATGGCAACAGCCGGAGGAATACAATCCGGGACGGGTGAAGCCGGTGGTACGTTGAGGCACATGCGGAAAACCGGGAACACGATCCGGCGCTTGATACGCGCCGGCTTGGGCGAGGTCAAGGCCGACCTGGTGGTGACCGGCGGGCGCCTGGTCAACGTCTACACGGGCGAGGTCCTGGACGGCGTGGACATCGCGGCCAGTGGCGGACGTATCTGTTACGTGGGTCCCAGCGCCGCGCACACACGCGGGGAGGAGACCCGGGTCATCGACGCCCGTGGTCAGTGGATCGCTCCCGGATTCATTGACGCGCATACCCACATCGGTCATTTCTGCCGCCCCTTCGAGTTGTTGCAGGCGTACCTGCCCCACGGCGCCACGGCGCTCATGGCTTCGTGTGACGAGCACACGGTGGCCTTCGGTCTGGCCGGCATGAAGCTCTTTCTGGACGAGGTCGCCTGCCATCCGCTCCGGGTCTACACCCTGATTTCCATGGCCGCGCCCCAGGACCCGCTGCTGTGCCGGACCGAGTCCCTCTCGGACCGGGAGGTGGCGGACGCCTTGCAGGACCCTCGTGTCCTGGGCCTCGGCGAGGTGGTCTCATGGCTCCGGCTGGTGCAGGGGGACCCGGACGTGCTGGCGCGCATCGACATGGCCCTGAGCGAGGGCAAGGTCGTGCAGGGACACACCGCGGGCGCCCGGGACCGCCGCCTGAATGCCATCGCCGCGGCTTCCGTGTCGTCGTGCCACGAGCCCATCAGCGGCGAAGACGCGCTGGCGCGGCTGCGGCTGGGCTACTGGACCATGCTGCGCGAGGGATCCTTCAGGCAGGACCTCGAAGCCACCCTCAAGCCCCTGCTGGCCGCGGGTGTGGACACCGGCAGGCTGATCCTCGTCACCGACGGCATGGCCCCCGACGACGTGGCCGCGGGCGGCCACATGGATTTCGTGATTCGCCGCGCCGTCGAGTGCGGCCTGAGTCCGGTGCGGGCCATCCAGGCGGCGACGCTCCACCCCGCCACCTATTCCGGCCTGGAACAGGATATCGGGGGAGTGGCGCCGGGACGGTTCGCCGATTTCGTGCTGCTCGAAGACCTGGACAGTGTCCGGGTCGGTCGCACGTTCATCGGCGGCGAGGTGGTGGCCGAGGACGGTGAGTCGAGGGTGGACACCGTGCCGCCCGGATTTCCGGATGACATGGGCCTCAAGGTGGCTTTCCGGTCGCCGGTGTCGGCCGATGACATGAGGATCCGTTGCGAGCGCTCCAACGTCCGCGTTCGAGTGATGGATCTCGTCAACCAGACCATCACGCGGGAGCGCATCGTGGACGTCGCCGGCGTCGGCGGGGTCATCCCGGCGGACGTGGACCGCGACCTGCTCAAGGTCGCGGTGTTCGACCGCCGGGAGGGTTTCAGCCCCGTCTTCGGCTTCGTCCGGGGCCTGGGAACCGACATCGGCGCGGTGGGCACCACCGTCAACCTCGACGAGTACACGCTCCTGGTGGCGGGCTCCAGCGATTACGACATGGCCCGTTGCGCCAACCTGCTGCTGGAATCCGGCGGCGGCGTTGCGCTGGTGAACCGGGGTCAGGTCCTCGAACGGATCCCTTTTCCCATCGGCGGCCTGTTCTCGCTGGAACCCTGGCGCGAGGTCGGCGAAAAGCTCGCCGCGGTCCAGCAAACGCTGAAGCAGCACGGCGCCGCGTTTCCCAAACCGCTCTACGCCCTCTGCTTCCTGACCTTCGTCACCCTCCCGGAGCTCCGCATCACCGGCCGCGGCCTCGTCCGCGCCAAGGAACGGCGGATCGTGCCGCTCCTGGCGGAGTGAACGCCGCCCAACCCGCCTCAGGGTGGTGCAACCCGGGTCTTCACTTTACCGCATCGGGCAAGTCGAACCGGAACTTGAGCCCGGCCATCACCGTGGTGCCCGGGGCGGGCGCCAGGAATGCCGCGGGCGTTCCGGAATCGTTGGCCAGGACGCCGTACGTGTTGTATTCCGCGCCGGTCATGTTCCTGATGGTCAGGAAAGCCGTCCACCTGCGCCACGTGTAGGCGATACGGCCGTTGAGGACGAAGTAACCGTCGAGCCTGGAGAACTCATTGGCCTCGTCGTTCAGCAGAAACCGGCTGCCTACATAGGTCCCGGCCAGACCGAGGGTCAGGCTTTGCGCCGGGTGGAAGTTGAGTCCGACGCCCAGGCGATGGCGCGGCACCAGCGGAAACTCGTCGCCTTTGCGGACTCGCTGAAGGCCTCCTGTCCCGAAACGGACCAGGTCGGTCTCGAAGGTGGCCCTGGTGACGGTATAGTTGATGAACCCGTCGAGCCGCTTTCCGTACCGGCCTCTCAGCGTGATCTCCGCCCCTCGCCTGAGCGTATCGGGAACGTTGACGTTCCGCCCGGTAAGCGCGTCCTCATCGGTCACGACGTAGAGAATCTCGTCCCGCACCGGAATGTAGAAGAGCGATACGGTCGCTTCAAGCCAGGGAGGAAGCTTCCATCTCGTGCCGATCTCGAAGTTCCGCGAGCGTGCCGCGTCCAGTTCGGTGACAAAGGTCCTGTAATCGGGCGGTGGACCCCAACCGCGGAACTCGTCCGAAGTCGGCGGGCGGAACCCCTGGGAGAAGTTGAAATAGAACCCCAGGGTATCCGAGGGGTTGTAAGCGATTCCCGCCTTGGGCGAGACCTCGTTGAACGTCTTCCTGAAGCTGTGGGTCGGTACGGTCCTGTCGGTGAAATCGGTCCGGTTCCGGTCGTAACGCAGCCCTGCGGTAACGGACAACTGCGGCAGGATGTCGAGGGTGTCCAGGAAGAAGACGCCCAGTGCGTTCTCCCTCGTCCGGCTATCCGCGGTATAGCTCCCGGAAGTGGCGCTGCTAAACCGGTTGTGGCGGTAATCCACGCCGGCGTTGAGCCGGGCGCCACGCCCGAAGAAGGTTCCCGTGTGGGTAAGCTGGAACGTTCCGCCTCCCTGGTTGTACGATTTGTCGCTCAGGGCTTCCGGGTTCGGTCCTGCAGGGAAGAAAGGACGGCTGACGGTAAAGATCCTGTTTTTCCGCTGACGGTAGAATGCATTGAAGGCGCCAGATAATCCGGGCACAAGCATTCTCCTGAGGTTGAGTGCCAGCAGGTCCGAGTCGTTGGCGCTAAAGTCGCCGGGCGTTGCGTCATACCGGCGACCGTGCTCGTCCATTTCCGACCGTGTCAAGGTTCCGGCCTGGTGGAGTTTGTTGACCACGTGCGTGTAGGAAAGACCGACGTCCGTGCCGGCTTCGCCGGCGTAGCCCAGTCGGGAGTGGATGCGCGTGCTCCGTTGCGGGGCGTTCCGGCGCCAGCCGCCGGACAACTCCCGGGTCACGCCAAGGTTGAAGGTCAGGTCCGTATCCGGAAACTGGCCGTTTGCGGCGAAACGGTGCCGGTGGCGCGAATTGCTTCCGCCTGACGTCTCACCCGCCAACCGGACCGGGCCGCCCGTGCCTTTTCGGCTTGTGACGTTGATGACGCCCGCCAGGGCGTTGCTGCCGAAGACGGTCCCGGGACCGTGGATGATCTCGATCCTCTCGATGTCTTCGATGGGAATCAGATCGAAGCCGACGTGGTTGAAGTCGGGCTCGTTGACGCGGACACCGTCGTGGAACACCGTAACCCCCGGGGTTGGCTGGCCGTTGAAGCCGCGCAGGTCCACGGTCTGCTCGAACTCGTTGCCGACGGAGTCATACATCACGAGGCCCGATTGGTACTGGAGCGCCTCCTGGACCGTCCTGGCCCCCAACCTCTCGATCTCTTCGGCTGTTATGACCACGATCTTGACCGGGACCCTGGTCGGGTCCTCCCGGACGTCGGCGAGCCGGGTGGCCGTAACCTCGATGGGAGCGAGGGTGGTCTCCTGCGCCGGCGGCGGCTTGCTTTCCGGCGGGGAGTCCGCGGCGCCGGATTGAAAGGCTAGTAGGACAAGGAGGGCGATGAAACCCGGGATCGAAAACTTCATGGCAATCTTCCTTTCCCGCGAAGGCGGATTGTTGATGGAAGACGGATAGGTCTCCTGGCTCCGGCTTTAGCCTAATCACCGCGCCTTCCCACCCGGCGGACGGGCAGTGGCTCGTGGTTGCAGCTTTCGTGGCCGTTACAGTTGCGGGGCAGCAGGGGCTTTTCACCCCTTTCCCTGGAATCCGTCTTCAGACCGTTCACGCTGTTGATTCGAGAAAATGCCGCTACGTCTTCATCGTTGGTCCTCCTTCAGCTTGAATACCACCGGGACCTTTACCCAGCTCGACACGGTCCCGTCGCCATCGCGCGCCGGATGGAATATCCAGCGCCTGACGGCTTTCATTGCCGCGGCGTCGAGAAGGTCGAAGCCCGAGGTCCGTTCCACCATGACCCGGTCGGACCTTCCCCGGTGATCCACGTGCACCTTCAGCAGCGTGGTCCCTTCCCATCCCGCCCGACGCGCCCTCCTGGGATACTCCGGCTTGAACACCCGCGCGTACCGGACGCCGGCAAAGGCGACCGCGGTTTTCAGACCCGGACTCGCCGGTGTCTTCCGTTCATCGCTTCGAGCAGCTCCGACGCCCGCGGCGGTCCCCCGGCCATGGCCGGATTCCGCCGGCGTCGTGCGTGCCGGTGAGGGCGCCGGCGGTGTGACCGTTCGACTCGCTGCCCGGGCGGGCTCCGGCGCCCGGCGCATGACCTGACCCGCCCGGGACGGAACGTTCTTCCGCCCCGTGCGCACGGTCCTTCCGGCCGCACTCGGCTCGCGTAGTGTTGCCGGCGCGACGGAAGATCGAGACGCAGGCTTTGCCCGGGTCCGGGATAGCGCTCGCGGCCGCTCCGGAGCGTCCTGCCGCTTCGGGTCCCTGGCGGACCGTGCGTTCACGGCTCTCCGGAAGGGTGGCTTCGGCTGGCTGGCTTCGGTCCTTGGGGCGTCCAGCAAGCGAACCCGCAGGGGTTGAAGGCCGGTCTTCCCGCCACCGCCGGCGCTCATGGGGAACGGCAGAGACAGGAGCGCGCCATGGAGCAACGCCGAGCCCAGCAGGCAGTACAGAAGGCGGCGCATCGAGTGTCCCGCGTCACCAACAGGGCGGAGGACCCGGCGGCCCTGTCAAGAAGACAAGGCCGACTTCAGGTCCTCGATGTAGTCCTTGAATCCGGCCTCCACGCTGTACTCGGGTTTCCAGCCGAGGACTTCCGTGGCGCGGGTGATGACCATGGGCTGCTTCGAGGAGCGCGGCGGCTTCCCGGGGATGATCTCCACCTCCAGCTTGGGCAGGAGCCCCTGGACCATGGCCACCAAGTCGTCGAAGGTAAGGACCACCCCGGTTCCGATGTTGAAGGTGGTCTCCGCCGGCGCCGGAACGGTCGCCGCCAGCTCAATGGCGCGGCCCACGTCCTTGAAGTAGACGTACTCGAAATCCCGCGCGGACTCCTGCGGGATGTTGGCGACGCCGCCCTTGATGCCGGCCTCCACCAGGCTCTGGAGCATCTCGCCGCCGGCGGAGCCGCCGGCGAAGTGCCCGAAGCCGAACACGTTGGCCAGCCGCAGCACCATGAGCTCGAAGCCGTAGAGCCGCTGATAGGCCTCCACCATGAGCTCCTTGGCTACCTTGGAGTTGCCGTAGGCGTTGCCGTCGCCGCGGTAGAACCCTTCCTCGATGGGGTCGTCGCCTTCCATGCGGCGGTTGTACACGCCCATGGTGCTGATCTGGATCAGCCGCTTGACGCCGGTGAGCCGCACGGCCTCGGCCACGTTGACGGTGCCCATGACGTTGATTTGCAGGCCGCTGTACACCGGGTTGGCCACGGCGCCGCCGATGAGGCCCGCGGTGTGCAGCACGGTATCCACCTTGTGGGTCTGCATGGCGTCGATCAACGCCGGCAGGTCCCGGATGTCCCGCTTGAGGACGGTGACGTCGGCCTTCCCCAGCTTCCGTTCCAGGAAGTCCATCCTGGGCGCCATGTCGAAGAACACGATCTTCTCGCCCCGTTGGAGCGCGCGTTGCGCAAAGGCGGTGCCCACGAGGCCCACGCCGGTTATCAAAGTACTCATCAAAGCTCCCTTCCGGTTCGGTTTTCCAAGTACGTGCCCGAACCCCGGCGACGTGTCAAGGCGCCTCACTCCCGCGCCTTTCAGCGTGCCGGCCCTTATGCTGACCCTTAGGCCGGCCCGGTCACGGCCACGACCCAATCTTCCTCGATGCGCCGCACGGTAGCCCGCACGCCATAGACCTCAGCCATACGCTCCTGCGTCAGCGTTGTCTCGGCGGGGCCGTCCGCGACGATGCGCCCCTCCCGGATCCACGCGAGCCGGTCGGCGAAGCGCGCGGCCAGGGCGGCCTCGTGCAGTACCACCAGGGCGCCGTTGCCGGCGTCGACATAGGCGCGGATGAGGCTCATGACCCGGTATTGGTGCAGGGGGTCCTGGGCCTCGGTGGGCTCGTCGGCGAGCAGGATCGGCGCCTCCGCGGCCATGGCCCGGGCGATATGGGTGCGCGACAGCTCCCCGCCCGAAAGCGTGTCGCACGGGCGGTCGGCGAGGGCATGGAGATCACAGGCGGCCAGCGCGCGCTCCACCGAGTCTGCGTCTTCGCCGCGTAGCCGTCCGGGCAAGGCGCCGTGGGCGAACCGTCCGAGGGCCACCACGTCACGCACCCGCACCGGCCACGCCAACGGCCGCGACTGCGGCAGGTAGGCGATGCGCCGCGCCCGCTCGGCCGCGGCCAGCCGGGCCGGGTCCTCGCCGCCCGCGCGGACCCGGCCGCGGCTGCGCTTCACGAGGCCCAGGACCGCCCGAAGCAGCATGGTCTTGCCGGCGCCGTTGGGGCCGAGCAGGGCGATCAGCTCACCCGGCTTCACCCGCACCGACGCGCCGCGCAGCACTTCATGCCGTCCCAGCTTTACAGCGATGTCCTGCACCACCAGTTCAGCCACTGCCCGTCCGCCTCCTCGCGGCGATCCACACGAAGACCGGCGCTCCCAACAACGCCGCCACCACTCCGAGCTTGAGCTCCGTGTCGGTGGGCGCCGCTCGTACGCCGATGTCCGCCAGGACCAGGAGCAGTCCCGCCAGCAAAGCCGACGGCGCCAGCGTGCGGGCGGGGTCGTGGTTCACCAGCGGGCGTACCAAGTGCGGCGCGACGATGCCGACGAAGCCGATGGCGCCGGCAATGGCCACCGCTGCGCCGGTGGCCAGGCCCGCGCCCACCACCACCCATCGCCGGGTCCGGGGCAGGTCCACCCCCACGCCCGCCGCTCCCTCCTCGCCCAGGGTCAGGGCCGACAGGCCGCGCCGTCCGGCGAAGAGGATCGCCAGACCCGCCACCAGGAACGGCGCCGGCGGCACGAGGTCGTCGAAGCTCCGGTTGGCCACGGTTCCCAGCATCCAGTTCAGCATGTCGGAAAGGGAGAACGGGTGCGGCGCCAGATTCATCAACAGCGCCATCAGCGCGCCCGCGAAACTGGAAAGCCCGACCCCCACCAGGATCAGCGTCACCACCGAGCCCACGCGCACCGCCGCCGCCGTCAGAAGGGCGGTGGCAGCTAGGGCGCCGGCGATGGCGGCCACGGGCAATGCCAAGGCCTGAGTGTTCGCGAGCCCGTAGTAGATGACGGAGGTGGCGCCGAGGGCGGACGTGGCGGATACGCCCAGCACCCCAGGTTCGGCCAGCGGATTGCGCAGGAGGCCCTGCAACGCCGCGCCCGAAGTCCCCAGCGCCGCCCCCACCACCAACGCCGCCACCGCCCGCGGCAGCCGGATCTCCCACACCACCACGCGGTCGCCGGCCGATGCCCCTCCCACCAGGGCCGTCAGGACCCGGTCCAGGCCCAGCGGAGTGGAGCCCACCAGGCACGCCGCGGCGAGCGCTGCCAAGACCGCGGCCGCCAGCGTGAGGAGCACGCCGCGGTCAGTCACGGCTCGGTCCGTCCAACGGCGATTCCCGGAGCGAGGGCGTTCTTCCCTCGTTGCCGGTCCCGGACTCCGGTGTCGGAGTGTCCGGGCGGAGCGCCGCCAGCGCCTCTACCGCGCCGGCGACGAACCAGCCGCCGCACGACGTGGTGGCGCCGTCCAGAAACGCGACCGGAACCGACCCCATCGTGCGTCGGGCCACGGGATGGCGGAACGGGGTCCATGCGTCGTCATGGTTGGCGCCCGCTCCGAAGGTGGCCTCGGCCACCAGATCCGGAGTCTCGTAGGCAAGGCGTTCGAGCGGAATGGGCCGCCAGCCGCGCCGGGCCTGGAAATTGTCGAGACCGGCGGCCGTCAACAGGTCGTGCACGAGGGTGTCCGGCCCGGCGGTATAACCCGCGGGCGTCACGTAGAGCGCCCGCGTGCCGGAAGCATGGAGCCGTGCCTTGCGGAGCCGTGCGTCCATCTCGGCGATCAGCGTGTCGCCGCGTTCCGGCACGCCGAGTCCTCGGGCAGCGTGCCGGATCACGGCGCGGGCGCCGTCGATGTCGTCGGCGAGCCCGATCTGCAACACCGGCACGCCGGCCCGCTGCAAGAACGTCCGGGCGTTGGGACCGCCGCCGTAGGAGCGGACCACCAGGTCCGGTTCGAGGATCAGCACGTCCTCCGCTCGGGGGCGAACCGTCGGCAATCCCGCGGCGGCGGCGCGCATGTATGAGAAGGCCGCGCCCGCGTCCGGGGATACGGCCAGGATGTCGCCGCGGTCAGCGAGACCGAGCACGAACTGGTCGGCGCAGTAGTCCAGGCTCACGATGCGCCGGGCCGTGGAACGTTGGGGCGGCGGCGGTTGGCAGCCGGTGAGGACGAGCCACACGGCCAGCGCGCCGAACCACACCTTGATCCATAACCGTTGCTTGAGTCTCGGGTACAACGCTGGTTCCGCCCCATGCTTCGATGCCGAGGAGTTTTCCGAGCCTTCGTTCTTCGAGTAGAAAAAGGAGGGACTCAGGGATGACGGGCGAAAGTGTGCTCGTCCGTCATGTGGACCAGCATCCTACACGCGCAGGCGCAAAAAAAGAAATATGGACATCCCCGGCCCGCCAGATCATCACCCCGGACTTGACACCTCCACCCCCCTTTCCGTATTGCTGAATCGCACGGAGGACGCCATGCGAAGAACCCATGACATGGGCGGGGACCCCAAGGCGGGGGCCATCGACCGTTCACAGCACGAGATGGACGACTGGGAGATTCTCGCCGACGCCTTGAACCAGGTGCTGGGAGTGAAGGGTATCAAGCGCACCGACGAGACCCGGCGGGCGCGCGAGGATATGGATCCGGAGGAGTACCTCTCGTTGAGCTACTACGAGCGCTGGACCGCCAGCCTGGAAACGATCCTGGTGGAGAAGGGTTTCATGACCCGGGAAGAGATCGACCGGAAGTTGGCGGAGCTCGAAGAGCAGTGGGGCGAGCCGTGAGCGGGGACACCGACTTCCGGGACGGCGCGGCGGTCCGGGTGAAGTCCCACTTCAAGCCGGGCCACGTGCGCACGCCGTTCTACATCAAGGGCAAGACGGGTTGGGTGGAGCGCTGCTACGGCGAGTTCCGCAATCCGGAATCTCTCGGACACGGCGGCGACGGCCTGCCGCGGGTCCGGCTCTACCTGGTGGGGTTCCATCAGAAGGACGTGTGGGACGGCTATGACGCCGCCAGTCAGGACAAGGTTTTCGTCGACATCTTCGAGCATTGGCTCGAGCCCGCCGCACAAGCGGGTCCATGAGTTCCAGGGGGAGGAAGAATGGCACACGAGCACGGTCCCGGAGAAGGGCACGAGGCGGGCCCCAGGCATGAATTGAGCCACTGGGCCAAGCGGGTATACGCCATGCGCGACATCCTCATCGAGAAGGGTGTCGTGACCGAGGAAGATATCCGGCAGCAGGTGGAGTTAACCGGGTCCAAGACGCCGGCCAACGGCGCCAGGCTGGTGGCCCGGGCCTGGACGGACCCCGAGTTCAAGGCCCGGCTCATGGCCGACCCCAAGAAGGTCTGCGCCGAGATGGGCATCGATGCCAGCACCTTGAACGAGTTCGTGATCCTGGAGAACACGGACCGGGTCCGGCACATGGTGGTGTGCACCTTGTGTTCGTGTTATCCGCGCCCCATCCTCGGCCGGCCGCCGGACTGGTACAAGAGCTTCAACTATCGCAAGCGGGCGGTGAACGATCCGAGAGGGGTCATGCGGGAGTTCGGTCTGGAGGCGGGCGACGACGTGGAGGTCCGGGTGCACGACAGCACCGCGGACATGCGTTATCTGGTGATCCCGGCTCGCCCGGCGGGCACCGAGGACCTCGGTGTCGAAGAGTTGGAGAAGCTGGTGACCCGGGACAGCATGATCGGAGTGGTGGACGCGTTGCCCGCCGTCCCGTAGCGAGGGAGTTCCATGTTTCATGTTGACTTGTCGCCGTTCGGGGTGGACGTCGAGCGGCTCAGGAGCGACCGTCTGAGCCGGCTGCAGGGCATCATGCGCGCCCGCGGCCTGAGCGCGCTGCTGCTGACGGACCCGTTGAACATCCGCTACGCCACCAACACGGTGTTGTGGCTCAATCTGCGGGCCACCGGGGTGCAGCGCTTCGTGCTCGTACCGTCGGACGGCGAGCCGGTGGTGTATGAGCGCCTGTTCGGCAGCGAGCGGGCCGCCGGGCTCAAGAAGGCGGGTGCGGTGCAGGGCTTCGGCGCCTACATGTTCGGCATGCGGCCGCCGGTGGCCACCGAACACTTCGTCGACCTCGTGGCGGACGGGCTGGGGCAGATGGGTCTGGACGGCGAGCGGGTTGGGGTCGATGCGCTGTGTCTCACCGCGGTGGAGCTCCTGCGCAACAAGGGCTTTGGGATCGTGGACGGGCTCCCGGCGCTGGGCGAGTCGCGTCAGGTCAAGACCACGGACGAGGTGCAGCTCATCCGCTGGACCAGCCGCGCCAAGGAGGGCGGCTACGATCTGGTGCGGGAGGCCATCCGCAAGCCGCCGGTGCTGGAGGAACGGCTGAGCCGCATGATGCTCGAGTACCTGCTGGAGCAGGGTTTCGAGGCCGGCAGCGAGTTCATCTCGATCTTCGATTCCTCACAGATGGCGATACGGCCGCATCGCGAGCCCATGGGCATGGACTTGGTGATGACCGAGGGCGATCTGGTCATCTGCGACGCCACCGTGTCCGGTCCCGGCGGCTACTACAGCGACTTCGCCCGGACGTTCTGCCACGGCGCCCCCGCCAGGGCGGACAGGGACCGCTATGCCGAGGCATACGCCACGCTGCAGGAGGCCATCGGCTATATCAGGCCCGGTCCGTGCACCGCCCTGTTCGAGCGCTTCGGCCAGGCCTCGACGTCTCGCCTCCCGGGCCTGGACGGCTTTCACGGCGTCGGCATGTGCATCTACGAAGCGCCCTGGCTCCGGGGCTTTGACCCGCCGGAGTACGAACTATCCCTCGAAGAGAACATGATCATCGCGCTGGAGATCAACCATCACCCGGTGAAGCTCGAGCACCTGCTCCGGGTCACCGGCGACGGCGCCGAGATCCTCTCCACCTATCCGATGGAGCCGGAGTTGGTTCCGGCTTAGTGGGCTGCGTCGTCCCCGACCTGTAGCGGGGAGGCGAGCATCTTTCCCACGAAGAACTCGGCCGCCTTGTACGAGCTCCGCACCATGGGGCCGGCGGCGACGTAGCGGAAGCCGAGTTGCATGCCCTGTTCTTCATAGTCCCGAAAGCGGTCCGGGTGCAGGAACTCGGCCACGGGGACGTGCTTCCTGGTGGGCTGAAGGTACTGGCCCAGGGTGAGGATATCCACGTCCCGGGCGCGCAGGTCTTGCATGGTCGCCAGCACTTCGGCGGCCGTTTCGCCAAGGCCGAGCAGAATCGCGCTCTTGGTGTAGATACAGGGGTCCAGGGTCTTGACGTTGGCCAGGACTTCCAGGGTTTGCTCGTAGCCGGAGCGCCTGTCCCGGGCGTAGCCGGTGAGGCGCTTGACGGTTTCGATGTTCTGCCCGATGACTTGGGGGGCCGCGTCCACCACTTTCTCGAGGGCGTGGACGTCGCCGCGGAAATCCGGGATCAGCGTTTCGGTGATCAGGTCCGGGCAACGGCGTCGGGTCTCGCGGATGGTGTCGGCGAAAATCCCGGCGCCGCCGTCCTCCAGGTCGTCACGGTCCACGGAGGTGATGACCACGTAGCGGAGGTTCATCCGGGCCAGGGCCTCCGCCACGCGTCGGGGCTCATCCGGATCGACCGGAAGGCCGGTCCTGGCGGTCTTGACGGCGCAAAAGCGGCATCCGCGCGTGCAAACGTCCCCAAGGATCATGATGGTGGCAGTGCCGGATTGCCAGCACTCCGCCAGGTTGGGACAGCGGGCCTCCTCGCACACCGTGTGGAGCTTCAGCCCGCGGAAATTGTCCTTCAGCCGGTTGTAGCCGGCGCCGGACGGCAGACGGACCTTCAGCCACGGCGGCTTGTGTCCCGCTTGCGGGCGTGCGTCGATCATCGATTCCCAGACTAACTTACGGCTCGAGAAAAGGCCATCGAACCGGAGGGGACGCGGGTCAGGGTGTGAAGTAGCCTCCCACGATGGCGTCGTGCCAGAGCCGGCACACCGGGGGGATGATGCCGCGCGGGAGATCGTCGTAGGTGAGGCCCCAGGTATGGATCCCGGCGCCCAGGGAGACGCAGGCGACCTTGGGCGCGGGGTCCATGGCCGCGTAAAAGGACAGGGAGTCCTGACACCGTTCCAGGGTGACGGTGTCGTCGTTCAGGCCGTGGAGCGAAAGCACGGGCGGAACCGGTTTGACATCAGGGCCGGATAGTTCCCGCAGGTAACCGAGATACCGGGCCACGAGTCGCTCCTCGTCCACGGGTCCCAACTTGAGGCGCCGGGCAGTGACCCGGGCGGCCTGTTCCAGCGCGGCGGCGCCGTTCTTGTGCACGAAGTCCTCGGCCTTGAAGTTGGTGCGTTTCCGAGACGCCTCCCACTTCTCCATCGTCAACTCCATCAGCATGGGCAGGCCGTAGCCCTTGTCCTTCAGCCCTTCGTAGAGGTAACGGGCGGTGTCGCGCCAGGTCCGGAGACGCAGGTGGTTGAAGGGAAACTCCCACCGGTCGCCGGTGACCGCGGTGTAGATGTACGCGAACGTCGATGAGCCGTATCCCAGCACGCCGGCCACGTTGGCTACCCGTTGCGCGGTGATCATGGCGAAGGGTCCGCCGGTGGAGTGGCCGTGGACGTACAGCGCGTATTCGGATTCGGGGAACTCACGCCGGCAGGTCTCCCGCAGCGCTTCCTCGAAGGCCACGGGCCAGGCGGCCATGCGGTGGTAGAACTCGGTCCCTTCCCGGGCCACCAGCGAGATGACGGTGCCGTAGCTGGCGCGGCGGGCCTCGTCCCGCGCCACCTCGTACTGGTCGGGGGTGATGCGGGTCTCTCGTGTCCACAGCGGCGTCCGGCCGGTGCCGTCGGGTTCGAGGGTATCGCCGGGCCAGTCCCGGGAGGGGTCCAGCAGGTACAGGCGCCCGGGAAACGTCATGAGCGTGACCTTGAAGCCGAACTTGGCGGCCAGCATCCGGGCCACTGGCTCCAATGACTTATAGTCCGACGTGCCGCCGTGCAGCAGGAAGATGCCGGCCCGCTTTCCGTCCGGGGCCTTCGGGACCCGGGCGGGATCCTCGGGCTCGTAGGTCATGGTCCCGATATCCCAGTCCATGTCCAGGGCCTGGATCCGAAAGATGTCTTCGCGGTTCCCGACCGGAAGATCGGGCAGGGCGAGGGTCTCTTGGGACAACCTGACGACCTCGGTGCGAGGGATGATGTCGGGTGGCGACCAGACGCCGTTTGGGTCCGTCATCGAAGTGCCTCCGTTCGTAGCCGCGTCATGGGGTTCAGATGCCCAGGAGCCCTTTTTGTCCGTAGTAGTAGAACCCGGCGAGGGCGCCCGTCATGAGTGTCGCGAGGGTGGCGCCCACCAGCGCGCGGATGCCCAGCGAGGAGAGGTCCCCCCGGCGCTCGGGCGCCAACGCGCCGATGCCGCCGATGAAGATCCCCACCGAGGCCACGTGGGCGAAACCGCAAAGAGTGTACGAGAGGATGAGCAGGGTACGGGGCGAGACCGCCCCCTCTGCGGCGAGCCTGCCCAGTTCCTGATACGCTACCACCTCCGTAAGGATGGCCCGCCCTCCGAGAACACGGCCGGCGGCAACCATGTCCGTTCCGGGCAGACCCAGGAGCCAGGCGAGGGGGGTGAACAGCCACCCCAGGATACGCCGGAGGTCCACGGGTCCCGCCAGCGCTTCGCTGAGCGGGGCCGTGAGCCTGATCAGCCCGTAGTCGATGAGCGCCACGAACCCGAGCACCGCGATGAGCAGGGTGGCGATGCCCGCGGCCAGTTTGAGCCCTTCCCAGGACCCGTCCATCAACGCGGCCATGGTGTTCTGCTTGCGTTCGTTTTCGGCCATGGGCGGTACCGCTCCCAGGGTCGCCGGGACATCGGTCTCGGGCAGTATCAGCTTGGACGCAAGCGCAGCGGCCGGAATGGACATGACGGAGGCGGACACCAGGTGACCCGCGATGAGCGGGAAGCTGCCCTTCAGGAACAGGACGTAGAGCGCAAGGGTCGTGGACGCCACCGTCGCCATGCCGCAGGTTATCAGGGTGAGCAGCTCGGATTGCGTCATGCGGTTGACATAGGGGCGCACGGTCATGGCCGATTCCACGCCGATGAAGATGTTGGACGAGCCGGCCAGGGACTCCGCGCCGGAGAGGCCCATGGTTCTGTGGAACAGGATGGCGAACAGCTTCACGATGGGTTGCAGGATCCGGAGGTGGTAAAGCGCGGCCATGAGCGACGCGAAGAAGACCACCGCCGGCAACACCTGTGCGGCCAGTATGAAGCCCACCGACGGCGACCCTCCCGCGGTGGTCTCCCCGGGGTTCAGGGCCAGCGGGCCGAACAGGAAACGCGCGCCCTCGTTGCCCGCTCTGAGAACGGTGATGACGGTATCGTTGACCCATATGAGGGCGGTTCGGGTCCACGGGATCCAGAACACCACCGCCCCGAGAACGAGCATCAGGGCGCCGGCCGTAAGGACCGTGCGCCACGGAACCGGACGCCGGAAACCACCCGCCGCCCAGGCCAGAAAAGCCAGTGCGATGAGGCCCGCGAGGGAGCCGAGGTTGAGCCAACTCATGGTACGGTCCGTAGCACGAGTTTCGCGGAGAGGCAAAGGGCTCCGGCCCCGTCTGCACGGGCGTTACCGGCGCCGGTGGTTTTCTTGACAATGCCCACGGAGCGGGCTAATACCCGGAACGAGCGATGCCGGCGTGCAGGCGCCGGGGCAATGAGTCGTATCGAGACGGCGCCGGCTCCCTCTACAATCCGGGCCCACCAGGAGGTTACCCATGGGGAACAAGTATCAGATCATCGATGGCGACGGACACGTCGTGGAGGACATGCAGGCCATCACGGGCCGGTTTCCGGAGGCGGTGCAACAGCAGATGCGCTGGTCCAACCCGTTTCCGCCGCTGGACCACCTGCATTCCGCCAACGCCCATCAACTCCCGGAGGGCTCGTTCCAGCAAGTGGGCTTCGACGGCTGGGTGGAGTTCCTGGAGGACGTGGGCATCGACCGGACGGTTCTCTACCCCACCGTGGGTCTGTCCTACGGCAAGGTGGTGAGCCAGGACTGGGCCATCGATCTGGCGCGGTCCTACAACGACTGGATCGCCGAGAACTACGTCCACAAGAGTCCGAGGTTCCAGGCCGTGGCGCTGATCCCGCTGCAGGAGCCGGAGGAGGCGGTGAAGGAACTGCGCCGGGCGGTGGAGGACCTGGGGATGTGCGGCGCCATGCTGCCGTCCACGGGAATCCAGTTGCACCTGGGCCATAAATACTATTGGCCCATCTACGAGGAAGCCAACCGGCTGGGCTGCTGCCTGGGCATCCATGGCGGGGCTCACGAGAACCTGGGCATGGATGACCTCCATCCGTATGCCCCGGTCCACGCGCTGGGCCATCCCTTCGGGCAGATGATCTCCTTCGGCGGCATCGTTTTCAACGGCATCTTCGACAAGTACCCCAACGTGCGCATCGGTTTTCTGGAAGGGGGCGTGGCCTGGCTGTTGATGTGTCTGGAGCGTTTCGATCGTTCCTACGAGACCCACATCCAGCACGACCCGCGCGGCGAGTTCCTGCAACTGGAGAAGGGCGAGAGTGTCAGCCAATACGTGAAGCGGCACATCGAGGACGGCCGGATCTTCGTGGGCTGTGAGGGGCACGAGCCTGACCTGGCCCACGCCATCAAGATGGTGGGGAACAAGCCGTGGGTCTACTCTTCGGACTTTCCCCACGAGGTGAACAACGAGTTTTGCAAGGAAGAGCTGGGCGAGGTCATCGAGAGCGAGGAACTCACCGAAGAAGACAAGACCGCGGTGCTGTCCCGCAACGCCGAGCGCTTCTACAACCTGCCCACCGGGCTGTAGGCCCGTCGCAACAGGGAGCGGAGAAGGTTCCCGGATTCAGCGATTCTCGAGAATCTTCTCCAGCTCCTTTCGATCCCTCTCCGTTATCCGTCCGTCGCGCCGGGAGTCTTCCGCGGGCGGCCGGGTGAAGTCGAACCCTTTGAACCGGAAGGTAACGAGATCCATGATCTCGCTACGGTAAAGCCAACCCATCAACAAGGCCAGGATGATGACCGGGAGCAGGAGCCGGGCGCGGCAGCCCTTTCGTGTCTTCTTCCGCGAGCGTTTCTTGGTAGCCATCAGGCGGGTGCTTCCTTTCGGTTGACGCCCTCTTCCAGTGATGCGTCAACCCTCGCTGATGTCGATCATCACTCCGTCCGGATCCGCGAGCTGGTATTCGCCGAACTTGCACCTGGCAAACAGGTCCAGCCGCGCCTCCGCCTCCGAGCCCGCGCCCACCGGGCCCGGACTCAGGTAGGGATTGCGCCTGGACAGCTCTTCGAGCCGGTCCTTGACCGCCTGCACGCTCTCCACCTTGAAGCCGATGTGGTCCAGCGCGGGACGCTCGATGCCAGTGCCCGCGTAGTCGGAGATCTTCCAGGGCGCGATGACCAGGGTGACCCGGCCGTCGGTCAGATAGGTATTGGGATCGCCCGCGGGTTTCTCCGTCTCCAGCAGGTCGAAGACGTCCCGGTAAAACCCGGCCACCCGCTCCGGCTCCACGGCGCGCAGCACGAAATGCTTGACGTACCGGTCGGCCTGCCGGTCGCCGTCCACGTACACGTCCGTGCGGTTCTCCATCCCTTCCTGGGAAAGGTCGAAGACGTTCCCCGCGGGATCGTGGGTGCTGAGGCCGGCGAACGGGCGGTTGCCCGGCCGTTTCAGGATATGCACCTCCGGGTACTTGTCGTGCATGCGCGCGGCCACGGCCTCGACGTCGTCCACCTCGAAACCGAAGTGGTCGAATCCGCCCTGGCGCCCGGGCCGCCGGGGGTTGATGTTGATGCCCACGTAACCGTCGCTCACCACCGAAGCGCTCTCGACCCGGGCCCGAGCGGCGGTCTTCATGCCGAACACGGCCTGGTAGAACTTCTCTTCGATGGCATAGTTCTCACTGACGATGGCGAGGTGCTTGATTTTCGTGCTCATGGCCTGTTCCCTCCCTTTCATGCGGTTATCGTCTCCTGTCGAGCCGAAGTGCCTGGACAACGATGCACCCGATCGCACGTTCTCGGCAAGGCGCGACGGCTGTAGGGGCGGGTTTCAAACCCGCCCCTGTGCGGAGCCAATCAACCCGCCCGCAGGACCAGCTTGCCTCGGATATGCCCGGTCTTGCTCATCTCGTGCGCCTTGCGCACCTGGTCCAGCGGAAGTGTCTCATGGACGTGGACCCGGAGGCGCCCCTGGTTGGCCAGGTCGGCGATGGCGCGAAGCTGCGGCGGATCGGTGCGGACCGAGACGTGCTGCGCCCGGACCCTGTGGGCCGCGGCCTGCTCCGCGTTGGGTCTCCCGCGAATCGACGCCAGCATGCCGCCGGGCCTGAGGACGCCCCAGGACCGTTCCTGGACTTCGCCGCCGACGCAGTCCAGCACCACGGCTACGTCCTTTGCGACCTCTTCGAAGCGGGTCTCGTTGTAGTCGATGACGCGGTGGACACCCAGCTCGCGCAGAAACGCCCGGTTGCGGGCCGACGCCGTGCCGATGACCTGGGCGCCTTTCCACGTGGCCAGTTGAACCGCGAGGTGTCCCACGCCTCCGGCGGCCGCGTGAATCAGTACGGTCTGGCCGGCCTGGAGCTCCGCGGTGTCGAACAGGGCCTGCCACGCCGTCAAGGCCGCCAGCGGCAGCCCGGCAGCCTGCGGATCATCCAGGGTGTCGGGTTTGGCCACCAGATCCGCGGCCGGCGCGGCGACGTATTCGGCGTAGCCGCCGCCTCCCCAGTGCCAGCGCACCATCCCGCAGACCGCGTCGCCGACCTGGAAGTCGGAGACGCCGGCGCCGAGGGCCTCGACCACACCCGATACGTCCCAACCCGGGATGAACGGGAACGGATCCTCCAGCCGCGACGCGACTCCCTCGCCCGCGCAGGTCTTCCAGTCCACGGGATTGATGCCCGCGGCATGGATCCTCACGAGCACTTCGCCCTCCCGGGGCTCGGGTGCCGGCGCTTCTTCGATCCGCAGGCTGTCGAGACCGCCGAATTCGTGTATCTGCACCGCCTTCATAAGGACTTCCCTAACCCATGGGCTCCGTCTTTGGCAACCCACAATCGAAGCGCACAACGCCACAAATCGCCTGCGGCGGCCGTTGACAATTCTACCATCCAAGACCATACTTTCAGCCAACACTCATCGACTGGTGCAAGCTGATGTTCAATCGCTGGGATCTCGCTCTTTACGACCACAGTGGCCGGTTGACCGCAGTTGTGGAGATAAAGAACAAGCCTGCAACTTCACGCGAATGGGCCGCCCAAACGCGACGCAACATCCTTGCGCATGGTGGGCGATGCAATGCCGATTTTTTTCTCCTTGTGACGCCGGACCGGCTGTACCTTTGGAAGGGCGCCGGTACGGACCCTGCTCAAGTAGTTCCACCAACCTTTGAAGCGGACACACGGCAAGAATTTGCGCCGTATTTCGAAAGCGCCGAGGTGGACCCTCGGCAAGTTAGCGGTCACGCATTCGAATTGCTCGTAGCGGCATGGCTAGGTGACATCACCCGGTCGGCGGGAACTGCAAACAGACTCTCCGACGATCAAAGTTGGCTCGCCAAGTCAGGGTTTCGCACCGCCATACGGGACGGTCGCATCGAATATGAAGCGGTGGCGTGAACGTCTACGTCGAGTCCAACTTCGTGCTCGAACTCGCTCTAATCCAGGAGCAATCCGCTAGCTGTGAAAAAATTCTGGGGCTCTGCGAAGCGAAACGCATAAGGCTCGTCATACCTGCCTATTCACTGGCTGAACCCTACGAAACGCTCACGCGGCGCCACAAACAACGGAGAAGGATGAAGCAAGAGTTGGATGCCGAATTCCGCCAAATGGCTCGAACCGCATCACTCTCAGAGCAGCTTGGCGGCTTCAAGGGTCTCACAGCGCTGCTGATCAGCGTTGCACAACAAGAAACCCAGCGTCTTGAGAACGTGCGCTCCCGACTCATCGAGGCGGCCGAGGTCGTGCCCCTTGACAGGTCCGTGTTGGCTACTGCAACCCAGTATCAGCGCGCCCATGACTTGTCGCCGCAGGACGCGCTCGTCTACTCATCCGTTCTTTCACACCTCAAGCGAGTCCGCGCACCGGAGAACTGTTTCTTGAACAGGGACAAGGACTTCGACGACCAAAACATCGTCGACGAACTTGCCGGTTACGACTGTCAGCTCTTGTTTCAATTTGATGCTGGCTACTCGTTCATTTCCGCCGCGTTGGGTTGATGCACCCGGTGCTGTCCCAGCAGGGGTCACGAGCCGGTTTCCGCGTCCCAGTCGAACATGCGCCGCCGACGCCGGGCGTTGAAATTGATGACTTCCAACAGAAGGCCGTCGGGATCCGAGAAGAAAGTCGCGTAGTAGTCGGCGGAGTACTGGGTGTAGGGCCGCGGCTCGGTGGCGTCGATGCCGGCCGCACGAAGCTCCTTGCAGGCCCGGTCAACGGCCTGTTCGTCCACCACGCGAAAGCACAGGTGGGACGGGGACCCCGGGGCGGCGTGCGATTCCGCCGGCCTGTCCGGATCGTCATGGAGCACAACCCAGTAGCTGAGGTGCCGGTTGTCGTAACGCGCTCGCGGCGACACCTTGCCGGACACCGGACCTTTTCGGAAGCCCAGGACCGGCATGACCTTGTCGTAGAAGGCTTCGGCCGCGGTAAGATCCCGGACCGGGATGAAGACGTGGTCGATACAGATGACTTCAACGGGCATGGTGTTTCCTTCCCCGGCGCGGTCTGGGAGCCTGTATCGGCCGGTGGCGCGATGCAGCCCTTCGACTTCGCCCGGCTGCGCCTCGCTACGCTCAGGGCGGGCGGGTCTGAAACCCGCACCTACATCGGAGGTCTGATTTCTACGGTACCGGCTCCCGGGCCGCGGACGTGAACGGGACCGGACATGAACTCAATGTGCCCGGCAGGTCCAGTCCCGGCCGCCCCACAGGTCGGTGCCGCCGATAATGGCGTCGACGGCGTCGAGGCTCATGGCGTCGACGGCCGAGACCACGGGGGCGCCGGGGTAGTTGAGGACCTGCAGCCGTTCGTAGGCTCCCACCACCCGATCCGCGGGCGGCAGCTCCAGGGCAAGATCGCGGCTGCCGGTGCTCACCACCGCGTCGGCCGCGGCATCGTAGAAAAGAAGCGGCGAGTCCACGCCGTCCTTGCCGCCGTACTCGTAGGTGACCAGCACGGTTTTGATCCCCTTCTGCTCACAAGCGTGCACGGTCAGCATGACCTCCAGGAAGGCGTTGCCGGAACCGATCCAGGTGACGAGGGCCGCCTCCGCGCCCAGGGCGCGGGCCACCTGCGCCGCGTTGTGCGCCGCCACCTCCTTCTCCCGGAAGCTCTCGAAGCGTATGCGTTGCAGCACCACGCCGGCGAAGTCGAGCCGGCGGCCGTGCTCCCGGGACACACCCAGGGCCAGCGGCTGGTTCTGCCAGTCCCAGGTGGTAGGGGAGTAGGCGATGGTCTTCATGGTGCTGCCCGTGACCGCGCCGTCCAGCAGCTCGTTGGGGTGAACCACGGTGCTCAGTGATTCGCGTACCGGCAGGCCGTAGTAGCCCAAGCCGGAGGGCAGATGCTCCGACTCGGTGATGCAGCCCACGATGACCACGGTCCTGGGCAGGCGGGGGTTCCCGTGGGCGGCGCCGTGCGTGTGGACGTCGGCGGGCTCGGCGGCGACGGTGGCCTCGGCAAGCCGTTGCGCCACCCGATACTCGGCGCCCTGTATTGCCTGATGGGCCTCGGCCTCGATCAGGTTCGGCGGGAGCCGGAAAGTCAGCACGAGGCCCGGGAACCGGCTGAAGCCCGTGAGCTCTGCCCCCGGCCCCCACATGTCGAGAATGGCGCTTCGCTGGGCGGTGGTGCCGGTGCGGATGGTGCCCTCGTATTCGGCCGTGGTGATGAGGGTCATGCCGGACAGCCGGTGGGTACGGCCGGCGCCTACCGGAACCACCGGGTTGGTGATGCCGGGGAACACCTGGCCGGCGCCGTCCACCTTGACCCTGGGCTCCACTACGTCGCGGATGCCGGTCACCCGCGTCCGCTCGCCGGGACGCACGATGTCGAGCCTGGCGGAAAGGACCCTGGGGTCCCGTGAAGCGATCTCCACCAGCTCGGATTCATCCACCTCCAGCCTCCGGCCGGCGTAGTGCAGCTTTCCGCCGAACTGAAGGTCTTCTACGGGAAAATCCGCCAGCTCCAGCGGCGTAGCGTGCCGGGCGCGGCTCATGAGGCCGCGTCCGGTGTGAACACGGTGCTCTCCTCCACCTCTTCCTCAAGGGCCTTGAGAGCGGTCTCGACGATGGATTTGCGGAGCTTCTCGTCGACTTCCGGCGGCAGGCTCGGGTCGCCGCAGGGATGGGGGATCTTGACGCCCTTGACGATGCGGCTGGCGCCGACCTGCTCCGCCAGCGGGAACATGGCGCTGATCATCGACACGGGAACTCCGGCACGGTCCAGTTCTTTGCTGATCACAGCTCCGCTGCGACTGCAGGTGCCTCACGTGCTCACCAACAGCACGGCGTCCACGCTGTTGGCCTTGATCTCCGTCGCGATCTCCTGTCCCACGCGCTGCATGGCCGCGGGCGAGCCCTGGTTGCCGGGTATGACGTAGTAGGCGGGATAGAGGTCCTCGTACATGCCCTCCTGCTGGAGCTCTCGCAGGGCGTCCAGGGGAACGCCGTACAGCGGATTCGCATTCATGTTGGCCACGTTGTATCCGCCGTGCACGGCTTCCCACACGCCGGGCTCCATGGTCTTCAACTCCGCCACCGGATACTTGCGCCAGAACGTATTGCGGAAGGTCTTGAAGCCGTCGGGGTTGCCCCACGGCACCACGCCGCTGGTGGTGACCAGCGCGATCCTGGCCTTGCCCACCTCCTTGACCGCGGCCGCGGGCGCCACCCGGTCCCAAGTCTGCATGGGCACCTCGGTGGCGAACGCCTTGCCCTCGAGCTTGTTGAACAGCATGTCGAGGGCGCGGTCAGCGCCGGTCCGGCCGCTCTGCTCCTGGAGCCGGATTCCCCGCGGCAGATAGCCCTCGTCTTCCGCGGCGCCGATGGACTCTTCGTGCAGCAGCTTGACGACGAACCGGCTCAGGCCGTCCAGCGCCCGGCCCATGCCCGCGGCCGTTTCGGTAGTAGGCAGGAGGAACAGCCGTGGGTCGTGGTATTCCCGGTACGTGTCCACCGCGGGATTTTCAGGGTCCATGGCGGTCACGCACACGCGGCCGAGCTCGGTTGCGACCATGTGGCCGATCTCGACACAAGCCAGACCGTAGCGGCCGGCGTTGAATGCCGGCCCGAGCACGACGACGTCCGGTTCGGCCTCCGCCAGCTCCCGCAGTAGCGCGGCGCGAGCCTCCTCGGGCCGTTCGTGGAAATGGTTGTCGCCGAAGTAGATGGTGGGCGCCACCTCCGCTTCACCCTCGAGCAGTCGTTGCAGCCCTCGGGACGGCCCCGCGAGGGTGTCGAGGGCTGCAACGGCCACGTCCGCTTTCTCCTCGCCGCCGACTCCGGCAAAGAACTGGTTCACCACGTGTGCCACGCGTTTCATCGGTGTCCTCCTTGACGGTTCGGCTGCCTTGCCGGTCGGTGCACGGACCGCTTCCGTTCAGTTCGCCCGGTCAGGACCTCCACTCCATCGGCCCCACGGTAACCGAGACCCGAATCCCATGCAAGGGTGTGAAGGATGAGCCTTGACGCGCCGTGACGACCTGACCTATAGGGGAATCGACCTTGACGATGACCCTGGACCGGGACGGGAGGCGGCCCATCATGGAGATGACGACGCAGCAGGAGAACGCGATTCTCACACAGGTGGGTCGGGGCACGCCCATGGGGGAGCTGCTCCGGCGTTACTGGTGGCCGGTCGGCATCTCGGCCCACCTGAAGGACAGGCCCACGTTCATCCGGGTCATGGGCGAGGACTTGGTGCTGTTCCGGGACGGCCGGGGCAGGGCGGGCGTGTTGGGAGCCTACTGCGCGCACCGGCGCGCAAACCTGTGCCTGGGCGACGTGGAACAGGGCGGCTTGCGCTGCCGGTACCACGGTTGGCTGTACGACACCGAGGGCCGCCTTCTGCAAACCCCCGGAGAGCCCGCGGAAAGCAGGCTCAAGGAAGGCATCCGCCAGCTCGCCTATCCGGTGGAGGAACTGGGGGGGCTCGTTTTCGTCTATCTCGGGCCCGAACCCGCTCCGCTTCTTCCCCGGTACGACTTCCTGGTCGGTGACGGGGAGACCTACGTCACGGTGCAGGGCCTGCAGGACTGCAACTGGCTGCAGTGCGTGGAGAACGGCCTCGACCCGGTACATCCGAGCTTCACCCATGGCGGCGCCTGGCCGGACATCCGCAGCACCGAGCCCGATATGGGTTTCGAGGAGACCGCGTGGGGGCTGGTCTACAAGGCCTACCGGAAGGCGGACAAACCGGGAGAGTTCAACTACCGCGAGCACCACCTGCTCATGCCCGGGATAAGCTGCGGCGGCAGCGGCGGACGGTATCTCAAGGGGCCGTCCGGCGGCACCCCGGTGTCGGCGGCGCGCTGGAGCGTGCCCATCGACGACACGCATACGTTGCTCATGCGGGTGCGGTTCAAGCCCGCTGACAACCCCGGCAAATACGAGGGCGATCCGTTCAGCGCCCGCTGGAAGCCGCGGGAGAACTTCATCGAGCCCTACAAGGAGTACCGGGAGTCGGACAACCCGGTGCTCGGCTACGAGATTCCGCCGCTTCACTTCATCGAGGACGGCATGGTGGTGGACAGCCTGGGCCCGCGGGTGGACCGGGAGAACGAGAACCTCTCGTCCACCATCGACGACGGCATCATCCGTTTGCGGAGCATGTACTTGAGAGAGATGGAGAACGTGAGGCTCGGGCAGGACCCGAAGAACGTCATCCGGGATACGGAAAAGAATCAGACGGTGGTCATCACGGCGTATGAGAAATGGGTTTCCGAAGCCGAGCGCGAGGAGCTCGAGGGTTCGGTCCCATCGTGACCGGAGAGGGAAGGAACATGGGCGTCCACCACGTGAACGAGAACAGTGTCGAGATGACCAAGACCCCGCGCGGACAGACGAAGTTCCTCTACCGTAACGAAAAGGGCGGGGGACCGTCGGTGATGATCCGGCACTGGGGTCCCGATACCGACATTCCGGTGCACAGCCACCCTTTCAACGAGATGTTCTACGTGCTCGAAGGGGAGGTGGAGATTGGCGATACCCTGTATACCGCGGGTTCGTGCGTGTTCATCGAAGGCGGGACGCCCTACGGTCCCACGCGGGCGCCCAAGGGCGTCAAGGTGCTGCGATACGCCGAAGCGTTCCAGGGGTAGGCCTGGGTCCCGCGGTGATGGTCACGGGCGGGCTTGGAACCTGCCCCTACGCAGAAAAGGGGGGAACGACAATGAAGGTACGCAAGCTACGGTGGTGTGCGTTCGCAATGGTCGGGCTCTTTCTCTTCGTGGCGCACTCGGCATACGGGGCCGGCAACGTGTATGAGCAACTCGTTGCGGCATCCAGGGCCGAGATGGCAAAGACCGGCGGCAAGCTGAGGATGTCCCTGGACTGGCCCAAGCGGGATACCAAGAACGTGCTGCCCGCCTTCAGCAAAGCCTACCCGTTCGTCAAGGAGATCTCGTACAAGCGGGAGGTAGGCATCGGACCCTTCGGGCAGTTCCTCATCCAGTTCAAGCAGGGTACGAACCCGCCCTACGACATCATGCACATCGCCAGCGAGTTTCAGGCCCAGTACTGGAAGGAGGGCGCCTTCGTCAAGCCTCCATTCAGCTACGAGGAACTCGCCAGGTTCGTCCCCGCGGGCTGGCCCAGGCTGGATCCCAGAGGCATGGACCCCGAAGGCAATTTCCTGTCGACCACGGGCAATGCCAGAGGCAACGCGTACAATCCCAAGCTGGTCCCCAAGGGCAAGGAGCCCACGAGCTGGGACGCCTGCCTCGACCCCATGTGGAAGGGAAAGTTCCTGATCGACACGCGCAACAAGCTGCAGGCGTTCCAGCATGATCCCAAGGTCCGCGAGAAGCATCTCGCGTGGGTGAAGGGGGTCGTCGCCAACGGCGCCGTGCTGACTCGCGGGCAGGGCACGATCCTGCGAAAGATCGCCTCCGGGGAATTTCCACTGGCCTGCGCCATCAACTATCACACGGCCAACCGGATGATCGACCGGGGCGTGAAGAACCTCAAGTTCGTGCAGCCGGATCCGGTTCCCCTGGAGATCGGGACGCGGCTCTACGTGGCCAAGTGGTCCAAGACGCCCGCCACCACCCAGCTTTGGGCCTTGTGGATATCCACGGGCGGGCAGGACGTGCTCGAGAACTATGCCTACCGCGGTTTTCCCTGGGATCCTTCTTCCAAGAAGTATCCCCTGGCCAAGGGGAAGTACATCGCCATCTGCGGCGCGGAATGCGCGCGCAAGTGGGACCACTACAACCGGGAGTTCCAGGAACTGCTGGGACTGCCGGCGGCCAAGAAGAAAAAGGAATAACGGCTCGGTGAGGCTACCCCGACCCGGCCAGGAAGTCGCCGACGATCCGGTTGAACCTTTCCGCCTGATCCCAATGGACCCAGTGGCCGCACCGGTTGAAGATGTGCAGTTCCGCGTCGGGGAGCGACTCGAACAGGAGGACCCCTCTTTCCAGCGCCACGCCCCGGTCGTTCCTGCCCCAGAGGATCAGCGTCCGGTTACGGAGCTTTGACAACTCTTCCACCATGGGTTTCCGCGGGGGCGCCTCCCAGCGTTTCAGGATGGCCTCGAAGCGCGCTCCCGCGCTCATCCGGAAACGCTCCGCCACGAGCTCCTCGGTGACCAGCTCGCTCTTGAACAGCGTCTTCAGGGTCACGGCGCGCATGTTCTCCAGGGTTGGGGTATATTCCCGCAACTCCTGGGAATGCTTCTGGCCGAGGGCGACGGCCTCGGCCGACCCCGGAGGCGCCAGCGTGCCGCTCGACACGAGGACCAGGCGCTTGGCTCGCGGGTCCTCCAGCGCGATCCTCGCCGCGATATAGGCGCCCATGGAATTGCCGATGAGATGGAAGCGCTCGAGTTTCAGCGCGTCGATGAATGCCCGGGCGTGGTCCACCCGGTACTCCATGGAATAATCCGCGGGGTTGTCGGTGTTTCCGAACCCGGCTTGGTCGAACGCGTACAGGCAGAGGTCGCAAGCGGCGAGAGGCTCCATGTTCAACTTCCAGTTGACGAGCGAACAGACCCCCGGCGATCCTCCGTGGATCAGCAGCACGGGGTGGCCGCGTCCCGCGGTCAGGTAGAATGTCCTGAGCCCGTCGACGTCCACGTATCGGTGTTCATTCGCCATGACGACTCCTCCGAATACTCTCCTCACGAGCCTCTTGAACCCGGTTCTCCGGTCGTATGAGTGTCGTATATCCGAAGTGCGTTTACAAATCTCCGCGAGACCCATACAACGTCGCGTCCTGACCGAGAAGATGAAGCCGGGCCAGAGATGAATGCGGAAATCTCGAGATCCTCCGCTTCCGGCGGCGCACGGGCCAGGCTCGGATGGGCGCGAGAGCATTGGGTGGCGGTCCTGGGCATCGTGCTGACCATCTGGCTCGTGCTGGCGCCGCTGGCCACCCTTGTCATCTTCAGCTTTCGACTGGGAAATCCGTGGGACCCCGGCGGGTTCACCCTCGATCACTACACCAGCGCCTATTCGAACCCGCAAACCTGGTCCATGTTCTTCAACACGGCCGTGCTGGCCGGGTTCAGCACGGCCATTTCCGTGGCCCTGGCCACCTTCTTCGCCTTTCTCACCGAGCGAACCGACATGCCGTTCCGGAACGTCGCCTGGGGCTTGATACTCGTCCCCATGGCCATACCCGGACTGCTCTTTGCCGTGTCCTGGACCTTTCTGCTGTCGCCGCAGATCGGTCTTTTCAACATCTGGATGCGAGGTCTCCTGGGATGGTTCGGCGTCGAGGTCGCCACGGGCCCGCTGAACATCTACAGCCTTTGGGGCATGGTCCTGCTGGAAGGGTTGAGAGGCGTCACCACGACGTTCCTGATCATGGTGGGGGCTTTCAGGGCCATGGACCCGAGCCTGGAGGAGGCCGCCCGGGTAGCCGGCGCCTCCGGTCCCAGGACGTTCTTCGGCATCTTCATCCCGCTCCTGACTCCGGCCATCTTCGGCGCCACCATGTACAGCTTCATGACGCACCTGGAGTCGTTGGAGGTCCCCCTGGTCATCGGCCTGCCGGCGGGGATCCACGTCTTTCCCACCTATATCTTCTATACCACCCAGCGGTACACGCCGCCCGAGTTCGGCCTGTCCGCGGCCCTGGGCGCCAGCTTCCTCCTGGTCAGCGTTCTTCTGGTCTACGCGTACCGCTACGCCATGAGACAGGAAGGGCGCTTCGCCACCATCACCGGCAAGGGCTACCGGCCGCGGCTCACGGCGCTGGGCCCATGGCGCTACGCCGCGTTGGCCGTTTTTCTCCTGTACTTTGCCTTGACCATCGCAGCGCCCGGCTTCGTGCTGCTGTGGAGCTCCCTGCTTCCGGTGTACATGCCCCCTTCCTGGGAGCTTCTGGCCGATGTGACGCTGGAGCACTACCGTGAGGTCCTGTTCGACGGCGACGTTCTCGACGCCGCTTTCAACACCCTCGCGGTGGCCCTGGGCGCCGCTACGCTGACCATGTTCCTTTCCCTCATCGTCGCCTGGGTCATTTTGCGGAAACGCTTCCGGGGAAGATCCCTGCTCGATGCCGTCACGTTCCTTCCCCACGCCCTCCCCGGCGTGATCATCGCCATCGCGTTCATGTTCCTGTATTTGCAACCGCCGCTGAACGGGCTGCGGCTTTACGGGACGGTGTGGATCATCATGCTGGGACTCACGGTGAGTTACGTTGCCTTCGGCAGCCGCAGCATGACCGGGGCGCTGGCCCAGGTCCACGCGGAACTGGAGGAGGCGAGCCACGTGTCCGGCGCGAGATGGCTGACCCTCATGCGGCGGATCGTGCTCCCGCTCGTCTTGCCGGCTTTCATCGGCGGCTGGATCTGGGTGGCGTCCCATTCCCTGCGGAACTTCTCCGTCCCGTTGATACTGGCGACACGGGAGAACTGGGTGTTGTCCGTGGTCATGTGGCACACCTGGGAAGACGGCGATCCGGGACAGACATCCGCCCTCGGCGTGCTGCTCATCGTTGCTCTGGGAGTGTTGACGGTGGGCGGCCGCTGGCTGGTGTCCCGCATGGGCCGGCGGCAGGAGTCGTGAGGCCGGCCTCGCGCCCTGGCCGCGCGAAACCCGGGTTGACGGAGGGATGGCCGGGAGTTAAGGAAATGGGTTGCGCCGGGATGGTGGAATAGGTAGACACACGGGACTTAAAATCCCGCGGGCCTTGGCCTGTGCCGGTTCAAGTCCGGCTCCCGGCACCACACTCCCCGAATCCATCCCTGTACTACCCCCGTTCGTAGAGGATCTCGCCCGTGGCGCCGGTGTCGTAGCCGCCCAGGGATTGCATCGCCAGCTTGAACTCCTCGGAGCGGATCACCGCCAGCAGCGTGGCGCCGGCCGGTGATTCGTAGAACGACCGCAACAAGAGCAGGTCGTACTGCTCGTCGCCCACCGGGACGAAGTCCAGCCCCAGGGCGCCGGCCGCGGAAAGAATCCCCAGGCCGGCGTCCGCCAGACCGCTGGCAACCGCCACGGCCACCGCCATGTGGGTGAACTCCTCGTGCTCGTAACCGCGGATCGTCTCCGGTTCGATACCGAGTTGCGCGAGCTTGAAATCCAGCAGCACCCGGGTGCCGGAACCGGGCTGGCGATTGACGAACCGGAGGTCCCGGTTGCCCAAATCGGCCATGCCGGACAATTCCAGGGGATTGCCCGGGGGCACGAGCAGGCCCTGCCGGCGCTTGACGCAGTGTACGAGCACCACGGGCAAGTCCGGGATGAGCCGCTCGATGTCCGGGACATTGTAAACGCCGGTGGCGGGGTCCAGCAGGTGGGTGCCGGCCATGTGGGTCTCGCCGCGCCGGATGGAGTGCAGTCCGCCGAGGCTGCCGACGTTGGCCGTGGCGATCTTGAGCCGCGGGTCCCGGCGCTTGAGCTGGTCTTCCAGCACGCTGATGGAGAGGTCGTGGCTGCCGGTGCACAGCACGGTGTGCTCGATTTCTTCGGGTGATCGCAGGATCTCGACCTCGACCTCCTCGCCGGCGTTGATCCCCTCCACCATCCCCGGAATGCGCAGGAATCCGTCCGCGCGCACCATGGTGCTGATGACGCCGGCGCCGCGGGCCAGCGGCACGGCCATGAGCCTTTCTTCGACCCGTCCCAGGGTGACCCTCACGAACTCCTCCAGGCCGAGCCGGGAGGGGATCTTTCGAGGCGCAACCGCCCGGACTCTGGGAGGGGAGGCGGCGCCCGTGCCGAGCATGCGCTGCAACGCAGGCTGAAGGATCTCGCGCGCAATGACGATGGCGGACACGGGGTAGCCGGGAATGCCGATGACGGGTCGTCCGCCCGCCACCCCGAGGACCGCGGGTTTCCCCGGCATCACCTCGATGCCGTGCACCAACAGCTCGCCCTCGCCGGCGATCACCTCCGCGGTGAAGTCGTGCTCGCCCGCGGACGATCCCGCGATGAGGGCCACCAGGTGATGGTCTTCCAAGGCCCCGCGGAGGGCTTGCCTCAGGAGCGCCGGATCGTCGGCGACCGCGGGACACAGGACCGGCGCGCCGCCGCACTCGGCCACCATGGCGCCCAGCACGGTGGAGTTGAAGTCGATGATCTGCCCCGGCTGGGCCGTCTGTCCCGGAGCGGTGATCTCGTCGCCGGTGGGGATGAGGGCCACCCTGGGCCTCGCCTTGACGCGGACCGTGGTATGGCCCGCGGCCAGTACCGCCCCCAGGTCATAGGGCCGCAGACGATGGTTGCGCGGCAACAGCAGCTCGGTGGCCACCACGTCCTCGCCGACCAGACGTACGTTCTGCCAGGGAGCCGCGGCCTCGTCGATGGACACCGCGGCCGCGCCGATCTCGTGCACCTTCTCGATCATGATCACCGCGTTGGCCCAGGACGGCAGCGGCTGGCCGGTGTCCAGGTAGGCGAAGCACCCGTCGGGCCGGGTCGCGTCGGTCAGCAGCCGGAGCCGGCGCGGCGCGAATTCCGTGGCCCCGAACGTGTTCTCCGCCCGCACGCAGATCCCGTCCATGGCCGACCCGTGGTAGTGGGGCGAGGAGATCCTGGCGAACACCGGCTCGGAAGTGATCCGGTGAAGGGCTTGGCCGACGTCCACCGTCTCGTCCTCCAGGCCCGTCGGATCGACGTGGCCCAGGAACTGTTCCCGGGCCTGCGCCAGCGGGGTTTTCTTGAGGTAACGTTTTCGGGCCACGGCGGTTGGTCGGGCACGGGCGGGTTTGGAACCTGGTCGTGTAGCGTACGTCCTACAGCCTTATGTCTGTAACCATTTGAAAATACATAGGAACACCAACGTCTCGGGGCGCCGGATAGTTCATGCCATGAACCATCTGATGACCTTCGGGATACCCGAAACGACCGTTCAGCCTCCAGCGACTATCCATGAGTTCTTGACCTCCGAAAACTCGTCCGGGTCGCTGCACAGTTCGCGCCAACGTCGGATTGCTTCCGGCAGGTCCGAACCAGACTCTTGGTAGTACCCGAAAAGTGCAACCGCCAAGGACGCCGCTGAGGCGCGGATAGTGATCACGCCGTCCTGATCGTTGCCCCTAACGCCACTCGACGTTTCCTCTGCGATTTGTCCGAGGCCGGCGAGCAGGCCAGCTAACGCCTCCGTCGACAGAATCCAGGGCTGGCTCTTGATCAGATCTGTTACGACGCGGAGCCTGGCGGCGAGTGCCGGGCGATGCCGCCACTGGACGCCTTGGATGAGCATGGTAGCTATGGGTGCAAACTCGCCGCGCGTCTCCTCCTCCGCCAATGCGCGCGCCAAGACCCTGGCCGCCAGGAGTGCATCGACAACGACATCATAATCATTGTCCAGCATCGCGGCCGCCACTTGCTCAAGCACCTGTTCCCGAACCCCGGGCACCATCCTCAAGATCGCTGCTTCCAGCCTCCTCGCGGGGATGTCGTGCTCCCCTAGATCCGCGAGGAACTCTCGTAGCGGCTCAACCCCCTCTTCGCCGTCCTTGTCCGCAGGAAGGTGCGAAAATATCGCTGATAGGGCGTAAACGACTTTGCTGGTCGTACGTTTCGTGTTGTCCGCGGGTGGCCCGAACGGCCCCGGGATGTGCTGGTGCAACCAACGCTTGTTCTTGTTCCACCAACCTGAGAGTTCCGCGACCAACTCGAAAGCCTCTGCTTTAGACCATTTGACCACTCCCGCAGAGTTGCGCAACTGTTCTAGGACGTCGTCCAGGCGACTGTCTCCCATTCGTTCGCCGATCATCGACCGCAAGTGCATCTTTGCCCGCGGTTCTGGGTCGATCTCCTTGGGATGTGGCAGTGTCATGCATGCGAAACTGTAGTAGCCAGCCACGACCGGCACTCCTGGAGCTTCAACGCCATCCCACAGCGCTTCTCCAAGGCGCTCGGACTGCTGCTCGTTCAGCTTGCCCCGTTTATGCAGCCAGACAAGCGACGTCATTGCCCAGTCACGATCCTGCGAGGCGTGTGCGGTCCGATTGAGCAACTCGTCGATCCTTTCCTTCGTTACGAGGAGCGCTTCTCCCTGTACCGACGCGGGCAGATTGACCAGCGGCACCGGGTTCATGAATTCCTGCTTTTCGAACCCGCGCAGACGATCCGGCACCGGGAAATCGATAAGCGACGGCACCGCGCGAGCGCGTTCTTCGACGGACATACTTTTGAAGAGACGCTCCGCAAAGTGCCCGACTTCTGCGAACATATGCCTCCGCTTCGAACCGTAGATCACATTGAGTGCGTTCACCAAACGCTCCCGGTATGCCGGGGAGCACTTGTAGCAGAGGCGCGAAAACACTTCCGGGAGGGTCTTCGTCAGCGACTGGAAGGTCTTGGCTTCGGACCAGTCCGCTCCGTCGACCATGGCGGTCGCGCGCTCCAAGGCCGGCAGGTAGATCTGGATAAACCTGTCCACTTCGTCCGACCCGAGACCGGCGAGATACTCTCGGTCGAACAGCCCGTCAGCGGCCTTCGTATCGCCTAGACGAACGATGTTGGCCAACGCCCAGTGTGGCGAATAGGGCCGCACGCGAGACAGTGTCGACTCGACCGACTCCCATACGAACGTTATATTCTCCATGCAATAGGGCATACCGATGTCTTCGTACATCCGCAGCAGTCCGTACGCTGCAACCGCCTCCTCGTCGATTCCGAAATGAGTTGTGTTGACTACAATTCCGAGATCGAAACTGGGGGTCTTGCTTTCCTGCCTCCGGCCCACCGAGGGGTGCCGAAGACGACCCGACAAAGATGCGATCTCGCGACGTGGGTCGCACTTGTATCGCGTCAGGTCGTTCCACCGCTCGGACAATTCGTCCAAGAGATTGCTGGCCTCCGAATCCAGTTCGGTCAAGACCATGCCGCGCTCCACCGCCCAGAGCAGCAGCATGACGACCGATTCCTGCGAGACGAGCGTGTAGTCCTCGATGACCGGGTTCAGGCTCAGTTGCTGGCGGATGGCCGACAGGCTCGTCTCCAGGATCGAGTGCGCGGCTGCCGCTTCTCCCATCTCCGCCATCAGGGCTGCACGCTTTGCCTCCCAGAAGGGCAGGTTATCGTTGCTCTGCCAGTTGACCAGTAGCCGTTTCGCTTCAGCCGGGTCGAAGCGGAACAGTGCTTGGAGCGCCTCCTCTAGCCGGAACCTGGCTCTATATTCGGGGAGCAGCCTCTCGAAGTCGTCCTCGATCGCCTGTCTGACTCCTTGCCATTTCTCATCCAGGCCTTCTTCGCGGTAGTGCCGCAGCAGCCATAGTCGGATGTTGGCAACAGCCTCGAACACCGATGTCCTCGTCCAAGCGGCGTTCTCTGGCAACCGCAACGTCGCGTCGCTGTACTTCATTGCCACGCCTTCGAGGAACGCTGGCAGCTCCCCCGTCAGCGGGAACAGGCACCGGTCCAGACGCCACGCCAGTTCGAATGCCAGGTCCAGATCCAAAGGCGTTTCCAGCCCGACAGGATCCGGCAAGTTCTGAGAAAGAAGCGATAGCCAGGGCTCAGTGTAGTGCCACAGGAACCGTCGCCGATCCTCGGGCATCACCACCCAGCCCGGGTACTCACCCCGTTGCCGCCGCCATTCCGCCGCAATGTTAGGGTACTTTTCAGGACTGGCCTCCGTTGCCCATGATCGGGCATCTGCCGAAACCGTCGGCCAGTCCGCAGCACGGGTTTTGCGGCGTTTGAGGTGATTCAGAAACTCACCCAACGCTTCTCCGGGGTCTGTGCTGAACACCGACAGGTTGACCGCGACAATGCCACGGCCGTCAAGCAGCTTTTTATCGGCCTCGCTTAGTGCATCGAACACCCCGACCAGATAGATTTTCGGTGCGGTCTCCTTTCCAACGTGATCTCGTATCCAGCCGATCCACTGCAGGAAGTTCGGATCGTCGCCAGAAAAGCCGATCAAGCACAGGGTATTCTCAAGCAGCGACTGGCGCACAGTGTTGACGAACGGCGCGCGGTCGCTGGGATAACGGCGGTAGTCTTCCTCGGTGATGACGAATGGCGGCGATGGAAAGCTACCATGCAGTTTGGCTATCCTCGGTTGGTTCGCGTAGAGTAAATCTTCCTTTGTAGTCACGACATCGTAGTGTGTGAGTGTCACGGATGCGCGTGCTCGCTCGAGCAGCGAGTCGTAGTTCGTCGTGAACACATCTCTCCAGGGCAAGTTCAGCAGTTGGGCATGTAGCGGCGAGGGCTCGTAGTCCAGATCCGGGATGGCATGGCGGAGCAGTTCGTCCAACGCGGGCCGACCGAACGCGGCCTGGACCTGCTCGGCCAGCTTGAGGAGGCTCAGGTACCTCGCTTCCTCACCCGGAGACCGCCCGTGCAGCTTCCTGTAAAAGATATCCCCAAGTTCCTGCCAGCTCGGGAAGGATGTGGACGTGGAACCCACAGACCTTGCATTCCGGCTGAAACCCGCTCCCACCATCACCGCAGCGTTGTTCGACCACAGTCGATCCGCGATCTCGTCGAGGTACGGCTTCACTTGGTCAGGTGCGTCATCCGGCATTGCTGGTCTTGGATCGGGTGGGGCCGCCGTTACGCGCGTGGGCGACGGAAACGGAGGGGATGATCTTGCCGGCGGTCATTGAAAACAGTTCAGCATGGCCGCCTTCAGCCGCTTCATGTCGTATCGGCCGGAACGCGAGAGGCGCTCCCAGTCCTTGAGGAATTCCCTGGAGTAGTCAACCCGGCGCGGCAGGTTGCTTCGTTTACTGGCCGTCGGCTTCTTCAAGTTCTGCAAACATCTCGTCTGCACTGGAGAATCGCGCTTTGCGCGTCTTCACCATCTCGTCGACTTCGGCCATGGCCCTCCGGGTTTGCGCGTTGGGAACCTTGAGTTCGAGGGGGAAGGACTGATCGGCGGCGATGCTGTGGAACAGCAAGCGCACGGCGCCGGAAGCCGACAGCCCTATCGCCGCCAGCGTCTCGGTAGCCTTCTGCTTCAAATCCGTGTCCATCCGGACACGGAGCGTGGAACGCTGTGTGCCCATTCAAGCCTCCTGTCCCTCAAACGAGTTATGACAGGGTTGGCGCGATCAGGCAACCGTACGCGATCAGGCAATCGTCCCGTTCCGGGACCACCTCAATGGGGCGCTTACCCAACTGACCGAACACGACCTTCGGGCAAGTACATCTTGCCGGTCAAGGTATCAGAAGAGCAGTACCTCCACCTCTTCCCCCCGCTCCAGCCCCTCGCGGTTGAGGTCGATGCGGACCATGCCGTCGGCCTTGACCAGGGTGAAGATGGCGCCGGACTTGCTCGGCAATGGGGAGGCGTGGAGCATTCGGCCGTCGCCTTCGAGAGTGACCCGTACGTAGTCCTCCCGGCCGGTCCGTGAGGAGACATTGGTGTCGAGCACGGCCCGGACGGTCCTTCGCGGGAGGGAGGCGGCGGGCCGGCCCTCGCCTCCCAAGGCCCGGATCAGCGGGTCCGCGAACAGATCGAATATCACCAGTGCGGACACGGGATAGCCGGGAAGCCCGAGCACCGGTTTCCCGGAAGCCTCGGCGTAGAGGGTGGGCTTGCCCGGGCTGACGGAGATCCCGTGAAAGAAGATCCTGGCGTCGGGCAGTGATCGGATGACTTCCACCGCCATGTCGCGGGTTCCCATGGAACTGCCCCCGGACAGAAGCACGAGATCGCCCCAGGCCAGGCCGCGCTCCAACCCGCGGCGCAAGTCATCACGGTCGTCGGCCACCACGCCGAGGTCGTTCAACTCGGCGCCGCATTCGGCGATGAGCCCCGCCAGCGAGTGCTGGTTGATGTTCCGCACCTGTCCGGGGCGGGGCTCCCGTTCCACCGGGACGATCTCGTCGCCGGTGGAAATGAGGGTCACTCGGGGCTTCCGGTAGACCGGCACCGACGCGACGCCGATGCCGGTCAGCGCACCGAGGTCGTGAGCCCGCAGGCGCCGGCCCCGGGGGAAGACCGGCTCCCCCGTGCGGATATCGTCGCCGACCTGTATCACGTTGAGCCAGGGTGAGGCGCTCCGCTGGATCTCCACCATGCCGTCGCCGGTCTCGTCGGTGTACTCCACCATGACCACGGCGTCGCTGCCGGGCGGGAGCATGCCGCCGGTGGAGATGCGCACGGCCTCCCGGGAGCCGATCCGGCGGGTGACCTCCCGGCCCATCTCCACCGTACCCGCGAGGTTCAGGTAGGCGGGCAGCCCGGGGCTGGCTCCGAAGGTGTCCCGGGCGATGACGGCGTAGCCGTCCATGGCGGCCCGGTTGAAGTGGGGCAGGTCGACACGGGAGCGGAGGTCCTCGGCCAACACGCGGCCCCGGGCTTCGACCGTGTCGACGACCTCGGAGTCCACCGCGGCCACCCGGCAAAGAAGCTCCAGGGCTTCCGCGGGAGTCACCACCTTGAAAAAGGACTTGGGCGTATCCGTGGACACCGCCGGCACCTTGTCGTCAGCGCTGCGCCAACGGCACGTTTCCGAACTTCTCGCGGATCTCTTCGGCGATGTGTTCGAGGGCCTGTTCCCGCTGATCGTAGAGACGCTTCAAGGTTCTTGGCGGGTGCTTGCCCATGGCGTAGGCCGTCATCAGCGGCACGGCGATGGTGCTGTCCACGTAACAGACCACCGAGTCGGGCAGTTGATCGGGGTCCACCTTGCCCCAACTCACGGCCTCCGCGGGTGTGGCCCCGGAAAGACCGCCCGTGTCCACCCGCGCATCGGTGATCTGGATGAAGTAGTCGAACCCCTTTTCCTCGAGTCCCAGCACCTCCTGGATGTGAGGTTCCGTCTGGAGCAGGAAGTTTTTCGGGGACCCGCCGCCGAGGATCACGGCGGCGCTTCGGCCGCCGGTGCGTTTGGCCTCGAGCACCAGGGCCGCGGACTCGTTGACGTCGCGCGAGACGTCGAAGCGCAGCCCGTTCCCCTTCAACGCCAGGGCCGCCACGTTCATGCCGATGGAGCTGTCCCCGGGCGAGGACGTGTACACCGGCACCGCGCTGCGGTAGGCGGCTGCCAGCAGTGAGCGCCTTTCGAGCCCGAGGATCTGCTCTCTTTCGTCGAGATAGCGGCCTACGCGGTAGTGCATCTCCGCGGTGCCCATCTCTTTCTGGAATTCGGGCGCCTTCAGGGTCTCGCGAAAGAAGTCGTCGGTGGAGATGAGCACGTCGTAGTCGAAGAAGATGTCGTAGATGCGCACGACGCCCTGCTCCCGCAGGGCGACGTCGTCGGCGTCAAAGGCGCCCCGGTGCATGGACAGGCCGATGGCGAAGTGGGTGTCGTGGTAGAGGTTCGCGCCGGTGCTGACGATCCAGTCCACGAAGCCGTTCTCGATGAGCGGAATGAACGCGGTCATTCCAAGTCCCGCGGGAGTGAGCGCGCCCGTGATGCTCAGTCCCACGGTGACGTCGTCGGCGAGGATCTTCTCGGTGAAGAGCTGACACGCTTCCCGGAGGCGTCCGCTGTTATAGGAGACGAAGTTGTCGTCGATGAGGTCCACGACGGTGGTCTTGCCATCGATGGGCTTCGGGTCGATCTTCCTGCCGGAAAGGAGCGAAGGCTTGCTCATGGTGGTATCGGCGAGGGGCAGCCGCGGGACGCCTTGGGAGACTACAGCCCCGCGGCCCGGGCTGCCTCCAGCTTTTGCTGCCGGACTTGCAGATAGACGTTTCGCGCCGCCCCATAGGGGTCGATGCTGCGCTCCAACTGGTCGTAGACCATCCTGTTCAGGGCACGTTCGTTCATCGTGTCGGTGATCCGGATGGTCAAGGGTACATAGAAGGGCGTAAAATACCCCAGAGGATTCATCAGCGAGTCGGCCACGGTTCCCAGACCATCCCTGACGGTGGTTACCGGCAGCAGCGGCAGCACCAGATAGGCGCCGTGGCTGAACCCGTAGAGACCCAACGTGAGTCCCATGTCCTGATCGCTTGGCTCCAGCCCGAACTTCCGGCTCATGTCGAATATACCCGCGATGCCGACGGTGCTGTTGATGGCGAAACGCGCCACCTCGCGGCCGGCCTTCACGGGTTTTCCCTGGAGGACGTTATTGACCACTTTGCGGACCACGTCGAGGTTGCCGACGGCTCTGCGTATCCCCGTCTGAACCGACAGAGGGACGACCGCGGCATAGGTCAGGGCCACCGGCTTCAGCACCACCCTGTCGAAACCGAGGTTGAACTCGAAGATGCGGTCGTTGAACCGCTCGAAGGGGTCGTAGTGCCGGTCCCGGGTGGTCAACTCCTCGGACCGCGGCGCGCCGTCAACCCGTTCTCCCCCGGAGACCGGTCCTCCCCCGGCGGTCACTCCTCCCGTAGCTGCGGCGCCGGCGTCCACCTGGGAATGAGCCGGGTGGAACAAGCCCAGGTGGAGCAGCAGGAACAGGAGCGGCAGACGTAGCGTTCGCATGGATGTCGGCATGAACGTCGAGGCGACGGAAGTTTCGCCCGAATACCACTACGGCCCTTTGAAATCAAGGGTTTGAAAACCGTCCGTTGATGGGATACCTTGGCGTGGCGTTCTGTCCGCAAGGCGCGCAAGGTGTCAAGGAGAGCGGTTCCGTGGAAAATCCCAACGTGGTCCTGGGCGTGACCGGCGGAATTGCCTGCTACAAGGCGTTGGAGCTGGTGAGGCTTCTGGTGCAGGACTCTTGCGCCGTACGGGTGGTGATGACCCGGGAAGCCACCGAGTTCGTCAGGCCGCTGAGCTTTCAAACCCTCTCGGGTGCGCCTGTCGGCACCGATCTGTTCAGCCTGACCCAAGAGTCCGAGATCGGCCACATCAATCTCGCGGACGGCGCCGACCTGCTGGTGATCGCACCGGCCACGGCCAACGTCGTTGCCAAGCTGGCCGCGGGCATGGCCGACGACCTCCTCACCACCGTGGCGCTGGCGACGCAAGCGCCGTTGCTGGTGGTCCCGTCCATGAACGTGCACATGCTGGCTCACCCCATGGTGCAGGCGAACCTGGTGAAGTTGCGGAGCGCGGGCTACCACGTCATGGAGGCGGACGCCGGCTATCTGGCCTGCGGCTACGAGGGGAAGGGCCGTCTGCCGGAACCGCCGGCCATCGTCGAGGAAATCCGCCGGCTGCTCAGGCCCGGGGATCTCACGGGCGAGCACATCGTCGTTACCGCGGGGCCGAGCCGCGAACCGCTGGACCCGGTGCGTTTCATCTCCAACCGTTCCTCGGGGAAGATGGGTTACGCCCTGGCCCGGGCAGCCGTCCGGCGTGGCGCCCGGGTGACGCTGGTAAGCGGTCCGACGGCGTTGGCCGCGCCCGAAGGCGTGAAGACGGTGCCCGTGGTCACGGCCGAGGAGATGCGCGGGGCGGTGCTGGCGGAATTCGACGCGGCCACTGCGGTCTTCATGGCGGCGGCGGTGGCGGACTACCGGCCCCGTTCCGCGTCCGGCAACAAGATGAAGCGGAGCGAGGACAACCTCCGGCTCGAGTTCATCCCCAACCCGGATATCGCCGCGGAGCTGGGGGCACGGAAACGGCATCAGGTCGTGGTGGGGTTTGCCGCGGAAACCGAGTCGTTGCTGGAGAACGCGCGGAAGAAGCTGCACCGGAAGAACCTCGATTTGCTGGTGGCCAACGACGTCACGCAGGAGGGCAGTGGTTTCGACGTGGATACCAATGCCGTGACGCTGCTGGATCGGGACGGCACGGTCACGCCACTGCCGACGATGAGCAAGGACACCGTGGCCGACCGTATCTGTGACTGGTTTCTCCGGTACAAGAAACACCCCCACCGCCGCGGCGCCTGACCGCGAACCGGCTCCGGCGGGATGATTGCCATGCCACCGGTATTGTCGTAAACAGAAATCAGAACCGGCTTTGCGTCACCGACATGAACAGGCTCGATCCACGGCAGCGTTTGGCGGCAGCGGCCGCGTCCCTCAGGAGTTGCCTGGAGCAGCATCAGGCCGCCGGGATCCAGGTGCTGCCCGCGCCCACGCGCGCCGCGGCCGCTGATGCTCCGGATGCGGCGAGGGCCGGCGTCGACGAGACCGGGGCGGCCGTGGACCTCGGGCAGCTTCGAGAGATCCTGGGCGAATGCCGCCGCTGCCGGCTTTGGCAGGGGCGCACGAACATCGTCTACGGGGTGGGCAACCCCGACGCCGACGTCCTGTTCGTCGGGGAGGGGCCGGGAAGGGATGAAGACCTTCAGGGAGAACCTTTCGTGGGACGCGCCGGACAGTTGCTCACCGACATCATCACCAAGGGGATGAAGCTGCAGCGCAACGACGTCTACATCGCCAACGTGGTGAAATGCCGTCCTCCGCAGAATCGCGACCCGGAGCCGGACGAAGTCGCGTCGTGCGAACCGTTTCTCGTCCGGCAGATCGAGCTGGTGAAACCGAGGGTGATCGTCGCGTTGGGGAAGTTCGCGGCGCAGACGCTGGTGCGTTCCGCGGCGCCGATCTCCCGCCTGCGCGGGCAGTGGCACGACTACCACGGCATTCGGCTGATGCCGACTTTCCATCCGGCCTATCTGCTGCGGAATCCGGCAGACAAGCGGCTCGTCTGGGAAGACATCAAGAGCGTCCTGCGGGAGCTCGGAACGGTGGCTGGATGACTCGTAGACCGCTGAGACCGGGCGCCTGGCTGTGTTGGGCGCTGTTGCTCCTCGGTATCGTGTGGGGGGCCTTCAGCGCCGGCGGATCGGTCCAACCGTCCGGCGCCGGCTCCCACGTCAACCTCATCGTCATCGACGGCGGCATCAACCCGGCGGTCAACGACTACATCCGTGAAAGCATTCAGCGGGCCCGCGCAGGCAACGCCCGCGCCCTGATCATCCAGCTCGACACGCCGGGAGGGCTCTTGTCCTCGACCCGCTCCATCGTCAAGGAGATGCTGAGCGCGCCGTTGCCGATCATCGTCTACGTGGCGCCCAGCGGGGCGGGGGCGGGCTCGGCCGGGGTCTTCATCACCATGGCGGCCAACATCGCCGCGATGGCGCCGGGAACCAACATCGGGGCGGCCCATCCGGTGGCGGGCGGAGGTCAGGAAGTCAAGGGCGTCATGGGCGAGAAGCTCGAGAACTTCACCGCCTCGTTCAGCGAGACCATCGCCCAGCGGCGCGGCCGCAACACGGAGTTCGCCATCCAGGCGGTGCGCCGGAGCATCTCCATCACCGACCAGCAGGCCCTGGAGAAGCGCGTCATCGACCTCATCGCGGTGGACGTGAGCGATCTCCTCAAGCAGGCCAACGGGCGCGAGGTGGACGTGGGCGGGGTCAAGAGCACGCTCGACTTCAACGGTGTGTCCATCCTGCGCATGGAGATGGGGCTGAAGCAGAAGGTCATCAATATCCTGGCCCATCCCAACATCGCCTACTTGTTGATGATGGCCGGCATCCTGGGCCTGTACATGGAGTTTTCCAACCCCGGGGCGCTCTTCCCGGGCATCGCCGGCGGCATCGCGCTGTTGCTGGCGCTGGCGTCCTTTCAGGTGCTGCCGGTGAACTACGCCGGGCTTTTGCTGATCGTGCTCGGGATGTGTCTTCTGGTGGCCGAGGCGTTCCTGCCGAGTTTCGGGCTTCTCGGCATCAGCGGAGTGGTGTCTCTCGGTCTCGGCTCGCTATTGCTGTTCGACGTGGAGGGTTCGGACCTGTCGGTGGACGGGTCCATCATCCTGGCGGCGGTGGGCACCCTGAGCGCGTTCGTGTTGGTGGTGACCTTTCTCGTGGTCAAGTCGCAACGACGGAAAGCGACCTTGGGGTACGAGGGTCTCATCGGCGAGTTCGGCGAGGTGCGGGAGCGCCTGGACCGGAGAGGCAAGGTCTTCGTCCACGGCGAGGTGTGGAACGCCGAGGGATCCGAGCGGCTGGAAGCGGGCGACCGGATCGAGGTCGTCGGACACGACGGGATGATACTCAAGGTCAGACGCGCTGCGGAGATTTGACCGTCCACCGTCCGACGGGTCAGCCCCGGCCGCACAGGAGAAACACATGCTCGAAATCGGACCCATTGCCATCGTGCTCATCATCGTCCTTGGGTTGGCCGTCAGCGGCATCAAGGTCCTCAAGGAATACGAACGCGGCGTGATCTTCCGCCTGGGCCGCATGGTGAGCCCCCGCGGTCCGGGAATCATCTACGTGATACCCTTCATCGAAAAAATCGAGCGGGTGGAGCTCAGGACCGTCACCATGGACGTCCCCTCACAGGACGTCATCACCCGGGACAACGTATCGGTGAAGGTCAATGCGGTGCTCTATTTCCGGGTCCTCGATCCCAACCGGGCCATCCGGGAGGTGGCCAACTACCTGTTCGCCACCTCGCAACTGGCCCAGGTGACGTTGAGGAGCATCTGCGGACAGGCGGAGCTCGACCAGCTCCTGTCGGAGCGGGAGCGCATCAATACCGACCTCCAGAAGATCCTCGACGTGCAGACCGACCCCTGGGGCATCAAGGTGGTGCTGACCGAGCTCAAGCACATCGACCTGCCGGAGGAGATGCAGCGCGCCATGGCCCGGCAAGCCGAGGCGGAACGGGAGCGGCGGGCAAAGATCATCCTGGCCGACGGTGAGTTTCAGGCTTCCCAGAAACTTCAGGAGGCCGCCACGGTCATCGCCAAGGAGCCCATGGCCATGCAACTCCGCTTCCTGCAGAGTCTCCAGGAGGTGGCCGGCGACAAGAACTCCACCATGATCTTCCCCGTGCCGGTGGATCTCCTGACGCCTTTCCTGAAGAAGGCGGGCGAGAACGACTCCTGACCCGCACCCATTGACCGGCGACGGCCGGGGTGACGCCGTGCCGGTGCCGGTCATGTGCCATGCTGCTGGAAGAACTGGCCTACGACCTTCCTGAAGCGCTGATCTCCGCGTACCCCGCGGAAGACCGCGCGTCGTCCCGTCTCATGGTGGTGGAACGCCGGTCGGGGACCATCACCCATTCCCGTTTCGCCTCCCTGGGAGAGTTCCTTTCGCCGGGCGACCTGTTGGTGCTCAACAACTCCAGGGTGATCCCGGCGCGTCTCGAAGGGCGCAAGGAGAGCGGCGGCCGGGCGACGGTGCTGCTGGTGGAGCCCTTCGACGTGCAGCGGGGCCTGTGGCTCGCGCTGGTGGACGCCTCCAGGAAGCCGCGCCCGGGCGGACGCATCGTGTTTTCGAGGGAGGTGAGGGCGACGGTGCTGGGGGATCTCGGTTCGGGCCGCTACGGCCTTCGGTTCGAGCCTCCGGACCGTTTCCGGGAAGTGCTGGACACGCTCGGGGCGCCGCCGCTGCCACACTACATCGAACGAGTGCGCGAGGTGGAGGAAAGCGACCGCGACAGCTATCAGACCGTCTACGCCTCCATGCCGGGTTCGGTGGCCGCTCCCACCGCCGGCCTCCATTTTACCCGGACGTTGCTGGACGAGCTGGCCGGGCGCGGCGTGGACAGCGTGTACGTGACCTTGCACGTCGGCCTGGGGACCTTCCGGCCGGTGCGGGAGCGGCTGGTGGAGGATCACCGCATGGACGGCGAATGGTACACGTTGACCGAGGCCGCGGCCGGGCGAATCCGCCGGGCCAGGGCGGAAGGGGGCCGGGTGGTGGCCGTGGGGTCCACCAGCACGCGCACGCTGGAGAGCATCGTCCGGCGCAAGGGCCGGGTGGTGGCCGGTTCCGGCATCACGCGCCTGTTCATCACCGCCGGCTACCGTTTCCGCGGCATCGATGCCCTTGTCACCAACTTTCATCTGCCGCGCTCCACGCCCCTGGCCATGGTGGCGGCGCTGGCCGGTATGGACCTGGTGCGCCGTGCCTATGCCGAGGCCATCGAGGAAGGCTACCGGTTCTACAGCTATGGCGACGCCATGCTGATCTTGTAGGGACGGATCGTTCTTTCGAGCACCCGCTCAGGCGCCGGACAAGAGACCTCATCACCAAAAAAACCTCATCCCCATGAAATTCACGGTTATCGACAACGACCCGCAGAGCCGGGCGAGGACCGGCCGGCTGGAGACGGCTCACGGCGTCGTGGAGACGCCCGCGTTCATGCCGGTGGGAACCCGGGGCACGGTGAAGGCGCTCTCGCCCCGGGACCTCCGGGAGGTCTCGAGCCAGATCGTTCTCTGCAACACCTACCATCTGTACCTGCGCCCCGGAGAAGAGGTCATTCGCGACCTCGGCGGCTTGCACGCCTTCATGGGATGGGAGCGGCCGATCCTCACCGACAGCGGCGGCTACCAGGTGCTGAGCCTCGCTGCCATGCGCAAAATTACCGAGGAGGGGGTTTCCTTCCGTTCCCATCTGGACGGCTCATCCCATTTCCTGAGCCCCGAGAAGGTGGTGGGCATCCAGCAGGCGCTGGGCGTGGACGTGGCCATGGTGCTGGACGAGTGCATTCCGTATCCGTCGAGCCGCGACTACGTCAAGTCCTCCACGGACCGTACCGTCCGCTGGGCGCGCCGGTCCCTGGAGGCGCCCCGGAACCCTGACTGCGCGCTGTTCGGGATCGTGCAAGGGGGCATGTTCAAGGACCTGCGCGAGGCGTGCGCGGCCACGTTGGCGGAGCTTCCCTTCGACGGCTTCGCCGCCGGCGGCCTGGGGACCGGCGAGGGGCCGGCGTTGCTGGCGGAGATGGGCGCCTTCACCGCCGGGGTGATGCCCGACGACCGCCCGCGTTACCTCATGGGTCTGGGAAAGCCCGAAGACTTGATTCATGGGGTCCGGTCCGGCTATGATCTGTTCGATTGCGTTCTGCCGACCAGGAATGCCAGGAACGGTACGTTATACACTGCCACCGGGAAGCTCAGCATCAAGAACGCAGCCTTTGCCCGGGACCCGCGCCCGGTGGACGGAGGCTGCCCATGCTACGGTTGCCGGCATTTTTCGCGTGCCTATCTTCGCCACCTCTACATGGCCGGCGAAATCCTGGCAGCCTATCTGAACACGCTGCACAACGTCTGCTATTATCAGCGGTTGATGACGGAACTGCGCGGGGCCATTCGGGATCGGTTGAGTCTGGAGAGCGTCGCGGGCGGGATCTGGGAAGTCCGCGAGGCGGCCGGTTGAGACCACGCGGCATACGACCCGCGGCAGGTGCGGGAAGTCGATGACACGGGCACTGGAGTATCGGAGGGAAACATGTGGGACGTAGCCTATGCGCAGGCCGGAGGCGGCCCCAGCACCTTCATCAGCATGCTGCCGCTGGTGCTGATCTTCGCGGTCTTCTACTTTCTCCTGATTCGACCGCAGCAGCGCAAGGCCAGGGAGCACCGGAGCATGTTGGCGCAGCTCAAGCGCAATGACGACGTCATGACCACGGGCGGCGTGTTCGGCAAGGTGCAGGCGCTCACGGAGACCGAGGTGACCCTGGAAGTGGCGTCCAACGTGAAGATCAGAGTGAGCCGGAGCCATATTGCCCAGCTCTTCAGAGGGGAAAAGACAACCGGGGCCAAGGAAGTCAAGGGCAAGTAGGGCGGTCGGCCGTCGGGGCACGTCCGGCGGCTTCCACGCGCTCCGGTTCGGGAAACGAGCATGCGTCAAAGCCTAGTCATTCGCCTGGTCCTGCTGTTGGTTTGCCTGGTGGCCGCGGTGATCTACCTCGCGCCCAGCTTCGTCCCCGGCTTGTGGTTCCTGCCCGAGAACGGCATCCGTCTCGGCCTGGACCTCCAGGGCGGGTCGCATCTGGTGCTGGAAGTGGAGGTGGGGAAAGCGGTGGAGAACCGCATGCGCAGGGTCCGCAGCGCCCTCCGGGACGAGCTGCGCGAGCGCGACATCGCCTTCAAGGGGCTCGATATCAGCGATACGGGGGATCTCGTCGTCGCGGCTTCCACGGAGAATATGGAGCGCGTTCGGGACCTCCTGTCCACCGAGTTCCCGCAACTGGAGGTGTCCGGCTCCCGTACCGGCGCCGGCGGCGCCGAGTTGCGGGCGGTCTTCGCCCCCCGTGAGCTCGACAATATCCGTAACTTCGCGGTGGATCAGACGCTGGAGACCATCCGCAATCGTATCGATCAGTTCGGCGTCACCGAACCCACCATCCAGCGCCAGGGACAGCGGGACATACTCGTCCAACTGCCCGGAATCCAGGATCCGGAGCGGGCCAAGGCGCTCATCGGCAAGACCGCGCTGCTGGAGTTCAAACTGGTGGACGAGCGCGGCGACGTGGAGCAGGCGGTGCGCTCCGGTCCGCCGCCGGGCCGCGAAGTCCTGTACGGTTACGAGGGCACGGCGTCAGGCGGGGTGCGCCGCGAGAAGGTTCCCTACCTGCTGGAAGCGCGGACGTTGATGACCGGCGACGCCATCGCCGACGCCAACGTCCGCAGGGGCGACCAACTGGAGGGGCTGTACGTCGAGCTGGCGCTGAACTCCGTGGGCAGCACCGCCTTCGACCGCCTCACCGCTGAGAACGTCGGGCGACTTCTGGCCATCGTCCTGGACGGCCGGGTCTATTCCGCGCCGCAGATCCGCGAGCGAATCTCCGGAGGCGTGGCCTCCATTACCGGCAACTTCGACTTTCAGGAGGCCCGGGACCTGGCCATCGTGCTCCGGGCCGGTGCATTGCCCGCGCCGGTAACGATTCTCGAGGAGCGCACCGTCGGGCCGTCCCTGGGACGCGACTCGGTTCAGAAGGGAATCTTCTCCTTCATCTTCGGAAGCGTTCTCGTGCTCGTCTTCATGGTGGCGTACTACCGCGGCGCGGGCCTTTTGGCCGACGTCGCTCTGGTCCTGAACATCTTCTTCATGATGGCGGTCCTCGCGGGCTTCGAGGCCGTGCTCACCCTGCCCGGCATCGCCGGGATCATTCTGACCATGGGCATGGCCGTGGATGCCAACGTGCTGATCAACGAACGGATCCGCGAGGAGGTGCGCAACGGGAAATCGCCGCGCACGGCCGTCGACACGGGCTACGAGCGCGCCATTCCGGCCATCCTCGACTCGAACCTGACCACGTTTCTGGCGGGTGTCATCCTGTTCCAGTTCGGCACCGGCCCGGTGCGCGGCTTCGCCGTGACCCTGTGCGTGGGTATCCTGACGACGGTGGTCTCCGCGGTGTACGGGACACGCATCTACTATGACTATCGCCTGGCCCGGCGGAACCTGGCCCGGCTCTCCGTCTAAACTACGAAGACTATGGAAATCATCAAGCCGGGAACCCGGATACCTTTCCTGAGCTATCGTCGATGGGGCTTCGTGCTGTCGTCGGTGCTCATCGTCGGCGTGCTGGTGCTGCTGTTCACCAAGGGCCCGAACCTTGGGGTCGATTTCGAAGGCGGCACCATGGTGCACGTGAAGTTCGCGGACACGGTGACCATCGGGCAACTGCGCGGCGCCCTGGCGCAGTCGCCGCTGGGCGGTGTGGTCCAGGACTTCGGCGGCGGCGATGCGGGTGAGTATCTGATCCGCATGGAGAGGTCCGCCACCGAGATCGGTACCGTGGGCAAGGACATCCGGAACATCCTCGACCAAGCGTTCGGCCAGGGCTCCTACGAAGTGCTGCGGGTGGAATCGGTGGGCCCCAAGGTGGGCGATGACCTCCGCCGCAGGGGTATCCTGTCGGTCATCTTCGCCACCATCATGATGGGTGCGTATATCTGGCTCCGGTTCGAGTTGCGCTTCGGGCTGGGCGCCATTGTCGCGCTCATCCACGACGTGCTGATAACGGTGGGGGCGCTGGTGGTGGCCAACTACGAACTCGATCTTCCCATCGTGGCCGCGCTCCTGACCATCGCCGGGTACTCGGTCAACGATACCGTGGTGATCTGCGACCGCATTCGCGAAAACATGCGCAAGCACCGCCGCGATTCCATGGAAAAGATCATCAATACGAGCATCAACGAAACCCTGGGCCGGACGATCCTGACCACGGTGACGTCGCTGCTGGTGTTGACGGCGCTGCTGGTCCTGGGTGGCGGCGTGATCCGGCCCTTTGCCTTCACGCTCTTCGTCGGCTTTCTCTCCGGGCTCTACTCCACCATCTTCGTGGCCACCCCGACCATCCTCCTGTTCGAACGAGGCCGAAGGCGATAGCCCGGCAACGGTCAAGTTGAAAGACCCTCCCAAGCGCTGGATCCTCAAGGAGGCCGACGACGCCACCGCGGCCCGCCTGTCCGGGGACCTCAAGCTACCGCCCCTGCTCGCCCGGATTCTGGTGCAACGCGGTTTTGCGGACGCGGATTCGGCCCGCTGCTTTCTTTCCTCCAGCCTGAGCACGGACCTGCCGCCGCCCCACCTGCTGGCGGGGATGGACGACGCCGTGCGGCGCATCTGCCGCGCGTTGCGCGACGACGAGCGGGTCTGCGTCTGGGGCGACTACGACGTGGACGGTACCACCGGCGCCGCAGTCCTGGTGTCGTTCCTGCGCGAGATCGGCCGTGAGCCCATGTTCTACATCCCGCACCGGATCGACGAGGGCTACGGCATGAGCCGGCAGGGGATCGAACGTCTCCACACCCGTGACGTGACCCTCATCATCACCGTGGACTGCGGCATCTCCAATGCCGACGAGGTGGCGTTCGCCCGCACGCTGGGCATGGACGTGGTCATCGTCGACCACCACCAGTTGCCGGAGCGGTTGCCCGACCAGGCGTCGGCGGTCATCGATCCCCAGAGGGCGGACTGCGCCTTTCCGGACAAGGGCCTTTGCGCGGCCGGGTTGGCCTTCTATCTCGTCATCGGGCTGCGGGCCAACCTGCGGGAGTCCGGGTGGTTCGAGCCCGGCGGCGTGCCCGACATCCGCCGCTACCTGGACATCGTGACCCTGGGCACCATCGCCGACATGGTGCCGCTCCAGGGGACCAACCGTGTGTTGACGCGCCGCGGCCTGGTGGAGCTGGGGAGTTCCACGCGTCCGGGCATCGTGGCTCTGCGGGAGGTCGTGGGGGTGCCCGCCGGCGCGGTGGACGCCGGCACCGTGGCCTTTCAGCTCGGTCCCCGGATCAATGCCGCCGGCCGCATGGATGCCGCGGACAAGGTGGTGGAGATGCTCACCACCGAGTCTCGGGAGGCCGCCGACGACATCGCCCGGGCGCTGGACACGCACAACCGGGAGCGCCGGGAGACCGAGGCCCAGGTGCTGGAAGAGGCGCTTTCGCAGATCGAGCAAGGGCGGCTCCACGAACGCCGGTCCATCGTGGTGGGCCGCCAGGGTTGGCATCCCGGAGTGCTCGGCATCGTGGCCTCCCGTATCGTGGAACGTTTTCACCGCCCCACCGTGGTCGTCGGGCTCGACGGTGGCGAAGGCAAAGGCTCCGGGCGAAGCATCCGCGGTTTTCACATGGTGCAGGGCATGAGACGGTGTGCGGACCTGCTGGAGCGCTTCGGCGGCCACGAGTACGCCGCGGGCCTGAGCATCCGGGAGGAAAACCTCGGGCCCTTTGCGGGCCGTTTCGACGAGGTGGCCACAGAGTCGCTCAGCGAGGAAGACCTCCTGCCCTACCTCGACATCGACGCCGAGGTGGACTTCCGGCAGTTGAGCCTCGGCCTGGTGCGACAGATGCGCCTCCTGAGCCCCTTCGGGGTCGGCAATCCCGAACCGGTGTTCCAGACCCGCGGCGTGGAGGTGTGCGAGCGCCGGGACTTCAACCGGGTCTCACGTTTCCGGCTGAGGCACAACGACCACACCGTGACCGCGGTGATCTTCGGCCCCCCCGAGGACCTTCCCGTCCGGGTGACGGACAACGTGGACATCGCATACCGGCTCCGGGAGAACGAATGGCAGGGCACCTGTTCGATGGAGCTGCGTTTGCTGGACGTAAGGGCGTGAGGGGCATGGGCGGGTTTCGACCCCGCCCGTTTGCGGTTGCGGGCCGGACCCGCGCGAGCGTTTGACAATAGCGGCCTTCTCCATTACAAAATGATGCAACTATGGGACGTTATGCGGTTGTAAAGACGGGCGGAAAGCAGTACCGGGTGGCCGAGGGCGAGTTGCTGGACGTGGAGCGCCTGGGCGGGGAAGTCGGCGCCACGGTGACCCTTGACGAGGTGCTGCTGGTCAGCGGCGGCGAAGAAGAACAGGCTCGGATCGGCACCCCCGTGGTGGAGCAGGCCGAGGTCACCGCGGAGATCGTCAAGCAGGGGCTCGACAAGAAGATCATCGTCTTCAAGAAGAAGCGGCGGAAGGGCTACAAGCGGAAGCAGGGCCACCGCCAGATGCAGACGACCCTGAGGATCGTCGAAATCCGGACGTGAGGCGGAAGAACCCATGGCGCACAAGAAATCAGGCGGAAGCTCGCGCAACGGCCGCGACAGTCACGGACAGAGGCGCGGCGTCAAGCGCTACGGCGGACAGCACGTCAAGGCGGGCAACATCCTGGTCCGTCAGTTGGGCACCAAGATCCACCCGGGCAAGAACGTCGGCATGGGGCGGGACTACACGCTGTTCGCCCTGGTCGAGGGCACGGTGGAGTATCAACGCTGGGGCCGGTCGCGAAAACGGGTTGCCATCGTCCCCGCCTGAGAGGCCCCCTCGCGAGTACGCCTGTCCGGGCGGCTTCGAACCTCGCGGCCTCGCCGCATTCCCATCCCTTCCTCGTATTTCTCGTTCTCGTTGTCGTGACCGGTATGGCCGTGCAGTGACCGCGGCTGCGTAAAGAGGGCAGGAGCCCACGCACCATGAAGTTCGTCGACGAGGTTGAGATCACGGTTAAAGCCGGCGACGGTGGCCGCGGTTGCATGAGTTTTCGTCGCGAGAAGTTCGTCCCGAAGGGAGGTCCCGACGGTGGCGACGGCGGTGACGGGGGCCACGTCCGGGTGGTGGCGGACCCGCACCTCTCGACCTTGCTGGACTTGCGCTATCAGCGGCTCTACCGCGGCAACCGCGGCCAGCACGGACGCGGCAAGGACCAGCACGGCAGGAACGGGGAGGATCGGGTGATCCGGGTTCCCGCGGGGACCCTGATTCGGGACCTGGACACCGGAGAGCTCGTCGCCGATATCGCGGCGCTTCCGGGTGACGTGATCGTGGCCCGGGGCGGCAAGGGCGGCAAGGGCAACAGCCGTTTTGCCACCTCCAGGCATCAGGCGCCGCGTTTCGCTCAGCCGGGCCTTCCCGGTGAAGAGCGGGAGCTTCGCCTGGAGTTGCGGCTGCTGGCGGACGTGGGGCTCATCGGGCTGCCCAACGCCGGCAAGTCCACTTTGATATCGGCTGTCTCCGCGGCGCGGCCCAAGATCGCGGACTATCCCTTCACCACGCTGGTGCCGAACCTGGGCGTGGTTCGCCAGGGCGACGGCAGCTTCGTGGCGGCGGATATTCCGGGGCTCATCGAAGGGGCCCATCGCGGCGAGGGACTGGGACATCGATTCCTCAAGCACGTGACCCGTACCGGGTTGCTGGTGCACGTCCTGGATGTCTTCCGGCTCGGAGAGCAGGACCCGAAGACGGATTTCGAGACCGTGAACCGCGAGTTGGCGCTGTTCGACGAGGAACTGGCGCGCAAGCCCCAGATCGTTGCGGCCAGCAAGCTGGACCTGTTGCCGGACCGAACCGCGGTGCGGACGTTGGAGGCTTTTTTCCGGTCGCGCGGCTATCGCTTCTGCGCCGTCTCCGCGGTCACCGGGGAAGGGCTCGACCGCCTCAAGGTCATGATCGCCGAGGGGTTGGCGGAAAGGAACGCGCTCGGCGCCGCGGGTGAAGCGATGGGGGACATGGAGTCTCATGGCTGATCTGAGACGCAAGTACGTTCACCGGGCGAAACGGGTCGTGGTGAAGATCGGCAGCCGTATCCTGTCCTCCGAGCGCGGCGTGCACGCTCGGCGCATCGGACGCCTGGTGCGCGAATTGGCGGCGCTGCACGATCAGGGAAAGAAGCTGATCATCGTCAGCTCCGGCGCCATCGCCTCGGGCATCAGCCGGCTGGGGCTGACCAGACGCCCCAGGGACCTGCCCCAGGAGCAGGCGCTGGCGGCCGTCGGCCAGATCCGGCTCATGGCGCTCTACGAGAACGCCTTCGCCGGCTACGAGAAGCAGGTGGCGCAGGTGCTGTTGACCCACGAAGACCTGGCCAACCGCACGCGCTACCTCAACGCCAAGCACACCCTCAAGACGCTGCTGGACTGGAACATCATTCCCATCGTCAACGAGAACGATACGGTGGCGGTGGAAGAGATGAAGTTCGGCGACAACGACCAGCTTTCCGCGCTGGTGGCCACCCTCATGGAAATGGACCTGCTGGTGATCCTGAGCGACGTGGACGGGGTGTTCGACCGCGATCCGAGGGCCAGCAAGGACGCCCGGCTGATGCCCGTGGTCGACGACCTCGCCGCGGCCAAGAAGGCGGCCCGGGACACGCGGCCGTCGGAGCTGGGCCGGGGCGGCATGTTCTCGAAGCTCGGCGCCGCGGAGCAGGCGAGCCACGCCGGCATCCCCACCGTCATCGCCAACGGACGGGAGCGGGAAGTCTTGAGCGGCCTGTTCGACGGCGCCCGCGAGTCGGGCACCCTGGTGCTGCCCGAGGAAAACCGCCTGACCAGCCGCAAGCACTGGATCCTCTACAACCTCAAGCCCTCCGGAGAGGTGATGGTGGACAACGGCGCCTGCACCGCGGTGACGGTCAAGGGCAAGAGCCTGCTGCCTTCGGGGGTCCGGGAGATACGCGGTTCCTTCGGCGCCGGCGAGTGCGTGCGCTGCGTGGACGGCACCGGCCGCGAGTTCGCCCGCGGGCTGGTGAACTACAGCGCCCAGGAGCTCAGGAAGATCAAGGGGTCGCACTCGGGCAAGATCGAGGCCATCCTGGGATACAAGGTCTATGACGAGATCATCCACCGCGATGATCTGGTCGTGCTCTAGAAGACAGGTCGTCAGGACGGGAGTCATCATGGCAGTAGCCGAAGAAGCCATCGCCATCGGGCGGCGGGCCAGGGAAGCGGCCGGCGCCCTGGCCGATCTTTCCACCGAATTGAAGAACCAAACCCTCGTGGCCATGGCCGGCGGCATCGAGGCCCGGCAGGAGTTCCTGCTGGCGGAGAATGCCAAGGATGTCGGCTCCGCGGGGGATAAGGGGCTGTCCAAGGCGGTGATCGACCGCCTGACGCTGAATCCCCAACGGGTGGCGGCCATGGCCGCGGGCATACGGGACATCGTTGCCCTGCCCGATCCGGTGCGCCAGGTCACCCGGAAGTGGCAGCGACCCAACGGCCTCGAGGTGGGGAAGATGCGCATCCCGCTGGGGGTCATTACCATCATCTACGAGGCCCGGCCCAACGTCACCGCAGACGCCGCGTCGCTGTGCATGAAGTCGGGCAACGCAGTCATCCTCAAGGGCGGCAGCGAGGCAAAGTTCTCCAATCAGGCCATCGGCGACGTGCTGCGGGAAGCATGCGTCCAGGCTGGGGCGCCCGAGGATGCGGTGCAGGTGGTGGGGTCCACCGATCGGGCGATGATCCATGAGCTGCTCAAGCTCGAGGAGTACGTGGACCTGATCATACCCCGGGGCGGCGAGGAGCTGATCCGGTTCGTCGCGGCGAACTCGCTGGTGCCCGTGGTCAAGCACTACAAGGGAGTGTGCCATGTCTACGTGGACAGCGACGCCGACCTGGATATGGCGGAGCGCATCTCCCTCAACGCCAAGGTCCAGCGTCCGTCCGTCTGCAACGCCATGGAGACCCTGCTGGTCCACGAGGCGGTGGCGCCGCGGTTTCTGCCCGGGGTCATCGACAGGTTGAGGGAGAGCGGGGTGGAGGTGCGCGGCTGTGAAAAGACCCGGGCGCTGGTGGACGGGGTATCGCCGGCGCGGGAGGCGGACTGGCACGAGGAATACCTGGACTTGGTGCTGGCGGTGCGGGTCGTCGCGGACATGGACGAGGCCATCGAACACATCCGGGAATACGGCTCGGATCACACCGAGACCATCGTGACCGCGGACCGCGGCAAGGCCGAGGACTTCGTCGCACGGGTGAACTCGTCCGCGGTCCTGGTCAACGCGTCTACGCGCTTCAACGACGGCGGCGAACTCGGCCTGGGGGCGGAGATCGGCATCAGCACCAGCAAGATCCACGCCTTCGGCCCCATGGGCCTGGAAGAGCTCACCAGCACCAAGTTCTTCGTGTTCGGTGACGGGCAGGTCCGCAATTGATACCATGAGACTCGGCCTGTTCGGCGGCACGTTCGACCCCGTCCACTCCGGCCACCTGCGGAGCGCAGAGGAGGTGCGGGAAGCGCACGCGCTGGACGAGGTCTGCTTCGTGCCGTGCGGCGTGCCCTCGCACCGGAGCGGCAGGCCCGGGGCGGCGGCGCATCACCGCCTGGAGATGGTGCGGCTGGCGGTGGCCGGCAACCCGAATCTCAGCGTCTCCGACGTGGAGGTCACGCGCCCGGGCGCCTCCTATTCCATCGACACCGTGCGCCATTTCTCGGCCGGGCTGGCTCCCGGGGACGATCTGTACCTGATCCTCGGCCTCGATGCGTTCCTGCTCATGGATTCCTGGAAGGACTGGCGCGAGTTGCTCGCCCTCACCCACGTGATCGTGACTTCCCGGCCGGGGTTCGGCGACGACCTGCCCTACGATAAGATTCCCGTTGTCGTGCGGGAGGCGTTTTGCTATGATCCGGTCCGGTCCGGCTTCCGGAACGAGTTCGGCAAGGAGATCCTGTTCACCCGGCTGACGGATTTTTTCGTGTCGGCGTCGGCCATACGGAGGCTGCTCGGAAAGGGGAAATCGATTCGTTACCTGGTTCCTTCGGAAGTGCAGCGCTACGTGAAAGATCAACACCTTTACCATGAGCGGCAGGAGTGCTAGTGCCTGACACGCCGGCGCTCGACGCCAAGGAGAGGGCTCTCCGGCTCTGCGGCTTCGCGCTCGAGAAGAAGGCCCAGGACCTTGCCTTGCTGGAGGTCGGCGGGCTCACTACCATCGCCGACTTCTTCATCATCTGCTCGGGTCGTTCCGACCGTCACGTCCAGAGCATCGCGGAAGGCATCAAGGAGGACGGCCGTTCCCGCGGCCTCCGTCCCATCTCCAGTGAGGGTGTCGCACGGGGGCAGTGGGTGCTGATGGACTTCTCCGACGTGCTGGTGCACATCTTCTACGAGCCCGTGCGCCGGTTCTACGACCTGGACGGCCTCTGGGCCGCCGCCCCCGCGGTGGAGCTGCCCGAGCCCTACGCCACCCTTGCCGCACAGTTCACCGGCGAGGAAGCTGCGCAGGAGCCCTGGCCCGCCAGCGTGCCGTCAAGCTACGCCGGCAAACCGGTTCGCTGACAACTCCCGTTCATGCGGGACGACGCTTCGAGGTCCGCGTTCCATTCGCGAACGGGGTCTGAGACCGCTCGGCTGAACGGTTGCGTCCGGTTCATCGACGTCGAAGAGGTATGTGGGATTGATCCCAACGGGACTCGAACCCGTGTTTCTGGCGTGAGAGGCCAGCGTCCTAACCGCTAGACGATGGGACCGTGGCTGAGGAGGTAGGACTCGAACCTACAATCGCCTGATCCAGAGTCAGGTGGCTTACCAATTAGCCGACTCCTCAATGATTTGCAAGGATAAATCAATACGTTTCAGGCGTCAAGATGGGCGTCGATGTAGCGGATGCCCGCGGCAAGCCGCGCAAGGGTCACGTCACGTCCCAGCACGTCGATGACCTCGTAGATGCCGGGGCTCACGGTGGAGCCGGTGAGGGCCACCCGTACCGGCTGGGCCACCTTGCCCAGCTTGATATCCCGCTCCGCGACGATGTCGCCGAACACCTGCTCGATGCCGGCTCCGTTGAAGTCGGCCAGGTTCCCCAGCCGGACGGCGACCTCCTGAAGCAGGTTGCGGGTGTCCGGGACCAAGTGCTTCCGTCCGGCCTTCTCGTCGATCTCGACGGTTTCCGCAAGGAAGTAGTGCGCCATGTCCACCAACTCCACCAGGGATTTGGCCCTTTCCCTCAAGGTCTCGACCATCTTCTCCAGCCACGGGCGGTCGTCGGGCACGGCATGGCCCTTGGCCCTGAGGTAGGGGGCCACGTCCCCGGCCAGTCGGGAGAGCGGTCGGTCCTTGAGATAGTGGGCGTTGAGCCACAGCAGCTTCTCGGGGTTGAAGACCGCGGACGACTTCCCGACGGCGTCGATGTCGAACTTCTCCACCAGCTCCCGGCTGTCGAATATCTCCTGGTCGCCGTGGGACCAACCCAGCCTTACCAGATAGTTGTTCAGCGCCTCGGGGAAGTACCCCATGTCCCGGTAGGCCGTGACCGAGGTCGCGCCGTGTCGTTTGCTGAGCCGCTTTTTGTCCACACCCAGGATCAGCGGCACGTGGGCGAACACCGGCGGCTCCAACCCCAGGGCCTGGTAGATCTGCATCTGCCGCGGCGTGTTGGACAGGTGGTCGTCGCCGCGGATGATATGGGTGATGCCCATGTCGATGTCGTCGCACACCACGCAGAAGTTGTAGGTGGGACTGCCGTCCGAGCGGGCGAGGATCAGGTCGTCCAGCTCGGTGTTGTCGAACTCCACCCGGCCCTTGACCTTGTCGTCCACCACCGTGGCGCCGCGCTCCGGCGAGCGGAACCGGACGGTGAACGGGACGTGCTCCGGCAGCGTCGCGGCCTCCCGCTCCGCGGGCCGGCAGGTGCCGTCATAGGTGGGCTTGCGCTTTGCCTCCAGCGCGGCCTGCCGCTTGGCGTCCAGGGTCTCCGGCGTGCACACGCAGGGGTAGGCGTCTCCCGCGCTCAGGAGCGCGCGGATACGCTCCTGATAGAGCGCGGTCCGCTCCGTCTGGTAGAATGGCCCTTCATCCCACTCCAGTTGCAGCCATTCCATGCTCCGGAGGATCGCGTCGATGGCCTCCGGCGTCGACCGCTTGCGGTCTGTGTCCTCGATGCGCAGGACGAACTTCCCGCCGCAGTGCCGCGCGTACAGGTAGTTGAACAGGGCCGTGCGCGCGCCGCCGATGTGCAGGTATCCGGTTGGGCTGGGAGCGAAACGTGTTCGGATTTCGGGCATGGGCTTTCGTCCTGCTTTGTCTCACGCGGCGCGCGGCAGACCCCGTGCCTCATTCCTCAATGCCTTCACCCTGTCCGCCAGGGCAACGACGCGCTCGAAGATCTCATCGAGCGTGCCGGACAGATCGACCGCGGCGACATGCAGCCGCTTGCCGGATTGCCGGACCTGATATGTCGCCGTGTCCGCCTCGCCCTTGGCATAGATCAGCAGCCCTCCCGGCAGACCGAGTGCGGTAGCATACGCTAGTAGCTGGTACAGGTCGGCGTTGGGAACGCGCTCGCCGGTGACGTTCTTGTATTTCGCATCGCCTACGAACACGCAGGCACCACCCTCCCACCACGAAAGGTCGGGCTTGAGTAGCGCGCGCCGGGCCTGATCGAGGGCAACGCGGCGTGGCATGTCCTTATCGGAGCACAGCACACGGTTGGAGACTCCCATCGCTTCCCGGAGTGCCTGTGTAACGAACTCCTGAAAGACGATGTTCATGTTCAGCAGGAACCCGGATGCCCGCACCTCCCCGCGGGCAGACTCGAACGCGCCATGCCGCAAGACAAGGCGGGACAACGCCACGACGTCACGGTAGTGCTCGTTCAAGCGGTCGAAGCGGACCTCCGGCACGGCGCTCGGCGGAAACTCGACAGACGAGACTTTGCCGAGCGTGGCTGCAAGCCACCCGAGTCTCCGACGAGCCTCTTGCGAACGAATCCGCATCCCGCCGAGCCGAGCCGTTGCGGCCTTCACCAGCCGGTTTGCCATGATGTCGTCCGTGAACACGTCGTCCCGGACCTCGACAGGCAGGGCGACACCGAACCGGATACGTAACTGCTCGGCGAACCTTACTCTTCCGCGGACGCTGTGCAGCGCCTCCTCCTCCGTGCGGTAGCCGTGGAGCAACCCCTGTGCGAACGCCCGTCGGGCAGCCGCCACAAGAGCGAGTGCCAGCATGTCAGGCAGCGCGGCCTCCTCCGCGAAGTCGAACATGCCGTCTTCCCGTGACCGGTACGCACCCATCGCGTAGCAAGCCAACGACAACAACCGCGGGATGCCGATCTTCGGCCGTATGAGGACCGACAACTCCCCAACCTCGATCGCGCCGACCGTTGAGCCGGGCGTCAGGCAGTACGCGCCTTCCGCGGCCATGGCAGGTTCGATGGTGAGCGACGGCACCCGTTTTCGCAACGCGTCGCGCTCAGCGACCGATAGTGGATACGGCTCGCTTCGACAGTACTCTTGCAGCTCAATCTGACGCGTCACTTTTACCGCCATCCTCGTTCGCCCCGTCTTCCTCATCCTCTCGCTGCGCCTCGCCTTCCTCCTCTCCCGGGCCGTGAGCAACTTCTCTGTTCAGCTTGTCCATGTCGAACTCCGCCAATCGGGCACCTTCCCCAAAGAGGCGCTCCTCGATGTACGGGAGGACGCTGTGCTTCCAGATGCGCTTGACGTCTTCGCGGTCGAGGTTCTCCTTCATGAAGTAGCTCGGTCCGATGGCGGCGTGACGGTCATCGAGCTTCTCGTTCGCGCGATCAACGAGGTCAGCCACCCACTCCATCCCGGGCGCCTTCTTCCCCAGCCAGCGACGGAGCAGGTCCTTAACCGGTTCCTGGTACGGATGGAAATCCACGAAGTAGAATCGGCGACGCAGCGCCAAGTCCACCAGCGCGATTGAGCGGTCAGCCGTGTTCATCGTACCGACGATGTACAGGTTTTCGGGTAGCGAGAAGGACTCGTCCGAGTATTGCAGGTTCATCTCGCTGTTGCGGTACTCCAGGAGGAAGTACAATTCCCCAAAGACCTTGGCGAGGTTGCCCCGGTTGATCTCGTCGATGACAAGGAAATGCTTCCCGGCCGGGTCGTCGTGCGCGAGCCTGGCAGCCCGTAGCAGCGGCCCGTCCCGCAACTCGAACCCGACCTGCGCACTCCCGGTCGTCCTGGGACGGAAACCCTGCACGAAATCCTCGTAGGCGTAGGACGGATGGAACTGCACCAGCGTAACCCTTTTGTTCGATCCGGCCAGGCAATGCGCGAGTTTCTGAGCAACGTATGTCTTGCCCGTGCCCGGCGGCCCCTGGAAGATGACCTGCTTCTTCTCCTCAAGCAACCGTTCGATGTTTTGCAGGGAATCGACGGAAAGCAACACCTCCTCGGCAAGCGCTTGCAGGTCAGGTTGAGGCTTTGTCGGCGGGGGCGGAGGCCAGCCGTCACGCAACACCCAGACCAGGGATTGAGCGTCGAGACGGTGGCGCAAGGTCAGACCACGCTCCCCGGCTTCATCGATGAAGCGGTCCAGGAAAGCAAGAGCGTGCTCATACAACGCAGCCTCGTCTGCGTTTGGATCGGGTGGGCCGTACCCGGTACGCTCGTACGCGGAATTGAACGCCGTGACACGGAACGGCGGGTACTTCTGAACATCCAACCCCATGAGCAAGACGGATGCCACATTCATACGGCTGCCTGGGCCCGATATCACTGTCGGCGGGAGCAGGCTACTGAAAGTCTTGATGCGCCCGGAAACGGGCGAGTGGTCCTGCGTCCAAATCGCTTGCAGCGCCGTTAAGGCTTCGTCTGAACGCGACACACACCATTGATCAAGGTCAGAGGCTCGACGCCAGTCTATGGGGTTGGCGTTTTTGTCAGCGAGAGTGCGGCTTAGCAGAGTGGCCCAGTTGTCCGCGCCAGTAACCACTGCTTTGCGCACCTCTGCGAGCTTTCCAGCGAAATCGAGCTTGTAGTCTATCTCTTCGCTGTCCAGTTGTCCCGTTTCAACATACGCTCGGGCGAGGCTTACAAACTCATCCCATGGCGAAGCGTTCGGCATCGTGTCTTGGAGGCCTCCTTTTCCGAGGATGAGACAATATCACCTGCCGTCCTGCAAAAGTAAACTGAGGAAGACAGGGTGCCGGGAGACTCGCTCCGAGACCAAAAGTTTGACCGTGCCGGCCCCGTATGTCATAAACACAGTCTCATCGCATGTGATCGGAGAGATGGCCGAGCGGTCGAAGGCGCACGCCTGCTAAGCGTGTGTACCCCAAAAGGGTACCGAGGGTTCGAATCCCTCTCTCTCCGCCACCTTCCTCCACCGGCTAGCATACCATAAGCACAGGATTGCGATGCCGACGGCCATCGGCCGGCCTGACAGGCTACACCGCACGACCCGAGCCAGACGCGCAGCCGCTCACTCTCCTTCGTTTTCCTGGTTGAAATAAGGTCCCTATAAGTATACACTAGATGCCTTAGTGTGAGAGTATGTGGACAGAATGCCTGCCAAACCGCAAGCTAGATTGCCGATCCCGGTCCTCCGCGCACTGAGGAAAGTCGGCGCCGACATTCGCCACGCGCGACGCCGTCGCCGTATTCCCACGCCGGTAATGGCCGAGCGTGCCCTGATCAGTCGCAAGACTCTCAACAAGGTGGAGAAGGGCGACCCGGGCGTCTCTTTGGGCATTTACGCCACGGTGCTCTTCGTGCTCGGCATGACCGACCGCCTCGCGGAACTGGCCGATCCCAGGCGTGATGCGGTTGGATTGAGCCTGGAAGAAGAAAGGCTCCCGCGACGCATCCGGATCGGCACGTATCCATTAGACTGAACTTCGAGCGACAGCCGATAGTAACTCATTGTTTTACAAAGGGAAAGGAACGGAAACGGGTATGAGCTACTGGGTACGTTCCAGGCGAATTCCCAAGAGTTTGAAGACTTGGCATTGGAGGGCAGTGGGTCGGGTGATGACATCGAAGGGTTGGGCGTTGTCGAGCCCGGAAGTGACGACGCGGTTTTTGGTGATGGTGGCCAAGTCGTCGAGCATCGAGCGGAAGCTGTGCACGGGCCAGCCGGTGGAGGTGGTCTTGCGTGCGGCCTTGTCCTTGGCGGACGGCAAGACCTGGGCAGGCGCCACCACCGAGGTCCGCATGGCTTCAGCGGCATGCGGGTCATGGTCGTCGAACAGCAGCGGCTTGAGGCGTTGGCGCATGTGCCACTCGACATAGTAGGCGAGCATGCACAGGAAGACGTGGGCACGGACTCGGGGCGCGGCGTAGTGGAAGATGGGGCGCACTTTGAGGTCCACGGTCTTGTAGCTGCGCAAGGCGCGTTCAACCACGCTCAGGCCCTTGTAGGCGCGAACCGTCTCCTGAGTATTCAGCACGGTGTGGGGTACGTTGGTGCGGATGATGTAGAAGCCGTCGAGGGCCGCTTCCTTGGCGATGGCAGCGGTGCGGCGTTGATAGCTCAACAGGCCGTCATCGGAGATAGCCGTCTCGAAGTGCTTGCCCATTTTGTGCTGGCCCAAGACCTTGCCGAGGCGCTGCTGGACGCGGTCTCGGTCGGTCAAGCGACGTTTCTGTCGGGTGGTGGCGGCAACCATGCGGTCGAGGTCGCGTTCGGTGGCCTGGAGCAAGGCCTCGCGCTTGCGCGCCCGCTCCTTTGCCAGCAAAGGATTGCGGCACACGATGAGACGTTCACACGGGTAGTCCTGCGAGGTGATCTCGGCCAAGTCGCGCTGGTCGAACAGCGAGGGTTGAAAGGCTCCGTCTGCCACCAGCTTGCGGATGGCCGGCGCCCGCAGGGCGCTGATCCAGTCCAGCCCCGCAGGTTGGACTTCCTCGCGGATGCGCGCCTCGGTGAGCATGCCCCGATCGCCCACCACAACCACGCGGGACAAGGCAAAGCGCTGTTGGATCTTGTCGATCTGAGAACCCAAGGTGTTGGGGTCCGAAGTGTTCCCCTCGAACACCTCCACTGCTACGGGACAGCCTTTGCGGTTGCACAACAAGCCAAACACGATTTGCAGCTTGCCGCGTTTGCCGTCTCGGGAGTAGCCATGCTTGGCCAAGGGACAGCATCGGCCCTCCACATAGCTGGAGGTCAGGTCGTAGAGCACCAGGGAGCCTTCTTCAAGATGCTGCCGGGCCAAGCGCTGTTCAATGGTTCCTTGTCGTTCCAGCAGCCAGTCCATGGCGGCGTACAGATCGTCTTCGTTGCCGTTGTCTACCCCGAGGGTCTCGGCCAGCGAATCCCGAGCCGTGTCTGGAGCGAGGCCGCGGGCGGCAGCGAGTTTCGAGCCTGGGGCCAGGACACGGGCGACGATAAGGGCCAAGACACGGTCCCGTTCGACCGAAGGTTGGGTGGCGATGAGGCGGTCGAGCCCCAGCTTGCGCACGGTGCCGAGGGTGGCGGCGACATGGCCGTGGGGCAGGGAGCGAAGGATGTCGAAGTCGGTGGCGGCCATGGCGGTGCCGCCTTTGAGCAGGACCTTGAAACCTTCGATCAGGTGAGGGGGCCACTTGGAGAGGTTGGCGAGGGTGCGTTTGCGGACTTTACCGTCTTGGCGGTAGGCTTCCCGGAGGAGGATAGCGGGCGGGGAGTTTCGGTTGGGTACGGACTCGATGTACATGGGGACTGATGTTACCAGCAGTAGGTGCTTCTGTCAACTGTTTGATCCCATTACAGCCACCATTTACATGGGTACAATTCGCCGCAAATTCCTCAGAGAATCAAACGAACTCAGCAACTTGAACCTTGTTCGAATGGAATTTTCCCAGGAAGTTCAGATTAGACAGGCCCAGAAGTGACGGCTGATGGTCGGAAAGTTTCCGTCTACGTGGACCTGCACGGCGAGCCCATTCATGTCGGGCGTCTCTGGTCACGTTCGCGTGGGGCCCGGGAAAGCGCCACTTTCGAGTATGAAGCGAGTTGGCTGGCGCATCCTGAGAGGTTCGCGTTGGAACCGGCGCTTCTACTGACGCCCGGTCCGTTCCACACGCCTGCGGAGAAGGTTATCTTCGGTGCAATCGGTGACTCGGCCCCTGATCGGTGGGGGCGGATGCTGATGCGCCGTGCCGAGCGGAGAAGGGCTGAAGAGGCGGGGCAGACTCCGCGCACGCTTTGCGAGATCGATTTTCTCTTGTTGGTAGATGACGAAGCGCGCCAGGGGGCGCTCCGTTTCGCGGACCGGTCCGGTGGGCCGTTCTTGGCCGAGCCCCGCAGCAAGCGAATCCCTCCGTTCGTGGAACTGCCTCGGCTGCTCTCGGCGGCAACGAGGGTAACGAATGACGCGGAGGACGACGAGGATCTTCGCCTCCTGATCGGATCCGGGTCTTCGCTTGGCGGCGCACGTCCGAAAGCCTCTGTGCGTGATCGGGACGGACATCTGACGCTGGCCAAGTTCCCGGACCGGCAAGATGACCTCGATGTTGTCTTGTGGGAAGGGGTGGCACTATCCCTTGCAAAAAGGGCAGGCGTCGCAGTCTCGGAATGGCGAATCGAAAGGATCGGCGGCAAGCCTGTAGCGATCATTCGCCGCTTTGACCGCTTGGATGGCCAGCGCGTGCCGTTCGTGTCGGCCATGAGCATGTTGGGAGCCAATGATAACGAGGTCCGTTCCTATCTTGAGATCGTCGACGCTCTACGGCAGTACGGCGCCACCACAAGGGAGGACTTGAGGCAACTCTGGCGGCGAGTCGTATTCAACGTGTTGACCTCCAACACGGATGACCATTTGCGCAATCATGGGTTTCTTCTTCACGGCGGCGGTACCGGTTGGCGGCTCTCTCCGGCGTATGATCTGAACCCTACGCCCGTGGATATTCGACCACGCGTGCTCTCCACGGCCATTGAGATAGATGACGCCACCGCATCGCTCGATCTCGCGCTCGGGACGGCGGAGGACTATGGAATCAAGCCACCGCACGCAAAGGCCATCGCCGTCGAGGTTGCGAGGGCGGTATCCGATTGGCGCGCCGAGGCGGCTCGACACGGCATCAGCTCACGAGAGATCGATCGCATGGCTTCCGCGTTCGACCATGATGATCTAAAGCAGGCTCTACGTCTGTAAAGCGGGCTTTACGTCCGGAGTCCAGGATGTAGCCTTGGCGGCGGGTTTCGTGGCGTACTCGGAGTCCACACGCTCACTTCGGAGGCGGCCGTGCGCCGTTGAGGCATTGCGGTTTCTCCCCTGGTATGATTAGTTTCTTTGGATTCTCTCCACGTTTTTGCGCCCGTAGCTCAATTGGATAGAGCGCCAGACTACGGATCTGGAGGTTAGGGGTTCGACTCCCTTCGGGCGCGCCACACCTACTGGATGCTCAAGTACAAGGGTATCTTCCAGGGGTACCACTATTCCGACAAGATCGGCGGCCTCTTCATCCCTCCGCCAGCACCTGAAGCAGCAACGGCCGGTGCTTCCATTGGGAAAAGCGGTTCCCGCGCCCCGGGCACGACGATACGGCGACGAGACAGTCCTTCTCCGCCCGCAACTCCAGATAATCTCCGGCTACCGACTCGGCGGGTTCCTCGAACAGGCGGTCGTCTGCGTCGATGCCGGTCTTCATGAAGATGTTGAAGGCGTCGTGGACCTTGTGCACGGTGAGACCGTGGGGCTCGATGGCGCGGGTGAGGTTGTCCTGGCAGTTGGGGGCGTTGCTGACGCCGCGGATCTGCCACAGTTGCGAGCTGCAACGGGCCCAGATGAGGTCGTGGGACGTGCCGCCCAGCGGCGAGTCCGTGCGGCTCACGGTGTCGGCGGTGATGGTGAACATCACCTCCATGTTGGGCGAGGACCACAGGCGGTTGCCGGTGGACAGGTGCGCTCCCTCCAGGATCCGAGTGCGCCCGGACCAGAACTGCTCCTCGTAGTCGGGCAGGGTCCAGGCGTTGAAGTCGGCCACCTGGCCGCCCTCGACGTCAACGACGCGCAGGAACTGGCCGGTTTGGACGGTGCAGGCGGCTCCCTGGCCCGGAGGAACGTGAACGGAACTGATTTCGCGAAGTACCACGGTTTTCTACCCCCTTGTCGATTATCTCCCTTTATCGATCATCCCGGTCATGGAACCTGGGCGCCCGACTTGCCCGCGGCAGACGGCGCCCGCGCTCGCAGTCGCGCCAAGGCGTCCTCGTAGTAGTGCCGGTAATACCAGTCGGCGATTTCCTCCGCGGTGGCGGCCCACACGCCGTCGTGGCCCAGGATGTAGCCGAGGCCCTTGTCGATCCACTTGGCGCGGTACGCCTGGCCGCCGATGAACGGATGCAGACAGAGCCCGAGGATGCGTCCGGTCTGGGCGCCCTCGGCGTACAGCACGTCGAACTGGTCGCGCATCATCTTGTAGAAGCTTTCGGCATCCAGCCCGACGCCGACGAAGGCGTAGACGTCGTTGATCTCCATGCAATAGGGCACGCCGACGAGCCTGCCGGTGCTCACCTCGATGGGATAGGGCTGGTCGTCGTTGCACCAGTCGGAGACGTATTCGATGCCTGCTTCGGCCAGCAGATCGAGGGTGTTGAAGGTTTCCACCAGGCCCGGCCCCAGCCAGCCTTTGGTGGGCCGTCCGGCCGCGGCGGTCAACTTCGCGACGCTCGCCCGGATCACCGCGCGCTCCTCCTCCCGTGACAGGCCGCCCAGGGTGCGCGAGTTGTTGAACCCGTGGCCCATGAGCTCCCAGTCGCGGCGGACCGCCTCCCGGATGATCTCGGGATAGTAGTCGCACACCTGGTCGTTGGTGGGAGCCGAGGCGCGGAGGTCATGCCGGTCCAGCATCTCCATGAGGCGCCAGATGCCCACCCGCGCGCCGTAGTCCCGCCAGCCGGCGTTCTTGGGATCGGGAATGGGGCCGGGCGAGCGGCTGGGGGGCAGGGTCATGCCGGGGCCGTCGATCTCGAAGTGCTCCAGGTTCATCTGCACCCACAGCGCCACCCTGGCGCCGCCGGGCCAGTGTAGCGGAGGACGCTCGATCAAAGCCGAATACCCGATGAGAGGTTCCATCATCCGCTCTTTCGTCTAACCGCGGGGCCGAACGGTCCTACGGCTCCGCGCCGCACAACTCCATGGCGGCCAGGGCGTACACGCCCGCGGCCTTGACCAGATGCTCGATCCTCAACACCTCGCTGTGCTGATGGGCCGGGTCGTAGTTGGCGAACTGGCCGCCGGTGGAGATGCCCCCGGGACCGTAGGTCAGGCCGCGGATGCCGTACTCGAACATGGGGCCCGCGTCGCTGGAGACGGCGTAGCGGTTGGGCGCGGCATAGGGGACGGGCTCGCCGTAGACGTTCTGATGGGCCCGCTCCATGGCCTTCACCAGGGGTTCGTCGCGGCCGAGCTCGAAGCCGTTTCCCGTCAGGTACAGGTCCACCTCGGTGCGGAGCTCGGGGTCGTCGGCCTTGAGCCCGTCCAGCACCGCCTCGATCTCCTGTTTGATCTCCATGAAGTTCTGGCCCGGCACCACGCGCACGTCCACGTAGAGGTTGCAGAAGGGCGCCGGGCACTTGGAGGGCTTGTAGGGATGACCGCCCTGGATCGCCCCGATGCCGATGCGAGGCTCCATGAACGGATGCGGATGACGTTCCTGGTAAGCGGGCTCCCACGCTTTGAGGGCGGCGAAGACGCGCATCATCTTTTCGATGGGGTCGATGCCGTGTTCCTTGGACCACGTGTGTTGGGACCTGCCGTAGACCGTCACTTTGACGAAGCAGTAACCGGTCTCCCCGATTTGCAGGCGCATGCCGGTGGGCTCCCCGATGATGGCGTAATCCGCGGTGACGCCGTGGGTGACCAGATAACGCGAGCCCACCTTGCCGCCGCGGAACTCCGCCCCCTGGTACTGGTCCACCGGCGCCTTCTCGGTCTCACCCACCACGCCGGCCACCAGGACATGGCCGGCCAACTTCACGCCGGCCCGCTGAAGCGCCCGCAACGCGCCCCAGTAGGCGGCGAACGCACCTTTCATGTTGCTCGCGCCGAGCCCGTGGATCCACCCGTCGGCGGTGGTGGCGCGGGCCACGCCGCCGCCCACGATGTCGGCCGTATACTCGCTGCCCCACGCCTCGGCCTCGCGCCCGGTGGTGCTGGTGTCGAAGTGGCCGCTGAACAGCAGCGTGGGCGAGCCCTTGCTGCCGGGCAGCCGGCCCACCACGTTGTTGCGGCCGGGCTCCACCTCCTGGAGCTGCACCCGCATGCCCAACTCGGCCAGCCGTCCGGCGAGATAGTCGCCAGCGGGCGCTTCCGCACCCGGTGGACTGGAAATGCTGACCAGATCCATGGCCATGGCCACCAGCTCTTCCTCGCGGATCTCGGCCAGCACCCGCTTCTGAAGATCGTCCATGTGCGTGCTCATTCGTGTACCACCTTGCCGTCTACGACGGTCATGTCCACGGTGATGTGCCGGATCTCCTCCACCGGAGCCGTAAGGATGTCCCTGGAGAGTACGGCCAAGTCGGCCAGCTTGCCTTCCTCGACAGAGCCCTTGGCGGTCTCCTCGAAGTGCGCGTAGGCGCCGTTGTAGGTGTACACCCGGAGGGCTTCCATGACCGTCAGGCGCTCGTCGGGATTCAACACTGTCCCGCCGGGGCTCGGGTCGAGGCGCCGGTTCACCAGGCAGTCGATGCCCACCATGGGGTTCGCGGTCACGATGGGCATGTCGGAGCCGCCGGAGGAAAGTACGCCGCGGTCCAGCAGCGACTTGACGGGAAACGCGTAACGGGAGCGCTGTTCGCCCCAGGGTTCGAGGGTACAGGCCTCGCCCAGCACCTCCAGGATCGGCGGCTGGGCGTTGTAGATGACGTTGAGGCGGGCGGCCCGGTCGAGCAGCTCGGCGTTCCACAGGTAGGCGTGCTCCAGGCGATGGCGCGGGTCCGGACGCGGGTAGGCGCGCATGGCCTTCTCGATGGCGTCCAGGGTGACGGTGATGCCGTGGTCGCCGTGAGGAATGGCGGCGATCTGGAAACCGGCCTTGTGGGCCTCGAGACAGAACTCGTCCGCCATCTCCCGGGATACGCGGAAACTGCCGCGGAAGGTCCCCTCGGGATCATTGGAATAGGGCTCGAAGAGCGCCGCGGTCTGTCCCTGCACGCCGCCGTCGATGCCGATGACCGCGGGGCCGAGGCGGAGCCAGTCGTCGCCGAAGCCGGTGCGCATGCCCGAGCGAAAAATCTGGTAGGCCGCGGTCTCCACGTCCCACCGGGTGCCGTAGACCGGATAGATGTTGAGGTAGACGCGGGCGGTGAGACCCCCGCGGGCGCGCAGGAGCTGCCAAGCGTGGGACTCCTCCTCGTTGCGGATGGCTGCCTCATCCACACTGGTGACCCCGAGCCGGTTCAGGTACCCGCATACCCACTCGTAGCCGTCCACCAGTTCTTCCAGGGTCGGCGGTACTATCGCCGGGAAGATGTACACCACCCGGCAGTTGTCCCACATGGGCCCCAGGGGCGCTCCCTGTTCGTCCCGCAGCATCGGCCCGCCGGGAGGGTCCGGGGTGTCGTCCCGGATGCCCATGCGACGCAACGCCGCGGTGTTGGCTGTCCAGCTCATGGACTCGCGCTGGCGCAGCAGCACCGGGTGGTTTGGCGACACCGGATCGAGGTCGCGGCGGGTCGGGTAGCGCCGCTCCCGCAGCCGGTGGTGGTCGAAGCCCCATCCCACGACCAGTTCACCCGCGGGGGTCTCGTCCACCCGCTTCTTCACCGCCGCGGCGATCTCGTCGATGGAGGAGGCGACTTCCGGTGAGCAGTTGATCCACTTGCGGTCCTCCGCCGCATTGGTGATGTGCATGTGGTTTTCCACGAACCCCGGGGTCAGGGCGCGCCCCGCCAGGTCCACGACCCGGGTGCCGTTTCCGACCAGCGCCTTGATGGATTCGTCGGAGCCGACCCGGACGATGCGGTTCCCCACGATCGCCGCGGCCTCGGCCACGTCGTCCTGCCGGTTCACCGTGATCACGCGTCCGTTGACGAACGCCAGATCCGCGTCGCGCCGCATGTTGCTTGCCATGATTCTTCTCCCCCGGTCAGGTCCCTGCCGTGAACGTCGGCGACGTGTCTCATTGCCTCGGAAACTGCACCACCTATCCCGCCAATACAATTTCGGGCACCCCCATGCAACCTTGACACTCCGGGAAAGCCTGTGCGACTATCGCCGCCGAAACAGGGTTGCGAGAGACGGTGACGGTCGGTTCCGGACGGCGCCGCAGTGACGGTGCCCGCGTAACGGGCGGTGTTTCCACCCTGTGCCGCAAGAGATTTGGAGTGGGCGCCGCCGAGGAGGAAACCATGATGAAACGGACGAACCTGATGAGAAGGTCGGGCTGTTCCGAATCCGCGCCGAGACGGTGGACCCGCACCCTTGCCCTGGGGGCGGTCTTGGCTATCGCCTGGGTCTCTGCCGCGCACGCCCTGCCTTTGTCCGGCGAGAGCGGCTCCAAGGGGGACGGTGCCGTCCAGCCGATGGTGCTGGCACAGGCCAAGGCCGCGATGGCGAAACCCGGCGGCATCCTGCGCGTCGGCGGGGAGCGGGACGTCAACGATCTCGATCCCCACACCACCCGCATAGGCTGGGACATCAACATCATGCAGAACGTCTACTCCGGGTTGGTGCGGGCAGGCACCGATATCCAGCCCAGACCGGACTTGGCGACGAGCTGGGAGTTCAAGTCACCGACCCGGCTGGAGTTCACGCTGCGCCAGGGCGTGAAGTTCCACAACGGCCGCGAGTTCACCTCGGCGGATGCCAAATACTCGCTGGAGCGCATTCTGGACCCGAAAGTCCCGGCGGGTTACGCGAGCACCATCGCATCCATCGACTCCATTGAGACGCCCTCCAAGTACAAGCTCGTCCTGAACCTGAAGCGGCCCGATGCCGCCATCGTCACGAACCTGTCGCTGCCGGCCATGGCCATGGTAGCCAGGGAAGCGGTGAAGCCGATGCCGGTGGGCCTCAAGGACGGGATGATGGGAACCGGCCCCTACATGTTCAAGGAGCAGATCAAGGGTCGGCGCCTGGTGCTGGTCAAGAACCCCGATTACTACGACAAGTCGGCGCCGCTCCTGGACGAGATCCACTTCATCCCCCTCATCGACCAGACCGCGCGCACCAATGCGCTGCGAGCCGGGCAGGTGGACTACATCGAGCCGCTGCCGCCCAAGGACGTCAACGCCCTCAAGCGCGACTCCAGGATCAACGTCACCGGAGGGCCGAACATCAGCTTCGTCAACATCTCCCTCAACGTCAGCAAGAAGCCCCTGAACGACGTGCGGGTGCGTCAGGCGCTGGCCTACGCCATCGACCGGAACGAGATGGTGGAGAAGGGCTTCGACGGATTTGCGCAGCCGCTCTGGGGGCCGCCCCTGATTCCGCCGTACTGGGCGGGCAACTCGGACCGGTACTACAAGCTGGACCGCGCGAAGGCGAAGAAGCTGCTGGCGGAAGCCGGCTACCCCGACGGTTTCGATCTCGCCATCCGCATCGGCACCACCTCCTACCACGCGCCGTTCGCCGCGGTGGTGCAATCCGAGCTCAAGAAGGTCGGCATCCGGGTCGAGATCAAGGCTTCGGACAGCGCGAGTTCCCAACGCGACTGGCGGACGGGCAACTTCCAGATGTATCCGATCCGTTGGTGGGGCTCGGACTTCGTCGACCCCGACGGCGCCTTGTCGCCGCTGTTCACCTGCGAGGGAAGCTACAACAACAGCCAGTTCTGCGACCCGGAATTCGACAAGCTGCTTGCCAAGGGCGTGGTCGCCACAACCATCGCGGAACGCAAGGAGGCCTACCGGGTCGCCATGAAGCGTCTGGCCGAACAGCAGCCCTGGGTGTTCCTGGTGGCCTTCGACCGTTTCCAGGCCATGCGCAACTACGTCAAGGGTTACACCGCCTTCCCGAACGCCAGTCAGTACTCGCTGCGCGAGGTCTGGCTGGACAAGTAGGCCTGTAGGGCCCGTGCCGGCGGCTGATTTCCGATGCGAGGGCTCGTCGGAGATCAGCCGTCCGGCGTTCCGGCAGGCGGTGGCGGCCGTGCCGCCCATGTGTTCCCGCGCTTCTCCCTCGGATGCCTGACGGGGTTTCGGTGAATCGATACATCGCCCAGAAACTGGTTTCCCTGCTGCTGGTGCAGTTCGGCATCTCGGTGGTGGTCTTCTACATGATTCGCCTGGTGCCCGGCGACGCCGTAGACCACATCTACGGACTGTACATGAGTTCGGGACGCATCGAGGAGATCCGTGCGCTCTGGGGACTCGACCGCCCGCTCGTGGTCCAGTACACCGAATGGATGGGGCGGGTGCTGCAACTCGACTTCGGGCGTTCCCTGGTCTCCGGCTACCCCATCTCGGACGAAATCTTTTCGCGCCTTCCGGTGACGCTGCATCTTTCGTTCATGGCGGGGACGTGGAGCGTCATCTTCGGGATTACCCTGGGCGTCATTGCGTCGCGGTTCCCCAACGGCAAGATCGACGGCCTGGTCACCACCACCGGGATCCTGGGGCTGGCGACGCCGCACTTCTGGCTGGCCACGCTGCTGGTGCTGGTCTTTGCCGTCTACCTCGGTATTCTCCCCTCGGTGGGCTACGTGTCCCTGTTCGAGGACCCCGTCGAGAGTACCCGCTCCCTTGTGCTGCCCGCCGTCGCCCTGGGCACGACCATGGCGGCCGCGGTGATGCGGATGGCGCGTTCGGCCATGCTCGACGTGCTCGCCCATGACTACATCCGAACGGCGCGCGCCAAGGGAGTGCGTGAACGCCGGGTCTTCTCCCGGCACGCGCTCAAGAACGCCTTCATCCCCGTCCTGACTCTGGTCGGCACCGAGACCGGCAAGCTGCTCGGCGGCTCTTTGATCATCGAGCAGATCTTCGCCATCCCGGGCATCGGACAGTACGCGGTGGAAGCCGTGCTCAGCAGGGACTATCCGGTGCTTCAGGCGACCATGATCGTCATCGCCGGGAGCTACGTGATCATCAACACGCTGGCGGACATCGGCTACGGCCTGCTCGACCCGCGCGTGCGGTACGATTAGGGGACGCCATGATCACGCAGGCGAAAACGGGCGCAGGCGGCGCGAGAGGGTACTGACTCCATGGCAGAGGACGCCAACGTCACCGATGCATGGCAGCCTGCCATGCGCCGCGGTGGAGGGCCCGGGCGGGCGTGGCGCCGGTTCGTGCGGCACCGGCCGGCCGTGGTCGGCGCGGCGGTCATCGCGGTGTATCTGCTGGCGGCGCTTTTCGCCGACGTACTGGCGCCCTATGACCCGCTGGACATGTCGGCCGGGTCGCGGCTGACCGGTCCGGACGGGGCCCACTGGTTCGGCACCGACGAGTACGGCCGGGACGTGCTCAGCCGGGTCATCTACGGCGCCCGGATCGCCTTCGTCGTCGGCGTCCTTTCGGCCAGCGGCGCCGCGGTTGTGGGCATGATGATCGGGGTGCTCGGGGGATATTTCGGCGGGTTGACGGATCGCGGCGCCACCATGCTCATCGACCTCGTCTTCGCGTTTCCGACGATCCTGCTCGCCGTCGCGGTGGCGGCGTTTCTCACCGGCGGGGGGATGCCGCCGGCGGTGCCGGTCGTCATCGCCTTGTGCGTCGTGCAGGCGCCGCACTTTGCGCGCGTGGTGCGCGGCGCCACGCTGGCGGTCAAGGCGCAGCCGTACGTGGAAGCGGCTCGGGTACTCGGAGGTTCTCACCGCCGGATTATCCGCAGCCACATCCTGCCCAACGTCGTGGCGCCGCTTCTCGTCCAGTTCGCTCTGTCCTTCTCCTACGCCATCCTCGCGGAATCCTCCCTGAGCTTTCTCGGCGTGGGCCACCCGCCTCCGGCCCCGTCCTGGGGCGCCATGCTGACCGGCGCTTACGGTTACGTGGAGCGGGCGCCCTGGGCGGCGTTCTTCCCGGGAATGGCGATCACGCTCCTGATCCTGGGCTTCAACGTCCTGGGCGACGGACTGCGGGACTTCTTCGATCCCACCCGCCGATAGGAGCCTGTCCAAGCAACCCTTTCCCCTGCCTTGCAGTAGATTCCTGCTCGACTCGGACAGGCTCCCGGGACTGTCAACTTGCGCAACCATCAGGGAGCGGTTATTGTCCATCAGGGTTCGCCAAAGGGGGCTGTGACGCATTTCCAGGGGGTGTCCCATGCCAGACTCGAACGTGTCCACACCGGTTCCGACCGCCGATATCGCCTTTGTCGGCGGCCCCGTCGTGACCGTTAATCCCCGCGACGAGGTGGCGGAGGCGCTGTCGGTCCGCGGCCGGAACATACTGCGAGTGGGCAGCCGGGCCTACGTCGAGCAGACCATCGGCCGGGAGACGGAGGTGGTGAACCTGGAGGGGCGCGCGATGACCCCGGGGTTCATCGACAACCACATCCACATGACCAACGGACCGCAGCGCCACTGGGTGGACTGCACCTACGCCGCCTGCCCGTCGATCGCGGATATCGTGGCCAGGATCGAGGAGCGGGCCGCGCAGGTCAAGCCGGGGGACTGGATCCTGGGCCGGGGCTTCCAGGCGACGCGCCTCACCGACCGGCGCAACCCCAACCGTTTCGACCTCGATCCGGTGTCGCCCGACCACCCGGTGGGCATCGCCAACCGCGAGTCCATGGGTTGGACGTTCAACACCCTGGGGTTGCGGCGCATGGGCGTCCGGGACGACACCCCGGACCCTGCCGGCGGCCCCATGGAACGGGACGAACAGGACCGTCCCCTGGGCCCCATGTGGGACAACACCCGCACCGTGTTCATCATGCCGAGCCTGCCCAAGTGGGACGTGAACGAGATGATGGACGGATATGACTGGATGGCCGGCGAGCTGAACCGCTACGGCGTCACCACGGCGTTCGAGGCGGCCATCCGCTACCGTAGGGACACGGTGGCCTGGCAGCGCTTGCACCGCCAGGCGCCGCCGAGCCTGCGCGTGGTCATGGGCCCTTATCCGGTGCACGGCGAAGGGTGGGACCTCGAAGGCGCCGCCGGCAAGATCTTCGAGACCGGGTTCGCCACCAACTTCGGCACCGAGCGGCTCAAGCTGGGGGCGCTTCAGATCGGCATCGACGGCGGCGTCATCGGCCAGACCGCGGCGCTGTTCGAGCCCTACAGCAACGACCCCGCGGGGAAGAAGCTCGGCAGCTTCCGGCTCACCCAGGAGGTGGCCAACGACTTCATGGTGCAGGCCCAGTCCAGCGACTGGCAGACCGGGCTCATCTGCCACGGCGACCACGGCATCCACCGGTCGCTGGAAGCCATCGCCTACGGCCGCGCGCAGGTGGCGGCGCACGACCTGCGCCACCGGCTGGAGCACGCCTACCTCTGGAACCCGCGGGTCATGGACCGCATGGCGGAACTGGGCGTCATCTGGAACACGCAGCCGCCGATCCTGGAGAGCATAGGGAGCGAGGGAATCCACGGCCAGTGGGGCGACCGGGCGCGCTACGCGTTCCCGTTCAAGTCGCTGACCGACCGGGGCGTGGTCATCTCCGGCGGGTCCGACTGGCCCGTGGGCCTGTACAACCCGCTGACGGGCATCGACGTCCTGGTGAACCACCGCTTCGGACCCGAAGAGGGCGGCGAGGTGCTCAACCCGGACGAGGGCGTGAGCGTGCTGCAGGCCCTTCGGATCTATACCTACAACGGCGCCTACACGTCGTTCGACGAGACCCGTACGGGTTCCCTGGAAGAGGGGAAACGGGCGGACTTGGCGCTGCTCTCGGAAGACATCCTCGGCGTGGCGCCCACCGCGATACGGGACATACAGGTCGATCGGACCTACGTGGACGGCCGCCTCGTGTACGAACGGGCCGGGTCGGCGGCTTCCGGCAGCCCGTAGAAGGACCTTGGAGGCCCCGGACGGTTCCCGCCGGGGAGTCATGACAGGAGGAAATCATGGGGCTGGCTTTGGTGGGCGCCTGCATCATGACCGCGTCCGACGGTGTGATCGAGGATGGCAGCCTGCTCATCGAGGGGCGGACCATCGAAGCGGTCGGCGCCGACGTCGAGGTGCCGGAGGACGCCCGGGTCTGGGATGCTCGCGGCAAGGTCCTCATTCCGGGGATGATCGATGCCCACACCCACCTCGGCCTGTGCCAGGACGGCGTTGGGGCGAATCAGAGCGACGAGGACGAGGTCGGTGATCCCGTGGTCCCCCACCTTCGCGCCCTGGATGCCGTCAACCCCGAAGACATCGCCTTCCGGGACGCCCTCATGGCCGGCGTCACCACGGTGGGGATCATGCCGGGAAGCTACAACGTCATCTGCGGCCAGCCCGCCGCGGTCAAGGTGGTGGGAAGGACGGTGGAAGAGATGCTGGTGCGGGCGCCGGTGGGCATGAAGGTCGCCTTCGGCGAGCGCCCCAAGAACGTGTACGGCGCCCTCAAGAAAAGCCCCATGACGCGCATGGGGATCGCCGCAATCCTTCGGGAGGGGCTGGTCAGGGCCCGGCACTATGCCTCCAACGGCGAGGGGCCGCGGGACCTGCGGCTGGAGGCCATGGTCCCGGTCGTCAATAAACAGATCCCGCTCCGGGCACACGCCCACCGTGCCGATGACATCATGACGGCCATCAGGATCGCACGGGAATTCGACCTCGATCTGGTCATCGAGCACGGCACTGACGGGTACAAGGTAGCCGCGGAGCTGTCGCAAGCACGGGTCGCCGTGGTTCACGGACCCTGGCTCAAAACGCGTGGCAACCTCGAGCAATCGGGACGCCACCCGCATGCGCCCCGATTACTCATCGAAAGCCACGTGCTCACGGCGTTTTCCACCGATCACCCTGTGATTCCCATTCAGAATCATCGGATGCAGGGGATGACCGCGGTCGACCACGGCGTCAGCCCGGAGGAAGCGCTGAAGGCGCTGACCCTCAATTCGGCCCGGATCATGGGCATCGATGCGCGGGTGGGAAGCCTGGAGAAGGGCAAGGACGCGGACGTGGTGGTGCTCTCCGGGCCGCCGTTCGAGGCAGCGACCCGAGTCGAAGGTGTGATCGTGAACGGAAACATTGGCTGGAAAAGCGAGCCGGACGGTTGACGCCTTCCGAGCCGCGCGAAGGAGAAGTGACATGAAACTTCGGAAGGAATGGTTTTCGGCGTTGTTCCTGGTGTTGGCTTTCCACGTCGCGGCCGGCGCCGTCTACGCCCAGGCCGTGAAGATCACCACCGCGGACGTGGCCTATGACAAGGGGAACGACAGGGTGAAGGGCTACCTGGCCAAGCCCGCGGACAAGAAGGCGCGGCCCGCTCTGATCCTGATCCACGAGTGGTGGGGCCTGAACGACAACATCAGGGAGAACGCGCGGCAGTTTGCCGAGTTGGGCTACGTGGCCCTGGCAGTGGATCTCTACAACGGCGAGTTCGCGACAAACAGAGACGGGGCCCGCAAGCTGGCGGGGGGCGTGCGCAAGGATCCCCAGGCGGCCTTTGCCAACCTGCGGCAGGCGGTGAGCTACCTGACCGGGCTCAAGGGAGAGGTGGACCCTGCCCGCATCGCCTCCGTAGGCTGGTGCTTCGGCGGCGGCTGGTCGTACCAGATGGCCAAGAACGATCTGGGGGTCAAGGCGTCGGTCATCTACTATGGCCGCTTCAACCCCAAGGACGATCTCAGCCGGATGCGCGCGACCATTCTGGGGCACTTCGGCGAGAAGGACCGGGGCATCAAGGTGGACAACGTCCGGGAATTCCAGGCGAAGCTCAAGACCCTGAAGGGTGACCACACGGTCTTCATCTATCCCAACGCCGGGCACGCCTTCGCCAATGCCGACAGTCGCAACTACGACAAGGAGGCGGCCGAGACCGCCTGGAAGCGGACCGTGGAGTTCTTCGACCGGCATCTCTAGCCGGTTCCAGGCGCCGGTTGAACTGTTTCGACTGTCCTGGAGACGGCTGTCCTGGAAACTCTGTCCTGGAGACTATTTCATGGCCAAACAGGAACGGGTGCTGTTGCCCGATGACGTTTGCCCGAAGCGCTATGACGTAACCCTCAAGCCGGACCTCGAGCGCTTTGCCTTCAGCGGCAGCGAATCGGTGGAGGTCGAGGTGATGTCGGCCACCCGCCGGGTGGTGCTGCACGCCGCGGAGCTGGAACTCCACTCGGTGGTGCTGGAACGGGACGGGGTGTCCCGTGAGCCCGAGCGCATCGAGGCGGATGAGGCGGAAGAGACCGTCTCGTTCGTTTTCAGCGAAACGCTGGAGCCGGGGCCGGCGCGGCTGGCCATCGACTTCACCGGGCAACTGAACGACAAGATGCACGGGTTCTACCGGAGCGTCTACCGTGTGGACGGCGAGGAGCGGACCATGGCGGTAACCCAGTTCGAGGCCACGGACGCCCGGCGCGCGTTCCCTTGCTGGGACGAACCGGCGCGGAAAGCCGTGTTCGAGGTGACCTTGGTGGTGCCGGAGGACCGGGTGGCGGTCTCGAACATGCCGCCGAGCGAGGTCGAGACGGGAGACGGCGGTCTCAAGACCGTGCGGTTCGCCGAGACCCCGGTGATGTCCACGTACCTGCTGGCGTTCATCGTCGGCGAGTTCGACTACGTCGAGACGCAAACCGGGGAAGGGGTGACGGTGCGGGTGTACACGCCGGTGGGCAGACGGGAGCAGGGCCGGTTCGCCCTGGACGTGGCCGCCCGGACGCTGTCGTTCTTCCATGAATACTTCGCCATCGCCTATCCGCTGCCCAAAATGGACCTGCTGGCCATCCCGGACTTCGCCGCCGGGGCGATGGAGAACTGGGGCGCGGTGACCTACCGCGAGACCGCCATCCTCGTGGATCCGGACGAGTCTTCGGCGGGCACGCGCCAGCGGGTGGCCATCATCGTCGCCCACGAGCTGGCGCACCAGTGGTTCGGCAACCTCGTCACCATGGAGTGGTGGACCCATCTGTGGCTCAACGAGGGGTTCGCGTCATGGATCGAGTTTCTGGCGGTGGACCACCTGTTCCCGGAATGGGACATGTGGACGCAGTTCGTCTTCACGGACTTCGGCCGGGCCCTGTCGCTGGACGGGCTCAAGAGCTCGCACCCCATCGAAGTGGAGGTGCGGGACCCCAAGCAGATCAGCGAGATCTTCGACGGCATCAGCTACAGCAAGGGCGCCTCGGTGATCCGGATGCTGGCCGCCTATCTGGGCGCGGAGCCGTTCCGCCGCGGACTTCAGCGCTACCTCCAGCGGCATCAGTACGCCAACGCCACCACCGAAGACCTCTGGCAGGCCCTGGCGGAGGAGTCCGGGCAGCCGGTGAAGCAGATCATGGACACCTGGACCAAGCAAACCGGTTACCCGCTGTTGACCGTGGACATGGACCAGGGGGAGGTGGAGCTGCGTCAGACGCGGTTCTTCCTGAGCGGCGTTCCGGAGCGGGACGACACCAGCCGGTGGTCGGTTCCCGTGGGTATCCGGACGGAGGGGACGCAGGACACGTTCCGCGTTCTCGAAGACGAGAGGGCGAGGATCGGCGTTGATGGAAGCAGGGGAGGGTGGCTGAAGGTCAACCCGGATCAGACCGGGTTCTATCGCGGCAACTACAGCGCCGGGTTGTGGGACCGGCTGGCCGCCGCGGTGGAGGCGGGAGAGCTGTCGTCGGCCACGGACCGGATGGGTCTCGAAAACGACGCGTTTGCCCTGGCCCGGGCCGGCTATCTCGACCCGGCCCGGCCCCTGGCCCTGGCGCCGGCCTATGGCAACGAGACGGACTATACGGTGTGGGCCGACCTGTCGGAGAATCTCCGGGCCTACGACATTCTCTTGTCCGACCAGCCCTGTCACGAGCCGTTCCGTGCTTTTGCCAGGAGCCTGTACCAGACCGTTTACGGGAGTCTGGGATGGGACGCCCGGAGCGGGGAAAGCCATCTGACGAAGCTGCTTCGGCCCATGGTGATCGGTCTACTGGGACGTTACGGCGACCGGCACGTGACCGCCGAAGCCTTGCGCCGGTTCGATCAGGGGGTCCGGCTCGCAACGCCGGTGGCGCCGGACCTGCGGGCGGCGGTCTACTCGCTCGTGGTGCAGAACAGAGAGGCGGAGGGGTACGAGGCGGTGCTCCGGGTCTACCGCGAGGCCGAGCTTCATGAGGAGAAGAACCGCTGCCTGCGGGCGCTGGGATGGAGCGCCGACCCGGACCTGCTGCGGCGGACCCTGGAGTTCTCGCTGTCCGACGAGGTGCGCGGGCAGGACACGCCGCTGGCCGTGGCCGGCGTCGCCATGAACCCGTTGGGACGGGACCTGGCCTGGGATTTCCTGCGGGAAAAATGGGCGGAGTTCGATGGCCGGTACGGGCAGGGCGGATTCATCATCGCGCGGATCGTGTCCATCACCACCGAAGACTTCACCACCCTGGAAAAGGCCCGGGAGGTGGAGGCGTTCTTCGAGTCGCATCCGGCGCCCGCGGCCGCGCGCACGGTACGTCAGTCGCTGGAGCGGATTCGTTCCAACGCGCTGTGGCTGGAGCGCGACGGCGAGGCCATCGCAAGGTGGCTCGGAGGATATGCGCCGGGGCCCGCCGAGGAAACGTAGGACGGGTTTCGTAGGGACGGGTTTTAGGCCCGCCGGTGTTCGGGCTACTACCCCGCTCGGGGCAACGCGGTCGAACAGGAGAGAGTCCATGTCGGGAAACGCGGAGTTGCTTTCGTTCGTGACCTCGGACCAGGAAACACTGCACGGGCTCTTGTTCCGCGCGGATGCGTCACCGCATCCCGACCTGGCGCTGGTCATGATCCACGGCGTGGCCATGAGTTTCTATACCGGCCCGCTGCCGGTGTTTGCCGAGGCGCTGGCGGGACGCGGCCACCATGCCTTCTCCATCAACTGCCGCGGACATGACTGGATTGCCCGGGGCGGCGACCTGACGGCTTTTCGAGGCGCGACCTACGAGAACTTCGAGGAGTGCGTGCTGGACGTGGACGCGGCCATCGATCGGTTGAAACAGGATGGCTACGGGCGCTTCGTGCTGGTGGGGCACAGCCTTGGCTCGGTCAAGTCCCTCTACTACCAGGGCACGCGCCGCCGAGAAGACGTGGTCGGCGTGATCTCGTGCTCCGCGCCCAAGCAGTTCTACGCCGCCCGGGCGGTGGAGGACCCCGAGTTCGAGGCACGCATGGCGGACGCCGAGGGCCGGGTGGCGGAGGGTCAGGGGGAGGAGTACTTGTGGGCGCCCGCCAGCGGCGCCACGGGACTCTTCACCTACAGGACCTACGTCAGCAAGTACGGCCGCCACGAGACCAACGACGTGCGCCCGCACGCCGCAAAGCTCGGGTGTCCGTTGCTGGTCACGGCAGGAGAGATAGAGGCGGCCTATTTCCGCGAATATGCGCGGGAGCTCGCCGAGTCCGCGGGACCCGAGCGCTGCACCTGCATCATCGTCCCCGGCGCCAATCACTTCTACGCCGGCTGCGAGGACTTCATGATCGACGCCCTCGACGGTTGGCTCGCGGAGAACGTCGGCCAGGAGCCTGCGTCGTAGAAATATCGGCTACCGTTTCGACTGATTCGCCATCGAGCGCTGGCAGGTGGCGCGCGGCGGGGGGTTCCTGCTCGTCACCCAGAACGTCGATCCGCTCCACGAGCGCGCGGGAAGCGCGCGGCCGGTGAAGGTGCACGGCTCCGCCGGCTGATCCGCTCGCCTTCCCTGTCGTCGTGTTCAACTACGAAACGGAGACCGTCATGGAAAAGAACACTCGACTTCCCTCCGGGCGCGGCTCCGCATGGCGGCGTGCGATCATCGCCCTGCCGGTCCTCGTGATGCTCGCGAACGGCGGCCCCGCGAACGCTGCGAACGACGATGCGTCCGACTGGACGGGGACCTACGTGGGCGTCTTCGCCGGCGCCGGCCGGGCGGACGGTCGGATCGTCGATACCGATGGTTTCTCGTACTCGGGTAATCCCGGCTGGACCGTGGACTACGACGACACCGGGTTAGCCGGCAGCGCCCTGATCGGGAGGAAGCTCGAAATCGCCGGCATGCCTCTCAGGGTCGAGCTCGACGGTACGTTCGGCGACTTGTCGGCGAGAACAAACCGGATCGATCCCCGATTCCAGCCCCCGGACGAGAGGGTGGAATCGAAGTACCGATGGGTCGCGACGGCGCGCGCCGGGGTCGAGCGGGCCGTCGGACGCGCGACGGTGTTCGCTTCCGCCGGATTGGCGTTCGCCCGGATCGAGAAGTCGCTGAGGGACCTCGACGCCTACAGGGACCGGAACGGCGAATGGGTGTTGCTGCCCGACGGCAGGCCCGCGCAGCGCATGGACCCCGACGATTCCTTCCGCGACGGCTCGACGGAATTCGGCTGGGTGATCGGAGCCGGTATCGAAACTTCCCTGAACGACGCTTGGGCACTGCGGCTCGAAGGCTCGTACCTGGACTTCGGGGAGAGCACCCATTATGCGAACCGCTCCGGCGACGATCGCTGCTGTGGAGCAGGCTCTCCTCGAAGACCTGCCTCCTACCGTGTCGAGAACAAGCTCGGCATCGTGCGCCTGGGCGTCATCTACCGGTTCGGCCCGTAGCGATCGAGCGTCTGCCATTCGGAAAGCCGCCACGTCGAGCGCGCCCTCTTTATTTATGGGGCATGACGCTAGAGCCGAGTCAGCAGCCTGCCGTACCCTTCCACCGGCTGGTTCAACTCCATCGCCTTCAGCGCCGTCCAGATCCAGGCTTGGGTGTTGGTGACCACGGGCTTGCCGAACTCCTGCTCCAACGGCTCGATGACGGGCGTGATCCGCCACTTGTTGCAGGGCATGTAGAGGCCGTCGACCTCCGGATGGTCCCGCAGCAACGGACGCGCCACCTCCAGTCCCGATTCGGGCGGCAGGCCCCATATCACCCTGGAATTCTCGCACGCCAATCCCCGGAACGCCTCGACGTGGATACCGTCGTGTTCGAGAAAGCGGGCGAGCCGCGCATCCTGGTCTTCCGGAAATGGGGTTGCCATCACTACGCGTTTCAGGCCCAATTCACGACAGGCGTCCACGACCGAAGTCAGGACGGTAGAGGAGGGCACCGGCGTCACCTCGCCCACGGCCGTGAGGAGCTCGCGGTCCGAGCCGGGTCCCTTGTAGGAGAGGAACAGCTCTCCGGTAAGCATGAGAAAGTCGAGAGGGAACTCGGTCAACTCCTTGACCAGTCCGAAGAACTCCCTTTCCGCCCGGGCAAACTCCTGGTCGGTGAATTCGCGCACCCGAAGGCCGCGACCCTCCACCGTGATGTCCGGCGGCAGGATCCGGTAGACATCCGTGAGGAACTCGTCGCTGATGTTGGGTGATATGAGGCCGATGCGTTTCATGTTCCACCACGCTTTCCGGGGGCCGCGTGCGTCGCTCGTCGGGGACGGCTCACACGTTGCCCAGCGACAGGAGCGAAAGCGATTTCACCTCGAAGTCCTTGACCCAGTACTCGCCGGTGTACATGCTCTCCGCTCCCTTGGCGATGTCGGCCCGGGCCTGGCTCCTGATGTATTGCTCCATGTCCTGTTTCGTCTCCCAGAAGGTGAGGGAGATCCCTTCGTCGGGATTCTCGGAGCTTCGGAGCAGTTGGCGTCCGCGAAAACCCGGCATTTTCGCGGTGGCCGGAACCACCACCTCGTTGTAGTACCGCTCGTATTCCGTCCACATCCCGAGTCGGAGCTTGCCCCAGAAAATTCTGCAGATCATGGTTTCCTCCTGAATTGAGGTCAGCCGGCCGGATTGCGGCAGATGACGTTGACCAGGGCTTGGCGCCGCTCCTCCTTGACGGCCTTGAGGCCGCGCTCCAGCGCCGCGGGGAGGTCCGCGGGATCCCCGACGCGCTCCGCGTGAGCGCCGCACGCCTGGGCGGTCAACTCGAACTGCGGCGACGGCGTCAGGTCCGTGCCCGGAAAGTTCCGGGACTGATGGGCGACGCCGTCGGGGTACAGCTCGCGCACCGTGCTCAACGTCGCGTTCCATGCCTGGTTGTTGTAGATGACGGTGAGGAACGGGACCTGGTATTTCTGCGCGGTGAAGTGGCAGGCGGTGGGGACGCAGAACATGTAGGAGCCGTCGCCCTCGCACGCGATGACCGTGTGGTCGGGCGCCGCCAGCTTGGCGCCGATGGCGGCTCCCATCCCCCACCCCAGGTGGCCGGCGGGCGCCTGATCGAAGAACGATCCGGGCCGCTCCAGTCCGAGCACCGGCCCCAGGGGCGAGGTCACGGCTTCCCCCATGACGATGGTCTTTTCGTCCACCACGTCGGCGATGCACCTGGACACCCACAGGGGGTGGATGGGCCGCTCGTCCTTCACTTTCTCGATCCGCGCGGCCAGCTCCGTCCGCGTCCGGTCATGCGCGGCGGCGACCCGAGCCCGGCGTTCCCCTACCGCCTTCATCAGCGCGTCCGAGCCGTCGAGGCCTTGCCGGATCAGGCCGTTGAGCACCGGCAGCGTGACGTCGGACGATCCGGTCATGGCGTGGTCCACCGGGAAGCCCCACACCGGAATGGAGGAGAAGAGCGGGTCCACCTCCAGTTGCAACACCGTGGCCTCGGGCCGGAGCTTGTCCCGGGTGGCCGGCGTCCACGGCACGTCGATGTCGATGAGAAAGACCACGTCCGCCCGTTTGATGTGACCGTCGATGTCGTGGCCGACATGGCACGGATGGCTCGACGGGAAGTTCATGTACGGCGACTGCGGGTGCTGGACCACCGGGATCGCCAGCAGGTCGGCCAGGTCCACCAGCGGCCGGACCGCCGCGGGGTTCTTTCCGAGGTAGCGCGTCACGATAACCGGGTCGGCCGCTCCCATGAGGATCTCGGCCGCCTGCTCCAGGTCCCCGACGGGAGTCTGATACTTGGTGGGCGGCCTGAACACGTCCGCGGACACTCGGGTGGTTTCCATGGACTCGTACAGCCACTCCCGCGGCAGCGACAGGTACACCGGACCCCGGGGTTCCGCCATGGCGATCTTGAAGGCTCGGGGCACGATGGCGCCGAGTTGCTCGTTGGCGCGGTTCTCGTAGTCCCACTTGACGAACTCGCGCACGATGCTGCCCTGGTCCCGGGATTCCTGGCGCCAGTGGATGTGACGGCTCTTGCCCCCCGCCACCTCGCCCTCGGTGACCGGGGTCCTTCCCGCCACGAACAGCATGGGCACCTGGCACGCCTTGGCGTTCATGAGCCCGCCGAGGCCGTTGGCGGTGCCGGGCAGGGTGTGCACCAGCACCACCTGCGGCTTGCCCGAGGCGCAGTAGTAGCCGTGGGCCATGGAAACCGCGGCCTGCTCGTGGGGCACCACGAGGATCTCCGCCCCCCTGGACTCGCTGCGGTGCATCTTGGCCAGGGCCTCCAGGATCGGACCGTGGTCCGTGCCCGTGTTGGCGAAGATGTAGTCCACGTCGGGGTTGGCGTTGATCTGCGCCAGAAAGGCTTCCGCCCCGTTGGCCACGGCGACATTTTCGAAACGGGGTCCCGGCATATTCGAGTTCTCCAGGTATTGGGCCGGTCGCCAGGGTGGCGAGCTCGCCACCGGTGCGCCAGCCAGGACACTATCAACCGTGTCGCCGGCATGTCAAATCGACGGTGGGGCAAAGGAGAGCGAGTTGACCGGTTCTCCGAATCCTTCTATGCTCGCCGTCTGACGTGGGCGGAGCAGTCGGTTTCAGGAGGAAACGGTCATGAGCCAGTCCCGCGAGGACGCGGAGCAAATCGAGGGCACGTACGTGTTCGACGGCGCCTTGTCGCGCAAGGGCTACCGTCTGAACAAGTTCTTCTTCTCCCTCAACAGGGCCGAGAACCGCATGGCCTTCAAGGAGGATGCGGAGGCGCTGATGGACCGCTTCGGCCTCACCGATCGGGAGAAGCGCTGGATACACGAGAAAGACTGGTTGGCGTTGGCCCGCGAAGGCGGGGCCAACATCTACGTCATGTACAAGATGGGTTCGGTGACGGGCGACAGCCTGCAGCACATCGGCGCGGCGTTCCGCGGGCAGAGTCTCGATGAGTTTCTGAACACGCGAAAGGTCCAGGGGGCCAGGTAGCATGGGCAAGATCGTCGCGGGAATCGGATCGTCGCACGTGCCCGCGGTGGGCGCGGCGTTCGACCAGGGCAAGCAGGAAGCACCCGAGTGGAAGCCGCTGTTCGACGGCTACCGGCCGGCCATGGAATGGCTCCGGGAGGCCCGTATCGACGTGGCCATCTTCATCTACAACGACCATGGCACGGACTTCTTCTTCGACAAGTACCCCACCTTCGCCATGGGCGTGGCCGACAACTATCCGCCCGGCGATGAAGGCTGGGGACCGCGCCCGCTACGGCCCGTTCCCGGCGACCCCGAGTTCTCCTGGCACGTGGCCGAGTCGCTGATCCGGGAGAGCGAGTTCGACATGACGGTGTGCCAGGAACTGGCGGTGGACCACGGCCTGCTCACCCCGTTGCCGCTGCTCTGGTCCAACGAGCCCCGGTGGGACATCAAGGTGCTGCCGGTGGCGGTCAACGTGGTGCAGCACCCGCTGCCCACGGCGCGCCGTCTGTGGAAGCTCGGGCAGGCTCTGCGCAAGGCCGTCGAGAGCTATCCGCGGGACGTCCGCGTGGCCGTGCTCGGCACCGGCGGGTTGTCGCACCAACTCCACGGCGAGCGTTTCGGCTTCCGCAACGAGGAGTGGGACCGGCGGTTCATGGACCGCATCGTGAACGGGCCGGAGGAACTGGTGGCACTGTCCCACTACGAGTACATGGTGCAGGGAGGCGCCGAGGCGGTGGAGATGATCATGTGGCTGGGCATGCGCGGCGCCATGTCCCCCGAGGTGAGGCTGGTGCATCAGAACTACTATGCGCCGATGTTGACGGGGATGGGCCTGTTGCTCCTGGAAGACACCGCGAAGTCGTGAACGTGGGGCGTCCTCCGCAAAGACCGGATGCGCTCCGGGTGACCCTCCTCGGCACGGGCCGTCCCAAGCCCCAGCCGGGACGCACGGGCCCGGCGGCGCTGGTGGAGGCCGGCGGCAAGCGGTTCGTGTTCGACTGCGGCCGCTGCACGCTGCAGCGGCTGGATGAAGCGGGAGTTCCTCTGGGCGAGCTGAAGTACCTGTTCCTCACCCACCTGCACTCGGACCATATCGTCGGCATCCCGGATTTCTGGTTGACCCCGTGGATCTTCGGTCGCGGCAACGAGCCGTTGCGCGTGTGGGGGCCGGAGGGGACTCGCCGGATGATGTCCAAGCTGGCGGAAGCCTTCGAGTTCGATATCCACCTGCGCCGTGACGTGGACGAGCGGCTCGACCCCGGCGGCGTGGAGGTGATGGCCGAAGACGTGGAGCAGGGGTTCGTCCATGATGAGGACGGGTTGAGGATCACCGTCTTCGACGTGGACCACGCTCCCATCAAGCCGGCCTTCGGCTATCGCATCGACTACGCGGGCCGGTCCGCGGTGCTTTCCGGCGACACCCGCTACTGCGAGAACCTCATCGAGTTCGCCCGGGGCGTGGACCTGCTGGTGCATGAGGTGGCCGCGGCTCCGCCCGAGGAACTTCAGCGGTCCGAGCGGCTGGCGCACATCATCGGACACCACACCTCGCCGGAGGAAGCGGCTTCGGTCTTTTCCCAGGTTAAACCCAAGGTCGCCGCCTTCACCCACGTGGTCTCCTACGGCGTCGAACGCAGGGAGATCATCGAGCGAACCAAAGCGGGCTACGCGGGCGAGCTGGTCATGGGCGAAGACCTGATGCGGTTCGACATTACCGACGAGGTGACGGTGGTCCCGGTTCAGGGGTCCTCGGCCGGCAACCCCACCGTATCGGCCACGCGTTGAGCGTAGTGGTTCCAGGTCCACTCGTAGACCTTCGATACGGCGTGTTGGATACCCTCTTCCAACACGAAGGCGAAGGCGTCGAGGTCCGCTTGGGGAAGCGGCTCCGGAGGACGGCCGCCCGCGCGGGCGGCGTCCAGGGTGACCTTCGCCAGCATCTCCAGGCGAAGGGCCAGCAGGGTTGCGGCTTCAACCGTGGGTCCGTATACGGTCAGGCCGTGCCCGCGCATGAGACAGCAGTCCCGGTCGCCCATGGCGGCCATGAACTCCGCGGCCAGCTCCGGGCTGTCGATGAGCACCGACCTGGGATAGACGGGGATCCCCCGGATGGCGGCGCCGAGGCTCAGGGGGTCGTAGGAGCCGTAGATGGGCCGCAGCTCGATGCCGGCGATGGTGGCCACGAGACAGTGGTAGGGATGGGCGTGGAGGACGGCCCGGGCTTCGGGGCGCGCCTTGTAGATCTCGCCGTGGATCGGTAGCTCCAGCGGCACCCGATACCCTTCCACCTGTTCCACCGTGCGGTCGAAGCCCACCCGGCGCACGTGGCGCACGTCGGTGTAGAGCAGCCCTTTCTCTTCGTCGCCGAGGCACCGGATGAACATCCGGTCCGTGCCCGGAATGCGCACCGACAGGTGCCCGAGTATGTCGCCCAGGCATCCCTGGCCGGCGAGGATGCGAGTGCCCAGCGCGACCTTGCGCCGGAGGGTCTGCAACGATTCATCCATGGGTCGCTCCGAAGGGTTGATTCATGCAACCGTGTAAACCGTGTACGCGGCAAGGTGTCAAGGAAGCCGGCTCAATTGCAACGGCAACGCCCTTGATCTATGGTCAGGTCCGTTCATGACCGCTTACGGGACCATACGCGAGCTGCTGTCGGATCAGGTCGATAAGCGGCCCGATGCTCTCTGTCTCGTCCACGGAGACCGGAGCTGGAGCTACGCCGCGTTCGCCGGGGAGGTGGAAAAGGTGGCGCGGGCTCTCGCGGCGCTGCTTCCACGGGCCGGACGGAAGGTGGCCCTGTTGCTCCCCAACTGTCCGGAGTTTCTCTGGACGGTGTTCGCCGTGGCCCGTGCCGGGGGTGTGTTCGTTCCGCTCCACACGGCGCAGACGGCCGGCGAGCTAAAGTATCTCCTGGCCCATTCCGAGGCGCGTTGTCTCATGACCACGGGTGCGTTCATGCCGGTCATCGAGAAGGTCCGCGGTGACTGTCCCGGACTCGAGCACGTGGTCACGCTCGATGCCGGCAGCGGGAACGGCGTGATGGGGTGGGACGAGTTCATCGGGGCCGCTGGCGGGGAGCCTGAACCTGCGGACGTTTCGGCCGAGGACCCGGCGTCCATCATCTACACTTCCGGCACCACCGATCGCCCCAAGGGCGTCATGCTGAAGCACTACGCCTTCGCTCTCGCCCCGAGCCACAGGGCCCGGGCGCTGGGGTGGACGGAAGGCGACCGGGTGCTGGTGGTGATGCCGCTGTTCCACGTCAACGCCCTGTGTCACATGAGCATCGCCATGATGTCGGTGGGCGGCGTGGTGGTGCTCAAGGAGCGGTTCAGCGCCTCCCGCTTCTGGGATGACGTCAAGACCCACGGTGTGACGACGTCGAGCATCATGCAGACGATACCGCGGATCCTGCTGAACCTGCCGCGGAATCCGGCGGATGCGGACACATCGTTGAGGCAGGTCATGGCGCTGTTGCCCCCGGAGGTCCACTTGGAGTTCGAGCGACGCTTCGGCGTCACCGCCATTCCGTCGTACAGCCTCACCGAGGACCTGCTGAGCGTTCTCGGCCCGTTGGAGGACTCCAGACGGAAGCTCGGCAGTTGCGGCGTGGCCATCGCCCCGGAGGTGCACCGGCTGCGCATCTGCAACGAGGAAGGAGAGAACTGCGGCCCCGGGGAGCTGGGCGAGATCGTCAAGTGGAGTCCGGCGGTGATGATGGGGTACTACAAGAACCCCGAGGCCACGGCCGCGGCTCTCCGGGACGGCTGGCTCCACACCGGCGACCTCGGCTACCTGGACGAGGACGGGTTCCTGTACTTCGTCGACCGCAAGAAGGACATGATCAAGCGCAGCGGAGAGAACATCGCGCCGGCGGAGGTGGAACGGGTCCTGACTTCCCATCCGCTCGTTGCCGAGTGCGCGGTGGTGGCGGTGGCGGATCCCATCCGCCAGGAAGAGGTCAAGGCATCCGTTGTGCTGGCGGACGGGGCCTCGCCCGAGGACCTGCCGCCGGAGCAGCTTTGGGCGTTCTGTGCCGAGCGCCTGGCGTCGTTCAAGGTCCCCCGGTACCTCGACTACCGGCGGGAGTTGCCGAAGACCCCCAGTTCCAAGGTGCAGAAGAATCTCCTCCGGGAAGAGGGCTTGACCTCCGGCCTGGTGGACCGCCAGGAGCTCCGGCAACCGCCACGCCGGGGCCCGCGCCTTGACAATGAAGCGCGCAGCGGACGATGATGGCGCCGTCGCAAGACAACGAGGCCGTAACCATCCCGCAAGCAGAAAGGAAAGCACCGTGGCAAAACGCATGAACAGCACCACGCAGAAGCATCGACCCAGGAATCTCGGCAGCCCGAAAATGCGCTGGGGCAGCGACGTGGTGGCGGCGGTCGCCCGCAAGCTGGATCTCAAGTACATCGCACTGGTCCCGGGGGCGAGCTACCGTGGGTTCCACGACAGCCTGGTGAACTATCTGGGCAACGAGAACCCGCAGATGGTCACTTGCCTGCACGAGGAACACTCGGTTTCCATCGCCGACGGATATGCCAAGGCCACGGACGAGCCCATGGCGGTGGCGCTGCACTCCAACGTGGGGCTGATGCACGCCACCATGACCATCTTCAATGCATGGTGCGACCGGACCCCGATGGTGATATTCGGCGCCACCGGTCCGGTGGACGCCCACAAGCGGCGCCCGTGGATCGACTGGATCCACACCGCCAAGGACCAGGGCGCCATCATCCGGCACTACACCAAGTGGGACGATCAGCCGGCCTCGCCGCAGGCGGCGGTGGAGTCGGTGCTGCGGGCGAACCAGATGGCGCGGACCGCGCCGTTCGGCCCGGTCTACGTCTGCCTCGACGTCGGTCTTCAGGAGGAGGCGCTCACCGAGGAGGTGCTGATCCCGGACGCGTCGCGGTATGCTCCGGCAGACCCGCCGTGCGCGTCGCCGGCCGCGGTGAAGCGCGCCCGGGCGCTGCTGAAGAAGGCCAGGTTCCCCGTGATCCTCATGGGGCGCGTCTCCCGAAGCAAGGCGGACTGGGAACGCCGGGTGCAGTTGGCCGAAGCCCTGAACGCACCGGTGCTGACCAGCTCCAACGATCCGTCTTCCTTCCCCACCACGCACCCGTTGCACCTGGCCCCTCCGGGGCTCCGGCCCTCCAAACAGGCCACCGCCCTGGTCAGCAAAGCCGATGTCATCCTGAGCTTCGACTGGCTGGACCTGGCAGGCTTTCTCCGGGGTTGCCTGGGGGCGTCGCAGACCCAGTCGCCCGCCGACAAGACCATCATCCACTGCTCCATGGACACCTATCGCACCAACGGTTGGAGCATGGACCATCAGGCGCTTCCGGCGGTGGACGTCCCGGTGGCGGCGTGTCCGGATACCTTCGTGGAGCAGCTTCTGGAAGGCTTCGGCCGCAAGCGCCCCGCGGCCGCGGGTTTGAAGAACATCACCCACTGGACCCGCACGCCCACCGGGAAGGCCCGGCCCAGGCAGGGCGTCCCCATGACGCTCATGGACATGGCGCTCACCGTGCGCGAGTTCGCCCGTGACAAGCCCGTAACGTTCGCGCGTCTGCCCATCGGCTGGCCCGGCGAAGGCGCGGAGTTCAGCGGCCCGCTGTCCTTCATGGGCAATGACGGCGGCGGCGGCGTGGGCAGCGGTCCCGGCCACGCGGTGGGCGCGGCGCTGGCGCTCAAGGGCAAGGGCCGGCTGGTGGTGGGGGTTCTGGGCGACGGCGACTACCTGATGGGCTGCAACGCGCTGTGGACGGCCACGCACATGGATCTGCCGCTGCTGGTGGTCATCGCCGACAACCGTTCCTACTACAACGACGAGATGCACCAGGAGCGGGTGGCGGTGATGCGCAAGCGGCCGGTGCAGAACCGCTGGATCGGACAGCGGCTCGATGACCCGCCGGTGGACCTCATCGCCATGGGCAGGGCGCAAGGGTTCGACGGCGAGGCGCCGGTGTCCACGTCCGAGGACCTGGCCGCGGCGCTGGAACGCGGCGCCAAGGTGGTGGGCAAGGGCGGGCGCTACGTCATCAACGCGCTGGTGGAGCCGGGTTACGCCGAGACCGGTGTGGATCAGCGGGCGGCGATGGACAAGAAAGACTGACGCGCGGGCTGGTCAGATCAAGCGTAACGTCCCGCGGCTTCGGTCCGCCGTGCCTGTGCCGGGCTTGCCGAAGGGCGCAAACCTTCCAAGGGCGCAAACTTGCCTACACGTCGAAGAAGACCGTCTCCCGTGGACCTTGCAGGTAGACGTCGAACTCGTACACGGGCGGCGTCTCGCCGCCTTGCCGCCTGACGGCCAGCAGGGTCTCGCGCCGGCCCGCGTCCTCGATGGCTTGCAAGACCGGGTCCTTTTCGTTCGCCGCGGCCTCGTCCGCGAAATAGATCCTCGTCACCAGACGCTTCAGCAGCCCCCGGGCGAACACGGACAGGGAGATGTGCGGCGCCTGCATGGTCTCTCCCGGTCCGGGGGCGCATCCGGGCTTGACCGTGACGACGGTGAAGCGGCCCTGGCCGTCGGTGACGGCGCGGCCGAAGCCGTCGAACCCGGGCACCAACGGCACTTCCCGGGTGTCTTCGGCATGGGCGTACCGGCCGTGGACGTTGGCCTGCCAGACTTCGATGACGCTGTCGTCCACGGGTTGTCCCGCGCCGTCGAGGAGGCGTCCCTGAATGCGGATGGCGTTGGGGTCACCCGGCCCCACAAGCTCCGCGCCGCTCTCCCACGGCACCATGATGCGGTGAAACGGGCCGATGGTCTGGGAAGGGGTGGTTCCGCGCTGCGCCGGCATCCGCTCAACTCTCCATGGGGGTACCGTCCCGCCCCCGCAGGACGATGTCGAACTCGTAGGCCAATGCCCATTCGGGTTCCGTGTTACTCAGGTCGAGCCGGGCCACCAGCCGTTCCCTCGCGTGCGCGTCGGAAACGGAGTTGAAGATCGGGTCGCAGGCCAGCAACGGATCTCCCGGAAAATACATCTGCGTGATCAGCCGGGTCACGAAGGCGGTGCCGAAGAGCGAGAAGTGGACGTGCGCCGGCCGCCACGCGTTGGGGTCGTTGCCCCAGGGATAGGCGGCGGGCTTGATGGTCACGAAGCGGTACCGCCCGTCGGCATCGGTCGTGCAGCGGCCGCCGCCGCTGAAGTTGGGGTCGAGCGGGGCAGGGTGGTTGTCGATGTCGTGGCGGTAGCGCCCGGCCGAGTTGGCCTGCCAGATCTCCATGAGCGCGTCCGGTACCGGCCTGCCGTCGGAGTCCGTCACTCGGCCGAGGACGATGATCCTCTCTCCCAGGGGCTCCCCGTCATGTTGCCGGGTCAGGTCGTGGTCCAGGGGCCCGACCTTCTCGTGTCCGTATACCGGCCCGGTGATCTCCGACAGCGTGTGGGGCAACGGCACCAGCGGTTGCCTGGGTGCTCGCAACACCGTGGAACGGTAGTCCGGATGGAGATAGGGCGGCTGCTCCGCGGCCTCGTCGCGTTTGTATCCGATGATCTCGTTCATGGCGTGATTCCCTTTGCCTTCCGTCCCTCACGGGATCCCGTGGTCCGGCTTGGCCGGGCACTACTCAGGGGTGCGGGCTCCTGTTTACTACAGTGGAGAGGGGCGCCTGACAAGGTTGGGAAGGTCGTCACTGCGCGCTTGACGCTGGTGAACTCGCGGTGACGTACGTTGAGAAGGATCATGAGGCCCCGGGCCTGTAGAGCAGCGCCACCCCGGCGCCCGCGAGCGTGAGCAGCCCGACCCAGACGAAGCCGAGGTCGAACGCCCCGAGGTCGCCGCTCAAGCCCAGGAACCATGGAATCACCCCGCCGCCGATGACGAAGGCCATGGGCACCACCAGGGATACGGCCGTGCCGCGGGTCTGTGCGTCGTCCATGGCCGAGAGCGCGGTGAAGCCCGCGGGGAAGAAGCCCACCGCCACCGACGGCTGGATGAAGACAGCCACGGCGAGCCAGGAATCCGACACCAAGCCCACCAGCGCCGTGGTGACGCCGCTGAGAGCCAGGGTCACCGAAAGGGTGCGGCGGATACCGAACCGGTCCGCGGCCCAACCCGCCAACAGGGCCAGTAACGGACAGGCGCCCCGGGAGAGCCCCACCAGGGTGTTGGCCCAACCCTCTCCGAGGCCGCGGGCCGAGACCAGGTAGAGCGGAAGCATGGTGAAGACGCCCAGCGTGATGGCGACGCCCATGATGAACAGTACCAGAACGACCCATAGCATGGGGTTCTTCAGGTATCGCCGGATGACGGCCAGGGCAGGAGGCTCGCCGGTAAACTTGCCGCCGCGGCCGGCGACGGCGTAAAGCCCGCTGGCCAGGAAGTTGACGATCCCGAAATGGAAGAGGATGGCACGCCACGACAGGCTTCGAAGCAGGAATTCCGCCAGCAACGGCACGGCAATGAAGCTCGTGTTGGGCGCCAACTCGTGGATGGAGATGGCCTTGCCCCAGTGCGGCCGGGTGACCAGGGAGGTGATGGTGGCGAGGGCCGACGGCAGGTAGAAGCCGGCGCTGAGGCCCATGGTGAAGACTCCCAGACGCATGCCCGTCAAGGTAGTGGCGCTGGCCACCCACAGGGTGGACAGGCCCAGGAGGGCAAAGGACAGCACGATGGTGCGGTGGTGCGTCAACCGGGCCGATACATACCCGGCCCCGGACATGGCGGTGAGGTATCCGGCCGAGACGAACAGGAAGAACATGCCGGCCTGGGCGTGGGTAATCTCCAGGTCCGCTTCCACGGTCGGCAGCAAGGGCGCCAGGATGACCCGCCCGGTGAAGTTCAGCAGGAAGATCGCCGCCATCAGCAGCACGGCAGGGGCCTGCTTGCGGAAGGCGGTGTCGGTGGAGGTGTCCGGGAGGCTCATTGCTTGCCTCCGTCCTCGAGCATGGACTCGTAGCTCAGGCCCATGACCTCGCTGACGGCGCGGCCCTTGCGGATCTCCGCGGCCATGAGATTTTCCCGGTGGGCGATCGTCTCGGCCTCGGCAACGACTTCCAGCTCCTTCGCTTGCGGGATGAAGACGACGCCGCTGCCGTCGGCGATGACGAGGTCTCCGGGATGGACCTGCACGCCGCGGAACTGGATCTCTTCGTTGCAGGACTGCTCCAGGATGCGCCCCCGCGCAGTCATGGGCGCCGCGCTTCCGGCGTACACGGGGAAACCGAGCTCACGGCTCTCGTCGACGTCGCGGCAGGCGCCGTCCACGATGACGCCGGCAACGCCCTTGAGCTTGGCGGCGAGGGACAGCAGGCCGCCCCAGGCCGGGATGGGGCGTCCGGAGTTGTCGATGACGATGACGTTGCCGGTCTCCGCGGCTTCGATGGCGCGGGTGCCCAGGTGCTGCTTCGACCCGTCGAGTCCGGCGGGTTTCAGCTTCATGGTCACGGAGCGGCCGCAGATTCGGGGGCAGGGCCAGACCGGGCCAACGCCGGTGGTGGCGCCGCGCAGACCGAGACGGTCCAGCGCGTCGGACACCGCGCAGGTGTCGAGTTGCGAGAGTCGTTGGACGATGTCCTGTTCGCCGCTCATGAATTCCTCGTGTCGTTCCGTGCCGGCCGCTACCGCGTGCCGGCCGCTACCGCCAGTAGGCGAAGCCCATGCCGCACCCCGTGCCGGCGGCGGTCCGGTATCCCGGGACGTAGTCCACCAGGGTCATCTCCATGGGCTCCGCGGCTCCACCCAGCGCGACCCAGTTGAGGATCTCCGAGGTGCCGCTCCTGAGCTTCTCCCGCGGGAGCGAGCGGAGTCCGTCCGCGTCGTTCTCGGCCAGGGCCTTCAGCGTGGCCCGGTCGATGTCCTCGTCGACCACGAAGTGGCTCATGCCGCCGGACGCCATCACGGCTACCCGGGCGCCGGATTCCCAGGACTCGATGGCCTCGCGGATGCAGCGTCCCAGGGCGTAGCAGCGCCCGGGCGCGGGCTGGTTCGGCGGATAGTACGTATTGACCATGACCGGCACCATGGGCAGTGTCCCCCCGGGCAGGACACGCCGGTACAGGAAGCTGAACGCGTGGCCGATACCCCCGCGCAACCGGTTGGTCCGCGCGATGTCGAACTCGTGGTCCGAAAGCCATGCGATGAGGTACTCGGCCAGTTCCGTGTGGTTTTGATAGACCGGGGCGGTCCCTGCCCAACCCCGCTGTTCGGCCGTCTTCCACTCGGGCATGGCCCCCGTGCGCGGAGGCACGGGCAGCTCCGCCCCGTGGTAGACGGCGAAGGTCGGCATGTTGTCGTCCAGGAACTGCTCGTGCTGGTCGTCGCCCAACGTGACGATGACGTCCGGGTCGGCCTCCCGCAGCCTGCCGCCCAGCACTCGCAGGGCGTGCTGGCACGCTTCGAATCGTTCGCGGAATCTTTCGGGGGTGGTCTCCTGTCCGATGTCCGCTCTCGCCGCGGCCAGCAACGCGGGATAGTCCAGGCGGGGGTCGTTTTCGTCCTTGGTTTGCAGCAGGCGCCAGTCGGCGATGCTCAACTGAGGGGTGTGGGACGTGGCCAGCGCCAGGACGATTTCTGCCATGGTAGATGTTTCAGGCGCAGTTCAGTGCCGTGTCCCGACAAACGCCACTCCGTTCACGAGAGCGCTTATTGGAAAAGGCGGAGGCTGTCAAGCTGCCTGCTCCGGGTTGACACTCGGAAAGATCCTTGGATAAAGTCTCCCGGTGCGAGAAATCAAACCTATCAGGAGGTGCAGATGAGAGTTTTCATGGCCATGACCGTTACGCTGTTGGCTGTCATGATTTCCAGTCCGCTCTACGGCGCGGACGATTTCTACAAAGGCAAGAAGATACGTCTGATCGTGTCGTCGACGCCCGGAGGCGGCAACGACACCTACTCCCGGCTCATTGCCCGGCACATTTCCCGGCACATCCCGGGGAATCCCTCGATCATCGTGCAGAACATGCCCGGGGCCGGCGGCGTGATGGCCGCGGACTACCTTTACCGGAAGGCCAAGCGGGACGGCACGGTGTTCGAGCAGATCAACTGGGGCGTGTGGTTCCACCAGGTCGTGGGCGACAAGCGCGCGCGGTTCGACTTCAACAAGATGAACGCCGTCGGCGTCGCCGCCATCGAGAGCGCCATCCTGTTCACCCGCAAGAGCGAATTCCCCGACTGGAAGTCGGTATTGGCCTCCAAGAAGCTCATCACCAGCGGAAACAGCGGCCGTCAATCACTGGGCCATACCATGGGCAAGGTGATGGAAAAGCTCGCGGGGAAGAAGATCTTCGACTATATCTTCGGGTATCCCGGCGCCCGGCAGTACAGCCTCGCGTTCCGCCAGGGTGAGGTCCAGTCTTCGGGGAACACCCCCGGCTCGTTCAGGGATCAACTTGGGGACATGTGGGACGACGGCAAGGTCGCCATGCTGGCTCAGGCGCCCACGCCCGAGGGAGGCAGGACCAAGGCTTTCCCCGATACGCCGACGCTGTTGGAATACGCCAAGACCGATGCGCACCGCGACCTCGTGAACGTGACCTTCGGACTCACCCACTACGGCCGCCCGTATTCGCTTCCGCCGGGCGTGCCCAAGGACCGTGTCGAGATCCTGCGCAAGGCTTTCACCGCCACCATGAACGATCCGAAGTTCCTGGGGGAGGCCAAGAGGCTCAAGCGGGACATCATCCCCTCGACCGGCGCGCAGCTCCAGAAGCTCTGGAAAGACGTTCTCAACGCGCCGCCCGAGAACAAGGCCATCATCAAGGAGATCTGGCTATAGCGAATGTGACGTCACCTGGACGGCACTCTACCGAGGCGCCGGGAGCGAAAGTTCCCGGCGCCTTGTCGTTTCGGGGGGCCGTTGTTGACAGGGTCGTGAAGGGCTCCCTATAATGCCGGGCTCATGACGCAGGCCCGGATGCTGCGTTCGAGTTCCGAGGGGAGATCGGGTGAAGGGTCCGGGCGGGGGCCTCGCGTGGCAGAGGTCCCGAACATCGGCAAAAAAACGGGAGGTAAAGATGCAGGCTGTATTGGGTCTTCTGGTGCTCGTGCTGTTCCTGTTCGGAGCAGGCCCGGCAGGGGCGGCCGACTTCTACGACGGCAAGAAAATCCGGCTGATCGTGTCGTCTTCGCCCGGCGGCGGCAACGACACGTATTCGCGGCTGCTGGCGCGCCATGTCGGGAGGCACATTCCCGGGAACCCGACGATCATCGTTCAGAACATGCCGGGAGCGGGCGGCGTCCGGGCGGCGAGTTATCTCTACAACAAGGCCAGGCGCGACGGCACCGTCATGGAGCAGATCAACTGGGGGGTGTGGAACTGGCAGGTGGTGGGCGACAAGAGCCGTGGCGGCCAGTTCGACTTCAACAAGATGCAGGCCATCGGCGTCATCGTCATCGAGAACGGCCTGATCTACAGCCGCAAGGACCGTTTCAAATCGCTGGACGACATCAAGCAGTCCGGCAGACTGGCCCGGGTCGGCATCAGCGGCAACCAGTCCAGCGGGTTCGTGCTCGGGAACATCCTCGAGAAGCTGCGCGGCGAAAAACTGTTCGAGTACGTCTTCGGCTATCCCGGCGCGCGCCAGTACAGCCTCGCGTTCCGGCAGGGCGAGGTGGACGTCTCCGGCAACGTGACCTCGTCGTTCCTGGACCAGCTCGGGGACATGTGGAAGGCGGGGGACATCATCATGCTCGCCCAGACCGGCACGGTGGAGGGCAAGAAGAGTCCGGAGTTCCCCAACGCCCCGTTGCTGGAATCCCTGGCCAAGACCAGGAAGCAGAAGAACCTGGTGCGGGCCACCTTCCTGCTCTCGCGCTACGGTCGTCCCTACGCCATGCCCCCCGGAGTCCCCGCGGAGCGCGTGGCGCTTGTGCGCAAGGCTTTCGACGCAACCATGAAGGACCCGAAATTCCTGGCGGAGTCCAAGAAGTTGAAGCGGCCGGTCAGGCCGACCACCGGCCCGGCCCTTCAGAAGATGTGGCAGGACTCGTTGGCCGCTTCACCGGAAGACAAGGCCATCGTCAAGCAGATCTTCAACCCCCCGGGGAAGAAGTAGCACCTGCCCGGACCGGCAGGGTGCCGTAACGAAGGGCGCCGGGGACATTGTCGCTTTGCACTGACAATCCCCGGTTTCCCGTTGACAGAGCGACAAAAAATTCCAGGGTCCGGGACTTTGCGGACGAACCGTCAGCTCATTGGCAACACCGTCACAAGGAGGTAAGTCATGTTTCGATTCATTACGAGTCTTCTGATCGCCGCGGTCGCTTTGGCAGGGGCGGCGACGGTTTCGGCTCAGGGGCTGACCAAGGTACAGATCTCGTCGTTCGACAAGCCGTCTTACGGTCATACGACGGCGGTGCTGATCGAGGCCAATGGCTTCGACAAGAAACACGGCATCGATCTCGAATGGGTGTTCAAGCCGGCGCGCGTGACCCACGCGGACTTCGCCATCGGCAGGGACAAGATCACCATCGCCTCGGCGCTCTTGTCGGAGGCCAACCGCCGGCTCAAGGGCGTCAAATCGGTTTATCTGTTCAACGTCTTGAACGGGCACAGCGCGCTGCTGACGTCGAATCCCGCGGTCAACAGCATCAACGACCTGGAGGGCAAGACTCTGGCCGCGGTTACGGTGACGACGCACTACTCCCTGTTCCGCTACTTCGCCCACAAGGCCGGCGTCGACCTCAGCAAGGTCGCGGTCCAGTCCACCGGCTTGTCCGGCCTGGCCACCTACCTGATGGCCAACCGGGCCGACGCTGTCCAATTCTTTGAACCCAGCTACTCCAAGATCCTGGTAGGCAACCCCGGCAAGTTCAAGATGATCGAGTACTTTCACCAGTGGGAAGCCATCCACGGCGCGCCCCAGCGGGGCTTTCTGGGCGTGGCCGCGCACGAGAGCTGGATCAACGCCAACAAGGAGCTGATCCCGAAGATCTACGCGGCGTTCGCCGAGCTGTCCACGTGGTTGCCGACCCACCATGACGAGGCGGCGACGATCATCGAGAAGGAGGCCGGCGTGCCCAAGGAGGCGTTCCTGATGGCGCTGAGCGCGGCCCGCTATCCTCTGGACGTGGTCCCGGCAGCGGAGATCGAGGGGAACATCAAGGCGCTGTTCCAGGCCGGCATCGAGAGCGGGCACATGAAGATGATGCCGGACGACGGCATCATCTACCGGGGCCGCGTCCGATAGACTTGCCGTCGTTCCATCTTGCCTTTTCCAGGTGCTTGATGCAGGATTCCTCGTGGTGAACGGTTCGAAGATTTCTCAAGCTGGGAGGTAACCATGCAGGCTGTATCGAGTATTGTGCTTCTCGTGCTCTTCCTGTTCGGCGCGGGTTCGGCAGGGGCGGCGGACTTCTACAAGGGCAAGAAGGTCCGGCTGATCGTTTCATCTTCGCCCGGCGGCGGCAACGACACCTATTCGCGGCTGCTGGCGCGCCATCTCGGGAGGCACATTCCCGGCAACCCGACGATCATCGTTCAGAACATGCCGGGAGCGGGCGGCGTCCGGGCGGCGAGCTATCTCTACAACAAGGCGAGGCGCGACGGCACCGTCATGGAGCAGATCAACTGGGGCGTGTGGAACTGGCAGGTGGTGGGTGACAAGAGCCGTGGCGGCCAGTTCGACTTCAACAAGATGAATGCCGTCGGCGTCATCGTCATCGAGAACGGTCTCTTCTACAGCCGCAAGGACCGTTTCAAATCGCTGGACGACATCAAGAAGTCCGGCAGACTGGCTCGGGTCGGCATCAGCGGCAACCAGTCGGGCGGGTTCGTGATGGGGAACATCCTCGAGAAGCTGCGCGGCGAGAAGCTGTTCGAGTACGTGTTCGGCTATCCGGGTGCACGCCAGTACAGCCTTGCCCTGCGACAGGGCGAGGTGGACACCTCCGGGAACGTGACCTCGTCGTTCCTGGATCAACTCGGGGACATGTGGAAAGCAGGGGAGCTCGTCATGCTTGCCCAGACCGGCACGGTGGAGGGAAAGAAGAGTCCCGAGTTCCCCGACGCGCCGTTGCTCGAGGACATGGCCAAGACCGAGAAGCAGAAGAAACTGGTGCAGGCCACCTTCCTGCTCTCGCGCTACGGACGTCCCTACACCCTGCCGCCGGGAGTCCCGGCGGAGCGCGTGGCGCTCATGCGCAAGGCCTTCGACGCGACCATGAAGGACCCGAAATTCCTGGCGGAGGCCAAGAAGCTCAAGCGGCCCGTCAACCCCACGACCGGCCCGAACCTTCAGAAGATGTGGAAGGACTCACTGGCCGCCTCGCCGGAAGACAAGGCCATCGTGGCGCAGATCTTCAATCCCAAGGGCAAGAAGTAGCGCTGGGCCGGATTGCAGGGTGTTGTAAAGAAGGGCGCCGGGGACATCCAGTCCCCGGCGCCCTTCTTTGTCATCGAGGAGCGCCCGGCGTTACCCCAGCCAGGGCATCAGACCCTTGAGGAAATACTCGGGACCGGAAATGACCGGCTCGAGCCAGTGAATGTGCAGGATCTGGTCGAATACGCCGACGAAGAACACCAGCATGACGGCGGTGAGCCATAGAGTCACCGACCATCCTTCCTTGGCCTGGTACTTCAGATACAGCAGGGTGAACAACGGCACGGTGATGAAGAAGCCGAACAGCAGGATGCCGAAGAACATGCCCAGGAGCCACCCGGCGAAGACCAGGCCCCGGGCCGCGACCTCGGCCGCGGACATGGTCCAGTCGACCTGCAGGTCGCCGGTTTCCCGCTCCTGGCCGCCGGCTGTCCTGAGGCTGCGGTAGGCGTCCATGATCAGTTGTATCAACGACATCACCAGGACCGGGACGCCGACGGAGCGGGGAAACAAACCGGTCCCCAGCGGCCAGTCCCTGGAGGTGTAGACCATGCCGGCCGCGACCACCGCGACGAACAGCGTGAACATGAGCGAGGGTGTGAAGCGCATGGCTATTCTCCCGCGAGCTGCCGGACTTTGCGTTCCTGCTTGACGCTGTAGTAGATGGTCGCGATGGTGACCGCCAGGACCACCAGCACCAGCGGCCGGATGAGGAACGCGGCGCCGTAGGCGCGAACGGAGATGAACAGGTAGCGTTCGATCAACCCGCCCAGCAGGAATCCCAGGAGCAGCGGCGGCCGCGGCCACCCGCAGCGTTTCATGATCCAGCCCAGCAGCCCGAAGATCAACACCGTCACCAGGTCGAAGATGCTGGCCGTGGCCTGGTAGGCGGCCAGGAACACCACCACGGTCACAAGCGGAGCCAGGATGTTGATACGCACGGACGAGATCTTGGCGAGCTGGTTGGTGAAGCACAGCGCGATGACCGTGGCCATGATGTTGGCGATGGCCGTGCTCCACACGATGGAGTAGGTGAGGTCCAGGTGCTCGTTCAGCATGGAGGGGCCCGGTTGCAGGCCGTGGATCATGAAGGCGCCGATCAGGAGCGCCATGGAGGCGCTGCCCGGGATGCCGAAGGCCAGCGTGGGCACCAGCGCGCCGCCCTGCTTGGCGTTGTTGGCGCTCTCGGGGGCGATGACGCCGCGCACGTCGCCGCTTCCGAATGTGAAGGCCGCGTCCTTGCAGGTGGACTTGGCGTGTCCGTAGGCGAGCCAGTCCACCACCGCGGAGCCCAGCCCCGGAATGATGCCGACCCAGGTTCCCAGAAAGGCGCAGCGGAGCATCAACCACCAGTTGGCGAACACGTCCCGGATGCCGTGTCCCACCCCTTTCATGGCCTGCTTGGGCACGCTGCTGATCTGCTTGCCTTCGATCACCATGTCGGCGAGCTCGGGTAGCGCGAAGATTCCCAGGCTCACCACGATGATGTTGAGACCGTCGAACAGGTAAAGTGAATCGAAGGTCCACCGCAGCAGCCCTTCCTGCTTGTCGATGCCGATCATCGACAGCAGCAGTCCCATGCCGCCGGCGACGATGCCCTTGAGCGGCACCCGGCCGCTCAGGATAGCCACCATGGAGATGCCCATGATGCCCAGGGAGAAGAGCTCGGGGGCGGCGAACAGCAGCACCAGCGGTTTCAGCACGGGAATGAGCAATCCAAGGATGACGGCGCCGACGACGCCCCCCAGCAGGGAGGAGAAATAGGCCGCGCCGAACGCCCGTCCGGCTTCGCCCTTCCGGGCCATGGGGTGGCCGTCCAGGATAGTGGCCTGGGAGCCCACGGTTCCGGGTACGGCAAAGAGCACCGACGGTATCGTGTCGGTGGTGACCGGGACCGAGGATAGGGCCACCAGCATGGCGATGGCCGCGGTCGGGTCCATGTCGAACGTAAACGGCAGCAGCAGGGCCAGGCCGACGACGCCGCCCAGGCCGGGTATGGCGCCCAGCGCCATGCCCACCAGGACGCCGAAAGTCATGAAAAGAAACCGTTCCACGCTCAACAGCGCGGTCAGCCCATCCGCCATTGCTTCAAACACGTTGTGCTCCTAGTATCTTGTGGCTTGAGGTGGATTTGGAGTGTGCCATCGGAAGGGATCGGCCGTTTCCCCCAAAGCCGATATTAGCCGAGCTTCTTAACGGTTAAGCGCGTCGTCTGTCAAGGCGAACGTCTGATATCTCGAATGGTTACGCTTCCAGAGGCGCGCATCGTCTCATGACGGGCGCCTCTCTTGGGGGCCGCTACGCCTCACGGCTTGAACTCATAGGCCTCCGGCGCCGGCTTGTAGGCGCGCAAGAGCCACAGCGGACGGCGCAGGTTGCCGGGCCCCGGCGCCGGCCGGGTCAGCTTGAGCCAGCGCTTGTACACCTCGTGGGACTTGTTGGTGTCCACGAAGATGTCGCCGTAACGGTCGTCGTCTCCGGGCCGTTCCACCCGCACCTTCTGGTGCCAGCAATGCTGTCCGCTGACGTTGTCGGGCTGCACCGGAAAGGTCAGGTTCTGGTGTACGCCGGCCTCCTGCCACCACACCCGCCCGGAGTCCTTGTCGTCGCTTTCGAAGGGCCGGACGCCGTGGAGCTGGCGCATCATCCACTGGCCGGGCTCCACCTGTTCCAGGTTGACCAGGGCGGTGGCGAAGCGGCCGCCGCCGGTTTCCTCCCGGAGGCGCCAGCGCCCCAGGTGGTGCGAGCAGGCCACCACGCCCGGGCGGATCCCCTCGGTGACCCACACCCGGTCCACGAAGTAGCCGATCTCGGTATGGACCTTGACGAGGTCGCCGGTGGCGACCCCGAGGCGTTCGGCGTCCTCGGTATGCAGCCACACCGGATTCTTGTGCGAGATCTCGTAAAGCCACTTGGCGTTGCCCGAGCGGCTGTGGATGAGGGTCGGCAGCCGGAACGTGGGCAGCAGCAACATCTCTCCCTTGGCGGCATCGATGTTGGAAGGGTGCACGTGGCTCTTGATGTATCCCGGAAACCGGTGCTCGGGGTATTTCCAGTCTTTCAGGGTCTCGGAATAGAACTCGAGCTTTCGGGAAGGGGTTGGAAAGCCGGCATGAGCCTTGCCGTCCACCTCGACCCCGATCGCCGCGCCGCCCTTGGAGACCACTTTCGTGACCGGGTCCACCGCGGCTTCAGCCACGTCCGTCTCCTTGAGTTCGGTGGCGTGGCTGCTGTAGATGTTCTCGGCCACCAGGAAGGCGCCGTACTTGCGCATGTACTCCAGCGCCGAAATTCCTTCTTCGGCCGCGGCCTCCGGGAGACCCGGAACGCTGTTCTCGAACATCCACTGGTAGTATTCCGACACGGTGAGCTTCTCGCCCGGCCGGTACGGCGACTCGAAGTACTTCCGGATGCCCAGGGAGCCGTCGGGATCGATGCGCCAGGACAGCTCGATCCAGAACTCGTCCTCTTCCCATACTTCCCCCAGCCCGGCTTCCGCGTGCGCCTCCCAGGTGGTGGCGAAGGTCTTGCCCTGCCGTTCCATGGCGACCCGGAGCACCGGCTGGCGGAACCCGATCCAGCGGGCCGAGTGGGTCTCCTGGCTCATGAGGTCGTGGCGCTCCGACGCCAGCCCCATGGGCAACACGTAGTCCGAGAACCAGGCGGTCTCGCTCCAGGTGGGCGTCAGACAGGCGTGGCGCTCCACCCTGGCCTCGTCGCTCAGCATCTCGATCCAGCTCATGCCGTCCGGGTTCGTCCACACCGGGTTGTAGACCCGGGTGAAGTACATCGCCAGCTTGCCCCGGCCCTCCTTCAGCAGGTGCGGCAGAAGGAAGCTCATCTCGAAGAAGGCCAGCGGATATTCCGGCGGATACATCAGCGTGTTCCACGCCTTGGCGGGCGGCGGCATCATGGGAGGGGCCGGAACGAACTTGTTCCAGGCATTGGGGGCGGTGCCGCCGGGAGTGCCCACGGCGCCCATCAGGACCACCAGGAACTCCAGCGCCCGGGCCACTTCCCAGCCGCCCAGGTTGCCGGCGGCGGCGTTGCGCCACACGTGGGTGGCCAGAGCGGAGCCGGCGCGGGCCACCTCCCGGGCCACCTCGACGATCATGGCCGCATCCACCCCGGACTCGGCCGCGGCGAACTCCGGCGTGTACTGCCCGTAGAGGGTCTTGAGGATCTCCTCGAAGCGCTCGAAGGTCTGCGGCTCGTCCGGATGCTCCTGGCGGAGGAACTGTTCCCAGTTGACCCACTTCCTGACGAAATCCCGGTCGTAGAGGCCCTCCTGGAGCAGCACGTTGCAAATGGCCAGCAGCACCGCGGCTTCGGTGCCGGGCCAGGTCGGCATCCAGTAGTCGGCCTTGGACGCGGTGTTGGACAGGCGGGTGTCGATGACGCAGACCTTGGCGCCTCGCTCCTTGGCCTCGATGATGCGTTGCGCGTGGGGGTTGAAGTAGTGGCCGGTCTCCAGGTGCGAGCTCAACAGCAGCATGAAGCGCGCGTTGGCGTGGTCGGGGGAGGGGCGGTCGATGCCGCACCAGAACGCGTAGCCGGTCCGCGCTCCCGCGGAGCAGACGTTGGTGTGGCTGTTGTGGGCGTCGATGCCCCAGGCGTGCATGATGCGCTGGTGGTAGAGGAGCTCATGTCCGGGGCGGCCCACGTGGTACATGATCTCGTTGCGCCGGTCCTCCTGGAGCGCCTTCCGGATCCTTTCGGCCATGTCGTCCAGCACTTCGTCCCAGGTCACGCGTTCCCATTGGCCGCCGCCGCGTTTTCCCGCTCGTTTCATGGGGTAGAGGATGCGTTCGGGGTCGTTCACCTGGTTGATGGTGGCGGGTCCCTTGGCGCAGTTCCGGCCGCGGCTGCCCGGGTGTTCCGGATTGCCCTCGAACTTGCGTATCTTGCCCGTCTCCTTGTCCACGTAGGCCAGCAGGCCGCAGCCCGCCTCGCAGTTGAAGCAGATGGTGGGGATGAGGTCGTAGCGCCGCTCCACCCGCCTGGGCCACGCGGCCGCGTCGTATTCGGTCCAATCCGACCAGCGTTCCCGGGGCGGGAAGCTCCGGAGTCCACCCTGAGGCGGCTCCAGGTTGGCGGCGTCGGGGCTCAGCGGTTGCGGTTCGTTCTTCATCACGGTGGCTTCCCTTTCAACTGAGCGGCACGGCCTGCCCGGCCTCGACCCACAGGCGCTCGAACGCCCACAGCCCGATGAGCGCCAGCACCGCGGACAGGGGGTACAGGAACCAGGACGCCTGTTCCTGGGCTCCGGCCCACACCAGGAAAATCACCGGCAGGAGGATGCCCACGGCCATGAACAGCCCCCAGAACTTCTCCCGCAACGCGCCGCAGGTCAGCAGCTCGGTGGCGCGCCGCACGTCTTCGCTGATGGGCGTCAGCACCACCTCTACCAACACCAGGCTGCCGGTGACGACCAGCGAGACCATGAGGAGGGTGCCCATGGTTGCCATGGTCTGGCCGCTCAGGCCCGTCACGAGACCGAACAGGAGCAGGGTCGCGGCCCCCGCGGTCACGGCTTGCGCCACGAGATGCCAGAAGAAGAGCGGGCTCTGCCAGAGGTCGCGCCCCTTGGCCTGGGCGAACAGGAACGCCGAGTAGCCGGCGGAGCCGATGCCCAGAAAAGCGCAGGCGGCAACCACCCATCCCGGCACGCTGCCCGTCCCGGTCCCGTAAGCAAGCCAGATCACGCTGGCCAGGGAATAGGCCATCAGGATGTAGCCCCCGAGCACCAGCCATGAGCGCAGGTTGGGTTTGGTCAGCAGGTAGTAGAAGCGGTCGGGCCGCTTGAGATCGAATACCAGGAGCCCGGTGGTGAGGCCGGTGAAGACCAGCGCGAGGACCGGACTCACGACGTTCATGAGCGGCCCCTCCTGGCCGCGGCCCAGGATCATCAGCAACGCCGCCACCATCAGAACCCCGGAGCCGATGGACTTGGTCCAGAGATAGGCCGCGATCTTCGACCCCCAAGGCCGCGGGTGGGGCACGTCGTAGACCTCGCGCGCGCCGCCCGGGATCGGGGTGCCGTGCCTGGAAGCGGAAAGGGCGTAGAGGTCCTCCCCCGGGTACTTGTCGGCCCAGAAGTGGGTATCGGAAGTCTCGGTCATGGTGGGTTGCAGCGCATCTTCCTCGACGCCGACGTAGAACAGCTTGGGGCGGGTGCCCTTGTGGGGCTTCCGCAGCGAGACCTTGCGGGTGGCAACGGTGCGGGCGATGGGGCTTTCCGGATCGTCGAGGTCGCCGGACATGATGGCCTGGGTGGGACACACCACCTCGCAGGCCGGCTGCAGCCCGAGCTCCACCCGGTGCGCGCAAAAGTTGCACTTGGCCGCGGTCTGGTGGTCGGGGTCGATGTACAGGGCGTCGTAGGGGCACGCCTGCATGCACGACTTGCAGCCGATGCAGCGGTCGTTGTCGAAGTCGACGATGCCGTTGGGGCTCCGGTAGAGCGCCACCGTGGGGCAGATCTCGATGCACGGAGCGTCGTCGCAATGGTTGCACCGGAGCACCGCGAAATGACGGCTGGTGGCTGGGAACGCACCCTTCTCGATATACTTGACCCAGGTCCGGTTGACCCCGACGGGCACGTCGTGCTCGTCCTTGCAGGCCACGGTACAGGCGTGACAGCCGATGCAGCGGTTCTGGTCGATGACGAATCCGTAACGCATGAAGCCCTCCAAGCGGCTATATATCCACCTCGGGTTCAAGCAGTCAAACTGCGGGTGGCCCCGGAGGACCCTTGCTTCACTAGAGTCAAAGGGCTAGATACATCTGCCATGCCGAAGCTCCGCAGCCTTCGAGACGCCATCGCCGAGGAGGTCGAGGACGGCATGTCCGTCTTCATGGGCGCCGCCCTTGAGTCGCTCATCCCCTTTGCCGCCGGCTACGAGCTCATTCGTCAGCGAAAGCGCGACCTCACGCTGATGACCACCATTTCCGACATGCAGTTCGACCAACTCATCGGCGCGGGCTGCGCCAGGCGGGTCTGCGGCGCGTGGGTCGGCAACGTGGCGGCGGGTCTCGGGCACAACTTCCGGCGCGCGGTGGAAGGGCAGGATCCCGGGCCGCTGGCGGTGGAGAACCACTCCAACTTCTCCATGGCCCTGGGCCTCAAGGCCGCGGCCATGGGCGTGCCGTTTCTGCCCACGCGAACGCTGATGGGGAGCGACTTCCGGCAGGAGGACTCGTTCGCCGGCGTGACCTGTCCCTTCACCGGGGAGAACCTGCTGGCGGTGCGGGCGGTGAAACCGGACGTCGCCGTCCTCCACGTCCAGCGGGCGGACGAAGAGGGCAACGCGCACGTGTGGGGCAACCTGGGGGTTACCCAGGACGCCGCCATGGCCGCGGGCAAGGTGGTGCTCACCTGCGAGGAGATCGTGCCCCACGAGGTGATCCTCAGCGACCCCAACCGGACCCTGGTCCCCGGATTTCTGGTGGCGGCCGTGGCCCGGGTCCCGTTCGGGTCCCACCCGGCGCCGACACAGGGCTACAGCCGCCGCGACGACGACTTCTATTTCACCTATCACGCCGAGTCCCGGGACCGGGCCGGGTTCGACGGCTGGCTGAACCGGTGGGTGCTGGACGTGGACGGGCACGACGGCTACATGGAGCGGCTCGGGGCCGAGCGGGTCGCCCGCCTCAAGCCCGACGGCAACCACCTGGCGGCCCCGGTCAGTTACGGCTTTTGAAGGAGGGGTCTACCCGGATTGACGCCGGCGCCCATTGAATCGCGGCGCCGGGAATGCTACCGGGAGTGGAACGGCGGCGGTGGAGGCATCGCAAACCTTCCGTGACCGACTCCATGGACTATACGCGGCGAGAGCTCATGGTCATTGCAGCAGCCCGCGAGATTCGCGACGGCGAGCGTGTCTTCGTGGGGATGCGGCTGCCGCTCCTGGGGTTCGCGGTGGCCAAGGAACTGCACGCGCCCGGCGCCATCGGCATCTTCGAGAGCGGCGTCGTCCGCGACTGGCCGGCACTGGAGCCGATCTTCACCATGAGCGATCCCCCCAACGTGGCCGGCGCGCTGTACTGCTGCGGTTTGATCGAGGTCATGAGCCTGCTGCAGAGCGGCCGCGTGGAGATGGGCTTCATCGGCGGCGCCGAGGTGGACCGCCACGGCAACCTCAATACGCATTGGGTCGGGGATGAGGAGAAAAGGATGCGGCTGCCGGGGAGCGGCGGGGCCGCGGACATCGCCACCCTGGCCGGACGGTGCGTCATCATCATGAACCATGAACGGCGGCGTTTCGTGCCGCGGGTCCGGTACATCACCTCCCCGGGCTACGGAGACGGGGCCGGCTGGCGCGGGCAGCGCGGTCTGTCGGGCGGCGGCCCGAGCCGGACCATCAGCAGCCTCGGCATCTTCTCGTTCGACCCGGAGAGCCGCGAGATGCAGATCGAGTCGCATCATCCCGGGGTGACGGTGCAGGAGATCGAGGATCAGACGGTTTGGCCGCTCAAGGCGGCGCCCGACGTCACCCAGACTCCGGAGCCGTCCCGGGACGAGCTCCTGGCGGTGAGAAAGTACGACCCCCACGGGGTTTGGACGTCATGACCGGTTGATCGCGCCTCGGGAACTTCTTCGATGATCGTCGCTGTCCTCTCCGGTTTCGTCCTGGCCCTGCTGGCGCCGTCGCTGTACCGGCTGAACGCTCGCCTGGCGGGATGGGTGTTCTCGGCGTTCCCCGCGGTGCTGGCGCTCTACTTCCTGAGCCACATGGGAGAGGTGACAGCCGGCGAAGGGGTCCGGGCCGTCTATCCCTGGGTCCCGGCCATGGGACTCCAGCTTTCCTTCAACCTGGACGGCCTGGGGCTCTTGTTCGCCCTGGCCATCACGGTGGTGGGCACGCTGATCATCACCTACGCCGGGACCTACCTGGAGGGCCATCCCTCGCTGCCGCGCTTCTATCTGTTCATCCTCATGTTCATGGCGTCCATGCTGGGCGTGGTCCTGTCCGACAACCTCATCGCGCTGTTCGTGTTCTGGGAACTCACCAGCGTCACGTCCTATTTCCTCATCGGTTTCGAGCACGACAAGGATACCGCCCGGGCAGCCGCGCTGCAGGCGCTGCTGGTGACCGGTACCGGCGGTCTGGCCCTGATGGCGGGCGTGCTGCTCATGGGGCAGGTCGGCGGCAGCTTCGAGATATCGGCCCTGGCCGCGGACAGCGCCGCATTGCAGGGGCACCGGCTCTATCCGCTGATGTTGGCGCTGGTGTTCGCCGGCGCGTTCACCAAGTCGGCCCAGGTGCCCTTCCATTTCTGGCTGCCGTCGGCCATGGAAGCCCCCACGCCGGTCAGCGCGTACCTTCACTCCGCCACCATGGTCAAGGCGGGGGTCTACCTGCTGGCACGGTTCAGCCCGGTCCTCGGCGGCAGCGATCCGTGGTTCTACGTGGTCACCGGCTTCGGCGCCGCCACCATGCTGGTGAGCGCGTATCAGGCGCTCCACCAGACCGACCTCAAGAAGGTCCTGGCCTACTCCACGGTGAGCGTACTGGGCACCCTCACCCTGCTCATCGGCCTCGGCAGCAAGCTCGCCATTCAGGCGGCCATGGTCTTCCTCGTGGCCCACGTGCTCTACAAGGCGGCGCTCTTCCTGGTGGCCGGGGCCATCGACCACGAGACCGGCACCCGTGACATCCGGCAGCTCGGGGGGCTCCGCAAGACCATGCCGATCATCTGCGCCGGCGCCGCGGTGGGCGCGGTGTCCATGGCCGGCCTGCCGCCGTTTTTCGGCTTCGTGGGCAAGGAGGCGCTCTACGAGGCGCTGACCCATGAAAACGTCCTGGTGACGGGGGTCGGCGTGCTCACCAGCATGCTGTTGTTGGCGGTGGCGTGGCTGGCGGGGATCCGGCCGTTTTCCGGGGCAGAGACCCATACCCCCAAACATCCCCACGACCCGCCCTGGACCATGTGGCTGGGGCCCGTGTTCCTGGGGTGCCTGAGCGTGCTGTTCGGGCTGGCGCCGGTGCTCCCCGAGACGCTGCTGTCCGCGGCGGCCGGGTCCGTGCTGGGCGAGCACGTGAGCTTCCACCTGGCTCTGTGGCATGGGTTCAGCCCGCTCCTGTTGCTGAGCCTGGCGACTTTCGCCTTGGGCGCGCTGGTCTACCTGAAGCGCGACGCATTGCAGCGGGCCACCGAGTTCGCGCTGCCGCTGGCCCGTTGCGGCCCCTCCCACGGGTACGCCCTGTGGCTCCGGTTCCTGAACTGGTCCGCGGCGGGCCAGACCCGGGTGCTTCAGAACGGCTACCTGCGGCTTTACCTCGGGACCATCATGGCGGTCACCGCGGTGCTGGCGTGGTACACCCTGCTGACGCAGGGGGACTTCGACGCGGTGCGGATGAACTGGGGCGACATCGGCGTGCACGAGTGGGTGGTGGCGCTGGTGGCGCTGGCGGCCGCCATCGCCACGGTGCGGGCCCAGACGTTCCTGCGCGCGGTCATGGCCCTGGGGGTGGTGGGTTACAGCGTGGCGCTGATCTTCGTTCTCTTCGGCGCCCCCGACCTCGCCATGACCCAGTTCCTCATCGAGACCCTCTCGCTCATCCTCTTCGTGTTCGTGTTCTACTACATGCCCCCGTTCAAACGCTTCTCGACCCGCGCGGTAATCCTGCGGCACGCGGTCATCGGCACCGCGGTGGGCGCGCTGTTCACGTGGCTCGTGCTGGTGGCCACGTCGGTGCAGTGGCATCCCACCATCTCCACGTATTTCTCGCAGAACTCGTACTTGATGGGGCAGGGTCGAAACATCGTGAACGTGATCCTGGTGGACTTCAGGGGCTTTGACACGCTCGGTGAGATCACGGTGCTGGCGGTGGCCGGCATCGGCGTCTATTCGCTCATCCGGCTCAGGCTGGGGAAGGGGAGGGAGTCGTGAACTCGCTGATTCTCAGGACCACCAGCCGGTTCCTGCTGATCCTGCTGTTCCAGTTCTCCGTCTTCCTGCTGCTCCGGGGACACAACGACCCGGGCGGCGGCTTTGTCGGCGGTCTGGTGCTGGCCGCGGCCCTGACCCTCTACGCCATTGCCTACGACGTGCGCTCCATGCGCCGCGTCCTGCCCTGCCGGGCCCAGACCATCATCGCCTGGGGCCTCCTGGCCGCTGCCCTGAGCGGCGTCTGGTCGATGTTCGAGGGGCAGCCGTTCATGACCGGCCGGTGGGCCCATGTGCAGGTCCTCGGCCTGGACCTCCACCTGGGCACGCCGTTGATCTTCGACATCGGCGTCTACCTGGTGGTGGTGGGGGTGGTGCTCATCGTCATCATGAGCCTGGCGGAAGAAGTGGAGGAGGACGACTAGTGGAAGCCCTGCTCGCCATCGTGATCGGCGGCCTCTACGCCTGCGGCGTCTACATGCTGATGCGCCGGAGCATTGTGAAACTGATCATCGGACTCGGGCTGCTGGCCCACGGCGCGAGTCTGCTGGTCTTCACCGCCGCGGGTCTCGTCCGCGCGGTCCCTCCGGTGATACCCCAGGGGGCCAAGGCCATCACCGGGACGGTGGCGGACCCCTTGCCCCAGGCGTTGATCCTGACGGCCATCGTCATCAGCTTCGGCGTGCAGGCCTTCGCCATGGTGTTGGCCTACCGCGCGTATCAGACCGTGGGCACGGACGACCTCGACGACATGAAGGCAACGGACACGTGAACTCGCTCATCGTCCTGCCCATCCTGATGCCTCTGCTGGTGGGGGCGAGCTGCGTGGTGGTGTGGCGCCACGTAACGGCTCAGCGGATCCTCACCCTGGCCGGCAGCATCGTCTACTTCGCGGTCTCCATCCTGATTCTGGAACGTGTGGCCAACCAGGGAATCCAGGCGGTGCAGAAGGGCGGCTGGATCGCGCCGTTCGGCATCACGCTGGTGGCCGACATGTTCAGCGCCATCATGGTGGCCACCACCGGCGTGGTGACGCTGGTGATTGTGATCTACTCGCTGGGCACCATGGACCGGGGCCGGGAATCCCACGGCTACTACCCGCTCTTCAACATCCTGATCATGGGCGTGTCCGGGGCCTTCCTGACCGGCGACATCTTCAACCTGTTCGTCTGGTTCGAGGTGCTGCTGATCTCCTCCTTCGTCCTCCTGGCCCTGGGAGGCGAGCGCGCCCAGCTAGAGGGCGCCATCAAGTACGTGACCCTCAACCTGGTGGCGTCGGCGTTCTTCCTGGCGGCGGTGGGGATCCTCTACGCCATGGCCGGCTCCCTGAACATGGCGGACCTGTCGCAAAGGCTCGGGAGCGCGGGGCATCCGGGGCTGGTGACCACCCTGGGCATCCTGTTCCTGGTGGCCTTCGGCATCAAGGGGGCCATCTTCCCGCTGTTCTTCTGGCTGCCGGCCTCGTACCACACGCCGCCGGTGGCGGTCTCGGCCATCTTCGGCGGACTGCTGACCAAGGTCGGCGTGTACGCCCTGATCCGCGTGTTCACGCTGTTGTTCCTCAACAACGTGGACTACACCCACACGATCATCCTCTGGGCCGGCGGCATCACCATGGTGACGGGGGTGCTGGGCGCGGTGGCCCAGTACGAGTTCCGCCGGCTGCTGTCCTTCCACATCGTGAGCCAGATCGGCTACATGGTCATGGGGCTCGGGTTCTTCACCCCCCTGGCCCTGGCCGGCACCGTGTTCTTCATCGTCCACAACATCTTCGTCAAGACCAACCTGTTCCTGGTGAGCGGGGTCTCGCACCGGTTGCACGGCACCTACGACCTGAAGAAGCTGGGCGGCCTGTACCGGGCTCATCCGTGGCTCGCGATGCTGTTCCTGCTGTCGGCGTTCTCCCTGGCCGGGGTGCCGCCCCTGTCCGGTTTCTTCGGCAAGCTGGTCCTGATCAAGGCCGGCCTCGGCATCGAGCAGTTCGCGCTGGTGGCCGCGGCGCTGGGTGTGAGCCTGCTGACCCTGTTCTCCATGACCAAGATCTGGGCGGAGGCGTTCTGGAAACCCCTGCCCGCGGGGACCGCGGTGAACGCGCCGGGCCGCGGCACGGCGCTCATGGTGGGTCCCATCGTGACCCTGGCCGTCCTCGCCGTGGTCATGGGCGTGGCCGCGGGACCCTTCTTCGATCTGGCGCAACAGGCGGGCGATCAGTTGATGAACCCGGAGTCGTACATCGCGGAGGTGCTCCGGGTGAGGGGAGGGTCATGACCGTTCTCCTGTGGAACATCCTGCTGGCGCTGAGCTGGGCCGCGTTGACCGGGGAGGTGACGGCCCTGAACCTGGCCGTGGGCTTCGTCTTCGGGTTCATGATCCTGTACGCGGTGCGGCGGTTGCTGCGGCCGTCGCGGTACTTCGAGAAGCTGTGGCAGGGGCTCAGGTTGGGCTCGCTGTTCGCCGTGGAGCTGCTCCTGGCCAACCTGCGCATCGCCTACGAGGTGGCGACGCCGTCGCACAACATGAAGCCCGGGGTGGTGGCGATCCCGCTGGACGCGGAGACGGACGCCGAGATCACCCTGTTGGCGAACCTCATCACCCTGACCCCCGGCACCCTGAGCCTCGACGTGTCGGACGACCGTCGGGTGCTCTACATCCACGCCATGTACGTGGACGACGCCGACGCGCTGCGCCGGTCCATCAAGGACGGATTCGAGAAGCGCGTCATGGAGTTGCTGCGATGACGAACCTGGCTTTCATTATGCTTGCTGTCCTCAGCCTCGGCATCGTGCTGGGCTTCATCCGGCTGGTCCTCGGCCCCAACATACCGGACCGGCTGGTGGCTCTGGACCTGTTGACCACCGTCGGCGTCGGCATTGCCGCCCTCTACGCCGTGGCCTTCGACCAGCCGGTCTACCTGGACGTGGCCATCGTGCTGGCCCTGGTGGCGTTCCTGGGCACGGTGACGTTCGCCCGGTACATCGAGAAGTGGGCGCATCATGGTGACTGACATCATTTGCGGCGCGTTCATGATCGTCGGGACGGCCTTCATGTTCCTGGGCTGTCTGGGCCTCCTCCGAATGCCGGACCTGCTGACCCGGATGCAGACCGCCACCAAGCCGCCGACGTTGGGGGTTTTCTGCCTGATGGTGTCGGTGGCGCTGTACTTCCCCGACCTCGGCGTCACCGTCCGGGTGCTGGCCATCACGCTGTTCGTTTTTCTCACCGCGCCGGTGTCGGCGCACATGATCGGCCGCGCCGGGTATCAGGTGGGCGTGAAGTTCTGGAAGGGCACGGTCATCGACGAGTTGAAGGACAAGTACCGCGGCTCGTCCATCCGCTCATGAGGCGCAGGAGCCGGTCCGGGCAAGCGGACCCCGACCGGAGGCATGAGAACGGACCCGTTCCCATGCCTCGCAGCGATTCCTGTCTGCTCCGACGGGCGCCTACGGCACGACCCAGATCAGCATCCCGAACACGTAGCAGATGATGCTCGCGGCGATGGTGAAGGGCACGCTCCAGCCCAGGAACTCGCGCAGCGGGACCTTCCGTTGCTCCTCCCGTTCGCAGATGTTGAGGGCCACGTAGAGGGCCGGTGCGCCGGCCACGGTGAAGTTGCTCCCGAGCGTCCCCGCCCACACCAGCATCCACCACAAGGGCCAGGGGTCCACCCCCTGCTCGCCCAGGTCGCGGATGGTGTAGAGGAAGGTGAGGATGTAGGCGTCGTGCTCCACCACCCCGACGATGGGGATGGTGACCCAGTAGAGCAGCGTCGTCCCCAGCGTGACGCTGCTGGCGAAGATCGGCTTCAGGAGCTCCGCCAGGTCGTGCAGGATGCCGGCCTTCTCCAGCCCGCCCACCAGGGCGAACAGCGCGATGTAGAAGAACACCGCGCGCCAGTCGAGTTCCTGAAGGATCGCCTCGAAGTCGGGTTTGCGCTTGAGCCGGTCTCCCAGAAGCTCCACCGCGGCGATCAGCGCCAGCGCCCCGGTCATGGCGATGAACCCCAACTTCACGTCCAGGACCTCCCGAAAGGCCATGGCCACGATGGTGGCGCCGAACCCTCCCAGCACCAGCCACGCGAACAGCGGGTCCGGCAGCGTCACGCCGGCCGCGCGCGCGGCCGTCTCCCTGGACGCGGGGCCGCTTCCCGCTCCCGCGGGCGCCGTCCGGAACCCGTACAGGTGCATGATGCCCAGGGTCAGGACAAAGGTCACCATGAGGATGGGGAACGAAGAGGGCCGGCCGTGCTGCCAGATGAAGTCCAGGAACTCCGCGCCCGACACGCTGTGGAGCATCTGCGGCGGCAGGTCTCCCAGCAGCAGCGCCGTCCCCATGAAGTTGGCGCTGAACCCGATCATGAGCACCACCGGAGTCAAGGGGAAGCCGAGCTGCCGCACCACCGGGATGGCCACCGGCGCCAGCATCAGGATCACCACCACGTTGTCCACCACGATGGACAGCATCCCGGCCAGCATGGACAGGATGAACACCAGCAGCCCGTAGTGGCCCCCGGACCATTGCAGCGCTTTGGCCGACAGAAGCTCGGGAACCCCCGATTTGCCGAAGTAGCCGGCGATGATCCACACGCTCACGAGTATGGCCATCACGTTCCAGTCCACGAACAGAAAGGCGTCCACCTCGGTCATGATCCCCGCCCACACCATGACCGCCACCCCAAGCATGCCCGCCACCGCCGGCTCGATGACGTTGGTCAGGACCGCGATAATCGCCAGTGAGAAGATGAGCAGGGTCAGCCATGCGATGGGTTCCATAGGCAGTTCGTCCTTCCGGTTGAGGCACGTGTCGATAGTTCGGTCTACAGGTCGAAGGCTCACTTCAATAATATCATCGTCGCCGTCGGTCAAGCCGAGCCATCGGAACCCGCCGATGGATGGAGGACAGGAAAGAGAGCAAGGCTGGAGGCTGATGGATGGTTCATCGCCGTTGAGGGGCGCTCAGGGCACTCCGAGTATCCGGCTCTTGCGGATGATTGCGCTCCGCAATGTTGTCAAATCAAGACGGCTTGTCCATACTGTTCCTGTAGCTCGGGCTGAATCAGGCTTATTGGAGGTTGAGAAAGAAGGCGCCATGACGGAGTTCGAGATTGGATCCCTGTCCACCCGACTCCTGATCGGGATCGGGCAGATCCTCATGGTGATGTGGGGAATCCGTCAGATACGCTTGGCGTCGGACAGCCGGGAGCAGGCCGGGGAACGTCAGGAGCGCTAGGCCGAACGCCGCCACACCGAAGTCATGGCCCACTTGGAGCAGCAGGGCGAAGCGCTCCGAGTCCTCGTCCGGGGCATGGAAACCATGATCGAACGGATCGAGAGCCGAGCCTAAGTGCCCAGTTCCCGGCGTCCGCGCGGCAGATGCAATGCCTTCCGCCGCTTGCCGTGCCAGCCGTCCAGAGGCGTCCGTGAGCGCCCACGGTCGAACGTGGGCGCGCTGCGTGACGGGGTTAAACTTTCAAAATCTGATCGCAATGATTATTTGGATGCCAGGGGTTTTAGATTGGGAGTTATTTTGTTAACTCCCCTCTTGCTTGATCTGGTCCTTGAACCAAGCAAACCGTATCGATTCCTTTATGTTCAACCTTTCTGCTGTATCCTTGTCGTTTGCTTCTCTGTAAATATCCTGAATGGCCATATAGGGGAGCATGGCATTTTTTGTTTGCGGTGTATCGTAGGCTGAGAAATACTCCCAAGCCGTTACTGGATCGGGTGCCTTGAGGATCAACCGTGCCACTACTGTAGGCTCCATACTAGTACCGGCAGGCATCCCTGCTAACGCGACCCGAGGGTCAGAATCGTTCACTTGGCCTTCTCGTTTACACCTTAGGCGAGCTATTTCATCTCCTTGTTGAGCAAGCAACTCCCCCTGTTTGATAAGGTCGTCCCCTTGTTGAGCTAGCAACTCTCCTTGTTCTGCTAGCTTCTTTTTGAGGCTGAGATTACGCACTAAAGCTCCAATCACAGCCGATCCCACAGCGACGACGCAATAGGCCAACATTTCTTCAAGAAACAGCGCAACAAGGTACTCCATACTACAGGCATCTACCATCCCCCTGTCTCGAATGCCAGTCATGCCACGGGGAGTTAACGAAATAGGTCTCAAAGAGATCAGCACATTCAATCGTACCCTTAGTCGATTCGAGTTTAAGAGGTCAATCAAGTCGTGGAGGGATTTTCGATGTCGGTGGCTAACTGGGGAGTTTAACGAAAGTGATTGTTGGGGGAGGGGACTTCTTCTTCAAGAACTCATTGTTGGATGAAAACGGGGAGGTAGTTGCTCGGTGCTTGAGTGATGAAGAAATGTCGTCTTTGGTTCGTTTCGGCAGGATGTCTTACCACAAGAGATTTGAGTTGGAGAGGGGCGGAGAGGTAATTCCAGGTCAATTAGTTTTCTTCGACCCTGATCCAAAGTCCAGTCAGTACTTTCGACATGGAGTGGTATTTGGAGTCCGTTGTTGGAGTTCCGTTTTCATGGGTGCCTAAGTCCCGGCCTCGGCCTTCAGCGATTAACATCGTTGACATGGATGGTCGTGATATATAGGCGCGTGAGATTAGGGGTTTGTGTAATCTGATATACAATTCCCTTAAGTAATGCCGCATTATCTGTCAAGAATACTGAAATTATCCGCCATGGTTCAGTTAGACATGGCCTTTTCTAGTAGAGCACCGAACAACCGGACTCGGCCCCGATCACCGGTTGTAAGGCTCGCTTCTAGCCGGTCACACAACCCCATCAGTTCATCTACCTTGGCGACAAGTCGGTGTTGCTCGGCAAGGGGAGGGAGGGGAAACGGCGAATGGGCGAAGTATTCCCTAGGCACCCTTTTTTGGCCCGCGGTGCCGGTCATTTTCGGGACGCCGGTTTCGATGAAGTGCGGACATTTGAGGAAAAGCACGATGAAGTTCGAATCGACGAACAACGGACGGACGATGTGCAACTCGGTCGTGCCGCTTCCCAAGCCGCCGGTCAGGTTTCGGAAGACGGTTGATTTTCCGTTCTGAAAACACGGGGTGATTTTTGCCAAGCCGACGTCGTCTTCGGCAAAGTGCGTATAGTCCTTTTTGATGTCTCCCCATTGTCGGACTTCATGGCTGCACGTCGCACCATAGTCGGCCGGAATCATCGGCATCGGAATGAATGACGCTCGAACGTCATCTCCTGCATTGTTTCTCGGGTTCAACAACCCGATCTCGGCAATCTGACTCCACTTCCAGTTTGCGGGCAGTGAAAATGGTAAATCCCCTTCCAGCAGCGTTGGTATTGCTTTTTGCCTTCTGATCTCCCCCGCCTTCACCAGCCGTGCCTTCTCCTTCGCAATCCGCTCCAGCAACTCCGTCGCTGGCTCATCCTCCGGGTCCTGTTCCACCAGCTTGCCCCGCACGGCCAAGTCGAGGATGAACCGGCGCAGGCGCTGAACCGACTCCGGGGTCTGTATCAAGCGGTCGAAGTGCGTTAGCAATTGGTCGGCGTTCGCAGGGTCAACACGCGGGTCGATGGAGTCAGGATTCCCGCTTTTTCGAGAATGACGGTTGGTTTTCATTGTCTCAACGCCTTGTCCAGGACTGCCTTCAACTGCTCCCGCACGGCCGCGGTTTCGGCCTCCGTGGCGGCGAGCTTGGCTAGCAGTTCTTCCGGGTCGCCGTGGTCGTCCTCGGAGGTGTGGGGGTTCTTCACGTCGAGGTTGTAGCCGCGCGCCTTGACATCGTCCGCGCTCACCTTCCAGGCGCGTTCGGTCTGCTTGCGGCCCTTGCGGTCGGCGCCACCCCACCAGTCGATGCAGGGTTGCAGGTGTTCCAGCCGGATGGGCCTGGTCATGGAGTAGGCTTTCTGGCCCTTGGGCACCTGGTGTTCGTAGAACCAGATGTCCCGGGTCGGCTCGCCCTTCTCGAAGAACAGGAGGTTGGTGCCGATGGCGGCGTAGGGTTTGAACACGGAGTTGGGCAGACGGACGATGGTATGGAGGTTGCACTCCTCCAGCAGGTGTTCCTTGAGCCGGGTCTTGACGCCCTCGCCGAACAGCGAGCCGTCGGGCAGCACCACCGCGGCGCGTCCGCCGGGCTTCAACAGCCGCACGATCAGGGCCAGGAACAGGTCCGCGGTTTCCTTGGTGCGGAAGTGGAGCGGGAAGTTGCTCTCGATGCCGTCCTCTTCCTTGCCGCCGAAGGGCGGGTTGGTGAGCACGACGTCCACTCGGTCCTTCCGCTCCCAGCTTATGTAGGGCCGCGCCAGGGTGTTGTCGTGGCGCACGAAGCTCGGGTCCTCGATGCCGTGCAGCAGCATGTTGGTGACGCACAGCATGTGCGGGAGCTGCTTTTTCTCCACCGCGCGCAGGCCGGCCTGCACGGTCTGCTCGTCCTCGGGCCGCTTGACGTAGCGCTCGCGCATGTGGCGCAACGCGCAGGTCAGGAACCCGCCGGTGCCGCAGGCCGGGTCGAACAGGGTCTCGCCCGGCCTGGGGTCGATGCGGTCGGCCATGAAGGCGGTGACCGCCCGCGGCGTGTAATACTCGCCGGCGTTGCCCGCGGATTGCAGGTCGTTCAGGATCTGTTCGTAGATGTCGCCGAAGTGCTGGCGCTCGGTCAGGTCGTTGAAGTCGATGTCGTTGATCCGGTTCACCACCTGGCGCATCAACTGGCCGGACTTCATGTAGTTGTAGGCGTCCTCGAACACGTCCCGCACCATGCGCCCGCGGTCCCGGGGACGGCCGGTCGGTGGCAGGTTCTTCAGAGCCGGGAACAGGGCGTGGTTGATGAAGGCCAGCAGTTCCTCGCCGGTGACGCCCTCGGGGTCCGCGGCCCAGGAACGCCACCGGAACGGCTCCGGGATCGGCGAGGCGTAGTCCGGCTTCATCAACTCCAGTTCCCGGTCCTGGTCGTCGATGATCTTGAGGAAGAACAGCCAGCACAACTGGCTGATGCGCTGGGCGTCGCCGTCCACGCCCGTATCCTGGCGCATGACGTTCTGGATAGATTTGACCAAGGTGCGGACGGACATGGATCAGGCGGTCTCCTGGTAGAGGGCGGCTTGCAGGCGGTGGACGGCTTCGACGAATTCGTCCTCCCCCGCCTTCACCAGCCGTGCCTTCTCCTTCGCAATCCGCTCCAGCAACTCCGTCGCTGGCTCATCCTCCGGGTCCTGTTCCACCAGCTTGCCCCGCACGGCCAAGTCGAGGATGAACCGGCGCAGGCGCTGAACCGACTCCGGGGTCTGTATCAAGCGGTCGAAGTGCGTTAGCAATTGGTCGGCGTTCGCAGGGTCAACACGCGGGTCGATGGAGTCAGGATTCCCGCTTTTTCGAGAATGACGGTTGGTTTTCATTGTCTCAACGCCTTGTCCAGGACTGCCTTCAACTGCTCCCGCACGGCCGCGGTTTCGGCCTCCGTGGCGGCGAGCTTGGCTAGCAGTTCTTCCGGGTCGCCGTGGTCGTCCTCGGAGGTGTGGGGGTTCTTCACGTCGAGGTTGTAGCCGCGCGCCTTGACATCGTCCGCGCTCACCTTCCAGGCGCGTTCGGTCTGCTTGCGGCCCTTGCGGTCGGCGCCACCCCACCAGTCGATGCAGGGTTGCAGGTGCTCCAGACGGATGGGCTTGGTCATGGAGTAGGCTTTCTGGCCCTTGGGCACCTGGTGTTCGTAGAACCAGATGTCCCGGGTCGGCTCGCCCTTCTCGAAGAACAGCAGGTTGGTGCCGACGTGGGGTTTGAACACGGATTTGGGCAGACGGACGATGGTATGGAGGTTGCACTCCTCCAGCAGGTGTTCCTTGAGCCGGGTCTTGACGCCCTCGCCGAATAGCGAGCCGTCGGGCAGCACCACCGCGGCGCGTCCGCCGGGCTTCAACAGCCGCACGATCAGGGCCAGGAACAGGTCCGCGGTTTCCTTGGTGCGGAAGTGGGGCGGGAAGTTGCTCTCGATGCCGTCCTCTTCCTTGCCGCCGAAGGGCGGGTTGGTGAGCACGACGTCCACTCGGTCCTTCCGCTCCCAGCTTATGTAGGGCCGCGCCAGGGTGTTGTCGTGGCGCACGAAGCTCGGGTCCTCGATGCCGTGCAGCAGCATGTTGGTGACGCACAGCATGTGCGGGAGCTGCTTTTTCTCCACCGCGCGCAGGCCGGCCTGCACGGTCTGCTCGTCCTCGGGCCGCTTGACGTAGCGCTCGCGCATGTGGCGCAACGCGCAGGTCAGGAACCCGCCGGTGCCGCAGGCCGGGTCGAACAGGGTCTCGCCCGGCCTGGGGTCGATGCGGTCGGCCATGAAGGCGGTGACCGCCCGCGGCGTGTAATACTCGCCGGCGTTGCCCGCGGATTGCAGGTCGTTCAGGATCTGTTCGTAGATGTCGCCGAAGTGCTGGCGCTCGGTCAGGTCGTTGAAGTCGATGTCGTTGATCCGGTTCACCACCTGGCGCATCAACTGGCCGGACTTCATGTAGTTGTAGGCGTCCTCGAACACGTCCCGCACCATGCGCCCGCGGTCCCGGGGACGGCCGGTCGGTGGCAGGTTCTTCAGAGCCGGGAACAGGGCGTGGTTGATGAAGGCCAGCAGTTCCTCGCCGGTGACGCCCTCGGGGTCCGCGGCCCAGGAACGCCACCGGAACGGCTCCGGGATCGGCGAGGCGTAGTCCGGCTTCATCAACTCCAGTTCCCGGTCCTGGTCGTCGATGATCTTGAGGAAGAACAGCCAGCACAACTGGCTGATGCGCTGGGCGTCGCCGTCCACGCCCGTATCCTGGCGCATGACGTTCTGGATAGATTTGACCAAGGTGCGGACGGACATGGATCAGGCGGTCTCCTGGTAGAGGGCGGCTTGCAGGCGGTGGACGGCTTCGACGAACCCGTCCCTGCCGCCGAACGGCTGGATCAACTGCACCGGGGTGCCGAGCTCGGTGAACGGCGGGATGCGCAGCACCGAGGCGTCGTCGAGGTTGAGCACGCCTTCGTCCGCGTACTTGGCGAGCAGCGCGTCGAGCACGGCCCGGGCCCGGTCGCCGTACCTGGCGAACACGTCGCGTTTCTTGACGTTGTCCGCCCGCTCGCGGCGGGTCAGCGGCTTGGTGTCGAAGGCTACGTGGCAGATGAGGTCGAAGGGGTCGAGGTCCTTGCCGACTTCCCAGGCGATGGCGTCGAGCCTCAAGCCCTCGGCCTCCAGTTCCTCGACGATGGCCTGCTTGCGCTCCGCGGCCTTCCACCGCCGGAGGAAGGCGTCGAGGCTGGCGAACCGCTTCTTCAATGCCTTCCTGGTGAAGTCCCGCAGGGACTCGGTGACGAGCTTGCCGTGTTCGTCCAGGAACTCCACCCGCTCTGCGATGATGCTTGCGCCCACCCCGTCCACGTACACCTTGCGCCGGCCGTCGGTGGAGGGCGGCTCGGCTATGGGCGGGGGTGTGCAGATGATGGTCTCGTCGTCGCCCGGTTCCGGCGGTATCGGCTCCTCTTCGTCGTCCAGGGGCGGCACGTCGTCGGGCGGGGTGATGGTGTCGTCGTCGCCCGGCTCGTAGATCAGCACCGGCTCGCCGTCGAAGTCCGGGTCGGCGAAATGGTTGGTAGCGCCCCGGAAGTCCATCAGGGTGAAGTAGAGCTTGCGGGTGTCCTCGTGCACCCGGGTGCCGCGCCCGACGATCTGCTTGAACTCGGTCATGGAGCCCACCGGCCGGTCCAGCACGATCAACCGGCAGGTCTGGACATCGACCCCGGTGGACAGCAGGCGCGAGGTGACGACCAGCACCGGGTATCGGGATTCCGGGTCGATGAAGTTGCCCAACTGTGCCTGCCCCTCGGCGTCTTCGCCGGTGATGCGCATGACGTAGCGGTGGTTCGTCTCCGTCAGGTCGGCGTTCTCGTTGATGAGCGCCTGCCTCATGCGGCCGGCGTGTTCCTGGTCCACGCAAAAGACGATGGTCTTCTGGAAGCGGTCGCCGCTTTCCTTCAGGAACTCGGTGACCTTGCGGGCCACCACCTTGGTGCGGTCGTCCAGCACCAGGGTCCGGTCGAAGTCCCGGGTGTTGTAGAGGCGGTCTTCGACCTCCTTGCTGTCCCGGTCCAGTTGCCCCTGTTCGGGGCGATAGCCCTCTACGTCCCGGTCGATGTGGACCTTGATGACCTTGTAGGGCGCCAGGAAGCCGTCGCGGATACCCTGTTTCAGGGAGTAGGAATAGACCGGCTCGCCGAAGTAATGGATGTTGGAAGCGTATCGAGTTTCCCTGGGGGTGGCGGTCAGGCCGATCTGCGTGGCGGCGGCGAAGTACTCCAGGATCTCGCGCCAAGCCGAATCTTCCGCGGCGCTGCCGCGGTGGCACTCGTCCACCACGATCAGGTCGAAGAAGCCGGGCGAGAATTCGCGGAAGACCTTCTGGCCTTCCTCCGGTCCGGTGATGGCCTGATAGAGGCCAAGATAGACCTCGTAGGCCGTGTCGATGCGGCGCTGCCTGCGGCCCGCGGCTTCCGGCCGGGGGCCGTCCCCGCGCTGGATGGTCCTGGCGGCGGTCGAGAGCTTGGCCATGGCCGGGCCGAAGGGCCGGAAGTCGTTGACCATGGCCTGATCCACCAGCACGTTGCGGTCGGCCAGGAACAGGATGCGCTTCTTGCGGCCCGCCTTCCACAGCCGCCAGATGATCTGAAAGGCGGTGTAGGTCTTGCCGGTTCCCGTGGCCATGACCAGCAGGATGCGGTCGCGGCCCTTGGCGATGGCCTCGATGGCGGCGTTGATGGCGTTGACCTGATAATAGCGCGGCGCCTTGTCGCCGCCGTCGTCGAAATAGTCCTGGAGGACCACGGCCTCGGTTTCGGGAGTCAGACCCTTCCAGGCGCGGTAGCGCGCCCACAGGTGGTTCGGCGAGGGGAAGGCGTCAAGCCCGAGCGTGGTTTCCTTTTCATCGCCCTGACCGGTCTGGTCGTGGAACACGAAGCCGTCGCCGTTGGAGGAGAAGACGAAGGGGATTTCCAGCGTCTCGGCGTAGTCCAGGGCCTGTTGCATGCCGTCGCCCACGGCGTGGGCGTTGTCCTTGGCCTCGATCAGTGCGATGGGGACGTTGGGCTTGTAGTACAGCACGTAGTCGGCCCGCTTGGCCTTGCCCCGGCTGACCAGCCTGCCGCGCACGATGATGCGGCCCTTGGTGAAGCCGACCTCCTCGCGGATCTGCGACATCCCGTCCCACCCGGCCTTGAGCAGGGCCGGGGTGATGAACTTGGTGCAGACGTCGCGCTCGCTCAGGCTCTTCTTGTCCATGTCCATGAGACGGCAGCAGACGGGTCCCGACCGTGAGGCCCAGCCTGCTCCGTTCCGTTCAATATACTTGTGTTGTCCTCGACTGTCAAATTATGGACAGGTGCGTGCTATCATGAACCTGCTCAAGAGGATGGGAGTCAAGCCATGTGGAGTACCGGGGATCCTTGGGGAACGTCGCTTGAGGACTACCTGTCCGATCACGGTGTGCAAGGGGATGCGGGGACGGGCTCGATGAGCGGCTCCTGAACGAATCTGCGGGAACAGGGAACGGACGTCATGGGAATCGGCATCGGAATCGGCTTCAGCGGTTGGCCCTTCGGCGATGCCGGTCCCGAGGCATTCTGGAGCGCCGTGGATCTGGCGGAATCCCTGGCCATCGACTCGCTGTGGCTGAGTGACCGGGTCGTATCCGACGCGCTGAGCCTGGAGCCCGTGGTGGCCCTCTCGTGGGCGGCCGCGCGCACTCGCAGGATGAAGTTCGGCACCAGCGTGCTGGCCCTCCCGCTCAGGCACCCCACGGTGCTGGCCAAGGAGCTTGCCACCCTGGATTTCCTGTCAGGCGGGCGCCTCCTTCTCGCCGTAGGTCTCGGCCGCGACGACGACACCGAGCTCCAGGCCTGCGGCATCCACCGTTCCGAGCGGGCCGGCCGCACCGAGGAAGCGGTCCATCTGTTGCGTGCGCTATGGTCGGAAAACGGGGTCAGCGCCCAAGGGAAGTATTACCGGCTCCACGACGTCTCCATCCAACCCAAGCCGGCCCAGGCCGCCCCTCCCATCTGGGTCGGAGGCCGCAGCGGCCCCGCCTTCCGGCGCACCGCCCGCCTGGCCGACGGCTGGCTGGGCTCCCAGATGACCCCCAGGGAGGTGGGGGCCGCCATCGCGCGCATCAGAAAATACGCCGCGGACTACGGCCGCCGCATCGACGATGACCATTTCGGCGTGCTGTTCAACTTCTGCTTCGCCCGGGACACCGCGGAAGCCGCCCGGCTCGCCCGCCCTTACGCCCTCCGTAACCGTACCGACGTGGACTTCGTCGAAACCTCCGCCCTCGGCGCCGCCCAGGACATTACCGCCACGATCCAACGCTACATCGATGCGGGCGCCTCCAAGTTCGTCGCTCGCCCCGCCTGTCCGCCCGAGGCCGTTCACGAGCAAATCAAGAGGCTGGGCACGGAAGTGATACCGCAGTACGCATGACTCGCCGCGGTCGGCGCCGGAGGCAAAAAGGACCCGCAGATTGGCACGGTTATTTCCGGGACAGGACACTAGACCCGGCCCCCCTTTTCAGTGCGGCTTCGAGTGCGGCCCCTTGGCGTTCGAGTGCCGCTCCCTGGCGTTCGAGCGCGACCCCCTGCCGTTCGAGCGCGGCCCCCTGGTGTTCCATCCCACGGATGAGCGCCCGGAGCGCTTCCATGCTTTCGGCGTGTCGGGCATCCTCGCGCTTCTCGCGGCGGTCCCCCGCCAGTGTCATGGCAGCAATGCCCCGATGCACGATCCAGACCTGAGCGGCGCCGACCGCCAAGGCCACGAACGGCCCGGCAATGGTGGCGACGGCAACGGCGGATTCCAGTGGCATGTTTCTGTCTCCCTTCCTTGGTTGTGTTAATATACCTTATTTCGACCGCCCCCCTGTCCTATGAACCGGGACCACCTCAATTTTCGGGACAGGACACTAGACCCGGTCTCCCTTCAGTGCGGCTTCGAATGCGGCCCCTTGGCGTTCGAGTGCCGCCCCCTGCCGTTCGAGCGCGGCCCCTTGGTGTTCCATCCCACGGATGAGCGCCCGAAGCGCTTCCATGCTTTCGGCGTGGCGGGCATCCTCGCGTTTCTCGCGGAGGTCTCCGGTGTGGCGCATCTGCCGAATGCCTACCAGGATGACGGTGACGGCCCCCAGGCTGGCGACGGCCTGGACGGCGCTGATGGCGAGGGTTGCGAGTTCGTATCCGGTCACGTCGCGTCGCCCTTCCTTTCCGGGACCGGCTGCTAGGCCCGGCCTCCTGCTGTGCGTTCGATGACGGTCTGTAACGCGGCAGTCTGCTGTTCCATGCCCTTGATGATGGCTTCGAGCGACCGCATGGCTTCGGCGTGTCGGGCATCCTCGCGCTTCTCGCGGAGGTCTCCGGCGTGTCGCATCTGCCGAATGCCTACCAGGATGACGGTGACGGCCCCCAGGCTGGCGATGGCCTGGACGGCGCTGATGGCGAGGGTTGCGAGTTCGTATCCGGTCACGTCGCGTCTCCCTTCCCTGCTCGATAATTGCTCACGTCGGGCTCGCTCCCTGGGCTGCTTGTCAAGTTGCCTACCGCATCTCCGCGATCTTGTTGAAGCCGTCGTAGGCGGCGACTTTGTAGGCTTCGGCGAAGGTAGGGTAGTTGAAGACGTTGTCGCGGAAGTACTCGATGGTGCCGCCGAGGGCGATGACGGCGTGGCCGATGTGGATGATCTCGGTGGCTTCCTCGCCGACGGCGTGGACGCTGAGCAGCTTCAGGCTGTCGGGGTCGAATATCAGCTTCAACATGCCGGCGCGGTCACCCACCATCTGGGCCTTGGAGACGTCTTCGTAATGGGCCTTGCCCACTTCGTAGGGCACACGCTCCGCGGTCAGTGCCTGCTCCGTCCTGCCCACCATGGAAATCTCGGGGATGGTGTAGATGCCGTAGGGGAAGAAGGGCGCCGGCCGGAGCGCTGGACCGTCGAACATGTGCGTGCTTGCGAGACGGCCCTGCTCCATGGAGGTGGATGCCAGTGCCGGGAAGCCGATGCAGTCGCCCACGGCGTAGATATGAGGCTGCGCGGTCTGGAAGTTCTCGTTGACCGCGATGCGGCCCCGCGCGTCGGTTTCGATCCCGATGTTCTCGATGGCGAGCTGGTCGGCGTTGGACTGCCGTCCCACCGTGTAGAGCAGGGCGTCGCCGGTGACCCTCTTGCCGCTCTCCAGGTCGGCCCGCACCAGACCGTTTTCCTGCACGCTCACCCCGGTGACCGTTTCCCCCAGCCGGAAAATGGCGTCGCGGCGGCGCATGTGGTAGGAGAGCGCCTCGATGATCTCACGGTCCACGAAGTCCAGCATGGTGGGGCGCCGTTCGATGATGGTCACGCGCACGCCCAGTGCGGAGAGCATCGAGGCGTATTCGAGGCCGATGACCCCCGCGCCCACCACGATCATGCTCCGGGGAATCTCTTTACGGTCTCCGCGCCCCAGGTCTTCGGCCAGCATGATGCGGTAGCCATCGTATGGAATCTCCGGGCTCCGCGCGGAGCGCGTGCCGCAGGCGATGAGGATGTGCTCGCCCCGTATCTGCAGGCCGTCATCGGTCTGGAGCGTATGCGCGTCCACGAACCGCGCCCAGCCGTTCACCAGGGTCACTCCGTTGCGCTGGAGCTGGTCCGTCACCTGGGCATGCTCCCTTTCGATGACGGTGCGAACGCGAAACATCAGGTCGTCCACCGTGACGTGCGACATCGGGGCGTAGGCCTGCCCGTAGAACGACTTCTGCTGAAAACCCGTGAGGTAGAGGACGGCCAGACGCAGGGTCTTGCTGGGGATGGTGCCGGCGTGCAGGCACACCCCGCCGATCATGTCGTTCTTGTCGATGACGGCGACCCGCTTCCCCATCTTGGCCGCGGCGATGGCGCCCTTTTGGCCCGCGGGGCCGCTGCCGATGACGGCCAGGTCGAAGGTTGTCTCGTCCATGCGTTCAGTCCCGCTGCGCCGGCGACGTCAGCTTCTCGTCGTCGGGCACCGTGTCGGTCACCAGGTCGCGGATCAGCGGCCGTTTGGGCAACGGCTCGACCTTGCCCCCGGCGGGGGTCAGGCGGGCGGTGCACAGGTAGGCTACCTGGCCGTCGACCAGGGCCATGCAGGTCTTGCAGGCATTGGCGTTCACGCAGCCGTAGCGGAAGGCGAGGCTGGAGTCCACGTGGGCGCGGATCCATACCAGCGCGTCGAGCACGGACATGCCCTCCACATAGGGCACCCGATACCGATCGTAGCGGCCGGCATCCCCGGCGCGGCCGCGCCGCACGTGAAGCTCGGTCGTCGTTACGCCGGCCCGGGATGTCGCATCGCCCATGTTCGTATCCTCGTTCAGGACAGCGGACCTCCCTCTACGACCGCGCGTCTCCGTTGGGCCAGCGGGCCTCCATCCGATCCCCGTTCATGGCCAGCGTCTGGTTTCTGACGAGTCGTGCGTCGCCATCCGGGAAGTCCAGACGCTGGTGCGCGCCGCGGCTCTCGGTGCGCCCGGCCGCGGCCCGCACCACCGCCTCCGCGGTGGTCAGCATGGCGCGAAGCTCCAGCCGGTCCTGGAGGTCGAGGTTGAAGCCCTCGGCCGGGCGGACGGCAACCGGCGCCTCCCGGATCTCACGGATGCCGTCGAGCCCCTTGCCGAGACCTTCCGCGGTACGGAAGGGTCCGGCGTGCTCCCACATGACGTCCTGGAGCCTCCGTTGCAGCACGTTGGCCGGTACGCCGTTCCCGTCGTCGGCGTCCAGGGCGTTTCGAAGGCGCTCCGCGGCGCCGGCAGCCGCCCCGGCGTTCCATCCGCCGGTGGTGTCGGCCGCCGCGCCCGCGGCTTCCCGGCCGGCGCGTTCCCCGAACACGAACGCTTCGGTGATGGCGTTGCCGGACAGGCGGTTGGCGCCGTTGGCGCCGCCGACGGCTTCGCCCGCGGCGTAAAGGCCGGGGACGCGGGTTTCCATGCGGCCGTCCACGCGGATGCCGCCCATGTGATAGTGCGCGGTGGGGGCCACCTCCACGGGTGTTTGGGTGAGGTCGATGCCGTTGTCCGCCAGACGGTCGATGACCGGTCCGAAGGCGGCCCGGAGGGTCTCGTCGGGTACGTGCCGGAAGTCCAGGTAGACGCCGCCGTGAGGGGACCCGCGGCCCGCCTCCACCTCCTTGAGGATGGCGTAGGAGGCCTGGTCGCGCACGGTGGTGTAGGCGCCGCTGTCCTGGCCGCCGTACTGGTGCATGAACTCGTCGAAGTTCCCGTTCAGCAGACGCCCCCCCAGCTTGTAGCGGAACGGATCCCACATGATGGGGTCCATGCCCACCAGGCGCGGGGCCAGGTGGGCGATAGGGAAGAACTGGACGAATTCCATGTCGATGAGCTCGGCCCCGGCCCACAGCGCCAGGGCATAGGCTTCCCCGCCCATGTTGGTGGACGCGCTGTTGCGGCGATAGATCTTGGTCAGGCCGCCCGCCGCCAGGACCACGGCCCTGGCAGCCAGGGTGACCACGTCACCGGACACCACGTCCATGCCCACGGCTCCCACGGCACGGCCGTCGTACACGACGACCTCCGTGACCGCGACGTTGCTCAGGCGCCGCACCGAGGACAGGGTGCCGACCTGCCGTCGCAGGGTGCCCGCCACCCCCGGGCCGGTGTTCAGGAAGTCCACGTAACAGCAACGGGCGCGCCCGTGTCCGGGGGCCTTGACCTGGCGGATCCGATCGTCGGCGCCGCGCGCCCAGTGGGCGCCCCAGGCGTCCATCTCGAATATCCGCGTGGGGCCGTTCTCGCACAGAAGCCGCGCCAGCCTCTCGTCGCACAGCTCCCGGCCCGCGGCCAGCGTGTCCTGGAGGTGGTCGGTCCAGTGGTCCGGCTCTTCGTGACCGATGGCCGCGGCAACGGTCATCTGCGCCATGATGGTGGCGCCGCCGCGGCCCACCAGGGACTTGTCCAGCAACAGCACGGACGCATCCTTCCCGGCCGCGGCAATGGCGGCGTACATCCCGGCGCCGCCGGCTCCCACCACGAGGACGTCTGCCGACAAATGGGTCACGTCGAAAGTCCCGTGTCCTGTCCCGCAAATAACTGCGCCAATCTGCTGGTCCTTTTTGCCGTCGGCTGCGTTGCTCCTCCTCGCGTGGTGTTTGGCCACCGCTCGTCGTCGCGCCTTGCCCGCGGCAAAGAGTCCTGCGCATCTTAGCACAGTTATTTGCGGGACAGGACACGGGTCCAAAGAGGGAATACCGTCCACCATGGCGCCGTGGGGCGGCGGTCCGCCACCGGCATTATCCTTGACGCAATGGAGACTTTCGGTCTAACTAAGGGCATTGAGAAGCACTGATGAACTCCGGACACCCAAGAAGGGGGAAGAAGCATGGCGCATGATCTGGTTGTGAAGAACGGGCTCGTCGTCGACGGCACCGGCAGCCCCGGTTTCGAGGCGGACGTGGCGATCGACGGGGGAACCATTGCCGCCATCGACAAGAACGTGGGTCCGGGCCGGACCGAGATCGACGCCCGCGGGAAGGTGGTGGCGCCGGGCTTCATCGACTCCCACACCCACATGGACCTTTTCATCGTCCAGTATCCCCACGGCAATCCCGTAGTCAACTACGGCGTAACCTCCATCGTCATCGGCGACTGCGGCGCCTCCATCGCGCCGGTGCCGCCCAAGGGCGAGCCGCGCGACGTGCTGATTACCTATCTGCGCCGGGTGCTCGACGACTACGTCGAGGACAAGGACTGGAAGTGGACGACCTTCCCCGAATACCTGGACTATCTCGAGGGTCGGGTGGGCGTGAACGTGGCCGCCCTGGTGCCTCACTCCCCGGTGCGGCTGACGGTCATGGGCGAGGCGGCTTACCAGCGTGAGTCCACTCCCGAGGAACTGGAGACCATGAAGCAGATGGTCCGGGAGGGCATGGAGGCCGGCGGCATCGGCTTCTCGTCCAGTCCCCGGGGCGGGCCGGCGATCCATGCCGGGACTCCCAGCACCCTGGCCAGCCAGGAGGAGATGGCGGCCCTGGCCAACGTCGCCGGCGAGTTCGGCGGCTGCTTTCAGTTCAACGGCTTCGGCAACCTGCTGAAGCCGGAGAGCGGGTTCCCCGAGTTGGTGGAGAAAATCAACGTGCCGATGATCGGCAACGAGTTCCGGGTGAGGCCCGGCGAGAGGGCGGACGGGGAGCGGGCGATCCAGCTCATGAAGGAGGCCCGGGGTCGGGGCAAGGACATCTACGGGGTCGTCATTCCCTATTCGCACATCCGGCGGTTCAACATCGACGATTGCTTCATCCTGGACGGCCTGCCTCTCTGGGAGGAGATCAAGCAGGACCGCGACGAACTGCCGCGCAAGCTCGGGGATCCCGAGGTGCGGCGGAAGCTGGACGAGCAGCGGCGCGAGAACGCGGGCGAACCGGCGTATCCCGAATGGCTGGGGTGGGGCGGCGTGTACTTCGACGTGATGGAACGCGAAGACTTCAAGTCCCGCGAAGGGCAGAACGTCCCGGAGATCGCCGGGGCCGCCGGCAAGTCCGAGGTGGACGCCTTCTTCGACACCTGGCTGGAGGACGGACTGGCGTCCAGGCTCTACTATCAGGGTTTCGCCAACGGGCACATGGACCTTCTGGCCGAGATGATCAAGACCACCGAGGGACTCATCGGCACCGACGCTGGCGCGCACCTGGACCGGTTCTTCTGGCATGGCGCGCCGACGCGCGTGCTGGGTTACTGGCGCCGCGACAAGAAGCTCTTCAACCTCGAGGAGGCGGTGCACAAGATGACCGGCCATCCCGCGGCCAAGCTCAGGATGAACCGGGGACGCCTCAAGAACGGCCTTCCGGCCGACGTCACGGTGTTCGACCCGGACACCATCGATGATCTCGCCAGCAAGCGCATGCCGGCCAAGCTCGACGAGGACGAGATCCACCGGCATCCGCCCGGCATCGCCGCGGTGGTGGTCAACGGCCAGGTGGTGCTGGAAGACGGAGAGTGCAAGGACGTCTTTCCCGGCCGGGTGCGGCGGCAGGAGCTCTTCGTCCCCGGCCAGTAAGCGTACGGGACGGGAGGCATCCATGGAGGTTCTGGCGCCGGAAGCCCTGATCGACGATCTCCGCCGTGTCCTGCGGGGCCGGTATCCGGTGCATCCGTTGCGCAAGCTGCTGCTGGCCGGCGAGCTCAGCCGCGAGCAGTTGCATGGGTGGGCCAAGAATCAGTTTCACGAGTTTCGCCACATCCACCGTTTCTTCGGCATCCGGTATCAGAAATGCCCCATCCAGGCATTGCGGCGGATGTTGCTGGAGAACATGGTGGAGGAGGAAGGCGAGGACCTGTTCGGCGGAAAGTATCCCAGCCACGCCGAACTGTGGACCCGCTTTGGCGAGGGACTGGGCATCCCGCGTGAAGAGATGCAGAGCTACGAGCCCCTGCCGGGGATCAAGGCGGCGCTCGAGATGTACGTGCAACTGGTCCAGCAGAGTCACTGGACCGTGGCCATCGGCACCGGCCTCGTCTTCGAAGGAGAGGGCCCCAAGCGCATGGGAGAAGAGCGGCAGGCCCTGGAGACGGGCTATCCCTGGATACCCTCGGAATCCCTGGCCTTCTTTCGCGCTCACGAGTATCATGATGAGGGACACGGAGACTTCATCGTGGACGTGATCAAGGAACACATCATGGACGCCGGGCTCCAGGAGGAAATGCGGGCGGCTGTGCGGACCCGCGTGGACATCATGTGGTTGCAAAACGATTCCATCTACCAGGCGTTCGTTCGCCCTCAACTCAGCCCGGAGACCGTTGATCGGCTCGAAACGGCATCCAACTGACCCGTTGGGGCCGGATTCGAGCGCGCACGCGCAAACCGTTGAATCCAGTGATCGGTAAAGTATTCGCAACGCTGGCCCTGGTGGCGGCCACGGTGGCAGTGGGATACACGGCGTGGGAAACCCGGAGTCTCCGGGCGTCTCTCGACCGGATCGCGGTCAGCAACGAGACCAAGATCACGGACGTGATGCTTTCTCTGCTCCACTCCGAGGGGCAACTCGCGAGAATACGGGAAACCGTGGAGTTGCTCAGCGGGAGCGACGGGTCCGATACGGGCGCGAGGGACGAGGGTGCGCTGGCGGGAAAGATCACCGCGACCTTGACGGCAGCGCAGCGGGAAATCCTCCAACAGGAACTGAGCAAGTGGACCCGGCAACTCCGCGACCAACGGGAGAAGGGCTGGGCCGCGTTGCGCAAGGGGCTGGAGCAGAAGTTGAGCGGCAACGCCGTCAACGCCGAGGAACGGGACGAGCGCTGGCGGGAGTTGAAGACGCTCGTACAGCAGAATCAGCAGAACCTGGCGACCCAGTTGAAGGAGTTGCGCGCCAGCCTCTCCAATCCCTCCGGCGCCGTCGAAGAACAGGGCGCGACCCTGACGAACCTGGAGAAGCGTTTGGCCACGGTCCTGGAAGCGACCCAAAAGGGCCAGCAGGCCTTGACCCGGCAAGACCGGCGCGACGACGAGCGCTGGAAGGAGTTGCGCCTGGCATTGCAGGAGAACATGGAGGCCACGCAGCAACGCTACGCCGAGCTCGCGGCGCGTCTGGACGGACCGCGGGACGCCGCGCAGCAGCCCGCGGGGCCGGCGCAACCGGTGCAGCCGGAGACACAGGGACAAGGGAGCAGCGGGAGTCAGGATCGGGGATTGGACCGGGAAAGGCTGGCGGAGTTTTGCGCCGAGCTGCCGCAATCCGCCATCTGCCAAGACCGGTAACCGGGACCACATGCGGTACTACGACATTTCGCTCAAGCTGAGCCCCGCCACCGCACGCTGGGTGACCGCGGCGCCGTTCGAATTGGTGGAGCGGAGGCGGATGCAGCGAGGCGACCACAATAACTCGTCCAGCGTCAACATGAGCGTCCATAGCGGTACTCACATGGACGCTCCGTTCCACTTCGTCCCCGGGGGAGCGGGCATCGACCAACTGCCCCTCGAACGCTTCATGGGTCCGGCCCTGGTGCACGAGGTGGATGCTCACCGCTACATCACTGCGGAGCACCTGTCGGCGGTCCCGCGGGGAGAACGGATCCTGTTCAAGACGCGCAACTCCGAGCTCCTCCGGCGGGCCGAGTATGATCCCGACTTCGTGGCGTTTTCGGTGGAGGCGGCCGAGGGCCTCGTGGCCAAGGGTTACAAGCTCGTGGGACTGGACTATCTCTCGGTAGCCCACGCCGACGAGCAGGTGCCGGTGCACCGGGCCTTCCTCGATCACGGCCTTGCGCTGCTGGAGGGTGTTGATCTCACGGACATCCGGCCCGGAGCCTATGAACTGATCTGTTTCCCCGTATGCATCGCCGGCGCGGACGGCGCTCCGTGCCGCGCCGTCCTCCACGACCTCGACCCTTGAACACCCGTGGAACCTAACCCAGGCGTCCCCGAGCCGGTGTCCGGTCCCCTGGATTCGCGAAAGGCGCCCCATGAGCAAGCCGAAAGCCGCCATCCTGGATGACTATCAACACGTGGCCGATTCCCTGTTGGGTGCGAGGGAGGTCCCGGAGAACCTTGAGGTTACGGTTTTTCACGATCATCTGGATGACGAGGATGCCCTGGCCGGCCGGTTGCAGGAGTTCGAGGTCGTTTGCGTCATGCGGGAGCGCACCCCGTTCCGGCGCGGTCTTCTGGAGCGCCTGCCCAACCTGAGGCTGCTGGTGACGAGCGGCATGAGGAACGCGTCCATCGACATGACCGCGGCCCGGGAACGGGGAGTGACGGTTTGCGGCACCCCCAGCGTCGGCGGGCCCACGGCCGAGCTGGCCTGGGGACTGATCATCGGGCTGCTCCGCCACATCCCGCAGGAGGACCGGGCCACGCGTGGCGGGGGCTGGCAGGAGACCGTGGGGGGAGGTCTCCTGGGCAAGACCCTGGGCGTGGCGGGCCTGGGCAAGCTGGGCGCCCGGGTGGCCCGTGTCGGGCTGGCGTTCGAGATGAACGTCATTGCGTGGAGCCGGAACCTGACCGAGGAACGGTGCCGGGAGATCGGGGTGTCCCGGGTCGGCAAGGAGGAGCTGCTGTCGCAGTCCGACATCCTGACGATCCACCTGGTGCTGAGCGACCGCACCCGGGGCCTGCTGGGAGCGGCCGAGCTTGCGATGATGAAGCCCACGGCGGTGCTGATCAACACGTCCCGGGGGCCCATCGTCGACGAGCGGGCCCTGGTGGAGGCGCTGGAGCGCCGGACCATCGCCGGCGCGGGCCTGGATGTCTACGATACCGAACCGCTGCCTCTCGACCACGCGCTTCGGCGCTGTGACAACACCGTCATCACGCCGCATCTCGGGTACGTGGAGGAGGCCAACTACGGTGCCTACTTCGACGGCTATCTTGCCGCCATACGGGGCTATCTCGGCGGCTCTCCGGTGAACGTCGTGAAGGGGTAGGCACTGACCGAAAAACCACAAACGCTCAGGGTCGCTGTACGGCGGCCCCGAAAGCGAGAAAACCGTATTTTCACAACAACCACAGAATGAGAACATGACACAAACACAGAATGAGAACATCGCGCCAACCGAAAACCTGGCGCTTTATTGCGACTTCGAGAACATCGCCATCGGCGTGCGCGATGCCCGGTATGCCGATTTCGACATGCGGAAGGTCCTGGACCGGTTGCTGGTCAAGGGCAAGATCGTGGTGAAGAAGGCGTACTGCGACTGGGAGCGCTACCGCGAGTACAAGCCCGCCATGCACGAGGCCTCCTTCGAGATGATCGAGATCCCCCACGTGCGCCAGTCGGGCAAGAACTCCGCGGACATTCGCATGGTCGTGGACGCGCTGGACCTCTGTTACACGAAGTCCCACGTGGACACCTTCGTGATCATCAGCGGCGACTCCGACTTCTCCGCGCTGGTCAGCAAGCTCCGCGAGAACAACAAGGTCGTCATCGGCGTCGGCGTGAAGAACTCCACTTCCGACCTGCTCATCGCCAACTGCGACGAGTTCATCTACTACGACGACCTGGCGCGCGACTCCAGGCGCCGGGGCGGGGCCAAGCGCGCGAAGGCTGCGGCGCGGACGCCGCGCAAGACCGCGGCCACGCCGGCGGAGGAAAAGGCGCCGTTGGAGGAAAAGGCGCCGTTGGAGAAGGACAAGAAGGAAGCGCAGGAGGCTCTGGACCTGGTGGTCGAGACCGTCACCCACCTCTTCGACGAGCGCGGCGACAAGGACAAGATCTGGGGTTCCATGGTCAAGCAGGCTCTGAAGCGGCGCAAGCCCGGTTTCAACGAGCGCTACCACGGCTTCCGCTCCTTCGGCAAGCTGCTGGAGGAAGCCCAGTCCCTGAAGCTGCTGGACCTCGAGGCGGACGAGAAATCCGGCGACTACATGGTCAAGGGGGTTGCCCAGGACGACTGACGGATGCGCGGCCAGGCCGCCCTCCCACCGAGAACCCCTCGTGCGCATCCCCCTCATTCCGCAAGCGCAAGTTGGTGAAGTTCGGGTGCTGGGCGTTCTGTCCGCGGGCGCCTTCCTGTTCTTCAACAGCTACGGCAGCATCAACGTCGCCATCCCCAGCATCCAGGTCGAATTCGGCAGCAGCCTCTCGGCGGTCCAGTGGATTGCCACCATGGGACTCGTGCTGTCGTCCAGCCTGGCCCTGTGCCTGGGACGGGCCGGCGACATCCTGGGCCGCAACCGGCTCTACAAGGCGGGGGTGACGCTCTATGGCGCCGGGGCGGCGCTGGCCGCGGCGTCACAGACGTTCCCGCAACTGGTCACTTGCCGGGTCGTCATGACCGTGGGCCTCGCCATGGCCATGCCGCTGTCGTCGGCCATCACGGCCGCGGTGTCGCATCCGGAACGGACCGGATGGAGCCTGGGGATCCTGTTGTCGGCCGCGGGTGTCGGGCGGGCGACCGGTCCCGCCCTCGGCGGCTTCTTCATCCATCTGGCGGGTTGGCGCGCGGTGTTTCTGGCCAATGCCGTGATCGGTTTGGCCGTGAGCGTGGCCGTGTGGCTCATGCTCGGAGGCAGTGAGCGCCGGAGCGGCGAGTCCTTCGACTACCCGGGCGCGGCAGCCCTGATCCTGGGCTATCCATCGATCCTGGTGGGTTTGAGTCTCGGCGCCAACAGCGGCTGGAGTTCTCCCTCCGTGGTCTGGTGGTTCCTGTTGGGCATCGTCGGCATCGCGGGTTTCGCCGTGCGCGAAGCGCGGGCCGCGCGGCCCTTGATACCGCGGCCGCTCATGACGAACGTTCCCCTGGTCGTCTCGTTTCTCGCCATGATGCTGTTCTCCGCGGCGTATTTCCCCATCTTCATGCTGTCGCCCTTGTACATGCGCAACGTCCTGGAGCTGACGCCCCTCGATCTCGGGTTCATCCTCACCACGCTGCCGGTGGCCGCCGCGGTTTGTTCCCCCATCAGCGGCCGCTTGGCCGACCGGGTGGCGCCCTGGAGCGTGGTGGCGGCCGGGTACGGGTCCGGCGCGGCCGGGATCCTCGTCTACGCCGGCTTGCAAGACGGTTCGAGTCCGGCGATGGTATTGTTGGCGCTTGCGCTGGTGGGTATCGGAGTGGGCGTGGCCCTGCCTGCCAACCAGAGAGCGGTCTTCTCGCTGGCTCCCCGGGAGCACTATGGCGTCGCGGGAGGGATGCTCTCGGCGTGCGGGCCCGGGGCGGGGGCACTGGGCATCGGTCTGGCGGTGTCTCTCATGGAAGGTACGGTGGCGGGGGGCGCGGGCGCGTTCGTGGCGGCGCAACGGATCGCCATGTTGACGTTGTTGCCCTTGCCGTTGGTTGCGCTGGGGCTTGCCGTCATTCCGCGATTACGAATCAAGGGAAGGCCGGGTGAGTAGTGTCGCACCGAGATGACTCACCGGGGAATCTCTTTGCAGCCTCCGGCGCCGTCTCCCCTCGGGGAGTGCGGCCGCCCTCTGAAGCTCTTGTGGGGAATTGATGCGCGCGCGGATCGGACTCTCCTCCAACCTGCTCTATTCGCTGGCCGCGGTCTGCATGGCCTCGGGCGCCATCGGCGCCTCCATGCTGGCGCCGTTCTACATGAACGCCAAGGGATTCCCCGTCTCGGTGGTGGGCGTGCCCCTGGTGGTCAACGGCATCGGCGCCCTCTGTTCCGATGTGGTGTCCGGCACGCTGGCGTCCTATTTCCGGTCGAGCTTCCTGCTGCTCGCGTCGGTGCTCATCGCCCTGGTCACGAGCCTTCTGGGGTTCGCGTTTCAGGAAAGCCTGGCGGTGTTTCTCGTGGCCTTCACCATCCTCGGTCTCACCGAGGCCATGTTCAGTCTCGCCATCCGGCGCATCGTGTTCGTGCAGTCCGAGCCGAACCAGCAGGGAAAGGCCCAGGGGCAGGTGGCCGCGGCCCTGGGCCTGGGCTTCGCCCTGGGTCCGACCCTGGGCGGGTTCGTCGGGGAGTGGTGGGGTCTCGACAAGCTCTTTCTCCTGGTGGCGGTCCCCCAGAGCGTCGGGTTGATCTTCATCCTGATGGCCCAGGGGCACCGGACGGAGAAGCCGGTGGAGCGCGGCTCCGTGCCCCTGTGGAGGGTAGGCAAGGGGCTGTTGGCCCAACCCGGCTTCCTCGGCGCTTGCCTGGCTATCTTCCAGTCGTTCCTCTGCCTCATCGGGGTCACCCGTATCGCCTTTCCTTTCCTGGCCGTGCGCCGGGGCCTGACCCTCGACGTCATCGGCACCATGGTCAGCATCTCCCGCCTGACCGACACCGCGGGGAGACTGGGCGGCGGCCGGCTCTGCGACCGCGTCGGCACCCGTACCGTGATTCTCCTGGGAGTCTTCGTGACCGTCCCTGCCTTTGTCCTTCAGATCTTCGGTCACGGCTACCTCGCGCTGCTGCTGCCCCTGTGTCTCATGACCGCGGGTTTCGGCCTGTCCAACGTGGGCTCCACCACCCTGGCGCTTCAACTGTCCGACGACGCCAGCAAGGGCGTCGCCCTCGGGCTCATCCGCGGCGGCACCTCCATCGGCCGCATGTTCGGCCCCCTCCTCACCGGGTTCCTGGTCGCCGACCTGGGCTTTCACTGGGGATTCGTCGCCCTGGGGCTGATTTCGTTCGTCATCGGCGGCGGGGTCGCGGGTCTGTTCCGGCGGCAACGGGAGGCGGCGTGACAACGGGCAGCGCCGGCGTGTAACAGCCGCGAGCGCACGCAGCGCAGAGGTTTGCCAACTTTTGCCAATGTTGCTAAGCGTCGCTGTGCTGGCCCATGGGAGGGTCCCCGTACCTGATTTTCTACGTCGAGAGCGGACCGGAGATCGACCTCTGGCGCGTCCTGCATGGAGCGCGGGATATTTCGGCCTGGATGCACCCTTGCCCCCATGCGAAGCCGTGATAACATGCGTGCCGTGGCTCAAGGCGTTGAGGCCGTGGGGCGCGAGGACGCCGCCTACCGGTTCGGTATGGCCATGTACCGCAAATACCCGCGCCGGGTGCTGACGGCGCTACGGTACCTGCTGACGGAGCCGAAGACGCACCGAGCTGGAGGGGTGTGACCATGAAGCTGAAAACCGTGGAGATCGAGAATTTTCGCGCCATCGCGAAACTCACCCTGTCGCTCGATCCACAGCTAACGGTGCTGCACGGTGCCAACGCGCACGGCAAGACCAGCGTACTGGCTGCGATTGCGGTGGGTCTGGGAGCTATTCCTAACTTGTTGCCGGGTGGGTTCGCGAGACGCGCGTTCACCACAGATGTGCGTGTGGGGGCGCCGAATCTCTACGTTTCCCTCACCACGTTGGATGCCGTCTCCTGGTCCGGGAGTCTGGACTTTTCGAGCGACTCGGAGCCGGTGAGGCGGCGGCACGTTGAGGCTTTGGAGGATGTGCTTGGTGAACTCGTCCGTGCCCACAATCAAGGGCTACCAGTGGATTTGCCGATTGTCGCTTGCTACGGCACCGACCGGGTTGTTCTCGATCTACCGGAGAAGCCGTCCAGGCCGTCCGACTTCGAAACCGATCTTGGCCGCTATACTGCACTGAAAGGGGCGCTGTCGTCCGGAACAAACTTTCAGGAATTCTTCGAGTGGTTCTACTTCAAGGAAAACAGGGAGTTGAGGGAACAAAGGGAACGGCGTGATCAGGACTATCGTATCAAAGATCTGTCTGCCGTTCGGGATGCAATCTCGTCCATGCTCAACGATGTATCCGAGCCGCATATCGAGGTGAATCCGCATCGGTTCGTGGTGCTCCTCAGAACGGAGTCGGAAGACGAGAAGCTCGATCTTGGCCAGTTGAGCGGCGGCTATCGCGCGGTGCTCGCACTCGCGGCCGATCTGGCTTGGCGGATGGCCCACGGCAATCCGCATCTCGACAACCCATTGCATTCAGAAGCCATCGTTTTAATTGACGAGGTGGAGTTGCACTTGCACCCTGCATGGCAACAGCGCATCCTGAACGACCTCATGCGGACCTTTCCGAATGCCCAGTTCATCATTTCGACTCACAGCCCCCAGGTGCTTACTACGGTCAAACCGGAGCATATCGTGGAACTCGCCCGAAAGGATGGCGCCATCGTTGCAGGGTCTCCCGGGGGATGGACCTATGGCGCCGAGGCAGGCGACGTACTATCGGTGGTGATGGGTGTGGACGAGCGTCCTGACAATCTCTTCAAGGAGTCGCTGGCCCTGTACCGACATCTGGTAAGCGAGGGTAGGGGTGAATCCACAGACGCACGGGAGCTACGACAAACCCTGGATAACCTGTCTCCCGACGATCCCGCCCTTGCCAGCGCCGACCTTGAAATCAGGCAGCGCAGGCTGTTCAAGCAGATGGCAGAATCGAAATGAAGCCTATCCGGACATTCAACGACTCGCCACCGGGCCTCGCCAGATTCCGAAACGCTGTGGGGAGTAACGCGTCCTGGGCCAGCTTTCGGTCTCGCAGGTGGCGGGTCGAGCGCCGTGATCTCCGAGATGCTCTCACCCGAAACCAGCACGGACTCTGCGCCTATTGCGAGATGGAGACCACGGAGCGGGGCCGCCAGATTGAGCATGTGATTCCTCGGAGCCACGACAAGTTCGGCTACGACAGGGCACTTGACGTCAGCAACATGGTGGTGTGTTGTAGGGGTGGCACGGAATCGGCAGTTAACGGGGAGGATGAGATGGAGAGTCACTTTCGGGAGCCGATAGTAGACAACATGAGTTGTGGCCAGAAAAAAGAGGGCCGGTACGACATCGATTTCGTGGATCCACGGATTCTGCCGGCCTCGCCGTCGCTTACCAAGGTAGGTGATGATGGGTTCATGGAAACGGACGAAAAGGCCTGCCACGTTGCCGGGTTTTCGCCCGACCGCATGGACTATACCCTCAAGACGCTGAACCTGAATGCCGAACGACTCCGCTTGGCAAGGGAGAAATGGCGGAACGACCTTGTCCAACAGTCGCAACACATCGACGATCCAGACAGGATGAATGCTTGGATACGGGCCGTACTCACACCGGACACGGATGGCCGATTGCTCCGGTTCTTCACGACGAGCCGTTGCTACTTCGCTCCCGTCAGTGAACTTGTCCTCGAAGAACATCCCCAGACGTGGGTTTAGCCCTTCCCCTGCCAACATTCCCGTTGGCACTCTTGACACTCGCGCCATTATCCACTAATTTTGTTGGCAACCATTTTGTTGGCAACCATTTTGTTGGAGATCGGATCATGAAACTGGTGAAAGCAGGCTCTAACTGGGTAGCGGGAGATCGGTTTTTCAACCGGGATGCCGAGATCGAAGCACTCATGGAGCGGGTCCAAGACGGGAGACATACGCTGCTGACAGCCCAGCGTCGGATGGGCAAGACGAGCCTGGTTCGAGAACTGTTGCGCCGTTTGGACGAAGAGGGGAGCTTTGAGACGATCTTCGTCGATCTGGAGGGCGCTTTCAGCCCCGCGGACGCCATCGCGGAGATCGGCATCCAGACCAGATCAATGCAGAAGACATGGAGTCGGATCATGTCCGGGTTCGGTAACGTCGTGCACGAGCTTCGCGACAGTGTGGATACCGTTGGAATTGCAGATCTGTGGGTGAAGCTGCGCGCCGGGATCGATGCCGGGAACTGGCGCCAGAAGGGCGACGAAGTGCTCACGGCCTTGGCGGAAAATGAGCGGCCGGTTGTGCTCGCCATCGACGAGTTGCCGATCCTCGTCAATCGGCTGCTCAAGGGGGACGATTACCGCATTACGGTGGAGCGAAGGCGGACCGTAGATGAGCTCTTGAGCTGGCTTCGGAAGAACGGCCAGGTTCATCAGGGACGGATCTGCATGATCCTCTCCGGCAGCGTGAGCCTGGAGCCGATCCTGCGACAGGCTGGACTCAGTGCTCAGGCGAACATTTTTTCCCCTTTTGAACTGAAACCGTGGGACGAGAGGACCGCAGTGGCCTGTCTCGCCGCGTTGGCAGAAAACTACGACCTCACCCTCCCTCCCGAAGTCTGCCGGAACATGTGTCAGCGGCTGCGGTGTCACGTTCCTCACCATGTGCAGCAGTTCTTCGACAGCCTTCACGAACATCTACGCAGAACAGGCCGGCGCAGGGCTTCGTTGGAAGACGTAGAGAAGGTTTACAACGAGGAGATGCTCGGCGTCCGTGGACAGGTGGACTTGGAGCACTACGACAGCGGCCTGAAGATGATCCTCGGGAGAGAGGGTTATCGAACGGCCCTTGAGGTGTTGAAGCTGGCGGCCATCGAGGACGGCGTGCTGCGCGGTGATTGCATCGGCCGGTTTCGCGAGCACTTTCCGGCGGCAGATGAGGGCGACCCGATCCCCATCGAAGACGTGCTCCATGTGCTCGAACACGACGGCTACCTGGCCAGACAGGGTGACCGCTACCGGTTCGTATCGGGTCTGCTGGAGGGCTGGTGGCGCACGCGGTACGGCGGGGGCCGGGCTTCGTCGCCGTCGATCAGCGCAGGTTCCGCACACAAGGCGGAGCAGTGGCCGTGACCGTCACCAGGAAATACAACCCAGGATTCCTCACGGACGACGAGTTGGTCTCTTCGTTTTGCGTGCGGACGAGCGAGTTCGAATCCATGGTCGAGATGCTGCGCGAGTGCAGCGGAAGCTCGAACGCACATCAGATCGTGATCGGTCCCCGCGGGAGCGGGAAGACCAGTCTGCTGCTCCGTATCGCCGCCGAGGTGCGGCGGGACACCGATCTGTCGTCCCGTTTCTTTCCCATCGTCTTTGCAGAGGAGAGCTACGAGGTCGCCACCGCCGGGGAGTTCTGGCTGGAATGTCTGTGCCGCTTGGCGGATCAGGCGCCTCGCCGAGAGAGTGACCCCGATCTGCGACGCACCGTCGAGGATCTGCGAACCGAATCTGACGACCGAACTCTTGCCGAGCGTTGTCTTGTCTCCCTGCTGGATTTCTCCGACCGGGAAGGCAAACGGCTCGTGCTGATGGTCGAGAACCTGAACATGATGTTCAAGGACATGGCGGACTCGGACCCGGACGCGGGTTGGCGGCTACGGCACACCCTCCAGACCGAGCCCCGGATCGTCATGCTTGCGAGCGCTACCAGCCGTTTCGACGAGATAGACAACCCGAAGCATGCACTTTACGATCTCTTCAGGGTACGCACCCTGCGCCCCCTTGACACGAAAGAGTGCGCTGTTCTTTGGGAGTCGGTGTCTCGGCGATCCGTGGGGCCCAAGACGATCCGGTCGTTGGAGATCCTCACCGGCGGAAGTCCGCGACTGCTCACGATCGTGGCTCGCTTCGGGGCCGGGCGGTCCCTTCGGGATCTCATGGCGGATCTTCGCAATCTGGTCGATGACCATACGGAGTATTTCAAGGGCCATATCGAATCGCTTCCGGCGCAGGAACGACGAGTCTATCTCGCGCTTGCCGATCTATGGAAACCGGCCACCACGAGGGAGGTTGCGGATCGATGCCGGTTGGAGACGAGCAAGTGCAGCGCGCAGCTCGCACGCCTCATCGAACGAGGGGTCGTTCGGGTCGAAGGCGGCACGGCCCGGCGCAAGCAGTACTACCTGACCGAGCGTCTGTACAACATCTACTACTTGCTGCGACGTTCCCGCGGGCCCGACAGTCTGATCGAAGCCATTATCCGGTTCATGGAATCATACTTCTCGTCTGTTGAACTGAAGGACATCGTTGCTCGCCTCATCCACGAAGCGGGAGGCTCCGACGCGGAGATGCAATCGCTCTACCGAATCGCCATCCCACGGCTTCTTGAGTCACCGGTGCTGGGCAAGCACCGCGGTGAGTTGCTGACAATGGTGCCTGATGGCTCTGATGCGGTCACCGATCTAGCCTCTGTGCCTTCCGATGCGCCGGGAACGGCGGCTGCCGGAATGAAGGTGGGCGATCATCGAGCGGGCCAGCCTCAAGCCGGTAGGAACGAAGCAGCAGTGCGGGAAGCGATGAAGCTGTTCGATAGAGCAGCTACCCTGGACGATCAGAATCGAGCGGAGGACGCACTGGTTTTGTTGGACGAGTTGCTGCTTCGATTCGGACAGAGCACGAACCCGGCTCTTCTTGGGCTGGTAGCGTTTGCCTTCGTGAACAAAGGGGCTCTGTTTGCACAATTGAATCGGCCGCAGGACGCACTGGCCACCTTTGACGAGATGTTGCGGCTCTATGGCCAGAACGAGAATCCGGAGACTCTTGGTTGTGTAGCGCAGGCCCTCTTCAACAAGGGACTTGCACTGCGCAAATTGCATAGACCCCAGGATGCTCTAGCCACTTGGGATGAGGTAGTTCGCCGCTTCGCGGAGAGTGAGAACGCAATTGTTGTTGAGGTAGTAGCGAAGGCTCTCTTCAACAAAGGAGATGTACTCGTTGATATGGACCGACTCGAAGATGCGTTGACCGTCTGGGACGAAGCGTTTCGTCGCTTTGGGGAGAGTCAGAACCCGGATGTCCTTGGGTGGGTGGCGCAGGCCCTTGTTATCAAGGGCGCAATACTAGAAAAAATGGAACGGATCCGGGAAGCACTCACAGCCTTTGGTGAGGCGGTACACCGACTTGTGAAGAACACATCCGCCTTACCCGGTGAATGGATGGAGGAAGCGCTTCTTCGAAGAGCCGGTATGGAGTTCAAATGCTTGCAGTATGAGGCGGCGATCGAGACGGCCGGTCTGACTCTCGAACTCCGACCGGAGTCACTGGAGAGACAAGCCCGGTGTCACATGATCCGGGCGAAGGCGACTCTTGCACATGGTAACCGATCTGCATGTGAGCGTGATATTGAGGCGGTTCTTACGCTCTTGCGGAAGATCGACTCTCTCCCGCCTGAGGCTCTCGATACATTGATGCACCTCAGCGTCGAGCTTGGGCCGGAGCGCATGTGCGAACTGATTCAAGCGTCACCTTCGGCGAATCTTCTGTTGCCGCTCACCACGGCGCTGGAACGGGAACTTGGGCTTGAGCCCAGGGTGGCACGGGAGGTGGAAGAAATCGCCCAGGACATCCGGCGGGATCTGGCGAAGTTGAGAGAGGCCCGAACCATGGCATCAAGTGGGGAGGAGCCGGCTGGTCCCGCGTCAGTGCAGACGGACCGGAAGGATGACTGACAACGCGCCTGATCGAGCGGTGGTTGCCGATTGCGGAGATCGGTGAAACCGAGGATATTCGTGGGAAGGCATGTGCCGCGCCAGGCTAACACCGCAGCGCAGAGCTTTACCAACTTTTGACCTGGTGAGGTTCGATGCCGGCATTGACAGCCCAATGTCTCCATCCGATTGCCTGCACTCATCACTGTGAAGCGGATCGGTTCAATGTGCGGGCTCAGCAACATGTGAGAGTCGGCCCTCGGCGGAGCAGGATGTTCGAGCAGGGAGGAGCGTAGCGCAAGCCATGACGGTCCCGACGATATTCGATACATGCCGTCCACGGGAGGACGTTCTCAGGGGGGCCATTGCCGAGGCTGACTTCGCGGCCGACCTGGCTCAGGTCATCGCGGGGACAGGCAGCGCGGAATACCTGGACCCCGTGCGGTTCTTCGCCCATACGTGGCCCACGCGGGGCCTCAAGAACCTGCTCGTCAACGTATGCCGGCGCCTGACGGGATCGGGCGACGAGGCGGCCGCAATCTTCCGCCTCGACACTTCCTACGGCGGCGGCAAGACCCACGGGCTCATCGCGCTGGCGCACGCGGCCCGTGGCATGGCGAACGTGCCCAACGCCGCGGAGTTCATCGATCCCGCCCTGCTCTCGCAAGGCCCGGTCCGCATCGCCGCCTTCGACGGCGAGAACGCGGACCCTGCCAACGGGCGGGCGATGGGCGACGGCGTGCTGGCCTGCACACCCTGGGGCGAGATCGCTTATGCCCTTGCCGGACGGGAAGGATACGAACGGGTCCGCAGAAGCGACGAGCACCGGGTGGCGCCGGGGGCCGAGACCCTGCGGGAGCTGTTCGGGGGCGATCCTGCCCTGATCCTGCTCGACGAGATCTCGGTGTACCTGCGCAAGGTGAGCCGGTTCGACGACGCCCGCGAACAGTTGACCGCCTTCCTGACTTCCCTGTTCAAGGCGGTGGAGGGGGCGCCCAACGCGGCCCTCGTCTACACCCTTGCCATCGGCAAGGACGGCCGCGCCACCGACGCCTATACCGCGGAGAACCAGTTCATCGCCGACCGCATGGCCGAGGCCGAGAGCGTCTCCGCGCGCAAGGCCACCCTGTTGAACCCCACCGAAGAAGACGAGACCGCGCAGGTGCTGCGCCGGCGCCTGTTCGAGGCCATCGACGATGCTCGTGCAGCTTCGGTCATCGCTGCCTACCGCGAGATCTGGACCGCCGCGGGTGAATCCCTGTCGGGCGAAGCCGTCCGCCCCGAGACCACCGAGGCGTTCCGCGCGAGCTACCCGCTGCATCCTGAAGTGCTGGGAACGTTGACGGCCAAGACTGCCACACTCGGCAACTTCCAGCGCGTGCGCGGGATGCTGCGGCTCCTGGCCCGCACCATCGCCCATCTCTGGCAAACGCAGCCCGCGGACGCCGCCGCAATCCATGTCCACCACATCGACCCCGGCTACGAGCCCATTCGCCAGGAGATCGTCACCCGTCTGGGCCAGACGGCGTACCTGCCGGCCATCGCCAACGACGTGGCCGGCACGGACAAGAGGGCGCTTGCGGAGGAGATCGACGCCGAGCATCACCGCGGTCTGCCGCCCTATGCCGCCTATGTCGCGCGCACGATCTTCATGCACACCCTCGCCTTCAACGACCCTCTGAAGGGTTTGTCGCCTCATCAGTTGCGGTACTCGCTGCTGGCGCCGGGGACGGACCCGAGCTTTATCGAGGAGGCGCGGCGGAAGTTCGTCGCGGAATCGGCCTATCTCGACGACCGGCCCGGCGCACCCATGCGCTTTCTCGCCGAAGCCAACCTCAGCCAGATCATCCGGCGCGAGGAGCAACACATCGACGCCGGCGAGACACGCGCGCACCTGGACGATTGCATCCGCGGGATCTTCGGCGGCGGCGCGGGCGGGACGTTCGAGCCCGTACCCTTTCCCGGCGGCCCCTACGACGTGCCGGACGAGGTGGGCGACGGCCGCCCCAGGCTGATCGTGCTGGCCTACGACGGCGTGGCCATCGGCAGCGCCGTGGAGAGCGTCCCCGAACTGATCGAGCGCATCTACTCCCGCAAGGGCTCGGAAGGCTCGGCGCTACGGGCGCTGCGCAACAACCTGGTATTCGTGGCCGCGGACGATGCCCGCAGGGAGGAGATGCGGCGCAAGGCGCAGTGGCGGCTGGCGTTGCAGGACCTGAAGAAGCCCGAGCGTCTGGTGGACCTCGCGGAGCACCAGCAGGACAAGATCCGCGAGCTCGAAGCCCGCTCCGAGCAGGAGCTGGCGATCGCCATCCAGCAGTGCTACCGGCACGTCTTCTACCCGTCGCGAAACCGGATCGGCGCCAGCGGAGTCGACTTGGCGCGCTCGGCCATCGACGTGCAATCGACCTCGGACCGCCCCGGCTCGGGACAACGACAAATCGTTCGGGCGCTCCGCGATCTGTCGAAGCTCCGCCTGACCGAGGACGAGCCGGATTCTCCCGCCTACGTGCGCGACCGCACGCCGCTCCGCAAGGGCCAGATCACGACCTTGGCCCTACGCGACGAGTTCCGCCGGGACCCGGCGCTGCCCATCCTGTGCGGCGACGACATCTTCATTCGCGGCATCCTGAGCGGCATCAAGAGGGAGGAGTACGTCTATCAGCGCGGGGACCTGCTGCACGGTCCCGGCGACCCGTTGACCACCATCGTCATCGACGAGCAGTCCGTGGTCTTCACCATGGCCTACGCCAGAAACAAGGGCATCTGGCCGCGACCGATACCGGGGTCCCCCGGCGAGGACCCGTCCAAAACCTCGACAGAGAAGGGAAACACGACGTACGTCACTCCCACGGGGGAGGGCGATGGCAATGTTGTCGACCCACCGCTTGGCAAGGCACAGCGTCCCGGCGCGTTGTCAGCCGAGGGCTTGCTCACCGAAGCCCTGGCCAGGCTTTGGGAACAGGCCCGCGCTCGCAACATCGAGAAGATCGCCGTTCTCACCATTCGCATGTTCGAGGCCGGCGACGCTTTCCGCCTGCTCGGAGCCGTGGGCGCGGTTTCCGGTGCAGACAAGCTCGTCACCCTGTCCGGCGGCTACGAGACCCGGGACCGGGGCTCGTTCGAGCTGGTGTTCCGGGGACCGGTGTCCGACGCCCAGCCGGTTCGGGAATTCCTTGAACCGCAGCTTCGCGACGCTGCCTCCCAGACCCTGGAGATCGGCTTTGAGTTGAGTTTCCCTGGAGGGCTGTCCATGCAGGGCGACGCCGCGGAGAAGACAACCGAGCGGTTGTCGAGATTCGCCAGCGGCGCCGCGTTCGTCATGGCCACGGCCACGGAGGCGGGCATCTGATGGCGCGTCTCACCCGGATCGCTCAGATCGACACGCCGGAATCGGCGCCGCGTTACGAGCTCCGCGTCCGGCGCCACGGCCCGGCCGACACCGAGTACGAAATCTGGCAGATGCCGGCGCCCGCGACCCCGCAACTGAGTGTCGCGACCCGGGTCGCCGGCTTGAAGGGCCGCAACCTGCAACTCGTGGAGAACCGGGTCCTGAAGCGGTTGTCCACCGCGGGCGTGAAGCCCGTTCTCGGCGGCGAACGCAAGCGCGGCTACGCCCTCTCCGAGGATCTCGCCCTCACCCTCGGGCTCCTGTTTCGCACCCTCGCCCCCATGCGAAGCCGCGACAACATGCGCGCCGTGGCCGGAGGCATCGACGCCATGGGGCGTGAGGAGGCCGCCTACTGGCTCGGCATGGCCATGCACCGCAAGCACCCGCGTCGGGTGCTGACCGCGCTGCGCTTCCTGCTGACGGAGCCGAAGCGGCAGAGGTTGTAACGCAAGTGAAGCGCGGCGTCCGAATACAAGGAGGAGACCCGGAGATGCAGACCGCAAAAGAATCCGCTCGTGAGGCCATCGACCGATTGCCCGATGGGAATGATTATCGATCCTGAAGGGAGAATCCGGCATGCAAGAGGCGCGAAGTGACGATGCGATGGAAGCGCAACAATCGGGTGAGCCGATTGACAGCGAAGAAATCGAAGGTCTCGATCATGATGGAGGATCATGGGGTGACTATCCACTTGATGATCTGTTGATTCGACACGAGAATCGGACGATCCACGACGTCGTTCGGCGAATCGTTCAAAATACCTACGTTATGGATCCCGATTTCCAGCGGGAGTTCATTTGGTCGGAATACAAGCAGAGTAAGTTGATCGAGTCCGTCATAATGCGTATTCCTTTGCCGGTATTCTACATGGCGGAAGACGATGAAGGACGGATGGTGGTGGTCGATGGTTTGCAGCGCCTCTCCACATTCCAGCGATTCGTCAAGAACGAATTGTCCTTGCGTCTTCCGGATCGTAGCGAACTGAATGGCAGACGATTCTCGGAGTTGTCGTCCAAGCTTCAAAACCGGGTCGAAGATTGCAATCTCATTTTCTACATTATCGACTCGAAAGCACCGGAACAGGCTCGCCTGGATATTTTCGAGAGGGTGAACAGTGGAGAGCCGCTCACCCGACAACAGATGCGCAACAGCCTGTTCATGGGACCGGCCACGCGTTTTCTCAAGAAGGAAGCGGGAACCGAGATTTTCGCTGCTGCAACAGGCGGTAGCTTGAACAAGAAGAAGATGCGGGATCGGGAACTGGTCAATCGGTTCTGCGCCTTTCAGATTCTCCCGCTTGTTGAGTATGACGGCGACATGGACAAATTCCTGGCCCAATGTTTGCGACGGATGAACAAGATGTCCGAAGACGATCTACGGCATCTTGGTGAGGCATTCCGCAGGAGCCTGGCCAACAACTATGGGTTGTTCGGACGTCATTCTTTCAGAAAACATGCTCAGGAACAAGATCGTCGCGTTGTGCTCAACGCGTCTCTTTGGGATGTGATGTCTACGGGTCTGTCGCGGTACGCCCCGAAGCAGGTTGAATCGCACTACGAGGAAGTCCGTTCGGCTTTCTATGATCTGTTGGAAAACGAGGACTTCAATACCGCGATTACCTATGGACCAAACGGTGCCAGGAAGGTGAGATATCGCTTCGAGACAACCCGTAAGATGCTGAAGGAGGTATTGGGTGCTTACACGGATTGAACTTCGGCACTTCAAGTGCTTCTCGTTGCTGAAGTTGCCGCTCTGTCCGCTGACGCTGCTGTCCGGGGTCAATGCATCGGGAAAGTCGTCGGTGTTGCAGGGACTCGTTCTGCTGCATCAAACGATCCGAGAGCATGAATGGTCAACGCGGCTGATGCTGAACGGCGCGGCCATTCGGCTCGGCACGGTGTCCGACGTGATCGATCAGGTTCATGGACGTCGTGATTGCGGGATCGCATTGCTGGACGAAGACACGGCTTACGAATGGGAATTCACCGGCGAACGCGGCGAGATGTCCATGGCGGTTGAGCGTGTCCGTGTGGATGGAAGGGAAGAAGACAGGCCCAGGAGTCTTCGGCATCTGTTGCCGCCGGACCGCGCCGAAGCTTCGTTGGCCGCGCGACTGCGTGGGTTGACCTACCTGACGGCCGAGCGGTTGGGGCCGCGGGAGTCCTACGCCCTGGAGGACCCGCAGGTTGCGCCGGTGGTCGGCCCGGCGGGAGAGTACGCCGCGAGTGTCCTTTACTCTGGTCTGGATGTGCGTGTCCCGGACGGATTGATTATCCGGGACATACCCCCGACCCGCCTGCGCCAAGTCGAGGCGCGCATGGGCTGCTTCTTTCCCGGTTGCGGGCTGACCATCGACAAGACTCCCCAGACCAACGCCGTTACGTTGGGGTTTCGGATGTCCCGCGATATGGATTTCCATCATCCCATTCATACCGGCTTCGGATTGACCCAGGTATTTCCTATTGTGGTGGGGGCCTTGTCCGCAAACCGGAACGATCTGTTGCTGATAGAGAACCCCGAGGTCCACCTTCACCCCGCCGGGCAGGGTATGATGGGCGAATTCATGGCTCAGGTCGCTTCTGCCGGTGTCCAGGTCGTGATCGAGACGCACAGCGACCACGTGCTGAACGGTATCCGACGAGCGGTCAAAGACCGGGTGTTACCACCCGAGAATGTTGCGGTACACTTTTTCCGGCCGCGGCAAGGAGATGATCCAGACAGCGTTCCGCAGGTGCAGAGTCCGAGTCTCGACGGTGAGGGCAACATCGACACTTGGCCGGTGGGGTTCTTCGACCAGTTCGACAAGGACATGAACTACTTCGCTGGTTGGAATTGACGTGGACGTTTTCGTCAATGAGCTGTCAATCCACGGTCAATTTCCCGATGTGGCGACATTCCGCGTAGCTTTCGGCCAGTTGATGGCCATGCGCGCGGCTGCGGCGCGCTTCGGGCGCGAGGTGTATTGCGGTCGAGGTCTCCTGTCGGCGGAGGCAACTCCCGGGACTCCCTTGCTGCAGATCATTCAACGCCTTCCCGAGGCTACACGCAGGTCTGCATTGCAGTGGATGACGCGCGGCGGCCCGTTCTGGGACGACATCAGGCGGCATCGTCATGATGACTGGCTGGAAAGCCTGGGCAGAATCGTTACGGATTCCACGGTCGGGGAAGCGGCTTATCGCAGCCTGCACGGATTCACATGCAGCCTGATCAGCGTCACACCGTCGGATTGGGACTTGTCACCCGTAACGGTGACTTGGCGCAGGAACGACGCGGCCCTGGACGACCGGGATACGGAACTCGAAAATTGGCGAGTCGCCACTGCACTGGAAGAATGGTTAGACGGCGCGCCGCTGCCCGTACAATCATGGGACCACCTGCAAGAGATCTCGACGCGTCGATTCGCCGGTCTGAGGTTCGGCGGCACCTGCTTCGATCCCCTCGCTGGCGTGCCGTTTGCCAAGAACGCGGCGGAACGTATTCTCTTTCTCTGCGATGTCCTGGATAGGCTCTCGCACGCGTTCGACGAATCCGGCGCACGCACACTGGACGGCCAACGCATGTACCAGGATTATTTCACCGGTGACAATGCGCTGTTCAGCGACTCGTCCGACACGGAAAAGCACAACTTCCGCAACCAGTTGACGTTTCCCCATCCCACCGATCCGGATAGTAGGTTGTTCTGCACTTGGCACGGCAAGGTGAGTCGCATGACGCTCCGGCTACACTACGCATGGTCAGGACAAGCCGGCGATCCGATCTATGTCGTATATGTCGGCCCGAAGATTACGCGACGCTGAAGCGATGAAGCGGACTACGGAACGCATCATATGTCTGACACGCGGCTGATCGAGCGCTGGCTGCCGATCGCCGAGATCGGCATCGAGAGCATCCGCGAGCGGACGCCGATGACGCCGTTCCCTGCGCCGAACCGTCTCCACGTCTGGTGGGCGCGGCGTCCACTAGTGGCGTCGCGAGCCGCGGTGCTGGCGTCGCTGTTGCCGGAGGACGCGGACCGGAAGCGGTTCCTGCACGTGCTCGGGATTCACGGAGACCCGGTGGCAACTAGACGCAGAATCGATGCCGCGCGAAGGAAGGCTGAGCGTTTTGAAGGGCGGGCGTACAGCTACCCTCGTGCTTTCAGCCATGCGCCCGGTGGCGAAGGTAGGCATTGGTTGGCGGAAGCTCTGGGTAAGCAACTCGCCAAGCTTTCCATCCTTGATCCGACCGCCGGTGGTGGGAGCATTCCTTTCGAGGCGTCCAGGCTCGGTCTTGAAACCCTTGCGAATGACCTCAATCCAGTTGCGGCACTCGTCATGCGGGCCACGGCACAATGGCCGTCCAATTATGGGTACGCTCTCATACAAGAATTCCGACGGTTGGCGGCTGGTTTTGTCAAGTTCAGGGAAGAATTGCTGACGCAGTGGTTTCCAGTGGAAGCCAATGAAAACGCCATATCCACGAACTTCCTTTGGGCACGAACCGTCACCTGCCCGTACTGTGAAGGGCTGGTGCCCTTGTCGCCCAACTGGCGCCTCGCGCCCGACGGGACGGGCGTCCGTCTGAAGCCCGGTCTGGGTGACGGGCTAGGGTCGCCCGGCCGCGTGTGTTCGTTCGAGATCGTCGAGAGCGCAACGGAGCAATCGCCCGGCACGGTGGCGCACGGCGATGGGACCTGCCCGTTTCCCGACTGTGGGCGAGTCTTTGACGGCGACGCCATCAAGGCGCAGGCGCAAGCCGGGAGAATGGGCGATCAACTCTACGCCGTTGTATACAAGGAACGGGTGGAGTACGAGACGAAAACCGGACGGATTCGTGTGAAGTGGGTGCGCGGTTACCGGGCGCCGCGTCCCGAAGACGACAACAGCATCAAGGTCCGGGCGCGGCTCGACGAGAAGCTGCCGGAGTGGGACGCCTTCGACATCGTGCCGAGCGAGCGGTTTCCCGAAGAATCCAACGACGACCGGCCGATCCAGTACGGAATGCCGCTCTGGCGCGACCTGTTCTCGCCCCGCCAGCTTCTCTGTCACGGAACGAGCGTGGAGGTGTTCCGGGAAATGCTCGATGCCGATCGGGCCGCGGGCCGGCTCGACGAGGTTCGGAAGGCTGCCTATGGGTATCTGGCACTTACCTTGGACAAGCTGCGCGATTACAATTCCCGGATGACCCGGTGGCATGTGAATCGCGAGGTCATGGTCAACACGTTCGATCGGCATGACTTCTCGTTCAAGTGGTCCTACGCCGAAATGGCTCCCCTGATCACGGGCCTCGGTTACGACTGGGCAATCGGGCAGACCGCCAAGTGCATCGACGAGCTCGTTGCCCTGATCCACCCGAACGCCCGGACCCCGGTCGCCGCTGCCGACTTGTTCGAGCAGGTCGGCGAGGAAGCCGCCGCTCATCCCCCTCCGCCTCCCCCGGTAACCGTCACCTGCAAGCCCGGCGACAGCCTCGACCACATTCGGGACGGCTCCATCGACGCGGTGGTGATGGACCCGCCGTACTACGACAACGTGATGTATGCGGAGCTGTCGGACTTCTTCTATGTGTGGCTGAAGCGTACCGCCGGGCACGTCTTCCCGGAGTTGTTCCGCCGCCAGCTTACGGACAAGGAGAACGAGGCGGTGGCCAATACGGCCAAGTTCCAGGGCGCGAAGGGTGCGCGGGCGCTGGCCGGGCAGGACTATCAGGAGCGCATGGCGGCCATCTTCGCGGAATGCCGCCGGGTGTTGAAGCCCGACGGCATCATGACCCTCATGTTCACCCACAAGGCCACCGGCGCCTGGGACGCGCTCACCAAGGGGCTGATTGAGACGGGTTTCGTCATCACCGCCTCCTGGCCCATCAATACCGAGGCGGAAGGAAGCCTGCACATCAAGGACAAGGCCGCGGCCAACAGCACCATCTTCCTGGTGTGCCGCCCCCGCGCCGGCTCCAGCCGGCTTGATCCAGGTGAAGTCGGTCCGAGCGCTTCCATCGCGCCTTTCGAGGTGCGGGACGAACCGGCGCTCTACCGGCAGGCCGGGGAGGAGTCGGAGCTTTACTGGGAGGACGTGGAGCCGCGGGTGGCGGCCGCGGTGCGGGCGCGGGTCCGGGAGTTCCAGGAGGCGGGCATCGCCGGAGTCGATCTCTACCTCGCCTCGTTCGGGCCGGCGTTGGAGGAGTTCTCCCGCCACTGGCCGCTCAAGCGGGGCACGCCGCGTGAGCTTCCGGCAGAACGCCGCCGTCGGCGCCAGCAGGTGTTGTTCGAGGAGGCGTGGGACCCCTACGCGGCCACCCCGGAAGACGCCCTCGGCGTGGCCCGACGGGAGGTCAAGCGCTGGAGGCTGGAGCGGTTGACCCATCTCAAGGCCAACGCCGACCTCGATCCGGCCACGGCGTTCTTCGTCCTTGCCTGGGATGCGTTCAAGGCGCCCGCGTTCTCGTACGACGAGGCGCTCAGGCTGGCGCGCGCGGTGGGCGTCGATCTCGACGCCGAGGTGGTGGGCCGGCTCGCCGAGAAAAAGGGGAGCGATGTCCGGCTGTGGGACAGCGCGCGGCGGGCCGCCAAGGGCGCCCTCGGCCCGGCTGACGGCTCCCGCGGCATGATCGACGCGATCCACCACGCCGCCAACACCGCACGCCTGCGCTCACTGCAAGTCGCCCGGGAGATGCTGGCCGGGACCGGGGTGGACTCGGACCCGCGTTTCTTCGCCTCCCTGGAGGCGGTGCTGGAGGTGCTGCCCCTCTCCCGCGCCTTCACGGGGATCGAGCTCACGGGCGAGACGGCGGCGTCGGGCAGCGACTTCGAGACCCTCTACAACCTCTTCCGACTGGCGTACCGCGACCGCATCGACGAGCCGGAGCAGTTGAAATTGAAGCTGTGGCAGGACGGCAATCGCTGAAATCATGCTTCGGGACCGCAAATGGAAACTGAAGTACACGCCTGACGACGGCGATCTCGTCCGGCTCTTCTACGTCCCGGCCCTGGAAGAGGCTGAGCGCTACGACCGCCTGACCGGGTACTTCAACGCCGGCGCGCTCGCCCTGGCTGCGCGCGGCCTCGAAGGGCTGGTGCGCAACCGCGGGCGCATGCGCCTCATCGTCGGCTGCACCCTCGCGCAACCCGAGATCGAGGCCATCGAAAGGGGCGAGGACCTGCGCGTGCGGGTGGATCAACGTCTGGCCGACCTGCCCTTGGCGCCTCCGGACGCCGACGCCTCCGGCGCCCTCGAACTGCTGGCCTGGATGGTCGCCCGTGGTCATCTCGACGTGAAGGTGGCAGTGCCTTGCGACGCGAGCGGAAAGCCGGTGAGCAACGACGGCATCTTCCACGAGAAGGCCGGCATCGTCGAGGACCGCACCGGCGAGAGGATCGCCTGGAACGGTAGCCTGAACGAGACCGCGGCGGGCTGGCGCACCAACTGGGAGAGTATCAACGTCTATACGAGCTGGGGGCCGCAGCCCGAGCGGGTGGGGGCGGAGGAGACCAACTTCGCGCGCATCTGGGCCAACCGCACCCCGCGTCTGTTCGTGCTCGATGTCCCGGATGCGGTGCGGCGCGACCTGCTGCGCTTCCTGCCCGCGGACGGTGCGTTGCCGGAACGGTTGAAGGGAGTCGTGGAGGGGACGGCGAAGACGACGTCGGCCGGTCCGGTGCCCCGGTCGCCCGCGGTCTCCCCCTCCGACCTGCGAAGCCGGGTGTGGGCGTTCATCGGGTGCGCGCCGACCCTCCCCGGCGGCGAACGTGTCGGCGAGGCCACCGCCGCGGTCACGCCGTGGCCGCATCAGGTGCGCGCCTTCGAGCGCCTGTACGGGAACTGGCCGCCGAAGCTGCTGATCGCCGACGAGGTGGGGCTCGGCAAGACCATTCAGGCGGGACTGCTGTTGCGGCAGGCGTGGCTCGCGGGCCGCGCGCGGCGCATCCTCGTCCTGGCGCCCAAGGCAGTGCTCGGGCAGTGGCAGATCGAGCTGCGCGAGAAGCTCAACCTCAACTGGCCGATCTACGACGGCCGCAAGTTCATCTGGTACCCCTCGCCTGCGTTGCGCGGCCGGCACGAGCGTGACTCCGACCGTCGTGCTTGGCATCAGGAGCCTGCGGTGATCACGTCGGCCCACCTGATGCGGCGGCGTGACCGCGCCGAGGTCCTGCTGGCGGAAGCAGAGCCCTGGGACGTCGTGGTGCTCGACGAAGCGCACCATGCCCGGCGGCGCGGGGCGGGAAGCCAGAGCGAAGGCGGGCCGAACGCCCTGCTCCGGCTCATGCGCGGACTGAAGGATCGCACTCAGGGTCTGGTGCTGCTGACCGCGACCCCCATGCAGGTGCATCCGGTGGAGATCTGGGACCTGCTGGATCTTCTGGGTCTGCCGCCCGAATGGACCGAGGAAGCATTTCTCCGCTTCTTCGACGATATGGAGCAGCCGAGTCCATCGCCCGAGGCCCTGGAGCGCATGGCGCGGTTGTTCCGGGCCGTGGAGTTCAGCTACGGCCCGGTGGCGATCGAGGACGCTCAACATCTCGCCAATCTGTCGCGCCTCAAGGCCAACAAGGTTCTCCGCGCATTGCGCGACGACGCCAGCATTCCGCGCCGGCAGTTGGAGACACCGGAACGCCGCGCCGCGGTCCGGATCGTGCAGGCGCATACGCCGATCCGGCGTCTGGTCTCTCGACACACACGGGAGCTGTTGCGCCGTTACTTCAAGGCCGGAACGCTGACGACCCCCATCGCCGACCGCCGCGTCGAGGATTGCTTCATCAAGATGAGCGCCGGCGAACGCGCCCTCTATGAAGCGGTCGAGGACTACATCGCGGGAACCTATAATCAGGCGGCGGCGGCCGAGCGCAATGCCGTGGGCTTCGTCATGACGATCTATCGCCGCCGGCTGGCGAGCAGTTTCCGCGCGCTTGACAACACTCTTCAACGGCATTTGGAGGCCATTGCCGAAAACCGCGAGCTGATGTCGCTGGACGAGGACGCCCCCGACGACGAAACTCTGGATGAGGCACCGGACGTGGATGAAATCATGGCCATGGAGCAGCAGGCGCTGGCCGCGGAGGAAGCCGATGATATTCGAAGCCTGCTCGGCGCCATCGGCCGCCTGCCCCCGGACAGCAAGCTCGCCAGTCTGAGGAAGACGCTGGGCGAGTTGCGCGGCGGCGGCTACCAGCAGATCATGGTGTTCACCCAATACACCGACACCATGGACTTTCTACGCGAGGAACTCGGCAAGGATACCGACTTGCGATTGATGTGCTTTTCGGGTCGCGGCGGGGAGATCCCCGCCGCGGATGGCGCTTGGCGTCGGATCGACCGGGACGACGCCAAGCGCCGCTTTCGCGACGGCGAGGCAGACCTCCTGCTCTGCACCGACGCCGCGGCCGAGGGGCTGAACTTTCAGTTCTGCGGCGCGCTCGTCAATTACGACATGCCCTGGAACCCCCTGCGGGTGGAGCAGCGCATCGGACGGATCGACCGCCTCGGGCAGCAATATCAGGTTATCCGCATCGTCAATCTGCACTATGATGGCACGGTCGAGACCGACGTCTACCGAGCGTTGCGCAAGCGCATCGGCCTGTTCGAGACGGTGGTAGGCCGCTTGCAGCCGATCCTTGCGCAACTGCCGCGCGCCATTGCCGACGCCGTGCTCTCGGGCCGCGAGCCAGAGCGCGCCAACGTTGTGGACGCCATCGAGCGGCAGGCGAGCGAAGCGGAGCGCGGCGGCTTCGACCTTGCCAGCGTGGTGGAGGGGGACGTCACCATGCCGGAACGGGCGCCGTCTCCGATCCTCATGGAAGACCTGGACCGTGTCATTTCCTCCCCGGACCTGATGCCTCCGGGAACCGAGGTCAAGCCGCTGGCGTCCCGCGAATACGGCCTGCTGACGCCGGGCATGCCGGAGCCCCTCCGGGTCACCACCGACCCCGCCTACTACGAGCAGCACGCCGACAGCGTGGAGCTCTGGTCGCCGGGCAACCCGTTGTTCAAGCCCCCGGAGTTCGTGGCCGTGGGGAAACAGGAGTTGCCAAAGACCGGGACCTTGCGGGAGATTCTGGATGAGGAAGGGAGTAGTTGAGATGTACTATTATGGTGGGCAAGTGGGAATGCATGTGCCGCGCCAGGGCTGGACCTCGACGGGACCGCCGGGAAAGATCCGACTCAGGTCAATGCGGGTGAGGCAAACAGACGGCTCATGTCGCTAGACTTACAGGGCGGATGACCCAAGGCGAAAGGGCTGTTCCCCTTGCGCAGGCTGCGTGTGTCCGCGTAATCTCCGTTGTACTTCAGCCGAGGATGACCAACGATGCGTGCGACTCGACGCAAACGCCCACGAAGACGGACGATTTATGTTCCTCCGGACGCCGACCTCGACAGATTGGCCAACCGGGTCAGGTACGCGGGCAGCCCGGAACACAAGGACTCTCGCAGCTTCGCAGGCCAGCCTCGCTTGCGAGCCGACGCCTCATGCTGTCCACGAGAGATTGTAGACCGGGAAGTTGTTGACGGATGGCTGCGTTCCGCGATTCGGCGGGGCGCCATAGGCGCACCTTGGGACGGAGAATTTCCACGCTACGTGTGGTACAAATGGAAGGATATCGTCTTTGAAGGGCGCTTGGTGAACCGTGGAAACGGCTCGTACAAGGGATATCCACTCGACAGGCAAGAATGGCCTGACGGTATCGAGGCGATATATGCAGAAGCTTAGTTTCGAAATAGATTGGGTAGATGCGGATGGGATCAACGGACCGGAATTGTCCGCAACGTGGGCATCTTTGCGAATCCGTGCCGGCGGCTCGACCGTCACCCGCGTTCTGGATATGGATACACGGGCGCAGACCGTTCGTGACTTCGTGTATGTTCCGCTTTACCCGCTTGCGGAGTGGTTGGCCACGAACTGGTGGTTCCTGACTCGCGAATTTGAAAACCCGGCAAAGCGAGCTAACCCTGACTTCCATCGCCGTCATGCACTCGGCGCCAGCCGGGAAGGATATGCATTTCCTGACCTGGAGATCGTTTCCAGCGGCGCACGAACCCGCCTTGCCTGGAGGAGCGGTCCATCGCCACGGACCAGGATCGAGTTCCTGGACCACGGGGAGACGTGGGTAGACAGCGCCGAGTTCCGCGAGAGTTGCGCCGGTCTTATAGACCGGGTGATTCGACGGCTGGAATCTTTTCATGTCGATGAGACCCTGCTGCAAGAAGAGTGGGCTGCAATTCAGACGGCGGACGAGGATGAGGCCAAGTTCTGCGAGACCGTGGCGGGGCTCGGTTGGGACCCATATGCCATAGATGACGACAGGCGTGATCGGGTCTTGATCTTGGCCGAGAAGTTGGGCGAAGTACTGGCCGAAGCAGTACCGGTGCTGAACACGGAAGGCCTGAACGAGAACTGGCTCTCTATCCGGGATGCTATTGCAGCGGCCAGGTCCAACAGCCTTCTTCTGAAACGTTTGCGATCCTTTCGTGACAAAATTCCTCAGGAGGCGGGGACGTCGGGGCGCGATCCTTGGGAAGAGGGCTACGGCTTGGCGCGACGACTGCGGCGCAACCTGGACCTCGATGGCAAACCGCTGCCGACCATGGATGCAATTGCGGAAGCGCTCGGCGAAGTCCCCGAGTCGCTCGACAAGGTGACGCGGCCGGTGGGATTCGTCAACGAAGTCGCACTCATCGACGGAGTGGTCACCCGGGACGGAGAAGGAAGCCCCGCCTTCGCGTTCCGCCGGCTTGGTGACGACAGCAGGCGGTTCTCCTTCTGTCGCGCCCTTGCCGAAGTGTTGACCTCGCCCGCCTCGGATGCACTGCTCACGAGGGCGCAGTCCGAGCGCCAGCAACGCAATCGCGCGTTTGCCGCCGAGTTTCTGGCGCCTTCGTCCGGCTTGAGGAATAGAGTGTCCGGTCCTATGGTGGATGGCGATGACATCGACGAATTGGCCGCCGAGTTCGGCGTTTCGTCGCGCGTAATCGAGCATCAAATACCGAATCACCACATCGCACGGGTCTGGCGCACAGCGAGTTCCGGCGGGTGATCGTTTCCATGCCCTATGCGTAACTTCGATCTACTGGAACCCAGGACGGCTGCCGAAGCGTGCCGGATGCTCGACGCTGGCGACGAGGTTCGACCCATCAGCGGCGGCACGGCGCTTCTCATCCTCATCAAGCAGGGTTTGCTGAGACCCCGGACCCTGGTGAACCTCAAGAAGCTGGAGGGCGTCAACTCCATCACCTGGGATCCCACCGCGGGTGTTCGCATCGAGGCCATGGCCACCATCCACGAGGTGGAGACCTCGCCGGTGGTGCGGGAGCACCTTCCGGTGCTGGCCCAGGCCTGCCACCAGGTGGCCAACATCCGCATCCGCCATCTGGCCACCATCGGCGGCAACCTGGCCCACGGGGACCACCAGTCGGACCCGCCGGGGGTGCTGGTGGCGCTGGACGCGGTGGTGGAACTGACCGGCGCCCGCGGCACGCGCACCCTGAAGCTCGAGGACTTTCTGGTCGGCACCTATGAGACGGCGCTGGAGCCGGGCGAGATGGTGACCGCGGTTACGGCGCCGCGGGTGCAGGGGCGGCTGGTGGGAAGCTACCTCAAGTTCACCACCGGCTCCTCGGAGGAGCGGCCCTGCGCGGGCATTACCGCGCTGGTGCGCCTGCACGGGAACTTGCCGGTGGAGGCGCGGCTTGCGGTGGGGGCGGTGGGGCCGCGACCCCTGCTCCTGTGCCGGGCTGATCCGTCCGAGGCCGCACTGGAGGAGATGGCCGGCCGGGCGGCAGACGACGTTGACCCGATCCCGGACCTGCGCGGCTCAGCGGAGTACAAACGGCATCTGGTGAGGGTCCTGGGCCGGCGCGCTCTTGCCGCGGTGTGGAAGGAAGCCTGTCCATGAGCGCAGTCGGCAGCAGCACCCAAAGGGTGGACGGCAACGCCAAGGTCTCCGGCGCCGCGCAGTACACCGCCGATATCGAGATGCCGGGCATGCTCCATGCCAAGGCGCTCCGCAGTCCCCATCCCCACGCCAGGCTCGTCAGGATCGACGCAAGCCGGGCCGCGGCGTTGCCGGGGGTGCTCGCGGTCGTGACTCGGGACGACCTCGAAGGTCTGAACCCGTACTACGGCGCGGTGGTGGAGGACCAGCCGGTGCTGGCCCTGGACCGGGTACGCTGCGTCGGCGACATCGTGGCCGCGGTGGCGGCGGAGGAACGAGAGATCGCGGAGGAGGCGGTGGAGCTCATGGAGGCGGAATACGAGCCCCTGCCCGCGGTCTTCGACGTGGTGGAGGCGGCGCAGGCCGGGGCTCCGATCATCCACGAGGAACGCTTCGAGACCCAGGCGGCCATCTTCCGGGAGCAGCTCAACCTCAACGCCGGCGGCAACGTCTGCAGCGTGTTCCGGGCCGGGGACGGCGACGTCGACGCGGGCTTCGCCGAGGCCGACCAGGTCTTCGAGAACACCTACCGCATGCCGCCGGTACAGCACGGCCACATCGAACCCCACGTGGCCACGGCGGTGTGGGAATCGCCCAACCGGCTGCTCGTGCACACGCCGTGTCAGAACCCGGTGGGGCTTCAGGAACAGTTGGCGCGGATCTTCAACCTGCCCGAGAGCGGCGTTCGGGTGGTGGTCCCGTTCGTGGGCGGCGGTTACGGCGGCAAGACCCACGCGCGGCTGGAGCCGGTGGCGGCGCTGCTGGCGCGCAAGTCCGGCCGGCCGGTCCAGTGGGTGCTCACCCGCGAGGAGGTGTTCCTCACCGGTCGCCGCTACGGCGGGTTCGTCAAGATGAAGACCGGCTTCAAGCGCGACGGCCGCCTGGTGGCGCGGGAAGTGGAGGTCTTCTACGACCTGGGCGCCTACGCTCTCTCCGGACCCGCCAACGCCAAGACCGGCTCCTACGTCGCCAGCGGGCCGTACCGGGTGCCCAACCGCCGCCTGACCACTTACGCGGTCTATACGAACCTGCCCCCGGCGGGCCCCTACCGCGGGGTGGGCGTGCCCCACGTGGCCTGGGCCTACGAATCGGAAATGGACCGGATCGCCCGGCACCTGGGCATGGACCCCGTGGAGCTTCGGCTCAAGAACCTGGTTCAGGAGGGCGACATCTTCGTCACCGGCGAGCCGCTGGTATCGGTGGGGATCTCGGACTGTCTCCGGCAGGTGGCGTCGGACATCGGTTGGCGCGGTCGAGTGGAACAGGAGGACGGCGCTCGCGAAGGGTCGTTGCGGCGCGGCAAGGGCCTCGCGGTGATCATGAAGAGCACCACCACGCCCACGGCGTCCGCGGCCAGCGTGCGCCTCAACGGCGACGGCTCGGTGATGCTCTTGACCAGCAGCACCGAGATGGGGCAGGGGGTGCGCACCTGTCTGGCGCAGATCGTCGCCGAGCCCCTCGGCATTCCGGTGGAGCGGGTGACCGTCTCCGCGCCGGACACCGACGTGACCCCCTACGACAAGTCCACCAGTTCCAGTCGCACCACCTTCCACATGGGCAACGCCGCGCTGCGGGCCGCCGAAGACGTGCGCGAGCAACTGCTGGAGGTCGGCGCCCAGGCGCTGGAGGTGGACAAGGCGGACCTGGAACTCGGCGTGGACGGGGTACGGGTCAAGGGCGTCCCGGATCGGGGCCTCACGGTGCCGCAGTTGCTGAAGGCCAAGTACGGCGATTCCGTAGGCAGCATCTTCGGGAGCTGCAACTTCCAGGTCAAGGGCGGGCTCGACCCCAGGACCGGCAAGGGCAAGGCCGCGGCCTTCTGGTTCTTCTCGGCTTGCGGCGCGGAGGTGGAGGTGGACGTGGAGACCGGCAAGGTGCGGGTGGTCAACGTGGCCACCTCGGTGGACGTGGGCAAGGCCATCAATCCGCTCCAATGCTGGCTTCAGAACGAGGGCTCCATGCTGGAGGCCCTCGGGGCGGCGTTCTTCGAGGAGATGGTGTTCGAGCAGGGCCAGCCGGTGAACGGCAGCCTGCTGGAGTACATGCTGCCCTCCATGGAGGACCACCCCGAACGGTTCCGGTCGCTGCTGGTGGAGACCCCGCATCCGGACGGCCCTTTCGGCGCCAAGGGAGCGGGTGAGGCGGTCATACCGGCCGTTGTCCCCGCCATCGGCAACGCCATCGCCAATGCCCTGGGCGGCGTCAACATCACCGAGCTGCCGCTCCGCCCGGACCGGATCGTGGCGGCACTGGCCGAGCGCGAAGCGGGCGCACCCGGGGAAGATAAGCCATGAGACACCTCATCACCGCCAACGTGAACGGACGCCCGCGTGAGCTCTCGGTCAAGTCCAACCAGACCCTGCTGGAGGTCCTGCGGGACGACCTGCGGCTCAAGGGCACCCAGGAGGGTTGCAGCGTGGGGGTGTGCGGCTCCTGCACGGTGCTGGTGGACGGCAAGCCGGTGAGCTCGTGTCTGATGCTGGCCAGCAACGCCGAGGGCCGGGACGTGTTGACCATCGAGGGCCTGAGCCGGGACGGCAGCCTCGACCCGGTGCAGCAGGCGTTCCTGGACCATCAGGCGTTCCAGTGCGGTTTCTGCACTCCCGGGATGATCATGGCCGTCAAGGGGCTCCTGAACGAGAACCCGAAGCCCGACGAGCCCGAGGTCCGCGACTACCTTTCGGGCAACATCTGCCGGTGCGGCACCTACGTCGAGGTGATGGCGGCCATCGAGGAACTGACCGCCAAACCCTCATAGGGCGATAGCCGGAATCCGGGGGTGGAGGCGGAGTCATGGGATACCGGCCCCGCAAGACAGATAACCGGGAGGAAAGCGGCAATGGCTGAACGAATACTGGCGGGAACGCAGGAAGGCCTGCAAGTGTGGCGCGGCAAGGGGGACGCTTGGGAGGAGCTGGACGTGGCCCTTGCGTCCGCCACGGTGGACGCCATCGACGGCCCCGTGCAGAGGCCCGGGACCGTGTACGCCAGCGTCGCCGGCGAAGGGCTCTGCCGCAGCGACGACGGCGGACAACGCTGGCGCACCGTTTTCTCCGGCAACGTCCGGGCCGTGACCGTGGACCCCGCCGACCCGGACGTGGTCTACGTGGGCACGGAACCCATCCATCTCCATCGCAGCGAGGACGGCGGCGAAAGCTGGGAAGAGCTGACCGCCTTGCAGCGCCTGCCGTCCGAGGTGCGCGCCAAGTGGTCCTATCCGCGCCCCCCTCACCGGGAACACGTCCGGCACATCTTCGTCTCCCCCGACGATCCCCGCATGATCTATGTCTGCCTGGAGCACGGCGGCATCGTGCGGACCTTCGACCGCGGCGCCGCGTTCGAGGACGTGAGCGGCGGCATCGACTATCTCGACATCCATCACATCAGCACCACGCCCAGGGGAACGGGGCCCATGTTCGTCGCTACCGCCAGGGGTTTCTTTCGCAGCGACGACCCCGGGACCGGGTGGCAGCGGGCGGAAAGCGGCATGACCCGAGACTACTTCCACGACTTCGTCTTCCTGCCGGGGACGCCGCCGGTGGTGCTGGTGGCCACCGCGGACAAGTCTCCGGGATTCTGGGACCGGCCCGAGCGGGCCCAGGGAGCGGTCTTCCGCAGCCGCGACCTGGCCTCGAGCTGGGAGCGGGTGGGCGTCGGCCACGGGCTTCCCGACCACATGCAGCAGATGGTGTGGGCGCTGACCCAGCACCCGGAAGATCCGAAACGGGTCTACGCGGGACTCGGAGCGGTCTCCCGCGGGCGTTCCAGCGATTCGAGCCAGAAAGGCAAGGGCGACATCCTGGTTTCCGGGGACGAGGGCGAGTCCTGGCAGCGGCTGCCGTTGGAGTTGCCGGCCGACCGGGTGCTCCTGGTGCGGCCGGAGTAGCCGGAGGCGGTGAGACCCGCGGTTCCGTCACCGATGACGTATGCCATCTTCGATATCGAGACCCGCATCGACAAGAGTCTGGTCAAGTCGGTCTACGCCCCGAAAGAGGACATCTCCGACCGGGAAGCCTATGAACGGCTCCGCGCCGAGCGGGTAGCGGAGAGCGGCAGCGACTTTCTTCCCATATCGTTCCACGTCCCGGTTTCCATCGCGGTGGGCGTCGTGGACGGCGACGCCGTCCTGGCGGACGTCGAGACCCTGTGCGCCAACGACTACGGCGAGGAGGCCATCGTCCGTAACTTCTGGGAACGGGTGGAGCGCTTCAACGGCACGCTGGTCTCGTTCAACGGGCGCAACTTCGACCTCCCGGTCCTGGAGCTGCACGCGCTCAAGTACGGCTGCCGGGCGCCGCGCTACTTCAACCAGCGGTTCGGGCACCGGTACCGGTATTCGGAGGAGGGCCACTACGACCTCTACGACTTCATCGGCAACCACGGCGTCAACCGCATTCGCGGCGGCTTCGACCTCCTGTGCAAGCTCATCGGCCTGCGCGGCAAGGGCGAGATCGACGGCTCCATGGTCCAGGACTTGTGGGAGCAGGGCCGGCTGGCGGAGATCCACGAGTACTGCCGCGAGGACGTCGTCCAGACCTATTTCCTGCTGCTGCGGGTGGAGCTGATGCGGGGCCGCATCGACCAGGGCCGGTTCGACGCGGCCTGGGCCGCCACCGAACGGTTCCGCGACCAACTGGAGGAGACGGACGTCCCGGGCGAGGGCAGCGCCGGACCATCGTAGTCAGTCAACGCTCCAGCGTCTCTTTGGCCACGAAGGCCAGCAACAGCGCGGACAGCCAGAGGATCGGAGTGAGGGCGAGAAACGGGACTCCCGGGTGGAACGCGTTGGCGAGCATGCCTCCGGCCAGGGGCGCCCCCAGACCCGCCAGGTCGGCGAGGGTCCGGCGCATGGCCTGAAGGCGTCCCCGGGCGTGGCGCGGCGCCACGTCATAGGTGGAGGTGGCGAGGCAGCCCAGCGAGAGGCCGTTGGCGACCCCGGTCAGCGACACCAGCACGGCCAGTTGGAGGAAGGTCTCGGCAAAGGGAATGACGAGGAAGACCATGGCCGGAATGATGGTGCTGGGCACCGTCGCCCATTTCCGGCCCACTTTGTCGAGCACGAATCCCGCGGGCAGGATCATGAAGAAGACCACCACCCCGGAAATGGAGAAGAGCGCGCCCACCTCCACCGGCGTGAAACCGAGGTACGCGCCGGCGTAGAGCGGCAGCATGCTTTGGAGGATCAGCCGAAACATCAGGCTCGCGCCGGTGGCGAAGACGAGGACCGCGTAGGTCCGGCGGAACGGCGGGGCCACCTCACGGTACAGCGCCACGATGCGGCCTGCCCAGTAGCGGAACCCCAGGCCCTTGAAGCCGGCTCTCGCCGCGGGCGGCGGCGCGCCGCCGTCCGTCGCGCGGGCGGGCCGGTCCACCGCCATGCCGCAAAGGACGGCGAGGGCGGCCGACAGGGCGTAGGCGATGAACACGAAGCGGAAGCCCACCGACACGGTGAGGAAGCCGCCCAGCAGCGGTCCCAGTGTGTATCCGCCGTTGTGGACGCCGTGAAACCCGCTCATCACCCGTCCCCGCTGGTTCTGGGCGGTCAGGTCGATGCCCGACACCTCCCGTCCCATGGCCCATACCGCATCGGCGGCGCCGATGACGAAGAGCGCGAGCAGCAGCCCGGTGAAGGCGGGGCTCATGAACGCCGCCACCGCGGCCACGCCGGTGACCGCGGCGCCTCCCACCATCATCACCCGGGGGCCGGTGCGGTCGAGCATGACGCCGCTCACCGGGGTGCCGAAGAACCGCCCCGTCGCCCAGGCCGTCACCGTCTGGGCCGCCGCGCCCATGGATATGTCGAAGGCCCCGGCCAGCACCGGGATGGTGGGCAGGACCATGCCCCAGCCGAGCCCGGAGAACAGGGAACTCCCGTACAACAGAAAGAAGTTGCGCACCACGCGCGGTGCGAGCGAGCGGGTCCGGGCCACGGGTCAAAGAGCCCTTCCATGGCCGGGACGGCGGAACGGCGCGCCGCGGCTCATTTCCAGGCGCCTCCTCCCAGGGTGATGGCCAGTGTCCCGGTCACCACCGCGACACTGCCGGTCACGGTCCGCAGCGTCACCATCTCGATGCTGCGAAGGAAGACCACCGTGAAGACCAGCACCCACATGGGTTGGGTGGCGACCATAGGGGTCACGAAGATCACCGGCCCCACGCTGAGAGCCGTGTTGAACAGGAGGAACCCCAGGTTTTCCAGCACCGCGGCCGTCATGAAGGGTGCCATGGCCTGCCGGTTCCACACGGGCCGGTTCGGAGCGCCCGCGGAGGCCAGATAGCCCCCGAAGGTCACCAGCGAGACCACCCCGACGATGGCGGCGAACAGGATGGGGTGGCCGGCCGACTTCAGCGAGAAGCGGGCAATGTTGTGCACCGCGGCCGCGGTGACGGCGCCGGAGAGCGAGTAAACGCCGTGCCACCAGCGCGCGGCGGAAAGTCTTTCCTCCTGGCGCCAGGAGATCAGTGTGATGCCCGTCACCACCAGCAGGATTCCCGTCAGCACGGGCACGGTGGCGGTCTCGCCCAGGAACGTGAGCGCCAGCAGGGCGCTGAAGAGCGGATGGGTGGAGCGCAGCGCCGTGCCACGGGCCGCGCCGATCTTCGAGATGCCCGTGTAGGTGAGCCAGCGCACCACCGGCATCAGGACCCCCACCAGCATCGCCGCCCACAGAAAGGTCGTGTCCACGGCCGGGATGCCCGTGAACACCCCGACCAGGGCCCACAGGATCACGGTCTGCGAGATCAGCGAGAGCAGGGTGACCGTGCTGGCGTTGGAGTACTGCAGGCCCCGGCGCGCCGAGATGATGCTGATGCCGTAGGTCCACGCCGTCAGCAGACCGATGGCCTGGGGCAGCAGTTGCGTCATGGGCGCAGGATCGCTAGTTGCGGATGTCCTGCTGAAACCACTCCAGCGGCAGGTCGCGGCCGAGGCCGTTCTCTTTGGCGTAGCGGTAGACGAGGTAGCCGACCGCGGCGAACTGGATGCCGGCCGAGAAGTTGTGGTGCAACGTGGTCTGCGCGTCGTTCTCCCGGCCGGGCTTCTCGCCGGCCAGCACCTCGGACAGGGTGGTGTGGTTCCGGTTGGTGTAGCGGCGGCGGTAGTTGTCGTCGATGGGACGCCGGTCGCGTTCTTCCTGAGTGCCCAGGGCATAGTTCAGGACGGCCTGGTTGGAGGTGCCGATGACCACGTCCGCCTTCTCGTAGGTGTCGCCTTCCAGCTCTTCCGGGCGCACGTCCACCACGTGCATGCCGGTCTGCAACCAGTCGGACTGAAACAGCGGAATGCGCGAATCCGTACAGGTGGCGCCGACGTCGACTCCGCTCATGGCTTCCCTGGCCGAGTTGACCGCGGTGACCGGGACCTTCAGGAACTCCGCCATCTCCCGGGCGTAGGCGTCGCGGTGGGCCTGGGTGGGGCTGAATACCTTGACCCGTTCGATGGGCCGGACGGCGCAGGCGGCCATGGCGTAGGTGCGCGCCATGGCGCCGGAACCCAGGACCCCGAGCACCCTGGAATCCGGGCGGGAAAGATGCTTCACTCCGACCCCGGCGGTGGCGCCCACGCGATAGCTCTGGAGATACCCGTCGTTCATGATGCACAACAGCTCGCCGGTGCGGGTGTCCACCAGCAGGATGATGCCGCAGTACTTGCCGGGCTCGACGTTGAACCAGTGCTCCGTGACCGCGCCGCCGTACTCTTGCCAGGTCATGATGTCCAGCTTGAAGCGAAACGCCAGCACGGGCGGGTCCTTGATGGCGCCCAGGAGCGAGCCCCAGCGAAAGTAGTCGCCCACGGTGGCGGTGGGGGACCACAGGTCGGTCCGGGGCTGGTAGACGGCGTCCCCCTCGGCGAGCTGCTTCAGTGCGTTCTCCATGGCCTCGATGGCGTCGTTCATGGTGAGGGCCTGCTCGGCGATGCGGTTGTCGATCAGTAGCGGCATGGGTTTTCTCCGGTGGCTTGGAAGTAGTCTTGTGCTAGCAGCTTTTTGGCGCGAGTGTCCACCCACCGCCCTGGAGTTGAAGTCCGTGCGCGAAACGCTATCCTGAAGTTCGAGAGGTGACGATGGACAGAAACCGCATGATCGGAACGTGGCGTCTCCGCGAATTTCGTTTCACCGACGCCGACGGCAACTCCGGGTCGCGTCAGGACGCTCCGACGGTGGGGCGAATCGAATACACCGCGGAGGGTCACATGGCCACCGCCACCCGCCGGCCCGATGGTTCCTACTTCAGCTACTTCGGGGAGTTCGAGCTCCATGAGGACGTGGTGCTCCACCACGTCGAATTCGCCTCCGACCCCCGGCTGGACGGTACCACTACGCGCCGGGCGGTCTCCTTCGAGGGGGACCGGCTGGTGCTGACCGCGGCGCCGCCGGTGCTGGGCGGACCGGGCAGCCGGGCGTCGCTGATCTGGGAAAGGATGTCCTGACCATGCCGAACCAGACCGCGATTCCCTGTACCATGATGCGCGGCGGCACCTCGCGAGGGCCGTACTTCCTGGCCCGCGAGCTACCGCCCGACGACTCGACGCGCGACCGGGTGCTGCTGGCGGCCATGGGGTCTCCCGACCCCCGTCAGATCGACGGCATGGGCGGCGCCACCACCTTGACCAGCAAGGTGGCCATCGTCTCGCCGTCAGACCACTCCTGGGCGGACGTGGACTATCTCTTCGCCCAGGTCTCGGTAGACCGGGCGCTGGTGGACTACAGCCCCACTTGCGGCAACATGCTCGCGGGCGTCGGCCCTTTCGCCATCGAGCGAGGGCTGGTGCCCTCGGACGATCCCAGGACCGTGGTCCGTATCCGCAACGTCAACACCGATTCCCTCATCGAAGCGGTGGTGGAGACCCCCGACGGCGCCGTCGAGTACGACGGCGACACCGCCATCGACGGGGTCCCGGGCAGGGCCGCGCCGATCTTGCTCAATTTCATGGACGTCATCGGCTCCAAGACCGGGGCGCTGTTCCCCACGGGACGCCGCAAGGAATCGATCGAGGGTGTCGAAGTGAGCTGCGTGGACGTGGCCATGCCCATGGTGCTGACCACGGCCGAGAGCATGGGCGTCCGGGGCGACGAGAGCAAGGCCGAACTGGACGCCGACCGGGCGCTGTTGGAGAGGCTCGAAGCGGTCCGGGTCGTCGCCGGCGAGAAGATGGGACTGGGCGACGTCCGCGGCAAGGTCATCCCCAAGTTCGGCATCCTCTCCCGGCCGCGCCGCGGCGGCACGCTGACTTCGCGCTACTTCGTGCCCACGGACTGTCATGCCGCCCATGCCGTATCCGGCGCCGTCTGTGTCGGAAGCTGTGCGCTGGTGCCCGGGACCGTCGCCGACGGCATCGCCGAAACCGGAGGCGGGTTCTCCGAGCTCGTTGAGATCGAACACCCCAGCGGCTCCATCATCGTCGCCTTCGAGTTGAGCGGAGTCGGGGATGACTTCGCGTTGGAGAAGGCGGGCGTGGTCCGCACCACCCGGAAGCTGTTCCAGGGCCAGATCTATGTGCCGGGCAGGGTCTGGAGCCCGCGGATGTGAGGCAGCATCTCGCGTGCCGCGACCCAGAGCCCTTCGCCAGGCCGGGACCGGCGTGGCGAAGGAGGCCGGGGGGTGCGACATCTACGTGAAATTTCTGGAATGCTCGGGTTGCGGAGCGCGTCATGAGGCGGGAAGCCTCCACAACCTCTGCCGGGAGTGCGGCCGGCCGTTGCTGGTCCGCTACGATCTGGCGCGGGCGGCCCGCACTCTGACCCGCGACAGCCTGCGGGGGCGGGTGGCGAGCCTTTGGCGTTACCGCGAGGTGCTTCCGGTGGCCGGCGACGCCTCGATCGTCACCCTGGGGGAGGGATGGACGCCCTTGGCCCATGTCCGCAGGCTGGGTGAGAGGCTGGGCATGTCCCGGCTTCACGTCAAGGACGAGTCCCTTAATCCCACCGGTTCGTTCAAGGCCCGCGGGATGACCGTCGCGGTATCCATGGCGGGGGAACTGGGGGCGGAGCGTCTGGCGGTTCCCTCCGCGGGGAATGCCTCCGGCGCGCTGGCCGCCTATGCGGCGAAAGCAGGCCTGGAGGCCCACATCTACATGCCGCGGGACGCCTCCCGGGTGAGTGTCGTGGAATGCGTGCAGTATGGCGCCCACGTGGTGCTGGTGGACGGCTTCATCAACGACTGCGGCCGCATCATCGGGGAGAAGAAGGAAATCGAGGGGTGGTTCGAGGTATCGACCCTGAAGGAGCCCTATCGGATCGAGGGCAAGAAGACCATGGCCTACGAGATTGCCGAGCAGATGGACTGGACGCTGCCGGACGTGCTGGTGTACCCCACCGGCGGCGGGACGGGCCTGATCGGCATATGGAAGGCCTTTGACGAGATGGAAGAGCTGGGCTGGATCGATTCGAAGCGGCCGCGTATGGTCTCGGTACAGGCCGAAGGCTGCGCGCCCATCGTCAGCGCGTTCGAGGCCGGGGCGGAGACGGCGGAAGCGATCACCCAACCGGCCACGGTGGCCGCGGGTCTGCGTGTCCCCGTGGCCATCGGCGACTTCATGATCCTGCGCATCCTGCGCGAGAGCGGAGGTTGCGCCTTGAGCGTGTCCGACGCCGAGATCCTGGACGGCGTGCGGGAGCTCGGCTCCACTGAAGGGATCTTCGCGGCGCCGGAGGGCGCGGCCTGCGTGGCGGCTCTGCACCGGCTCCTGAAGCGCGGCGAAGTGGGCAGGCAAGAGCGGGTGGTTCTGTTGATTACCGGCTCCGGCCTCAAGTATCCTCATCTCTGGAGCGATCTTTCTTGAAGACCTTCGTGGGCGCCGGCGGCTACGCTTACAAACCGTGGAAGGGCAGGTTCTAATGCGGCCACGGGACCGAGGCTCGCGGCCCGATTCATGGAGCTCATGAAAGAGGCGGGAGCCGCCGGTTCGCCGGAGGCATGAATCGAAGGGAAGGAGTGGTAATTGTCAACCATCGAGCAATGGCCTAACGACGCCAAGGTGGCGGTCCTCGTGACCCCCATGTTCGAGACCTGGTCTCCGGGAAAGGCGCCGTCGTATTCGCCCATGTCGTCGCCCCTGAAACCGGGGGTGGTGGACCGGCTAGGCGTTTCGTGGTCGGAATACGGCGGACGCACGGGGATCTGGCGCTTCATGAAGATCTTCCGGGAGTTCGAGGTCCCGGCCACGGTCTGCGTCAGCGGCCGCTCCGCGGAGCTCTTCCCGGACGCGGTCAAGGCCCTGCACGACAACGGCCACGAGCTCGCCGGCCACTCCTACACCCAGGATACCTTTCTCACCGACCTCTCCGCGGACGAAGAGAAGGAGGTGATCGGGCGCTGCTTCGATCTCGTCGAAGGCGTGGCGGGGGTGAGGCCCGTGGGCTGGCTCAGCCCCAGGGCGACGCCCACCGAGCACACCGCGGCGTTTCTGGCGGAAGCCGGCTGTGTCTGGCACGGGGATTACAACGACACGGACGTTCCCTACCCGATGGCGACCGGGTCGGGAAACATCGTGGCCATCCCCCACAGTGATTTCGCGGACAATCGGGTGCTGCGGGGCAGTCCGCGCGATTTCCTGAACGTGTACAAGGACACCTTCGACTTCCTCTATCGATCGGAGGCCCCGGAGATGATCAACCTGACCGTCCACGCCCATTTCGGCGGCCGGCCCATGATGTCGGCCATGTTGACGGAGATCCTCCGGTACCTGAAGGGGTTCTCGAAGGTATGGTTCGCGCGGCACGACGAGGTGGCGAGGTGGGTACTGGAGCAGGGCTAGTGTCCGAAGGGGTTTTGATTAGGGGGTTATGAATACTTATCGGAAGTAACCGACCGAAGGGAGACCAACGCCCATGACCGAATACCAAATCGCTACCCTTGCCGTCAGCGCCGGACAACTCCTCGTCGGCCTTGCCGGCGTCAGCCTCGTCGGCGTCGGCATTCGCGCCATGACCGAAGCCGCCAAGCGCCGCGACCGCCAGCTCGACGAATACCGGCGCGACGCAGACCAGCGCCACGCCGAAGCCATGCGGTCGCTTGAAGCCATCATCAAGGGTATGGAACGGCAGACTGCCGCGCTACAGACCGTTATCGAGCGGACAGGGACCCGCGCCTAGCACCACTCTTTCGTGAACGGGTGAACCATGTCGCAGGACCTCAGAAGCTATCTCGAGATCGTGGAATCGAAGGACGAGTTGGTCAGGATCTCCGATCCGGTGGACCCGCTCCACGAGGTCGCCGCGCTGGTGGCCAAGCTGGCGCGGGAACGTCGCCGCCGGCCGGTTCTCCTGCTGGAGAACGTCAAGGGCAGCGCGCTTCCGGTGGTGACCAACCTCCATGCGAGCCGGCGGCGCATGGCGCTGGCCATGAAGGCCGAGCCCCGCGGGGTCCAGCGCGCGTTCCTGAAGGCCATGGAGCGTCCGGTGGCGCCGGTGGTGGTGGACACCGGGCCGGTCAAGCAGGTGGTGCGGACGGGCGCGGAGGTCGATCTCCTGGCGTTGCCGCAGATCGTCCACCATGCCGCGGACGCCGGGCCCTACATCACCGCGGCCATTTCGTTTGCCCGTGACCCGGAGGACGGCACCTGGAACTGCGCGTACAACCGCCTGATGATCATGGGGAGGGATCGCACCTCCATCCACATCACCGCGTCGAAGCACCTATGGGAGTTCTTCCAGAAAGCGGAGGCCCGGGGCGAGGCCCTGCCCGTGGCGTTCGCGGTCGGGGTACATCCGGCCATCGGCCTGGGGGCCTTGGCGATCGGCTCCATCGACGAGGACGAGCGCGCCATCATGGGCGGGGTCCTGGGGGAGCCGCTGGAGCTGGTGCGCTGCGAGACGTCGGACCTGCTGGCGCCGGCGCACGCGGAGGTGATCCTGGAGGGCGAGATCCTGCCCGGCGAAAGGACCCCGGAGGGGCCGTTCAGCGAATTCACCGGGTACAGCCTCGGCCGGCGCCAACGCGAGGTGGTGCGGTACAACGCCGTGACCATGCGGGACGGCGCGTTGTTCCACGACATCGCCGTCGCCCAGGTGGACCACCTGTTGCTGTCCACCATTCCCATGGAAGCGAACCTCTACCGGGCCGTGCGCGCCATCGTTCCCTCGGTGACCGCGGTGCGGGTGCCGGCGCCCTATAGCTGCTACGTCGCCATCGAGCAGCGGGTCTCGGGGCAGGCCAAGAACGCGATCCTGGCGGTGCTGGGCGCCGACATGTACATCAAGCGGGTGGTCGTGGTGGACCACGACGTCAACGTCTTCGATGACCGCGAGGTAGCGTGGGCCTTGGGCACCCGGTGCCAGGCCGACCGCGACATCACGGTGATCTCCCATACCCGGGGCTCGGACCTGGACCCCTCGACGGATGCCGACGGCTACACCGCCAAGTGGGGCGTCGACGCCACCGCCAAGCCCTCCCTGGCCGGGTACACGCCGCGCAACCGGATCCCGCGGGAGGTCATGGACCGCATCGACCTGGATGCGCTGGGACTCTAATTGGCACGGAACTTCGTCTGCCTGCTGGAGGAGACGGCGCGCCGCTACCCGGATAAGCCCGCCCTCGTCTGTGACGACGCCACCCTGACCTACCGCGAGCTGCATGCCCGGGCCGCGGGCTTCGCCCGAAAGTTGGCGGACGACGGGGTCGGGCCGGGCCACCGGGTCGCGGTGGTGCTGCCCAACCACTGGACCTTCGCGGTGGCGATGCTGGGTATCTGGAAGCTCGGCGCCACCGCGGTGCCGCTGAGTCCGCTGCTCAAACCCGAGGAGCTGCAAGCCGTCCTCTCGGACGTGGACCCGGACGCCACGGTCCAGCGGCTGGAGCCGCGGACGGGTGACTGGGACACGGCGGCGGAGTGCGCGGCGCCGGCCCTCATCGGCTACAGCTCCGGCAGCACCGGACGGCCCAAGGGCGCGGTGTTCAGCCACGCGGCGCTGACCTTCGCCGATCGCTCGTGGGCGGACATGATGGCGGTGACCCCCGAGGACGTGGTGCTGTCGGTGTTGCCGCTGCCCCATTCCTTCGGCCTGCACGGCTCCCTGTTGGCGCCGCTGCTCGCGGGCGCCCGGGTGGTGCTCTCGGGAGGCTTCTCGCCGGAACCGGTTCTGCGCGCGTTGGCGGCGCACCGCGTCACCCTGTTCCTGGGCGTGGCCACCATGTTCACGCGCCTCTTGAGCGCGCCGGAGTTCCCCGGCGCGGACCTGTCCTCCGTTCGTCTGGCGGTGTCGGGCGCGGCGCCGTGCCCATGGGAGCTGGCCGCGGAGTGGCGGCGCCGGACCGGCCATCGCATCCTCCGGGGCTACGGCATGACCGAGCTCTTCCGTCCCATCTCTTATCTGGCCGCGGAAGAAGACGACCGTCCCGAGTCCATCGGCCGGGCAGTCCCGGGCGTCGAGGCGAAGGTGGTGGCGGACGGGACCGCCGGGTCCGGCGAGGATGGGGCAGGGGAGCTGTGGATCAAGACGCCGGCGGCGCTCCAGGGCTACTGGAACGACTCCTCGCCGGTGCTGACGGACGGATGGTTCCGCACCGGAGACCTGGCCCGGTTCTCCGGCCGCGGCTTCGTGGAGATTACCGGGCGCCTGAGAGAACGCATCCTGCGCGGCGGCTACTCGGTCTTTCCCCAGGAGGTGGAGGCGGTGCTGGCGGCGCATCCGGACGTGGCCGAGGCCGCGGTCGTGGGAGTGCCGCATGCCGACCTGGGCGAGGAGGTCGCCGCTTTCGTCGTGTTGAAGCCGGAGGCGAGCACCGCGGCCGAGGGCGTCGCGGACTACTGTCAGGCCCGGCTGGCCCGTTTCAAATACCCGCGACACATCCGCTTCGTGTCCGAGTTGCCCAAGGGGCCCACCGGGAAGGTGCTGAAGGGGGAGCTTCTGCGGTGTTGGGGGTCCGGGAAAGAGGGGGGAGAGGAGCCGTAGGTCCTCTCCCCCCTGCCGGCTGCACGGTGACTATTTCCTGACCAGAAAGGACAGGCTTTCCTTCACGTGCTGAGGCATGTTGATGATCTCGTCCACGAGCCTCTCTACATCCGGACCCGAGACGGGGGTGATCACGAGCTTGGCCTTCTTGGCTTCGGCCAGCATCTGCGGGTCTTTCAGGGTCTTGGCATAGGCCGTTCGGAGGATCTCCAGCCGGTCCTTGGGGGTGCCCGGCGGGAGCGCCAGCATCCTCTGGAACGCCATCTGGGAGGCCCACGAGTTGTAGATCTGGAGGCCTTCCTTGCTCTTGATCACGTCCTTGAACAGCGGCAGGTTTTTGGTCTCCGGATCCTGATAACTGTGGCTGTCGATGACGAAGGGCACGAGCTTCTGTCCGCCTTCGGCATCCAGCATGCTCCTGGCCGTGACCCTCATGGATTCCCACTGGGAGCAGAAGCCGTCGACTTCACGGCCCTCCAGCGCCAGCCGTATGGTAGCCGTTCCCCGGTACCCGGTGATAAGCTTGAAGTTCGTGCCCATGACCTTGTTCATGATCACCGGGATGTCGTAGCCGGTGGAGCCCGCCCGGGTGGCGCCCATCTTGATGGGCTCCTTGGAGGCGAGCACGTCCTTCAACGTGGTCTTCCCGGTGAAGGCCATCATCATGCACACGATTTCGCCCCTGCTGGGGGCTCCGACCCATTCCAGCTTCTCGAAAGGCACCGTGACCTTCTTGTCGCCGAGGCTCTTCTGCACGATGAGCGAGTTGTTGAAGACGGCCCCGGTGAGGCCGTCAGGCCTGGCGCGCCGGCCGACGTAGTTGGCCGAGATGAGGCTCCCGGCCCCGGTCATGTTCTGCACCAGCGTCGTGGGATTGCCGGGAACATACTTGCTGAAGTAGCGCGCGATCAGCCGTGTGTAGGTGTCGTAGCCGCCGCCCGGTGAGAAACCCACGATGAAGCGGAACGTCTTGCCTTTGTAGAAATCTTCGGCGTGCGCCGCGGCGCCCGCGAGGACCGCGGTTCCCAGGATGACGGCCGCGGCCAGACAACGTAAACCCTTGTGTTTCATGGGTGTCCCTCCATTTTCGTGTTGGCCGGCGCCTTTGGCGCCGAGCCTCTTTGGCTACAGAAGTGACGCCGGGATGTCAAGACGCGCGTTGAGAAATACTCCGGCCGATGTTATGAACTGAACGATGGAGGTACACATGGCAGAATCCATCATCCTGTTCACCCAGCCGGGTTGACCGCCTTGTCATCGAGAGAAGGAGTATCTTTCTCAAAAAGGCGTTGATTTCGTTGAGAAGAACATCCGCGAGGACCAGGAGGCCCTGAAGGATCTCCTGGCGCGGGGGTTCCAGAGCACACCCGTGGTCATCATTGACGGGGAGGCCGTGGTCGGCTTCGATCAGGATCGGATCGACTCTCTCCTCGGGCTCTGACACGAGGCCGTACCGCGGCCTTCGAATCACGGACGCAGGTTCTCCCGACACGGTTCACGGGCCGCTACGGGCGCTGCGCGCGTTTGTCTTTCAAGGCTTTGACGATCCTCTCCGGCGTGAGGGGAAGGTCGTGGATGCGCACCCCCACGGCGTCGAAAACTGCGTTGGCCATGACCGCGGGCGGCGGAATGATGGGCGGCTCGCCCACGCCCTTGGCGCCCAACGGGCCCGAGGCGCAGGGGTGCTGGATCAGGTGCACTTCCACGGTCGGGGCGTCCAGCGCGCTGAAGATCTTGTAATCCAGCAGGTTGGGGTTGTTCATCTTTCCGTCGGTGAAGGTGCAGGCTTCACTCAGTGCCTGCCCAAGCCCCTGCATGACCCCTCCCTCCACCTGTCCCCGCACTGACAGCGGGTTGACGGCCGTTCCGACGTCCTGCACCGCCACGTAGCGAAGGATCCGTACGTGACCCGTGTCCGGGTCCACCGCGACTTCCGCGGCGTGGGCCGCCATGGCGGGGTGGGGGGTCAACCGGGATACGGACTGGGTGCTCACGATGGGCCCGCGTTCATGCTCCAGGGCCAGGTGCCCCACCTTGCGAAAGGACACGGTCCGTTCCGGGCTGCCCTTGACGAAAACCTTGCCGTCGTCGAGATCGAGGTCGCCGGGGTCGGCTTCCAGCGCGTCCGCGGCCACCTGTTGAATCTGTCGTTTCACTTCCCGCGCTGCCAGCAGCACCGCGCTGCCCATGCTCTTCAGGGCCTGGCTGCCGGCGCTGATGGTGGAATGCGGCGCGAAGTCCGTATCCGCGGTGCGCACGTGGACGTCCTCGAGGGACACTCCGAGCACTTCCGCGGCGATCTGCGCCAGGGACGTGCTGGCGCCGCTCAGGTCCACCACACCCGTCAGGATCGCGATGGTGCCGTCCTCGTTCAGCTTGACGCCGGCGCTGGACGCCATGCCGCCCACCAGCCAGTGGGCCACGGCCATGCCCCGTCCGGTGTGGTCGCCGGGCGCTTTGGGGGCCGCACTCATCACCTCCGCGGCCTTCAGCAGGGTCTCCCTGGCGTGCACGTCCTCCAACCGGGCGCCGGCGGGGGTCTCGTCCCCGTTCTCCATGGCGTTCCTGAGGCGCATATCCAGCGGGTCGATGCCGAGCTCGTGGGCCATGATGTCGATCTGTGACTCGGACGCGAACGTAAGCTGAGGACCGGCCGGACCCCGGTAGGCTCCGCAAGTGGGGGTGTTGGTGTAAACACAGTAACTGTCGATCTTGAGATGGGGGATGCGGTAGGGTCCCGGCGCCCGCACCGCCGCGCCCTGGCTGATCATGACCCCCGAGCCGGCCGAGTATCCGGTCCCGAGCACGAGTTCGATCTCCCGGGCCATGATGGCGCCGTCGAGCTTGACCCCGGTCTTGTAGCGCAGATGGAACGGGTGCCTGGGGTTGGTGGTCTGGAAATCCTCGCTGCGGCTCATGACGATGCGCACCGGCCGGCGGGCCTTGCGCGCCAGCGCCACCGCCGCGGGCTCGATGGTGGGATGGATCTTGCCGCCGAAGCCGCCGCCGATCTCGGTGGGGATGACCCGGACCCTGGTCATGGGCATACGCAGTATCTGCGCGATGGCAGCGCGTAGCGGGAACTGGGCCTGGGTGGGGACCCACACCGTGGCCTTGCCCGAGGCGTCGAAGCGCGCCAGCGCCGTGTGGGGCTCGATGTAGGTCTGGTGCACCATGGGCGCATGGAACCGGTGCTCGAAGATCCGGTCCGACTGCGCGAATCCCTGCTCCACGTCACCGCGCACGATCCGCTTGTGACCGCACACGTTGCCGTGACGGTCTCCGACCCCGGCCTGGGCGAAGTAGTCGGCGTAGCCCTCGTGGATCAGCGGCGCGTCCGGCTCCATGGCTTCCGGCCCCGAGGTGACCGCTGGGAGTACCTCGTAGTCCACTTCGATGAGCCGCGCCGCCTCCTCCGCGGTCTCCTCGTCCACCGCGGCTACGGCTGCGATCCGGTCGCCGGCGTAGCGGACCTTGGCGCTGGCGAAGTACTCCTCGTCGCCGACGAACCTTCCGTAGCGGACGGGCGGCACGTCGGCCGCGGTGACCACGGCCCTGACGCCCGGGAGCCGCTCGGCCCGCTCGGTACGAATGGCGGTGATGCGCGCGTGGGCGTGCGGACTCAGGACCATCTTGCCGTAGAGGACCCGGCCTCCCGGCGCAGCGTCGGCGCCGAACACCGACTGCCCCGTGACCTTTTCGAGAACCTCGACCCTGGGAAGCTCCTGCCCGACGACCTTCATGATTCCTTCGCTGCCTCCATGACCGCGTGGATGATGGTGCCGTAGCCGGTGCAGCGGCACAGGTTGCCGGCGATGCCGTGGGAAATCTCTTCGCGCGTGGGGGAGGGGTTACGGTCCAGCAGGGATTTGCAGGCCATGAGCATGCCCGGAGTGCAGTAACCGCACTGGGCCGCTCCCGCGGCGGCGAAGGCCCGCTGCAACGGGTGCAGGTCCTCCCCGTCGGCCAGCCCTTCCACCGTCTCGATAAACTGTCCGTCGGCCTCCGCCGCCAGGATCAGGCAGGCATCCACGAGCCGGCCGTCGAGGATCACGGAGCAGGCGCCGCATTCCCCCTCGCTGCAGCCCTCCTTGGTGCCGGTGAGGCCCAGGTCGTCGCGCAGGAAGTCCAGCAGCGAGCGCGTGGCCGGCACCTCCTCCCGAAAGGGCTCGCCGTTGACGGTGACGGTGATCCGGATCCGATCGACCTCCATCAGGCGTCGCCTCGCGCGCGTTGAAACGCGCCCTCGATGGCCCGCCGGGTGAGCACCCGGACCATCTCTCGCCGGTAACCGGCGCCGGCGCGCACGTCGTCGATGGGTTGGGCCTCATCCGCGGCGCACTCCGCGGCCTCTTCGGCCATCCTGGGGCTGAAACGCTGGCCCTTGAGACGGCCCTCCGCGGACGCCGCCCGTAGCGGCGTCGGTCCCACCGCGCCCAGCGCGATGCGCGCGTCCACGACCACGCCGTCTTCGCCCAGTCGCACGAACGCCGCACAGTTCACGACGGCGATGTCCATGGCGGTGCGCACGCAGCGTTGGAACGCGCTGCCGGCGCGGGCCGGCATGGCCGGGATGAGGATCGCCGTCAGCAACTCGCGGTCCCGCAACGCGGTCCGGCCCGGGCCCAGGAACAGTCGCTCCACCGGCACCTCCCGGGTTCCATCCGCAGCCGTAGCCTCCACCACCGCGCCCAGCGCCATGAGCGGGGTGGCCGTGTCCGCGGCCGGGGATGCGTTGGCCAGGTTGCCGCCCACCGTGGCCCGGTTGCGGGTTTGGATCGAGCCCACCGCCCGGGCTGACCGAGCCAGGGCATCGTAGTCGTTGCGGATCAGGGAGGAGGCGGCCAGGGTCTCCATGAGGGTCAGGGCGCCGATGCGCAGTCCCCGGTCCGAAGGCTCGATCCGGTCCAGTGCCGGGATCCGTTTGAGATCGACGACCGTGTCCGGTTGCGTCTGCCGGCGCTCCATCCTGAGAAACAGATCCGTTCCGCCGGCCAGCGGAACCGCCTTCGGCGTCAACAATGCAAGGGCCTCGTCGAGGCTGCGGGGCGCGTGAAAGTCAAAAGCCCTCATGGTCAGCGGCCATTCATCGCACTTTTCGGCGGGCGATGCAATTCGGCAGTAAGGGCTTGACGGTCGGGTGAGGATTCACTAGGCGACCCGTGCGTCGGTGGTGTGTGTAGAAAACCAAGGCGGTGGTGAGGAGGTGACGGTCATGGAAGTGCGAGGGTATGACGGAGACGCGGGCTTCAGGATTCAGTCCGCGAGCCTGATGTCGGCAGTGGTGGACACCTTGACAAACCCGGAGGTGTTGCGAGAGCGGGTCGCGTTGTGGCTTGAAAAGGTCGGTTGGTGGCGTGCGAGCCTGAGCGCCGCCGGCGAAGCGGTCAAGTACGACGTGGTGGTTGAGTTGAGAGACGAGAGCGATGAAGCGGAGTTGTCGGTGGAAGTGTGGCGCACGAATGCGGAGGTCCACACGAGGGAGTTTCGGAGCGCTGGCAAGCTGTTGTCGGCGCGCCCGTGGCGCCCGGATTCGGTGGTGACGGCTGACGCGGTGGTGTCCTTGCGGACCGCGTTGGGGTTGTCCGGCGCGGGCTGACATTTCGGGTGATGCGCGCGAGCCCGCCAACAGCACGTTGTTGCTGATCGTCTTCCAGTTCATACGATTCTCCTGTCAGTCGGCGCCTGGAGACTATCGGGCAGTTTCGTTCAGTTTCGCAATCTCGTTCCGAATAGCGGCTTGCAGCGTGTCCGGCAAGATAAACCAGGTCGGCAGTCCCCGCGATTGTGGATTACCCAGCTCTCCTTCCTTGCCGTTCCAGCGTATGGCGAGCACGTCATGCCAGCGGCCGTTCGGTCCACCGTCCCACTGTCCTTCTGCGACCGACCACTCCTCGTGCTCGTCCCTGTATATGACCTCGCCTAACCGCCACCGTCCCTTGGGACTGGTTACATGCTCCGGTTTCATATCAATGTCCTCCAAAGAAGTAAGATAGAGGTACTTATAACATAGCTTATGGAGACGTCAAGGCCAGTCGCCTCCCCTGTCCCTGGTTCTCAAACACCAAGTCAACCCCGGACTGCTGTTCAGTGAGTTCGACGGGGAGCTTCAGTAAACGGAGGCACGGGTGGGTTCAGAGTAGTTGGGCGGTAGTTGTGGCGGTGTTAAAGTCTCCGGACGGCCGCGTGAGCCGGAGGGGATTTTGACACCTAAGAAATCGGGACCCGGCGCGATCCAGAAGTTCGATTTGAGGAGACGAACGTGAACGACAGCAATTCTGCCGGCAAAGCGAAGTTCGAGAAGCTGCTGACGGCGTGCGCGGTGGACGCGGCGCTGTTCCACGAAACATCGGTCCGGTTGGTTGAGGAGTACAAGACGGGCTGGCTGGCGGGCATGGTGGACACGGTGCGCCACGCTGAGGAGATTGCCGGTCGGCTGACAGAGCACACGCGGCTGTTGTTGGCGTTGGTGGTCTCGCCAACCGACGAGCCGGTTGACGCCGAACCCGAGGACCGGGACCCGGAGCCCACGCCGTCGACGCTTTACCGGGATGCGTGCGGAGAGTACGTCATGGTGTCGTTGACCGAGCCCGTGGAGCCTGGCGCCCGTGGGTGATTCGGTGCGCCGGGGTGTGTGGTGCCTCTTGGTGGCGGCGTTGGCGTTGGTGGTGTCGGGGTGTGGCGGGTCGGCGGCGCGGGTGGATGGCGACGAGAAAGAGGTGACAGAGCGGGTCGGGAATTGGTGGGTGCATCGGGGTGTGGACAAGTTCACCGACGAGGAGCAGAAGCCGGCTGCGTTTGTGTTCTCGAAGGAGCGGCAGTGCGTGCGCCGGGAGAGTCAGCATTTGTCGTTGAGGTGTGCGCCGGCTGGCGGGGTTAGATCTCTGTGGGTTTCGGGATGCGACATGGGGGGAAGCACTGTGTTGCGGATTGATCTTCGCGTGGGTCACGGGAAGGCTTGGAGCGAGTCGTGGGTGTCGTCGGGAGATGGGGCGGTCCAGATGACGGCGGCGGAGTGGTTGGAGGATCTGGGACCCCCGCAGGATACGCCGGACAACCGGAGGTTGTTTAAGGCGGCACGCCGGTGGCTGTTGACGCGGATGGAGAAGGCGGACATCCCGAGGTTGTTGATACGGGGTGGTGGTCGGGAAGCGGAGTTTGACATCACGGGCATTCGGGCGGTGGCGCCGCTTATGGCGGAGGCTTGCGGGGGGAAGTAGGCGAGCCCTTGGCATCCCCCCCGGTCGGCAAAAAGTGATTTGACCACCGGGCGGATACCGTCCGGCTCCTTTTTTCTGATGCCGAAGTGTAGTGCGCAATGGGGTTGCGCCGACCGCGTTACAGCGGAATCGTGAGAGGATGGCGAAGTTCAGAAAGAGTCTTCAACCTGCCGAAGGGTGGACCGCATGGCGTCCCGACCCGGACCTTCCGCGAGTCCCGCGAGGTTAGACGGCAACGGGGTGTTGGTTTGCGCGCGCCGGCGCTACGCCGGGTGTCAGGTCTTCGACGGTGGTGTCCATTAGGTGTCTCCTTTCGGCGCTGTCCGGGCGATCACGGTTTCCATGCCGTGGATCAGTGCCCGTAGCGCTTCCATGCTCTCGCGGTGGCGCTGGTCCTGGTCGCGCCGGTGTTCGTCGAGCTGGCGGTCGCGCCGCTTGGCGGCTTCGGTCATGGCGCGAATGCCGACCCCGACGAGGGTGACGCCGGCTAGTCCGACGAGCAGCTGTCCGGCGCTGATGGCGAGGGTTGCGATTTCGTATTCGGTCATGGCGTGCCTCCCTTACTGCTTACGTTAATCAGCATACACCCGCAAGTTCCGTTCCACTCGCGTTGCTTGGCCTGGTAGTCCTTCGCGGCCTTGGCTATCCGCGCCTTGGCGGATTCAAGGTCGGATACGGTCTCGGGCTCGTCACCGCCGCCGCCCAGCTCGGGCGGCAACCCGGTGGCGGCGTTCCACCGGGTCGCCGGCGGCGCTTTCAGCCGCCGTGGTAGGGGCAACAACAAGCAGTGCTTGGCGGCGTGTCCGTACCAGTCGAGTAGAATTCGGTATCCCGTCTTGTCGGAAAGGAACGATTCTTGATAACCTCCAAGGACAACAGGAGCCGTCCACTCAGGCGGCGTTCGGTCCGAGGACTGGAAATGGAGGAGGGAAACATGAAGACAATCGTTGTCACGCCTTTCCAGGATCAGTGCCCGGCACTGTACAGGCTTCTTGACGCGGGTGGGTCGGCCTTCAAGGTATGTTCGACTTTAGCCTTCCTCATCCTCTTGCTGCTGTGCGTTTCGACGGCGGCCCGGGCGGCGCCGCCGGACCTGCAGACCCCCGCGCCGGTGATCTACCTCGCGGACAACCTCGACGAGCAGGACAACCTGGGGTTTTGCATCGATACCGTGGGAAGGGGGTTCGGCGAGAGACTGCATGCGCACTCCTGCAAGCCTCGGGGCGGGGACGTGCAGTTTCTATACGACAAGGCTTCGCGGCGGATCGCTTCGGCCACTTACTCGGGAAAGTGTGCTGCGCTGACGGCGCCTGCCGCCGCGGGTGTTTCCCTGGGGTTGGTGGATTGCAAGAAGGACTCCGCCGGCCAGGCCTTCGACTACGACAGCGACGCGATGGAGTTCCGGCCCGGGGCCGACCGGACCCTTTGTCTCGCCGTGGCCGCCACCAGTAGGACCGCGGGGCCGTTCATGTCCCGCGGTCTTGAACTCGCGCTGTGCGCTTCAACCGATTCGAAGTACAGACAGTGGCGCATCAAGGGATGATGAGCGGACCGAAGACCGGTGTTGGCGGGAGAGGGAGCAGCGGTAACCCGGGGAACCGTTTCGAGCCCCTCGCCTTCGTCCCGGACGGCGCCCCCGAGGGGTCTGCAACCCGATTCCTCAAGGATACGTCCCGGTCCATCATCGCGTACAACGACAGTCCCGACGTGGGCTTCGAGGCCAGCGTCAACCCGTACCGCGGCTGCGAGCACGGCTGCATCTACTGCTACGCCCGGCCTACGCACGAGTATCTGGGTTTCTCGGCCGGCCTCGACTTCGAATCCCGGATCCTGGTGAAGGAGGAGGCCCCGGAGCTTCTGAGAAAAGAGCTGGCATCGCCCCGATGGAAGCCGCAGGTCATCGCCCTGTGCGGCGTGACCGATCCCTATCAGCCCGTGGAGCGCCGTCTGGAACTTACCCGGGGTTGCCTGAAGGTGCTCGCGGCCTTCCGCAACCCGGTGGCCATCATCACCAAGAACCATCTGGTGACGCGGGACGTGGACGTCCTGGAGGAGCTGGCGGCCCGCGACGCGGCCGTGGTGTTCATCTCGGTGACGACGCTGGACGGCGACCTTTGCGGCCGCATGGAGCCGCGGACCTCCCAACCGCATTTGCGGCTCGATGCCGTTCGCGCTCTGAGTCGGGCGGGTATTCCCGTGGGGGTGCTCGTGGCGCCGGTGATCCCGGGGCTGACGGATCACGAGATGCCGGCGATCCTGGCGGCCGCTTCCGAGGCCGGTGCGGACTGCGCCGGCTACTCGCTCGTTCGGTTGCCCTTCGGAGTCAAGGGCTTGTTCGAGGCATGGTTGGAGGAGAACCGGCCCGACCGCAAGGACAAGGTGCTGAACCGCATCCGGGAGATTCGCGGCGGCAGGCTCAACAACCCCGATTTCAAGACCCGAATGAAGGGGCAGGGGATCTTTGCCGAACAACTGGAGGGGTTGTTTCACGCCACCTGCCGCAAGCTGGGGTTGACGCGCAGGAACTGGAACCTGTCGACCGCGTCGTTCCGGGCCGAGACCCGGCAACTCCCGCTGTTCGGCAGCGATTGACCCCGCGTTTCGGCCATCACCGGAGACCGGTCACGGCATCAGCTCGCCGCCGTTCACCCCGACCACTTGCCCGGTCATGTAGCTGCTGGCGGGGCTCAGCAGAAAGACCGCCAGATCGGCCACCTCCGCGGGCCGGCCGAGCCGTCCCAGGGGCACCAGCTTTGAACGTTCGGACTTGCGCCGCTCCAGGGCCTCGCCGGTCAGACCGCGGCGCCACATGGGCGTGTCGATGGGCCCCGGCGCCAACGCGTTGATGCGTATGCCGTGCCCGGCCACCTCCCGGGCCACCGCCTTGGTGAGGGCGGCGATGCCGGCCTTGGCGGCGGAGTAGTGGGAGGCCATTTCCTGGCCCTTGAGACCGTGCATGGAGGACAGGCTCGCGATGACGCCGAAGCCGGCTTCCATCATCAGGGGCAGGGCCGCGCGTATGCAGTAGAAGGTCCCGTTCAGGTGTACGTCGATCATGCGGGCCCAGTCCTGGTCGCTGATCTCGTGCACGGGTTTTTGCTGCGAGATCCCGGCCACGTTCATGAGGTAGGCGAGGCTGCCGAACTCGGCGCGGGTCCTGGCAATGGCGGCGTTCACCTGATCCGAACGGGTGACGTCCAGTTCCAGGGGCAGGGCGGCGCCGCCGGCGGCGGTGATGCGGGAGGCGGTCCCCTCGGCCCTGGCTGCGTCCACGTCGGCCACGGCCACCTTGACCCCCTGCTCGCCGAGCTTGAGCGCGATGGCCTGCCCGATGCCGCTGCCGCCGCCGGTTACGAATGCGCTATCGCGTTCCATGTCCCACTGCATGGCCACCTCCGGTTTCACGTCGTTGAGGCGTGGAAGGTAGCACCCCGGCCGGGAGCCGGTCAAACCTGCCGCGCGGCCGTTACGCCCCTCCGCCGCCCCGCGGATTCCCGCTTTCGCGGAAACGACGGTGAGGCGCGGGATCGACGGTGACGCACGGGGAGGACGGAACGGGCGCGGGATCGTCGGGCCCGCGTCCGGCGCCGGTCGCCTCCCCCTGACCGATCTGTTAAACATCAGGTCACCCGCCCGTTTCCCGGGCGGGGGGAGTGAGCGAGGTTCAAGCCGCGTTTCTCCTGGGAAAGCGGCCAATTCAACGGGAGGGTTCTCGGTGCAGTATCGTCAGCTTGGATCGTCGGGTGTCCGCGTTTCCGCCATCGGCCTGGGAACCAATCGGTTCGGCTCGCCGGGGTTGCCGCAGGATCGTGTGACCAGCATCATCGACGCGTCGCTGGACCTTGGCATCAACTTCATCGACACGTCCAACAGCTATCAGGGAGGCCGCTCCGAGGAAACGCTCGGAAATGCCCTGAAAGGCCGTCGGGACCGTTTCGTGCTGGCCACCAAGTTCTTTTTTCCCACGGGCGAGGGCGCCAATGACCGCGGTACCTCGCGCTACCATCTGATGAACGCCGTCGAGGGGAGTCTCCGGCGTCTCCAAAGCGAGCATATCGACGTCTACTACATCCACCGGTGGGACGATGCGACGCCCATCGAGGAGACCTTGCGGGCGCTGGACGACCTGATCCGGCAGGGGAAGGTGCGGTACATCGGCGCGTCCGACTTCGCCTCGTGGAAACTGGCCCACGCCAATGTCCTGGCGGAGTTCCGCGGCTGGACGGCCTTTGCCGTGCTCCAGTCCCACTACCACATGCTGGAGCGGGACGTAGAGCGCGAGGTGTTGCCCTATTGCCGGGCTCACGGCGTGGGCTTCGTTCCCTATTTTCCACTGGCCGGAGGCTTCCTGACGGGAAAGTACGCCAAAGGGGAGAAACCGCCGCCCGGCTCCCGCGGCGAGAGTCAAGCCTACGTGCAGCAATACATGACCGATGCCAACTACGACGTGGTGGAGCGTCTGAGGGCATGGGCCGAGGCACGGGGACGCGGGATGAACGAGCTTGCCCAGTGCTGGCTCCTGGCGCAGCCGCGGGTCTGCTCGGTCATCTCCGGCGCCACCCGACTGGCGCATGTCCGGGACAACGCAAGGGCGGGGGAATGGGAGCTGACGCCAGCGGAGCTGGCCGAGGTCAACGAGATGTTGTAGACGCGGGTTTCAGACCCGCCCGGGTCCGGGCCACTGATCCGGGACAGGCGAATCTTCTCAGTGCAGAATCCGCACGGACGGCTTGAACTCGACGACTTTCACGTCGGTGTCGTCCGCGGCCGCGGTATCGCGCTTGCGTCTGTGCGAAGCTTCGTGCAGCAACAGCACCACCATCCGCCAAAGCTCCTCTTTCTCCACCGGTGCGTGCAGGAACAGGTCGGCGCCCGCGGCCAGGCCCCTGTGATGTTCTCGCAAGAGGTGGCCCGAGAGCATCAGGATGATGGGGGTGTGCCGGTGTGCCTCCAGCCTTCGAATGGCTCGACAGAGATCGAAACCGTTCAGCGCTCCCTTGAGAAAGCCGTTCACGAGAAACAGGTGCACGTCCCGTGCCGTGGTCTCGGACAGGGCCTGCCGCCCCTCCGCGGCGCTGAACACCTCGACGGGGGGCGAGAGTTCCCGCAAGTACGCTGACAGTGCGCCGGCGTGGCTCTTGTAACTGTCCGCTATCAGGATCCTGGGTCGTACGCTTCTTGTCATGGCGCCCTTGTGGCCGCCGCGCCGAGGACGGATCCCCGGCCCGGCCCCCTACTCATTTCCCCGGTCCCACGGGTCTCCTCCTCCAGGGACCGGGGTATAAACACAGCATTCAATAATGCCGGCGGGGCAGAGTCAAGACCTGACGGCGGTTAAAATTGCGCGGTTTATTCGATCGTGAGGGGTCCTGATGTCCGAAAACCATGAATAGAAGGATGACACGCACTTGGTGAATTTTTTGTCAGCGGGTGAAGAACCTTTGTCAGAGGCGCGCCAGGAAGTCCCGTATGGCGGTGTGGGCGGCCTCGGGACTGGCGAAGAAGTAGCTGTGCCGTTCTCCCGGCAACACCACCAGTTCGGCGCCCGGTATGCCTTTTTCGAGAATCTCCGCGGAAGTGCGATGAGACATGTCGCTGGTGACGTTCCGGTCGTCCTCCCCGACCAGGATCAGGGTAGGGGTGCGGATCTCGCCGAGACGGCCGCTGGTGTCGTGCCCCTGCCGAGCCAGCAGATGACGGAAGTAGAACTCCACCGGCCCCATGTTGGCCATGCGGACGCGCAGGTAGTTTTCGACCCGGTCCGGATGCCGCGCGGCGAACTCATCGGTGAAGCCCACCAGGATGGAATGGTCGCGGACGTATTTGTCGTACCCCCATTCCACCATTTCCGTGGCGATCTTCAGGGGAATGCCCGGGGTGTTGGGAAACGAGGCGCCGGTGGATGCCAGGATCAGGGCCTTGAGCCGCGACGGATGCTCCAGCGCCATGATCTGGGCCACCCGGCCTCCCATGGAGTGGCCGCAGACCACCGCCTCGGGAACCTCCAGATGATCCAGCAAGGCCAGCGCGTCCTCGGCGAACATCCGAGTGGTCAGGGGGATGGACGGCTTTGCGGACCGGCCGGTGCCTCGGTAGTCCATGATGATGACCCGGTGGTCCCGGGAGAACTCCGGCACCTGGTGGATCTTCCAGACTTCCCCGTCGCAGTGGGTCTCGCTGAGAAAGAGAAAGGGCGTTCCCTGGCCGTGAACCTCGTAGTACAGTTCGGTGTCGTTGACGTCGAGCAAAGGCATGAAACCTCCGAAGGGGGCGCCGGCAAACCGTCTGGGCCCGGGCCGCTAGTCGAAGTACCCGGTCTTCAAGGCCCAGAGCCAGGCGTAGGCGATCCTTTCGTTGTGCAGCGCCCAGTGGCCCATGTGGGTGTACTTCGGCACCAATCCGACATGGATGTCCGCGCCCGCGGAGCGGTATTTCCCGGCCATGAACATCTCCCGCTTGTCGCCCAGGCTCTCGCCGCCGATCCAGTGACCGTGGTCGTTCTCGCCGACCATGAGCAGGACCTTGAGGCGGGCGAGCCATTCCGCGGGCGGGTCCTGCAGGTGATCGAAGTACTCTTCCCGCGGCAGCCCGGTGACCCGGACGTATTCCTCGAGCCGCTCGGGGAATACGTTGTGCTGGTTGTCCCGCAGTCCGATCTTGATCTGGGGCCGGGTCTTTTCGGTGAGCCGGAAGAAATCCTCCATGCGGCCCCAGGGGGTCAGCTCCGGCAGGTCTTCGTAGTGGGACCTCCGGTAGGCCTCCACCGTGCGCCGGGAGATCTGCGTCAGACCGTAGGGTTTGGGCGCCTCCATCCCGGTATTTTCCCGCCACTCCCTGCGCCAGCCGTCCGGACCGCCGCTGCCCCAGCCCACGACCCCGATGACCTCGGCCTCCCGGGTGAACCTCGTCAGATGCGCCGCCATCGGGCCGCCGGTGGAATGGCCGAAGGTGATGAGGCGCCGCCCGGAAAGATGCCGGTCGGTGAGTTGGCCGGCGCCCTGGAGGATGACGTTGAAGGTGCATTTGAGCAGCCGGTCCTGGAGTTCCTCCTCGCCGGTTTCCGTATCCAGAAGGTAGACCGGCACCCGCTCCGCGATGGGCGTGCGCCACTCTCCTCCCGGCGGCCACAGCCCCGGGTAGCTCAGGGCCAGCACCGTGAACCCCTGGGCCGCCAGTCTGCGGGCCAGGCCGGGGCGGCCGTCGGGGGTGACGTCCATCACCTTCTCGTTGGCGCCGCCGCCGTGGAAGACGACGAAGGCCGGCCGCTCATCCCGCTCCTTCGCCGGGGCGTAGAGGGAACCGTGCATATTCCACTCGTAACCGTTGCGCCGGTAGCGTTCCACTACCTCGGTGACGGTGAACGCGCCGTCGTCATAGGGTGGAGGCATGGCGAGCCAGTCCTCCCAAGCCAACCGAACGAGGGTTTCGTCCTGGTCGAGCGCGCGGGTGAAGGTCTGGGTTCCGGCGGGTGGTTCGGACATGCTATTCTCCTGTGGCGGAATCGGGTCGAGCAACGGGAACGTGGTCGTCAGGCTGCCATATAGCCGGTACGGCAACGTAAGACAACGTACCGGGCGCAGGTAGGGGTGAGTGCATCATGGAGTTGGGTCTCTCCCTGTTTTCAACGGAGCAGTCGGGTCCCGTCGGCGATATCGCCAGGGAGGCGGAACGTCTGGGCTTCGAGTCCCTGTGGTTTCCGGAGCACATGCTCATCCCTGTGCGTTACCAGCACCGTTACAAGCGCACGCCGGACGGCGCCGTCCCGGAGTCGTTCGCGCACCTGCCGGATCCCTTCATCGGCGCGGCCATGGCGGCCCAGGCCACGGAGCGCCTGCGCGTGGCCACCGGCATTTGCATCCTGCCCCAGCGTGACGTCATCGCCACCGCCAAGGCTGCCGCCACGCTGGACCTCCACAGCCGCGGGCGGTTGATCATGGGAGTCGGCGCCGGCTGGTTCCCGGAAGAAGCGGAGATCCTGGGGGTTCCGTTCAAGCGCCGCTGGAAGGTGCTGCGCGAGGGGGTCGAGGCACTGAAGGTGCTGTGGAGCCGGGATGAGGCCGCCTATGACGGCGAATTCGTCCGTTTCCCGCCCGTCCGGGTCTTTCCCAAGCCGGTACAGAAACCCCATCCCCCGGTCTACCTGGGGGTCCACGATCCCCGCTACGCGCCAGCACGGGTGGCCCGTTATGCCGACGGCTGGTGTCCGGGCGATCTGCCGGTGGACGAGGCCGCGGATGCGGTGGCCAGCGTGCGGCGCGCCGCGCGCGAGCACGGACGGGACCCCGGCGAGGTCGAGTTCTCGGTGGTCCTGACCCCCGACCGCGGCTTCCCCACACTGGACGACATGGGGCGGTATCGCGCCGCGGGAATGCGGCGCATCATCCTGCGGGTGATGGAGGCGGCCACCGGAAGCGGCGTCGCCGCGGTCCGGCGGCTCGAGCCCTTCGTGGAGCAGGCCAGGAGCCTCTGACCCGCGCATCGATGGCGGGATAGCCGGGCCGTTGCCGGCCGGGGGCGAGGCTTGCAGGGGCGGGTTTCAAACCCGTCCGCGCGCGGCCTATCCCGAAAGGCCGGTGACAATCAGCAGGGCGAGCCCCAGGCCCCAGCAGTAGCAGGCGAACCACGTGAGCCTCCGCGAGAGCAGCACCTTCAACAGCACGTCGATGCTGACGTAGCCCACCGTGCAAGCGGCGAGGAACGCCAACCCGTAGCCAGGCTTGTTCACCGCCAGCGCGCCGTCGAGACCGTGAGTCGCCAACTGCAGCACGAAGGCGCCGAGGATGGCGGGGATCGAGAGCAGGAACGAGTAGCGCAACGCGAGCCCGTGTTCGAGCCCGGAGAAGACGCCGGCTGCCACGGTGGCCCCCGACCGTGATATGCCGGGGACGATGGCCGCGCCCTGGACGATGCCGATGAGCAGGGCCTGTGTCACGCCCATGCTCTCGATGCCGCCGGTTCGCTCCCTGGCGCGGTCGGTGGCGAAGAGCAGCGCTCCGGTCACCAGCAGCATGCTCGCCGCGGTGGGGACACTGGAGAAGAGGCGTTCCAGCGCCTCCGCGAGGAAGAGTCCGATCAGGGCCGTTGGAAGGGTGCCGGCGACGACGAGCCAGAGGAGGCGGAGCGTGGCCGGGTCCGCCCGTGAAGGCCGGAGCGCGGCACGGGCGAGGGCGGCGACATCCCGGCGGAAGTACAGGAGCACGGCGCCAAGGGTCGCCAAGTGCACGGTGGCATGGAACAGCACGCCCGGCTCCCGGAACCCGGGAAGCCAGGCCTGAAGGATCACCAGGTGGCCGGAGCTGCTGACCGGGAGAAACTCCGTCAGCCCTTGCAGGACTCCGAGAGCCGCGAGAGTCAGGGTAGGGGTCACGATTCCTCGCTTTCATTCGACGTTCAAGCGAACTTAACACAAATGAAAATTTCGGGTGATGGCGATGAAATGGCTGCCAACAGCCCTCCACTCGGCCAGGGGCGAACCCCTCCCCCTGCGTCCCTCGGCCGCTTTCCTTCTCTTCCTGCAACGCGAGCTTCGGACGGGACGCTCGGTTGACGTTCGTCGCGAAGAAGCACAACAATGGACGGGTTCGAACACTTTGCGACAGGCTACGAGGGAGGATTATGGCGGCATTCAAGGGTAAGCTCGGGCTCCAATTCGTTATCCACCTGGCGAACCGTTACACGGCGAACCAGCTCGTGGAGTTGGCCGGGTTGGCTCACCGGCGCGGGTTCGAGCGCATCTGGGTCAACGACAACGCACGGTATCGAAGTCAGGTGGTGGTGCTGGCCGCCATCGCCGCTCGCGTTCCCATCGGCATCGGCACCGCGATCCTGGTCCCCTATCTTCACCATCCCATCGAGGTGGTGGATTCGCTGGCGACCTTGTCCGAACTGACCGAAGGGCGGGAGATCGGTTTCGGTCTCGCCCGCGGCGATCTGGCGCAAACGCCGCAGAACGTCGAGGTGCACAGACCCATCTCGCTGGTGCGGGAACTGGCCGTGTTCGCATCCCGAGCGCTGGCCGGCGGGCGCGTTCCCTACGGCGACTTCCCGGTGCTCTGCGAATACTACCATCTGAATCCCGCAGGCAGCTTCGAGCTTGCCTTCAAGCCGAAGTCCCCGGTGGTGATCTATTCCGGGGGCAACGGCCCCCAGTCGCTGCGCATGGGCGGCCAGGTGATGGACGGACTCATCAGCTCCGGGACGTTCATCCCGATGCTGCGGGCGGGCCGCCTGCGGGAGATGCACGAGGCCGCCGAGGCCGGTGCCCGGAGCGCGGATCCCAACAAGACCCTGCGCAAGATGGTCGAGCTCAACGTGTCGGTCTCGCGGGACCGTGACGCCGCCATCGAGTTCCCCAAGCGCCAGGTGTCCCATTCGATCCTGCAATGGGAAGCGTTGAAGTTTACCCCGGAGGAGTATGCCCGGCTGGGGGTGGAGCGGGAAAAGGTGCTGGAGCTCAAGGAGGCGTTCGCACGGGGCGCCACCATCGAGGAAGCCGCCGGGCTGGTGACCGAAGAGATGGTCCTGAACTACTACGTCGCCGGGCGTCCCGCGGAGGTGGCGGATCAGATCGTGGACCTTGCCGAACAGGCCCAGGTCATGGGGTACGACGAGATCGCCTTCGCCAAGCTCGGCCCGGACTACGAAGAGGCCATCAACATGCTCGCGGACAGCGTGATGCCGCGGTTGAAAGGGTAGGGGGCCTTCGCATGACGTCACTCGTCCGTGAGACGCGACACTAGAACGTGCGTCTTTTCTGCCGCGCCCGCAGGGCTTCGAGGTTCTGCTCGGCGCCCGCGGCAAAGGGGTTCACGGCCAGGGTGGCCTCGAAGGCGGCGATGGCGGCCTCGTCGTTGTCCATGGCTACCATGATGAGGCCCAGACCGGACAGGGCGCCGAAGTGTCGCGGCTCCAGCTCGAGCGTGCGGTCGATGTCCTTCACCGACGCACCGTATTCTCCCATCAGATAGTAGACCGTGGCCCGTTTGTTCCAGCCCTCGGCGAACCGCGCATTGAGTTCGATGATCTCGCTGAAGGTGGCCACGGCATCCGCGTATTGACGGGTGGACATCTGCGCAAGACCCTGGTGCATGAGTTGGTTGATGCGGTCGTCGCCGGATTGATGCCAGATGGTCCATATCAGATTCGTCACCGCGGCTGCATCGTTGGCGTCGTCGGTGGTCTGTAGCCGGCTGAACAGGTCGGCCAGCCTCTGGTCTGTCTGATCGGCCATGAGGGTTCCGGGTGTAATCAACAGAAACGTCAGGAATGTCGCTCCGACAATTCGCACACTTCCAGAATACAGGAGCGGGTTTCGGCGAGTCAACATATTCCAGTTCTTCGGTCCTGCGCGGCCGCCCAAGTGCGTAGCGAGGAAAGTCTCCAGCCGCCGTGCGAACTCGACGCGGTTTTTACTCTTGTGTATGCGGTGTCCCTCTCGCGGAGCTGCTCGACGAATCGGTCCAAGTGCTCCTTCGAAACGCTGTGTGTCCTTGGCGCCGTGGACGATCAACAGGGGCCTGTCCAGACCGATGCAAAGGCTGGAAAGTGAGACGAATCAAAGCCTCTTTCGTAGCCACGTGCCAGGGTGGGCTCGTGATGGGATGCGAGGGTGTGAGTGGCGCAGTGAACCCAGCATCAGTTCTTTGTTCACGACGAGATCTGGCGCGTCCCAAATCCTTGCGGAAAACCATTGGTAAGCCCAGGCCGAAGCATCCTGAGAAACATCCTTTGTCGTACCTGAGACCCGCTCCCAAGCACCTTGAACGCCCTTCCACACCCCGTGTCTTGCATCCCAAACCAGGGGGGGAACACCCTTGGTTTTGTCCCACGTCCAGACCGATGCATCCTTGGTCGCATCCCAAGCCCGGATCGAAACACCCTTGGTCGGCTCCCAGGTCCAATCCCGGAACCAGACCGGAAGCAGTTCAGCCGGCAAACTGGGGTCAAGGCTCACGGTCCGCCGCCACTCTCTGCTCAGACGGTAAAACCTCACGCCCAGCAGGGTGAAGCTGGCAATCGCCAAGGGCAGCGCCAGCAGCTCCAGCACCGGGATGAGAAAGGGACAAAGGGTCACAAGGCCAACGATCAGCCCGGAAATGACGACGGCGCGGGCAACCGACACACTCAGTCGCTTCAACACGCGTGAGTAGAACGCCGACTTGCTGATCTTCCCGTCAAAATAAAGCAGGCCCTCTTCCATGATGGCAAACACACCTTCCACCACGGCTGCCACCAAGCCGCTGACCACGGCAACCCTCGCTGCCTGTTCCACGGCGTGGCGCAGGGTCTCCATGCTCAAGGCTTGACGCGCCAAGTCCACCTCTGCCGCGGTCATGGTGGCATCACCCCTGGCGCGATTCAGCGAAGCCATCTCGAAAATGCCCTCGTTGGCGCTGTCGCCGCCGCCCAGGCTCCGTGGAACGATATGGCTCCAGTCGCGCCCGGCGTGAAATTCCCGCAACGCATCCTGGCCGCTCATTCTGATCGGCGCCGGGATCGTCTCCCATATCGCCTCTGCGCCCTCGAGGTTCCGATACGCGGCCCCGGCCCTCTGGTAGTACTGCACCAGTTCCTTTGGCAGCAGGCTGAAATCGAGATTCTGCAGCCACCCGCCGGCGAAGCGTCCCACGACCGAAGCGGATAACAGGTCTTTCAGCAATTCTTCGTAATCGAGTTGGCGCACCCTCTGATTCATGACAATTCCCGCCACCCAGAATTGCAAGGCGCCGGTCCGCGTGTACTGCTGGACAGCGGCGGATTCAGTGATCCTCGTTAATCCCTCGATCCTGTATGCGTCCAGCACATCGGTCTTGGCTGCTTGATCCATGACATGGCTCCCATCCATCATTTCCTGTACATCGCCTCCACTTGATTGCGGGTATCACCTTCAGCAATTGACATCCAGACATCTTGGCATCCGGCCAAGGGTGACGAGAGGCTTTATCCGAAGTTGCCAACAACCCCGTCCTTGACGCCGACTTGCTGGCAACGGCGCTGAAGGCGAACCATGAGCGCTTGCGCGGTGATCGAGGCCCTGGCGCTGACGTGGCCCGATTGCGAGACCGGACAGAGTAGGGACCCTTCGGCCTCGCCACGGACGGCAAGCCATACATCCAACGTCGCCTTGCCGCCGTTCGTCGCGTAGACGATCCGTTCCTTGTCTCCCTTGCCGATCACCCGGACGGCCCCGGTTTCGGCGTCATAGTCGGCGGCTTCGCCCAGCGCAACCCGGCCCCGAACATGAGCGCGAAGGCGGCGGGATCCCTTCACGTTCCGCACGTTGGCGGCCCGCGTATAGGCGTCTGTGTCGATGAGGCCCAAGCGCCATGCGGCGCGGAGTACCTCGCGGACGGCGGCGAGGGCCTTGTTGACGGTGGCGGGCGCTGTGGTGGTCATTGGCTGTCTCCCTTCGGCGCGGTCCGGGCGATCACGGTTTCCATGCCGTGGATCAAGGCCCGTAGTGCTTCCATGCTTTCGGCGTGGCGGGCGGCTTCAGCTTCGGCCCGCGCCGTGTCCGCTTCGGCCCGCGCCGTGTCCGCTTCAGCCCTGCCTTCATTGGCCCGGATCATGGCCCGAATCCCGTAGACCACAACCCCGGCCTGCAAGAGCCCGACCACGGCGGCGACGGCAGGAATAGCGTAGGCGGCCCATAGGTGGTTGTGCTGGTAGGCGAGGGTTGCGGCTTCAAACTCTGTCATGGCGTGTCTCCCTTCCCTTCCTTGTGTTAACTGGCATTCTAATTCTTCTCAAGGGGCTTGCCATCGAGCGGCCTAATCAGGTGTGGGCGGCGGGACATCACCTACATTCCCGTCCAGCGCGGCTTCTTGTACCTGGTAGCCGTCATGGACTGGGCCACCCGTCGAGTGCTCTCCTGGTGGCTGTCCAACACCGTGGATGCCCGGTTCTGCGTCGAGACCCTGGCTGACGTCATGGAGTGCTACGGCCGGCCTCAGATCTTCAATACCGACCAGGGCAACCAGTTCACCAGCATCGAGTTCACCGGTGTGCTCAGAGACGTCGGTGTGGCCGGGTCGCGGTTGCCGGCGAGACCCAAGTCGGTTATGGATGTCTCTCGGATGCGGACGCGGGGGAAGAAGGGCTGTGCATCCGGTAATTCAACCAGGGGAGTCAGGCGATCATGGCAACAACACTTGTGACCGGAGTGGGTCTGGTTGGCACGTCGTTCGCGCAGCATGCCCTGAAGCGCAACGAGAAGTTGGTCTTCTATGATTTCATGCCGCGCACGGAGTACCTGCACCGAAAGCTGGGGACGGCGGACGTGGCGGTGGTGCAGAAGGACATCCGGGACCTGCCTGCGCTTACGGAAGCCATGCAGCGCTACCGGCCGGAGACCGTCGTGCACACCGCCGGGCTCATCGGGCCGCGGGTGGTGGAGTCGCTTCACAATGGCCTCCAGATCAACGTCATGGGCACCATCAACGTGCTGGAGGCCGCGCGGCTGACCGGAGTGAAGCGCTTCGTCCTGATCAGCACCTTCGGCGCCTACGACCGGCGGCGGTTCACGGACCAGCCCATCAACGAGGACACGCCCCGGGGGCCGGGGTCCGGGTACGGCAACTCCAAGGCCACCAAGGAGTTGATGGCGGAGGCGTACCAGCGGCTCTACGGCTTCGAGTTGCTGGTGCTGCGGTTGGCCAACGCCTACGGGCTCGGTCACTTCTGGGGCGGCTCCGGCGGCGGCGAGAAGGTGCAGATGCTGCTGGAGGCGGGAATCCGCGGCGAGGTGGCGAGGATTCCCCAAGCCCAGACCATGGACTTCGAATACGTCTATGCCAAGGACATGGGGCGCGCCGTCGATCTGGCGACCACGGTGCCGATGCCCGAGAAGAACGTGTTCAACATCGGCGTCGGGCAGGTGACGACCTTCGACGGGCTGGTGGCCGCGGCCGAGCGGCAGTTCCCCAAGCTGGAGGTGGAGATCATGCCCGGCAAGGCGCCGGATACGTCCGTCAGCGTTCCCCTGGACATATCGCGGGCAAAGGAACATTTGAGTTGGGAGCCCGAGTACACCATGGATGCCGCGTTCGAGGACTACGTCAAGGACCTTCGGGCGGTCATGGAGTAAGGGACGGGTGCGTCAATGGAACTGCTCCACTGCATTTACGAGCCCCAGGGAGAGGGACCCCATCCGACCATCCTGGCGCTCCACGGGCGGGGCGCCAACGCCATGGACCTGCTGGGGCTGGCGCCCCATCTTGCGGGCGGAGCGTTCCGGGTCATCTGTCCGCAGGCGCCGCTGGAGGTGGCACTGGGCCCGGGCACGACGGGCTACGCCTGGTTCCCCATGTCCCTGGGCGGCGATATCGATACCGCGGCTTTCCTGTCCGCCCGCGACCGGCTCCGGACCTTTCTCGACCAGTGCGCCGAACGATACCTGCTGGAAGGCCGCAAGCTCGCTCTCCTGGGTTTCAGCCAGGGCGGCGGCATGGCCTACAGCCTGGGGCTGTCCGAGCCGAACCGCTTCGCCGGCATGTGCATCCTGAGCTCCTGGCTGCGGGAGGGCACGTTGACGGCCCTCGGCGTGGGCGACCGGGTGGACTCGCTCCCGACCCTGGTGCATCACGGCAAGCGGGATGAGCTGATCGAACTGGAGCGGGCGAAGCTCTCCATCGCGTTGCTGGAGAAAATGCAAGTCCCGGTGGACTACCGGGAGTACGACATGGGACACGAGATCAGCTCTCAGAGCCTCGCGGATCTGTCGGCATGGCTCGGGGACAAGGTTCTCGCATAGCAGCCTGTAACGGACGGTAGCGCGATGCCGGCCCGGGCGGGTTTGAAACCCGCCCCTGCATCAGGCGTACGGTTTCCACGGCGCCGGCTCCCGGCCCGGTCCGTGCCGACGGGGGCCCGTCGCTCGGACAGGTTCACGCCAGGTAGATCACCACGACCCCGACGATCACGAACAGGGTGGCGCCGCCGGTCCGCAGGTTGACCTGCTCGATGTCTCGGGAGAACAGCAGCGTGCCCAGGAGCACCCACAGCGGCGCGATGCACACGATGGGTCCCACCACCACCACCTTGCCGGCCCCCAGCGCAGCCACCAGCGACCAGATCCCCACCGCCTCGAAGACTCCGGTGACCAGAAAGTAGGGCATGGCCCGCGGGTCGAACACGATGCCTTTCCTGGCCCGGGGGTTGGCGAGGTTGAGCAGCAGGGGGGTCATCGCGGCCGCGCCCATGACCGCGCTCAGAAACAGGGGCTGGTTGGCGAGGGTCAACCCGTAGCGTCGAATCGGGTGGTTCACCCCGGCCGTGAGGGCGGCGGCCACCGGGAAGAGCAGCTCCCACGTCCGGTAGGTCTTTTGCTGGTGCGGGTTCCACGACAGCAGAACGATGCCCAACACCACCGAGCCGGTGCCGAAGAGCAGCAACGGCGTCACCGTCTCGTGCAGGAAGACCACCGCGAGGGCGGTGCCGAACAGCGGATTGGTGGACTGGACGGTGCTGGTGACGCTGGCCCCGAGACGGGCCACCCCGTGATAGGCGAACAGCCGCGTGCCGAGCTGGATCCATCCACCGGCCACGAAACAGGCGATGGCCAGCAGGGGGACATCGGGGATGCCGCCGGTCAGGAAGACGAGCCCCCACAGGATGGTAGTGTTGACCGCCAGAGCCACGTAGGCGGCCGTGGCGGGCGTGGAATACACGAGTCCGCGCCGGGTGGCCAGAAAGCAGCCGGCGTAGAAGAACGAGGTCACCAGGGCGAGAAATTGGGGCGTCATCCTTCGGCCAGATCCGGGCTGAGCCCCGCGCGCACTTCTTGACACCTGATCCCAGGGTTCGTTAACTAGTGCTGGTGTACGGGGTACTGAGAAACGCACCTGCGAGTCTAGGTCAAATCGGCCGGGGAGACAAATCATGGCACAGAACGGGCGGCCTCTCGTGGTGGATGCGGATGCCCACGTCATCGAGACGGAGCGAACCTGGGACTATCTCGAAGGGTCCGACAAGAAGTTCCGGCCCGTGCTGTTCGGCGCCCGGGAAGAGGACAAGCAGTACTGGGTGCTGGACGGAAAGATACGGGGAGCGCGTTTCGCCACCCTGAGCGAGCAGCAGCTCGACGAGCTGTCGGGCAAGGCCGGCCGCAGGTTCACCACGCCCCAGGCTTCCCGCGAGCTCGATGACGTGGACCTGCGCGTGGCCCAGCTCGACGAGTTGGGGGTGGACGTCCAGGTGATGCACAACACGCTCTGGATCGAGCGGGTGGCGGATCGCGCGGACGCCGAGACGGCCCTGTGCCTGGCCTGGAACCGCTGGATGGCCGACGTCTGGAAGGCCGGGCGGGGAAGGCTGCGGTGGTCCTGCGTGGTACCCGCCATGGCTCTGAACGAGGCGCTGGAGCAGATGCGCTTCGCGCGTGAGCACGGCGCGGTGGCGGTGTGCATGCGGCCCTTCGAAGGCGACCGCCACCTGGTGGATCCCTACTTCTATCCGGTGTTCGAGCTCGCCTCGGAATTGGACCTGGCCATCGGCGTACACATCGCCAACGGCAGCGCCGGGCTGATCTCGCACTTCCGGCCCCGGTACGACAAGACCGGCGGCTTTGCGCCGTTCCGGGTGCCCACGGTGGTCACCTGCCTCTCCCTGATCATGAGCGAGGTGCCGCGGGTCTTCCCGGACCTTCGTTGGGGCTTCATCGAGTCGTCGGCCCAGTGGGTCCCCTGGATCGTCAACGAGGCGAAGCGCCGCTCCGGCAACGCGGACTATCCCGACAATCCCCTGAAGGAATACAACGTCTACGTTACGGCTCAGACCGATGACGACTTCCCCTTCGTGCTCAAGTACGCGGGTGAGGACAACCTCGTCATCGGCACCGACTACGGCCATACCGACTCCTCCAGCGAGGTGGACGCCATCACGAAGTTCAAGGCAGACCCCACGGTGGAGGACGAGGCCCGGCGGAAGATATTGAGCGACAATCCCATGGCGCTCTACGGCATCGCGTAGAAGAAAAGGAGAACGAACATGTCCGGCAACGGAACCAGCATGGTGGTGGACGCGGACGCTCACGTGGTGGAGACCGAGCACACGTGGGACTATCTGGATGCGTCGGAGAAGAAATATCGCCCCCGGCTCTTCGGCTCCCCCGAGGACTTGACCACCCAGTACTGGGTGCTGGACGGGAGGGTCCTGGGATTCCGTTTCCAGAGCCTGAGCGAGCAGCAGCTCGATGAAGTGTCGGCCAAGGCCGGCAGGCAGATGCAAACGCCCCAGGAGGCCCGCGAGCTGCGCGACGTGCAGTTGCGGGTCGATCACCTGGACGAGCTCGGCATCGACGTTCAGGTCATGTACAACACCATGTGGATCGAGCAAGTGACGGATCATGCCGATGCCGAGATCGCCCTGTGCGCGAGCTGGAACCGCTGGATGGCGGACGTGTGGAAACAGGGCGGCGGACGCCTCCGGTGGGTCTGCGTGGTGCCGGCCATGACCATGAACGAGGCCCTGGAGCAGATCCGCTTCGCCCGGGAGAACGGCGCGGTAGGTGTGTGCCTCCGTCCCTTCGAGGGTGACCGGCACCTGGTGGACCCGTACTTCTACCCGATCTTCGACGAGGCCCAGCGTCTCGACATGATGATGGGCATCCACATCGCCAACGGCAGTCCCCGGATGGCGACGCAGTTCCGGCCCCGCTACGACAGCGGCGGCGGACTGCCGGTGTTCCGCATCCCGACGGTCTCCACCTGCTTCACGCTGATGATGAGCGAAGTGCCCAAGGTGTTTCCGGACCTGCGCTGGGGCTTCATCGAGTCTTCCGCCCAGTGGGTTCCGTGGGTGGTGAACGAGACCATCCGGCGGTCGGGGACCGCGGAATACCCCGAGAACCCCATGAAGGCGTTCAAGATCTACGTGTCGGCCCAGACCGACGACGACTTCCCCTACGTCCTCAAGTACGCCGGAGACGACAACATCGTCATCGGCACCGACTACGGCCACACGGATGCCTCCAGCGAGGTGGATGCGTTTACGATCTTCAACCGGAACGACGACATCACCGCCGAGCAGAAGCGGAAGATCCTGAGCGACAACGCCAGGGAACTTTACGGGTTGTAGGCCGGGTTGGCCGCAACCGTAAACCCCAGGCCTTCCTTCCCGCAAAACGGGTGGAGACCCCGGGAACGGCAGCGTTTATTCGTCAGCCCCTGAACGGGCTCGTGACCTGGTAGCAGAAGCTGTTGAAGAGCGGGCCGGTGCTCATGCCGGTCCAGGTGAACAGCTTCCCCTCGGCAAAGAAGATGTGCATGCCGCAGTCGAACACCAGGACGACCCCGGCCAGGACGGCCGCGGTGATGCCCATGACCGTGAGCCACCTCTCGCCGGCGCTCTTGAGATAGAGCAGCGTCGCCAGCCCGATCCCGAACTGGAAGCCCACCAGCCAGATGGCCGCGGCGAAGCCGAGGATCCAGCAGATGATGCTGGCGGTGCGGCGCCGTTCCTCGGCCGGGTCCAGGGGCTCGGCCTCCCGCCCCGCCAGCGAGGGGTCGAGGAGCCCGGGCTCGTCCCCGTCGGCGGAGACGGCCTGCTCCGGCTGCCCCAGGAAATCCCGCACAAGCTGGAGCGCCAGCAGCGCCGCGGTGGGCAGGCCGATGAGCCAGGCCATGAGGCTGGCCTGCAATTCCCAGCCATAGGCCTCCCACAGCGCCCACGCCATGACCAGGAACAACCCGCCGGTGAAGGCGATGGATAACCGTCGGGACCTCATGGCGCGGTCGCGCTTGTCCGCCGGCGCCGGCGGTCGCGGATCACCGGATAGGCGATGCTGACCAGGATGACGCCGAGGATGATCAGTACGCCCGGCCGCGCGAGGAAGCCGAAGTCGTAGCGCGAGTAGGTGATCCAAAGGTAGTTGTCGGCCAACCGGCCCAGCACCAGGCCCAGCAGGAGCGCCGGCCGGGACCAGTCGAAGACCACCATGAGCCAGCCCAGGGCGCCGAAGACCAGGGTGACGAGGATGTCGCCGAAGCTGTTGGTGTGGGTGTAGGAGCCGAGGTAGATGAACAGCAGCAGCGGCGGTATCAGCAGCGTGCCCTTGATGCGGGTGAGCCGCGCCAACTGGTTCAGGAAGAGGAAACAGACCGACACGGTGATGACGTTGGACACCACCAGCACCCACACCAGCGAGAAGGTGACGTCCAGGTCCCTGGTCAGCATGGAGGTGCCGGGACGGAGGCCCAGGATCAGGAACGCTCCCAGCAGGATGGCGGTGGTGACGTTGCCGGGGATGCCGAAGGCGATGGTGGGGATGAGCGCGCCGCCGAGGGTCGAGTTGTTGGCCGCGCCGGGGCCCACGACACCCTCGATGACGCCGGTCCCCACCTGGTCCTGCTTGCCCGAGGACTGCATCGCATGGGCGTACGCCACCCACTGGGACACGGGTCCGCCCATGCCCGGGATGATGCCGATGTAGGTGCCCATGGCACTGCAGCGGGCCACCAGCCACCAGTGGCGAAGCGCATCCTTGACGCCCTGGAGCACGCCGCCGAGGCGCCCGACGTGGGCCTGGGCGATGCTGCCGCCCTTGGTGGCGAGATCGATGATCTCGGGGATGGCGAAGAGCCCCACCGTGGCCGGCACCAGTCCGATGCCGGCGCCGCCGGTCTCGCCGCCGCCCCAAAGATACATGGTGCCGAAGGTATAGCGTTCGGTGGCGGTCTGCATGTCCAGCCCCACCAGCGAGAAGATGAAGCCCAGGCCCCCGGCGGCCAGCCCCTTGATCACGCTGCCGCCGCTCAGCGCGCCCACGAAGGTGACCCCGGCCACCGTGAGCATGAAGAACTCCGGGGTGCCCAGGGCGAGCACCAGCGGCGTGACGATGGGGATGGCCGCGGCGATGGCGCCGGCGCCGATGAGCGCTCCCATGAGCGAGCTCATGAGCGAGGCGCCGAGAGCCCGTCCGGCCTCGCCCTTTTTGGCCATGGGGTGCCCTTCCACGATGGTGGAGGCGGTGGACCCCTCGCCCGGGATGCCGAAGAGGATGGAGGTGATGTCGCCGGTGGTGGCGGTGACCGCCATCATGCCGAGCAGGAAGGAGAACGCCTCCACCGCGTCCATCTTGAGCTGGAACGCGAACCCGAGCATCAGGGCCATGGTGACCGGGCCCCCGAGACCCGGCAGCATGCCCACCGCGAACCCGATGACGTTGCCCAGCAGCAGGTAGCCGAAGGCGGGCCAGGAGAACACCCGGACCAGGCCCTCCAGGGAGGCGGCGCCGATCTTCCCGGCCATGCCCTGGACCAGGAAGATCCACGCCGCGAGGACTGCGAGCAGGGCGAGCCAGCCCAGGCTTCGTCTGAGGTTCACGAGAAAGCTATACGGCTGCGGCGGCCCGGAGGCCGCGCGTCAAGCGCGTCAGGGCTTCTGCGCCATGGCCTTCAGGACCTCGATGGCCTCGGGGTCGCGCTTCTGGATCTCCACCACCTTGTCGATGATGGCCTGGGCCGCGGGCGCGTTCAGCGACACGAGCTGGAAGCCGATGGCCTTCTTGAAGTGGGCGACCATCTCGGGGTCCTTCAGGAACCGGTCGAAGCTCGCCGCCATGGTCGTGAAGACCTCTTTCGGCACGCGCGCCGCATAGATCCAGCCGCGCCGGACTCCACCCAGGTAGGCGAGTAGCTCCATGGCCCGGTATTGGGGGTCCTTCCTGATGGAATCCCCCTTGATTTCCTGGAGAACCTCGTAATAGGTGGGCAGATCGGGCAGTCGCGGGTCGCGGACGATCTTTCCGTCCTGGACGGTCCCCTCCTGGGCGATGGGCACGACCACGCCTTCCTCCACCATCGGCAGCACCGCGGCGAAGTAGCCGCTCTGGCTGTCGTTGGTCATGTTCAGTTCGCCCCGGCGGATGGCCGCGCGCATGTCGCCGCTGCTGCCGTAGCCGGTGACCAGCTTGTGGTCCTTGCCCAGGATCTTCATCATGAGCCGTGGCAGCATGGAACGGGGGCTCTGGATCGAGCTGGTGCCGAGGAAGATCTTCTGCTTGACGCCGGCCAGCTCGGTGCCCCTGGTGATGCCCATGTCCTTGCTGACGAAGGCGACGGTGGTCTCCCGCACGCCGCCCAGCCACTGGAGCTTGCTCAGCTCGAACTTGACCTTGTCCGGCTTGAAGATGGTGTCCGTCACCGAGGTGGAGAACTGGCCGATGATGGTGCCGTCCGCGGGGGCGGAGTTGTAGACCCAGTTCTCGCCCACGATGCCGCCGCCGCCGGGCATGTTCTTGATGATGGTGGTGGGGTTGCCCGGGATCTGCTTCCCGATGAACGGAAGCATCTGGCGCGCCATGATGTCGGCGGCTCCGCCCACCGAGTAGGGGATCAGGATGGCTACGGTCTTGCCTTTGAAAGAGACCTCGGCGGCCCCTGGGGTCGAGGTCCCGAGGACAACGCACAGGGCGGTGATTACGGTTGCAAGGGTTGCGAAACGTCGGTTCATTGCGTGCTCCTTCCTGAGTTGGTCCAGTGCCCTTGTATTTCGGGTGGACGCCGCATGTCAACCACAAATGCCGGCTCGGGTGCCGATTTGACAACCTCCGGTGCTTCGGTTAAGAACCCCGAATCTCCAGAGAATCCGACACTGAGAATCCAACACTATTTGAGAAAGAGGTGACACATGCCCAAGAGCCTGGGATCGTTTCTGGAAGACTGCCGGCGAGAGATTCCCAATGAAGTGGTCCACGTGACCAAGCAGGTGGACCCGGCTCATTACGACGTGAGCGCGCTCATCAAGCACCTGGACGAGCTGAGGAAGTTCCCCATCCTGGTCTTCGACAACCCGTTGAACCTTCACGGACAGCCCTCCGACATCAAGCTGACCATGAACTGCGAGATCTCGCAGGGCAAGACCCAGGTGGCCCTGGGGCTGGACAGGAACACGAGCCGGGAGGCCATGACCGACGTCTGTCTGGAGCGTGAAGAGCATCGCATCGCCCCGGTGGTTGTCGAACGGGATCAGGCGCCGGTGATGCAGAACGTCCAGACCGGCAAGGACGTGGACATCTACCAGATTCCCATCATGCGGCATCACTACATGGACGGCGGCCCCTACATCGTCATGTCCACCGTCACCAAGGAACGGACCTCCGGGATCTACAACTGCTCGTACCACCGGATGGAGGTCAAGTCGCCGCAGAGTACGGCGCTGTACGCCTCGCCGCGCCACCTGTGGAAGATCTTCCGGGACTACGAGGACAACAACATGGAGTGCCCCGTGGCCACCGTGCTGGGTCACCACCCGGCCTACCACATGGGGGCGTGCTACAGCGGCCCCTTCGAGACCAGCGAGTTCGAGATCATCGGCGGTTACATGCAGGAGCCCCTGCGGCTCACGCCGTCGTCCACGTGGGGCGACAATTTCCTCATTCCCGCGGACGCCGAGCTGGTCATCGAGGGCCTGCTGCAACCCAACAAGCGGGTGGTGGAAGGTCCCTTCGGCGAGGCTCCGGGCTACCTCGGGCCGCAGCGCTACACCACTTGCGTGGACTACAAGGTCACGGCCATGAACTGGCGCAAGGGCGCCATGTTCCAGTCCATCATCACCCCCGAGGGCGACAAGCCGTGGATGGACCTGCCGCGCGAGGGCGCCTATCTCAGGCGTTGCCGCGAAGCGGTGCCGGGCGTGACCGCGGTGTGCAAGATGGGCCGGCACGCCCACTACAACGTCTTCATCGCCATGAAGAAGATGTCCGAAGGAGACCCCGGCCGGGCCGCGGCCGCGGCCCTGACCTTCGATCACACGAAGAACGTCTTCGTCTTCGACGACGACATCAACGTGTACAACCCGACGGATATCCTGTGGGGGCTGGCGACGCGCGTGCAGCCGCACCGCCAGGTGTCGATCCTGCAGCCGCTCTTTCGCGGCAACTTCCTCGATCCGTCGCTGGTGGACGAGATCAAGACCTCCGGCATGATCGTGGACGCCACGAAGCCGCTGGACCGTCCGTTCTCGCCGGTGTCGAAGGTGCCGGACGAAGCCATGGAACGGGTCAAGGTCGAGGATTTCATACCGGGAGAGATCCTCTCGCACATCCCCATAGACCGTACGACCTATTGGTCGTAGCATTCGTAGTCATTCGTAGCGAAAGGAAAGTTCCATGGGTCAGGCTGTCGAAATAACTTGTCCGAAATGCAACGAGAAGTTCGTCGTGAACCCGCACATGCTGGGTTCCGGGATGGAGTTTCACTGTCCCTTCTGCGACGTGTATTTTCCCGAGGAAGAAAGCCCGAACATCTGGAAATAGGAGAGCCTGTCGCAACAGGACTTTTTCGATCTCGCGCGCCTCTTCCGTTTCCGGGAGGCGCTGGCAGACGTTGAGGCCGCGGATGCGCCCGAGGCCGTTCTGGTGGGCGGACCGGAGCGCGTCCGCGGCCGCGTCGGCATACTGCCGGGCTCCTTCAATCCGCCCACCATCGCTCACCTGGAGTTGGCCCGGGCGGCCCGGCGCCGGTTCGACCTGGACCACGTCGTATTCTCACTCAGCAGCGCCATCGTCGACAAGGAGCGCCTGGAAGGCCTGTGCCGCGAGGATCGGTTGCTCTTGATGCGGCTGCTCGCGCGGGATCACCCCTGGATCGCGGTGGCGGTGGTCAACCGCGGCCTCTACTCCGAGCAGGCGCCGGCGTTCCGCGCGGTTTTCGGCCACGCCGCAGGTCTCTGGTTCATCGTGGGCATGGACAAGGTGCTCCAGATCTTCGATCCGAAGTACTACGATGACCGCGACCGCGCCCTGGACGCGCTGTTCGCCCACGTGCGGCTCATCGCCGCCAATCGGGAGGGTTGGGGCGGTGAGGATCTGCGGGCGCTCCTGGAACGGCCCGAGAATCTTCCCTACCGGGACCGGGTCGAACCGCTGGCGTTACCCATCCACCTCAAGGACCAGTCCTCCAGCGCGGTGCGGCGCGGCGTCGCGGGCGCATGGCCCTGGGAGGATGCGCTTCCTCGGGTGGCGCGGGAGTTCATCGCCGCCACCGGCGCGTTCCGGGACCGGTACGACCTGCGGGTCGCGGCCATCGACGCGCTCTATCCCGTACGGCAATGGGCGGAAGCGGAGGTGCCGCTGGAGCCTCTCCTGGCCCGGGCCGCGGAGCCGGGCGAGGCCGGGGAGACGGTGCGTGGTCTGCTGCGCGGCCGGACGCCGCTGGAGCCCCTCATGGGCCGGCTTCGGAGTCTCGGCCTGACGCGCTCCCGCGGCTGAGCCGCGCGGACCGGCGGCCGTGCCTCACCACGCCAGTTCGCCGCCGTGGCCCGCGGCGATATGTCCGAGCCGGTAACGCGGTCCGTCGGCCGTATATCCGTGGCGCACCGGGTCCTCGGCCAGCAGCATGGGGGTATCGAGGTCGATCCACTGGAAGGCGCCGGCGCCCGCGGCCAGATGCGCGCTGAACCCCATGGCCAGGCGCGTCTCCACCATGCCGCCGATCATGAGCCCCAACCGGGAGGCGCGGGCGACGGCGATGATCTCCAGGGCCTCCGCCACGCCGCACTTGGCCAGCTTGATGTTGATCACGTGGGCGAGACGGTCGCGGGCAATGCGCGCGGCGTCCTCGGAGGAGCGGCAGGATTCGTCCGCGGCCACGGCAACGCCGGCTTCCCTTGTCAGCCTGGCCTGTCCGTCCCAGTCGTCCCGCGGGACCGGCTGCTCCAGCAGGGCCGGCTCGAGCCCCCGGCGGCGAAGGGTGCGCAGCACCGCCAGTGTCTGCGCCACGTCGTAGCCTTCGTTGGCGTCGAGGATGAGACGGCAGTCCGGGTGGCCGAGCCGGATGGCGCCGACCCGCGCCACGTCGCCGTCCACGTCGGCGCCGACCTTGGTCTTCAGGGTCGTGAAGCCGAGGGTCCGGTACTCCGAGGCAAGCCTGCCGGCCTCTTCCGGCTCGCATATGGGTATCGTGATGTCGGTCTCCACCCGGTCCGAAGCGCCGCCGAAGAATTTGAAGAGGGGAACGCCCCAGCTCCGCGCCAGGGCATCGAAAAGGGCCATCTCGAGGCCCGCCCGCACCGTCGGTGTTCCCGGCAGGGCGCGGGCGAGGTCCTCTATCAGCGGACGCCACCGCAGCGCGTCCCGGCCGGTCCATTGCCGCGCCGCCTGCCGCGCGGCCTGCAGCGCCGATGTCTGGTCTTCGGGAGTGACCGTGGGCAGGATCGGGATCTCGCCCCAGCCGCTGACGCCCTGGGCGAGGTCGAGCCGCACGGCGACGTTGCGCACCGTGTCCAGCCGCGCTCCGGCGATGGAGAAAGGAGCCTTGAGGGACGCGTTCAGGACGCGCGCTTCGATGCGGGTGATCTCCGACAAGGTTGGCTTCCGGGAAGGTGACGGCGACGAATGCCCGGAATCTAGCGCAAATACATGGAATAGACCAGGGATGGAATGGACCGGGGCGGGAAGAGCCGTCGTCGCTTCATTCGGTTCGATCTGTTACGTTTCAGGATAGGGTATTTTCGGGCGCGGGCGCATCCTGAAGGTCCATGAAGGAGGGTCGGACATGATTGCAGAGGTCGAGTTCGCTCCGGGCAAGAAGGGCTATCTGGCAAGAGCGGCGGCGAGCGGCCGGTCGCCGGCGGTGGTTCAGCTCCACGAGCGCTACGGCGTCGTGCAGCATACGACGGACATTGCCGAACGCCTGGCCGAGAACGGATACACGGCCCTGGCGCCGGATATGTTTTCCCGGTTCACCGGCGATCGGGAAGCCCTGGCCCTTGGAGACGTGGGCGTCGGCATCCGGGACGACGAGGCGCTGGTGGACCTGGATGAATGCCTGAGTTACCTCCGGGGGCTGGACTACGTGGACGGCGACCGCATTGCGGTCATGGGCGTATGCCAGACGGGACGGCAACCGCTGCTCGCCGCGGCCCACCGCGACGATCTCCGGTGCGCGGTGGTGTTCTACGGCGGGATCTACCAGCGGGACTGGCAGCCCGACGATGAACGCCCGACACCGGTGGGCGAGTTCATCGAGCGTTTGTCCTGCCCGGTGCTGGGGGTCTTCGGCGACAGCGACCATATCATCTCGGTGGACGACGTGCTGCGTTTCCGGCGCGCCCTCGAGGATTCCTGGAAGAGCTACTCCATCCGCATCTTTCGGAACGCCCCCCATGGCTGGCTCAACGACACCATGCCCGGGCGCTACCGGCCCGAAGCGGCCGAAGCGGCGTGGGCGCTGTTGTTCCGGTTCCTCGAGGAGCATCTCGGCGGGGACGGTAACGGGTCCCGGGTGGCGTGGGAGTTCGAGGGCGACATCCCGACCGGCTACGACTTCTCGAAGACCGTGCGGCTCGCCTGAGCGCCATGTTTGGATTCCCGCGGATTATTGCGTAAGTTGGGCGGGTCGGGGTGTCATGGGACAAGCACTTGCGGAGAAGAAGGGCGCGCGTGGGAGATCCCGACGCTCGTGGCTGTGCGCGGTCCTGCTGGCGACCGTTTGCCTGGCGACGACGGCAGGGGCGGAGGGGGGTCCCCGGAGCGAGATCGAAATGGCGCTACGGCTTGCTGTCTCGATCCTCAGCGATCCGAAGCTGGGGGAGAACGCCAAATTCGAACGCCTCCGGACGGCCGTCCTGCCGCATTTCGACTTTCCCGAGATGGCCCGGCGGTCCCTCGGCGCCCACTGGCGCCGCCGCACCCCGGAGCAGCGTGAAGAGTTCACCCGGCTCTTTACCCGCTTGCTGGAACGAACCTATGCGAGCCGCCTCTCCTCGTACAGTGGCCAGCGGATCCATTTCGTCGGCGAAGAGATCGACGGCCGTTTCGCTCACGTCGATACCAGGATCGTGGATGATGAAGGACGCAGGTTCGCCGTCAGCTACCGCCTGCACCGCGTGAACAACCCGGGTGAATGGCGCATCTATGACATCGTCGTCGAGGGAATCAGCCTGGTCAACAACTACCGTGCGCAGTTCAACCGCGTGATCGACCGAACCTCCTACGAAGCCCTGGTGGCGAAGCTTCGAGGCTAGCCGCGGGCTGAGGGTACATGCAGGAACAGCGACTTCCCAGAAGAGCCTCCACCATCGTCCTCGTGCGCCCCGCGGGAGACGGCGCCTTCGAGATCTTCATGACGCGACGGCCCCGGGAAATGCGTTTCCTGGGCGGGTTCTTCGTCTTTCCCGGGGGCAGCGTCAAGGGTTCCGACGCCGCTCCCGCCATGCTGGAGCGGTGCCGCGGCCTTTCGCCCGAGGATGCCCGGGTGCGGCTGGGAGACGAGCTGAGCGCGGAGGAGGCCATTGGACATTGGGTGGCGGCCATCCGTGAGATGTACGAGGAGGTCGGCGTGCTTCTGACCGTGGACCGGGACGGCGGTAACGTCATGGTGGAGGAAACCCGGGAACGCGTGGTCGCGAAGCGCCCGTCCGTGTTGAACGGAAGCGTGAGCTTTCCGGAGCTGTTGGCGTCCGAGGGGCTTTTCTGCGACGTCGGCAGTCCGGTGTATTTCTACCACCGGATCACGCCCGAACGGTATGCGATGCGGTTCGATACCCGGTTCTTTCTGGCCCCTCTGCCGGCGGGGCAGGTGCCGCTCAACGTATCGGAGGAAGTGACGGAGAGCCTTTGGATCACTCCCGAGGAGGGGCTGAGGCGGGCCGAGCGGGGCCGCATGGCCATCATACCGCCGACCTTGGCGACCTTGCGCACCCTGGCCGAACTCGGTACCTGGGAGGCCCTTTGTAGCGGCTTCGCTTTGCCGGCCCGCTCCTAGTATGGTGTCCTGTGTAAACGGTGGATAATCTGCCGGTCCTTTTCGCCGCCGGCTGCGTGGCTCCGCCTCGCGTGGTGTGGGCCACGGCTCGTTGTCGCGCCTTGCCGGCGACGAAAAGTCCCGCGCACCTTATCCACCGTTCATACAGGACGCCACACCAGCGGCCTGTAGTGTAGCCCCCGTCATCGCGGGGAAGTTCATCGACCTGCCCCGTCCCGTTTCGGGACGCGGCATGAGGGAGCAATCGATACCATGAGAACGGTGGACGTGATCGCCCATATCCTGAAGCGCGAGGGAGTCCCGTACCTGAGCGCGTTCCCGACCTCGACGTTGATCGAAGCGGCGGCCGAGGCCGGCATTCGTCCCATCATTTGTCGCCAGGAGCGTGTGGGGGTGGGGATCGCCGATGGTTACAGCCGGGTCAACAACGGCGAACCGCCGGGGGTGTTCGCGATGCAGTTCGGTCCCGGCGCCGAGAATGCCTATGCGGGGGTCGCCACGGCGTTTTCCGATGCCGTGCCGATGCTGCTCCTGCCCCTGGGACACAGCCGTGAACGGGACGGGGTGTTTCCCCAGTTCAGCGCGTTGAGGAACTACGCTCCCATCACCAAGTTCGTAGAGCAGATCACCACCGCGGACCGGGTCGTCGACACCATGAGGCGGGCCTTCGCGAGGCTCAGGATGGGCCGCCCGGGTCCCGTGATGGTGGAAATACCCGCGGACGTGGCGGGGGAGCAGCTCGCCCCGGCCGTGGTCGAGTCCTATCGGCCGGTGAAGGCTGCGGTCGCCGCCGGGGACCCGGCGGACGTCATGGCCGCGGCCAAGGCCCTGCTCGAAGCCCGGGCTCCCGTGATCCATGCCGGGCAGGGCGTGCTCTATGCCGGGGCGGCTTCGGAGTTGCTGGAGCTGGCGGAGCTCGCGTGCATTCCGGTCATGACGACCATGGGCGGCAAGAGCGCGTTTCCCGAGGCGCACCCGCTGGCGCTGGGAAGCGCCTCGGGGGTCATGAACCGGCCGGTGTACCGCTTCCTGAAGAAGGCCGACCTGGTCTTCGCGGTGGGCACGAGCCTGACCCGTCATCCCATGACCACGCCCATCCCGGGGAACAAGACGTTGGTGCAGGCGACGGACGATCCCATCGACATCGGCAAGAACTACGACGTGGACTATCCTGTCATCGGTGACGCCAGGCTCGTATTGGGGCAGTTCGTGGAGGCCGTCAGGGAACTGTTGAACGGTGCGTCCAGGGACGAGCGCTCGCCCGCGTCGGAGATTGCCGGGATGCGGACGGAATGGCTGCGGGAGTGGAACGCGAAGCTCACGTCCGAAGAGGTGCCCATCAACCCTTACCGGGTCATCTCGGAGTTCATGAACGCGGTGGATCCGGCGGAGGCCATCGTCACCCACGATTCCGGCAGTCCCCGGGACCAGATCATGCCGTTCTATCGGTCGGCGGGACCGAGGTCCTACCTGGGGTGGGGCAAGTCCCACGGGCTCGGCACCGGTCTCGGCCTGAACCTGGGGGCCAAGCTGGCCGCGCCGGAAAAGTTCGTGGTGAACTTCATGGGTGACGCGGCCTTCGGCATGACCGGCCTGGATTTCGAGACCGCGGTCCGGTCGAACATACCGATACTGACCGTGGTGCTGAACAACTCCACCATGGCGGTGGAGACGCGCCACATGGCCGCGTCGCACGAGCGTTACGGCACGAGGGACCTCGGCGGCAACTACGCCGACATGGCTCGCGCCATGGGCGGGTGGGCGGAACGGGTGGACGATCCCGCGGAGGTGGGGCCGGCCATCGTGCGCGCCCGGCGGGCGACGGAGGAGGGCCGGGCGGCATTGCTGGAGTTCATCACCGGCGCGGAGATCGACTATTCCCACAAGGGTGCGTTCTCGTAGGGGGCGAGGATTCAATGCGAAAATCTATCGGGTTCATCGCGCTTGGCGCGTTCTTGCTGTTCACGCTCTTTGGTGAGGCCATCTATCTCTACACCGATTTCCTCTGGTTCGGCGAGATCGGCTATTCCGGGGTCTTTACCAAGACCCTGTGGATCAAGGTGCTGCTGGGCGTGACCTCGGGAGTGCTGTTCTTTGCGCTCTTCTACGTCAACATCAAGCTCGCGGCCCGGCTCCGCGACGGCGTGGTGCCGCTCCGGAGCAAGAACCCCGAGGTCCCGGGTCCCGAGGAACTGGACCCGATGATCAGGCGGTTGCTGCTGCCGGTGGCCCTGGTCCTGGGATTCCTGGCCGCGCCCCAGGCAGCCATGCACTGGGAATCCGCGCTGCTGTTCTTCAACGGCGTCCCGTTCGGCATCGACGACCCGCTGATGGGCAAGGACATCGGGTTCTACATCTTCCGTCTGCCCGCCCTGGAGGCGCTCTACCGTTGGTTCCTGGTGGCGCTGGGGTTGATACTGGTGGCCAGCGCTTTCGTCCATCTGCTGTACGGCGGCGTCCAATACTCGGAGGACGGCCTGTCGGTGCACCCGGCCGCGAAGGTTCACCTGTCCGTGCTGCTGGCGTTGCTGCTCCTGGTTCAGAGCGGCGGCTACCTGCTCGACGCCTACAAGCTGCTCTACTCGCACACCGGGGTGGTGTTCGGCGCCGGCTACACGGACATACACGCGCGGCTGCCGGCGTTGCGGGTGCTGGCGGTGGTATCGGCGGTGGTGGCCGTACTCGCCCTGGTACAGATGCGCTGGTCGGGGCTCAAGTACCTTCTCATCGGGCTGGGTGCCCTGGCCGTCGTTCACGGCGTCGGGATGTACGCCTACCCCTCCTTCCTGCAGCAGTTCCACGTCGTGCCCAACGAGCTGGTGGCCGAAACCCCTTACATCCAGCGCAATATCCGCTCCACGCGGCACGCCTACGGCCTCGACCGGGTGGAAGCCCAGGAGTTCCCGGTCAACGAGGTGTTGACCGCCGACGACCTTCAGGACAACGACGCCACGGTCAAGAACATCCGGCTGTGGAACTATCAGCCGCTGTTGGCGACCTACGCCCAACTACAGCAGATCCGCACCTACTACGAGTTCGTGGACGTGGACAACGATCGCTACAACATCGACGGGACCTACCGTCAGGTGATGCTGTCGGCCCGCGAACTGTCTCACGAACAGCTCCCGAGCCGTATCTGGATCAACGAGCACCTCGTGTACACCCACGGCTATGGGGTGGTGTACAGCCCGGTGAACCAGATCAGCAAGGAAGGTCTGCCCGAGTTCTTCGTCAAGGACATCCCGCCGGTGTCGAACGGTTTCGTCGACGTCACCCGTCCGGAGATCTACTTTGGCGAGGTGGCCAACGACTACGTGTTCGTCAAGACGGCGGCACAGGAGCTGGACTACCCGGCCGGGGACCAGAACATCTACACGACCTATGAAGGGGAGGGGGGGGTGCCGATGCGATCGTTCTGGCGCAAGCTGCTGTATTCGGCCCGCTTCGCGACGTTGCGGATCTCCCTCTCCAACGACATCACGCCGGAGAGCCGCATCCTCTACTACCGCAAGATCCAGGACCGGGTTCGCAAACTGGCGTCGTTCCTCGATTTCGATGAAGATCCCTACCTTGTGGTCACGCCGGAGGGGCGGCTCTTCTGGATCATCGACGGCTACACCACCTCGGAACGGTACCCCTATTCCGAGCCGAGGGAGGAGGTCGGCAACTATATCCGCAATTCGGTGAAGACGGTCGTGGACGCGTACAACGGCAGCGTGGACTTCTACATCAGCGATCCCGACGACCCGGTGGTGAACGCCTATTCCAGGGGGTTTCCGGGACTGTTCAAGCCGATGACGGCCATGCCCGAGGCGCTGCGCTCGCACGTTCGGTATCCGCAGGATCTGTTCAAGGTGCAGGCCGGGATGTATGCCACCTACCACATGCAGGATCCGCAGGTCTTCTACAACAAGGAGGACCTTCTGAGCATCCCCACCAGGAAGGGGGACGAGCAGGAGCGGGAGATGGAGCCCTATTACACCATCATGCGCCTGCCGGGGGAGGCCAAGGAGGAGTTCGTGCTGCTCCTGCCTTTCACCCCCAACAACCGCGACAACATGCGGGCCTGGCTCGCCGCCCGGAGCGACGGCTCGCACTACGGCAAGCTGCTGGCGCTCAACTTTCCCAAGGCCAGGCTGGTCTACGGCCCCAACCAGATCGAGGCCCGCATCGATCAGGACGCGTTCATCTCGCAGCAGTTGAGCTTGTGGGGCCAGCGCGGCTCGCAGGTGATCCGCGGCAGCCTGCTGGCGATTCCCATTCAGGATTCGCTCCTTTACGTGCAGTCCCTCTACCTGGCCGCGGAGCAGGGATCGCTGCCTGAACTCAAGCGGGTGGTGACCGTGTTCGGCAACCGCATTGCCATGAGAGAGAACCTGGAGGACGCCCTGCATGAACTGTTCGGGGATGCCGCGCAAGGCCCGGTGGCGGCCTCGCCGACCGTGCAGGCGGCGGTTGCGAAAGAAGCCGGAGGGGATCCCGCGGCCGAGGCCATGGAGCACTACGAGCGCTCCATGGAGCGCCTCCGGGCCGGCGACTGGGCCGGCTTTGGCGACGCGCTGCGCCGGCTCGAGCAGTCGCTCCAGGCCTTGCAGGCGCCATAGCCCCCGCCCGCGGCCCTGTACGCGGGCTGCCGAAAGGGGAAGGGGCTCGAAGCCCCGTTGAAACGAACGAGGGGGCTTATGAGAAGCATGACCGGTTTTGGTCAGGCCATCCTCCAGGACAGGCAGGTCAAGGTTTCCGTACAGATCCGCAGCGTCAACCACCGCCACGCGGACATCCACCTTCGCGTGCCGAAGCTCTACCTGAGCCTCGAGGACGAGCTGCGTGAGCAGGCGCGGATGAAGATTCACCGCGGTCGCACGGACGTTTATATCGACCGGACGCCGCTCAAGGGACGGGGCTACCGGCTGGAGGTGGACGACACCCTCATGGAGCAGTACTGTGAAGCGCTGCGACGCATCAAGGCGCGGTACCGCCTCCAGGGCGATATCGATCTTCAGTTGGTGCCGCGCTTGCCGGACCTCTTCCAGTTCAAGGAACCGGAACATATCGAGGGGGGCGAGAAGCGGCTGGTGCTGCGAGCGCTGGAGACGGCCCTGAAGAACCTCACCCGGTCCCGGGACCGCGAGGGGCGCAATCTCAAACGCGACATGGTGGCGGAGGCGCGCCAGTTGACCCGTGCGGCCAGGCAGCTCGGGGGTTGTGCCGGGGTCATCGACCGGCGCCTCCAGGAGCAGGGCGCCAACGCCGGCGGCGGCGAAGCCGGCAGCGGCGCCTTCAAGGGCAGCATCAACGAGGAAGTGGTGCGGTTGGGCAGCCACGTGGAGATGCTCTCCCATCTGATGCGCGAACGTGAGCCGGTGGGCAAGAAGATCGATTTCCTGCTCCAGGAGGTGCAGCGCGAGCTCACCACCATCGGCGCCAAGGCGCCGCAGCTCGAGGTGGTCCGGCTGGTCCTGGGCGGCAAGGAAAGCGTCGAGAAGATTCGCGAACAGGTCCAGAACGTGGAATGACGGTCTCGATTCGCAGCTTTACCAAACGCGGTCCGGGCATCGTGTTCATCGTTTCGGCGCCCTCCGGCGCGGGCAAGACGACGTTGACCCGGGAGGTTCTCAGCAGCCATCCGGAGATGAGCCTTTCGGTGTCCTGCACGACGCGCGCTCCGCGCGAGGGGGAGACGCCCGGCAAGGACTACCACTTCGTGTCGGAGACGGTGTTCGAACGGAGGCGCGCCGCCGGCGACTTTGCCGAGTGGGCCGAGGTCCACGGGAAACTGTACGGCACCCCGCGGCGGCTGCTCGAACGCCGGCTCCGGCGCGGCCACGACGTGCTGCTGGATATCGACGTGCAGGGGGCCCGGCAGATCAGGGAGCACTTTGCCAGCGCCGTGGCCATATTCGTGTTGCCGCCGTCGCTCGACGAGTTGCGCCGCCGCCTGGCGGGTCGGGGCACGGATGCGTGGAAGACCATCGAGCAGCGCTGGCGCAACGCGCGGCATGAAATCCAGGAGATTCGGGGGTATGATTACTTCATCGTCAATCGCGACGTGGACGAGGCGGTGAAACGGCTCGCCGCGATCATCGAGGCTGAAAGGCTCAAGGTTTGCAGGTACATCCGGAAACCGAAGTAAGGCCCAGGCGCCGGTCCAGGGGCGCCGGAACCAACGGCGCCATCAACGAGCTGGTGGAGAAGGTGTTGCAGTACCAGCCGGGCGCCGACGTCGACCCATTGCACGCGGCCTACGAGTTTTCATCCGCGGTGCACGACGGCCAGAGACGCCTGTCCGGAGAGCCCTACCTCATCCACCCGGTGGCGGTGGCCAGCGTGCTGGCGGACCTGAAGCTGGATATCCCCAGCATCATCGGCGGCCTGCTCCACGACACGGTCGAGGACACCCTGGCCACGCTGCCGGAAATCGAGAAAGGGTTCGGCGAGGAGATCGCGGCCCTGGTGGACGGGGTCACCAAGTTGAGCCGTGTCAACTTCACCAGCCACGAGGAGAAGCAGGCGGAGAATTTCCGCAAGATGCTCATGGCCATGGCCAAGGACATTCGCGTGGTCCTGATCAAGTTGGCCGACCGCACCCACAACATGCGCACGCTGCAGTATCTCGCCCCCGAGAAGCAGCGGCGGATCGCCCAGGAAACGCTGGACATCTATGCCCCCATCGCCCACCGGCTGGGGATCTACTGGATCAAGAGCGAGCTCGAGGACCTGGCCCTCAAACATCTTCGTCCGGAGATCTACGAGCAGTTGAAGCGGAACGTCGCGCAGAAGAAGAAAAACCGGGAGAAGTACACCAACGACGTCATCTCGCGTCTGAGCAAGGCCCTGGCGGAAGAGGGCATCGATGCCGAGGTGAGCGGAAGGCCCAAGCACTTCTACAGCATCTTCAGGAAGATGGAGAACCAGAGCCTGGACTTCGGCGAGGTCCACGACCTGGTGGCGTTCCGGATCGTCGTGGATACCGTGCGCGAGTGTTACGAGTCCATGGGCGTCGTGCACGCGAAATGGCGGCCGGTGCCCGGCCGGTTCAAGGACTACATCGCGCTGGCCAAAGCCAACATGTACCAGTCGCTGCACACCACCGTCATCGGCCCCAACGCTCAGCGCATCGAGATTCAGATCCGCACCCACGACATGCACCGGGTGGCCGAGGAAGGTATTGCCTCCCATTGGCGTTACAAGAAGGGCAGGGACCTGCAGGTGACGGACATGCAGCGGTTCGCATGGCTCCGGCAACTCCTCGAATGGCAGCAGAACCTGTCGGACCCGCAGGAGTTCCTGCACAGCATCAAGGAGGACCTGTTCCCGGACGAGGTCTACGTGTTCACGCCCAACGGCGACCTGAGAAGCTTTCCCAAGGGGGCGACGGTCGTGGATTTCGCCTACTGCATCCATTCCGACATCGGGCAGCGCTGCTCGGGCGCGCGCGTGAACGGCAGACTCGTACCCTTCAAGTATATCCTCAGGAGCGGCGACACGGTGGAGATCATCACGACCCAGGAGCAGACGCCGAGCCGCGATTGGTTGAAGGTTGCGAAGACCCCCCGCGCCAAGTCCCGTATCCGCGCATGGATGGCCTCGAAGCAGCGGGAGCGGAGCGTGGCCCTCGGACGGGAGATCCTGGAGGGGGACTTCGGCCGCCACCACCTGGACTACCAGAGCCTCCAGGCACAGGGGACCATCGCCGCGCTGGGAAGAGAGCTTGGGGTCAAGAACGAGGAAGGGCTCCTGGCCAGCGTTGGCTACGGCAAGGTCATGCCGCGCCAGGTCCTGGCCAGACTGCTTCCGTCGGAGCAGCTCGAAGACGAGAAAAGACAACTGGAGGGTGGGCTCGAGCGGCTCTTCCGGCTGGTGGGCTCACGCGATCGGGGCGTCCGTGTCAAGGGCTTCGAGGATGTGCTGGTTCGTTTCGCGCGCTGCTGCCATCCGCTGCCCGGTGAGGAGATTGCCGGGATCATTACCCGCGGGCGGGGCGTAACCGTGCACGTCGCCAGTTGTCCGACGGGACTGGAAGCCGATCCCGAGAGGAGAGTGGAGGTGAACTGGGCGGAGGATACGCAGATGCCTCGCGGGGTGAAGATCGAGGTGAGCTGCGCGGACAAACCCGGTCTCCTGGCGGCCATCAGTTCGGCCATTTCGGAAGCCGGCGTGAACATCGCCCGGGCTCACATACGCACGTTCGACGACCGGGCCGTCAACACGTTCGAGATCATGATCGGAAGCTCCGATCAGTTGCGCCAGGTGTTACAGGACATCTCCAGGGTGAAGGGGGTATACAAGGCGAACCGGGTCCAGGGGTAGGACGCCGCACGCGGTCCGCCGTCCGGGGTGGTGTCAGGCGACTTTCTCGACCTTGCCCGAGCGCAGACATCGGGTACAGACCCGGATGCGTCGAACCGCACCGTTGAACCTCGCCCGGACCTGTTGAAGGTTGGGAAGCCAGCGGCGCCGGGTCTTGTTGTTCGCGTGGCTGACGTTGTTGCCGACCGAGGGCCCCTTGCCGCAGATGGAACATTTTCTTGCCATGGCTACTTCTCTCGACTCCTTTCGACGAGTACATCCGGTTTCAATCGGGAGATGATATCATAGGGATCCGCGTTTGCGAAGCAGGTGACGCAGTCCACCGCATCCAGGGCGGCCGGCGTCTCCGCGCGGGATGTACGCAATTGTCTTTTGAATCGTATCATGCTATGGGTGGGAACATTCTTGAACAAGGGGGAAGTAATGGCTCTGGATCTGAAGATCAGCATCAAGAGAGAGATCGATCGGTTGAACAAGGATCTGACTGCGACCACGGCGCAACTCGCCGCGTTGCGGGACGAAATCAAGAGGCATGAGCAAGTCTATGACATGCTGGACGGGAAGTCGAGTCCGCGCAAACGGACCGGGAGGCCTCCGGGGTCGGGAGGGGCTCAGAAACGGGGGCCCAGCGGTTCGATGATCGATTGGAACGCGGTTTTCGCAACCTTGCCCAAGGATTTCACCCTCGACACCATGGGCGCCAACAAGACGGCGAGCGAAAAACCCCGGGCCTACCTCAGACAGGTGATGGTACGATGGTCCAAGGAAGGTAGAATCAAACGCACCGGACGAGGCATGTACCAGAAGACCTGATCCGGGCCGGCCTCGTTGCAGCTTCGACACGGACGGACTTCGGCGTAAAACGACATATTGCAGTGAGTGGAGGTAACAATGCAATTCAATGATTGTCGCGAGTGGATCGAAAAAGCGGATGCGATGGGAGAGCTCAAGACCCTGAAGGGGTGTAACTGGGATCTCGAGATCGGCGCCATTACCGAGATGGTCATGCGCAGGGAAGACGGCCCGGCGGTGCTGTTCGACGAGATCAAGGATTACCCCAAGGGCTACCGCGTCCTGTCGAACTCGTTGAGCTCGCGGAAACGTATCGGTTTGACCCTGAACCTGCCGCCCGGCGACAGCAAGATGGAGTTCGTCAACACGTGGCGTGATCATTACAAGACGATCAAGCCCGTTCCCGCCAGGGTGCTGAAGGACAGTCCCCTGTTCGAGAACGTCTTCGAGGAGGGCAACATCGATCTGTTCAAGTTCCCCACGCCCCGGTGGCACGAACGAGACGGCGGCCGCTACATCGGCACCGGAAGCATCGACGTCACCGCGGACCGGGACGAGGGGTGGACCAACTGGGGCACGTATCGAGTCATGGTCCACGACTCCGACACCGTGGGTTTCTATATCTCTCCGGGCAAGCACGGGCGGATTCACCGGGACAAGTACCAGCAGACCGGCGAGTCCTTCAAGATGGCCATGTCCTTTGGTCACGACCCTCTGGTTTTCCTGGGCGGGAGCATCGAGGTTCCCTACGGGGTTCCCGAGTACGACTTCCTGGGGGGTCTTCGCGGAGAGCCGCTGGAGGTCGTCAAGGCGCCGTACTCGGGGCTGATGGTTCCGGCCAACGCCGAGATCGTGGTGGAGGGCGACGTGGTCTTCGGCGAAGACCGGGTGGAAGGCCCGTTCGGAGAGTGGACCGGCTATTACGCCAGCGCCGAGCGGAACGAACCCATCGTGAAGATCAAGAGACTGTACCATCGAAACGATCCCATCATCCTCGGCTCGCCTCCGGGACGGCCCCCTTCCGAACTCGGCTGGTACCGGTCGTACCTGCGTTCCGCGCTGATCTGGGACGAGATGGAAAAGGCCGGGGTGCCGGACGTCAAGGGTGTCTGGTTGATGGTGGCCGGAGGAAGCCGCCTGGTGATGGTCGTGTCCATCAAGCAGCGTTATCCCGGACACGCGCGCCAGGCCGCGGTGGTGGCGTCCCAGTGCCATGCGGGCGCGTACCTGGGCCGCTACGTCATCGTGGTGGACGACGACATCGACCCTTCCAACACCGACGACGTGATCTGGGCCATGGCTACGCGCTCGGACCCGGACGCGGACATCGACATCATCCGGCGCGCCTGGAGCGGTCCTCTCGACCCCATCGTGCATCCCACGAAGAAGGGTTTCAACTCACGCGCCATCATCGACGCCTGCCGTCCGTACGAGTGGATGAGCGAATTCCCGCCGGTGGCGGAATCGAGCGCGGAAGTGCTGGACGCCACCGCGAAGAAGTGGGGCAAGGTGCTGTTCAGCAGGAATGGCGCCGGTTCATAGACGCGAGCGGACTCACGGCTTCTCTGGAGACGGCGGACCTATCACGACGGTGACGGGCCCGCCGTTTCTTTCCAGGTGGATGGTCTGAGGTCGTCCTTTCGCGCGGGAGTCGAAACGCGTCTCCAGTTCCCGCGTGTTCCGGACGGTCTTGCCGTCCACCCCGGTTATGACGTCGCCGCGCCGAAAACCGAGCCTCGACGCGAGGCTTTCCCCTTCCACGTGGGCGACCAGTATGCCTTCCTGCAATTTCGTTCCAACCAGGTCCGCCAACTCGGCGGTCAGGTCCTGCATGTGCATCCCCATCATCCGGGCGGTGCTCTCCTCTTGCGGAAGCGCCGGAGCGTCGAGCCGGAGGCCTTGTTCCAGCACTTGCGCCGTGGCGTAGATGGGCGTGCCGGTTCGCAACGCCACGGCGATGGCGTCACTGGGACGCGAATCGATGGGGATTCGCCGGCGGCCTTTCCTGACGGTTATGACCGCGAAATAGGTGCTGCCTCGCAGTTCCGTCAGGGTGACTCGTTCCGGTGTCGCGTCCAGGCCCTCCAGAAGATTCCGGATCAAGTCGTGGGTATTCGGTCTGGCGGCTTGCTGGCCTTCGATGGCGCGGGCGATGGATGCCGCCTCGGCAGTGCCGATCCAGATGGGCAGAAGCTGGCCGCCGCCGGCCAGGAGCACCACGGGTGTCCGGTTCATGGGGTCGAGGACCACCTGTTTCACCTCCATGCGAACGGCCGGTTCAGCAGCGGCGACGCCCCGCAACGGCAGCAGGAGGCAGGCCCCGAACAGCACTCCCCGGAAGGCCGGCATCAGCGCAGCCGAAAAGCCTCGAGGCGGTACCGGAATCGAGGGCGCCGGACACGGGTCTTCCATGGGGCGGACCTTATCCAGCATGAGCTCGGAGTGTCAACACTTGCTGGGCTTCGACGGTCACGACCCTTCGGGGCGGCGGTCGCCGCCCTTGCAGGGATGCGGGTGTCGTTGCCAATTCCCGTGCGGATGCGTATCAAGAGGCGGGGGACGGAACTTCGGACCGATGGCGGTGCAGCCCATGACGATTGCAGTTCTGCCGGACAACCTGATTGATCGTATCGCCGCCGGCGAGGTGGTGGAGAGGCCGGCGTCGGTGGTGAAGGAGTTGGTGGACAACGCGCTCGACGCCGGCGCCTCCGAGATATCCGTCGTGGTGGACGGCAACGGCACGTCCCTCATCAGGGTCCGTGACGACGGCGGAGGGGTCGCCTTCGAGGAGGTGCCCCTGGCGTTCGAGCGGCACTCCACCAGCAAGCTCCGCAGTGAGGCGGACCTTGCGGAGATCGCCACCATGGGTTTCCGGGGGGAGGCCCTGCCCAGCATCGCCTCGGTCGCGGTGGTGGAGATGGTGTCGCGTCCGGCTTCGCAGGAGTTGGGATGCCGGTACCGCGTCGAGAACGGCCGCAAGGGCAGTCCCGTGGCCGCGGGTTGTCCGGCGGGGACCACGGTGGAGGTACGGGATCTGTTCTACCACGTTCCCGCCCGGCTCAAGTTCATGAAGTCCCCCCGCACGGAGATCAAGTACGTCAGCGACGTGGTAGACCGGATGGCGTTGGCGCATCCGTCCGTGCATTTCCGCCTCCATCACGGCGGTAAGCGGCTCGCGGACTATGTTGCCGCCACGCGCCTCCAGGATCGCGTGCGGCAGGTCTTTGGCGACGCCGGCAGCGAACTGGCCCCGTTCTCGCTGACCCGGGAGCACCTGCGCTGCACCGGTTTCGCCAGCCAGGCTCCGAAGTCTTTCGGCAACACCCGTTACATGGTCACGTTCGTCAATCGCCGTTTCGTGCGGGACAAGCTGCTGACCCATGCGGTGCTGAAGGCCTACGATACCTTGCTGATGAAGGGACGCTACCCCGCGGCTCTTCTCTACCTGGAGTTGCCCCACGCCTACGTGGACGTGAACGTTCACCCGGCCAAGACCGAGGTGCGTTTCCGCCGTCAGTCCGAGCTCTACGAGACGGTCTTGTCCGCGGTCCGCGGCGGCCTGAGGGCGGCGGCCCAGGACGGCCCGGCGCCGCCGCCTCGAACTCCGGACGAAGCCGCGCCGCACGGGCAGGTTCCCGGCCGGCCCGGCGTGCGGGAGCCGGGTCCGGCCTACGATGCCGCAACCAGCCGCCCGCTCCTGCCCCTGGAGCCTCACCGCCACCCCTTGGCCCCCGACCCCGGGTTCCAGACCGGCGAAGCCCGGGGAAAGACGGAGAGGGGTCGGTTCTCGTCGCTGACGGTCGTGGGACAAGTGCTGGGCTGCTACATCCTTTGTCACGGCGAGCCGGGGATGGTGCTGGTCGATCAACACGCGGCCCACGAGCGCGTCGCGTTCCAGCGCATGCGCGAGGACCTCGAACAAGGTCGCATCGAACGGCAGGAACTGCTGATACCGCAGCTCCTGGAGTTGCCCGTCACCGAGGCCCTGGTCCTGGAGGAGCAGCTTGGCGCCCTGGAGCGGGCCGGGTTCTCGCTGGAGTCCTTCGGCCGGAACACGTTTTCTCTGAGGGCGGTGCCGGCTCTCCTCGCGGACGGAGACTACCGTGACGCCGTGCGTGCGATGATCAGTGAGTTCGTGGAGACGGGCCGGACCGGAGAGCTGCAGCAGGGCTTTCGAGACCGCCTCATGAGCATCGCGTGCCACAGCGTGATCCGGGCCAACCGGGTGCTGAAGATAGAGGAAATGGAGGCGCTTCTCCGCAACCTCGACGAGACCGAGTTCGCCACCCAATGCCCCCACGGCCGGCCCGTCATGGTCCGGTTCAGCCGCGGCCAGTTGGAACATCTGTTCCGGCGCGCCTGAGGTTATCCTCCGGTGAGCTCCAAACCCAGGATCCTGTTGATCGTGGGCCCGACCGGCGTGGGCAAGACCGATACGGCGCTGACCCTTGCGGAAGGGCTCGACGCCGAAATCGTCAGTGCCGACTCGATGCAGGTGTACCGCTACATGGACATCGGCACGGCCAAGCCGACCCCGGCCCAGCGACGGCGCCGGCCGCACCATTTGCTCGACGTGGTGGACCCGGACGAGAGCTTCCACGCGGCGCGGTTCCGGGAACAGGCTCTGGAGGCCATGGAGGGCGTGCGCGCCCGGGGCCGGAACGTGCTGGTAACCGGCGGTACCGGACTGTACGTGAAGGCGCTGACCCGGGGCCTGTTCGCCGGCCCCGCAGCGGATGCGGCACTGCGGGCCGGCCTGGAGCAGACCGTGGCGGAACACGGTTTGGGGCATCTCTTCGAACGTCTGAGGCGGGTGGATCCGGCAGCCGCGGAGCGGATCCATTGCCGGGACCGGGTCCGTATCGTCCGGGCATTGGAGGTGTTCCACGGCACCGGAAAGCCGCTGAGCGAGTGGCAGCGCGCGCACGGGTTCGGCGACCGACCGTTCGACGTGCTGGGGGTAGGGTTGGAGCGGCCGCGTCCGGAGCTGTATGAACGCATCGACCGCCGTTGCGAGCGGATGATGACGGGAGGGTTGCTGGACGAGGTCCGGGGGCTGCTCGACAGGGGCTACGCGCCGGCTCTGCGCAGCATGCAGAGCGTCGGCTACCGTCAGGCGGTCCAGTGCCTGGCGGGCCGAATGAGCGAGGTGGAGGCGCTGTCGTCGATGCAGCAGGTCACCCGCCGGCTGGCGAAACGACAGCTCACCTGGTTCCGCGCCGACCCGAGCCTCCACTGGATGCACCCGGACCGCATCGACGAGATCCGCGGGTTGTGCCGCCGCTTTCTGGGACCGGGCCGGAGTTGACTGGATCGGGGTTTGGTGTTAGCAGCCTTTGAACATGAAATCGGCCGATTTCGTCGAGGCCCGGCGGAGGCTCGAGGCCAAGCCCCAATCCACCGGTGAAAAGCTCACCACCCTGGCACAGGCCGTGCAGAGGGTTCAGGACGGCGACCATATCGCCATCGGCGGGTGCCTCTTCTCGCGCAGCCCGCTGGCGGCGTTGATGGAGGTGCTGCGGCAGGAAAGACGCGGCTTGACCCTGTCGCGCAACCTGATGTGCTACGAGGGCGAGTTGTTCATGGCGGCCAGGGCGGTGGACGCGCTGATGACGAGCTGGTTTGACATCGCCTTGCCCTGGGGACTCTCCATCAAGTTGCGGGAGGAAGTGGAGGGCGGGCGCATCCGCTTCGAGGAGTGGAGTCATCTCGGTCTCGGACTCCGTTACCGCGCCGGCGCCATGGGCGTCCCGTTCTTGCCCACCCTGACCATGCTGGGGTCGGACCTGATGGGGGTGACCGACACCCGGACCATGCAGTGCCCGTTTACGGGGGAGACGCTTTGCCTCATACCGGGTCTCTTCCCTGAGGTGGCGCTGATCCACGTGCACCGGGCCGACCGCTTCGGCAACTGCCAGATCGACGGCTACCCGCACATGGACGTGGATATCGCCAAGGCCGCGGCCACCGTCATCGTCACCGCGGAGGAGATCATCGACGAGGAAGAGGTCCGCCGCCGGCCGGACCGCACCGTGATTCCCGGGCTCGTGGTGGACGCGGTGGTGGAGGCGCCCTACGGCTCCTTCCCGCACGAGTGCTACGGCTTGTACGAGGCCGACTTCGCTCACTTCGAGGCCTACACCGACGCGGTCAAGGCCCGCGGGACCGGCGCGGTCAACGACTATCTCGACCGTTTCGTGTACGGCGTCCGGGACCACGGGGCCTACCTGGCGTTGTTCGGCGAAGAGGCGTTGGAGCGGCAGCGGCGATGCGCCGAGGAGCTCCTGGGGCCGCGATGAGCTACTCCGCCACCGAGCTTCTGGCCGTGGTCGCCGCCCGTCAGCTCGCGGGCGTGACCTCCGTGTTCGCCGGCGTGGGCGTGCCGTTGGTGTCCGCGGTGCTGGCGCAGAAGACCCTCGCGCCCCAGCTCGTCATCGTCGTGGAAGGCGGCAGCATGGGCCCCCGGATGGTGCCGGGGCGGTTGCCGTACTCCACCAACGAAATGCGCACCGCGCCCAGAGCCCAGATGCTGCCGGGCATCACCGATACGTTCCTCTTCGCCCAGCGGGGATTCCTCGACGTGGGGTTCGTCGGCGGCGCGCAGATCGATTGTTACGGCAACCTCAATTCGAGCGTCATCGGCAGCTACGAGCGTCCGAAGGTCCGGCTGCCGGGCAGCGGCGGCGCCAACGACATCATCTCCCTGTGCCGCAAGGTCATGGTGGTGACCATGCACGAGCGGCGGAGGTTCGTGCCGCAAGTGGACTTCGTCACCAGTCCGGGATTTCTGGCAGGCGGGGACTCGCGCCGCAAGGCGGGCCTGCTGTTCGGCACCGTCAGCCGCATCGTCACCCACCTGGGCACGCTGGTGTTCGACGCGGAGACGCGGCGGCTGCGGCTGGAAAGCCTCCATCCGGGCGTCACCGCTCGGGAGGTGCAGGACAACACCGGCTTCGAGCTGCCCGTGCCCGACAACCCGCGGGTGACCGAACCGCCCAGCGAGGAAGAGTTGGAGACCCTGCGGAGCATCGATCCGGAGAGGAACTTTCTGGGTTAGCGTTGCTAACCGGACGGAGCGTGAGTTGATGCCGGTACAGTTTGGAGTCGCAATTCGCAATTTCGTGGGCCCGGGCGAGACCCCGGACGTGGAGGCGTTGCTGCGTTACGCCGAGCGCGCCGAGGAGCTGGGTTTCGAATCGCTCTGGGCCTGGGATCACATCCTTTTGGGGGTGGACCCCAGTTTTCCGGTACTGGACTCGCTGACCATCCTGACGGCCATCGCCGTCCGGACCCGGCGCGTCCGCCTCGGTACCGGGGTCATGGTGTTGCCGTTGCGCAACCCGGTGGTGACGGCCAAGGTGCTGGCCAGCCTGGACCAGATCTCCAACGGCCGGCTGCTGCTGGGGGCGGCTTCCGGGTGGTACGCGCGGGAGTTCGACGCCGTCGGCGTCTCCTTCAAGGACCGGGGCCGCATCTTCGAGCGCAACCTCGATCTGCTGGTGCGGCTGTGGACCGAGGACTTCGTGACCGGGCAGGTGGACGAGCTCAACCTGCGCTCCGCGGTGCTCCTCCCCAAGCCCGTCCAGAAGCCGCATCCGCCCATCCTGATCGGGGGCTACATCGACCGGGTGCTGCGCCGGGCGGGCCGCAAGGGGGACGGCTGGCTGACCTACTTCTACACGCCCGAGGGTTTCGCCAAGAGCTGGGCCAAGGTCCTGGACGCCGCGGAAAAGGCCGGGCGGGACCCATCGAAGTTGACGGCCACCAACCAGCTCGCCATCTACGTGGGACCCTCCGGGGAGGAGGCTGACGAGCCCATGCGGCACTGGCTTTCCACCGAATGGGACATCGCCAAATGGAGCGACTCCACCATCGACCACGCGATTCGCGGCACCGCCGAACAATGCGCGGAGCAGCTCCAGGCCCACGTCGACGCCGGCGTTGACCGGATCATCCTGATCCCCTACCGGTACCGGCCGGAGCAGTTGGAGATGATCGCCTCGGACGTGATTCCCCGGCTGACCTGAGTGGGGAGTGACCTGAGCAGGAGCAAGACGGATGCGGTTTGACTATTTCGAGCCGGCGTCGCTCGATGAAGCGAGCGGCCTGCTGCGGGAAGGGAAGGGCGCCCGCAAACCGCTTGCCGGCGGCACCGATATCGTCATACAGTTGCGCCGTCGGGTGGTCCATCCCCGGGGCTTGGTGAACCTGAAGCGGATACCCGAGCTTTCGGGCTGGACCTGCGAGCCCGGCCGGGGCCTGCGGATCGGAGCCTGTACGCCCATGCGCGACCTGGAGACGTCCGCCGCGGTGGGCGGGCGCTTTCCCTCGATCCGTGAGGCGCTTCAAGTGGTGGGGTCGTTGCAGTTGCGAAACATCGCCAGCGTGGGCGGCAACCTGTGCAATGCCTCGCCGTCCGCGGACACGGCGCCGCCGCTCATGGCCCTGGGGGCCACCGCGAGCCTGTGGACCGACGAGTCCCCGCGGCCGGCGGTGTCGGTAGAGAATTTCTTCGAGGGACCCGGAGCGTCGGTGCTGGGCGCCGGCGGATTGCTCCTGGCGGTGGAAGTGCCGGAGCCGGAGCCGCTTACGGGCGACGCCTTCGAGCGGTTCACGCCGCGGTCGGCCATGGATATCGCCATTGCCAGCGCCGCGGCCGCGGTGACGCTGGACGCGGCCGGCCAAAAAGTGCGGGCGGTGCGCATCGCCCTGGGGGCGGTGGCGCCCACGCCCATCCGGGCTCTCCGGGCCGAGGATCTGGTGCGGGAAAAGGAGCCGACCCCCAAGCTTCTGGAGTGGGCCGGCGCCGCGGCCATGGAGGAATGCCGGCCCATCGACGACATCCGCGGAACCGCGGCCTATCGCAAGGAGCTGATACGGATTCTCGTGCAACGCGTGCTGCGGCGGGCCGTGGAACGGGCGCGGGGTAACGGCCGGACGGAAACGGTATGAAACAGCGTTATGCTCTCCGGGTGAACGGCGCCACCCGGGAAACCGAAGCGCAGCCCCATGAGTCCTTGCTGGACGTGTTGCGGGAGAACCTTCGGCTGACCGGCAGCAAGAAGGGGTGCAACGAGGCCGAGTGCGGGTCGTGCACGGTGTTGTTGGACGGCAAGCCGGTGGTGTCGTGTCTGGTGCTGGTCCCGGACGCCGTGGATAAGGAGATCGTCACCATCGAAGCCCTGGCCGGGGCGGGAACTCCCCACCCGGTTCAACGGCAGATGGTGGAGCAGGGCGGCGTCCAGTGCGGGTACTGCACCCCGGGGATGATCATGAGCGCGTACGCGCTGCTGCGGGAAAACCCGGATCCCACCGACGAGGAGATCCGTTTCGCCATCGCCGGGAACATCTGCCGCTGTACCGGATACGGCAAGATCGTCAAGGCCGTGCGCGCGGCCGCGGTGGAACTCGCAAACGAGGGAACGGCGCCATGAGCGAAGACACTTCCCGGGAAACCGGCCGCCCGTATCACTGGATCGGAAAGAACGTCACCAAGCCCGACGCGCTGGAGAAGGCGTTGGGGGCCACCGAGTACGTGGGCGACATGGTGATGCCCGGCATGCTCCACGCCAAGATCCGCTGGGCGGGAACGCCGCACGCGGTGATCCGGGGTATCGACACGCGGGAGGCGGCCCGGGTGCCGGGCGTGGCCGCGGTGCTGACCGCGGCGGACGTGCCCGGAACCAACCGTTACGGCCTCGCCTTGCTCGACCAGCGGGCGCTGGCGGACGACAAGGTGCGGTCCGCGGGCGACGCCCTGGCGCTGGTGGCGGCCGAGGATGAGGAGGCGGCCGAGGAAGCGGTGTCGAAGATCAAGGTCGACCTCGAGCCGCTGCGCCCCATCCTCACCTACGAGGACGCACTGGACCCGGAGGCGCCTTCGGTCCACGAGGGCGGCAACGTGTTCCAGCACACCACGGTGCGCAAGGGTGACCTGGAACGGGGCATCCGGGAGTCCGACGTGATCGTGGAGGATAGTTACCACACCCATCGGATGGACCACGTGCCCATGGAACCGGAGGCGGGCCTGGCCTATCTCGATCCCTCGGGCATGCTGAACATCCTGGTGGGGACCCAGTACCCCTACCGGGACCGCCGCCAGATCGCGCCCGCCCTGGCCCTTGCCATGAACAAGGTGCGGGTGATCCAGGCGCCCCTCGGCGGCGGCTTCGGCCGCAAGGACGACATCACCGCCGAGATCCATGTGGGTCTCCTGGCGTTGAAGACGCGCCGGCCCGTGCGGCTGGTCTACACCCGGGAAGAGTCCCTCATCGCCAACACCAAGCGTCATCCCATGGCGATGAAGTTCCGCACCGGCGCCCGCGCCGACGGACGGCTGACTTTCCTGGACGGCGACATCTACGGCGATACCGGCTCGGGGGTGTCCCTCGGCGCCTACGTCATCAAGAAGGCGGGCATCCACGCCACCGGTCCCTACGACGTGCCCAACATCCGGGTGGACACCTACACGCTCTACACCAACAACCTCGTCTCCGGAGCCATGCGCGGCTTCGGAGTGATGCAGGCGGCGGTGGCCCACGAGTCCCAGATGGACCAGTTGGCCCATCGCCTGGGCATGTCGCCGCTGGAGTTTCGGCTGAAGAACTGTCTCAAGCCCGGACTCGCCTCATCCACCGGGCAGTTGATGAACGAAGGCTGCGGCATCGAGGCGACGCTGCAGCGAATCAAGGACTACATGAGCGCTCACGACCTGCGCTTCAAACGGCCATGGCAATAAGAAAAGGCTTGGGCATCGGCTCCATGTACTACGGCATCGGCTACGGTTACAGCCGGGCCGACATCGGCTCGGCCGAGATCGAGATGGCCGAGGACGGCACCACCACGGTCTACTCGGGCGCCTGCGACATGGGCCAGGGCGTCATGACCGTGGTGACCCAGGTGGCGGCGGAAGAGCTGGGCATCGAACCCGAGCAGATCCGCGTGGTGGCGGCCGATACCGGCAGCACGCCGGACGCGGGGCCCACCTCGGGCAGCCGCGCCACCTTCGTGCAGGGCGTGGCGGTGCAGCGGGCGGCCGAGGAGCTGCGGGGGGAGATCCTCGACATGGCCTCGCGCATGCTGGAGTGCCCGAAGGAGAACCTCGACGTGGGGCGGGGCCAGGTGTGCGAGATCGGGACCGGCCGGCCGCTGGTGTCGGTGGGCAAGGTGGCGCAGCAGCTCCACTTCCACGGACGGCGGTCGGCCGCCTGGGGCTGGCACGACAACACCACCGCGGACGTGGACCCGGAGACCTCCCAGGGCGACGCCTACGCCACCTATGGCTGGGCCACCCAGTTGGCCGAGGTGGAGGTGGATACCGAGACCGGCCGCGTCCGCCTCACTAGGCTCGTGTCCGCGACGGACGCGGGCAAGGCCATCAACCCGGCGGCGGTGGAGGGGCAGATCGAGGGCGGCGCCGCCATGGGGCTGGGCTACGGCCTCTACGAGCAGCATATCCTGGAGGACGGCGTGCCGCGCACGTCGTCGCTGGCGTTCTATCTCGTGCCCACCGCCATGGACGTGCCGGACATCGAGTGCGAGATCGTGGAGGTGCCCGATCCCAAGGGGCCGTTCGGCGCCAAGGGCGTGGCCGAGCCGGCCACCATTCCCACCACCCCGGCCATCCTGAACGCCATCTACGACGCCATCGGCATCCGCATCACCGAGACCCCCGTCACGCCGGAACGGGTCTTCTTCGCCATCCAGCAGGCCAGGGCCCGGGGCGAGTTCGAGGACGCCTGAGGCGGGAGGCAAGGAGGCAACCCATTGAGTCTTCGAAGCGAAGCGGCTCGCCGGGTCGGACTGCTGATCCCGTCGTCGAATACGGTCATGGAGGTGGATTTCTACCGTCACCTGCCGCCCTCGGCCACGGTCCACCCCGGACGGATGTACATGGAGGCCACCACGGTCAAGGGCGAGGAAGAGATGCTCGACGAGCACTGCCTGCCCGCCGCGGGGAACGTGGCCACGGCCAGACCAGACGTGGTGGTTTTCGGATGCACCAGCGCGGGTGCGCTCCGGGGCAACGCCTACGACGCCGAGCTGTGCCGCCGGATCTCGGACGTCACCGCGAAGCCCACCATCAGCGTCATAGAGTCGGTGCGGCGCAAGCTCATGTCGCTGAAGGTCCGGCGGGTTGCCGTGCTGACGCCCTATATCGAGGACCTCAACGTCCGTATCAAGGCCAGCGTGGAGGACGACGGCATCGAGGTGGCATCGATCCACGGCATGGGAATCAGCGTCAACTTCAACCTCGCGCTGGTGGAACCACCGGAGATCCTGGCCTTCGCCCGGGAGAGATTGGGCACGGACCCGCGGGTGGATGCGTTGTTCATCTCCTGCACCAACTATCAGGCGGTGGCGACGCTGCCGCGGTTGAAGGAGACCTACGGCATGCCCATCGTCACCAGCAACCAGGCCGCCCTGGAGGCGGTGGGCCGGGCGCTGGACCTGGAGCTGGTGGGCATGGCATGAGCGGCGGCCGGCGCCCGCCCGGACCGCGGGCGCGCGCACAGGGCATAGAGGAGGACCCCCGATGGAATTCATGAAACTCGACGGCGCCGTGGACCTGCACGTGCACTCCTATCCGTGCGTGTTCCAGCGGCGGGTGGACGACCGCCAGGCAGTGCAGGCCGCGTCGGACGCGGGCATGGCGGCCATCGTGCTGAAGTGTCATCACGAGAGCACGGTCAGCCGCGCCTACCTCATCCAGAAGGATTTCCCCGACATCAAGGTGTACGGCGGCGTGGTGATGAACCAGTTCGTGGGCGGCATCAACCCGGCCGCGGCCGAGGTCGGCCTCCGGCTCGGGGCCAAGGAGATCTGGATGCCCACCATCGACGCGGCGCATCACGTGGAGATCCACGGCGCCCGGGGCAGCTACGACACCCAGACCAGCGGGTCGGACTTCGTCTGGGGCGACCCTATCTCCGCGGTCAGGGACGGCAAGGTGGTGGACGAGGCCATCGTGGTGCTGGAGCTCATCGCCAAGTACGACGCGATCCTGGGAACCGCGCACCTCTCCCTCGCGGAGATCGAGCTCCTGGTGAAGGCGGCCCACGAACGGGGGGTGAAGAAGATCCTCATCACCCATCCCTATTTCCGCGTGCCCGCGGGCATGAACCTCGATTTCCTGAAGCAGATGATGCGCTACGGCGCCATCGGCGAGTTCGGCTACTGCACCATCTCGCCCATGTGGGCCTACGTCAACCTGGAGTTCACCAAGGGCATCATGGACTCCATGGGTTTCGACAACTGCGTGGTCATGAGCGACACCGGCCAGTCCCACAACCCGCTGCCGCCCGAGGCCCTGTGGCTCTACGCCCAGGGGCTCTACGAGAAGGGGGTCTCGCCGCGGAACGTGGAGAAGCTGATCGTGGACAACCCCAGGGCGATGCTGGGCCTGTAGCCGGCACGGCGAAGCGACGACTGGAAAGGACAGCCATGACGGATTGGTCATCCCGGGGACGGATCGCGGAGGACGTTACCGAGGCGGCGGGACTGACGCCGCTGCTCCGGCTTCGCAAGGTCGCGGCGGGTCCGCAGGTCTTGTGCGGCAAGCTCGAGTTCATGAACCCGTCGTCGAGCCTCAAGGACCGGATCCTGCGCCGCATGGTCAGGAGCGCGGAGGAGCGAGGCGACCTCCGGCCCGGCATGACCATTCTGGAGGCCTCCACCGGCAGTACCGGCATCGCCACCTCGATGATCGGCGCCGTGTGCGGCTACCCGGTGGTGGTGGTGATGCCCGAGGGCATGAGCGACGAGCGCAAGGCCTCCATGCGCGCCTATGGCGCGGAGCTGGTGCTGACGCCCGGGGCGGAAAGCGACGTGGACCTGTGCCTGGAGAAGGTGGAGGAGCTCAAGCGCGCCGACCCGGGGCGTTACTGGGAGCCCGGCCAGTTCTCCAACCGGGACAACATCGCGGCGCACTACGAAACCACGGGTCCGGAGATCTGGCAGCAGACCGACGGTGCAGTGGACGTGTTCGTGGCCTCGCAGGGCAGCGGCGGGACCGTGTCCGGGGTCGGCCGGTACCTGAAGGAGCACAACCCCGACGCCCGGATCTACGCGGTGGAGCCGGAGGAGTGTCCGATCCTGTCGGGCGGAGACTGGGGACCCCATGCCATCGAGGGCATCGGCGACGGTTTCATCCCGGAGAACCTGGACCTGGACTACGTGGACGGGGTGGTGACGGTTTCCTCCCGGGACTCCATCGACATGGCCCGGCGCCTGGCGCGGGAGGAGGGCGTTCTGTGCGGCATCTCGTCCGGCTGCAACGTGGCCGCGGCCAACAAGCTGTCGGCGGCGCTGCCGTCCACCCGGATGATCGTCACCATGATCAACGACACCGGCATGCGTTACTTCTCCACGCCGCTCTTCGGGAAGGAGCCGACCGTCGAGATCCCCGACCGCGAGCATCCGGTGAGCGACGAAGACCGCGCCAACCTGGCGCGCCGGAACCTCCACATCGTCCGCTAGCGTTTTCGACCATGCCCCTTCCCGAAAGCCTGACCTGCGTCTCGTGCAGCGCCGCTTACCGGGAAGATCCCAACCAGTACAGTTGCCCCAAGTGCGGCGAACTGGGAACCCTGCGAGTCTCCTACGACTATGACCGGATCAGGGCGTCGGCGAGCCGGGACAGCCTCGCCGCGGCGCCGTTCCGGGACCACTGGCGCTATCTGCCGCTGCTTCCCCTGGCCGCCGGGCCGGTAGAGTTCCCGCTGGCGGTGGGCGCAACGCCGCTCTACCCGGTCCCGGGGCTGAGGAAGGCCCTGGGCCTGGAACGGCTGTGGATCAAGGACGACACCGCCAACCCTTCCGCCTCCCTCAAGGACCGGGCCAGCGCGGTGGTGCTGCTCAAGGGGCTGGAGTTGGGCCGTCGCGAGTTCGCCGCTGCTTCCACCGGAAACGCCGGAGCGTCGCTGGCGTGCCTTTCGGCGGCCCTGGGGCTTCCTTGCCACATCTTCGTGCCGGAGTCGGCGCCGCGGGCCAAGGTGGCGCAGCTCCTGATCTTCGGCGCGGACGTGCTTTCCATTCGCGGCAGCTATTCCGAGGCCTTCAGCCTGTGTGTGGAGGCCAGTGAGTATTTCCTGTGGTACAACCGCAACACCGGCTACAATCCCTACACCGTGGAGGGGAAGAAGACCGTGGCGCTGGAGATCGCCGAGCAGCTCGGCTGGGAGCCTCCCGACACCGTCGTCGCCGCCGCCGGCGATGGCTGTATCCTGAGCGGCATCTGGAAGGGGTTCGTGGATCTTCACCGGCTGGGTTGGATCTCGCGGCTGCCGCGGCTGGTGGCGGCCCAGGCCGAGGGCTCCCAGTCCATCAAGCAGGCCTTCGACGGCGACGGCGCCATCCGTCCGGTGACGGAAGACACCCTGGCCGACAGCATCAGCGTGTCGTTGCCCCGAAACGGGGTGATGGCGGTCCAGGACTTGAAGGCCTCCGGAGGCAGCGCGGTGAGCGTGTCGGACGGCGAGATCCTCGAGGCCATGCCGTTGCTGGGGAAGAGGACAGGACTGTTCGCAGAGCCCGCAGCCGCAGCCGCGGTCGCGGCCCTGGTGAAGCTCGCGGGCGCAGGCGAACTCTCACGCGCCGAACGCATTGTCGTGGTCTCCACCGGCCACGGCCTCAAGGACGTCGATGCCGCGTTGCAGGCCGTCGATCCGCCGGCGCCGCTCGACTGCGCCATCGACGCGGTACGGGAAAGGATCCACCATTCGTGATTCAGGGTTTGTCATTTGCCCGGGACAGATCCCGAACCGATAATCCTGAACCGATCATTCCTTCAGAGGGAGAACCGAGTGTCACAGGATTTGCAAAGTTTCTTGAAGCGATTGAAGGACGAGTGCCCCGAGCAGTTCCTCGAGGTCCACGAGCCGGTGTCGCAGGAGTTCGAGGCCACGGCCATGGTGATGGAGGCCGAACGGCTGCCGTCCTGCCCGGCGGTGATGTTCCGCAACGTCACCGGGAGCGAGTTCACCATGGCGGCCAACGTGCTGGCGCACCGTCCGCGGCTCGCCTGGGCCTTCGGCGCGTCGGAGGAACGGCTGGTCCATGAGTTCAAGGAACGGATCCAGCGGCCCGTTCCCCCCAGGGTGACGAAGGACGCTCCCTTTCAGGAGAACAGTCTGCTGAACGAATCCGTGGACCTGCGGCAGCTTCCGATCCTGACCCATTTCGAGCAGGACGGCGGCCCCTACGTGACCGCGGGTCTGGTGGTGGCGCGGGATCCGCAGTCGGGCATGAGCACCGTGGGATTCCATCGAATGCAGCTCAAGGGAGAGCGCAAGCTGGGAGTCAGCCTCCACTCCCGGCGGCGCATGTTCGAGTACTTCCGCCGGGCCGAGGAGAGGGGCGAATCCCTGGAAGCCGCAGTCTGCATCGGCGTGCACCCGCTGGTTTCCCTGGGGGCGCTGACGCTGCCGCCGGCGGGAACGGAGAAGTTCGCGTTGCAGGGGGGCCTGCTGGGTGAACCGCTGGAACTGACGCCCTGCGCAACGGTGGACGTCGACGTGCCCCGGTGGTCGGAGATCGTCATCGAGGGGCGGATCCTGTACGGAGTGCGGGAGAAGGAGGGGCCGTTCGGAGAGTTCACCGGTTATGCCTCGAACCGGAGCACGGAGAACGTCTTCGAAGCCACCGCGCTGCACTACCGGGCCGGCGCCGTTTACCAGGACATCAACGGCGGCGACAGCATGGAGCATTGCCGCTGCCTGTCCATGCCGCGGGAGGTGGAGTTCACCAACGTGCTGGAGAAGACCATTCCCAATCTCAAGGCGGTGCACGTGCCGGTGCGGTCCGGCATCGGCAGCTTCCACTGCTACGTGTCCCTGCGAAAGACCGCCGAGGGCCAGGGGAAGCAGGCCATCTTCAGCGTCATGGGGGCCGACCACTACGTCAAGCTGGTGGTGGTGGTGGACGACGACGTTGACGTCTTCGACGAGGAACAGGTGCTGTGGGCCATCGCCACCCGGATGCAGGCGAACCGGGACGTCTTCATCGTCGACTCCGCCATGGGAACGCTATTGGACCCGTCGGCCACCGATGCCGTCACCGCGAAGATGGGCATCGACGCCACCAAGCCCCTGGGCGAGTTCGCCTCGACCCTTTCCATCGAGGCCGGAGCGGTGGAACGGGCACGGCGGCTCATGAGCAAGCTGACGGGATGACCCGATGGAGAACTTCCGGACCTTCCTGGACGATCTGCGCCAAATGCGGCATCGACGCCACGATTCCCGACGACGTCCCCAGGGCGCGTTTCCAGCGCATCCGCTATCCCCATGCCGCGGGCAGCGTCGGGGAGGTCGATTTCCAGTCCGTCGCCCGCGCCATGGGCGAGCTGCACGCGGCCCGGGAGATCGATCAGGACTCCGAAGGACGTTATCGTCTGGCACTTGTTGACAGCGTTCATGGGCTGCGATAACAGCCTCCCATCATGCTCTTTCTGACGGAGGAAGACGTTCTCAGGGCGATGGAGGGACGGAACGCTTACGGGGAAGCGGTCGCGGTCATCGAGGAGGTGCTGCGCCAGCAGTCCGAAGGCAGCACCTTCCATCTCAAGCGCCTGACCATGGAACATCCCGATCACCCGGGTCATCTCTGGCACAACATCCGCATCCTGCCGGGCATGGCGCCGGACCTGGGTTTCGCCGCGGTGCGGGTCTACTCGGGATACCGGGGAACCAATCGCTCCGAGGTCATCTGCCTCTTCAAGTGGGAAGACATGGAGATGGCGGCCATCATCTCGGACTATCATCTGCACGCGGTCCGCACCGCGGCTCCCTACGGCGTGGCGGCCAGGCATCTGGCCCGTGCGGATGCCGAGACGCTGGGGGTCATCGGCACCGGACGCTACGCCCGCGGCTTCGTCCAGGCGTGCAGCGCAGTGCGCGACATCCGGCACGTCAAGGCCTACAGCCGGAGCCCGGAGAACCGCCGGCGTTTCTCCGAAGAGATGACCGCGGTCCTGGGTATCGAAGTATCGGCGGTGGAGTCGGGCCGGGAAGCCGTCGAGAACACCGATATCATGCTGCTGGCCACCTCCGGGAACACCGTCGTGTTCAAGGGCGACTGGCTGGAGCCGGGAGCGCTGGTCATGTCCCTGGCGCCCGGGGAATTCGACGAGGCCACGGTGGAGAGGTCACGGGTGTTCCTCTCCGGCACCGACCAGGTGCTGGGCGACAGCCCGCCCCGAAAGCCCTTCCCCTCGTTGCTGGCCAGCGGGAAATTCTCGAGGGACGACGTGGCCGCGGAGTTCTGCGACGTGGTGTCCGGGAAGAAGCCCGGACGCCGGAGCGACGACGAGACCCTTCTCTACGAGTCACCGGGCATGGGCATCCTGGACGTCGGCATCGCGAGTTGGGTCTACCGGCTGGCGCGGGAAAAGGGCCTGGGAACCGAGCTGCCTTTCGGGGAAAACCCGGGATAGGGGAGACAGAATGCGCACGTTGATTCGCGGTGGTTGGATCGTCGGCTTTCAGGGGGAGACCCACGCGCTCGTGCGCGACGGCGTGGTGGTGTTCGAGGACGGGAGCATCCTGCACGTGGGCGCTGACTTCGACGGGGAGGTGGACCGCGAGATCGACGCTCGCGGGATGCTGGTGGCGCCGGGATTCATCGACATGCACGTTCACGGCGGCCATCGGGCGTCGCACCGGCTGATTACCGACATCGGCCGGCCGGACTACTTCGGCCAGCCGTTCCTGGAGATCAGCGTGCCGCGGGAGGGGACGCGGCCCGCGGGGGATCCGCGGTACACGAGGCCGGACCAGGCCGGGGCGAACGAAGGCACGGACCTGCACGCGACCTTCACGGTGACGGAGCTGCTGCGGAACGGCGTCACCACGTTCATGGAGATCGGCAGCCAGCTCCGGGTCCAGGAGGGACTGCTGGAAGAGGTGGACCGGCTCGGGGCGCGGGCGTACCTGGGACCCGGTTTCGACTCGGGCCGCTGGGTGGCGGACCCCAGGGGCCGTCTCAAGCGCGCGCCGGACGAGGCCGCGGGTTGGCGGGAGTTCGAGGGCGCGGTTGACTTCATCAAGCGCGTGAACGGCAGTTGCGGCGACCGGGTCCGGGGGATACTGATCCCGCGGGAGTCCGAGAGCTGCACGCCGGATCTCCTGCGGGCCACGCGGAAGGCGGCAAACGAACTCAAGGTCCCGATATCGACCCACGCGGCCTATAACGTCATCGAGTTCTTCGAGCTCGTGGCCGAGCACCGCATGACCCCGGTGGAACTGCTGGAGTCCGTGGGGCTTCTGGGTCCCGACCTCACCATCGGTCACGGGAACCTCGTGGCCGAGAACCCGCAGATGAACTTCTCCGGCGGTCGAGACGTAGAGCTCATGGGCGAATACGGCGTGTCCATCTCCCATTGCCCGGTCAACATCGCTCGCCGGGGGCGTTGCCTCGACTCGTGGGAACGGTACCGCAAGGCCGGCGTCAACATCGCCCTGGGCAGCGACACCTACCCGCGAGACTTCATGATGCAGATGCGCGTCGCGTCCTACTTCGGCAAGGTCATCGGACACAACCTGCGGGCGGCCACGGCCGCGGAGGTCTTCGAGGCGGCTACGCTGGGAGGCGCCCGGGCGCTGGGGCGCGACGACCTGGGGCGGTTGGCTCCGGGTGCGCGAGCGGACATCATCATCATCGACATTTCCGGAAGGGGCACGTTGAGGTACGGGCCGGTGCGGGATCCCATCAAGAGCCTGGTGGAGTGCGGCATCGGCGATGATGTCCGGACGGTCATCGTCGACGGCGAGGTCCGCATGGAGCAGGGGCGGATCCCGGGGGTGGACCTGGAAGCGTTGCGGCGGCAGGCCCAGGAGGCCGCCGAGTTCGCCTGGGGTCACCTGCAGGACTGGGACGCGCTGGGACGGACCGCCGAGGAGATGAGCCCGTGGTCCTTTCCGATGCTCGAATGAACGTCGCAGGCCGGCGTGCGGTCTTGACCAACGGCGCGGTGCGGGCGCGGACCGGTTTGGAACCCGCTCCGAAACGCTCCTGAACCTTGTCTTGCCGCGCCGCGGGCGGCGGGGCGCGTGCGGGTCAGCGGGTCCCGCGTTGGAGCACGATGCCGGCGACGATCAACGCCAGTCCTGCCACGGTGCCGGGGTAGATGGGCTCCCCTACGAACAGTCCGATCACCCATAGCGAGAGGAACGGCGTCAGGAAGATCAGTTGACCCACCTGCGCCGTGGTGCGGGAGAGTTTCAGCGCCCGGAGCCAGGTGACGAACGCGATACCCATCTCGAACGTGCCGATGTAGGCCGCGCCCGCCAGACCCGGCGTGGAGGGCGTTTCCAGGTTGCCCGAGAGCCACAGGCAGCCACCGGAAAGCGCGCATCCGAACACGAAATTGGCCAGCAGGCGGGTCACCGGGTCGCGCGTATCCTTGACCCCGTAGATCCAGTAGAGCGCCCATATCAACGTGCTTCCCAACGCCAGAACCACCCCCCGCGGGTTGGCCAGGTCGAGCCCCAGCAGGTCTCCCCGGGTGGCGATGACGGCCACGCCGGAGAAACTCACGGCCATGGCCGCGACGGCGCGGACGCTGATGGGTTGCCGGAGCAGGAGCATGGAGAACAGCGCCAGCACCATGGGCCAGATGAAGTTCAGGGTCAGAGCCTCCTGCGCGGGCAAGAGGTCATAGGCTCTGAAGAGGACGCGGTAATAGAGGAAGGGGTTCAGGAAGCCCAGCCAAAGCGAGGTGCGAAGATCGCCGGCGGTCCACTCCCGGAGTTGCTTGAGCCGCCCGGTGGCCAGGGTGATGCAGAGCAGCACCAGCACGGAAACCAGCGAGGAGTAGAACACCAGCACGTCGGCGGCGACATGGCGCAGGGAGAGCTTGAACGCCGTCGCCACGGTGGACCAGAACAGCACGGTGACCGTGGCATAGAGATAGGCTTGGGTCTGCTTTCGCATGGACGGGACACCGGGAGGGTACCATGATTCCCCTCCGGCATCGACGGAACGGTGCGATGGGCAAACACCTGTGGCGACGCGGAGTTGCAATTGCACGGGAGTTCCGCTAACGTGGCCTTTCGGTTGCAATCCTTCCCCCCGAGGTTTTCATTGAGCCGCAGAGAATCGGTAGATGCCCTCCGCAAAAAGATCGATCGAGTTGATTCCCGGATTGTAGCCCTTCTCAACGAGAGAGCGTCCCTCGCCCTGGAGATCGGGCGCCAGAAGAATCGCACAGGAAGGCCCGTTTACGTGGCGAGCCGCGAACGGGCGGTGTATCGGCAGGTATCCGAGGCCAACGCGGGTCCGTTGCCGGCCGCGTCCGTTCGCGCCGTCTACCGGGAGGTCCTGTCGGCCTGTCGGGGCATCGAAGCCCGGATGCAGGTGGCGTTCTTCGGCCCGGAGGCGACCTTCACCCACATGGCCGCCCAGCGGCATTTCGGCAGCGCGGTACGCTACTCCTCCGAGCCCACCATCGGCGACGTCTTCCGGGAGGTCGGCGCGCGCAACGTCGACTACGGCGTCGTGCCCGTGGAAAACTCTACCGAAGGGGTGGTGACGCACACCCTGGATCTGTTGCAGGAGTCGAACGTTCAGATCTGCGGCGAAGTCAGCGTCGATATCGAGCTCTGCCTGCTGTCCCGATCGGGCCGGGCAAAGGACGTACGCCGTATTCTTTCCCATTCGCATGCCCTGGGCCAATGCCGCCGTTGGCTGGCCGCGCACTGCGCCGGCGCTGCCGTCGAGGAGGTGTCGAGCACGGCACAGGCCGCCAGGGAGGCGCGTTCGGACCGGGAGGTGGCGGCGGTGTCCAGTCGGCTGGCGGGCGAGGTATACGGACTCAGGATCGTCCAGGCCAACATCGCGGACAATCACGACAATATCACCCGGTTCTTCGTCATCGGAGACGATCCCCCGTCGCCCACGGGCGAGGACAAGACCAGTATCGTCTTCGCGGCCAAGGACCGCGTCGGCGTGCTCCATGACCTGCTGGCGCCCTTTGCGAAACACGGCATCGACCTGACCAAGATCGAGTCGCGCCCCTCGCGCCAGAAGGCATGGGAGTACGTTTTCTTCATCGATTTCAGAGGGCATCAGGAAGAGCCGCAAGTGAAGAGCGCCCTGGAGCAGCTCTCCGGGAACTGCATGTTCCTGAAGGTCCTCGGCTCCTATCCCCGCAGCCTATGAGCATCGCCGAAAAGGTTCCGGATCACATTCGCCGCATCGTGCCCTACGTGCCCGGCAAGCCCATCGACGAGGTGGAGCGGGAGTACGGAATCCGGGGATCGGCCAAGCTGGCGTCCAACGAGAACCCGCTGGGGCCGTCGCCGAAGGCGGTGGCGGCGTTGCGGGAGCGGCTGGGGGAGCTGCATCTTTACCCGGACGGCGGCTGTTTCCATCTCCGGCGTGCGCTGTCCGCCAAGTTGAGCGTTGCACCCGAGCGGCTGGTCTTTGGCAACGGCTCCAACGAACTCATCGATCTCGCGGTCCGGACCTTTCTGCGCCCCGGAGACGAGGCGTTGCTGTCCCAGGGCACCTTCGTGGCGTACGGCCTCTCGCTCGGCGCCATGGGCGCGGCCGTGCGGACCGTGCCGCTGAAGGACTTCGTTTGCGACCTCGAAGCCATGGGCCGGGCGTTGACGCCCAAGACCCGTTGCGTCTTCCTTGCCAACCCCAACAACCCCACGGGAACGATCTACCGGCGCCCCGAGTGGGAGGACTTTCTCGAGCGGGTGGGACCCGATGTGCTGGTGGTGGCGGACGAGGCCTACTTCGAGTACGTGGACGACCCGGGCTACCCCGATTCCCTCGACGATCAACGGGAGGACCGTGCGGTCTTGACCCTGCGGACCTTTTCCAAGGTCTACGGGCTGGCCGGCCTGCGGATCGGATACGGCATCGCCCATCCCGACGTCGTCGCGATGATGGATCAGGTGCGGTCGCCCTTCAACGTCAATGCCGCGGCCCAGTGGGCGGCGACCGCGGCGGTGGACGATGCCGAACATCTCCGCCGGAGCGTCGAGGTCAACCGGCGGGGCCTGGCCTTTCTGGCCGAGGGACTGACGGCCTTGGGGGTCGAATGGGTCCCGAGCCAGGCCAATTTCATCCTCGTGCGAACCGGCCGGGTGGGTCACGTCTACGAAGAGCTGTTGCGGCAGGGGGTCATCGTGCGGCCCGTGGGCCCGGAGTTTCCCGAGCACGTGCGCGTCACCGTGGGGACCCCGGACGAAAACCGCAAGTTCCTGGACGGCCTTTCGCGAATCCTGGGAAGGAGCGGGGACGGCGCCTGATGTTTCGGACCCTGGTGATCGCGGGTGTGGGGCTCATCGGCGGCTCCCTGGCGTTGGCCGCCAGGGAACGCGGTCTGGTGGAGCGGGTGGTGGGATACGGGCGCAACGAGAAGACACTGCGCCGCGCCCGGAAACTCGGCATCCTGGATGCCTACTTCACGGACGCCGAGGATTTCCCCACGGATGCCGACTTTCTGGTGTTGGCAACGCCCGTCAGCGCCATCGCGCCGGTGACCCGATCATTTCTGCCGCGCATCCATCGGGAATGCCTCATCAGCGACGTGGGCAGCGTGAAACGCCGGGTGGTGGCGGCCATGGAGCGTTTGTTGAAGGGGGGTCCCTCCTTCGTCGGGGCCCATCCCATTGCCGGTAGCGATCAATGGGGTCCCGATCCGGCGAGAGCGGACCTGTTCGTCCGCCGCCGCTGCATCCTCACGCCCACCAGGAGGACCGATCCCGGCGCGTTGAAGAAGCTGCGGACGTTCTGGCGGCGGGTCGGAGCCAGGGTGGAGTTGATGGACGTCAGGCTCCACGACCGGATTCTGGGCGTGGTGAGCCACTTGCCTCACGTCGCAGCCTACGCGCTGGTGAACGCCCTGGAACGGACCCGGGTGGAGTCGCTGGATCTTGCCGGATATTGTGGGGCGGGTTTCAAGGACACCACCCGCATCGCCGCCAGCCGTCCGGAGTTGTGGCGCGATATCTGCCTGCTCAACCGTGAGGCCGTGCTCAAGGGGCTTGGGGAGTACGCTCGCGGGCTCGAGAGGATCGCGGATTGCATCCGCCGGGACGACGGGCCCGGACTGGAGCGGGAATTCGATCAGGCGTTGGCGGCGCGCAAGAGGATGTCGTAACCGTGGCCGTCAGGGTGGAACGGGTTTCGCGTCCCCTGAGGGGCGAGCTGGAGGTGCCGGGGGACAAGTCCATCGGCCATCGTGCCGTGATCCTGGGATCCGTGGCCCGGGGCGAGACGCGCATCACCAACCTGTCGGCCGGGGCTGACAATTCCAGCACCGTGGCGGCCTTCAGACGCATGGGGGTGGGGTTCCGGCGCGAGGGCGACAGCCTGTGTATCGAGGGCGGGGGTTGGGACGGACTGCGGGCGCCGCCGGAGACCATCGATTGCGGGAATTCCGGGACCACCATGCGTTTGCTGACGGGACTCCTGGCCGGCCGGCCCTTCGACGTCAGACTCGACGGCGACGGCTCGCTGCGCAGCCGTCCGATGAAGCGGGTGATCGAGCCGCTCACGCGAATGGGCGCCCGGGTCACCGGACGGGACGGCCGCGCGCCCCTGGAGATTCACGGCCGACCGCTCCGGGGCATCGAGTACGCCTCGCCGGTGGCCAGCGCCCAGGTCAAGTCCGCGGTCCTGCTGGCGGGGTTGCAGGCGCAGGGGGAGACACGGTTCGAGGAGCCGTATCGATCCCGGGATCACACCGAGATCATGGCGCGCGGGTTCGGCGCCTCGGTGGAGAGCGCCGGCCCGAGGGTGACGGTCCGGGGCGGGCAGGAACTTTCGGGAACACGCCTCAGGGTTCCCGGAGACGTGTCGTCGGCCGCCTTCATCGCCGTGGCCGCGGCCACCATCCCCGGATCGGACGTGGCCATCCGGGCGGTGGGCTGCAATCCCACGCGCAGCGGCGTAGTCGAGGTGCTGCGGGCCATGGGCGCAGACATCGAGATGACGCGCGCCTGGGACGAGGCAGGTGAGCCGGTGGCCGACTTCCGGGTGAGGGGCGGGGTGTTGCAGGGTACCGAGGTTCAGCCGGAACTCGCCCCCCGCACCATCGACGAGTATCCGGTGCTGTTCGTGGCCGCGGCCCTGGCCAGGGGGTCCACCCTGTTCCGCGACGTCGGCGAGCTGCGGTTCAAGGAATCCGACCGGATCGCGACCATGAGCCTGGAGCTCTCCAAGATGGGCGTGAGGACGGAAGTGCGGGGCGACGACGTGACGGTCGAGGGCGCCGGCGAGCTCGGAAGCGCCTCGGTGGAGAGTCACGGCGACCATCGGGTAGCCATGGCGTTGGCGGTTGCCGGCTTGTCGACCCGTGGTGGAATCGCGCTGTCGAACGAGGAATGCGTCAAGGTATCGTTCCCGGGTTTCTTCGAAAGCCTCGGGAAAATCAGTGGTTGACGGCATGGCCGGCGGCGCCGCCGGTTGTGCCTCGTGCGAAGTGAGGATAGGATAGTTGATCGTGGCCATCGACGGCCCGGCGGGTGCCGGCAAGAGTACGGTTGCCAAGGCCGTGGCGAAGCGTCTCGGATATCGTTATATGGATACGGGAGCCATGTATCGGGCATTGGCATGGAAAGTCATGCGCCGTGGAGCGGACCCCGATGACGAGAACGCCTTGGGAAGGATTCTGGAAAGCACCGACGTCGACCTTGGGACCGACCACACGGTGATGCTGGACGGCGCGGACGTAAGCGGAGCGATCCGTACGCCGGAGGTGGGGCAGATGGCTTCCCGGGTTTCCGGCCTGAAGGTCGTACGGCAGCGGATGGCCGATCTGCAGCGCTCCATGGGCCGCAGCGGGTGCATCGTCGCCGAGGGCCGTGACATGGGCACCGTGGTCTTCCCGGAGGCCGAGGTGAAGGTTTACCTGGACGCCTCGCCGGAAACGCGCGCCCGCCGGCGCTTCGACGAGTTGGCCGGAGAGGATTCGACGCTGACGCTGGAGCAGACGCTCGCGGATGTCGTGCGCCGGGACCGGCGGGACAAGGAGCGAAAGGTGGCGCCCTTGCGCAAGGCCGATGACGCGGTGTTCATCGACTCGACCGCGCTGTCGGCGGCCGCTGTCGTCGACAGGATACTGGAAGAAGTGAATTCGAAATCCAATGAGAATGGGAGAACTGTTTAATGACGGAAGGTGAGGCGAACAAGAGCCAGGAGACGCCGGATGGCCAGGTAGCTGCGGAAGGTCAGGTAACTGCGGAGAACCAGGTAATTGCGGAAGGTCAGGTAACTTCGGAGAGCCAAGCAACTTCGGAGAGCCAAGCAACTTCGGAGAGCCAAGCAACTTCGGAGAGCCAAGCAACTTCGGAGAGCCAAGCAACTTCGGAGAGCCAAGCAACTTCGGAGAGCCAAGCAACTTCGGAGAGCCAAGCAACTTCGGAGAGCCAGGTAGCCACGGAGGACCGGGCAGCTTCGGAGGACCAGGCCATTTCCGAGGAGCGGGAGACTTCGCAGGACTCGGAAGCGGTGGCCCCCGAAGACGACTTTCAGTCTCTGTTCGAGGAGAGTTTGCAGTCGGTGAAGCCGGGCGGGGTGGTCACCGGCAAGGTGGTTGACGTCAACCCGACCCACGTGGTGGTTGACGTGGGTTACAAGACCGAGGGCCGCATCCCGGTCCAGGAGTTCCAGGGCCGTGACGGAACGCTCCAGATCGGTGTTGGCGACGATGTGGACGTCTTCTTCGAATCTCCCGAAGGAGACCGGGGCGAGATCGTGCTCTCCCGTCAAAAGGCCGAGAGCATCAAGGTCTGGGACCGAATCGAGACGGCGCACGATCAGATGACCCCTATCGAGGGCATGATCGTCGCCCGGGTCAAGGGCGGATTCAAGGTCGACCTCGGCGTCGACGGCTTTCTTCCCGGCTCCCACGTGGACATTCGGCCGACCCGGAACCTCGACCAGTTCGTGGGCAAACGGGATCGGTTCACCATCCTCAAGTACAACAGGATGCGTGACAACGTGGTGGTATCGCGCAAGGTCCTGCTCGAGCGGGAACGGGAGGTGCTCAAGAAGGACACCCTCGCGGTTCTGGACGAGGGTGTGATCCTGGAGGGCGTGGTCAAGAACATCACGGATTACGGTGCTTTCGTCGATGTCGGCGGCATCGACGGGATCCTGCACATCACCGACATGTCGTGGGGCCGCGTCAATCACCCGAGCGACCTGTTGGGCCTCGGGGAGACCATCCGGGTGGTGGTGCTCAAGTTCGACAAGGAAAGAGAACGGATCTCCCTGGGTATGAAACAAATCACCCCGGATCCCTGGGAGTCGGTGGCGGACCGGTATCCGGTTGACTCCAAAATTACCGGAAAGGTCGTGGGCTTGACGGACTATGGCGCGTTCGTGGAGCTGGAGAAGGGGGTCGAGGGACTGATCCACGTATCGGAGATGTCCTGGGCCAAGAAGCTCTCGCACCCCTCGAAGGTCGTCCAGGCCGGGGAAACCGTGGAAGCCATGGTCCTGAACGTGGACCCCGGGCGCCGGCGCATCTCGCTGGGGCTTCGTCAAGTGCTGCCCAATCCGTGGTTCCTGGCGAAGGAAAAATATCCCGAAGGCAGCGTCATCAAGGGGCCGGTACGCAACATCACGGACTTCGGAGTTTTCGTGGGAGTCGAAGAGGGAATCGACGGGTTGATCCACATCTCGGATCTGGACTGGACCAAGAAGGTCAAGCACCCGTCGGAGCTCTACAAGAAGGGTGACATCGTCGAAGCCAAGGTGCTCGGCGTCGACCCGCAGGTAGAGCGGTTCTCGCTCGGAGTGAAACAGTTGACCATGGATCCGTGGGAACGCGTGGTCAGCGAGCATCCGCCGGGGTCACGGGTCACGGGCACCATCGTTCGCGTGCTCGACTTTGGAGTGTTCGTGCGCGTGGCCGAAGGCGTGGAGGGGCTGGTCCATGTCTCTCAGCTCAGCACCGAGCACGTCGAAAAGCCTTCCAGCGTGCACCAGGTGGGCGACGTCGTCGAGGCCGAAGTGATCAATATCGACCTTCAGGAACGGAAGATCGGCCTCAGCATCCGCGCGCTCAAGCGATCGGAGGAAAGGGAAGAGCTGGAGACGTATTTGCAGCGGGAGAAAGAGGCGGGACGTTTCTCTTTCGAGACCATTCTGAACGAGGAGTTGAAGCTGGACCGGGAAGGTCACCCGGGGGCAGAGACGCAAGACAGCGAGAAAGACAAGGGATAGCTTCCGCCGGACGCGCCTTTCGGGGAACTGCATGACCAAACGAGACCTGATCGAAGAAATCAACGACCGGTTTCCCCACTTGTCGCGCTTCGATGCGGAGGTGATCATCAACTCCGTCTTCGACTCCCTGATCGCCGCGCTGCAGCGGGAAGAACGAATCGAGATCCGGGGTTTCGGCAGTTTCGTGGTAAAGCACCGGAGGGCCCGGGACGGGCGCAACCCCAAGACCGGGGAAATCGTCTCCGTATCTTCCAAGAGAGTCCCGTTTTTCAAGGTTGGCAAGGAACTTCGCCTGCGGGTCAACCAGAGCCCCGCGGTGGAGGACGGCCGTTAGTGCGGAGGTCCGTCCCGCTCATCAGGTGTTCCGCGGCCATGGTCCCGTACAAGGGCGCCGGTATATGGACTTCGGACAGGGACACCGGGGTTCGAGAACGATACCAACAGGAATCAAAGGCTTGGCAGGAGGTACTGGTGTGAAACCGATCAACACCTTGGGCGAATTGAAACGCAACGGAATTGTCGTAAGGTCCGTGCGCGATGAGATGCGCCACAATCTCATGGAACTTCTCAAGTCCGGGGAGCGTATTCTGCCGGGAATCGTGGGCTACGACGAGACCGTGATCCCGGAGATCGAGAACGCGGTACTGTCGGGCCACCACATGGTCTTTCTCGGCGAGCGGGGTCAGGCGAAGTCGCGCATCATCCGCGGCCTCACGATGTTGCTGGACGAGGAGATCCCGAGGGTCCGGAGTTGCGAGATCAACTGCAATCCCTTCGACGTCATCTGCGCTCCGTGCAGGCGCCGTCTGGCCGAGAAGGGCGACGAGCTGGAGGTGGAGTGGATCGGCCGGGAACATCGGTACGGCGAGAAGCTGGCGACCCCGGACGTGTCCATCGCCGATCTCATCGGCGAGATCGATCCCATCAAGGTTGCGGAAGGGCGCTATCTGGCCGACGAGGAGACGATTCATTACGGCCTCGTGCCCCGCACCAACCGGGGCGTGTTCGCGGTCAACGAACTGCCGGATCTCACGGAGAAGGTACAGGTCGGGCTCTTCAACCTGATGGAAGAGAAGGATGTCCAGATCAAGGGGTACAAGATCCGCCTTCCCCTCGACGTGATCATCGTGGCCAGCGCGAACCCCGAGGACTACACGAGCCGCGGCCGCATCATCACGCCCCTGAAGGACCGCTTCGACGTGCAGATAAGGACCCACTATCCGCGCGTGGTGGAGCACGAGATCGACATCATGGAGCAGGAATCGGCCTCGCTCGACGACCGTAGCCGCACGGTGGTGATTCCGGACTTCATGAAAGAGGTCCTGGGCCACCTGACTTTCGAGGCGCGCAACTCCAGCGAGATAAACCAGTCCTCCGGCGTCAGCGTCCGGATCAGCATCAACAATTACGAGAGCATGGTCAGCAACGCGGAGAAACGGGCGTTGCGGGCGGGCGAGACCGACATCGTGCCGCGGGTCAGCGATCTGCACGCGGTGCTTCCCTCCACCTGCGGCAAGATCGAGGTGGAGTACGTGGGTGAGGAGAAGAACGAGGAAGAACTCATCGAGCGGCTGTTGAACCGGGCGATACTCAAGACGTTCGACGCCCGGCTCGACATCAACTCGCTGCAGAGCGTCATCGAGTACTTCAACTCCGGCTGGGGGGTGGAGGTCTCCGACGAAATGCGCTCGGAGGACTATCTCGAGGGCATCCGGGAGATACCCGGCCTGCAGGATGCGATCCGCTCCCTGGGCGACGTCGATTCGCCCGGCTTCCTGGCCTCGGCCACGGAGTTGGTGCTGGAAGGCCTGCACCTGCATCAGAAACTCAACAAGGAAGCCGCGGGCGGGCGAATCACCTATGGCAAATAGGCCGGACCGCGGTTGACGCGCCATGATCCACGCTCGCTACAGTCGCTGGAACGGTTTCCAGGACCGCTCCATCCGGCCCGACGAGGTGTTCGACGAACTCAACGAACACCTCGACGAGACCGGCGATCTGCAACAGTCCATGCGCCGCCTGATGCAGCGCGGCATGGGCGAGGACGAGGAGCAGGTTTCCGGGCTCGACGACCTGCTTTCCCGGGTGGCCCGGGAAAAGCGGCGGATGTATGAGCAGTACCAGATCCGGTCGGCCCTGGACGAGATCCAGGAGAAGTTGCAGGACATCGTCTCCAGCGAGCGCGAGACCTTGCAGCAGCAAGAGGACCGGGCGGAGGCCGAGAAGAAGGACGAGTTCCTGCAGCACCTCCCGCCGAAGCTGAGCGACGCCATCGAGCGTCTGGCGGGCTACAGCTTCGAGAACCCCGAGGCCAGGAAGGACTTCGAGGAAATCCTCTCTCAACTGGACAAGATACGCCGGCTTGAAAACTATATTCGACGTGAAGGAAATCTGTTCAGAGGCCAGGAATCGTTGAACTTCGAGGAGGCTACGGAGCTCCAGGAACGCATGGAAGGGCTGCAGAAGCTGGAGGGTCAGCTTTCCAGCAGTCAGCCCAAGGACGTGGACATGGATCTCTTGAACAGCCTTCTTGGCCCCCAGGCGCAGGAGGACTACGAGGGCGTCATGCGTCTGGAGTCCTCCCTTGAGGAGGGCGGCTACGTGGTCGACAAGGGCGACCACTTCGAGTTGACGCCGCGCGGCGTCCGGCGCATCGGCCAGATCGCCCTGCGGGACATCTACAAGCAGCTCAGCCGGGATGCCGCGGGCCGGCATCAGATTGCCCGGCACGGATCCCGGGAGGTCGTGCCCGAGAGCAGCAAACCCTATGTATCCGGCGATGCGCTCAACCTGAATCTCAACGAAACGCTGAGGAGCGCCTTGCGCCGCGACGCGAAGTTGCCGTTGAGCCTCGATCCGAGAGACTTCATGGTCTTCGACTCGCAGTATTCGACCCGGGCCGCCACGGTCCTGTTGCTGGACATGAGTTGGTCGATGAGTTGGGACGGGCGTTTCGCCGCGGCCAAGAAGGTGGCCCTGGCGATGGAGTCCCTGTGCCGTTCCAAGTATCCACAGGACTACTTCGGCATCGTCGGGTTCTTTACCCGGGCGGTGGAGTTGAAGGCCAAGGACCTGCCGGAAGCGACATGGAACATGGGGGACCCCTTCACCAACCTTCAGGACGGACTCCACATGGCCATCGACCTGTTGAAGAAGCGGAGCTCGACCCGCAATCAGCAGATCATCGTCATCACCGACGGCCAACCCACGGCCTATTGCCGCCAGGGGCGGCTCTACTGCGAGTGGCCGCTCAGCTTCGGTGGCATCAGTCAGCGCGCGGCCGAAGAGACCCTGAAGGAGGCGAAGAGGGTCACCCAGCGGGGCATCACCATCAACACGTTCATGCTGGACGACAGCCCGGTGTTGAAGGGGTTCGTGGACGAGATGACCCGGCTCAACAAGGGCCGGGCGTTCTACACCCGTCCCGACCGTCTCGGACAATACCTCCTGGTGGACTATCTGCTGGGCCAGCGGCGCAAGGTCTAGCGGTCAACCCGGGGCTACCGGTGACGAGCTCGATGGTCCTGCCGCAGAGTGAGGTGCTCCTGGTTTACAGGACAGGTTAGCGGCAGAATCGAGGTGGATTCAGGGTTCCCCTACCTACTTGACCACAGTGAAATTCTGCTATACTGCGTTTGGAACATCAGGTCAGGGAAACACGATGATCATGGACCGGGACGCCCGACGGCTCGGCTGTAACTGAAGCAGGATGCCGGCAATGGACGAAAGTATCCAGGCAGAAGTAGACGCTAATTTCGAAGCCTTCCAGAAGATGCTCCCTGCGTTGATGCTTCGAGAGGCCAATCGCTGGGCATTGATGAGACGGGGCAAGTGTGTCGGATTCTACGACACATTGCGCGATGCCCATGTCGCAGCCCAGGCCCTGTACGATGACGATCTGTTCTCTGTGCAGCAGGTATCGGACGCCGTAGCGATTTCGCTGGACATTTCACCTTCTCCATGTAGCAACCTTGCATAACTTCATATCCTTCTCCAACACTTCCGCATTCCCTACCGACTCCCCGCCCGCCAAGTTCAACAGCACCCATGCCAACACCACTTCGCTGTTCCCTTCACCCCTGTCCCCCCTCTGAGGTGGTCCCGAAACCTCCCGCCAAGTCCCATCACATCCCAATAACATCCCGAAATACCGCCCCGCCGTTCCTTGACAAGTCGCAGCAATCTTTCTAATTTGAAACCAATTGAAAACACTGTTGTTTTCATCGGAGGCATGAACATCTGAACACGTTCGACAGCAAGACCGTTGCCCGGCTGGTGGGCCTGTCGCTACGGCAGATCCAGTACTGGGACGAGCGGGGGATCCTTTGCCCATCGGTGCAAAGGGCCTCGGGAAAGGGCACCCGGCGGCTCTATTCGTTCGCCGACCTGGTCAAGCTGCGGCTTGCCAGGGGGTTGCTGGATTACGGTATGGCTCCGAGCCGGATCCGCGCGTGTCTGAGTCACCTCAAGGGATTCGCGGCCGATCCAGCGGATTCGTCGGAGGCGCTCAAGTACCTGACCGATGGGCGGAAACGGTTCGTCATTACCGATGACAGCAGGAAGATCCTGGAGGTGCTCAACGACCCGTTCGTCTTCTCGCTGGGGATCGGCAGCGTCGTCAACGAGTTGAACGGTGAGGTCCGGCGGCTGGGGCGGGAGCCGGAGGGGTCCGCGAAGATCTCCCGGACCCCGATGACGGAGGCCGAGGGGTGACGTGATGGAGCGCACGCGGCTCACGCCCATGATGCACCAGTACCTGGAGATCAAGGACCGGCACAAGGACGCGATCCTGTTCTTCCGGCTCGGGGACTTCTACGAGATGTTCTTCGAGGACGCGGAAAAGGCGTCGAAGGTGCTCGACATCGCCCTGACCAGCCGCAACCGCCACGACGGCGCTCCGGTGCCCCTGTGCGGCGTGCCGTACCACGCGGCCACCCCTTACATCGGCAAGCTGCTGTCCGCGGGGTTCAAGGTGGCGGTCTGCGAGCAGACCGAGGACCCCAGGCTCGCCAAGGGCGTGGTGCGGCGGGAGGTGGTCAAGGTCGTCAGCCCCGGCACCCTCACCGAGGGAGAGGGGCTGGACGCCGAGGTCAACAACTTTCTGGTGGCCGTCACCGCGGCTCGCGACGAGTACGGCCTGTCGTTCGCCGACGTCACCACCGGAGAGTTCCGCTTCACCCAGATGAAGGGCTACGCCGCCCTCACCGGCGAGCTCGGGCGGATCCAGCCCCGGGAGCTGTTGATTCCCGAGGCCCATTCAGGTCCGCTCTCGAACCTGCGCCGGGACTACGCTCAGGTGCATTGCACGCCGGGACCCGAATCGTGGTTCTCGGGCGCCGCGGTCCGGAAGCTGAACGGCGCCGGCATCCATGACGGTGTGCCGGAGGAGTGGCCCTTGGGAATCCGCGCCGCGGGCGCCATCCTGGCCTACCTGGAAGACCGCTCGCCCGGGGCCGTGCCCGTGCTGACCGCGCTGGAACCCTATCGCGCTTCCCAGTTCCTCATGCTGGACGAGACCACCCAGGCCAACCTCGAGCTGGTGCGGAACTTCGACGGCGGCAAACGCGGTTCGCTGCTCGGGGTCCTGGAGCCTGCCCGCACGGCCATGGGAGCGCGAGAGCTGCGGAAGTGGCTGCTCTATCCGTTGCTGGACGAGCGCCTGATCCGGCAGAGGCAGGACGCGGTGGAGCAGCTCGTGGACGACCCGGAGACGCGGCACAGGCTGCGGGACGCGCTCCACGACGTCCAGGACCTGGAGCGTCTGTCGGGACGCATCGCCTCCCGCAGCGCCACACCCAGGGACGCGGCCGCGGTCAAGGACACGCTGCGCGCGTTGGAGAGGGTGCGCGAGGAGATGCGACGGTGCGACGGCGAGATGCTGGCGCAGCTTCGATCGGGATTGCGCGCCGTGCCGGAAGTGGTGGAGTTGGTGGAGCGGGCCATCGTGGACGAGCCGCCGGCAACCGCACGGGCGGGGGGGTTCGTGCGCCCCGGTTACGATGCCGATCTCGATGCCCTGTCGGCCCTTCGCAGCAACGCCACGGGCTGGATCGCCGAGCTGCAACACAAGGAGCGGCAGCGCACCGGCATCAACTCCCTGAAGGTGCGCTACAACAAGGTGTTCGGTTATTACATCGAGGTCACCAAGGCCAACCTCGTCAACGTTCCCGGCGACTACATCCGCAAGCAGACCCTGGTCAACTGCGAACGTTTCATCACCCCGGAGCTCAAGGACTACGAAGCCAGGGTGCTCGGATCGGGCGAGGAGATACTGAAGATCGAGACGCGACTTTTCGCGGATCTGCTCGACCGCATCGCCGTACACTATCCGTCCCTCAGGGAATCGAGTCTGGCGCTGGCGAAGCTTGATGCGCTGCTGGCGCTGACGGAGACCGCGGAGTCCCGCCATTTCGTCCGCCCGCGGGTGGATTCGAGCCTGACCCTGACCATGAGCGGCGCGCGCCATCCAGTGGTGGAGGCGTCGCTGGGCCGCGACGGATTCGTCCCCAACGATTGCGCGATGGATTCGGAGACCACCCAGATCAAGCTCCTGACCGGCCCCAACATGGCGGGCAAGTCCACTTACATGCGGCAGGTGGCGTTGGTGGTCATCCTCGCCCAGATGGGCAGCTTCGTGCCCGCGGCCGCCGCCCACGTGGGACTGGTGGACCGTCTGTTCACCCGTTTCGGCGCCACCGACGCGCTGGCCGCGGGAGAGTCGACGTTCATGGTGGAGATGAAGGAAACGGCCCGCATCCTGCGCCTGGCCACGCCCCGCAGCCTGATCCTCCTGGATGAAGTGGGGCGCGGCACCAGCACCTTCGACGGCATCTCCATCGCGTGGTCGCTTGCGGAGTTCCTGCATGAGTCGCCGCACCGTCCGCGAACCCTGTTCGCCACCCACTACCACGAGTTGACCGGCTTGGCCCGGACGCGGGAGCGCGTGAAGAACTTCAACTTCGCGGTCAAGGAATGGCAAGGCGAGGTGATCTTCCTGCGCACCCTGAAGGAAGGTCCCGCCAGCCGCAGCTATGGCATCCAGGTGGCCGGTCTCGCCGGATTGCCGCGTGCCCTCATCGACCGGGCCAAGGAGATCCTGAAGAACCTCGAAGGCGAGGAGTTGAACGCCTGGGGACAACCCCGACTGGCGGGAGCCGAGCCGGCGTCGGAAGGGGCTCAGTTGATGTTGTACGAGCCCCGTCAAGACCGGCTGGGGGAGAAGCTCCAGGCCATCGACACCAACGCTCTCACGCCCCTGGAGGCGTTGAACGTGCTGGAGGGGCTCGTGACGGAGGCGAGACGGAGAGACTGATTGGCGCGTTGGCTGGCCCTGTTGTTCGTGTTGTGCGTCTTCGGCCCGGCGTCGGACGTCCACGCCGTGGCGCCGAAGGCGCGCCTTACGGGCGTGCGCTTCCTGTCCTCGGTCAACTATACGCGGGTGATACTCGATCTCACCGGTCGGGTGAAATTCACCATCCAGCCCCTGGCCGGGTCTCCCCGAAAACGCATTCCTCCGAGGGTCTACCTGGACCTGTCCGGGACCCGTCTGGCGACCCCGCGCCCCCGTGTCGAGGTCAGGGACCGGATGGTGCAGCGGGTTCGGATGAGTCAGTACAAGGCGGGCGTGGTACGCGTGGTGCTCGACCTGAAGCAACCCGGCAACCACGAAGCGGTACTGCTGGCCAACCCGCACCGGATCGCGGTGGACGTCGAGCGGAAGGGAGGCTTTCCGGTCCGGACGGAAGGGGCGGTTCGAAGATCGGTCCGAAGGATCGTGCTGGACCCGGGACACGGAGGAAAGGATCCGGGGGCGGTGGGCGTGAACGGCCTCAGGGAGAAAAACATTGCGCTGAGCATTGCCAGGATGCTGGCCCGAAGACTTCGGCGGGAAATGGGGGTTGACGTGGTTCTCACCCGGGACCGGGACGTCTTCGTTTCGCTGAAAGAGCGGACGAACATCGCGACCCGAGAGGCTGCCGACCTGTTCGTCTCCATCCACTCCAACGCCAGCACGAACCGCGCGGCCGCGGGCCTCGAAACGTACTACCTGGATCACCGGATCACGGACAGGGCCATCCTCAAGTTGGCGGCCAGGGAGAACGGCACTTCGCTCAGGAACGTAACGGACCGCGACTACATCCTCAGCGACATGAAGCTGGGTCGATTCGCCTGCTTCACGCCGCTTCTCGCGGGCAACTTGCAGTCGTCGCTGGTGCGCAAGGTTCGGCCCCGTTACAGCCGGGTCCGCGACCTCGGGGTCAAGAAAGGCCCTTTCTACGTTCTGACCGTGGGTGAGATGCCCGCGGCGCTGGTGGAGTTGTTCTTCGTGAGCAATCGCCGGGAGGCTCGCGCGCTGCGCCGGCAGGCGGTTCGGGCCGCCATCGTCGAAGGACTGTTCCACGGCGTCAAGGAGTACGCCGACGGACTGCGGAAAACCCGTTGCCGTTGATGAGGACATGCCATGGCGAAGTCGGAAGCGCCCTCTGAGGCCTGGCGCCGGCTCCTGGATGAGCAGGTCGCGAGCCTCGGGTCCGGCGCCGGCGTCCGGGCTTACATCGACCTGGGGCGGCAGCGACTGCTGGAGTCCCACCGCGCCGGGGCCTCGGGCACAGAGGTGGTGCGGGCGCACGGCGCGATGATCGACCGCCTGCTGCGGCGTCTGTTCGAGTTGGCGGAGGGGGACGGCGGCGGGGCGTCGAAAGGGCGTTGCGCGGTGGTGGCCCAGGGCGGGTACGGGCGCGGCGAACTGAACCCCCACTCGGATATCGACATCCTCTTCCTGTACGGCTGGCGCGCTGCCGATTACGTGGAATACATCGCCGAAAAGATCCTCTATCCCCTGTGGGACGCCGGCTTGACGGTGGGCCACGCGGCCCGGACGGTGACCGAGTGTGCGCGCCGCGCCCGGCGCGACCACGTGATCCAGACGGCCCTGGTGGACGCGCGTTACGTTTGCGGTGAGGTACGGTTGTACCGGGACCTGGAGCGGGTGGTGCGGCGGCAGCTCGGCGGCGGCGCCGGCGACAGGTTCGTGGAAACGAAGATCAGCGAACACGGCCGGCGGCGCCGGCGGCACGGCGAGTCCGTCTTCCTGCTGGAACCCGACATCAAGGAGGGGCAAGGGGGCTTGCGCGACATCCACACCGCCATGTGGATTGCCCGGGTCAAATGCGGCGCGGTCGAACTCCATGACCTGCCGGGAACGGGTTTGCTGGAACCCGGGGACGCGGCGGTTCTGGAACGCGGGCGGGATTTCCTTTGGCGCACCCGAAACGAGCTGCATTTCCTGGCGGGACGGCATCAGGACCGGCTGACCTTCGAGTCCCAGGAACAGGCCGCCCGGGGGCTGGGTTGCGACAAGGTGGAGAGGTTGAGCGAGGTGGAGACCTTCATGCGCTCCTACTACCTGCACGCCGAGGAGGTCAACCGGCTGTCGTCCCTCGTCATCCACCGCGCGGTGGACCACGACCCCTCCCAACGCAGGAGGCCTCGGCCGGGGCGCGAGTTGCGTCCCGGCGTGCGGATCGCGGAACGGACCCTGGCCGTGGCGCCCGAAAACGGCTGCCGCGGCGGTCCCGAGGAGCTGCTCGACCTTTTCACCGACCTGCAAAGGTATCGGCTGAGCCTGGGACAGGATTCGCGGGAGATCGTCAGGACCCGGGCGGAAGCCATGGAAGGGACCCTGTCGGGCTCCGCGGCAGCCAACCGCCGGTTCCTCGATATCCTGCGCGGCAGCGACTGGATCTACGAAACCTTGCTGGAGTTGCACCGTACCGGCGTGCTGGATGCCTTGATCCCGGAATTCGGCCGGGTCCGCTGCATGGCGCTTCACGACCTGTATCACATCTATACCGTGGACCAGCACCTGATGCGGGCGGTCAGGGAGTTCGAGCGTCTGCGGTCGGGGGAGTTCGAGGATTCGCTGCCGCGGCTGTCGCAGCTCGCCCGGGAGGTGGCAAGGCCGGAGATCCTGATCCTGGGCATCCTGTTCCACGATATCGGCAAGGGCCAGGGCGGCGGCCACTCGGAGTTGGGGCGGGTCATGGCGCTGGAGGCGGCCGCGCGCATGGGTCTCAACGTGGACGAGCGGGAGTTGCTGGCCTTCCTCGTGCTCCATCACCTGTTGCTCACCGGCACCGCTTTTCGCCGGGACATCCAGGACGAAAAGACCGTGCGGGATCTGGCCGATACCATGGGCACGGTGGAAAACCTCAAGTCCCTGTACGTGCTCACGTATTCGGACGTGAAGGCGGTGGGGCCGGACGTGTGGAACAACTGGAAGGCGGCGCTGTTGGAGGAGCTTTTCAACCGCACCCTCCACGTGCTGGAGGAGCGCGAGAAGGGTGAGTTCGCGAGACCGGACCGGGACCTGAGAGTGCAGCGGATCCAGGACCGGCTCATGGTCCGGCTCGGCGCGGAATATCCGCCCGGGGAAGTGCAGCGGGATTTCATCGATGCCATGCCCAAGCGCTACTTTCTCACCATCCCCGAGGAGACCATGCCCTTGCACTACCGGCTGTTGCGGCGGCTCGGCGACGGTCCGTTTCTGGCGGCCGTGTCCCATCATCCCGAGCACGGCTACAGCGAGGTCGCCATCGGCGCCCATGACCGGCCCGGTCTGTTCGCGTCCATTGCCGGCGTTTTCGCCGCCATGGAGTTGAACGTGTTGAGCGCGCGCATCAGCACCCGCCGGGACGGACTGATCCTCGACGTTTTCCGCATCTCCCATCAGGGCAAGGCCGAGGTGGTCATGGACCCCGGGAAGTGGTCACGCATGGAGCTGGCCCTGAGCCGGGTCCTGGAGGGGAAGGCCGACGTCGTGGAGTTGGCGGGCCGGTCGCGGCCGTCGTACTTGCAGAGACCCGCGGTGAAGGTTCCCACCCATGTCCGCTGGGACAACGCTGCGTCGGATGATTTCACCGTCGTCGAGGTCTACACCCAGGATCGACCGGGGGTGCTGTTCACCATTACCTATTGGCTCTCGCAACTGGACTATTCCATTCATCTGGCCAAGATCTCCACCGACGTCGACCAGGTGGCCGACGTGTTCTACGTCGCGGACGAGGACGGCGGGAAGATCCTGGACGAGGGGCGTCTTCAAGCCCTGGGCGAGGCCCTCCACCGCGAACTGGACCCGAAAGATGACAGACGAACTCACGCGGCCGGTTGACCTCTTCATCGAGATGGCGGCCGTGGAGCGGGGATTGGCGGCCAATACCCTGGAGGCCTACAGCCGTGACCTGAACCGGTTGGCGGAGTTCCTCTCCGGTCGGGGCGTCTGCGCCTGGGGCGACGCCACCCAGGCGGACCTGCGGGCGTACATCGCCGATCTCAGGGGGCGCCCGCTGAGCGAGCGGTCCGTGGTGCGCCTGTTGGGCAGCATGCGGCGGTTCTATCGCTTCCTGCTGCAGGAGGAGATGGTCTCAAGCGACCCTGTCCCCGACTTTTCGGCCCGCGGCGCCACGGGCCGCCTGCCCGAGATCCTCGGCAGCGCGGACATGCGCGCGTTGCTGGATCAACCCGACGAAGCGAAACCCCTGGGCGAACGGGACCGCGCAATGCTGGAGCTGCTCTACGGCAGCGGGCTGCGGGTCTCCGAGCTGGTCTCCCTCACGCTGCCGCAGGTCAACCTGGAGGGCAACTACCTGACCGTCAAGGGAAAGGGCGCCAAGGTCCGGCTGGTCCCCTTCGGCCGTTGGGCGCGGGACCGTCTCCAGCGATACCTGCGGGAGGTCCGTCCGCGTTTCCTGACGCGCGGCTACAGCGACTACGTCTTCCTCACGCGCTCGGGCAAGCCGCTCACGCGCCAGGGGTTCTGGAAGCTGCTGCGCGGATACGCCCGCCGGGCCGGGTTGCAGCACCGGGTCACGCCCCATACGCTGCGCCACTCGTTCGCCACCCACCTGCTCGAGGGAGGCGCCGACCTGCGCGCGGTCCAGTCGATGCTGGGGCATTCGGACATCGCCACCACCCAGATCTACACGCACGTCAGCCGAAGCCGCATCAAGAAGGTCCACCGGCGTTTCCATCCCCGGGAGGCGCCCGACCCGAAGCGCTGAACGTCCTGCGGCCGTGCCGGAAGCCGTGTTGTGTTTTTGCAGCGCGTCCCTTAAGAAGTTCCAATGCCCCAAGACTTCCTGTGGCAGCTATCCATCTGGGCTTTCCCGGTGCTGGTGGCCATCGTCTTTCACGAGGTCGCGCACGGCTGGGTGGCCTATCGTTTGGGAGATCCCACCGCTGCCATCATGGGCCGGCTGACGCTGAACCCCATTTCCCACATCGACATCGTTGGAACGGTGCTGCTCCCCGCCTTGCTGATCTGGGCCGGCGGGCCGGTGTTCGGCTACGCCAAGCCCGTCCCGGTGGACTACGACAACCTGAAGGATCCGCGGCGCGACATGATCCGCGTGGCTCTGGCGGGGCCCGGCGCCAATATCGTCCTGGCCGTGTTGAGTCTGGTGCTGGTGAAGTTCATCCTGATGAGCGGCGGCTCCGTGACCGGTTCGGTAGCCTCCTACCTGTGGTACATGGCCCTCACCAGCGTCCGCATCAACGTCATGCTGGCGGTGTTCAACGTTTTGCCCGTGCCGCCGTTGGACGGGGGGCGGGTCTTGGTGGGTATTCTGCCGGAGGCGCAGGCGATGCAGGTGGCTCGCATCGAGCCCTTCGGGTTCATCATCATCGTCGCGCTGTTGATGACCGGAGCGCTGACGTACACGTTGGTGCCGATCATGGACTTCGTGATCTGGTTTCTGGCCGTCATCGTCGGAGTTGTATAAGTTGAAGCCATGGAAACCATCGTAAGCGGGGCGCGCCCCACCGGACTCCTTCATCTGGGCCATCTCCACGGGGCCCTGCGCAACTGGGTCGGACTGCAGGAGAACTATCGCTGTTTCTTCTTCATCGCCGACTGGCACGCGCTGACCACGGACTATCAGTCCCCGGACGGCATTTCGGAAGCCGCCCGGGCGATGGTGGTGGAATGGCTCAGCGTCGGCCTCGATCCGGAGAAATGCACGATCTTCCGGCAGTCCGACATCAAGGAGCATGCCGAGCTGCATCTGCTGCTGTCCATGTTGACGCCCGTTTCCTGGCTGGAACGGAACCCGACCTACAAGGAACAATTGCGGGAGCTCAGCGAGCGGGACCTGTCCACCTACGGGTTCCTCGGTTACCCGGTGCTGCAGGCCGCCGACATCATCATGTACAAGGCGCACCGGGTCCCGGTGGGGGTGGATCAGGCGCCCCACGTGGAGCTGACCCGGGAGATCGTCCGGCGGTTCAACGGCTTTTACGGTCCGGTGTTTCCCGAACCGGAGGTGTTGCTCACGGAGACCCAGCGATTGCCCGGCCTGGACGGACGCAAGATGAGCAAGAGCTACGGCAACTCGGTGTCGCTCTCGGATTCCCCCGAGACCATCGACCGGAAGCTCAGCCGCATGGTGACGGACACCGCCCGCGCCAGGCGGACCGACCCCGGTGAGCCGGAGAAGTGTCCGGCCTTCAACCTGCACAAGGTCTACTGCACTCCGGAAGAGATCCGGGAAGTGTCCGACGGATGCCGTAGCGCCGGCATTGGCTGCCTGGAGTGCAAGAAGGTGATGATTCGCCACGTCATCGACGACCTCGCCCCCTTCCGGGCGAAAAAGGCCTACTACGAGAAGCGTCCTGACGACATCCGGGACGTGGTCGCCGAGGGCAACCGGGTCGCCGGTGAAGAGGCCGCGAACACCATGAGCGAAGTCCGGTCGGTGTTGACGCTGTAGCGGCCTGTCCCATGGCGGTGCACGTTCAACTGAAGATCTACGAAGGCCCGTTGGACCTGCTGCTCCATTTGATCCGGAAGAACGAGCTCAGCATCGCCGACGTTCCCATCGCGTCCATCACGGAGCAGTATCTCGCAACGTTGGAGTTGATGCAGGGTCTCAACCTCGACGTTTCCGGGGAGTACCTCGTCATGGCCGCGACCTTGCTGCACATCAAGTCGAAGACGCTGCTCCCGCCGGACGAAGATGATGATGAGGATGACGACGAAGAGGCGGGCGATACCCGGGAAGAGCTGATCCGCCGCCTGCTGGAATACGAGCGCTTCAAGGGCGCCGCCAAAGAACTGGAGGAGCGGGAGATCCTCAACCGGGACGTGTTCGTCCGCCAGGACCGGTCCGAGCGGGTCACGGACGTGAGCTTCGAGCAGCTTTCCGTGTTCGACCTGGTGTCGGCGCTGCAGCGGGTGCTGGAACGGTTCCCGGGACCGTCCGTGCACAGGGTGGTGCAGGAGACGGTTTCCGTGCGCGAACGCATGACCTTCATCCTCGACGAGTTGCACCGAAGGCCGTCGGTGCTCTTCCAGGATCTGTTCGATTCGGCACGATCGAGAATGGACGTGGTGGTGACCTTTCTGGCGCTGTTGGAGCTGATCCGGATTCGGGCCGTGCACGCGGTTCAGAAGGACCGGCTTGGCCCCATCGTCATGGAGCCGATGCTCTCGCTCTCCGAGGCCGGCGAAGCCATGAAGACGGACGTGCCGGAGGATGACTATGGAGAGTGAGCGGCTCAAGGCGATCCTCGAGAGCCTCCTTTTGGCCGCGGAGGGTCCGGTATCCGCGGACCGTTTGAGGGACGCCGTGAGCGAGGTCCCGCGCAAGGAGATCACCGATGCCCTGGGCGAGTTGCGGGAGGAGTACGAGCGGACCGGCAGAGGGCTGCGCCTTGCGGAAGTGGCCAACGGCTACCAGTTGAGGACGCCCAGGGAGCACGCGGAGTTCGTTCGCAGGCTCACCGCGGTCAAGCCCGCGCGGATGAGCCGCGCGAATCTCGAAACCCTGGCCATCATCGCGTACCAGCAGCCCGTGACCCGGGCGGAGATCGAGGGAATTCGCGGGGTCAATGTCGACGGTGTCGTGTCCACGCTCCTGGAGCGGCGCCTGATACGGATCGTGGCCCGCAAGGACGTGGCCGGCAAGCCTTTCCTCTACGGCACCACCCGTGAGTTTCTCGAGGCGTTCAACCTCAAGGACCTGGCGAGCCTGCCGACCCTGCGGGAGATGGAGGACATGACCCAGGCGTTGCGGGAGCCCGACCTGGCCGGCTCGGAAGCGGAGGGTGGTCAGGAAGACCCGTCGGGCGACGAGAGAGACCCGGACTGACCCGTGGAACGGCTTCAGCGGATCATTGCGCACGCGGGGCTGGCTTCCCGGCGCCAGGCCGAACAATGGATTCTCGAAGGCCGCATCACGGTCAACGGACGCCGGGTCCACGAGTTGGGAACCCGCGCGGACGCCGCCCGGGACACCATCCGGGTGGACGGCCGGGTGCTGCGGCCCGCGGCGTCCAGGGTCTATCTCGCGTTCCACAAGCCGGCCGGCGTCATCACCACCATGCGGGACACGGAAGGGCGGCCCTCGGTGGCGGACTACCTGCGGGCCGGCGGCCATCCGCCCGGCGTCGTTCCCGCCGGCCGTCTGGACTACGGCACGGCGGGCCTGTTGCTGCTGACCAACGACGGTGATCTGGCCCACCGGCTGACCCACCCCCGCTATGGCGTCCGCAAGACCTACGAGGTCAAGTTGAGCGGGATGCCCACGGAAGCACAACTGGACCGGCTGCGCCGGGGCGTGAGGCTGGGAGACGGGGTAACCGCGCCCGCGGACGTCACGGTCCTGCGACGGTTGAAACAGAAGGTGTGGCTCCGGGTCGAGCTCCGCGAGGGTCGGAACCGGGAGATCCGCAGGATGGTGGAAGCGGTAGGGCACACGGTGGAGACGCTCCTGAGGAGCCGTTTCGGCCCCATCGCCCTCGGCCAACTGAACCGGGGCGAGATACGTCCCCTGACGGAGCAGGAGGCGGCGCGGCTCAGACGAGCGGTAGCCCTGTAGGGACGGGGTTCGAGCCTGCCCCCGTCCGCGACGTCGGGAACGCCGCCGACCGGCCCTTTCCCGTCCCGTCATCGAGGAAAGAGCAGCCCATGGCAACTCACGATCATCATCACCACCACGACCACGCGCATCGTCGCGGAGGCGGCGGCTATCGCTTCTGTCCCCGTTGCGCCGGGCCGCTGGCGCCGCGCACCCTCAAGGACAACGAGCCCAGGCGGCTGGTGTGCGAGAAGTGTTCCTTCATCTTCTATCAGGACCCCAAGGTCGTTGCGGGAACCATCTGCACGCTGGACCGCGGCGTGGTGCTGCTGCGCCGCGGCATCGAGCCGGCCATGGGGAAGTGGGTCTTCCCCGGCGGTTACGTGGACCGGGGCGAAAGCACCACGGAAGCGGCGGTTCGCGAGACTCGGGAGGAAAGCCGCCTGGAGGTGGTGACCCGATCGCTCCTGGGGGTGTATTCCTATCCCGGTTCGCCCAACGTGATCATCGTCTACGTGGCGGACGTGGTGGGAGGAACCCTCGCGGCCGGGGACGAGAGCACCGAAGCCGGAACCTTCCCGTTGTCGCGGATTCCCTGGGACGATCTCGCTTTTCCAAGCACCGTGGAAGCCCTCAAGGAGTTCGTGCGCCTTTGTGGCGCCGGGGAAATATGTTAGGGATGTGTCTCACCAACAGGTTGCAAACGTGCCGGCCCTCGTTTGTGAAACACAACGCTGAACACCTCGGAAAGGAGATGGTTTGATGGCGATGCCAAACGTGGGGGAGAAAGCCCCCGAATTCAGCCTGCCGGTGTCCCGGGACGAAAACGTGTCCCTGGGGGACTACGCGGGCAAGAAGAACGTCGTGCTGGCGTTCTACCCGCTGGATTTCACCGGCGGCTGAAAGCAGGAGTTGAGCAACTTCGAGGCTGACAAGGCCAGCTTCGAAGCCAAAGACGCTCAGGTTCTGAGCGTGAGTGTTGATTCGGTGTTTGCCCACAAGGCGTTTGCGGAGACCATGGGCGGGATCAGTTTCCCGATGTTGTCGGACTTCTTTCCCCACGGATCCGTCTGCGAGCAGTACGACTGCCTGCGTCCCCAGGGCTTTCCCAAGAGAGCGGTCTTCATCATCGACAAGCAGGGAACCGTGCGGTTCGCCAAGGTCTACGAGGGCGGCATCCCGGAGAACAGCGACTTGTTGGCCGAGCTCGACAAGCTGTAGTCATCCGCACCACAGAGAACAGGGTGGGAAACAGGGGGGCGGCGCATGCGTCGCCCCCCTGTTTTTCTTTCCTGCCTGGGGATGCCCCGGCTCGCGGGCGTCGGGGAGTGTTGCCGGGTTGCCGTTCCGGCGGTGGATCAAAAGGGCAGGGCATGCACCGTGGCCGGAACCTTCACCTCTCCGTGTCCGATGGTGACGGCGCTGCCCGGCTCGAGGTAGTCCCGATGGACGTACCCGAGGGCGATGGGGCATTGGGACCTGGGCGAGGCAACGGCGCTGGTCACGCGCCCGATGTTGCGGTCATCGTCCAGCACCGGGTCGCTCGGGTCCGGCACCACGTCCCCCGCGGCCTTGAGGCCCACCAGCCTGCGGTTCACGTGGCCCCGGGAGTGGATGCGCTCCACGGTTTCCTGCCCCAGATAGCATCCCTTGGTGAAGCTGACGGCGTCGTCGAGACCGGTCTCCAACAGGAGCGTGTCGGCGTCCATGTCGATCCCGTATTGGGGGATCCCGGCCTCAATCCTCAGGGTTTCCCGGGCATGAAGCCCGATCCACGGGATGTTCCGGGCGGCCGGGAGCGCGGCCATGGCTGGGAGCCGCCGCCGCGGCACCACCAGGTCGAAGCCGGGCTCTCCGGTGTGCGTGGCCCGGGCCACCCGGACTCTGTCGCCGGCGATTGCGAAGTCTCCATGGGACAGGTTCTTCGCGGGCAGTGAGCCCGCATCCAGGAGTGCGGACAGCGCCGTTTCCGCCTGCGGTCCCTGAATGGACAGCATGGCGAGGGCGCCGGAGAGGTCGGAGATCTCCACCTCGTCCGCGATCAGGTAGCGGTCCAGATGTTCCAGGACGCCCGGTACGAGCGGCTCGCTCAAATCCAGGAGGAACGCGTCGTCGGTACGGAACACCCTTACGTCCGCCAGGACCTTGCCCTGGATGTTCAACACCGCAGCCGGTACGCCGTCGCCCGCGCCCAGCGCCTTGACGTCGTTGGACAGCATCCCCTGGAGCCACTCGGCGCCGTCCGCTCCGGTGATGGAGAGGACGGCCCGGTCCGCCAGATCGAGCCAGCCGGCGCCGGAGCGCACGGCTTCGTATTCCGCGGCGGGATCGCCGAAGTGGGCCGGCAGGTTCCATCCCCCACGTTCGAGAAAGACCGCGCGGTTCCCTTTGTGGAAGTCATCGAGGGGCGATATCTTCATCTCCATGATTACCGTATCCGGGTTGGCGCCGCATGGCAACGGGCTCTGACCGCGGCGTCGCGATGAACGAGGGAAAGAGATCATGACCAAGGCTTCCAGGGACCTGGACCTCCGCAAGCTCGAGATCTTCTATTGGGTGGCGGAGCTCCACAGCTTCTCGCTGGCGGCGAAGCATTTCTCCCTCCGACAGCCCACGGTGACCGCCCACATCCGGACTCTCGAACAGCAACTGGGTTCCAGGCTCTTTACGCGGTTCGGGGGCAAATTCGATCTCACCCCGGCCGGATGGCTTCTCTACGAGCAAGCCGGCGCCGTGCTGAAGTTGAAGAACCAGACGCTGGCGGCGCTGGAGCGCATCCAGGGAAAGGTGGAGGGGCAGCTCCGCGTGGGCGGCAGCAATGTCCCGGGGGAATACATCCTGCCGGGGATGCTGGGAAGCTTCGTGGCGCGCTTTCCGGACGTGCGCCCGGTGCTCCGCATCGGTGATTCGGCTACCATCGTGGGCGCGATCCTCGACGGCGCGGTGGAACTGGGCTTCACGGGGTTCCGGACCCATGAGCGCTGGCTCAGCTATCGCAAGACGTGGCAGGACGAGATGGTCGTGGCCGTGCCCGCGAACCACCCCTGGGCGGGGCTCAAGCAGGTCGCTCTCCAGGACCTGGGCAAACACCCCTTCATTGCCCGGGAGGCCGGGTCCGGCACCCTGCGTTCGTTCCAGCAGCTCGTGGTCAAGGGCGGCCACGACCCGGAGCGACTCCTCAAGGTCGGGATGGAGCTCGGGAGCACCGCGGCGGTCAAGGAGGCGCTCATGGAAGGGCTCGGGTTCTCCATCCTCTCGCGGGCGGCGATCCGGCGCGAGGTCCAGCACGGCTTGATCAGGGAGATCCGCATCGAGGGTCTCGACCTCGTGCGGCCCTTCTTTCGGGTGACCCACCGCGACCGTCCCCTGGCGCCGGTGCCGCGGGCGTTCGTGCAGTTCCTGGGCCGGGCTCCGCAGCCGCATCTATGGCAGGGTGCATACTATAGCTAAACTCTATTTGACATATAGGTTGTTTTGATATCCACTCACCCGGAATACTTGCTCCGGGAGGCTTCGATGAAACGCAGACTGACTTGGTTGCTTTGCTTGGTGGTCCTGGTTGCCTGTTCGTCAGGCGGGGTTGGCGTTGCGGACACCTTACGGGTTTCCGCGATCCCCGACGAAGACCCGCAGGAGTTGTTGCGCAAGTACAAGCCCTTCGCCGATTACATCGCCAAAGAGGTAGGGGTCCAGGTCAAGTTCGTTCCGGTGGTGGACTATGCGGCCACCGTGGAGGGGCTGGCCGCCGATCGGCTGGACATCGTCTGGTACGGCGGCTTCACCTCGGTGCAGGCGACGCAGCGGGCGAAGGGCGCCACGCGGTTGGCCATGCGCGAGGAGGACGCGAGCTTCAAGAGCCTTTTCGTCACGCGCACCGATTCCGGCATCAAGACCCTCGCGGACCTGAAGGGCAAGACCTTCGCGTTCGGCAGCGTGAGCTCCACCTCCGGACACCTCATGCCGCGTTACTTTCTGAAGGCGGCCGGGGTCGAGCCGGAGCGGGACTTCAAGAGGTTCGGCTTCAGCGGCGCCCACGACGCCACCGCGGCCTGGGTGGAGGCGGGGCGGGTGGACGCCGGCGCCCTCAACTTTCTGGTGTGGAGGAAGCTGGTCGAGAAGAAGAAGATCGATACCGGGAAGGTCCACGTGTTCTGGACCACCCCGCCGTACGTGGACTACGTGTGGGTGGCTCGGGGCGGCGTGCCCCGGGAGATCCGGGAGAAGTTCACGCAGGCGCTGCTGAAGCTCGACTACTCCAATCCCGAGCACAAGCAGGTCATGGACCTTCAACGCACCCGGAAGTTCATTCCGGCCAAGGACTCGGATTGGGACGGCATCAAGGAGGCGGCCATTGCCGCGGGCATGCTGAAGGTCAATTGACGGGTTCGCAACAATATCACCTGGAAGGCGTCCGCAAGGTGTTCGGCCGCCGGCAGGCGGCGTTGGAAGGGCTCGATCTGACGGTCGCCCGGGGCGAGCGCGTGGCGCTCATCGGGCCCAGCGGGGCCGGGAAGACCACGCTCTTCCGCATGCTCAATTGCACCCTCCGGCCCACCTCCGGGCGGCTTCGCATCGGGGGTCAGGAGGTGGCCGAGCTGTATGGCCGGCGGCTGCGGGAAATGCGCCGCCGCATCGGCACCATCTACCAGCAGCACAACCTGGTGCCGCGCCTGCGGGTGGTCCACAACGTGCTGTCCGGCCGCTTGGGGAGTTGGTCCCTGCTCGGGTCCCTGGCCTCGCTGGCGCGGCCTTCCCGACCGGAGACCGCCTACCGCGCCCTGGCCGACGTGGGTATCGGCGAGAAGCTCTTCAGCCGCACGGACGAGCTCTCCGGCGGCCAGCAGCAGCGCGTGGCCATCGCCCGGGTGCTGGTGCAGGATCCCGACGTGATCCTGGCGGACGAGCCGGTGTCTTCCGTGGACCCGTCCCTGGCCGAGACCATCATCAAGCTGCTCGTCGCCATCAGCGACGACACCCGCAAGACGCTGTTGGTGAACCTCCACAGCACCGACCTGGCGCTGTCGTATTTCCCCAGGGTGATCGGCATGAAGGCGGGGGTCAAGCTGTTCGATGCCGCCGCGGCCGAGGTGACCCCGGAGCTCCTGCAAGAGCTCTATTCCGGCCATGCTTCGGAAGCCCGCGCTGACGGCTCCTTTCAAGAACAGGTGCACCAGCGGGTCGCGGTCTAGTGTCCCCTCGCTTCAACTCCAGGACAGACACACTGGGGTCGCGGTCGATCTTCCCCTACGTGTTCGGCGGGCTGTTCCTCCTCCTGCTGGTGGATAGCTGGCGCCGTGCCGAGGTGAACCTGGGTTTCTTCTTCGAAGCCCAGGGCAGGGAACACGTGTGGAAGTTCGTCACCGGCATGTATCCGCCCGAGCTGTCCCGGGACTTCCTCGAACTGATGATCCGGCCCACCCTCGAGACCATCCAGATCTCGGTGATGGGGACGCTGATCGCGGTGTTGATCGGGTTTCCCCTCGGCTTGCTGGCCACCAGCACCTTCAGCTTCCAGGGCATCCTCCATGAGACCGAGTACCGGGGCTTCGGCGTGAGGCACGGCCTCAAGGTCTGTCTCTACGGCCTTGCCCGGGCCCTTTTGAGCCTGTTTCGCTGTATTCCGGAGTTCGTCTGGGCCTTCATGTTCGTGCGCGCCGTGGGCCTGGGGCCGTTTCCGGGAGTGCTGGCCATCGGCGTCGCCTACGGCGGGATGCTGGGCAAGGTGTATTCCGAGATATTCGAGTCGGTGAACGAACGGCCGCTGGAGGCCATCCAGTCCACCGGCGCCGGGAGGCTGCAGATCTTCTTCTATGGCTGGTTCCCGCAGGTGCTGCCCAACATCACCTCCTACACGTTGTACCGGTGGGAATGCGCGGTGCGGACCTCGGCCATCCTGGGCCTCGTGGGCGCAGGCGGCATCGGCCAGCAGATCGAGATCTCGATCCGGATGTTCAACTTCCACGAGGTGAGCACTCTGCTGGCGATCCTGTTCACGCTGGTGGCGGGAGCCGACTACGTCAGCGCCAAGGTGCGCTCGCTGCTATGAACCGCCCCGCCACGACTCCGGTTGACCTGGCTGTCCTGAGGACCCGCGACCGCTCGCGGTTGTCCACGTATCTGCTGCTGGCGTTCCTGGGGGCCCTCTTCGTCTGGAGTTATCAGGGGTCCGAGATCAACCTCGGCATGCTGTTCAGCACCGAAGGCGGCGGCGCCATCGTCGAGTACGTCGAACGCCTGTTCCCCCCGGATCTCTCCGGCAAGGTGGTGGCCGATGCGCTCGCCGGCGCGTGGGAAACCCTCGCCATCTCGTTGATCGGCACCTTGCTGTCCGTGGTCATCGCGCTGTCGCTGGCGTTCTTCGGCTCGCGCAACCTGGTATACGCCGGGCTGCTCTACGAGATGGAGTCCCGGCGTCACCGGGTCCTGCTGCGGCGCATCCCGTATCTGACCGCCAAGGCCATCCTCAATTTCCTGCGCACCATCCCGGAAATGCTGTGGGCGCTGGTGTTCGTCTTCCTGGTGGGTCTGGGCCCCTTTCCCGGCGTGCTGGCCCTGGGAGTCCACACCGGCGGCGTGCTCGGGAAGCTGTTCGCGGAGGTGCTGGAGGACGTGGACCGGCAGCCCGTCGAGTCCCTGCAGTCCACCGGCGCCGGCAAGATCCAGATCCTGTTCTACGGCATCCTGCCGCAGGTGCTGCCCCAGTTCGTCTCCTACACCCTGTATCGCTGGGAGGTGAACATCCGCGTGGCCGCGGTCCTCGGCTTCGTGGGCGCCGGCGGGTTGGGCCAACGGATCCACATCGCCATGAGCCTGTTCCTCGAACAACAGCTCCTGACGCTGCTCATGGCGCTCTACATCCTGGTGACCGGGGTGGACTACCTGAGCGCGTACCTGCGGCGCCGGGTGGTGTGATCCTCTCAGGGGCGGACCACCACCTTCAGGACCTCCTTCGCCATCATGGACCGCAGCGCGTTTTCCAGGTTCTCCAGCGGCACCTCGGCCGACAGCAAGGGCCGCGGGTCCAACGTCTTCCGGCTCAGCATGTCCAGGGCCTGTGAAACCGTGGCCGGGCGATGATGATAGGCGCCCTTGAGGGTGAGTTCGTTGTAATGAACGAGGGCGGTGTCCAGGGAGATCCGCGTTGCCGGCGGGCAGCCGCCGAAGAAGTTCACGACGCCGCCGGGACGCACGCAGGAGACGGCGTCCTGCCAGACCTCGGGCACGCCGGTGGCGTCGATGGCGCAGTCGAAGCCGTCTCCGTCCCGCGAATACGTTCGAAGACGGCCGGCCTCTCCGCTGCCTCGGGAAACTTCCACCGTCTCCCGGGCGCCGAGGACCCGCGCGACCTCGAGCCGCTGCGGGTTGGGATCGGCCACCGCCACCCGATGGCCTCCGGCCGCGAGCACGGCCGTCAACAAGAGACCTATGGGGCCGGCTCCATAGACCAGGGCTTCGGCGCCATCGCCGAGCTTGCAGGCGTCGACTCCGTGGACGACGCAGGCCAGCGGCTCCAGCAGCGCTGCGACCTCGTAGGGAAGGTCGCCGTCGAAACGATGTGTGCTGGTGCGGACGAACCGTTCGGGAATCCGGATGTAATCCGCAAACGCGCCGTTGAGATACTGGAGATCCCGGCACAGGTTCTCGCGACCCGCCTCGCAGTACGCGCAACGGCCGCACGGCGCCGAGTTGGCCACCACCACGCGGTCGCCAGGCTCGTATCCGGTCACGCCGGGACCCGATTCCTCCACCGTACCCGCAAACTCGTGCCCGAACGGCGTCGGGACCTGAAGCATCCGCGGATGCCCGCCCCGCCGGAACACCTTCACGTCCGTCCCGCAGGTGATGGCCGCCCGAATCCGCACCAGCAGCTCCCCCTCCCGAGGCAAGGGCACGGGCTCTTCCCGCAACTCGATATGCTCGGGGCCGAGCAGGTATGTGACCCGGTGGTTCATTCGATGGAGGACGGGCAGTGAGCCGTTCCCACGGCTTAGCAGTTCCGAGAGGGGAGAGGCAAACGTGCGCCTCTGACAGGGCGACCCCTATAGTTGACTCCAGATTCAGGGAAGGAATGCGGGACGGGGCCGCCGGCGCCTCACTGGAACACTTCGCCCAAACCGTGGTTCCTGACGAACGGCGCCAGCAGGACGGCGAGATTGAGCGAAACTCTCTGGTGCGTCGTCGTCGGCGCCGGCTCCATGGTCAGCAGCTCTCCGTCGATGAGCTCGTAACGGACGTCAGCGGGGGTGTTCAGGTAATCCCGATAAGTGGATTGGGCGCGGCGTGGCCGGTAGCCGGTTGGGTAACCATAACGTGCCTCCCGTATTGTCCCGGTTTGAAATTCTGCCGTGTGCGCTCGCGGCAGTCAAGCCGTGAGTTTCCAAGCGCTGACGGGCATGGTAGTGTTTATTCAGCACACTCGTGTGGTGTCTCGATAGCTTGTGGAGAGGTGGCCGAGTCCGGTTGAAGGCGCCTGACTCGAAATCAGGTTTACCTACGGGTAACGGGGGTTCGAATCCCTCCCTCTCCGCCACGGCATCTTCATGGATAGCGGCCGGGATGTTGATTGCTGGCAGTCGGGTCCCGTGCAAGCGGGCCCCGCAAACCCCGTCAGGTCCGGAAGGAAGCAGCGGTAGCGGACCGCCCCTGTGCCACGGGGAAGCCTGGCTGTCGGCAATGAGCATCCCGCCGCGCGCAGGGATTTCGGCGCGAAATCGGGGCGGTCCATTCACTTTCCGATGATGGCTCGAAGGCTCACCGGGGGCGCGGAGCGCCCTGAACGTCATGTCTTATCTCGTCCTGGCCCGTAAGTGGCGCCCGCAGAGTTTCGCGGACATGGTGGGGCAGCAGCACATCGCCCGCGTGCTCACCAACGCCATCCAGAGCGGCCGCATCGCCCATTGCTACCTGTTCACCGGGGTTCGCGGCGTGGGCAAGACCAGCGCCGCGCGCATCCTGGCCAAGGCTCTGAATTGCCTCGACGGACCCACGCCTGCGCCCTGCAACGAGTGCGTTCGTTGCAGGGAGATCAACGAGCCCCGGTCCCTTGACGTCTACGAGATCGACGGCGCCTCCAACCGGGGCATCGATGAGGTTCGGCAGATCATCGAGAACGTGCGCTACCAACCGGCCGCGGCGCGCTTCAAGGTGTACATCATCGACGAGGTCCACCAGGTTACCCGGGACGCCTTCAACGCTCTTCTCAAGACCCTGGAGGAACCGCCGTCGTTTGCCAAGTTCATCCTTGCCACCACCGAGGTCCACCGCCTCCCGGAAACCATCCTGTCACGCTGCCAGCGGTTCGATTTCCGCCTCATCGGGGTCCACGACATCCACGAGCGGTTGCGGCGGATCGCGGACGTGGAGGGCCTGAACATCACCGACGGTGCGCTGACGTTGATGAGCCGCGCGGCCCAGGGCAGCATGCGCGACGCGCAGTCGTTGCTGGAGCAGGTGCTCTCTTTCACGGAACCCGCGGCGGAGGGCGGCGCCGTGGACGAGCCGCTGCTGCGGGACATCCTGGGCGTGGCCGAGCGGCGGGTGCTCTACGAGGTCTCGGCCGCGGTGATCGCGGGGGATGCCGCGGCGTGTCTCCGGTTGGTCGCCGAGGTGGCCACTCACGGGGTGGATCTTGCTGCTCTCTCCCGGGAGTTGGTGGAGCACTTCCGCAACCTTCTGGTCGTCCGCCTGATGGAGCGCGGGACGGACACGGTCCCGGACGCCGGAGAAGGGGGTGGGGCCCGACGTCTGATGGACCTGACCGACGAGGAAATCTCGCTGCTGCGCGACCAGGTGGTGTCCGTGGACCCCGAGACCCTCATCGGCTACTATCGGTTCGTGGTCCAGGGCGATGAGATCGTGGCTCGTTCACCTTATCCCAGGTTCGATCTGGAGGTATCGCTGGTGCGGGTGGCAACCATGCCCCGCACCGTGAACATCACCGATGCCATCGAAGAGCTGCGGCGGCTCGAACAGAGACTGGAGGGGACCGGGCCGGCCCGTGAGTCCGAACCGCGGAGGGAAGCGGAGCCGCTCCGGGAACCTGCACCGGACCGCAACGAAGAAGCGGACCATGCCGCCCCGGATCAGGCGCCTCCGGCTCCGCCGGTGGAGACGGAGCCCGCGGCGCCGGAACCAGGCCCCGCTGCATGGAAAGGGTTCCTGGATTTCGTCGCCGGCGAACAGCGGGTTCTGGCCTCGTATCTGGAGCAGGGCAAGCTCCTGGAGATCTCCGGGGACGGTCTCAAGCTGGGCCTCAAAGGGTTGTACCGGAGCTATTTGCAGGATCGGGAGAACATGGCTCTCCTGGAACGGTTTCTCGAGCGTTTCTTCCGACGGGAGATGACCGTGACGGTGGTGTTGCCGCCGGAAGGGGAGGCCGTCTCCGAAGACCCGTCGGATTCGGACCAGGAGGGCGCCGGGGACATCATCGACGAGGCGGCAAGGATTTTCGGCGGTACGGTGAAGTAGCGTGCCCGCTGAAGGGAGCAGTCTATGAGTGAGGGTATGGGCGGTATGGGCGGCCTCATGAAGCAAGCCCACGAGATGCAGGCGAAGCTTGCCAGGATCCAGGAGGAGCTGGCGAAGAAGACGGTGGAAGCCACCTCGGGCGGTGGCATGGTCCGGGTCACTGTCAACGGCCAGTTCACGCTTGCTTCCATCAAGGTGGACCCCGCCGTCGTCGATCCGGAGGAAGTGGAGATGCTGGAGGATCTGGTGCGCGCCGCGGTCAACGAGGGACTCAGGCGTGCCCGCGAAATGGCTTCGGAGGAGATGAGCAAGCTCACGGGAGGGTTCAAGATCCCCGGACTGACGCCATGACCGGGTATCCCGCGCCGCTGGCACGGGTCATCGAGCAGCTTTCCAGGCTTCCCGGCATCGGGGAGAAGACCGCCGGCCGCCTGGCCTTTTTCCTGCTGAAGGAAGGGAAGGAGTCGGTGCTGGCGCTGGCCGGAAGCATGGAGAGGCTGAAGCGGGAGATGGGTCTTTGTCCCCAATGCTTCGGCCTGAGCGAAATACCCGCGGGAACGGAGGAGGTCGCGCCGTGCAGGGTGTGCCGTGACCCCGGCCGCGACAACCACACCATCTGTGTAGTGGAGGAGCCGTCGGACCTCATGGCGGTCGAGCGTTCCGGGGAGTACAAGGGCCTTTACCACGTGCTCCACGGCGCCATCTTCCCGCTCAACGGGGTCGGACCCGACGCGCTGAAGATCAAGGAACTCATGGCGCGGGTCCGCGCTCATCCCCCCGTGGAAATCATCGTCGCCACCAACGCCACCCGGGCAGGGGACGCGACCGCCCTCTACCTCGCCAAGATGGTCAAGCCCCTTGACATCCGCATCACCCGCATTGCCCGCGGCCTGCCCATGGGCGGAGAGATCGAGTACACCGATGCCGGCACCCTGGGCGAAGCCCTCGACGGAAGGCGCGAGCTGTAAGCTCGGCCGGCCGCAAGAACCCCTTGCAGGTGGTAGTGGCTCAGTTTGAAAATCAGGCAGGCGGTTTTCGTGATTTTGGACTTGACGCAATGAACAGCGGTTTTGGGGCACTCAGGCGTTCGTGGTTCAGTCTGGGGACCGTTCCGGGAGTGCTCCGGTAGAGCGAGCGACCTATGCGGGGGGCATGGTAGGGGTGATAGCCAACGATGAGCGCTCAGTGTACGGGGACGCGAGCCTTGTTTACACGAGTGACTTTAATGCAGGTCCGGGGACGGTGGGCTTCCTGGATGCCCGGTTTAACAACATCGTGGCTGAAGACGGCGGGGTGCTGGACAAGAGGTCCTTCAGCATCGACAACATTCCGGTGTCGGGTGCCGGCCGGCGAGTGGGAGGAGGCAATGCAGGGTTAGCGCGGGAGTACCAGGATGTGGTGTTTGCAGGACCCGACCATGAGGAGGTGTTCGGGACTTTTGTCGAGCCCAACTTCCACAACGGCAATTCTTTGCACGGCGCGTTCGGCGCGGACAAGCAGTAGGGCACGGGTGGGCGGCGTCAGGGAGGCTCAGATGCTGTATTCAAAGGACGATGGCGACATCATCGTGACGCTGCCTCCGGGCATGACGTTGGCGCTTCACCCAATAGACCGGCGGTTCCTGGAGAGCATCCGCCAGGACGGGCAGCGGCACCCGGTGTATGTGTGGGCGAAAGAGAGTTGGGCGAGCCCGCCAACAGCACGTTGTTGCTGATCGTCTTCCAGTCCATACGATTCTCCTGTCAGTCGGCGCCTGGAGACTATCAGGCAGTTTCGTTCGGAATAGCGGCTCGAATAGCTGCTTTCAGCGCGCACGGGAAGATAAACCAAGTCTTCCACTCCCCCCGGTGTGGAAAGCCAAGCTCCCCTTCCTTGTTCCAGCGTATGGCGAGCACGTCACGCCAGTCGTCGTTTTTGTCCCTGTCCCACTGTCCTTTTGCGAGCAACCACTCCTTGTCCCTGTCCCGGTCCCCGTAGATGACCTTGGTTGACCGCCACTTGGCTGGGGGCCTGAATTCGGCGGTTTCGTTCAGTTTCGCAAGGTGGCTTGGGCTGAATCCGGCTTTCAGTTGCGTAAGCTTGGGGCTGAATTCGGCGGTTCCTTTCAGTTTCTTAATCTCGTTTAGAATAGCTGCTTGCAGCGCGGCCGGCAAGATAAACCAAGCCGGTTTGCCCCCCGTGAATGGATGGCCACTAGGGTTAGGCTCCCCTTCCTTGCCGTTCCAGCGTATGGCGAGCACGGGCTCGTTTTTCCACCGTCCTTCTGCGACCGACCACTCCGTGTCCGTGTCCTTGTAGATGGTCTCGCCAAACTGCCAACGGTCCTTGGGGTTGATCACGGCTTCCGGATCCATCTGTACCTCCGTAAGTAACTAAGCCTTAATACGAAAAGTATACGCTAAGTATACTAATGTTGTGAAGCACCAGACCAACCCCGGACTGCTGTTCGGTGACTTCGGCGGGGAGCTTCAGTAAACGGAGGCATGCTCGGGTTCGAGTAGGTGGTGTCTCCGTCCGGAGACGGCCGCACCAGCCGGCTGGATTTTTGACACCTGAAAATCAGGACCCGGCGCGGATCGGAATCTCGAAAGTGAGGGAGGCATGACGGCTGACACCACAAGGGCGGCGTTCGAGCGCAACCCGCCGTTGCAAAGGATTTGCGAGCCGCGTTGGTGGCGGCACATGACATATGCGCGGCGGTAGCGGATATCGAGACGGACTATTACCGTGAGACCAAGGAGTTGCCGGAGCTGGTGGCGACGTTGGAGGAGTTGAAGGGCAAGGTGCCGGGGTTGAACGGGGTGTTGAACAAGGCGGTCAAGGAGTTGTCCGGGCTGATTCAGTAGAGGGTTCGAGTCATGTTGATGGCGTCTGTTGTAGGGGCTGCGGGGGATTCGAGAGTTGCACGGTTGACGAACAAGGATCGCCACCCGGAGTTCGAGCGGTTGGTGAGGGAGTTGTTGATGGCTGGCTCTCGGGTCCACAACGAGCTGAACGGCGCAGCACGCATACATACCGACTCGAAACGAACGATGCCGAAATGCAGCCGATAGTGACGGTCGAACAAGTTGAAGAACCAAGGCAGAATGTATGGTTTGAACTATCCGACTGTGTAATTCGGGTAAACGGCTTTACCATTGGCCGTTTTTGTTCAGCCCCGATGGGATGGGAGAGTTTGTCGTCTACACATCAACGGCAAGGAGCAGCACTCTGAACTGTGGCAGATTAGTCAACAAGCACTTGGGCATTGGGCATCTGTTCTTCGGGTGATCTTCTTCCCTTTCGCCACTATTCGCTATAATTCCCATAAGAAGGTGCTCATCATCCGGTGCTTGACCGAGGGCATGAGTTTGCGGGCGGTTGCGCGGATCGCGGACGTATCCCGGAACACGGTTGCGAAGCTGCTCGCGGACGCGGGTCGGGCTTGCGCGGACTTCCAGGACAAGGCGCTTTGGAACCTGCCGTGCCAACGCATCCAGGCTGACGAGATTTGGAGCTTCGTCTACGCCAAGCAGAAGAACGTGCCGCGTGCGAAATCGGCGCCACCGGAAGCCGGGGATGTCTGGACGTGGACGGCCATCTGCGCGGACACGAAGCTGGTGCCGTCCTGGCGCTTGGGCGACCGTTCCGGGGCTACCGCTCTGGACTTAAGGGCGCGTTCGGGGCGGAGAAGCAGTAGAGGGACTGGGCGGGGCGGTTTCGGCCGCTCCGCGTATGGAAGGAGGTGCTGTGAAAAGTCGAAAAGAAGAGATACTAGCGAATCGAAAAGACAGGTGGGAGCTTCTTCAACTTGCAAAGGAGCGTCCAGATGGGCAGCTTCATTATGATTTGATGCATGACCGCGACAATCCCGCTCTTGGTTACATAAATGGTCCAGGTTATGTGACCGAGGGCGATGAGAAAATTCAGGATCGCCTTGTTATAGACATGGCGGAGTATCAACTCTTGTGTGAAATGGCGGACGAGGGGTTGTTGGAGCCAATCCGGATGACCGATCTTTTACCTTCAAAGAGTTCCCGGCAGCAGATTCTTCATTCGGGGTTTCGGGTTACGAGTAAGGGGCTGTACCGGCTGTCTTGGAAGTACCGTCGAGATCGGATAGCCGACTTTGTGTGGAAGTGGGTTTTGGTGGGTTCTGGGGCCTTTGTGTTCCTCTGCAAGCAGATGTGGGGCTGGGCGGTGTGGCTTCAACTGATTTGAACTAGGTAGGGATGAGTGGGTGAGCCATGAAACAACTGATCGGGGTGTGTTTGTTGGCGGTTGCCGTTGCGTTTCCTACGGCGGGTTTGTCGGAGTGGCAGGTAGTGGAGTTCGAGGGTGATCCTTTCGATGAGCCTCCGGTGTCTACTTGGTCGCGGTTTCGGAACCGGCAAAGCCGCGGAGGGACTTTAAGGAGTACCCGCTCAAAGGGATGGAGGCAAGGGTTCGGCTTCATTGCGAAGCTGACAGTGAGTTTGTTCATGCCGACGTGATTTTTCTGAAACATGATGAGCGGATTGAGTATCAGGGTAGATCGAGCATTTGGGTGAGGCATAACTTGGCGCGGGATGACCGTGGCGAGATTCGCACGTTGACCTATAATGGATTCTTTGAGTACGACGACCGTGAGCGGTTGGTTCGTGAGTGGAAGGCGGGCGGTCGGTTCCATGTTAGGTTCGCGTGGGGGGTATCGGGTTTTCTCATTTGATTTGACGGGTGCGGAACAGGCCATCAACACGCTTTATGAGAAGTGCCCAAAAAAGTTGGTGTGGGACAAGACGGTGGCGTTTCAACAGGAGTTAGAGAAGGAATTGGAACGCGAGAAGGGTAAGCCGGGGGTGGGTCGTGAGGATCGCGTGTGGCAGTATTACGAGCAGCGGAAGCGGGAGTTTTGTGCGGAAGTGCCACAGTCCTTTCTTTGCAAGGAAGAGGAACCAGTGGTTGAGCAACGCGATTCTCGGGGATTGGACCGGGAAAGGCTGGCAGAGTTTTGCGCCGAGCTGCCGGAGTCTGCAATCTGTCAAGATCGGGATAAAGAAGTCTTGCAAAATGAGGTTGAGAGTAAGGTCTGTCCGGCTGGACAAGCGCCAAAGGTGGTTCGGTCTAGTACACGCGATTTTGTGATTTGCGCTCTGCAATAGAGGAGCGTAGGGGTCGGGAAGGGCGAGCGGCAATCGGGGCCGCCAAGAGACAGAAAGCGGGGGTGTTGTTATGAGGTTTTTGATCGCGGTTCTAGTGCTGATAGTAGGGGGGCTTGTAGTTAGCTGCGGACCGACGCATCAAGCGCCCGTAGTGAGTGAGGCGGAGGAAGCCGCGGAGGCGGCGTATCAGGAGCGGCGGGCGTTTCAGCGGTGGCACGGGCAGCATGTGAGGGTGTTCAACATATGGGACCGGCTAGCGGCTGCGAACGCGGAGTTTTGCCCTGAGAAGATTCCGGCTGTCGGTTGGTGGGTGAGTACTCCGGGGGGAGTTTCGGAGACCTTGCGTGGGGAGTACGTGAGAAAGTTTGGCGGCGGGGACATTCCTCGAATCACGTATTTGCATGCTGGCGGGGTTGCGGAGAAAGCGGGGATGCGTGCAGGGGATCAAGTAGTCTCCGTGAATGGCGTGGTGTTGGCGATTGGATGGAACGGACAGATGAGCAATTGGCGGACGTGGAAAGAGACGAGTCCCTTGAAGGTGGAGTACCTTCGAGGCGGGAAGCGTCGGTTGGTGAACTTGACGCCGGTGGAGGCATGCAAGTTCAACGTGGTGGTGGGTCCCGAGACGACGGTGAACGCCACAGCGTCAATTGATACGATTTCGGTATCGGTGGGGATGCTGGATTTCCTCACGAGTGACGACGATCTCGCGTTGGTGATCGGGCATGAGCTGGCGCATCACACGGAAGGGCATATCGCAAAGAAGATGCAGAATCAGGTGGTGGGCGCGGTTTTCGGAGCCGTGATTGGTGCTGCTATCGGGTTGCCGGGCTTGGGCTATTCGGGTGGGACCATCGGAGCGATGGCGTTTTCAAAGGAGTTCGAGTCGGAGTCCGATTACGTGGGGTTGTATTACACGGCGCGGGCCGGGTATCGGATAGATGGGGCGTCGGAGTTGTGGAGGCGTATGGGTGAACTGGACCCGAATTCAATCAACTTCGGGAGTACCCATCCCACGTCGGCTAAGCGTTCCGTGGCGTTGTCTCGCGCCGTGCGTGAGATAGAGCGGCGTCGGGAGGCGGGAGAGCCGTTGGTGCCCAAGCGGAGGCATCCCGTGGTGGAGAAGGCGGACAAGGGCGATTCGTTTGAAGATCGGATGAACTAGAGGACGGTCCGGGCGGGGGCTGCGGCTCCCGCCCTTTTCGGGTGAAGGGGAGTTGGGTGATAAAGACGTTGATGTTGCTGGTAGGGTGGGGGCTTGTATTTGCGTTAGCAGTGGAAGCGTTGGCGGAGTGGCCCTGGGAGAGGTCTGCGCGTGTGCAGAAGGAGGTGGCGGAGCAAAAGGCGCGGCGTGAGGCGGAGTATCAGAAACGGGTAGGTCGCGGGGAGGCGAGGCCGATAGAGGGGGCTGTATACGATGCGGATTGCGATGACGGAAGTTATTTCGTGAGGCGTCGTCCGTTGGTGTGGGACTTCTTGCGGGGCGGGTATGAGACGAATCGGGTTGCATTGGATGATTGGCTGGTTGTGGCGTCAGGAAGGTAAACCGTTAAATGTCAAGTCGGGAACAACAGCGTCAACTTGAGGAAGTTAGGGAGCGGGATGGCAACTTGTGCGGGCATCATTATGGCGGTTGCGGGGAGAGCGTCGGGTCAGACGCGACAATGGATCACATTGTTCCCGAGAAGATGCTGCCTCCGTCGGCTCGGGACAACTACATACACTTTGAAGCTCGAAGAGAGGCTTTTTCAAGATCAAGTGGTGGTTGGCAGAAGTGGTTGAAAAACTTGAATCTTCAACTGATGCACAAGGATTGCAATCGTCGGAAAGGCAGTGTGTTCCCCGACCCTTTCATTGACAGTCGCTGTGAGTGTTGTCGGTGGTTCTACGGTGTGCAGTATCAAGATGGCGGTATTCGTCCAGTGATGCCGGGAGATGATGACCCGGCGTGTGATCGGGGTTCGCATAGAATCCTTTTGATGCGGTCGATTTCGATTCTAGGTGAGGACAAGACCGTCTTTGTCGGGATTCCATTCGGGCCGTGGTTTCGTGGTTTGCGCATGACTGGGGAGACGTTTGGACCTGTAGCCTCTATTCTTACGTATCAGAGTGATGGCAAGGTTGTTGTAGGAGGCAGCCGCGGAACTCCGTTGTCCTTGATGGCCATGCGATGGAATAACGTTCCGTTGGGCATTGAGGGGGTAAAGCCTTTTATGGAACGAGGGTCCGATGTTGCCGAAGGATCGAATCCGAATCAGAGTGAGATAGATGAATCCATTGCTCATTGTGAATCTTTTGGGATGGAAATGTCGGGGGTTCCGGTTTGGACGGGGGACCTGTACGTCAGTGATTTCCGTAGGGTTCGATACCCTGTGGATGATGAAGGGAGGGAGGAGGTTCGTCGGGACGTTCAGTCGTCTGTATCCCTTCGAGATAAAGCGGGCATGTGGTATTCAGGGCCGCTTTATCTGAGAGTGTGCGGGAAGGGAGAACGATTGATGGATGTGTCGGGGCCTGAAGGTTGGGTTTCTCGGAAGAGGACTGCCTTCTAGGGTTGTATGGGTGGAATAGCGGCCGGATGAGGGGTAGGCGCGGCAACCGCGCTCGTTCTGATTCTGTAGAGTTGGTGCTGGATTACGCTGAGGCTCAAAAGTGGATTTCGACTATTTCGACTTGGCCGAAGCCCAACTGACCCGCGAGCTACCGTAAGCGTGGCGAGATTTCAAACTGAGCCATTGCCCAACTTTCAAACTGAGCCACTACCTTGCGGGTTCGTCCACGAGCTTCGGGTTCAGGATACGACACTAACAGCACGGCATCGGATTCTCGATGAGGTTGTAGACGCTGTCGAAGTTAACCTCGTTGATGGTCTTCTGGATCTTGTAGAAGCGCGGCGGCTCCGCTTCCAGGAACACCATGATGGCGGTCTCGATGGGGGGGCAGCCCGGCTTGACGCAGGGGACCTCCTTGACGATGATGGGGGTCTTCGACGGGAATTCCAGGGCCTGCCGGACCCAGATGCAGATCTGGTCCAGGGTGAAGGAAGACACGTCGCGATAGATATCCAGCTCGCCGTCCGTCCCGGCTTCGTGCTCCGAGCGAAGGCAGGTCTTGAGCCCGCTCCGCAGCGCCTCGCCATCGAGGTCCCGGCCGATGAACACCAGCCGGTTGAGCCGTTCCTCATCCGTATCCCACTCGCGTCCCAGACGCCCCTCGAACATGCTGTGGACTCCGTGAAACACGAACTGGTGGGAGTCGCCGTGCATGTTGAGGATGCCCTTCATGCGCAGGATGTCGGCCCCCTTCTCCGCCAGCACCGACCGGAACCAGTGGCTCAGGCGGGTCTTGTCGAGATCCCCGGGCTGCACGAACGAGACGGTCCCGACCGAGGGTTGGTGCTCGTGGCGATGGCCGTTCTCGACCGCGTGGCGTCTGGCTTCCAGGTCGAAGGCCCGCATCTCCAGCAGTTCGCCGATGTCCACCTCCGCGTTCCGCGTGGGGGTGACCCGGGCCGTGGGGTTCAGCTCGGTGAGCCTGCCGGTCAACGCTTCCGCTTCCTCCGGCGTGATGAGGTCGGTCTTGTTGAGCAGGATGGCGTCCGCGCAGGCGACCTGTTCGCGGGCCTCGTGGTGGGCGGCGAGTTGCTGCTCGACGTGCATGCCGTCCGCCACCGTCACCACGGCCTGGAGCTCGAAGTCCTGGCGAATCCGTTGGTCCAGCAACAGGGTCTGGACGATGACCGTGGGGTCCGCGAGGCCGGAGGTCTCCACCACCAGGTAGTCGAAGGTATCGCGCCGTTCCAGCAGTTGCAGCAGCACCCGCAGCAGGTCGCCCTGGACCGTGCAGCAGATGCAGCCGTTGTTCATCTGGAAGATTTCCTCTTCCGAGGCGACGATGAGGTGGTGGTCGATGCCTACCTCGCCGAACTCGTTGATGACCACGGCGATGCGGTGGCCGTGAGGCGCGGTGAGGATGCGGTTCAGCAGCGTGGTCTTGCCGGCCCCAAGAAAGCCCGTGAGGATGACGACGGGGATCTTGGTCATGACTTACTTCCGGTCGCGCTCCTCCAGGGCCCGGAACACCCGTTCCGGGGTCAGCGGAAGCTCGCGGACACGGGACTTGATGGCGTCCGCCACCGCGTTGCCGATGGCCGCGGGGGTGGGCGCGAGCCCGGGCTCGCCCAGGCCCTTGGCGCCGTAGGGGCCCTCGGGCTCGGCGCACTCGACGATGATGGGAATGATCTCGGGCACGTCCAGCGACGTCACCAAGTGGTAGTCGAGGAACGAGGGATTCCGCACCTTGCCGTTTTCGTCGATGACCAGGTTCTCGTGGAGCGCGGCGCCGATGCCCATGGCCACGCCTCCCTCGATCTGGGCCGCGCAGTTGAGCGGGTTGATGGCCTTGCCCACATCGTGGGCCGCGGACACCCGGTGCAGCCGGACCCGGCCGGTCTCCTCGTCCACCGATGCCTCCGCGGCCTGGGTGGCGTACATGTAGAATGCGGATGCGTGGTCGCTGTGGCCCGTCTCCAGGTCCAGGTCCTTGCCGGTCTCGTAGGTGTAGTCGCCGTCCCCGCGCAGCAGCGCGCCGGCCCCCAGCTTCCGCCGGATCAACTCGCCGAAGGTCAGGGCCATCTCCTCATGGTCCTCGAGGTGCACCTTGCCGTCGGCCAGCACCAGCTCTTCCTGCTTCCCTTCGAGCATGGGGCCGGCCATCTCCAGGAGCTGTTCGCGCACGTCGATGGCGGCGCGGCGCACGGCGTTGCCCATGTGATAGGTGCTGCGGCTGGAGGTGGTGGAGGCGTCGAACGGGATGACGTCGGTATCCAGCGGCGCCACCCGTACCTGCTCGATGGGTATCCGCAGCTCTTCCGCGGCGACCTGCGAGAGGATCGTGCTGCATCCCTGGCCGATCTCTACCGTGCCCGCCAGCACCGTCACCTCGTTGTCGGCGTCCAGCAGCACGCCGGCCTTGGAGGTGGTGGGCGACCGGGTGGGCTTGGAGATGCAGGCCAGGCCCCGTCCCACCCCCGCGGGGCGCGGCTTGTCCCAGTCGATGGCCGCGGCCGCCTTGGTCAGGGTCTCGGTGAGGCCCACGCTGTGGAGCTGCTCGCCCCAGTAGGCCACGTCGCCGTCCACGAAGACGTTCTTGAGGCGGAACTCCAGGGGATCCATGCCGAGCCTGCGGGCGAGTTCGTCCATGTGCTGCTCGGTGGCCCAGGCCCCCTGGGGGATGCCGTAGCCGCGAAAGGCCCCGGCCACGGGCTTGTTGGTGTACACGGCATAACCGTCCACGTGGACGTGGGGGATGCGGTAGGGGCCGGGAGAGGGGAGGCTGCCGCGGATGCACACCGTGGGGCTCTTCTCGGCGTAGGCGCCGCCGCCCCAGTACAGGGTCATGTGCCGGGCCATCAGCGTGCCGTCGTTCCTGACGCCGCTCTTGACGCGCACCGTGGCCTCGTGGCGCACCAGCGTCGAGATGAAGGTTTCCTCGCGGTTGAACTTCACCCGCACCGGCCGGCCGTTGGTGTGGAACGCCAGCCCCATGGCGATGGGCTCCAGCTTGAGGCCGCCCTTGGAGCCGAAGCCGCCGCCCTGGAGCGGGTTGATGAGGCGGATCTGTTCCTGAGGCAGGCCCAGGGCTTCGGCCACCTCGGTCAGCGCCCGGAAGGGCGCGTCGTTGGCCACCCAGACGGTGACCCGTCCGGTCTCGGGGTCTACCTGGGCATGGGCCGAATGGGGCTCCATGGCCGCGTGCTGGATGACCGGCACGTAGTAGCTTTCCTCCAGCACCACGTCCGACTGCCTGAACCCTTCGGCGGTGTCCCCGGTGCGCAGCTTGAAGTGTTCGCACACGTTGGGCATGGGCGCGCCGACGATGAAAGGGGCCTTGCGATAGCCTTCGAAGTCCTCATGGATGGCCACGGCGCCGGGCCGGCAGGCTTCCTCGGGCGTGAAGTAGGCGGGCAGGTCCTGGTACTCCACTTCGATGAGTTTCAGCGCGGCCTGGGCGGTGTCTTCGTCCACCGCGGCCACCGCGGCCACGGGCTCGCCGACGTAGCGCACCTTGCCCTGGGCCAGGAAGGGCTTGTCCTTGATGGACTCGCCGTGGGTCCACGGCGCGTCGGCGCCGGAAATGGCCGCCACGACCCCCGGATGCCGGCGCGCCTTCTCCAGGTCGAGCCTGACGATGCGCGCGTGGGGCCGGGTGCTGAACAGGACCTTGCCGTGCAGCATGTCCGGCAGCGCCAGATCGTACCCGTAGGTGGCCGCGCCCGTGATCTTGTCGTCCACGTCGACGCGGGTGACCGGATGGCCGACTACCTTGAGCTCACTCATGGTCCCGTCCCTGACCGGCGCGCCGGCGAAGCTCGGCGGCTGCGTCCTGGACCGCCTCCACGATCTTCACGTATCCGGTGCAGCGGCACAGGTTGCCCGAAAGGGCGAAGCGGATCTCGTCGTCCGTCGGGTCGGGGTTCTCGTCGAGGAACGACTTGGCCATCATCAGCATGCCCGGGGTGCAGTAGCCGCACTGGGCGCCGCCGTCGGCGATGAAGGCCGCCTGGACGGGGTGGTAGGCGTTGCCGTCCTTGAGCCCCTCGATGGTGACGATATCGGCCTCGTTGAGCTCGCCGGCCAGCACCAGGCACGAGTTCACCGGCCTGCCGTCGAGGAAGACCGTGCAGGCGCCGCAGTCTCCGGTGCCGCAGCCCTCCTTGGTGCCGGTGAGGCCGATCTCGTCCCGGAGCAGATCCAGGAGCAGGCGGTGCGCCGGGGTGGTCACCGAAGCGGCCTCCCCGTTCAGCGTGAATTCGATGGTTTGATTCATGGATTCAAAGGCTCCTTCTCCAAAGGCTCCTTCCCGGCCGTGAACGCTCGCGGTGTCACGAGACCGGGCAAACCGGCCGGCGCTCCGCCCCGCGGCCTATCCGTATCGCCGGTCCCGCCGGCGGGTCCACGGCGCCGGGCCGCTTCCCGCGGCGGCGTTCAGCAGCGCCCGCGCGGTGTTCACTCGCACCATGGCCCTGCGGTACTCGGCGGAGGAGCGCACGTCGCTGATGGGGCTGCATTCCTCGGATGCCTGCCTGCCGGCCCGGTGCGCAAGCTCCTCGGTCAATACCTGGCCCCGGAGCAGGCCTTCGGCCTGGGGCGCCCGCATGGGCGTGGGCGACACTGCCCCGAGGGCGATGGCCACCGACTCGCAGCGCCGGCCGGCTTCGGCCAGCGTCAGGGTCACGGCCACCCCGATGTAGGCCAGGTCCATCATGTCCCGCGGCGAGAACTTGATGTACTCTCCCACGAGACGCGGGTCCTGGGGCGGAATCGAGAGCTCGGTCAGGACCTCACCGGTCTGCGCAACGGTTTGGCCGGGTCCGCGAAAGAAATCCCGGAGCTCCATCACCCGTTCGCCGCCGGCGCCGCTCAGCCGGGCCCTGGCGTCCAGCGCCAGCAGCGCCGGCGCCACGTCCGCCGAAGGGGTGGCGTTGGCCATGTTGCCGCCGATGGTGGCGCGGTTGCGGATCTGGATGGAGCCCACCTCCGCGGCGCTCCGGGCCAGGAACGGATAACGTCCGGCGATGAGAGGGGAGGTCTCTACCTCCCGCAGCGTGGTCAGGGCGCCGACGGCAATGCCCCCGCCGGCCTCTTCGCGGATCCCCGACAGGGACGGTATCTTCTTGAGATCCACCACGTATTTGGGCACCAGCCCCTTTTCCTTCATGGCGATGACCAGGTCGGTGCCGCCCGCCAGAAAGTGGCCTCCGGGCCCGCGGTCCAGCATGATCCTGGTAGCTTCCGCCAGGCTCGTGGGCTGGTGAAATTCCAGCGGCTCAGTGCGTTTCATGCTCCTCCTCGCACTTGAGAGTTTCTCGTTTCCGTTCGCCCTGGGCCTGGCGCCGGCGAACTCGAAGGGCGCTCAGGACCATTCGGCACAGGCCCTTCCGGTCTGCTTCAGTCCGGTGTCGGCGCCACCATGCGTCCGATGGGCCGGCCCACGGGCTCGCCGTCCTGCATCTGCACGTGGCCCCGCACGACGGCCGCCACGGGCATTCCCTTCACCTTCCAGCCGTGCCACGGCGAGGGGTTGTTCTTGCTGTGCAGCCTGGTGATGTCGATGGCGCCTTCCTTGTCCATGTCCACGATGGTCACGTCGCCGTCGGCGCCCACGCGGAGGGCGCCTTTCCGGGGATAGAGTTGCCAGACTTTTGCGGGGTTTTCCGATGCCAGCTTAACGTAATGGTTGAGACTCATGCGGCCCTTGTTGACCTCCGTGAGCATCAGCGGGACGCCGGTTTCCACCCCGCAGAAGCCGGAGATGCAGTCCCAGATGGCGGGCTTCAGCATGTTGCCGTGGATGTCCGCGCCCTTTTCCTCCAGCGTGTGGGGCGAGTGATCGGTGGCGATCATGTCCACGTATCCGTTGAGCAGGCCGTCCCACAGCGCCTCGCCGTGGTCCCGGGTCCGCACCGGCGGGTTCATCTTGAGCAGGGGACCCGCCTTGTCCATGTCCCTGGGCTCCCGCAGCAGGTAGTGGGGCCCGGTCTCGGCCGTGACCCTGAGTCCCCGGGCCTTGGCGTCCCGGACCAGCCCCGCGGCCTGCTTGGAACTCATGTGCAGGACGTGGAGCTTGGTGCCGAAGGTCTCCGCAAAGAAGATGGCGTGGTGCACCGACTCCGCCTCGCACAGATACGGGCGGGTGGACTCCCAGTTGACCGGATCGGTCTTGCCTTCCTCCTTGACGCGGTTCAGGTGGTGGTACATGATCTGGCGGTTCTCGGCGTGGATGCACAGTGGCAGCCGGGACTCGGTGATGTTCTGGAACACGTCCTGGCACACGCCGTCATCCGGGAAGGGCAGGTTGCCGATGGTCTCGCCGAAGAAGATCTTGTAACCCACCGCTCCAGCCCGGGCCATGGGCAGGATCTGGTCCGCGTTGGTCTGCACCACCACCCCGAGGAGCGCGAAATCCACCAGCGACTTCTCCTCGGCCAGCCGCTTCTTCTCCTCCACCTGCTCGGGATGGGTCACCGGCGGGATGGTGTTCGGCATATCCACCACGAAGGTGATGCCGCCGGCCACGGCCGCCCGGGACCCCGTGCCGAAGTCTTCCTTGTGGGTCATGCCCGGCTCGCGGAAGTGGACGTGGCCGTCGATCAGTCCGGGCAGGATGTGCTTGCCCCTGGCGTCGATCTCCTGGACGCCTTCCGGGAGCGAGTCGTTGGTGCCGATGGCCACGAACTTCTCGCCGTGGATCGCCACGCCGCCGTCGAAGGTGTTCTCGGGCGTTACCACGGTGCCGTTCCTGATCACCAGATCTGCTTTCATGGAGGCTCCCTTCGCGTCGAATGAACGGATGTCCCGCGCGCAGCTTGCGGACGTGCCGGTCGGGTGTCGGTACGGTGGTCCCGCGCGACAAACTGTTGTTAGGAAAAAACCGCCCCGAAATCAACCCTGGGACCGCCGGTTTCAAGTTGAAATCCCGCAGCCAGTGTGCAATAGGTGGCTCATTCCAGTGCCCGGGCCGGTGCGCGTGTCGGGTGGTTGTTCCCCTCTATCGAACGCGGCAGCGCTGTCCGCGACGGAGGTTGCCGGTGAGTGACGACAGAGTCATGGTCGAAATCAGGAGCCTCGAGAAGTACTTCGGGGAAGGCGCCGAAAGGGTCCACGTTCTCAAGGGGGTTTCGCTGAGCATCCCCGAGGGCTCGCTCTACACCTTCCTGGGTCCCAGCGGTTGCGGCAAGACCACCACGCTGCGTTGCGTCGCCGGACTGGAGCGGCCGGAGAGCGGTGTCATCGACATCGACGAGAAGCCGGTGTTCAACTCCGCCGGCGGCGCCTACGTCCCGCCCAACCACCGGCCCATCGGCATGGTGTTCCAGTCCTACGCCATCTGGCCGCACATGACGGTGGCGGAGAACGTGGGTTACCCGCTGACCATTCAGCGCCGTCCCAGGGCCGAGATCCGCAGCCGGGTGGAAGATGTGCTCAAGATCGTGGGTCTGGGGGGACTCGAGGAACGGCCGGCCCCCAAGCTGTCCGGCGGTCAGCAGCAGCGGGTGGCCTTTGCCCGGGCGCTGATCAACGAACCCAAGGTCATGCTGCTGGACGAGCCCCTCAGCAACCTCGACGCCAAGCTGCGGGAGCAGATGCGCTTCGAGATCAAGGCGCTCCAGCGGCGGGTCAATATCACGACCATCTACGTGACCCATGACCAGGCCGAGGCCCTGGCCATCTCCGATCAGATCGCGGTCATGCACGGCGGCAAGCTCATCGAGGTAGGGGACCCGCACCAGCTCTACGCCAAGCCCAAGCGCAAGTTCACCGCCACGTTTCTGGGTCTGACCAACCTCATCAACGGAAAGGTTGCGGAGGCCGGGGCCAATTCTCACCCCAGCCGGCTGGATACCGCGTTCGGCATGCTCTCGTTCGTTCCCGCGGTGCCCATGGAGAAGGGCGCCCATGCAGTGATCTCGATACGTCCCGAGAACATCACCGTGGCGTCCGAGGCGCCGGCGGAAACGGGGAACGTGCTGCAGGGGACGCTCCACGACGCCGTGTTCATGGGCGACGCGTATCATTGCCAGGTCAGTGTCCGGGAGCAACTGATCCGTGTGCACACCCATCCCGCCAACGCCGTACCCGTGGGAACCAACGTCTATCTGACCCTCGACCCGGATAGCTGCAACGGATTGCCCGCGGACGACACGGAGGGCATGGACGACACCATGTTGGGGGACTGAAGTCGCGTTGGCAGAGTCCGCCGTCCCCGTCATTTCGGCTTTCTCCGGGACGACGGTTCGGGCGTTTCCTTCCGGTGACGAACCGGGCTTGTTGATCGGATCTCCCGTAGGGGCTATGGTAATACGAACATCGAAGGAAGGAGCCGTTTTATGGCCGCAGTAGAGGCAACCAAGATCACTGAGAAGGAAATCATGGCCGGGGAAACACCCCGCTACACCGACCTGCGGGAGTGGCTGGAGATCGTGGAGAGCTTCGGGCAACTGAAGAAGGTCGACGGGGTGGACTGGAACCTGGAGATGGGAACCCTGTCGGAGCTCATCGCCCAGGGGAGCAAGGGTCCCGTACCTGCGGTTCTCTACGACAACATCAAGGATTACCCCGAGGGATACCGGGTGTTGTTCGCCCAGAACGCCTCGTTCAAGCGCATGGCGCTGGCGCTGGGCCTGCCCATCGACCTCACCGACCTGGACCTGGTGCGGGCCACCCGGGAGAAGATCTCGCAGCACAACCCGATCCCGCACCGGGTGGTGGAGACCGGCCCGGTGATGGAAAACGTGCTCATGGGCTCCGACATCAACCTGCTCAAGTTCCCGGTGCCCTTCATCCACGAGATGGACGGCGGACGCTACATCGGCACCGGGTGCCTCGTCGTGACCAGGGACCCGGACGAGGGCTGGGTCAATTTCGGCACCTACCGCGGCATGGTCCAGGACGAGAAGAGCATGAACGTCTACATCTCGCCCGGGAAGCACGGCCGCATCCAGCGCGACAAGTGGTTCGACCGGGGCGAGAAGTGTCCCGTCATCGTTTGCGTCGGCCAGGACCCGGTGCTGTTCATGGTGTCCGGCAACGAGGTGGACTACGGCGTGTCCGAATACGACTACGCCGGCGGGCTCAAGGGCCAACCCATCGACGTCATCCAGGGGCAGGTGACCGGACTGCCGTTTCCCGCCCACGCGGAGATCGTCATCGAGGGCTACATGGACCCCGAAGAACGGGCCACGGAAGGGCCGTTCGGCGAGTGGACCGGATACTACGCCAGCAACACCCGCCCGGAGCCGCTGATCCGGGTGCAGCGGATCTATCATCGCAACGACCCGATTCTCACCGGCGCCCGGCCCGGGCGTCCGCCTTCGGACTACTCCATCGCGAAGTGCATGGTGAAGGCCGCCCTCATCTGGGACCAGGTGGAAAAGGCCGGGGTGCCGGACGTCAAGGGCGTGTGGTGCCACGAGGCCGGCGGCGGACGGTTACTGAACATCATCTCCATCAAGCAGCGCTACCCGGGTCACGCGCGTCAGGCCGGGATGGTGGCCTCACAGGTGCACGCCGGGGCGTATCTCGGACGCTACGTCATCGTGGTGGACGACGATATCGATCCCACCAAGACCTTCGACGTGCTCTGGGCCCTGGCCACCCGCTCGGATCCCGTGGATTCCATCGATATCCTGCGGCGCTGCTGGAGTGGACCGCTGGACCCGCGTATCCCGCCGGGCAAGAAGGGCTTCAACTCCCGCGCCATCATCGACGCCACCCGGCCCTTCGAGTGGATGAAGGATTTTCCGCCCGTGGCCGAGTCGACACCCGAGCTCAAGCAGAAGGTGTTCGACAAGTGGCGCCACGTGATTGAAGGATAGACTTCGGTTCCCGCTTCATGCGAAAGGGCCAGGAGCTTCACGCTCCTGGCCCTTTTTCGTTACGTTGGATGCGGCTTCGAGACGAGCGGCATCACTGCAACTCCCGCCGCTCGGAGGTCAAGGCGCCGAAAGGATCCGGTTTCAGTAGCCGCTTGCGGGCATCCTCGTCTCCCTTGAGATGCCAGTCGAACCATGCCCGCGCGTACCAGTCGCGGATGACGTGGGGCAGGTAGACCTCGCCGGTCTCGCCGACGGCAGACCAACCCAACTGGGTGTAGCGCTCCCCGACTCCTCCCGGCGGGCCGAAGGCGCGCTTGCCCGTGGGCTTGCGGTGGCGCTCCGGGGTCTGGCCGAAGGGCAGCGCCCCGCGCCGGAACTCCGGCCAGGGGAAGAGCCGCGCGAAGTCTTCGGAGAGGGTGAAGTGGTCGGTGTCGCGCACGATCACCAGCAGCCGGTCGGAGACCGCACGCCGCCACGCGCTCAAGGCCACCGGTTGCGGGTTCTCCATGCGTTCCGGCGCGGCGCGCTCGGGAGCGAGCGGGAAGGCCAGGGCGGGGTCGCCCCCGGCCGCGGCCACTGCGGACTGGAAGAGGCTGACGAACACCCGCTGCACGAAGTCGTCCTCGTCGCCGATCATGATGAGCACGGGCTTGCGGCTCGCCACCGGCAGGCCGTCCCGGGCCTCGCCCGCGCCGAACATCTCCTCCGGCGTCCAGGTGAAGGGCGGGGTGTTGTTGAGCCCCATGGCCGCCCTCACCCCGGGCAGGTGGTTGGCCGCGAGCTGCGCGGTCATGGAGCCCAGCGAGTGTCCGGCGATGCCCACGCGCTCGCCGTCGATGCGCCCGTTGAGCAGACCGCACAGATAATGGTCGGAGATGGGGCGGGCGGCGCTGGTGGCGCCCATGGCGGCGAGGGAGGTCCTGCAGGTATCCTCGTCCGCGCCGAGCAGGCGCACGGTGTGCAGCACCAGTCCCACGTCGGACACCCGCTGGCGGAACAGGTTGCGCATCATGGTGGTGGCGCGCTCCACGCCGCCGGGGACCACCTTCGCCGCGGCCGGATCGAAGTTCTCCGGCGGCGCGAACCCCCGGCCCTCCTGCCCGAACAGCAGACGGTAGAAATAGGGGACCACCTTGACCTGGCCCAGGAGCAGCTCGTAGGCCTGACGCAACTCCTCGGCCGACGCCTGCCGTGCGAAGGGGGAGTCCTGGTCGTGAAACACCAGCGGCAGCCCGCCGTCGGAGACGAAAGTGGGCGCCGCCACCACGTACCCGTGGGAGGCGAGGAACTCGCCCAGGGTGCTCCACATGCCGTGGTTGCCGGCAAGCCCGTGGGCCAGGAGGATCAGCGGGAACTTGCCCTCCGCGGGCGAGGCGTCCTGCCACGCGCCGCGCGGCATGCCGAGGATCCGCCGACCGATGTCGGCGAAGGCCGCCGGCGCGGTTGCGCCGTCCGCTTCGGCCAGGGTGCCGCCGCCTTGCAGGTGGATGAACTGCGGCATCACCACCTGGGCCGCGGCGCCGATCGGTTGCGCCATGGCGCCGTCCTGAAAGTAGAAGTCGTAGAAGTTCGCACGCCGTCCGTTGGCGGCCGGGAAGGTCGAGCGCAGCCCGGCGAGCCGTCCCCGGGCGCTGTCCGGTGTCGCCGGATACCACAGTTGGAACACCACCGTGCGATGCTGTCCCGCGGCCTCCACCCGGCGCAGCAGGTCGCGGTATCGGGGACCGGCGTAGGCGCCGTTCCAGGGGTCGAAGCGCTGGCGGTTGTCCACCGCGAAGCCGGTCGCCACCCCCACGGCGTAGTTGCCGTAGGCCGCGCTTGCCGGCACCTCCTGCAACCGCGCGCCCGCTTCTCCGATGATCGTCGTCAACACGAGAGCCGCGATGAACGCGCCCGCGGCCTTTCCTCTTCTACGCATGATACGTGCTCCTTGTAGGGTGACCCGTCCGGCGATTCTTTCCCTTATGACCGCAATCGGAATCCGAGTCAAACCCTTGGTGCGGCAGCCGGAGCGAAGACTTCGGTATATTAGTGTGGTGTCCTGTATAAACGGTGGATAATCTGCTGGTCCTTTTTGCCGTCGGCTGCGTTGCTCCGCCTCGCGTGGTATGGGCCACTGCTCGTTGTCGCGCCTTGCCGACGACGAAAAGTCCTGCGCACCTTATCCACCGTTTATACAGGACACCACACTATTGTAGTTGCAGGTTGGCCACGATCTTCCGGGTGGACAGGGAACGGTTGAGAGTATAGAAGTGGATGCCCGGCGCCCCCCCCTGGAGCAGCGCCCGGCACTGTCGCGCGGCGTGTTCGATGCCGACCTCGATGACCGCCTCGGCGTCGCCGGCCACGGCCTCGAGCTGCGCCAGCAGCGCCTGCGGGATCCTGGCGCCGCACATCCGGGTGAAGCGTTTGATCTGGGCGATGTTCGTGACCGGCATCACGCCCGGGATAATGGGCGCATCGATGTGTTCCGACCGCGCGCGCGACACGAAATCGAAGTAGTCGCGCTCGTCGAAGAAGAGCTGGGTGACGACGAAGTCGCAGCCGGCATCGATCTTCCGCTTGAGGTTTCGCAGGTCTTCCTCGGGGCCCGGCGCCTCGGGATGCACTTCGGGATAGCCGGCGCCGCCGATGCAGAAGTCCTTCCGTTGACGGATGAACGCGATCAGTTGATCGGCATGCGAGAACCCCTGAGGATGGGGGACGAACGTGTCGTCTCCCCGTGGCGGGTCGCCCCGCAACGCCATGACGTTCTCGATGCCGGCGTCCTCGTATTCGTCCAGCAGCCGGCCGATCTCGTCCCGGCCGTGCCCCACGCAGGTGAGATGGGCCATGGCTTCGATGCCGGCCTCGCGCTTGATCCTTTGGGTGATGGCCACCGTCTTTTCGCGGGTGCTGCCGCCGGCCCCATAGGTGACGGAGACGAACGCCGGCCCCAGCGGCCTGAGGTTGGCCACGGTCTCGAACAGCGCATCGACGCCGCGGTCGTCCTTGGGCGGGAAGAACTCGAAGGAGAAGAGCGGATGTCCCCGGCCGAAACGCTCCTTGATCTTCATCCGCGGCGCTCTCCGCCGGCCTCCCGCAACGAGCGCCAGACGCGCTCCGGCGTCAGGGGAAGGTCGCAGATCTCCGCTCCGGTGGCATGGGCCAGGGCGCCGGCGATGGCCGGGGCCACCGAGAAGATGCCGCCTTCTCCCATGCCCCGGCTCCCGTAGGGACCGAGGCCGTCGCCGTTCTCCACCAGCACCGTGTGGAAACCGCGGGGCATGTCCGAGAAGGAGGGGATGCGGTAGTCCACCAGCGTCGAGTTGATGAGCTGGCCGCCCTCGTAGACCATCTCCTCGAACAGGGCATGGCCGATGCCCATCATGGCCGCGCCTTCTTCCTGGCCCTCGCACTGGATGGGGTTGATGGCCTTGCCGACGTCGGCCACGGACAGGTAGTCGGCCACCGAGACGGCGCCGGTTTCCCGGTCCAGGTCCAGCTCCACCGCTCCCATGCCCACCTCCCAAACCACCGGCAGGACGTCCCCGATGATCTCGGGTCCCACCGTGCCGGTGCCGATGAGTTCGCCGGCCGCGGCGCCGAAGCGCTTCTGCAGCGCCTCGGCAAAGGACATCCGGGCCTCGCCGCATACCAGCGCGCCATCCATCAGCCGGATCTGGTTGGGCCGCACGCCGTACACCCCGGCGCCGATCTTCAGAAGCTGGCGCTTCACGTCCCGGGCCGCGGCCTGCACCGCCCGTCCCATGAGGGTGGTGGAGCGGCTGGAGCCGGTGGAGCGGTCATAGGGTGTGATCGCGGTATCCGCCCCGGACATGCGGATCCGCTCCAGCGGCAGTTGCAATTCCTCGCCCACGAACTGCGACAGCACGGTGCGGACCCCCTGTCCCATCTCGGTGCTGCCGGCCATGATGGTGGCGGCGCCGTCCGCCTGGAGCCTCACCATGGCCACGGTGATGGGCTGGCCGCCGGCGTTGGTCATGCCGCAGGCCAGTCCCACGGGCGCCCCGGCCTTGCCCGCGCGCTTCTTCCAGCGGCTGGCCGTGACCAGCCTCTTGAGGGTCCCGGCCAGGTTCACGTCCAGGGGGCGCAGCCCCGGACGCATCACCTCGCCGCGCTTGAGCAGGTTCTTGAGCCGGAGTTCCGCGGGGTCCATGCCGAGGTTCGCGGCGATCATGTTGATCTGACTCTCGCCGGCGAAGATGGACTGGGGCCCCCCGATGGAGCGGAAGGAGCCGGCGCCGCCGGTGTGGGTGTAGACCGCGTAGGCGTCGGTGTGGATGTGAGGGATGCGGTAGGGGCCCAGGATTCGGGTGGCGGCCCGGGCCGCCACCTGGGGGCCGTTGTCCATGTAGGCGCCGGTGTCCAGGTAGATCTCCGCCTCCCGCGCCATGATCGTGCCGTCTCTTTTGACGCCGGTCTTCAGGCGTATGCCGGCGCTGTGCCGCCGCACCGTCACCATGGCTTCCGGCGCCGACAGGCAGACGCGCACGGGACGGCCCACCTTGCGCGAGGCCGCCACCACCAGGGGCTCGATCTTGGCATAGGACTTGCCGCCGAAGCCGCCCCCCAGGTAGGGGACGTTGAGGCTGACCTTGCCGGCGGGAAACCCGAAGATGCGCGCCAGGTCCGCCTGGACCAGGAACGGATGCTGCGCCGACGACCACAGCGTGATGCCGTCCTGCCGGTAGTCGGCGATGACGCCGTGGGGCTCCATCGAGTAGTGGTAGATCATCGGGAAGGTGAACCGGTGCTCGAAGACGCAGTCGGACTGCGCGAATCCTTCGGCCGCGTCACCGCGTCTGACCTGTTCGTGTCCGCAGATATTGTCGCTCCGATCCTCGTGCACCAGCGGCGCATCCGGGGCCAACGCGGCGTCGAGCCCCACCGCGGAAGGCAGCTCCCGGTACGTCACCTCCACCGCGGCCGCGGCCTGCTCCGCGGTGAGGGGATCCTCGGCCGCCGCCACCGCCACCGGCTCGCCCGCGTAACGGACCCGTTCCAGCGCGATGAGCGGGCGGCCGCCGTAGTGGGGATCCAGGTCGGCCACGTCCCGGGCGGTAAGCACTCCGGCCACGCCCGGCAGTTGCTCGGCCGCGGCGGTGTCGATGCCCTCGATGCGCGCGTGCGGGTGGTGGCTGCGCAGGACGCAGCCGTAGAGCATGCCGGGGACCTCCAGGTCGCCGGTGTACTTGGCCCGGCCGGTCACCTTGTCGAGGCCATCGACCCTGCGGGTGCTGGCGCCGACGTATTTCAACTGACGATCTGCCATGACGATGCCCTCTGACCGGGACCCGGTCGGTGTTTCCAGTGGCCTGTACTCTGCATGGGCGTAACGGGACGCCCTGTACGGTTGTCGCCTGCCAGGCGCGAGAGGGTGCGCGGGCGGGCTTCGAACCCGCCCCTGCACCTTCTCTCCGGCCCTGGCTAGAAGCCGTACAAGGCCCGGGGGTTGTCGTCCAGGATCTTGGCCACCGATGCGGGACTGACCTTGCCGTCGTCCTTGAGCTTCTGCAGTGCCGCGATCTCGCTGGAGGTGTCGTTGTGGCCGTAGTCCGTGCCGATGATGATCGTGTCGTCGCCGGTGTATTCCAGCACGTAGTCGAGGTCGTCATCGGTCTGACAGGCGACGAAGATGCGGTTGTCCTTGAGCAGGCTGCGGGACAGCTCGATGCCGCGCTTCTGCCTGAAGCGCTTGGCGAGGTCGTGGAACACGTAGGGGACCCATTGCGCGCTGACTTCGATAAAGCCGATCCGCAGTCTCGGGAACCGCTCCGGGACACGGTCCCAGATCACCGAGTGGAACGAGCCCACCACGGCGAGCTTGAACTTGTTGAAACCGGGCTCGTCGAAGAACAGGTCGTGCTGGGTGAAGCTGCCGGTAGCCGAGTGCACGCAGAGGGGCACGTTGGCGTCGCTCAAGGCTTCGTACAGAGGCGTGAAGTAGGGGTCGCTGAGACGCCGGTCGCCGATGAGACCGGGGACGAACACGCCGCAGGCGCCGTACTGCAGCATCTCTTCCAACTCCTTCAGCGCCTCGTCCATGCTCCGCAGCGGCAGGATTGCGGCCCATCGCAGGCGCTCCCGGCCGGCCTTCCAGATGTCGCAGAGCCAGCGGTTGTAGCTCTTGAAAAGAGCCATCTCCACCTCGGGCTTGTCGGTGACCGGGCGCAGGAAGATGGTGGGATAGAGTACCTGCACGGACACGTCCATCTCGTCCATGTGCCGCAGGCGTGACGCGATATCGGACATCTCCCGGGATTCCGCGGGGGTGTCGTGGCCGACGTTGTCCGACTTGGCGTGAAGCCGCCCGTCCACCAGCCAGTACTCCCCGGTGCCACCGCCGTCGTTGGTGGAAGTCACGATCTGCGGGCGGTATGCCTTGTCCGCCCCCTCCATGTACTCCCAGGTCCGGTTGGTCTCCAGCACGTGTGCGTCTGCATCGATGACCGCCATGATATGACCTCCAGTGAGATATCGGATTGACTTCAAATCCAGTGTCCCGTCCCGGAAATAGCTGTGCTGATCTGCGGGTCCTTTTTGCCGTCGGCTGCGTTGCTGCTCCTCGCGTGGTATGGGCCACTGCTCGTCGTCGCGCCTTGCCGACAACAAAAGTCCTGCGCATCTTGGCACCGTTATTTCCGGGACAGGACACCAGGGACACTAAGGTTTAGACGACTATAGCAGGCTCATCAACTCGCGGAGCCCGCGGATGCGGATGGCGCCGTCGTGCTCGGCGTTGCCGTGCCGGTCCAGCAGCACGGGCCGGACGCCGGCGCGCAACGCCCCCTCCACGTCGGTTTCCGGGCTGTCGCCCACGTGCATGGCCTCGTCCGCAGCGATGTCGTGGCGTTCCAGCGCCAGGTGGAAGATCCCGGCCTCGGGCTTGGCGAATCCGGCGCTGCTCGAGATGAACACCGAGTCGAAGTGGTCCGCGATCCCCAGTCCGCGGATGATCTTCAGCACCCGCGAGTCGAAGTTCGAGATCATGACCAGGATCAGGCCGCGTCTCTTCAGGATGTCCAGGGTCGCCCGCGCGTCGTCGTAGAGCACCCATGAGTCAGTGCGGGCGAAGTAGGAGAAGAGCTCGTCGAAGTAGTCCTCGAAACGGAGGAACGGTCCGGCGGGTTCGAAGATGCGCCGCACGACGTCGTGCCACCAGGCCCGTTCCAGCGCCTCCAGCCGTTGGCCGTCCGAGTCGGGGAACGCCATGGGCGGCGCGGTGGCGAAGCAGTGGCTGAAACGCAGCGAGACCTCTTCGGAGGAAACGCTCATGCCGTACCGTTGCGCCAGTTCCGCATAGGTGACCGCCACGGGTCGGGTGGATTCGAAGAGGGTTCCGGCGGCGTCCAGGAAGACGGCCTTGGGCCTTGTGACGGGTCCGGGGGGCATCACTTTCGCGAATTTTCCGAGTATCGGCTATACTCAAGAGGATGGCACGACTGCATTATGGACCCATGGAGCAACTTTTGTCCAGCGGACCGGAGTTGCCCGCGGACAGGGCGCCGGCGAGCCCGGTTGAACCGGGCGAGGCTCCAGGGAAGGAGGGGAGCGTCCCGGAGCCCTTCGCGGAGGAACTGCGGGCGGCGGACCAAGCGGCCCGGGAGGCGGGCGCCGTCATCGCGGAGCTCTATCAGGGCGACTACCGGGTCAAGGAGAAGTCCCGGGGTCATCCGGTGACCACCGCCGATCTCATGGCCAACCGGGCCATCCGCGAGATTCTTGCCGGGCGCTTTCCGGACGACGCATGGCTCTCGGAGGAAGACGCCGACGACGCCAGGAGGCTGGACCGGAGCCGGGTGTGGATCGTGGACCCGCTGGACGGCACCCGGGAATTCATTCGGGGGGTACCGGAGTTCTGCGTCTCCATCGGGCTCGCGGTGGACGGGTCTCCGGTGCTTGGAGTGATCTATCACCCGCTCCGGAGGGAGTTGTTTACCGCGGTGAGGGGAGGCGGAACGCGGCTCAACGGCGAGCCCGTGCAGGTAAGCCGTCCCGGCAACGGCGAACGCCCGCGCCTGCTCATCAGCCGCGCCGAACCGCGCAAACGGCTGGAAGAGCTGGCCCGGGAGTTCGTGCTCGATCCCATGGGCAGCATCGCCTATCGCCTGGCTTCGGTGGCCCGCGGGAGTGCGCATGCCGCCGTGACTTTCCGCCGGGTCAAGGAATGGGACGTGTGCGCCGGCATCGTCATGGTCGAGGAGGCCGGCGGCTTCACCATGACGGGTAACGGGGAGCGGCCGGTCTTCAACCGGCGACCGCCCGTGCTTCAGCAACTCATGGCCGGAAGCGCAACCTCCAACACGAGGATCCGGACGCTGCTGGCCCGGCTGCCGGACTCGTAGGGTCGCGGGGAAGGGCGTCATGGCGAGCTGCACCTACTGCGGCGAACGCGCGGGCATCTGGGCCCGGAGCTGCAAGGACTGTCGAAAACTGGAGGAGACCGCGAAGACCTACGGGGGGCAGGTGGGCTTCAGCGAGCTGCTGGACCGCATGGAAGAAACCGGGGTGCGGCCGGAGAAGATCATGCAGTTCCTCAAGACCGATCCGGACGGCCGCGGCAGTGTGCGGGATCGCATGACCGCGGAAATGACCAATGAGCTGCTGAAGGTCATGGGAATCAACGAGCGGCAGACGCCGGACGACGTGGGACGCATCCGGAAGAGCGGCGAGAAGATCTCCGAATCGAGTTGACGTTCCGCCGCAAAGGCGGCAGGGGCCGCCAACCGCCCCGCGCGGGCGCACTTCACGTCATGGAACTGACCCTTTACGCATCGGCCCTGTTCGGCAGCGTCTATCTCGTGGCGCTGGCCGTGCGCCGGCTCCGTTTCAGACGCGACCGGGCGCGCATGACGCGCGAGGCGCGTTCCGGGGGCAAGGTCGTGGCCGGGGTCGGCCAAATGCCCGCCGGGGCGGTCAGGAAGTTCTGGCTGATCTGCGGGAAACACCGGATCGACTGTTTCGTCATCAACTACCGGGGACAGTTCCGTGCCTACATCAACAGTTGCCGGCATATGGTCACGCCGCTGGATTTCGTTCGCTACCAGTTCTTTACCGAGGATGGCAGCCACCTGATGTGTGCAACCCACGGCGCCGTTTACGAGCCCGACACCGGCCTGTGCGTGGAGGGTCCGTGCAAGGGGCTCGCGCTCCACGCGCTCCCCGTGGTTGTGGACCATGGGGAGATCGTTGTAGGTTGTCCCGCGGGAGATCTGTCCTTCCTGCGGGAGATGGCGGACTGAATCCCATGGCAAGGCGTCCTGTAGGCAAGCGGATCGGCCGCAGGGAGGATTTCCCCGACGGCACGAGCCGGAAATTCACGCTCCGTTGCCGCGGCGAGAGCCTCGAAGGCTTCGTCCTCGGGTTCGAGGGAGAGCTGTTCGCCTACGTGAACCGCTGCCGTCACGTCCCGCTGCCTTTGGATTGGGTGGACAACCAGTTCTTCACGGAGGACGAACGTTACCTGTTGTGCGCCAACCATGGCGCGCTCTACGAACCCACCACGGGTGAATGTCTGTGGGGTCCCTGCTTCGGGGCATGGCTCCAGAAGGTCCCGTTGAAGATGGACGGGGGTACGGTAAGGGCTTTCTGTCCGGAGCACGACTGACGGGAGGTAGCCGGAAAGTGGCTGAATGTCTGTTCTGCGGTATCGCGAGCGGAGCGATTCCCGGGGATATCGTCTACCGTGACGAGTCGCTGCTTGCTTTCAGGGACATCGATCCCAAGGCGCCGGTGCATCTCCTGATCATCCCCCGCAAGCACATCGCCAGCGTGATGGAGCTCGGAACGGGGGACGGGGCGACCCTGGGGCACGCCATGGAGGTGGCCCGGCAACTTGCGACGGAAAACGGCCTGTCCGAGAGCGGGTTCCGCCTCGTCGTAAACTGCGGCCCGGACGCGGCCCAGAGCGTCGATCACATCCATCTCCATCTTCTCGGCGGCCGGGCACTGGGCTGGCCTCCGGGCTGACGGGAGACCCGGCGGCAGCGCGATGCAGGCACGGGCGGGTTTGAAACCTGCCCCTACAACCGGAACGACCGGCGCCGACAGAGGCGTTGGCGGGTGGTCTTCACGAAAGGACAAGCCGGCACATGATCAACGCGACACAGCTTCGGATCGGCATGATCATCATCCATGAAGGAAGCCTCTACCGGGTCAGCGCGGTCAAGCATCTCACTCCGGGGAAGGGCCACGGTTTCATGCAAACGAAGCTCAGGAACCTGCGGACCGGAGTGGGAACCGAACACAAGTTCCGCTCCGATGACAGGGTGGACCGGGCTACTCTGGAGAGCCGGGACATGCAGTACCTCTACGCGGAGGACGACCGCCATACATTCATGGACACCGAGAGCTACGAGCAGACGGAGCTCTCGTCCGAGGAGGTGGGCGACATCCTGCCGTATCTCTTGCCGGCGCAGGTGGTGAACGTGGATCTGTTCGAGGGCAGCCCCGTGGGCGTGAGCATCGCTTCGGCCGTGGAGCTCGAAGTGGTGGAGACCGAGCCTTCCATGAAAGGAGCCACCGCCTCGGCGTCCTACAAGCCGGCCAGACTGGAGACCGGGGTGACCGTCCAGGTGCCGCCGTTCATCCAGATCGGTGACCGGATTCGGGTGGATCCGTCAGAAGGAAAATATATCGAGCGGGCGAAGTAGCCACGACGGTTTCCCAGATCGCGGCGACGGCGTTTTCCAGGTCTGCAAGCGTGCCGTCGTTCTCGATGACGAAGTCGGCCAACCGGCGCTTCTCCGTCAGAGACATCTGCGCCTTCAGATGCCTTTCGATGTCGGCGTCGCTGAGCCCGTCCCGTTGGCGCAGCCGCTGCTCCTGGAGGGTCCGCGCGCAGGCCACCAGTATGACGGGACGGAGCCAGTGATGGATCTTCGCCTCGAACAGAAGCGGCGCGTCGTAGATGACGAACGGGTTGTCCCGGGAGCGCTCGACGATGCGCTCCCGCGCCAGTGCTCGAATCCGGGGATGGGTGATGGCCTCCAGGCGCTTCCGGCTCGCGGGATCCTGGAACACGATGCGGCGCAGGTACGCGCGATCGAGGGTTTCGTCCTCCCTGAGCGCCTCACGGCCGAACGTCTCGACGATCTCGCGCCAAGCCTCCTTGCCCGGCTCGACGATCTCGCGCGCCAACCTGTCGGCATCGACGATGGCCGCCCGATCGCTCAGGATGGCCGAGACGGTGCTTTTTCCGGTGGCGATGCCGCCGGTCAACCCGATTGCCTTTATCATGTCAACGCTCGCGGAAGTTGCCCATTTGGGGCATCATGCCCGGTGGCCGGTAACGTACGAATCGCGGCCAAGAGCGATTTGCACGTTACCGGCCACTCGTTCTCGTATCAAGTCCCCGACCGCATCAGCCTGTAGTCGTGGCCGGATGAGGTGGAACCCGGGCGGATGAATGCCATGAAGTTGCCATTGCTGGACCTGAAGGCTCAGTATGAAACCATACGGGAGGAGATCGAGGAAACGGTCTTGAGAATCTGTTCCTCACAGCGTTTCATCCTGGGTCCCGAGGTCTCGGAGCTGGAGGAGGAGATCGCCGCCCATACCGGAGCGCGTTTCGCCATCGGCGTGTCGTCCGGCACCGACGCGTTGCTGGCGTCGTTGCTGGCGCTCGAGATAGGCCCCGGCCACGAGGTGATCACCACGACGTACTCGTTCTTCGCCACCGCCGGCGTCATCTCCCGGGTGGGAGCCCGGCCGGTGTTCGTGGATATCGAGCCGGACACCTTCAATATGGATCCGGGGGCGGTGGCGGCGTGCATGAGCTCCCGCACCCGGGCCATCATGCCCGTCCATCTGTTCGGTCGCTGCATGGACCTCGACCCGATTCTGGAAATGGCCGGCGAACGGGGCGTTGCCGTGGTTGAGGATGCGGCGCAGTCCTTCGGCGCTGTCGATGCCAACGGCAGGAGCGCCGGGGCCATGGGCTCGGTGGGCTGCTTTTCCTTCTATCCCAGCAAGAACCTGGGGGCGTTCGGCGATGGTGGGATGGTGATCACCGATGACGAAGCGCTGGCCCGCCGGATTGGCATGCTCCGGGTTCACGGTGAGGCGCCCAAGTACCATCATCGCCTGGTGGGCGGGAACTTCCGGCTGGACAGCCTTCAGGCGGCCGTTCTCCGCGTGAAGCTCAGACACGTTCGGGAGTGGACCGATGCCCGCCGTGAAAAGGCCCGCCGGTACCGGATGCTTCTCGAAGCGGCGGCATCGTCCGAAGGTCTCATACTTCCCCAAGACTGTCCCGGCCACGCCTACAACCAGTTCGTCGTGCGCTCGCCGGAGCGGGACCGCATGCGTTCCTTTCTCGAGGACCGCGGCGTGGCCACGGAGGTCTACTATCCGTTGCCCCTGCACTTGCAGGAATGCTTCGGCTCCCTGGGTTACCGCGAAGGAGATTTTCCCCGAGCCGAGGCAGCCGCGCAATCCTCGCTGGCCTTGCCCATCTATCCGGAGTTGACGTTGGCGCAGCAACAGTACGTTTGCACGCAGATCCGGCGCTTCTGCGGAAGCTGACCCCGCCCATCGAACCCGCGGCGCCGGAAGGAATGAAACCTGCCGAAACGTGCTATAGTGGCGGCATGGCGTACCGGAGCCTTGCCGACCTCTTCCTGTCCCAGGCGGACGTGCAACAGGACCGACTCCTCTATCGTTTCTGGCGCGACGGCCGGTGGCACAGCCAGACCTGGGCGGAGGCGGCCGCGGAGGTCGAGGACATCGCCCTGGGGCTGGTCGCCGCGGGGGTCGGGAAGGGCGACCGCGTCGCGCTGTACACCGCCAACCGCGTCGAGTGGTGCCTGCTGGACTGGGCGAATATCTGCATCGGCGCCTTGACCGTGCCCCTCTACGCTTCCAGCACGCCGGCGCAAATCCATCACATTGTCGAGCACTCCGAGGCCGTGGCCCTTGTGGTGGACTCACGGGCGTCCCTGGACAGGCTCGATGCCTCGGCGCCGGCCATGGCCGCGGTGAAGACCACCGTGCTCCTCGACGCGCCTTCGGCCGAGGACATGCCGCCGGCTTCCGGCACGGAGCCGGGCGTGGTCTCCCTGGAGCGCTTGAAGGCCATGGGGCGGGACTACGGTCGCGAGCATCCGGGGATATTCCGCAAGCTGGCCGAGACGCTGGAGCCCGCGGACGACCTCACCCTCATCTACACCTCGGGCACCACCGGCGAGCCCAAGGGCGTGCTCACCACCCACGGCCATTACCTGTTCACCATAGCCTCGTCCCTTGCCGCCATACCCGTCAGGGAGGACGACGTGGCGCTCCAGTTCCTCCCCCTGGCGCACTCCTTCGGCCGGTTGGAGCACTTCGTGGTGGCGGCAAGAGGCTACGTGTGCGCCTTCGCGCGTTCCATCGAAACCCTGTCCGCGGATTTGCAGGCCATCCGGCCCACCATGCTGTTCTCGGTGCCCCGGGTCTACGAGAATGCCCACAGGCGCATCCACAACCGGGTCGAGAGCGGCAGCGCCCTCGGCCAGCGGCTTTTCCGGTGGGCGCTGACCGTTGGCAAGCGGTACAACGACAGGGCGAGGAAGGGGGAGGGTTGCGGTCCGTGGCTGCGGCTGCGCCACCGGCTTGCCGACGCTCTGGTGCTGTCCAAGGTCAGGCAGGGCATGGGCGGGCGGCTGCGTCTGGCGATCTCGGGCGGCGCGCCGCTGTCGGAGCCCATCGCGGATTTCTTCCACGCCCTGGGGGTCCGGATCGTGGAGGGTTACGGCCTCACGGAAACCTCCACGGTGACCCACGTGAACCGGCTGGACCGCTATCGCGCGGGCACGGTGGGACTGCCCCTGGACGGGGTGGAGTGCCGCATCGCCGGCGACGGCGAGGTCCTGATCCGGGGCGCCAACGTGATGAAGGGCTACTTCAAGGATCCGGCTGCCACTCGGGAGGCGGTCGGGGAAGACGGCTGGTTCCACACCGGCGATGTGGGGCAGATCGAGGATGGAGGGTTTCTGCGCATCACCGACCGCAAGAAGGACCTCATCGTGACGTCCGGCGGAAAAAACATCGCGCCGCAGATGATCGAGAATCACCTGCGGGAAGAACCGCTCATCAGCCAGGCGATGGTGTGGGGCGACAAGACCAGCCACCTGGTGGCCCTGGTTACGCTGGACGAGAACGAGGCGCGTCGTTGGGCGGAGAAAGAAGGCTTCCGGTGGCAGGGTCTCGAGGAAACGGCCGCGGATTCCCGGCTCGTCGCGTACATCAGGCAACGAATCCGCGAACGCAACAAGGAACTGGCGCCTTTCGAAGCCGTTCGCGACTTCCGTATCCTCCCGGCGGATTTTTCCACGGACACCGGCGAGTTGACCCCGAGCCTGAAGCTGAAACGGCGGATCGTGATGGAGCGCCACGCGGACCTGCTCGACGAGATGCTGGGGCAGCGCTGAGTCCCTGATCCACCGTGCGGAAATCCGCTGCTCTTCCGGTGCAGGCCGTCTTTCGGGTGCATCTCGTCCGTGAATTGCGGTTCCGGGTGCGGACGCTACGGAGCAGGGGATAGAGTGCAGGGGGCATGGAGGCGGCGGGCGGATTCGAACCGCCGCATCGAGGTTTTGCAGACCTCTCCCTTAACCACTTGGGTACGCCGCCCGACGGAGAATGATGTAACACCCCGGCCAGGGTTTTTCAAGCAGCGCCGGGACGTTGAAGAAACTTGTAAAATCAACTACAAAATCAACTAATTTGACCTTCGAGAGGTTGTATGTGCCGACCGGTGGATCGAGCAGGGGGCTTGGGCGCTCTCGGCACGGGTCTTCACCCGGCCCGGATTCGATTCAGGAGTTTCTTCCATGGCAACGATGATAACCAGCGAGTGCATCAACTGCGGCGCTTGCGAACCGGAATGTCCCAACGAAGCCATCACCCAAAAGGATGACCTGTACGTCATCGATCCGGTACTGTGCACCGAATGTGTCGGTTTCCACGACTACGAGGCGTGCGCCGCGGTCTGTCCGGTGGATTGCTGTGTGACGGATCCCAACAATGTCGAGTCCGAGACCGTACTGATCGAGCGCGCCCGGGTGCTGCACACGGACGTCGACTTCGGCAATGAATTCGAGTCCCGTTTCCGTTCCGGGGAGGACGCCGTGGAAGCGCCGCAGGCCCCTGCCGCGGTGGTCGCGGAGGCCGCCAATGGAGCGGCGGAAGCCACACCGGCCGCCGCCCCCGCGGCCCCGGTCGCGGCCGTGATCCCGGCGGTGGCGGCGAGTCCGGCGCCGGTGGAGGAGCCTGAGGAAGCGCCCCAGCCGCTGGAGCCCAAGGTCTTTCCGGGCCAATTGTCCATGGGCTTCGACGAGCTGGTGCAGCGGATCCAGACCAGTGAATCCAGCCTGCTACGGGTGACCGTGCTCCTCTTGCAGCCGCTGCTCGGGGCCCTCCCCGCGGCCTCGCGTGAGGAGTTGGCGGAGTTGGCGGGCCGGCCCTACTTCGTGGGCGGCGCGGCAACCGCTCTCAACATGATCCTCAACATGGTCCTCTACCCGATCGTGCTCATCGCCGCGGGTATCGCGACGGAAGGGCTGGACCTGGCGTTCGACAAGGGTGTGAATCTGTACATCCTCGCGGGTTTCGTCATCGCCCTGGCAGAAGTGCTGTACCGGCTGCGTCAGAGCATTTTTCGTGCCGTACCGGTGGAACAGGTAACGGTGAGCGCGGCGCTTTACGGCGTTCCGCTGGCGCTCCTGCTGCGGCCGTGGCTGGCGCATCGAGGAAAGCTGCTGCGGCGCTTCCCGGTGCCCGTCGAGGGGTTCTACGACGCCCGATTCGTCGAGAAACTGGAACGCGAGCGGCGCTACGGCCACGCCTATACGGTGGAGGACCTGGGCAAGGCCTATCATCTCCGGCTGGAATTCCCCACCCAGGTGCCGCGCCTGGACATCGCCATGGCGCCCAGACTGCCCGAGCGCATGCCGGACTATGACTACGACCTGCTGTTGAAGGAAGGCCAGTTGATCGTCAGAGGCAAGCTCCTGGATTCCCGCGTCCGTAAGGTGTCGTCGAGCATCGGCGCCTTTCCTCCCGAGTTCACCACGGTCATTCCGCTTCACGACCGGGTCTACGGTTTCGCCCACCATCTGGGCAGCAAGGTCCTGGACGTTCTCCTTCTCAAGGAGAGCGCCGCCAGGCTGGGCTGGATAACCTAGGACATCGGCATGTCCCTGCAGGCCGGTGGAGAGCTGTACCTCCGGAGCATGACGGTCGCCGATATCGACGACGTCATGGCCATCGAGACGGTGGCGTTCGTCAGTCCATGGAGCCGGCAATTCTTCCTCGAGGAATTGCGGGCGACGCACGCCCGATCCGTTCTGTGCCAGAGGGAGGGGAAGCCCATCGGTTACGTCATCTACTGGGAAGTGTCCGGCGAGCTGGACATCCACAACGTCGCTGTCCATCCCCGAAACCGGCGGCAGGGAGTCGCCCGCGCCATGCTCGGTCACATCATCGAAAGCGCCACGCAAAGGGGTTTTAGGCGGATGACCCTGGAGGTGCGCAAGTCCAACGATGCGGCTCAGACGCTCTACCGTTCGCTGGGCTTCGAGACCTGCGGGCTCCGCAAGGGGTACTACTCCGATAACGGCGAGGACGCCTGGCTCATGGAGCGAAAGCTCCAATCGCGGTACACCGAACCCTCTCAAAACTGATCTGCCTTGTTAACTTAGATAAGCTAATTGACTGAATTAACGAGTATTATTTTTGTTCTCCCATCCCTTGCGCCATCTTCCCCGGCAGTGTATATAATAGGGAGCCATTGGTTTTGAACGAGAACGTCATTGAAACGCACATCTCTAATCCTGGCTCCCCTCTCCGCAACCACCTTCCTCCGGCTTGGCCGGCTGATTTCCTTTTATCCCCCTTCCACACACGGATCCTGACTTTCAAGGAGGAAAGAATGTTCAAGGTCGGAGAGAAGGTCGTCTATCCTGCGCATGGAGTCGGTGAGATCGAAGCAGTACGAATACAGGCGATATCCGGGACCCAGAAGAAGTTCTACATGCTGCGCATTCTCGACACGGATATGAAGATCATGGTGCCTGTGGACAATGCCATCGCCGTCGGCCTGAGGAAAATCATCGACAAGACGACCGTTACACGCGTCTACCGGATCCTGCGGGAGAAGAAGAAGGCGCCGCTTGACCAGCAGACATGGAACCGGCGATATCGGGAGTACACCGAAAAGATCAAGACCGGCTCGGTCACTGAAATTGCCGCGGTGCTCAGGGACCTGCTCCTGCTGAAGGGGGACAAGGAGCTTTCCTTCGGCGAGCGCAAGGTGCTGGACACGGCACGGAACCTGCTGGTCAAGGAGCTTTCCATAGCCCGGTCGCATACCGAGGAAAAGATCACGGAGGAGCTGAGTCACATCTTTACGCAATAGCGGAGACTTTTCGGATGCGGTGAAAGAGCTGAGGGGAACCCTTCGGCTCTTTTTTTTCGCGGGAGTTTTTCGTGCGGGTCAATGCCGTCATCCTGGCCGCGGGTCGGGGAACGAGGATGAAGGGCCAGGGGTCGAAGGTGCTGCTGCCGGTGGCCGGACGGCCGCTGATTCTGCACACCCTCGATCGCTTCGGACGCTCGCGGGAGGTCCCGAGAGCCGTGCTGGTGGTGCCGCCGGAAGACGTAGGGGCCTACGAGACCTTGTTGCGGGCGACGCCGTCGACGGGGTTGGAGACCGGCATCCGGTCGGGAGGGGAGCGCCGGCAGGATTCCGTGCGAGCGGGGCTCGAAGCACTGGACCCCGACTGCGAGTTCGTGGTGGTCCACGATGGCGCCCGGCCTTTCGCGGCGCCCGAACTCATCGACCGCTGTGTCAGGGAGTCTTGCCGGGACCGCTCGGTGACCGCGGCGGTGCCGGCACGCAACACCATCAAGACCGTGTTCGACGGACAGGTGAACGAGACGCTGCCCCGGAGCCGTCTGTGGGAGGTTCAAACCCCTCAGGCGTTTCCGGTGCGCACGCTACGGGATGCCTGTGAACTCGCCGAGCGGGAAGGGGTGGAGGCAACCGACGACGCCATGCTCGTGGAGCGTATGGGGGTCCCGGTTTGGGTGGTGGAGGGAAGCACCCTGAACATCAAGGTCACCTATCCCGAGGACGTCCTGTTCGCGGAAGTCCTCGTCACTCGTGGGGTGGTCTGACGCGGGAGACGCGGGATTGGCGTCCCCGACGGGATTTGAACCCGTGTTGCCGGCGTGAAAGGCCGGTGTCCTGGGCCAGGCTAGACGACGGGGACCGCTCGAAATCAGAGGTTAACGGTTAACAGAAAACCGTGTCCTTGAAAACCTCGGGGAGATCAAATCCGGGTGCTGAGGTATCGTTCGCCGCTGTCGCACAGCATGGTGACCACCCGGTGCCCTTTCCCCATGGCCCTGGCCACCTGCATGGCGGCGAAGCAATTGGCGCCGGAAGAGATGCCGACGAAGACGCCTTCCTCGACGGCCAGTCGGTGTGCCGTGGCCGCGGCGTCTTCGTCGCTGACCGTGATCACCTCGTCATAGATCCGGGTGTTGAGGATGGGCGGTATGAAACCCGCGCCGATCCCCTGGATCTTGTGGTAACCGGGCTCTCCATTGGACAGCACGGGGGAGGCCGCCGGCTCGACCGCGTATATCCTTACCGAAGGGATCTTGTCCCGCAGCACTTCGCCCACTCCGGTGATGGTGCCGCCGGTTCCGACACCGCTGACGAACGCGTCGATGTGTTCGAATTGTCTCAGCAGCTCTACCGCGGTGGTCTCCCTGTGGACCGCCGGGTTGGCGGGATTGGTGAACTGCTGCGGCATGAAGAAATCGGCATGCTCGGCGGCCAGTTCCTCGGCCCTTCGAATGGCGCCTCCCATCCCCTTCGTGTCGGGGGTCAGGATCAACCGCGCACCGTATGCCGCCAGCAGGTTGCGCCGTTCCTCGCTCATGGTGTCGGGCATCGTGAGGATCAACCGGTATCTCTTGACCGCGGCCACCAGGGCGAGGCCGATGCCGGTGTTGCCGCTGGTGGACTCCACGATGGTGCCGCCGGGTTTCAGCAGGCCCCTGCGTTCACCATCCTCGATCATGCTGCGGCAAATACGGTCCTTGACCGAGCCTCCCGGATTGAGCGACTCGAGCTTGCCCCAGACCTCGGCGCCTCCCTTGTCCGGCAGCTTGGTCAGGCGTACGACGGGGGTGGAGCCGATCAGGTCGAGCACGGACCTTGCACACGTGGAAGTTGTCGTCATGGGTTGGAGGTGAGGTTTGACTGCGGCTGCAATGATAGAGTCCGCCCGGGTCAAAGTCAATGACCGCCTGCGGGTGCGGTTTTCCCGCGTCCTGGGAGGACTTTGCGCCGCCGCGGTCACGCTCACCTTGACACCCCGTCCAGGTGAATCAATAATAGAATGAAGGACACGAGTGTCCGGGCACAGACGTTGGCCGCGGAGGAGAGCGCATGACGGAGGAGTCAGACACCCCAAAGGGGTTCAAGGTACACGACAAACGTCGGTTCACCGATGAAGGTGAAGCGCGTGAAGATCAGACAACCGGAGAGGCGCAAGAGACCGGGGAAGAGCCTGCATCCGGGCCTGAACCCGGTTCGGACGCGCAGCCGGGTCGGGAGCCGGAAGAACGCCGGGAGGAGTTGCCGTCCATCAATTTCTCCACGTTCATCATCAGCTTGAGCACGCAGGCACTGATGCATCTCGGAGAGATGAGCAATCCGGTCACGGGGAAGTTGGAGAAGGACGTGGCCGTGGCCAGGCAGACCATTGATATCATCGGCATGCTCGGTGAGAAGAGCAAGGGGAATCTGGACGAGACCGAGGAGCAACTCGTACGGGAAGTCCTGTACAACCTCAGGATGAGGTACGTGGAGGCCGTTCGAACGGCAGGACACTGATGTCGCCCGGACCCACACCCAAGACAGTGTCGCTGGCCTGGATGGCCGTGGTCGTGCTGGTTGCGGGCCTGTCCCATGCAGGCCCGACCCCACGCATGAGTCTCCCCGATTTCGTCACGCTCTCGAAACAGGTTCGGCCGCTGGTCGTGCACATCTCTGCGACGTCCTCCACGCAGTCGCCCTCGATTCCGAGTCCCTTCCGCGATGATGATCCTTTCAGCGACTTCTGGCGGCGCTTTTTCGGCGAGCGCTTCCCGCGCAGCCCGGCGCCGAGTCCGCGCCGGAGCGTGGGCTCGGGCTTCATCGTGGATGCCGACGGCTACATCCTCACCAACGACCACGTCGTCGAGGAGGGACAGGACCTCATCGTCAAGCTGTCGGACGGGTCCGAGCATGGCGCCAGGGTTGCCGGCCGGGATTCCAAGACCGACATCGCGCTGATCAAGATCGACGTCGAGCGCACGTTGCCGGTGGCGGTCCTGGGCGACTCGGCCGGGTTGGAAGTCGGTGAGTGGGTGCTGGCCATCGGCAACCCCTTCGGTCTGGAGCACACGGTGACATCGGGCATCGTAAGCGCCAAGGGGCGTCGCATCGGCGCCGGCCCCTACGACAATTTCATCCAGACCGATGCTTCCATCAACCCCGGCAATTCGGGGGGACCGCTGATCAATCTGCGAGGCGAGGTGGTGGGAGTCAATACGGCGATTTTCAGCCGAGGCGGGGGCAATATCGGCATCGGCTTCGCGATCCCCATCAACCTGGTGAAGGGACTGCTGTCACAGCTCAAGGACAAGGGCAAGGTAACCCGAGGCTGGTTGGGTGTCGTCATACAGGATGTCAATGCCGAGATGGCCGAGGCCCTGGACATGGGTGAAGCCCAGGGAGCCCTGGTGGCCAACGTGACGAAGGGAAGCCCCGCGGAGGCGGCCGGCATCGAGGTGGGAGACGTCATCGTCGCGTTCGACGGCGTCCCCGTCAGGAAGTCCAGCGAGCTTTCGCTGATCGTGGCCCGGACGCCCGTGGGAAACGTTGCCGATGTCGCGGTGGTGCGCAACGGGCGGCGCGTCATCGTCGAGGTACGGGTCGGGAGACTGGGCGACGACGAGGTGGCGGTTGCGGTGGAGGAAGGCGGCGAACTCGGTCTGACCGTGCAGGAGATGGACCGCGAGTCTTCGGCTGCCCGCGGCGCCCAGGACCGGAGAGGCGTCGTGGTTACCGCGGTGGAGACGGGCGGCCCGGCAGAACAGGCCGGTGTTCGGGTAGGAGACGTGATCCTCGAAATCGACCGTAAACGCATCGCCGGACTGAAGGATTTCAGGCAGGTCGTGGGGAAACTGGAGAAGGGGAGCGGCATTTTGTTTCTGATACGGCGTGAAGACACGACGGTCTTCCTTGCGTTGCGTCTTCCCCGCTAAAGAGCCCGAACCATGAGAGCCGGCCTCAAGAAAACACTCCTTCGGCTCGTCAAGTTGGCCGCGGTGCTGTTTTCGTTGGTGGTCGTGGGGGTATTGGGTCTGGGCAGTTGGTACGTATGGCACCTGAGCGGGGTGGTGCAGACCAAGTTCGAGGGCCGCAAGTGGGAGTTCCCCTCGAAGATCTATGCGGACAGCAAGATCATCTATCCGGGAATCAGTTTTCCGCGGGATCAGATCCGCGAGAAACTGCGGCGTTTGGGCTATCGACCTTCCAGGAACCGGCCGAGGGCCACGGGGGAATACCGGGTTCTCGGCAAGGGTGCGGGGGTGGAGATCTTCCTGCACGACTTTCAATACCCGCTGCGCGATTTCCGGGGCTTTCCCGTGCGCATCGCGCTGAAGGCCGGGACCATCCATCGCATACAGCGGCTGGACAACGGGGAAGTCCTGCCGTCCCTTGAGCTGGAACCCGAGGTCGTGACCGGATTCTATGATCGGGTTCGCGAACAACGGCGAATCGTTCGGTTGGACGAGGTGCCGGCGAGAGTGAGGAAGACGGTCCTGGCGGTGGAGGACGAGCGTTTCTACTATCACCGCGGCGTGGACCCGGTGGCGGTGTTGCGGGCGTTCGTGGCGAACCTGCGGCGCGGCGGGGTCGTGCAGGGCGGCAGCACCCTGACCCAGCAGTTGATGAAGAACTTCTTCCTGGAAAGCGACCGCACCCTCGAGCGCAAGGTCAAGGAAGCGCTCATGGCGGTGGTCACGGAGTGGATGTACACCAAGGACGAGATCTTCGAGAACTACCTCAACGAGATCTACCTCGGCCAGAACGGCGCGCAGGGGATTTTCGGCATCTGGGAAGCAGCGCGGTTCTACTTCGTGAAGGAACCGGGACAGTTGACCGTGGGCGAGACCGCCCTGTTGGCGGGCCTGATCAGGGCGCCGAACCGATACTCTCCGTACCGGAACATCGAGGACGCCATGCGGCGGCGTAACGTCATCCTGGCCAAGCTGCTGGGCGACGGCATCATCACGCCACGAGCTTATGAACGGGCCTTGCAGGAAGTGTTCGAGAAACGCAAGCCCGTACGGCTCACCAACGGCGCGCCGTATTTCACCGACTTCGTGAAGAAGGAGCTGGCCGCCCACTACAGCAATGACGTGCTGACCGCGGAGGGACTGCGCATCTTCACGAGCCTCGACCTGGAGCTGCAACAGGCCGGGGCCACGGCCCTGTCCAAGGGGCTTTCGAGGCTGGAAAAGGACTACGGTCATCTGCGAAAGATCGCCAAGACCGACGATCTCGAGGGCGCCCTGGTGGTGATCAAGCCGCAGACCGGAGAGATCAGGGCCATGGTGGGAGGCCGGGACTACCGCAAGTCCCAATTCAACCGCGTGGCCCAGGCGAAACGTCAACCCGGTTCGGTTTTCAAGCCGTTCGTCTATCTGGCCGCCTTGACCCACGGCTCGGCCAGCGGCCGCGAGGCCTATAACAGTACGACCTTCGTCGAGGACGCGCCGTTCACCTGGAGTTTCGGCCGGCAGAACTGGGCCCCGGAGAACTATAAGCATCAGTACTACGGCTGGGTGACCCTGAGCGAGGCCATGGAGAAGTCCCTGAACGCCGCGACGGCGCGTATCGCGCAGGACGTGGGTATCGGGAGGGTGCGGGAGATGGCCTATCGCATGGGTATCCAGAGCCGCCTTCCGCTGCTGCCGTCGCTGGCGCTGGGCGCCGTCGAGGTAACGCCCCTGGAGATGGCCGGCGCCTTTTCCGCGTTGGCGAACAACGGCATCCGCACCCATCTGCTGTCCATCAAGAACGTGCTGGACCGCAACGGCGTCGTTCTGGAAAAGCGGAACATCCGGGTGAAGCGCGTCATCTCGCCTCAGGTGGCCTTCGACATGAACAACATGCTGCGGGGAGTGGTGGACCGGGGCACCGCGCGCGGCGCGCGCCGGCTGGGCTTCACGCGCCCGGCCGCGGGCAAGACGGGCACCACCAACGACGCCCGGGACGCCTGGTTCGCGGGATACACGCCCGACCTGCTGGCATTGGTATGGGTCGGTTTCGACCGTCAGTCGGAGTTGGGACTGCCGGGTTCCCGGGCCGCTCTGCCGATCTGGACGGATTTCATGAAAAAGGCCACCCGGAGACTTCCGGTCACGGACTTCGTGACGCCTCCGGGGGTTTCGGCCTTTGAACCCGACCCGCGTCCCGGCGGCCCGTCGCGGTGTCCGGACGGAGCCCGGCGAGGCCGCTCCGGAGCGGATGGGGCCGGTTCGGCGGCATTGGTGGAAACGTGCGGATAAACCACGGGAGCGTCTTCCCCCGCGGCCGGGTCAACGCTTTGTTCCCGGCCGTGGCCTGTCTCGTGGCCGCCTTCGTGCTGCCGGCATGCGGGCCTTCGACCGGGCCCGAGCCGTCAGCGGCTGTGCCCCCGAGAGCCCGGCCCGACGTTTTGGCCGCGCCGCCGGCCCTCGGTACGGCCCGTGAACGCAGCCTTCCGATGCAACGCGGCTCGTCGCCGCAGCGCATCGCCTCCGTGCGCATGACCGAGCAGGCCAGACGGCTGCTCCGGTCCGGGCAATACGCGCGGGCGCTGACCAGACTCGAACAGGGCCTCTCCACCGACGGGAGCAATCCGTACGCCCACTACTACATCGCGTTGGCCCACCACCGATTGGGGAACTTCAAGGCTTCGCTGGATTTCCTGGACGCGGCCGAGGCCGTTATGGGTCATAGTCCTCCCTGGCTGGTGCAGAGCCTGGTGCTGCGGGGCGACAACCTCCGGGCGCTGGGGCGGTTCGGTCCTGCGGGCGCGGCCTACCGGAGGGCTCTTTCCATGGATCCCGCCAACCGCTCGGCGAACCGCGGGTTGCTGTGGGCGCGGCAACGGTCGAGGACCCAATCGTGGTAGGTCCGTCATTCCATCGATGCGTATTCTTGAGACACAACACCGGAGGGGTGCGTCGTGATCGTGTTGGGCGTTGAGACGTCGTGTGACGATACCGCGGCTGCGGTCCTCGAAGACGGCAGGGCCGTTCGAGCCAACCTGGTGTCATCCCAGGATGCCGTGCATGCACCCTATGGCGGGATCGTCCCCGAGATGGCCTCACGCCAGCACATTGGAACCATCCAGCCCCTGGTGGATCGGGCCCTGGAGCAGGCCGGCGTGGCCCACGGGGAGCTCGACGGCCTGGCGGTGACCTACGGTCCCGGGTTGACCGGTTCGCTGCTGGTGGGCCTCTCCTTCGTCAAGGGATGGTCCTTTCGTTCCGGCATCCCCTACGTGGGGGTCAACCACCTGGAAGCGCACGTGTTGTCCATCTTCCTGGAGAAGGAAGTGGCCTTCCCTTACCTCGCGCTGGTGGCCTCGGGGGGGCACACGCTGCTGTACATCGTCCGGTCGTTCGGAGACTACGAGCATCTCGGCGGCACGCTTGACGACGCCGCGGGTGAAGCCTACGACAAGGTCGCCAAGATGATGGGGCTGGGGTTCCCCGGTGGGCGGGTCATCGACGATCTGGCGAAGACCGGCGATCCCCGTGCCGTGGCTTTCCCCCGGGCGCGCCTGCGTACCCCTTACGACTTCAGCTTCAGCGGCCTGAAGACTTCCGTCTGGCACTACCTCACCCGCAAGCGACAGGACCGTTGGCGCGACGAGATGGCCGACATCGCGGCGAGCTTTCAGGAGGCGGTGGTGGACATGTTGATCGCCCCGACCCTCAGGGCGGCAGCGGAGTTCGGCATCAAGGGCATCGTGCTGGGCGGCGGGGTCTCGGCCAACAGCCGTCTCCGGGGCAAGATGGCCGAGAAGGCCGGCGAGGCGGGAGCGGAGCTTCATTACCCGTCGCCGCGCTACTGCACCGACAACGGCGCCATGGTGGCGCTGGTCGGCAGCCACCGGCTGGAGCAGGGCGGGCGAAACGGTCCCCGCCTGAACGCCGATCCCGCGCTGATCCTCTGAGGAGACTCCTGATCCTCGTCTCCATTCGTCTTGAGCGAAGCGAAGTCGAAGGAAGCGAAGCCCAGGGACCTCATGGCGACCCTTCATCAAGAGGCCCGGAGCGCTTGGCGCGAGTTGGGCTTTGCACCCAGCAAGGCCCGGGGCCAGAACTTTCTCGTCCATCGCCGTGTCATCGAGAGCATTCTGCAACTCCTCGACTTGGGTGAAGACGACCGTATCCTGGAAGTGGGACCCGGGTTGGGGTTCGTCACCCGCTGTCTGGTGGGCAAGAGGCGGAGCGTCTGGGCCATCGAGGTGGATCCGTTGCTGGTGCAATGGCTCCGCAACGGACCGCTGGGATCGTGTCCGGATTTCCACCTCGTCCACGAGGACGTATTGGTCACGGACTTCGATCGCCTCCTGCCCGAAGCAGAGGTCAAGGTGGTGGCGAATCTTCCCTACAGCGTGGCCGCGCCGGTGCTGCTGCGCCTGTTCGAGGCCGGGCAGCATTTCTCCCATCTCGTCGTCATGTTGCAGAAGGAAGTGGCGCGCAGGCTCGCGGCGGAGCCCGGGACCGGCGCTTACGGGGCGCTTGCGGTGTGGTGCCGGCTGTACGGGCGGGTGACCCGGAAGTTGGCGGTATCGCCGGAAGCGTTCACGCCCAGGCCCAGGGTCGACTCCACGCTCTTGAGGATAGAGCTGCACCGGGAGCCGCTGGTCCCCGCCGACGACATTCCGCTGCTGCGGGCGGTGGTACGCGCCGGGTTTGCCCGCCGGCGCAAGATGCTGGGCAACGCGTTGGCGGGTCTGTTCGAGGCCCGGGCCGGAACGATTTTCCATCGGGCCGGCATCGACCCCCGGCGCCGGGCCGAAACACTGGACTTGCCGGAGTTCGGCCGGTTGGCCCGCGCATACAAGGAGGCCGGCGGCGCGAAAGGGAACAGGGACCATGCCGGAGTTGCCTGAAGTCGAGACCGTGTGCCGCACGCTGCACAAGCGGCTACGGGGCGTGAGAATCCTTCAGGTTCGGGTCATCGAGGGCCGCTTGCGGCAGCCCGTGGCCGCGGACTTCGGGACCCGTCTGGAGGGTAGGGTGGTGGCCGCCGTGACCCGGCGCGGCAAGTACATCGTGGCGGAGCTGGACGGAGGCTGGACCTGGGTCTCGCACCTGGGCATGTCGGGCAAGCTCACCTTGCGGGAGCGGGACGCGTCCATGGAGAAGCACGATCACATCGTCTTCACGCTCGACGACGGTCACGACCTGCGCTATCACGACCCGCGCCGGTTCGGGCTCTGCGTGGTGTTGCCGAGCGGCGACTTGAACGTGTGGCCGCCTTTCGCCAAACTCGGGTTGGATCCGCTGGACCGCGGTTTCACCGGCGACTATCTTTATCCGTTTCTGCACCGCTCCCGCAGAAGTATCCGGGATCTGCTGCTGGACCAGCAAATCGTCTGCGGGCTCGGCAACATCTACGTCAACGAGGTGCTTTTCCGCATCGGGGTTCGCCCCACCCGTCGGGGTCACCGCGTATCGAGAGCGTTGAGCGCGGAGCTGGGACGCGAGATTTCCACGCTGCTGCGCGAAGCCATCCGATGGCGCGGCACCTCGGTGTCGGACTACCGCGACGGCAACGATCGTCGCGGCGGCTTTCAATGGCGGCTCCAGGTGTACGACAGGAAAGGCGCGCCCTGCTATGGGTGCGCCACCCCCATCAAGAGGATCGGCCTCGGCAACCGCGGCGGTTTCTATTGCCCGCGGTGCCAGCGCTAGTGTCCTGTCCCATATGAACGGTGGATAAGGTGCGCAGGACTGTTCGTCGTCGGCAAGGCGCGACAAGAATGGCGCCCTTCGACTTCGCTCCGCTACGCCCAGGCCGAACGGTTTGTAGCCGGTCTCTCTTCATTGGGCGTCAACCCACCACCTTGTAGTCGCCGCCCAGGTAGCTCCTGCACAGCTCGACATAGGTGGAAGACCCCATCTTGATCCAGTTGAGGGCCTCGCCGCTGATCTCCTTCTTGAACCGGGCCGGACTGCCCGCGGCCAGGCAGCGCGCGGGAATCCGGGTGTGCGGCACGACCACGCTGCCCGCGGCGATGAGGGACTCCTCACCGATCTCGGTGTCCTCCAGCAGCGTCGCGTTCATGCCGATGATGGCGGATCGACGGATGGTGCTGCCTTCCATGATGGCGGCGTGCCCCACGGTCACGTCCTCTTCGATGATCACGGCACCCTCGCCCGAATGGATCACGCAGTTGTCCTGGATACTGGTCCTGGCGCCGATCACGATGGGGTTCTGGTTCTCGTCGGAACGGAGCACGGCGCCGAACCAGATGCTCGCTCCGGCCTCCACGGTGACGTCGCCGATGAGCACCGCGGTGGGAGCGACAAAGGCTTCGGGCGAGACATTGGGGCGGCGCCCCTTGTATTGGATCAGCATTCAGTTGCCTCCCTGGGCGGATGACGGGACACGGGTGATCTCGAAAATACGGCGCCGGGTCAAGACGCCCGGAGGTCGAAGCGGAGCCTTTCCATGGTCACCCTGAGCGGAGCGAAGGGTCCTCCCGCGGTAGCCGAGACTCTTCGCTCCGCTCAGGATCACAGTCTCCGCTCAGAATGACAGGTTCGGCGGGACTTTGGAAAGACCCTGGAGGTCGAAGTGTCGTGTTGCCGTCCGGCAGATGGCGTCGGCGATCCCCAGGGACGAGGTGGCGCCGGGCGACGGGGCGTTGAGAACGTGGATGGCGCCTTCCGACTCGGCGATGACGAAGTCATCGACAAGCCGCCCGCTGGCGGACACCGCCTGGGCGCGCACGCCCGCGCCGCTGTACACCAGATCTTCCGACTGGATGGCGGGAACGAGGCGCTGGAGTTCGCGAGTGAAGGCGCGCTTGTCGAACGAGCGTCGAAGCTCCGGCAGGGAGGTCTTCCAGTGCTTTCGCGCCATGCCCCAGAAACCGCGGTAGGAGAATATCTCGTACAAGTCCCGCAGGTTGACGTCGCTCTGCCGGTAGCCCTGCCGCGCGAACGCCAGCACGGCGTTGGGTCCCACCTCCACGCGGCCGTGCACCGTGGGCGTGAAGTGAACTCCCAGAAACGGGAACTGTGGATCGGGCACGGGATAGACCAGACCCTTTACGAACCCCTGTTTCTCCGGTTTGAGACGGTGGTACTCGCCCCGGAAGGGAACGATCCGAACGGGTTCGTCGATGCCGCCGCGTACGCTGGCTGCGAACCCCGGGGTCATGGCGGCCACACGGTCGACGAACAGTCCCGCGCAGTTGATCACCTTGCGGGTCTCCAGGGTGTCTCGCGAGGTCTCGACGACGAACCCGCGCGGCAACCGCGCCATGCCGGTGACCTCGCACGACGTGCGGATGGCGCCGCCCGAGGCTTCGAAGAGCCGTGCATAGGCTCGGGCCACGTCTCCGAAGTCGATGATCCCGGTGAAGGGGGCATGGAGCGCCTGCAATCCCGTGCAGTGGGGCTCGATCTCCCGGAGCTCCTCGGGACCGATGGCGCGTACGCCTTCCACGCCGTTGGCCTGGGCCCGCCGGTGCAACTCCTCCAGGCGCGGCAGCTCCTCGGGGCGTGTGGCGACGATAACCTTGCCGCAAAGGTCGTAGTGGATGCCGTGCTCGTCGCAGAACTCCAGCAGCGCCTTCTTGCCGGCCACGCAGGTCTGCGCCTTCACGGATCCCGGCCGGTAATAGATGCCGGAGTGGAGCACGCCGCTGTTGTGGCCGGTCTGATGCGTGCCGAGCTCCGCTTCCTTCTCCAGCAGCGCACACCGCAACCCGGGATGGTCCCGTACCATGCGCATGGCCGTCGCCAACCCTACGATGCCGCCGCCGATGACCGTCAGATCGAATGTTTCCATGGGATGAGATCGGAGGCCGCTCCCGCGCCGCTCAAGGCGGCCGTCCGAGACAGGAGACCTTAACAGCTTCCTCCCGAGCGTGTCCAGGGAACTGCTCTTGAGCCGGACCCGGTTTGCATCGGGTGGCCCCGAAGTTTTGCACACCCCTGCCTCGCGGTGTTATTCCTGAGTCATGCTCAAGCAGCGGAAGGCGGGGCAGTTTCGTCTGGTGGCCGACTTCCAGCCTCAGGGCGACCAGCCACGGGCCATCGAGCAACTGGTGGACGGGCTGGACAGGGGGCGCCGCCACCAGGTGCTGCTGGGGGTCACGGGCTCCGGCAAGACCTTCACCATGGCCAACGTCATCAGCCGGATCAACCGGCCCACCCTGGTGATCGCGCCCAACAAGACGCTGGCGGCGCAACTCTACAACGAGTTCCGCCTGCTCTTGCCGGACAACGCGGTCCGCTACTTCGTCAGCTACTACGACTACTTCCAGCCCGAGGCCTACGTCCCCTCCACCGACACCTACATCGCCAAGGACGCCTCCATCAACGACGAGATCGACAAGCTGCGGCACGCCGCCACCATGGCGTTGCTGGAGCGCCAGGACGTGGTCATCGTCGCCAGCGTCTCCTGCATCTACGGACTCGGCTCGCCCGAATCCTACTTCGACCTGATGGTCTACCTCGAAGAGGGGATGCGCATCGACCGCGACCGGATGCTGCGCAAGCTGGTGGACATCCAGTACGAGCGGGTGGACTACGATTTCCATCGCGGCACGTTTCGGGTCCGGGGGGACACGGTGGAAGTCTTCCCGGCCTACGAGGACAGGTCGGCGTTGCGTATCGAGTTCTTCGACGACGTGGTGGAGTCGCTGATGGAGGTGGACCCGCTGCGCGGCAAGGCGCGCCGCCGCGTGGACAAGGCCACGATCTATCCCGCCAGCCACTATGTCACCACCGCCGAGCGCATGAAGTCGGCGGTGGCGGCGATCCGGGAGGAGCTCCGGGAACGGCTGGTCGAGCTCAAGCGGGAAAACAAACTGCTGGAGGCGCAACGTCTCCGGCAGCGGACTCTCTACGACCTCGAACTGTTGGAGGAAATGGGGTATTGCCCGGGCCTGGAAAACTATTCCCGGCACCTGACCGGACGGCGTCCCGGAGAGCCTCCGCCCACGCTGCTGAACTACTTCCCGGATGATTTCGTGCTGTTCGTGGACGAAAGCCACGTAACCGTTTCGCAGATCGGCGGCATGTACCGCGGCGACCGCTCCCGCAAGGAAACCCTGGTGGACTTCGGCTTCAGGCTGCCCTCGGCGCTGGACAACCGGCCGTTGAACTTCGAGGAATTCGCGGCCAGCGTGAACCAGACGGTTTATGTTTCGGCCACTCCTGCCGATTATGAGATCATGAAGAGCGGCAACGTCCGGGTGGAGCAGTTGATCCGTCCCACCGGCCTCACGGATCCGGAGATCGTGGTGCGGCCCGCGGCCACGCAGGTGGACGACCTGCTGGAAGAGATCCGCAAGCGCACCGCGGTCGAGGCCCGGGTGCTGGTGACGACCCTGACCAAGCGCATGGCCGAGGATCTGACCGACTACTACCAGGACCTCAACGTCAAGGTCCGTTACCTCCACTCGGATATCGACGCCATCGAACGGGTGGAGATCATCCGGGACCTTCGGAAAGGGGTCTTCGACGTGCTGGTGGGCATCAATCTCCTCCGGGAGGGTCTGGACCTCCCGGAAGTGTCGCTGGTGGCCATCCTCGACGCGGACAAGGAAGGGTTCCTCCGTTCGGAACGGTCGCTGATCCAGACCATCGGCCGGGCCGCGCGCAACGTGGACGGCACGGTGATCCTCTACGCCGACATCATGACCGATTCCATGAAGCTGGCCATCGGCGAGACCGAACGCCGCCGCCGGGTCCAGCAGTCCTTCAACGAGGAGCACGGCATCGTCCCCCGGAGCGTGGTCAAGCAGATCGACGAGCCGCTGATCCAGGCCTACGACGCGGACTACGTGGACGTTCCGCTGGTGGCCGACGACGGACCGCCTCCCAACGAGATCCCCCGGATGGTGGAGAAGCTCAGGAAGGAGATGAAGCAGGCCTCCGACCGGCTGGAATTCGAAAAGGCCGCCGAACTCAGGGACCGTATCCGCGTGCTGCAGGAAAAGGAACTGTCCGGTCCCTACCTCTCCAGAGGGCCGTCATGAAGATCGCGGAGCTCAGCGAGAACCTCGACACGCTTCCGACCGGCCCCGGCGTCTATCTGATGCGGGACGGCGCCGGGAAGGTGATCTACGTGGGCAAGGCCAAGGACCTGCGGTCCCGGGTCCGTGGGTACCTCCGGGGCGGCGACGGGCGGCCGCAGATCGTTTTCCTCATGCGCCAGGCCGGGGACATCGAGACCCTGGTCACCGGAAACGAAAAGGAAGCCCTGATCCTCGAGAACAACCTGATCAAACAATACAAGCCGCGCTACAACATCCGGCTGAAGGACGACAAGAGCTACCTGAGTATCAAGGTGACCGCCGGCCCCTGGGCCCGTGTGCTGGCCACCCGCAGCATCGTCAAGGACGGCAGCCGGTACTTCGGCCCCTACGCCTCCGCCGTGGCCGTGCGCGAGACCCTGGACGTGATCGAGAAACACTTCCTGCTCCGGACCTGTACCGACTACAACTTTCGCAGTCGAGACCGCCCGTGTTTGCAGTATCAGATCAAGCGCTGTCCGGCGCCCTGTGTATATCCCGTGGACCCGGAGGAGTACGCCGGAAACCTGGCGCAGGCGGTCCTGTTCATCGAAGGAAAGAGCGACGACCTGCTCAAGCACCTGCGAATCCGCATGCAGGCCCGTGCCGAGGCGCTGGAGTTCGAACAGGCGGCCCGGATCCGGGACCGGATTCGGGCGGTGGAGAAGACCCTGGAGAAGCAGCGAATGGTGTCCCATTGGGGCGCGGACCAGGACATTTTCGGTCTGTACCGGGAGGGAGGGTTCATCGAAGTCCAGGTGATCTTCGTGCGGCAGGGAAAGCTCACCGGCAACCAGGCCTATTCCCTGGAAGACCACCAATTCGATGACGAGGAGATCGTTGCCGCCCTGTTGACGCAGTTCTACCAGGGGAACCGTTTCGTTCCGGACGAGATCCTGGTGCCGGTGGAGTTGGAGGACCAAACCGTTCACGAGGACTACCTGGAGGAGCGAAAGGGCAGGAAGGTGACGTTGCACCGGCCGCGCCGGGGCGAGAAGCACAAGCTGCTGGAGATGGCGATGAACAACGCCCGGCAGAGCTTCAGCGAACGTCACGACCAGGAGCGGGAACGGGAGAAGATGCTGCGCGAGTTGCAACAGAAGCTCCGGCTGCGGCGGTATCCGCAACGGATCGAGTGCTACGATATCTCGATGATCCAGGGAAACCACGCCGTGGGGTCGCGGGTCTCGTTCTTCGACGGGCAGCCGGACAAGCAGCACTACCGGCGGTACCGGGTGCGCACCGTCGGTCCCGAGACCCGCGGAGACGATTTCGCCATGATGTACGAGGTCGTCAAGCGGCGGTTCCAGCGGGGCCTGCGGGAGTCGGACCTGCCGGATCTCATGGTGGTGGACGGCGGCAAGGGACAACTGCAGGTGGCCCTCACGGTGCTTGCGGACCTCGGGGTCAAGGACGTGGAAGTGGTGGCCCTGGCCAAGATGCGGGTCACCGCGGGACCGCGGCTGGCGGAAGTAGAACGGTCGGAAGAGCGTCTTTTCCTGCCCCGGCGCAGCAACCCGGTGGTGCTGCGGCGCAACTCCAACGCCCTTTTTCTCCTGCAACGCCTGCGGGACGAAGCCCATCGATTCGCCGTCACCTATCACCGGACCATCCGGCGCCGCGAAACCCTGCGTTCCGGAGTGGACGGGATCCCCGGCGTGGGGCCGGCCCGAAGGCGGGCGCTGCTGCGGCGCTTCGGCAGCCTGAAACGGCTCCGGGACGCCTCGCTGGAAGAGTTGCTGGAAGTGCCTTCCATCACCCGGCCCCTGGCCCGGCGCATTCGCGATTCCTTCGAGGCAACGGACCGGCCGTGAAACGGCCGGGGCCCATGGCTCTGTTGGTCCTGCCGTTGCTGTCGCTCCTCGTCGGTCAGGCCGCGGCGGTCCTGACCGATTCGGGCCTTCCGTCCTGGTGGAGCGCGGCGACCTTCGTGCCGGGCCTGGTCCTGTGTTTCGCGAGCCGTGCCTGGGGTCTGCTCGGTCTTGCCTGCGCGCTGGCGTTCCAGTGGGGCCTGCTCGCGCACCACCGGCTGCTGCATCCACAGCTTCCTCCTCACCACGTCCGGCATCTGCCGCAGCGGAAGGGTCCGACGCTGATCGAGGGGCGCATCTATCGCGAGCCCGAAGAGCGGGGCGGGCGGAGCCGCTGGTATCTCTCGGCGGAGCGGGAACCGGCGCCCGAAGGAGACCGGAAGGCAACGGGGAACGTGCTGGTGACGGTCCGGAACGCTTACCGACACTGGCATTACGGAGACCGGGTCCGGGTTCCGTTGCGCCTGCGAGCACCGAAGAATCGAGATACGCGCTTCGATTACACGGCGTTCCTGGCGCGCCGGCAGATCTACCGGGTGGCCTACCTGCACAATGACTGGGAGGCGCAGTTGGTGAGCCGCGGCCGCGGCGTCCGCGGCTGGATCGAGACGGCGCGCCGGCGGATAGGGCGGTTCGTGGACCGCCGCTTCGAGCCGGACGCCGCGGGGCTGCTCAAGGCGCTGGTGCTGGGGGACCGCGGCGGTCTCTCCAGGGAAACGCGAAGCCGCTTCGCCGCGGTGGGGATGTCGCATGTCCTGTCCATCTCGGGCCTGCACGTGGGCATGCTGAGCTACGCCGTCTATCTCCTGTTCCGCGGGCTCGCGTCGCGCAGCACCCGCCTGCTGCTGGCCTTGCCGGTCCACAAACTGGCGGCCTTCGGCTCGCTGGCGCCGGTGATACTCTACACCGTGGTGGCCGGGGCGCGAATCCCCACGGTACGGGCCGCCATCATGATCGGGCTGTACCATCTGGCCCTGTTGAGCGGGCGCCATGCCAACGTTTTCGGCAGCCTGGCGCTGGCCGCGGCCATCGCAGGGCTCTGCTGGCCGGGGGCGGTCATGGAGGTCTCGTTCCAGCTCTCCTTCCTGGCGGTGCTGTCCATCGTCGGCGCCATCCGGCTCTTCCGGCAGACCCCGTTGCTGCGTCCTCCGGATTCGCTGAGGCCGGGTTGGTGGCAGCGGCGGCGGCCTGCCATCCTGCTGGCGATTCTCGTGCCGGTCTTCGCCACCCTCGGCACCGGGCCGGTGGTGGCCCACCACTTCGGTTACCTGTCCCTGGCCGGCTTCATCGCCAACCCGCTGCTGGTTCCCCTGGTGGGATTCTTCATCGTGCCCGCGGGGCTGTTCATGGGTTTCCTGTGCCTGTTCTTTCCCGCGGGGTCGGCATGGCTCGCCGGGGCGTTGGCGCCTTCCGTGTGGCTCTTCCTGCGGGCCGTCGATCTCCTTTCCGGTCTTCCCATGGCGGCGCTGTCGCTGCCGAGGCCCGACTGGGCCACGGTAGGGCTCATCTATCTTCTGATCCTGATACCGGCCGCATGCGCCCGCAGGTTCCTGCGAAGGACGCCGTGAACGACAGGAAGCGGCACTTGGGGCGACCTTCTTTGCATTCTCCTTTCCTTCGGGTAGGATTGGAATTATCCATGACGTAACGTGTAATTTCGGTACGGTCGGCCATGGTCGTCAGTTATCGCGACAAACGGACCAGAGATTTCGCAGCCGGAAAACGGGTCAGGGCCTTCTCGGGCATCGAACGCCCCGCCCGGCTAAAGCTCGACCGACTGGAGGCGGCCTCTTCACTCAAGGACATAGCCGCATTGCCGGGAAACCATTTCGAAGCCTTGAGAGGGGATCGAAAGGGCCAGTACAGCATCCGCGTCAATGATCAATGGCGGATCTGCTTTGAGTGGCAGCAGGAGCATTTAGGGCCAACGAACGTGGAGATCATCGACTACCACTAGTTCCTCGTTCGTCAAGCCCCGTGCAAGATGACAGAAATTACAACGTTCGTCCTGAGCGTAGCGCCGGCGAAGTCCAAGGACGCCATCCGTGGTTCCGGCTCTGCCGGGGATAGGAGAACAGCCATGACCATACTGACAATCCATCCGGGGGAACACCTTGCAGAGGAGTTGAAAGAACTCGACATGAGCGCCACGTCACTGGCACGGCAGATTGAGGTTCCGACCAACAGAATCACGGAAATCCTGAACGGGCGACGTGCGATCACCGGCGATACGGCCCTGAGGTTGGCTCATTTTTTCGGAACCAGTGCAGAGTTCTGGCTGAATCTGCAGAAGCTCTACGAGTTGCGGCTTGCCGAGGAGAAAGCCGGTAACCGCATCAAGGCCCTGCCGACACTCAAGAAACGTGAGGCGGTGCTTTGACCGAAGCGATCGAGGCAGCCTTCCCGTTGATCCAGGCGGTTGAAAGGGGCTTTGTTGACTTTCCGGTACGCCTCTGTTAGCTCCTGTCGTTGACAGTACCCAGTCGTGGGTGCGTGCAAATCCTCCTGTCAACGGTCACCGATTCCCTTATGACAATCATGATTCCGGCGCGGGCGCCCGTTCGGGGGCGCTTATGAAACTGACTCGCATCAAGGGTTTCTCCGACGTTCTGCCCGGCGAGGTCGAGACTTGGCAGAGAATCGAAAGCGCGGCGAAACGGGTATTTGCCGGCTATAACTTCAAGGAGATTCGAATTCCGGTGCTGGAGAAGTCGGAGCTTTTCTCCCGTTCGCTGGGAGAGTCCACCGACGTCATCGAAAAGGAGATGTACACCTTCGCCGACCGGGACGCGAAGGCCACGCTGCTGAGCCTGAGGCCGGAGGGCACGGCGGGCGTGGTGCGCGCGTACGGCGAGGGGAAGCTTCACCAGGTGGAACCGGTCCGGAAGCTCTACTACCTGGGACCCATGTTCCGCCGGGAGCGGCCCCAGAAGGGTAGACTGCGCCAGTTCCACCAGATCGGCGCCGAGGTCTTCGGGCGCACCGATCCCTTCATCGACGCCGAGCTGCTGCTGTTGTTGCGCGATCTGTGGGAGGAGTTGGACCTCCCGCAGACCGTCCTGGAAGTGAACTCCATCGGCTGCGCCGATTGCCGGCCCGGGTACCGCGCGGTGCTGGTGGCGTTTCTGGAAGGGCGCAGAGGCGAACTGTGCGCCGACTGCGACCGGCGGCTGGAAAACAATCCCCTCCGGGTGCTGGATTGCAAGCGTGAGTCCTGCGCCGGGGTCGTGACCGCGGCCCCTTCGATTCTGTCCCATCTGTGCGCGGACTGCCGGCTTCATTTCGAGACCGTGCTGGACCTGCTGAAGGACCTCCGCCCGGAGCCGCTGCTCAACCACCGCCTGGTGCGCGGACTGGACTACTATTGCCGGACCACGTTCGAGTGGAAGGCCGGCGCGGGCCTGGGAAGCCAGAATACCGTGGCTGCGGGGGGACGCTATGACGGTCTGGCGCAGTCGCTGGGGGGGCCGCCGGTAGCCGGCGTCGGCTTTGCGCTGGGGGTGGAGCGCCTGGCGTTGCTGCTTTCGGAGGGCGACGCCGGTGAACCCGTCGCGCCGCTGCTGTATCTGGCCTGGATGGGGGAGGAAGCGCAACGGTGGACGTTTTCTCTGGCTCATCGCTTGCGCCGGCAGGGCCTGCGGGTGGACCTGGAAGGCGAGGGCAAGAGCCTCAAGAGTCAGATGAGACGTGCCGGCAAGCTGGGCGCGCGGGTGGTGCTCATCGTGGGCCCCGACGAGATGACGAAGGGCAAGGCCCTCGTGCGTGATATGGCGAGAAAGGAACAGACCGAGGTGGATTTCGCGAACGTCGATGAAAGTCTGGTCGAACCGTTCGGCCCGCCTCGCCAACCGCAGGCTTCCGGGCAAATCACGTGAACAAGCGCGACGTGGATCTGATGGGCGACTGGCAGCGGAGTTGCCGCTGCGGCGAGCCGCGCGAGGAGGACGTGGGCCATGAGCTCACCCTGATGGGTTGGACCCGGGCCTTGAGGGACCACGGCGGCCTCCTCTTCATCGACCTCCGTGACCGCACCGGCATCGTCCAGGTCGTGGTGAACCCCGAGGTGACGCCGGAGGCCCACGAGAAGGCCAAACGGGTCCGCTCCGAGGACGTGCTGGCGGTGCGCGGCTCCCTGGTCCGGCGTTCCGAAGAAACGGTCAACCCGAATATCGCTACCGGCGCGGTGGAGCTAATGGCGCAGGAGCTGCGGGTGCTCAATCCCTCGCGGGTGCCGCCGTTCCCCGTCGATGACGAAGTCGAACCAACCGAGACCAGCCGTTTCCGGTACCGCTACCTCGACCTGAGGCGGCCTCGCAGCCTGCGCCCGCTGGAGGTCCGCCATCGCATGCTGACGACGATTCGCAACCACCTGGACGGCCTGTCGTTCACGGAGGTCGAAACCCCCATCCTCACCAAGAGCACGCCGGAGGGCGCCCGCGACTACCTGGTCCCCAGCAGGATGCACCCCGGAAAGTTCTATGCCTTGCCGCAATCGCCCCAGCTCTTCAAGCAGATCCTCATGGTGGGAGGGGTGGATCGGTACTTTCAGGTGGTGCGCTGCTTTCGGGATGAAGATCTTCGGATGGACCGGCAGCCCGAGTTCACCCAGCTCGACATCGAGATGTCGTTCGTGCGGCCCGAGGACATCTTCGCCATGGTCGAGGGCATGATGGCCCGTGTATTCAAGGAGGTCCGGGGGGTCGAGCTGGAGACGCCCTTTCCCCGTCTGACCTGGGAAGAAGCCATGTCGCGTTACGGAACCGACAAGCCGGACCTCCGCTTCGGCCTGGAGCTGGTGGAGCTTTCGGACCCGTTCCGGGACTCCGACGTGGCCATCTTCAGCCGGGCACTGGCGGCCGGAGGCATCGTCAAGGGTCTGCGGGTTCCGTGGGCCGCCGGCCTGTCGCGCAAGGAGATCGACGATCTGACCGGGCTGGTGGGCCGCTACGGCGCCAAGGGTCTGGCCTGGATCAAGGTGTTGGAGGGCGAATGGCAGTCGCCGTTGACGAAGTTCCTGAGCGAGAGCGAAAAGGAGGCTCTCGGGACGCTCACGCAGGCGCGGCCCGGCGACGTGATCTTCATGCTGGCCGACGACTCGCGCATCGTCAACGAAGGTTTGGCCAACCTGCGGCTGGAGATGGGCAGAAGGCTCGAGCTGGTGAAGGAGGGTCTCCACGCCTTCTCCTGGATCCTCGACTTCCCGCTGGTGGAATGGAAGGAAGCGGAAGGCCGCTACACCGCAGTGCATCACCCGTTCACCGCGCCCCGGGAGGAGGACTTGCCGTTCCTCAAGGAGGATCCCGGTCGGGTGCGGTCCCGGGCCTACGACCTGGTGCTGAACGGCATGGAGTTGGGCGGCGGCAGCATCCGAATCCATTCGCCGGAGTTGCAGCGGGAAGTGCTTTCGCTGCTCGACGTGAAGCCGGAGACGGTGGAGGAGCAGTTCGGCTTTCTCCTGGAGGCGCTGGACCTGGGCGCGCCGCCGCACGGCGGCATTGCCTTCGGCGTCGACCGGCTGGCCATGCTCTTGAGCGATTCGCCCGCCATCCGGGAGGTCATCGCGTTTCCCAAGAGTCAGCGGGCCGTGTGCATGCTGACGGAGGCTCCTACGGCCGTGGATGCGCATCAACTTTCGGATTTGTACATCCGTACCCTGGACATTCCGATCAAGGGCAAGGCAGGGGATTGATACGCGTTCAGGGGCGACCGGCCGGTCGCCCCTGCCTATCGGTCCGTCCAGTAGCGTGAAAGCTCGGTCAGGTAGGTCAGGGTCGAGAGGTCGGGCATGCGGTCCAGGTATACGTGGCCGCGCAGGTGATCGACCTCGTGTTGAATGACGCGGGCGTGGAATCCTGAGGCGACGAACTCCAGTTCCTTGCCCTCGCGGTCCAGTGCGGTCACGCGCAGGTTCTTGTAGCGGGGCACCCTGCCGCGGATCTCGGGGATGCTCAGGCATCCCTCCCAGTCTTCCTCGGTCTTGTCGTCGAGGGGGACGATGGCGGGGTTGACGAGCACGGAAAGGGGGACGGCTGCTTTTCCCGGATAACGGGCGTTGTCGGCGACCTCCAACACGGCTAACTGCCTGGGTTCGTGAACCTGCACCGCGGCAAGGCCCACCCCCTGGTACTCGCGCATGGTCGTCACCATGTCGTCAATAAAGCGTTGGAAATCCGGCTGGTTGACCTCGGCCGCGGGGACTTCCCGTGCGGGTGTGCGCAGAACCGGATTGCCGAGACGCGCTACCTTGAGAATGGCCATCCGGGCTTGGTAGCACAGTGGTTTCGGGTCCTTCAAGACGCCGGTTTCCGGCGTTGTCGGCGGTTTGACAATGTGGATGCATTAGGTCTATATTTTATCTAACTGGATGGGTCGAGACTGGCGCAACGAGTAGAGTACAGGCCATTGGGAGATCCGGCATGCAGGCATTTGCTGGGAATACCGTCCGGGCCGCGGCTGACCGAAGTTCGCTGATGAACATCGGCAGGAAAGTCGACTATGCCGTACGGGCACTATCGTATCTGGCGGCCCAGCCGCACCGGTGGACCGTCGGCAGCAAGGAGATCGCCCGGCGACAGGACATTCCGACACATTACATGTCGAAGATCATGAAAGATCTGGCGGCCGCGGGGCTGGTGGAATCTCACCTGGGTCGCAAGGGCGGCTTCAGCCTGGCGAGGCATCCCGAGTCCATCAGCCTCAAGGAAGTATACGAGGCCGTGGAGAAACCTCTGAGCCTGATGGAATGCCTGGAAAAGGATCACCACTGCTGTCCCTACGACTCCGTGTGCACGCAGATTTCGGTATGGGAGAGGGCGCAAGGGCTGCTTGCGGAGTACCTGGCGGGAATCTCCATCGGCAGCATCGCCGACCGGGAAGGTCTCAAGGGTCGGTTGAACGGCATGCACAGTTGAGTTTTCGTGGCTTGAAGGCGGACTCCTGGAGTCCGTTTTCGGCGCGCGTGAAGGAACGGTGAACCATGGAACTGGACAACGAGCTGGTCGGCAGCGAGTACAAGTACGGCTTCGTCACCGATATCGAGGCGGACCACGTACCTCCCGGCCTGAGCGAAGAGGTGGTCCGGCTGATCTCCGAGAAGAAGGGCGAGCCGCAGTGGCTGCTGGACTGGCGGCTGAAGGCCTATCGCTACTGGACGAGACTCGAAAAGTCCGAGGCCGAGCCCAAATGGGCGAACGTGCGCTATCCGGCCATCGACTACCAGAACATCATCTACTACTCGGCGCCCAAGGCGCAGAAAGACGCTCCCAAGAGCCTGGAGGACGTGGACCCGGAACTGCTGGCCACCTACGAGAAGCTGGGGATACCGCTGCACGAGCGCGAGGCGCTGGCCGGCGTGGCGGTGGACGCGGTATTCGACAGCGTATCGGTGGCGACGACCTTCAAGGACAAGCTGGCGGAACTCGGCATCATCTTCTGTTCCTTCTCCGAGGCGGTGCGGGAGCATCCGGAACTGGTGCGGCAGTACCTGGGCTCGGTGGTGCCCTACAGCGACAACTTCTTCGCGTCGCTCAACTCAGCGGTCTTCAGCGACGGGTCGTTCTGCTACATCCCCAGGGGCGTACGCTGTCCGATGGAGCTGTCCACCTATTTCCGCATCAATGCGGCCCAGACCGGCCAGTTCGAGCGCACGCTGATCGTCGCCGACGCCGGCAGCCACGTCAGCTATCTGGAGGGATGCACGGCGCCCATGCGCGACGAGAACCAGCTCCACGCCGCGGTGGTGGAGTTGGTGGCGCTGGAGGACGCGCAAATCAAGTACTCCACGGTGCAGAACTGGTATCCCGGCGACAAGGACGGCAAGGGCGGGATCTACAACTTCGTCACCAAGCGGGGCAAATGCGCGGGGCGGAACTCCAGGATCTCGTGGACCCAGGTGGAGACCGGGTCCGCCATCACCTGGAAGTATCCGAGCTGCATCCTGCAAGGGGACGGCTCGGTGGGCGAGTTCTATTCCGTGGCCGTCACCAATAACCGCCAGCAGGCGGATACCGGAACCAAGATGATCCACGCGGGCAAGAACACCCGCAGCACCATCATCTCCAAGGGCATTTCCGCGGGCCACGGCCAGAACAGCTATCGCGGTCTGGTGAAGGTGCTCAAGGGCGCGGCCAACGCCCGCAACTACTCCCAGTGCGATTCGCTGTTGATGGGCAGCCAGTGCGGCGCCCACACGTTTCCCTATCTGGAGGTGAAGAACAACTCGGCCCATGTCGAGCACGAGGCCTCCACCTCGAAGATCGGCGAGGATCAAATCTTCTATTGCCGGCAGCGCGGCATCAGGGAAGAGGACGCCGTGGGAATGATCGTCAACGGCTTTTGCCGCGAAGTCTTCCGCGAGCTGCCCATGGAGTTCGCCGTCGAAGCTCAACGGCTCCTGGACGTGAGCCTCGAGGGCAGCGTCGGCTGAGGAGCGGGTACGAGGAATGCTGGAAGTTCGAAACCTGCATGCGCGCGTGGACGGCAAGGAGATCCTCCGGGGCATCGACCTGACGGTGGCCGCGGGCGAGGTCCACGCCATCATGGGACCCAACGGCTCGGGCAAGAGCACCCTGGCCCAGGTGCTGGCCGGACGCGACACCTACGAAGTGACTGCCGGCGAAGTCCTCTACAAGGGAAACGACCTGCTCGGCATGGCGCCGGAACTGCGGGCGGTGGAAGGGGTCTTTCTCGGCTTTCAGTATCCGGTGGAGATCCCCGGCCTGAACAGCCTCTATTTCCTGCGGGCCGCGGTCAACGCGGCGCGCGGCCACCGCGGCGAGGAGGAACTGGACGCGGTGGATTTCATGGCTCTGGCCAAGGAGAGGATGAAGGCGGTGGAGATGGGCGAGGACCTGCTGCGCCGCCCGGTGAACGCCGGTTTCTCGGGTGGGGAGAAGAAACGCGCCGAGATCTTCCAGATGACCATGCTGGAACCCACCCTGGCGGTCCTGGACGAGACCGATTCCGGCCTGGACATCGACGCCCTCAAGGTGGTCGCCCGCGGCATCAACCTCTTCCGGAGCCCCGAGCGGGCCATTGTCCTGGTGACCCACTACCAGCGTCTGTTGAACTACGTGGTGCCCGACCGGGTCCACGTCATCCACAACGGACGCTTGGTGAAGTCCGGTGGCAAGGAGCTCGCTCAGGAGCTTGAGAATACCGGCTACTCCTGGGTCGAGGAATCGGCCGGGGAGGCCGGTCGGAGGCCGGGAGCATGACCGAGACCTCGGCGGAGCAGCAGGGCTACCTCGAGGATTTCGAGAGGCTCAGCGCACGGGCCTCGCGTAACGGGGGCGCCTGGGTCGGAGACCTGCGCCGCCGCGCCATGGAATGCTTTTGCTCCCTGGGCTTCCCGTCGACCCGGGACGAGGAATGGAAGTACACGAGCCTGGAGGCGCTGCGAAAGGCGCACCTGCGCGCCACGGAGGCCCCGGGTCCGGCGCGGGGCCGGGATCCGTTCGGGTCCGGCGGTTGGGAGCGCCACGAGCTGGTGTTCCCATGGGCCGGCGGCGATACCGGCGGCCCGGCGGCGAGCGGCGATGGCGTTTTCGTCGGGCGTCTGGCCGATGCCGTGGAGGGCCGGGTGTCCTGGGTGGAAGCGCATCTGGGACGTCACGCCGGCTACGACACCCACGCCCTCCGAGCCCTCAACACCGCCTTTATGGAAGACGGCGGCGCCGTTCGTCTGGGTCCGGACCGGACCCTGGACCGGCCCGTCCACCTGGTTTTCCTCGCCGTTCCCGGGCAGGCGTCGAACCGCATCGTGCACCCTCGGAACCTGGTGGTGGTGGGAGCCAACAGCCGGCTCACGCTGGTGGAGGCATACGCGGGGACGGCCGACGACGTCTACTGTACCAATGCCGTGACCGAGATCGTGTTGGAGGAGAACGCCGCGCTGGATCACTACCGGCTGCTGCGGGAGGGCGCGGGGACGTTCCATATCGGCACGGTGCAGGTGCGCCAGGCGCGCAACAGCCGCTATCGGTCCCATGCGGTGACGTCGGGCGGCGCCATGACAAGGGTCGAGATCAACGTGCTGCTCGACGGCGAGGGTGCCGACTGCCTGCTCCAGGGCCTCTACGTGGCGGGGGGCGCCCAGCACGTGGACAACCGCACGGCCATTGAGCACGCCAAGCCCCACGGCAGCAGCCGGGAGCTGTACAAGGGGGTGCTGGGCGGGCGGGCGAGGGCCGTGTTCAACGGCAAGGTCGTGGTGCGCAAGGAAGCCCAAAAGACCGACGCCCAACAGTCCAACAAGAACCTGATGCTGTCGCCGGAGGCGGAGATCGACAGCAAGCCCCAGTTGGAGATCCTGGCCGACGACGTTCGCTGCTCCCACGGCACCACCATCGGACAACTGGAAGAGGACGAGCTCTTCTACCTGCGCTCGCGGGGACTGAACAAGGCGCTGGCCAGGAAGCTGCTGGTCCACGGGTTCGCCGGCGAGGTGCTCGACGGCATCGATATCGAGGACCTGAAGAACGCTTTGACGGCCCAGGTATTCTCCGAACTGGACGTATCGCAAGGGCTGTAGGGTCGGGTTTCGAACCCGTCCGCGCCCGACCACGCAGGAATGAACATGCGATCCGTGAAGATCTCATCGTGGCACAATCCAAACGGTTCCTTCGACGTGGCGCGGGTGCGCAAGGACTTCCCCGTTCTCGAGCAGACCGTTCACGGCAAACCGCTGGTCTACCTCGACAACGCGGCGACGGCCCAAAAGCCGCGGGCGGTGATTCAGCGCATCGTGCAGTACTACGAGACGGAGAACTCCAATATCCATCGCGGCGTCCATCGGCTGAGCGAGACCGCCACACGTGCCTATGAGGGCGCCAGGACCGCGGTCAGGAGATTGATCCACGCCGCGGACGATCGCGAGGTCGTCTTCGCGCGCGGCGCCACCGAGGCCATCAACCTCGTGGCCCGGTCCTACGGGGGCGCACATCTGCAGGCCGGCGACGAGGTCGTCATTTCAGCCATGGAACACCATTCCAACATCGTCCCCTGGCAGTTCATCTGCAGGGAAAAGGGGGCGAAGCTGCGGGTGATCCCGGTAGACGACGGCGGCGATATCGTGATGGAGGCGTACCACCGGCTGCTGGGTCCAAGGACTCGCATGGTGGCTCTGCCCCATGTCTCCAACGCGCTGGGCACCGTGAACCCCATCAAGGGGATGATCGCGGATGCCCACCGGGTCGGCGCTCCGGTGCTCATCGACGGAGCCCAGGGGGCGCCCCACGCCGGCGTGGACGTCCAGGACCTCGACTGCGACTTCTACGCCTTCTCCAGCCACAAGCTCTACGGTCCCACCGGCGTGGGAGTGCTCTACGGAAAGGCCGCTCTGCTCGAGGACATGCCACCCTATCAGGGCGGCGGAGACATGATCCTCTCGGTCAGCTTCGAAGAGACGGAATACAACGTGCTGCCCTACAAGTTCGAAGCCGGGACCCCCAACATCGCCGGCGTCATCGGCCTCGGGGCGGCGGTGGAATATCTCACCGGCCTGGGACTGGAGGCGGTGGCGAACCATGAGGACCAGGTGCTGGCCTATGCGGTGGAGCGGCTCACGCAGGTTCCCGGCGTGCGGCTGGTGGGGACGCCGGAGCGCCGGGCGTCTCTGGTGTCGTTCGTTCTGGGCGACGTCCACGCCCATGACATCGGCACCATCCTCGACCAGGAAGGAATCGCGGTGAGAACCGGGCATCACTGCGCCATGCCGGTCATGGACCGGTTCGGGGTGCCGGCCACGGTCCGCGCCTCCTTCGCGTGTTACAACACCGAGGCGGAGGTCGATGTGCTCGCCGAGGGTCTGGAAAAGGCAAGGAGGCTGTTCGCCGGTGTCTGACCTCAGGGACCTGTATCAAGAGTTGATCCTGGACCACAACCGCCGGCCGCGCAATTTCGGCCCGCTGGCGGAGGCCAATCGACAAGCCAGGGGAGTCAACCCCCTCTGCGGCGACAAGGTCACGGTCCGTCTGCACGTGGAAGACGGCCAAGTGAAGGACATCCGGTTCGAGGGCACGGGTTGCGCCATTTCCATCGCCTCCGCGTCGGTCATGACCGAAAGCCTGAAGCAGCGGACACGCGAGGACGCCGTGGGCCTCTTCGAGCGATTTCATCGGATGGTGGCGGCCGGCGACGGCACGGAATCCTGTCCCCCCGACATGGGCAAGCTGGAGGCCTTCGCGGGCGTCCGGGACTATCCCGCGCGCGTGAAGTGCGCTACGCTGGCGTGGCACACGTTGCGCGCGGCTCTGGACGGCGAGGACCGGGCGGTCAGCACCGAGTAGCGGGGAGACAGGTCATGGAAACCGTTGCGGACCAGAAAGACATCGAAGAGCGAACGATTCAAGCGTTGCAGACCTGCTACGACCCGGAGGTCCCGGTGAACATCCATGAGATGGGGTTGATCTACGGTGTGGAGGTGGACCCCCTTGGCAACGTGACCATCACCATGACCCTGACCGCGCCCAACTGCCCCGCCGCACAGTCGCTGCCCATGGAAGTGGAAGAGAAGGTGAGGGCGGTGGACGGCGTCACGGATGTGCACGTGGAGATCGTCTGGGAGCCGCCCTGGGATCCCGGTCGCATGTCGGATGCGGCCAAGCTGCAGCTTGGCATGCTGTGACCCGCCAGTCCGGTTCAGGACGCCAGGGCCTTCATTGCATGGACGAAGTCAACGAGCAGATGACGGTGCGCCGCCAGAAGATGGCGAAACTCGACGCACAGGGCGTCCCGGTGTATCCCAACGACTTCCGTCCCAGCCATACCGCCCGAGCCATCCGTGACCGCCACGGAGATCTTGCCCAACCGGAGTTGGAAGCGTTATCGGAAGAGTTTTCGGTAGGGGGCCGTATACGGGCGCTTCGCCCGCACGGCAAGGCGGCGTTCTTCGAGCTCCAGGACGGGACCGGGAGGTTGCAGGTCCACGCGCGCAAGGACAGGCTGGGGGAGGAGGCCTATGGGCGGGTCCGTTCGCTGGACCTGGGCGACATCGCGGGCGTGCGGGGCCGCCTGTTTCGGACCCGCACCAACGAGCTTACCATCGAAGCCGGGGAAGTCAGGTTGCTGAGCAAGTGCATCCGGCCCTTGCCCGAGAAGTGGCACGGCCTGAAGGACGTGGAAACGCGCTACCGGCAGCGTTACGTGGACCTGATGGTCAATCCCGAGGTTCGCGAGGTGTTCCGGAACCGGTCACGGATCATCGGGTTGGTGCGCGACTTCTTGCAGCAACGGGGTTTTCTGGAAGTCGAGACCCCGATGATGCAGCCCATGGCCGGCGGCGCCGCGGCAAAACCCTTCGTGACGCACCACAACGCCTTGGACCTGGAACTCTATCTGCGAGTGGCCCCGGAGTTGTTCCTCAAACGCCTGCTGGTGGGCGGCTTCGATCGCGTGTTCGAGCTGAACCGCAACTTCCGTAACGAGGGTCTTTCCACCCGCCACAATCCTGAGTTCACCATGCTCGAGTTCTACCAGGCCTACGCCGACTACCGGGACCTGATGGAGCTTACCGAAGAACTGTTCGTGATGCTCGCGGAACAGGTCCACGGGAGCCTGCGCATTCCTTGCGGCGAACAGGAGGTAGACCTGGAAAGGCCCTGGGAGCGGCTTTCCCTGACCGAGGGCGTGGCCCGATACGCCGGCGTGAAGGAAGCGGACCTGGCGACGCCGGAGGCTCTGCGGAAGCTCGCCGACCGGTATTCCCTCAAGCTCGATCCGGGTCTCGGACGCGGCAAGCTGCTGGTGGAGCTGTTCGAGCACTTGGTGGAGCCGCGGTTGATCCAGCCCACGTTCGTGGTGGGCTACCCTCTCGAAGTGTCGCCCCTGGCGCGCCGGAACGACTCGTTCCCTAATTTGGTCGATCGTTTCGAGCTCTTCATCGGCGGGAGGGAACTGGCCAACGCATTTTCCGAGTTGAACGATCCACTCGACCAACGCAAGCGGTTCGAGGAGCAGGCCGCGGCCCGGCGCGCCGGGGACGATACCGCCTGCGAGGTGGATGAGGATTACCTGCGTGCGCTGGAGTACGCCATGCCTCCGGCCGCGGGAGAGGGTATCGGGATCGACCGGCTGGTGATGCTGCTGACCGACTCACCCTCGATTCGGGACGTGATCCTGTTTCCGCTCCTGCGTTCCTGACAATGCGATACGAGTTGTTCGTAGGGTTGCGTTATCTCCGGGCTCGACGCAGAGAACGGTTCATTTCCCTGCTCACCCTGATCTCCATCCTGGGGGTCATGATCGCGGTGGTCACCCTCAACGTGGCCATCTCGGTGATGACCGGATTCGAGGAAGTGTTTCGGGACCGCCTGCTCAGCTTGAATGCGCACATCGTACTGGTCAAGCCGGCGAGCTACCTCACCGGATACGACGAACTTGCCGGGCGGCTGGAGAAACGGGACGACGTGACCGCGGCCGCGCCGGCACTCACCGGCCAGATCATCCTGACCTCGGGGCCTCGGGTTTCCGGCGCGGTGGTGCGCGGCATCGACCCGGACCGGGCCCCGACGGACCTCGAACCATTCCTGCAACAGGGAAGCCTGAGCGATCTGAAGGCGCGCACACCGGTGGTGGTGGACGGCCGCAATTTGCTCCTCCCCGGGATCATCGTCGGCGACCGGCTCGCGAGCCAGCTTCAGGTGGGCAAGGGCGACGCGCTCCAGGCGGTCTCACCCATCGGGAGCCCCACCGCGGTGGGAATCGTTCCACGGATCAGGCGGTTTGCCATTGCCGGCATCTTCGATTCGGGCATGCGCGAGTATGACAGCGGCCTGGTCTTTCTGAACCTTCCGGATGCGCAGGGGTTCTTCGGGTCCGGCAAGGTCGCCACCAGCATCGAGATCACCGTTGACGAGGTGGCGGAGGCGCCGGTTATTGCCGAGGAGATTCAGGGCGCAGTGGGGCAGAGGTATCTGGTGGAGGATTGGACCCGTCTGTGGCCGAACCTCTTTGCGGCGTTGCGGCTGGAGAAGACCGTGTATTTCCTGGTGTTGTTGCTGATGGTGCTGATCGCGGCGTTCAATATCATCTCGACCCTGATCATGGTGGTCATGGAAAAGCGCAAGGACATCGCTGTCCTGCGCTCCATGGGCGCGTCCCGCGGCAGCATTCGGCTGATCTTCCTCTTGAAGGGCTGGATCATCGGCGCCGTCGGAACACTGTGCGGGGTGCTCCTTGGCTATGTGCTTGCCTTGTTGCTTCAGCGTTATCAGTTCATCGAGTTGCCCGAGGACGTCTTTCCCGTTTCGACCGTCCCGGTGAGCATCTCCCCCCTGTATTTCACTCTGGTGGCGTTGGCTTCCCTGGCCATCTGCTGTCTGGCCAGCCTCTATCCCGCACGGCAGGCGGCCAGGTTGCATCCCGTGGACGTCATTCGATACGAGTAGCGGACCGGTGTCTTTCCTGATCGAAGCAAGAGGACTTGCGAAATCCTTTACCGGCGGCGGCAGGCGGGTGGAGGTGCTCACGGAACTCGACCTGTCCTTGCGCCAGGGTGAACGGCTCGCCATCATCGGCGAGTCGGGCGTCGGCAAAAGCACCCTGTTGTACATCATCGGCACCCTCGAACGCCCCGACCAGGGCACGCTGCACTATGAGGGACGTGATGTAACCCTTTGGAGCGATGAGGAAGTTTCACGGTTGCGCAATCGGACCGTCGGCTTCGTCTTCCAGTTCCATCACCTGCTGCCGGACTTCAGCGCACTCGAGAACGTCATGATGCCCGCCCTCATCGCCCGCCGGGATCGCGCCGGGGCACGAGAAGCCGCGCGCGAGCTGCTCGAGACCGTCGGCCTCGAGGAACGCTTGACGCACCGGCCGGGCGAGTTGTCCGGCGGCGAACAGCAACGGGTGGCGATTGCGCGTTCGTTGATCCTGGAACCGCGGGTCATGCTCGCGGACGAGCCCACGGGCAACCTCGATCCCGCCACCGCGGGCGAGATCGAGGATCTCCTGTGCGGACTCAACGAGAAGCGCGGTCTGGGCCTGATCGTGACGACTCACAACCGTCAGTTGGCCCGCCGCATGAACCGGCAAATGGAGCTTCATGACGGCCGGCTTGCACCGGTTGCGCTCTGACGGCGTTTCCCGGCCCGCGGCGCCGGCCCACTTGCACGCTTTACAACGGGGCACGAACTTGTTAGCAGAAAACGAACAAATCCAGGTCGTTTCCGGGTATTCGCCAGTGTGGATCACCAGCAGTAGAATTGCGACGGCGCTTGCGGCCGCCATGTGTTGTCTCGTGGCATGGAACGGTGTCGCCTCCGGCGCATCCGTCGTTCACGAAGTCCGCGTGCAAGGCAACCTGAGGGTTGAAGAGGACGCCATCCGGTTGAGCATCCAGGCCCAGCAAGGCCGGCCCTTCGATCCGGAGGTCGTGGACCGCGACGTCAAGGCCATCTACCGGATGGGTTTCTTCGACGACGTGAGCGCGGACTTCTCCGCCGAGGGTATCCTGACCTATACGGTCGAGGAACGGCCCTATGTGAAGCAGGTGGAGATACTGGGCAACGACAAGGTAGCGACGGAGGACATCGACGCGGCCCTCGGGATCAGGCCGCGAACGGCCCTGGACGGGGGTCGGCTCCAGGAGGGGCTGCAAAGAGTCCTGAGGCTCTACAGTGAGGCGGGGCACGTCAACACGCGCGTCGACTATGCGCTGACGCCGGAAGAGAACAACCAGACCATCGTCACGCTGACCGTCGTCGAAGGCAAAACGCTGCGGATCAAGAAGATTACCTTTGACGGGAACAGCGCATTCTCCGACGACGAGCTCAAGGGCCTCATGAACACGAAGGAGGAATGGATCCTCCCGTTCACCAGCCGCGGTCTCCTGGACCCGGACGTCCTCACCAACGATACCGCGCTCTTGTCCTCCTTCTACTATGACCACGGGTTCGTCGACCACAAGATCGACGAACCCATCATCCTGACCCGGGGTCAGGGGCTGGAGGTCGTGGTCCGTGTTCAGGAGGGTGAACGTTATCGGGTCGGCGCGGTGAAGCTCGACGGAGACCTCGGCAGCACCCCGACGCGCCTGCTGGACGACGTTACCCTGACCTCGGGACAGATCTTCCGCAGGAGCCGGCTGCTCGACGATGTGTCGGCCCTTCAGGAACGGTACGCTGACCGCGGCTATGCGTTCGTCGAGGTCTCTCCGATTACGGAGTTCAATCCCCAGGGCCGCCTCGTGGACGTGACGTACCGGATCAAGCGCGGGCCGCCGGTCTCTTTCGATCAGATAAAGATCGCGGGGAACCTCAAGACGAGGGACAAGGTGATTCGTCGCGAACTGGAGGTGGCGGAGAAGGGGCGGTTCTCCTCTGCGAAGGTGCGGGAGAGTCGAAACGCCCTGCTGCGGACCGGTTTCTTCAAGGACGTCACCGTGTCCACGGAAAAATCGGAGAAGAAGGACCAGGTGGACCTGGTGGTCAAGGTCGAGGAGGCTCCAACCGGCACGTTCAGCATCGGCGTCGGGTACAGCACCGCAAGCGCGTTCTCCTTTCAAACGTCCCTCGAAGAGCGGAACCTGTTCGGGACCGGGAGGCAGGTATCGGCCGACCTGCTCCTCAGCGAGACGGATCAGGATATCGTTATCGGCTTGGTGGAACCTCGTATCTTCGATAGCCGCGCGGACCTCGGTGTCGATATCTTCCATACCACCGCCGAGTACACCTCATGGACCAGCCGGCGAAGCGGGTTCGCCACCCGCGTCAGCGCGCCGATGCGATATATCCGCCTGCCCTTCGTCGGACGTCGCGCCGATCGTTATCGCGAAGAGGGGCTCGACACGGAACCCGATTTCTCCATTCTGGACCATCTGCACGGAGGCATCGGCTACACGTTGTTCCGCGCCAGGATCACGGAGGTTGGCGATGACGCTCCGTCGAGCATCGAGCCGGGCAAATCCCTCACCAGCGCCGTCATCCCGAGGTTGTCGTACGACACCCGCAATCACTTCTTCATACCCACCGAAGGCACCCGCTCGACGGCGTCCGTGAAGCTGGCCGGACTGGGAGGAGACAACCGCTTCATGCGGAGCGATACCTCGCTGGCCTGGTACTATCCCATTTTCAAGGACTTCGAATGGGGCGAGAAATTTGCCTTGATGCTCGGTGGACGGATCGGCTACGGGGCATCCTGGACCGACCAGGAACTGCCGCTGTTCGAGCGCTATTTTGCCGGCGGCATCAATTCGGTGCGCGGTTTCGAGTACCGCTCCCTGGGTCCGCGGGAGTGTCCCCGCAAAGACCCGGACTGTGATGATCCCGAGGCCGTCGGGGGCAACAAGCAGCTCATCCTGAAAGCGGAGGTGCACTTCCCGATCCTGGACCAATGGGGTTTCAGGGGCTCGGTCTTCCTCGATCAGGGACAGACCTTCGGGCGGTCCGAGAACATCCGCATCGAGGACCTCAAGCGGTCGCTGGGCCTGGGGATGCAGTGGCAATCGCCCCTCGGTCCGATCAAATTGAGTTGGGCGTTTCCCCTGAACGCCGACCCGACCGATGACAAGGAGATTCTCGGATTCGCTTTCGGCTCGTTGAGCGACCTTTGACAAAGCGGGTATGGAAGGTAGGCTGGGAGGTTATGGTGATTCGAGTTTTACTGGTTGTTCTGCTGGCGGCGCTGACGAGTCCGGCGTGGGGTCAGGACCTCAAGGTCGGCTTCGTGAACCTCCAGAAAGCCATGAGCCAATCGAAGCGCGGGGAGAGCGCCCGTGAATCGTTTCAGGCTGCCCTCAAGGACAAACAGGATGCGCTGTTGAAGGAGAAGAAGGCCATCGAGGAGCAGCGAAGGGACCTGGACAAGCAGGCCCTCCTGATGAAGGAGAGCGAACGGGCCAGAGCGCAACGGCGGTTCCAGCTACGCGTTCGCGACTACGAGCGCAAGATGAGGGACGTGCGGGAGGAGCTGGGCCTCAAGGAACGCGAGATCACCGACGGGATCCTGAAGGACCTCCAGAAGATCATCGGGGAGGTGGGCAAGACCGGCAAGTTCACGATGATCCTCGAGCGGAGCCAACTGCTCTATACCGACAAAGGGACCGACATCACCGATGACGTGATCAAGCTCTACAACGAGCGTTTCGAGAACAAGCCGGTCGACAAGAGCAGGTGACGAGTTCAGGCAAATCCCTCGCGGACCTCGCCGAACTGGTCGGTGGACGGGTGACCGGCGACCCTGATGTGATCATCGAGAGGGTGGCTTCGATCGAGGAAGCGGGTCCGGGAGACATCGCCTTTCTCGCCCACCCCCGGTATCGTCGACACTTGGCTTCCTGCAAGGCCAGCGCGGTCATCGTGGCCGACGAGTCGGTGACCCCGCCCACTCTGAACTTCCTTCGAGTCGACGAACCTCGCCGCGCCTTTGCCCGGATCCACGGGCTGTTGAATCCCCCGACGACCCATCCGGCCGGCATCAGCCCCATGGCCGTCGTCGATCCGACAGCGGTCATCGGGGCGGAGGCCGCGCTGTATCCGCATTGTTACGTAGGCAGGAGCGCCAGGGTCGGGGAGAGAACGGTGCTCATGCCCGGCGTTGCCGTCGCGGCGGGGGCGCAACTGGGCAAGGGTTGCGTCCTCCATCCCAACGTGACCGTAGCAGAGCGCTGCCGGATCGGCGACGGGGTCATACTCCACGCGGGTGTTGTGATCGGAAGCGACGGGTTCGGGTATGCCGGTCACGGCCGGCAACGGCTCAAGGTGCCCCAGGCGGGTATCGTCGAGATCGCGGACGACGTGGAGGTCGGCGCGAACACGACGGTGGACCGGGCCACCATCGGAAGCACCCGGATCGGCGCCGGGACGAAGATCGATAACCTCGTCCAGATCGGGCACAACGTGATCGTGGGCGAACGTTGTCTGATAGTCGCCCAGACGGGTATCGCGGGCAGCACCGTCGTGGGGGACGACGTGGTCATCTCCGGGCAGGCCGGCATCAAGGATCACCTGGAGATTGGGCCGCGATCGGTTATCGGACCCGGGAGCACCGTCTTGCAGTCGGTTCCGCCCGGCTCGGTGCTGTCCGGTGCGGTCACGGCCGAGCCTCACAAGCAGTGGCTCCGGGTGATGCGGCTGTTGCCCAGGCTGCCCGAACTGTGGCGGCGGGTTTCCGAGATCGAGCGAAACATCCGCGCGCGGGCATCGCGGGAAGACAAGGGAGTTTCGTAGGGACATGATGGACGTAACCGAGATACGCAAGCTGATCCCGCACCGGTATCCGTTTCTCCTGGTGGACCGAATCGTGGAGATCGAGCCGAACCGGCGTATCGTGGGGATCAAGAACGTAACCGCCAACGAGAGCTTCTTTCAAGGCCACTTCCCCGACAAACCCATCATGCCGGGCGTATTGATCTGCGAGGCCATGGCCCAGGTGGGTGCGATCCTGGCAGGGTGCAGCGAGCATGACTCGGACAAGGTATTCGTCCTGACCGGTCTCGACCGGGCGCGGTTCAAGCAGCCGGTGGAGCCGGGCGATCAGCTCAGGATCGATTTGGAGGTTTCGAGACGGCGCAAGCACTACTGGCGCCTGACGGCCCACGCTTCGGTGGACGGGAGACGGGTGGCCGAAGCGGAGCTGTCTGCAATGGAGATGCCCGTCTAGCGGCCGGGGGTTCAGGCGAATGGTCCGGCAGCATCCCACCGCGGTCGTGGACCCGGCTGCGGAACTCGACGACCGGGTCGAGGTAGGCCCTTACTCCGTCATCGGTCCCGGGGCGAGGATCGGCAAGGGGACCCGGATCAGGTCCCACGTCGTGATTGAGGGAAACACGACCATCGGCAGGGATAACGTCATTTTCCAGTTCAGCACCGTCGGCTCCAGTCCCCAGGACCTGAAGTACAAGGGAGAGGACAGCCAACTGATTATCGGCGACGGCAATACCATTCGCGAGTTCGCCTCGCTCAATCCGGGGACTGCCGGGGGCGGCAGGGTCACCCGGATCGGACAGCGAAACCTGCTGATGATGCAAAGCCATGTCGCCCACGACTGCCACATCGGAGACGACAGCATCCTGGCGAACGGCGCCATGCTCGGCGGCCACGTGGTGATCGGAGACCGCGTCATCATCGGAGCCCTGGTGGGGGTCCATCAGTTCGTCGCCATCGGCAGCGGCGCCATCGTCGGCGCAGGGTCCATGGTCTCCAAGGACGTGCCGCCCTACTGCCACGCCACCGGCGATCGCGTGCGGCTGCGGGGACTGAACCTCGAGGGGCTCAGGCGGCAGGGGTTCGACAAGGCTCGCGTCGAGGCCATCCGGCAGACCTACCGCATCCTGTTCCAGTCGAGGTTGCGGCTGAAGGACGCGGTGCAAAGGGTCTGCAGGGAAGTCCCCCGTACTTTCGAGGTGGAACAGATGATCGAGTTCGTCGAGAGCTCCCAGCGAGGAATCTGCAGGTAGGAATCGCAAACGGCATGGGAACGGACTGGACGGGACACTGGACAAGCTACAGGAAACGCCGGTCGACAAGGTCGGCCTGATCGCAGGCAGCGGTCGATTTCCCCTGATATTCGCCCAGAACGCGCGAGCGGTCGGGGTCCGCGTGATTGCGGTGGCGCATCGGGGGGAGACCGCCGAAGAGATCGAACAGTTGGTCGAGCAGGTCACCTGGATTCGGGTAGGGCAACTGGGAAAGATCATCCGGACCTTCCGGAAGGCCGAGGTCCGCAACGCCGTCATGGCAGGCGGCATCCGGAAAGTAGGGCTGTTTTCCAACTTTCGGCCCGATCCCAGAGGTTTGGCGCTCCTGGCCCGAATCAGGAGTCGCGACGATGACCAGTTGTTGCGGGGCGTGGCCGGCGAACTCGAGCGCGAGGGGATTCGTATCCTGGAGTCGACGCTGTTCCTGGAGCGCATCATTCCGGCCGAGGCGGGAGTGCTCACGCGGACCCGGCCCGGTCCGGAACAGTGGAAGGACGTGGAGCTGGGCGTCCCCATGGTCAAGCGGCTGGGTCGAATGGGAATCGGCCAAACCCTGGTATTGAAGGAGGGCGTCATCCTGGCGGTGGAGGCCATCGAAGGTACGGACGCAGCCATTCGTCGCGGGGGAGAGAGCGTGGACGGCTCCGTGGTGGTGGTGAAGATGAGCAAGCCGCAGCAGGACCTGCGCTTCGACGTACCCGCCGTCGGTCCCGGGACCATCGAGGTCCTGAAGCAGGTGGGGGGAGGCGTGCTGGCGGTCGAGAGCCGGCGCTCGATCCTGTTGGACAGGGAAAAGCTGCTCGCCGCCGCGGATGACGCGAAAATCGCCGTGGTGGCGGTGGAACCGGAACCCGAATGAGAGAGCCGGAACCCATCGCGGTTGGAGTGGTCGGGGTTGGCCATGCCGGGAACCTTCATGCCGGCAAGTATGCCGCCTCGCCGGCCGCCCGGCTCGTGGCGGTTGCCGACATAGACGAAGGACGGGCACGGGAGGCGGGCGCGCGCTACCAGGTGCCCGCGGTCACGGATTACCGCGACCTCCTGGACAGGGTCCGTTGCGTCAGCATCGCGGTTCCGACGCAACAGCACTACCGGGTCGCGCGGGACTTTCTGGCTGCGGGAATCGACGTGCTGGTGGAGAAGCCGATCACGTCCACGGTACCCGACGGACGGAAACTGGTGGAACTGGCCCGGCGGAACGCCCGTATCCTCCAGGTCGGGCACCTGGAGCGATTCAACCCGGTCGTGCGCGAGCTCGGCAAGGTCATCGCCGCGCCGAAATTCGTCGAGTGCCACCGGTTGGCCCCCTTCATGGAGCGGGGCACGGATGTCGACGTCGTGCTCGATTTGATGATCCACGACATCGACGTGATCTCCAGCCTGGTGCACGCGCCGGTGACGGACATCGACGCCACCGGTGTCGCCGTGCTTACGGACAAGCCGGACATCGCCAACGCGCGCATACGTTTCGATGACGGGTGCGTGGCCAACGTGACCGCGAGCCGGGTGTCGATGAAACGCGAGCGCAAGATTCGGTTCTTTCAACCGGATACCTACATTTCCCTGGATTACGACGCCAAGACGGCACAGGTCTACCGCATGGAAGATCGAAGCCGGGGTTGGGCCGGCATTCAGGGACAGGTGCTCGCCGCCGAGGACGGCGACGCTCTCCGGGACCAGATCGAATCCTTCCTGGAGTCGGTGGCCAACCGCGAGAGCCCGGTGGTGAGCGGTGAGGACGGGTTGCACGCGCTCGAGATTGCATCGGCGATCAGCGAACGGCTGTAATGGCCACGGTAATGGCCGGCAACACGACGCCTTCTTCCGGAAACCGGCGGCCCCTGGGGGTGATGCTGGTGGCCGGAGAAGCCTCGGGAGACGCCCGGGGGGCGGAGTTGGTGCGCAAGCTGCGGCAACGGCACCCGTCGGTGGAGTTTTTCGGCATGGGCGGCGCCGACCTCCGGCAAGCCGGCATGCGGGTCGTACACGACATTGCGCGAGTGGCGGGGGTGGGCGTCTCGGAGGTGTTCGGGAGTCTCCGTCACATCTGGATGGCCTACCGGCTGTTGCGCCGGCTCCTGCTGGAGGCCAGACCGGCCCTGCTCATCCTGATCGACTTCCCGGAATTCAACATGCGGTTGGCGCGGATCGCGCGCCGCCACGGCATCACCGTCCTCTACTATATCAGCCCACAGGTATGGGCGTGGCGCCACTACCGGATTCGGCAGATCGCGTCGAGCGTGGACGCCATGGCGGTGGTCTTTCCCTTCGAGGCGGACCTGTACAAGGCTTTCGGCGTCGGCACCGTATCCTTCGTCGGACATCCGCTCGTGGACATCGTGAAACCCGACCGGGACCGGGAGACGAGCCTTCGCGGGGCGGGGCTGGACCCCGGGAAACTCACCGTGGCGATGATGCCCGGAAGCCGGGAGAAGGAGGTTGCCTCGCTCATCGGCCCCATGCTCGAAGCCGCACGGGGCCTGAGCCGGGAACGGGACGTGCAATTCCTGCTGATCCGCGCCAGCACCATCGACCGAAGCGACCTGGAGCAGGCGGTGGCGGGATCGCCCATCGCCGTGCGCATCGTAGAGGGTGACACGTACAACATGCTGGCGGCCGCGGATCTGGTATGGGTGGCCTCCGGAACCGCGACCCTGGAGGCGGGACTGTTGAAGAAACCCATGGTGATCGCCTATCGCTTGTCGCCGTTGAGCTATTGGCTCGGGCGCTTGCTGGTCCGGGTGGATCACATCGGCATGGTCAACATCATCGCCGGCGAACGGGTGGTCCCGGAATTGATCCAGGACGAGGTCACGTCGGACCGGATCCTTGCCGAAACCAGGCGCATGCTGCAACCGGAGATCCGGTCCGCGGTGGTCCGGAAACTCGAGACGGTGCGACAACGGTTGGGACCCCCCGGGGCTCCCGGTCGAGTGGCGGACATGGCCATGACTCTCCTGGCGCGGACGGACAACCGGACGTTGCGATGAAGATATACCAGCGCTTGCTCCGATACCTGAGACCCTACGTATGGCCCTCCTTCTGCGGCGCGGTGGTCTGCATGTTGCTGTTCAGCGCCACCTCCGCCATGTTGCCGTTCGTGGTCCGGGACATGATGGACCAGGTGTTCGTGAACAAGGACCGTGGGATGCTGGTATACGTGACCCTGATGGCCGTGATCCTGTTCGTCTGCCGCGGCGCCGGTCACTTCGGCCAGGCGTACTTGATGGAATACGTCGGCCAGCGGGTCATCCGCGACCTGCGCTCGGCCATGTGTGAAAAGCTGCAATGGCATTCCCTGGCCTACATCCACCGGCACCCTACGGGTACGCTCCTTTCCAGGGTCACCAGCGACGTCGAGCTGGTGCGGGCCGCGCTCAGCACCTCGGTCGCCTCGGTGGCCCGCAACAGCACGTCGATGGTGGCGTTGACCGTGGTGGCCTTCTATATGGACTGGTTCCTGGCCGCCATCGCCTTCGTGGTGTTTCCCGGCTCGGTCCTTCCCATCCGGCGCCTGACCAACCGCGTCAGGAGAGCGACCAAGAGAAGCCAGGTGAGCACCGGCACACTGACCACGGTCCTTCAGGAAAGCCTTCAGGGGAGTTCCATCGTCAAGGCTTTCGGTATGGAGCGGTATGAGCTGGACCGGTTCAACCGGGAGAACCGGGAAATCCTGCGCCACACCATGAAGGCGAGTCGCGCCCGGGCGATCATGCCCGCGGCGATGGAATGGCTGGCCGGTCTCGGGATCGCCGGCGTGGTGTGGTACGGTGGCAACGCCGTCATAGACGGCGGACGCACCGCCGGCGAGTTCTTTGCCTTCTTCACCGCCATGTACCTCACCTATGAGCCGTTGAAGCACCTGACCCGTACGTTTCCGGAGATCTATCAGGGCATCGCGGGAGGGGAACGGATCTTCGAGGTGCTGGACGCGCCGCTGGACATCACGGATGCTCCGGATGCCGTTTCCGCCGCACCCTTTTCGGACCGCATCGCGTTCCGCAACGTCGGGTTCGGTTACCGGGCGGAGCCGGTGTTGACCGGCATCGACCTGGAGATCCGGCGCGGTGAGATGGTAGCGCTCGTGGGTATGAGCGGCGCCGGCAAAACGACTCTCTCGGCCCTGGTTCCGCGGTTCTACGACGTGACCTCGGGCAGCATCACCGTAGACGGTGTGGACATCCGCAAGCTGAGCCTCGGTTCACTCCGCGGCCAGATCGGCATCGTGACGCAACACACCTTTCTCTTCAACGACAGCGTGAAGAACAATATCTCCTATGGCGATCCGGCCAAGGGCATGGACGACATCATCAGGGCGGCCACGGCCGCCAACGCCCACGAGTTCATTACGGAGTTGCCGGACGGCTACGATACGGTCATTGGAGAGCTCGGCCTGAAACTTTCCGGCGGACAGCGGCAGCGCATCGCCATCGCCCGGGCGATGCTCAAGAATGCCCCCATCCTGATCCTCGATGAGGCCACCTCGGCCCTTGACTCGGAGTCGGAGCGGTTGGTTCAGGATGCGTTGGACGGCCTCATGGAAAACCGCACGAGCCTGGTGATAGCGCACCGGTTGTCGACCATCTCCAACGCCACGCGTATCGTCGTCTTGTCCAGGGGAACGATCGTGGAAGAGGGGACCCATGCCGAACTGGTGGCCCGACAACGCGAGTACAGCCGTCTCTACAGCCTCCAGGCTGCCGGCAGCCTGGCCGGGTAGGCGGGACTTGGTGCGGAGCATGAAACGCTTTCGATCCTCGAAACCGACGCACAGCCTTTCGCCGGAGCCGTGAGGCGGTGTTCAGCCTCTACAATACGGTATTGCACGCGGGATTGATCTTCGGGCTGCTGGCGTGGCCCCTGGGGTTCCTCTTTCGCCGGAGCCGCTACCGCGGTCTGAGAGAGCGTCTCACGATCTATCCGCCGGAACTGACCGCGGTCCTGGCCGGTTCCCGCCCGATCTGGATACATGCCGCCTCCGTGGGCGAAGTACGATCCGCGGCCCCGCTGGTCAGCCGAATGAAGATGCTATGGCCCGGTCGCAAGCTGCTGGTGTCGACGGTGACCGTTACCGGACGCCGGACGGTGCGGGAGACCCTGCCCGACGTCGAGGGGGTTGTCTATCTGCCTCTGGACCTGCCCTGGCTCGTTTCCCGAAGTCTTCGCAAACTTCAGCCCGAGCTCATCATTTTGCTGGAAACGGAAATCTGGCCCAATTTCATCCGCGCGGCGCACCGCTCGAAGGTTCCGACCGTGGTCCTCAGCGGGCGCCTGTCGCCCCGTGGTGCGCGAATGTATCAGCGTTTCCGGGGGCTTTTCCGGCCGGTGCTGGATGAGGTTTCCGGTTTCGGCATGCAGGACGACGAGAACGCGGGCCGAATGCTGCGCCTCGGCGTGGACCCGGGCAAGGTCGCCGTAACCGGGTCGCTCAAGCATGCCGCAGCGGAACCGGGGCCGGTCCCGGAAGTGCCGGACCCCGGCAACGCGCGCGCGCCCGTGCTGGTGGCGGGAAGCACCCACCGCGGCGAGGAGGAAATGCTCCTGGACGTATTTCCCGAACTGCGCCGTTTGCATCCGGGACTTCTCTTGATCCTGGCCCCGAGGCATCCGGAGCGGTTTGGCGAAGTCGAGCGGCTGCTCCGGGAGCGGAGGTTGCGTTACCGCAGGCAAAGCGAGACGAGCGGCGTGCGGCCCGGGGGCTATGAGGTCCTGTTGCTGGATACCCTGGGCGATTTGCCACGGTATTACGGATGCGCCGACGTCGCCTTCGTGGGCGGCAGCCTGGTGCCCGCGGGAGGACACAATCTCATCGAGCCCGCGAGGTGGGGCAAGCCCGTACTCTTCGGGCCGCATCGTTCCAATGTCGCCGGGTTCGCGCGAGAATTGTTGGAGCAGGGAGGCGGGGTCGAGGTCCACGATCGGCAGGGTTTGCTCAGGGTGGTCGAGGGGCTTCTGTCGGACAAGGAGCGCGCATCCGCCATGGGGCGCCGCGCCCGGTACGCGGCCGATGCCGACAGGGAGGTCCTTTCACGAAGCATGAGCCTGCTCTGCCGGCAACTCCGTGACACCCCTTCCCCGGGCGCGGCCCGGGAGTCTGCGCCGTAGGAGTTTCCGGGCCTCTGCCCGCAACCGGCAGCAGGGCCGGCGAGCAACACCGGGTCAGGACGGATTGGAACCGATCGTTATGGCGGGAGCCGCCGGAGCATGGGCGAGGCTGGTACGGGACGCGTGGAGCCGCCGCGGCGTCGCCGGCCGGATACTGTGGGGCCTGCTGTTGCCCTGGAGCGGGGCTTTCCGCGTCGTTGCCGGGGTGAGAAATCTGCTGTACGACCTCCGGTGGCTGAACACCCGAAGACTCCCGCTACCGGTGGTGAGTGTCGGAAACCTGACGGTGGGGGGCACGGGCAAGACCCCCACCGGGCTGTGGTTGGCGCAGAACCTGCGGCGCCGTGGCCTCAATGCAGTGATCCTGAGCCGCGGCTACGGCGGCCGCGGGCGGGACGTCCAGCCGGCAACCATCAGCTTCGAGAACACCCGGACGTGGATGGACGAGCCCGCGGGAGAACTGCTGCAATACGGCGATGAACCGGTGATGTTGAGTGCGCTCTACGGGCAGACCGTGGGGGTCGGCGCCGACCGTCACCGGACCGGCATGGAGTTGAGCCGGTCATCCCGCGACACCCATCTCTTTCTGCTGGACGACGGTTTCCAGTACCGGAACCTGGAACGGGACGTCGATCTGGTCCTGCTGGGCGCCGACAGCCGCGGCTCGATGCTGCCGGCAGGTCCCTTCCGGGAGTCCATGCGGGCTCTGCAGCGCGCGGACCTTCTCATGGTCACGGACGCTCACGACCGGTGGCGGGAGATCCTGGAGGGCCGCTTCGACAGTTCGAGGGTCTTCTTCGCCTCCCTCGAGCCGCGAACTCTGCTGCGCCGGACGGACCGCGGCCTTGGGGAACTTCCATTGGGCGACCTGACCGGGACCCGGGTTCTGGCGGTTTCGGCCATTGCCAAACCGGAAGGGTTTTACGACCTGCTCCGGGAGTGCGGGGCGACCATCGTCGAAACCCTGGACTTCCCCGATCACCATCGCTACTCCGAACGGGATTGGCGCGAGATCAACCGTACCCGAAACCGGGTCGACAGGATCGTGACGACGGAAAAGGATTTCGTGAAGCTGGCACGGTTCCCCTTCACCAGCGGGAGGCTTTTGGCCTTGCGGGTCGAAATGTCCATCGACAGGCCGGAGGCCCTGCTGGATCGTATCACGGAGGTTGTGAACGGGGCGGCTTCCGGGTGACGCGGGCCGCGGTCAACCCACCGGCACCGGCTTTCAAGATGACCTCGAAAAGGCCAGGCGAGATGATCCCCGCGGGATTCGAGACGGTGACTCCGGGGCCCGGGCTCACCATGCTGGCGGCACATGGCGTGGACGGCGCCGGGCTCGCTTCGCGGATCATGACCCCGGGCGACGATGCCCCGCCGCGACATTTCGGTCGTGCCGGCCTGCCTGCCGTGGCGCTGGCGGACGGCGGCCACGCACTGGTCCGGTCCTATCAGCACGGAGGGCTGTTGCGCGGGATCACGCGCCACTGGTTCATCAGCCGGCCGTTGCGGCCGTTTGCGGAATTGGCGGTCACGGTGGCAGCCCGGGAGCGGGGAGTGGCGGCGCCGGAGGTCCTGGCCGCACTCGTGGCACGAGGATACGGACCCTGGTATCGAGGGTGGCTGATCACCCGGGAGTTAAAGGGAACCGAAACCCTCTGGACGGCGCTCCTGGGCGGCGTTTCCGGCCACGAGAAGCAGCTCCTGCTGCGGCGCGTCGGGCGTGCGTTGCGGGTGATGCACGTATCGGGCATCGACCATGCCGACCTCAACCTGCGCAATATCCTCGTACTCCACGGGCTGCCCTGTCCGAAGGTCTACATCATCGACTTCGACAAAGCGCGTCAGTACCGGGGCCCGCTGCCGGCGGCGCGGGCGCAACGGAACCTTCGCCGTCTGCTGCGCTCGGTCAACAAGCTCGACCGTGGGCGCGCCAGGATTCGCCCGAGGGACTGGCAGTGTCTTCTGGATGCCTATGACTCCCACCGTTGACGAATCATCGGACGAACGCGGCCAAGAGGGCGCAACCGAAGGTTTGCAATGCAGGGTGCATGAAGATAAGATCTTCGCCGATCGCCGGTTTGGCCGCCAGCCCCGGACGTCGGCGTTCGGATCTCGAACAGGGAGCCTTCCATGGGTGACAGACTATATGTGAGCGGACTGCCCTACGCCGTGACCGAAGCCCAGTTGCACGACCTCTTCTCGGAGCATGGCACCGTGGCGTCGGCCAGGATCGTGACCGACCGCTTCTCGGGCCGGTCCCGCGGCTTCGGTTTCGTCGAGATGGGCTCAGAGGCCGAGGCGCAAGCCGCCATGGAGGCATTGAACGGGACAGAGCTCCAGGGGCGCGTGTTGAAGGTGAACGAGGCGCATGAACGCCGAACGCGAGAGACCTGAAGTCACGGTTCAAACGACAAGCTGGAAGTCGAAAGGGGCGGCGGATGCGTCGCCCCTCCGTTTTTGGAGCGGACCATGAACGCGCAACCGATGGCCATCACCGGCTGTACGATCCTTCCCATGACGGGCCCCGGGGCCGTCATCGACTCAGGCTGCGTGAGTGTCACGGATGGCGTTATCACCGCGGTCCAGGCAGGCGAACTGCCCGAAGGGAAAGGGGAGACGCGCATCGATGGTCGGGGGATGGTGTTGATGCCCGGCCTGGTCAACGCCCACACCCATCTCTACCAGGTGCTGTTGAGGGCCGTTTGGGAGGACATGCCGTTTCTGGCGTGGCTGAAGCGCATCTATGGGGTGGCCGAGTCCTTGAACCCGGACCATGTGATGGCCGGGACGCTGTTGGGGTGTCTGGAGAACCTCAAGGGCGGAGTCACGACCGTCTGCGAGCACAACTTCCTCAACCCCGGGCCGGAGTGTGCGGTGACGGCCGTCGAGGCCATTTCCCGGTCGGGTCTGCGAGGTGTCTTCGCCCGCACCATCATGGACTCCGGGGAAATCGTGCCGGACTGCACCAAGGAGACCCCGGAGACGGCTTTCGGCAGAATAGAGGACTTGATGGCGCGTCAGCCCGGCGCCGGTTCATCCCGCGACGATCACCGGCTCACCTTTCGTACCGGCCCCAACACGCCGCCTATCAATGCCTCTCCCGACCTGCTCCGAGAGATACGACGTTTCGCCCACCAGCATTCCATCGGGATCAGCGCTCACGTAGCCGAATCGGCATCGGTGGTGGAGGTCACTCGCCGGGAGCTTGGCCGGCCGGGCGTGGTCGCCCATCTGAAGGACTTCGATCTTCCCGGCGAAGACGCCATCTTCGCTCACAGCGTGCACCTGTCGCCCGAAGAGATCCGGCATCTGGCCGAGACCGGGACCTCCGTGTCACACAACCCCGTGAGCAACATGATGCTGGGTGACGGCATCGCCCCGGTGGTGGAGATGCTCGCGGCCGGTGTCCGGGTCGGACTCGGCACCGACGGGGCGGCGAGCAACCACGGCCAGGACCTGTTTGAGACCATGAAGGCCGCGTCCCTGCTACAGAAAGTCAAGCATCAGGACGCCGGCGTCATCGACCCCTACAGCGTGCTTCGCATGGCCACCATCGATGGCGCCCATGCGCTGGGACTGGGGTCCGTCTGCGGTACGGTGGAGGCAGGCAAGCGTGCGGACCTGATCCTGGTGGACATACGGAAGCCGCATTTCCAGCCCGTCAACGACCTGGTCAGCCAACTCGTGCACTGCGCCAAGGCTACGGACGTGGACACGGTGGTGGTCGACGGAAGGGTGCTCATGCGTGATCGTCAGTGTACGTTACTGGACGAGCACGAGATCCTGCAGCGTGCCCGGGGCGCACAAGGCGATCTCATGGCGCGCATGTCCGTGGCGTGAGCGCGGGCTGATTCGACTTTTGTTCATGCGCGCCGGGCGTCGGCCGACTGCCCGCCGGCGCGCTGCCAAGCTAGTTCCGATGCCGGTAGGTAATCCGACCGCGGCTCAGGTCGTAGGGCGACAATTCGAGCGTGACCCGATCCCCCGGTAGAATCTTGATGTAGAATTTGCGCATCTTGCCCGCGGTATACGCGAGGACGTTGTGCTTGTTGTCCAACTCGACTTTGAACATGGCGTTGGGAAGGCTCTCCCTCACCGTGCCGGTAACCTCGATGTTATCCTGTTTACTCATATCGTGTACTCCCTATAATCACTGAACCTCCTTTCCCGGCGACGCACAATCGCTCCGTTTCATGACGCCATAGACTAGCCTACACGCTGCGAATTGTCCATCCCCGCCCCTGTGCGGCGGACCCCGCCGGGAGCGGACCGCATGACGCCGGGTACATTGCAATCCATTCCCCCCTGTGAAAGACTACCCGAGGCCCGATAGCCCGGCTTGCAGGACTGCTCGGGCGCATGGACGGCGACCATGAAGCCGTGCAGAACGAATAGCCTGTTCCGAGTCTCGACGCATTCACCCTGGGTATGTCATGAGCGCAGACCGCTGGTTTCTCTTGCTGGGCGCCTTGTCCGGCGTCACCGGGGTGGCGCTGGGCGCGTTCGCCGCCCACGGCCTGCGGGGATACCTCACCGACGAGATGTTGAACATCTTCGAGGTGGGGGTCCGCTATCAGATCTACCATGCGGTGGCGTTGCTCGTGGTGGCATTGGCGGTGGACCGGTGGCCTCGCGGTGAGTTCGCGGTAGCCGGGTGGTGCTTCGTGTTCGGTACGGTGGTGTTCTCGGGGAGCCTCTACGGGTTGAGTCTTTCCGGTGTCCGGTGGCTGGGCGCGGTCACCCCCATCGGGGGACTTGCATTTCTCCTGGGCTGGCTCGGCATCGCTTGGGGCGCCTGGAAAGCTTAGCGTTGCTTTCCGTCGATACGGTGACGAAGAGGCGCAGCCATTCTCCACAGGAGCGCAAACATGGCCAAGAACGGATTCAGGATACTCGACAGCGACATGCATATCATGGAGCCACCGGATCTGTGGGAGCAGTATCTGGAGCCCGAGTTCAAGTCCCTTGCGCCGCGCGGCGTAACCAGCGAGAACGTGCGCGACCTGCGCATGCAGCATCCCGACGGAAAACTGTGGGGATTGCCCGACGTGCACGCCGGCAACGTCACGAAAGGGCACAACTTCGAGAAGAACCAGGGTATCTACGGCGCTCACGCCGCGCGCGGCTGGACGGCCGAGGTCCAACTGGAAGCCATGGACATGGAGGGCATCGACGTGGCGGTGCTCTATCCCACGCGCGGGCTCCAGGCCCTCAGCGAGGGGGACATGGAGCCCGGTTTCGCGGCTGCCCTGGCGCGGGCCTACAACAACTGGCTTCATGACTTCTGCAGCACCGATCCCGTTCGGCTGCTGGGGGCCGGAATGATCTCGCCCTTCGATGTGGACGAGGCCGTGGCCGAGGTCACGAGGTGCACCCGGGAGCTCGGGTTCCGGGGAATCTTCATGCGCTCGAACCCGGTCAACGGCCGCAACTTCCACGACCCCTACTACGAGCCTCTGTGGAACGCCCTCGAAGACCTTGGAATGCCCCTGGGGCTCCACGAATCGTCGTCCTCCGGGGTGCGTCAGGTGGGCGATCAGTTCGAGCCCAACTTCATGCTGCGGCGCGTGTTCGCCCAACCGGTGGAACAGATGCTGGCCCTGGGCAGCATCTGCGCGGGCGGCGTGCTGGCTCGTCACCCGAACCTGCGCGTGGCTTTTCTGGAAGCCAACTGCGGTTGGCTGCCGTGGCTGCTCTGGCGCATGGACGAAGGGTACGAAAGGGAGGCCGACGTGTGGTCCCCGGACCTGACCATGGCGCCCAGCGAATACTTCAAGCAGCAATGCTTCGTTTCCGTGGAGCCGGACGAGGCTCCGGTCAAGTACGTCATCGACTACCTGGGGAACGACCACATCGTGTTCTCCACCGACTACCCGCACGGCGACTCGAAGTTCCCCCACGCGGTGGAAAGCTTTCTGGAGCTTTCCACCATCAGCGAGGAAGACAAGCACAAGATCCTTTGGGACAACTGCGCGGCCTACTATTCCCTGGACAGCACACCGGGATGAATGATGGGCGGCCGGTCCGCGGGACGCTCTTCCTGGGGGCGCTCCTGTGGAACATGTGCAACGGCATGTTGTTCGTGCTCACGCCGCTCTTCGGCGTGAGCCTGGGCCTGTCCGTACTCGACATCGGTTCCCTGGTGGGGCTTCCCTACCTGCTGACCATCGTCATGCGTTTCGTCGGAGGCGCGTTCGCGGACCGCTACGGCGAGCACCGCATGCTCCAGGCCTGCTACTCCCTCAACGTGTTGGCCGCAGCGGCCCTTTGCATGGCCGGCGGGTTTTTCTCCCTGATGTTGTCCAGCGCGCTGGCGAATCTGTCCCGCAGCATGTTCTGGGTCCCCGCCCAGTCCATGGCCAGCCAGCTCTCCAGCAGCGATCCCGGCAGGATGCTGGGCCAACTGTCCGCGGCCAACTACACCGGCCAACTGCTGGGACTGTCTCTCGGGGGGATCCTGGCAGGTTGGCTGGGTTACGAGACCACTTTCGTCCTGGTTGCCCTCGCGTCGGTTCTCGGCATGCTGCTCGGTTTCGCGCTCCCTCCGATCCGGTTGAGCCTCGGCGGCCGCACCCTGTGGCAGATCACCGTGGGGATGAGCCGGCGGTTGGTGGAGCGGCGCACGTGGCTGCTGCTCACCAGTTCCTGCGCCGCGGCGGTGCCGTTCGGCATCACCCAGTCCATCTATCCGGTCTACATGAGCGGTCTCGGCTTTCCCGAGGGATGGATCAGCGTGATGATCGCGGTACGTTCCATCGGCCCGGTGGTGATCGGTCTGGCCCTCGGCTCGGAAATCACCATCCGGCGGGAAAAGCTGTTCTACGCCGTGGGCATGGGAGGCCTCGGCCTTTGCATCCTGGGAAGCGCATGGAGCGGAGGATGGCTGTTGCTGGGTCTGTGCATCGCCGGCCTCGGCATGGCGGGCGGGGTCGCGGACCTGCTCAACCAGGTCCAGGCCGTGGACCTGAGTCGGGCCAGCGACCGCTCCGCGGTCATGGCCGCCACCGGACTCGGCTGGAACATGGCGCCCATGGCCCTTCCGTTACTCCTCGGTTGGGCGGCCGATGCCTGGGGCTTCGGGGCCATGTTTCTCGCCGCCGGGTGCTTTTTCCTGCTCATCGCCATGGGGACTCCCCTTGTATATCGGGTCCTGCGTTAGGCGTATCAACCGGCATTCCCGGCACCCGGGACGGCGCCCCTCCCTCGACCGGAAAAAAATCCCCGATGGCGGTTGTTGACAGGCGCACCACAGGTCAATATAAGGTACTGCGTTATCGACGGACGAGAAGTCTTCACTTCCGCCTTGGGTGAGACAGCGTAAGACCAAAGCCGACCGGAGTGTCGTGACCTTCCCACGTGTGCTCTGCTCCTTTTGCCGTGCCTGTCTCGGGGCCGAAAAACAACAATGGAGGAGAGCATGAACGAGAAGCTTTACGTGGGCGGTCTGCCGTATTCGACAACGGAGGATCAACTTCAGGATATTTTTGCGGCGCACGGAACCGTGGTGTCAGCCCGGGTGATCACGGACAAGTTTACCGGCCGCTCCCGGGGATTCGGCTTCGTGGAGATGGGGTCCGGAGAAGAGGCGCAGCGAGCCATCGACGCCTTGCACGATTCCGATTTGGGTGGACGCAAGCTGACGGTCAGCGAGGCGCGTCCCCAGGAACGCCGCGGGGGGTTCGGCGGTGGTGGGGGCGGCGGCGGTGGCGGAGGTGGCAGGAACCGCTGGTAGCCGTGCTCTTCAACTGAGAGTCCCGGGCTCGGTTCGTTCTTCCAGGCCTCCGTCGGACTTCCCTATGATGATTCGGGTGGCGAGTCCGGTGAAGAGGCCGCACTCCACGACGCCGCAGGTCCCGACGATCCGGCGCTCCAGTTCAGGTGGATCGTCGATGGCGCCAAAGGAGCAGTCCAGGATGTAGTTGCCGTTGTCGGTGACGAAGGCGCCGTTGTCCGACGAGCGGAACCTGGCCTCACCACCAAGCTGTTGCAGGCGTTGCCGGGTGAGCTGCCAGCCGAAAGGCACCACCTCGACCGGAAGCGGAAAGGCTCCGAGGCGCTTCTTGAGCTTGGTTTCGTCGACGATGATCAGCTCGGTCTCGCTCGCGGACGCGACGAACTTCTCGCGTAGAAGCGCCCCGCCGCCTCCCTTGACGAGGTTGAACGCCGGGTCCACTTCATCGGCGCCGTCGATGGTGACGTCGACGTGGAGCACCTCGGCAAAACTCGTCAACGGAATGCCCAGTTCCCGCGCCAGCGTGGCGGAGCGCTCGGAGGTGGGGATGCAGCGGATCCCGAGCCCTTCGTCCCGGATCCTTTCCGCCAGCCTGACGATGGCGAAGTAGGCCGTTGAACCCGTACCAAGCCCCACGATCATGCCGTCGCTCACATAGTCCGCGGCACGCTCGCCCGCGGTCTGTTTTGGATTCACAGCCATGACTTCCCCCGGTCCATGAAGTCAACGGCCATTGTAGCGCACCGCATACACCTTGAGAAACCGTCCCCTCGCCACCGCTTGAAAGGGTGGGTCGCTGCGGTTAATGTTAGGCATGCCTTTCACCCGGGCCCTGCGGCTGATGATCTGCGGTCTCCTGGCGGCCGCGTGCGCGCCCCTGAGCGTGGACCAGGAACGCAGTCTGGGCGCCGACTTTTCCCGTGACTTCAATCGTCGCACGGTGCTGGTCCGGGACCCCGCGGTCACCCGATACGTGTCGGCCATCGGCCGGAGGCTGTTGGAACACGCGGGACCTCAACCCTTCACCTACCGCTTCCACGTCGTCCCGAAAACCGGGATCAACGCTTTTGCCGCACCCGCCGGCTACATCTACATCTACACGGGCACGATACTCGAGGCGCGCAACGTCAGCGAGCTCGCCGGGGTCATGGCCCACGAGATCGGCCACGTGGCCAGGCGCCATATCGCCAACAACTTCAACCGTGCCCTGGCCACGAACCTCCTGCACCAGGTGGGCGTTGTCGCGGCAGAGATAACCGCCGGCCCGGGCGCGGCCGATACAGCGCGGGCCCTCGGGGGTCTTGCGGCCATGGGCTACCTCAATACCTTCAGCCGGGAGGCGGAATACGAAGCGGACGCGTTCGCGGTACAGGTCATGTTCAAGGCCGGGTACGACCCGCGTGGACTGGCCACCTTCTTCGAAACCCTGAAGGAGAAGAAGGGCGGGCGATCGGTGCCCGCTTTCCTCTCCAGTCATCCCGCCACGTCGGCACGCATCGCCAATACGCGAAGGATGATCGAAGGGCTGCCGCGGGACGCCCGTCTGGAACGCCACGACAACGGGAGGCTGGAGCAGGTCCAGGGCATCCTTCGCAAGACCGCGGGCAAGCACCGGCGATGAACGTATTCCCGAGGCGTGACGGTCAGGCCCGGAGCCGGCATCACCCCATCGCAAAGGAGCACTCGTGAAGCAGCCCGGTTTCATCCCCCCTGGCCAGGTCTGATCGCCATGGAACTGCTCTACGTTGCCGTAGCGGTTGCCGCCGGCGCGCTCGTGACGTGGCTGATCACGAGGTCCCGGCATGCCGCGGTAGCCCGTGCGCTCACGGACCGCCAGGAGGAAGTCCGGCAGGAAAGGCTGCGGGTCGAAGAGGCCCGGGCGGAGATCCGCGAGCTTTCCGAGGCCAAGGCGCGGGCCGAACAGCAGGCAGGCAGGGTCGAGGGTCTCGAGGTCGAGTTGAAGGATGCCCGCGCCGCCAACCAGCGGGTGGAACTACAGGCGGCCACGCTGGCAAAGGAACGAGAGGCCGACGCGGAGAAGCTGCGCTGGGTGGAAAAGGCCGAGGAGCGTCTCAGGGAGGTGTTTCAGGCGCTGGCCTCCCGTTCGCTCCAGGACAACACGGATGGGTTTCTGAAGCACGCACGGGAACAGATGGGACGCCTGCTGACGGAAGTGCGGGGTGACTGGGGCACTCACAAGGAGGAATTGCGCAATCTGGTCGAGCCCCTGGGGAAGACCATGACGGAGCTGGACCGGCAGGTACAGCAGATGGAGCAGAAACGCGAAGGAGCCTACCAGGGACTGCAGGAACAGCTCCGGCAACTCGGACCGCTGGTACAGGCGCTGAGGGCGGCGCCCACCGCGCGGGGGCGCTGGGGCGAGTTGCAGCTTCGTCGGGTGGTGGAGTTGGCCGATCTGGTCGCCCACGTGGATTTCGAGGAACAGGCAACCGGCAACGAGGGGCGTCCGGACATGATCGTTCACCTGCCCACCCGGGGGATTCTCCCGGTGGACTCCAAGACCCCCATGCTGGCGTATCTGGAAGCACTGGAGGATAACGACGACGCGCACCGTGAGGCCAAGCTGAAGGAGCACGCCACCGCGGTCCGCGGCCGCATCCGCGAGCTGAGCCAGAAACGGTACTGGGAGCAGTTCGACCGGGCCCCGGAAGTGGTGGTCATGTTCGTTCCCAACGACGCATGTCTGAGCGCCGCCTTCGAGAAGGACGGGGACCTGCTCGAATACGCCATGCAGCAACGGGTGCTGCCGACCACGCCGGTTACGCTGCTGGCCCTCTTGAAAACCGTGGCTTACGGCTGGCAGCAACACAAGATGGCGGAGAACGCCAGAGAGATCGCGGAACAGGGGAGGGAGCTCCACGACCGGCTGGGGAAGTTCGTCGAGCACTTCCAGCGCGCCGGCAGCGGACTGGAGAACGCCGTCAAGGCGTACAACGACGCGGTGGGCTCCCTGGAGAGCCGCCTGTTCCCCGCGGCAAGGCGTTTGAAGGACATGGGCGTCGCGAGCACGGAGGTCTCCCTGCCGGCGACCGTCGATCGGGCAGTACGGACCTCGGGACAGCTTGCGCTGACGGATCTGACCGATGAAGAATAACCCTTGTCCCCGGGCGCGAAAACCACGATAGTCGCAACACCCCGCGCCGCAGCCGGGAAGACGGGACATCCACGCGGAAAGGAGTCGAGAATGAAATCACGCGCGGCCATTGCTTTCGAGGCGGGCAAGCCCCTGGAGATCGAGGAAGTCGACGTGGGAGGGCCCAGGGAAGGCGAGGTATTGCTTCGGATCGTCGCCACCGGGGTCTGCCACACCGACGAGTTCACTCTCTCGGGCAGCGATCCCGAGGGCCTGTTCCCCTCCATCCTCGGCCACGAAGGGGGCGCGGTGGTGGAGGAGGTCGGGGCGGGCGTCACCACCGTCAAGGCGGGGGACCACGTGATTCCGCTGTACGTCCCGGAGTGCGGCGCCTGCAAGTTCTGCCGGTCGGGCAAGACCAACCTGTGTCAGGCCATCCGCGTCACCCAGGGACAGGGCGCGATGCCGGACGGCACCGGACGGTTCACGCTGAACGGCAAGCCCATCCACCACTACATGGGAACCTCGACCTTCAGCGAATATACCGTGCTGCCCGAGATCTCGGTGGCCAGGATCGACCCGCAGGCCCCGCTGGACAAGGTCTGCCTGTTGGCCTGCGGGGTCACCACCGGCATCGGCGCCGTTCTCAACACGGCCAGGGTGGAGCCCGGTTCCACGGTGGCGGTCTTCGGCCTCGGCGGCATCGGGCTCAGCGTGATACAGGGCGCGGTGATGGCCAAGGCGGGCCGCATCATCGGCATCGACACCAACCCGGCCAAGTTCGACATGGCCCGGCGCCTGGGCGCCACCGACCTGGTGAACCCCAGGGACTCTGACGGCCCGGTCCAGGACGTCGTGGTGGACATGACCGACGGCGGCGTGGACTACTCCTTCGAGTGCATCGGCAACGTTCAGACCATGCGCGCCGCGCTGGAGTGCTGCCACAAGGGATGGGGCCAGTCCACCATCATCGGCGTGGCCGGCGCCGGCCAGGAGATCCAGACGCGGCCGTTCCAGCTCGTCACCGGCCGGGTCTGGCGAGGCACGGCCTTCGGCGGGGTGAAGGGACGCTCACAGCTTCCGGGCTACGTCGACCGGTACACGGGGGGCGAGATCAATCTCGACGACATGATCACCCACACCATGCCTCTGGAGGACATCAACCGCGCTTTCGACCTCATGCACGAGGGCAAGAGCATCCGGTCGGTGATTCTCTACGGCTGAGCGGTCAACTCGACGGGACACGATGAAGATGGAAGTCGTCGGCAAGCGCCGCAACCGCGTCGAGGGCATCGAGAAGGTCACCGGCGAGGCAAGGTTTTCGGGCGATCTCGACGTCCCCGGCGCCCTCGATGCCCGGGTCCTGCGCAGCCCCCATGCCCACGCGCGCATTCGTTCCATCGACGTAGAGGCGGCGCTGAGGGCGCCGGGCGTGGTCGCCGTGCTTTGCGGAGACGACCTCCGGGACATGGATCCCTACTATGGCCACTGTCTCCGGGACCGGCCCATCGTGGCCATGGACCGGGTGCGCCACGTCGGCGAGCCCGTGGCCGCGGTAGCCGCCCGGGACCGGCTGGCGGCCGAGGAGGCCGTGTCTCTCATCCGCGTCGAGTATGAAGAGCTGCCCTACGCCGCCACGCTGGACGACGCCCTGGCCGACGGCGCGCCGGTGCTGCACGAGCGGGCCGCGGGTTCGGGAGACTTCCACGACGTCAACCTCTCGGACGCCCGCGAGCACCCGAACATCTGTCACCATGAACACATGGAGATCGGGGACGTGGAACGGGGTTTCGCGGAAGCGGACCGGGTCTTCGAAGACGTCTTCCATTTCCCCATGGTGTGCCACTACTCCATGGAACCTCACACCGCCACGGCCCGTTTCCAGGGCGGTCAGGTGACGTTGTGGTCCGCTTCGGCCCATCCCTTTCTCATCCGGTCGGAACTGGCGCGGCTGTTCGGCCTCGCCATGACCGACGTCCAGGTGGTGGTGCCGTACGTGGGCGGCGCCTTCGGGGGCAAGTCCTATCTCAAGATCGAGCCCCTGGTGGTGGCGCTGGCGCGCAAGACCCGCGGCCAACCCGTGCGTCTGGAACACTCCGTAACCGAGTCCATGCTGACCGCCCGGCGCCATTCCGCCCGCTGCTGGATCAAGACCGGGGTCAAACGCGACGGCGTCATCCTGGCGCGTGAGGTCAGGATCCATCTCGACACCGGCGCGTATGCGGACAACGGCCCGCGAGTGGTGGCACGGGCGGTGCTGCGGGTTCACGGGGCCTACCGCTGCGCCAACTTCCGTTCCGACAGCTACGGCGTCTACACCAACTCGGTCCCCGCGGGATCCATGCGCTCCATCGGCGGACCCCAGTCCGTCTGGCCGGTGGAAGCGCAGATGGACCGCATCGCCGGGGCGCTGGGGCTGGATCCCCTGCGTTACCGGCTGGAGCAGTTGCTGGGCCGTGACGAGCAGATCAGGCCCGGCTCCCGCGGCATCGACGGCGACCTGCGCGAGGGTCTCGCCCGGGTCGCCGAGATGATCGGTCAGGCCGGTCCGCCCGCGGCCGGCGCCGGCACCGGGCTCGCCGTGGGCATCACCGACAGCGAGGCCAACCCCGTCTCCACCGCCATCGTCCGCCTGTTGAGCGACGGCAACGTCGTGGTCATGGCGGGCAGCACCGAGGTCGGGCAGGGGGCCCGCACGGTATTGAGCCAGATCGCCGCCGAAGAGTTGTGCGTCCCGTTGGAGCGGGTGATGCTGCGCGGGACCGATACCCACACCACCCCGTTCGACCGCTCCACCGGCGCCAGCCGCTCCACCACCGTGATGGGGACCGCGGTGAAGTTCGCCGCGGCCGACGTTCACCGCCAGGTCCAGGCCGTCGCCGCGGAACAGTTCGGCGTCGACCCGGAGCGCGTGCTGCTCAAGGGCGGCGCGGCCTGGTGCGGCGAGGCCCGGCGCGATTTCGCCGAGGTGGTGGCGGGATACTTCGGCATGCCCGGCGGCGAGCTCATCGGACGCGGGTACGTCCGGGCCGGCGGGGGGATCTCGCCGATCCTGCCGATCTTCTGGGAGGTCGGTATCGGCGGGGCGGTAGTGGCCGTCGACGCCGACACCGGCGAAGTGACGGTGCAGCGCTATGCCAGCGTGGCGGACGTGGGCCGGGCCATCAATCCGCGTCAGGCCGAGGGCCAGGACGAGGGCGCCGCGGTCATGGCCATGGGCCACACCCTGTTCGAGTCCCTGATCTATGCGGACGGGCAGCCCCTCAACCCCAATCTGGTGGACTATCGGGTGCCGGGCTTCCGGGATGTCCCGCGGACGTTCGAGTCGTGCCTGCTGGAGAACGGCGACGGGCCGGGACCTTACGGAGCCAAGGGGATGGGCGAGGGCGGCATCATCCCGGTGGCGCCCGCGGTCTGCAACGCCGTGGCCGAAGCTACCGGCGTCCGCATCCGGGAGTTGCCGCTGACCCCGGAACGTGTCTGGCGTGCCCTGAGAACCGCGGATACCGAACGCTCGTGAGCTTCTGAGCTGCGGTTCCGATCCACCCGTCGTCACTCCATGCGGTCGGCCATCGTCCTCATCTGGCTCAGCCTCTCCTGGACCCTGCTCTGCTTCCTGTTCTACCGTGACCGGGAGCTGATCCTTCAGGCAAGCCTGCCGGTGTGGATCGCCGCGGGGTTGGCCTGGACCGTCTACAGGACCATGGGCGCGGCTGTCCTGTCCCGGCTACGGCGCGGTGGCGCCAAGCCGCGAGGAAGGAAGAAGGCCGCCCCCCGGCCGGCGCCGCGGGCCGGGGGCGCGCGCCGGACGGCCCGGAAGTCCGCGGCCAAACCGGGAAAGCGTTCTTCGTAGGGCGAAAGCGGGGAAACGGTCCTGGTGTGGTGTCCTGTGTGAACGGTGGATCATTAGCGGCTCAGCATGTGGTCGAGGGAAAGCGCCCCGCCGCCGCCCACCAGCAACGCCAACGCCATGAGGAACAGGGCCATGCAGTATTCGATGCCCATACCCTTGCGGCCGCCACCGGAGAGGAAGAAACCGAATTCCCAGTGGCTTTTCCAGGTGGCCACGGCCAGGAAGATCATCAGGCCCAGAGCCAGCGGGCGGGTGAGGAACCCCAGGATCATGCCCGGAACGCTGAGGGCTTCGGTCACGATGCCCACCACGCCGATCCAGACGGGGATGTGATACTTTTCCTTCCAGTTGGTCACCTGACCCATGAGGCCTCTCCCGCCGTGCCAGCCCAGCAGGTGCATCGAGCCGTGGGCAAGGAAGGTGACGGCGAGGCCCAGGCGCACGACGACCAGGGCCAGGTTGGGCTCCGTTTGGAAGATCGCGTTCATCATTGCCCCTTTCGACGAGCCGCGTCCAGCGCAGCGCAAGGGGGGAGACCCGGCCGCCCGTGACGGGCGTTTCCGGCCATCCCCGGTCAATCGGCCAGGAACCTTCGCATGGCGGCGTGGGCCGCATCGGGGTTCACGAAGAAGTAACTGTGTCTCTCTCCCTTGAGCTCCACGAAGGCGGCGCCGGGGATCTCGGCCGCCAGCACGTCCGCGGCCTGCCGCAGCGAGGTATCGCTGGTCACGTTGTGTTCCTCCTCGCCCACCAGGATCAGCGTGGGCATGCGGATCTCCTTCAGCCGCTCCTTGAGGTCGTGCTGCTGGCGCGCGATGACGTGGCGAAAATACTGCTCCACCGGGTTGAGGCGCGCCATCCGCACCGCCAGGTAGCCTTCCACCCGGTGCGGATACCGCTTGACGAACTCTTCGGTGAACCCGACGGTGATGCCGTGGTCCCGCAGGTAGCGCTGGTAACCCCACTCCACCATCTCCCTGGCAATGCGCAGCGGAATGCCCTGGTGCGGATTGAAGCCCCGGCCCGACGCGCAGATGAGCGCGGAGACCCGGTCGGAATGGTCCAGGGCCATCACCTGGGCCACCGAGCCGCCCATGGAATGGCCGCAGACCACCGCGTCCCGGGCTCCCAGGTGCTCCAGGACCGCGGCCGCATCGTCGGCGAAGTCCTTGACGCTGTAGGGCTCCGACGGCCAGTCCGAGCGTCCGGTGCCGCGGTAGTCGCACAGGATCACCCGGTGGTCCCGCGAGAAGGCCGGCACCTGATGGAGCTTCCACACGTCGCAGTGGCACGCCGTCTCGCTCAGGAACAGCAGCGGGCGGCCGGCGCCGTGGGTCTCGTAGTAGAGCCTGATCCCCTGTCTCTCGATGGTGGGCACGGTGATCGACCCTTCCCGTTGGACTCAACGCTTTCGAACCGGATAACTCATGGGCGCAACGTCATCGATGGTTTCGCCCAGCGCGCGCCATTCCGGGACGGAGTCCCACACGGGTCGAGCCCGTTCCTGGATCTGCTTCAGCAGTTCCGTCTCGTCGAACCGGGTGGCGCGTCCGCCCTCCACCAACGATTCCCCGTCGATGATGATGGTGTCGACGTCGCTGCCGCTACCGCCCTCCACCAGGGACTTGATGGGGTCCCGCACCGCGCCGAAGTTCGTTCTTCCCAGGTCGACGATGATCATGTCGGCCTTGGCGCCGGGCGCGAGCCGGCCCAGGTCGTCCCGTCTCAGGGCCCTGGCCCCGCCCAGGGTGGCGGCATTGTACACGTCGTAGGGCTTGCCGGCGCGGAAGCTGCCTTCCACCATCCGGCAGGCGAGTCCGGCAAGGCGCATCTCGTGCACCATGTCCTGGGGGAAGGTGTCCGTGCCCAGCACCAGGTTGATGCCCTGCTGGCGGTACCGGTCGAAGGACTCCAGCGCGATGCCCATCTTGGCGTACTTGTAAGGGGCGTGGGCCACGGAGGCGCCGCTGTCGGCCAGCATCGACAGGTCGTCGCCGTAGGGGTAGTGGCACCAGGAGTGCCGGCCGTGGAAGACACAGTGTCCGAGGATCACCTCCTCGCCCAGGAACTCCAGGTCACGGAGATACTGTATCGGAGTCATGCCTCGTTGCCGCACGGTGGACTGGAACTCCACGATGTTCATGGCGGCATGGAGCTGGATGCCGATGCCGAGCTCCCGTGCGGTGCGTTTCGTGGCCTTGAGGAGCTCCGGAGTGCAGGTGTCCAGTTGTCCGGGGTAGAGCATGGCGCGGACCCGGCCGTTGAAGGCGCCGTCATGCTCCTTCGCGTACGCCTCCGCCTGGACCAGCCCCTTCTCGCCGCCCTCCTCGTCCCAGTCCCACTGGATGCGCCCGTGGTCGTCGAGCACGTAGGCGGCGCTGCGGTAGCCCGCTCCGAGGTAGGCCCGCACGCCCAGCCCCCCGATCATCTCGGTGAAGCCCTCGATCATGGCGCCGCGGGTACCCACGTCCAGGATGGTGGTGGCGCCGCCCCGTACCGCCGCCCATACGCCGAACTTGCCCTCGATGTCCGCTTGCGGCGGGAGTCCCATACCCTTGGCGCCGCGTCGCGTGGCGCCGTAGGACAGGAAGTTCATGCCGAGATAATCCGCCTTGCTGGCGTCGTTCAGCATGACGTGGCGGGCGTTGGTGCCCGCGTGGATGTGGCAGTTGATGAGGCCCGGGCTGACGAGCCTGCCGCGGGCGTCGAGGGTGCGGTCCACCGGCCCGTCGAAATCGTAGCCGACGTGGACGATACGGTCGTCCTCGTAGACCACCACGCCCTCGGGCAACAGTTCATGGCCGCGGCCGTCGTAGCCGACGACCCAGCCGCCTTGAATGAGTGTCTTCATATGCGTTCCCCTCGACCGCGATGGTTCCGTCCCGGTGTCGTGTACTCGAAAGGTGCGCGGCCTGTCAAATCGAGGCCCCCTCCCCGGCAATCCGCGCACCGAGGTTGGTCAGACGGCGGGTGGAGCGGACGTTGTTCACGGCCATGGCCAGCGCCCGAGGCTGTCCGATGATGACCACCAGCCGCTTGCCGCGGGTCACCGCGGTGTAGAGCAGGTTCCGCTGCAACAGCAGGTAGTGCTGCATGGCCAGAGGGATGATCACCGCGGGGTACTCGGAGCCCTGGCTCTTGTGCACCGAGGTGGCGTAGGCCAGCGAGATCTCGTCGAGCTCGCCGAACTCGTAGAGCACCGTCCGGTCGTCGAAGGCGACGTGGATCTGCCCTTCGTCCAGGTCGACCCGGGACACCTGTCCGATATCGCCGTTGAAGACATCCTTGTCGTAATCGTTGACGGTCTGGATGATCTTGTCCCGCGGAGCGTAGGCCCAGCCGAAACGGCTGACCTGCGGCTCCGCGCCGGCGTTGAGCCGTTTCTGAAGCTCCACGTTAAGCGAGTGCGTCCCCAGACTGCCCCGGTTCATGGGCGTCAGCACCTGGATGTCCCGGATGGGATTCATGCCGAACCGCCTGGGAACGCGTTCGGTAACCACCTGAAAGAGCTTGTCGCAGATCTCCTCGGGCGTTTCCGCGGGGATGAAGTAGAAGTCCTGGAGTCCGGCGCCGTCCCGGGTCTCGATGGACTTGCCGGCGTTGATGCGGTGGGCGTTGAGCACGATGCTGGAGGACGCCGCCTGCCGGAAGATCTCGGTGAGCCGCACCGTGGGCACGCGTCCCGATTCGATGACGTCCTGCAACACCGCTCCGGGGCCCACGGAAGGGAGCTGGTCCACGTCCCCCACCAGCAGCACGGCCGCGCGGGAAGGAACGGCCTTCAGGAGTTGGTTCATCAACAGGACGTCCACCATGGACACCTCATCGACGACCAACAGGTCCGCGTCCAGGGGATCGGCTTCATCCTTGCGAAAACCCCCCTGCCTGGGATCGAACTCCAGCAGGCGGTGAACGGTCCTGGCCTCGGCCTGAGCGGACTCCGACAGCCGCTTGGCCGCGCGGCCGGTGGGCGCGCACAGCAGCACCTTGCACCCGCGGCTCTCCACCAGTTTGAGGATGCTGTTGACGATGGTGGTCTTTCCGACCCCGGGCCCGCCCGTCAATACCGTGACCTTGCCGCTCAGCACGATGTCCACCGCCTCGCGCTGGGAGGCCGAAAGGCTGAGACCGGTCAGCGCCTCCACCCACGGGATGGCCCGGCGGCCGTCGACGGCGCCCCAGGGCGGCGGACCCCCGAGCAGCCGCCGAAGGTGGACGGCGACGCCCATCTCGGCTCGGTAGAGCGGCGCCAGGAAGAGCGCCGGCTCGCCCCGCAGCGGTTCGGTCATCAGGTTTTCGGCCGCCACCTCGAGCCCGATGGCCTGCTCGACCGCCGCGGGGGAAACCTCGATCAGCCGGACCGTACGTTCTACCAGATCCCGTCTTTCCGCGGCGCAATGCCCTTCCGTCGAGCACTCCCAGAGCACGTGGTGCAGGGCCGCCCGTATCCGGACCATGGAGTCGGACGGGATGCCGAGCTTCCGGGCAATGACATCCGCGGTGAGGAAGCCGATGCCGTTGATATCCAGGGCCAGGCGGTAGGGGTTGTCCCGGATCCGATCGATGGCCTCGTCGCCGTACACCCGGTAGATGCGCGCCGCCCGGGCGCTGCCGATCCCGTGGGAGTGCAGGAAGACCATGATCTCCCGGATGGCCTTCTGCTCGCGCCACGCCTCGGTGACGCGCGCCTGCCGTTTGGCGCCGATGCCCTCCAGCGTCCGAAGCCGCTCCGGGGTCCGCTCGATCACGTCGAACACCTCCGCGCCGAAGGCCTTGACGAGATGGCGTGCAAAGTGCGGGCCGATGCCCTTGATGAGACCGGAGCCGAGGTACTTCTCCACCCCTTCGAGGGTCGTCGGCGGGATGACCCTCAAGGTGTCGGCGCGGAACTGGAGGCCGTAGGTCGCATCGTTCACCCACGCGCCCCGGCAATCGAGCTGTTCTCCGGGATTCACCGACGCGGCGTTTCCCACCACGGTCGCCAGGTCCCGACGGCCGCGCGTCTTGACCTGCAGGACGCAAAAGCCGGTGTCCTCGCTGTGGAAGGTGACCCGCTCCACGAGGCCCTGCAGCGGCTCCGTCATCGTTCGTTGCCGAACAGCTTCAAGGCCCGTTCGATGAGTTCCCGAACCGGATCCTTGACCTCCTCCTGGGCTTCCTTCCCGGCCCCCTTTCCACCCTCCGCATCGCCGCCGGAGAACGCGCCGCCGCCGGGGATCAGGTCCAGCAACCCTTTTATGCCCCTGCCGACGCTCTTTTCCAGAAGGGTCCGGATGAGCTGGAGCCTCGGCCGCACCCGCAGCTCCGCAAGGCTCCCCCTGATCGTGAAGGGCACCTCGATCTGCCCCTTGTCGTTGGTGATGGGCGTCAATCGCGAGCCCGGCAGGAGGTCGGAAGAGAGATCTTCCGACACGGTCAGTACGCCGTCGAGGCTGGTGTCTCCGTCGAGATCCACCCAGCCCTTTCCTGCAATATCGTAGTCCCGGGCCTTCAGGGCGATACGCGCGACGACGATCCTGCCGTTCACCGCCTCGATTTCCGTATCGATCTGCTCGAACGCCGTAGCTTCCTCGTTGAAGATGTGCGGATGCCGCTCCTTGATGCCGCGGCTGAACAGCGACGATAGCCCCTGGATGCCGGTCAAGCCTTGCAGCGCCCGCTCGGCAAGGTTGAAGTCCAGCACCCGTCCCTCGATCACGGCCGCCTTTCCGGTTCCCGTAAGCGTGGGCCGGATGGCGTCCCAGGTCCGGCCTTGTCCGGTCGCGCTGAGATCGGCATCGATGGTGCCCTCCACGTCCGAGACCCCGGCGACGCCGGCCAGGTATTCCCGGACGTCGATGCCTCGGAGGCGGGCGGCCACCTCGAAGCGCGGAGAGGCGCTCGCAAGCTGCAAGCCGCCGTTGGCGTCCACGGCTCCGCCAAGGGTCTTGAGGCGAAAGGTCTCCATCGCCAGCCATGGCCCGGTGACGTCGAACCGTGCCGTCAGGTCCGTGACCGCCAGCCCAAGAAGCCTTCCTCGGGCGGAGGTGAGACTGCCCTCCACTGCAAGGCCAGCCTTCAGGCCAAGACGGCCGGAGCCTCGGACGTCCTCCAGCACGGTGCCGTCAGGCCGGAGTCCAAGGTCCGCCAGGCGGAGGGACGGGGAGGCCAGGCGCCAGGTCAGAGTGAGGGGCGCGAAACTCTCCAGGACGGCTTTCCCAGCAAGCCGGGTTTGGCCGATGCGTAGCGATAACTGCCGGAACGTCGCGCCGTGGTTGGAGAACTCGACGGCCGCGGAAAGCGCTTCCAGGGGCTTCTCGAAGGCCGGCACCTTGACGGATGCTTGCTGCAGCGTCACCGTGCCATGGACCCGCGGAACGGCTTCGCCGCCCAGTTCTCCCGTGACCTCCGCGGTTGCCGCGGCGCGGCCGGACAGCCCGTAGTACGTCAGCAGCGGCACCCAGCGATTCCAGCCGCCCATTTCGCCGTCCGGCATTTCCAGGCTGAGATCCAGGTTCGCCGGGTTGCCGAGCCCCAGGACACCCTGGCCCTTGAGGCTCAGTTTGTCCAAGGTCACGTCGAAACCCCTGACGGCGATGTCCTCGGGCGTCACACGGGCGTCAGCCTGAAGCCGTAGAAGGGTCCCCTGTGGCTTGTTCAGGGTATCGCCGTATTTCAAGCTGCTGTCCGTGAGATCCAGCGTCCCCTTTACCGCCAACGCCTTCAGACTTCCCTTGAGCGAGAGTCCCTGGCTTTGCAGGGATCCCGTGAGATCCAGAGCCTCGGGCCAGGCCTTGTCCATCCGTGGAAAGGCCCGCCGCAGGGCGTCCCACGACAGCGTGTCGATGTCCACGGACCCCTCGACGGGAACGGCCCCGGCCCTCGGCCTCGGCCCCACCGGACCGATGACGCCGTTGAAGCGGAGGTTCTGCCGGTCCGACAGGAAAGCCGCGGCCAGCACCGCCTTGAACGGCCGGTCCATCCGCAACTCGTCCACGTTCAGGTCCCATTTCCCGAGTTGCAGGTGATGCCGGTTCTTTTCGTCGCGATAGTCGAGGGCGCCCTCCGAGATCTCTACGCGGTCAACCGCCAGGTTGACGCCCACCCCGGCGATCTCTCGCGGCATTGGCTGTTGCGGCTCGGGCTTCCGGCCGGCAGGGTCGCCGGAGACTTGCGCCACCGTGCGGATGCGTTTCAGCAACCCGGGCCGGCGCCCGACCGCGGCGCGTGAGCCCAGTCCGGTAAAGTTGTAGACGCCTTGCGCGTTACGGATGATCCGGATCACCGGCCGGTGGAGCACGACCCTCGTGACCGAGATTTCCCGGTTGAGGGGACGAATCCTGAGGTTGACATGGATGTCCGCGGCCTGGAGGAAGTGACCGGTGCCGAAGGCGGGGGCCTCGGCCACGGAGAGTTCCCGGATGCGCACGCCGATGCCGCCCCAAAGCTTGACGTTGATGCGGTCGAAGGAGACCTTCCGGCCGGTGTGCCGCTCGGCTGCCGCGACGATGCGGTCCTTGTAGGAAGCGATGACGGCGTCGATATTGTAGAGCGCCCATCCTAGCAATGCGGCAACAAGTATAATAAGGACCAACAAGGCAATGACGAGTTTGCGCATGAGAGCGTCCGGTTCCTCTGAGGGATGAATCTACACCATCGCGTCGGGGAACTGAAGGTGATCGGCGGGTCCGTCGCAGGGGACGAAACGGCGCAGCCGTCGAGATGGAGGGTTTGCCTTGAAGCGGTTCGTTGCTGAACGCAACGTCGAGTTCGCCGACTGTGACTCGGCAAGGATCGTTTTCTACCCGAACTTCTACGTCTGGTTCGACCGTGCCACCGAGCGCCTGTTCGCGTCCGTGGGACTGACTTATCACGCGTTGGAACAGCGGTACGGCGTTATCGGCCTGCCTTTGCTGGAAACCGGCGCCAGGTATCTGCGTCCCTGCCGCCACGGCCAACGGATACGCCTGGAGAGTTGGGTGGACTCCTGGCGCGAGAAAGTGTTCGTGGTGAAGCATCGGATCGAGTGCGAGGGCGAACTCGCGGTGGAAGGCCATGAGACCCGCGCCTGGGCGGCCGCGGCAGCCGCGCCGCGCGCCATGCGGGCCGTCCCTATTCCAGAATCGGTGCCGGAGCTCTTCCAGTGATCCCTTCGAGTTTCATCGTTCGCTAGTGACATTCCCCGGAACCCATAACACCGAACGTTGGGCGCGAAGGCTCAACTACCTCGCAGGCGCCTGCGTTGCGAGCTCCATGAGCTCGGCGGTGACCTATGTGCCGCTCTACATGAAAAGCCTCGGGTCGTCCTATTTCCTGAGCGGTCTGCCTCTGGGGGTACGGGCCATCGGGCGCTTCACGTTCGATGCCGCCGCCATCGTCGTCGCCGGCCGCCATGTCCCGCCCCAGACCATCCTGGCCCTGGGGGTGACCTTCACCGGGATGGCACTGCTGGCATGCGCACTGTTCCCGAGCGCCTATCCTGTAACCGCGGCCTTCTTCTTTGTCGGAGCCGGGGTCGCGTGGGTGCAGATCTCGCTGCGCCAGATCGTATTCGAAGGCGCGGAATCCGGCCGACGCGGCCGTGCCCTGGGAATCCTCAGCCTGTTCCTCGGCTCGGGTCCGATGATCGGCATTACCTTGGGCGGTGTCATCTCCGAGTATGTCGGGTACCGCGGCCTGTTCGCCGCGGCCGCGGTTGGGGTCCTGTGGCTGCCGCTCTTGCTGGTGCGGCTTTCGCCGCACCGGAAGGGGCCCGAGCAAGAGCCGGGACCGCTGCGTTTGCGGGTGGTTCGGGAGATCCTCTCGACGCCTGGAGCCGGTCTGTTCTGCGTATCCAGCTTCTTCTCGCTCTTCTACCAACCGGCCCGATCGCTGGCGTTGGCATTCTACGCCACCGAGTCCCTGGGCCTGTCGCTCAGTTCCTACGGCGTGATGAGGGGCCTCAGCCAGCTCGGCAACGTGAACGGGCGGTTCTTCGGGGGTCTGTGGACCGACCGGTCCGGGGTGTTGGCCTGTCTGGCCAGCGGGTATTTCATCTCCGCCGCGGGCTATGCGCTGGTGCCCTGGACCGGCGGCTTCTGGTCGCTGTTGATCGTACACACGGCCATCGGCGCGGGCGCCGGCATGGTGAACCTCGCCAGCCAGGTCGGCATCCTGTCACTCTTCCCGTCCCGCACGCGCGGGCAGGCCATCGCCCTACAACGGGCGGTGGGTGACGTCGGCCTCTTCCTCGGTCCCATGGTCGTGGCCGCGGGACTCGACGCCTTCGGCTTCTTCCCGGTCTTCATGGGACTGACCGGCCCCCCGTTGGTTTTCGGGATCTGGACGGTGCTGGGAAAACCGCTTCGGGACAAAGGCGTTCAAGCGGAGTAGCACCTGCTGGTGGAGTCTTTTATGTGAAGGGCGCCGGGGCTTCAGCCGAGATGAGGCACGACGTCTCGCGCCAGCAGTTCGAGATGCTCCGTTTCGTCGAAGGCGGGGTTGAGCAGCAGATGTCGGGCGCCGGCGCGCACCACTTCGTTCAACCTGTCGATGACCTCCTGGCGTCCGCCCCAGATGCACACCCGTGTGCCGAGGTCGGCGTTCCGGTAACGGACCGCGAAGAACTCGCGCAGACGCCGTTCCGCCCGGTCGCGGTCGTCGTCCACCGCGAGGTAGACGCGCTTGGAGACGGCGAAGGTCGCCGGATCCCTCTGTGCCTGGTCCAGCAGCCGCGTGATCCGGCCGTATTCCTTGACGAAACGCTGGGTATCGGAGGAACCCGCTCCCATCCAGCCGTCGCCGAAGGTCACCGCCCGCCGCAGCGCCGGTTCGGCGTGGCCGCCGAACCACAGCGGGAAGGGCCGTTGCAACGGCTTGGGCTCCATGGCGACGTCGGTGAAGTTCCAGAACCGTCCCTCGAAGCTGATCCGCTCCTCCTGCCACAACGCCCTCATGACCTTGATGCCTTCGACGAAGCGGGTCACCCGGTGCTCGGAGGGATAGCCGAAGACCGTCTCGGGCTCCGGCCATTGCCGCCCCAGGATGCCGCCCAGGCCGACGCCGGCGATGATCCGGCCGCCGCTCAACTGGTCCAGGCTGGCCAGGCTCTTGGCGAGCTGCAGGGGGTTGCGCAACACGGTCAACAGCACCGAACTGCCGATCTTCAACCGGGAGGTAACGGCCGCCACGTAGGTCATGAGGGTCACGGGCTCCAGCATGGAGAAATGGCTGAGGATGCGTTCCTGGGTCCAGAGGCTGTCGTAGTCCAGCTCCTCGGCACGGGCCGCGAAGCGCTTGATGTGCTCGGAGTCGACGGGTCCGTCGATGAAGACCTGGGGGATCTCGATGCCGCACGGTACGTGGCCGTCTGCCATGACCTGTGACCTCACCTCACTCCACGGATGCCCGGATGGCCCGAGTGATGCGCTCTTCTGACGGGCCGATGTATTCTTCGAGGGGCTGGCTGTAGGGCACGGGCACGTCCAGCGTGGCCACCCGGCGAATGGGACCCTTGAGCTTGTCGAAGCCGGTTTCCGCGATGCGTGCGGCGATCTCGGCGGCTACGCCGCAGCTCTGGTGGGTTTCGTCGACGATGACCACGCGGCCGGTCTTCTCCACCGAGGCCATGACGGTGTCGAGGTCGAAGGGCACCAGCGTACGGGGATCCACCACCTCGACGTCGATGCCCTCGGACGCCAGCGCCTCGGCCACGCCCAGGGCGCGATGGAGCGCGAGCGAGGTGCCGATGACGGTCACGTCGGCGCCGGCGCGTTTGACCTCCGCCCGGCCCAGCGGAATGTATTCCGCGTCCGGGACCGGCCCTTCGATCTCGAAGAGACCCGTATGGTCGATGAAGATGGTGGGGTTGTCGCTCGCCACCGCGGTCTTGAGGAGACCCTTGACGTCGCGCGGGGACGACGGCAGCACGATCTCCAGGCCCGGACAGTTCCACAGCATGGCCTGGGGGCTGCCGGAATGCTGCGCAGCGCCGCCGCCCCGGAGCCCGTGCAACATATGGAACACCACCGGCACCCGGACCTGACCACCGGACATGTAGAGGGCGTTGGCCGCTTCGTTGCACACCTGGGGCCAGGCCTCGAACAGGAAGCTGCCGGTGGTGAGATCGACCACGGGTCTCAACCCCGCCATGGCCGCGCCGGTGGCAAGCCCGCAGAAGCCCAACTCGGATATCGGCGGCGCCGTCACGCGGTCCGGATAGGCCTTCTCGATGGCCGCGAAGTTGAGCCGATGCGGGCTCAGGCTCAGGAACGAGCCGCCGATGAGGTGGACCCGTTCGTCCTCTTCCAGAACCTCGCGCAAGGCCTCGAGCTTGGCCTCGTGGTATGCCAGTTGCCGCATGGGATGGAACCTTTGGTTCACCGCACCGGAGACCGCGCGTCCGCGAAGACGTCGGTTTCCGCTTCCCCGAGCTCGGGATAGGGACTGTCGAAACCGAAATCGACGGCCGCCTCGACCTGGTCCGCCACGGACCGGTTCAGGATCGTGAGCTCCTCCCGGTCCGTATGCCCCGACTCCACCAGCTCCCGCATGAACCGCAGCACCGGATCGCTGTCCCGGTACCAGTCCCGTACGTCCTCGGGTACCCCGGACACGTCCCAGGCCAGATCGACGGCGGTGGGCGCCTTGACCACGGGCCAATTGGTCTCGCTGCCCGGCCAGCGGACCGTTTGGGCTTCGATGAAACGGGGACCGTAGCCCGAACGGATGGCATCGATGCTTTCGCGCAGGGCGTCGTGGACCGCGCCAGCATCGGTGCCATCCACCTGTATCGCGGGAATCTTGTACGCCTGGGGAAGTTCCGTAAGCGGGTACACCGCCATGGTGGAGGACTGCGCCGCGCCCGTGGCGTTGCCGGCGCCGTACTTGCCGTTGTTCTCGCACAGGTAGAGCACCGGCAGCTTCCACAGGGAGGCCAGGTTGAAGGCCTCCGGGACCGCGCCTTCCTCCAGCGCGCCGTCGCCGAACAGACACACGGCGATCTGTCCGCTGGCGCGGCTCTTGGCGGCATAGGCCGCGCCGGTGCCCAACGGCAGGATGCCGCCCACCACACCGGAACACTGGAGAAAGCCCAACTCCCGCGGACTCGTGTGAAAGGATCCGCCCTTGCCGCGGTTGTAGCCGTCCCGCCGTCCCAGGATCTCGGCAAGCAGACGCCCGGGGTCGCCGCCCCGGGCCAGGATGTGGCCGTGGTTTCTGTGGGTGGAGAAAAGCATGTCGTCGGGCTGGAGCAACGAGATGGCCGGGACTCCGGTGGCTTCCTGCCCGATGTAGACGTGGTAGTGCCCGCGAAACCGCTCCTCGCGATGGAGGCCGATGAGCCGTTCCTCGAAGCGCCGGACGAGCAGCATCTTCCGGCATTGCGCGAGCAGTTGATCTTTCGGCAGGGCGGGGAGCATGTTTCCCTGTATAGGGGATAACCGCCTCGATGCCAAGACCCGTCTTTCGGGCCGAGCCGCCGATCAGGTGGTTTGACAAGGCTCCACGAGCGGGCTAATCACCGTGCTGGTGTCCTGTATAAACGGTGGATAAGGTGCGCAGGACTGCTCGTTGTCGGCAAGGCGCGACGACGAGCAGGGGCCCATACCACGCGAGGCGGAGCCACGTAGCCGACGGCGAAAAGGATCAGCAGGTTATCGTGCCGATGGACCGGACAGGACACTCGCAGGGAAAGGGAACCGGAACATGACACTCGAGCACAAGGTCGCGGTGATCACCGGGGGAGGTCAGGGCCTCGGCCGGGCCGTCACCCTGGCCCTGGTGCGCAAAGGTGCAAAGGTCGTGGTGGCGGACATGAACCTCGGGACGGCCGAGAGCGTGGCCGCGGAGGTCGCGCACGCCGGAGGAGAGGCGCTGCCGGTGCAAGTGGACGTGGCCGACGAGGGGTCGGTGGACGCCCTCCGGGACCGCGCGCTGGGCCGGTGGGATCACGTGGACATCCTGATCAACAACGCCGGGATGTATCCGCACTCCCTGGTGGTGGACATGTCGGAGGAGGATTGGGACCGGGTGCTGGACGTCAACGTCGGCGGTCAGTTCCTATGCGCACGGGCCTTCGTGCCGGTGATGAAGCGACAGGGGAGCGGCCGCATCATCTGCACGGCGTCGGCCATCGCCTACAAGGGAGCGGCCGGCCACTCCCACTACGCCGCCTCCAAGGCCGCGGTGCTGGGCTTCGTTCGCGGGCTGGCGCGGGAGCTGGCGCCCCACGGGATCACCGTGAATTCCATCGCTCCCGGAACCGCCAACACGGCCATGCCCCGCCAGCACCGGTCCGAGGAATCCATGCGGGAACGGGGGACCAAGGTGCCCCTGGGCCGTATCGCCGAGCCCGAGGACATCGCCAATGCCGTGGTGTTCCTCGCCGGCGACCCCGCCTCCTATGTCACCGGACAGTCGCTGCTGGTCACCGGCGGGGACCTGATGGTTTAAGTCTCGGGAATTTGAAGTGGAAGGAAAGCCTCCATGCTGAGAAAGAAGGTATGTCTCGTCGGCTACGGCTCGACGGAGTACTCGCGGAAATCCGACCGGCCGCTCCTGTCCTACTACGCCGAGGCGATGCAGAGCGCCATGGCCCAGACCGGCATCACCAAGAAAGAGATCCACGGCTTTTCCATGGTGACCCAGGCAAGCCCCGACTATTCGCCCTACGTGGCCGAGCAGTTGGGCCTGGAGCTGGACTGGGTGCTGAACGGCGACTGCGGCGGCGCCGGCGCGGTGTGCGCCATACGGCGCGCCGCGGACGCCATCGAAGCGGGCTACCTGGACGTAGCGTTCATCGTGGCGGGCAACGCCTTCGACAAGAGCGTTTCCCATCAGCGGGTGCTGGAGTACCAGCGGGCCAACTACGTGGACGTCTACGGCTACGGCGGTCCCAACACGCTGTTTGCGCTGGTGCAGCGCCGTCACATGGAGGAATACGGCACAACCCTGGAGCAGATCGGCAAGATCGCCGTGAGCCAGCGGCACAACGCCGGCCCGAACACCCAGGCGCTGCTGCGGACGCCCATGAGCATCGAGGACTACCTCGACTCGCGGCTGATCTCCGATCCCATCCGGCTGTTCGACTGCGTCATGCCCTGCTCCGGCGGCGAGTGCGTGGTGGTGGCTTCGGAAGAGCGGGCCAAACAGATCACCGACAAGCCCGTGTACCTGGTGACCGATGCCGAGAAGATCGGCTTTCAGGCCGCCAACATGCTGCCGGACAAGACCGTTACCGGCATGAGCGCGGTGGGCGAGCGCCTGTTCTCGGAGATGAGCCGGGACAACGTCGATCTCCTGGCCATCTACGACGACTATCCCATCGCCGTCATGATGCAGATCGAAGACCTGGGCTACTGCGCCAAGGGCCAGGGCGGCCCGTTCGTGGACGACCACGACCTGACCTTCGGCGGCGACTTTCCGGTGAACACCGGCGGCGGGGAGCTCTCGGTGGGTCAGGCGGGCCTGGCCGGAGGCATGCTGCACGTGGTGGAAGCCCTGCGGCAGTTGCGGGGCGAGGCCGGAGAACGGCAGGTCAAGGCCGCGGAGACGGCTCTGGTCACCGGCATCGGCTGGCTGTCGTACGCGCGAAACCTCAACACCACGGCCGCGCTGATCCTGGAGAGGAGGTCCTAATGGCCGGCAAGAGTCTGCCCGTCGTCAACCCCGTGGATCGTGAGTTCTGGGAAGGGGCCGCCAAGGGAGAGTTGCGGCTTCAGAAGTGCCGGGCCTGCGGCGTGCTCCAGTTCTTTCCCCGAGCCGTCTGCACCGGCTGTCTCGGCGGCGACCTGGAATGGGTGCCCGTGAGCGGCAAGGGCAAGGTGCACACGTTCTCGCTCTGCCGCGTGCCCCGGAACCGGGCATTCATGGACGAGGTCCCCATCTATGTCGCCGAGGTGGAGTTGGAAGAGGGCGTGCGCATGGTCACGCGCATCGTGGGCGACAACCGTGATCAGGTGACCTCGGGCGCGCCCGTCACCGTCAGTTTCCTGGAAACCGAGGACCCCGACATCAAGCTGCCGGTGTTCGAGCTGGCCTGATCCGACCTGATCCGACGCCCGGGACGCGCCGGGCCATCTCCCATGGCAACCGTCGAAATCTATAGCAAGAGCTGGTGCCCGTACTGCCGCATGGCCAAACGCCTGCTCAGGGAAAAGGGGCAGGAGTTCGTTGAGTTCGATGTGGAGCTGGACTCCGAAAAGTATCGCGAAATGCTGGAGCGCTCCGAGGGACGGTGGACCGTGCCCGAGATCTTCATCGACGGAGAACTCATCGGCGGTTACGACGACCTGATGGCCCTGGAGGCCAGCGGCGAGCTCGACGAACGGTTCAAGTCCTGAACCGGCTCCGGATGCCGCGGCCATGTCTCGCGGCGCCGCCCGCTAACCGTCGCTCTTGATGAAGTCCGCCACCCGCTCCCCGATCATCATGCAGGTCACGTTGGTATTGGCGTGGGTGACCGCCGGCATGATGGAGGCGTCGGCCACCCTCAGGTTGTCGATGCCGTGAACCCGCAGTTGCCCGTCCACCACGGTCATGGGGTTGGACGCAGGCCCCATCAGGCACGTCCCGGCAGCGTGGTGATAGCTGTCGAAGGCCGAGCGCGCGAACCGGGCCCAGTCCTCGCCGCGCCGGGGCTGGATCGGCGGTCCGTAGAACTCGGGCATGTCTCCGGTCCGGGTCAACAAATCGAGGAACTCCATCGTGGCCACCACGGCCGCGACGTCCTCCGGGTGCTCCAGCATCCGGGCGTCCACCCCCGGCAGCTCGTGCGGGTCAGCGCTCTGGAGAAATACACGGCCACGGTTGCGCTGCTCCAGCAGCGCGGCGGAGATGGTCATGGTCCGGCCCACGCCTTCCAGCACCGTGGGAGGCCGCATGAAGACGTGGAAATCGCCGGTCTCCCGTGAGGGGTCGCTCTTGGTGACCAGGCGGAAGGGCGGCACCGCCCAGTCCACCTCGAAGGCGCCGCGGCCCTCGAAACCCATGTGCAGCATGGCGTGGTCCTGGTAGTTCTCGCCGACCCCGGGCCGGTCGTGGAGCACGCCGATGCCGTGCCGCTCCAACTCCGCGGCCGGGCCGATGCCCGAGAGCATCAGGATGTGGGGGCTATGAAAAGCCCCGGCGGCGAGCACCACCTCGTCGCTCGCCACGGTTTCCCTTTTGCCGTCCTTCTCGTAGTTGACGCCCGTTACGCGGTTGCCCGACAGCGTCAGGCCTGCCACCGCGGCCTCGGATACCACCGTGAGATTGGGCCGGCTCCGGGCCGGGTCCAGATAGGCCACCGTGGTGGACTGCCGCATGCCGTCCTTGATGTTGAAGGGCGAGGTGCACAGGCCGTAGGGGTTGGGGTCGTTCAGATCACTCTCCGGCAGTCCGAGACTGCGAGCCGCCTCCATGAACGCCCGCACGGGGCTGATGACCTCCTGGCCGAAGCGGTACGGCCGCTCGAAATAGAGCGGCCCGTCGTGGCCGTGGTCGGGGCTGTCGGGGAAGTCCTGATCGTTCTCGATGCGCTTGAGGAAAGGCACCACGTGCTCCCACGTCCAGCCCGGGTTGCCGGCCGCGGCCCACGCGTCCATGTCGGCCTTGATGGGGCGAATGACCGACATCACGTTCACCGAAGAGCCGCCGCCCATGATCTTGCCGGCCAGGGAATAGAAGACGCTGCCGTCGAGCTTCCGCTCCGTGGGGTACATGTTGATGTAGGGGGTTTCGAACAGCAGCCGCTCCCGCTTGGCCGCCTCCGCCACCAGTTCGGGGATCGGACGCGGGTCGGGGCCGGCCTCCAGCAGCAGGACCTTTCGGTCCGGGTCCTCGGAAAGACGCGCCGCGGCCGCGCAGCCCGCGGAGCCGCCTCCCACCACAATCACATCGTAGTCGTTTGCCATGGCATCATCTTCTACTCCCTTCTTTTTTCCTTGACAACCGGCTCGGGGTGGACCTAGAATTAAACTGTCCCGTTCGCGAACGGGCAAGAGTCCTGAGACCCACGCGTGTCCGAGACCTGTGCATGTCCCGAGACCCAAGCGCGTTGGTTCCCGGGCTCGGTCATCAAAACCTCAGGAGGTGTCAGATGACGAAATCCAGTCCGCCCGACAAAGAACGCCCGTGAGAACGCGGGCAGACCGGTTCCCGGGACCTCGCTGGACGCGGTATTCCGGCTGACCGTCCCGACTCGGGTGTTGGATAACACAGCGACAAGCAGCGCAAGCGATGTCGCAGAAGAGCAGGGGACAGGCAGCGGAGGAGAGTGGCCAGGCCACAGCATCCCGGAAGACCGCTCAAGGCAGAGCCGATACCGGGGAACCACGGAAAAACGAGAAACTTCGCAGGCGTTGATGAACGCCAGGAGCGGGCTCTCCCTCCAAAGGGGAGCCCGCTTTCTTTATCGTACCTGACCGAGGCGGAGCCATGGCGAAACGGCAATCGGAGATCACTGGCTATCACGCTCACGTCTACTACGATCCCGACACCAGGGAGACGGCGGGGCGTGTGCGCGAGGGAATGGGCGCCCGCTTCGACGTCGTGTTGGGACGCTGGCACGACGTACCCGTGGGACCGCACCCCAAGGCCATGTATCAGGTTGCCTTCGCGCCCGACGAGTTCGCCAGGGTCGTCCCGTGGCTGATGCTCAACCGGGAAGGCCTGGACGTGCTGGTCCACCCCAGCACCGGAGAGCACGTGGGCGACCACCGGGACCGCTCGCTGTGGATGGGCACGCCGCTGCCGCTCAGGCTGAGCTCCCCGAGCTAGCCGGCGTACTATCCTCATCACGACTACGCTTGACCGGCTCACCGTTCCCGGCTTCAAGTCGATCCACGTGCTCCATCATTTCGAGTTGCGAGGCTTGAGTGTCCTGACAGAGCCTGACAGCAAGTACTGACAACGGCGCGCCCGGGCCCGTTTTACCCGGCGGCGCCGTCCCGCACGCGCAGCTTCGCCTCGATGAATTCCTTGTGTGAGACGCCGATGAGGTTGGCGATCTTGCGGACCAGGTATTCTTCGTGTTGGTCGACGTTCCGGTCAGCGAAGGCCACGGCCCACAGGTATTCCACCACCTTGTGCTTTTGCTCCGGAGAGAAGCCGGCCTTGATGAGAGAGGTGAACTGGTAATGGTCGATGGCGTCGTCGGCTTCGGCCTCGGCCAGCCCTACCAGTTCGTCCGTTTCTTCCGGAGTGAGATCGAATTTGCTCCGTAGCGCCTCCGCCACCACCGCGCGCTCGCCTTCGGTGGATTCGACGTCCGTGCGCATCATCTCGATGAGCAATGCGCCGGTGGCCACCTGAAGCCGGTGACTGTCCGACTGCCGGATGTCGCGGTGACCGGGGTCGATACGACTGTCGAAGAACTGCTGGATGGCGCGAAGCATTACCGGGCCGCACCGTTGAGGAACCGCACCTGGTAGTCCTTCCACTTGTCGGCCGGACGGGTGATGTCACCGGTATAAGTGCCGAAACGACCACGCCGGCGGTCGCGGAAGTAGAGCTTCAGGGTCTGCTCCACCACGGGGAAGGCGATTTCGTCCCAGGGAATCTCTTCCTCGCGGCACAACCGCACGTCAAGGCTTTCGGCACCCGCACCGAACTCACCGTCCCGCATGGCGCCGCGGAACATCACGTAGACCTGGTTGATCTGGGGCAGGTTGATGAGGGTGTAGAGCTCCGAGATGTCCACGTCGGCCAGGGCTTCCTCGCGGGTCTCCCTGGCGGCGCCTTCCATGGTGGTCTCGTAATCCTCCAGGAAGCCGGCGGGCAGGGTCCAGAAGCCGTAACGCGGCTCGATGGCGCGGCGGCAAAGAAGGACCGTGTCACCCCATTCGGGGATGCAGCCGACCACGATCTTCGGGTTGGTGTAGTGGATGGTGTTGCAGGATCCGCACACGTGCCGGGGCGTGTTGTCGCCCTCCGGGATACGGAGTTCCACGGGAGCGGCGCAGGCGCTACAATAGTTCATGGCCCAACCTTCCGGCCGGTTCCATCGACGGACGCTCCTTCAATCCGCCTGTTCGGGGTGCCGGCTGCGGATACTATAGGGTGATCCCCTTTCAGGGTCAATCAACGAGAGCGCGGCGGCGCGGGTGGAGCGTGGCGCCGTTTGATTCGGTTCCCCGGGCTGGATATGAAGTTCCGGGATACCCGTTGCCCGCACGTGAACTCGGGGGAAGTGTCGTGTCAATGCTGCCCGAACGCCTTGAAACATGGTTCCGCGAAGCGGCGCCCGCGGTCGACTTCTGTTCCCTCCGTTTCGTCTGCGAGCGTTCCGAGCGCCTCTCGGTAAGGCGCGGCGTGGTGGAACCGGTCACGTCCGCGGTCGACGCCGGCGTGATGATCACCGTGGTCGACGACGACGGACTGGGTTACGCGGGCACCTGCGACCTTAGCAGCGAAGGGCTCGGTCGGGCCTTGAGACAGGCCCGGGACTGGGCCCGCCGGACCGCGGCGCGCGGCGTCACGGCCTTTTCGGCCGCATCGCTCCAGGAGAAGTACCGGGGCGACTACCGGACGCCGGTGGCGATTCCGTGGGACTCCGTACCCCTCGGCGACAAGATGGATCTCCTTCGCGCCCAGAGCGAACGCCTGCATGCGGACCCCCGCATCGTGGACTGGGACGCGTCGTTGTGGCGCTCGGAGACCGAGAGCCTGTACCTCACCGCGGACGGCACGCGGGTGCACCAGACGCTGGACCAGATGGTGCCGGCCCTGGGCTGCACCGCCAACGACGGTCCGGAGACGGTGAGCCGCTCCTTCGGCGGCCGGGGCTTCTGCCGTCAGGGCGGCTTCGAAGTGCTGAGCCGGACCGGTTTCCGGGACGCCGCGCCGGTTTTGGCGCAGGAGGCGCTGGAACTCCTGGCCGCGCCCAATTGCCCCACCGGGACCATGGATCTGCTGCTGGCTCCCGACCAGCTCATCCTGCAGGTCCACGAGTCCATCGGCCATCCGCTGGAGCTCGACCGCATCCTGGGCGACGAGCGCAACTACGCGGGCACGAGCTTCGTGACCCCCGACATGTTCGGCCGCTACCGCTACGGATCGGAACTCCTGAACGTCACTTTCGACCCCACCGATCAGGGACAGTTCGCCAGCTACGGCTTCGACGACGAAGGTCTGCGGGCGCGCCGGGAGCACATCATCGAGGACGGCGTGCTCTTGCGGGGTCTGGGCGGACATCTGTCCCAGCAGCGCAGCGGACTCGCGGGAGTGGCCGGTTCCCGCGCCACGGGTTGGAACCGTCCCCCCATCGACCGCATGGCCAACCTCAACCTGGAACCCGGAGAATCCATCTTCGACGACATGGTCCGTTCCATCGAGCACGGCGTCTTCATGCAGACCAACTGTTCCTGGTCCATCGACGACTCGCGTAACAAGTTCCAGTTCGGCTGCGAGCGTGGGACCGTCATCCGGGACGGCGAACTCCGGGAGGTGGTCAAGAAGCCCAACTACCGGGGGGTCTCGGCCACTTTCTGGCGCAGTCTCACGCACGTGGGCAACCCCGACACGCGCGAGGTACTGGGCACGCCGTTCTGCGGCAAGGGTGAACCGAATCAGGTCATCCGGGTGGGCCACGCCGCGCCTGCATGCGTGTTCGCCGGTGTCCAGGTCTTCGGCGGGGAATCCTGACAACACGATGGAAATGTTACACGAGTGGGTTTGAAACCCGCCCGGGTAACGGAGGGTTCCGGGACGGATGCAAAGCTACTTCCACGAGCTGGCCGGTTTCGCCGAATCTCTTCTGACGGCCCGGGAGGTCCTGCTCCTCCACTTTGCCGGCGAGGAGTCGAGCTTCGTGCGCTTCAACCGAAGCGCGGTGCGTCAAGCCGGCGCCGTGGAGCAGCGGGAGCTCACCCTCCAACTCATCGCCGGCCGGCGCCGGGTGGCCGCGGTGATAACGGTGTCCGGCGATGCCTCGCTGGACCGGGAGCACATCAAGAAGGCCATCGACGCCGCTCGTGAACGGCTCGGCATCGTCCCCGAGGACCCTTTCCTGCACTACGCGACGGAGAACCGTTCCACGGACTCCGCACATCCCAACCGCCTGCCCGAGGACGAAGGGCAGGTGGTGGAATCCATCATGGCCGCGGGGGAGGGGCGCGACCTCGTGGGCATCTACATGGCCGGAGGCGTTCACCGGGGCTTCGCCAACTCCCTGGGCCAGCGGAACTGGTTCTCCACCTACGGCCATCACTTCGACTGGAGCTTCTATCTGGACGGCGACAAGGCGGTCAAGTGCGCCTACGCCGGGTTCGTGTGGAATCCGGCGGAGTTCGAGGAGAGGGTCGTCCGGGCGGCCGCGGAACTGGAAGCGCTGGGCCGCCCGGCGCGGACTCTGGAGCCCGGCCGCTACCGCGTCTATCTGGCGCCGCAGGCCCTGGCCGAGATCGTCGGGCTGTTGGGCTGGGGCGGCTTCGGACTGACGTTTCACCGGACACGGCGGACGCCGTTGCTGCGCATGATCACCGGAGACGCCACGCTGGATTCCTCGGTGAACATGGTGGAAGACAGCGCCGCCGGCCTGACCGCGGACTTCGATGAAGCGGGTTTCATCAAACCGGACCGGATCACCTTGATCGACCAGGGGAAGTTGGGACAACCCCTGGTGTCGCCGCGGGCGGCCAAGGAGTACGGAGTGCCGGCCAACGGCGCCGGTCGCAACGAGTCGCCGGAATCGCTGGCCATGGCCGGCGGCGCGATCCCACGGCGCGACGTCCCCGCGGCCCTGGATACGGGGATCTACATCAACAATCTCTGGTACCTGAACTACTCCGATCGTAACGCCTGCCGCATGACCGGCATGACCCGCTTCGCGGCCTTCTGGGTGGAGAACGGCGAGGTGCAGGCGCCGGTGAACGTCATGCGCTTCGACGAGACGCTGTACCGGATGTTGGGCGACAAGCTGGTGGGCCTGACCCGGGAGGTGGAGCTGTTACCGGATTCCGGTTCCTACCGCCGCCGTTCCACCAGGAGCATGCGGTTGCCGGGAGCCCTGGTGGAAGACTTTGCCCTGACCCTGTAAGCTGCCCGTGCCAGGCATTGCGGATGTGCGGCCCAAGTGATTTATTGCCCCACAGGGGCCGCGCGGGACGGGGCGCGGGGGCGGGTTTCAAACCCACCCGCGCCCGCCTTGCGCGAGCCAGGACAAGGCTGCCCACCCGGAGGTAGAGATGAAGAGCCACGGTTTCGATCGCAAGGCCGATGACCTCGGCAACGTCGTTGCCCTCGAGCACGTCAACATCACGATCCCCGATCAGGCCAGGGCTGTGGTGTTCTACGTCCTTGGACTCGGGTTGACCCGGGACCCATACATGAACGTGGGCCTGAACAACATGTGGATCAACGTCGGCGGCCAGCAGTTCCACCTGCCGTCCCGCGGCGCCCAGAAGATCCCCGGACACATCGGCCTGGTCCTTTCCGATCTGGAAGCCCTGAAGCGGCGTCTGGCCGCGGTACGGCCCGAGCTCAAGGGAACCCGCTTCAAGTGGCGTGAAGTCGAAGACCACGTGGTGGTCACGGGTCCCTGGGGCAATCAGTTCCGTTGCCATGCGGCGGGGCCGGAGTTCGGCGACATGACCATCGGCATGCCCTACGTCGAGTTCTGGACCCGCCCCGGCACCGCCCGGACCATCGGGAAGTTCTACAAGTCCGTCATGCAGGCGCCCGTGTCCTACAAGGGCGACAGCGCGAGGGTCAAGGTGGGGCGCAACCAGAGCCTGGTCTTTACGGAGACCGACCAGAGCCTCCCCGATTACGACGGCCACCATATCGCCGTGTACATCGCCCATTTCTCCCGCGCCCACCAGTTCCTGCTGCGCCGGGGCCTGATCGTGGAAGAGAGCAACGCCCACCAGTACCGGTTCAGGGACATTGTGGAGCCGGCCACCGGCGAGAAGGTCTTCGAACTGGAGCACGAAGTGCGCAGCCTGTACCACCCCATGCTCGGCCGCACCATGGTCAACCGGAACGCCGAGCAGACCCAGCGCAACTACACGCCGGGGCAGGACGCCTACTACCCGTAGGAGTCCGTGCGATCCATTCGCATGGCGCGTTCGAGCCCCTACCCCTTCCCCTTGAACAGGGTCCCCATGCGTGCCAGGGCCGCGGCCATGTCGAGGCCCGGCGCGTTCACCACGGGCAGCAGCGGGTCCGCTCTCTTCTCGAAACGCTTGATGGCGGTCTTCAGCGTATAGCGGCCGGGGTCCAGCCTGGCCGTGACCTCGGACCAGCGGAGCGGGCAGGAGACCGGCGCGCCGGGTAGCGGCCGTACCGAAAAGGGCGAGGCAATGGTGCGGCCGTAGCCGTTCTGGCCGAAGTCCATGTAGACCTTGCCCTCCCGGGCATGGAGCGGCCGCGCCACCGTGGCGATGTCCGACACGGTTTCCTCGGCCGCCAGGGCCAGCAGGCGCGCGAAGGTGCGGCATTGTTCGTAGAGGTACCGCCGCCCCATGGGAACCAGGATATGGAGCCCGGTGGCGCCGGAGGTCTTGACGCAGGCGGTCACCTCCAGTTCCGCCAGGATGCTCTTGAGGGTTCTTGCCACGCGCACGACGTGGGCGAAGGGGGCTCCCTTGGGGTCCAGGTCCATCACCAGCCAGTCGGGCCGCTCCAGGGAGTCCAGCCGGCTGGCCCAGACGTGCAGCGGGATCGTCCCCAGGTTGGCCACGTAGCGCAGGCTCTCGGCGTCGTTGACGATGAAGTAGTCGATGTCGCGGCCGGCGTCCCTGGAATAGATCCGCCGGGTGGCCACCCAGTCGGGAACGAAGTCCGGTGCGTCCTTTTGAAAGAAGGCCTTGCCGTGGATGCCGTCGGGGAAGCGCGTCAGCACCAGCGGACGGTCCCGGAGGTAGGGCAGCAACAGCGGCGCAACCTCCTCGTAATAGGCGACGAGGTCACTCTTGGTGTAGCCCTCATCGGGCCAGAACACCTTGCCGGGATTGGTGACGGCGAGCCTCCGCGGCTCCCGGCGGAGCACCGGCTCCGGCTCTCCCAACGGCTCCTCGCGACGGCACTCCTCCGGAGCCTTGTCGTTCCGCAGCCCCATGAACGAAGGGTGCCGCAAGCCGCCGTCGTCGGTCCATCCGGCGAACTCGACCTCGCAAACGAGCCGGGGTTCCACCCAGCAGTGACCGGCTTCCGCGGGCGATCCCGTGGCGAAAGGGGAATCCCTCCGCGCCAAGGCGAGGAGCCGTTCGTGGATGGACCGAAGGGTCGTGCGGTCGAAGCCGGTGCCCACCTTCGAGACGTAGACCAGTTCCCCGTCACGGTAGAGCCCGAGATGAAGCGCCCCGAAGTGGGGGCGGGAACCCCCGGGCGTCGTGTAACCGCCGATGACGAACTCCTGATGCTGCTGACACTTGAATTTCAGCCAGTGGCGGGTGCGCCCGGAGACATAGCGACTGTCCGCGCGCTTGCCGACGATGCCTTCCAGATGGTTCTCCCAGGCCGCGCGATAGAATTCCTCGCCGCGTTCGAGAATGTGTTCGGAGTACTGGACCACACCCCGGTGCGGCAGGAAGAGGGCGAGGCACTCTTTTCGTTGCGTCAGGGGCACCGTCCGGAGGTCCCGCTCCGAGACCTCCAGACAATCGAAGAACATTCCGTGCACCGGCGCCGTCAGCACTGCGCGCTCGATGTCGGCACGGTCGGTCAGATGCATCCGCCGCTGGAGCCGCTGGAAGCTCGGCCGGCCGCTGCCGTCCATGGCGACGATCTCGCCATCGATGAGAAACGAGTCCGGAGCCGTCCGGCTCAGCGCGTGAACGATCTCCGGATATCGCGGTGTGACGTCGTCGCCCTTGCGGCCCAGGAGTGTCACCGTGCCCCCCCGGCGTTGGGCAAGGACGCGGACGCCGTCGTATTTGATCTCGAAGAGCCAACCCTTGGCGGAAAAGGGGACACCGCCGGGTGACGCCAGCATCGGCGCCGGTTTGCGCCGCGACGCGCCGCGGAAGGGGGCCTCGAAACCCCGCAGGGCCTCGTCGAGCCGGATCTTCCGCGGGCTCGGATCCTTGCGCTCCGATACCGTAAGACCGGACAGGATGGAGCCTGGAAAGGCATCCACCGGTTCCGCCCCGGCGCCCGATTCGTTCTTGGCGAACAGCAGCCATTCCTTGCCGCCGCCCATGCGCACGAGCATCCAGACGCCGCGCAGCTTGTAGCCCTGAAGTTCGAACTCCAGCGTACCCTGATCGAGTTGCCGGAGCGGATCGGTCGAGTCGCGAACACGGTACCAACCGCGATCCCAAAGGATCACCGCGCCGGCGCCGTAGTTGTCCTCGGGTATCACACCCTCGAAGTCGGCGTACTCGACCGGGTGATCCTCGACCTGCACCGCCAGCCGCTTTTCGTGGGAACGGATGGATGGACCCTTGGGAACGGCCCAACTCTTGAGGACCCCGCCCATCTCCAGGCGCAGGTCGTAGTGTGTTGCCCGGGCGGCGTGCTGCTGGACCACGAACAGTCCGCCCGCGGAGGAAATTCGGCCGCCGAACGACTCCGGTGTTCGCTCGGGGTCGCGCTTGCGCCGGTATTCAGCCAGTGGAGCGGACATGGTCGCTTGGGGATAACCTCATAACTTCTAGAATTCTAAAGGTATTCCGTGTTAGACTGCAATGGTTGGAAATTGGAGGACCCATTGGAGGATCATCATGGCAGCACGCGCCATCAGTTCCGGGACCATTTCCTTTGGACTGGTTTCCATTCCCATCAAACTCTACACCGCGGCCTCATCCGGCGGCATCGCGTTCAATTTCCTGCACAACCGATGCGGCGCCCGCATGAAACAGCAGCAGTTCTGCCCGGTGTGCGAAGAGGTCGTACAGCGCTCGGACCTCGTCCGCGGCTACGAGTTCGCCAAGAACCAGTACGTCCGTTTCGACAACGACGAGCTCAAGGCCCTTGAAGAGGAAACCTCCAGGGTCATCGAGTTGGAGGAGTTCGTGCCGCTGGAAAAGGTCGATCCGGTCTACTTCGAGAAGACCTACTACCTCGGCCCCGACAAGGGCGGCGAGAAGGCCTATCGCCTGCTGGCAGACGCCATGACGGAGTCCAACCGGGTCGGTCTCGCCAAGTACGTGATGCGGGGCAAGCAGGGACTGGTGCTGATCCGGGCGGTGCAGGGCGGCCTCATGCTCCACAGCATGTACTACGCCGGCGAGGTGCGGGATTTCGACGACATCGATCGGGGTCAGACCGTCGAGATCAAGGACGGCGAGCTGAAACTGGCTGTCCGCCTCATCAACGAGCTGGTGCGTAAGGAGTTCCACCCGGAAAACTATCACGACGAGTATAAGGCGCGGGTTCTCCGTCTGGTGGATCAGAAGGTGGAGGGAAAAGAGGTGACAGCCCTCGAACCTCAAGTCCGGCAGAGCCAGGTGGTGGACCTCATGGAGGCCCTCAAGGCCAGCCTGGAACAACAGGATGGGGAACGGAAGCCCGAGGCGCCACGCGCCCGCCCGGCCGGTCCACGGGAGGCAGAGGTGAGCGTCGAAGCAGAGTTGACCCTCGAGGAGTTCCAGACCGCGGTGAGTGAATCCGGCCTGGAGATCGGCGCCGCGGAGCTCAGGCGCAGCTACAACGGCCTGACCTCTCTCAAGAAGCGCAAGAAACTGGCCGCGGCCGACGTTCGCGGCAAGGTCGTGAACCTGCGCAAGGACCTGGAAGTGATCCGGTCCGATCCGGAACTGTTCGGAAACGCGCCGAAGAAGCTCAAGGCCGCGCGCATCCCCCTGACCGCCCGGGATTGGGAACGCTACTGAGACGGGCGGACCCTCCTGTCGTCTCGGGTACATCCACATGCGAGGGGACCCCACAGGCAGGGCGCACCGGGTGATGGAAGAGGCCCGGGGCCTGCTGGACCAATGCCGTATCGAACGCGCGCCGGTGGACTTGGTGCGCATCGCCCGCCATCTGGGAATACGGCGTATTCGAGAGTTGGACGTTCGGTTGGACGGCCAGCTCGTGGAGTTGGGCGACGGTAGCTACGAAGTCATCTTGAGCCGGCACGCACCCCACACCCGCCAGCGCTTCACCCTGGCCCATGAAATCGCTCATCTCCTGGTGGCTTCGCCCGACAACGGGTCCATGAGCTGCGGCGACGCTCCCACCGAGGAACTCTGCAACCAGATCGCCGCCGAGCTGTTGATCCCCACGCGCTTCATCTCCGATGCCGCGGCAACCGATCTGGACGTATCCGTCTTTCGAGGCTTGGCCACGCGGTTTCAGTGCTCTCTCGAAGCCACGGGCTGGCGCATCCTCAACATGGGACAGGGCACGGGCGCGCTGCTGATCTGGCGCCACCGGGATGACGGGAGCCTGGAGTTGTCCGCCTCGCCCCACACCTTCGGTTTCGATGCCCCCTTCGAGAACGGCGACGTCCTTGATGGGGCCATGCCGTTCGTGCGAAAGTTGATGCAACGAAACGAAGGTTTGGTCACCTACGATGCCCCGCGGAACGGGACAACCTATCAGGGTGACTACGTGCGGCTGAACAAGGTGTTGCTCATGTACCTGAAGCCGGAAGGGAATCAAACCCTGAAAACGCGGCGCCGCGCCACGAGCGCGCCGGGACAAGGCGAGTTGTTCGGATAACCGGCGCCCGAATGTAGGGCAGGTTTCAAACCCGCCCGTTTTCCAATACCTCGATACAGGACGTGGACACAGTGGACAGGCGCATTCGAAAGGAGCCGTCATGAAGGCAATGGAGAGCATCGACCTCGAGGCGCTGATGGAGAAGACCGCGGCCGAGGGCAATGGACGTTCGGTCGTGTGGCAGGACTCCGAGTCCATCGCTTTCCTGAGCCGCGGACGGAAGCGCCGCATGGACTTCCACGTGGACCCGAGCGACGAGGTGACGCTGGTGCTCAAAGGGGAACAGCGCCTTCACTGCCTGACCGGCGATGGCGAGGAGAAGGTGGTGGTCATGGGCCCGGGTCAGATGACCCTGTGTCCGGGCGGCGTGCCGCATTCCCCCCGTGTCGCCGACGACACCTGGTTCCTGGTGTTCGAGCGGGTGCGCAAGCCCGGCGAACGGGATCGGTTCATGTGGTTCTGCGAGAACTGCGGCAAGAAAGTCCATGAGGTGGACGTCACCGTCGGCAACTACAGTGACGACCCCGTGGGTCGGGTCCACCGAGGGTTCTACGGCGACGAGAAGCTCAGGACTTGCAGCGACTGCGGCAGCGTCATCCCCAAACCGGAATGAGCGCGTGGTGAATACGGTGCGCCTGACGGACTACAACGAGGCGTTGGAAAGGCTTGCCGAGGGCTACGGCAAGGCCGAACGAGAGGTGGTTGCGACGTATTTCGGCAAGGCGCGAACGCCGGAAGAGCACATCCACTGGCTCAAGGCCCAGGCCTTCAAGGAATACTCGGCCATCCGGCCTCTGGTGCAGGCCCTCGACAAGCTCTACGCCCAGCTCGACCGTCAGGTGGACCGCCACGACTACGAGGAGCTCTGTCGCAAGCTCGGCGACGAGATGAGCCACGCCAGGCTGATCATGGACTTCCTGGAAGAGCTGACTGAACAGCGGTTGACGCAGAAGGATCTCACGTGGCTGCCCGAGGACCGCAAGCTCGCGGAGGTCAGGGCCCGCTACTCCCGGAGCTACGCCGGACTGCTGCACGGCTCCGAGCGCATCACCACCAGCGAGATACAGCGGCGTGACGAGATGCTCGAACGGGCGGCCATCACCCTGACCGAAGGCGGAGGAGGGGCGCTCTACGAGGTCTGCCGCCATCTGAAGGGAAACCGCATCAACCGCAGGATCGCGTCCATCTTCGGACGCATCCATCGGGACGAGACCAGGCACAGCGACGCCAACGAACTGGCCGAGTTGGTCAAGACCCGAAAAGACTACGACCGTGCCCGGCGCATCATAGCCGACGTTTCTTCCCAGCGTCTCAGAATGCGCAACGAGCAGTTCGGCTTTCCGCTGAGCCGGAGCGAGCTTCAGGCGCTCGAACGGGAGTGCGCGGGACAGGCCCGCTGACGAGTGTGGTGTCTTGTATGAACGGTGGATAAGGTGCGCAGAAATCTTGGTGCGCAGAACTTTTCGTCGCCGGTGAGGCGTGGACTTGTACCGGCAGGTTTCAATCCCGCCCGTGCGGGCAAAAGCAGAGTGGCCCGGCGCCGCCCTGAACCAACGGGGAGGATCCTTTGAGCATGAATGCAATGCCTGTCATCGACATCGACTCACATGTAGAGGAGCCTCAGGAGGCGTGGGAGCATCTCGACTCCAGGTATTCGGATCGAAAGCCCTTTCCGGTGGTGGCCAGAGACCTGCCCGCCTTGGGCGGCATCAATGCCTTCTGGTACATCGACGGAACCGTCTATCCCAAACCCGTAGGCCGGGGAAACCTGGTGTACGGCACGCCGACGGAGATGCGGTTCGCCATTCAGAAGGACTTCAGCATCGGCTCTCAGACCATGACGGACATCGATGCGCGTCTCAAGGACATGGACGCGGTGGGCATCGACCTTCAGGTGGTGTTCTCGACGGTCTTTCTCCAGCCGGTGACCGACGACATACTGTTCGAGGCCGCGCTGATGCGCAGCTACAACACCTGGATGGCTTCGGTGTGCGCCCAACGTCCGGACCGGCTGAAATGGGGCGCCATCCTGCCCATGAGGGACCCGCGTCTGGCCCTCGACGAGCTCAACCACAGCCTGAAGCTGGGAGCCTCCGTGGCCGGAATCTACGGTACCGTGGGTGAGACCATGCTGCACGACCGCTACTACGATGAATTCTTCGCAGAAGTGGAGCATCTCGGCGTACCCCTGGCCATCCACGCCGGCTGGAGTCATCCGGGCGTCACCCGGAGCATGGACGACGTCTCGGGCTCGCGCGCCCTGGGCTTCACGTTGCCGGTCATGATGGGGTTCTACAGCTTCCTGGCCGGCGGCATCCTGGAACGGCACCCGCGCCTCAGGGTGGCGTTCATGGAGATCGGCGTCCAGTGGGTGCCCTACCTGGTGCAACGCATCGATCACTACCACCACGCAGATGGCGCCCTGGGCATGCCGCTGCCCGTCGAGCAATCCGTGTCCGAGACCCTCAAGCGGAGCGACGTCTACTTTACCCCGGAGGCGGACGAGATCTTCCTGCCGCAGGTGGCCGAGTACGTGGGCGAGGACCGCCTGCTGTTCGAAGGTGACATGCCGCACGCGGAGGCCCGGGAAGGCGCCAAGGAAGAATTGCTGGAGCGGGACGACATCTCGGAAGAGCTCAAGTGGAAGATACTGAGCACCAACGGCCGGCGGTTTCTCAACCTCTGACGAGGGCGGCATGAATCCCGAGGCATTGGCGGACAAGATACTGGAGCGGCTCAAGGACGGTCCGCTCCACTTCGAGGATGTCCTGTTGCAGTTCAGGGAAGAGCCCTACCGCGTGGTCCTGCAGGCCTGGGGGCGGTTGCGGGAAGCAGGCGTTCTCGGACGCGAACTCGAAACCGGCCGTTACGTCGCCGATGACGGCGAGGATACGACCTCCACGTAGAAATCCGCCAGGGCCTCACCCCGCCCGGATTCCCGCTTTCGCGGGAACGACGGATTCGGGGCGCCGGCGCGTTGAGCGAGGATCGAACATGGCTCCGAATTTCGACGGCAAAGTCATCATCGTCACCGGCGGCGCCCGCGGCATCGGCCGGGTGTATTCCCAAGCGCTGGCCAAGGCCGGAGCGAAGGTCGCGGTGTCGGATATTCTGGACGGCGAGCCCTGCGCCGTGGAGATACGGGAGCAGGGAGGGGAGGCGTTCTTCGTCAAGGCCGACGTGACCGGCGAGGGGAGCGTCAAGGCGATGGCCGCGGCCGCCCACGACCGCTACGGACGCATCGATGGTCTGGTGAACAACGCGGCTATCTTCGCCGATGTTCGCTACGCGCCGTTCGACGAGATCAGCGTGGCCGAGTGGGACGCGGTGATGGATGTCAACGTCAAGGGCGTGTGGCTGGCCTCACGGGCGGTCTATCCGTACATGAAGGAACAGGGTTCCGGAAAGATCGTGAATATCGCCTCCGGCGTACCCTTCAAGGGCATTCCCGTCTACGCCCACTATACGGTGTCCAAGGGCGCCGTGGTGGCACTGACGCGAGTCCTGGCCCGGGCTACCGGAAAGGACGGCATCTGCGTCAACGCCGTGGCCCCGGGACTGACCCGCAGCGAGAGCCTGCTGGAGGTCCGGGGCGGCCTGGTGGACGAGGACGACGTGCCGCAGATCCAGAGCCGCGCCATCCCGCGCAGCCAGTATCCCGAGGACATCGTCGGCGCGGTCATGTTCTTCCTCTCCGATGCCGCGAGTTTCATCACGGGACAGACGCTCCTGGTGGACGGCGGCTCCTACATGCACTGAGCCGGACGCCCTCCGAGCACGCTACGTTACGCTCAGGACGAATGGAAAGGCCTTCCAGGCGTTCGTCCCGGGCCCTTCGGCAGGCCGGAACGGGCGCAGCGAGCAAAACGGGAGATCAACGCGATGAGCAAAACACACCGACTGCCGTACCACGACATGCGCGGTCTCGTGGCGTTGCTGGAGTCCGCGGGGCAGCTCCGGCGCATCACCAAGCCCGTGGACGCGCGCCATCTCCACACGCTCCTGGCCCAGGCCGATACCGCCCTGCTGGTGGAAAACGTCGAAGGCTACTCCATCCCCGTGGTGGGCGGCCTCGTGGGCTCGCGCCAACGCGTTGCACTGGGACTCGGCTGCGAACAGCGGACCCTGGGACAAAGGTTCATGGAGGCCCTGGACAACCCCATCGAAGCGGAAGTGGTAGCGGACGGTCCGGCTCAGGAAGTGGTGAAGACCGGCGACGAGGTGGACCTCACCGAGCTGCCCATTCCCTTCCAGCACCGAAAGGACGGCGGACCCTACCTGTCGGCCGGCATCTCGGTATCCAAAGACGCGGCCGGCCGGCGCAACGCAGGCTGCTATCGCCTCATGTACCGGACCCCGCGGGAAACCGGCATCGACCTGGTGTCCCCGTCGGACATGCGCTTCAGCTACGAAGCGGCGCTCAAGCGGGGCGAGCCCTTGCCCATCGCCATTGCCTTCGGCGCCGGCACGCCGGAACTCATAGCCGCGGCCTACAAGGCGCCGCCGGGTTACGACGAATTCGCGGTAGCCGGTGCTCTCTATGGCCGGCCGGTACCCCTGGTGAAGTGCAGGACCGTGGACCTCGAGGTGCCCGCCCACGCGGAGATCGTGCTGGAGGGCGAGATCTCCACCGATGGCTGGACTATCGACGAGGGGCGCTACGGCGACTTCACCGGACATCAGTGCTCGATCCGCTGGAATCCGGTGTTCAAGGTCAAGGCGGTGACGCACCGCAAGAACCCGATCCTCCACACCATCCTGATGCCGTGGGAGAACGACTGGTTGGAGGCGCCGCCGCTGGAGGCCGCGGGATGGCGCGCGTTGCGCGAGGCCAGCATCAAGACCGTCGCGGTCTATGCTACCCCCGGCAGCGCCTGCTACTGGCATCTGTATGCCGCCATCGACAAGAGGCCGGGGGAGGGGAAGAACGCGCTGCTCGCGCTCATGTCCCTGCATGCCCTGAAGCTCGTGTTGGTCACCGATGCCGACGTGGAGCTCACCGACCCCATGGCGGTGGAACGGGCCATGGCCTTCCGGGTCCAACCGGACGAGGACGTCATCATCGTGTCCGGGGCCCGCGGCAAGCATCTCGATCCCACCCTCAAGGCCTCCCGGCTGCCCAGGGGCTCACTCCCCACCACCTCCAAGATGGGCATCGACGCCACCATCCCCGACGACGTCGACCCCGCGGAGTACGAGTTGCTGGAGTATCCCTTCATGGATGAGGTCAAGCTGGAGGACTTCCTGTAGCGGCGGGGGTCCGCAATTTCTCTCACTAGGAGTCTGCGCCGTAGGAAGTGGGACAAGGAAGGAGTGAGGGTGCTATAGAGAGGGTGGAGGTGGTTTAATGGGGACAAGGTTTCGTTCGTACAAACCGGAGCAGATGTTGCTCATGCCGCCGGATATGCAGGACTGGTTACCGGAAGGGCATTTGGCGCATCATATCAGCGATCTGGTGGACGGATTGGACCTGGGAGCGTTTTACGCACCGTATGAAGGGGACGGACGACGCAAGGCGCCGTATGAGCCGAGGATGATGGTGAAGGTGCTGATGTACGGGTATGCGACGGGAGTATTTTCGTCGCGGGGGATAGCGAGGAAGCTGGAGGAGGATGTGGCGTTTCGGATGTTGGCGGCGGGGAACTTTCCTCGACATCGAACGATCAGCGAGTTTCGGCGGCGACATTTGAAGGACTTCAAGAGTCTGTTCGTGGAAGTGGTTCGTTTGGCGCGGGAGTTGGGGTTGGTGCGATTCGGGAAGCTGTCGATAGACGGGACGAAGGTACGGGCGAATGCGTCGAAGCGCAAGGCCATGAGCTACGGGCGGATGGTGAAGGAGCAGAGGCGTCTGGCCGGAGAGATCGAAGCGATATTGCGCAAGGCGGGGAGTGCGGACGCAAGGGAGGATGCGCGCTATGGCAAGGAGTTTCGGGGGGACGAATTGCCCGAGGAGTTGCGACGGCGGGAGGATCGGTTAGCGGCGATAGGGAAGGCGAAGGAACGATTGGAGGCCAAGCAACGGGCGGCGGATGAGGCACGGGGCCGGTCACCGGGGCAGGAGCGGAATGCCAAGGGGGGAAAGCCGTACAAGCGGGGTTATGGGGAGCCGGACGAGAAGGCTCAGAGCAACTTCACGGACCCTCAGAGCCAGATCATGAAGACGAGCGGGGAGGGGTTCCAGCAGTGCTACAACGCACAGGTAGCGGTGGACGGGGAGCGACAGTTGGTGGTGGCGACGAAGTTGACGGCGAACGGGAGCGACCAAGGGGAGATGCCGGGACTGCTTGATGAGGTGGAAGCGACGTTCAAGAAGCGACCGGATGTGGTGTTGGCGGATGCGGGGTATAGCAACGAGCGGGACTTGAAGGAGTTGGAGGCACGGGGCATCGAGGGCTACGTGGCGTCTGGCCGAGAGGGTAAGAAGGGAGTGGCGGCTAATCCTGAGAAGCATCCGGCGACCCATCGCATGGCCGAGAAGCTGGCCACGGCAACCGGGTGGGAGATATATCGAGCGCGCAAGTGGCTGTCCGAGGCGCCGAACGGGTGGATCAAGCATGTGCTGGGATTTCGCCGTTTCAGTGTGCGTGGGCTGAGGAAAGCACAAGGGGAGTGGGACTTGGTGTGTCTGGCGCTCAACGTCAAGCGGTTGCAGCCGATGATGGCGAGATAAACGCTGGTTTTAGACCGCTGTCGTCCAACAACAGGGGCCATTTGCCGATGTTGAGCGTTGCTGGAACCATCCCGAGTTCTCACTCCGGCATCTCAGACTCCTTCGCTGCCACTCTTCGACCCTCCACCCTGACAATCGCTTCGCCTACCCTGCTGGCCGTTCTCTGTTATTGCATCAGAAGCTCCTACGGCGCAGACTCCTAGGGACGGGAGACTCGTGAAGCGCTGTCATTGCCCGGTTCACGGCAGAACCTACGATAAAGCATCCATGCCCTTCAGGAACTTCTCGAAACTGCCGTCGGCCTGTGCAATCGACTTTTGCACGTCACGCAACGATACGGCAAGCCGGTAGCGGAGTTGTTGCCCGGCTCCCTTATAGGGCACCTCCTTCACCACCCCATGGTCCTTGAGACATGGCAAGACCTTTTCGAAGAACAGGGGTGCATCGCTTCCAAAGCGCTGTCTGAACGTATTCTCGTTGACTCCGGTCGAGCGAAAGAATGCCCGGCACATGCTCTCCGTAAGAACGAGTTCCTTCTCCTGTAGCTCCTGCAGCTCCTGAATAGAATCTTCCTCGGCATGGTGGACTGAAGTAATAACCTGGAAGCCCCCCTGTTCGAGGACCTTCTCGATCTTCGGCGGCGCATAGAGAGCCGTTTCATCCGGAGATCGCACGACGGAGAGGACTTCACAGTTGTACAGCCTCGATCCAACGATCTCCGTTACTTCAGAAAGGTCGACTTGTGTAAACTGACATCCCTCGAAAGAGCAATTGCGAATCTTCGATTGCGCAAGCGCGGTTCGTTGGAATTGACAGTGATGGAACGTGATGTTCTCGATAGTCCGACCTCTCAGCGAATCGACGGTAAACGACATACCTCGGACCGCAACTTCGCCCAGGTTGCCGGCATCGATCAGTCGTATTGCGAGATCCCCGGAGTTCTCCTTAACGAAGGATGCACGAGGCTCGGTTGCACAAGTCTCATTGAGCAGATCAACAATGCGGGAAGGAGTATGAGTGTGCTCCCGGATGCCGCGTGCGGCGACTTCTAGGGTAAGGTCCGGAAACCGTGCTATCCGAAACGCCCGACGGATGTCCGTTGCATCCGCCCCGGTTATCATGCGTGCCACAGCCTCCCCAAGAAAATAGTGGTAGAACTCTTCATGATTGAAGCGAAAAGCGTTGGGTATGTCATTGGCTGCCGCAATAAGCGCATGTTGCCTTATCCTGTCGCGAATCTGATTCGTGACGTGTGTGTCCAAGCTGCAGGACTCAGCGTAGAGATCGACAAGGGAATCGAACACGTCCGACTTCAGTACCGCCGTTTCGCTGACCCACATCTCCAACGCAATCTCCGCTAGGAGTTCGCCATGTTGTCGCTCCGTGAGGAGCGGATGTGCGGCTTCTCCCGAGCGGTCGATCCATTTCTGGCGTGCTTCGCGGGCAATGATGGACTCCACAAGTCGATCGAAATAGTGCTTGCCGTTACGGTTGATCGACTTGATGAGGTTCTCGCGGTCCGCGCCCTCGGAAGCAACCTCGATCAAGCGCTTCGCCAACACGGCTCGGGTAAGGAGGGGATGTGATTCGTTACGGAGTTTCTCGGCAACGTCCTCGAACAAGGCCTTGCCGTCAACCTTCTGCATATTGGCGTACCGGATGAACCGATCGCGGTCCCACTTAAAGAGTTTGATGCGTGCGAAATCCGTCCACTGATCACGGATCGAATCGAAGAGTGGTGCCTGTGCCTGCAAGCTCTTGTATTCAAAGTAGGCGCTACGAGCGGCTATGAGGATCGTCCCTTGTGAGTCAAGCAGTTGCATCAGGTTGCCGAGTGCCGACACAGCATCGCCGGCTTGCCCTTCAACGAACATCTCCTCGAATCCGTCCAGGGCTGGGACGATCACACCCATCCTGACCAGCCACACGAAGGCATCGTAATACAGGAATGGGAATCGTAGCCTGTTAACGAGTGTCCCGATAATGACGTCGTCGAAGCGCAGGAAGGAGCGCCCGCCGAGGGCAATGGGGACGAGCAGCCAGTCCGTCTCTTTTCGCTTATACTGACTCGCTTGATAGCGTGCCAGATAATGGATCAGCGTCGTTTTTCCTTCGCCGGCATCAGAGGTTATGTAGAGACCGGTGGACGTTCCTGCCGGCCGCTGGTCGAGCACTTCGAGAATCTCCGGCGTGACTTCCTCCACACTGTTCCCGTTAATATCATCCGGGGAGTCTTCCACACGCTTTAACAGTTCACCGGCCGGCTCGATGAAGTACGGCTCTTCCGCGACGTAAGCAAGAATCCTGTCGGCAAGAATGGGCAGCCGAGCAATGCGGTTGATGATCCAGTCGGTGGCGGATTGTCTGACTCCATCTTCCTCTACGACGAGAGCGGCGTTACGCATGAAGATCTTCGCCTCGATGATGTCATCCCTGATTTCGACGATCAGCTCACCGTGTTCCACGTCCACGTGCGCAGGCTTGTCGGCAAAGGCGGTGAGAATTCTCTGAAATTCACCATATTCCATTATCTGGTTCCCTCCGAGAGATTGATTTGTAAGTATCCGAAACTCGGCTCACGCATGTAATCAGGTGGCGTCACATGGCCTCTTAACGTGTGTAAGTGGATGACGTCCAAGCCGAACTGCAAGGCTGTTCTGATGGCCGGCCACAGGTCGTCGTCGGAAGACACGACCGCAATCCGTCGTTCGTTCGAGTATGCGTTGAAGAATACATCCGCCGCCATCATCGTATCGACGAGCTTCTGTTCGCGGCGGCTTATCATTAGCTGACTCGTCACTTCGCAGTTCCGCTCAGGACAGCTTCCACGGATCAAGAAGTTGTATCCAGGACGGAGAGGACAGCGGTCAGCCAACCTGCATCCGACTGACGAGGGATCCGCGAACTCTATTCCCCGTCGAGCAGTCCTTCGCCTCAGCGTATACCACAAATGGTGTGCAGGATCACACTTCAAGCTGTATGCGAGTTCGACGTTCACGATGATCGATTTCCGGTCGGAACTGCCACGAAGCGTCGTAGGATAGTGTCTGTGCAGCACTGTGTCGAGGGTCTGTGCATCGCTCGTCGGTGTCTGATCCTCGTACCATCCACCATAGAGCCGGAGATCGATTCTCCCCTCGGCCCTCACGTGGTCAGGGACGATAGTCGAGACGATCCGGTCCACTACGTGGACAATGCCCTTCTGGCGTTGCTTCTGAGACAGGTTGTAGTAATCGACTAGGACGTCCATGCTGCACCGTGAGGTAGACCTGGTTTATAGGACAGGTAGGCGGCAGGATTAAATTGTATTCCCAGAGTTGATCATGCCGCCAGAATCCTGTCTACCATGTCTTGCTGCTATGGTTAAGCCAGTGGAGGGGCGAGTGAGCCGTGAGGCTCCGTCTTACGCCCCTCATAAGCACTAACTGGTTCTTTTCATATCGTAGTTTCCTACAATGGACGTGAGAGTATCATGGGGAAGCTGCGGAAATGAGCGAAGACTAGAGGTGCTGGTGTCGTTTCTACCGGATGACTGGTGGCAGTTGGTGCAAGCGAACGGAGCCTTGAACGGGCTACGCAAGGACAGGTCGCTGGAGACCCTGCTGCGCACCCTGCTTTTGCACCTGGGATGCCTCTACTCGTTGCGTGAAAAGCAATCCGGGCCAGCAAAGCGAATTTGGCCGATCTATCTGATGTGACCTTGCCGAAATGGCTTCGGAAGTCTAAAGACTGGCTGTGCATCTTGTGTGTGGCGTTGTTCCGAGAACAGGGCGTCAGCGTATAGATGGCTGGCGGATTTCAGGTCAGGATGTTCAACGCCACCACGGTGAAGGATCCCGGCAGAACCAAGAGGCTGTGGCGCATCCAGTACAGTGTATGCCTCCCCTCCTTGACCTGTGACTTTTCAAGCTCACGGTCACCGAGGACCGGAGCACCGGTGAGTCGTTGGCGCAGTTCCCTATCCGCAAGGGCAGCTCTATCTTGGCCGACCGCAGCTACTGGACTGCTGCCAGCATCCACCATTTGGCGCCTTCGAGCGCTTTAGGTTACCGTGCGTGCGAACACCGGTTCGCTGCCTCTTCAAACCTCCGGCGGTGCGCCGTTTGACTTGTCCACATCACTCAAGTGGGCCGGCGCCGTGTGGTCCTGGTCTGTAGTAGCGGCCGGGGAGGACGTGGCGGTGCCGGGACGCGTGCGTGTCATCCGCAAGACCCAAGAGGCCATCAAGATTGTTCACGGCAAATTGCACGAGGAAGCGGGGCGCAAAGGCAAGCAGGTGCAAGCGCGAACCCAATACATGATCGTGTTTACCACATGGCCGGAATCGAGTTTCACCGCATCGGAGGTGTTGGCTTGGTATCGGTCCCGGTGGCGAATCGAGTTGGTCATCAAGCGCTCCAAATCCTATGGCCCCATTGGGGCATCTACCGAAAGACGCTACCGAAAGCGCCAAGGCATGGCTCTACGGCAAGTTGCTGGTAGCGCTGCTGACTGAAAAGCTCATCTACCATGCCGTCAGGCTCTCCCCCTGGCTATGGCTTGGCGGCAGTCCCGACCCCTCAGCCCGTGGCGTGAGTTCAAATTCATGCTTAACCAAGTGACCCGAGCCATTGATCCATGCCTTCCCTTGACACAGGCCATCGTCCAATGGGCCTACATCGCCAGAATCCTCACCGAGCCGCCTCGCCGCCGTTCGGCCCAACTCTCGGAACGCTTCACATGAACCCCCTAACAAGTTCGTGTATATGCCCCTCTGGGACCCCTCCGCTCCCTTCGAGAATACATCCCTCAACCTCTCCACTGCTCACTGCTTCTAGGCACCCGTCTCTAGCGCCCTGTGCCGACGCCCCAGGCGACTCGGAGCCGCTAAGGTTTCGGTGGCGCGTGCCGATTCCTTGCCTTGTGGACCCTGCAAGCGCGCTCGACCGTCGCTCTCCGGGAAGATGGGCCCGGCAGGTGCTGGAGGCGGTGCTGGACGTCGTCTTCCCGCAGTGTTGCATCGCCTGCGAGGCGTGGCTGCCGTCCCGGCCGCCGGGCTGTTTCTGCCGGTCGTGTGACGAAAGGATCGTATCGGTCCGCCCGCCGTTCTGCCCGCGGTGCGGGCGGCCGTACCTGCACGAGTGGCAGGGCGACCACCTGTGCGGCGGGTGCCTGCTCCGGCCGCCGCCTTTCTCCATGGCGCGGAGTTGGGCGTGTTATCCGCGCAGTTCGGAGGCGTTGCATCCACTGCGGCAGGTCATCCACAGGTTCAAGTACAGCCGGCAGGCATCTCTGGGCCAACCCCTGGGTCAGCTCCTGGCGCAACGTTGTCAGCGGTGGTTTCGCCCATCCTCCCTCGATCTCATCATCCCCGTCCCGCTGCATCCACGGCGGCTGCGCTGGCGCGGCTTCAACCAGTCCGTGCTGCTGGGGCGGGAAGCAGGCCGCGCATGGGGGATTCCGCTGGACCCCCTTGTGCTGACCAGAAAGACCGAAACGGTCCCTCAGAGCACGTTGAGCCTGAAGGATCGCCAGCCGAACGTTCGTGGCGCTTTCTCCATCGCTCCGGGCCGGACCGTCGAGAACCTGCGGCTGTTGCTGGTGGACGACATCTACACTTCCGGGGCCACGGTCAACGAGTGCGCCCGGGCGCTGCTGCATCGGGGCGCGCGGGAGGTTCAGGTGCTCACCCTGGCGCGCGCCGTCTCCTGATCCGTTGGCGGGCAAAGACAGTGGCGGGGCGCCGTTCCCTGCGCGCGGTCTTTGGCCGGGACGCCGGCGCTACCGGCGGCTCAACGTGACCGGTATCCCGTAGCGTGGCCTCAGGGTGACCTTGGCCGTGGTCTCGACGGGATGGTCGGAAACGACGTGGACCTTGAAGCGCTGAAGGATCTGCGCCAGCACCAACTGGGTTTCGAGCATGGCCATGCCGGCGCCGATGCAGGCGCGCGGTCCCGCGCCGAAAGGCAGATAGGAGTACGGGTGGCGGCCTTCACCGCGATTGGGCTGGAACCGGTCCGGATCGAAGCGCTCCGGGTCGGGCCAGAAATCCGGGTGCCGGTGGAGTGCATAGGGCGCGACGACGACGTACGCGTTCGCGGGCAGCACATACCCGTCGAATTCCTCCTGCTGTTCCGCCCGTCGCGCGTAGCACCACACCGGGGGATAGATGCGCATGGATTCCTGCACCACCTGTTTCAGGTAGGGGAGCCGTGGAAGGTCGTCAGCCGTGGCCGCGGCGCCGTTCAGGGTCTCGGTCAGGCTCTCGGTCAGTCGTGCTTCGACATCGGGGTGAGTGCCCAGCAGGTACAGGGTCCACGTCAGGGCGTTGGCCGACGTTTCATGCCCGGCCAGCATCAACGTGACCACCTCGTCGCGCAACTGTCTCTCGTCCATTCCTTCGCCGCTCTCCTCGTCGAGCGCACGGATCAGGTGATCGAGGATGTCGTCATCGCCGGCGCCACCGCGCCGGCGGGCTTCGATCATCCCGTATACGATGCGGTCCAGACGCTTGACCGCGCGTCTCCACTTCAGGTTGTAGGGTGTGGGGAACCAGGAAAAGAGGGTCATCAGCGCCCGGACCTCCGCCGGGTACAGGTTGATCACCTCGATGATCTCCGCGACTTCGCCGGCATGCCGCTCGAGATCGCTGCCGAACAGGGTTGCGCCGACGATCCCGAACGTCAACCGGCTCATCTCGCGGTCGATCCAGAGCGTGTCCCCATGGACCCGCGTTTCCCACTCGTCCATCAATGAAGACGTCAGCGTATTGATCCTCGCCTCGAAGCCGTTGACGCGACGGCTGCCGAACAAGGGCTGAATGAGGCTGTGCTGCCGAACCCAGTGGGGACCGTCGTTGGTTACGAGTCCGTTGCCCATGAACTGCGCCAGCACACGGTAGTCGATGACGCGCTTGGAGAAACGCCGATAGTCCTGTGACAGCACCGGGCGTATGAAATCGGGGTGGTTGACCAGGTAAATGTCCTTGAATCCGCGCCAGCGCACGAAGTCTCCGTAGACCCTGAGCAACTGGTGCAACAGGACGTGCGGGTCCGTTGCCAGGTGTCGCATCTGATGGAACCGGGGCGTTGAAGGCGGCGGGCGCCTGGACGGTGCGGTCGGGTCGGCGATCATGGCCAACAAGACAATCTACGTCCCCGGTACGGGTCGGTACGGCTTCACGAACTGGATTTTGCGCCTGCTTTGCTCTAACAACTTTGCGCCATCACTTGCACTATGACATATTTTGGATAAAAGGGGGCGAGCGACCGGGCCTGTGCCGGTTCCGCCGCACGCCGGCGCGTTTATCGAGAGGAAACCCTGATGGCCGAGTATCCAGTCGAGCCCGTGTCCCAGGCCGAGCCGGCGACGAGCAGGAAGACCTACATCAGCGCTCAATCGCTGCTCGATGACTCGTTCCGGCTCGGCATGCAGATCCTGGAAAGCGGCTTCCGTCCGAGCTTTATCGTCGGCATCTGGCGGGGCGGCACTCCCGTCGGCATCGCAGTGCAGGAACTGCTGGATTACTTCGGGATCGAGACCGACCACATCGCCATCCGCACCTCCTTCTACAAGAGCATCGGGCAGACGGACTCGCGCATCCGCATCCACGGCATGCAATACATCATCGACAACGTGAACGCCGACCAGGGGCTGCTGATCGTCGACGACGTGTTCGACACCGGTCTCAGCATCGAGGCCGTGCTCGCGCATCTGAAAGGCAAGTCCCGCCGCAACGCCCCCGTGGACACCCGCGTGGCCACCGTCTACTACAAGCCGGGCAACAATCGCACCGACCGCGAACCCGACTACTACGTGCACGAGACCGATCACTGGCTGGTCTTCCCCCACGAACTTCACGGCCTGACGCGGGAGGAGATCATCGAGCACAAGCCCGGCGTCACGCCCTTCGTACCGCGGCTGTAACCCCTCGCAAGGGGCTTGCCTCGCGGAACGACACCATATATAGTGTGTGCTCGTTCTCTCCGGCACCTTATATTGTAGCTCTATGGTAACTCGGAGCGGGCTGTTCTGATGGAAACGACCGACGACAGCTACCTCCTCGAAGCCGAGGACATCGTCAAGCGCTTCGGTGAGTTCACGGCCAACGACCGGGTGAACCTCAGGCTCCGGCCCGGCGAGATCCACGCACTGTTGGGAGAGAACGGAGCCGGCAAATCCACCCTGGTCAAGATCCTCTACGGCGCGCTGCAGCCCAGTGCAGGCCGGCTTCGCTGGCGCGGGGAGACCGTCGTCGTGCCGAGTCCCGGGGCGGCGCGGCAGCTCGGCATCGGCATGGTATTCCAGCACTTCTCGCTGTTCGATGCGTTGACGGTGGTGGAGAACGTCGCCCTCGCCGTGCCCGGCCCGTTCGATCCGGACGCCCTGGCCCAACGCGTGGCACGGGTATCCGAGGAATACGGACTGCCGCTGGAGCCCGCGGCGCTGGTGGCGGACCTCTCCGTGGGGATGCGGCAACGCATCGAGGTGGTGCGCTGCCTGCTCCAGGAGCCCCGTCTGCTGATCATGGACGAGCCCACCGCGGTGCTGACGCCCCAGGAGACTCGCCGGCTTTTCGTCACGTTGAGGCGGCTGGCGTCCGACGGCTGCGCCGTGCTCTACATCTCGCATCGACTGGAAGAGGTGAGGGAGCTCTGTCATCGCGCCACCATCCTGCGCCACGGCCGGGTGGTGGCTGACGTGGATCCCCGGGCCGGGACCGCGGGGGCGCTGGCGCGGCTCATGGTGGGCGCCGACGTGCAGTCGGTGAACGCCCAGGCGCGGGAGACGGCCGGCCCTGCGGCCCTCACCGTCAACGATCTCTCTCTCCCCGCGCTGGAGCCCTTCGGCGTGCCGTTGCGCAACGTCTCCCTCGAGGTTCGGAGCGGCGAGGTGACCGCGGTGGCCGGCGTCGCGGGCAACGGCCAGTCCGAGTTGTTCGAGGTGCTGTCCGGCGAACGGCCGGCCCTCACGCCCGAGTCCGTCATCATCGCCGGACGGCCGTGCGGCACCCGGGACATCACCGAGCGCCGGCGCCTGGGCGCCGCCTTCGTCCCCGAGGAGCGGCTCGGACACAGCGCGGTGCCCGGCTTCGGATTGTGGGAGAACGTGCTCCTCACGCGCCATGCCTCCGGCGATGGCCTGGTGCGCACCGGCTTCATAAACGGAGGCCGCACACGGACCCTGGCGGCGCGGGTCACCCGGCGCTTCGACGTGCGCTTCGGCCGCCGGGATCAGGAGGCCAACGCGCTGTCCGGCGGCAACCTCCAGAAGTTCGTGGTGGGCCGTGAGCTGGACCGGAAACCCCTGGTGCTGGTCGTCAACCAGCCCACCTGGGGCGTGGACGTGGGCGCCGCCACGCTCATCCGGCAAGCGCTGGTGGACCGGGCCCGGGACGGCGCCGCGGTGCTGGTCATCAGCCAGGACCTCGACGAGATCTTCGAGATCGCCGACCGCATCGCGGTCATCTCCCGCGGCGCCCTGTCCGATACCTATCCCTCCGACGGCATCGATCGGGAGCGCATCGGCATGCTCATGGCCGGAGCGCACGAAGCCGCCCCGGCGCCGGACCAGGACGCGCGTACGTGAGGCTGGTGCTGGAGAAGCGCCCGGAGCGCAGCCGGGCGATGCAGATCGCCTCTCCGCTCTTCGCCGTGGCCCTTACCGTACTCTTCGGCAGCATTCTCTTCGCCGCCCGTGGTTTCGACCCCCTGCACGCCATCTACGTCTACTTCATCGGCCCGCTGACCACCCTGTGGTCGGTGGAGGAGCTCATCGTCAAGGCCACCCCGCTGGTCTTGATCGGCGCCGGACTGGCGATCTGCTTCCGCGCGGACCTCTGGAACATCGGCGCCGAAGGCCAGTTCATCACGGGCGCTCTGGCCGGCGCCTCCATCCCCATCCTCGCGCCCGAGTGGGACTCGGCCCTGGCGATCCCCGCGATGCTGCTGTTGGGCATGCTCGGCGGCATGGCCTGGGCGGCGGTGCCGGCGCTGCTGCGCAACCGTTTCGGCGCCAACGAGATCCTCACCAGCCTGATGCTGGTATACGTGGCGCAGTATCTCCTGGACTGGCTCGTGCGCGGCCCGTGGCGAGACCCCCACGGGTTCAACTTTCCCAAGTCCATCAGCTTCAACGACTGGCATCTGCTGGCCACCTTCGGCGACGGGCGGGTGCATCTGGGCGCGGTCTTCGCCGTGCTGGCGGTGGTGTTGCTGGCGGTGTTCATGGCACACACGCTCAAGGGCTTCGAGATCCGGGCACGAGGCGAGGCCCCCCGCGCCGCCGGCTTCGGCGGCTTCTCGCAGCCGGGGACCACGTGGCTCTGCTTCGGGCTCTCCGGCGCCCTGGCCGGACTGGCAGGCATCTGCGAGGTGGCAGGCCCCGTCGGACAGCTCCAGCCCACGATCTCCCCGGGCTACGGCTTCACCGCCATCATCGTGGCGTTCCTCGGACGGCTGAATCCACTGGGCGCGCTGTTGGGAGGACTGGTCCTGGCCATCTGCTACCTCGGCGGCGAGGCCGCACAGGTGGAGCTCTCCATCTCCGAGAAAACCGCGCAAGTCTTCCAGGGCATGCTGCTGTTCCTCATCCTGGCCTGCGACACGCTGATCCGTTGCCGGGTACGGCTGGAGTGGACAACGCAGAACCCCCGGCAACCGGACGGGGGAGTATCCGTGAGCCTCCGGAACACCTCCATGACTCGCGGCAGCTCCCGATTGCTCGGACCGTCTCTCAGGGGGGCCGCGCGATGAGCGCCCTGGAAGCGGTCCTGCTCACCGTCGTCACGGCCTCGACCCCGTTGCTGTTGGCCGCGGTGGGCGAACTGGTGGTGGAACGTTCCGGTGTGCTCAACCTGGGGGTCGAGGGCATGATGATCATGGGCGCGGTCACCGGCTTTGCGGCCGCGTACACCACCGGGTCGGCCGCGGTCGGCGTGGCCGCGGCCATCGGCGCCGGCATCGCCATGTCGCTTCTGTTCGCCTTTCTGACCCAGACCCTGGCGGCCAACCAGATGGCCACGGGCCTTGCCCTGACACTGTTCGGAACCGGCCTCTCGGGGCTCGTCGGCCAGCCGTTCACCGGTCTCCCCGGCGTCAGGCTCGGGGGCATGCACATCCCGGGGCTGAGCGAGTTGCCGCTGATCGGTCCGGTGCTGTTGGGCCAGGACGCGCTGGTGTACGCTTCCGTGGCCATCACCGCGCTGGTCGCCTGGGTGTTCACCCGCACCCGCCTGGGACTGGTGATCCGGGCCATCGGCAGCAACCATCATTCCGCTCACGCCCTGGGGTACGACGTGGCCGGCGTGCGCTACGGCTGCATCGCCTTTGGCGGCGCGTGCGCCGGGCTGGCCGGCGGTTACCTGTCCCTGGTCTACACGCCGCAGTGGATCGAGAACATGACCGCCGGACGGGGCTGGGTCGCGCTGGCGCTTGTGGTGTTCGCCACCTGGACGCCGAACCGCGTGGCCGTCGGCGCCTATCTGTTCGGCGCCGTGTGGATCATGGGCCTTTACGCCCAGGGCATCGGCGTCACCATTCCGCCCCAGTTGCTGGCGTCCCTGCCGTACCTCGTCACCATCGCCGCGCTGCTGGCCATTTCCGGAAATCGCGCCTTGACGAAAGTGAATTCACCTGCTTGTATCGGTCAAACGTTCGTGCCGGACCGGTAGACCGGCGGCACCCGTCATCCACCCGGAGGAGGAAAAACATGCGAAAGTTCATCGTGCCGGCGGCCGTTCTTGCCTTGTCCCTCGTCACCCACGGAGCCCTCGGCGCCGATGCCCTGAAGGTCGGTTTCGTCTACGTCGGTCCCATCGGCGACCACGGCTGGACCTACCAGCACGACCAGGGCCGGCTCGCCGTGGAGAAGGCCCTGGGCAAGCGCGTCAAGACCCTTTTCATCGAGAAGGTCACCGAGGGTCCGGATACCGAACGCGCCATCACGCGTCTGGCCCGGCAAGGCGCCGGCCTGGTCTTCACCACCTCCTTCGGCTTCATGGACCCCACCATCAAGGTGGCCAAGCGCTTCCCGAAGGTGAAGTTCGAGCACGCCACCGGCTACAAACGCGCGAAGAACGTAGCCACCTACTCCGCGCGCTTCTATGAAGGCCGTTACGTCATCGGCCAGATCGCCGCCAGGATGTCCAAGAGCGGCGTGGCGGGCTACATCGGCTCTTTTCCGATTCCGGAAGTGGTGCGCGGCATCAACGCCTTCATGCTCGGCGCCCAGTCCATCAATCCCGACTTCAAGGTCAAGACCGTATGGGTGAGCTCCTGGTTCGATCCCGGCAAGGAGGCCGACGCCGCCAAGGTGCTCATCAGCCAGGGGGCGGACGTCATCACTCAGCACACCGACTCCAGTGCACCGATGCAGATCGCCGGTGAGAAGGGGGCTCTCGCCTTTGGCCAGGCGTCCGACATGACCAGGTTCGGACCGAAGACCCAGCTCACCGCCATCATCGACGATTGGCGCCCCTACTACATCCAGCGCGTCAGGGCGGTCCTCGACGGGTCGTGGAAGTCCACGGACACCTGGGGCGGCATGTCCACCGGCATGGTGGCCATGGCGCCCTACGCCAACATGCCCGCGGACGTCGCCGCCATGGCCAGAGCCACGGAGGAGAAGATCCGCTCCGGCAAGATGCACGTCTTCACCGGCCCCATCCACAAACAGGACGGCACCCTGGCCGTCGGCGCGGGCAAGCATCTCGACGACGGCACCCTGCTGGGCCTGAACTGGTACGTCAAGGGGATCGACGACAAGCTGCCGAAGTAAGGCGGTCAGGGTGCGAACGCGCGCCCTTGGCTCTTCGGCTCATTGGCGATCGGTGAGGTCGGGCGGTTGATGGGATTTGGCGCGCCCGCCAGGAATCGAACCTGGACTTAGGGTTCCGGAGACCCTCGTGATGTCCTTTTCACTACGGGCGCGCACCTCTTGTTTACCAGACAAGGCGACTCCTGCTCAAGCCTGTTCCAACGGGACGGTGGGGTGAAGTCCGTCCCGTACGGTTTCCCGTGCAGATCTTCCACGGGCTGGATGGTTTGCAAGGACCGTTTTTCCGCCTATCTCCGGACCGCGTCCAGAATAGCCTGAGCTACCACTTCGGCGGCCAGGACCCCGACGGCGTTGACGTCCGCCCGGCGCTTGCCGGTGGAGAGGGCGAACAGGGTGTCGCCGTCGTAAAGCGTGTGGGCCGGGCGGATGGCGCGGGCGAGGCCGTCGTGCGCCATGGCGGCCACCGAGCCGGCTTCTACCGGAGAAAGGGCGGCGTCGGTGGCGATGACGCCGATGGTGGTGTTGGTTCCGGGTATTCCTGATCCGCGTCCCCGCGGCAACGTCGGCGCCGCGCCGCCCCTGCGGCCGGATCTGTCGTCACGGCCGCCGGCGACGGTTTCCCCGGTGGCGGGATCGACCACGCTACCGACGGCATTCACGACCGCAAGGGCGCCCACCACGACGCCGTTGCGCAGTTTGGCGCAGGCCGAGCCGATGCCGCCGTCCGCGGGACGCAGCCCCGGAGCCTTGCCCACGGTGGCGCCGGTCCCGGCGCCGACCCGCCCGGTGGGCACGGGCTTATCGGTGGCCGCCTTGCAGGCGCGATAGCCCATGGCCTTGTCGGGCCGGACCCGCGGGTCGCCGACGCCCAGGTCATAGATCACCGCGGCGGGGACGATGGGGACCACGGCGTGGGGCGTGGCGAACCCGGCGCCGCGCTCCTCGAGAAACCGCATGACCCCGGAGGCCGCATCGAGGCCGAAGGCGCTGCCGCCGGTCAAGAGTATCCCGTGGACCTGCCCCACCCGCCGGCCGGGCCTGATGGCGTCGGTCTCCCGGGTGCCGGGCGCGAATCCGCGCACGTCGACGCCGGCAGCGGCGCCGGCCATGCAAAGGACCACCGTGCAGCCGGTGCGCGCCCGAAGGTTGGCAACGTGGCCCACCTGAATGCCCCTGACCGCGGTAATCGTCTCGTTCTTCATTTCCAGGGAAGTTCAGTCCAACCGGCCGGCGCCATTCGCATTCCGGCCCCGTAGGCTATAGCCTGTTCCCATGAGCGACGAAAGCTCCTCCATGCGTCCCTGCCTTCGGCATGTCGACGTTTTCCCGCTTTCCGGGGAGCAAGGGGAACAAGCCTTCGGCATCCGCGACCCCCAGCATTTCAGCGACAAGGTCCTGCGTCTCCGCGCCGAGGCCGCGTGCGCGTTGCAGTTCTTCGACGGCCGGCACACGCTGCCGGAGATCCAGACGGCGTACCGGCAGAAGTACAAGATCGAGTTTCCGCTGCAACTGCTGGAGCGGCTGTGCGAAGTGCTGGACGAAGGCTATTTTCTGGCCGGCGACAACTTCAGGCGTTATTACCGGCGCCTGGCAAGCTCATTCCATCAGTCGCCGGTCCGCGCGGCGTTTCATGCGGGCGTCAGCTACCATGAAAATCCCGCCGCGTTGAAGGAAAGCCTGGGCCGGCTGTTCGTCCCTCCCCAGGGGCCGGGGCTGCCGGGCGAGCGGAACCACGAGCGGAGGATACCCGGAATCGTCGTGCCGCACATCGACCTGCGTCTGGGGGGCTATGCCTACGCCTGGGCCTACAAGGACCTGGCCGAGGCCGGGCCGCCGGCGCTCTTCATCATCCTCGGTACCGGTCACAACGGAACGCAGAACCCCTATGCCTTGACCTGCAAGCGCTTTGCCACGCCGCTGGGGGAGATCCCGGTGGAGGCCGGGTTCGTATCCCGTCTGTGCGCGCTCCACGGCGGCGAACTCTTCGCGGACGAGCTGGCCCACCGTTCCGAGCACACCATCGAGTTTCAGGTATTGTTCATTCAGCAACTCTTCGGCAACGCGATACCCGTGGTGCCGGTGCTGTGCTCGTTCTCATACGACGAGCCCGGACGCGGACCCGCGGGCGAGTCCATCGAGCGGTTCACCGCGGCGTTGCGAGAGGCCATCGCCGATGACGGCCGGCGGATCTGCCTCATCGCCAGCGCCGACCTGGCGCACGTGGGACCGCGCTACGGCGACCCCGACGGTTTCGACGGAGAAGAGCTGGAGGCGGTCAAGCGTTCCGACCGGGAGATGCTGCGCTACGTGGAAAACGTGGATGCGGAAGGGTTCCGGGGCTACCTGGCGCAAGAGCAGGACCGTCGCCGGATCTGCGGCTTCTCGCCCATCTACACCATGCTCAAGTCCATGCAGGCTGAACGAGGGCGGCTGGTAGCCCACGCCCACGGCGAGATGGACCCCATCGGCTCCATCTGCAGCTTTGCCAGCGTCGTATTCGAGTGAACGATCCACGCTGTTTCGTCATGGAGACGGGTCCCGCGGCCCGTGCCCGGGAAGAGGCTCCGGGGAATGCCGCGGGAACGGCGTGCTACGACTCGGGAAACAGCGTCTTTCCGTCGTCGTCCTCCACCGTGATGGCCTTGGTGGGACAGACCCTGGCAGCGAAGACGATCTTTTCCGGGGCGTCGCCGTTGGGGTCGGCGACTTCGGCGATGAACCGCTCGTTCATCCTGAAGACCTTGGGAGCGGCCTGCACGCATTTCTCGTGGCCGTCGCACTTCGCGTTATCGACAGTAACCTTCATGTTTCCTCCGGGATACGGTGATGGACACCTCCTTCTATAGCCGAGTCGGCAGCGCCATTCCACCGACCGCTGTCCGAGCCGAACGCCGCTATTGCAGTGCCGGAAGCGCCTGCGATATAGTGGACGCCGCATGAGGATCCATCGATACACGCCTTGGGACGGCTCCCAGGAGATCAGGTTCCCCACCGCAAACGACCTCCTCAAGCAGTTGTCGGATACCTTTCTCGAAGAGGAAGGCGTGCGCCGCGCGCTACGGAGCCTGATGCGCCGCGGTTTCGAGTCCGACGACGGCATGCGCTCGGTGCAGGGGCTGCGGGACCTGCTGCAACAGGCGGAGGAACAGAAACAGGATCTCCTCAACAAGTACTCACCCGACTCTTTCAAGCTGTCTCCCGAAGAAAGCGAGGCCCTGAGCCGGAAACTGAACGAGCTGGCTGAAAAGATGGAGACGTATCACGACAAGATGCGCAACTTCATGGAGCGGCTGTCCGGCAAGTATGCCCAGAACATGGACGAGCTGGCCGAGAAGATGCGCCAGGCCCAGGAGCGATACCAACGGCTCAAAGAGCGCCTTGGCGAGCAGATCGACCAACGCTCCATGCAACAGCCGCAGAACCTGACAGGGCCGGGCGCGCCGGATCTTTCCCAGATGCTGGAGCGGCTGAACCGCCTGCTGGACGACGACGATTTCCTGCAGAACCTGCCCAACATGCTCGACGCCGCGGTGGAGGATCTCGACAACCTTCTGGAGAACCTCGATTCGCTGGGCCGGCAGGAGCTCCAGCGCCTGAGCGACGCCATGTCCCAGATGGAACAGCTCGAGCAACTGATGAATCAGTACCCTTTTCAGGGAAGCCAGCGCATGGGCATGGGGGAGGCCGGACAGGTGCTGGGGGAGCTACGAAGCCTGGAGCAGTTCCTGCGTTGGGGGCGGCGAGGACTCGGCGACGTGTCCGACCTCGATCTGGAGGCCATGCGCGAGTTGCTGGGCGAGGAAGCCTACGAGCAGCTCAAGTACCTCCAGGGCGTCGAGCAGATGATGGTGGACGCGGGTTATCTGGTACGTACCGGAAGCGGCCTGAGGCTCAGTCCCAAAGGCATGCGACAGCTCGGCGACAAGGCCCTGAAAGAGATCTTCCAGCTCATGAACAAGAACCGCTGGGGCCAGCACGCCAGCGCCAAAACCGGCAACCAGGGCATGCGGCTGGAAGACGCCCAGCCCTACGAGTACGGCAACCCACTCAACATCGACATCCGCAAGACCTTCATGCAGGCGTTGGAAGAGGGGAGGACCGGGGTACCCGTCCGGATCGAGCCACGGGATTTTCACGTGTATCAGCATGAGTTCTCCACCGACACCGAGACCGTGCTGCTCATCGACGTCAGCTATTCCATGCTGATGAACGACGCTCTGCACGCCGGCAAGAAGGTGGCGCTGGCGCTCAACCGGCTCATCGAGACCAAGTTTCCCCAGGACGTCCTCCACCTGGTGGCCTTCCGCTCCAACGCCAAGGTCATCCGCACCGAAGATCTCCCCTCCATCGTCGCCATCACCTACTTCATGGAGCATGGCACGGATATCAAGGAAGGATTGAGGTTTTCACGCCAACTGCTTGGAAACAATAGGGCTACGAACCGTCAGATCATCCTTATCACCGATGGTGAACCGACCGCGTGCAACGTCGATCGGGGCGGACGGCTTCACAGCGGCTGGGGCTCGGCCCTGCTGCACGAGAGGATCGTCCGGGAGACCCTCAAGGAGGTCCGACGCTGCACCCAGAGCGGCATCCGCATCAACACTTTCATGCTGGGGATGGACTATTATCGCATGGGGTTCGTGGACCGGCTCACCCGGATGAACACCGGCCGCGTCTTCTACACCTCCCCCAACGAGATCGGGAACTATATCGTCGTGGATTACCTCGCCAACAAGCGGAAACGCCTGCGGCGCTGACACGCGGCGGCGCCCTATTCGGCGATCAGCGCCAGCACTCCGGTGTAGGTGAGCAGATGGTTGGCCCCGGCCAGGGGGCCGAGCTCGTAGTTGCCGAAGAAGCCGATGACCGGCACCTCCCCCAACGCCTGTTTGATGTAGGCCGTATCGATCCCGGGAACGCCGTAAAGGCCGCTGCCGCGGGCGCAGCAATTGAAGTAAAGACCCATTCGCGGCGTCCTGCCTTCCAGGCGCGCGGCTTGGCGCTCCAGCATCTGTTGCAGGTCCTCCCGCGCCCGCTGTCCGTCCCGGAGCGCGAAGATCAGCGGCTGCCCGGCTTCGACCGGTTGGGCCACGGCAAGAATGCCTCTTTGCGCATCCACGCCGATGATGTTGCGAACGAGATACTGCCCGGGCTCGATCTCCTTTTGCCGCGGGTCCGGAGGCAACCCCACGAAAACAAAGGCCAGCGCCCGGCGAAGGTCCTGCTGGAACGGTTTCCCGACAAGGTCGGCGAACACCTCGAATGCCGGGCGGCCGTCGATCTCGAAGATAAGGTTTTCGTGGGCTTTGGTGATGACCATGGGCTCGCCCACGGGCTGGCAGCCCTGAGTGATGTCGATCACCGCCTCGAAGGCGCCCGAGAGGGAGAACCCCACGACGCTGTTGCTGGTCACCCGGTCCTCATAGAACTGGTAGGTCTTTCCGTGACTGCCGTTTTCCGACGCCGCCGCACCCACCACGGGACCGGAATGTCCCGCCCGGGAGAGGCCGTCCAGCATGGCGTCGGGGCGGCTCTTGTAACCGTCGGCCAGCAACACCGTCAGGGAGGACGGGTCCGGCCCCACGGCATCGGCGATGTCCTGTCCCGCCACGCCGTCGTTCCCCTTGAGGGCGTCACGGACGAAAGGGCGCGCCCTGACCGTGTCGGAGGCCAGCGCCATCACGGCCACGCCGGACTCTCCCTCGCTCTCGCCGCCGTCGGTCAGGATCCCCAAGCCGGTGCACCCGACGGAGTTGCGGGTGCCGGTGAATCGATGAAGCGCGGGCAGCTCCTGCTCCAGGGCGCCGGCGTGGTCAACGGTGGCGTACAGCAACACCAGATCGGCGTTCCCATCCGGCAGCCCTTCCATGGCCTTCCGGGCCGCCTCCTCGACCGCGGCGGGGGTATCCGGTTGTGACGACTGTCCGGCTCCGGCCTTCAACATGGCTCCAGGGTATGCAAACCGGGGGCACAGGTCAATCGGCTCGACCGGCGCCATGCCGCGCGTTCATCGGCGGGTGAAGCCTGTGGCCTGCCCGTGCGAGTTTTGCTATAACGGGCGTCATGAAAATCGTTCAGATACCGTTGCTGAAGGACAATTACGGCTACCTCGTCATCTGCGAGAAGACCAACAAGGCCGGCATCGTGGACCCCTCCGAGGGAGAGCCGGTGTGGCGCCGGGTGCAGGAAGAGGGCGTCGATCTCACCGCCATCCTCAACACCCACCACCACCGGGACCACACCGGCGGGAACGAGTACCTGTTGCACCAGGAGCCGGCGCTGGAGGTGTTCGGCGCCAGGGTGGACGAAGAACGCATCCCGGGCATCACGCATCCTCTCGTGGAAGGAGACGAGGTCCAGGTGGGAGAGGAGCGGGGGAAGGTTCTGTTCATCCCCGGTCATACCCGCGGCCACATCGCCTTCGTGTTCCCGGGCAGGCTTTTCAGCGGCGACGCCTTGTTCGCCGGCGGATGCGGCCGGGTCTTCGAGGGGACCCCCGAACAGATGACCGCCTCCCTCGGGAAGCTGCGAGGCCTGTCCGGCGACACGCTGGTGTACTGCGGCCACGAGTACACCGAGAAGAACCTCCAGTTCGCGCTGACCGTAGAGCCCAGCAACGAGAAGATCCGCAGGAGGCTGGAGCGGGTCCAGGAGCTCAGGGCCAGGGATCAGTTCACGGTGCCGTCCCGCCTCGGAGACGAGCTCGAGACCAATCCGTTTCTCCGATGGGAGAGCGGAGAGATCCAGGCCGGCCTTTCCGAGCGCTTTCCGGGTCTGGGGACAGACCCGGTCTCGGTGTTCGCCAAGGTCCGGGAACTCAAGGACGCCTACTAGCCCTTGCACCACCCTTCCCGGGAGCGAGGACCATGGCCCTCGCTCCCGGTTCCGGAATCCGCCCGTCCGATGACCCTCACGTCGGCGCGGGCATCCCGCCGGTCTGCGACACGAGACGGAGGTATTCGATGCGGTTTGCGACTCTGAAGAACGGCGCGGTGGCCGCGGTCACGGAAGACGAAAAGGCGGTCCTTCTGGACGGTGTCTGCGATTCCATGATCGGTCTGGCGGCATCCTATGAAGCGAACCGCGAGGCCATCGGTCGGGCGATCTCGGAGGGAACCCCGGCAAGCCTCGACGCCGCTCAACTGGCGGCTCCGGTACCGGCACCCTCGAAGATCTGGGGCGCGGCCGGTAACTACCAGCGCGGGAGCAAGAACCTCGCCAGCGCCGGTGGGCGGGGCGAGGCCCGTGAGACCCCGCCGGACGAGCTGCTCGAGCACATCTTCCTCAAGCCGCCGTCCGCCGTCATCGGCCCGGGAGAGGACATCGTGATCCCGCCCAACGCCGAAACCGTCTTCCCCGAGCTGGAACTGTGCGTCGTCATCGGCAGGGAGAGCCGGGGCCTGTCGGTGGAAGAGGCCATGGACGCCGTGTTCGGTTACAGCGTCATCCTCGACGTCACCGCTCGGGGGTACGGCTCGGGAAGGAACCTCATGGGCACCCGTTGCGTGCGCAAGGGTTTCGACACCTTCGCGCCGGTGGGCCCCTGGATCGTCACCCGCGACGAGATACCCGACCCGCAGGCGCTGGACATGCGCCTTTGGGTGAACGACGACTTGCGGCAGTCGGCCAGTACCGGCGGCATGATCAACGAGGTGGCCCGTCTGGTGAGCTACCTGTCGGAGGTGGGAACCCTCATGCCCGGCGACCTCATCGCCAGCGGCAACCCGGACGCCCCTGCCTTTCAGAAACAACTGGCCGCGGGCGACGAGTTGGTGGCGGAGATCGATGGAGTGGGCCGTCTCCGGGTGGGAGTGACCCGCGCCGCGTAGCCGAAGGTCCGTCCGGGTCGGCGGCAGACGGAGGGAAGCGCGTATGAACGAGGACCGGGCGTTTCAGGATCAGGGCGCCACCACCCTGTGCTATGGTTGCGGGCCCGCCAACGACCGGGGGCTCCGGATCAAGAGCCGCTGGGACGGCGAGGACGCCGTCTGCACCTGGACGGCACAGCCGCACCACTCCGGCGGTACGCGTGAGGTGGTGAACGGCGGTGTCATCGCGACCCTGCTCGACTGTCACAGTCTCAACCTCGCCATCGCCCGGGCGTATCAGGACGAACGGCGTCCCATCGGCAGCGCGCCGCGGGTCTTCTTCGTCACCGCCAACATGAACATCAACTACCGGCGGCCGACGCCGCTGGGAAAACCCCTGGAGTTGCGCGCCGCCATCCGCAAGGTGGAAGGGCGCAAGACCCTCCTGCGATGCACGCTGAGCTGCGAGCAGCAAGTGTGCGCCGAGGCCGACGTGCTGGCGATTCGGATTCACCGGGACGAGTCCGTGGAGCCGACCCGTTAGGACCGGCCCTTTCGACCGGCTCAGGACAGGCCGAGCCGCGGCGAAGTCGAAGCGCGGTGCCGCATGTGCGACCAGACCGACAGCACCAGGTAATAGGCGGGAAAGAACAGTGAAGCCAATGCCAGGTGGTAGGGCGGGTCAGGCAACCGGTACACCACGACGAAGCAGAGCGCTCCCCAAATCGATCCCAAGGTGATGGTAAGACCCCGGAGGACGGCGTTGCGGCTGGGATACAGGTAGCGGATGGGCACGAAGACCATCACCGACAACGCCATGACCAGAACCCCGTTGAACCAGGGACTCCAGTCCAGCACGAAGCAGTAGAAGGCCACGACGTTCCAGTAGGATGGGAACCCCAGGAAGTAGTGATCCGGGGTCTTGGCGTTGGTCTGCGAGAAGCCGTAGGCGCTCGCCAGCAACGGCAGGCACACGAGCCACCACCCGTGGCCGGCGGGAAGCAGGTCCGCCCAAAGCAGCAAAAAGCACGGAACGAAGACATAGTTGAGGTAGTCGACGACGTCGTCCAGGCGGGCGCCGTCCACCCCGGGGATCAGCTCCTTCACTCTCGCCGCCCGGGCGAATGTCCCGTCGGTGGCGTCCAGGAACAGCGCCAGCCCCATGAGCGCCAGTGCCTCGCGATAACGACCCTCGGCCGCCAGCGCCAGGGTGAACACCGCCACCACCGCCCCCAGGGCCGTGTAGAGGTGCACCAGCCACGCAAGCAGCAGTCTCAATGGACCGGGCGTATGCGGACTTCAGATACGGCGACCTAGTTCCGGGTGGCCGAGTAGCTGCTCCGGGTGCGCAGCCGTTCGATCCACGCCGCCACGTTCTTGAAATCGGGATCCAGGGGTACGTCGAACCGCTCGATCAGTGCGACGTTGGGCATGTAGGCAATGTCGGCCAGACTGAATGAACCGGCCAGGTATTCCCTTCCTTGCAGTTGTCGCTCCACCGCGGCGAAGGCGGCCCCAATGCTCGCGTGGGCCTCCCGGATGAGCCCGGCGTCACGCTTGTCTTCCGGTTTTCGGTGCTCGTGGATCAGCGTGACGAAGTGTGGATTGACGTAGTTGTCGCGGTAGTCTTCCATCAAACGGGCTTGGGCGCGATTCTCCGAGTCGGCGGGCAACAGCGGCGGATGCGGGTATTCGTCCTCCAGGTACTCGATGATGATGGTGGAATCATAAACGATGACACCGTCATCATCGAGGGCGGGCACTTGACCGAAGGGATGGATCTTCAAATACTCCGGGTCCTTCTGCTCTCGTTTCGTCAGGTCGATCACCACGCTCTCGAATTCCAACCCTTTCTCCAGCAGGGCGATCCGCACCTTCAGCGAGTTCGTCGACGGTGGAAAGTGGTAGAGTTTCATGCGCCCAACCTCCTGATCTTCATATCCCTCCAACCCTTGCCGGGACGATAGCACAAACAGGGGGGCAGGACTACCTGCTTGACGGTTGTCGATGGCGACCCGCCTGCGCTGTCGCATGGAGCCGGATTGCGCCGGCAAAATTTGCGGCTGTTTCCGGATACGTCCGGGGTCACCACCGCCGCCCGGCTTGGCCGCGGGACCATCGCCGACGTACGTTGCGGCGTGCGCAGCCTCGCGCGCGTGCTGTCCGGTCCCAGGCCGCCGGCGCAAAGGACGCCGCAGGGGTTCGATCCCGCACTGATCCGAGCCGACGTGGATCCGGTGCAACTCGCGGGCCGCCTCGCCGCCCTGCGGCGCTTCACCTTCAAGATCACCCTGGACTACCTGTCGCCCGAGCAGGCAAGGGCGGCGTTCCGCGCCTGTTTCGACCTCGCGCCCCCGGGCGACTTCGCGGTCGTGCGCCGCAAGGCCGAGATACTCCATTGCCTGGGTGACTCGCTGGCGTTGGCGAAAATGCTGCGCGCGCCATGCGACGCCAAGCCGAATGGTCCGCGGAAGGCAGGGTTTTGGTCTGTAGGGGTGAGGGATGCGATGGGGGTCGGAGGCAAACGAGAGTGCGCTACAAGAGCTTGACGAGGGCAACGATCAGACCGCCTTGGGCAATCAGCGCGCCGAACATCCACTTCAGCAGTTCGGATTTGACACCCTCGATATCGGCCTTGGTCGTCTGCCGCAAGGTCTCGATGTCAGCTTTGACACCCTCGATATCGGCCTTGGTCGCCAACCGCAAGGCCTCGATATCGGCCTTGGTCGCCAGCCGCAAGGTCTCGATGTCAGCTTTGACACCCTCGATATCGGCCTTGGTCGCCAGCCGCAGGGTCTCGATGTCAGCTTTGACACCTTCGATATCGGCCTTGGTCGCCAACCGCAAGGCCTCGATGTCAGCTTTGACACCTTCGATATCGGCCTTGGTCGCCAACCGCAAGGCCTCGATGTCGGCCTTGGTCGCCTGCCGCAAGGCCTCGATGTCGGCCTTGGTCGCCAGCCGCAGGGTCTCGATGTCAGCTTTGACACCTTCGACATCGGCCTTGGTCGCCAAGTTGCTGTTGAGCAGAGCCACCTGTTCCTCGGCCAAGGCTTCGGCCTGTTGCTCGGTGAAGCCGCTTGCCGTCATGTGCTTGATGAATTTATGGGTGTCGAAGGCGATGGCCTCGCTCATGCCCCTAATCGTATCCAGCAGGCCGCGCCGTTGCAACCTCCGCGATGCTTCGCTTCGATGCGGACGCGGCACCGGACGCCAAGGCATTCCGATTCCATCCGAACCAGACCGTTGCCGAGAAAGGCGACGGCTCGCTGACCGTGCGCTTCAAGGCCGGCGGCATCGAGGAAATCTGCTGGCATCTCGTAACCTGGGGAGAGAGCGTTACCGTCGAAGAGCCGGTCAGCCTTTGCCGGGGGCTGGCCGAGATGTGCGCTTCGCTCGCCGCGCACCTTCGCCGCCGCGTCAAGTCGCGAGGTTGAGTGTCCACGGGTGATTCGAGGCCCGCTGGGCATGCTCGCGAAGCACGCGGTCGGTGCTTGATCCGCCGTCGCATCAGGTCGGCAGCCCGAGCGTCCTTACCCTCTCGATGTAGTCCCCGATGCCTCTTTCCAGGTCGTACCGCGGTGCGTAGCTCAGTTGCTCCCGAGCCTTTCCTATGTCAAAGACGCAGTAGCTCTGCTTGTAGCCTTCGCGGAAGTCGAGACCCGGGCCGATGTCGATCTTGGCCTCGGGGAAGAAGCGCCTCAGCACCACGGCGAAATCCTCCAGCGTGACTCCCTGGCCGGTGCCGATGTTGAAGGTCCACTGAGTCAAGCCCCCGGCATTCAACGCCAGCACGACCGAGTGGGCGACATCGCCGACGTAGACGGCGTCGTTCCGCTGATCCCCGCCGCGCGGGATCGAGACCTCGCGTCCGGCCATGGCGTCCTCGATGATCTTCCCGTAAAGGGCGAGAACGCCGTGCCGCGCCTGCTTGCCAGGGCCATAGATGGAGGGATAGCGCAGGGCCACGAACTCCACGCCATAGCGTTTGCGGTAGTAGTTGCCCAAGGTCTCCGAGCAGACCTTGGTGACGCCGTAGAGGTCCGCGGGGTTGGCTGGGTGGGATTCGTCCAGCGGCACGAAATCCGGATGGCCGTGCTTGCCGCGGACATCGCCGATAAACGCGTTGGAGCTGGTGTAGACCACGCGCCGGACGTTGCAGGCGCGGGCGGCTTCCAGCACGTTCAGGGTTCCATCCACCCCAATGGCGACGGCCAAGCCCGGATTCGCCTCGGCAGGGCCGGGCATCAGGGCCGCCATGTGCACGATGTGGGTAATATCGTGGGCCGCCACCACTTCCCGTAGCGCGGCGCCGTCCAGGATATCGCCGGTGACCACGTCCACTTCGTCCGCGATGTCCGCGATCAGCGACAGGTCCACCCGGTTGTCCAGCAGCACGGGCCGCTGCCCCCGGGACACCAGGAGACGCGCGGTGGCCGCGCCGTTCACGCCGGTTCCGCCGGTAATCAAGGTCTTCATGTCACCCAACGCTTAGCGGCTTACGGGGCCTCATGCAATGCGTTATAGTGAAATCATGATGTATCGGACCCAGCCGGCCTACGGCTCGTTCAGCTTCGGAGGTCCGGTCACGCCCGCGGTCAAGTGGCTGCTGATCGTCAACGTTGCTGTCTTCGTCCTGCAGCTTCCCTATCTGGCGGGGCGTCCGCTGCTGTGGATCTTCGGCCTGGTCCCTCAACTCGTCTGGAACGACCTCCATGTCTGGCAGCTCTTCACCTACCAGTTCCTCCATTTCGGGCTGTTCCACATCCTGTTCAACATGCTGGCCCTGTGGATGTTCGGATGCGACCTGGAGCGGAGCTGGGGCACGCGGTTCTTCCTGAAGTACTACTGGGTGGCCGTGGTCGGAGGCGGTCTGTGCGTGCTGTTCCTCGAACCGAACCAGGCCATACCCACCATCGGGGCCTCCGCCGGCATTTACGGCGTGCTGCTGGCGTACGGGCGGCTCTATCCCAACAACGTGATCTACCTCTACCTGCTGTTCCCCATCAAGATGAAGTACTTCGTGCTCATCATCGGGGCCATAGCCTTCTTCTCGTCCATCACCCCCGGGAACTCCGGCATCTCCCACCTCGGTCACCTCGGAGGCATGCTGTTCGGCTACCTCTACCTCAAATGGGGCTACATGCTGAGCCCGGGACGCTCCTGGGCGACCGTCAGGCGCGAGTACTATCGGTTCCGGCTGGCCCGCCTCAAGCGGCGGTTCCGTGTCATCGACGGAAAGAAGCAGGACGAGGAGCCGCCGACGCTGCATTGATGCCGGGTGGACCGGAGAAGAGGGGAGATCACTCCGCGGGATCGGGACGGCGTGACTTCTTAATCGCGCTCCGTTTGTGCTTGTCCTCCAGGCGGCGCTGTCGCGACGCCGCGGTGGGCGTGGTGGGCCGGCGCGGCGCCGGTTTCTCCGCGGCCTTGCGAACCAGTCTGACCAGCCGCTCCAGCGCATCCTCCCGGTTGCGCGACTGGTCGCGGTAACGCCGGGCCTCGATGGTCAGCACCCCGCGCTTGTCCACCCGCGCGCCGCCGATTCGCAGGAGACGCTCCCGTACCGCCTCGGGCAGCGAGGGGGAATCGACGACCCTGAACCGGAGCTGCACCGCGGTGGACGTCTTGTTCACGTTCTGCCCGCCGGGGCCGGAGGCCCGGATGAAGCGTTCCTCGATCTCGTGCTCATCCAGGCGGATGCGGCCGGTGATTCGAAGCATCGGTTCTCTCGCCGTCGGTCTGCTTGACCGGCTTGTACCTGTATCGTTTTCGGCAACACCCTCTGTGGGTGTAACAGATGCGGAAACCCGGCCCTACCGTGCGCAAGCGGCACGGGGGAGGGCCCATGCGCGTCACCGAACTGTTCTCACGGTCATTGGAGCGATGGCGACCTTGGCCGCTGCCGCGGTGGCAGCGCTGATCTTCTTCTCCATGCGTACGCCGCCGGTACCGGAGAAGACCGTCCTTGCGCTGGGCCTGGACCGCGACCTCCCCGAATACGCTTCCGGAAAGTTTACACCCTGGAATGCCTTTGGGAAGGGCCGCCGGTCGCTCCGGGAAACCGTGGCCGGCATCGAGCGGGCGGGAGCGCAAGCCTCTGGCCCTTGACGCGGGCGGGACGCCCGCGCTCCCGGAATCCGAAACGGACGCGCTGACCCGAGAAGGCCCGGTTGACAGGGTAAACCGGGCTTTGTTAGTGCTTTCTCCGCGCGGACACCGCACGCCATCGGCCTCTCCGGTTTCGGCAGGTGCAGAGGCCGCGTTTTCGAATCCGAATCGTTCCCTGGAAGACCATGCTTGACGGCGTCAGAGTCCTTGAGCTCGGGCACATCGTGGCTGGCCCCACCGCGGGTCTCATCCTGGCCGCGTTGGGAGCCGACGTCATCAAGGTGGAACGGCCCGGCAGCGGTGACCAGGCCCGCTTCAGCCGAGGCAATCAGGGCTACTTCCTGGCCTTCAACGGCAACAAGCGAAGCATCACCCTGGACCTCAAGGCGCCGTGCGGCCGGGAGGCCTTCGAGCGCCTCTTGCGCACCGCCGACGTGCTCGTCGACAACTACGGCCCGGGCGTGCTGGAGCGCATGGACCTGGGCCACGACGCCTTGCAACGCATCAGGCCCGGCCTCCTGCATTGCGGGATCAAGGGCTTCCTTTCCGGACCCTACGAGACGCGCAACCTGCTGGACGAGCCGGCGCAGATGATGGGCGGACTGGCCTACATGACCGGACCCCCGGGGATGCCGCTTCGGGCCGGCGCGTCGGTGGTGGACCTGACCGGCGCCATGTTCAGCGTCATCGGCATCCTCGCGGCCCTTCTCAAACGCGGTCGCGACGGTCGCGGTAACGACATGCGAGTGGGTCTGTTCGAAACCGCGGTATTCCTGGTCTCCCAGCACATCGCCAAGGCCGGCATCTCCGGAGAGGTGCCGGCCCCCATGACCGAGCGCGGCGTGGGACAGGATCTCGGATGGGGCATCTACCGCGTGTTCGAGACACGGGACCGGCGTCACGTGTTCATCGGCGTCACCAGCGACGTCCAATGGGAGGCCTATTGCAGGGAATTCGGACTCGACGACCTCTGGGCGGAGGAGGCGCTGCGCGATAACGCCGGACGGCGGGCGGAGTTCGCCCGGTTGACCAAAGGCGCCGAGGAGCTGGTGCGCACCTTTGATTTCCGCGACATCGTCGCACGGCTCGAATCGGCCAACATCCCCCACGCCCCCATCAACACCCCGACGGACCTGTTCGAGCATCCCCATCTCAAGGTGCGCGGCCACATGACCGAACTGACGGCTCCGGACGGGACTTCGTCCCCGTTGCCCGGCCTCCCGGTGGATTTCCGGGACTCGGACCTGCCGCAACGCACCGACCCGCCGCTGCTCGGCGAGCATACGGTTTCCTTGCTGGAGGAATTGGGATATTCGGAAAAGGAAATATCGGCCATCACCGGTCCTGACGGGTCCGGCGGGTCTTCACGGAGTCGCAAGCAGGAGAACGGATGACAGCGGAAAAGCAGATGGACATGTCGCAGGTGGACGCCGCCATCGATTCGTGGCAGGCGGTGACGGAGGAGATGACGGGCAGGGTCGTGGAGGAGCGTCAGCCGTGGGTCAGCTCAGTGACCGGGGACACCATCAAGCACTTCGCCTACGGCACGGATGACGACAATCCCCTGTGGACGGACACGGGCTACGCGGCGAAGACGGCTCACGGCAGGAACCCGGCGCCCCCGGCTTTCGTGTTCGTCAACCGTTATCCGATCCTTCACGGCGCGCCGCTCAAGGCCCCGTTGGCGTCCCTCATCGGCGGCGTGGAGGTGGAGTGGTTCGGGCACGTCTATGCCGGCGACACCCTGAGCTCCGAGCCGCGCCAGAAGGAGTTCTTCGAGAAACGCAACAAGGACGGCCGACGGCTCAATTTCGTCATCTCGGAGATCGACTACCGCAATCAGGAGAACACCCTGACGGCCAGGGCCACCGGCACCATGATCATGGCCACCCAGATCGGGCTGCAGACCATGATGGAGCACGAGGTGCCTCACTACGACACCGGGGACCTGGAACGGCTCGAGGGCACGTGGCGCCATGAATACCGCCGCGGCGCGGACACGCTCTTCTTCGAGGACGTCGAGGTCGGGAGCCGGATCCCGCCCATCGTGCGCGGCCCTCTGACCATTGGCGACATGGTGGCCTGGAACGCGGCCATCGGCCCGTCCTACAAGGCTGGACGTTGGGGCTATCTGGAGCTCGGCAAGGCCATGCACACGGCCATGGTGAACCCGGTGACGGGCTTTCCGGTCAAGTACTCGCAGCAGCACGAAGACGCCAACATGGCCGCCGGCCGCGGCATGCCGGCGCCTTTCGACAACGGCGTGATGCGGTTCGCCTGGGTGGCGCCGCTGGTGACCAACTGGATGGGAGACGACGGGTTCCTCAAGCGATTGAAGGTGCAGGTGGCCCGGCCCGGACTGTACGGCGACCTGACCACGTATTCGGGCCGCGTCACGGCCAGGGACGAAGACACGAAGACGGTGGCCCTGGAGATCACCGGAACCCGGCAGGGCGAAACCGTGAACACCCGCGGCACGGCCGACGTGATCCTGCCAACAAGATCCTGACAGAGGGGAGACAGAGACCTTGAACAACCATGAGAACGGGCTCCCGGCCCGCTGGGACATCGAAACCGACGTGTTGGTGGTAGGGTTCGGGTTCGCCGGAGGCGTGGCCGCGGTGGCCGCGGCGGACTCCGGCGCCCAGGTCACGATCGTGGAGAAGATGCCCAACCCCGGCGGCATCTCGATCCTTGCCGGCGGCGGCATCGCCACCGCGGTGGACGAGGACAAGGCGTTCGAATATCTGCAACACACCAACGCGGGACGGACACCGGACGACGTGCTGCGGGCCCTGGCCAGGGGCATGACGGAGATGAAGGACTTCGTCAAGGACCTGGTCAAGGAGACCCCTTTCGAGCTGGAAGAGCAGCGGAACGGCGGCACCTATCCCTTTCCCGGCGGCGAAGGACTGGACGGCTTCAAGATCGCGCCCATGGAGGGCTACCAGGGCTTCGAGTGGGCCAAGGGCCTGCGCGGCGGCGCGCGCCTTTTCAAGGTGCTGCTCGACAACGTCGAGGTGCGGCGCAACATCTCGGTGCGCCTGGCCACCCCGGCCAGACGGCTCATACGGGATCCGGACCACGGCATTGTCGGGCTGGTGGCCGAACAGCAGGGCCGGGAAGTGGCCATCAAGGCGCGGCAGGGAGTGATCCTCGCCTGCGGCGGGTTCGAGAACAACGACGAAATGAAGCGCAACTATTTCGAGGCCATGCCGGTGTATACGCTCTTCACCGGCAACACCGGCGACGGCATCACCATGGCCCAGGACGTGGGCGCGTCGATGTGGCACATGTGGCATTTCCACGGCAGCTACGGATTCAAGTACCCGGAGTTCCCGCTGGCCTTCCGCCACTGTTTCCGCGGGCCGCGCAAGGACGACTGGGTCATGCCCTGGATCGCGGTGGACAAGTACGGACGGCGGTTCATGAACGAGTATCCGCCCGCGGTCCAGGACACCGGCCATCGGGCGCTGGAGTTCTACGACGCCGACAAGCAGGAGTTCCCCCGCATCCCCGCCTACCTGGTGTTCGACGAGAAGGGCCGCAAGCTGGGTCCGGTGGGACAGCCGACGGTCCACGACGAGAACGTCTCCTACGACTGGAGCGAGGACAACCTCGCGGAAGTGGAAAGGGGATGGATCAGGAAGGCCGGCGACCTCGAAGGCATCGCCGGGATGATCCCCGTGGACCCCGCGATACTCGCCGCCACGGTGGAGGAATGGAACCGGGTGTGCGCCGGCGGCGGCGTGGACCGCTACCACCGCCTGCCAGGAACCCGGCTGTCCATCGATACGCCTCCGTTCTACCTCATGGAGGTCTGGCCCATCGTCTCCAACACCCAGGGCGGCCCGGTACACGACGCCGAGCAGCACGTGATGGACGTGCGTAACGCACCCATCCAGCGGCTCTTTTCCGCGGGCGAGTGCGGCTCCTCCTTCGGCCATCTGTACCTGGAGGCGGGCAACATCACCGAATGCTTTGTCACCGGACGCATAGCCGGGCGCAACGCAGCCGGACTGGAACCCTGGGGAAGCTAGTGCCCTGTCCCGGAAATAACTGGGCTAATCTGCTGGTCCTTTTCGCCGTCGGCTGCGTGGCTCCGCCTCGCGTGGTATGGGCCACTGCTCGTTGTCGCGCCTTGCCGACGACGAAAAGTCCTGCGCATCCTGGCCCGGTTATTTCCGGGACAGGACACTAGAAGGGTTGTGAGTTAGACGGTCATGTTCGACTACTTCGGCTCCCTGTTCGCCGGCCTCGCGGCCGTGCTGCCCTTTTCCGCGGCCGGACAGGAACCCTTCGTCTTCATGATGGTCGGCATCGCCATCGGCTTTGCCGTGGGGATCCTTCCCGGGCTCGGCGGGGCTACCACGCTGGCCCTGATGCTGCCGTTCATCTACAAGATGGACCCCACCACGGCCTTCGCGTTCCTGCTGGGGAGCCACGCGGTCACCGCCACCACCGGCGACATCACCTCGGTGCTGTTCGGAGTCCCGGGGGAGGGCATCACTGCCGCCACCATCGTCGACGGCCATGCCATGGCCAAGAAAGGGGAGGCGGGCCGGGCCCTGGGAGCCGCGCTCATGAGCTCCCTGGTGGGCGCCATCTTCGGCGCGTTTGCGCTGGCGCTGGCCATCCCCATCGTCCAGCCTCTGGTGCTCTCCATCGGCGCGCCCGAGTTCCTGATGCTGAGCATCCTGGGCATCACCTTCCTGGCGTCCCTCAGCGGCGGCAATCTGTGCAAGGGACTCACGGCCGGGGGGCTCGGCCTGGTTCTCGCCATGGTGGGGCTCGACGCCATCACCAGCGTGTCCCGCTATACCCTGGAACCCGTCCTCGGCAGCCAGAACGTCCTGTTCCTCTGGGACGGTCTTTCCCTGGTGGCCGTGACCGTGGGCCTCTTCGCCATCCCCGAGATCATCGAACTCGGGGTTCAGGGCAGCAGCATCGCCCGGGACACCCCGAGCGCGCTGGGCGGGGTCATGCAGGGGGTCCGGGACACCTTCCGGCACTGGAAGCTGGTGCTCCGGTGCAGCGCCATCGGCACCTACATCGGGTTGATTCCGGGTCTGGGCGGCGGACCGGCCCAGTGGGTGGCCTACGCTCACGCGGTTCAGAGCGGCGGCGACCAGACCCGCTTCGGCCAGGGCGCGGTGGAGGGGGTTCTCGGCCCCGGCGCCGCCAACAACTCCAAGGAAGGCGGATCGCTGGTTCCCACCATCGCCTTCGGCGTGCCCGGCAGCGTCGGCATGGCGATCCTGCTGGGAGCATTCATCATCCAGGGCATCGTGCCCGGACCTGACCTGCTGAACCCGCAAAAGCACCTGACCCTTACCTTCTCCTTCGTCTGGATCATCGTACTGTCCAACGTCGTCACGGTGGCCGTCTCCCTGCTCTTTCTCAAGCAGTTGGCCAGGATCACCTTCGTCAAGGGCACCTATCTCATCCCGTTCCTGCTGCTGCTCATCTTTCTCGGCGGCTTTGCGGTCAAGAACAGCTTCGGCGACATGATCGTGGTGTTGCTGTTCGGCGCCCTGGGCTGGCTGATGGTACGTTACGACTGGCAACGCCCGCCGTTGCTGCTCGGGCTCGTGCTCGGCGGCATCGCGGACAACAACCTGTTCCTGACCACGAAGATCTACGGCATGACCTGGGTGACGCGGCCCGGCGTGATCGTCATCGGACTCATGATCGCCGGGGCACTGCTGTACCCCCTGTGGCAGGCTCGCCGGCAGCGCCGGATAGAGGAAGGGGACAGCGCGTCCGCGGAAGGCCACGCGGACAACGGTCCGAAGGAGATGGGAGAGCCTTCACCCTTGTCGCGCACGCTCTTCGCCGGGTTCTTCGTCGCCATCTTCGTCTACGTGGTTTACGAGGCCCTCTACGGTTTCGGCGCCGTGGAGAAGTCCGCCGCCTTGTTCCCCCTCGCGGTGGGCGTTCCGAGCCTCGTGCTGGCGTTTCTGGCGTTGGTTCAGGAGTCGCGCGCGCCGGCGCCCGCGGCGGTTGCGGAAACGGCTGCGACCGCGGCCCAATGCGCGCTCCTGCGCCGCCGCACCGCGGCCATCGTCTGCTGGACCGTGGGTTTTTTCCTGATGATCTGGTTCCTCGGGTTCATTACCGCGTCCGCGGTAGCCACGCTGCTCTACCTCAAGCTGGGGGCCGGCGAGAAGTGGGGCATCAGCGTCGCTCTGGCCGCGGTGGCATGGATCTTCTTCTTCGGCCTCTTCGACTACGGGCTGCACCTGCCCTTTCCGCCGGGGGAGCTGTTTCTCCGGCTCGGCATCGCCTGACCGTCCGTTGACCTGAGACTCATCGGGGTTGGAACATGAACGCATCCTGGGACCGGGAAGTCGACGTTGTGGTGGTGGGTTACGGGTATTCCGGCGGGGTAGCGGCCATCGTGGCTCACGACTACGGCGCCGACACCATGATCCTGGAAAAGATGGAACATCCCGGCGGCAACTCCATCCTCTCCGGAGGGTTCTTCAGGATCACCGACGACGTGGACAAGGCCTTCGCCTACCTCAAACGGATGTGCCTCAACACCGTCCCGGACCCCGTGATCCATGCCTTTGCCCGGGAGTTGCGCAATCTCTCCGGCTTCATGAAGGAACTCACCGACGGCAGCGACGTCACGGTTCAGGAACGGCACGGCACCGGGGGCACCTACCGTTTCGACGGCGGCCCTCCGGGTGACGCCATCGGGCTCTTGGCGGTGAAGACCGAGGAGGGGCAGTGTTATCCTTGGCTCCAGGTTCACGGCACCGGCTGGATTGCGTTCAAGGTAGTGGACGACAACGTGGACAAGCGGGACATCGACGTGTCCCTTTCCACCCCGGTCAAGGAGCTGGTTTTCGACGAGGGCGGACGGGTGGCGGGGGTCGTGGCCGAACGGGAGGGCCAGTCGCTGCGGCTCCGGGCGCGGAAGGCCGTGGTGCTGGCCGCGGGAGGCTTCGAGCACAACGAGCAGCTCAGGCTCCAGTATCTTCAGGCCCAGCCGTTTCATTCCATCTGTGCCCTGGGAAACACCGGAGACGGGCTCCTGATGGGACAGAAGGCCGGCGCGGGACTGTGGCACATGTGGCACGTTCACGGGGGTTACGGCTTCAAGTCGCCAGAGTTTCCCATCGCCTTCCGGCACCGGATCCAGGGCCGCCACGGCGCCAACCACCGGCCGAAGCCCGGCGAGGAGTTCTCCCTCAAGAGCGGCGACGAAGGGCCCAAGATGATGCCCTGGATCGTCGTCGACAAGTTCGGCAAGCGGTACATGGATGAGTACCCGCCGGCGCCGCAAGACAGCCCCTGGCGCGACATGAGCCTTTACGACGTGCACGTCAAGGATTTCCCCCGGATACCGTCCTACATGATCCTGGACGAGAACGGCCGCATCACCGGACCGTTGTTCACGCCCATCAGCGACAACCCGGCCTGGCGTTACGACTGGAGCGCGGACAACACCGCGGAGCTGGCCAAGGGTTGGATCAGGCAGGCTCCCACCATCGAGGAGCTGGCCCGAGCCATCGGCCTGCCGGAAGACAACCTGGCCGCCACGGTGACGCGCTGGAACGAGGTCTGCGAGCGGGAAGAGGACACGGACTTCCACCGCTTTGCCGGCAGCCTGTTCCCGATCTTCAAGCCGCCGTTCTACGCGGTGGAGGTCTGGCCGGTCATCACCAACACCCAGGGAGCGCTGGCCCACGACCAGGAACAGCGGGTCCTGGACCCCTACGAGAATCCCATCCCCGGGCTCTACTGCGCCGGCGAGATGGGCGGCGTGTTCGGACACCTCTACCTGAACTCGGGCAACAACTCCGAAGCGTTCATCACCGGCATGATTGCCGGGCGGAACGCCGCGGGCGGCCCGTAGGGAGCCGGTCGGCGCATGAGTGTGCTGGTCACCGGCGGCACCGGTTTCGTGGGCATCCACGTGACCGCCCGGTTGGTCGAGTCCGGGGAGTCGGTGGTGGCCCTTTCCGCGGAGGGCGAGCTGGACGGCGTCTCACGGGAGTTCCTCGGAGCGGCGCGGGACGGGGTCGCTTGCGTCAAGGCCGACGTCCTGGACCTGGACACCCTGCTCGCGGTCATGGAGCGCCACGGCGTCGACCGCATCATTCACGGGGCCGCGGTCACCGCCATCGGCGACCTGGAGCCGGAGGGAGCCCGGCAGGCGGCCCTGGTCAACGTCGGCGGCACCGCCACGGTGCTGGAAGCCGCGCGTCTGGCCGGGGTGAAACGATTCGTCCACCTGAGCTCGGCCAGCGTCTATGGCGCGACAGACCCGCGGCTTCCCCTCGACGAAGAGGCGCCGCTCAAGCCCAACGGCATCTACGGCATCACCAAACGCGCCGGGGAAGAAATCGTGCGCCGCTACTTCGAACTGTTCGGCATGGACGGGGCCATCTTGCGCCTTTCGGCCCCCTATGGGCCGTTGGAACGCCCCAACCCTCTGCGGACCGTGATGTCGCCGGTATTCCACTGGTGCCGGGCCGCGCTCAACGGTGATGAAGTGGAGTTGGCGGACGATCTCGAGCGCGACCTCACCTACGTGTCCGATGCCGCCCGGTGCGTGGTGCTGGCGTTTCACGGGCCGACGCCGCACCATAGGGTCTACAACGCGAGCTGTGGTGAAAATCTCCGCTTCTCTGATATCCTTGCGGCCCTGGCGCGAGTCCGGCCGGGATTCCGTTTCCGCCTCAAGGGAGGCGGTGCCTTGTCACCGTTCTTCCGCAACAGCCTGCGGGGCCCCTTGTCCATGAAGCGGGCGAAGAAGGAACTGGGCTTTACGCCGCGGTACGGCGTCGAGAGCGGATTGAGCCGCTATCTGGAATGGCTGGAACGGCATCCGCTCTAGTGTGGTGTCCTGTCCAAGTCACTTGCGGGAGTTGATGCATGATCCCAAGGGCATTCGAATACTTCGATCCTGCGACGTTGGAAGAGGCCGTAGACCTGCTCGAAAGGTATGGAGAGGACGCCAGGCTCATGGCCGGCGGCCAAAGCCTGTTGCCGATGATGAAGCTGAGGGTGCTCTCGCCGGCACAGGTGGTGGACCTCTGGCGCGTGCCGGACCTGGACTACATCCGGCAGGACGGCGGGGTCATCCGCATCGGCGCCATGACTACCCACTATGCCTTGAACGGCTCACCGTTGATCCGGGAGACGCTGCCGGCTCTGGCGGATGCGGCCGGGGTGGTCGGCGACCCCCTGGTGCGGAACCTGGGCACCATCGGCGGAAGTGCCGCCCACGCGGCCCACAACGCGGACTATCCCTCGGTACTGGTGGCTCTCGGCGCCGAGTTTCGCGCGCTGGGACCGAATGGACCGAGGACCGTCCCGGCCGGGGATTTCTTCATGGATATGTTTACTACTGCTTTGGAACCCACTGAGATCGTGACGGAAATCTCGATGCCGGTGCAGGGTGCCACGAACCGGAGCGCATACCGGAAGCTCAGCCGCCGCGGCACCGACTTCGCCATCGTCGGCGTGGCGGCCGTGTTGACCGAAAGTGAAGAGGGCCGATGCGCCGGCGCACGAGTCGTGCTGAGCGGCGTCGGCAGCGTGCCCGTCCGTGCGGTGGAAGCCGAGGAAGTCCTCAAGGCAGGGCCGCTGGACGCCGACCGCCTGCGGGAGGCCGGAGAGGCGGCGAAGCGAAACCTCGACCCGCCGTCGGACGTGCAGGCAGACGCGCAATACCGCATCGACGTGTCGGGCGTCTACGTAGGGCGAACGGTCATGGCCGCATGGGAACGAAGGCATTAGAGAGGAGGGGAACGGCACGATGGCAAGGACCGTCCAGGCGACCGTCAACGGTCGCAAGTACTACGAAGAGAACGTCGAGCCGCGCTTGCTGCTCGTGCACTTCCTGCGGGACCGGCTCGGTCTCACCGGAACCCACGTGGGCTGCGACTCCACCAACTGCGGCGCTTGCACGGTCATGTTCAACGGCAAGGCCGTCAAGTCCTGCACGCTGCTGGCCGTGAGGGCGGACGGCGCGCGCATCACCACCATCGAGGGGGTGGCGGACGAGGACACCCTTCATCCACTCCAGCAGGGTTTCTGGGAGAAGCACGGGCTCCAGTGCGGCTACTGCACGCCGGGCATGATCATGTCCGCGCTGCAACTGCTGGAGCGCCACCCGGACCCCGACGAGGAAACCGTGCGCCGGGAGCTGGAAGGCAACCTGTGCCGGTGCACCGGCTACCAGAACATCGTGGCGGCGATCCTCTGGGCCGCCGAGCAGTTGAAAGCGAACCCTTCAACCAACGCGTGAGGTCATCCATGTCGGACCCGATGATCGGCCAGAGCATCAAGCGGCGCGAGGACCTGAAGTACGTCACCGGCTCGGGAACCTACGTGGACGACGTCACCCTGCCGGGCATGCTCTACGCGGCCTTCGTGCGCAGCCCCCACGCCCACGCCAGACTGCTGGGAGTGGATACGAGCAAGGCCCTGGAGCATCCCAAGGGCATCGACGCGGTCACGGGCGCGGAAGCCTATCCGCTCGCCGGTCCCATGCCCGTGTACAGCTACCGCGAGGCCACGGCCATCAAGAAACCGGACTACCGCTGCCTGGCTCATGACCGGGTGCGCTTCGTGGGCGAGCCGGTGGCTTTGGTGGCGGCCGCGGACCGCTACGCCGCGGACGACGTGGCCGAGCGGGTGGAGGTGACGTACCAGCCGATGGAACCCCTCATGGACCCGGACGAATCCCTCGAACCGGATGCGCAGAAGCTGCACGACAACCTGGACAACAACGTGGGGTTGCGCATCGAGCGCCGGGGAGGGGACATGGACGGCGCCTACCGGGAGGCCGACTTCGTCTTCAGGAAGCGCTACCGCATGCACCGCCACACCGGCTGCCCCATCGAGACCCGCGGCTGCATCGCCCAGTACAACCCCGGCACCCGGGAGTTGACCCTGACCTGCTCGACCCAGATCCCCCACATCCTCAAGACCCACCTGTCGGAGATCCTCGACTTTCCCGAGTTCAAGATCCGGGTCATCGCGCCGGACGTGGGAGGCGGCTTCGGCAACAAGCTGCAGGTGCCGCCGGAGGTGGTGGCGCTGTGTCTGCTGGCCATCAAGACGCGCCGGCCGGTGAAGTGGATCGAGACCCGCCGAGAGAGCCTGATGGCGTTCCTGCACGCCCGCGAGCAGATCCACGACGTGGAGATCCCGATGAAGCGGGACGGCACCATCCTGGGGATCAAATCACACGAAATCGTGGACGCCGGCGGCTATCTCGACGCCCGCATCAGCGGCCCGTCCCTGGGCGCGGGCATGTGGCTGCCCGGACCTTACATGGTGAAGGGCTTCCACGTGGACATCGACGTGGTGATGACCAACAAGTGCCCCTACGGAGCCTACCGCGGCTTCGGCAGCCAGATGGGCGCCCTGGTCATCGAGCGGTCGGTGGACCTCATCGCCCGGGAGCTCGACCGGGACCCGGTGGATTTGCGCCGGCAGAACGTCATCAAGGAGACGCCCTACAAGACGGTGACCGGCCACGAGTTCGACAGCGGCGACTACGTGGCCGGGCTGGAGAAGGCCCTGGAGATGGTGGACTACGCCGCCCTGCGCCAGGAGCAGGCACGGCTCCGGCAGGAGGGGCGCCACATGGGCATCGGCGTGGCCATGGCGGTGGAGGGGGCGGGCTGGAATACCTATACCGCGGCCATGGCCCAGCACTACGTGCCCACGCTGGACTACGCCACGGTCACCATGCGCATGGACACCTCCGGCAACGTGAAAGTGCTCATCGGGGACGTGGCCTGCGGCACCGGCCACGCCACCACCGCGGCCCAGGTGGCGGCGGACGCCACCGGGCTTCCCATCGACACCATCGAGGTCGTGGAAGGGGACACCGCGGTAACGCCCTACGATTCCGGCACCCGGGCGGCCCGGTTCAGCGCGGTGGTGCTGCCCGCGGTAGCCGCATCCGGCCAGGCGCTCAAGGAGAAGGTGTGCCGCGTGGGCGCCCACCTGCTGGAGGGCGCCGAGCAGGACATGGAGGTCGTCGCCGGCCAGGTTCAAGTGCGCGGCGTCCCCGGCAGGAGTCTGCCGGTAAGCCGCGTGGCCCGGGTCGCCTACTCGGAAGTGGCGACCCTGCCCCGGGAGATCCCCGCGGGCCTCGAGGCCACCGAATCGTTCAAGGCGCCGGTGAGCGGGTTGTGCATCACCTGGCCCTACTCCATCCACGTCCCGGTGGTGGAGGTGGACGTCGAGACCGGGACCGTGAAGTTCCTGCGTTACGCCATCGTCCACGACTGCGGGGTGGAGATCAATCCGATGATCGTCGAGGGGCAGGTGGTGGGGGGCACCGCCCAGGGCGTCGGCGGGACGCTCCTGGAGGAGCTGGTCTACGACGAAGACGGGCAGCTCCTGACCACCAGCCTCATGGACTATCTGGTGCCCACGGCCACGGACATGCCGGCATTCGACGTCTGCCACCTGCAGACCGCGGCGCCGCAGATCCCGGGCGGCTACAAGGGAATGGGGGAGGGCGGTTGCGTCTACGCGTACGCCGCGGTGGCCAACGCCGTCGCCGACGCCATCGAGCCGCTGGGGGTGGAGGTCACCTCCACCCCGCTTTCGCCCAGCCGCATCCTGGAGCTGTTGCGGGAGGCCGGAGGGACATGAGTCTCACTCGACCCTCACCGCTGCCCCTCTCCCGGAAGGAGAGGGGTGGGAAATGACCATGCCGGGTCAGGACATGAGAAAGGACGTGCCGCATGCGTATCAGGGAGCTTGTAACCGCGTGCCGCGAGCGCGGAGACCTGTGCACGGTCAGCGAAGCCATCGACCGGGAGTCCATGCCGGGGCGGATCCAGGACGAGGAGAAGAACGGCAACCGCGCCATCCTGTTCGAGCACGTCAACGGCTACGACGTACCGGTGCTGGCCAACCTCTACGGCAGCATGGAGCGTTACGCCCTGGGGCTGGGAGTCGACGTCTCGAAAATGTGGGAACACATCGACCACGCGGTAGCGCATCCCGAGCCGGCGCCGGAGACCCGCAACGCTCCCTGCTTCGAGGTGGTGCACGACGACCCGGACATCACCAGGATCCTGCCGCTGGCCCAGTACTCGGAGCGCGACGCCGGCCCCTACATCACGTCGGGGGTGGTGTCCATGAAGGATCCGGATACGGGGCGCACCAACATCTCCTTCATCCGTCACATGGTGAAGGGCCCCAGGAAGCTGGGCTTCAACCCCAAGTCGGTGCACAACCGGCTCTACTACAACAACATCGCCCGCAAGGGCCGGCGCATGGAGGTGGCGATCACGCTGGGGCCGCCGTCGGAGATGCTGGTGGCGGCCGCGGGCTACATCCCCGAAGGGCGGGACGAGCTGCAAGTCGCCACCGCCCTGGCCGCTCCGGAACACCGGGGGGAACTGGCGGTGGCGCAGTGCGGCGCCGTGGACGTCCAGGTGCCGGCGGGGTGCGAGTTCGTCATCGAGGGCGTGGTCTCCACCGAACTGGACACCGAAGGCCCCTTCGGAGACTGGACCGGATGCTACGCGCGGCCGCAGCAGAAACCCACCCTGGACATCCTCCGGGTGTCGCACCGCAAGGACCCGGTGTACCAGACCATCCTGCCGGTGGACTCCAGGGAACAGATCCTGCTCACGATCGTGCGGTTCTATCCGGAGTTGGAGGAAATTCGGCGCAAGTATCCTGAAATCAAGCGCTACTCGGTCCCCGAGTACGCCCTCGGCAGGCTTGTGGTGGCGGCGGTGGGGCCTACGGAGCGGGCGCGCGCGATCATGGACGACTACCTCCGCATCCAGTGCATCAACCGGGCCATCCTGGTGAACGAGGACGTCAACATCGACGATCCCGCGGACGTGCTGTGGGCCGTGAGCAACCGGATCCTGGAGCCGGAGAAGGTCGTGGACCGCGGCTGCGACGACGAGTGGTGGAACAACCTCAAGCTGGGGATCGATACCACCGTGGACATCGACGACATCCGGCACGTGCGGCCCCGGATCATACACCGCTGACCGCGTCGCCGCGGTCTTGTGCCCGTTTCGGGCCTGCCCCGACGATTGGAGTCACCCATGCCGAAGCTCATCGATCTGAGCCTGCCCTTGACCGCGAACGTAACCGTGGTGCCGGGCCATCCGACCCTGTCGTTCCACCCGATCCACACCCACGACACCCACGGGCGCTCCAACACCGAGATGCGCGCCAGCATCCACACCGGCACGCACTGCGATCCGCCGTATCATTTCGTACCCGGCGGCAAGACCATCGACCGGATGCCGCTGGAGCGCTTCATGGGGCCCGCGGTCAAGATCGACCTGCGCCGCAAGGTGAAGCCCAGGACGGGCATCACCATCGAGGACGTCCGCACCTCACCGGGTTTCCGGGAACAGGACCTCAAGGGAAGGATCGTGGTGTTCCACACGGGCTGGAACCGAAAGATGTTCGGCAACCCCAACTACTACTTCGACAATCCGTTCATCGCCCCGGAACTGGCGCACTGGCTGGCGTCGAAGCGCATCAAGGCCCTGGCGCTGGACTCGCCCCAGGACCAGGTGCAGGGGAAGGGGGAGCCGCATCCCGGCGACTTCCCCGTGCACCGGACCTTCCTGGGCAAGGGGATCCCGTTCATCGAGCACCTCGCCAACCTGCACAAGGTCCGGCAGCGCACGTTCACGCTGATCGCCTTTCCCATCAGGATAGCAGGGGGAGACGGCGCGCCGTGCCGCGCCGTGGCGATGGTGTGACCGCTGGGCGCCGCCTCACTTGGGCAGCATCCATTTGAGGCGGTCTTGGGTCTCCGGCGACATGGCCAGGATCGTGTTCGTGTGCCGCTCCGCGTCTTCCCCGGACACGTAGACGACGTTCAGCTTCGACTTCCTGGCGTCCGCCAGAAAGGCCGGATCCTCGAGGGTGGCGGCGTAGGCCCTGCGCCAGGCGACGACCCGCGGCTCGGGCGTGCCCGGGGGAAGCGTCACCGGCCGCTGGAAGTTGTACTGGACCGCCCAGGCGGTCAGCATGGCCACGTTGTCCTCGCCCTTGACCAGGTCCTGCACCCGCGGCACGTCCTTGACCTCCGGGTCCGGCGGATTCCCGTGGACCAGGATGGGGACCAGCTTGTCGTCGCCCTTGGCGTCGAGCATGGAGCGCGCCGTCACGCGCATGGACTCGAACGCCATGCAGACTCCGCCCAACTCCCTGGCCTGCATGGCCAGCCGCACCTTGGACGTGCCCGTGTAACCGGGAATGATGTCGAAGATCTTTCGGCCGGAGGCGATGTTGAGGATCGTGGGCAGGGTCGTGCCGGTTCCGCCGGCCGACCCCACCTTGAGGGGGTTCCTGGACTTGACCAGATCGTCCCAGGTCTTGAGGCCGGTGAACCCCATCACCGCGCAACTCGGCCAGCCGGTCACGGGAGCGCCGACCCAGCCGAACTTCCGGCCCTCGAAGTTGACGCGCCGGGAGCCCAGGGCCTCGTGCAGCAGGAATACGTTGTTCCAGACGCCGACGGTGAGACCGTCGGGCTTGACCTTGTTGTAGAGGTAGTTGGCCACGATGAGGCCACCCGCGCCAGTGAGGTTCTGCACCACGGGAGTCGGGTTCCCAGGGAAATGCTTGCTGATGTGGCGTGCGGCGGTCCGAGTGTAGGTGTCGTAGCCGCCGCCGGGCGAGGCCCCGACGATGAACCGGAGGGTCTTGCCCTTGAAGAACGCCTCGACGCTCCAGGCCGAGCCCGCAAGGCCGAGGAAAAGCGTCAAGGCAACGCCCAGACCGATGATTCCAGCGAGTGCTCGCTTCATGTGGCAACTCCCTTCCGCTCCCCTACTTGGGCAGCATCCACTTCAGCCGCGACTTGGTCTCCGGCGACATGTTCAGAATGGTATCCACGTAGCCGTCGATCTGCTCTCCTGACACGTGAACGATATTCAGCCGCGACCTCTTTGCGTCGGCGAGGAAGGCCGGGTCGTTGAGGGTCGCGGTATAGGCTTTCCTCCAGGCCGCGATGCGGGCCTTGGGGGTTCCGGGCGGCAGCGTCAACGGCCGCTGGAAGTTGTACTGCAGGCCCCAGGCGTTGAGCATGGCCACGTTGTCCTTGCCCTTCACCAGGTCGCGCACCCGCGGGACGTCCTTCACTTCCTTGTCCGGCGGGTTGCCGTATACCAGGATCGGAATCAGCTTGTCGTCGCCCTTGGCGTCGAGCATCGCCCTGGCCGTTACCCGCATGGACTCGAACGCCATGCAAAGCCCGCCCAGCTCCTTCGCCTGCAAGGCCAGCCGCACGGGCGCGGTTCCCCTGTATCCGGGAATGATCTCGAAGAGCTTCTTGCCGGTCGTCGTGTTGAGAATCGTCGGCAGGGTGGTGCCTGTTCCACCGGCAGATCCCATCTTGATGGGTTTGCCGGACTTGAGCACGTCGTCCCAGGTTCTGAGGCCGGTGAACCCCATGACCGCGCAGCTCGGCCATCCGGTGACGGGAGCACCCACCCAGCCGAACTTCCGCGCCTCGAAGTTGACTCGTCTGCTGCCTAACGCTTCGTGCACGACGAACTGGTTGTTCCAGACGCCGACGGTGAGGCCATCCGGCCTGGTCTTGTTGTAGATGTAGTTGCCGGCGATCAGGCCGCCGGCGCCGGTGAGGTTCTGCACCACCGGGGTCGGACTCCCTGGAAAGTGTTTGCTGATATGGCGGGCAGCGGTCCGGGTATAGGTGTCGTAGCCGCCGCCGGGCGCGTGTCCGACGATGAACCGGATGGTCTTGCCCCTGTAGAAGTCTTCCACGCTCCACGCGGCTCCCGAAAGCCCGAATACGAGAGCCAGGGTCACGCTAACCTTAATCGCCGCCGCAAATGCGCGTATCATGAGAACTCCCTTCTTGGTGAGTAATAGGCCGTCCTTAAGGCCACACACCATGCAAAAGACCGGGGAGATTGTCAAGAACGGGGAGATTCCGGGAGCGGGGGGACCGAAGGCAATCCGGCTATTGCCAATTTCATCCCCCTGTTGTAGGTGCTTACCGAACCCCGAACAAACCGATGCAGCGGAAGGGCGCGAACGATGCTGAGCCAGCAAGCGATAGCACAAACGGTTACCGCGTTGTGGAAGACAAATCAGTATGATCTGCCCGACGACTTCAAGTCGTTTCTACAGGAACGACACGACAGGGAAACCAGTGAACTGGGCAAGACCCACCTCAAGGCGAACCTGGACGCGGTAGCCAACGCCTCGGCCCGGAGCATGCCCTTCTGCGCCGATACCGGGTTGCTGACCTACTACGTCGGCCTCGGCACGGCGATGATCGCCGAGATCGAGGGGGGCTACGAGGCCCTGGAGCGGACCCTGCGGGAGGTCAGCGCGGAGGTCACCTCGGACATCCCGTTGCGACCCAATGCGGTCCATCCGCTGACGCGCCACAACCCCAACACCAACCGGGGCCCGGGGTGCCCGGACATCAAGGTGCGGGTGGTGCCGGACGCGGACTACCTGGAGATCACCAACGTAGCGGTCGGGGGCGGCCCCGAGTTGGTAGGCAGCAAGTTCACCGTGCTGACGCCCACCGCCGGCGAAAAGGGTGTGCGGAAGTTCGTGGTGGAGTCCACCATCAATCTGGTACGTCTCGGCGCCACCTGCTCGCCCAACCTGGTGGGCGTGGGACTGGGCGGCACCTTCGAGACCTGCACCCGCATGGCCAAGGAAGCCGCCATCCTGAGACCCGTGGGCGACCGCAACCCCGACCCCGAGCTGGCGCGGCTGGAAGACCGGCTCATGGACGATATCCTCCGACTGAAGTTGGGGCCCATGGGCATGGGCGGCTCCACCTCGGCCTTCGATGTCCACCTGGAGATGGCCTATTGCCACATGGCGACCCTTCCGGTGGCGGTCTACCTCCAGTGCGCCGCCATGCGCCGGACCACGGTCCGCATGTTTGCCGACGGACGGGTCGAGAGCCTGCCGATGTCGAGCTGGATGGAGGGGCGGTCGTGACGCACGCACCGACGGCACCGGGCTCAAGGGTCGTTGTCGGGAACGCTGACGCGCGGGAGATGCCATGAAGACGGTTCACCTGACAAGCCCCGTGAGCGAGGAGACCCTGCGCGGCCTCGACGCGGGAGACTCCGTCACCCTCAGCGGACGGCTTTTTACCTGCAGGTCGCTGACCTACGATCGCCTGCTGGATCCCGAGGGAGGGGAGGGCGTTCGAACCCGCTTGAAGGACCTGGGGGCGCAGACGGTGTTCCACAGCGGCCCGCTGGTGAAGGAGCACCCGGACCACGTCGAGATGATCGCCATGGTGCCCATGCCGAGCTGGCTCGCGGGACGCGACAAGATCGAGAAAGCCGTCGATTTATTGGGTCTGAAGGTGATCATCGGCAAGGGAATGCTCGACGGCCTGGAAAAGTTCTGCAAGCGGTCCGGCTGCGTACACCTGGTGTGCGCGGGCAACTACAACGAATACGCTTCGCGGGTCGTCCGGGTCATCGACTGCTGCTGGCCCGAGCTCGGCCGGCCCGAGGCCATGTGGATCGTGGAAGCGGACCGGCTGGGGCCGTTCATCGTGGACGCGGACACCAAGGGAAAGAGCCTGTATCAGGCCATCGACGAGGGTTTCAGGTCCGAGGCCGCGGACCTGCTGGAAGAACTCGATATCAAGTTGGACTAAAGAGGACCGGCAGATCATCCACCGTTCATACAGGACGCGACACTAGAACCCCGGAGCCGCGTTTCTGTTCCGCTCCAGCCCCTCCCACGTATCGATGACTTCCTTGTGAGACGCCACCAAGCCGAATTGGCGGCGGGTGTTCTCCAGGGTGCCCTCATGGAGCACCGGGTCGGAAGTAGCCATGCAGTCGTCCACCATGGTGACGTAGTAGTCCATCATGAAGGCGTCCCGCATGGTGCTTTCCACGCACACGTTGGTGGCCACGCCGGTCAGCAGGACGCTCTCGATTCCCTTGGCCTTGAGGATCGTGTTGAGGTCCGTGTTGATGAAGGCGCTGTAGCGGTGCTTGATCACCACCCGCTCGTTCGCCCGGGGCACGATGCCGTCGAAAAAGTCGGCGCCCCAGGAGCCCTCGCGGCAGGTGTCGGTGTCGGCGCCCGCGGGCTTGCGGTAGAGCCACGGCTCGGTGTCGGTCCATTCGCTGTGGATGGTCTGGATGTAGATGATGGGAAGGCTCACCTCGCGCGCCTCGTCGATGAGTTCGTACAGGTTGGGCATCATTTCCAGACCCGACTTGATGTCCACGCCGCGCTTGGCGCAAGCCCCCTCGGGGCTGCAGAAGTCGTTCTGCACGTCCACCACGATGAGCCCCGCCAGGGAAGGGTCGCAACGCTCCTTGAGACTTCGTAACACGCTCATGCCGGCCTCCTTCGACTCGGTCTGATCCTTCAATCGGCCATCATTTCCTTCTGCAGCGGAGTGAGGGCATTGGAGCATCCCACCATGCTGTTGCGTGTCACCAACCCGGCCAGTTGCTCCTCGCTCCAGCCCTCGGTCCCCTCCGGACGCCGGGGCACCACCAGGTAGCGGGTCTCGGCGGTGCTGTCCACCACCCGAACCTCGGTGGACTCGGGCAACTCCAGCCCCATTTCCTTCAGCACCCGACGGGGGTCCACCACCACGCGGGTGCGGTAGTTGGTGCTCTTGTACCAGTCCGGAGGCTGGCCCAGCAGTTGCCGCGGATAGCAGGAGCACAACGTGCACACCACGACGTGGTGCACGTCATCGGTGTTCTCCACCGCAATGAGCTGGTTGGCCGTGGACATGTCCACGCTCAGCTCACCGGCTGCCGCGATCCCGTCCTCGAAGAGGCGCTTCTTGTACTCGGCGTCCACCCAGGCACGCGCCACCACTCGCGAGCCCTGGTGAAACGAAACCCCCTCGTTCTCGTCGATCTTGCGCCTTACCTCGTCCGTGCTGATGATGCCCTTCTCCCTCAGGAGGTTGCCCAGGGCCAGCATCTGCTTCTCGAACAACGTGTGCTCGTGCTCCTCGAGATCGATGGGGTTGTGGGCGTGGAATTGCTCGAACACGTCGTCGTGGCTGTGGCCGTGTTTGACGCTGCGCGTCTCGTCGGCGCCGAGGACGCCCTTTTCCTTCAGCAGGTCCGCGGTGGCGCGGGCACGCCGTTCAAAGTAGCTCGGCCCCTCGGTGGATGCCGGCTCGGTGCTTGCTTCCGGTTTTTCCTTGGCCATGACGTCCTCCCTTGCTATCGCGGCTCCAGCCAATGCTCGAAAATGTCGGCGTAGATCTTGTTCACACCCTTGGGCGCGGGCCGGTCGTCCCACACGTGGGCCAGGTCGAACTCGATGGAGTACAGGTTCGCTTCCGGCAGCCCGTCCTTGCCGAAGGAAAGCAGCTCCGGGTCCTTGAAGCTTCCGCGGATGTCCGCCACCACGCCGATTTTTCCCCTGAGATACTGCGGCGATCGGATATGATGCCCCAGCGTCAACGTCTCCAGGACCTTTACCGGATCGCCCGGCTTGTAGCGAAAACTCATCGGGGCAGTTTCTTACTTGGCGGCGCGATTGTCAATCCTGGCGCGCGCAATAGCGGCCTTCAGGGGGTGGAGACGAACGGTAGAGACGAACCGCAACTCGATCGTCGGTGTCGAGCAGGAATACTTGACAGCCATCGCGGCCGATGCATAAAGTGAACGGCCATGGTGACGAGCACGACCGTCCTGTTGAAGAGCGCCCGCCTGCGCCTCGATTCTCTTCTGTCGGAGGAGTTGTCCTTCTACCTGAAGTCCACCGCGTTCATGACCGTCGTGGGCGCGCTCCTGTACTTGAGTCTGGCCGCGGACTATCCCGCGGTCCACGATGCCATGCACGACTTCCGTCATGTGCTGGCCATCGTTCCGTGCCACTAGCCGCCCGTGCCGGTCCCGACCCTCTGTGATCGGAATGGCCCCATTCCTTTGCCTGGTCGGTTTGGCCGCCGCTTTCACGGCTCAAGCGGACCCCGGCCCCATACGGATCAATGTATCACCTGACATAAGCCTCCTGACTCCCTCGAAAGACTTGGCCAACGTTGCCGTCGAAGTCCACGGGTCGAAGGGCAGGCCCGCCGGCCCCGTGGACCTTGCCGTCCGGCTCACTGCGCCGCCGCCCGGTCCTCTGGTGTCCACCGATTTCCCGCTGATCGAAGGCACCCCCCTGATCGACATGAACCTTTCCGGTGTGCCGGGGAGGTTGTCCTTGAACTACGTCTTTCCGATTCGCGGCGCCTACCGCCTCGACGTCACCGCGGCCGATGGAGAAGGGCGCCGATGGCGGCGGTCCCTGGAGCTCGGGGTCCGGGAGAACTCCGCCAGGGTCGCCTCCGTCACCGGCTTTGCCGTGGCGCTCTTCATCCTGGGATTCACGGCCGGCCGGCTTTTTTCGCTCCCGCCGGGCGGAGCGGCCATGCTGATGGTCGCGCTGCTGGTCGGGGCGGGCGCCGGCGCGAGCATGAACCCGGGGCCGTCCGACAGGGGCGGGCCGGAGAACACGCTGGAAGTGACCCCCGCTCGGGTTGGCGCCATGAGCGCCATACGCTGGCGCGCGGCCGACCGTGAGCCCGCTCCCGCCCAAGTGACCTTGCGGGTGGTGCAGCTTGAAAAGGGCCGAGAGATCTTCCGGTTGAACCGGCTGCCCACCGACGGCGACCTGGACCTGTCGTTTCAATTCACCGACGCGTCCCCCCATGAGGTGACCGTCACGACCTATGCTCCGGGTCGGGAACGCTTGAACGAGACCAAGAGAACCGTCCATGTGGATTCGGCAACCCCGCCCTTGAGCATCCGCATCCGGCCCGTCCTGCTCTTCCTGCTCGTGGTTCTGGCAGGGCTCGCCACCGGCAGGATCAGCAAGAGACGGCGTACCCCGTTGCGTTGGACCGCCAAGCGAGTCAAGATGGACCCCAAGGAGGCACCATGATCGATCTTTATACCTGGAGAACCCCCAACGGCCGCAAGGTCTCCGTCATGCTGGAAGAACTGGAGATGCCCTACGACGTCCATCCGATCAACATCGGCAAGGACGAGCAGTTCGCACCCGACTTCCTGACCATCAGCCCCAACAACAAGATACCCGCCATCGTCGACCGGGACGGGCCCGGTGGCGGCCCCTACAGCCTGTTCGAGTCCGGCGCCATCCTGCTCTACCTTTCGGAAAAGGCCGGCGGCCGGTTCCTGCCCGAGGAATCCCGGGCCCGCTACGACGTGGTGCAATGGCTCATGTTCCAGATGGGCGGGGTAGGGCCGATGTTCGGTCAGGCGCACCATTTCATCCGCGCCGACGAACAGGTGCCCTACGCCATCAAACGGTACAAGAACGAGACCCGGCGCCTTTATGGCGTGATGGAGAAACGCCTGTCCGACCATGAATACCTGGCCGGTGAATACTCGGTGGCTGATATCGCCACCTACCCCTGGGTCGGCCGGCACCCGATACATCAGGTGGACCTGACCGACTTCCCGCAGGTGAAGCGCTGGTTCGACACCATCGGCGCCCGGCCCGCGGTGCAGCGCGGCATGAACGTGCCCGCGGACGCATAGCACGGGAAGCAGCGGGCCGAACGCTTCGGAGATCGTTTGACAAGGCGCGCTCGCTCGTGTCAGAAAGCCACCACACCGTTTCCGTCGAAGGCTCGCGTGCGCATGGACCGGAAACGCCGTGGGACTTCCCCTGTACGCCCCCGTAGCTCAGCAGGATAGAGCACAGGATTCCTAATCCTGGTGTCGTGAGTTCGAGTCTCGCCGGGGGCACGTCCCTGCCGTGTCGGGTAGGGTGTCAAGGGCGCTCACGCTGCTGGGTGTCCACCGCGTCCAGAAACGCCTGACCGGAATCGGCCAGCATCCCATCCATGTCCGCCGCAAGCATGAAGCCGGCCTCGACCAGGGACCGGATACTCGCGAGTACTTGCCGGAGATAGTCATCCACGTTGCGGTAGCGTTCCTCCAGAGACGTCCGCGGGTCGCCGCCGGCCTCTCGTTCAGCCCGGGTCCGGGAAAAGGGGATGCACGAGCCCAGCAGACCTGCCAACTCGCCTTCCGCCAGTTCTTCGGATTGCAGGTTCCATCCGGTGTAGGTGGCCAGGGGGACGGTGATCCAGGGAAGGCGGATGCCGGCGACGTCGTTCCCGTCCGCGTCCACCGCGGGTACGAGGATGCTGTAACCGGCCCCGTCGGCCGGAGCCTTCGGGCGAGCGTCGATGACGCCCCCGGCAACGCCCTCGCCGTAGTCGAGGAAAAGTTGACGGTTGCAGAGGCCGGTGCAGGCCGCTCCGGGGATGGCCGGGAACCCGGTGCGGAGACTTTCCGGGGTTGCAAGGGTGCCGTCGGCGCTACGCGGGATTTGGCTCGGAGGCGGCGCGGTGCCGTCGGTGGCCCACCGGTCCATGGCGATGATGAGGGCGCGCAGGGCCGAGCCGATGCTCAGAGGGTTGCTCAGGTGCCGGGTCTTGCCCCGTTCGGCCCGGGCGCCGTAGGGCGCGTTGTGCTGGGTACTGGCAACCAGGTACATGCGCACGCGGTCGGGCAGAGGGACGTCCTTTCCCCGGCCGTCGGTGTGGGCCAGCGCTCCGCGCTTCTGCCAGTACTCGGTGGAGGTCTGGGTGTGGACGACCAGAGGGTCGGTGGCGGGGCGCTTGAGGATGCCGTCGCTGCGGCCCGTCTGGGGGTCCTCCATGATGTTATAGGCAAACGGGAAGAGCTCGGGCTCGAGCTGGTTGGTGTGCTGCTGACACGAGGTGACGGGCCGGGCGAACTCGTAGTTGAGGAACATGCGTCCACCGCCCGAGGCGTGGGGCGCGATGGCGTCGAACACCCGCCGGCCCCCTTCGTCCTCGTTGAACCCCTGATAGACCAGGTCCCGCAGGAACCTTCCGCTCTGGGAGCGGCCCCAGGCATAGACCTTCTCGACGCGCGTTCCGCCGGCCAGGGGGTTGGGGCTGCCGGCGCCGTCTTCGGTCTCGTAGCGCAGAAACGAGACCAGATCGCGCACCGCGGCGAACCCCAGGCCCAGCACCAGCGGGTCCCGGGCCATATACACCAGCTCGTAGACGGCCCCGGGAATGAAGCCGTCCGGCAAATGGAGATGGGACGCGCTCGGCGTGGTCTCCCGTGACCCGTTCCCGCCCTCGACGGCGAACGCCCAGTCCGTATGCGGGATGACTTCCCGTTGACCGTAAGAGCGCATCCTTACCGTCAACTCGGCCTGCGAGGTATTCGGACCGGCGGCCGCGTAGCTGCGGACACGCGGGTCGCCGCTCAGGGGTCGGGAGTAGACGCCTGGCCGGTTCACGCAGATCTCGGTCCGCACGAGCCGCCGAATGGGCCGGCCCTGGTCCGTGGCGACGGGGACGTCCAGCACCATCCCGTCCTTCCAGGGGACGAGGTCTCCCTGCCAACCGGAGGTAACCCAGGTGTAGCCCCAACGCATCAGGAAACCGTTTCCGGCGTGTTCCGGGGTGACGGGGTCGTTGCACTCCGGAGCGTCGTTGAGGAACATCAAGGCCCGCTTGCTGCCCCGGTTGGGCGCCTCGTAGAGCACGCGGCCGTTGCCCCTGCGGGTGTCCTTCGGCCGCAGGACGTGGACGTCGCAAGAGTACTCCACGGCGCCGCGCTCGTTGCGGGGAGCCCTGGAGAGGTTGACGATGCCGTGGTTCAGCGGGTCCTCCGGCGCCACCTCTCCATAAGCCTTCCCGGCCACGATCTCGTAGGCCCCCGCGGCCTCGAACTCTCGACCGTCCGCGAACGGCTGCACGCGACTTGCAACGAAACGACTCAACATGGACGGAACCTCCGGTCGGGGAGAAGACGGCCCATCAAGCCCCCATGGGGCGAAACGCGTACTCAAGGGACGGGGCAGGGCGGCGCAGCGTTTCCGGTGCGGACACGAGCCCGAAAGGGGAGCAGGGAGGTAGCTCAGTCAGAAAATTTCCCTCAGGTCGATGGTCAGGCCCGGCAGCAGCGGCGTGGGGAAGGTATCCGTCCGGCTGTAACGCCCGGTCGCGACCATCCGTCCGTCTTCCAGCCGGAGCGTCTCGACGGTAGCGGCCATGGGGTCCGCCAGCCAGTATTCGGCCACGCCGTAGCGCGCGTAAAGCTCCATCTTGACGCTGCGGTCGCGCTGCCTGGTGGCCGGCGAGGCGATCTCGACGACGAGGTCCGGGGCGCCGTGGACGTCGCGTTCGGTGATGATCGATGCCCGCCCCGCGGATACGAAGAGGATGTCCGGCTGTACCACGTTGGTGTCGGAGAGGCGAACGTCCGTGGGTGCGACGAGCACTTCACCCAGGCCGTGAACCCTGGCGAACGGCGCCAGCAGAACGGTGAGATTGACCGCAACTCTCTGGTGCGACGGGGTGGGAGCCGGTTCCATGACCAGCAGCTCTCCGTCGATGAGTTCGTAGCGGACGTCATCCGGCGTGTTGAGGTAGTCTTGGTAAGTGCACGGGGAAAGGCTGGGCCGGGTCGTCATCACGAGCCCCCCGTCGTGTCTCGATCGGCCTGCCGCCGCATGGATCGAAAGAACCAGGGATGAGGGGAAAAAGCAAGCGCATGAGCACGGGCAGGGCAAGACCGGACGGCGTTTCATCAACCCAGGGAAATGCGCTACGTTGAGCACGGACCCGCCAATCGACGCTGCGCACCACGCGCGGTGCGGGCCAGACTCTCTGACGGAGGAAGCCGGCATGATCAAGCCTACCGCACTGAAACGAGGACACTACGAATGCAAGTCCCTGGACGACACCTTGCCGGTGCTCGCCGACCTGCTGGCGTTCGAGATCGTTCGGCAAGGTCCCGGACGGGCGACGGTTAAGCATCCCAATACCGACTGGGAGCTGGTGGTCCACGAGGGCGAGCCCGAGGCCGTGGACAAGCCGCACCTGCACCATTACGGCGTGCGGGTCGAAACCGTCGAGGAAGTGAACGCGGCTTACGAGTACCTCCAGTCGCAGAAGGACCGCTACAAGCTCAAGCGCGTGAGCCGTCCTCACGAAAACCACTTCGCCCATTCCGTCTATTTCCGTGAACCGGGCGGCAACGACTGGGAGATCGAGTACTACGACCACGAGGCCGTGGAGAGGGGCCAGCGGAACGCCGTCAACCCCTGGCGTGAGAAAATGCCGGAGGAGCGCTTTCCCGGGCGGGGCTACGTGCCTCAGGCGCTGAGCCACGGCACCCGCGAATGCGACGACAAGGAAGTGAGCGCGCGCTTCTACAGCGAGGTGCTGGGGCTGGAGATCGCGGGGGGCGGCCGGTCATCGGTGTATATCAAGCACTACGATACGCCCTGGTACGTGGTGGTCCTGCCGGGCCGGACGCGCCACTACGTGTCCTCGTTGAACCGGTTCACGCTCCAGGTTGAGACCGAGCAGGAGGTGGTGGACGCGCACCGGACGTTCCTGACATCGGGCGAAGGCGCCGGCATCGGCGAGGTGCAGGACCTCCGGTCCGACGACGGCGAGGTCTCGTTCGTCTTCAGCGACCTCGACCGGAACTGGTGGGACATCTGCGCGGCCGGGTAGAGCACGACAAAGGAGAAACGGGCATGTGGTTCATTGCACTCAGGAGCGCGGTCAGGCCCAGGGACGAGTGGAACGTAACGCTGGACGACCATCTGTCGTGGATGAAGCGGCAGCATGAGGCAGGGAAGATCCTCATGTCCGGGCCGACGCCGGACCGCAAGCTCGGCATCTACCTCATCCGCGCGGACTCCCGGGAGGAGGCGGAAGGCATCGCCGGCAGCGATCCCTACACCGCGGCCGGATTCTGCACGTTCGAGCTGATCGAATGGGAGCTGCACCAGATCATGGGAACCGGACCGTTCTCCATGGCCGAGATCGAGGCGCACGGCCGTTAGGGTCTTGTGGGGCTATAGCGCGGCCGTAGAGAACGTGCGGCGCCAGGCGAAGGCGCGCTGCTCGAAGCGGGCGATGACTCCGTACTCGATGATCAGCATGAGGATCACGAAGAGCAGGATCCAGGCCAGTACCTGCTCCATGTCGAAGCTCTCGAACCAGAAGAAGAACATGTAGCCGATGCCGAACTTGATGCCGAAGGTCTCGGCCAGCGCGACGATCTTCCAGGTCATGCCGAAGGAGTACCGGAACGCGGACATGAGGTAGGGCATGAGCTGGGGTATGTAGACCTTGCGAAACAGCATCCACCTGTTGGCCTTGAAGGACCGGGCCATGTCCATCAGGCTCTTGTCCATGGCCTTGGTGCCTTCCGCCATGTTGACGGTCACGAAGGGCGTGACCACGGCCATGACCGCTACGAGGCTCCCGCTCTCGCTGAACCCGAACCAGAGCACCGCCAGGAAGACCATCAGTATGGTGGGTATGGTCAGGAACAGGGGGATCAGGCTCATGAGCGCATGTTCCACGGTCTTGCGGAGCCCCATGGCCAGCCCGATGGCGATGCCCGCGAGCATGGCCGCCACGAACGCGATCAGGATGCGGAGCAAGGTGATGCCGATGTGGAAGAAGGCCGAGTTGCCCTCGGGACCCGCCTCCGTAAGGATCCGCACCATGGTCAGAAGGATCCGGTACGGGCTCGGCAGGACCTCCGGCGACGTGAACAGGGAAGCGATCCACCAACACACCACCAGTGTCACCATGGACGCCAGCCGCATGTAGAGACGCATCTTCATTGGGGCTGTTGCTCCAGGACCGCGAAGAACTCCTGCACCAGCTCCTTCTCCATGTCGAACAACCGCGTATCCTCGGGTTGCCTGGGCCGCGGCAGGTCCACGTGCACGTGCTTGAAGATTCGCGCCGGCTTGGTGCTCATCATGTAAACGTCGTCGGAAAGATAGACGGCCTCCCGCAGGTCGTGGGTGACGAACAGGATGGTGGTCTTCTCCCTTTCCAGGATGTCCATCAGGTCCATGCGCATCTTGCGCGCGGTGATCTCGTCCAGATGGCTGAAAGGCTCGTCCATGAGCAGGATGTCTGGCTCGATGGCCAGGGCGCGCGCAATCGCCACACGCTGCTGCATCCCGCCGGAAAGGTTGAGGGGATAGTTCGGCTCCTGGCCCGCCAGCCCCACCATGTCGAGGTACTTGCCGACGCGGTCTCGCCACTGCTCGCGCGGCACCGCCTGGGCCTCCAGCGCGAACCGGATATTGTCCTCCACCGTGAGCCAGTTCAGCAGGCGGGCGCTCTGGAAAACGTAGCCGACGTGGGCGCTGCCGTCCGGGGACTGGGCCGCGGGGTGTACCGTGACGCTGCCGCCGTTGTCCTGCTCGATGCCCGCGATGACGTTCAACAGCGTGGACTTGCCGCAGCCGGACGGACCCACGAGGCTGGCGAATTCGCCCTCCTTGACGTCGAGGCTCAGTGCGTCGAGCACCACGAACTCCGCGCCGCCGCCCGGAGCCGGAAACTTTTTCGTCAAGCTGTCTACCTGAACGACCGTTGAAGCCATGAAGAATACCTGTATCGAATGATCAGGTGGCGACCTGATGCCGCCACCGGAACGCACGCCTCTCCCAGGACCGGAATATCAACACGTCCACCAGGACCATGAAGATCATGAAGCTCACACCCCAGGCAAGCATCAGGTCGACGCTGGTATCTTCGAAATGAATCATCAGCTTCTGACCGACGCCGCTGCCCACGGCAAAGGCCTCTCCCACCAGCACGATCTTCCAGGACAGCGAGAGCGCGATCCGCATGGACGAGAAGATATAGGGCAGGAGCTGCGGCAGGATCACCTTGCGGACGATCAGATGCCGGTTCGCCTTGTAGACCTTGGCCATGTCGATGACTTCCCTGTCGATGGCCTTGGTCCCCTCCCATACGTTGAGCGCCACGAAGGGAAAGACGATGAGCACCGTGGTGAAGACCGGTCCGACGTCCGAAAGGCCGAACCACAAGACTGCCAGAAAGGCCCAGCAAACCGCGGGGAAAGTGAGCAGCACCATGATCCAACCGTCCAGGAACGCCTCCACGTGCCTGTGGAGTCCCATGATCAGGCCGGCGAAGCCGCCGATGATCATGGAGGCGATGAGACCCAGGATGATCCGCCGGAGCGTGTCCCAGACCACGGTGTAGCTGCTGGGTTCCGAATAGACGACCAGTAGTCTGCTCAAAAGCTCCTGCGGCCCCGGCAGGAAAGCCGGCAGAAACCGGAACGATACGACTTGCCACAGTACGACGAAGCCGACGAACGTAAGAACTCCGGCCATAAGACCGGGCCTGCCCTTGATCATGAGGAGAGCCTGTCGGGGATGGGCGCAAAGGCGCCGGGTCCTCGGAGCGGCCGAAGCCGTCCCGAGAACCCGAACGCCGTGACGTCGACTAGTTGAGGATCAACCCGTGTTTCGCCTTGTCCGGAACGAAGTCCAGAACGCCTCGCCGCTTGGCCATTTCGAGGAAGTTCCACTGGGCGTCCACGGTCTCCTTGTCCCACTTGGCCAGGAAGATCTTGTTTTTCTGCAACCAGTCCCTGTAGACGCCCGCCTCGGCCTTGTTCTTGATGCCGGTCACCTTGGCGAACTTGGCCTCGGCCTGGTCGAAGTTCTTGGGGTTCCTGAGCCAGCGCATGGACTCCATGACCGCGGCCGCGAAGCCCTTGGCCCGGTCCCTGTCCGCATCGACCCATTCCCGCCAGCAGACCAGCGGCGCGGACCACACGATGGGCTGGCCGGCCTTTTTCTTCCAATAGTCGTTGGGCGCGAACACCGACCGGTACTTGTCGGGCTGCGACGCCGCCCTGACGGTCAGCGAGCTGATGTTGAACATCGAATCCACGTCGCCGCGACCCAGCAAGGCCAGCAGCGCGGGTGCCGCGGCCTGAACGAGTTCCATGTCCTTCTTGTCCAGCACGTCGATGCCGTGGCCGTCCATGATGACCGCCCGGGTGGCCTTGAAAGCGCCGGCCCCGGTGGACCAGGTGCCGTATTTCTTGCCCCGGAGATCGCCGATGGACTGGGCCGGGCTGTCCTTCTTGACGAAGACTTCCTGCATCACGGTCAGCCCGCCTCCGATGATGACGAAGTCAAGCCCCTTGGTGATCCTGGCGATGGCCGCGGTGCCGGCATACGACGAGCAGGGCACCTCCTTGGCGGGCAGCGCGGCCATGTGTCCCTTGAAGGGGCGCACGTCCACGTCCGCGTCGATGCCGTGCTTCTCGAAGATCCCGGCCATCTCTCCCGACAGATAGAGCATGGAAATGATGCTGTTCCGGCCGGCGGTGACCTTGATCTTGTGAAGGTCCTTGGCCGCGGCCTCGCAGGCCAGGAAACTCACCAGCGCAATCGCCAACAATCCTGTCCATGTGTAGCGTCGCATTATTTGCCTCCTTTGACTCTTCGCCGGTCACGCCGGCAACGAAAGCATCCCTTCTCTCGAAACGCGGAGAACGACGAATAGTAGTTGTTGGATGGTCCTTTGTCAACGGCGGAGGTCAGGGTTTCAGATACGCTTCGAGGTCGATTTTCCGCCACAGATCCGGGTCCGGCTCGATCTTCTTCTCGAACTCCTTTTCCACGGGGCGGGTGGCGTCGATGACCAGGTGGGTGGTCATGGGCCCCCGGCCGGTGCGGGCTTCGTTGTATGAGACCGGATCGAGGTGCGCGCCCTTGACCCCCGGCATGACCAACAGGTCCTCGTCCGCCACCATGCGGGTGTTGATGGCCCAGGTCACCTCCCGCTCGCTGTAGATGTCCACGTCGTCGTCCACCACCACCGCGGTCTTGGCGTAGTTGTCGGTGGCCACGGCCACCAGCCCGGCCTGCTTGCCCTCGCCGGGGACCCGCTGCCGCAACGAGACGTAGGTGCCCAGCCAGCCCATGACGTTCACCGCCTTGAGGGTAGGGAACTGCGCCCGGAGCCGGTCGTAGAGGCTCATCTCGGCGCTCATGGCCGGGGCCAGGTTATGCTCGACGTGGGCAGAGTCCAGATGGTGGTAGATGGCGTCCCGGCGCATGGTGATGGCGGTTACGTCGATGACGTAACAGGGCTTGTCGCCGACGCCGTAGTAGCCCAAATACTCGGCGTAGGGGCCGTCGGTGGCCATGACCGTGGGATCGATGGTCCCTTCGATGACGATCTCCGCCTCGGCCGGCACCGGCAGGTCCACGGTCTCGCCCTTGACGACCTCCAGCGGTTCCCCCAGATAGCCGCCCATGAGATCGAACTCCACCACCCCCTTGCCCAGGGAAGCCTGCAGCACCGCGGAGTGGTGGCCGACCACCAGGGCGATCTCCATGGGCTTGCCGAGCTCCGCGCAGCGCCGGGCGATGTAGGCGCCGTCGTTGCCGGGGTTGATCATGCAGCCGAGCCGGTTCCGGCCCATGACCATGTGACGGTAGATGCCCGCGTTGGGAACGCCGGTGTCCGGCCACCTGGCGATCGTGAACCCGGCGCTGACGTACTTCCCCGCGTCCAGTCTGGAGTTGTGGATGATGGGCAGCACGTCCAGGTCCACGGCCTCGCCGACGAGCTTCCTTTCCTTGACCGGCGCCTTCTCCTCGGCGACCCACACCGGGTCCTCCCGTCGCGCCAACTTGCCGCGCAGCACGTCGTAGATCTCTACCCGGGTCATGGCGTGCGGGTCGCAGCCCAGTCCCCAGGCCAGAAGATCGAAGGAGCCGAACATGTTGGTGACCAGCGGCAACGAGCTGCCCTTGATCTCGGGGCAGTAGATCACCGGGTTCCGTCCCTCGGCCGCCAGCTTGTGCTGGATGATGCTGACCTCCAGGTAGGGGTCCAGCGGCTGCGTCACCTCGACGTAGTTCCCGGGTCCGGTCTCACGCACGGCGCGGAGAAAATCTCGCAAATTCGGGTTCATGACTCTAATGCTGAGGAGGTTGGAACGCGAAGAATGCTTGCAACATATCATGCCAGGCTAGGGGCTGGAAATAAGCAGCAGGATGCCTGATAGCCACAATCAGACATGTACCACCTTCGTAGTGGTAATTTCCCGCCCATAACTCCTTGTATTGGAATTGCTCGGGGACGAATGGCAGGATTCCTTGATTGACATCAGGATTTGCACACCAGAAGCCCTGATGTTCACACAGCCTGTCCCATAGACCAAACCCGCACGCGATTACATGGGTTGGGCGCAGACAGTTCAAGCATTCTCTAAAAGCATCTCTCGACTCCCTGAACATCTCAGGAGGCGTCTCTTGACCTGGACCCGGGACAAACCACTGCACGTAATTGTAGAACGCCACACTGTGCCAGAACTCCCTGGAAGTCATTGCGTCAACCGGCACAACACACGCTGCCTTTAGGTTGAGGAAGAATTGAAGGTCGGCCCGCCGAGTTCTCACTATATTACTGGTGAAATCGCGGGTATATTGATCTTCATGATCTTCATGATCTTCACCGCGGTCAGTATAGTGTGATTCCCCGAGTATCAACACGCGCGATTCTCCGAATATCGGCGGGCGAGGCGGCAGACAGAGGTCGTACCGGCTCCCTATCCATGGCTCGAACCTGATCCTGCACATGATTTTCTCCTTCCTCCTGCTTCAGTCTCGCACCAGTGGCAGGACCTCTTCGACGAAACGACGGATCTGGGCCAACTGGTCGTGTCCGGTGAAGCGCAGCACCGGCGTGGTGATGCCCATGTCCAGCCATTCCCCGAGCAGCGCCGCGCACTCCTCCGGGGGGCCGTGGGCCAGCCAGATCTCGATGACGTCGTCGGTGGGCCACGACGGCGTGTAGTACTCGCGAAAGTAGTGCTTCGACTCCTCGTAGGCCGCCTGTTTGTCCTCGTTGATGTTGATCATGCCGTGGATGCAGGTCTCGAAGCGGCTCAGGTCCCGGCCTTGCCGCTCCGCGGCTTCCTGCATGAACTCCCAACGGCGGCGGAACTCGTCCGGCGCCACCGCATCGGTCATGTAGCCGTCCCCGAGCCGTACCGCCCGTTCCAGCGCTCGCTTGACCAGCGGACTACCGGCCATGGGCTGTCGCGGGTTCACCGCGATCCAGATGGGGCAGGGGCGCTGCACGGGCTTGGGCAGGACGTCGTAACCCTCCAGGGTGTAGAAGCGTCCGCGGTGGTGGACCTTTCCGTCGCTCCATAACGCACGCAGCAACGCCACCCCTTCCTCCAACCGGGGGACCCGTTCGCGGGAGGTCTGCCCGAAGGCCCGAAGCTCGGGCTCGTGGCCGCCGCCGATGCACGCGCCCAGCACCGTGCGGCCGCCGGAGACGTGGTCCAGGCTCGCCCACTGGATCGCCAGCTCCACCGGATGGCGCAGCGGAAAGGTCGCCATGCAGATGGTGCCCAGCCGCACGCGCCGGGTGCGCGCGGCGAGGTTCGACAGCATGACGATGGAATCGAGGCGGGGCTTGTGGATGAAGCTGTCGCCCACCCATACCGATTCGAAGACGCCGGACTCCTCCGCCAGCGCCGCAGCCTCGAACAGGTCGTCCACCGTGGTGAGCCCGAACAGGACCCCGCGGTTGGGAAGGCTCAAACCCCATCGTGCCGGCATATCACGCATGGTCCACCACCCCTATCACGGCGCCGACCGTATTGGCCAGAGTCCCCGTACACCAGCGGGTCCGCACCCGCCCCTACAGGGCCTTCAATTCGCGCAAAATTCGTTCGGGGGTCATGGGCAGCGCCTTCGGGCGTACCCCCACCGCGTCGTGGATGGCGTTGGCGAGGGCGGGCGCCACCGGGCCGAAGGGGAGTTCGCCGATGCCCTTGGCGCCGTAGGGGCCCCCGGAAGCGTCACCTTCCACCACGACGCAGTCCAGCCGTTTCGGCATGGCGGAGAAGGCGGGCACGCGGTAGTCCACCAGGTTCGGGTTCAGCACCTGGCCGCGGTCCACTACCAGGTCCTCGTAAAGGGCGAAGCCCAGGCCCTGGGCCACGCCGCCCTCGATCTGGCCCTGGAGCCCCAGCGGGTTGATGGCCTTGCCGACGTCGTGGACCGCGAGGTAGCGCAGCAATTCCACCGCCCCGGTGTCCGTGTCCACCCGGACTTCGGCCACGTGACAGCATGCTGCGATGACGGGGGCCGCGGACTCGTAGTCGGCCAGGTCGAACCGGGTGGCTTCCCGGTCGACGAAAGCTCCCTTGCCGATGATCAGCACGCCCTGGCGGTCGTAGGCCTCGCTGACCACGTCGTCGAAGGAAACCTGCCCGCCGGGCTCCACCGTGGACGCCACCCGGTCGCCGGCGAACTCCAGCGTCTCGGGCGCGGCCTTCAGCATCACCGCCGCGATCTCCGCCAGACGCCGCCGGGCGTCGGCTGCGGCCGCGGCCACGGCGTTGCCGCATACGTAAGTGGTGCGGCTGGCCCAGGTGCCGAGGTCGTAGGGGATCACGTCGGTGTCGTTGTGGAACAGCCGCACCCGGTCCACCGAGACCCCGAGATGCTCTGCCGCGATCTGCGCCATCACCGTCCTCGTGCCGGTGCCGGTATCCGCGATCGCAGCGATGACGCCTACGGTGCCGTCCCGGTCCACCTTGACGATGGCCTCGGTGGAGTTCTGCCGGTAGTAGCGCAGCCCGGCGCCGGTCTCCGAGAGAAACGCCATGCCGATGCCCGTCCGCTTGCCCCCCGCGAACGCCCTTCCCGCGGCGCCCGTGCCCGGACGCATGAGCCGGCTCGCGCGTTCCACGCACGTCCGCTCGCAGGGACGCCTCAGATTCTTGAGGCGGATCTCCACCGGGTCCATGCCGAGTCGCCCGGCCATGGCGTCGAGGGTGGTTTCGAACGCGAACCCCTCCTCGGCGTGGCCGAACCCCCGGAAGGCGCCCCCGGGAGGCTTGTTGGTGTAGACCAGCCTGGCATCCACCGACTTCGCCGGCCGGTGCAGGTCATAGGATGTAAAGAAGGCCAGGGTAATGAAATTGATGGTGGAAACGCCCTTGTCGTTGTAGGCGCCGTTGTCGCCCGTGACCTCGATGCTCTTGGCGCGGATGACGCCGTCTTTGGTGCAGCCCAGCCTGAGCCTGAAGCGGTAGGCGTAGCGCGCCCCGGCGCAGCGGAACTCCTCCTCACGGCTGTTGACGATGCGCACGGGGCGGCCCGATTTCCTGGACAGGACCGCGGCGATGGGCACCATGACGCTCATCACCAGCCGGGAGCCGAAACCGCCGCCGGTCTCGGGCTGGATCACCCGGACGAGCCGTTGAGGAATGCCCAGCGCCCGGGCGATCTCGCCGCGCAGGGTGTGGGGCGCCTGGGTCTGGTGCCACACGGTGAGTTGGCCGGTGGCGGCGTAATGGACGATGCAGCCGCGGGTCTCCATGACCGCATGAGACTGGCGCGTGGTGTGGAACTCCTCCTCCAGCGTCACATCGCAAGCGGCCAGCGCCGCGTCGACGTCGCCTTCCGCCTTGTGCACCTCGTAGGCGACGTTTCCGCGGTCGTGGACCCTGGGAGAATCCGGCAACAGCGCGGCGTCCACGTCCAGCACCGGCTCCAGGGGCTCGTACGCCACCTCGATGAGGCGCACGGCTTCCTCCGCGACGTGCTCGTCCACCGCCGCCACCGCGGCCACCTCGTCGCCGGCGTAGCGCACCGTGCGGCCCGGCGCGCACAGCGGCGTCTTGTCCGCCAGCTCCGGAACGAAGCTGAACTTGATGTCGGGCATGTCCCGCGCGGTGATGACCGCGATCACCCCGGGCAGCCGCTCCGCCCGGGAGGTATCGATGTCGAGAATCCTGGCGTGGGGCAGGGGACTCCGGCAGATCTTGCCGTGGAGCATGCCCGGGGTCTGAAGGTCCTCGAGGTAGCGGGCCTCGGCGGTGACCTTCGCCGCGCCCTCGACCGAGGGCGTCGCCCGTCCGATGACTCGCAGCGTGCGCTGGCCGGCCGGCGTCTCCATGGAGTCAGGATCGCAGAAAGCCGGCTTGCATTCCACCCCGGAGGTAGCATAGGCTTACGGTTTTTCAATCAGTGGTCTGTCGGGCGACGGGAAGTTGGACAGGCGGCGCACCCCGGCGTCATCCTGCGGCGACCCGCCCGACATTCGAGTCAAACGGAGGTTACAATCATGAGCGACAAGAAGATCCTGAGCCGGGACGCGCGGCGCTACACACTGCCGTCGGAACGCGCGCTTGGCGCGGACACGCACAGCTACCTGCCGGAGCTGTGCGACCAGGTCCGCACCCGGAAGATCACCCGGCGCGACTTTCTGCGGCAGGCGGCGCTGCTGGGCATGACTGCGGGCGTGGCCTACGCCACCGTGGACAAGCTCATCGGCGGCGCCCTGGTGCCGTCCGCGGCCGCGGCGACCCCGAAAGCCGGCGGGACCCTCAGAGTCTCCATGCGGATCCAGGAGGTGACCGATCCGGCGATCTTCGACTGGACCGAGAAATCCAACGTCGCGCGGTTCATCGTGGAGCATCTGACCCGCACCAAGGCGGACAACGTGACGGTTCCCTATCTCGCCAGGAAATGGGAAGCGTCCGACGACCTCAAGACCTGGGTATTCCACCTGCGAGACGACGTGACCTGGTCCAACGGCGACAAGTTCACCTCCGCGGACGTCGCCCACACGGTCAACCGCTGGCTCGACCCGAAAACCGGCTCCTCCAACCTCGGCCTCTTCAGCGCCATGGTCGAAGCCGGCGCCGACGGCAAGAAGCGCGGCATCGCCAACGCGGTCGAAGTCATCGACGACTACACCATCCAGTTCAACCTCAAGAAGGCCGCCCTGGCCATGCCGGAGAACTTCTACAACTATCCCACCGCCATCGTTCACAGAGGCTTCGGCAAGGACTACGCCGCGGACCTGTCCAGGAACCCCATCGGCACCGGTCCGATGAAGCTGGAGGCGTTCGGGGTCGGCGAGAGGGCGATCCTCAAAAAGACGCGGGAATGGTGGGCCGGACCGTTCTACCTGGACGAGATCCACTATTTCGACCACGGCGAGGACACCAACGCCTGGATCGCGGCCCTGGCGTCGCAGCAGGTGGACATGGTCTTCCGCGTGCCCAACAGCGCCATCGACACCATCAAGCGTTTGCCCTTCGTGGACCTCCATGAGGCGACGACGGCGCAGACCGCGGTCATGCGTTTCCGCGTCACCGAGAAACCCTTCGACAACCTCAAGCTCCGCCAGGCCATCGCCGCCTGCATGGACCACAAGGAGATCCTGGACAAGGCGTTCAAGGGCCTCGGCCAGATCGCCGAGAACCATCACGTCTGTCCGATCCATCCGGAATACGCGGCCCTGCCGCCGCTCAAGCGGGACGTCGAGAAGGCAAAGAAGCTGCTGGCCGAGGCCGGCTACGAGAACGGCCTGACCGTCGAAATCGCCAACGGCGATACCGAAGGCCCGTGGATGACCGACGCCTGCGCCATCTTCAAGAACCAGCTCGCTCCCGCGGGCATCACCCTGAACATCAACAAGATGCCGTCAAGCCAGTACTGGGAGGTCTGGGACAAGGCGCCCTGGGGCTACACCGCGTGGACGCACCGTCCGCTCGGCACCATGGTGCTGGGCCTCGGCTACCGGTCCGGCGTGCCCTGGAACGAGACCGCCTACAACAACCCCGAGTTCGACGCCGCCCTCGACGAGGCCGAGGCCACCCTCGACGTCAACGAACGCAAAAAGAAGATGGCCGCGTGCGAGAAGATCCTCCAGGACGACGCCATCATCCCGCAGCCCTTCTGGCGCTCGGTCTTCAAGGCGGCCAACAAGCGGGTCAAGGGGTTCAAGACCCATCCGACGCTGTACCACCAGTTTCAAGACGTGTGGCTGGACGGTTAGGTTAGGTACGCCGCGGCGCGGGAGTCTTCGGGCGCCCGCGCCGCCTTCTTTCCCGGTTGGCCGGATACGCGTACTCACGGGAGACGGACATGCCACAACTGATTCTGCGGCGCATCGGCATGATGATCCTCATCATGCTGACGGTGGCGCTGCTTCTCTTCCTCATGAACGAGGGTGATCCCCGGCTGATCGCGCGCAGCGTCCTGGGACCCTACGCGCAGGACCAGCAACTCGACGCCTGGATCACCCAGAACGGCTATGACCGGCCGCTCCCGGTTCGTTACGTCGAATGGATCGGCCGGGTGCTGTCCGGCGATCTCGGCGACTCCATCATCTACAAGCGGCCGGTGAACGAGATCTTCTGGGACCGGCTGGGCAACACCGGCATCCTTGCCGGCGTCACCTTCGTCGTCATGGTCATCGTCGCCCTGACGCTGGGGGTGCTGGCGGGCATGAAGGAGGGTTCTACGCAGGACCGGGTGATCTCGGTCTTCTCCATCACCACCACCTCCATTCCCGAATACGCCAGCGCGGTGCTGCTCGCCTGGGTCTTCGTTTTCGGGCTCGGCTGGCTGCCGGGAACCTCGTCCATGACGTCGGGTTTCAACGTCGTCGAGTTGATCCTTCCGGTGATGGTGCTGACCCTTTACGGGTTCGGCTACGTGGCCCGGATGACGCGAGCCTCGATGGCGGACGTGATGACCAACCCCTATATCCGGACCGCCATGCTCAAGGGATTGCCCTACCGGCACATCATCATGAAGCACGCCCTGCGGAACGCGTTGATCGCTCCGTTCACGGTGATCATGCTGCAGATCAACTGGCTGCTGTCCGGAGTGGTGGTGACCGAGTTCGCCTTCGGCTACAAGGGGTTCGGCGCGCTGCTGCTGGAAGCGGCGCTGCGCCGGGACATCTTCGTGATCGAAGCCTGCGGCGCCGCGGCGGTGTTCGTGGCCGTCTTCACCCAGACCATCGGCGACGTCGGTTACACGTACCTGAACCCGAGGATCCGCTTCAAGTAAGGAGTCGAGCATGGCCAGCGATACCAACGGCGTCCCTCTCGTCAGGCCGGATTCGGCGTTCCTGAACGCGGTCAAATCGGTGGCGCTCCTGCGCGAGAGCCCGGTTGGCGCCATTGGCGCGCTGATCGTGCTGATCTTCGTCCTGCTGGCGATTTTCGCGCCGCTCGTGGCGCCCTATGACCCCAACGCGACGATCCTTCCCTTTGCTTTCCCGGGTACGGCGGCCCCGGACGGCGGCGTATTCCTGTTCGGCACCGACCACCTGGGCCGCGACATCCTTTCGCGGATCATCTGGGGCGGTCAGCGGGTGCTGTTCTATGCCAGCTTGGCGACCGTTTCCGCGTACATCGTCGGCATCGTCATGGGCCTGGTCGCGGGCTACTTCCGCGGCTGGCTGGACGAGGTCATCTCGTTCGTCGCCAACGTGATCCTCTCCTTCCCCATCATGGTCCTTTACGTGCTGATCATCGCCAAGCTCGGCGCTTCGGGGCTCAACATCATCTTCGCGGTGGTATTCGCGTCCTCGCCGGGCATCATGCGCATCGTGCGCGGCGTGACCATGGACATCGCCACCCGTGACTACATCGCTGCGTCGCAGACCCGCGGCGAGGGGCCCTGGTACATCATGCTGGTGGAGATCCTGCCCAACGCCCGCAGCCCGCTGATCGTCGATTTCTGCCTGCGCATGGGCTACACGACCATCACCATCGGGGCCTTGGGGTTCCTCGGCCTCGGCCTGCCGCCGCCGGACCCTGACTGGGGCGGCATGATTACCGAGACCCGCGCCTTCGTGACCGGCGGTTTCCCCCACATGGCGATCCTGCCCGCCTGCGCGGTTTCCCTGCTGGTGCTGGGCTTCAACCTGCTGGCCGACGGACTGCGCGAAGTGTCGTTAAGGGATTAGTGTCCTGTCCCAAAAAGCAACGGGAGAGAGAGGGATGACCGATTACAACGACGAGGCACCGGTCCTCGAAATCTCCGGCCTCCGGCTCAGCTACTACACCCGGGCCGGGGAAGTCCCCGCGGTCATGGACTTCGACCTCACCATCCGGAAAGGCGAATCGGTGGGCTTGGTGGGTGAGTCCGGCTGCGGCAAGTCCACGGTGGCCAACGGCATCATGCGTTACATGGGCAAGAACGGCGGCATCGTCGGCGGCGCCATCCGGTTCAAGGGCCGGGACATGTCCGAGTTGACCGAGGAAGAGATCCGCCAGGTCCGGGGCAAGGACATCTCCATGATCTATCAGGAGCCCATGGCCGCGCTCAATCCGAGCCTGACCATTGGCGCCCAGCTCATGGAAGTGCCCATGATCCACGAGAGCGTGAGCAAGGAAGAGGCCTTCCAGCGCTCGTTCGACATGCTCGCGGCCGTGAACATCCCGGACCCGAAACGCCTGATGGAATCCTACCCGCACCAGGTCTCCGGCGGCCAGCAGCAGCGGGTGGTCATCGCCATGGCGCTGTTGTCGAGACCGGCGCTGCTGTTGCTGGACGAGCCCACCACGGCCCTGGATGTCACGGTGGAGGCGGGGATCGTGGAGTTGATCGCCGAGTTGAGCAAGGAATCCGGCGCGTCGCTGCTCTACATCTCCCACAACCTGGGGCTGATGCTCGAGGTCTGCGACCGGATCTGCGTGATGTACTCGGGCGAGGTCGTGGAGGAAGGCCACATCGATTCCATCTTCTCCTGGCCCAAGCACCCGTACACGCACGGTCTGTTCGGCTGCATCCCGCTGCCCCACGCCGACAAGAACGCGCGCCCGCTCACGGCCATCAAGGGACAGCTTCCGTTGCCGCACCAGCGGCCCCAGGGCTGCTATTTCGGGCCCCGCTGCGAGTTCTTCGAGGCCGGGCGTTGCGACAACGACCACATCCGGATGGAGGACGTGCACACCGATGACGATCCGGCGCACCGGGTGCGCTGCCTGCGCTGGAACGAGATCGACCACGATGCGGCCACACGCAACGAGACCACCCGCGAGCCCATCGAGGTGGGCGACACCGTCCTCGAAGTCGACAACATGCGCAAGTACTACGACGTCAAGGAGAGCTCGCTGGCGGCGCTCATCTCCGGCGAATCCGTGCGCCAGGTCAAGGCCAACGAAAGCATCAGCTTCGACGCCGGGGAAGGGGAGACGGTCGCCATCGTCGGCGAGTCGGGCTGCGGCAAGTCCACCTTCGCCAAAGTCCTGATGGGGCTCGAGACCGCCACGGCCGGGGAAGTGCGGCTGGACGGCACCGATCTTGGCAGCATCGAGGTCCAGAAGCGTACCCCGGGGCAGCTTGCGTCGCTGCAGATGGTGTTCCAGAACCCCAACGACACGCTCAATCCGTCGCACACCGTCGGCTACCAGATCGGGCGGGTCATCAAGCGCTTCGGCATCGAGTCCGACTCCGCCAAGGTCCGGGAACGGGTCCACAAGTTGCTGGATACGGTGAAGCTGCCGCGCGCCTTTGCCGCCCGCAAGCCGCGCCAGCTCTCCGGCGGGCAGAAACAGCGGGTCGGCATTGCCCGGGCCTTTGCCGGCTACCCCAAGACGGTCATTGCGGACGAACCCATCTCGGCGCTGGACGTGTCCGTCGCCGCGGCGGTGACGGAGCTTCTGATGGACATCCAGCGCGACCACCGCACCACGCTGCTGTTCATCAGCCACGACCTGTCCGCGGTGCGTTATCTTTCCGACCGCGTGGTAGTCATGTATCTGGGGCAGATCATGGAGCGGGGCACGACCGAAGAAGTCTTCGCGCCGCCGTATCATCCCTATACCGAGGCGCTGCTCTCGGCAGTGCCCATCGCCGACCCCGAGGTCAAGAAGCGCCGGATCGTCCTGGAAGGGAACCTGCCGAGCCCGCTCGACCCACCCAAGGGATGCCCGTTTTCCACCCGATGCCAGCGCAGGGTCGGCAGCATCTGCGACGATGAGCCGCCGCCCGTGCGACTCGACACCGAGGGCCACTCCATCGCCTGTCATATTCCCCTGGAGGAGCTGCGCGCGGTGGAGCCGGTGATCACCATCCCGGACCGGGAGCTGAACGCCGAGGCCTGAACCGGGATTCCGGCGAGCAGCGCCCCGACAGCGCGAATCGATTTGCATTCGGGGCTGAAGGTGGTAGCTTTTCGTGTTGGATCACCTGCTGGTAAATTGCCGTCGAGGGAGAAGAACATGGAGAAGATCGACCCGGCCGTCAAGGTAATCGACGCGGACGCCCACGCGCGGGACAACGACGAGTTCGTCAAGCCGTTCCTTGGCGAAGCCCTCCAGAAAAGACGTCCTCCCTTCATTCCTCGGGAAACCTACGACCGCAACCTGGGAGGAACCCTGGGACACCCGGGCATCAAGCACGAGGAGCGGCTGTCCGCCATGGACACCCAGGAGATCGACACCGCGGTCATGTACCCGACCAACGGATTGGGAATCGGGCGGATTCGCGAGCCCGTCTACCAGACGCAGTTGTGCCGCGCCTACAATGAATTCATCGCCGATTACTGCAAGGCGTCGCCTCGTCTCAAGGCCGTGGCGAACCTGCCGGTCAACGCTCCGGCGGCCGCCGCGGAGGAACTGCGCTACGCGGTCACCGAACTGGGGCTGGCAGGAGGCATGCTGGCGGCCCAGGGCCACGGCAAGAACTTCGGCCTACCCGAGTACTATCCGCTCTACGAGGAGGCGCAGAAGCTCGGAACCCCGCTGGCGATCCACGCCTTCGGCGGCGATGAGCCCGGCAGCGAGATCTTCGACCAGTTCATCTCCATCCACACCACCGGGCACCCGTTCCCGGTGCTGCGCCAGCTCACGGGCATGATCTTCGGCGGCGTCCCGGAGCTGTTTCCCGACCTGAAGCTCGGGTTTCTCGAGATCGGCTGCGGCTGGATCCCCTACTGGTCGGACCGCATGGACGAGGAATGGGAGAAGCGGGGCGCGGTGGAAGCGCCCGATTGCAAGCAGGAGCCCAGTCACTACATCACTGGCAGGAACGTGTTCTACGGCTGCGAGCCCGACGAGAAGACCATCGGCTACGTGGTGGGGGAGATCGGCTCCGAGACCATCATGTACGCTTCCGACTATCCGCACTGGGACATGAGCTGGCCGGAATCCGGCTCGTTGATATGGGGGCGGACCGACCTGTCGCAGGAAGCCAAACAGAACATATTGGGGAACAACGCCCGGCGCTTTTACGGACTGGACTGACCGAGGGGAGTTGTATCGATGCCATTATCCGACGAAGCCTTTGTTCGGGAGATCCAGGAGACGGTTCGCGCGAAGCACTCCAAGGACAACCCGTTGATCGGCATGATCGAAAGGGGCGAGATCGACCGGGAGGCGCTGAAGGGGTTCGTGGGTCAGTTCTATCTCTTCTTCCCCAAACCCTTTCCCAAGCCCATCGCGGCCATGTTGGGACGTTGCCCGGACGACCCCGAGCTGGAGAAGATGTGGATCGAGAACGTGGTGGAGGAGGGCACCGGCGAGATCTCCGGGACCGACAGCCACCGCGGCCTCTTCATCCGGTTCGCCATGGCCTGCGGTTTCGATTCCAGGGAGGAGTTGGACTCGGTTCAGCCGCTGCCGGAGACTTCCGCGTTTCTCGATTGGCGAGAGCTGCTGATGTACCAGCGTTCGTGGCTGGAACTGTACGCCTGCCAGGGTTTTTGCCTGGAAGGGACCGCCAGCGAGCGCATGAGCCGCATCGTCACCGGACTGACGACGCACTACGGCTTCGACCGGGACAGCGATGACATCCGGTACTGGACGCTCCACATGGGAGTGGACGAAGAGCACATGAAGGTGGGTCCCGAGGCGGTGCGGAAGTACGCCGTCACCGATCACCAACAGGAGCTGGTGCGCCAGGCCGTGCGCAAGACCCTGGATCAGTTCTGGCTGGCGTTCGACGGCATCAAGAGAGCCTTCGTCGACCGGGACCCCGTCTACGCCGGTTGGCGCAACGGCTCCGCCTGATCCCGGGTCGAACGCTTCAAACCTCCCTCAGGAACACGACCATGTCCATGATCGATCTCTCACGGCTCATCTACGACGGCATGCCCAAGATCCCGGTGCTCCCGGACGTGCACGTGCAGCGGTTCTTCGACCTCGGCAAGGGCCATCCGCTCAACGTGACCGAGATCAACCTCCCGTGTCATGCCGGGACCCACGTGGATGCGCCGGTCCACATCGTCCCCGACGGCAAATCCATCGAGGAGTTGTCCCTGGAGGCATTCGTCGGACCGGGAGCCGTCATATCGGTGCAGAAAGGCGGGGGCGAGGAGGTTACCGCGGCGGACCTCAAGGGCTCGGGAGTCGTGGTCGACCGGGGCGACATCCTCATGCTGCACACGGGATGGGACGAGAAATTCGAAAGCGAAGAGTACAATATGCACCCCTATCTATCCGTAGATGCGGCGGAATGGATCGTCGAGTGCGGGGTGAAGCTGTTCGGCGTCGACTGCATCACGGTGGACCTGCCTACCCCGTTGCGGCCCAAAGGATTCGACTTCCCGGTACACCGAACGCTGCTGGGAAACGACGTCCTGATCGCGGAGAACGTAACCAATCTCTCCGCCATTGCCGGACGGAAGAGCCGTATCATGGCGCTGCCGCTCAAGGTGCAGGGAAGCGATGCAGCCCATGCGAGAATTGTGGCAGAGGTTTAGCGGAAGTTGAGCCAACCTCTTCCAACTGCATGGCAACCTGTCGTTATCGTTATTAAATCCCAACAGAGGTGATGGATGCTGGCAAGCCCCATCAGAGGAATCATCGGAGCAGCGCTGACCCCGTTCACGGACGACGGGAAGGTGGATTACGACGCACTGGCGCGGGAGATCGAATTTCTCGTCGCCGATTGCGACGCCATCTCCATTGCCGCGGTCGAGGCCTCGGAATACACGGTGCTTTCCCTCCAGGACCGCAAGGAGGTCATGCGACGCGCCACCGAGGTCATCAACAAGCGCGTACCCGTCATCCTCGGAGCGTCGAGCCATTCCGTCGACACCATCCTGGACCTGGCGGAACATGCCGCAGCGGTGGGCGGAGACCTCATTCAGGTGCTGATGCCCATCCGTCCGTGGGGCGGCCAGCCCACCATGGCGGACCTGATACAGTTCTTCACGGAAGTTGCGTCGGTCAGCCCGTTGCCCATCGTCGCCTATCATAACCCCGGTCCGGGGGCCGATCCACCGCTGGACGCGTTCGTGCGGCTGAGCGAGCTGAACCAGGTCGACTATTTCAAGGAGAGCTCGCGTGACATTACCAAAATTACGCGGCTCATCGAGCAGATCCAGCTCGCCGGGAAGGCCCACTACTTCACCACCATGCAGCCGTTGCTGACGACGCTCATGATGGGCGGCGCCGGCGCCACCATGCCGCCCCCCGGCACCCGTATCGGTGCGCGAGTGGTCCGGGCGTTCCGGGAAGGCGACATCGACAGGGCGCGTTACTGGCAGCGTTGTTTCACCCTTTTTCCAGGAAAGTGGGGCGCCTACGGCCTGCCGCCGATCATGAAATCCGCCCTGAGGCACTTCGGGGTCGATATCGGCGACCCGGCGCGGCCGTATTCCCCGGTGAGTCCCCGGGACCACGCGCAGATAGGCCAGTTCCTGACCCAGATCGGCATATTGGGCGACGGAGAACCGGATGAGGCCGCCTTCGACCAGGCCGCAGTCCAGCTAGCCCAGGAAGACACCTTCCTTCGCTAGCGTCTTGTCTCATGTCCGGCGGACTCTTCACGTGGGTTGCGGAGCAGGTCAAGGCTTGTTCCGATTTTCTGGTGTTGCTCTTGATTCGCGGCACTTCACGGTTCGAGTCCGAACTGACCGAAGAAGGGCGGCAGGAACAGCGCATGTGGCGGGACCGACGCATGCGCAGCCTGAGGGGCCTCGCCCTTCGCGCCAAACGGCGCCAGCAAAAGGGCTCCTGACGGCTACCGGACCCGGCGTCAACAGGTTCAGAGATGCACTACCACAACGGACGCAAGCAGATCGTCGTGCTCGGCGGCGGCAGCGGCGGGGTCGTCGCCGCCACGAAGCTCGGACGTGCCCTCGGAGCGGACCATGACGTAACCCTCATCGACCGCCGGGCCGACCACGTCTACATGCCGGCCTTCCTGTTCGTGATGGTGGGGCAGCGCCGCCCCGAAGACATCACGCGGAAGCTCAAGCGCTTGGAAAAACGCAACATTCGGGTACTCCAGGCAGAGATCCTGGGGATCGATCCCGGCCGCCAGCAGGTCATCCTCGAGAGCACCGCCATCCCCTATGACTATCTGATCGTGTCCCTGGGCCTCCAAGTCAGGCCCGACCTGCTTCCCGGTTTCGCCGAAGGGGCGCACCATCCCTGGGAGATGGACGCGGCCCTGCGTCTCAAGACGACCCTCGATAATTTCCGCGAGGGTCGCGTGCTGGTGGGGATCCCGCCGGGCCCGTACCGTTGTCCGCCGGCCCCTTATGAGGCTCAGTGGATGCTCGACAGCTACTTCAAGGAACGGAACATCCGCGACCTGGTGGATCTCCGGTACTTCACCCGGGAGCCCGAACCGGCCGGCGAGGAGCACGTCCCCTCGGTGTGGATGGACGCCCAGAGCAAGAAGCGCCACGTGACCATCCACTACGACTTCGTCGCGCAGTCCATCGACGCGGAGAAGAAAACGGTCAGAGGCCTCTACGGCTACGAGCTGTCCTACGATCTGTTGTTCATGGTGCCGCCGCACCGTCCCGCGGGGGTGCTCTACGAATGCGGGTTGGCGGAGCGAGAGTCCGGCATACAAGTGGACTACGATACCCTGGAGACCAAGTGGGACAATGTCTACGCCATCGGCGACTGCGCCGACATGCCGGCCTCCAAGGCCGGCGGCGTGGCGCACCAGGAGGCCGACGTGGTGGCGGACAACCTGGTGGCGGAGATCACCGGGGAAGGGGAGTTGTCAACCCTGCACCTCCACACCATATGACTGCTGTCCTGCGGCGCGGGACGCGCTGCGGCCAACCGCACGACCTACCCCCAGGGATGGCCGCCCTTCGGCGCCACCGACTCACGCTCCTGGGGCCCTTCCCGAATGATCTACTGGAGCAAGGTCTTGTTCGAACAATGGTGGCTCTGGCGTTATTTCTGATGCTACCCCGATGCGAGGGGCCATGATCCTGCGCGAGCTCAACGGCGGAAGCTGCAAGACGTATCTGTTAGCCGACGAGGGCAGGGGACACGCGATCCTGGTAGACCCCCTTTATGCCCATGTGGACCGGTACATCGCGGTGCTCGCCTACTACCGCCTAGAGCTGGACCTGACCATCGACACCCACACCCACGCCGACCACCTGAGCGGGTGTCCGCAACTGCGGTCCCTGATCGGATCGCGGTTCGCCATGCAGAAATGGGCGCCGAGCCCGGCCGTCGACCGGCATCTGGAGGAGGGCGACGAGGTCCGCGTCGGCAATCTCGCGGTGCGCGTCCTGCATACGCCCGGCCACACTCCCGACGGCATGAGCTTGCTCGTAGAGGGCAACGTCCTCACCGGCGACACCCTGTTCATCGGCGGCTCCGGACGCACCGACTTCGCCGGGGGAGACGCCGGCGCCCAGTTCGACGCCGTAACCCGGAAGCTCTTCACGCTGCCGGACGACACCGTCGTCCACCCGGGCCACGACTACCGCGGCAACACCACCTCCACGATTGGCCGGGAAAGGCAAGGCAACCCACGCCTGGCCAACCGCACCCGGCAAGAATACATCGAGCTCATGAACAACCTCCAGCTCTCACCACCCCAGAACATCCAGGAGGTCCTCCAACCCAATCAGTCCGCCCTGGGCAGCGGGGAAATCAGCTTCCCGGACTGGAGCGAGCTCAAGAAGGTGAGGGAAATCGACGTGGAGGGACTGCGGGAAATGCTGGCGCAGGAGACCCTTCCGTTGCTCGTGGACGTGCGGGAGCCCGCCGAGTACACCGGCGAACTCGGACATCTGCCCGACAGCGTGTTGATCCCGCTTCGGGAACTGGTAAGCCGTCTGGACGAAATAGCCGACTGCAAGACCGGCCCGGTGGTTACCGTCTGTCGAGCCGGAATGCGAAGCGCCACCGCAGCCGCAATCCTCTGCCGGTCCGGCTTCGCCGACGTCTCCAATCTGGCCGGCGGCCTCCTGGCATGGAACGAAGCCGGTCTCCCCGTAGAACGCTAGTCTCACCACCGGTCACGCCGAAGGACCCATCACACCAACACCGCGACCACCGTCGCTGCGAACACCTCAGGACCGTCTGTTCCTCGTGCGGGCCGGGACGGGCAACATCCAATCTCAAGCCCAAGAAACGGATGCCCTGAGCCGCTCAAAAGCGGCAGGTACAGCAGCGAGCACGTCAGGACTGTCTATTCCTCGCACAGGGCGGGGCGGGCAACATCCGAGACCAATGAACGGATGCCCTGAGTCGCTCAAAGCAAGCAGGTATATTATGTCAGCTTTCGCATTGGTATTCCGAGACCAATGCGAAAGTTTACATAATATATATTATCGGACGTTGGGTGGGGATGCATCTTTGCTCCCAGCCCAAGCCCGCAGCCCGGGGGCAACACCCCGGACCCTCGCGACAAAGTCCGAGGCGTGGACAGGTTTCCGAGCACATCTGGATCAGGGAATCACGGATGGAACCGAATCCATCCGTTGTGAGGAGTGGTTCCACCCGCTACGGGGCGGTTTTTTCGCCGGAGCGGCCTTCCAACTGTTGCATCCGCAAGGCGATCTCGACCGTCTCGCCCTCCGGGAATTCCTTGAGATATGCTTTGTAAGCATCCGCTGCTTCCTGCACTTTGCCCATCTGCACGGTACAGCGGGCCTTGCCGAGCAGCGCTTCCTGGCGTAGCGGTCCCGGGTGTTCGAGGGCACGGCTCAAGGACTGAACGGCCTCTTCACAGGAGCCGTTCATTTCCTGGGCCAGGCCGAGGGTGACGAGCCTGACCTGATTCAGGAAGTCGGCGCGATCATTTTCCAGGCTGGATTCCAGAGCCTCCACGGCCTTGGCGGGCTGGTCCAGGGCGATATGGCTGTTGGCGACATAGAGGTCCGCGAGGGCATCGTAGGGCGGCTCACCCCGAGTTCGAAGGCTTGTGAAGGATTCCAGGGCCTCCTGGTATCGACCCTCCTGATACTCCCGAAGGGCGTTGTTGTAGTCCTGGGACGCCAAGTCCCGTTGGTAGCCCCGGTAATACTGCCAGCCCAGAACGGCGACCGCGACCACCACCACAACCGCCCCCAAGGCGATCAACTGAGTCCGGTAAGCCTTGATGAGGTCGAGGCACTGCCCCGTCAATACCATGAACCGGTCCGGTTGACGGATCTCCTTTCGCAGAATACGCTTTCTTGCCGTGGCCATACGCGCAGATTCTCCAAAGTTCCTTCGCAGATTCTCCAGGTTTCCTTTACAGTTCCCTTACATCTTGTGTTTCTTTACATCTTGTACTTGAAGTCGTCAGGCGACATCTTGTCCAGGATCTCCCCCCACTTCTCCTTGGACACGTTGGCGAAGTCGGGATCCTTCCCCTCTTCCGTCTGCTGCAGCACACTCGACTGCTCCAGCACTTCCTTGGCGACGTAGATGGGGGTCTTGCTTCGGAGCGCCATGGCGATGGCATCGCTTGGACGCGAGTCCATGGCCAACTCGCGGTCCCCCACCGTCAGCGTGATGACCGCGTAGTAGGTGTTTTCCTTCAGTTCGGTAATGGCCACTCTCTTCACCGTGCCGCCCAACTCCGCGAGCACGTTCTTGAAGAGGTCATGGGTCATGGGGCGCGCCATCTTGATGCCTTCCAGCTCGGTGGCCATGGCCGTGGCCTCGAGCAGGCCGATCCAGATGGGAAGCTGCAGCTTGTTCTCGGAGTCTTTCAGAACCACGATCGGCGTCCGGGTAACCTGATCGAGCGTCAGGCCGGCCACGGTCATTTCGATTGCGTCAGGACCCTTCATTGCATGACCTCCCTTGCTTCGACGGCCTCGCCGACCAGTGAATTGGGCGTGGCATCCACCACGCGGACTCGCGCCATCTCCGCCGGCACCGTGGCTTCGTTGGGCGTGAAATTGACGATCCGGTTGGTTCGGGTCCGGCCCATGAGCTGACCTCTGCCCAGTCTGGACGGCCCCTCCACCAGGACCTCCTCCTCCGCGCCGATCAGGTTCCGGTTCTTCCGGAGGGAAATGCTCTTTTGCAGCTCCTGCAGTCTCCGGCAACGTTCCCCCTTGACCTCGTCCGGGACGTCGTCGCGGTAGACCTTGGCTGCCACCGTGCGGGGTCGCGGTGAATAGGTAAAGATGAACATGTCATCGTATCCGATCTCCCTGACCCTGGACAGCGTCTCCTCGAACTCCGTCTCGGTCTCGCCCGGGAATCCTACGATCATGTCCGTGGTGATGGCAACCTCCGGCCGCCGTTTGCGGAGCTCGCTGATCCGCTCCATGTACTGATCCAGCCGGTAGCCGCGGCGCATGCGCGCCAACACCGCATCGGAACCGGACTGGAGCGGCAGGTGGAGGTGCTCGCAGAGGTTCTCGAGTCGGACGAAGGCATCCACCAACTCGGGCGAGAGATCCTGGGGATGGGAGGTGGTGAAACGGATCCGCCGGATCCCGGCAACATCGTTGATCCGCTCCAGCAACTCCGGGAACGACCGCTCCCCTTCCACTGCATGGCCATAGGAGTTGACGTTCTGGCCCAGCAACATCACCTCCTTGACGCCGCGCCGCACCAGCGCCTTCACGTCCCGGACGATGTTTTCGCTGGCGCGGCTCACTTCGCGCCCGCGCACCCGCGGGACGATGCAGAAGCTACAGACCTTGTTGCAGCCCTGCATGATGGTGACGTAGGCCTTGGCCCCGTCGGTCTGGGGAAGCCCCCGCGGATCCTCAAGATAGAACGGATCGCGGTAAAAGGCCGTCTCCACCGAGCGCCGGGCGGTCTCCCGGGCCTCCTCGACCATCTGCGGCAGCTTCTGCATGTTGTGGGTGCCGAACACCAGATCCAGGTGCGGCGCCCGCCGGAGCAGAGTCTCCCCCTCCTGTTGGGCGACGCAGCCGCCCACGCCGAGGATGACGCCCTTCTCCTCCTTGAGCTTACGCCACCTTCCGAGCGCGCTGTATACCTTCTGCTCGGCCTTGTCCCGTACGCTGCACGTATTCAGGATGATCAAGTCCGCGTCGTCCACGCATTCGGTGGGCTCGTAGTCCGCAGATTTCATAAGCTGCACGATCCGCGCCGAATCGAGCTGGTTCATCTGGCAGCCGTAGGTTTGCACGTAAAGCTTCATAGGGCCGGTGATCTCGGGAAACGATGGATTTTCCGCATGTTGCGGTTCTCCGCAACGTAAAGGCAGTATTCCATAGTTCCGGCTGTTTCGCCATCACCCGCCGGCCCGGAGCGGCTCAACGGTATTCGGAAAGCAGCCTGCCGCAGGAGGAGAAATCGGTCAGTGTCCGCAAGCAGGCGAAGGTTTGGAAATCCAGGTGCAGGCCCCGATCGCGCCAGAACAGCAATGCCTCTTCCGGGGCATGCCAGAGGAACCCCGTGCCGCGAACGCGCTCGGGCAGGTGAGCGAGAAAGAATCCCTTCGCGGCGCCGGTATCGGGGTCCACCCACCTGGAGAAGAACAGCAGCCGGCGCAGATCGCAATCCAGCTCCCGCCGGGCCAGGAAAGCCGCGAGTTCGAGCGCGTCTCCGAGCCTCCCTCGCTCAGGGTACCCGACCCTTAGCCGGACCGCAGCCTGCCGCGCACCCTTGACCGCCGAAAGCACCCCGGTGGCGGCGAGCAGAAGCCTGACTCCGGCCACCCAGAAACCCAGCGCGCGCGCCGGGCTCATGTCGTGGCCCAGCCACCGTTGCGCCTGATCCCCCGTCACCCCACGACAACGCTCCAACACGGACACCGCGTGGTCCTGTTCCACAACGCTGCCCGCGGGAAAGGACCGGCCGCCCTTTTCGGGACCGGCGCCCGCGGCATCCTCCCTCAACAGCACCTGAAGGCCGTGGCGCCGGCTGTCCCGCACGCACACCAGCGCCACCCGGTCAGCGCCGTCATCCATCAGCCACCGTCCGGGGTCCCCAACCACTCCCGCAACCGGACATGCGGCGCGTGGTCAGGTCCTCCATATGGGCAGCCACAAGGGTTCCGCCAGCACGTAGTCCTTTCGTGCGATGCGCTCCAGGGCCTGGCGCAACTGACCCACGCTGGTCTCTTCCAGGGTGATGACGAACGGAAGGACCTCGCTGGATGCGGCCCGGCCCTTCCCCGCCCCGGCGAGCGACTCCAGCTCTTCCCCGGCGTGCTCAAGCTGCCAGATCTCGGACACGTTGATCCGTTTCTCGCCGAAGATCTGACAGAGCTCGCCGACGATGCCGCTCTGATCGCGCACCACGAAACGCACGTAGAAGGACGCCCTCAGATCGTCTTCCGGGCGCACGGAGCCCACCCCGGGGACGATGCTCTCCACCGGGAGGAAAGGGGCATCATCGGAGCGTACCACCAGTTCGTGGACGTCGCCCAGGACGGCCATCGCCGTGGCCCCGCCCCCGGCCCCCGGACCGGCGAACACGTAGTCCCAGTCGCCTCCGTCCGGCGCCCCGCCGTCACTGACCTCGCCCTTGAAGAACATCGCGTTGGTGACGCCGTCGATGCGCGCGATGAAGTGGTCCTCCGGGACCACCATGGGCGTCACCATGGCCTCCAGCGCGCCGTCGACGCTTCGCGCCAGAGCCATGGACTTGATGGTGCTGCGGCCCTTGCGCGCTGCATAGAGGAAGTCGATGGCGTGGATGCCCTCGATGCCCTTGCGATGGATGACGCCGGGCTTCAGGCGCGTACCGAAAGTGATGGACGACAGCAGCAGCAGCTTGGCCTCGGCGTCACGGCCGCTCACGTCGGCGTCCGGGTCGGCCTCGGCGTAACCCAGCGCCTGGGCCGACGCCAACGCATCCTCATAGGACCTGCCCCGTTGGGCCATCTCCGTCAGGATGTAGTTGCAAGTACCGTTGACCAGGCCGTAGACGGCCGTTGGCCGCTCGGCGCTGAGGCTTTGGGTCAACGGACCGATGATGGGGATGCCGCCGCCGACGCAGGCCTCGAAGCGCACCGCCCGGCCGCATTCCCGCGCGGCGGTCCAGATCTCCGCGCCGTGGGCAACCAGCAGCGCCTTGTTGGCGGTGACCACGGACTTGCCGTTTCGTAACGCGTCGACGACCCATTCCTTCTGTGCAAGCAGGTCGTCGGGTCCCCCCGCGCCCAGCACCTCCACCACAATGTCGACGTCGGGGTGGCCGGTGACCTCGGCCGCCTCCGTGGTGAACAGTTCCGGCGAAACCCGGTATCGGGCCTTGTCCCCGGGGGTTCGCGTGAACACCTTGACGACGTCGGCCTCGACTCCGAAGCGCGCCAGATGTCCGGTGGCGATGAGGTCGTGAACCGCGCCGCCCACGGTGCCGGCCCCGAGGATGCCGAGGTGAACCCGGGATGCCATGACGTCGGCTATTCGGGCAGAACGCCCATGACCTTGCGGATGGTGCGCACCGCCTGCCGGGTGCGCTGCTCGTTCTCGATCAGGGCGAAGCGTACGTGCTGGTCCCCGTACTGGCCGAAACCGATGCCGGGGGAGACCGCCACCTTCGCTTCGTTGAGCAGGAACTTGGAGAACTCCACCGAGCCCATGGAGCGGTGGGAGGCCGGGATCTCGGCCCAGACGAACATGGTGGCCCGGGGCTTCCGGATCATCCAGTTGAACCGGGCCAGCCCGTCCACGAGCGTGTCCCGCCGGTGCCGGTAGGTCTCGGAGATGTTCCGCACGTCGTCGTCCTGGGCGTTGAGGGCATGGATGGCCGCGATCTGAACCGGCTGGAATATGCCATAGTCCAGATAGCTCTTGATACGCGCCAGGGCGTGGATCATGGTCGCGTTGCCCACCGCGAAGCCCACCCGCCAGCCCGGCATGTTGTAGCTCTTGGACATGGTGAAGAACTCCACGCCCACGTCCTTGGCGCCGGGCGCCTGCAGAAAGCTGGGGGGCTCATAGCCGTCGAAGGTGAGGTCCGCGTAGGCCAGGTCGTGGATCACCAGGATCTCGTGAGCCTTGGCGAAGCTCACGATGCGCTCGAAGAACTCGATGTCCACGACCTCGGTGGTGGGATTGTGCGGGAAATTCAGGATCAGGAGCTTGGGCCGCGGCCACGTCTGCTTGATGGCCTCCTCCAGGTGCTCCATGAACCCCTCGCTGGAGACCAGCGGGATGCTCCGCAGGTCGCCGCCGGCGATCACCACCGAGTACTGGTGGATGGGATAGGTGGGACTCGGGCAAAGGACCACGTCCCCGGGATCGATCATCGCCAGCACCAGGTGCGCCAAACCTTCCTTGGAACCGATGGTGACGATGGCCTCGTCGTCCGGATGGATGGCCACCCCGTACCGCCGCTGATACCAGTCGGCGATGGCTACCCGCAGCTTGTAGATGCCGCGGGACACCGAGTAGCGGTGGTTCTGCGGCTTCTGGACCGCCTCCACCAGCTTGTCGACGATGGGCGCCGGCGTGGCCATGTCCGGATTGCCCATGCTGAAGTCGACGATGTCCTCTCCCCTCCTCCGCGCCTCCTGCTTGAGGTCGTTGATGGTATTGAATACGTACGGCGGCAGTCTCTTGATTCGGTTGAACTCCACTGTGCGGTCCCTCTCCTCCCTTCCGGCCCAGCGAATCCGTGAGGTTGCGGTCGAGGGAATCTCGACCCCAGTCCCGTATGACCGTCAGCGACTGAAACAGGCAGGATGGCTTTGTTTATAGGCGATTGACCGCACCGGCGCAAATCAGTTCCAATGCCGTCGGGTCGATCCGAGAGATGACCGCGGGCTTCGCCACTATTGGCGTCTCCGCCACAGATATCGTGTTCGATTCACTTCACAGGAGTCGGAAGACTGCAAGCGCCACACCTGCCGCAAGGGCCATTCCACCGAGCACACCGGACAAACACCAAACCTTGATTTTCTGGATGTCTTCCCTGGTAGCGAGATGCTTGACTCTTTCCTCAATCGTCGCCAAACGCTCACCATGGTTACCGCCGTCGCCCCCATTTCCTGGCGGGCTCGGAGATATTCTCTCTCTCTCTGTTGCGCTGAATGCCGGCCTTGTCAATCCGCCCATGCCGCCAACTGCATGCTCTCGCCCCAGCGGTGTCGCAGCACCGCCCCGATGCGCCGGGAGACGTCGCTCCGCAGACGCGGGTCCCGCGACAGCCAGTCACGGGTCTCGCGGCGCGCCGCCTGCAGCACCTCATGGTCCCGCACGAGGTGCGCCACCCGAAATCCCTGGTAACCGGCCTGGCGCGTGCCCAGGATCTCTCCGGCGCCGCGGAACCTCAGGTCCGCCTCGGCCACCTCGAAGCCGTCGGCGGCCCTTTCCAGAACCTCCAGGCGACGACGGGCGTCATCGTCCCGGGAGCCGTAATGAATCAGGACGCAGTGGGATTCGTCGCGGCCCCGCCCTACCCGGCCCCGAAGCTGGTGCAACTGTGCGAGCCCGAACCTCTCGGCATGCTCGACGACCATGAGGGTGGCGCCGGGAACGTCGATGCCTACCTCGATGACGGTGGTGGCCACCAGGACCTGTATCTCCCCCTGCCGGAAACGCCGCATCACCCGGTCCCGTTCGGCCGCGGGCATCTGGCCGTGGACCAGCCCCAGGCGAAGTCCCTTCATGACGCTCCGGGACAACTCCCTCGCCATGGTCTCGGCAGCCGCCAGGGGCAGCTTCCCGGAGTCTTCGACCAGCGGGTACACGAGATAGGCCTGGCGTCCGTCCGCCACCGCGGCGCGGACGCGCTCGTAGACCCTCCGTCTCCTGTCCTCCTGGACCACCACCGTCCGCACCGGCGTCCTGCCCGGCGGCGCCTCTTCCAGCAGCGACACTTCCATGTCGCCGGACAGGACCATGGCGAGGCTGCGGGGAATGGGCGTGGCGCTCATCAGCAGCAGGTCCGGCTCGACGCCGGCCTCCGCGGCCCGCGAAGGGAGCCGCGCGAAGGCGGTCCGCTGGCTCACTCCGAAGCGGTGCTGCTCGTCGACGATGCCCAGCCCCATGCGCGGCACCGAGACCCCCTCCTGTATGAGGGCATGGGTGCCCACGACGAAATCCACCCCGCCGTTGCCGATGCGTTCGGTGGTCTCCTTGCGGGCGGCTGCGGAAAGCGAGCCCGATAGCAGCGCCGCGCGCACGCCCAGCCTCTCCGCGTAGGGCTGGAGCCTTTCGTAGTGTTGCTCCGCCAGCAGCTCCGTGGGGGCCAGCAGCAGCGCCTGGCGACCGTTCTCCACGGCCCGCAGAGCGCTGAGCCACGCAATCACGGTCTTGCCCGAACCCACGTCGCCTTGCAGCAGGCGGCGCATGGGGTGCGGCGATTCCATGTCCTGGTAGATTTCCCGCAGGACCCGTTCCTGACCGCGGGTGAGGCGGTAAGGCAGCAACTCCCGCATCCGGCCGGTGAGCAAGCGTGCCCGCGCCGGCGAGCTGAAGCCCGGGGTCTCCAGGCGCTGCCTTTGCCGAAGGGCCAGGGCCAGTTGAAAGTAGAAGAACTCGTCGAACGCAAGAGACCGGCGTGCGGCAACGCGGGCTTCCTCCAGAACACCGGGGTCCAGTGCGCTGTCCGGCCGGTGGATCACTCCCATGGCCCGGTTCAGGTCCATGAGCCCCTGCCGCTCCGCCACCTCCGGCGGCAGGAAGCTGGGCAGGCACCCGCCGAACCGCTCCAGGGCTTGAGCCGCCCAGCCGCGCAGGTTGGCCTGCGAGACGTCGCCGGGTTTTTCGTATACCGGCCGCACTTCGGGCTGCCGCTCCGCGCCCTCGTCGAGGACCTCGAACTCCGGGTGGGGTACGCTGAGCCGCGCGCCCCGTCCGGGCGCAACCCTCCCGTAGACGGCAAGACGCTGGCCCGCGCGCAGCGCATCCGACACATGGCGGACGGCGTTGAACCAGACCAGGTCCAGGCTGCCGGTGTCATCGGTCAACGTCCCCGTAAGGATGCGGTGGCCGCGGCGAACCCGCCCGGACCGGATGCTCGTCAGGCGGCCCACGAAGGCACGGCTCTCCCCGGGCACGGCCGAGGAGACCGCGGCTACGTCGCGACGGTCCTCGTAGCGGAAAGGCAGGTGGTAGAGCAGGTCCTCGACGGTTGCGAGTCCGCGGCCGGCGAGTTGGGCGGCGCGTACCGGACCGATGCCTTTCAGCGTATCGAGAGGAAGCTGCAGGGCTTCGCGGCAGTCTGCGGGCTCGGCGGCGGTGACGTGATAGGAATGGGTCACAGGCTGCTCGAACACGGGCTCCCTCACCCCGGCCCTCTCCGAGAGGGCGCGGCCGAACCTCATGGAGTACCGGAAGCGCCGCCCTCCGAAGGACGGGTCCGGTCTCGGCCCGGCGCACCGGCACTCAGGCGCGGCCGGTGCGGCGCTGGTACTCCTGAAGCGGCTCCACGGTCAGCTCGCCCGCCTTCAGGAACTCGATGGCCTCCAGCGCGGCTTCGGCTCCGGCCAGGGTGGTGAAGTACGGGATCTGCCGGTCCAGGGCGTTGCGGCGCACCAGGTAGCCGTCGTTGCGGTAGCTCTCGTTGGCATGGGTGTTGACGACCATGGCGACGGCCTTCCGGCGCAGCATCTCCTCGGCGTCGTCCACGATTTCCACCGGGATGGCCCGATCCTGGAAGAAGTCCGCGGTGCCGCCCGAGGCCGCGATCCTGAAGCCCAGCGCGGCCAGGGAGCGGGCGATGCCGGCGGCCCCTTCGCGGTGCTCGTCGGGCAGGCGGAAGAAAGCCGTGCCGGAGTCCGGCAACGTCATGCCGCCGGCCATCTGGGCCTTGGCGTAGGCCTTGCCGAAGGAATGGTCTATGCCCATGACCTCGCCGGTGGACTTCATCTCGGGTCCCAGCAGCGTGTCCACCCCGGCAAACTTGTTGAACGGCAGCACCGACTCTTTGACCGAGACGTGCCGCGGCACGATCTCCCGGGTGAGACCCAGGTCGTCGAGCCTCCGGCCCACCATCACCCGCGACGCCAGCTTTGCCAGGGACACGCCGATGGCCTTGCTGACGAACGGGACGGTCCGCGACGCCCGGGGGTTCACCTCCAGGATGTAGACATCGCTCCCCTTGACCGCGAACTGGACGTTCATCAGCCCGCGGACCTTGAGGGCAGTGGCAAGGGCCACGGCCTGCCGGCGGATCTCCGCCTGCACCTCCGGTGACAACGTTCTCGGCGGAATCGAGCAGGCGCTGTCCCCGGAGTGGACCCCTGCTCTCTCGATGTGCTCCATGATGCCGCCGATGACCACCCGCTCGCCGTCGGCGATGGCGTCCACATCCACCTCGGTGGCGTCGTCCAGGAACTTGTCGATGAGCACCGGGTGCTCGGCGGAACTCTGGAACGCCGTCACCAGGTATTCCTTGAGCTTTTCCTCCTCGTAGACGATCTCCATGGCCCGGCCGCCGAGCACATAGGACGGCCGCACCAATACCGGATAGCCGATACCCTCGGCCACCCGCAGGGCCTCGTCCACGGAACGAGCGGTGCCGTTCCGGGGCTGTCTCAGCTTCAGCCGCTCCAGCAGCTCCCTGAAGCGCTCCCGGTCCTCGGCCAGGTCGATGCTGTCCGGCGGCGTGCCGATGATGGGGACCCCGGCCCGCTCCAGCGCCAACGCCAGCTTCAGCGGGGTCTGGCCGCCGAACTGGACGATGACCCCGTCGGGCTGCTCCTGGGCGGTGACGTTGAGCACGTCCTCCAGCGTCAGGGGCTCGAAGTAGAGCTTGTCGGAGGTGTCGTAGTCGGTGCTCACGGTCTCCGGATTGCAGTTGACCATCAGGGTCTCGAAGCCGTCCTCCTTCAGGGCGAACGCCGCGTGGACGCAGCAATAGTCGAACTCGATGCCCTGTCCGATGCGGTTGGGCCCGCCGCCGAGGATCATGATCTTCTTGCGGCGGCTGCGCCGCGACTCCTGGGTCCCTTCGTAGGTGGAGTAGTAGTAGGGCGTGAAGGCCTCGAACTCGGCGCCGCAGGTATCCACGGTGCGGAATCCGGCCAGCACTCCCGCGCTCAGGCGCAGCGCCCGGATCTCGTCCTCCGGGCGGCCCGACAACGCCGCCAGGCGCCGGTCGGAGAAGCCCATGTTCTTGACCTCCGACCAGAAATCCCGGTCGGCGTCGCCGCTCTCGCCGAACCGGCGCCGGATCTCATCCTCTTTCTGGATGATGGCCTCTATGTGCTGGAGAAACCACGGGTCGATGCCCGTCAGCCCGTACAGGCGGGATACCGTAAAGCCCGCGCGGAAAGCCGCGCCCAGAGTCCACAGTCGGTCCGAGCGGGGCCGGTGGAGCCGCTCTTCCAGCAGCGCCTCCAGTCCGGCTCCGACCGCCGCACCCGTCGGCTCGGGCTCTTCGAAGCCGTAGCTGCCGGTCTCCAGAGAGCGCATCGCCTTCTGCAGCGCTTCCTTGAAGGTGCGGCCGATGGACATGGCCTCCCCCACCGACTTCATCTGCGTGGTCAGCAGGTCGCGGGTCTGGGGAAATTTCTCGAAGGTGAACCGCGGCACCTTCACCACCACGTAGTCGATGGTGGGCTCGAAACAGGCCGGGGTCTCCCGGGTCACGTCGTTGGGAATCTCGTCCAACGTGTAACCCACCGCCAGCTTGGCGGCGATCTTGGCGATGGGGAATCCCGTGGCCTTGCTGGCCAGCGCCGAGCTGCGGGACACCCGCGGGTTCATCTCGATGACCACTAGGCGGCCGTTGTCCGGATGCACCGCAAACTGGATGTTGGAGCCCCCGGTATCCACACCGATCTCGCGGATGATGCGCAGGGCCGCGTCACGCATCACCTGGTATTCCTTGTCCGTCAGGGTCTGGGCCGGGGCCACGGTGATGGAGTCCCCCGTGTGTACCCCCATGGGGTCGAAGTTCTCGATCGGACACACGATTACCACGTTGTCCTTGTGGTCCCGCATCACCTCCAGCTCGAACTCCTTCCAGCCCAGCACCGACTCCTCCACCAGGACCTCGTGCACCGGGGACATCTGCAGACCCCACTGCGCCATCTCCACGAAGTCTTCCTCGGTGTAGGCAATGCTGGCGCCGCTGCCGCCCAGGGTCCGGGACGGCCGGATGATCAGCGGCAGGCTGTCCAGCTCACGCCGGACGGCCATGGCCTCCTCCAGCGTACGGGCGTACCCGCTTCGCGGCAGGTCCAGGCCCACCCGGCCCATGGCCTCCTTGAAGCGGTCGCGGTCCTCGGCCTTCTTGATGGCCTCGAGCCGGGCGCCGATCATCTCCACGCCGAACCGCTCCAACACGCCGGTCTCCGCCAGCTCGATGGCGAGGTTGAGGGCGGTCTGGCCGCCCAGGGTGGGCAGCAGTGCGTCGGGACGCTCCGCCTCGATGATCTTGGCGACGATGCCCGCATCCAGTGGCTCGACGTAGGTCCGGTCTGCGAAATCCGGATCCGTCATGATGGTGGCGGGGTTGGAATTGACCAGGATGACCCGGAAACCCTCCTCCTTGAGCGCCTTCAGGGCCTGGGTGCCGGAATAGTCGAACTCGCAGGCCTGGCCGATGACGATGGGGCCGGAACCGATGAGCAGGATGGAGTCGATGTCGGTGCGTCTCGGCATCTCAATCCCCGGCGCCGGCCATCAGTCCGCGAAAGCGGGAAAAGAGATACGCCGCGTCATGCGGACCCGGCGACGCCTCGGGATGATACTGGACCGAGAAGATCGGGTGTTCGCGGTGCCGGAGGCCCTCCACGGTCCGGTCGTTGAGGTTCACGTGGGTCACCTCCACCGCGCCCTTGAGGGAGTCCGCGTCCACGGCAAACCCGTGGTTCTGGGTGGTGATCTCCACCTTTTCCGTGGTGAGGTCCATGACCGGCTGGTTGCCGCCGTGGTGGCCGAACTTGAGCTTGAAGGTGCGCCCGCCCAGGGCCAGCCCCAGGATCTGGTGCCCGAGACAGATACCGAAGATGGGGTACCGGCCGACGAGCTGCCGCACGTTGTCGGCCGCGTAAGGGACGGCCGCGGGGTCCCCGGGACCGTTGGACAGGAAGATGCCGTCCGGCTCCAGCGCCGGCAGCTCGCCGGCGGGCATCCACGCGGGCACCACCGTCACGCCGCAGCCGGCCTCCACCAGGCCTCGCAGGATATTGAACTTGATCCCGTAGTCGTAGGCCACCACGTGGAAGTCCGGCGCCCGGCCCGGCCCGAAACCGCTTCCCATCCGCCAGCCTCCCTGGTTCCACCGGTAGGGCTCCCGGCAGGTCACGTCCTTCACCAGATCTCTGCCTGCAAGTCCCTCGATCTGCTGCGCTTTCGCGGCCAGTCCCGCGGAATCCCGGCTCACGGTGGAGATGATCCCTTCCTGAGCGCCACGCTCGCGTATGTGGGTGACCAGGGAACGCGTATCCACCCCCTCGATGCCCACGATGCCGTGCTCCTGCATGTAGGCGTGCAGCGCCCGGGTGGCGCGCCAACTGCTCGGCACGGGGCAGTACTCCTTGACGATGAAGCCCTTGACGTGGGGCCGGCGCGATTCGTCGTCCTCCGGGTTGACGCCGACGTTGCCGATCTCGGGATAGGTCATGGCGACGAGTTGGCCCTCGTACGAAGGATCGGTGAGGATCTCCTGGTATCCCGTCATGCTGGTATTGAAGACGACCTCCCCCGCGGCCTCCCCTTCACTGCCGAAGGAGCGGCCGGCAAACGAAGTCCCGTCCGCCAGTGTGAGCGTGGCTTTCATGAGATGAACCGGTGCGTTTGCCGTCCTGAAGTCAATGGATGAGGCGGCCGATGCGCCACCAGCGCAAGCGGCCGTTTTCCGAGTCCCAGGACCAGTACTTGACGAAGGCGCGCCCGCGGACGTCCTCGATGGGCACGAAGCCCCAGAAGCGGCTGTCGAAACTGCGGTCCCGGTTGTCGCCCATGACGAACACGTGGCCATCGGGCACCTTCACCGGGCCCAGGTTGTCTCGGACATGGTCGGCGCCCAGAGAGATTCCCCGGTCCTCGAAACGGGCGTGGGCATCCTCCACCAGATCCCCGTTGATGTAGACCTTCTTGTTGCGGATGACCAACTCGTCGCCCGGCACCGCCACCACCCGTTTGACGAAGTCCTTGCAACGGTCCTGGGGATACACGAACACGATCACGTCGCCGCGCTCCGGGATGTCCCATTCCACGGCATGGGCGCCCCGGGCCAGATCGACGCAGCCGGCGAAGGGGATCCAGTTGACGTCCGGAAACCGTATGCCGTAGGACAGCTTGTTGACCAGGATATGGTCGCCGATGGCCAGGGTGGGGATCATGGAGCCCGACGGAATCTTGAAAGCCTGCACCACGAAGGCGCGCAGGAACAACGCCGCCACCAGGGCGATGAGGATCGCTTCCGTGTACTCCCGAAAGACCGATTTTCTGCGCTTTGGATGTCCGGACACGTTGAAATCTAACACTTCACCCGGCAACTTTGAACATCAGACCTTCAGGACCGCCAGGAACGCCTCCTGCGGTATCTCCACCCGCCCCACGGACTTCATGCGCTTCTTGCCTTCTCGCTGGCGCTCCAGGAGCTTGCGCTTGCGGGTGATGTCGCCGCCGTAGCACTTCGCGGTGACGTTCTTGCGCAACGCCTTCACCGACTCCCGAGCGATGATGCGGCTGCCGATGGCTGCCTGTATGACCACTTCGAAGAGCTGTCGCGGGATCAACTCCCGCATCCGTTGCACCATGTCCCGCCCCCGCACGTACGCCTTCTCTCGGTGAACGATCAGCGACATGGCGTCCACCACGTCGCTGTTGATGCGGACGTCCAGCTTGACCAGCTTCGACGGCCGCATCCCCGCCATCTCGTAGTCCATGGAAGCGTAACCGCGGCTCAGGGACTTCAGCCGGTCGTAGAAGTCGTAGACGATCTCGTTCAGCGGCAGCTCGTAGGTGACTATGGCGCGGTTGAGTCCGGCGTAGCGCAGCTCCTGCTGTATGCCGCGCTTTTCCTCGCAAAGCTTGAGCACGCCTCCGAGGTAGTCCTGCGGCAGATGAATCGTGGCGCGAATGAAGGGTTCCTCGATCTGCTCGATGTCGGCCTCGTTGGGGAAAGCCACCGGATTGTCGATGGCCAGGACCTCTCCGGCGTGGGTGGTAACCTGATAGACCACGGTGGGAGCCGTGGTAATCAGGACCAGGCCGAACTCCCGTTCCACCCGTTCACGCACGATGTCCAGATGCAGCAGCCCGAGAAAACCGCAACGAAAGCCGAAGCCCAGGGCCTGGGAGGTCTCCGGCTCGTAGGTGAAGGACGAATCGTTCAGGCTGAGCTTCTCCAGCGCCGTCCGCAGCGCCTGGTACTGGCCCGAGTCCGCCGGATAGAGGCCGCTGAACACCACCGGTTTCAACGGCCGAAAACCCGCCAGCGCTTCTCGAGTGGGCCGCTTTCGAAGGGTGACCGTGTCGCCGATGCGGGCCTCGTGAATGTTCTTGATGGCGGCCATGAGAAAGCCCACCTCGCCCGGACCGAGACTCTCCACCTCCACCGGACCCGGAGCGAAGACCCCCAGCCGGCTGACCTCGAACACGCCGCCGGTGGACATGAGGCGGATGGAATCACCGGTGCGGACGCTCCCTTCGAAGATGCGCAGCAGGATCACCGCGCCGTGGTAGGGATCGAACCAGCTATCGAAGACCAGGCCGCGCAGGGGCGCCTCCCGCTCTCCCAGGGGCGGCGGGAAGTTGGCCACGATGCCTTCCAGCACGGCCTCGATGCCGGTGCCGTTCTTGGCGCTGGCCAGGATGGCCTGGGAGCCGTCCAGGCCGATGACGTCCTCAATCTCGTGTTTGACCCTTTCCGGATCCGCGCTCGGCAGGTCGATCTTGTTGATGACCGGAAAGACCTGAAGGTCGTGGTCCAGCGCCAGATAGACGTTGGCCACGGTCTGCGCCTCCACCCCCTGGGCGGCGTCCACCACCAGGATCGCCCCTTCGCAGGCGGCCAGGCTCCGGGAGACCTCATAGGTGAAATCCACGTGCCCCGGGGTGTCGATCAGGTTCAGGATGTAGTCCTCGCCCGCGGGCGACCGGTAATCGAGACGCACCGGACTGGCCTTGATGGTGATGCCGCGCTCGCGTTCCAGCTCCATCTTGTCCAGGAACTGGTCGGTCTTCTCACGCTCGCTCAGCGCGCCGGTATACTCCAGCAGCCGGTCTGCCAGCGTGGACTTGCCGTGGTCGATATGCGCGATGATGCAGAAGTTTCGGATGCGGCTGTTATCCACGACCACGTCCTATGGAATAGTAGATGAAACCCTGTTGCCGCATCACCGCCGGTTCATAGAGGTTGCGGCCGTCGAATACCACCGGCTGATGCAGCAGCTCTTTGAGGCGCGCGAAATCCGGACTGCGGAACTCGTTCCATTCCGTCAGGATCAGCACCGCGTCGGCCCCGGCGACGACCTCATAGTTGTTATCGCCGTATTCGATCCTGTCTCCATAGCGCTTCCGCGCCTCTTTCCCGGCCTCGGGATCGAACGCCCGTACCCGCGCCCCGGCCTGCAGCAAGCCGTCGATGACCCGGATCGCCGGAGACTCCCGCATGTCGTCGGTGCGGGCCTTGAACGAAAGGCCCCAAAGCGCCAGCGTGCGCCCCGCCAACGCGTTGCCGAAATGCCGCTCGACTTTCTCCAGCAACAGGCCCTTCTGGGTTTCGTTGACCCGATCCACGGCCTGGAGCAACGGCATCTCCAACTCGTCCCCGCCCATGGCGATCATCGCCCGGATGTCCTTGGGCAGGCAGGAGCCGCCGAAGCCGATGCCGGGATAGATGAAGTGGGGGCCGATGCGGTGGTCGAGCCCCATGATGCGCCGGACCTGCTCGACGTCCGCGCCTTCCTTCTCGCACAGCCGCGCGGTCTCGTTGATGAAGGAGATCTTCGTCGCCAGTATCGCGTTGGCCGCGTACTTGCTCATCTCGGCGCTGCGGGAGTCCGTGAGGATGACGCGGTTTCCCCTGCGCATGAAGGGCTCGTAAAGACTCTGGAGGCGTTCCAGCGAGCCGGCGTCCTCACCGCCCAGCACTACCCGGTCGGGCTTCATGAAATCCTCTACCGCGGTCCCCTCTTTCAGGAACTCCGGATTCGACACCACCGCCACCGGATGTTCGGTCCCGGCCTCGATGATCTCCTTGACCCGGGCGGCCGTGCCCACCGGCACCGTGCTCTTGGTCACCACGATCTTGCCGCCGTTCATGGCCCGGGCGATGGTTTCCGCGGCCGCGAACACCTGGCTCAAGTCGGCCCCGCCCGCCGATACCTGGGGCGTGCCCACCGCGATGAAGACGACCTCGGCGCGCCTGACGGCCTCGGCGGGATCCGTGGAAAAGGACAGCCTGCTTTCCCGGGTGTTGCGTTGAATCAGATCCTCGAGCCCCACCTCGTAAAAGGGCACACGCCCCTGCCGGAGCTGTTCGATCTTGGTCTCGTCGATGTCGACGCAGACCACGTCGTTGCCGGTCTCGGCGAAGCAACTCCCCGTGACCAGCCCCACGTAACCGGTACCGAGCATTGCTATGTTCATGCCATCGTCTCGATTCTGATTCCAGGCAACCGCGTGCGCGTGCGGCCGTCGCACGGAGGGGTTTCAAACCCGCCCGTGCCCGCAATGCGCGAAGTGTCAGCCGTGAAAACGGGTCAACTCCACGAACCGCCGGTAGCGCTCATCGACCTCTCCCCGGTCCAGCGCCATCAGCCGCCGGGGGCCGAAATCCTCCACGGTGAACGACGCGGTGACGTTGCCGTGCACGATCGCGCGCCGGAGCCCGTCGTCGCCGGCGACACCGTCGGCGGCCAGGCAACCCATGAAGGCGCCGGCAAAGGAGTCGCCGGCGCCGGTGGGGTCCAGCACCTCTTCCAGAGGATAGGCCGGCACCACGAAGGACGAGGAATCCGAGAACTGGAAGACGCCGTACTCGCCGCGCTTGATGAGCACCGTCCGGGGGCCCATCTTCAGGATGACGCGGGCGGCCCGGACCACGTTGTCGTGCCCGCTCAGCATGCGCGCTTCCGAGTCGTTGATGACCACGGTCTCAACCCGCTCCAGGACCTTTCTCAACTCCCCGGGAGTCTCGTGGATCCAGTGATCCATGGTGTCGCAGGCCACCAACCGCGGCTGCTCCAACTGCGACAGCACCTCCAACTGCGCCGCCGGGTGCATGTTGCCGAGGAAGACATACTCCGTGTCCTCGTAGCCGGCGGGCAGCCGCGGAACGAAGTCCAGCAGCACGTTGAGCTGGACCTCCAGAGTATCACGCACGTTCAGGTCCTCGTGATAACGCCCGTGCCAGAAGAAGGTCTTGCCCGCGTTCCGCTGCAACCCCTCCAGGTCCACCCCGCTCCGCGACAGCGCGGTCAGGTGCTCATCGGGAAAATCCTCGCCCACCACGCCGACGATCCGCACCGGAGCGAAGACCGAAGCGGCCAGCGCGAAGTACGCCGCCGACCCGCCCAGGACCCGATCGACGCGGCCGTGCGGGGTCTCGATGGAATCGAAGGCCATGGAGCCCACTACCAGAACACTCATGGTCGCAAACCTCCCGGAAACGCCGTCCTTCGACTTTGCTCCGCCGCGCGGATGGGCGGGTCTGAAAGCCGCCCCTGCAACAGCCTTGTGCGAGCCCCCGGCCGAAACCGGGTCAAGGGGCACCCCGTTCGAAAGCAGTCCGGTTTCCCTGCACGTTCAGAGATATTTGTCTATCAGCGGCGCCAGCTTCTTCCGGGCAGCCTCGGGGATCACGGAGCGGTCCGTGACGATGGCGAGGCTCAGGGCCGCGGCGCAAGGGCAGGTCCGCTCGGGCGACAGGCGTTCCAGCGTACCCCGGATGATCCGTTTGGCCACGTCCGCGTTCTTCTGCAACACCGCTATGACTTCTTCGATATCCACGTCGCCCGCGGCTTCGTTCCAGCAGTCGTAATCGGTCGCCATGGCGATGGTGGCGAAGCAGATCTCCGCCTCTCGGGCCAGCTTGGCTTCCTGCAGGTTGGTCATGCCGATGATGTCGGCGCCCCAACTCCGATGAAGCGCGGATTCCGCGCGGGTGGAGAACTGCGGCCCTTCCATGCAGACGTAGGTTCCGCGGCCGTGCACCCGAATGTCCTCGTTGGCGGCCGCCCCCGCCACCACCGCTCTCAGGTCGTTGCACAACGGGTCCGCGAACTGGACGTGGGCCACGATCCCGTTGCCGAAGAAGGTGCTGGGACGCCTGTAGGTGCGGTCGATGAACTGGTCCGGCAGCACCACGTGGCCCGGCTCGATCTCTTCCTTGAGACTGCCCACCGCGCTCACGGACAGGATCCGGCCGACCCCCAGCTTCTTCATGCCGAAGATGTTGGCGCGATTGTTGACCTCGGTGGGCAGGAGGCGATGCCCCTTCCCATGACGTGGCAGAAATACCAGATCCACGCCGCCGAGGGATCCCAGCACGAAGGGACCGGAGGGCTCGCCGAAAGGAGTGTCCACCTCCACCTCGCGCACCGCGCTCAACCCCTCCATCTCGTAAAGGCCGGTACCGCCGATGACGCCCAAGGTCGTGTTCTGTTCCATCTTCCTGGTCCCCTGCCCCGTAACGGGGCCTTCAAGCGGCCGACGTGTCCGCCGCGTGGTACAACTGTCCGCAGGCCGCCTGAATGTCGTCGCCCCGGGGCCGCCGCACGTTCACCTGAACCCCCCGTGCCCGCAGCGTCTCCCCGAAGCGCTCGATGGCAGGGTCCGGCGGCCGGCGGTAGCCGCTCCCCTCGTGGGGGTTGAAGGGAATCAGGTTCACCTTGCAACGGATGCCGCGGAGCTTCCCCGCAAGCTCGGCAGCATCCGCGGCGAGATCGTTCAAGCCGCTGATCAGCAGGTACTCGAAGGTGATGCGCTTGCGCCGCGGCACCGGCAGGGAACGGCAACACTCAAGCAACTGCGCAACCGAATACTTGCGGTTCACCGGCATGAGCTCGGACCGCACCGCGTCCCGCACCGAATGCAGTGAAATCGCCAGGTTGACCCGGGTCTCCTCCATGAGCCGGCGCATCTGCGGCAACAAGCCCGCGGTGGAAACGGTAATTTTGCGGGGCGAGATGCCCATTCCGCTGCGGGCGTCGGTGATGACGTCCAGCGCCCCGCGGGTAGCGTCGTAGTTGGCCAACGGCTCGCCCATGCCCATGAAGACCAGATTCGAGATTCGCGTACCCTCCGGGCCGCGGCGTTGCACCTCCAGGACCTGGTCCACGATCTCCGCCTGGGTGAGGTTGCGCTTCAGCCCCATCCGCGCGGTGGCGCAAAAGACGCAGCCCAGGCCGCACCCCACCTGCGTCGACAGGCACAGCGTCACCCGGTCCGCCTCCGGTATGTAGACCGTCTCCACGACGCTGCCGTCGCCCAGACGAAAAAGATACTTGACGCTGCCGTCGCGGGATTCAAGGCACTGCTGCATGGCCAGGCTGCCGACGACGAATTCCCCGGCCAGAGCCTGCCGCAACGCCCCGGAAAGGTCGGTCATGCCTTCGAACGAGGTCGCGCGCTTGCGGAAGAGCCATCGTCTTATCTGATCGGCCCGATAGGCGGGGAGCCCGCGGGCGTCCAGCCAGGCGCTCAACTCGGGTTGGCTCAGGCCCTCGACGGGCCGGCGATGATCCCGTGAACCGCGGTCGGGGCGGGCCGTCTGCGTTCCTGCTTCGATCATGGAAATGGAATCCAGTGTGGTGTCCTCGATAAACGGTGGATAATCTGCTGGTCCTTTGCCGTCGGCTACGTGGCTCCGCCTCGCGTGGTATGGGCCACTGCTCGTTGTCGCGCCTTGCCGACGACGAAAAGTCCTGCCGCACCTTTTCCACCGTTTATCGAGGACACCACACTGGCACCATGCGAGTGCCCGGGAACTCATGCGACACGGGCGGGTTTGAAACCCGCCCCTACGGCCGCCACGTCCTGCCGACGGCGAGAAGTTCCGTGCGTCTCGCGCGGAGGCAGCCGTCAGGACCCGGACGGCTGGATCTCGTCGGCTTCGAAGAAGAACGCGATCTCCGCGGCCGCGGTCTCGGGCGCGTCGGAGCCGTGCACTGCGTTGGCCTCCACGTTGGCGCCCCAGTCTTTGCGGATCGTCCCCGCGGCCGCCTTGGCCGGGTCCGTGGCCCCCATGATCTCGCGGTTTCGGGCGATGGCTCCGTCGCCCTCGAGGACCGACACGAAAATGGCGCCCGTGGACATATACTCGGTCAGGCTGTTGAAGAACGGCCGCTCGCGGTGCACTTCGTAGAAAGACTCCGCCCGCTGCTTGTCCAACCGGGTCAGCTTCGCGGCCACCACCTTGAGGCCCGCGTGCTCGAAGCGGCTCAGGATGTCCCCGATCAGGCCCCGGGCCACGGCTTCCGGCTTGATGATCGACAGTGTTCTCTCCATGCTATCCCAATGCCTCTTTCATGGTTTGCCCGATGTCCGCAGGGGAGGGCGCCATCCGCACGCCCGCGCCACGCAGGGCCTCGACCTTTTCCGCCGCGGTCCCCTTGCCCCCGGATATGATGGCGCCGGCATGGCCCATGCGCTTGCCCGGGGGCGCGGTCCGGCCCACGATGAAGCCCACCACCGGCTTCTTCATATGCGCCCGGATCCACTCCGCGGCGTCCTGCTCGGCGCTGCCGCCGATCTCTCCGATGAGTACCACCGCCTCGGTCTCGTCGTCGTCGTTGAACCTGCCGAGCACGTCTACGAAGTTGAGCCCGCGGATGGGATCGCCGCCGATGCCGACGCAGGTGGACTGTCCCAGGCCCAGCCGCGTGAGCTGGTCCACGGCCTCGTAAGTCAGCGTGCCGCTGCGGGAAATCACGCCGATGGCGCCGCGCTTGTGGATATCTCCGGGCATGATCCCGATCTTGCACTCGCCGGGGGTGATGACGCCCGGACAGTTGGGCCCCACCAGCACGGTGCCGCGATCCTTCAGGTAGCGCTTCACCCGCATCATGTCGTGGACCGGCACGCCCTCAGTAATGCAGACGACCAGGGGCACGCCGGCGTCCGCGGACTCCAGGATGGCGTCCGCGGCAAAGGGCGGCGGCACGTAGATGACGCTGGCGTTGGCCGCGGTCTCCTGAACCGCCTGCTCCACGCTGTCGAACACCGGGATCCCCTCGAAGGAGGTCCCGCCCTTTCCCGGGGTGACGCCCGCCACCATTCGGGTGCCGTACTCCCGGCATGCCCTGGTGTGGAACTGGCCCGTTGCGCCCGTGATCCCCTGGGTCAGGACGCGCGTCCCGGCATTGACGAGGATGCTCATGCCCGCCCCTCTTCCGCCTGCACCGCCTGGACAATCTTTTGCGCCGCATCCGCGATGGTGTCTGCGGCGGTCAGGCTCAGGTCCGACTCGGACAGCAGCGCTCTCCCCTGCTCCACGTTGGTGCCCTGCAGCCGCACCACCAGGGGCACGGTGACGCCGGTCTCCCTGGCCGCGTCGATGATACCCGCGGCGATGACGTCACAGCGCATGATGCCGCCGAAGATATTCACCAGCACACCGCGCACCTTGTCGTCCGAAAGCAGCAGGCGGAACGCCTGCCCCACCATCTCCTTGCTGGCGCCGCCGCCCACGTCGAGGAAGTTCGCCGGCATGCCGCCGTACTGTTGAATGATGTCCATGGTGCCCATGGCCAGGCCCGCGCCGTTGACCATGCAGCCGATGTTGCCGTCCAGGGCCACGTAGGAAATACCCAGATCCGAGGCCTGGACCTCCCTGGGGTCCTCCTCGGCGACGTCGCGCAGCTCGGCGATCCCGGGGTGGCGGAAGAGCGCGTTGCCGTCGAAGTTCATCTTGGCATCCAGGACGAGGAAACGGCCGTCGTCGAGTTGCGCCAACGGATTCACTTCCAACTGCATGCACTCGGAGTCCAGGAAAGCGCGGTACAGATCCTCGAGCAGGGCTCCGAAGGCGCCGACCTCCTTGCCGGACAGCCCCAGCCGGCCGGCCACCCGGCGCACCTGGAACGCCGCGACTCCCACCAGCGGGTCCACCAGCTCGATGGTGATCGCGTCCGGCGTCTCCCTGGCCACCTCCTCGATCTCCATGCCCCCCTCGCGGCAGGCGATGATGGCGGGTTGTCCGGCCGCCGCATCCAGGACGACGCTGCAGTAGAGCTCCCGGGCGATCCGGGAGGCCTCTTCCACCCACACGCGCCGGACGATGCGCCCCTCCGGGCCGGTCTGGTGCGTGACCAGAGGCTTCCCCAAGAGGCCCTCCGCGAACTCGCCCGCCTCATCCGCGGTCTGGACGACCTTGACGCCGCCGGCCTTGCCCCGGCCGCCGGCGTGGATCTGGGCCTTCACGACGCAAGGGAACCCGATCTCCCGGGCCGCGGCCCGGGCCTCGTCCGCGGTGGCCGCCACCCGTCCGCCGGGCACCGGCACGCCGAATTGCGCGAGCCACTGTTTCGCCTGGTACTCGTGGATGTTCATGATGCTGCGGCTGTCCCGGGCGGTGCACTTGCCCGGGCACGGGCGGGTTCGAATCCCGCCCCTGCATCTCCTCGTCGTGCCTCGGAGGGTTTACCCTGATCGATCAGAGGACACCACGCTAGGCTTGCGCCAGCACCCGGTCCATGGCGCCCACGAGCTCCTGGACATGGGACAGGGACTGGTCGAAAGCACTCTTCTCCTCGGCGGTCAGGTCGATCTCGATGACCTTCTCCACGCCGTCGGAGCCGAGCAGGACCGGCACGCAGAAATAGCAACCCTGGACGCCGTACTCGCCTTCGAGGTAGGCCGCGCACGGGAGGACTTCCTTCTTGTCCTGCAGGTAGGCCTCGGCCATGCGCACCGCCGCCGACGCCGGTGCATAAAACGCCGAGCCGGTCTTCAGGAGCGAGACGATCTCTCCTCCGGCCATGCGCACGCGCTGTTCGATCTCGTCGAGCCGCTCGGACGGGATGAAACGGTCCACCGGCACGCCGCCCACCTGGCAGGTGCTCCGCACCGGCACCATGTCGTCGCCGTGGCCGCCCAGCACCATGGCGGTGACGCTCTCCACCGACCGGTTCAACTCCTGAGCGATGAACGTCCGGTAACGCGACGAGTCCAGGATCCCCGACTGCCCCACCACCTGGTTCTTGGGGAAGCCCGTCACCCGGCGGCACAGCGTCACCATGGCGTCCAGCGGATTGGTGATGACGATGACGAAGGCGTTCGGGGCGTATTCCCTGATCCCCTGCGAAACCGAGGTCATGATCCTGGCATTGGTGCCCAGGAGATCGTCCCGGCTCATGCCCGGCTTGCGGGCGATGCCCGCGGTGACGATGCAGACGTCGGCGCCGACGATGTCCTCGTAGCGGGTGGTGCCGACGATGTTGGCGTCAAAGCCCTCGACGGGCGCCGACTGGAGCAGATCCAGCGCCTTGCCTTGCGGCAATCCGTCGACAACGTCGAAGAGGACCACGTCCCCCAGCTTCTTCAGGGCGCAAAGGTGCGCCATGGTGCCGCCGATATTGCCGCCCCCGATGAGTGCGATCTTGCGTCTCGAAATGGCCATGATCTCTTGTTACATGTTCGCCACGATGGCGTCGCCGAATTCCGAGCACTTCAGCAGCCTGGCGCCGGTCATGAGCCGCTCGAAATCATAGGTTACCGTCTTCTGCGCAATAGTTTCCTCGAGACCCTGGATCACCAGATCGGCGGCCTCGTCCCAGCCGAGGTGGCGCAGCATCATCTCCCCGGACAGGATCACCGAGCCGGGATTGACCTTGTCCTGACCGGCGTACTTCGGCGCGGTGCCGTGGGTGGCTTCGAACAGGGCGTGCCCGGTGTCGTAGTTGATGTTGCCGCCCGGCGCGATGCCGATGCCGCCCACCTGCGCCGCCAGCGCGTCCGAGATCAGGTCGCCGGTGAGGTTCATGGTGGGGATCACGTCGAATTCATCCGGGCGCGTCAGGATCTGCTGCAGGAACGCGTCGGTGATGGCATCCTTGATGAGGATCTGCCCGTCCGCGGGCCGGCCGCCACACTCCTCCCAGGACACCACCTTGTCGCCGAACTCCCGCTTGGCCAGCGCGTAGCCCCAGCGCATGAATGCGCCCTCGGTGTACTTCTGGATGTTGCCCTTGTGCACCAGCGTGACGTTGCGCCGGTCGTGCTCCACCGCGTAGCGAATGGCCGCCCGGATCAGCCGTTCCGAGCCTTCGATGGAAACCGGCTTGATGCCGATGCTGGCGGTGTCGGGAAAGCGGATGCTCTTGACCCCCATCTCCTCCCGCAGAAACTTGACGACCTTCTCCGCCGCGGGCGTACCCGTTTCCCATTCGATCCCGGCATAGATGTCTTCCGTGTTCTCGCGGAAGATCACCATATCGATCAGATGAGGCCGCAGCACCGGTGACGGCACTCCCTTGAAATAGCGCACGGGCCGGAGGCAGACGTAGAGGTCCAGCACCTGCCGCAGGGTCACGTTGAGGCTGCGGAAGCCCTCGCCCACCGGGGTGGTCAGGGGACCCTTGATGGCCACCAGGTACTCGCGGATGACGTCCACGGTCTCCTGCGGCAGCAGGCTCGGAGGACAGTCGTCGCCGTAGACCGCATCGGCCTTCTCCCCGGCGTAGACCTCCATCCAGGCGATCTTCTTCTTGCCTCCGTATGCCTTGGCGACGGCGCCGTCCAGCACCCGCACCGCGGCCGCCCAGATGTCCACCCCGATGCCGTCGCCTTCGATGAACGGGATGATGGGGTTGTCCGGAACCTGCAGCTCGCCGTCGGAAAGTGAAACTTTGGCGCCTTCGGACGGTACATTGACGTGTAGATAGCTTGCCATGACTCTCCTCTGATCTTTGAGATTAGCCCAAGGGCCGGTGCCCTGTCCGGTATCGGGGGTGCTGAATCCGGGCGGTGGCCCAAGCCATGGATTCGACGCGGTTCCACCTGTCCGGGTCAGGTTGGGAGTGTGGTGTCGGTGTCAGTGTGGTGTCTTAACGAATCTCCAATGGGGAGTCAAGCGAGCGGGCTCCGCCCCGCCGCCGATGGGTTCCGCCCGCGGCGCGCATGCGATTTTCGGGTGAACCCGCTATATTGGCGGACTTGGGCCGCGTGGCGGAAGCGCGGGCCGGAGTTCGCGTCCGGAGTATCTCTTGAGCGTGCGGATGGACAGGGTGTCGAAGGTGTACGGGCTGCTGTGGGCCCTGAGAGAGGTGCGGCTGGAACTCGCCGCCGGCGAGTGGGTGGCGCTGCTGGGGCCCAACGGAGCGGGCAAGACCACTCTCCTGCGGCTTCTCGCAGCCCTGGCCTATCCCACCACCGGCGCCATCGAGCTGTTCGGGCAAGCACTCTCCTACGGCAATTTTCCGCTTCGGGGCATGATCGGGTTTCTCGTCTCGGGCCCCCACCTCTACGACGACCTCACGGTCAACGAGAACCTCCGGTTCTTCGTTTCCCTGTACCGCGAGGACGCCACCTCGGAGGAGCGGGTAGAGGCATTGAACGAGGTGGGGCTGTACGAAAAGACCGGCGAATACGTCTCGACCCTGTCCCTGGGCATGCGCTGCCGTCTGGCCATCGCCAAGTGGCGGCTGGTGAACCCCAGGCTGCTGCTGGTCGACGAGCCCTACGGCGCGCTGGACCCCTCGGGCGCCGACATGCTGAACCGGTACCTGGAATCGCTCTGCGCGGGCGGCGGCATCGTGGTGCTCGCCACCCATGACGTCCCGCGCGTCCTCGAACGGTGCTCCAGGGCCGTGATCCTGAACCGGGGCCGGATCGTATTCGACGAACCCCGGCGGGACCCCTGGGACAGCTTCCATGCCGCCTTCGACACTCTGCTCCCACCGGACACGGGCGGCACACGTTGACCGGCGCCTTGAGACAGGTCTACTGGCTTCTCTGGAAGGATCTCCTGCTGGAGGTGCGCCGCCGCGACAACCTGTTGTCGATGTTCTTCTTCGGCCTCTCCCTGCTGTTTCTCTTCTCGTTCGCCTTCGAGATTTCCAGTGAAAACGTGTCCCGCATGGCCCCCGGCCTCTTGTGGCTGGCGTTCATGTTCAGCGGCACCCTGGCCCTCGGCCAGCTCTTCCAGGGCGACCGCGAGAACGACTGCCTCGATGCGCTGTTGCTGGCCCCCATGGACCGGGGCGCCTACTACCTCGCCAAGGTCATCTTCAACTTCTCGCTGATGTCGTTGCTGGAAGTCTTCATCCTGCCCCTCTTCGGCATCCTGTTTCGACTGGACTTCTGGCATCTGCTGCCGAGCGTGCTGCTCTACACCCTGCTCGGCACCCTGGGCTTCTGCGTCGTCGGCGTCCTCTTCGCCGCGGTGACCTTGCAGGCCCGGGCCCGCGCTCTGCTGCTTCCCGTGCTGCTCTTTCCCCTGATGATCCCGGTGATACTGGGCACCGTCCGCACCCTCCAGATCATCCTGGGCGCAGGCCCCGCACAGGACCTCATCCCCTGGTTCCGCCTGCTGGTGGGCTTCGACCTGATCTTCATCACCGCCGGTTTCCTGCTGCTGGAGTGGGTTCTCGACGGTTGAAGGGCTCGGATTTGCGGCTCGTTGCTCGTTGTTTGGGAACTGCCCCCCGGCGATGCTATCATGACACAGAGACGGTTCGGTGTCCGTCATTCCCGTTTCGTAGCAATCCATGGCACGACGAATCCTCGGCACGCTGGCGCTCATCTTCATCTTGACGGGTCTGTACTGGGGTCTGGTGGAAGCCCCGCCGGACGCACGGCAGGGGGAAACCCAGCGCATCATGTACCTCCACATCCCGAGCATCCTGGTGGCGTACCTGTCGTTCTTCATCGTGTTCGTGGCGAGCTGCCTCTACCTGTGGAAAGGCGAACGCCGGGACGACATCCTCGCCCACTCGGCCGCGGAGATCGGGGTGCTCTTCACCGCCCTGACCATCGTCGAGGGCTCCATCTGGGGCAAGCCCACCTGGGGGGTGTGGTGGACGTGGGATGCCCGCCTCACGCTCACCGCCGTCCTGTTGCTGATCTTTGCCGCCTACCTGCTGCTCCGCTCGCTGGTCGAGGATCAGCGGCGGGCGGCCGTATCCGGGGCGATACTCGGCATCATCGGCTTCCTGGACATTCCGCTGATACACATGTCGGTGTACTGGTGGCGCACCCTGCATCAACCCCCTTCCATCCTGCGCCCGGACAAGGCGCCGTGGGACAACATCGACCCGGCCATGCTGTGGCCCCTGGGCGTCAACTTTCTGGCTTTCGGACTGCTGTTCTTCTACCTGCTGTCGTTGCGCGTCCACCTGGGGGAGGTGGAGGACGAAGCGCTTCGAAACAGGCTCCATGACGCATCGTGACCGGCGGCTCTTTCGAGGCATGAGACCATGGGACACTGGGGCTTCGTTTTTTTGGCGTATGGCATCGTCTGGGGCAGCATCCTCATATATACCGTGCTGCTGAGACGGCGCATTCGAAGGGCCGCGGCGGCCCTTCGGACCTCTGCCCGGAAGGACGGCCATGAAACGGCGTAGACGTTTTCTCATCGGCGGGCTGATCATCGTCGGGGGCCTGAGCTACCTCATCTACGGCGCCATGCAGGAAGCCGTGGTGTATTTCGTCACCCCCACCGAGCTCCGGTCCGAGACCACGCCGCCGGACCGGTTCCTCCGGGTCGGGGGCATGGTGCTGCCCGGCTCCCTCGAGCAGAACCTCGACCGGCGCACGTTCCGGTTTCGGATAACCGACGGCCAGGAGTCCATCGCGGTGTATTTCCAGGGCGTGCCGCCGGACCTGTTCTCCGAGGGCAAGGGCGCGGTGGTGGAGGGACGGATCGGTGAGGACGGCGTCTTTCAGGCTTCCACGGTCATGGCCAAGCATGCCGAGGAGTACAGCCCGCACCCGGAAGGCGAAGACCCGGCAAAGAAACGGAGCTTCGTTCCCGCTCGGTCCACGGGCGCGTAGCGCAAGTATTCGTGGACCAGGACACTCATGACCGCAACCCTGGGACATAGCGCCGTCCTCCTGGCGCTGGCGCTGGCGGCATGGGGAATCGCGGCCCCGATCCTGCATGCGCGCACCGGCTACGAGCGCTTCCACGCCTCCGCCCGCTATGCCATCGCCGGTCAGTTCGTGCTCGTGACCGTTGCCGCGGGGGCGCTGATCTACGCCCTGGTGGCCACCGACTTCTCCATCCGGTACGTGGCTCTCAACACCACCCGGAACACCCCGGTCTACTACCGCGTCACCGGTCTCTGGGGCGCCCTGGAAGGGTCGCTGCTGTTGTGGGAATGGATACTCATCATCTTCTCGGCGCTGGTGGCGTGGTGTTACCGCAGGCGCATGCAGGAGTTCATGCCCTGGGTGCTGATGGTGTTCTCCATCGTCTCGGCCTTCTTCCTGGCGGTCATCGCCTTTGCCTCCAATCCCTTCGAGGCCCAGTTCCCCATTCCCGCCGACGGCCGGGGGCTCAACCCGCTGCTGGAAGACGCCAACATGCTGAGCCACCCGCCGCTGCTGTACACGGGGTTCGTGGGGCTCACGGTGCCCTTCGCCTTTGCCATGGCCGCGCTCATCCGCGGCAAGCTCGACCAAAGCTGGATCGTCGCCACCCGGCGCTGGACCATCACGGCGTGGTTCTTTCTCACCCTCGGCAACCTCGTCGGCGCGTGGTGGTCCTACCACGTCCTCGGCTGGGGCGGCTACTGGGCCTGGGACCCGGTGGAAAACGCCGCCTTCATGCCCTGGCTGCCGGCCACCGCGTTCCTGCACTCGGTGCAGGTCCAGGAACGCCGCGGCATGCTCAAGACCTGGAACCTGCTGCTGATCATCATCGCCTTCAGCCTCACCCTCTTCGGCACGTTCCTCACGCGTTCCGGGATTCTGTCGTCCATCCACGCCTTCTCGTCCGGACCCGTGGGGTTTTACTTCCTCGCCTTCCTGGCGTTCGTCCTGATCTCGTCGCTGGGGCTGCTGGCCTGGCGCAGTGACCGGCTGCGCGGACAGCCGGAGCTCGACTCCGCCGTGAGCCGCGAATCGGCGTTCGTGCTGAACAACGTCGTGTTCATGTCCGCGCTGTTCACGATCTTCCTGGGCACCGTCTTTCCGCTGCTGTCCCAGGCCGTGGCCGGCGTCCAGGTGAGCGTCGGTGCACCCTATTTCAACGCCGTGACCGCGCCCCTGTTCCTGCTTCTGGTCTTCCTCATGGGAGTGGGTCCGCTCATTGCCTGGCGCCGGGCTTCATGGGACAACCTCAAGCGGAACTTCACCTGGCCCATGGTCGCGTCCCTGGCCGTCGCCGTGGGGCTTTTTGCCGGCGGCATCCGCTCCTTCCTTTCGCTCCTGGGGTTCACCCTCTGCGCCTTCGCGGTCTGGACCATGGTCTTCGACACCCTTCTCTCCCTGCGCGCCCGGCGGCGGCAGGCCGGGGAGGGGCCGTTGCGCGGGCTCGGCACCCTGGTCCGGCGCAACCAGCGCCGCTACGGCGGCTTCGTGGTGCACCTCGGGGTGGTCCTGGTGGTGTTGGGCATCGCCGGCTCCATGGCCTACAGCATCGAGCGGGAAGCGACCCTGAGCGTCGGCGAGACCCTCAGCGTGGGACCCTACCGGGTGGCGTTCGAGGGGTTGCAGGGTTCCGAGCAACCCACCCACTACCGGGTGGAGGGCACGTTCCAGGTCTCGCAGAACGGCCACGCGCTGGCGCGCCTGTCACCGGCCCTGAAGTTCTTCCCGGCGCAGGACTCGCCCATCGGACGGGCGGTTTTCCGCAGCACCCTCAAGGAGGACCTGTACCTGATCCTTTCGGGATTCAGCGACCTGGGGCAGAACCAGGCCACCCTCAAGGTGTTGATCCGGCCCCTGGTGCTGTGGATCTGGCTGGGCGGAGCGGTCATCACCCTCGGCACGCTCATGACCATCCTGCCCCTGGGGCGAGCCACACGGACGGACACTTGAGTCCCGCGGCGCGAAGACTGCTGTTCACCCTCACCGGGGTGGGGCTGCTGGTGATCCTGCTGGGTTACGGGTTCTACCAGGACCCGCGCTATATCCCCTCGCCGCTGGTGGGGCGTACTGCCCCCGACTTTACCATGGAGCTGTTCGACGGTAACCGGGTGCGCCTGTCCGAGCTTCGCGGCAAGACCCTGCTGCTGGATTTCTGGGCCTCCTGGTGCCTGCCCTGCCGGGATGAGGCGAGGGACCTGGAGGCGGCCTGGAAACGCCAGGGAGAGGACGTACTCTTCCTCGGCATCAACATCCAGGACAAGAAAGCCGACGCTCTGAAGTTCATCGACGAGTTCGGCATCACCTTTGCCAACGGACGGGATCCCGAGGGGAAGATCTCGGTGGACTACGGCGTCTGGGGCATTCCCGAAGCCTTCTTCATCAGCCCAACCGGACGGATCACCTACAAGCACGTGGGAGCGATTCCGCCGGCGCTGCTGGAGGCCAAGCTGCGGGAGGCCCGGCGCGACCTCGTCAGTGCCGACAGCGGACGAGGCGAGCATCAGGCCATACGATGAAAATCGTAATCAGTACCGCAGCCTGGGCGCTGATCCTCATCTTTTGCTTCAACGTGTACGCGGACGAGGCGCTGGAAGACCGGGTACGTGCCATCGCCTCGGAACTTCGCTGCGTCGTGTGTCAGAACCTGTCGGTGGCGGACTCCCCGGCGGAGATGGCGGTGCAGATGCGCGGCATCGTGCGCGAGCAGCTCACGGCCGGCAAGACGCCCGACGAGATCCGGGCCTATTTCGTCTCCAAGTACGGCGAGTGGGTGTTGCTGGCGCCGACCGCCCAGGGCTTCAGCCTGACCCTGTGGGTCCTGCCCTTCGCGGTCCTGCTCGCCGGGCTTGTCTTCGCGGCGTGGTTTCTGCGCCGATGGAGCGGGCGTGTCCGTGACGAACCCGAGGGACCCCTGGATCCGGAGTTGCTGGAACGGGTCCGCGCCGAGGTTGCCGGTGAGGATTTCCCGGAGGGCCGCGGCCGGAACCCGCCGGACGACGAACAAACCCGCGTCTACCAGGACCTCCGGGAGCTTGAGTTCGACCACCAGGCCGGCAAGCTGTCCGCGGCCGACTACGAGGCCCTCAAACAACGCTACGAACGTCAGGCCGTGGGCGGGCTCGAAGAGTCCCGTGAAAGCGCGGCAGCGTCCCCGGAGCCCGAGATGATCCAGACCACCGATTCCAAGGGAAGCAAACGAACCTGGGTGCTGGCCGCGGGGGCCGCCGTGCTGCTGGTGGGCGGCGTCACCCTGGGACTGTTGCTGGGCCAGTCCCTCCGGCCCCGCACCTCGACGGAGGACAGCATCACCGGCGACTTCCTGACCGGCACCGGCCCGGGAGGCATCAGCCGTTCGCAGGCCGTGGAAGGACCCGCCGCGGCCTTGCGCCGGGGGCAAGAGGCCTTTCAGCGGAAGGACTTCAAGACCGCCATCGCGGCCTTCCGGACCGTACTGGGCCAGGACCCCGGCCACCCTCTCGCCAACGCCTACATGGGTATGGTGCTGGCCCAGGCCGGCCACACGGACTCCGCCCTGGCCGCGCTGGACCGGGCGCTGTCGCGGACCCCGAACCTGCCCCTGGCCCTGTGGGCCAAGGGCATGATCCTGTACCAGGAAGGACGCGACCCGGACGGAGCCCGGGAGCACCTTCAGCGGCTGCAGAAGCTTTTGCCGGCGGGAGATCAACGGGAAGCCGTCCGGGACATCATCGCACGGATCGGCCAAACGCCGAAGGAAGCGCCCAAGGCGCCGGCGGGGCCGCGTATCGAAGGAAGCGTCCGGCTGGAGCCCGGGCGGACGGCCGACGCCGGTGAACGGTCAACCCTCTACATCGTCGCCAGGGCAGCCGGAGCCGAGGGCGGCCCTCCGCTCGCGGTCAAGCGGGTCGTCGGGCCCACCTTTCCGGTCTCCTTCTCCCTGGGTCCCGGCGACGTCATGATGCCGGGTATGGCCTTTGAAGGACCGCTGGATCTCAGCGCGCGGCTGGACCGGGACGGAGATCCCCTGACGCGTGAACCCGGAGAGCCGACGGGAGTCTATGAAGAGAATCCCGTGAAGCCCGGCGCCCGGAACGTGACCATCCAACTGCGGTAACGTCCCGTCCGGTTCATTCACACGCCCACGCTGGACGAGCACTCCGTGCAGGGGTTGGTTCAACCTGCCCTGCTCATACCACTCGAAAAGAAACGCCTGAAAGACGGTTCAATCCGCTCCCGGGAGTCGCTGATACTTGCCCTTGAAGAACAGCAGCGGCCGTTCACCTGCCGCCTGCGCGTCGATGACCCGACCGAGATAGATGGTGTGATCGCCGCCGTCGTAGCCCTGAGTGACCGTGCACTCGATGTACCCGATGGTCTGGTCCAGCAGGGGGATGTCGTTGCCGCTCATGTGCCAGGCGGTGTCCTGGAACTTCTCGATGCCCTTGGTGGCGAAGCGGTTGGCCAAATGCTCCTGGTGTTCCCCGAGCAGGTTGACGGCAAACACGCCGGTATCCTCGAAACAATCGTAGCAGTTGGCCTTCTTGTCGATGCAGACCAGCACCAGCGGCGGATCCAGGGAGAGGGAAGAAAAAGCGTTGGCGGTGATCCCGGTGGGGACCCCCGCCTTGTCCTTGGTAGTGATGATGGTCACTCCGGTGGCGAAATGCCCCATGACATGCCGGATCTCGCGCGCGTCCATGGTGCACGGGGTAACAGACAAGCCGACGTGCTGTCAATCGGCCTTCGAGGCCAAGCTGTGAGCGCGCGAACGAACGCTTACCCTACCCTTCCACGACGCCCGGGACGGGCGCTATGTTCGGTCCCGACCGGTACGCCAAGCCTTGTACTTTTCTTGAAATCTGTCTTCGTCCGATTTCAACGAAATCGCTTGCAGATATGCATGTTCGACATCAGTCTTCGACTCCCGAAGCCAATCCAGCGTCCCCGCCAGATCGAACCAGCACCATGCCTTGCGTACCGGGTCGTCGGTTAACTGTATCGCTCTGCGCAAGAGCTCCGACGCCTGGCGATTCAGCTGCTTCTTGGTTGCCAAGTCGTGACCGAAAGGACGGAAAGAACGAGCGAGAGCAAGTTTCGTCTGGGCGAATTCCTGCACTACCTTGGGGTCGTCGCCAGCGTCGGTGTAGAGGCTCTCGAATATGCGATGCGCTTCACGGTAGTTCCGTGCCCGCTTATTCAAAATAGCGGCTTCGAGACGGTCTTCGTACCCGCTTGCAATCGGAATGCGGCTCAACCATCGCCTTGCTTCCTCGTTCTCTCCGCTATTCAGCAGCATCGTGACATAACGCAGGTAAGGTTGAGATATCTCGGTCCGGTTCCCCACTGCCTCGAAACGATCGAGGACATCCTTGGCGAGATCAAGGTCGTCCAGTGCCGCGGCGTATTCGATTATCTGACCGGTGACGGCGCCTGATCCAGGCTGGTCGTCCGCAGCGCGCAACAGATGGTTGAGAGCTTCATGACGCTTTCCGGTGGCCCACATCAAGGCGCTCTCTCGTAGCGCATGGATCACCCGATAGCGAGGATGAACGGGTAGGGTTACACGAAAGTAGGTACGCCCCTTGTCGAAAACAAAGCGCGGTTCCTGCGACCCGCTTTCATTCATATGCCGGCGTATCTTGGGTATCCCGGTACCCCTGGATTCGGCAAGCCGCAACTCCTTGAGGAATTCCCCTATTCGCCGGTTCCTTGCCGGCACCGCCGGGACTGATCCGCCACCGGCGAAATGTTCCAATTCGACTCCCTGTACCGGCCCAGGGTAGCTAGTGATCTCCATCCGATCCGGGTACAGATAGATCTTGGTCGGTTCGACGTTCTCGTAGGATCGGTGATATACGGCGTTCACTACGGCTTCACGGATCGCCCCATATGGATAGGTCACCATCCGGTCGACTTCCGCTCTACCCGGGACCTTCTCGATGACCGTGCTACCGAGTGATTCCAGATAGCTCAGAGTCTGTCTAATCTGGTGGTGGAGCGGCCCCCGAATTGTCTTCTCCTCGATGAGATTCCCTCCGGCGTCATCGGCAAACTGCACGACCTCGATCTTGGCCCCGGAAAACACCCGATCCGGCTCATTGATGAAGAACAGGAGCGTAACGTTCCTCGGCGCATCATGGGCATTCAAGGGAGACGTAAGTTGCATCCTCGAATAGACGTCGCGGCTAAACGGGACGGTACGACCAATATCACTACCGACATCGACCAAGAACTCCGTCACCAGCCTTTCGGATACGCCGTCCAATCCTATGGATCGATTGATACGATCATCAAATGGGATCTTCGCAGCTTGCTCGAAGAGTTGAGAACGCATAGAACCTTGTGCCTCGACGGTCTGTGACCCTTCTCGGACGTAATAGGCTCTGCCTCCCTTCCTCGTCGGAGCTTCATATGGTCGATTGTCTCCACCGGGTGCCCAAACCACCAGAATCGATCGATCTTCGTGGAGCATCGGAAAAAGCAACGGGCGGTACGATGGACTGATGCGTTTACACTCACCGAGTATCTGCTTTTGCATCAGGTCTATATTGGCGTTCTCCAAGCCTCGTGGTGGAAGAATCGGGTGTCCGTTCTCCTCTTCGATGCCCAAGATCAAGTATCCGCCATTCAGATTCAACAAATCGTTCGCGAAGGCGCAAATCGTGCGTACCACTGCCGGCTGGGTGGCAGGGTTCCACGTCGCTTTGAACTCTCGCCGATTGTCTTCTACGGACCTGGCGTGGATCAAGTCTTCGAGGGAGACCGGGAGGCCGCTTCTCATCGCGGCTGGCATTGTGTTCGCTTCTGACATGGTTGATACACGGTCGAGAGCAGCACCCATCAACCCTCAACTATCGAGCTCGGGCTTGGGCAGCGTCATGTAGGGGATACTGTCGTCATCAAGGGCTTCGCGCTCTTCCGCGGTAGCGGTCCCGTGGATGGGCCGTTCGTCGATTTCGCCCTCGTGTATGCGGCGAGCCTCTTCAGCAAAGTGGGCGCCGACGTCCTCGAAGTTGTTTTGGACGTAGTGATGGACCCGGATCAACGCTTCCCGGAGCTGCTCCGGTCCGGGCATGGCGGGCGTCGGCCGGCGCGCCCGGGGAACCGGCGCCTCCTCCTTCTTCATGTGCACGGCGCAGGCATGAAGCAGCTTGGTGATGGCCGTGGAGCCGCACACGGGGCACTCGATCCGGTTTTGGGACAACTGCTCCTGATAGTTCTCCGGTCCGGAGAACCATCCCTCGAAACTGTGGCTGTTGTCACAAGTGAGATCGTAAATGACCATGTCCGCGTCCCGTCCGGCCCTTGTTTCGAAGGTAATTCCACCCTCCCATGATGTCAAGACAGCAGAAAATCCGCCACCACCTCGACGAACGTGTCCCGCTCTTCGATCTGCGGCTCGTGGGCGGAATCCCGGAAACGGTACACCCTGGACCCGGGTACGATGCGTTGCAGGCGCTCGTCCCAGTCGGGCTGATTGAGGGGGTCGTGGTCGCACGACATGATGAGCAACGGAACCTCCACGCCGGAAAGCCCGCGCACGAAGGCCTCGATGGTGGAGCCTCGCTCAAGTCCCGGCCGCTTCAGGCGGGCCGCGGACAATGCCTCCCAGGCCCCCGGCGCGATGGAGTCGGCATAGCGCGCCTCCACGCATTCCGGAGTCAGCCACTTCTCGTCGTGGAACAGCAGCTTGAGGAGCTTGCGCATGTTCTCCATGCTCGGGGTGTATTCCTCCAGGTCGGCCTGGGACTCGCTCTTGAAAACCCCGGCGTTACCGCAGATCGTCACCATCTTCTTCATCTTCAAGGGTGACGGATTGCGCACCGCGCTTCGCAGGAGCGTGCCACCGCCCGCGGAATTGCCGGCGAAGAAAGCCTCACCCACGCCCACCACCTCCATGAGCTGGGCAAGATGGGTCATGCGGAACCCTGAAGGATCGGAAAAGCTGTAGATTTTGGCCGTGCGGCCATACCCCAGCATGTCCGGGGAGACCACGCGAAAGGTCTCCGCCAGCTTTCCGATGGTGGGACCCCAGGTGGCCTCGGCCGAGGCGCCGTACTCGCCGCCGTGGAGCAGCACCAGGTCAGGCCCCTCTCCCGCCTCCAGATAGTGGGTCTCGATGCCGCCGACCCGAAGCGTCCGATGCTGGAAATCCTGACTCATGGTTTCGTTCTCCGCCACACGGGCAGGTTTGAAACTTGGCCGTGTAGGATTTGCCCTACCGCCCTCCGCCTGTAAATAGCTGAAAATAAAGGAGTAAAACGCTCTCCTTGAGAGACCGGATGATTCGCTCACGAACAATCAACACATGGTCAACACCGCGTGTCCACCGCCGCTGCGCAAACTTGGCATCTCCCGGCGTCCCATGGCGTCGATGCGCCGATTCGGTGCGATAGCGCCCTCTGCCTGAACGGCGCAACCGTGCTCCCATCCCGCTGGCCTCGGGGCCTACTCCGTCATACGCTTCAGCCTGCTCAGGGGCTGAACCTTCACCGCCCGTGAGGCGGGCTTCGCGGACACCGTGATCTCCTGCCCGGTGAAGGGCGAGATCATCTTGCGCGCCTTTGTCGCTGGCTTGCGCACTACCTTGATCTTCAGCAGGCCGGGAAGCGTGAACGTTCCCACCGCGCGCCTCTTGACGTGACGCTCGATGACCACTCCGAGCTGGTCTAGCACCGAGGCCACGTCCTTCCTTTGGAGCCCGGTCGATTCGGACAAGGCTTCCAGGAGCTGGCTCTTGGTCATCGCCTCCTTGACTGCCGTGTTCTTGCGGATTGCGGTTGTCGCCATCTCATTTGTCCTTCCGTCGCTTGCGTGAGTTGCTCGACTTGCTCGCCGCTGGGTGAGATCAGAGGGATGGAGCACCTGCGACTTGGCGATACGATCCGGGAATACTAGCTCTCGGCGGGATAGTTGTAGGTGTCAGACAAATCCGATTCCGAGAGGTCATCAGGTCCACCACGCCTTTAGTGCTCCGTCAGGTCGAGATGGCCAGCACTCTGTCACGAGCTAACGCTTCCGAACCGGGTACACCGCTTGCGTGTTCGTGCCGTGATACCGATCGTACCAAAGCAGTTTCAAGGCTCGCCGGTCGCGGATTCCGTAGATACGAGTCGTTGCGCTCAGCCGAAGCGAGAATAGCTCCGACACGTCGTCCTGATTTCTCTCCACAAGCCGCTGCTTTGCTTGCTTGGTCAATCTTTCTACCTGCACGAAGTGACTGTTGTTGCCTCTCGCTCGTCCGCCGGCGGCCTGCATAATCTCGGCCCACGTCATCGATTCGAAGCCCTGAAGCTTAGGCAGGATCTCTCCCCACCACGCCGGAGCGGCCGCGGTACGCCAACCCCAAGGTCCATCCTGATCCACGATGCTGAACGCCCACACGATTGTCTCGCGGTCATGCAGCGCCGGTTCGCCGTCACGGGGCGTGCGGGGCTGTTTGTGATCGGGAGGAAGTGCACGCGCATCCGGCCGTTTCCCGGGATTGCGGGCCATGGCCGCCGCTATAAACTGCCGTAGTACTCGGCCAGGTCTTCCTTCGGAATGACGACGTCGCCGCGGACGCCCTCAGGAACGTGTCGGCGAGCCGACTGCCAAGGCGCTTCCATGTGCGTGAGATCGCTTAGCCACTGAGGCGACTTGTCGCCGTAGAAGTCAAGCACGGCGTCCACGGTCTCGCGTTGACTCTCAGTCAACGAGGCCGCGTTCCCTTTCCTAAGGCATGCGATGCGGTACTTCCTGCGGTGGGCATCGTAGAGTTCACGTACCACCGGCCCGTTCGCCCACGCCTCGATCTCTTCGGGGAAAAGCACGTCGTCGTCCCAAACGAGCGACCACGCTTGGCTGTAGTACACCAACTTCTGCAGCTTCCAGGTGGTCATTGCACCCTGCTTTTCTAGGATATAGGCGGCGACATCGTAAACGCTGGCCATCGCTGTCCTCTCTCAATAATGCCGATCCGTGGAGGTTAGGCAGTAAGGAGATAACATTGCCCTAATGCGTGTCAATGTCAAACTAATGAGATGGACCGCTCCGTGATGCAACTGCTATTGACAACTGGATGGCGTGCGATCCTCGCTTGAAATACTGAAGTAGTTGTCGCCAGCTTGCGCGGCCACCCGGTTCATACCCCACGGATACCAAGTCCGTGCTCAATCGTCGGCACACCAACGTCAACCAAGACGTCGAATTCTTCCTGCTCCAGGTCCAGCAATGCCGCGGCCTCCTGCGGCGCCATAACCCCCTCCGTTACTGCGCGGATGGCCATTAGGCTTGTTGACAACAACAGGGCTGACGGCTCGTCGTTCTGGTTCTACCAGCCCAGGGCGTAGCCGTCCCGGCGCGGGTCGGCGGCGGCCATCAGCGTGCCGTTCCGGGGATCCCTTGCGATGAGCGAGGCGCCGCCGAAGGACCACGGCTCCACCACCGTCACCGGGTGGCCCTTGGCCGCCAGGCCCTCGACCACCTCGTTCGGGAATCCCCGCTCCAGGCGCAACGCCTGGGAATACCCGACGTTGGGCGGGGTGCCCGGCACGTGGCTCCAGCGGGGAGCTTCCAGCGCGCATTGGGGGTCCATCTTCAGGTCCAGCAGGTTGTGCAGTACCTGCACGTTGGTCTGGGGCTGGTCGTCCGCCCCCGGAGTGCCGCCCGCTGCCAGGAACTCGCCGTTGTGGAACACCATGTAGGAGTTGAGGGTGTGCGCGGGCCGCTTGCCCGGCTGCAGGGCGTTGGCGCTGCCGGCGTCCAGCATGGCGCTGCACAGGCGGTTGTTCATGACGATGCCGGTATCCCCGGGCACGATGCGCGACCCGAAGGCGGAGAAGACGCTCTGGATGAGCGAGATCGCGTTGCCGTCTCCGTCCGCCACGCACAGATAAGTGGTGTCCGCGCCGGCCGCGGCGTAGGACGAGGTCACCGAGCCCGCGCTATCGGTTATGTCGCCCCGGCGCTGGTCGGCGTATTCCCTTCCGATAAGCCGCTGGACCTCCGGATCGCCGAAGCGTGGATCGTCCAGATGCCGGATGCGGTCCTCGAAAGCGATCTTCTTGGCCTCCACCATGACGTGGGCCAGCTCGGTCCGGCTCAGCGACCTGTAGTCGTACCCCGCCAGCAGATTCATCATGGTGAGGACGATGAATCCCTGGGACACCGGCGGCTGCTCCAGGAGTTGATAGCCGCGGTAATCGGTGCTCAGGGGCTCCATCCACTCGGCGAAGCCGCCCTGCAGATCCGTTTCCTCGAACAGGCCGCCCTGGGCCCTGATGCCCGCACACAACCGCGCGCCCACGTCGCCGCCGTAGAAGCCATCCCGGCCGTTGCCGACGATGGACTCCAACACCTTCGCCAGCTCCGGTTGGCGCAGCACCCGCCCGGGTGTCAGGTCCTCCAGCGGCGCCCGAAAGTATCGGTGGACGTCGGGCCACGAGGGCGCCCATGCCTCGATGGAACCGGCCAGGGCCAAGTAGAGCGGAAAACCGTCACGGGCCAGAGTGACGGCGTCGGCACAGATATCGGCCAGGTCGACGGTGCCGTACCGGCGGTGGAGCTCCAGCCATCCGTCCACCGCGCCGGGAACCGAGATGCTCAAGGGCCCGGAGGTCGGAACCGCGTCGAGTCCTCGGCTCTTGAACGCCTCGATGGTGGCGTTGCCGGGAGCCGGCCCGCTGGCGTTGAGCGCCCTCACCTTCCCCTCGTCCTTCATGTAGACCAGCGAGAACAGGTCGCCGCCGAGGCCGCAGGCTTCGTGCTTGACCACCGCCAGGACGAACCCCGCAGCCACCGCGGCGTCCACGGCATTGCCGCCCTGCTGCATGATCTTGAGGCCGGCCACCGACGCCAGCGGATGCCCGGCGGCAATGACGCCCCGGGTGCCCATGACAAGCGTGCGCGCCGCCTTGCCGTAACGGATTTCGTGTGCAGGCTGGGACATGGCAACAGATCTCCTTGGGGTCAGGACGTGCCGGGGCGTTCTTCGAGATGCAGGATCCGGGCGGCGTTGCCGCCGAGTATCCGGTCCCTGGACTCCGGCGCCAGTCCCAGGTCATCGAGGGCCTTGAGGCTGTTCTCGATGAAGCCGCAGCCGTCCTCCGGCCCATAGGGATAGTTGGTGCCGAATACCATCTGTTCCGGCCCGAAGAAGTCCATCACGCACCTGAGCGTATTGGCCGGATGATCCGCGGTATCCACGAAGAATCTCCGGAACGAGTCCAGCGGGTTTTCCCGGAGGCCGTAGCGTTCGCGCATCTCGTCGGTCCGTCCGGTGTAGATGTTGATGGCGCGCTGCCCGAAGAACGCCAGCACACCGCCCACGTCCGCCACCACGAACGGCAGTTTCGGGAAGCGTTCCATGACCCGACCGTAAACCAGCCGGGTCATGGCCACGGTGCTGTCGAAGGCCCAGCCGTAGATCAGGACCGGCATGATATCCAGGCCGACGGCCTCGGTGGCCAGCGGCGCGGTGGGGTGGAGGTACACCGGCAGATCGTACTCCGAGAGCTTCTCGTAGATGGGAAAGAAGACCTCGTCGTCCAGCGGCCGGCCGTTGAGATTCGTGAAGCAGCCGAAACCGCGGAGCCCCAGCTCCCGGACCGCGCGATCGAGTTCCTCCAGCGAAGCCTCGATGGACGACGTGGGCAATGTCGCCAGACCGACGAAGCGATCCGGATGGCGTTTGCACATGGCCGCCAGCTCGTCGTTGGCCACCCGGGCCATGGCTACGGCGTCGTCCGGGTCGTAGCGGTCGGCGCCGGGGGCCGGGATGCTCACCACCTGCACGTCCACGCCCTGCCGGTCCATGTGCTCCAGCCGCTGCTCGACGTCGCGGCCCTTGAAGATCGCCGTGTTGATGCGGCAGGCCAGCGTCTTGTCGTAGAGGTACGCCATGCCGCTGTAGGGGTCCGGCGGCTCCAGGACCACGGCCCCGTCCCGCTCCCGCATGGTCTCCATGTAGCGCTCGGGGAAGATATGGCTTTGAAAATCGATGATCATGATCCGAGTGCCCTACAGCCCGCGCACGATGCGCGGCAGGGCCGGCGGCAGTTCCGGCTCAGACCTCACGGTCTTGGAGCCCACCGAGCTGCCGCAACGCTGGCAACTGTAGTCATAGAGGTCGCCGTCGGGCAGCACCAGCAGCAGCCGTTCGCGCACCGGCATGGCCTGACCGCACTTGTTGCAGTAGAGCAGCGACGCCGACAACTGTTCGAAGCTCTTCTCCATCTTGTACCGTTATTTGCGGGACAGGACACTAGTCGCCCGCGGCCGCGGCCTTTGCCTCGGCCTGCACCTTCTCCATCAGGTGCGGCGGCATCTCCTCGTAGTGCGAGAACTCCGACTGGAACTCTCCCCTGCCGCTGGTCATGGAGCGGAGGTCCGAAGCGTACCGGAGCACCTCCGCCATGGGCACCTGCGCCTTGATGATCTGGCTGTGGCCCTTGGCGTCCACGCCCAACACCTTGCCGCGCCGGCTGTTCAGGTCGCCGATGACGTCTCCCATGCAATCGTCGGGCACCGATATCTCCATGGACATCACCGGTTCCAGGATCACCGGCCTGGCGTTCTCCATGGCGTTCTTGAAGCCCATGGAGCCGGCGATCTTGAAAGCCATGTCGGACGAGTCCACCGCGTGGAACGACCCGTCGTAGAGGGTCGCGCGCAGGTCCATGATCGGATAGCCGGCCAGATAGCCGCCGGCCATGGTCTCGACAATGCCCTTCTCCACCGCGGGGATGTAGTTGCGCGGGATGGCGCCGCCGACGATCTTGTCCACGAACTCGAAGCCCTTGCCCCGCTCCAGAGGCTCGAGCTTGAGCCAGGTGTCCCCGTACTGGCCCCGGCCTCCGGACTGTTTCTTGTATTTCCCCTGGGCGTTGGCGGCCGCCTTGATGGTTTCCCGGTAGGGCACCTTGGGCGCCTTCAACTCCACCTCCGCGCCGTACTTCCGCTTGAGCTTGTCCACCACCACCTCGATGTGGAGTTGCCCGGTGCCCGACAGGATGAACTCGCGAGTCTGCTCGTCGCGGTGCATGCGGATGGAGGGGTCCTCCTCCATCATCCGCTGGAGGGCCTGCGGCACCTTGTCCTCGTCCGCGCGCGTCTTGGGAGAAAGCGCGAAGGAGATGGCCGGGCTGAACTCCATCGGCCTGGGATACTCGATGGGGGCCGACTCGTCGCACAGCGTGTCTCCCGAAGCCACGTCCTTCAGCTTGGCCGCGGCCACGATCTCGCCGACACCCGCCTCCGACACCTCCTCGTGCTTGCCCCCCTCGGGCCGGAACAGGTGGGTGATCCTTTCCTTGGCGTCCTTGGCGGGGTTGTAGACCGTGCTGTCGGCACGCAAGGTTCCCGACAGCACTCTCATGATGGAAAGGCGTCCGGCGAACGGATCCACGATGGTCTTGAATACGAACGCGGAGAGCGGACCGTCGGCGGTCTTGGAGCGGGACTCGTCCTCACCCGTCACCGGGTTCTTCCCCTCCGCCTCCGGCTCTTCGAGCGGTGACGGCAGCCATTCCACGAGGGCGTCGAGCAGCGACGCGATACCTGTCCCCTGTCCCGCGGAGCCGTAGAGGACCGGAAACAGCGTACCCGCGCAAACCCCCTCGCGCAGGCCCTCGGACAATTCCTCGGAGGTCAGTTCCTGGCCCTCGAGATACTTTTCCAGCAAGGCATCCTGGGTCTCGGCCACGTTCTCCATGAGATTGATTCTCATCTCCTCTGCCCGTTCCTGAAGCTCCGCGGGTACGTCCTGCTCGGTCTCCTTGCCGTTACCGTCCGCGCATACCGCCTTCATGCGGATGAGGTCAACGACGCCGCGAAAGCTCTCGCCATGGCCGATGGGAAGCTGCACGTGGATCCCCTTGATGCCGAGCCCCTCCGTGATCGCATCCACCGCTTCCACCGGGTCCGCCTCTTCCCGGTCCATACGGTTGACGAAGAACAAGCGGGGGATCCCGCGGTCCGCGGCATGCCCCCAGAGCCGCTCGGTCTCTACCCTCAGGCCGGCCCCGGCGTGCAGCACGAAGACCGCGCCGCCGAATCCCGCCAGCGAATGGATCGTCTCCGGCAGGAAGGTGGCGAAGCCCGGCGTGTCCACCAGGACGCAGGTGGTCTTCTTCCATTCCAGAGAGTGGAAGGCCGTGGAAATGGAAACCTGCCGGTGGATCTCCTCGGGTTCGTAATCGAACGCCGAGGTCCCGTCCTCCACCCGGCCCAGCCGGTTGGTGCGGCCCGCCGCGAACAACATCGCCTCGCCCAGCGACGTCTTGCCCGCGCCCCGATGCCCCAGCAATCCGACGTTCCGTAACCGGCCAGCTTCGATTGCAGCCATGAATCAACCTCCCCTAGGATCTCCGTTTGCGCAGCGACGGGGCCGCGTTCTTCTCGTAAATAAGCCGTAACCCTTCCAACGTCAAGAATTCGTCCACGTCTTCGATAACCGCGGATTCGTGGGCGATGAGCGATGCCACGCCCCCCGTGGCCACGACTCTCGCCTTGATCCGGTTTTCCCGCTCGATTCGCTGAACGATGCCGTCCACCAGGCCGACGTACCCATAGTAGATGCCCGATTGGATCGAGTGGACCGTGGACTTGCCGATCACGCTCGCCGGACACAATACCTCCACCCGGGGAAGCTTCGAGGCCCGCTGGAACAGCGCCTCCACGGCGATGGTCAGGCCGGGCGCGATCAGGCCTCCCAGGTACTCCCCGCTCTCGGACACGCAGTCGAAGGTGGTCGCGGTGCCGAAGTCGATGACCACGCAGGCAGCGTGAAACCGGTCGTAGGCGGCGACGCCGTTGGCGATCCGGTCCGCACCGACGTCCTGCGGGCTGTCGTAGAGGATCGGCATGCCGGTCTTGAGACCCGGCCCCACCAGCAACGGCCTGACGCCGAAGAACTTCCGCCCGAGCTCGTCGATCATGCTCACCATGGGTGGAACGACGCAGGACACGATGATGGCGTCGATGGCATCGCTGCCGATGTCCTGGGCGGCGGCGAGATGATCGATGAGCGCGCCGTATTCGTCCACCGTGCGTTCCGGCTGCGTCACCAGGCGCCAGTGGGTGAGCAGTTCCCGGCCCCGGTAAACGCCCAGAACCATGTTGCTGTTTCCGATGTCGACGGCCAGCAGCATTACGGCGCTCCTTCCATCAGGAAAACATCTCCGCTCACCACCCGCTCGGTACGGCCGTCGTCACACTCCAGGACCAGGAAACCGTTCCCGTCCAGCTCCCGGACACGCCCCACCCACTCCCCCTCCGACGTCCGGGCGCGAACCCGGCATCCTTGCATACGCGCGTACGCGTTCCAACTGCGGGCGATGGGCGCGAACCCGCGCTCCTCGAACTCGATATAGCGGCTCTCCATGTTGCGCACCAGGGATCGCGTAACGGGGAGCCGGTCGACCGGGGCGCCGGCCTCCTCCATCACCGAGGTGGCGCGTTCGCGGATGTCGGGGGACATCCGTGTCCGCGGATAGTTGAGGTTGATCCCGATGCCGACGATTACGAACACCGTCTGCGCGGGCTCGCAAATCAACTCGCTGAGGATCCCGGCCACCTTCCGGCCGCGCAGCAGGATGTCGTTGGGCCACTTGATCCGGGGCGTGCAAGGGACGTGATCCTTCAGGGTGTCCGCCACCGCCACCGCCGCCATCAGGGTCGTCTTCGCCGATTCCGCCGGATCGAGACCGGGGCGCAGGACAAATGAAATGTACAGGTTGAGGTTTGGAGGCGAAACCCACGTGCGGCCCATCCTTCCCTGCCCCCGGGTCTGGGATTCGGCGATGACGATGGCGCCGTCGGGCGCGCCCGCCTCGGCCAGGGCATGAGCCGTCCGGTTGGTGGACGCCAGTTCCGGATACACCTCGATGCGGCTGCCCAGCCGTTTCGTCCCGAGGTCCCGAAGAACCCCGTCGGCGGTCAGCGCTTCGCGGAAAGCCGGGCCGGTATGCTGCCTGGCGGAGAACATGATACCGGAACGAGCCGGAGACGCCTCCATCGCGGGTCCGGGGAGCGGCCCCGCGCGGTCACTGGGCCTGCAACTCCTGGATCCGCCCGAGGCTCCGGTTGAGGGCTTCGATCTTCTCTTGCATTTCCTGGGCCTTCTCCCGTTCCCGTTCAACGACCTCGGCCCGGGCCCTGGCCGTGAAGTTCTCGTTGCCGAGCTTCTTCCGCACCCGCTCCAGTTCGGTCTCGAGCTTGCCCAGGGCCCGGTGGAGCCGGCTGCTTTCCTCCTCCAGGTCCACCGCGCCGTCCAGCGGGACGTATACTTCGGTGGTATCGACGATGGCCGTGGCCACCTTCTCCGGCCGGCCGCCCCGGGAAAGATATTCCAGGGGTTCCGCCCGCGCCAGCGTGCACACCATGCTCTCGTAGGCGCGAACGAAAGACAGCCGTTCCTCCGTATCGAACAGCACGACCCTCACCTTCCTGGAAGGCGGGACGTTCATCTCGGTACGGAGATTTCTGACCGCCCGGATGATGCCGCTCAGAAATTCGACCCTGTCCTCCGCGTCCCGGTCCGTGGGGAAATCGTCGGCCGCGGGATAGCGCTGGACCATGACGTCATCGCCTCGGGAGGACTCCGCATCTCGCGCCGTCACCGCCTGCCAGAGCTCCTCGGTCACGAACGGCATCAACGGATGCAGCAGCAACAGGATGTTCCGAAGGACCGTGTGCAGGGTTTCCTGAGCGGCGTGGGAGCCGGCGCCGCGGTTGAGCCGCAGCTTGCTCATCTCGATGTACCAGTCGCAGAACTCGTGCCAGGTGAACCGGTAGAGATGGTGCGCGTAGTCGTTGAACCGGTACGCTTCGATGGCTTCCCTGGCCTTTTCGATGGTGGCGCTCAACCGCGACAGGATCCAGCGGTCCGCCAGCTCCAGGTCCTCGCGCCCGGGCCCATCCACCGGGCGCGCCCGCAAGACCTCATCGTCAAGGTTCATCAACACGAAGCGGGAGGCGTTCCAGAGCTTGTTGACGAAGTGCTGGTAGCCGGCGATCCGCTCCTCCGCGAGCTTCACGTCCCGCCCCATGGCCGTCATGGCCACCAGGGTGAAGCGGAACGGATCGGCGCCGTAGCGGTCCACCATGATGAGCGGATCGATGACGTTGCCCTTGGACTTGGACATCTTCTGTCCTTCCTGGTCACGCACCAGGGCATGGATATAGACGTCCCGGAACGGTACCTCGTCCATGAACCTGAGCCCCATCATCATCATCCGCGCGACCCAGAAAAACAGGATGTCGAAGCCGGTCACCAGCGCGGCGGTGGGATAGAAGGCCTGGAGGTCGACGGTCCGGTCGGGCCAGCCGAGGGTGGAGAACGGCCACAAGGCGGAGGAGAACCAGGTATCCAGGACGTCGGGATCCTGCACGAACCGGGCGCCGCCGCAGGTGTCGCACCGCTCCGGTGCCGCCCTCCCCACCACCGGGACGCAACCGGACGCGATCCGGTTGCCGTCCGTGTCCAGGGACTCGTTACAACCGGTGCAATACCAGGCCGGGATCTGATGGCCCCACCAGATCTGCCGCGAGACGCACCAGTCCTTGATGTTCTCCATCCACGCGAAGTACGAGTTCTTCCAGGTCTCCGGAACGATCCGGGTCCGGCCCCGGCGCACCGCCTCCATGGCCGGGTCCGCCAGCGGCTTGACCTTCACGAACCACTGGGGTGTGAGGTAGGGCTCGATGACCGTCTGGCAGCGGTAACACTTGCCCACCGCGTGACGGTAGGGTTGGACCGCCGCCAGCAGGCCCTGTTCCTTGAGCTCCCCGACGATCCGTTCCCGCGCGGCGAACCGGTCCTGACCGCCGTAGCGCTCGACCCAGGCAGGCGCCCGGCCATCTTTGCCGACGAAAGCCTCGGGCCGGATCGCGGCGTCATCGTCAAGGATATTGATGACTTCGAGGCTATTTCTCAGACCAATCTCGAAGTCGTTGAAGTCGTGCCCGGGAGTGATCTTGACCGCACCGGTGCCAAACTCCGGGTCCACGAACGTGTCGGCGACCACCGGAATCTCCCGGCCCGCGATGGGCAGCCGCGCGTGGCGGCCGATGCTGCCTGCGTGACGCTCGTCGTCCGGATGGACGGCCACGCCCGTGTCGCCCAGCATGGTCTCGGGCCGGGTCGTCGCCACCACCAGCTCACCATCCCCTACCAGCGGATAACGCACCTGCCAAAGATGGCCGTCCACCTCCTCGTGCACCACCTCGATGTCTGCGAGCGCCGTCTTGCAACGCGGGCACCAGTTGATGAGCCGTTCCGCGCGATAGAGCAGCCCCTCCTCCCAGAGGCGGACGAAGGCCTCCCGCACCGCCCGGGAAAGCCCCTCGTCCATGGTAAACCGCTCGCGGCTCCAGTCGCAGGAGACGCCCAGGGCGCGCAGTTGCCGCAGGATGGTGTGGCCGGTCTGCTCGCGCCAGCTCCAGACTTTCTCGATGAACGCTTGCCGCCCCAGGTCGGTCCGGTCCAGGCCCTCGGCGGCGAGTTGCCGCTCCACCACGTTCTGGGTGGCAATGCCCGCGTGATCGGTTCCGGGCACCCACAGCACGTTGCGGCCGTCCATGCGCCTGAAGCGGCACAGGACATCCTGAAGCGTGTTGTTCAGGGCATGCCCCATATGGAGGGACCCGGTCACGTTGGGCGGCGGAATGACCATGGAGAACGACGGCGCGCCGGGACTCGAAGGGGTGAAGTGCGCCGCCTCCGCCCAGCGTGCGTACCACTTGCTCTCCACCTCCTGATGACTGTACGACTTGGCGATTTCTCTAGGCATGAAACCTTTCTCTCGGTTTTCTCTCAGCTAGTTTGTGTATCCTCCGCGTTGCCGCACCTCGTGCGGCGCCGGACACGCGCGGGTTCTAAACCCGTCCCTACGTCTCGTCGTCCGGCTCCTGGGAACCGTATTCCTCCATGACCTCGGTCAACTCGATGATCTCGCTGCCCGGAGGCGGGTCTGCCTCGGGTTCGGCCCCTGATGGCTCATCTGACGGCGGCTCGGTTCCCGGCCGTGTTTCCGGCGTGGACGTCGTCCGCAGGACGGATTGCAGCGCGGCTTCGAGGGCAGGTCCTTCGAGCGGCTTGGCCACCGTTGCGGTGAGTCGGGCAGGCCGGAGCGAGGGAGGCAGTCCCTGGTGAAGCCAGACGCTGGGCATATCGAGGCGCTGAAGCGCCTGAAGGAGCCCGTCCGCGTCCTCCAGGGTGTCGCGGTCCACGATAACCAGGTCGTGGTGCTCGAGATCGGCCGGCACGGACCAGCGATCCCGCGCCGCGGTCCGGTGCTCCGGAAACAGGAATCGCCGCAAAGCCTCGCGCAGGATCGGATGACTCGCGATAATCAGTATGCTGGCCATATCGCTGAAATCCCATAGTAGCAGACAATGTACCGTCCGACGAGCTTGACAATGCCGCCGCCGTTGATACATATAAACACTCTCCGGTTCGTGCGAAAGTGGCGGAATTTGGTAGACGCGCAGGATTCAGGATCCTGTGGGAGCAATCCCGTGGGGGTTCAATTCCCCCCTTTCGCACCACCCCCCGTCACAGCTACCTTGCAGTTCCCTTTCCGGCCCCCCTTTTGGCCTTGTCCCGCGACCACTCACCTTGACCTACCCGGTTATTTGTGCCATCTGTTCTCCAACACCAGCCTGAACGGAGTCACTTCTGCCCCAGCAACACCACGAGAGAAATCCTCGGGACGTCCTGACGGATGTTGCTGAAGAGTTCCTCTGCGATCGGGTGGACCCATTCAGCTTTGTGGCCGGCCAACTGCGGTTGGTGGAGCAAAGGCTGGTGGACTGCACCCGCTCCAAAGAGTACGAGATCACCGAGATCGCCTCGCGCCTGATCAAGGGCGGCGGCAAGCGCATCCGGCCGGCGATCACGCTCCTCACCTTCAATGCTTTCGACGGTGAGCGGGAAGAGGACGTGGTGGACATCGCCACGGCCATGGAGCTGATCCACGCGGCCACCCTGCTCCACGACGACATCATCGACGGCGCGGAGTTCAGACGTGGGAAGGAATCCGCCTACAAGCGTTACGGACTCACCCGCACGCTGGTCACCGGGGACTTCCTTTTCATCAAGGCCTTCGAGTTCGCGGGCAAGTTCGACGAGACCGTGGTCCAGTGGACGGCGGACGCATGCACCAGCCTGACCGAGGGCGAGGTCCTCCAGGGCTCCTTCAACCGCAATTGCACGGTGACCGTCCAGGACTACATCCGGATCGTCGAGCGCAAGACCGCCTCGCTCTTTCAGACCGGGGCCAGGCTCGGCGCCTACGTCGCGGGGGCGTCTTCCGAGCAGGTGGAGGTGGCGGCGAACTTCGGGCTCAACCTGGGCATCGCCTTTCAGATGATGGACGACGTGCTCGACGTCGTCGGCAGACGCGACCTGCTCGGGAAATCCACGGGCATGGATCTTCGCGACGGCAACCCTTCCCTGCCCATCGTCCTGTCTCTGCTGGACGGGCACCAGACGGTTGCCCGGGTCTTTCAATCGCAAACCCCCACGAAAAACGACATCCAGCGGGCGCTGGACGCCATGGGAAACGGCATGCTCATCGAACGCGCCAGGAGTTTCTCCCGCAAGTACGCGGCCGAGGCATCCCGGGAAATCGACAAGCTGCCGGTTTCCCCGGCGCGAGAGGGCCTCAAGGCCCTGGGACGCCTGCTTACGGACCGAGACCGATAGACCGTTCAATGCCCGCACGCTCCGTGACCGGCCCATGTCCGCCCCTCACGACACCCTGGTCAGGAACCTCTTCGACCGGATTGCATGGCGTTACGACCTGCTCAACCGGATCATCAGCTTCCGGTTGGACTCGCGATGGCGTCGCAAGGCCATCCGCGCCCTCGGGGTTGCCGGCCGGCCGGCCCTCGTTCTGGATCTGGGGACCGGCACGGGTGCGCTGGCCCTGGATGCATGCAAGCTCCTCGCTCCCGGCTCGCGGGTCGTCGGCCTGGACTTTTCACGTTCCATGCTCATGCATGCCAAAGACCGGACGTCCCGGGCAGGCCATGCGGCCAGGGCGGCCTACATTCTGGCCCACGCCCTGGCCGCGCCCGTGCGCAGCGAATCCTTCGACGCGGTCATGAGTGCTTTCGTGTTGCGCAACGTCGGCGACCTGGGATCGTTCTTTCGCGAATCGTACCGGGTGCTGAAACCGGGCGGGCGAATGGTTTCGCTGGACATGTTCCCGCCGCCCCAAGGCGTTTTTTCGCGACTCTACTGGTTTTACTTCGGAAGGCTCATGCCCTGGATCGGCGGCGTCGTGAGCGGCGATCCCGCGGCCTACCGGTACCTGTCCGACTCGGTAAGGGCGTTCGTCTCGCCCGAGAAGGTGGCCGACACCATCGCATCCGCCGGTTTCGTTGACACACGCACCGTGCGATACCTCCGGGGCGCGATCTGCCTTCAGGTCGCCACCAGACCCCGATAAGAGTCCTTGATCCGGTGAACCCTTACGGCGCGGCCTTCGTGATGTTTCTCTACCAGTTGTCCGTGGGCGGGCTCGTGGGCCTGTCGGTCACCCCCTTCAACGACCTGGAGCGTGGCTTCTACAAATCCACGGCCGGCGTACTGGTGCTGGCCGCGGTGCTGGCGGTCTGGGGTTACCTTGACCTCCTCCCCGAAAGACAGGGTTGGGGGAAGATCACAGAGATCTGCCTGCTGGCGGGTTTTACGCTCTTTCTGACACTGTACTTCATCACACTCTGGGGCGAGCGGGCTTTCCTGAGGGCGCGTTTTTTCTCGACCGCGATCCTCATCGGACTGTTCGGTCTGGCGGTCGCGTCGTTCGGCTTCACGCCAACGGAACTCGGGCCGGTGGAGGCGGTGGTCCTTCCCCTGAGCTTCATCGTTTCCTCGCTGTTGCTGGGGGCGGTCACCGTGGGCATGCTGATCGGCCACTGGTACCTCATCGAAACGGGCCAGAGCCTTGAGCCGTTCTTCCGGGTGTTCCGGTTCTTCGTGGCCATGCTGGTCATTCAGACCGTCCTGCAACTGGTTGCGGCGGCCCTGCTCTATCTGCTGGGCACCGGTGCGACCGCGGCGGCGCTCGAACGTCTCTTCAGCGACCACCTCGTGCTGCTGGCTTCCCGCTTCCTCGTGGCGCAGCTCGGTCCGCTGCTGCTGTCATACATGATCTGGAAGACGTTGTCCGACTTCAAGAACACCATGGCGGCGACGGGGCTCTTCTACATCGCCTTGCTCGGTGTCTTCGTGGGAGAGCTTCTGTCCAGCCAGATCCTCGCCTTGACGCTGCTGCCTTTGTGAACCGCCTCGGCGTGCGGAGGAACGGCTGCCGGCATCACCCCTGGGACTTGTCCGCGGTGGTCGACGGAGGGGGCTGCTCCAGGGCGGCCGGACGCTCGCGGCCCATGTGGGGATAGGTCTTTATCTTCGTCACCTGGAGACCCTGGCCGCCCCAACCCAGGTCGTAACCCACCACCATCCCCTCCCGGAGGCCCTTCGGCGAGCGCACCGGACCTGACATCAGGACCATCTGATACGAGAACCTGACATCCTTGCCGCTGGCGGTGCGAACCACCCCTGTGCCCTTCCGGTGCGAAAGTCGCCGGATGATGCCATGGTAGTACAAGTCCGGCTGCTCTTCGGCTGCAAGCCGGTCGGTGTTCCCCTCCGGGACCTCACCCTTGGGGTCGTCTTCAACCATTACCCGCCACACCCGACTGTCGGACCGTACCCACGGCCCCAATCCTATAGCCACGGCAAGGAAACTTCAACACGGGGAAGCTGATCGGCACGCGTCGTTGGGACTTCGGGCTCGACGGAAATGTCGAACGCCATAACCTGCTGATATTTATATGGAAGTTTCCACATCCCTACGGGGTCGACGACGATATTGTCGATCACGACGCCGCAAGTCGTTGAAAAATCGACAAGTTGGCCGCTGGCACAAAAGTTGCTGCTTCCACACATGGCGCCAGCAAAGGGACATCTACATACATGGAACAGCTCTACATGCACAGTTATCCACAGGCTGGCAAAAAATTGACAAATAGTTCCCCACGTGAGTAATATGGAGATCGACATGCTGTCTACAGAAGCGAAACTCACCGAAAAGGCATTCGCCGCCAACATCCTCTCTCAACCCAAGGCCACGGAACTTGCCGACATAGCCGAGGAGTTCTCCCTCGGCGAGTTTTTCTCCGCCGCCGGACTCCATCGGGAATCCGCCAATTCGTTCTTCATCCTGGAGACCAAGCGGGGCAAGTTCGTCGTGTCCATTGAAGGGATCAAGAGCGAGAGCGAGGTCAAGCATGACATCGAGCTGCTGCTGTTCCTGAGGCGTCACGGTTTTCAGTGTCTTCAGCCCCTGAAGAGCCGCGGCGGGCAGCACTACCTTCACACGGACGGCAGGTTCATCTCGGCCAGTCGCAACATCGACGGAGTCGAGGTGCCGGTGGGCAACCTTACCCGTGGACAGCTCGCCGCCTCGGGGCACGTGCTCGCCGATCTCCACCTCATTGGCAGGGGGTACAAGAAGGGGGTGGAAAACCGCTTCTCCTTTACCAGGGTGGCGGCGTTGTATCAGGAGGTGCGGAAAAACCTGCCGGCGCATCTCAAGACCATCGTTCGGGTCCTGGACGACGAGGTCAACTACCTGGAAGGCTATCTGGACAACAACCTGCCCAAGGGCATCATTCACGGGAACCTTTCCTGGGAAAGCATGAAGTTCAAGGGCGCCCGCCTGGTGGGGATCATGGACTTCGACCGGGCCTGCCGCGGAAAGTTCATCTGCGACCTCGCAACCACGGTCAATGCCCTCTGTTACTACGAAGGACGTTACCACCTGGACCGGTTCGAGGAGTTGATCGCCGGCTACGAGAGCCTTCGGCCCTTGTCGCTGCCCGAGTGGGACTCCTTCCCCAACGAGCTTCGATTCTCGGCCCTGCGGACGGCCGTCATCAGCCTGCATGACTTCTATCTGCGCAAGAACGGGGAACGGCAGCGAATTCAAAAGACCTTCATCGACTTCTTCGAACGGCTGCTGATCCTGAGGCGGGAGAAGGACGGCGGGATGGAGGACCTGCTCCTGTCCATGGCCACGGGTTACGACTATCGGAAGTATCAGAAGTCGAAGCCGTCCAGGTGAGTCTCGTCCGGGGTCGGCTTTCTGTGCTCCGTTGACGCGTCCTGGCGGAACACCTTGAAGAGGACCGAAACGGCAAGGACCAACCCAACCAGGAAGAGCAACAAGCCGCCTTTCAGCACCACATGGAAGAAGTCCACCTTCACCCGGGCGGCGTCATACTTTTCCCGCTCCTCACGTATCCGACTGAGGACCTCCCGGTTCTTCCTCGGTGTCAACTCCCGAAAACTCCGGTAGCTTTCTTCCAGGCCCGTCTTCGAGCCGGCGGCCACCAACGCACGGTAGTGCGCCACCTGGACCGCCCCGACGATCCAGTTTCCGGCGCCCAGCAAAACCAGCACCACGCCAACCACGAAATAGGGGTTCAGATACAGGCTTCGGAACTTCATGACCGCATGGCACGATAGCCAAAGCCGGCCTCGGGGGTCAAGGACAGGATGAAATGCTACGTAATCGGTGACGTGCACGGATGTCTGCCCGAACTGGCCTCGCTCGTGGAGTCGTTGCCACTGGAGCGAGGGGACACCGTCGTCTTCCTCGGCGACTACATCGACCGCGGACCCGACTCGAAGGGCGTGATCGACTACCTCCTGGAACTTCGCAAGCGGGGCGAGCAGACAACCGTGTTCCTGCGAGGCAACCACGAAGACATGATGCTGTCGTTCATGGCGCTTTCGGGACACCACGGTGACGCGTTTCTCCTGAACGGCGGGGTTGCCACACTGGCGAGCTACGGCGTCGCCGCTCCGACGGCGTCCCCTGCCGCCGCGGACGGTCAACGTCTGGTGGCAGCGCTGCCGCCGGAACACGTCGAGTTCTTCATGAGGCTGGAACCGTGGTATTTCGTTGACGGCTTCCTGTGCGTGCACGCCGGCATCAACCCGGAGCGAGCATGGGACGAGCAGATCGGCGAGGAATTGATCTGGATCCGGCACGAGTTCATCGTGAAACCGCACGCCTTGCCCCGGACGGTCCTGTTCGGCCACACCCCCATGAAAGAGGTGTTCTTCGATCTCCCCTACAAGATCGGCCTCGATACCGGGCTTGTCTACGGCAACGCCTTGAGCTGTCTCGAAGTAACCGGCCGGATGCTGTACCAGATACGCAACGGCGGGCGCAAGGTCTCGGTGACGGATGTGGCCCGTCACTGGAAAGGGTAAGGGCCTGGGTCTGCCGCCGCCGGTGCGGGCGTGGGCGGGTCCAAGCCCGCCCACGTTACGGGTGCACGGACTCCAGAAACCACTCGGTCGGGATCTCCCGCCCCATGCCCTTGGCCTTCGCGTCCTCGTAGACGGCGCTTCCGACCGCGGCGAACTGGACCCCGAGCCCGATGTTGTTGACGAAGCAGGTTGACTCGTCCGGCCGGGTCCGCCCAGCCACCTTCCCCGCCACCACGTCCTTCAGTTCCGGAGCGTCGATCCACGGCGGCGCCTCGGGCCGCCTCACCGCCTGCTTGTCCGCGGCGGTGAGGAACTCGATGGGGTCGTGGGCCTCCACTTTCTCGTCCCCCATGCCGGCGATGTAGTTCTCGGGCGCGATCCTGCGCGTATGGATGACGACCCGGTCGGCTCGCGCGATGGTGTCGTCGCCGAGCTCGGAGGTCTTCACGCAGGTGAAATGCACGCCGGGCTTCACCCATTCCGGCGGGATCACGCGCGTGATGGCGTTGGTCGCCGCCACCAACACCTGGGCCTTCTCCGCCGCCTCCGCGGCATCCGCGCAGGGTTCCACGGGAACGCCGACCCGCGCCGCCATCTCTTCGGCGAACGACTCGCGGTTCGCCTTGGTGGGACTGAACACCAGGACTTTCTCAAAGGTCCGCACTTTGCAAAAGGCCTCGGCATGGGCGCGGGCCTGCCAGCCGGAACCGAAGATTCCGAGATGGGTCACGTCCGGCCGGGCCAGATACCCGGCGGCCAGGGCGCTGGAGGCGGCCACGCGAAAGGCCTGGATCACCCCGTCCGGGAAGATCGCCAGGGGCTCCCCGGTCTCGGCCGAGAACAGCAGCACAAGGCCCACCCATTTGCCGCCGGGGGCCTTGGGGATCTTGTCCTTGACGATGCGGCCGCCGCGGTCTTCCCAGCGGATTACGTCGGAGTTCAGGCGCAGGGCCACCACCTTGGGATCGAACAGGCCCGCCTCCATGGACTTGAAAGCGTACACCCCCGAGGTCTCCGGAAAAGGCAGGTAGAGATCGGTGCGCGGACGGTTCACCGCCTCGCCGTTGGAGAGCTGCCGGTAGGCCTTCTCGAGCACCTCGATGCAGGAATCCATCGAGAGCAGCGTCTCGATCTCGTCGTTGTTCAAGATAAGCATGGCGATGTACCTTTAGTCCCTGATGTCCTGGAGCAGCCATTCCGTGGGAATCTCCTTCCCCAGACCCTGCTCCCTGGCCAGCTCGTAGACCTTTCCGGCCACCGAATAGAACTGCGCGCCCTGAACGTTGCCCCGCTCCGAGTAGGTGATCTGCGCCGCTGACGTCCGCCCGTTCCGCCTGCCCGAGAGCAGGTCTGCCAGCATCACGTTCTTGTCTCCGCCCTGGACGCCGTGGGCGCGGCGGCGCTTGCGCTTCATCCGGAAGCCACCGTCGTCTTCCGGACGAGCCGCGTAGGTAATGTATTCGTCGGGCAGGCCGAAGTCCTCGAGCCCCCAGGGCGCCGGCGAGGTGCCCAATCGCAGCGACACGTCGATGCGGTCGAAGGTCTCCGCGTCCGGGCGGCCGCCGATGGAGGTGATGTGGGTGCCCTCCTCGACCGCTGCTCCCTTGATGATGTCCACCGCGGAGTCAGTGCAGCCGGCGATGATATCGGCGCCCTTGTATACCGCATCCGGGTCGCTCAACGGGACCGCTTCCACGTCGAACTGCTCGGTCATCTCCCTGGCATACTGCTCCCGGTTCGCCCTGGTGGGGCTGTAGACCTGGACCCGCCGGATGCCGCGGACCTGCATGAACGCCTCCATGTGGGAGCGGGCCATGCCGCCCGAGCCGATCATGCCCACCACCGCGGCGTCCTCCCTCGCCATGTACTTGGCCCCCAGACCGGAATCAGCGCCCACCCGCATGTGCTGGAGATAGCCGTCGTTGAGCAACGCCAGCGGCTCCCCGTTGTGGATGCTGGTGAGCAGGATCAAACCGCAGAAGCGTCCCGGCCGCACGCAGTATTTCTCCTGCGTCGTCGCCCCATTGTATTCCTGCTCGTAGACCACGTCCGACTTCATCCGAATGGCGAAATATCCGGACGTGGAGCCTCCCTCCATGGTGCCCCACTGGTACATCTTCCCCGGGTCCGGGGTCGGCACCTGCAAGTCGATGCGCGGCCGGCACACGGCTTCCCGTTCCACCAACTCGGCGTACGCCTTCTCCAGGGCCGCCATGGTCACATCCATGGTCAGGACCTGCTTGACATCGTCGTTGTTCAGGATAAGCGTCATGGCAGGGTCCTCCGTCCGGCCCTTTACAGGGGTTCGCGCGATTCGGCGCCGTCGATGGGCAACTCGATGCCCAGGCCCTTCTCGCGGGCCAACTGGTAGAGCTTGCCGCCGATGGCCACGTCGGAGATGCCCACGCCGCCGGTGTTCTTGAACAGGGTGATCTGGCTCGCGTCCGTGCGTCCCGCTCGGGCGCCGTTCAGGATCTCACCGACCTCGACGATCTTGTCCCAGGAAATGATCCCGTTCTCCAGCCGCTCCATGAAGTCGCCGGGCTGGTCCACCTGCAGGGTCTCGCGGGAGTTGACCCCGATGACCCCCGCCCGCCGCATGCTCTCGTCATCCAGCTCCTGGCGCATCTTGGGGACGAAACCGCCGCGCTTGAGACCGATGTTGCTGACCACGATGGAGGTCAGGTGGACCCCCGGCTCCAGCCACTGACCGTCCAGCACGGGGACGTTGGAGCTGGTGGCGGCAACGACGATGTCAACCTCCCGCACCGCCTCCCGGGCGCTGTCCACGGGGACCACCTCCATCCCGGTCAGGTCGCCCATCTCGTCGGCAAACTCCTTGCGGTGCGCCGGGTTCGGGCTGAACACCTTCACCTTGCTCAGGTCGCGGACCTCCCGCAACGCGAGCAGGTGGTACTTGGCCTGGTTCTGAGACCCCAGCATGCCTACCGTGGAAGCGTCCGGCCTGGCCAGAACGTCCGTACCCACCGCGCTGTTGGCGGCCGTGCGCAGCGCGGACACGCCGCTCAGCGACAGCTCCCGCGGTCTCGGCTCGCCGATGATGATGCAGCGCAGCTCGCCGGTCTCGGAGTCGAACAGTACCTGCGTGGGCCGCCCGCGAACGGGAAAGGCCTCGATGGAGTGCTCACCACGGACCGGGTTCCTGGTCCATTCGCAATGGGTCATGAGGCCGGTGACCCCAACCTCCGGCAAGCCCCCCTGGTGGACGCTCACGCGCACGTTGGAGGGCATGTGGGTGCGGTGCCGCACCATGCTGATGTCCGGGTTTCGGCCCCACTGGGCGAAGCCTTCCCGGACCAGCCCGATGGCCTCCTTCATGGTGATGAGCCCGTCGATGTCTTCCGGCTGCAATACCAGGATCATGGTGACAACCCTTTCCGTTGTGACAGCCCTTCCAGGCCGCCGTCCCGAAGCTCGTGTATCAGCGGCAAGTCCCCTTCGAGAAAATCCAGCCCTTCGAGTTCACCCGCGGGCACCCAGGCGATACGCCGGAACACCCGGTTCCGCGGCTCTCCACCATAGGCTCGCACCTCGAAGAACGCCAGCTCCACCCGGGTTCCGCCGGGGTAGACGTGAGCATGCCGGAAAACCTCCCGGGCGCTCTGCACCGCAATATCCAGTTCCTCCCCGAGCTCCCTCCCGAGGGCTGCGCCCGGGTCTTCGCCGGCTTCGATCTTGCCGCCCGGAAACTCCCACTTGTACGGGAACGCGCCGTCGCCCCGACGCTGGCAGACCAGGAACCGGTCGCCCCTGGACAGAATCCCGGCCACGACCCTGAGCCTCACGTTCAACCGCCGGACGCCTGAGGCGGGGTCCCCGTTGCCGGCGAGTCTTCCTTTTGCTTCGGGCGGCTCAGCTTGCCGGTCACGTTGTCCCTGATCCACTTTGCATCCCACCACTCCAGGGGCAGCACCGCCACGCCCTGGATGTAGACGCCGTAGTGGAGGTGATCGCCGACGGCCAGGCCGGTCTCGCCGGTGCGGCCGATTCTCGCGCCCTTCCTGACGGCCTCACCCGACGCCACGTCCACCGAGCTCAAGTGAGAGTACAGGCTGCACAGCCCGAGACCGTGATCGATGATCACGGTCCGGCCGTAAATGCCCAGCTCACCGGCCAACGTCACGATGCCGTCGTTGGCCGCGGTCACCGGATAGCGCCGGGTCACCGCCAGGTCGTAGCCGAGGTGCCACGCCTCGTCGATCTTCTCGTCTCGATAGAAGTAGGACCGACGGTCGGCAAAGTTCGCCTGAACCGCGGACTTGGGAAGCTGGGCGAAGCGGCCCTTCCACAGCTTCCTTGGCGCGGAACCGTGACAGGCCTTCCGAATGGTCTCCTCGTTCACCTGCCGGAGGTCGTGATTGACCTTGAGGAATTGATCCCGGGGACTTCCCCCATACCCGCCCGCTTCCGTCAGCAAAGGTCCGATCTTGTCTCGAATGAAGTCATCCGACACCTGCACTTTGACCGACCGGTGCCGGATCGGTCTCACGGTGTACGCGAGCGGCGACTGCCGGGTATTGCCGGCATGGTCTTCCGCGACGATCATCCCCCGTTCACTGGCCGGCACATCGTACGGATGGGAGAAGAACGCGAGGTACGCGTCGCGGTCCGCAAGCTGCCCCTTGTAGGCGGGGAAGAAATAGCCGGCGATCTTGATCCCGCTTCGCGCCGTGTCCGGGGAAGCCTTGTACGTCACGAGGCCGCTGCCTCCCTGAGTGACGTAGCGGTCACCGGCGATGACCTGCACCGAAGGAGGCCTGAAGTCGAGGGTGACGTTCTTCTCGAAAGTGGCCTTGTTGCCCCTGAAGAAACTCCAGTAGGAGCGGTCGGCGGCCGTGACGGTCAAGACCCCGGGGCCGTCCTTGAGCTTGTGCTGCACGGGGTCGAGCTGCACGGGAATCTCGGAGGACGCGAGAGCCGACTCGAACTCGCTGAAATGGATCGGGCTGGATTCCCCGGCCGTGACCAGCTTGATCGAGACGTAGGCAAGCCCCTTGCCCGGATCATGGACCCTGACGACGAAAGGACCGCGGCCCAGGGTGGAGCCTTCCAGGTGCACCTGTATCCGGGGCGGGTACCATTCGAACTGCCGGAAGACGAAGACCCCCGCCGCGACCAGCATCACCACCACGAAGACGATACCCCACGTGCCCGTCAATCTGTTCGGCCGAATCATTGCACTCTAGTCCTTGCTCCCGGGAACCTGCTTGCAGGGCCGCCGCGGGACCCCCCAGCCGCCCCCGGAGCCTTCACTCCGAAAGCTCCCATGTGGTGCCGGACGGACCATCCTTCAAGATGATCCCTTTCTCCTTCAGTGCATCCCGGACGTCATCGGCCCGGCCCCAGTCCCTGACCTTCCGCGCATGGTTCCGCTCCTCGATCAGCCGCTGGACCTCGTCCTCGGAAAGCGCCCGGCGCAAGAGCCCCGCCCTCCGCTTCTCCTCGAGAAACCGTTCGGGAGGGGTCTGCATGAGCCCGAGCGCCTCGGTCATGGCCCGCAGCGCGTTCCGCCTGGCTTCGAGCGCTCGTGTTTCCCCCCGGTCCAGCAGCCGGTTGACGGCCCGGACCTCCTCGAACACCACTGCCAGGGCTCTCGATGTGTTGAAGTCGTCATCCATTTCCCCGCGGAAATCATCCATGGGACCCGGGTCCACGGCGCCATTTCGGCACGGTCCGAGAATGCGGTTTCCCCGGCTGGCGGTCTCATAGATGCGGGCTACGCTCCGCTGGGCCTCGGTGAGGGCGTCCTCGGAGAACTCGATGGGGTTTCGGTAGTGGGTCGTCAGCATGTAGAGCCGCAGGGCCACGGGATCGTAGCGCTCCAGCACCTCCTTGATGCTGAGGATGTTCCCCGTGGACTTCGACATCTTCTCCCTGGCCAACCGGACGAAACCGTTGTGTATCCAGTAGCGCGCGAATGCCGCTCCCGCGGCGCATTCGGACTGGGCAATCTCGTTCTCGTTGTGAGGGAAGACCAGGTCCTGTCCGCCTCCGTGGATGTCGAAAGGTTGGCCGAGGTATTTGGTGCTCATGGCCGAGCACTCGATATGCCAGCCCGGCCGTCCCCTGCCCCAGGGACTGTCCCAGAACGGCTCTCCCTCCTTGCCCGTTTTCCATAGCGCGAAGTCCATGGGGTGCCGCTTGCGGTCGTCCACCTCGACCCTCGCCCCGGCCGTCATCTCTTCGAGGCTCCGACCCGACAGCTTGCCGTAGTCGCCGAAGCTCTCCACCGCAAAATAGACGTCGCCCGCGACTTCGTAGGCCTTGCCGCCTTCCACAAGCCTGGAGATGAGCGCGATCATCTCCGGGATGTGCTCGGTGGCGCGCGGCTCCAGGGTGGGCTCCAGCAATCCCAGGGCGGCGGCGTCGCGGTGGAACTCGTCGATGTACCGCTGTGCCAGGTCCGCCGGCGAGATGTCCTCTTCGTGAGCCCGGTTGATGATCTTGTCGTCCACGTCGGTAAAATTCCGGACGAAGCGGCAGTCGAGACCGAGGAAGCGCAGGTACCGGTAGATCACGTCGAACGTCAACAAGGCGCGGGCGTGGCCGATATGGCACTGGTCGTAGACGGTGACGCCGCACACGTACATGGTGACGGCGCCCTGTTTCAGTGGGACGAACGGCTCTTTCCTGCCGCTCAGGGTGTTGGTGATGCAAAGAGGCATGCGCATCCAATCTTACGTCACGCCGTGGGATTTGCAAAACGCCGCGGCCCCGCGCGGACGAACCCGCGCGCAGGGTTGCGCAAGTAGCCAAAAACGCTTACATCCTGAGACCATGAAGAACCAAGGACCCTACGAGGATCTCCGCGAGTTCCTCGCCGTGCTGGAGGATGCCGGGAAGCTCATTCGCATCACCCGTGAAGTCAACAAGGACACGGAGTTGCAACCCCTGGTTCGGCTGCAATTCCGAGGGCTTGAGGATGAGGATCGCAAGGCGTTTCTATTTGAAAACGTAACCGATTCCAAGGGCCGTCACTACGACGGCTCCGTGCTCGTGGGAGGGCTGTCCGGGTCCACCGCCATCTATTGCATGGGCCTTCAGTGCCGCCCGGAAGAGGTCCCGGACCGGTGGTTCGAAGCCATGGAGAACCCCATCCCTCCGCAGATGGTGTCCCGCGGCCCGGTGATGGAGGTGATCCACAAGGGCGACGACCTGGCGGCCAGCCGCGGATTCGCCCGGTTCCCCATCCCCGTCTCGACGCCCGGGTTCGACAACGGACCCTACATTACCGGAGGACACTGGATCAGCAAGGACCCGGAGACCGGCGCGCGCAACGTCGGCAACTACCGCGGATTGGTCAAGTCCCCCCTGAGGTGCGGCGCCAACTCGGGCACGCCCCAGGACCTGTCGGCCCACTGGGAGAAGTGCCGGGAGCGGGGCATCCCGCTGGAGGTGGCCATCGCCGTGGGCACGGTGCCGGCGGCCTCGTACACAGCCACCCAGAAGGTGCCGCCGGACATGGACGAGCTGGCCCTGGCCGGCGGGCTGGCGCGGACTCCCGTCCAGCTCGTCAAGTGCCAGACCGTGGACCTGGAAGTGCCTGCCACCTCCGAGGTGGTCTTCGAGGGCATCATCCCCACCCACTACCTGGAGGAGGAAGGCCCCTTCGGCGAATCCATGGGCTACGTCGACCCCAGGACCATCGGCCCGGTGATGGAGCTGACGTGCGTCATGCACCGGAAGGACCCCATCTGGGTCTCCATCATCAGCCAGGTGACGCCCAGCGAAAGCTCGAAGATCAAGGCCATGGGCATGAGCACCCTGGTGCACCGCTACCTGAGCCGCAAGGGCTTCGAGTCGGTGCAGGAGGTGTACATGATGGAAGACCTGGTGAACATGAGGCCGTACGTCGCCGTGCGGATGAAGAAGAAGGACGACGGCGAGCCCCGGCGGGTCATGGACGCCATCCTGCAGTACGGCGACCGGGTGGGGAAGTTCATCGTAACGGTGGACGAGGATATCAACGCCAGTGATCCCGTGGCCGTGACCTGGGCCATCACGCACCGGTGCCAGCCGCACCGGGACGTCACCATCGTGCCCGACCGGCCCTTCGGCGCCACCCCCATCGGCATGGTGGTGAGCCACCCTTCCAGCCGCTACGACAGCACCGACTCCGCGCTGCTGATCGACGCCACCCGCAAGGCCGACCTGCCGCCGCTGTCGCTGCCGAAGAAACCCTACATGGACCGGGCGGTGGAGATCTGGAAGGAGCTCGGGTTGCCCGAGCTCCAGCTCAAGGAGCCGTGGCACGGCTACCTGATGGGGCTCTGGCCCGATGAACTGGACGAGGAAGCACGGCTGGCGGCCGCCGGCGAATACGAGAAGGTGGGCGAGAAGCTGAAGGGCACGCGCGTCAACGTGGGCGAGGGGCAGACCCTTAAATCCATCCGCCTGGAATGGGGCAAGACCCATTCCGGCCGGTCGGTGTGACGGGAGCCTTTGCATCCGCACTTCGGCGGATGCCGTCTCCGAGGTGTAAGGGCGGGTTTCGAACCCGCCCGCGCCCGCATGGCGTAACCGCTCGAGGTCAACGATGAAGAAAGACATGGTACTGAACGTCAACGGCGAGGAACACGATATCGAGATCGAGCCCAACCGCCTGCTGCTGGAGGCCCTGCGCGAGGACGTGGGCCTCACCGGCACCAAGGAAGGTTGCAGCATCGGCGTCTGCGGGGCGTGCAGCGTCATCGTCGACGGCCGGCTCGTGAGTTCCTGCCTGACGCTGGCCGTCACCTGCGAGGGCAAGCGGATCGAGACCATCGAAGGACTGGCCCGCGACGGCGAGCTGCACCCGCTCCAGCGCTCCTTCGTGCAGTACGGCGGGCTTCAGTGCGGCATCTGCACTCCCGGCCAGATCATGGCCGCGAAGGCGTTGCTGGACCACAATCCCAACCCCACCACCGACCAGGTCAAGGAATGGATGTCGGCCAATCTGTGCCGCTGCACGGGCTACTACAAGATCCTCGAATCGGTCATGGCCGTGGTGGAAGGCAAGGTGGAAGCAGGGAAATCCGACGAGGCCGGCCGTCAGGCCAGGATCCAGAGCCTTTACCAATCGGACACCTACAAGAGCGACGCCTCCGACTAGGAACGAAGGACGGCTGCCTTTATGGGGGAGACATGAGCAAGGCCGAAAAGTTCGCGGTGCTGGGACAGAAAGTCGACCGCTTCGAGGGCTACGACAAGGTGATGGGAAGCGCGGCCTACGTGGCCGACGTCTTCCTGCCGGGAATGTTGACCGGCCGGATCCTGAGGAGCCCCTTCCCGCACGCCCGCATCCTCAACATCGACACCGGCCGCGCAGAGAAGCTTCGCGGCGTCAAGGCCGTGGTCACCGCCGAGGACACCTTGAAGAAAGGATGGGGCGTATTCTTTCCGGACCAGTATCCCCTGTCCGTGGGCAAGGCCCGGTACGTGGGCGAGGAGGTGGCGGCAGTGGCGGCCATCGACCGCGACACCGCGGAGGAGGCGCTGGACCTGATCGAGGTGGACTGGGAGGAGCTGCCCGCGGTGTTCGACGCGGAAGAGGCCATGCAGGACGGCGCCCCGCTCATTCATGAGGAGAAGGAGAACAACGTTGCACTCACCATCGACGTCGAGCGCGGCGACGTGGACGCGGCTTTCAAGGACTCGGATCTGGTAATCGAGGACACCTTCGAGAGCGTGCCGCAGTGGCACTCGGCCATCGAGACCATCGGCAGCGTCGCCGACTACTCGGCCAGCGGCAAGTACACCGTCTACATGAACACCCAGACGCTATTCATGGCCCGTATGCGCATCGCCTCCGCCCTGGGCGTGCGGGAGGCCGACGTGCGGGTCATCCAGACCGCGGTGGGCGGAGGCTTCGGCGGCAAGTCCTGCGACGACAACAACGCGGTGGTGAACGCGATTCTGGCCCGCAAGGCACGACGCCCGGTGAAGATCATCAACACTCGGGAAGAGGAGTTCCTGGCCGGCAGCCGGCCCCGGGTCAACATGAAGGTCTGGGTGCGCATGGGCTTCAAGCGCGACGGCCGGATCCGCGCCAAGCACATGAGGATCATCGCCGACAACGGCGCCTACAGCGGCAAGGCGCCGGCCATCACCGGAGTAGCCGCGCTGCGGCACGACACCTGCTACCAGTACTCCGACGTCCGCTCCGAGGCCTACCTCGTCTACACCAACAAGATCCCCACGGGAGCGTTCCGCGGTTTCGGCAACCCGTCCGCGGAGTTTTCCGTGGAGCAGATGATGGACATCGCCGCGGACGAACTGGGCATGGACCCGTTCGACGTGGCGCGGCTCAACGCCGCCCATCCCGGCTACGTCTCGCCCCACGGCAACCGGGTCATAAGCTGCGAACTCACGCAGTGCGTCGACCGCACCGAGCGGATGATCGGCTGGAAGGAGAAGCGGGCCAACCGCAAGCCCAACCGCGGGCTGGGCATGGGCTGCACCGTGCACGTGAGCGGCAAGCGTCACTTCGGCGACTACGACGGCAGCTCGGCCACCATCAAGATGAACGAGGACGGCAAGGCGTTCATCCTGAGCGGCGAGGGCGAGACCGGCCAGGGGCACTGGACCGCCATGTGCCAGATCGCCGCCGAGGAGTTGGGCGTCCCCTTCTCCGACGTGGCCATCTCCGAGGCCGACACCGACCTCGCCACCTTCTGTCTCGGCAACTACGCCAGCCGGCTGACCTACGTCGGCGGCAACGCGGTAAAGAACGCCGCCACCAAGGTCAAGGAGCTGCTGTTCGAGACCGCCTCCGAGATGCTGGAGGCCGACCCCTCGGACCTGGTGTCCCGAGACGGTTTCATTTTCGTGCAGGGCGCGGAGCAGCGCTCCATCAGCGTGGCGGACGTGGTGCGGGGGCGGCAGTTCCGGCGCGGCGGCGCTCCCATCGTGGCGTCCGGCAGCTTCGACGCCGACTCGGTGAGCCAGGACGGCGAGCGCTTCGGCAACGAGTCCGGCGCCTACAACTTCGGCTGCCAGGCGGCGGAGGTGGAGGTGGACCCGGATACCGGCCGGGTAACGGTGATCCAGTACGCGGTGGCGTCGGACTGCGGCACGGTGATCTTTCCCATCGGCGCCGAGGGGCAGGTGGAAGGCTCCATCGCCCAGGGGCTGGGATACGCGCTCATCGAAGGCATCCGCATGGAGGAAGGCCGCCCGGTCAATCCCAACTTCAGCGACTACCGGCTGGCGTCCATGCGCGACATGCCCAACCTGGTGCACGAGTTCGCGGATTCCTATGAGCCCACGGGTCCCTTCGGCGCCAAGGGCCTCGGCGAGCTGGGCATGGACCCGGTGGCGGCCATCATCAGCAACGCCGTCTACGACGCTGTGGGGGTACGCATCAAGACCCTCCCCATCACCGCGGAAAAGGTGCGGCGCGCCATTCAGGAAAAGAAGAACAGGAGCTGAATCATGCGGGCGCGTTTCGATTACCTCGAGCCCACGGGCCTCGACGAGGCCTGCCGGCTGCTCCGGGAGCACGGCGGCGACGCCAAGCTGCTGGCCGGCGGCACCGCCCTGGTGATGTGGATGCGCATGGGCCTGTTGAGCCCGAAGTTCGTCATCAACCTCGACACCGTCACGGGCCTCGACGGCATCGCCTTCGACCCTTCCGACGGCCTGCGCATCGGCGCCGGCGTCAAACACCGGGACCTGGAGCTTTGTCCGGAGGTGCAAGAGCACTATCCCCTGCTCCAGGAGACCTTCTACAAGGTGGCGCAGCCGCGGATCCGGCTGATGGCCACGGTGGGCGGCAACCTGAGCCACGGCGACCCGCTCACCGACCCGGGGGCCGCCTTCATGGCGCTGGACGCGGAGGTGACGCTCCGCAGCAGCCGCGGCGAGCGCACGCTGTCGGTGGAGGACTTCTTCGTCGATTACTACGAGACCGCCCTGGAGCCCGACGAGATCCTGACCTCCATCCACGTGCCGCCCCCCGCCGGGCCGGCCTGGTCCCACATCAAGTTCACGCCTCGGAGCGAGGAGGACTTCGCCACCGTGGGCGTGGCGGTCACCATGACCGGCGAAGGCATCCGTTGCGACGACGCGCGCATCGCCCTCAACTCCGTGGGCCCCGTCATCTTCCGCGCTCGGGCCGCGGAAGAGGTCCTGCGCGGCAGGGAGATCACGCCGTCCGTGCTGGAGGAGGCGGGAGCCGCGGCCGCGGAAGCATCCGACCCCATCGAGGACGTACGGGGCTCCTCGGAATACAAGCGCGAGCTCGTGGCCGTGTTCGTGCGCCGGGCCGTCGAACGGGCGGCCGCGCAGCTGGGCTGACCCCAGCGTGGCGGCCCGTGCCGATCGACAGCGCCGTGCGGGCGCGGGCGGGTTTGAAACCCGCCCCTGCGCCCCCGTATCCCCATGGCGCAGGCACTCAGCATACCGGGAACACCCCTCATGACCATGGACGAAAACTGGGACGTGATCCTCATCGGCGCGGGGCAGAACAACTTCGCCCTGGGTACCTATCTGGGCATGGCGGGCCTTGAGACCGTCATCTGCGAAAGCCGGCTGGAGAACGGCGGCCGGCTCTTTTCCGAAGAGATCACCCTCCCGGGCTACTGGCACAACAGTCTCGCCTACTTCCAGGACAACCGTGAGCTCTCTCCGGTATGGCGGGAGCTGGACTGGGAGAACGGCCACCACGCCGAGTTCGTCACGCCGCCGGTGATCAGCTCGCTGCTGTTGCCCGACGGCGCCTCGGTGTCCCATCACCAGGATCTGGACGGCACCCTCGCGTCCGTGGCGCAGCATTCGGCCGAGGACACCGCGGCCTGGAAAGACGTCCACCAGCGGTTTCGCGCCATCGTCCGCGATATCGTCATCCCCTCGTACTATGCGCCGCCCGGACCCCAGGGCGAGCTTGAACAACGCATCGAGGCCATGCCGGCCGGGGCGGACTTCAACCGCTTCTCGCGCATGACCGCTGCCCAACTGGCGGAGCGCCTGTTCACCAGCGAGGCGGTACGGACCCTGGTGCTGTCCCAGATGACCATTCCCCGGGGCTGGGCGCCGGACTACCCGGGCGGCGGGCGCGAGTTGTTGGCGCTGATCGCCGGGGACGAGGCGCCGCAGCTTGCGCGCGGCGGCTCCCATTCCATCGCCCAGGTGCTGCAACGGGCCTACGTGAAGAACGGCGGCCAGATCCGGGCGCTCCATCACGTGGAGAAGATCCTGGTGGACGGCGGCCGGGCCGCAGGCGTCCGTCTGCGGGACGGCCGCGAGTGGAAGGCGCGGCTGGCGGTGGTGTCCAACGTGGACCCCTACGGCACGTTCATCGAGATGGTGGGCGAAGAGTACCTGGAGCAGGACTTTTCGCAGGCCGTCCGCGCCATCGAGCCGGACGAGTTCTCCTACTTCCAGGTGCATCTGGCACTGAAGGCGCCGCTCCGGTTCGCGGTGCACGAAGCAGCGGACGAAGCCGTGGGCATGGCCATGAACGTCAACTACGGACCCCGCTCCGCCGACGACCTGAAGCTGATGTGGAACGAGATCCGCGCCGGCGAGTTCCCCGGGCACTTCTGCTTCCATGTCACCTGCCCGACCCGGTTCGACCCGTTGCAGGCGCCCCCGGCCAAGCACACCGCGTCGCTGTTCATGCCGGTCCCCTACCAACTCAAGGGCCGGCGGCCGGAGGAGTGGGTGGGCCTCAAGAACGACTTCATGGAACGGGTGCTTTCGGAATTGCGCGGCGTCGCCACCAACCTCACGGACGACAACATCGTCATGAAGGTGGCCATGGACCCGTTCTACCTCGCGGGCCGCTGGCAGAACATGCGCCGGGGTTCGGTGTGGGTGGCCCGGAAGACGGTGGACCAGATGGGCGAGAACCGCCCTATCCCGCAACTGGCCCGCTACCGAACGCCCATCCGGGGGCTCTATCAGGTGGGCGTGGCCACGCATCCCGCGGACGCGGTCATCGCCGGCTCCGGAAGGGCCGCGTGGAGCGTCCTCCGGCAGGACCTTCACCTCGGAAGGTGAACCGCCCTGGCGAGCTGATGCACGAAGGCAGGTGAATCGTGGCGAAGTTGCTGCATTACGACGGCGTGGTGATCGGCGCCGGGCACAACGGCATGGTCTGCGCCGGCTACCTGGGCAAATCCGGACAGAAGATCCTCGTGATCGAGAAGAACATGGAGGTGGGCGGGGGACTCGACTCCCACGAGGACCGGAACTATCCGGGGTTCTGGCACAATATCCACTCGGTGTTTCACCGCGGCCTGATGATGCTGCCCTGGTTCCGGGACCTCGAAATGGAACGCATGGGCATCCACTACTACAAGCCCGACCCCGGGGTGGTACAGCACTTTCTCGACCGCACCTACCTGGGCTGGTTCGCCGACGTCGAGCGGACCATCGCCACCATCGAGCGGTATTCCCGGAAGGACGCCGCCGCGTTCCGGGACATCTGGAGCCGCTGGCAGCCGGTGGTCAAGAACATCGTCTTCCCCGAGACCTATTGCCCGCCCATCCCCATGGACGAGAAGCGGCCGCTGCTGGAAGGTCTGGCCGAGGGCCGGGAGTACCTGCGCTACTTCGACACCACGCCGGAACAGTTCATCCTGGAGCACTTCGAGCATACCCGGGTGCGGGCCTTCATCGGCTTCCTGGCGGTGATGCGGGGCTACGAGCTGGACGCGCCCAACACCGGTTATCTGGTGCCTGCCATGATCGCCTGGGGGGTGAACCCGCAGCTCTGCCGAGGCACCTCCCACGCCCTGGGCGACAACCTGGCGCACATGCTGTCACACAACGGCGTCGACTACGTCGAGGCCGTGGGGGTGGAGCGGATCCTGGTAGAACGGGGCCGCGCCACCGCGGTGGTGCTGGAAGATGGGACGGTGGTGCACGCGAAACGCTTCATCGCCTCCAACGTCAACCCGGTGGAGACCTTCATCAAGCTGGTGGGGGCGGAGAATCTCGATGTGGACTTCAGCGCCAGGGCGGCGGGCTTCCGCTTCTCCAAGACCACCCCGATCTTCGCCACCAACCTGGCCCTGAACGAGCGGCCGCGCTACCTCACCGAGGACGAGCACCCGGAGGTGGCCGGCAGCTTCATGCACATCGTCGGTCTGGAGACCTACGAGGACCTGCGCAACCTGTTCGACGACTGCCGTTCCGGACAACTGCCGCGCAAGCCCTTCATGAACGGCGCCACGCCTTCCCATCACGACCCCACGCAGGCGCCGCCGGGCAAGGCCACCGCGTTCATGTGGCAGCTCGCCCCCTACAACCTGTGGGGCAATCCACTCAACTGGGACAAGGCCAGGGCCGAGTGGTTCGAGCGGCAACTCGGTGTGTGGCGCCAGTACGCGCCCAACCTCACCGACGACAATATCCTGTCGCGCGACTCCACCACGCCGCTGGACATCGAGCGCCACGACCGCAACATGTACGAGGGGGACTGGATGGTCGGCGAGTATTCCGGCGACCAGGCCCTGGAGAACCGCCCCTTCCCCGGATGGTCCCAGTACCGCACGCCCGTCTCGGGGCTCTACCTGTGCGGCTCCTCGTGCCACCCCGGCGGCAACATCACCGGCGCCCCGGGATACAACGCGGCCCAGACCATCGCCCGGGACCTGGGGCTGAAGCTCTGGTGGGAGCCGCTGGACCTGCGGCGGCAGCTCCGGGAGATGAACGAGCGCGCGGGGGGCGGCGCGTAACGGCGATGCGGGTTAGGCCACGGCCGCGGTCCGGGGCAAACGCGGGCACGGGCAGGTTTGAAACGCACCCCCGCGACAGCTACGCCGGACGCAGCAGGTGGCATTGCCGGTTTTCACTGGAGGACACATGGGACGGCTCGAGGACAAGGTCGCCATCGTAACCGGCGGCGCCCGCAACATCGGCGCGGTCTACGCCAAGGCGCTGGCGGCCGAAGGCGCCCGCGTGGTCATCGCGGACGTGCTGGACGGTTCCTCCGCGGCCAGGGCCATCGAAGGGACCGGAGGACAGGCTGTAAGCGTCGAGGTGGACGTCTCCCGGGAGGACGACACGCTGCGCATGGCGCAGACGGCCATGGACGCGTTCGGGCGCATCGACATCCTGGTCAACAACGCCGCCATCTACCTCAGCATCAACCGGCGGCCGTTCTACGAGATCTCCGAGGAAGAGTGGGACCGGGTGACCGCAGTGAACATCAAGGGGGTCTTCCTGTGCGCCAAGGCGGTGTTTCCCCACATGCGGGACCGTAACGGCGGCAAGATCGTCAACATCTCATCCAACACGGTCATGGCGGGCACGCCGAACTTCCTTCACTACATCGCGTCGAAGTCCGCGCTCGTGGGCATGACCCGCTCCATGGCACGGGAGCTCGGGGCGCACGGCATCAACGTGAACGCCATCGCGCCGGGCCTGGTGGAGCACGAGGGGCAGACCGTGCCGGGTGAGATATCCGCGAGCCGCGTGAGCGCGCGGTCCATCCAGCGGCGGCAAGTGCCGGAGGACCTCACCGGCGCCCTGCTCTACCTGGCCTCTCCCGACAGTGACTTCGTCACCGGCCTGACCCTGGTGGTGGACGGCGGCAACGTCCTGCACTGACGAGCCCGTAGCCCGCGGGACGATGACCGCGCAGGGGCAGGTTTCAAACCCGCCCGCGCCCCGCACTGCGCTGCCGGCCGACACAACTCCGAGGACACGCTCATGGCGAAGAGTCTCCGCACCTTCCTGCACGACCTCCAGCGCCTCAGACCCGGAGAAGTGGTCCACGTAAACCGGCCGGTGAACCCGGCGCGTCACGACGTATCCGCCCTGGTGACACAGTTGGCGCACCGGAAACAGTTCCCGGCGCTGCTCTTCGAGCATCCCCGGGACCTCTACGGGAGACCCTCCGGGATCCGGCTCGCGATGAACTGCGAGGTCTCCATGGGCAAGTTCCAGACCGCCCTGGGGGTAGCGCCGGAGACGACCCGCGCCGAGCTGGCGTTGGAGTGCCTGCGCCGGGAGGCCAGCCCGATCCCGCCGCTGGTGGTGGAGCCGTCCGAGGCTCCGGTCAAGGAGTTGGTCCGGCGAGGTTCGGAGGTAGACCTCTTCGAGTTGCCGGTGATGCGCCACCACGCCCTGGACGGCGGCCCCTACATCGACATGCCCAGCCTCGGGCGCGACCGCACGTCCGGCGTGTACAACGTGTCCTATCACCGCATGGAGGTGAAGGACCGAAACCACACCGGCTTCTACCTGTCCTTGCAGCACATGTGGCGCATCTTCCGCGACTACGAGGAGAACGGAGAGGAGTGCCCGGTGGCCGCGGTGACCGGACACCATCCCGCGTTCAACATCGGCGCCTGCTACCGCGGACCGTTCGAGGCCGATGAGCTCGATATCATCGGCGGTTACCTGCGGGAACCGCTGCGGCTCACTCCGTCCGAGACCTTCGGCGACCGCTTGATGGTGCCGGCCGACGCGGAGATCGTCATCGAGGGGGCGCTGATTCCCGGCAGGCGCGTGGTCGAGGGACCCTTCGGGGAGGTCCACGGCTACGTGGGACCCCAGGGCTTCCGGCAGGCAGCCGTGCTGGAAGTGCGCGCCGTCACCCGCCGCGGGGACGCTATCCACCAGTCCGTCATCACCCCGGACGGCGACAAGCCGTGGATGGACCTGGCGCGGGAGGGGGCGTACCTGCGCCGCTGCCGCGAGGCCGTGCCCGGAGTGACCGCGGTGTGCAAGAACGGCCGCCACGCCCTGATGAACGTGTTCATCGCCATGAAGAAGATGTCGGAGGGAGACCCCGGCCGGGCCGCGGCCGCGGCGTTGAGCTTCGACCAGTGCAAGCACGTGTTCATCTTCGACGACGACATCGACGTCTACGATCCCACCGAGATCCTCTGGGCGCTGGCCACGCGGGTCCAGCCGCACCGTCAGGTGTCGCTCATCACCGACCTCATGCGCGGCCCCCTGATCGACCCCTCCATGGACGAGGGCATCCGCACCTCGGCGATGATCGTGGACGCCACGCGGCCGCTGGACCGGCCCTTCTCGCCGGTGTCCAGGTGCCCCGACGAAGCCTTGAAGCGTATCCGTCTCGAAGACTTCCTGCCACCGGAGGTGGTGGAAGCGATCCCGGTGGACCGGACGACGTACTGGAGCTGAGGCCGCGGCGAACGGAGCCGTGCCGCGCGTTCCCGTGTCGATTTTGCATCCGGGCGGCGAATCCGGTACACCCTGACCCGAACCCATCAACCCGGACATCCCGCGAAAGGAGACGCATGCGACTAGGACTCCCGGATTTCGTTTCGAATTCCTATTTCCCCGCGATCGCCGCGGTGGAACTCGGCTTCTTCAAGGCCGAAGGGCTGGACATGGAGATGGAGCTCATCTTCCCGGTACCCAAGACCTTCGAGGCGCTGAGGGACCACGAGCTGGACTTCGTGGCTGCCTCGTCCCACGCCACCCTGACCGCGTTCCCGGACTGGAAAGGGGCCAAGCTGCTGGCCGCGCTGGCACGGCACATGTACTGGTTTCTGGTGCTGCGGTCGGACCTGAACGTCAGGCGCGGCGACATCGAGGCCATCAAGGGCCTCCGCATCGGCGCGGCGCCGGGGGTGGACCTGGGGCTCAAGCGGCTGCTGACGGCTGCCGGCCTGGACCCCGAGGCCGACAAGATCCGGATCCAGCCGGTCCCAGGCGCCACCGCCGCCGGCGTCTCCTTCGGCGTGACCGCGGCCAAGGCCCTGTCCGAAGGCGTCATCGACGGCTTCTGGGCCAACGGCATGGGGGCGGAGGTGGCCGTGCGCCAGGGCGCCGGCACCGTCGTGCTGGACATCCGGCGCGGTGAGGGACCCGCGGAGGCCCGGGGCTATACCTTCCCCGCGCTGATTACCTCGGACCGGGTGATTGCCGACAACCCCGATGCCGCCGCCGCCGCGGTCCGGGCGCTGGTCAAGACCCAACGGGCGCTGGTGGAGAATCCCCAGCGCGCCGCGGACGTGGGCAAGGCGTTGTATCCGCCCGAGGAGGCAGGGCTCATCGCCACCCTCATCGAACGCGACGTCCCCTACTACGACCCCAGGATCCCGGAACCCGTGGTATCGGACATGAACCGGTTCGCCCGGGACATCGGCCTGCTCGCCGCACCCGTATCGTACGAGGACGTGGTCGCGGTGCAGTTCAGCCACTTCTGGGAAGGCTAACGCCGAACCCTCCAAGGAAGGAACCCCATGGATCTTTCACGCTTCTCTATGGAAGGACGCACCACCATCATCACCGGCGGCAGCGGCGGCATCGGCCGCTGCTGCGCGCTGGCCTTCGCCCAGGCGGGCTCCAACGTCATGATCGCCTCCCTTCCGCCGGAATCCATCCCGCCGGTGGTCCAGGAGGTCGAGGCCCTGGGCGTCGGCGCCGCGGGCCTTGCGGTAGACGTTTCCGAGGAGGGTCAGGTCAGGGATCTGGTGGCCGCCACCCTGGACCGGTTTGGACGCATCGACGCGCTCCTGAACGTCGCCGGGGGTTCCTACAGCCGAAACCCGTCCATGCCGGCGTTTCAGCGCGGGACGCTGCTGGAGCTCGCACCCGAGGACTTCATGGGGGTCTACAACGTCAACGTCAAGACCGCTTTCCTGTGCTCCAAGGCCGTGGTGCCGCACATGAAGGAACGCGGCAAGGGCGCCATCGTGAATATCGGCTCCATATCCGGCCGCTCGACCAAACACGAACGCCCGAACATGGCCGCCTACGGCACGGCCAAGGCTGCGGTCATGAACCTGACCTTTCACATGGCGAACCAGTGGGGGCCGGAGGTGCGGGTGAACGCGGTGGCTCCGGGGATCATTGACACGCCCCGGCCGGGCGGCACGAGCCTTGCGCGGATGGAACCGGAGGGACTGGAGAACATTGCGCTGGGGCGGCACGGAAAACCCGACGAGGTGGCCGGGGTCGCGCTGTTCCTGGCTTCCGACGCGGCCTCATTCGTCAACGCTTCGGTGGTGGACGTCAACGGCGGCGAATAACCGGTGTCCCCTCGGGCCAAACACCCGGACAGGATACCGGAACCCGCTCACGGACTCTTCGATGCATCCGGCGAGACTTGGGTGGAGACCGCCGGCGTACGGGTCAACTCGATGAAATCGGCAAGGACATGGACGGCCTCGTCGAGTATCGGGTCGTCCCCCGATGACGCGGCCGCGGTTTTCTTCTCGTTGTAGGCCTCCAGCTCGGCAAAGCTGGCGAAGGGCTTCTCGCCCTTGGCGAGGCGCCGGGTGTTCTCGCTCTCGAGCTCCCGGAGCTCTTTGCTCTTCTTTCTTGCTCTCCGCGTCTTCTCGCTCAGCGAGAGGGTGGTCTCCCCCCGCTCCTTTTCCAGACGCGCGATTCGCGCCTTGAGGTGGGCGAAGTCGGGGTCCGCGTTCACGCGCCGCCGGTGCCTTGCCGCCAGGGTTGGAAGGTACGGCGCAGGCTCCCCGGCCCGGGAATACCGGGCCTTGTCGATGGAGTCCCACGCGAGGGCGTTGTCCAGCGAGCTTTCGCCCACTTTCGTCCTGTCGATGACGCCCGGAAGCTCGATGTCGGGAATCACGCCACGGTGCTGGGTGCTTCCCCCGGAGATCCGGTAGAACTTGGCCTGAGTAAGCTTCAGGTGTCCCCGGCGAATCGGAATGAGGGTCTGCACCGTCCCTTTGCCGAAGGTCTGCCCACCCAACACCACCCCCCTGCCGTAGTCCTGGACGGCTCCGGCGAAAATCTCCGACGCCGAGGCGCTGAGACGGTTCACCAGGACCGCCAGCGGGCCGCGGTAGATAACCCCCGGGTCCGTGTCCAAGTGAACGCGGATGACCCCCCGGCCGTCGCGGACCTGCACCACCGGACCTCTATCGATGAACAGGCCCACGAGCTTGATGGCTTCCTGAAGCGCCCCGCCGCCGTTGTTCCGAAGGTCGATGACCAGCCCGCCGACCTCGGCCTCCTTCAACTCCGCAATCAACCGTCCGACGTCTCCGGACGTGCTCTTGTAGTTGGGGTCCCCGGCTCGAAGCGCGGCGAAGTCCACGTAGAAGGTCGGCAACCCGATGACGCCGATCTTCTCCGTGCGCCCCTCGATTTCGACCTCCATGACCCTGCTGTTGGCCTGCTGATCCTCGAGATCGACCTTGTTGCGAACGATCTTGATGATCCTTCGTTCTTCCGTGGTGCTGACCTGGGGAATGATCTCGAGCCGGACCGTGGTTTCCTTGGGTCCGCGGATCAGAGAGACCACCTCGTCCAGGCGCATCCCCAGGATGTCCACCATCTCCCCTTCCTCGTCCTGTGCGACACCGACGATACGGTCCCCGGGCTGCAGGTCACCGGCCTTGTCGGCAGGTCCGCCGGCAACCAGCCGCACCACCTTGACGCTTTCGCCGTCCGCTTGCAGCACGGCGCCGATGCCCTCCAGGGACAAGCTCATGTGTATGTTGAAGTTCTCGCTCTGATGAGGCGGAAAATATGCGCTATGGGGATCAATGGCCCGAAGGAATGCGTTGGTGTAGAGGCGAAACACATCGGTCTTGTTGGTCTGGGCCAGACGAGTCAGTTGGTTGCCGTAACGCCGCCGGAGCGCCTTGCGGACGTCCTCCCGTTTGGTTCCGGCCAGTGTGCGGTTCAACACGTCGCCCTTGAGTTGCCTGCGCCAACGCGCCCGGAGCTCGGCCACGGACCCCGCCCAGGCGGTATTCTGCCGTGCGAGGCTCTCCTCCTTTTCGAAATCCAGGGTATCGAAGTCCTCATCGATGATGCGGATCACGAACCGGAGACGTTCGGCCAGCCGCTGCCGGTAGCGATTGAAGATCCTGAACGCGGGATCCAGGTCTCCGTTCTTGAGCAGGTCATCCAAGCGTGTCCTGAAGGGCTCGAATTCTTCGATGTCCGCGGCCCAGAAATAACTCCGCGCGGGATCCATGGCCCCGAGATAGGAGTCGAAGATCCTGCCGGAGGTCTGGTCGTTCAGTGTGATGGACTTGTAGTGACCCTTGGTGAGCTTGTCGAGGATCTCCGTCCCGATGACTGCCTGTTGGCGGTCCGGCGACAGCTCCGCCAGCACCGGCTCGGCCGCCGGTTGGGCCCATGCCGGGCCGGTCAGCAGCCAGAGAACCGAAACCGCGGTTACCAGCCAGCACGTGACGCGTGGACGTGAGTGATGCATCGGTTGCCTTTCGCGACCGGGTGACGCCGATCGACATCGACTAGTCTAGTCGAACGTTTGCCCCTCATCAAGGCATGTTGTGGTTTCACGCAACCTGCCCCGGTTGTCCCGGAAAGGTTGTTGCTTCGGAAAGACTTTCACGTTAGCCTTGAAGCAATTCCTCAGTACGCTTCGAGGCTTGGGACGCTTCGGCGTTCAGTGCGCCTGGGAGCTCATCGCGGTTCGAAGCCCGGTGTGCCTCGAAGGAGCGGAATCCGTGAAACTGCCACGAAACCCCACTCGCGCCGTCCGTATCGGCAGCACCGTGATAGGAGGCGATCATCCCATCGCGGTTCAGAGCATGTGCGCGACCCATACCCAGGATGTCGCGGCCACCGTGGCGCAGGTCAACGACCTCGTCCGGGCCGGGGCCGACGTGGTCCGCATCGCCGTGGACAGCAAGAAGGATGCGGCGGCATTGGCGGAGATACGCCGCGCCACCGAAGCCAACCTGTCGGTGGACCTTCAGGAGAACTACCGGCTTGCGAGCGCGGTGGCGCCCCACGTGGACAAGATCCGCTATAACCCCGGTCACCTCTACCACCACGAGCGGCAGAAACCCTGGCAGGACAAGGTCAAGTTCCTGGTGGAGGTGGCGACGGCCAACGACTGCGCCATGCGCGTCGGGGTGAACTGCGGTTCGGTGGACCCGGCGCAGCAGGAAAAGTTTCCCGAGGACGACTCCATCTCGCCCATGCTGGCCAGCGCCTGGGAACACTGCGAACTGCTGGACAGCCTGGGCTATACGCGCTACTGCGTCTCGCTCAAGGACTCGGATCCGGCCAAGGTCATCGAGGTGAACAAGCGGTTCGCGGCCGAGCGCCCAGACGTGCCGCTCCATCTCGGCGTCACCGAGGCGGGATTGCCGCCAGACGGGATCATCAAGACGCGCGTCGCCTTCGAGCAGCTCATCAGCCGGGGCATAGGCGACACCATCCGGGTGTCCCTGACCGTCCCCAATCCGCGGAAACCCGAGGAGATCGCCGCCGGACGCGACATTCTCTCGGACATCGCGGAAGGCCGGGTGCGCAGCGTCGTGGACTACGGCCGCGACACCCTGAACATCATCAGTTGCCCGAGCTGCTCGCGAGTGGAGAACGAGAACTTCGTGGAGCTGGCGCAGCAGGTCAAGGAGATGACCTCCTACGCCGCCGAACACGCCATTACCATTGCGGTCATGGGTTGCCGCGTCAACGGACCCGGCGAAACCGACGACGCCGACCTCGGGCTGTGGTGCGGCCCCCGGTTCGTCAACCTCAAGCGCGGCAGCGAGACGCTGGGCGCCTTTCCCTACGACGAGATCCTGCCGCGCCTCAAGGACGAGCTCGACGACATGATGGCCCGCCAGGCCGGCGCCGCCGATTGACACGGCCGGAGCTTGCGCCCTTCCACCATGCACTTCTGGCACCGAATCGAAAAACCCATCGTCGGCCTCTCGCCCATGGACGGGGTCACGGACGCCTCGTTTCGCCGGGTGGCGGCCCGATACGGGCGGCCGGACCTGTGCATGACGGAGTTCACCAGCGTCGAAGCCATCTGCTGCGGCGCCGACGGGTTCGTGCGGGACCTGTCCTACGGCGACTATGAGCGCCCCGTCCTGGCGCAGATCTACGGCCGGACTCCCGAGGCCTTCTACCGGGTGGCGCACATCGTCTGCGACCTCGGGTTCGACGGACTCGACATCAACATGGGATGTCCGGCCAAGAACGTGGCCAACAAGGGTTGCGGCGCCGGGCTCATCCTCAACCCCGAGCTGGCGGTGGCCATCATCCGCGCGGCGCGCCGGGGGCTCCGGGATTGGGCCGCGGGGCAGCGGCTGGAGGACGTGGGGCTGGCGCCGGACGTGCTGGAGAGGGTCCGTCACATGAACCGCGGACGCATATCGCCGGCGACCCGCAAGCTGATCCCGCTCTCGGTCAAGACCCGGGTGGGGTACGACAAGGTGGCGGTGGACGAATGGATTCCGGTGCTGCTGGGCGAGGGGCCGGCTGCCATCTCCCTGCACGGCCGGACGTTGAAACAGATGTACAGAGGGCTCGCCGACTGGGAAGCCATCCACCGGGCGGTGGAGCTGGCCCGGGACTTGCCCACGCTGATCCTTGGGAACGGGGACCTCAAGTCCATGTCCGACGCGGTGGAGCGGATCCGGCAAACCGGCGTGGACGGCGTGCTCCTGGGACGAGGCGCCATGGGAAACCCCTGGGTCTTTCGGGACAAGCAGTGGGCCAAGGATACCCTGGCCGGGATCTCGAGTCCGGGCGGCGCAGGACTCGACGTGAGCCGGGAAGAGCGCACCCGGGTGCTGCTGGAACACAGCCGCCATTTCGAGAGTCTGTGGGGCGAACGGCGCTTTCCGGCCATGCGCAAGCATCTGGCCTGGTACTGCAAGGGATTCCGCGGCGCGGCCCAATGGCGCGCCAGGATGGTCCGCGCCAGGAACGCCGAAGAAGTGGCCCGCATTGTGGCAGGGGAAGATACCGCGGAGCCGCACGTCAACGCGGGTTTCCCGTTGCCCGACAACGACGCCGCAACCCTCGCTGGACCCGGACCGGGCTGACCCCGCATGCGCATCATCCTGGCGTCGACCTCACCGCGCCGGCACGACATCCTGGCTCTCCTCGGCGTCCCCTTCGAAGTCCGCCGGCCCGACTTCCGGGAAACCACCCGCGAAGACCTGACTCCGGAGGCCCAGGCACTGGAGCTTGCGCTGGGGAAGGCCCGGTCGGTAGCCTCCGGCGAACCGGATACACTGGTGGTGGGAGGCGATACCCTGATCGCCTTGGGCGACGAGAAGATCGGCAAGCCCGAGGACCCGGGCCACGCCGCGTCGATCCTCCGCCGGCTCTCGGGACGGACGCATCGCATCCTCACCGGCATGGCGATGGTCAACCGCGCCACCGGCCGGGAGTTCACCCACCTGGAGCGTGTCGACGTGCGCATGCGCCCCTCCACCGACGCTGAGATTGCCGACTACGTAGCTCGCGGCGAATCCATGGACAAGGCGGGCGCGTATTCCATCCAGGGTGAAGGCCACCGCCTGATCGAGGGATTCCGTGGCGACTATCTCGCCGCGGTGGGCCTGCCGTTGCGACCCATCGCGCAAATCCTCCGGAGCCTCGACGCCGAGGTCCCGGAGGACATCGAGAGATTGTACCGCGAACAGTCCCTGTGGACCTGGAGCCAAGTCTCCATGACACCGGGCTAACCCAGCCGCAGCAGCACCATGCCCGCCATGATGGTCAGGCTCCCGGGCAGGATCGTACGCACCCGGGCGCGCTCGTGGAACACCAGATAACCCGCGGCCAGGGCGAAGAGGATCTCGGTTTGCTTGACCGCTTCAACATAGGAGGTGAGGGTCAACTCGTAGGCCAGGCTGTGGCAGACGCTGGTGAGGGAAGCCCATAGCCCCATGGCCATGAACGTATTCCCATGACGCGGAACGGCGCGGAAGTGTTTGCGGGAACGGTGCAGCGCCAGGGGAAGCACCATGAGGGAGGCAGCGAGGTAGCCCGCCAGGTTGGCGAAGTAGACGTCGGACTGGAGGATCAGTAGCTTGACCAGCACGACCGACGGCGCGTAGAAGAAGGCCGCTGCCAAGGTGTACCGCAGGCCCCGGTCGACCAGCAGCTCGCGTAGCGGGGCCCAGATCGAGAGGCGGGCCTTCTGCACGTTGAGGAGGTAGACGCCCGCGGCGCTCAGCAGCACGCCCGCCAGCCCGGCTGCCGAGGGTATCTCGTGCAGGGTCAGGTAGGCGAAGAGCACCAGGAACAGCAGGCTGAGCTTCCACAGCGACGTGACGATGGCGATGCCGGACAGCTTGAGGGCCTTGGAGAGGCTGAGGGTGGCGATGGACTGGGTCACGCCGAAAGCGACGACGCAGGGCCAGAACCCGTCCTTCAACTCGGGCATCCCGTGCCAGGCCGAGGCCACGGCCACGAACGGCAGCAAAAACGTGAACCGCCCCCAGACGTTGATGATATCGTCGAGCTCGTGTCCCAGACGCTTCATGGAGATGTTCCGAAGCACCTGGAACAAGGCGGAGAGAAGCGCCAGTACGAACCACATGAGCAGGACAGGCTAGCGGCTAAGTGGCGCGAATGCGAATGCGGCCGCGGGCCGTGTTGCAGGCCCCGTCCCTTCCTCCCCCGGATTCCGGGTCAAGCCCGGAATGACGATTTTGGGGGTTGGGCGCGTGCGTGCGCGACCGGGGCGAAAGGTTTGACACCGGGGTTCGTGAAGGGCTATCACGTGTTCATCAAACTCGAAAGGGAGGCCGCCGATGGTTGACAAATTCGAAGATCATTGCTGGCAGGACATCATCAGCCAGGAGATCATGGACATCTACCAACCCTACCGCAGGGACATCTACGTCGGCGAGCGGCCGGCGCTCCTGGCCATCGACCTCTACAACCTCGCTTACCGGGGCGGCCCCAAGCCGGTGCACGAGGTGGTCAAGGAGTTCAAGAGCGCCTGCGGCGTGCATGCCTACGACGCCATCGAGCCTACCAAAGAGCTCTTCGCACTGGCCCGCGCCCAGGGGCTGCCGGTCTTCTACACCACGAGCGAGACGCGGAAAGAGGTGCAACCCGCTTCCGTACACGCCACCAACCGGCAGATATCGCGCATGGACGAGGACGACTACGAGATCTACAAGGAATTCGCGCCCGAGCCCGACGACATCGTCATCTACAAGGAGCGGGCCAGCGGCTTTTACGGTACGCCGCTCATCGCCCATCTCACCAGACTCGGCATCAGCTCACTGATCGTGTGCGGCGAAAGTACCAGCGGTTGCGTCCGGGCCAGCGTGGTGGACGCCTACTCCAACGGCTACCACGTCTCCATCGTCGAGGAATGCGTCTTCGACCGCAGCATCACGTCTCACAAGGTGAACCTGTTCGACCTGCACCACAAATACGCCGACGTCATGAAGCTGGCGGAGGTCAAGCAGCACTTCAACCAGCAGCCCCTCAAGAAGGCGGTGTAGGCGAACGCCACCGCCGGCCGGAATACGGAGAGGGGCGCGGGAACCGTCTTTCCCGCGCCCCTCTCCGTCAATCCCATCCTGCCGCCGAACCGGACGATGATCCATCCGGCCACCACCAGGAACACCGGAACGACGACGAGCCAAGCCACCGTCCCAGGGTAAGCCAGCCGAAGACCTCCCGTTCGTTTGCCCGCATGTCCGAACCACCCAAGCCTGGAAGCGAGACGCCCCTGCCCCCCCTTGTGTCCTGTCCGGTACCCCCTATTGCAGACTGTAGAGTCTCGCGCTGTTGTCCCAGAAGATCTTGCGCTTCGACGATCCGCGGAGCCCGTCGATCTTGAGGAAGCTGTCCACCGCTTCCGGCCACCGCGAATCGGAGTGGGGGTAATCCGTCGAGATCACGATGTTGTCGTCCCCGATCCTGCCGACCACATCCGCCACCAGATCCTCCTCCACGTCCGTGGCGATGTAGCATTGGCGTAGGAAGTACTCGCTGGGATTCAGCGAAAGCGGCGTGTCGCACAGGTCCTTGCGCAACTCCCAGCGCTCGTCGAGCCGGTAGAGGACCCACGGCAGCCAACTGCAGTTGCCCTCCAGAAAGGCCACCCTCAAGCGCGGAAACCGCTCCAGCACGCCACCGCCGCAGAAACTGCCCACCGCCAGCATGAGCTCGACGGGATTGCGATAGGCGTTGACCAGGATGCCTTCGTTGGGCAGACCCTTGAAGCGCTGGGCCACCTGGTCCATCCCGGGGTTGGCCGCCGGGTGAAAGCAGATGGGAACGTCCAGACGCTCCGCCTCGCGCCACAGCGGGTCGAAGCAGCGCTCGTGGATGTGGCGGCCGTTGGCCGGCTCGGGCACCAGGCACAGGCCGATGGCGCCGAGCTCGGTGACCGCGCGACGGGTCTCGTCCACGGCCATGTCGACATCATGGAGGGTGATCAGCGCTGAGGGCTTGAGCCTCTCGGTGTTCTCCTTGCAGAAGTCCGCCACCCACTCGTTCCAGGCGCGGCACAGGGCGTTGGCGTACTCCGGCTCCAGACGGTCGTCGCAGTGGAGCGGGAAGGTGCGGAACAGCACCGCCACGTCCAGACCTTCCACCTCCATGGCCTCCACCTGCGACACGGCATCGTAGTTTCTTGCCAAAGGCCTGGTGTAGCGATGCGCTACCTTGTCCTCGCCCGGGGTCACGTTGGGTTGCGCCGTAAGCCCGGACTCCCGCACCTGCGCACCGTCGCCGAACTTGAACTTGACCTGACCATGGCGCTTCCTCGGCTCCCCTCTGGGGATCCGGTCGCCCCATTTGGGGTCCATGTAGTTGAGATAGAGATCATGCGGCTCGAAGACGTGCATGTCGCTATCGAAGATCTTGAAGCCGTTTCGCGCCATGGTCGGGACTCCTTTGCCTCGCGCCCGCGCCACCGTGGCCCGGGACGGTTTCCGCTAGTGTCCGGTGAGGATCTTCCGTGCCGCCTTGCGCCACTTCTTGAGATCCTTGGCCTCTTCCATGGCAGGCGCGTTCCAGATCAGCTTGACTCCGGCTCCGCGCACCCTTTTGGCGGCGTCGGTCTGGGCGCTGGGACCCAACCGGCGCATACCACATCACGAAAAATCCGGTCAAGCGATCCGCGGCAGCCGTCCAGCCCCCGCGTCGCTAGATCGTTCCTGCTTCGGCGAGTTGGTCGATCCGTTCCTGGCTCAGCCCCAGTTCCCGGAGGATCTCGGCGGTGTGCTCGCCCAACTCCGGCGGCAAGGCCGAGACCTGGAACGGCGTATCGCTCAGGTTGACGCCGCTCCTGACCGTGTGAATGGTACCGTGTTTCGGATGTTCCAGCTCCATGATCCGGTCCAGGTGCTTCACCTGAGGGTCGTCGAATACCTCGTCGAGCCGGTTGATGGGAGCGTTGGCCACATCGTGTGCGCTCAGCGCCTCCAGCCAGTGCTGCCTGGGCCGGGTCTCGACGATGTCCTGCAGCAGGGCCTTGAGGGCGTCGTAGTTCGCCAAACGGTCCTCACGATCCCGGAACCGGGGGTCGTCCGCCAATTCTGGATGCTCGATGGCCTGGGCGAGGCTCACGAAGAACTTGTTCAGGTGCGAGAGGTGGATGACGAACGGCAGTCCGTCCCCCGCCAGCAGCGCGTAGACCCCGGCGGAGCGCCCTCGGCTCTCCACGTCCGGAACGTCCCCGGTGGCGAAATACTGAAGGATGCTGCGGCCGATGAACGCCATGGAGGCCTCCATGAGGGAAGTCTCCACCTTCTGGCCCTTGCCGCTTCTCTCCCGGGCCATCAACGCCGTGAGGATGCCGTAGCAGGCGAACATGCCCCCCAGGTGGTCCGAGAAGGCCAGGCCCGGCGGCCGAGGCGTGTTGGGATCGATGATCTGACTCAAGAGGCCGGTGAGGCACTGTCCGAGGGTATCGAAGCCCGGTCGTTCGCGGTAAGGCCCGGTCTGCCCGAACGCCGATATGCCGCAGTAGACAAGACGCGGGTTGAGGTCCCTGAGCCGCTCGTAACCGAGCTCCAGCCGGTCCATCACTCCCGGCCGGAAATTCTCCACCACGACGTCCACCTCCGCCGCCATCCGGAGAAAGAGAGCCTTGCCTTCCGGATCACGCAGGTTCAGGGTCATGCTCCGCTTGTTGCGGTTGTAACTGCGGAACAGCGGACTGTACATGCGCGGCTCCTGCCCCCACTTGCGAAAGGGATCGCCGCCGTTCGTGTTCTCGATCTTCACCACCGCAGCTCCCATGTCCGCCAGCAACATGGCCGCGAACGGGCCGGCGATGTAATTGCTGAGATCGAGAATCCTGATGCCGTCGAGAGCTTGTGTCATGGGTTCCATCCTCCTTCATTGTTTATAGGAACCCTACGATAGGCGAGTCAAAGGCGCCTTGACTCACGAGACTACCGAAGGTATTCGGGTTGAGCAGCCGAAGGCCTCGGGAAGGGAGATTGCGATGAAGAACGGACTCAAGATCATCGACTCCGACATGCACATCATGGAGCCGCCGGACCTTTGGGAGAACTATGTCGACACGCCGTTCAGGCAGCACGCGCCGCGTGTCGTCAACGTTCCGAGCCGGGGCGACTTCAATCTGCTCCTGCTCGACGGCAAGGAACCCCGCGCCAAGAGCCCGTCGCTGGCCAACGACGCGCGCATGATCGGCAAGCGGCGCCAGTCCACGCGCGAGGACGTGATCAGCTTCGCACGCGCCCAGGGCTTCAACGCCAAATCCCAGATCGAGGCCATGGACATCGAGGGCCTGGACGTGGCGGTGCTGTTCCCCACCGCCTGTCTGCACATCATGACCGTGCCGGACATGGACCCGCTGCTGGCGGAGGCCATTTGCCGGGCCTACAACAACTGGCTCTACGACTTCTGCCAGGAGGACCCCGCACGGCTCAAGGGCGCCGCCATGCTGCCGCCCCACGACGTCTCCCTGGCCATTCGGGAAGCCCGGCGCGCGGTGCAGGAGTTGGGCTTCGTCACCGCCTTCCTGCGGGCTACGCCCCTTCCCGGCGACACCTGGTTCGGCCTCTACTGGGAACCGCTGTGGGCAGAGATGGAGGAACTGGGGATGCCCGTGGGCTTCCACGAGTGCACCAACTCCGGCTACTACCCCCACATCGAGCGCTTCGGCCAGAACAACCGCCTCATGCGCCACATCTGCAGCCACGTCACCGGCCAGATGGTCACCATGGTGGACATCATCGTGGGCGGCGTGCTGGAACGCTTTCCGGAGCTCAAGGTGGCGTTTCTCGAATGCAACTGCGGCTGGGCGCCGGCCTGGCTGAGCCGCATGGACACCCACTGGAGCCAGTTGGGCGCCGCGGACGCCCCCATGCTCACCATGAAGCCCAGCGAGTACTTCAAGCGCCAGTGCGTCATCGGATGCGAGGGCGAAGAGCGCGAGGTCGGCGCGGTCATCCAGTTGATGGGCGACGACAACATCGTCTTCTCAACCGACTATCCCCACAGCGATTCGGAGTTCCCCCACGCGGTGGACGCCTTCATGCAACAGGAGCTGCCGGTGGAGAATGCGCGCAAGATCCTGTGGGACAACTGCGTCAAGTTCTACGGCATCGAAGCGTAGGCCCGGAGGCCGGTCATCCGACCATGCGTCGAGCAGGATATCGCGCGCACTCTGCGTACTGTCCAGGAATCTTCGACAGGCACAAGGCGAGCCCTACGCCTGCAGCAAGCGTCGCTCCAGCAAAGCCTGCATGTCACGCCGCCGATCGGCAATGACCAGCACGTTCACGTTGTTCTCGGTCACCCGGTAGATGATCCGGTAGAGCTTGAAGAAAACTTCACGGTACTCTCGAATTCCGATATCCAGCAATTCGTTCGGATGACGTCCGCGCTGGAGTTGTTCGGAAAGGCTGCTGAAAGCCTTTTCAATTCGCTTCAGCACATCATCGGCACGACCCGGTGAATCATGCCGATCGATGTCATTGCAGATCTCCTCCAGGTCACGCGCCGCATCATCGCTCAACCGCACCAGGAAGGGCATTAGCGGGCCTGCCGGCGCTCCCGAAGCCGCGCGATGACCTCGGCGGCGGACTGCATCCGACCCGATTCGACCTGAGCGTTTCCCATTGCGAGAATCTTGAGCAGGGCAACTGTCTCCTGCGTCTGCTCATAGCTGTCGATGTCCTGCACGACCACCTTGGCTTCACCGTTCTGGGTGATGATCAGGGGTTCCCGTCGGTCTCCGAGCGTGCGAATGATCTCGGCAGCGTGAGCCTTGAGGTAGCTGATGGGCTTGATCTGGCTGGATAGTTTCATGGGTCGCCTCCACGTCAGACTAAATATAGTCTGCAAACGGGTCCAATGGCAAGAGTCCCATGAATGCCGATCAGCAGGGGTTGAGTGGGAGGAATCGAACCTGCGACTTTCAGGCTGTGAGCCTGCATCCTCCCATTAAAGATCATACAGCCGGGCGCAGTTATCCCAAAGGATCTTCCGCTTGGTTTCCCTGGAGACGCCTTCGACCTCCAGGAACTCTTCCACGGCGTGGGGAAAGTCCGAGTCCCCGTGGGGGTAATCCGTCGAGTAGACGATGTTGTCGTCGCCGATGAGCTCGGCGACCATGGGCAGCTCCTTTTCCGACTCGGTGGATATCCAGCATTGCCGCTTGAAGAACTCGCTGGGCTTCAGCTCCGAGATGTTGGGGTTCCGGGCCTTGGCCACGGCGCCGTCCATGCGGTGCAGCATGAACGAGACCCAACCGCAGTAGCATTCGAGGAAAGCCACCTTCAGCTTGGGGTGGCGCTCCAGCACTCCACCGCCGATGATGTCGATCATGGCCATCATGTTGGACATGGGGTGCTCGCAGATGTGCCGCAGCAGCAGGTCGTCGCCGAACACGTCGCCCATCTGCCGGACCTCGCCGGCGGAAGCGGCGGAATGAAAGCCCATGGGGATTCCCAACTCCTCCAGAGTGGACCACAGGACATCGTAGTAGCGGGAATGCCAAGGCAGGGACCGGAGCGGCTCCGGGCGCGCGAACACGGCCACGAAGCCCAGATCCTCCACCGCCCGCCGGGCCTCCCTGGCAGCCTCGGTGACGTCGTGGAGGGAGATCATGGCCGCGCCCTTCATCCGGCGGGGGTCGGTCCGGCAGAAGTCGTGGAGCCAGTTGTTGTAGGCCCGGGCCACCGCGGCGCCGAGCTTGGGTTCCATGTCGTCGCGCATCATGACCCCCAGGCCGATGGACGGATACATGACGGCCAGGTCGAGTCCCTCCTTCTCCATGGCATCAAGCTGCGACACGCCGTCGAAGCCCCGTGCCCGGGCGTCCGCGATCTCCGAGTCGATGCGCGTGGCGTCGAAGATGCCGCCGCGGTAGGCCGGCGGGTAGCCCTTGAGGATCTTGCCGTCGACCATGACCATGGCCGAGCTGCGGGTGGTGGTGCTCAGGATCCTGGGCCCCCGGTCGCGCCACTCGGGCTCCATGTACTTCTCCCACAGGTCCGCGGGCTCGCGCACGTGCATGTCCGAGTCCATGATCTTCAATCCGTCTTTCATGTCCTCTCCCCTGCTTGCATCGGTTGTCAAAGCGACCTATAGGCCGGCCCGGAGCCGGCTCGCCGCCATCACCCGGGCTGCCGCCTCCTCACACGCGGTGCCGGCAAAGAAATCCGGGTTCACGCCGGCATAGAAGCGCACCGCGTTGGTGAAGCTGAAGTCGCGAAAGTCCTCTTCGGTGATGTGCCCCCGGTCCACCAACTCGTGGGCCTCTGCCACCACCTCGGTCATGTCGGTGACGTCCCAGTGGCCGATGTCCGAGCTCATCATGGCGCCGAGCCGGGCGCCGAAGGGATTGAGCTTGTCGTTGAAGGCCCAGGCGATCATACGGTCGTCGGCCTCGCAGCCGAAGTAGAAGCGCGGCACGAAGCGGTCGCGGATGTCCTCCGCCCTCTCGATGCCGCACCGGGACCAGTCGTCGAGGACCTCGGGCCGGCGCTGCTTGCGGCCGAGCGAAGCCCGGATCCGGCCGAGCTTCTCCTCGCTTTCGATGCCGCCGTACTCCGCCACGAGCTTCATCATGAGGTCGACGTCGAGGCTCTCCGGGTCCAGCGCGGCGATGGCATCCCGGTTGCGCTTCTCCCAGTGCTCCAGGATGTCGCTGTACAGGCCGCACGCCCACCCGACCCCACACTCCAGAAAAGCAAAGTTAAGCATCGGAAAGCGATACGTAACCCCGCCGAAAAACAAGGCTTTGCACATGGCCTCGCCGGCTGCAGCGAAGTGGCCGATGTGGTTGTACATGTAGTTGGACACCGAGCGCCGGCTGCCCCAACCCTGGCCGCTGGCGTGGGACGTCGGCGCCACGCCCAGCTCCAGGCAACGCTGCCAGAACGGATCGTAGTCGTGGTCGCTGTCCAGGGCCAGGGTGTCGATGTAGCGGGCGAAGGGCGCCAGGTCCGGCCGCTCCTTCCGTACCCGCGGGATGGGACGGTCCACGTGGGAGATGACGATGGTCTTGAGACCCAACTCGCGGACGGCGTACTCGGTGTCCTCGATGGCCTCTTCCGGTGTATGAGTGGGAATCACCGCAGCCGGGGTCATCCGGTCGGAGCATTCGCCGTAAAATTCCGCGTGGAACTTGTTCAACGCGCGACAGGATACCCGGCGCAGCTCCTCGTCCTCGAACCGGGGCGGGCCGCTCAACCCCTCGGTGGGATAGAGCACGGCGAAATCGAGTCCCAGCCGGTCCATTCTCTCGTGCAGCAGGCGCGGCAACGACGCCGTGGCCCGGTCCAGGGTGTTGCGCGCCGGACGCGCCCACCAGGGCGGGCAATGCGCCCGGACGTTGCGACGCTCAACCTCGGTCATGGAGGACCAGCGACTGTTGGACCGGGCGCTCATGGCTCGGGCGTAGCGATGCGGCATGTCGGCGCCGCCCAACTCCTTCAGGTAGTCGAGGTAGAGCGGGGTCAGCTCGACGGTGTGGCCGTCGGTGTCGATGACCGGATGGTCGAGCCGGGCGCGGACCGCTTCGGATTCGAAGGTCTGTCCTGAACTCATCACTCGCTTCCCTTTTCGTGCGGTTCCCCTTGCGCGCCGGGTCCATGCCGGCGCGCCGCGGCGTCACGCCCCCTGCGCCAGCGCGTCCAGGTCGCCGACATAGTCCTGCAGCGCCGAGCCCAGGGTGAACTGCGGTTCCCAGCCCAGGTATTCCCTGGCCCGCGTGATGTCCAGCGGCTGCTTCGCGCCCTCATGCGGAGTCCCGTCCGGCACGACCTCCACCTCCAGCCCCGGGTAGATCGCTCTGGCCTCCGCCACCAACTCGTCGAAGGTAGTCACCAAGCCCGTGCCGATGTTGAACACGTTCACCCGCGGCACCGGCACGACCGCCGCCAGATCGACCGCGCGGCCCACGTCCTTGGCGTAGATCCGCTCCAGCGGCCGGGCCTGGCGCCGGGCAATCCTGGCGACTCCGCCGTCCCGGCCGCGGGTGAGGAGCGTATGCGTGACAGCGCCGCTCTCGGCCCCACCCAGGAAATGCCCCAGCCCGAACACGTGGGCCAACCGCACCACCATCAGCTCGAAGCCGAAGATCCCCTGGTACGCCTCCAGCACGAGTTCCTGGACGGCCTTGGAGTTGCCGTAGGCCGTGCTGTCACCCCGCTGGAGCGTTTCGGGCACGAGTGTCGATCCCTCGAACGCACGGTTGTAGACGCTCAACGTGCTCACGTGCACCACCCGCTGGACTCCGGTCAACCGCACCGCCTCGGCGACGTTGATGGTGCCCTGGATATTGACGTTGAAGGCCCAATAGCCCTCCTGGGCCACACGGCCGGCGATGATGGCCGCGGTGTGCAGCACCGTATCAATGTCATGAGCCTTGATGATTCCGGTGAGGCCCGGCAGATCCAGCACGTCCCCCTGAAGGGACACGTAGTCCGCGGACCCGAGCTTGCTCTTCAGAAAATCATCCCGCGGCTGGAAGTCGAGGAAGACCAGACGCTCGCCCCGCACCGCGGCACAGGCCCCGAAGGAGGCCCCAATAAGCCCACTGCCCGTGATCAGAGTCGCCATGCCGGGCAATCTAGCATGGACGGCGCGGGGTTGGGAGAGGGGCGCGACTGGCGTGGATTTTGCTCACTTGCATGACGTTCAAGGAACCCTGGGCTGGTAAGGGAACTGAGTCAGCAGCCGTTACAGAACGAGGAATCGCGGAGGTGAAACAGTCATGAACTGGACATCCAGTGAGATTGTCGGAGTCCTGAGTTTTCTCTTGCCCGGATTCGTGTCAGCGGCCATCTTCTACTCACTTACGTCGTATCCCAAACCGAGCCCCTTCGACCGCGTGGTCCAAGCTCTGATCTTCACCGTGATTGGGAAGGCCGTCATGGGCGTAGTCCTCTTCTTTGGGTCCATTGTGGACGACGACCCTTGGCGCAAGGAATGGGAACTCCTGCTTTCTGTCTTGGTCGCTGTTGCCCTTGGACTGCTGACCGCTTACTTCCTCAATCGGGATACGTTGCATCGCCTTCTTCGTCGGCTCGGTGTAACCAGAGAACGCTCCTACGCGTCGGAGTGGTACTCCGCCTTCTCACTCCATTGCGACTGCTATGTTATGTTACACCTTCAAGGAGGACGTCGCCTTTACGGCTGGCCTGAAGAATGGCCAAGCCGTCCCGGCGAAGGCCATTTCCGAATCGCGGAAGCCGAATGGCTGACCGATGAAGAGGCGATACCTGCGAAGGGAGTATCAGCGATTTTGATCCCGGTCGACCAAGTCGAAATGGTCGAGTTCGTGAGTCAAGCAGAACCCGAGGAGTTGAGTGATGGCTAAGGAACCGAACCCTCCACCTTCCAGGCGAGCCGACGACAAACGAAGCGGCCTCTCGCCCAAACCCACAGGCTACAGGAAACCGCCACCACCGCCGGCACCGCCACCTAAGAAGAAGGATTAGCGAGCGCTGTCCGCGTACGGGCTAAGGCGCCGCTCAGTTCGCGCCGTAGAGCCTCGCACAGTTGTCCCAGAGAATCTTCTTGAGGGAACTGTTGCTCAGCCCGGGAGTCTCCATGAACTCCTCCACGGCGTGCGGGTAGTGCGCGTCGATGTGCGGGTAGTCGGTGGAGATGACGATGTTGTCGTCACCGAGCCGGCCGACGACGTCGGTCACGAGGTACTCGTCCACGTCTACCGAGATGTAGCACTGGTCCAGGAAGTATTCGCTGGGCTTCCGGGACAGGGGCACATCCGTTAGGGCTCCATGCAGTTCCGCCCTTTCGTCCAGCCGGTACAGGAGCCACGGCAGCCAGGCACAGTTCCCCTCGAGAAACGCCACCTTGAGGGTCGGGAACTTCTCCAGCACGCCGCCGCCGCAGAAGGCCGACACCGCCAGTTGCAGCTCGATGGGGTTGCGCAGCGCCATGGCGATGACGCTGGAGTTGGGGTGGCCGTAGAACTCCCGCGCCACCTGCTGCTGCTTGGGGTTCGCCGGCGGATGAAAGCACAGCGGCACCTTCAGCCGATCGATCTCCGCCCACAACGGGTCGTAGTAGCGGTCGTGGATGCGCCGGCCGTTCACCGGCTCCGGACAGACCGACAGCCCTACCACCCCCAGCTCCGTCACCGCCCTCCGTGCCTCGTCCACGGCCAGGTCCACGTCGTGCAGCGTCAACAGCCCCGACGCCTTCATGCGTTCCGGCCGCTCGCCGCAGAAGTCCGCGATCCAGTCGTTCCACGCCCGGCACAGGTCGTTGGCGTATTCGGGCTCGAAGCCGTCGTCGCAATGGAGCGGAGAGGTACGGAACATGACCGCCACGTCGAGCCCTTCGTTGTCCATGGCCACCACCTGGGACGGCGCATCGTAGCCGTGCTCCAGGGCGTAACCGTAGCGGTCCGCGACCTTGTCCTCGCCGTGCTCCAGCAGTTTCTCCCGCGGCCGCATCACCTTGCCGTTGCCGAGGCTGAACTCGATGCGGCCGTGCTTGGTGCGGTCCTTGCCGACGGGGATGCGATCGCCCCACTTGGGGTTCATGTACTTCTCATAGAGATCCTGAGCGTCGTAGACGTGCATGTCGCTGTCGAAGACCCGGTACCCGTTCCTGGCCATTTAGTAGCTCCTCTCTTTGGCTCTGGTTGACTGCTATGAGAGCTGGATCAACTCCGGGGGAAATCACGTTATTCGCGGCGTTCACCGAATCCGGGCCGGTCCCGCCCACCTTGAAGGTGTCGGCGACCCGGTGACAGGTCTCCCAATGTACTGCACCAGGGCCGACTTGCGCAAAGCCTCGATCTCCTCGTAGCCCTTGGACAGCATTCGCCCAAGTCCGCGACATAGTCCCTGAAGCCCTCCTCCCTTGTGTATTGCGGCTCCCATCCCAGCAATTCGCCGGCTCTGGAATGATCCATGGGCTGCTTGACCGGGGTGTCGGGGGGCGGACCGGGCAGGATCTCGACTCCCAAACCGGGGAGAACCTCCCTGATGGCCCGGGTCAACTCGTCGAAGGTCAGGACCTCCCCGCTGCCGATGTTGAAATTCGTCTCTTCCGGCAGCGGGATGGTGGCAGCGATGTCGACGGCGCGGCCCACGTCCTTTGCGTAGACGTACTCGAAGTCCGTGGTCAGGGGCCGGGGTACACGAGCCACCTCGCCGCTCAGGCCGCATTGCATCAGGGTCTGGATGAGCCGGCCACCGGCAGAGCCTCCCTGGAAATGACCGAGCCCGTAGAGTTTCGCGAGGCGGAGGACGACGACCTCGAAGCCGTAGAGGCGCTGGTATGCCTCCACCATCAGCTCCTTGACCACCTTGGTGTTTCCGTAGAGCACGCCGTCGCCGCGCGGGAAATCCTCGCGCAGCGGCGCAGAACAATCACGGCGTTGGTCGTAGACGCTGAGTGAGCTGATCTGGACCAGGCGCTTGACGCCCGCGAGCCGCACCGCTTCGAGGACGTTGACCGTTCCCATGACGTTGATCCGGATGCCGGTGTAGGGTGCTTCCGCAACCTTGGTGCCGATCAATCCGGCGGTGTGTACCACGGTGTCCACGCGGTGCTTCGTGATGTGGTGAAGCAGCGCCGGCAGGTCGAGGATATCGCCCTGTACGAATACGATGTCCGCTCCCGGAACCTTCTTCTCGAGGAATTCGCGGCGGGGTTGCGCGTCATAGAAGACCAGCCGGGCATCCCTTTGCACCGCGGCCTGGGCGAAGGACGTTCCGACGAGGCCCGAACCGGTAACCAGCGTTGTCACGGTACCCTCCGAGGTGACCGAACGTCTTTGCGTTGTCCGCGGGACCCTTGGTAACCGGCCTCAAGCGCTTTCAGCCGTTGTCCGCCAGGAAGTAGCCGCCCGTGACTGCGTCGTGCCAGGTCTTGGCAGCGACCGGGGCGACGCCCAGGGGCAGGTCGGCCTCCGGCTTCCAGTAGGAGTGGACGCCGGCCTGGAAGTGGACGAGCGCGGTCTTGGGAGCGGGTTCCATGCGCGCGTACATGGGCATCACCAGGCTCCGGTAGGTGGCGGCGTCGTGGTCACGGCTGTCCTTGGTGACGCAGAAGAGGACCGGCGGCACCGGCTTGACGCCCGGGCCCCGAAGCTCCCGTCCATAACCGAGGAAGTGTTGCACCAGCGCTTCGGTGGCGTCTGTGTCCAGGCCCATGCGCCGGGCCGAGACCCGGGCGGCTTCTTCCAGCGACGGCTCGATGTTGGCGCTGACGACGTACTCGCACTTGAACTGAGGCCGCGCCCGGGCGGCCTCCCAGGCCTCCATGACCTCCTCGATGACCAGCGGCAGGCGCATGAGGGCCACGGGGCCGTCCTGGCCGAGCTTCTCGGGCCCGATGTAGCGCGCCTTGTCGCGCCAGGTGCGGATGTAGAGCTCGTAGAAGGGGTCCACGCGGCTGGTTTCGGTCACGCGCCTTTCGAAGTCGCCGATGGCGCCGAGAGAACCGATGACCTTGAGCTTGGCTTCGTTGATGTAGCCGAAGGCGGAGTTCTCGACGGCCATGACGCCGGCGATGTTGGGCACCCGCTGGGACAGCATGAAGACGAACGGACCGCCGGTGGAGTGGCCGTGTACGTATACGGAGTACTCCCCGTCCGGAAGATTGCGCGCCATCACCTGCTTGCCGCCCTCCTCGAAGGCCGCTGGCCAGCCCGCAAGACGGTGCCAGAAGGTGGTGCCGGGCTTGGCATGGAGCACGGTGCGGGTGCCGTACCGTTCGCGGATGGAGCTGTCCTTCACCACCTCGTACTGGTCCGGGGTGATGTGCTCGCCGCTCAACCAGATGGGCGTGCGAATGGCGCCGTCCGGGTTGATGGTGTCCCCGGGCCAGTTCCGTGACGGGCCGTCCAGAAAGAGACGCCCCGGATACGTCATGGTGGCGACCTTGAACCCGAACTTCCCTGCCAGTAGCCGCGCCACCGGCGCCATGGTCTTGAAGTCGCCGTCGCCGCCGGAGAGAAGATAGACCCCCGCCTTCCGCCCGTCCGCGCCCACGAGGATCCTTCCGGGGTCCTCGGGCTCGTAGACCTGCGCGCCGATGTCCCAGTCCATCCCCACCGCCTGGATGCGGAACAGGTCCTCATACTCCTTGAGCGGGATATCCGGCATCGCCAACACCGCGCCGGAGTCCGCCAGACACTGCTCCCGTGACATCTCCGTCGGTGGCTTCCAGACGGCGTTCCCCTTCGTCATCAACGTCTCTCCTATCGAAAACGCCCTCGGCTGCTCAGTCCATCCCGTACAGCCGGGCGCAGTTGGTCCATAGAATCTTCTCGAAGGACTCCTTCTTCAGTCCGGGAAGGGACTGGAAGGTGGCGACCGCCTCCGGCCAGCGGGAGTCGATGTGCGGGTAGTCGGTGGAGAAGACGATGTTGTCATCGCCCAGGTAGTCGATGACGCTGACCACGAGTCCTTCGTCCACGTCCGCGGAGATGAAACATTGCTCGCGGAAATACTCGCTGGGCTTCTTTCGCAGCGGGATTTCCGCCATGGCCCCCTGGAGCTCGCAGTACTCGTCGAGGCGGTACATCAACCACGGCAGCCAGCTACAGTTGCCCTCGAGAAAGGCCACCCCGCCGGCGCAGAAGGCGCTGACGGCCAGGATCAACTCCACCGGATTGCGCAGGGGATTGACCAGCAGTTGTTCGTTGGGATGCCCCTCGAAACGGCGGGACACCTGCACCTGATTGGGCCGGGCCGGCGGATGAAAGCAGATGGGCACGTCGAGTGCCACGGCCTCGGCCCAGAGGGGGTCGAACTCCCGGTCGTGGATGTGCCGCCCGTTGATGGGCTCCGGGCACAGGGACAACCCCACCGCGCCCAACTCCTTCACCGACCGCCGGGCCTCCCGGACCGCGAGGTCCACGTCGTGAAGCGTGATCAATGCCGACCCCTTGAGCCGCGACGGATCGGCGCTGCAGAAGTCCCGCATCCACTCGTTCCAGGCCTTGCAGAGATCGTTGGCGTAGTCGGGCTCGAAGTCCTCGTTGGTATGCAGCGGCGAGGTGCGGAACTGCACGGCCATGTCCAGTCCTTCCTCGTCCATGGCTTCGATCTGCGAGAAATTGTCGTAGTTCCGGCTGGCGGGCCGGGTATACGCGTCTTTCTGACGCTTCTCGTGAAATTCCACCACTTTGCCCGGGGTCCGGATGGGGGTACCGTCGCCCAGGACATAGCGCGTCATGCCATGGCGTGTAAGCCCCTTTCCCTCCCGTTCCTCCCGCGGCGCTCCGCGGGGGATGCGGTCACCCCACTTGGGGTTCATGTAGTTGAGGTAGAGGTCGTGCGGCTCGAACACGTGCATGTCGCTATCGAGTATCCTCAAACCGTCTCTCGTCATGGGATACCTCCGTTCCCGGCGGACCGTCTCAGCCCTGGTCCGCCTCACCTTCGGTATACGCCTCCGCCGGGAAATCCGCCGCATGCATGACCCGAATGGACGGCCCCTCCTCCCGAAGCGCGCTGCCGCAACGCGCCTCGGTCTGGTGGAGAGCCACCGGTCCGGCGCCCGGATATACTTGAGGACCTGCGTCAGCCGCCGTAGAAGGTCTTCTCTCCCAGATCCTTGAGAAGGAGCGTGGCGTCATCCGCGCGGCCCGAGATCTCGGCCCTGACGCCGGCCTCCACCACCTCTCCGATGAACACGGAATGGTCGCCCTTCTCCACGGTGTCCACGAGCTTGCACTCCACGAACGCAGGCGCATTGGCCAGCACCGGAGCGCCGGTCACGCCCGCGGAAAAGGCTTCGCCGCCTATGGTGTCCCCTTCCCTTTCCAGCGACTTGAAGAAGGTGAAGGCCAGCCCCTGCTGACCCTTGCCCAAGACATTCAGGGCAAAGGTCCCGGACTCCTTGATGATGCCGTGGGCACCGGAGTCCGCCTTGACGCCCACCGCCACCAACGGAGGCGCAAAGGAAGCCTGGGTCGCCCAGTTCACGGTGGCCGCGGCCACCCGGCCGTCCCCGGCTTCACTCGTCAACACGTACAAACCGTAGGGAATCATGCGTAGCGCGGTCTTCTTGGCATCGGCGTCCATTCTCTCCTCCTTGAATCTCCCGGAATCGCCCGCGCCGCCGCCCTGCGCGCGGGCCGTGAATCGACAGCCAAATTAGCAATTCCGGGGGAAGCCGTAAAGCTGTGCCCCCGCACCTCTGGAACCCACGTGTGCAGCCCGGCTCCCCGGCTTCGGCTTGGCTGCTGTGCCCCCGTACTCCCGGAACCGACCCCTCGGCGCCTGGCGGCGGATGCCAATATCAAACGGATTCTGGTAAATTTGCAGTCCAGGGCGGCCTCATGCGACCGAAAGTGCACATAGACGGCCACGCAGGCACCACGGGCCTGCGTATACGCGACTGGCTCGCAGGGCGCCGGGACATCGCGGTGTCCACGCTGGACGAGGACCGGCGCAAGGACGTTGCAGCCCGGCGCGCGGCCATCGAGGCATCAGACCTGACTGTGCTGTGCCTGCCGGACGACGCCGCGCGGGAAGCCGCGGGGTGGGCGGAGGCGTGCGGCGCGCAGATCATCGACGCCAGCACCGCTCATCGGGTGGCAGAGGGATGGACCTACGGGCTGCCGGAGCTTGACGGGGCGCTGCGAGACGCCATCCGCGAGGCCCGTTTCGTGGCCAATCCCGGGTGTTACGCCTCGGCCTTCGTCCTGCTGACGCGGCCCCTGGTGGACGCGGAGCTGTTGCCGCACGACACCGCGCTTTCCGTCCATGCCCTGTCGGGTTATTCGGGCGGCGGACGGGGCCTGATCGAACGATGGGAGAGCCCCGAGCACGGCTTGAGCGCGTTACCCTATGAGGCGCCTTACGCGCTGGGTGCGCGGCACAAGCACATCCCCGAGATCATGGCCTACAGCGGCCTCACCGTCGAGCCGCAGTTCGTGCCCGCGGTTGGACCGTTCCGCTGCGGCATGCGGGTGGAGGTGCCGGTTCCGCTCGGCATGGTGCCCATGGGCGGAAACAGCACGGCGATGCTGGAGTGTCTACGGGAACGCTACGACAACGAACCTTTCGTTCGGGTGGTCCACCATCCGGACCCGCGCGAAGCCCACGAGCGCACCCTCGATCCGCGGGCGTGCAACGACACCAACGTCATGGAACTCCACGTGCTGCCCCACCCTTCCGGCCACACGCTGCTGGTGGCCATTCTCGACAACCTCGGCAAGGGCGCCAGCGGCGTGGCGATCCAGAACCTGAACCTGATGCTCGGCCTTGCCGAGACCGCGCACCTGCCCAACTGACGCCGGGCGGGGTAACCCGGCTACACGCCCCTCCACCCCTCCCGGATTCCCGTTTTCGCGGGGATGACGGAGGGAGGCGCGGGGATGACGGTTTCGGGGCCTGTCGCCATTTCGTACAAACCAGGGACTCGGAGTGTCCGTCTCCTATCCCGCGACGCCCTGCCAGATCAGTTTGACCTCCATCACGATGATGAGCGTGACGATGACGCGGTTGAACCACTGCTTGCTGATATGGGGAGTCACCCGCATGCCCAAGGGCAGGAACAGCGCGATGGGGACGAGCGCGAGCACGCCTTGGCCGAGACCCTCCCGATCGAACAGGCCGGCGGCCAGGACAAAGAGGAAATGCATGGTGGTGAGGCCCAGGAACATCGTCGATGCCGCGAAGATGTATGCCTCCTTCTCAAGCTGGAACGCGCGCACCCACGCCGCCACCACCGCGCTGGACATGCCGGCGGCGCCCTGGGAGACACCGGCCAGGGCCGCGATGACCGGCGAGAGGACACGGCCCCGCCGCCCAGTGAAACGGATCTCGATTCGAAAGGCCAGCAGCACCAGGTAAGCGCCCACACAAACCGCCAGCGCGAGGGTCAGCATGCGCTCCTCGGCAGTGGCCAGGAACCAAGTGCCGGCGGCGACGCCCAGGGCGCCCGCCATGGTAGCGAAGACGAGGCCCGGCACGGTGTGGAACCGGGAACGGTAGGACCACATGACCCAAAAGTTGCTCACCATGTTGGGGATGGTGATGACGACGACGGCCTGCTGGGCCCCCAGGAAGCCCGCCATGATGGGAACGGCGATGAGCGGAAGGCCCATTCCCGTGGCTCCTTTCGAGAATGCACCGGCGCCCAGCGCGACGAAGATGATCAAGAGGGTTTCGAGGTGCATTTCGACAAATCAGTGTCAGGGACCGGAGGCCGGGTCAAGCCCGCGACCGCGGGCGCCGGCGTCATCGTACCGGCGCCACGGGCTCTTGCGCTCATAACTTCATCCAGAGTAATGTGCGGCTGTCACAAGCCCGGACGGAAACAAGGGCTATCAGACCGAACCGGCAACAAGGAGGATTTTGCCATGTTGAACGCTTCGAAAAGGCTCCTTCTACTCCTGGTCCTCGTGCTCCCATTGGCTCTGGCCGCGCCCGCGGTCGCGGCCGATTCCGGAAAGACGCTACGGTACGCTGCCGGGAGCTTCGGCGAGGAGTCCATGGATCCCACCCGCACCTCCATCAGCGCCTCGCTCGGGCTGGTGGGGCCGCTGTGGGACTGGCTCACCGAGGTGGACGCCGGCGGCAAGCTCACGCCGGGGCTGGCCCTGAGCTGGAAGCCCGGGGCGGACGGAAAGTCCTGGACTTTCAAGCTGAGGCCCGGGGTCAAGTTTCACGACGGCAGCGAGATGACCGCGGAGGACGCGCAGTTCACCCTCATGGAGGGTTTCCGCCGGCCCAAGGCCAAGAGTTCCCGGGTGAGGCAGTTCCGCAAGGGCATCGAGGAGGTTCAGGTCATCGACCGCCACACGGTGAAAATCGTCACGGCGCGGCCATGGCCCACCTTTCCCTATGACATGTCCAATCAGCCCGGCATCGAGGGCATCGTGCTCCCCAAGGCTTACATCGAGAAGGTCGGCTGGGACGGCTTCGCCCAGAAGCCCGTGGGCACCGGGGCCTGGAAATTCGTCAAGCACGAGGTGGGCAACTTCGTCGAGTTCGAGGCCGTGAAGGACCACTGGCGCATGTCTCCCCGGTTCGACCGTCTCCGCGCCGTGCTGGTACCCGAGGCCTCCACACGCGTGGCCATGCTCAAGACCGGTCAGGTGGACGTGGCGCGGATCTCCCTCGACGAGGTCCAGGACGTGAGCAAGGCGGGCTTCAAGATCGCCGAGGACCCGCAGCCCACGTCGGTGCGGATCCACCTCTACGCCACCTACTACGACAAGGCCGGTCCGGTGAAGGACGTGCGGGTGCGCCAGGCCTTGAACCTGGCCATCGACAAGGTAGAGATCGTGCAGACGCTGCTGCACGGCAAGGGCAAGCCCGCGGCGGTGTTCCCCATCTCCCCCATCTCCATCGGGTATCCCGCGGACCTGAAGCCGTATCCCCATGACCCGGCCAAGGCCAGGAAGCTGCTGGCCGAGGCCGGCTATCCCAACGGGTTCTCCATCAAGCTGTTCGCGTTGCCCACGGCCGGCTTCACCCAGTACCGCCAGCTCGCCGAGATCGTGGCCGGGTACTGGGAGGTCATCGGGGTCAAGACCAGCATCGTCCCCACCGACATCGGGGCGTTTCGTCCGCTCTACATCGCCAACCCGCAGTCTCCCAAGATCGTGGGGCAGGCCGGTACCTTCGCGACCACCGGACGCCTCAACGGCGCCGATGATCTGCGTATCTGGTGGTCGGCAAGCGGCAGGATCATCAAGATGGCCGACAACGTGGACGACCTCGCCCGGAAAGCCGCGGGCGAAGCCACCATCGACGGCATCGCGGCGCAGGTGACGAAGGCCTACGAGGTGCTCCACCGCGACTACCGGGGCGTGCCCATCGCCGACGTCAAGGGGATCCTCTGGGCCTACGGCAACGGGGTGACCGGCATCCGGTTGCGGCCCCACCGGGGTTACATCGAGCCCAGCCTGGTGACCGCGACGCCGGCGAAATAGCCGCGAGCGAGAGGAGATTCCGGCTCACAACCGCGGGGTTCGATGCAACGTTACATCGCCGGCAGGCTGGTCCAGTGCCTCGTCACCTTGTTGGTGATCAGCCTGCTGGTGTTCGCCCTGGCGCGGCTCACGGGAAACCCGCTCGACGTGATGCTGCCCATCGACGCCTCGGCCGAGCTCCAGGACGAGATGAGCCGGGAGCTTGGTCTGGACCAGCCCCTATACGTCCAGTACGCCCGGTTCGTGCATCGTCTGCTGTACGCCGACCTGGGTACTTCGATACGCACCCGGAAGCCGGTGGCCGACCTCATCGGCCAGCGGCTTCCCAACACCCTGAAGCTGGTGAGCGTCTCCACGGTCATGGCCCTGCTGATCGCGTTGCCGTTGGGGGTCATCGCGGCAACGCGCAAGGGCGGCCTCTGGGACGTCGGAGCGCGCACCGTGGCCCTGTTCGGCCAGTCCGTGCCCACCTTCTGGGCGGGCATCGTGCTGATATCCGTCTTCGCCGTCAACTTCGAGCTCCTTCCCGCCGGCCGCAAGGAAGGTATCGAATCCTACGTCCTGCCGGCCGTGACCCTGGGCCTGTTCGGCTTTATGCTGGCGGGCGTGGTGCGGCTCCTGCGCGGGTCCATGCTGGACGTGCTGGATAGCGAGTACGTCAAGTTCGCCCGCATCAAGGGACTGGCCGAATCGGTGGTGACCTGGAAGCACGCCTTCAAGAACGCGCTGATCCCGGTGGTGACGTTCGTCGGTTTCTACTTCGGCATCCTGATGGCCGGCAGCGTGGTGGTGGAGACCGTGTTCGCCTGGCCGGGCATCGGCCGGCTGGCCTTCGAGGCGGTCCAGTGGCGCGACTACCCGGTGATCCAGGGCGTGGTGCTGCTCGTGTCCACCATCATCCTGGCGGGCAATCTCGTGGTGGATATCCTGTACGCCTACATCGACCCCCGCATTCGCTATGGCTGACTCCGATATCACCGTGACCGCGGACAGCGACCTTCCCCGCTCCGTGCGCGCCCGCGCGCGCAGGCTGCTGGTGCTTCCCCTGCTGGTCCTCGTCACCTTCGGCGCCCTCGGCGTGCTGGCCGACGTGGTGGCTCCCTATCCGCCCAACAAGATCGCCCTGAGATCCCGCCTGCTGCCGCCGTTCTGGCAGGCGGGCGGCACGGTGACGCATCCCCTGGGCACCGACAGGCTGGGCCGGGACATCACCAGCCGCATCATCCACGGCGCGCGTGTATCCATTGCCGCGGGTTTGGCGGCAGTGGCCGTCGGCGGCGTCATCGGCACCCTGCTGGGGTTGATCTCCGGCTACTACGGGCGCTGGGTAGACACCCTCATCATGCGCACCACCGACGCCATGCTGTCGTTGCCCATCATCCTGATCGCGTTGCTGTTCGCCGTGATGTTCGGCCCGAGCTTCAGGAACCTCATCCTGGTCCTGGGCCTCGTCATGTGGGCGAGGTTCGCCCGGCTCGTGCGCGGCGAGGTGCTGAGCTGGAAGGAGCGGGAGTTCGTGGCCCTTGCCCGAGTGGCCGGCTGCTCCTCGTTCCGTATCCTCCAGCGACACATCTTCCCCAACATCGTCAATCCGCTGGTGGTGCTGGCGACCCTTCAGGTGGGTTGGGTCGTCATCGTGGAGGCTTCGTTGAGCTTTCTGGGGGCGGGAATCCCGCCGCCGACGCCTTCCTGGGGGGCGATGATCGCAGACGGGCGCTCCCACATCACCACGGCCTGGTGGTTGTCGTTCTTCCCCGGCGTGGCGCTGGTGCTGCTGGTGCTCTCCATCAACCTTTTGGGAGACTGGCTGCGGGATTTCCTGGATCCCAGGACCCGGAACCTGACGTGAGCAGGCGCCGGACGACGCCTTGCCACAGTGCGACCTTCGAGATGCCAAGACGATACCGATGGACTTTCACCTGTCGATGTGTGACAGGACATTGGTGTGGTGTCCTCTATAAACGGTGGATAAGGTGCGCAGGACTTTTCGTCGTCGGCAAGGCGCGACAACGAGCAGTGGCCCATACCACGCGAGGCGGAGCAACGTAGCCGACGGCGAAAAGGACCAGCAGATTATCCTCCGTTTATAGAGGACACCACACCACTAGAGGAGGCTCCGCTATGTACGGTTACCGCGCCCGAATCGGCTATACGTCCCCGCCCTACCTGACCGAGACCTTCCCGTACGAGTTCTACAAGATGGTCCCGGAGGGCGTGACGCTCGTCCTCACCACCCTTGCCATCAAGCAGCTTACCGAGCAGGAAACGACCCGAAGCGTCGAGATGACCCTGGAGGCGGCCCGGGAAATGGGCAAGGCCGGGGTCGACATCATGGTTTTCGGCGGCGTTCCGCTCAACCTGTCGCTGGGTTACGACGGGCTCGAGGAGACCCTGCGCAAGACCGAGGAAGAGATCGGCGTTCCGGTGACCTCCAGCATCACCGCGCAGGTGAACGCGCTACGGGCCGTGGGCGCCAAGAAGCTGACACTCCTTCACCCCTTTACCGACCCCGAGGGTTTCCATGCGGAGTACGTGACCCATTACGGCTTCGAACTGTTGGGGTTCAGAGGCGCCCAGAAGACCGTGGCGGACCTCGCCACCATCTCGCAGGACGAGGTGAAGGGGATCGCGGAGGCTCTCTACCGCGAGCACCCCGACGCGGACACGCTCTACATCCCCGCCCCCCACTGGGGCATCATCGAACTCATCGAACCGCTGGAGCAGGAGCTCGGGGTCAACGTCATCGTTGCGATACAGGCCATCGTCTGGGAGACCCTGCGCCGCTGCGGGGTGAACGACCGGATCAACGGCTACGGCCGCCTGCTCCGCGACTTCTGAACACGGTCCGGGCATACCCGCCCCCCTCCGATCAGAACAGGTGGCAGGCCACCTCCCGCTCCGGGGCCACCTCCCGGAGCCTCGGCTCCTCTTCCGCGCACCGGGGCATGGCCAAGGGACAACGCGGGTGGAAACGGCAGCCGGAGGGTGGGTTCATGGGGTTGGGGACCTCGCCCGCCAACACGGTCTCGCCGGACTCCTGTCCCGGCCGGACCGGCAGGGCGGCGGCGATGAGCGCCTGGGTGTACGGGTGCAGGGGGTCCGCGTAGAGCGTGTCGGCCTTGCCTTCCTCGACGATCCTTCCCAGATACATCACGGCGACCCGGTGGCTCAGGTGCCGGGACACGGCCAGGTCATGGGTGATGAGCAGGTAGCTGAGGCCGTGCTCGTCCTGGAGGTCTTTCAGCAGGTTGATGATCTGGCTTCGGATGGATGCGTCGAGCGAGGCCACGGGCTCGTCCAGGACGATCAATCGCGAATGGGTCGCCAGCGCCCGGGCCAGGGCGATACGCTGCCGTTGCCCGCCGCTGAACTCGTGGGGATAGAGCCGGGCGAAGGCCGCGTCGAGGTTGACGTCCTTCAGGACCTCCGCCACCCGCTCGCCCACTGCCTGCCGCGACAGCCCGGCGTTCACCACCAGCGGCTCGCCGACGATGTCGCCCACGCGCATCCTGGGGTTGAGCGAGCTCTGGGGGTCCTGGAAGACGGCCTGCACGGTGCTCCGGTACTGTTGCAGGTCGCTGCCCGCCATCCGTTCCAGGCTGACCCCCTGGTAGAGGATCTCACCGCCGGTGGGGCGCTCCAGCAACAAGACCATCCTGGCCGTGGTGCTCTTGCCGCAACCCGACTCCCCTACCAGTCCCAGGGTCTCGCCGGCGTCGATGTGAAAGCTGACCTCCTCCACCGCGCGGACCCAGCCGACGTTGCCGCCAAGGATCAACCCCTTGGTGACGGGGAAACGCTTACTGACGTTCCTGGCTTCCAGCAGGGTGGTGTCGCGTTTCATGGACGGGCTCGTGAAGACGTGCAGAAATTCTTGCCGCCGGCAAGACGCGACCACGAGCAGCGGCCGGTACCACGCGCGGAGGAGCCACGCAGCCGGCGGCGAGGAGGACCGGCAGACTCGCAAGCGCATCCGTGAAACGCGACGCTAGGTTTCATGCTCGTCCTTCGCGTGCAACCAGCAGGCTACGCTGTGGCCCGGGTCGAGCCGGGTCTCCGGCGGGGCCTCGGACCGGCAGATTGCCATGGCCCTGGGGCAGCGGGGCGCGAACGCGCAGCCGGGGGGCAGGTCGTAGACCAGCGGCGGACTCCCCTCGATGGACGGGAACCGGTGGACCTTGCGGTCCATGCGCGGGATGGACTGCAGCAACGCTTCCGTATAGGGGTGCGCGGGACGTTCGAAGAGCGCCTCCACGGTCAGTTGCTCCACGATCTTGCCGGCGTACATGACCGCCACCCGGTCACAGATCCGCGCCAGGGTGCCCAGGTCGTGGGTGATGTAGATGATGGACAGGTTCGATTCCTGCTGAAGCTCCTTCAGCAGCCGCAGGTACTGGGCCTGGATGGTGACGTCCAGGGAGGTGGTGGGCTCGTCGGCGATGAGGACCTTCGGCCCGGCCGAGATGGCGGTGGCGCCCACCACCCGCTGGCGCATGCCGCCACTGAACTGATGGGGATAGTCGTTCAGGCGGGATTCCGGCGCGGGGATGCGCACGAGGCTCAGAAGCTTCGAGACCCTTTCCCGGATTCCGGAACGCGGCACGACGCGGTGGACCCGCAACGGTTCGGCCACCTGGCCGCCGATGGAGAACACCGGATTCAGGGTACTCAGGGGATCCTGCAGGATCATGGCGATCCCGCGGCCCCGGACCCGGCGCATCTCCTGCTCCGATATCCGCAGCAGGTCCCGCCCCTGAAACAGCACCTGACCGGAGACGATGCGCCCCGCGGGTCCCGGCACCAGCCGCAGGATGGAGAGGCTGGTCATGCTCTTGCCGCAGCCCGACTCGCCCAGCAGTCCCAGGGATTCTCTCTCGTTCAGGGTGAAGGAGACGCCGTCCACGGCCTTGCCCGTTCCCCACCGGGTGAAGAAGTGCGTCCTCAGGTCCTTGACTTCGAGCAACGGTCCGGACGGAGCGTTGGAGTCGGTATCCATGGGGGTTCCTTTACGGAGCACGGGCATCTTGACACAAAAACCGCGGTAGTAGTAACCACGGGTCATGGAAGATTTCACCAACACACTGGTCATCGACGCGGACGGTCACGTCAACGAGGGCGACATCGACTTCAAGCCCTGGCTGCCCGAGAAGTACAAGTCACTGGCGCCAGTGCGGCTCAAGGACAACCGCGGCGGCAACCGACTGCTGCTGGAGGGCCGCATCTGGCCCGCCAACGAGGGTCCCGGGCCCGGAGTGACGGGCCCCATGACCGAGGAGGCGCGAAAGGGCCGCCCGGGAATGACCGACCCCAGGGAACGCCTCAAGGACATGGACCTGGAGGGCATCGACGTGGCCGTGATCTTCGGCACGCAGATCGCCCTTACGGTCAACGGCCTGATGGACAAGGGCCTCGCCGGGGCGCTCTGCCATGCGGTCAACCAATGGCTGCTGGAATACTGCTCCGCGGACCCGCGGCGGCTGCGCGGCGTGGGCCTCATTCCGTGCCAGGACCCGCCCGAGGCGGTGCGGGAGCTGCACTACCTGGCCGAGCACGGCGCCGCCACGGCCATGCTCCCCACCAACGTTTACGGCCGCAACATGGGCGATCCCATGTTCGATCCCATCTACGCCGCCGCCCAGGAGATCGGTATGCCGCTCTCGGTCCACCCGCAGACGGGGCACGACGGCGTTCCCGGGGTGTCCGGGGTCATGGGCGCCGGGAGCCGGCGCTTCTACAAATACGTCTATGTCCACATGACCGCCTTCCCCTTCGAGCTGATGATCGCCATGATGCACATGCTCGGCGAAGGCGTGTTCGACCGCTATCCCCGGCTGAAAGTGGCCTACATGGAAGGCGCTGCGGGTTGGCTGCCCTTCTGGATGGAGCGTTTCGACGAACATATGGAGAAACTGGCGCCGCAGATGCCCGAGATGCGGCGGCGTCCCAGCGAGGTCATCCGGAGCAAACAGCTCGTCCTGTCATGCGAGTCCGAGGAAACCGGACTGGACCGGGTGCTGGACGCTTCGGGACCGGCCACCGTGCTGTACGCCTCGGACTACTGTCACTGGGACTGCCACTTCCCCTACTCCGTCAGGGACGTCATCTCGGGCAACGACCTGAGCTTCGCCCAGAAAGAGCGGGTGCTATACCAGAACGCCGTCGAGTTCTTCGACCTGAAGAACCTGCCGGAACCCAGGGCCCTGGCTTCGGCCACGGGCACGTGGGACGTCGGACACAACGGAGAAGCGTAGGCACCCGTCCGTGAACGCGGAGTCAGGGAGGAACGCCATGGAAAACCACGCACGCATCGGCCTCATCATTCCGTCGGCCAACCGGCTGACCGAGCCGCAGTTCAACCGGTACGCACCCGTGGACGTGGATATCCACGTAACCCGGCTCCGCATGACCGGAGAATGGCACAAACCGCTTGCGGAACTGCGGGGAGCAATCGAAGAAGCGGCGCGCGCGGTGTCCGACACCGGGCCGGACATCATCGTGTTTCATTGCACGGCAAGCTCGATGGAGGACGGCCTCGCCGGAGAGGAGCGCGTCACCGAATGGATCAGCCAAGCCGGCGGCTGCGCCGCCATGACCACCAGCCAGGCCGTCACCGAGGCGTTGAACGCGCTCACGGCGCGGAAGCTCGTGCTCATCAGCCCCTACGTGGATGAGACGAACCAGTCGGAACTGCGCTACATGACGGAAGCCGGCTTCGAGGTGATCCACGAGCTGGGGCTGGGACTCCCCGGAAGCGACGCCTATATCGCGGTCACCCCGGAGCAATGGCTGGACATCGTTTGCGACAACAGCCGGCCGGAGGCCGAAGGCTACTTCCTGAGTTGCACCAACACGCGCATGATCGAGATGATCGAAGCCGCCGAGAGCCGCCTGGCCCGTCCCATGGTGTCCAGCAACCAGGCGACGTTGTGGGCGTGCCTGCGGCGAATGGGCCGCTCGACGTCGATCCCGGGTCTCGGGCGCCTCTGCGCCGAAGGCTGAAGACGGTTCTCAGCCAATACTGACTGCGCGGACGCAGGGTGCGGACACGGGCGCCGTGAAACCCGCCTCCACACGGCCTTTCACGTTTGACAAGCCGTCACCCCCGGCAGTAAAAACGGTCAAGGGCACCGTCCGTGCTTCCGCGCGTTCCGACCCGCGGTGCCGATTCTCCAAGGAGGCAATCCCATGGCAGGAGTCATTGACGCCGATACGCACATCGCCGAGCCCGAGTCGATGTGGAAGTTCTTCGACGAGGACCTGTACCCGCGCCGGCCGGTGCTGACGTCGATTACCGACGACACGCTGTACGGGACCCGCAACAAGTTCTGGCTCATCGACGGCAACATCTTCCCGAAACCCTCCGGCAAGGGTGGTTTCAGGCTGGTGACGCCGACTGCCGCGACCTCGGAATCGGAACGGGACGACAGTCTCATCGCCAGCCGCGAGATAACCGACGTCGACGTGCGGCTGAAGGACATGGACCGCCTGGGCATCGAGACCCAGGTGATCTACCCGACCCTGTTCCTCATCTATCTCACCGACGACGTGGACCTGGAGATCGCGCTGTGCAAGGCCTACAACCGCTACATGTGGGAGATCGAGGAGAAGGGCCGGAAACGGCTCCGCTGGAACGCCGTGCTTCCCCTGGGCTCGGTGGACGAGTCGGTGAAGGAGATGCGGCTGGCCAAGGAACACGGCGCCGTGGGTATCTTCTTTCGCGGCATGGAGGGGGAACGGACCCTGGACGACCCCTACTTCTTTCCCGTGTACGAAGAGGCCAACTCGCTGGAGCTGCCCATCTGCATCCATACGGGCTCGGGATGCCCCACCCTCACCAACATGTTCGACCTCGAGCGGAACCACACCTTCGCCCACGGCAGGGTGCTGCCCATCTTCGCCTTCCGGGACCTCATCCACAACCGGATACCGGAGATGTTCCCGAAGCTGCGGTTCGGGTTCATCGAGGCGTCCGCGGGCTGGGTGCCGTTCATGCTGCACATCCTGCGTCGCCTGCTCAAGCAGCAGTTCAAGTTCGAGTCCAGCGTGGAGCTGTTCCGGAAGTACCGCCTGTTCGTGGCCTGCGAGGCCGACGAGGACATCCCGTACCTGATCCGCTACATGGGCGAGGACAACATCATCATCGGCTCCGACTACGGCCACACCGATCCTTCGTTCGAACCGGAGCTGGCGCAGACCATCCGGTCGCGGGAAGACCTGTCGCCGGCCATCGCCGACAAGATCCTGTGCGAGAACCCGAAGCAGCTTTATTCTTTTTGAGGTGTCCGGCCGCCGTGACGAACGAGAGCCGCGTCCCATGATGATCATCGACTCCGACACGCATATCGCCGAACCCCTCGCCATGTGGGACCACATGGACGAGGGAATGTATTCGCGCCGGCCGGTGCTCGCCTCGGTGCCCGAGGATACGCTCTACGGCCCCCGGAACGCTTTCTGGCTCATCGACGGCAACATCGTGCCCAAACCCAACGGCAAGGGGAGCTACCGTCTGGTCACGCCGTCGGCCACGAAGCTGGAGTCATCGCGCAGCGACAGCCTCATTGCCAGCCGCGAGATCACCAGGCCCGAGGTCAGGTTGGCCGACATGGACCGCCTCGGCATCGACGTCCAGGTCATCTATCCGACGCTCTTCCTGGTCTACCTGACCCACGACGCCGAGTTGGAAGTCGAACTGTGCCGGGCCTACAACCGCTACATGTGGGAGGTGCACCGCACCGGGCAGAACCGGCTGCTGTGGACCGCGGTGCTGCCGCTGCTCTCCATCGAAGCCTCCATCGACGAGATGCGGCTGGCCAAGGAACACGGCGCCGTGGGGATCTTCTTTCGCGGCATGGAGGGGGACCTCACCCTGGACAACCCCTACTTCTTCCCGGTCTACGAAGAGGCCGCCAGGCTGGACCTGCCCATCTGCATCCATACCGGCATGGGGGCGCCGTCGATGATCAACCTGTTCAGCTTCGAGCGGAACTTCTCGTTCGCCCAGGGCAGGATCCTTCCGGTGTTCGCCTTTCGCGACCTGGTGGCGAACCGCATACCCGAGGAGTTTCCGGGCCTGCGCTTCGGCTTTATCGAAGCCTCGGCGGGCTGGGTGCCGTTCATGCTGCACGTCCTGAAGCGGCTTCTCAAGAGCGACTGGAAACACAGGTCGGACAAGGGTCTGTTCGAGGACTACCGCCTGTTCGTCGCCTGCGAGGCCGACGAGGACGTCCCCTATCTCGTGGACTACATCGGCGAGGACCATATTCTCATCGGCTCGGACTACGGCCACCAGGACCCCTCCCACGAGCCCGAGCTGACCGCCACCCTCCGCGGCCGGGAGGATATCCCGGAGCGAGTGGCCGACAAGATGCTGAGCGACAACGCCAAGCGGTTCTACGGGATCGGGGAACCGTAGGCCCTGCCTCGTCGCTACCCCGCTTCAGAACGAAAGGAGAATCCCATGCGCGCGAACGCATTTCCGGTCATCGACGGTGACGGACACATCATGGAGAACGCCAGCGAGATGATGCCGTTCATGGGCGAGAAATACGTGGGCAGCGACGGGCAGCCCGCCTGGGCCCGCATGTACTCGCTGTTCCCGTCGCTGGACGGATGGACCCGATTGTCGAACATGAGCTCTTCCGGGCTCAGAGACTACCCGGACTGCGACATGTGGGTATCGTTCCTGGACGACTGCGGCATCGACCGGACCATCGTCTATCCCACCGCGGGCCTCGGGTTCGGGCTGATCCAGGACCCGGCCTACGCCGTCAACATCGCCCACGCGTACAACACGTGGCTTCACGACTACTACATGAAGCAAACATCCAGGGTCCTGGGCGCGGCGTTGATCCCGGTGCACAGCGTCGATGACGCCGTCAACGAGATGCGGCGCGCCAAGGAGGAGCTGGGCATGCCCGCCGCCGTGCTGCCCTCGGTGAACTCTCTGGGCAAGGGCTACGGCCACGAGAGCTTCTTCCCCATCTACGAGGAAGCCTGCCGTCTGGACATGGCGCTGGCCATTCACGGGGCGCCCAGCCGCGGCCTCGGGTTCGACTACCTCGACAGCTTTGCGGAGGTCCACGCGCTGGAGCATCCGATCCCGCTGCTGATTCACCTGACCAACATGGTGTTTCAGGGTGTGTTCGAGCTCTTTCCGGACTTGCGCGTCGCCTACCTCGAGGCGGGCGCGGGCTGGGTGCCGTTCATGATGGACCGGCTGGACGAGGGCTACGAGCGGCGCGGCAAGAAATGGGCGCCCCGGTTGAAACGCTCACCCAGCCAATACATCAAGAGCGGCAGCGTCTACGTCTCCGTCGAGTCCGAGGAACGCACCCTGCCCTTCGTCATCCAGCTTTTCGGCGAGGACCATATCTTCTTCGCGTCAGACTATCCCCACGAGCGCCCGCGCGAGGAATACCTCAAGGATATTCCGGAACTGGCGGCGAGAGAGGACGTCTCGGACACGGCCAAGCGGAAGATCCTGGCCGGCAACGCGAACCGCTTCTACCAGCTGAATTGACAAAGACAGAGAGTAACCTATAATAGAGACCTGGAAACTTAGTTACTACCTCAAAGGGCCTCCGCGAGGGAGAGATCATGGCCAAGACATTTCAGCAGTTGATGGACGAGGCGCGCGACACCGTGAAGGAGTTGTCGCCCCAGCAGGTGCGCGAGCTGCTACAGAACAACGGCAAGCACGTGGTGCTCGACGTCCGGGAAAAAGAGGAATACCGGGAAGGACACCTGGAGGGCGCGGTATCGGTGCCGCGGGGTTTCCTTGAAATGAAGATGGACGCCGAGGTGCCCGACAAGTCCACCCCCATCATCGCCTACTGCGCCGGCGGCGTCAGGTCGCTCCTCGCCGGCAAGGTGATGCAGGAGATGGGTTACGAGGACGTGATCTCCATGTCCGGTGGATATACCGCCTGGAAGAACGAGGGTTATTCATTCGCGCAAGACCGGCAGTTCACGCAGGAACAGCTCACCCGATACAGCCGCCATTTCCTGCTCCCCGAGGTGGGGGAAGCGGGACAGGCCAGGCTCCTGGACGCCAAGGTACTGATGGTAGGCGCCGGCGGCCTGGGGTCGCCGTCCGCCTATTACCTGGCCGCGGCCGGCGTCGGCACCTTGGGAATCGTCGATCACGACGTGGTGGACCTGTCCAACCTGCAGCGCCAGATCCTCCACACCAACGATCGGATCGGCGAGCTCAAGACGGAATCGGCGCGGCAGACCCTTCAGGGTCTGAACCCGGACGTCAAGGTGGTCCCCTATGCCGAGCGGCTGAACTCCGAGAACATCATGGAGATCATCGAGGACTACGACATCGTGGTGGACGGCTGCGACAACTTCGCCACCCGCTACTTGGTGAACGATGCCTGCGTGATGACCGGCAAGCCCAATGTTCACGGCAGCATCTTCCAGTTCGAGGGGCAGGTGTCGGTGTTCCACCCTGGCAACGGCCCGTGCTACCGCTGCCTCTATCCCGAACCTCCTCCTCCGGGCATGGCGCCGAGTTGCGCCGAGGCCGGGGTACTGGGAGTCCTTCCCGGACTCATCGGCACCATCCAGGCGGTGGAGACCATCAAGCTCATCCTCGGCAAGGGCGATTCCCTGGCCGGACGGCTGCTCCATTTCAACACGTTGACCATGGAGATCAACACGCTCCGCCTGCGGCAGGACCCCGAGTGCCCGGTGTGCGGCGAAAAGCCCACCATTCACGAGCTCATCGACTACGAGGAGTTCTGCAATCTCCAGGGAGCGGCCTGAGCGGCTTCCGTGAAGGCTACGGCCCTGGAATAGCCCGCAATACCGAAAGACATCATTGCCGTCTCCCCCTCCGTCATTCCCGTGACAGCGGGAATCCAGGAGGGGTGGAGGGCCGCAACGGCTGTTCGATCCTACCGGTAAGGCGTGCGCTGGGGACGGACCGTAATTTCCACCGGACAGGCGGTGGGCGGCGCGGTGAGAACGAACAGCACCGCCTGGGCCACGTCCTCGGGACGGATCATCCTGGCCCGGTCCAGGCGCCTCACCCGCGGTATCATTTCGGTGTCGACGAAACCGGGAACGATGGCCGCCACCTTGATCTGGTGCTCCCGGACCTCCTCGAACAGTGACTGGCTAAAGCCGATGAGTCCGGCCTTCGAAGCCGCGTAGGCCGCGGCCCCCCCCTGCCCCGCCCGCCCCGATATCGACGCGATGTTCACCACCGCGCCCCCTTGCCTCGCCATGAGCGCGGGCAGAACGAGTTGACTCAGGATCATCGGCGCCAGCAGGTTGACCCGCAGGGTCTGTTCCCAGTCCTGTACCCGGGCCTTGGCGATCTTGGCCTTGATGCCCCAGCCGGCGTTGTTGACGAGGAAGTCGATGGCGCCGAACCGATCGAGGGTCTGCCGCACCAGCGCGGTGATGTCCTCCTGACTCGACAGGTCGGTGCGGAGCCAGGAAGCCTGTCCGCCCCGTGCCGCGATCTCGGCCTGCACCGCGGCGAGTTGTTCCGCGCTTCGCGACGCCAGCATGGTACGGCAGCCCTCCCCCGCGGCCAGCCGTGCGATGGCGCGACCGATGCCCCGGCCCGCGCCGGTGACGATGCAGACCTTGTCCTGGAGAAGGTTCACTGAACGGTGGGATGCGGACCCGGCTGGGCCATCATCACGGGCGAGCCGTGGTGGTGGATCATGAACCAGCCGTCCGGGCGTTGTTCGAAGATATTGGTCGCAAGCACCACCGCGGCGTTGGTCTGCCCCTGCTGGGTGGCGTTCAGGTTCTCGTACAGCGTGAGCCACGCCAGGTCGCCCCGCACCCGCGTCTGCACGTTGGTCAGCGTGAAACGCATCTGCTGCGTGTTCTCGAAGATCCGCTGCCAGCTCTCCATGACGGCATCCCAGCCGGACAGCAGCGCCCATCCGGGATGCACGCACTTGACGTAGTCCTCGCGCAGCCAGATTCCTTCCATGCGCTTGAAATCGAGACTTTCGAACGCCTCGTAAAAGCGCCGGTTGACGTCGTTCACGGGATCTTCTGCCGTCATGAGCCCCCTACCCCCACCATCCCCGGATTCCCGCGTCCGCGGGAACGACGTATTCGGGGTTCGGTATCGTTTTCGTACCAATGACGCGGACACGGATGGTCCGACTGCTTTCCATTCGTTCGCAGGGCCCTCAATGGCCCGGGCGCGGGGCCATGACCACCAGCAGCTTCAACTGCTCCGGGCCGGGGTTCTCCACGCCGTGGGGCTCTCCCGACGGCGCCAGCGCCGCCTCGTCCTTGCCGAGATCCCGCTGCTCCCCGCCGATGCGGAACCGTCCTCTGCCCTCCAGCACGAAGTAGACCTTGTCCGATCCCTCGTGAGTATGCACGTTTTGGGCCTGTCCGGCCTCGAAGCAGTACACGTCGCAGAACAGCCGCTCGGTTTCGAAGACACCGTTCTTCTTCATCTTCTCGGAAGAGAATCGAGCTACTTCCGAAACCCTTTTGAACACTTCCATGAGAGACCTCCCGGGCGAAACGGTCATGGTATCACAGGCGGCTTTCCATGCAAAAGTTCCGTGGATCTGCTATTCCTTCAGCATGCACTCGGCCCTGGTCCGATACCACGAGATCGCCCTCAAACGCGGCAACCGCGCCTACTTCGTCGAGCATCTCAAGAAGAACCTCAGCACGGCCTTGCGGGGCATGGGACTCAAGGAGATCCGCAACGCCTCTTCGAGATTGCTGCTGAACTTCAACCAAGACGTAGCGCCGGACGAAGTCGCCGAGCGGCTCGGCCGCGTCTTCGGCATCGCCAACTTCTCGCTGGTGGAACGTACCGAGAACGACATGGCGGTGCTGGGGGCACGGGTTGTCGAAGCCCTCCAGGGACAGTCTTTCGACTCTTTCCGCGTCGAGACCCGGCGGGTGGACAAACGTTTTCCGCTGACCTCCAACGACGTCAACCGTGAACTGGGCGCCCTGGTCCAGGCCCACTCGGGGGCGCGCGTGGACCTGACCCGACCCGAGCTGACGGTGTCCGTGGAGATCCTGCCGTCGAGCGCCTTCCTGAGCCTGGAACGCGTGCCGGGACCCGGCGGCCTGCCGGTGGGCGCCAGCGGGCGGCTGGTGTCGCTCATCTCCGGGGGCATCGATTCCCCGGTGTCCTCCTACCGGATGATGCAACGCGGCTGCCGGCTCATCTTCGTCCACTTCCACAGCAGTCCATTCCTGGACCGCTCGTCCCAGGAGAAGGCCAAAGCGCTCGTGGACATGCTCACCCGTTACCAGTTCGTGTCGCGGCTCTACCTTGTCCCGTTCGGCGAGATCCAGCGCCGGATCGTCGCTGCCGTGCTGCGCCCGTTGCGGGTGGTGATCTACCGCAGGATGATGCTCCGGATCGCCTCCACCATCGCCTTGAAGGAACGCGCACGAGCGCTGGTAACCGGGGAGAGCCTGGCCCAGGTGGCTTCCCAGACGCTGCCCAACATCGCGGTGATCGAGGAGGCCGCGCGACTTCCGGTGCTGCGCCCGCTCATCGGCATGGACAAGCAGGAGATCATCGACCAGGCCATGAACATCGGCACCTTCGAGACCTCGGTCTTGCCCGATCAGGACTGTTGCCAGCTCTTCGTCCCGAAACACCCGGCGGTAAAGGCCACCCTGCGGCGAGCCCGGGAGGCCGAGGCCGCGCTGGACCTGGAGGAACTGGCAAGCCTGGGAGCGGACCACGTCGAAGTCGAGCGCTTTCATTATCCCGAGCCGAAAGAGGACCGCGGGCTGCACGTGGCGTGACGGCAGCGCGGGTCGAGGCAGGGGCGGGTTCGAAACCCGCCCCTGAACAGGTGCAGAAGATGCAGCTTCGATCATTCATCCGCGAGACCTGGCAGGCGAGCATCATCCCGGCGTTGAAGGAGTACATCGCCATCCCCAACGAGTCTCCGGCCTTTGACCCGCAGTGGCGGGAGCACGGACACATGGACCGCGCGGTGGAGCTCTTCGCGCACTGGGCAAAGGCTCAGAACATTCCCGGTCTGGATCTCCACGTGGCGCGGGCCGAAGGACGGACGCCCCTTCTGGTGATGGAAATACCCGGGACGGGACCGGGGACGGTGTTGCTCTACGGTCATCTCGACAAGCAGCCTCCCATGGAAGGATGGCGCCCGGACCTGGGGCCGTGGACACCCGTTCTGGAGGACGGCAGGCTCTATGGCCGCGGCGGCGCCGACGACGGTTACGGCATGTTCGCGGCCCTGACCGCGGTCAAGGCACTGAAGCTCGAGGCCGTTCCCTGCGCCCGTTGCGTCATCCTCATCGAGGCCTGCGAGGAGAGCGGCAGCTTCGATCTCCCTCACTACGTCAATGCGCTGGCGGACCGCATCGGCACGCCGGACTTGGTGGTGTGCCTGGACTCCGGTTGCGGCGACTACGAACGGATGTGGGTCACCACCTCGTTGCGGGGCGTCATCAACGCCACGCTTTCGGTATCGACCCTGACCGAGGGAGTTCATTCCGGCGCGGCCAGCGGCATCGTCCCTTCGAGCTTTCGTATTCTACGGCGCCTGCTGAGCCGCCTGGAGGACGCGAACACCGGGCAGATCCTGCCGGACGGCCTGCAGGTGGAGATCCCGCCCGATCGGCTGGTCCAGGCCAGGGCCGCGGCGGGAGTGCTCGGCGCGACGCTGCACGAAGGCTATCCCTTCCACGCTGGCACCGCACCCGTGGTCGACGATGTCGCCGAGCTGCTGCTGAACCGCACGTGGCGGCCACAACTGGAGATCATCGGCGCCGCCGGAATTCCGACCCTTGAGCAGGCCGGCAACGTCCTGCGCCCGGAAACCCGGGTCAAGCTGTCTCTGCGTCTTCCACCTACCGCCGATCCCGGCACCGCGGTGGCTTGTCTACGGGATACCTTGACCCAGGATCCGCCATACCGGGCCAAGGTGACCTTCAACGCCGGACAAGGCACCGGCGGCTGGAACGCACCGCCGTTCCAGCCTTGGCTGGAGGATTCCATGACCCGCGCTTCCCGCGAGTTCTTCGGCAGGGACGCCTGCGCCACGGGCGAAGGCGGCACCATCCCGTTCATGGCCATGCTGGCGGAGAAGTTCCCGAAAGCGCAGTTCATGATCACCGGGGTGCTGGGGCCCAAGTCCAACGCGCACGGACCCAATGAGTTCCTGCACGTCGAAACGGCCATGAACCTCACGGCCTGCGTCGCGCGCGTGATCCAGGACCACCACCGGGCGGTCAACGGAGTCTGACAGGCGCCGCGGTGAGAATACCGGTCGGCGTATGACTTTCAGATGGTCGAGTATCGACTTTCAAACGGTCCGCGGTGTCCTCCAACAGCCGTAGGCCCCCTTCATTGCCCCAGGGTTCGGAGCACGTAGGCTGAGTAGGGTCCGGGGAACCCGCACAGGCAGTGGATGAACAGACCTTCACGTTAACGTTTTCGACGGATTCCGACGCCCGCACCAAGGACGGACAACTCCCCTCGCAGAGCCTTACGCTTTCGATCTGTACGGCCGAACTCATCATCGGGCACCAACTTGAGAATCGGACGCATCGACAGCGCGGTCGCGATATCCGCGACCGTGCGGAGCGTCAGATTTCTGCCACCACCGAATACTTGGGATACGTAACCCGGCGTACGACCCAAACGCTGGGCCAATTCCGTTCGGGTCATGCCGGCATCATCAAGGGCCTGCGTCAACGTCTCGGTCACCTCCAAGAGCAGATCTTCTTGCCGAACCAGACGATCGAAGTCCGCGTTGTACTCGACCGGCGAATCGTTTACGTGCATTTCCATGACTGCTACTCCTTGAAATAGTTGTTGAGATTGTTCACCGCGACGTCCAGATCACGAATCCTGTGTTGATCTCTTTTCTTTTGGAGCCCGTGAGCGACTACAAACTCTCTTGTTCTTGTCGGCGAGAACGTACCGATAAACCGGAACTGAAAGCTCTTGACCTCCCACAACGCCCATCCGTAGCGCTCGCCGAGCTTTTTGAATCGCTCTCGAGAGTTCACCCGGCCAGAGCTTGCCAACCGATTGAAGACCGCCTGAATCTTGGCGCGATTGCGTTGATTCAATTGCAAAAAGAAATCTCGGGCTGGACTCTTGCCAGACTTGTCGGCTGCCCATACGACTCTACCCCACTCACCCGATGCTGCAATTTGAATCGCCACACTGAAGCAGCAACTTTATATATATCTAAACTGAAGGTCAAGCTCCCGGGCGAGGTGACGTACGTGTCAGCGTGGGGAGAGGGGGTACTCCGGTGGGATGACCAAGGTCCACAAAGGAAAGGAGTACCCCCGATGCCACGATAGAGAGTCGCAAGGAGGTCCTCGACTACCGCCTGGCCACCGCCGAGAGCGCCGCCCAGTGGGAACGGTTGACATTACCCGCTTTCCCCATTCGCTTCAAAAACTCAGAGCCAACTACAGGATCGTCCCGGCTGCCGTTGACAAACAGGTCGATGGAGAGTTTAGTGTCGAGTCAAACTGCCCCGTCATGGCCGTAACGGCCAGGCTGGAGGGCGGTGAGGCAGAGGCAGTCAACCAAAGGAGGACCCATACATGAGTAACAGGAACGGGCGTAAGCGTTTGTCACGTTTGACGATGTGCGCGGTGATGGCCGTCGCCTTGACGGTGCCGTCCGTCGCCGCGGCGGCGGATGCGGTGCAACTCCGATTCGCAACGGTGGGTCTCGGGTCGGCCTGGTACAACTACGGCGCCGGCATCGCCGACCTGGTGAAGCCCAATCTTCCGGCGGGCTCGACGGTGGACGTGCTGCCGATTGCCGGCACCATCGGGAACATCAAACTGCTGCAAAGCGGCGAAACCGAACTGGCTCTCAGCTTTCCCATGGCAGCCGCCGAAGGCTGCGGCGGGTTCGGCACCTTCGACAAGAAGCACGACAAGGTGCGCGGACTCATGGGCGGGCTCGACGTGTATTATTACGGTACCTTCGTGACGGTGAAATCCGGAATCGAGTCATGGGAAGAGATCGCCGGCGGCAAGGCGCAAATGCTCACCACCAAGGTCGGCGGTTCCGGCGAGATGGGCTTGCGCCAAATCCTCGCGCTCTATGGAAGCAGCAAAGCGGGCGTGGCCAAGAAGGGAGGCAGTGTCAAGTCAATGGCGCGTACGGCCACGGCTGCCGCGATCGGCGACGGCAAGGCCGACGGTTGGTCCCACGTTGTGACCCGAGGACATCCCGTAGCCACCGAGCTGACGACGCTCACGGACATGAAGATGCTGCCGCTGTCGGACAGTGTGATCAAGGGAATGGTCGAAAAGCACGGCTGGGTGGAGGCGGTCATTCCGCCCAACACGTTCAAGGGCCAGACCGCACCCGTCAAGACCGTCAAGGCGGCCACCAACATCATGATTCGCGAGGGCGTTTCCGACGATGTCGCTTACACCGTCACCAAAACCGTCATCGAGAACGCGGCCAAGCTGCGGAAAATCCACGCCGGCCTTTCCAACTTCGACCCGAAAGACGCGGCCAAGGCCGGGCTGATCGGCAACTGCCCGTTCCATCCCGGCGCGATCAAGTACTATAAAGAGAAGGGCATGATGTAGCCTTCCGAGCCCCGTGCCGCGATGGCTTCGCTCGGCTTGCCCGTCGTGCTACCGACCCTGCCGGCTCGCGTTGTCCGCTACGTCTATGCGGGCAGCGCGCTGGCATGGTGCTTCGTGCAGTTCCTGCCGTTATACACGGGCGGATACGAGTACGAGATCGTTCTGCTGAGCACACACGTAGGCTCGGCGGTGGCCATCGCCCTGATGATAAACGGGGTCGCCGGCGCAAGGCGGCGCGAGGGAGAAGGCGTTCCCCTTCTCGACATGGTCCTGGTCGGCGCCGCCCTTGCGTGCGCGGCGTATTTCGTGAGTCAGGGGCAGAGGGTGGCGGAGCGCACGGAGGGTGTGGACGCCGTCCATGCTCTCGACTACGTTGCCGGCATCGTTTTCATCGCGATTCTGCTGGAAGCATGCCGGCGGGCCGCCGGCTCCACGCTCATGTTGGTTGGGGCCGTGTTCATCGCATACGTCTTCACCGGCCCCTATCTCCCCGACCCGATATCCCATCGCGGACTGTCCCTCAAGCGGTTCATCGACCTTCAGGTGCTCTCGACGTCGGGCATGTTCGGAACGCCGGTCTCGGCGTCGGCGAACATGGTCTTCTACTTCGTACTGGTCGGCGCATTTCTCGAACGTTCGGGGGCCGGCAAGCTGTTCGTCGACATCGCCTATGGAGCCACCGCCCGGTCCTGGGGCGGCGCCGGCAAGGCGGCGGTCATTGCCTCTGCCTTGTTCGGAACGGTTTCGGGCAGCGCCGTTGCCAACGTGCTGCTCAGCGGCCTGATGACCATCCCGCTGATGATCCGTTCGGGCTTCAAGCGCACGCTTGCCGGCGCCATCGAGGCGACGGCGTCGACCGGAGGCCAGCTCGCACCACCCATCATGGGCGCGGCCGCCTTCATTCTCGCCGACGTCGTCGGCGTGCGCTACGTCGAAGTGGTGTCCGCGGCCATTGTGCCGGCGGTCCTGTATTACACGTCGCTATTCCTGTTGGTGCACTTCTACAGCCTGCGCAACGGGCTCAAGCCCGATTTCGATCTGCCGGTCCGGGAGCACCTGGCCGGACTTGCCGAGCGGTGGCATCTCCTGATCCCTCTCGGCTTCATGATCTACCTGCTCATCTCTCAATTTTCCTTGATGACCACCGGTTCCTACACCATCGGCCTCATCATCCTGGTCAGCTTGCTCCGCAAAGCGACCCGAATGAGACCCCGTCTGATTTTCGAAGCCGTGACGGGTGGCGTGCGCTCGGCCTCCGAAGTGGCGATTCCTTCCGCGGTCGCCGGTATCATCGTGGGAACCCTGGTGCATACGGGCATGGCGCTGCGACTTCAGCGGTGGCTTCTGGATATCGCCGGCGACTCGCTCGCCGTTTCGCTCGCCGGGGCCATGGTCCTCACCATCATCCTCGGCATGGGGATGCCGACGGCCGCGGCCTATCTGGTCTCCGCCATCCTGGTGGCGCCGGCCCTTCAGACTCTCGGCGTACCGGCTCTACCGGCGCACTTGTTCATCCTCTATTTCAGCATACTCTCGATGGTGACGCCGCCGGTGGCGTTGTCGGCCTTCGCCGCGGCGGGTATCAGCGGCGCCAACCTGTGGGGGACCGGGGCGCGGGCTTTTCTCCTGGCCGTGCCCGGATTTCTCATCCCCTATGCGTTCACCCTCAATCCGGCGTTGCTGTTGATGGGCGGTGCGCAGGAGATTCTTCAAGTGCTTGCCACCGCCGCGGGCGGCGTGGCGGTGATGGCCGCGGCATCGGGCGGCTATTTGTTCGGCCCCCTGGCCATGGTCCTCCGCGTGCCCCTGTTCTGCGCGGGCCCGCTGCTCATCGTGCCCGACCTGGGGACGGACATCATCGGGCTTGGCGCGATCGTCATGATTACCGCTGTTCAGTTCGTTTACCAACGAAGGCTCCGCCCCGCCGGCACCCGCCGGCCAGACGAAGACTAGCCGAGTTGCCGGGACACCGGGACCTTCAGGTTTGTAGATCGGGAAGTCACCCTGTGGCTCACGTCCTCCTGGATGGTCCAGCCGTTTAGCGCGAGTTTCCGGAGTTGTGAATCCAGCGGGCAAGGTTCTCCAGCGCCATGCGGCGGTGGGACAGTCGGTTCTTGTCGTGGCCGAGCTCGCCGTAGGTCCTTCCCGAGGCGCCCTCGGCGATGAAGATCGGATCGTAGCCCCAGCCCTCTCCTCTGCACTCCGGGGCGATGGCGCCGGCCACGGCAGAGGGAAAGCACTGGGGAGAGCCGCGGGGAGAGCAGTAGGCGAACACCGACCGGAACGTCGCGCCTCGGTCCGGGGCGCCCTCCAGCAGGCGCAGGACACCCCGGTTCCCCAAGGTCCGGAAGACGTAGGCCGAGTAGGGGCCGGGGAAGCCGCCCAGGCCGTCGATGAACAGCCCGGTGTCCTCCACCATGGCGGGGGCGTCCAGTCTCCGGCATGCCTCCCGGGCCTTCTCCGCGGCGATCTCTTCCAGGACATCCGCCTGGATCTCTCGAAGCTCCAGCCGCGCCATCACCACGGATATCCGGTAGTCCCCTAGAATGGCGCTTACCTCACTGAATTTGTGCTCGTTGGAGGTGGCGAATTTCAGCGGTTTCTGCACGGCGTCGAAACGGTCGGGGCTGGAATCGAGGATGTCGTCGAAACGGTTCGGAGGGAACAGTTCAAAGGAAACGGTTCAAGGGGAGTGGGGGTTGGAGCGGGTGACCGGGGTCGAACCGGCGACCTTATGCTTGGCAAGCATACGCTCTAGCCAACTGAGCTACACCCGCATCCTGGAGGACTTCCTACCTTATCCGCCCGCTCTTGTCAATTTGCTCGACTCACCGGGAACGGGCACGCAGGGAACGCAGGAACCGGACGTGATAGTCGACACCGGACCAGACCGCGAGCACGGTGGAGAGCACCAGGAAGTACATGCCCGCGACGAAGAAGTCGATCCCCAGGTAGGGGTAGTGGACCATCAGCCCCACCAGGGCGAAGGTCTGCACCAGCAGTTTGTACTTGCCCAGTTGGTCGGCCGGAATCACGATGCCCTCGCCCAGGGCTATGCCGCGCAGCACGGTCACCGCCACCTCCCGGGCGACGATGATGACCACCAACCACGCCGGCACGTCCGCATCGCCGGGACGATCGACGGCCACCAGCATGATGAGCGCGGTGACTACCAGGAGCTTGTCGGCCAGGGGATCCAGTATCTTGCCAAAGTCGGATACGCTCTTGTTCCGCCGCGCCAGATAGCCGTCGAGCATGTCGGTGACGGATGCGACGATGAAGACCAGGGCGGCAAACGCGCAGGACACCGGGTCGGTGAAGGCCAGCAGGTAGGCCAGGAAGGGCACCAGAAGGATCCGGAACAGGCTCAGCAGGTTGGGCAGTGTCCACATGACGCCGGCGGACCCTCATGAAACCGCGTACGGCCACCTGGACCACGCGATCAGCAACACGCCCAGGACGACCATGGAAGTGGCCATGACCTTGCGCCGCGTGATCGGGTCGGAATCACCCAGGATGAGCGGGGAAAGCCCCAGGGTAAAGAGCGAGAAACAATGGACCAGCGGGGAAACCACCGCGACCTCCGCCATGCCCAGGGCCGTGAACATCAGGAAATAGGCGACGAAATGCACGAATCCTATGAGTGCGAAGCAGCCGATCGTCCACCATCCGCAGCTCCTCAACCGCGTCAGGCCGTGGGTCGGGAAATAGACCGCCGACATGATCAGGAATGACGCGCTCACCGTGATCGTCGCTCCAACCATCGGCGCCGGCCCGGCAAGGAGTCCGAACCGGACCATGTTGTCCCGCAACGCCGCGAGCAACGCCCCGGATGCCGGGAAGAACAGGTCCCGAGGGCGCCAGGATCTCGATTCGCCCTTCCACGAGAGAAAGACCAGGCCGCCAACGACGGCCACGGCTCCCAGGAGGTTGGCGGGGCCGGGTTCCTCATCCAGGAGCACCATGGCCAGAAGCACGGCAAAGAGCGGCGCCGAATTGAGAACCGCGGTGGCCGCCGAAGCTCCCAGCCTCTCGATACCCTTGAAGGCCACCAGGCGAAAGAGTCCCGGGACCACGAGACCCGAGACCGCGAAGATCAGGTTGGCGCCGGCCTGAAGCTCCGAGAGGTCGTGGAAGGTGAACAGGAAGAGCCACAGGCACACCCCATTGAAGAACAGGTCCACCACCAAGCCGCTGAAGGGATCGAGATACTGGACGCCTCGATGAACCAGCGTTGCCGTGCAGGCAAAGGCCAGGGAGGCCAGCAGGCCCAGGGCGACGGCGAGCAGGTGTTACTCCCGCTTTCCTTCGGCGCCCTTCCTGGCCTGGTCCTCGAGGGACTTGCCCCTTCGCGTCTGAACCACCGAGTAGGACAGCGTCCCGACCATCAACAGGAAGATGCACACCACGGTGGGTTGCACGAGCCATGCCGCTCCATAGGCACTGCTGGAGATCCACAGATAGTTCTCGACGATGGTGCCCAGCACGAGACCCAGCACGAACGGCGGCCTCGGCCACTGGAACAGCACCATGATGTACCCGACCACGCCGAAGATGACCGTGACGATCATGTCGCTGAAGTTGTTGTGGGCCGCGAACGCGCCCAGAAAGACGAACATGAGGAGGAAGGGAATCAGCAAGTGGCCCCTGACGAAAGTGAGCTTCACGAGCTGGTTCAGGAACAGGAAGCTTGCGCCCACGGTGATGATGTTGGCCACCACCAGGATCCACACCATGGCAAAGGTCACGTCCAGATGCTTGGTGAGCATCTCCGGGCCGGGGTTCAGCCCGACGATGAGAAAGGCGCCGAGCAGAATCGCCATGGCGCTGCTGCCCGGGATGCCGAAGGCCACCGTGGGAATCAGGTTTCCCCCTTCCTTCGAATTGTTGGCGGCCCCGGGTCCCAGCACCCCTTCCACCGCGCCCTTGCCGAACCGGCTCCTGTCTTTGGACGACTGCACCGCGTGGCCGTAAGCCAGCCACTGCGACACGCCGCCGCCAAGGCCGGGCAAGGCGCCGATGAACGCTCCGATGAAACCGCAGCGCATGGTCAGGCCGAAGTGGCGGAAGGTGTCCTTGACCCCTTCCATCACCCCGGTGATCTTCCCCACCTTGGCCTCGGCGATGCTGGTGCCGCGCACCGCCAGATCGATGATCTCCGGGATGGCGAAGAGTCCCACCACCACGGGGCCCAGACTCAGGCCATCCCAGAGATAGAGAGTTCCCAACGTATAACGCAGCGTCCCGGTCTGGGGATCGACGCCGATGGACGCCAGCATGAGCCCGATGCCGCCGCACAGGAGCCCCTTGGTGAGCGACGACCCGCTCAGCGAGGCAATGAAAGTGATGCCCAGAATCGCCAGCATGAACAGTTCGGGAGAGCCGAAGAACAACACCAGCGGGCGCATGATGGGAATCGCAAGGGCCAGGATCAGCGCGCCTTCGAGCCCCGCCACCAGCGAGCTCATGAGCGCTGCGCCCATGGCCCGGCCGGCCTCCCCATTCTTGGTCATGGGGTAGCCGTCCATGATGGTGGCCGCGGCCGTGCCTTCTCCCGGGATGCCGAAGAGGATCGAGGTGAGGTCACCGGTGGTGCCGGTGATGGCGTGCATGCCCAGGAGAAAGGCAAAGGCCGAGATCGGCTCCCCGATCTTGTAGGCGAAGGGGAGCATCAGCGCCAGGGTGGCCAAGCCGCCCAGGCCGGGGAGAATCCCCACGATGAATCCCACCAACGCGCCCAGGAGCAGAAAGCCGAAGGCAGGCCAGGAGAGGACGTGAAGCAGTCCCTCTATGAAGGCGTCGAGCATCATGGCCTGTCAGCTACCTCCCCAGGAGCCCCCTGACGCCGTCCACCACCTCTTTGGGCTGGCTTACGACGCTCTTGGCCACCTTCTGCAGCTCCTCGCCCCTCAGCAGCTTATAGGGTACCATCCGCCCCTTCTTCGCCTCGGCCGCCAACTCCGGGTCCTGCAAGGCCTTGGCGTAAGCGTCGCGCAACATCTTCACGCGGTCTGCCGGTACACCCGGCGCGACACCGAACGGGCGCCCGAAGTCGCCGCTGGCGAAGATCACCTTGGACATGGCCCGGACCAGCTTCGGGGCATTGTACTTGTCGAACAGCTCAGTGAGGGTGGGCACGTCCTTGAGCCTCGGATCCCGCTCCTGTCCACTCTGAGCGAGCTGCTTGACGAACTTGTTCTTGTGCCAGGTCAGATAGGGCTCCCGGCCGAAGTGCGGGGGAATGGTCATGCCACGGCAAAGCACCTCCCCTCGTTCCACCGCCAGATCGATCTCGCTGCCGCCGGGATAACCCATGACGAAATTGAAATTCGCTCCCACACCCTTCTCCAGGATCTTGCCCATGAGATAGCTGTTGCCCGCGGTCCCGGAGCTGCCGAGTCTGGCCGGGTCCTTCTTGTTCTTGATCAGGTCGTCGACGCTCTGGTATTTCGAGTCGCTGCGGCAGAAGAGCACCGAGTGGCTCACTTCCTGCGTGCCGATCCACTGGAACTTGGCGATGTCGAAGCGCACCTCCTTCCGTCCTACGACCTGGTCCAGGTACAGTCCGGCCAACGGCATAACGAGGGAAGTGCCGTCCTGCTTGGCGATGTTGTAGGTGTAATTGGCGGCGATGAGTGAGCCCGCCCCGGGCATGTTCTGGACGATGATGTCGGGCTTCCCGGGAATATACTGGCCCATGTGCCGCGCGAACAGCCTCGCCCACCGGTCATAGAATCCACCCGGCGAGCAACAGACGAGGATGCGGATGGTCTTGCCCTCGTAAAAATCCTTGGCCCCGGCTTGGCCGGCGAAGCTCATGAATATGAACCCGGCCAGCAGCAGCACGGGAAGAGTTCGACAAATCGATCGCTTCGTCATGGCATACCTCCCTTGTTTGGCACCCAATGTTTTTTCTGACTCGCTTCTCTCGCCAGTGTACACATATCCAGTCAATCCAGACCCAGCCAGAGAAAGATCTTGCCGTCGGGAAACGGCAGCAAAAGCGTGCGCTCGAACAGCACGTAGTAAACCAGCCACGCCGAAGCCGTGAGTATCAGCGACATGGGCCATCCTTCCCTGGACTGCAACTTCAGATAGCCGAACGTCATGGCCGCGATGGTGATGGAAAACCCGATGAGCCAGATGCCCGCCAGGAACCCCACGATCCAGGAAAGGATGGTGGCGGTGCGCCGCACCGCCACGGCCCGGTCGACGGTCTGCGTGAGCTGGAAGTCGGCAGGCGCGCTGTCCGAGACGCCCTCCGCTCTCGGTCCCCGGAGTTCCAGCACGATGTTGATAATCGCCAGGATGACCATGGGAAAACCGATGGCCCAAGGGTACAGACGGGCCTGCCAGCGCCAATCCCAAGCCTCCCATACCAGGTAGCCGAAGAAGACGAGGACCAGAAAGCTGAAGATCGTCCTGGGCGTCAGCCTCACGCGAAGACCCCGTTGCGGTGCACGCTGCTAGTTCCAGCCGTAGAGCGCCTTGGCGTTCTCTCCCAGGAACCTGGCCTTGAAGTCGTCGGAAATGTCCGTCCGTTCCTTGATGGTCTTGACCACGTTGGGGAACATCCCGTCCCAGTGCGGGTAGTCGGATGCGAACACGATGTTCTTCTCGCCCACCCGCTCGATGCCGTAAGGCAGGCTCTCCTCCTCCGGCTCGGCCGCGTAGAACCAGTTCCCCGCCTTCAGGTACTCGCTGGGTTTGGCCTTGAGCAGCGGCGCTTCCGACTGCCGGTGCTCGTACTCCTCATCCATCCGGTCCATCCAGTAGGGCACCCAGCCGATGCCGCACTCCAGGAACGCGATGCGCAGCTTCGGAAACCGCTCCGGCACGCCGCCGTACATCAACGCCGCGCAGTCCAGCATGGTCTCGAAGGGACGGCCGATGGTGTGCTTGAACAGAAACGTGTCAAAACGGTTCTCGCCCGCGGGCCCGGAGCGCGAGTTGTGGATCAACAGCGGCACGTCGAGCCGCTCCAGCTCCTCGTAGATGGGCCAGAAGAGCTCCTGCCCCAGGTGGTCCTTCATGCCGAAGGTGCCCACCGTGATCCCCACCACCCCGAGCTTGGTCACCGCGCGGTTGACCTCCGCTACGGCCGCGGGCACGTCCTGGAAGGGTGCGACGCCGATGCCCTTGAGCCGTTCCGGGGCCTCGCCGCACATGCTGGAGATCCAATTGTTATAGGCGCGCGCGAAGGCTCCCGCGTAGGCCTTTTCCGGATGGCGGTTGACGTGGAACGCGCCCGTGGGAAACAGCACCGACACCTCGATCCCCTCGGTGTCCATGTCGCGCAGGCGCGTGGGAACGTCCGTGATGTTCATTCCCAGGGTGCCGAACATGCTGGAGTCCCACTCGTCCCTGGGCAGCAGCGAGCCCTCCCGCCGGTTCCAGGGGTCCTCCATGTGGGCGCGAATGTCCGCGTCCCGGTCCCTGACGTGTCCGTCGGCATCGATGATCTTGGCGTTCATATTACCTCCTTCGAGAGTCCTTCAAACCGATTTCATGTTCCAGGGCAGACAACGGCGTTACGGTTCTTTCCCCCTGGCGTGGAGGATCCCTCCCTGCCTCTACGAGAACCTCACCTGCGCCGGGTTCAACGCACCGTACCTGGCCTTGTTGGCGGTGATGTCCAGGGCTTCCAGCATCTTGTCGATGCCTTCCAGCTTGTGCGTGATCATGGGATCGATGTTGATGCGCTTCTGCGCCACCAGCCGTGCGGCAAGCGTCATTTCCCCGGGATGAGCCAGCTCCGGCGGGAACATGTAGGTCACCCTCTTGGCCCGGAGGTAGTTGAAGTCCAGGGTCACCGGCTCGTGGAAATGCGGGATGCTGAGCACCTTGCCGCCGGCGGCCACGCACGCCACCGCCTCCGACACGGTGGCGCCGCCGGACAGTCCCATCTGCGGGCTGCCGCTGGCCGCCTCGATGACGAAGGGAATGCCCTTGCCGTGGCTCAGGTCCATGACCGCATCGACGACGTTCTCCGTGGAAGCGTCGATGGTGACGTCGATCCCCAGTTCCCTGGCCAGCTCCAGTACCTCCGGTCTCATGTCGGTGCCGATGACCGTGTCCGCGCCCGCGGCCTTGGCTGCCTGGGCCGAGTTGAGCCCCATGACGCCCTGGCCCAGCACCAGCACCGTGTCCCCCAGCGTCACCCCCAGCACCTGGACGTTGTGAACGCAACTGGTGAGGGGTTGCAACGCCGATACCTCCCAGTCGCTGATGCCGTCGGGAATCTTGGCCAGCGCGTCCAACGGCACTGCCGCGTACTCGGAGAACAGGCCCGGGAAGTCCCGCCCGATGGTGCCGATCTCCGTGTGGGTGGCGCCCACCCGGTCGCCGCAGGCAAGACCGTAGGCATTGTCCTTCTCGATATCGACGATCTCGGCGCAGAACTCGTGGCCGAACAACGGCTCGGGACCCTGGGCCAGCTTCTTCTTGACCTTGTCGTAGCTGTTGGAGCGCTCGCCGTAGAAGAGCTGCACCTCGGTCACCGAGGGCTGCACCACCCGGGTCTTCAAAACCGCCCAGCCGGGACGGCTTTCAGGGTCCGGCAACTCCTCCAGCCGCATGTCTTTGAACGCGTGTGTCACCCAACCCCGCATGGCGCTTCCCTCCCTTCGAAGACGTGACCCTCATCTTCCATGACAGCGAGCCCGAGTTGGATTGGAGCGGTCGTGTCCGGTTCAGGCGTCATGCAACCAAACCCGTGGGGAACGGCTGCTTCCGCTGACTAATAGTGAAAGCAGGGGGATTTTGCAAGGCGAAGCGGAACGGTGTTAGAGCGAAGCGGAGCGGTTCCGGCATGGGGATGCCGCAGCTTGCATGTTCACGGGCCGCGGTCTATGATGAGTCAACCCGGGCGTCGATCCTCCAGCGAGCAACTTTCACACACAATGGCGGTGTAGCTCAGTTGGTCAGAGCACGCGGCTCATATCCGCGTTGTCGCTGGTTCAAGTCCAGCCACCGCCACCATTTCCTTCTCCTTCACACCTCCTTCACACGTCGGAACGGATCGCCGAGGCGCGGCGGACGGCACGATGGCCGGAGTGGGGATAATGGACCTGCCTGCCCGTTTCGTAGTAGACTCCCCGCGAGTTCGCCGTGTGAAGGGACAACGCCGGGCTCGCCCATGCTGCGGACGGCGGTACTGCTCTCAGCCTTGCAGCCAACGCGGCCGTCCCGGGACAGAGGAGGTATTCCTTGATCGACAAGGCGCGTCTCAAGGACCGCGTGCTGGAGTTGGTGCGGATCGACAGCCTGTCCCGAAAGGAGCGGGCCATCGCGTTGCGTCTCGAGGAAATACTCGAAGAGTTGGGCGGCGCCGTTTTCATGGACGACGCGGGAGCCGCGGTAGGCGGCGAGGTGGGGAACCTCGTCGCCCACTTCGACGGCAACGCGGCCGGCGCCGAGCCGATGCTGCTGTCGGCGCATATGGACACGGTGGCCCCGGGCGAGGGGGTGGCGCCGGTGGTGGACGGCGACGTGATCCGGAGCGACGGGAGGACGGTGCTGGGCGGCGACGACAAGAGCGGCATCGCCGTCATCCTGGAAGTGCTACAGGCCGTGCGCGAGGAGGAGTTGCCCCACGGGCACATCGACGTGGTTTTCACCATATGCGAGGAGGTGGGCCTGCTGGGCGCGAAGCATCTGGACCTGAGCCTCGTGCGGGCGAAAACCGGCCTCGTGCTCGACAGCGACTCCATCGGATTCCTCATCACCCAGGCGCCCGCGGTCAACCATCTGGAGTTCGAAGTTCACGGTCTGGAGGCCCACGCCGGGATCTGTCCCGAACGGGGGATCAGCGCGATTCAGGTGGCCGCCCGGGGTATCGCCGCCATGCCGCTCGGGCGCATCGACGAGGACACCACCGCCAACCTCGGCCTGGTGAGCGGCGGCACGGCCGTGAACATCGTGCCGAACCGGGTGACCCTCAAGGGCGAAGTGCGCAGCCACGACGAGGAGAAGCTCGAACGGCAGACCCAAGCCATGCTCGCGTGCCTGCAGGACGCCGCCGCCGGCGCCGCACTGGAGCTGGAGGGCCGCCTCCGTGAACCGCGCGTGGAATCCCGAATCCATCGGGAATACGACCGCATGGACGTATCCCGTGAGTCCGGCATCGTCCAGCGCGTTCACGAGGCGGCGCACAACCTCGGGTTCGCCGTCGATACCGTCGCCAAGGGTGGCGGATGCGACGCCAACGTATTGAACAAGCGCGGCCTCCAGGTCGCCAACCTGGCCAGCGGCATGCGGGACATCCACACGGTCCATGAATGGCTCGATGTCAACGACCTCGTGACCGCGGCCCGGATCATCCACGAGGTCGTTCGGCTGGAGGGATGCCGTCAAACATGCCTGGACGTGAGCTTGAAACGCTCCTGAAGGAAGACCGGGGTCAGTTTTTCGAGTTCATCAGCGCTTACGAACACAAGAAGCGCGGGGCTCAAACGAAGCGGCCTCGGGAGCTGGCCCGTGAGATCGCGCGCATCCTCGACGGCATGGTCAACGCCGACGGCGGCGTGCTCCTCGTGGGCGTCGAGCCCGACAAGAGCCTCACCGGGCTCCCCTATTCCGACCAGGAGATCCGGGAGCTGGGCGAGGCGCCTCAGAACCTTCTCAACCCGCCACTGCCATCCCTGCACGAACGGATCGACCTCGGCAACCTGCTGCTGCTCCGATTCGAAGTAAGCCCCAACCTGGAGATCCGTCGCGTGGCCAGCGGCAGGACTTTCTACCGGATCGCCTCGGAGAACCCGGCGTTGGCGCCCGAGCAGATCCGGCTATTGAAAGACGCGAAGCGGTCGTACTCCTACGAGCGGCAACACATCCACCACGCGACCTGGGAAGACCTGGACGAATCGGCGCTGGAGTCGTTCGCGGAGCGCATGGATGCGCGGGACGACCCCCGATCCTTGCTGACGCGCACGTACCATCTGGTTCGCGGCCCCGCGGACCATCCCGAGATTTCCATGGCCGCCCTGCTCCTGTTCGCCGGGGAGCCGACGAGATGGCACCCGCGCTGCGGCATCGATTTCGTCAAGTACGAGGGCACCGAGAGAGGTTACGGCGAGTCCCTGAACGTCGTCAAACGGGTGCGCATCGACCGCCCCTTGTGGACCCTCATCGACGAGGCCGTGGGGCGCATCAAGGAGCACATCCGCGAGCGGATGGTGTTGCACGACCTGTTCTTCCGGGAGCGTCTGGAATACCCTTCCTTCGCCTGGCAGGAGGCCCTGGTCAATGCCGTCGCCCACCGGGACTACGCCCTCACCGGCGCGGAGACCGAAATCTGGATGTTCGACGACCGCCTGGAAGTGAGGAGTCCGGGCGCGCTGCCGGCGCCCGTCGCCGTGGATCACCTGAACCGGCAACAGCGGGTTCATTTCTCGCGCAACCCCCTGCTGGTGCGCACGCTGTCGGACCTGGGCTACATGCGCGAGATCGGCGAAGGCGTGCCGCGCATGTTCCAGGAGATGGAGCAAAACGCGCTTCGGCCGCCGGAGTTCTCCACCGAGGGTTTCTTTTTCACCGTCACGCTACGCAACACCCCCATCTACGACGATGAGACCCTCCGGTGGCTCGACCGCTTCGACCGCTCCCGCCTGAGCCTTCGCCAACAGCGACTGCTGGTGTACGCGCTGTCCCACGACAAGCTGCTTTCCACCGCCGACTACCAGCGCATCGCCGAGGTGGACCGCGACACCGCCTATCGCGACATCCGAAGCCTCGTCAAGATGGGCGTCCTCGCCCCGGTCAAGCCGAAGAGCCGGACCTATCGAGTTGTCGAGCAGATATGAGTGACGGATTCACCGAAGTCGCAAGGGTTGCCGGCGCGTACGTCGAAGCCCGAATCCTGCAGGCCGCGGTGGGGCTCGGGGTGTTCGACGCGCTGCGCGACGAGGCCGCGGAAGCAACCGTGGTGGCAGCCGCCATCGGAACGGAGGCGCGCGCCACGGGGCTGCTGCTGGACGCGCTGGCAGCCATGGGGTTGCTGGACAAGCACGACGCTCGTTACCGTCTCAACAAGGTATCGGCAACTTACCTGGTGAGCGCTTCACCCAAGGATTTCAGCGGCATGATCCGCTTCGACGCCATCCTGTGGGACACTTGGGGCAAGCTGGAGGAAGCCGTCCGTTCCGGACGGCCCGGGCGCCCCCCGGACATGTACCAGACCGATGAAGCCGAGACCGGGATCTTCATAGCCGCCATGGACTCGCTGGTGAAAGCGCGGGGCGACGCCGAGGTCGTGGCCGAGGCCCTGGACCTCGGGGACGCCAGACGGCTGCTGGACATCGGACCCGGACCCGCCACCTACCCCATCGCCCTGTGCCGACGCTACCCGGCCCTTTGCGCCACCCTCTACGACCTGCCCGGGACTCTGCAAACGACCGAGCGCTACGTCCGCGCATCGGGTGTGGCCGACCGTATCGAATGCATTGCCGGCGACTATCGCACGGACGCCATTCCCCGCGGCTACGACGTGGTTTTCCTGTCGAACGTCATTCACGGTGAAAACGCGGAAACCAATGAGACCTTGATAGTGAACTTATCGAAATCATTGGTTTCCGGGGGCAGCCTTATCATCAAGGACCACGTTCTGGGAGGGAGCCGCACGGAGACCGCCGCGGGCACGGTCTTCAGTCTCCTGATGCTGCTGACGACGGACCGCGGGCGCTGCTACACGCTGGACGAGGTCCGCGGCTGGTTCGGACGCGCCGGTCTGGCGGATGCGGGTCGGGTGGAACTGCCTCCGCCACTGACCTCATCGCTGGTCATCGGACGCAAACCCTGAGGGGGTCGGACACGGTCGAGGACGAAAAGGGCATCCGGGCCCATGGGACCCGATACCGGTGGATCGGAGACTATTCCAGAACGGCCGAGGGAGAGATCTTGAAGGCTTTGTCCCGCACCTTGGTACGCGCCTGCTCGGTCCTGGCCCCCTTAAACTTCACACGCAGCTTGGCCAGGCTTTTCCGTCGCCTGCGCCGCCGTTTTATCTCCATGTTTCTCTGAAGAGGCATGACCGGGATGATTAACACAGGCATGCACGGGCCGCAAGCGAACGGATGCCCGTAGTCAGACGGCTTCTCCGGCGTAGATCCGCATCACCTTGTCGAGCAGCGCGATGGCGTCGGGCTTGCTGCGCTGGAACGAGTTTCGCCCGATGATGGACCCGAATCCGCCCCCTTGGTGGATGGCGCGAATCTCCGACAGCAGCGCCTCGTCGGTGGTTGCGGGCCCACCCGAAAAGATCACGATGCGCCGCCCGTCGAAGGCCGACTGCACCACGTGACGGATCCGGTCCGCGGGATCGGCAATGGGGACGCCTTCCTTCTCGTAGACCTTGCGCGCCGCCTCCTGCTCGATGTTCTCCCCGGGAAATTTCACCTTGATGATATGGGCGCCGAGCTGCGCGGCGATCTGCGCGGCGTAGGCGCAGACGTCGATGGCCGTCTCTCCGGCCTTGCTGAGTCCCGAGCCCCTGGGATAGGACCAGATCACCACGGCCAACCCGTTCTGCCTGGCCTCCTGGGCAATGGCGCGGATCTGCTGGTACATCTCGAAACGGTGCTCCGAACCGGGATAGATGGTGAAGCCCACGGCCACGCATCCCAGACGCAACGCGTCCGATACGCTGGAGGTGACCGCCTGCAGCGGGTCTTTCTCGTCGTTCAGCAGATCGTGGTTGTTGACCTTCAGAATGAGCGGGAGCTCACCGGCGAAATCCCGGGCTCCGGCCTCGATGAAGCCCAGCGGCGCCGCGTACGCGTTGCAGCCCGCATCCAGCGCCAGCTCGAAATGGTAACGCGGGTCATAGCCCGCGGGATTGGGGGCGAAGCTACGGCCCGGGCCGTGCTCGAAACCCTGATCCACGGGCAGGATCACGAACTTGCCGGTACCGGCGAGCCGGCCGTGGTTGAGCATCCGGGCCAGATTCGTCAGAGTCCCGGGATTGTCGCTGCCGTACCAGCTCAGAACCTCTCGTACTCTCTCGGTCATCGCTCATCCTCCTCCGGCGGACTCATCCTTCCGCCATGAACCGTTCATAAAGGGCGACGTTCTCAACGCTGCCGATGGCGATGGGCGTGCGCTGATGGATGGCCTCCGGCATGACGTCCAGCAGCGGGCCCCGACCGGTACTGGCGGCGCCGCCCGCCTGCTCCGCCACGCACGCCAATGGTGCGCACTCGTAGAGGAGGCGCAGCTTGCCGTTACGGTTGCCGGGGTCCGCGGGATAGAAATACACGCCGCCGTCCAGAAGACAGCGGTGCAGATCGGCCACCAACGCACCCGTGTACCTCAGGGAGTGGGGTCTGCCGCTGGGCTTGTCCTTTTCGGTGACGTGGTCCAGGTACTTGCGAACCCCCGGTTCCCAGTCGTTGTGACGCCCGACGTTGGCGCTGTAGACCGTCCCCTTGTGCGGACAGCGGATGTCCTCGTGGGACAGCATGAATTCCCCTACCCCTCGGTCGAGGGTGAACCCGTGAACGCCGCTGCCCGCGGTGTAGACCAGCACCGTGCTGGTGCCGTAGAGCACGTAACCGGCGCACACCAGCTCCGAGCCCTTCTGCAGGAACTCCTCCGCGGAAAGCTCTCCCATCCGGCTGCGCTGAAGTATTCCGAAGATGGTCCCGAGCGGGGCGTTGACGTCGGTATTGGACGAGCCGTCCAGGGGGTCCGTGCACAGCAAGTACCGGGCGTCCTCCGACGTGCTCATCACCACGGCCTCGCTGAGTTCCTCCGACGCGATGCCCGCCAACAGGCTACAGCCCTCGAAGGCATCCATCACGATCTCGTTGCTGATGACGTCAAGCTTCTTCTGCATGTCGCCGGTAGCGTTCTGGTCACCGGCCAGACCCAGCTTGCCGGCGAGAGCCGCCTGATCGATCTCCCGGGCGAGGATCTTTCCGGCAAAGGCCATGGGCTCCAGGAGCGAAGCCAACTCTCCGGCAGCGTCCTTGCGCCAATCCTCCTCCGCGCTGACATGGCGACTCAGTGTCGTGCCTGTGGCCATCTTCACTACTCCCGACCTTCCCTGCTACAGGGAAGGTCTGAACAACGCAGCGCACTTGGCACCGGGTGCGTTGTGAACGACGTACTTTGATCCGTGATGCGCCTCAAGGTCAGCCGTTTCCCCTGTTTGTTATCTTTTTCGGAAGAGCCTTGTCCGAATATCCATCCTGCTCTACTGCCAACAATACAATCGGGTAGTCCTTCGCTTCCCGCAATTCCTGCTCGACGTAGCGAACGGCATAGCTGAAATTGGCAACACGGTCGGTCAACAGGAATTCGAACTCGTCGGATGGCACGACTATCGCACCGACATCGATATGGCTGTCTTGGAGGCTGTTGCGTATGTGGATGATATCCCGTGCAAGAAGATCGCTTCGCCCCGAAACTTGGATCTCGACCCCTATTCTTGATACAATAGTCTCATTGTACCGAAATCTCTTGACCCAATCCACATCGCCGGACTTGGACTGAACCCAATCCTCGTATTCGCCGAATCGATCGTCAATCATCTCGCGGACACGGCCTGCACCGTTCGCCTGTTTTTCATTGAGCACACGAATCTCTGTGGAAACAAGGATTTCCAGAAGCTCAAGAAAGATGTGTGACAGTCCGAGCCGACACACCTTGTCTCTCGATCCTCCGTAAAACCGCATCTTGCTTATCTTCATGAGCGAACAACCCCTCAAACTCGAACCGGGGCTCTTGAGCAGGAAAGAGTGAATGGTTCTCCTTCATACGCTCCCGGATGTGGATGGAGTCATAGAGTTCGGCGCCTATCCAGTTACGGTGAAGCTTCTCTGCTGCCTGGTATGTGGATCCTCCACCTCCGAAAGGGTCGAACACGACATCTCCCGGTTTCGTCGAAATGAGGATGGCTCTCTCGGGAATCACCATCTTCAATTCATTCACTCCCGGCCGGACCTTGAATTTCTTGTGCCGGTTGGGAGACGTGTCGGCCCAGAAGTCTGTCAAATTCACCCCCTTGGAGTTCATCTTGTTGCGGTGGCCGCCGTAGTCTCGGATTTCCTTGCCGCAGTGCCGGCAGGTTTCGATCGGTAAACGAAGCCGGTTGAATACCCGAGGGGGGCCTTTCGTGTAATACAGGAGAGCATAGTGTGCCGGATAGAGCTTGTGCCCGCGTGGATAAGTACCTTTCATGGTGAGCGCTATCCAGTGTCTGAAATTCAGCCGCTCCCCCATGATCGGGGCAAACTGGACTGCAAGTTCCGGCGTAGCGTAGAGGAAAAACGCCCCACCCGGCTTCAAGATGCGGCAACACTCAAGTATCCACTTCCGGCACCAGGCCAGATAGTCGGTTCGCGCTACCGTATCGTTGTAACCATTCTTGTAGTCCTTACCCAGGTTGAAAGGGGGATCGGCAAAAACGGTATCGACAACCTCTGACTTCATGTGCCCCACAATCTCAAGGCAATCTGCGTCATAGAGAATTCCGTGGTGCGTGGTCAGGACGGGTTGTTTCACCTGATGATCTCCCACCAGCCGTCTTGCTGGCCCTGACCGTAACTTGTGGCATGGCCCGCAGAAAGTCAATGCGCAAGCGGCCGACGACTTCTTCATGGGTCTGTTGATGACCGGAACGAATCCCGACGACAACCGGGGAGCGGTGGCCAGGGCGAAAGCGGGAATGACGGAGGGAGGCGCGGGAATGAGGTCTTCCGGGAACCGGCGCCCGTGTCGATTCCCTCACTCCGCCCGGCGCTGGGGGGCGCCCCATCCAAAGGGCAGATAGCGCAACGCGAGACCGGTGAGGATGAACCCGCCGCCGACGAAGGTTGCCGCCGAAGGCAACTCCCCTACCCAAAGGGCGACCCAAAGCGGATTGAGCACCGGCTCCACCAAAGAGATGAGCGACGCCTCCTGCACGGATATGTGCTCGATGCTTCGGAAGAAGAAGAAGTGCGCGAACGCGAACTGGACCACACCCAGGCACGCCAGAGCCGCGAGCTCGGTCGCGGACACGGCGAGTTGCAGGTATGCAAAACCGAGCAGAGCAAGAGCCGCCACGAGGTTGTTGGCCAGCATCAGCGCGAAGGGGTCGAAGCCTCTGAGGAAGTGGAGGTTGACGAAGTAAACCCCCAACATGAACCCGCTGCCGAGCCCCACGGTGACGCCCGGAAGGTCCTGCGTCCCCGCGGCAGCGCCGAATATGATGAGGATCCCGGCCATGCCGAGAAACAGCGTCAGAAGATCGGCGCGCGTGGCGCGCTCGCGAAACAACGAGTACAGCAACACGCAAACAAAGACCGGCGCGGTGTTCTGCAGCACGATGGCGTTGGCCGCGGTGGTGAGCTTGGTGGCCCACACCAGCGAGCTGGTGGCCGCGGTAAACGCCAGACCGGGAAACAACAGACGCAGTTGCGGGCGCCATCCCCGTGTCCCCGCGAAGGGAATGAAGAAGAGCATGGCGAAGAACGCCCGATAGAAGGCAATGACAAGCGGGTGAAGCGCCAGCGACTTGATGAAGACTCCCGCCAGACTCCAGCAGAGCCCGGCGAGCAGCGCGAACAGCCTGCACCGATTGACGGACGACCGCGAGGGGCGTTCCATGGCTGGTATCTGCGAAGCGACGGCGCCCGGGTCGAGCCCCCGGGATCATGGACACGCTCGGTCCGGGCCGCGGCCGTCATGCTGTCCGTGCCGTGCGGCCACGACCCAGGGGAAATGCACGCATTGCCCCGGCTTTCGCTGCCATACTCCGCACCGGACCGACGGCAAGGGAGTCCCGGCGCCGGTCCGGCACGACTCGTTGTTTGGACCCGCCGGCTACGGGACGAACAGACCGTCGATGAAGGACTCCGCCTCCTTGGGGAAGATCCCCAGGCCGATGCCGTCCTTCAGGTACTGTTTCTGGTTCGCCAGGTTCTTCGCATTCGGCCACTTGAAATCAGCCGGAAGGAGGAAAGGCCTCACTCGCTTGTAGCCGAGGTCCACGACGTCCTTCCCTTCCAACCCGAAGATCTTCTTGGCGTACTTCCTGAAGTGATCCGGGTCGTTCTGTACACCGGCGATCATTTCCTGCCACGCGGCGCGTATCTTCCCGACCAGGGCGGGGTTCTCTTTCGCCCAGCTTTCCTGCGCTCCCACCCAGCCGAACAGATGGATGTCCTTGTTCAGGACCTGGGTGATCACGTCTCCCAGCTTGGCGATGGAGCGGTACTTTCCCGAGGCCAGCATCCTGGTCACGTGCGCTTCCCAATGCAGCGCGGCTTCCACGTCGCCCTTCTCCATCAACGCGATGATCGCCGCGGCGCCCAGCTTCTTGAGGTTGAAGTCCTTCTCGATGCTTACGCCCTGCTTCCTCATCATGAAATCGAACAGATTGTAAGCCGACGTCACTGCCTGTGGGACGGCTATCGACTTTCCCTTCAGGTCCATGATGGTCTTGTAAGGGGAGTCCTTGCGAACGAGGATGTAATTGTGCATCGTCCTCATGTAGGGCTGTACCAGCTTGAGGGGGATGCCTTTCATGTTGGCGCGCAAGGCAGACTCTACCGTAGCCAAACCCACGGGAATGGCGTTGATGGCGATGAGACGCTCGACGTTGGCCACGCCGCCCCAGCGCGGCTTGGCGATGAAGCCGTGCTTGCGGTCCAGCTTCTTGTCGATCATGTACTGGCCGCCGAGGCCGAAGACACCGCCGGAGGGCAGGCCGAACTCCACTACCGGAAGGTCGGCGCTTAGAGCCGGCACGGACAGGCCCGGGGCGAACAGGAACAGGGCCGCGGCCAGGACAAGCGGACGAAACCGATTGATGCTCGTGATCTTCATGTTTCCTCCTTCACCAGGTTGAGTATGGTTTCCAGCACTTCCTTCTTGAACTCGATGAACCGTGTGTCGTCGGTGTCCCGCTCCGAGGTCCGGAGGGGGTTATCGTAGACCGCGGCGATGCGCGCCGGTCTGGGGGAGAAGATCACGATCCGGTCTCCCATGTAGGCCGACTCTTCGACGTCATGTGTCACCAGCAACGCGGTCTGCCTCAACCTGGAGCATATCTGCAGGGTGTCCTCCCGCAACTGCCGGGCCGTAAGCTGATCGAGTTTGCTGTAGGGCTCATCCATCAACAGCACCTGCGGCTCGATCACCAGCCCGCGCGCCAGACCTACCCGTTGCCGCATCCCCCCGGACAGGTAGAGGGGGTACTGTTTGCGGAAGTCCGAGAGGCCCACCAGTGCGAGGTACTTGTCCAGCCGCTCGTCCCACTCATCGGCCGGTACTTCCATGCCCTTGAGGGCGAACTTCAGGTTGTCCTCCACCCTCTTCCAGTTGAGCAGCCTCGGGTCCTGGAACACGTAGCCCAACTGCGGGTGCGCCCGCTCCCCGTCCTCGCCCCCGGAGATGATCTCGACCCGCCCATGGTCGAGCCGCTCCAGACCGGTGATGATGTTCAGGAGCGTCGACTTGCCGCAGCCCGACGGCCCCAGCAACGCCGTGATGCCGTATTCCTTGGTGTCGAAGGACACGCCGTCCAGCACCAGCAACGGCGAGCCGTCCTCGCGTGAGAAATACTTGACCGCGCCGTCGATCTGTACGTACGCCACTATCGCCTCCAGGCCTCGACGCGCGGCCGCCAGCGGGTGACGCTACGCTCCAGGAAGCCGATCACACCGAACTCGATGAAGATCATCACGAGCAGGAACGTGATGGCCCATGCCAGCACCGCCTTCATCGAGAAGATGTCGAACCCGTGCATGACGCGATAACCGACGCCGTTGCTGAACCCGAACATCTCCACCAGGACCACGACTTTCCACGCAAGGCCGAGGCCGTACCGTATGGCGGCGAGGAGGTGCGACACGAGCTGGGGCAGGATCACGTCCACCAGCTTGGAATACACGCTGGCGTGGAAGGCGGTGCTCATGTCGATGAGGTCTTTGTCCAGAGACTTGGTTCCCTGCCAGATGCTGATGGTCAGCATGGGAAAGATGGTCACGGCCACCGCGCTGTAGGCGCTGAACTCCGTGAGGCCGAAGAACATGATCATCATCAGGGCCCAGATGAGCCCCGGCATGGTCAGGCCCAGGATCACCGGAGGCTCGAAGAAGCTCTCCAGGTTCCTGAAGCTGCCCATGATGATTCCCAGGGGGATGCTCACCAGCATGGCGAAGCCGAAGCCCACGAAGACGCGCCACAGGGTGCTGCCCATGTTGTCGAAGAACTCGCCCGTCCTGATGATGCTGAACACCTCCACCAGCGTGTCCCATGGCTTCGGCACCAGACTGGGCGGGAAGAGCAGGCTGAGCAGCCACCACGCCACCAGCAGGACCACGATGGAACCGACCCGAAGAGCCACGTCCCAACCGGTCTCGCTCAAGATGGAAGTGCTCTTGCGCGGTCCTCTGACCGTTTCCGTGTCGGGCGCCGCCACGGGCCCCTGTCCGAGCGTCAGTTCCTCCTGTTTCGCCATGGATGGTGTCTCCGTATACGACTGGATTCCGTGCGGATTCGCGAACCCGCGTATGGCGCAATGCACCAACGGTGCGACAATTCAGACTAACGTTCCAGCACGAGTGCGCCGATGTTAGTCGATCGCACCCGGACTGTCAAATAATGGACTCGTGTATGATGGACCAGTGTGATGTCCTGCGTGAACGGTGGATAAGGTGCAGGTGTGCAGGACTTTTCGTCGCCGGCAAGGCGCGACAACGAGCAGCGGCCCATACCACGCGAGGCGGAGCCACGCAGCCGACGGCGAAAAGGACCCGCAGGTTGTCCGCCGTTCATACAGGGCACCACACTCGGGTCTCCGTAAGGTCATATTCGGATCGGGATGCCGCGGGGCATCCTTCAAGTGACGGCGAGCTCGCCGGCGGGGAGCCCGATGGCGGCCCGAGCCAGCCTGATCTGCTCTCGTGTGGTGATGACCCGGAATGACCGGGCGGTCTTGATGGCCCAGAACGTCTCTTCCTGGACCTCCCGGGTGGTGGCGTACTTCTTGAGGATGTCCAGCACGCCGCCGCCGTGAAGTTGATCCTTTGCCTGGTGGAGGCCGGCGTTCATCAGGGAGCCTTCCGGGATGCCGCAGAGCTTCTCCACCCGGTTGGCGCTCGCTGCCCAGGGGCCCTCGAACTCTCCCTTCTCGAGGTAGCCCCGCTTGACCGCCACCCGGATGCTCTCCAGGCCGCCCACCGCGGCATAACCGCCCTGCCACGTCAGCGTGCGGCTCAGGTTGTCCAGCGCGTGCATGCAGGCCATGAAGATCGGGGTGGGCTCGAAAGCCTCCGCCTCTTCGCGGGAGATGCCGAGCTGCCCGGAGTCGTAGTAGAGCACCTCGATGTGGCACATCCCGTCGGCGTCCGGATCGCTCACTTCCTCGTCCCAGCAGTCGTGCAGGATCTCGCGCCGGACGTCCTGGTACGGACACTTGGCGGCGATGTTCATCAGATAGCTGGGAAACATCTTGGCAAAGAAGCTGTGGTTCATCTGCCACACGCCGAAGTATCGCCTGGCCTTTTCGTGGTCGTTCAGGACCTCGTCGGGAAGCGGCGGGTGGTTCCGAAAGGCCCTCACGGCCTCGGCCTGGACCTGCAGGAACCGCGCTTCATACTCGTCCGGCGGAAGGGCCGCGGCGTCGGACTCCGAAGGGACGCGGAAGAACGTCTTGGTGGTAATGACATCCGTTTGGGTATCCGCCATTTTACCGCTCCTCGATTCGAACCATACTGGTGCAAACGCCTGCACCGCCCGTATCAAAATGCCCGTAGCGTTGTCAACGACCGCTGGGAGGGGCCGGCACACTCTTTACTGCCCATGCGGGGATTGATATATCCGCTTTGCCAACCCGTTCGTCAGGCCCGGTGCGGCATCTCGCGCATGGTTGGCGAGGAGGATCATCATGAGGAGCGCCCACGGTCTCAAGTTACCCGAGATAGACCCCGAACTCACTCGGGTGGGGCCGGGCACACCCTGTGGCGAGATGATGCGGCGGTACTGGCAGCCGGTGTGCCTGTCGGCCGACCTCACCGACCTGCCCAGGCGCATCCGCATCCTCGGCGAGGACCTGGTGGCGTTCCGGGACGGGTGCGGACGCGCCGGGCTGCTGTTCTTCCGTTGCAGCCACCGGGGCACGTCCCTGGAGTACGGGCGGGTGGAGCGGGACGGGTTGCGTTGCTGCTACCACGGCTGGCTCTACGACGTGGAGGGGCGCATTCTCGATATGCCGCTGGAACCTCCCGAAAGCACGGTGAAGGATCATCTTTGGCACCCCGCGTACCCGGTGCAGGAGTTCGGCGGACTGGTGTTCGCGTACATGGGACCGCTGGACGAAATGCCGCTCCTGCCCCGCTACGACGTGCTGCTGGCGGAGGGCGGCACGCTGACGGCTCGGTTCGGCCCTCGCGTGGGCGGAGCCCAGGACTGCAACTGGCTCCAGAGCGAGGAGAACCTCATGGACGCACTCCACGCGGTGTGGCTGCACACGGTCCACAGCGGAGCCCAGTTTCCCACTCAGGCCCATTCGACGCTGCCGGAACGCCTGGTCTACGAAGAGACCGACATCGGCATCCGCTTCGTCATGACCCGCCGACTGGAAGACGGGCGCTGGGCCGACGTCATCTGGGAGAACCTCATGCCGTTGAACGTGCACCTCACCTACACGGACGAGCCCGTGACCGAAAAGGTGAAGCAGGTGTCCTTCTGCGTTCCGGTGGACGATACCCATCAACTGGGGGCGACTATCCGGTGGCTGCCGGACGGCGCCGACCCTTCGGCCCTGTCGGGCCGCGAGAAGCTGGCTCCCGCGGGCCGGGGCCCCCGGGACTACGAGTACAGCCAGCGCTATCCCGACGACAAGGAGGCCCAGGAGGGCCAGGGGGAGATCGTCGTCCACGCCATGGAGCACCACGTGAGTTCGGACGAAGGCGTGCTGCTCTTCCGCAAGATCCTCAAGACCGCCATCGACGACGTCAAGGCCGGGAGAGATCCCAAGGGGATCATCAGGGATCCCGACAAGGCCGCGTGTGTGACCACCACCGCCGGCGCCGTGATACGCGAGGAGCGGGCCACCGCGTAACCCGACGGGCGGCTGCGCCCTCCGGCCCTGTCCGGCGCCGGGTGCCGGAGCCCCAAATGCGGCTCCGTTCACCGCGCGACGGACGTGACCTCGACAGAGGGAGACGGACGTGAGCCATTCTTTCATCGATACTTCGACCCTACAGGCCCTGCTGGCCTCGGAAACCCTCTACGCCTGCATCGACGTGCGCGAACGCGGCGAATTTGCCAGGGCGCAGATCCCCGGGACCAGCCCGGTCAACCGCGGGGCGCTGGAAATCCGGCTGCCGGTGATGGCGCCGGACCGGCGTGTTCCCCTGGTGGCATGTTGCAACGACGGCCGCCGCAGCGAGCTCGCCGCAGAGACACTGACACGCATGGGTTACACCGATGTCCGTGTCCTCTCGGGCGGCCTTGACGAGTGGCAGCGGCAGGGCTTGCCGGTGCGCTCCGGCTGGGGCGTCCACGGGAAGGAATACGGCGAACGGGTCGCCCACGACGACGCCGTCACCCACGTGAGCGCCCTTGAGCTGGCGCGCCGGCGCAACGCGGGTGAGGACGTGGTGGTGGTGGACGTACGGTCGCGAGAGGAGTACCTGCGGGGACACGTGCCGGACACGTACCACATCCCCGGCGGCAATCTCCTGCTGGACGTGCCGCGGCTGCCGTTGGCGGAAGACACGACGCTGGTGGTGAGTTGCGCGGGCCGGACGCGCGGCATCCTGGGCGCAAAGATGCTGCACGACAACGGCTTCACGAACGTCTACGCCCTGGAGAACGGCGTCATGGGGTGGTTCCTGGCCGGTGGCGACATCGCCTCCGGCCCGGGCAAAGAGGTGACCCGGGCGGCCTCGCCGTCCCGGTCGGCGCAGGTCCGGCAGGCCACCGACGCGCTCGCCGTGAAGGAACGCGTCCGCCGGTGCCCGCGCGACGCCTTCCGCGCCGTCTACGAGTCCGGCAAGGCATTCTACCTGCTGGACGTGCGGCTGCCCGAAGAATACGAAACGGGCCACATACCGCGCTCCATCCCGCTTCCGCTGGGGCAGATGGCACTGGTCCATGAGAACTTTCTCGCGGTGCGCGGGGCGCCCGTGTTCGTGGTCTCGGACGACGACCTGCGGCCGGTCTGGGCCGCCTCCCTGTTGCAGCATCTCGGCTTCCGCGACGTGGCGGTCCTCGACGGCGGCCTCCGGGGATGGGGCGACACCGGCCTCGCGCTGGAGCAGGGGGTTCCCGAGCCCGCGGTTTTCGGGTTGGAGAAAGCCCGAGCCCGCGCGACCGTCATCGACGCGCCGGTGCTCCAGGCGCATCTCGAGTCGTCGTCCCCTGCGCTGGACGTTCGCAGCATCGGGGAATACGGTTTCGCCCACGTTCCGGGCGCCCGATGGCTTCCCCGCGGCCGCCTGGAACTGGACATCCGGAACGTGGCGCCGGAAAAGACCGCTCCGCTGGTTGTGATATGCGACAACGGTATCCGGTCCACGCTCGCGGCCGAGACGCTGCGGCAACTGGGCTACGCCGGCGTCCGGGTGCTCGAAGGCGGAACCCGGGCGTGGGAAAGCGGCGGCCGTGCGCTGGAAGACGGCTTGGCGGGGACCGGCGTCTCCACCGAGGATGCACAAGCCGACTTCGGCCACAGCGTCTGGAGCGGCGCCCTGGGAAAAACCCACCACGACATGGAGCGATACCTTTCCTGGGAGATCGCTCTCGTCAAAGACCGGCCGCCCGCGCGGTCATGAAACAATCCGCCGATACCCCGGAATCGTCATCGTTTTCGTGTGGCCCTTGAAGGCCGTGGTGATTCCGGGCGGACCCGGTTGGAAACCATATTTCCCATATTTTCCTTTCATTTTCAGTTCCTTATCCAAAACATCCCTTCCGGTTGCCCGCGGTTGACGGACGGCCGGGCACGGTTGCATACTACCCTTGCGTGTGGGGACGGTGAGGGTAAAGCAATGGCCGGAAAGCTCACCGCCGCCTTCGTCGAGAGCGCCCGCCACAGTGGACGCACCGGGCGGCCCGAGAAGCATTACGACGTGCACGGACTGCCAGGCAGTTCGTCCAGCGCCTCGTCGTCGCCGGCAAGAGGAGCGTTTACGGGCTTGGAGGATACCCCATCAGGAGAGGAACGAATGGGTGAGATATCGGCTTTGGTGGAACTGGAAAACACCGCCGACCGCAACATCGCCAACGAAGGGTTGCGCGACGCATCCACGATTCGCCGCACGACGGTGGAGGGCGTGGTGGATACCGGCGCCGTCATGCTCGTTTTGCCGGAGAACGTCGTCGGTCGGCTAGGTCTTCAGCGGCAGCGCGAGGTGGTCGTGAGTTACGCGGACGAACGCAAGGAGACCCGCCCGGTGGCAGGGCCGGTGACGGTCCACATTGGCAACCGCTTCATGATCACGGAATGCGTCGTCGGTCCGCCGCTCAGCGAGCCGCTAATCGGCCAGATCGTGCTTGAAGCGTTGGACCTGATAGCCGACTGCACCAACCGCACGATTGCGCCGCGCCCAGAGTCGCCGGACAATCCCCTGCTGAAGTTGAAGTAATGCCAAAAGCGACAGCACGGGCTTCCCGGATTTCATCGCCAAGTCCGACATCGGTCTTGCACGCTTCGCTGGCTGATGTATGGGGTTGGCCTCATGAAGAACGGCACGAAGCGGTGGCTTTACTTGCTGGCGGGTTCCGCCCTCTCTGCGAAGGAAATCAAGGACATGTGCGTTTGGCTTGCCAACGATGCGCCGGACGACATCGTGGCATCCGTGATGCAGTTGCGGCGCCAAGAACTGACGCTGTGGCCTGTCGCAGAAGGCGAGGCAAGGGCCGCAGCGTCGAAAGGTCGTCCTGCGAACTCTGATGCAGACTACGACGCGGCGGCTGAGATTGTGTTCATTCTAAGGACCGAATCTCACTTGACTGCACGCGAGGCGGCAGAACGGCTTGCCGCGGAGTTGGAGAGCGAGATGCGCCTTGGGTCCGAAGGGGACGACGTCACTTGCAACATTCCGGCCTACTCGAAGGAGTCCTTCCGAGCCTACGTTGGCAAGCTGCTCAAACACACGTCACCGCAGATGTTGCTCCATCTCGCGCATCGCATTAGGGACAGTGTTGTTGAAAGGCAGACATCGGCTTGGCCGCTACGGGCCAGCGCGAGCTAAGCAGTGTCGCTAATATAGTATTGAGTAAGTCGCTGCCGCCAGCCTCGCCCGGGCGCGTTCGACCTTATCGAGGATCTCTTCAAGGCGGGACGGAAGACTGGAGCGTAGGTCGGGCGGTGCGGCTGGAACCGGCCTCGGGACTGGGGCTGTCGTTGCGCCTGGCGCCCTCGTATGGGTACACCGCAAGCGGCCTCTCACGGCTGTGGGAGCACGGCGTGGCAGGGAGCGGCGCCGGGGTCACCGGAGCCGGAACCACCGGCGCATCCCCGACCGCGCCGTTGGACAATCAGGGCATCCTGCCCGGCAGATGATGAAACATGTAGCCTCCTACGAGGCCCACCACCGGCGGCAGCGCCAGACTCGCCACGAAACGGACCAGGGATATTTCAAGCCCCAGTATGGGAACCTCCCAGATGATGAGCCGGTGGACCCCGAGCAGGGACCACGCCGTCAGATAGGCGATGATGGGGCCGGCGCCGGCGCCGGAGTTGAGCAACGAAGCGACGATGGGAAAGTGCATGAACGGGCCGCCCGGAGTGAAGGTGCCGGCCGCGGTGCCGATCAAGAGCCCGCGCATGCCGGAGCCCTCCCCGATCCACTGGGATACCAGGTCCGCGGGTATGACGACCTGGATCAACCCCGCCACCGCGAAAGCGAAGATCATCTTCGGCAGCGTCGCCAGCAACAACTGGCCGCCGCTCGACAGACCGTCCAGCGCCCTCTGCATGCCGTGGCTATGAAGCACGAATACGCCGAAAACGGCGGCAGCCGTGAACATGAACCAAAAGCCGGCGTCCATACCGAGCCTCCCCTTCTTGCGCGGTTTCTTGTGGATGCTGCGCTGTACCATCACGGGTTCGAATGCGTCGGACCGAAGCCTCGGAATACATCGACGGGTCCGGGAAACTTGACACAAACGGGACAGCGATTGTAGTCATACATCGTGCCGTGCCGCCGGGCACGAAGACACCTGACGAGGACGCAACATGTTGAGCAAAGAGGACAACGAGGTTCTGACCCGGGTCGGCCCTGGAACACCCATGGGCGAGTTGATGCGGCGCTACTGGGTGCCGGTAGTCCTGTCGAATGAGCTCCAGGCGGGAGGGCGGACCAAACGGGTCCGGGTACTGGGCGAGAGCATGGTGGCCTTTCGGACTTCCCGGGGCGAGGCCGGTCTGCTGGGTGAGTACTGCTCCCATCGGCGGGTGTCGCTCTATTTCGGCCGGGTGGAACGGGACGGCCTTCGGTGCTGTTACCACGGGTGGAAGTACGGGCTTGACGGGCGTTGCCTGGAAATGCCCAACGAAGCGCCGGAAACCGACTTCAAACACGCCGTGAGGCATCCCGCCTACCCCTGCCGGGAGCACGGCGGGCTGGTCTGGGCGTTCATGGGCGATCCGGCGAAGTTGACCGGGCTGCCGGACTTCGAATGGCTGAACTTGCCGGACAACCAGCGGTTCATCTCCAAGTATTACCAGCACAGCAACTACTTCCAGGCCATGGAAGGCGGCATCGATTCGAGCCACATCTCGTTCCTGCACGCCCCCCTGGACACGGCCGACCAGACCTCCCTCGATAACATCGAGAAGGCGGGGTTCGGCGTGGACACCGCGGTGGGAACCTCGGACCGCAGCCCCCGGTTCGAGGTGGTGGACACCGACTACGGGGTCATGATCGGCGCCCGCCGAAATATCGAGGACAACCGCTACTACTGGCGCATCACGCAGTTCATCATGCCCTTCTACACCATGCCGCCGCCCCAGGATGAGGACCCGATCCTCCATTCCCACGCATGGGTTCCGGCGGACGACGAGCACCTGATCAACTGGACCATCACGTGGCACCCGACACGCCCGCTGAAGGAGGAAGAGCTGGTGTCCCTGAATACCGGTTTCAGCGCCCACATCACGGACTACGGACCGCCCGTCAACGGACCTTACGGGGACATCCGGCCCGCCGCGGGCCCGTCCGGCGACTACGGCATGGATTGGGAGGCCCACCGGACGCGCATGTTCTGCGGCATACCCGGTTTCGGCATGCAGGACCGCGCCATGACCGAAAGCCAGGGCCCGATCTACGACCGTACCCTCGAACGCCTGGGCACCAGCGACTCCGCCATCATCCGGGTGCGCAAATGCCTCATCGACTCCGCCAGGATGATGCGGGAGGAGCAGACCGAGCCGCCGGGACTGGATCCCGCGCTCCACCGCATCCGCGCCGCTTCCGTCCGCTTACCCAAGGAAGCGGCGTGGGTCGAAGCAGTGAAGGATCAGGTCAACATTGCGCCGTAAGCGGGCGTATTCATTGCATAATGAGGAGGATCACACGTTGAGTTTTGGAATGAAACAGGCAAGGGCGCTGGTGGATGCAGGCATCCACGCGGCGGAGGAAAAAGGTTATCAGGTCACGGTGACGGTGGTGGACGGCAGCGGCAACTTCATGTGGGCGGGGCGCATGGACGGAACCAAATTCGTGGCGCCGGACATCGCCCGGGCCAAAGCCTACACCGCAGCCGCTTTCCGGCAGAGCACCGCGGTCCTGGAGGAGAAGGCAAACCCGAAACCGGTCTTCTACACCGGGGTCCAGGTGGTGCACGACGGGCGCATCGCCATCGGCCAGGGGGGGCTGCCCATCTGGGTCGGCGACGAGGTGGTGGGAGGCATCGGCGTGAGCGGCGCCGCGCCCCAGGAAGACGAGGAAGTGGCGGCCGCGGCACTGGCGGTCGAGGGCTATACCGTCCCTGCGGCCGACGTGGCCACGCGGGCGGCCATGGGGCACTCAAGGTAGCCGAAGCGTGGCCCGCCTTCAGGGAAAAGTTGCGTTCATCACCGGCGGCGGAGGCGGCATCGGCGCGGCCACTGCCATGCTCTTTGCCGGGGAAGGCGCCGGGTTGGCCCTGGTGGACCGTGACGCCGCCGCGGCCGAGACCGCGGCCTCGGAGGTCCGCCGCCGGTTTCCTTCGGCGGACGTGTTGCCGGTGGCGGCCGACCTGAGCGACGAGGCGGAAACGCGCCGGGTGGTGGATGCCGCGGCGGCGCGCTTCGGCGGCCTGGACATCCTGGTCAACGTCGCCGGGATCCGCGTGTACGGCCCTCTGGCGGAGGCCGACGCCGGCAGTTGGGACTCCATCCTGGCGATCAATCTCATGGCCACCGTCCACTGTTGCAAGGCGGTCGTGCCCCTGCTCCGTTCACGGGGCCGCGGCAGCATCGTCAACGTATCTTCGGTCTTCGGAGTCGCCGGGCGGGCGGGAATGGGGCAGTACGACGTGACCAAGGCCGCGGTGGTGAGTCTCAGCCGGACACTGGCCATTGAAGAGGTGGAACACGGGATTCGGGTGAACGCCGTCTGTCCCGGCCCCACCATCACCCCTTACCACATCGCGCGGGCCAAGGCCCGTGGCGTGAGCGAAGAGGAACTGCGCCGCACGGGCGCGCAGCACACGCTGATGAAACGCTGGGCGGAGCCCCGTGAGGTGGCCTGCGCCATCCTGTATCTCGCCGGCGACGAGTCGTCCTTCGTCACCGGCACGGCACTGGTGGTGGACGGCGGCGCCTCCGCGGCCGCCGGCGGCAGCTCGTAAGTTCGGACCGCGGCGTCAGTCCGCCAGCGGCACCACCGCAAAGACGTGGGGCTCGTCGCCGATGACCCGGCTGCGGTGCCCGCGGCCGGTCAGGTCATCGGCCAGCATGATGTCGCCGGCCTGAAACCGCCGCACCTCACCGCCGCCGCATTCGATGTCCCATGCCCCCGAGAGGGTGAACAGGTACTGGCGCCGGGGCGCCGGATGCCAGTCCAGCAGCACGCCGGGCGGCACCCGGCGCACGTTTACGCTCTTGGCGGCCCCCAGGGACGTGCTTTCCATCTGGCGGTCCGGCTCATACTTGAGGTCGAGTTCCTCGAAGTGGGATTCGCCGTCGTCACCGCTGTAGAGTCTCACTGTCTGCATACCGCCTCCTTGTGTGCCCCTCTCCCTCTTTCCACACCACGGCCCCTGCCGTCGTCGGCACGCAGGCGGCCTTCAGAGGATCCCGTATGATACCCTTGGGATCCTCGTTCTGCTTTACCGCCTCGATGGCGGTCCGAAGTATCCTGCGGAACATCAGCACGCCTTCATCCGACGTGACGTGATGCTCCAGCCGGTGGTTGGCGATTTCGCCCTGGCCTTCCTGGGCTTCCTTGTCGTCCGGGTAGCGCTGGCGATACTCGTAGCTCGTGTCCGACCTCCCGCCCGGCGCAAGCTTCGCGCGCCCGCTCAACAGGGTCTCGTCCTCGTCGGCCGGCATCCACCGGATGTTGGCCGACCTGACGTGCGTGTCGTCCACGGGAACGCAAAAGGAGACCTGGTTTACTTTGGTGGTCTTGAGCTCGTCCGTGTAGACCAGGTGAGCGTTCAAGGGCATGATCATTTCCCATATCAACTCGGCCCATTTGCCGCCCTCGATTTTCTGGGTCATGACGAAACGCATGCCCATTTCCGTCTCTTCGTACCTGAGCTCTTCCGGCAACGAAGTGAACACCTGGGTGGGAAACTGGGAGCCGCTGTGAAGCGTATGCAGCCACACGGTGTGCAGCGCATCCATGAGGTTTTCCTCGGTTTGGAGCCAGTTGCAGTCGACCGATCCGCCTATCCTCGGGCCGAACCTGGCATGGTACTTTCCCCCCTCGTGTATCCAGGCATCGTACTTGGGCAACTCCGGCATCTTGTCCAACGGCCCCATGTAGGCAAAGACCAGGCCGCCGAACTCCTGCACCGGGTAACACGGGTGCTTGAGGTGATCCTTGACGGCGCTCCCCGAAGGTTCGAGGGGCATGTCCAGGATATGGCCCTCCACGTCGTACAGCCATCCGTGGTAGCAGCATCGTAACCCCTGCCTCTCGATGCCGCCGTACTCCAGGGAGGTGCCCCGGTGGCTACAGCGAAAGAAGAGCAGGCCCGGCCGGCCTTCGCCGTCCCGGAAAGCCACGAGGTCTTCGCCCAGGATCTGGATGCGCTTGGGCAGTTCTCCCAGATCGCGAGAGAGGCACACCGGCTGCCAGTACCGGCGCATGAGCTCGCCGCACGGCGTGCCGGGACCTACGCGGGTCAACTCCGGATCGATCTCGGGAATCTTGAAGCCGTAGGCGCTTCTCATGGTCACGGGCCGCCGGGACAAGCCGGCCGCTACTTCTTCGGGTGCAGCGACTCCCTGAACACGTCTCCATACTCGTCGATCAAGCCATAGAAGTCATCGAGCATGGTAACCCATTCCTGGCCGACGACAGGGTCCACCCTGGCTTTCATCTTCTTGAACCGGGACAGGACCTCCGGATCCTTCAACGCCGTATCGAATGCCTTTTGCAGAATGGCCAGCCGGTCCTTGGGCGTGCCCGGAGGGGCCGTGACCACACGGTGAGAGGCGAGCACGCTGAGCTGCGGATAGCCGAGCTCGCCTACGGTGGGAACTTCTGGATACCTGGAATCGCGCTCGTCCAGGTAGACCCACAACGCTCGCATGTCACCGTCCTCGACGAACCGCATCTGGCCCGGCGAGTCCAGGCCGAGCGCCCGGGCGTGGCCTTCCCCTCTGACGATGCCCATGTTGGCGGCCGGAGCGCCGGAATAACCCAGGATGAACTTCGCATTGAACTTCATGACATTGGCGGTCAAAAGGTTCGTGATCCACCCCGTGGCGCCGACCCCGGTGCCCGTGAGAAGGACCTCCTTGGCGTCCTGATGATCCTTGAGACTGCGGAACGGTGTCTTGGCGCCCACGGCCCACACGTAAGGACCGGACGATATCTGTCCGAGCCAGGAGAATTCCCTCAACTTGTAGGCCGGCTTGGGCCGGCCAAACAGCTCGGATACGATGGCCCCGGGGATATTGACGGTGGCGATGGTATAGCCGTCGGGCTTGGCGCTCCAGGTGAGGTTCCAGGCGATGTTCCCTCCGGCGCCCGGCCGGTTCCTGATAATGATGTTGACGCCGAGGGCCTTCTTCATCCCGATGCTCATGGCCCGGCTGTGTAGATCGAAACCGCCCGCGGGTGAGTAGGGAATCAGCCACGTTATCGTCTTGCTCGGGAATGGGTCTGCCGCCAGCGCGTGGTGCGCCGGGACGGTCATCCCAAGGACGGCCAACAGAGAAACAACTCTGATCACGTTACGCAACATCGGACACCTCCTTGCCTGTGCCAATTCTACTCACGATCGCTCTTGCCATCCGGCTGTACCGCTGTCTTCCGCTACCTTGTACCTCCGAAGTTTCCATAGCCTCGCACACGCCCGGCGCGCCTGTCAACGGAAACAGGACCAAGACGGTGTCCCGGAGAGGCGCTGACGGCAAGGCTGATCGCAGGACGCGCGGGCGGTGAAGGGGCCATGAGGAGACGGGATCACGCGTGGTCTTTGAAGTAGCCCAGATCCCCCTGCCCTTCGCGCAGGATCTCGATGGTGTCGTTGGCGAGCGAGATCACGCTGGAGGCCTGGACCGGGAGGGTGCCGCATTCCATGATGAGGTCTACCCTGTGCCCGAAAATCCGTTCCAGATCGGCCGGGTTGGTAACGACTTCCTCGTTACTCTCGTTGGCGCTGGTGCTGACCACGGGATTGCCGAGCTGCTCCACCAGCGCCAGCGGCACCGGGTGGTCCGGAATCCGGATGCCCACGGTCTTCTGCTTGGATTGCAGCACCCGGGGGGTCTCCTTGGTGGCGGCCAGCACGAAGGTATAGGGTCCGGGAAGGAACCGCTTCAGGATGCGGTGCACGAAGTTCGACACGTGCCCGTACCGGCTCACCTGGACCAGATCGGAGCACACGAACGACATCGGCTTGTTGGCGTCGCGCCCCTTGATGCGGCGGATGCGTTCCACCGCGGCCTTGCTGGTGACGTCGCAGCCCAGGCCGTAGATGGTGTCCGTAGGGTAGACGATGACGCCGTCGCGCTTCAGTACCTCGACGGCGCGGTCCACGTGCCGGCCCTTCAGATGCCGGGGATCGATGCTCAGAGTGGTAGCCATGGCGGTTTCCCGGAACCGATCGTCTCAGGGCGAGGAAACGTCCGTGCGCCGGGTCATGAACAGGTCGGCGGGAAGCCGGGTGCCCAGCTTCCGCTTCCTGGCCTCCTCCAACACCAGGTGCCCGATGGCGGCGAACTGGATGCCCATGCCGCAGTTGTTGTTGTGATGGGTGATCTCCGAGGCGGTGGTGCGTCCGGCGATGGCGCCGATGACAAGGTCGCCGAGCTCGTGGATCTGTTCCCAGCCGATGACGCCCTTGCGCAGCGGCGACATCAGTTCCGGCTGCTCATCAATCTCCACCTGCTCCTTGGAGTTCACCACGATGAGGTCGCAGTTCTCGATGGCGGCGTCGTCCAGCTCCCGGCGCTTGTCGAACCAGTCGGGGCCGATCATGGAAACGAGATGCGTGCCGGGCTCCAGCCAGTCGCCGTCGAACACCGGGTCGCCGGAGTTGGTGGCCGTGACCACGATGTCCGAGCCTCGCACCACGTCTTGGGGATGCCGCACGGCCCTTGCCTTGACGCCGTAACGTTGGGTCACCTCTTTGGCAAAGCGCTGGCGGTTCTCCTCCCGCAGCGAAAACACCTTGACCTCCTGAATCTTCCGCACCGCGCACAGGGCGGACACCTGACCGTGGGCCTGGGCGCCGCTGCCGAAGATGCCCAGCACCGACGCGTCCTCCCGGGCCAGATACTTTGCCGCCACCCCGCTGGTGGCGCCTACCCGAAGCGCCGACAGGTAGTGGTCGTGCACGATCCCCTTGAGGACACGGTCCTCGATGCTGAACAGCAGCACGAAGCCGGCGAAGTCCCCCGGGAACTCCATGCGGCTCGCGCCCTCTACGTTGCGAAACCGGATCCGCGACGAATCGAGCCGCACCGCCGCGGTGTCGAAGGCCGGCACCGCCCCGGGAATGACGTTGAGCCAGTACCACGTGCGCTCCAGGCCCTCCAGCGGCATATGCAGCCGGCGCCGGGGAATCCCCTCGGCGACCTTGCGGCCAAGTTCCCGAAATGCCGTCTCCACGGCCTCCACGACCTCTCCCATGTCGAGGAGACCCTCCATGTCCTCGTTGGTCAGGACCAGCACGTCCTCGTCAGCCATCATGAACCCCTTGCCTGTCTGTCTTCCGGAGCTTCCACCCGGACCGCCGCGCGGGCCAATCTCGAACCCGACGACTTCAGGTTATGAGTTTGGTTTAATGTAGCGACACACATGCGCTGGCGTAAGATAGAGTGCAAAGAAACAGATAGTTAGCGGGATTTTTATCGCGCTGACCTATGCCTCGATGCGCCTTGACTTGCTTTCCACAGGTTACCTATAAGGTGCCGTGTGGAGGACTGCAAGAGGTAATGCGCTGTGACCAGGATCACCAAGCGGACCGTCCCGGAGGCTTGAAAGTGGGCTTGAAACGGCAACATGGATATGGACCTGCCATCCGCAGCCTCCTGCAACCGTCGTAATCGGCTGCTTGAGCCTGGACCGCGCTCCGGCCGGGACGACGCGAAGCAGCTCATCGAGTCATAAAAACGCCCAAACGGAATCACGTCCGCGTTCCGCCGGGGAAAGCAGGAAGGTTGGTCTCGGCATGCCTGAACTTGTAGCCAACGGCCCACCCATCCCGGCACATCTCATGAATGAGATGGACAGCGGCAGGGTGGTTTTCTTCTGTGGGGCAGGCGTTTCAGCGGGTCCAGGCTCCGGGCTTCCCGGCTTCGCCAGCCTCGTACAGCATGTGTACAGGGTGAACCGCATGGAACCCGACGAGGTCGAGCGGGAAGCCCTGGACCTCGATGAGCAGAACCTCGACCGTCGGCGGCCGAATTTCGACAGGGCACTCGGCCTGCTGGAGAGGCCGGAACGCTTGGGAGCGCAGGCCCTGCGCCGTAGCGTTGTCAAGCGTCTTTCAGCACCGCCAACGGGGACGCTCGACCTCCATGAAGCCCTGATCGCGCTGTCGCGGAGCGAACGGGGCGTTCGTCTGGTCACCACCAATTTCGACAACCGGTTCGTCGAAACTGGGCTGGTCGAACAACTGGTCGACGCCGCTCCCAAGCTCCCGCTGCCAAAGCCGCATAACTGGTCGAGCCTCGTGCATTTGCATGGCCGGGTCCGTCCGGACGATGACGGCTCGGCCCTCGTCCTCACCGCAGCAGATTTCGGGCGGGCGTACCTGACGGAGCAATGGGCGGCACGGTTCGTAACCGAATTATTCCGCGAATTCACCGTGGTCTTCGTCGGATACAGCATCGGCGATCCCGTGATGAGCTACATGGTTGATGCTCTTGCCGCGGAACGCGCCAAGGGCGCCCGATTCGCGATGGCCTATGCCTTCGCCGATCACGACGGCACGGATACGGGCCGTCGAAAGGCACGGGATGGATGGCTCGCGAAGAATGTCGAGCCAATTCTCTACGACAGGAGAGACGACCACGGGCTTCTCGGAGACACTCTGATCGAGTGGGCGCGGGTCCGAAGCGACCCGTACCAAGCTCGTTCCCGGATCGCGCTCAACGAAATGTCCAAGCTGCCGGCCGGGCCGAACGATCCGGTGGTGGAACGCGTCACATGGGCATTACAGGACCCTGTTGCCGCGCAAGCTCTGGCCGATGCGCATCCTGTCGTGGACGAAGATGATTTTCCAAAGGTCGAGAGGTGGCTTGAGGTGTTCGCCGAAAAGGGATTGATGCGTTGCGCCGCAGCCGACGCAAACCTGGGTGCAGGAGATCAGGACCCCACATATGTGCGGCTGGTGGACAGTGGATTCCAGTCACAGAATCCTCAAACCCTGGATACGGTGAGGTGGCACCTTGCGCGGTGGATGGCTCGCCATCTGCACGTGCCCCAGCTCCTCGCCTGGGTTATTCGGAGCGGCGGACACCTGCATCCCGGTCTTCGACAGCAAGTTCAGAGCGGCTTGGCCGATTCCGACTTGAACGTTCCTTCCAGGCTCCGGCTCCTTTGGACCGTCTTATCTAACCATGAACCGATCAACCACTGGAGGTATCTCCGGACTGCCGATCGTTATTCAGCGGCGGCCTCGGAGTCCGAGCGCCGCCGCATCGAGGATGAAGCGATCGCGAGCATCGCTCTGCGTCTCGTCGTGCGGCCCGGCCCCGCCTCGCGACTGGCCTTCCGGCAGTATTCTGACGAGGGACACGGGGCAATGCGGCCGTTGGATGCATGCGGCCATCTCGAACTGGTGTCCGGGGACGAAAATTCCTGGCATCGGCTTGAGGGGATACTGAAAGACACCGCCGTTCTCTCACGGCATGCGGAGACGCTGACGGGTTACCTTGAGCAAGCGCTGGCACTGGCGGCGGAGGATGATAACGTCTATACGTACTCTCTTTACCGTCCTTCGATCTCGGCACACGATCAGAATCGGGGTCGCGACGGTTGGACCCGCCTCATAGATCTCGTCCGCGATAGTTACTCCGCGCTAACTGTCGTAGACCGTGCCCGTGGAGACAACCTGATTCGCCGTTGGGTGCTGTCCGGGCAACCCTTGTTCAAGAGGCTTGCCCTTCACGCTCTTGCCGAGAACGCCAAGTCCGATATACGGCTTGCGAGGAAGCTCCTCGTCGCGGGTCGCAAGCCCGGCGTATGGGAACGGGAGCTGCGCCGCGAAGTGCTGCGGTTCTTTAGGTTGGCTGGGTCACGCATGCCGCGCGACCTGCGCACCGAGGTCGTGCGCGTCATTCATGCTGGTCCGAAAACCAAACCAGCAAAAACGGTGTCCAACTACGCCGAGACGATTCGACACGAGAAGGCGTTACGCCTCCACAAGCTGACTGTCTCCGGCGCGCGGCTCGACAAAAAATCAAGGGCATTGGCCAAAGAAACGGAACCAGACGCGGAAGGTGTTCTCGACGAGCGCGACGACGACGAGCGCGACGAGTTCCTGGTATGGATCGGCAAAGCACAGTCGGTCGGCGAGGAGCAGTTAGCACCCAAAAATCTGCTCGATGGATCGGTTGTCGATGTCGAGGCCTCGCTTCTAAACGAAAAAATAGGGCGCAATGGATTTCGAGGGCTTGTTCTTGTGCAGCCTGTCAAGGCCGCTTCCGCGCTGCGGCGTCTCGCAAAGCGAAAAGAGTGGCCCGCGACGTTCTGGCAGGTTTTCCTGTGGTCTCTCTCCGAGTTGCACGCAAAGCCGAAGAACAATGCCAGGTTGCAGGGCTACGTTGCTCGGATGCTTACCAGCGCACCGGATGGACTGTTCGCGGGAGTGGGTTCCGCTGCCGCGGATTTCGTAATGGATCTGGCGGCGGACTACGGAACCGATCAAGAACAGGAGTTAGGGACGCTTTGGACGAAGGCCTGGAGCGTAATTGACAGGAGTCGGCCGGACACCGGCGATCTTGATGATCCGCTCACGGACGCCCTGAACCATGCGGCGGGAAAACTGGCGGAAGCGGCGCTGATCCGATTGTGGAAGTATCAACCGGAGGTTGGCGGGGGCTTGCCGCGACCAGTCCGCCCGTACTTCGATGCGATCGCCGATGATCCGAATGGACAACTCGGTCGCGTTATGTTGGCAACAAGGTTGTACGACTTGTTTGCAATTGATCGAGGTTGGGTTGGAGAACATCTGATCCCGCTTCTCAGTCTTCAGTCCTCGGAGGAAGCAAGGGGCCTGTGGTCGGCATATGGATGGTCGCCAATCGTCGGACCCGACCTTCTTCGAGCGTTCAAGGGGCCGTTTCTTGAATTTCTGCGTGACGGCGACGAACACGGTCCAAAAAAGAACAATCTCACGAACCAGTTCATGACGGTCTGTCTCGAAGCACCGAACGAATTGACCATGGACGAGATCCGTGGCGTCGTCGGATCGTTGTCGGAGGAAGCCCTCGAGACCGTGCTCGGTAGCCTGAAGCTTCGTCTTGGAGGTGACCCGGCCGAGCGGAAGAAGATTTGGTACGACAAGGTGCATCCGTGGCTTCGGGACTATTGGCCGACGGCGGCCGTTCGCAATACGGCTGCGACGTCGAAGGCGATGCTGGACATGCTCGCGGAGTGCGGCAATGCGTTTCCGGACGCGGCCGCCTGGTCGTTGGATTATTTGCGGCCCCTGGAAGGGCAAGGTCTCTACCGTCTTGACGAACATAAACACGCAGAGCAGCATCCGGGTTCGATGCTTCAGGTTCTCGACAGAGTGGTAAGTGCGGACAACCTTCCTGGTCATCAAAAGCATACGCTTCGTACAATTCTTGATGCACTGAGGACCGCAAGACCCAACTTGACTTCCGACGCCCGGTTTCGAAGGTTATACGGGTTCGCCACTCGATAATAGCTTATCGTTGGGACGAAACAGGATGGAGTGCCGCGTGACGTGTCTGGTGTCGGTACAAAAAACGGAGAAGTCCATGCACCGAAAGACATCCATTATGGGAATTCTCTCTACGCTGTGATGCGCCCCGATGCACCTTGATTGGCTCCCTTGAGGCACCCTGTAAGGTGCCCGATATCGGGTTGCAAGGGGAATTATATAGCAGTTTATCCAGGTGGGCTGGAAAGGGTCACGGTTCCAACGTTCCCATTGTAAACAAGGGTGAACGCCCGTAGGAATGTTCTGCCAATCAGAGCCTGATGGGGTTGCCCACCGGCGACCAAATGAACACCGGAGAACCTACCGTACGTTGTGAAGTTCAGGGCCGGAACATGGATTTGCGCGAGATGTATATTGACCTCGGCACTCCCATGAACGCCCGAAACCAGATCCCTATCGACGATCGGAAGCTTTAACGTTGCGGCAAGGGTGGAATCTATACAGCTTTGGGTTGCTCCGGTATCAACTAAGGCTGGGTATTGCGTCTCTGGCAAATTTGGGTGGCCTTGGTCAGGCTTGAAGTGCGGATCAAAGCCAATCGATACCCACAGAGTGGGTCCAAATTTTACCAACTGATTCTGATTAGGAAAGCCGCACTCAACCTTCGACATTAACGGGCCTGTAAACCACTGAAGCCGGGAGAGACGTAGGTGGTGCACCGATTTCTCTGATCAGATACGGCCCTCGACCGAACCGTTGCACCGCTTCCGCCGCCGCTACCTCAAATGACTCATATGTCCCAACGAGTTGCTCGTCATGGACAAGAACCCACTCCCCCAGGTGTTCAGTCTCAAGATCGCTACGCAGGTTCTCGTAGGCGGCAATTTCCTTTTTGAGGGTGCTCATGGCTGCCTCCCCTATTTGCGATTCCCACATACGGGAAAGGAACCCCCTTCTGTGCGCGGGAATCCAGCCTTGTCAACTCCTTTGGCGCATTCTTTTGATCTTAGATTTACCACATTTTCTCTTGACAAGCAGCCTGTTAACCTGAACTTCCTGTCGAAGTTCAGGTTAGCAAGGAAGTTCAGGAGTATGGGCAGAACACGCATCGTATTCAAGGGTGCGACCGCCGTTTCGACGAATCGAGGTTACGAGTCGGTGGGCGTGTCGTCGTCCTTGCCGTGGAGGGCATACCAGTAGATGCCGTTCATGTAGCGCCAACGCCGGACGGTGGCGTCGCGCACGGCTTCGATGGCCTGTTGCCGAAGCTCCGGGGTGTCGCAGTACTTCTCCACCAGCGCGAGTCCCTTGGAGCCGTGCAGCGCGTCCGCCTCGATGTGCTCCTCGAAGAAGCGAATCTCTCTGGCGCCGGAGGCATAGCCGTAGTGGTCCCTGAGGGCCGGTACGACCTTCTCGCAGATGCCGAGGAACTGGGACTCCAGGCCCACGAACATGGCTGCCAGCGCCGCCTGCCAGCGCCGCTGGTAAACCACCCGCCAGCCCCAGTTCTGCAACCCCTCGGTACTGGGCAGCACCGGATACCCGTCCACGCAGTCCCTGGGCAGGCCGCTGGCGCCGACGTAGTCCTTCAGCATGTCGAGATGCCGGTCGTCGGGATTTTCCTCGTCGCCGAGGTTCTCGTAGAGAAACGCCTTGGCGTCGCGGTAAGGGACCTGCGAGGCCTCGTAGGCCATCCAGTCCAGATAGTCGCTGACGTAGTGGTAGTGCTGGGTGCAGTAGATGGCCGTCTGCTCGGGGGTCAGTTCGCCCCGCGCCCACTTTTCGAAGAATGGGTGGTCCCGGCTGTGCTTCGCATCCCGGACCGCAATCAATTCGTCGCCAAAACCCATGACGCCATCCTCGCCGGCTAGGCGGGTCCCGTTTCCGCGGCCCGACGCAGCGCTCCGTAGAAGTCCCGGTACGGGATGCCGGCGATCTCCTGGGGCATCTCCCGGACGATCTCGACGGTGTAGGACCCCGGCAGCACCACGCCCACCACGGTGCGGACCGCGAGCCGGTCACCCGGGCCGCCGTCCTTGTGAACGATGCCCACCACGTGCCTGATCCCGTACTTGCCGCGACCCGGTCTCAGGTCCCGCAAGACCAGGGGCGCCTCGACGCCGGGCTGGAGGTCCCCCGGCCTGCGCACGAAGGTGTCCCAGACCCGCGGCTCACTGCTTGAAGCCATACTCGCTCCAGTTCTTCAGCACCTTCTCCTGCAGCTCCTTGGAGAAGATCGAATCCAGGGTCGCCTTCACCGGCGTCTCCCACTCCCGCGACCATTCCCCGGGCCAGGTGCAGTCGTACAGGACCGTGGCGCCCTTCTGTGTCGCCCGCTCCGCCTGGCTGTAGCAGGGCGTCAGCGTATTGGCCCGCCCCTCGTAGTGGATCACGTGGATGCCGTTGGCCGGGTGGCACTTGGTGGAGAAGGCATGGAGGACCTTTCCCATATCGAACACGTCGGTGTCGGTATCCACCAGGAAGAGCTTCGAGAGCAGCGCCCGGCGCGAGGTCAGCACCTGAAGCACCTTCCTGGCCACTTCCTGGCCGCCGTAGTCCACGCTCATGACCGCCAGATGCACGGCGCCCTCCGGCGGCACGTACACGTCCCGCACCGGCACCCCGTGGCGCTCGAGCCGTCGCTTGATGGCCAAGGCCCCGGACAGCGCGGTTACCGTCGAGCTGTCATCCTTGTAACCGGTGGCGTCGACCGTGAGCACGGGCTTCTCCCGGTGGGTGATGGCGGTGGTCCGAAACAGGATGCCGTTGCCCATCTCCCCGGTGCGGTAGCCCGGGTACTCCCCGTAAGGCCCCTCCAACCCCACCCGGTCGGGCAGCACTTCGCCCTCGATGACGATCTCGGAACGGGCCGGCGCCAGAAGATCGCTGGTCTCGCAACGGACCATCTCCACCGGCCTGCCGCGCAGACCTCCGGCCAGGCTCGCCTCGTCGCCACCAAGGGCGTAGGTGGCGGCCGCGGCAAAGTGCGAGAGCGGGTCCGTGCCGATGGCGATGGCCAAGGGCATGGGCTTCCCCTTGACGACGTAGTGCTCCTGAAAGACCTTGCCCAGGTGGCTCGTGGGCCTCGGGAAGCCGGTCAGATGATGCGCGTCGTAGACCATGAAGCGGTACATGCCCCAGTTGACCCAGCCGCTGTCCACGTCCTTCGAGATGACCAGATCCCAGGTGCCCAGGTAACGCCCGCCGTCGCCGTCGTGAAGCATGGGGGTGGGCAGGTCGAAGAGGTCGGCGTCGGACCCCTTGCGTATGACCTGTTTGCACGGCGCCTCCGTCACCTCCACCGGTTCGATGGGGTTCGCCTCCCCCTTCTCGTAGGCTTCGTAGATCTCACGCACCGTGGCCGTGGGCGCGAGCCCCAGCGCGATGGCGATGCGGCGCCAGGTGGCCACCGGATTGACGAACACCGTGACCTCGTCCAGGTAGTCCGAGACGCGCTTGAACCACACCGCCGGACCGTCCTTCTCGCAGGCCAGCCGGCTGATGGCCCCGAGCTCCAGGTCCCAGCTCACCTCCTTCTCCACCTCCACGAGGTCGCCGGACTGCCGGAGCGCCTCGATGAAGCTGCGGTTGTCGTCGAAAGTCATGATGCAAAACGTAAGGTGCCGGCCATTCGATTGCAAGCGGGCGCGCGATGGCCGGCGCGGCGTCCGCCCTTGCAGACGCGGCGCCCTACCCCGGGCCTTCATCGAGGGCGATGAGGGTGAAGACCTTCTTCATCTCCTGTTTCCTGAACCTGGCGGACAGGCGGCGCATCACCTCGCCCTTGTTCTCGGACAGCTTGATGCCCACCTTGCGGTATTCGGCCATCACCCGGCTCTTGAACTCCATCTCTTCACGCACCGTGGCGATGCACTCGTCGATGCACGTCCTGAACCGCTCGATGTCATCGTCGGCGTACTCCTCCGACAGGAGCGGATAGAGCGTCTCGTAGGTCAGCACGTCCTGGGTCTCGAACAGGTTCCAGCAGGTGGCGGTCACCGCGGCCTTGTTGATGCCGGCTACCCAGTGCACCTCCTCCACCGATTCGGGCTTGCACTTGAACAGCACGGTGTCGCCGTCCCGCGTGCGCACGTACCACACGGCGCCCTCGACGCCGGCGATCTTGCCGTCCTCCGCCGGCCGGTTGCCGCTATCGAGTCTTTGACGAATCGCGCCGTACTCGGCCACCGGGTCCCTCGCCGCGGCCAGGGTGCCGTACAGGGTCGCCACCGGAACCCCCCGGCTGTCGAGGACCGACGGCGGCCGCGGTCTTCCCCCTTCGCCGACGCCGAACAGCAGCACGCAGTCCAGGGGTTCCTCGTAAAGGATGAGATGGGTGTTGCGCCTGCCGTAGAGCTCGAAGCCGAGGGCGCAGCCGTTGATCTCCACCAGCTCCGGGATCACCGGATAGCGGAGCAGCATCTCCCGCCACATGTCCAGGAACGCGCCGAACCGCCCGTTGCGCAACACCGGGGAAAGACGGAGCTTGTAGGTCCGATAACGGCGGCCCTGGGCGTCACGATAGGCGTAGGCCAGCACATTCGTACCGTCGTATTTCTCGAAGATCTCGATGGCGCGGAGGGGCGGGAAGTCGAACCGGCCTTGCCGGTCGAAGGGGTAGTGCAGCTTGGGCGTGGCAAAGACGAGCTGCGGAGCGGGTTCCTCGTTCACGTGGGTGACCGCCAGCGCCCCGTACCGGTGGTCCGGCCTGGTGGACAGAAAGCCTCGCAGGGCGACGTCATTGAACGGATCGACGACGTCGAACTCCTGGAGCCATTTGGCGTCCAGGGACAGGCTCCGGGTTGCGATGTCCAGGTCTTCCACAGTTATCTTCGTACCGGAAAACATCGGGTCCGCAACCCTTCGTTCGCCGCGCGCATCTCACGGCTCCCTCCGGTCCCGTATGCGCCGCACCTTGATGCGGTCCTCCACGCCCAGGGAGCGGCCCAGCTCGCCGGGCGACAGGAGCACGGCCTCCATGGTGAGATTCGTCGCCACCTTGAGCTCCCGCTCCAGCCTTCGCTTGATCTCCGCGCCGGCGCCGCAGCCGGGCCGCATCTCCACCTCCACCGTCAACGCGTCCTGCTGTCCCGCGCGGTCCACCGTGACCCGGTATTCCCGGGTGAGCTGCGGCAGACGCTCCAGCGCGCTCTCCACCGAGGTGGGATAGAACGGGATGCCGCTGACCTTGACCATGTCACTCAGGCGGCCCCTGAGCTTGGAGATGCGCCGGAAGCTGCGGCCGCAGCCGCAGTCGCCCTCGATGAACGCGCACAGGTCCTCGATGTTGTAGCGGATCACCGGCGCCGCCTCCTTGAAAAGACAGGTGACCACCAGCACGCCCTCGCGGCCCGGCGGCACGGGCTCGTGAGTGGCCGGGTCGAGCACCTCGAAGATGTATGCGTCCTCGTTGACGTGGTAGCCGTCCCGTTCCTCGCACTCGAAGGACGGGGAGCCGGTCTCCACACTGCCGAAATTGTCGTAGGCAGCCACGCCCCAGCGGCTCTCGATGGCGCGTCGGGCCGGCTCGGTCATGGTCTCGGCGGTATGGATCGTGCGGCGCAGGCGAAAGTCCTTCCTGAGGTCGAATCCCTGCCGCTCGGCCACGTCGGCGAGGTGGAGCACGTAGGACGGCGTTCCCGCCAGCACGGTGACGCCCCAGTCCCGCGCGATCTTTACCTGCCGCTCGCTCGGGGTGACGCTGCCGCTGCCCGTGGGCACCACCAGAGCCCCGAGCCGCATGGCGCCCTCGGAGGCGGTGAATCCCACGATGAACAAGGTGTAGGCGAAGACGACCTGGAGGATGTCCCCTTCCCTCACGCCCTGGGCGTGGAGGCGCCGGCTCCACAGCCGGGCGATGATGTCCCAGTCGTTACGGGTGAAGAAGAAGGGCTTGGGATTGCCCGAGGTGCCCGAGCTTGCCTGGACCCGCACCGCGGCAAAGTCGCCCTGGTAGTCGCCAAAGGGCGGGTGGAGCCGCAGGCTGTCCTCGAAGTCGCTCTTGCGGATCACCGGGAGCTTGCGGATGTCGGCCGCGGTACGGATGTCCTCGGGCTCGACCCCGGACGCCTTCCAGCGCTCGCGGTAGAAGGGAATATGCTCCCAGGACCGCCGGACCAGCGCCGCCAGACGCTCTCCCTGCATTCGACGGATGGCTTCCGGCGCCGCGGTCTCGATCTTCAGGCTTTCCGGAGCGCTGGGGTACATCTCCGCCACGGAACGATCCTTATGGGTGTATCGTCTCCAGAAACCAGTCCGTGGGGATCTCCCTGCCCAGGCCCTCCTGCTTGGCCAGCTCCAGGACCCTGGCCCCCACCGCGGCAAACTGGATGCCCATGCCCACGTTGTTCTTGTAGACGGTGATGTCGGCGTCCCGGGCTCGCCCCCTGGCCTCGCCAACCATGAGCTTGCCCAGCTCGTGGATCTTGTCCCAGCCGAACACGCCGGCCTCGATGGGCTCCAGCAGGTCGGGATGGCCGGCATACTCGGACTGGGCGCGGGAGTTGATGACGATCACGTCGGCCCGGCGCAGCGTCACCTCGTCCAGCTCGATGCGCTTGACCGACTCGTCGCTGTTCACGATGGAGCCCACGTGCGTGCCCTCGTCCAGCCATTCCCCCTCGAACGTGGGCTCGTTCGTATTGGTGGCCGACATGACGATATCCGAGCCGGCGACAACGTCCCTGGGATCGTCCATGGCCGCCACCGGCAAACCCAGCCTTTCGCTCCAATCCGAGGCGAATGCCCGCCGGTGCTCCGGGTTGGGGCTGAAGACCTTGACCCTGTCCAGCTTTCGGACCTTGGAGATGGCTTCGATGTGCGCTCCCGCCTGAAGGCCCGAGCCGAACAACCCCAGCACGCGGGCGTCCTCCCGGGCCAGGTACTTGACTCCCAGGGCGCTGGTGGCCCCCACCCGGGTCTTCTGCAGGAATCCGTCCTGGATGATCGCCAGGGGCTCACCCGTTTCGAGGCTGAAAAGCTGGATCAGGCCCACGAACTTCTTCCCCGCGGCCGCCGGGACCTTCTCCTGCCGTACCCGCCCGGAAACCGTCGGGAAGTGAACGATGTCCGAGGAGAGCCGCAGGGCCATGACGCCGAAGCGGGGAACTGCGCCGTTCATGGTCTTGAGACGGTAGGAGCGCCTGGAGCTTTCCAAAGAGACGTACGTGTGGGTACGGAGCTGGTTGACCGCGATCTCCCGGCCCAGATCCTGGAACGCCTGCTCCACGGCCTCCAGGCAGACGTCCATGGAGAGGACCTTCTCGACCTCGTCGTTGTTCAGGATATGGGTCATCGCCGCGTCGTCCTCCCGGTCCGGCTATCGTCGCGCCTCCGTTGGAGAGCAGCGCACAGGCGGCGGCCCGTTCACGCCTGCGGCTCGATGAGCGTCACCGCACCGGTTTCCACGTTGTAGCGCCGGCGCAGGATCCGGTTGAGGTCCGCGCTCAGGAACCGGAAGACCACGGCGGGCGTTTCCGCGGCATGGGTCGAATGGATCTGGCCCGTGAGGTAGGGGTAGACCACGCCCGGCCCCAGCTTGTGGACCTCCTCCGCGCGCAGGTCCGCCCTGTCGGCGCTCCTGCCGTCATCGGTGCGCTGGTAGAGGGTAATCTCCGTGAGTCCCTGATAGGCGCCGTAGACCACCCAGCAAGGCCCGTGGTCGTGGGGCAGGTTGCCGTGCCCCTGCGGGTGCACGTGTCCCATCTGGATGAAGCCGTAGTCCGGATCCCGGTAGAGCTCCCTGGACGGGTCCGCGTCACGGATGATCTCGGCCATCCAGGGGTCGTCCGGACGGGTGGACGCGAACATCCGCTCCATGGCCGACTTCACCTTGAAGGGCAACTCCGCATCCTGACTGTCTCTCCAAAGAGAGCGAACCTCCTCGATGTAACGGTCGAACGTATGGCCCGTTGTCGCCGGATCAAGCGCCATTTCACACCTCCTTGGTGGTGCCTGGGACCTCTGTCTGCCCCTGCGTGGCCATCGTCGTCGGGATTAGTTGGCGGGATTATACAGCAACACCGTGGGGAATCACAGCGGCCGAAAGTGCGCTGGAGTGCGGCGGCGCCAACTTGACAACCCCGGACCCTTCGGGGATGATCGGCGCTTCCTGGCACAGAAAAGGCAACCGCCGCTTTCCACCGGAGCTTTCATGATACTCGCCATCGACAACGCCGAAGCGCAGCGTCTCCTCGACATGGAACTCAGCATGTCGGCCCTCGAGGAAGCCTATCGGGATCTCGGCACGGGGGCCTCCATCACGAGTCCCCGAATCGACCTCCTCACGCCCGATTCCTACGTGGACGGCGACGGCAACACGCTGCCGGGCGCCCACAGCCTGAAGACCATGTCGGCGGCCACCCGGAAGTACGCGGCCATTCGATTCCTCACGGACAAGCTCTTCTGGCAAGAGCGCAACGGCAACTTTCGCCGCGACCGGACCCCGGGGACCAGACGGGCCCACAGCGTGACACGGGGGTTATTGCTCCTGTTCAGCGTGGAGACCGGCGACCTGCTTGCCCTCGTCAGCGAAGGACACATACGCAATCTCCGCGTGGGAGCGGCCGCGGGCTTGGCGGCCAGACACCTTGCCCGGACCGACGCCTCCACCCTCGGCGTGCTCGGCACCGGCTTCATGGCGCGCGCGCACCTGGACGCCATGCTGAAAGCAATGAAGGGTATCGAGTCGGTTCGGGTTTTCAGCCCCAACCCTGAGCACAGGCAGCGCTTCGTCGAGGACTCGCGGGGGGAGGGACGCCCGGAGACGGTGGCGGTGGACAGCCCGGAGAACGCCGTCCGCGGAAGCGAGATCGTCGTCGTCGCAACCAACGCCCTCACGCCGGTGATCCAAACCGGCTGGCTGGAGCCCGGGATGTACGTGTGCTCGGTACGCCACTGCGAGATCGCACCGGAGACTTTCGGCCGTTTCGATATTCTCGCGGTCAACTCCAAGGAGAATCTGGGACCCACGACCTTCGTGGCCAGGAACGCGAAGGGGCCGCTGCCGGAGCAGGTCTTGCTGGATATAGACAAGGGTTATCCTCCCGGCGACGCCGTGGAGATCGACTGGGGTCATGCCCCCGACCTGCCGGACCTCCTGCTCGAGCGTCACCCGGGCCGGACGGACCCGGCGCAGGTCGCCTGCTTCAACAACAGCGTCGGTTTCGGGCTTCAGTTCGCCGCCCTGGCAGGGAAGGTCTACGAAGCGGCCGTGAGCCGGGGAGCCGGACGGGAAGTCCCCGACGACGTGTTTCCCGATCTGTTCTAACACCGCGTCGATTCGGCCTTCAGACCTCGACGGCGGGCGGCGGAACCAGGGGGGCTCGATGGGCTCGGTCCAGGCCCAGCAACCCGGCTGCCGTGCCGCCCATGATCGCGTCCTTCTCGGCGTCGGTCAACGGCAGGCCCCGGATGGCGTCGATGTACTCCCGGAGGGCTGTCATGCCCTTGCCCGTGTCAGTGCTGACCCCGGTGAAGTCCTGGGGGTAGTCGGTGGCGAACACCAGCCGGTCGGGCCTGATCCCCTGAAGCGCGCAGCCCAGGGCCGTGGCGCCCCCCTCGAAGCCCGCCATGTCGAAATAGAGCATGTCGAAGTAGTGCTCGAAGGGCTTGTCCAGGGTGCCGAAGCGGTAGGCCTTGGCCACCAGGCGGTCCTTGACGCCGGCGATTCCGCCGCCGAAGTGGCCGATAACGAACTTGAGGTTCGGGAACCGCTCCAGCACGCCTCCGGCCACGATGCGGGTGGCGGCTACGGCCAGGTCCACCTCGCGCCCCAGGATGCGGGCCAGATCGTAGTCCATGAGCAGCTCATAGCCCTCGGGGACCATGGCCGGATGAACGAAGATGGGCACGTCGAGGGCGCTGACCTTTTCGTAGAACGGATAGATTTGCTCCGAGTCCAGGGGCAGGCCCCGGAACTGGGAGGTGGTGGCGACGCCGTGGAGCCCCAACTCGCCGATGGCCCGGTCGAACTCGGCCATGGCCGGCGGGCCGCCCAGCAGCGGCGCCTGGGCCAGTCCGACGAAGCGTCCGGGGAAGCGGCGTTGCAGTTCCGCCAGGGAATCGTTGATGGTGCGGTTGTCCTCGAGGGTCGCGTCCCAGCCCAGCAGACACGACAACACCGAGACGTCCACTCCGGCGTCGTCCATGTCCCGGAGTTGCATCTCGGCATCGTAGAGCCGGGCGTGCATGGTCAACCGCGGCACGCCCGTATCCAGCTTGGCGAACAACGGCTCTTCGGAGTAGAGCCCGTGCTTCTTTGCGATTTCCCTGGGCACGTAGTGATGCTGGAAATCGACGATCATGAAATCCTCGCGACGTTGGAGAGAACCGGGCCGGTGGAACGGGCCTCCGACAGGGACGCACTGCGCACCGACGCTCGGCCTACGGAGAAGGCGAAAAGCCCTTGTCCAGCCACTCGCCCAGGTCTGCGCCAAACCACTCGGTGGGGAGCTCGCGGCCCAGGCCCTTCTTCTTGCAGGCCTCGTAGATCACCGCGCCCGCGGCGGCGAACTGGATGCCTACGCCGGTATTGCTCTTGTAGTAGATGAGCTCGTCGTCGTTCTTGCGCCCGGGATTCCGGCCGATGAGGACCTCTCCCAGCTCGCAGATCTTGTCCCAGCCGATCTTTCCTTCGTCGATGAGATCGAGCATCTCCCTTTGCTGGTTGTGAAGCGACGTCTCCCGGTTGTTGAGCACGATCAACCCGGCCCGGGTGAAGGTGGTCTCATCCGCCTCGGTACGGCGGTGCACGCCGTCGCTGTTGACGATGGTGGTGACGAGCTGGCCGGGCGCCAGCCACTCCCCGTCGAACACGGGCGCGCTGGCGTTGGTGGCGCACATGATGATGTCCGCGCCGTCCACCACGGCCCTGGCATTGTCCACCGGACGTACCTGGATGTCGAGCTTGCCGGTCATCTCCATGGCGAACCGTTCCCGGTGCTCGCGGGTGACGCTGTAGACGCGTACTTCCCGCACGTCCCGCACCGCGCAGATGGCGGCGAGGTTCTGCTCCGCTTCGTTGCCCGAGCCGAACAGCCCCACCACCCGGCTGTCCTCCCGGGACAACGACCGGGTGGCTACGCCGGTGGTGGCGCCGACCCGTATGGAGGACAGACTGAAGTCGTGGATGATGGCCAGGGGCTCGGCGCTCTCAAGGCTGAACAGCAGCACGAAACCCCAACTCCGCCGCGCGGGGTACGGGTAGTCCATGCGTTTGAGACCGTCGACCATCCGCTCCCGGACCACCATGGAGTCATAGCGGAGCGCCGCGACCCCGGAGCTCGGCACCGCGCCGGGGATGATGTTGGCCATGTAGCCGTCGGAATCGCGGTCCGGCGGCACCTTGTACCGTGTACGGGGCTTGTTGACCGCGACGCCACGGGCCTCCTCGGCAAAGGCGCGCTCCATGTCGTCGATGATGTCCTCTACCCGGAGCACCTGCTTCACGTCCGGGTCGGTGATCAACAGCATTGGCAACTCCCCTCTCGGTCCTCGACGGCCGAATCGAACCGGCACGCAACCGGCAAACCGGGATGCACTCGGGCGCCGGACGCTCCAGCGTCACGACGCTCTTCCCATGACGAAGTGCAACGTCTATCAGATCGGAGCCCGTGTGACGAGGAGGCGCCGCCTCGTCCGGCTTGCCCGCCGACGCGCCCCTCTGATAGACTTCGCTGAGCAGTCCGGTTGGAATCCAACCGTTGTTCATGCATGGACGAGCGCGAGCCGTTAGCTCAGCAGGTAGAGCATCTGCCTTTTAAGCAGAGGGTCGCCGGTTCGATCCCGGCACGGCTCACCAATAAAATCAAAAGCGTTGGCCAGCCTGGTGAATCGCCGCATGCTCATCCGTACGTTTCCCCGCCCAGAACTTCGACGACCTCCGCGATAACTTGCAATTGTCCCTCCTCCGCGCCCGTAAGAACGATGGGCGCGAAATCTCTGTTGACGGGTCTGAGCGTAATTTTCGTATGGCGCCAAGAGTCTCCGTCGCCCGCCTTCTCGCTCTGGTAACGCTTGACGGTGTACCGCTGCCCGCTCTCCGGGTCAGTGGCGTCGCGCATCTGCACGAGCACCGTTTTCCCTTGGCGCGCGCCCTCTACGGGCGCCGCAAAGAGGCAGTGCGCACCATCAGGAATGCGCGGCGCCATGGACCTGCCGACCACCTGGGCGACGAACATGCCGCGACGGAGACGGCGTGTGGTCTCGACCGCTACCCACGCAAAATCATCGTCGTCAATTTGTTGGGGATCGCTGAATGCGCCCGCGGCGGCTTTGAGAGGCACAAGAGGCACGCAGGTCACGTAGCGCTCCTCTGGTTGGGGCTCGACGACCCGCAGGCGCGGCGGCAATGTAGCGAGCTCCGCCTGCTCCGACGCTTGGCCAACATCGTTGCCTTTCAGGCGTCGATACGCTTCCGACGACATCCATTCCATCACGGTGTTCTGAAAAGCCGCATCGTTCATGAAGCGGACGAAAATGCCTTCGTTCTGGTCCATGCGTTCGACAAAGAGATTCTCCAGCAACCCCTTGAACACCAACTCGAACTTGTCGCCCGGGTTAACCGCCGCCGCCTGCCGCACCCTGTCGTCGGCCATCGCCGCTTCGACGATCTGGTCGAAGAAAAGCTGATCCGCCTGGTTGAAGTCCGTGCCGAATCGCTCGTTCAAAGCGTCGATGAGTTGCGAGAGCGGCACCGGCTGCGGGCGCACCATGCCGCTGCCGACCTCCGTTGGCCCGTCGAGCGGCCGGGCCTCGCCGTTTTGAAGCGCGATGGACCCCTCGCTGATCTTCTGCAAGCGGTAGTAATCGAGCCGTACCTCGTCATCGAACCGGTACGCCGGCCCGCTCTTGCGACGCGGCAGCTTTGCCGCGAGATGGCGGAGGAACACGTACAGCCGCTCGAGATCCGAGTCCTGGTACGGAATCACCTGACTCAGAAACGCATAGAGGTTCAAGAACGCCTGCAGCTTGCCGCGCCAGTCTTCCGCCGCTTCCTCGTTTGCGTCCCGGCGGGCAGCGAAGCGCGATACGGCCGGATCGATGGCGGCGTTCATGGTGCGGTGATCCGCTGCGCTCTGCCGCTGCTTGGGCGCAAAATAGACACCGCAGAACCGCTCGACCTCTTCGTCCAGGTAAACGCCTGAAGCGTCCAGTTCGCCCTTGATTGCGTACATGCGGGCGGGGTCCACTTCCTCGCCCATCTCGGCGCCTTCGTAATAGGTCTTGAAGGCTTCCTGAATCTCCTCCCGGTCGTTGACGAAGTCGAGCACGAAGGTGTCTTCCTTGCGTGGATGAACCCGGTTCAGCCGTGACAGCGTCTGCACGGCCTGAATGCCCGCCAGCCGCTTGTCGACGTACATCGTGTGCAGGAGCGGTTGATCGAAGCCGGTCTGATACTTCTCTGCAACCAGCAGCACCTGATATTCCTGCGTCGCGAACTTTTCCGGCAACGCCTTCTCGGAGAGGCCGTGGTTCATGCCCGGCTCGGTATAGGTGACGCCGGCGAGCTTGTCGTCCTCCACGGCGCCCGAGAAGGCCACCAGCGACTTGATGGCGTACCCCTTTTTCTGAATGTAGCGGTCGAAGTTCTGCTTGTAGCGAACCGCTTCGAGGCGCGACCCTGTCACCACCATCGCCTTGGCTCGGCCGCCGATTCTGTGCCGGGTGACCGCGTGGAAATGTTCCACTATCACCGCGGTTTTCTGCGCAATGTTGTACGGGTGCAGCCTCATGAACCGCGCCAACGCTTGCGCCGCCTTCTTGCGCTCGACATTGGGGTCGTCGTCGCACGCCTTGAGCAGGTTGAAATACGTCTTGTAGGTCGTGTAGGACTTCAGCACGTCGAGGATGAATCCTTCCTCGATCGCCTGGCGCATGGTGTAGCGGTGCACGGGCCGCCCATCGCGGCCGAACACGGCCAGCGTCTTGTGCTTGGGCGTGGCGGTGAAGGCGAAGAAACTCAGGTTCGCCTGCTTGCCGCGCTTGGCCATGCTGCGAAACAACGCCTCCAGGTCTTCCCGGCCTTCCTCTGCCGCTCGCTGTCTGGCCGCTTTGCGCAGCGCTTCGCCACCGAGCACTTCCTTGAGGTCGGCCGCCGCCTCGCCGCCCTGAGAGCTGTGGGCTTCGTCGACGATCACGGCGCAACGCCGGGTGGCGAGCGTCCCCGTTCCGGTGGCGCCGCGTTCCTCGGCCATCTTGAGCAACTGACGCGAGACGAACGGGAATTTTTGCAGGGTGGTGATGATCACCGGCACCGCATTCTCAAGCGCTTCAGCGAGTTGCCGCGAGTTGTCGTCGATCCGCTGCACGACGCCGCGCTTGTGCTCGAACTGGTAGATGGTGTCCTGGAGTTGCTGGTCCAGCACGACGCGATCCGTCACCACGATCACGCTATCGAAGACGCGCTCGTTGGCGGCGTCGTGCAGGGACGCGAGACGATGCGTCAGCCAGCCGATCGTGTTGCTCTTGCCGCTCCCCGCCGAATGCTCGATGAGGTAGTTGTTGCCCACGCCCTCGCGGCGCGCGGCGGCTACCAGCGTACGCACCGCCTCAAGCTGATGGTAGCGGGGGAAGATCATCGACTCGGTCGGGACCCTGCGGCCGTGATCGTCGCGCTTCTCTTCGATCTGCAAGTGAATGAAACGGGCGAGGATGTCGAGCAGGCTGTCGCGCTGCAGCGCCTCTTCCCACAGGTAGGCGGTACGGTAGGTACGTCCCGCCGCATCAGGTGGGTTCCCGGCGACTCCGTTGCAACCCCTGTCGAAGGGCAGAAAGCGCGTCGCTTGGCCGGCCAGGCGCGTGGTCATGAGCACCGATTCGGTATCCACCGCAAAATGCACCAGCGCGCGTCGCTTGAAGACGAAGATCGGCTCGCGCGGCTCGCGGTCCCGCTGGTACTGGCGCACCGCATCCTCCACCCGCTGGCCTGTCAGCGGGTTCTTCAGTTCCAGCGTCACGACGGGGATGCCGTTCAGGCTCAGCGTGACGTCCAGCGACTGTTCGGAACGCGGCGAAAAGTGGAGTTGGCGGGTCAGCCCCAGACGGTTGGCCGCGTAGCGGGATTCAAGCTCGGGATTCAACTCGTGCGCCGCCTTGAAGTACGCGGCGCGCAGCGTTCGCCCGTAGCACTTGAACCCGTGCCGCAGGGTCGCAAGCGCGCCGTTGGCGTCCATCCACTTGCAAAGATCGGTAAGGATCTGCTCGCCGGTCCTGGCGCCGTGCAGCGCTTCGAGCTTCTCCCACGCCTGCGGTTGCGTTTCGCGGATGAAGGCGAGAACCACATCGGGAAAAATGGCGCGCTCGCGGTCGAAGCCGTCCCCCGCTATCGAGACGTACCCGTTCTCCAGCAGGTGGGCTTCAATGACGGCTTCAAAGGCGGCTTCGCTCGTGTGCTTCATGTCATCTCCGTCCCCGGATGCGCAACTCTTCCACGATTCATAGTTGGCCGTCGAGTACTGAGCGGGAGAATGCCATGAGGAAGCGCGCCAACCTCGCGTTCGACGATTGCGGTCAACGGACTGTTCATGCCGTGCTTTCCTTTCCGTCGGTTCCGATCACACCCTCAGCTACGTCTGTCATTGCACGCACTACCCGCTCTACACCTACAACCTCTCCTGTCGATTGAGATGCAGGACATGTTTCTCTTCGCCAATGATGCTGACTTCCTCTATCTCGTCATCGCAGTAGAACCTGTACGAGCCGCCCACTTCCAGTCCGTCCAGGCTCGGACCTCCGTCTCCGATCTTTCCCGAACGTGCGCCTTCAGCCGTGAGCAACCCCCACATGCCAGTGTTTCGATTGAATTTCTCGAACGTACCTTCCAGGGTAATCGGTTCACTCCCGAGCTTATGGACGTGCGACAACACTTCGACCAGTGGCGCGGCCTGCCTTTCCGCCACCCCGCGAATGGTCGGCTGCTCCGAGTTCGGCAAGGCCCACGAATAGTGAACTCCGGTTTGCGTCTCTCTCAAGAAGCGCAAGAATTTCAGATAGGCTCCCGCCAAGTGCCCGCGATTAGCCTCGATCACGGCAAGCGTGTCGTCGGGACTAGCGGCGTGCTCGAACAGCCTGTCCACTCGGGGAAGCGCGGTTGCGATCTCACTCTCGCCAAGAAGGTTGAGAGTACCTGCGGCTTCGAAAAGGACGCGAAACGAGCCGGCCGCAGCGGGGACGACGACATCGAGCAGGTCTTGGTTCGGTTGCCAGTGGGCAAGCGGGTTCTCCTTCCGCATTTCCCTATGCGCTTTCCTGACCATCGTCTGCACGTGCTGAAGCAGCTCTGCAAGATTACCCGCACGGATACGATGCTGCGTAGCCGCCTCGGGGGGTTCGGCGACAACTTCCAGAACGAGGTTGTTACGTTGCCGGGCTTCCTTGACCAAGCCGTCCGAAGGCCTGTCGTGGAGCAGGAAGCCGGGGTCGGGAAGCATCCCACTGTCCAGGAGCGAACCGGTCAACCGCTCAAGATGCAGCGGACCGTCAATACCAACCGATGTCGTTGCGGTGTAGTGTTCGTCCTCTTCGGAACCCACCAGCAGGGAGCGCAGGTCGATCTCGCCGCCGCGGAACAGTCGTAGCTGCTCCGGAGCCACACCGACAACGAGATAGCGCTCACGTCCTTCGCCTGGGGGCGGCTCGGAGAGGGAGCGTGCATCGGGTTCCACCGCCACTGCCGCGTAGTGGCCTCCGATGGCGTCACGGGCTTCGAACACCTGGGGGCCGTCGTAGTAGAACAGCGTGCCCTTATAGTGAACCGACTTCATGACGCCTCCACGGCGCATTGGCCAAGAATGTCGTACCGCGCAAACGGCCACCACGTGTGATGTGACCGCGCCCCTCGGTCCGCTCAATCCTGCCGTGCCGTAAGTCGTACGCTGCATAAGAGCCGCCCCCGCAAGGCCGGGAGCTTTAATGCGCGCCTCCCGTCTTCCGGTCGAGCGTAGACGGACAAACCGCGCGCTTGGCACTCCGTGACCCCCTGAAACGGCTGCGAGGGATTCTCCGCGCGCTGCGACCGAAAGTCCTGCTCCGTTGGAGGGTTCGTCCTCACCAAGCGAAACACTTGCCGAGGTTCGCTGATTTCCTCGGCGGTCTCTGGCGGACACCCATCCGGCAGCGGCTCTCGATAGGTCACGCTGCCCTCCCGAGGTCTACCTGGCCGGTGACGGCGGCGGCGATGAGAGCGGCGCGGCGCTCTTTGAGTAGTTTGATAGTTCGTTCGGTTGCCACATTCAACGCGTGAAGCTTGTCTGTCTCCAGAGAGACATGAGCGATGATCGTTCGCTGTTCCTCGATTGGGGGCGCCGGGTAGCGAACAATTCGCAGCTTCTCAGCGGGTAAGTGTTGAATGGTGGAAGCAGAAGACTGCAACGCAAACTGGCCGGAATCTACAATAGCTCGCATGACAAGAACAAAGAACGCGGGCTCATCCTCACCCCCAATGGGGCGAAGGCGGTGGAGCGCCTTCTGGTAGTAACACTCTGGATATGTGTCATCCCAGAGCGCACATCTCCCTACCTCCCCGCCCTCACAGACAAGAATGTCGCCGACTCGCAAGGCGTATCTACGTCGGTCCTCTTCGTCAAAGTCCATCTTGGGCAAGTCCGCGGTGTTGATTGCTCCCCACTGGACATCGACGTTTCTGAGGTACGGAGCTAGGTGTCCTCCTCTTATCCTCTTCTCGTCGAGCATCTTCCCCAACTGAACCACAAAGCGAGCATAGACAGGTGGAGTCTCCCAATGCGCCGGGATTTGCCCCAGCCAGGGGATGCCGGAGTCGCGCAACGGAACGCAGGGATCGAGGCCTCTGGTGACGGCGCGGATAATGAGCGCCTGCCGTTTCTCGGCCAACAGAGCGAGCACCCGCTCCTTCGCCGCCACCAAAGCATCCAGCCGCGCCGTCTCGCGGTCGAGGTAGTCGGCGATGGCGCGCTGTTGCGGGAGCGACGGAACCGGGACCAGAAGATTAGCGTACTTCTCTCCGTTGACATTCCCAATAGTGGCCTCGATGACAGCAGATCCCAACCATTGCTGAAAACCTGGAGACTTTGTGATGTAAAAGAGCCATCGAGGGGAATCGGGATCTCGAAGAGTGTACCTGACCAAATAGCCGGCGTAGGCGCATAGCCCGTCCTCAGGTTGATAAACGTAGGCTCTCCCAACAGTCCCGCTTCGTGAAATTAGGAAGTCCCCTTCCGAGAGTATGTAGTCCTTAACGATGTCTGCGGGAACGAATACACCACCTTCGTTCAAGGTCCCATCATCCTGAATGTCGGTGGTTCTCAAGAATCGAACGCCATCATTCTCATAGACTTCGGCTGCGACATTTGCTCCGTAGAGGGAAGAGCGACTACATAGGTATTTCAGTGGCAAGGAGCGCCATCCCGTCGGAATAGGTCCAAACGACCATTCGCGCGAGGATGCGGGGCTTGCAGTGTTCACGCCGTCACCTCCCGCAACAGTCGCATGATCTCCTCCTCCGCCTGCCTTAGATCCGCGTCGATCACCTCCAGAGGCCGCGGCGGCGTGTACGTGTAGAAATGGCGGTTGAAGTTGATCTCGTAGCCGGCCTTGTCCTTGGTTCTGTCCATCCAGGCGTCGGGCACGTGGGGACGAACCTCGCGCTCGAAATAGGCGTCGATGTCGTCCTTGAGCGGCACGGTCTCGAAGTCGCGCAACTCGGTATCCGGCTCGTAGCCGCTCGTCCGCCCATCCATCCTGACCGGCTCGGCCTCGGCATCTTTCTGCGTGAAGACATCTCGGAAGAGCCTCTGTTCTACCTTCTTCCAGCGAGATTGACGCTCGTGCAGGAGAGCGGCAATACGCTCCCACGTTGCATTCCAGTCGCGCACCGGTTCCCGGCCTAACGTCTTGTCAATGGCCTGCACGTCGTCGAGCAGGTGCGGGCAGGCATCGAGAAAACGGCTCTTGTCTTCGATGGTCATCTGATAGCGCAGGCGCAGGGGCCGCTCGACGGTGACGCGGGTGTAGCCAAAGTCGGCGTTGTCGAAGCGCTTTGAGCGGTCATTGTCCTCAAAGCGGCCGTAGAGGCGCACGATCTCCTCGATTTGCGCCGCCGCCAGGTGCCGCCGCTTGTCGCCCAGGCTGCGCTTGTTGTCCGCGCTGCCGCCAAGGGTCCACAGGTCGCGCGCGTCCAGGAGTTGAACCCTGCCCTTGCGGCGGCCCGCCTTGCGGTTCGTGACGATCCAGATGTAGGTGCCGATGCCGGTGTTGTAGAACATCTGCTCCGGCAGCGCGATGACGGCCTCCAGCCAGTCGTTCTCGATGATCCATTTGCGAATGTTGCTCTCGCCCGAGTCGGCGCCGCCGGTGAAGAGCGGCGAACCGCTGAAGACGATGGCGAGCCGGGAGCCGTGCTTGTGTTCCGCCGGCCGTACGGGTTCGCGCTTGTGCCACATGTGCTGCAGAAAGAGCAGCGAACCGTCGTTCACGCGCGGCAGCCCGGCGCCGAAACGGCCGTCGAAGCCGCGTTGATCGTGCTCCTGCCGGATCTCCTTCTGCTGCCGTTTCCAATCCACGCCGAAGGGCGGATTGGTGAGGAAGTAATCGAAGGTCTCGCCCGCGAACCGGTCCTCGGTCAGGCTGTCGCCGTGCCGGACGTTGGCGCCGCTGCCGTTGTGGTCCACCTGCTTCATGAGCATGTCGGAGGCGGCGGTGGCGAAGGCGCGGGGGTTGTAGTCCTGCCCGTAGACGAAAAGCCGCGCCGCCCCGTGGTGCTCGCGCAGGTAGTTCTGCGCCTCCGCCAGCATGCCACCGGTGCCGCAGGCCGGGTCGAGCAGCTTGCGGACGACGCCGGGCGTGGCCAGCAGTTGGTCGTCCTCGATGAACAGGATGCTCACCATCAGCCGGATGACGTCGCGCGGCGTGAAGTGGTCGCCGGCGGTCTCGTTGGCCAATTCGTTGAAGCGGCGGATCAGGTTCTCGAAGATGAGGCCCATTTGCTCGTTCGGCACCGTATCCGGGTGCAGGTCGACGTCGGCGAACTTGGAAATGACGAGGTAGATGAGGTTCGCCTCGCCCATCCGTTCGATTTCGTTCTCGAACTCGAAGAATTCAAAGATGTCGCGCACGTTCTTCGAGAAACCATTGATATAGCTGACCAAGTGCCTTGCGACGTTGTCCGGATCCCCCTTGAGCTTCTCGAAATCAAGGGGGGAGCGGTTGTGAAAGCGCTGTCCGGCAGCCCGGTTCAACCGCAGGTCCAGAGCCTCGCCATCGAGCTTGCCGCGGCGTCTCTCGTATTCGGCCAGCACCTCGGCTTTCGATGGGGCAAGCACGCAGTCGAACCGGCGCAGCACCGTCATGGGCAACATGACGCGCTCGTACTGCGGTGGCCGGTAGGGGCCGCGCAGCAGATCGGCAATCTGCCAGATCAGGTTCGCAAAGTAGCTGTGGTCAGGCATCTGTCCGTGCCAGAGAAGAGGTAGAACGGATCAATGGTTCCCTGGTCCAATCGACGCCAGAACTCGGCGATGGCAAGACGCGGCACGCGGTCACTCTTCCAATAAAGCGATGGTCAGCCAGGCGGCGCAGCGATCGGCAAACTGCCGCGCCAGCAGGGCCAAGGCGGCCTCGGCTCACCATCAGTTCGGTACCCATGCAGAGCGGACACGGGCAGGTTTGAAACCCGCCCGTACGCGGGCGATGAGGTTCTCAAGGCGAACGCCGCGCGCTCCGGTCAGGTCAGCGTCCACTCCTGTCCGTCGATCGGGTCGCCGTCGACGCACACGTAGTCCATCTCGTCTTCCGTGCGGGCGTTGTCGCCCGAGGCATCGACTCGCCGGACGTCTTTCCGATCGGCCTTGTAGGCGGCGAAGCGCAGCAACGCCAGCGGCGTGTCGCCGGTGCTCTCGAACTGGTAGTAGTGGCCTTCGGGCAAGAGGATCCCTTCACCCTTCCCGAGCACGGTGCGGTTCGCGTCCTTGTCGAAGAACGTCGCCTCCCCGTCCAGCACAACGAACATGTGGTCTTCACCTGGGTGGGTATGAAGCTTGTTCTTCCTGCCGGGCGCATAGTAGTTGAGACCGCTCATCAGGACGTCGGTCCGCACCAGCGGCATGTGGCTTCGGCCGCCGGTGATGCAGGGTGTCTTGACGGAAAAGGTTTGCGCGCTCATGGGCTTCCTCCTTGGGAACGGTTGATGCACTGCGGTGTCTCCTTACACGCCTACCCCCATTCCGATGGGAATTTCAAGGTCCGTTGGCGAGTGTGGTGTCCTGTCCCGCAAATAACTGTGCTAAGATGCGCAGGACTTCTGGTTGCCGGCAAGGTTCGTTGCCGGCAAGGCGGGACGACGAGCAGTGGCCAGACACCACGCGAGGAGGAGCAACGCAGCCGGCGGCAAAGAGGATCGGCAGATTAGCGCAGTTCGCAGTTATTGGCGGGACAGGACACCAGGATTGGCAGGATGGATGCAACCTACGTCATCGTGGTGCGGCACGGCGAAACCCATTGGAACATCGAGGGGCGGCGGCAGGGCCACCTGGACAGCACCCTCACGGGAAAGGGATATGCTCAGGCGAAAGCGCTGTCCGAACGGTTCACCCCCGAGAGTTGCAACGCGATCTACAGCAGCGACCTCGGCCGCGCCCTGGAGACCGCCCGCATCATCGCGGAGCGAACCGGTCATGAGGTCATTGCCGACAGCCGCCTGCGCGAGCGCAACCTCGGCATCTTCCAGGGGCTCAACGGCGACGAGATCCGCGAGCGCTACCCCGTGGAATACGAGCAGCATCGCAACGGCGGGGCCGAGCACGCGGTGCCTTCCGGAGAGAGCTTCCGGGCGCAGACCGAGCGGAACATGCTGTGCCTGGAGGAGCTGGCGCAAGGGCACGCCGGCGAGAGCATCATGGTGGTCACCCACGGCGGCGTCCTGAGCGCCCTGTTCCGGCACACCCTCGCCATCTCGCTGGACGCGCCCCGGCGCTTCTCGTTCAAGAACGCCAGCGTCAACCTCTTCAAGTACCAGGACGGGATCTGGGGACTGGAAACCTGGGGCGACGTCACCCACCTGACTGAGTTGGGCACCCTTGATCTGTCGTACTTCTGACCCACTGCGACACGCGGCTCGTTCCCTCGACGAAGCGCGGCCCCGCGAATTGACAGGCCACAGGTGATCGGATACTCGTTCCCATTCCACGAGGGCGACATGGCAGAAGACAAATCGGCCGGGGCGAGGTTTCGCCGGGCGGTGAGCGAGGAATCCCCGCTCCAGATCGTCGGCGCCATCAATGCCTACTGCGCGTTGCTGGCCCAGCGGCAGGGCTTCCGTGCCCTCTACCTGTCCGGAGCGGGGGTTGCCAACGCGTCCTTCGCCCAGCCCGACCTCGGCATCACCACCCTGAACGACGTGCTCGAAGACGTGCGGCGGATCACCGCGGCGAGTCCGTTGCCGCTGCTGGTGGACGTGGACACCGGCTGGGGCACGGCCTTCAACATCTCCCGCACCATACGCGAGATGATCCGGGCCCAGGCCGGGGCGGTCCACATGGAGGACCAGGTCCAGGCCAAACGGTGCGGCCACCGCCCCAACAAGCAGATCGTCTCCGCCGGCGAGATGGTGGACCGCATCAAGGCGGCCGCCGACGGCCGGACCGACGACCAGTTCGTGATCATGGCCCGCACCGATGCCTTCGCCAACGAGGGACGGGAGGCCGCCCTGGAACGGGTGCGCCGCTACGTGGAGGCCGGGGCGGACATGATCTTCCCGGAAGCCGTGCACACGCTGGAGGACTACCGCGCCTTCTGTCAGGGCGTGGACGTGCCGGTGCTGGCCAACATGACCGAGTTCGGCCGCACGCCGCTGTTCGGCGTGGACGAGCTGCGAGCGGCCGGGGTCGGGCTTGTGCTCTACCCGCTGTCGGCGTTTCGCGCCATGAGCCAAACCGCCATGGACGTCTACCGCACGATTCGCGAGGACGGCACCCAGAACGGTTTGACGGACCGGATGCAGACTCGCGAGCAGCTCTACGACGTGTTGGGCTACCACGACTACGAGGAGAAGCTGGACGCCCTGTTCAGCAGGGAATAGTCTCCAAATCCGGCTCCCGCCATGAGCAACACTTCCGTGCGCGACGCCCAACGGCCCCGGCCCGACGCGGTTCTCTCCGACATGGCCGCCTATTCCCTCACCCGCGGAGCGTTCTCGGACGAAGCCCGGGAGACGGCGCGCCTGTGTCTCATGGACAGCCTGGGCTGCGCCCTGGCGGCGCTGGAGTTCCCGGCGTGCACCCGGCTGCTGGGACCGGTGGTGCCCGGCGCGGTCATGCCGGGAGGCGCCCGGGTGCCCGGCACGGCCTGGGAGCTCGAACCGGTCCAGGCCGCCTTCAACATCGGCGCCATGATCCGCTGGCTCGATTTCAACGACACTTTTCTGGCGGCCGAGTGGGGGCATCCCTCGGACAACCTCGGCGCCATCCTGGCGGTGGCGGACTACCTCGACCGGCGCGCCGGAGACAACCGCGGCGTCACCATGGGCGACGTGCTGACGGGCATGATCAAGGCGCACGAGATCCAGGGCGTCATCGCCCTGGAGAACGGCTTCAACCGGGTCGGCCTGGACCACGTCCTGCTGGTGCGGGTGGCCAGCACCGCGGTGGTGACGGCCATGCTCGGCGGCGACCGGGAGCAGGTGGTGAACGCCTTGTCCAACGCCTGGATCGACGGCGGCGCCCTCCGGACCTACCGGCACGCGCCCAATACCGGATCGCGCAAGAGCTGGGCCGCGGGCGACGCCGCCAGCCGCGCCGTACGGCTGGGCCTGATGGCGCTCCAGGGAGAGATGGGCTATCCATCGGCGCTGTCGGCCAAGGGCTGGGGCTACTATGACGTGCTGTTCGGTGGCCGCCCGTTTTCGTTCAGCCAACCCTACGGCAGCTACGTCATGGAGAACGTCCTGTTCAAGATCTCCTTTCCCGCGGAGTTCCACGCCCAGACCGCGGTGGAGGCCGCGCTGGAGCTTCACGGCGCGGTCAGGGACCGGCTCGATGACATCGAGCGCATCGTCATCGAGACCCAGGAAGCCGGCTCCCGGATCATCGACAAGACCGGACCGCTGGACAACCCCGCAGACCGGGACCACTGCATCCAGTACATGGTGGCGGTTCCGCTGATCCACGGCCGGCTCACCGCCCGGGACTACGAGGACGAAGTCGCCCGGGACCCGCGCATCGACGCGCTGCGGGAAAAGATGGAGGTCCGGGAGAACCCGGAGTTTACGGTTGATTACATGGACCCGGACAAACGGGCCATCGGCAACGCCGTTCAGGTCCACTTCACGGACGGCGGGGCCACCGCGCGCGTGGAGGTGCCCTACCCCATCGGCCACCGGCGGCGGCGAAGCGAGGGAGTGCCGCTCCTGCAGGAGAAATTCGAACGCCACCTCGCCTCGCGTTTCTCCCGGGACCGGTGCGAGACGATCCTCGAGGCCTGCTCTTCCCTGGACACCCTGGAGCGGACGCGGGTGAGCGCCTTCATGGACCACTGGGTGGCTGCGGACGAAGACGGACCCGTGGAAGGAGACTTCGAATGAGGTGGTGCAGATTCCAGCGGGACGGCAACACGGGATTCGGGATCATCGACGACGCGGACACCGTCACCGTCATTGCCGGCAGTCCCTTCGGCAACTACGCCGTTACCGGCGAAACCCATGCGCTGGGCGACGTCAAGCTGCTGGCGCCCGTGGTGCCACCGACCTTCTATGCCGCCGGCGTCAACTACCGCGAGCACGTGACCTATGCCGCGTCCCTGCGCGGCGAGGAACCCGTGTTCCCCAGGGAACCTCACGTAGGGTACCGGGCGGTCAACGCTCTCGTGGCCCACGACGACCCCATCGTCATCCCGCGCGACGCTTCTGAACAGGTTCAATATGAGGGCGAGCTGGTGGCGGTCATCGGCCGGAAGTGCCGGGACGTGCCGGAGGACGAGGCCCTGGACTACGTGTTCGGCTACACCATCGGCAACGACGTGAGCGAACGCGCCTGGCAGAAGTCCGACCGGACCCTGTGGCGGGCCAAGAACAGCGACACGTTCAAGCCCATGGGTCCCTGGATCGTCACCGACCTCGACCCGGACGACCTGCACGTCACCATCACGCTCAACCACCGGGTGGTGGGCGAATACGACGTCCGGACCGCCATCTTCGGCGTGGCCCGCTACATCAGCGCCATGAGCCGCTACATGACCCTGGTGCCGGGGGACGTGCTGTGGATGGGCACCGACGGCGCCACCGAGAACATGAAGGACGGCGACGTGGTGGCGGTGGAAATCAGCGACATCGGCACGCTGCGCAATCCCGTCCGGCGGGAAGCCGGCGCGGACGGCGGGTAGGCCCCGCCTCCGTCCTGGCCGCTTGCGACCGTTCCCCGGGTGCGAGGGCTTCGATGTCCGAACTCTTCCTCATCTTCATGACCTTCCTGGCCTCCACCACCGCCGCGGTGGTGGGGCTCGGCGGCGGCATCCTGCTCATCTCGGTCATGCCCGGACTGATCCCGACGTTCGCCATCATACCGGTGCACGGCATGGTCCAGATCTTCAGCAACCTCACACGGACGCTGTTCGGGCTGCGCCACGTGGTGTGGTCCTTCTTCGCGCCCTTTCTCGTGGGCGCCGTGCTGGGAGCGTCCCTGGGCTCGATGGTACTGGTGGACATCCGTTCCGAGCACCTGCCGGTGGTCCTCGGCTCCTTCATCCTGGTCATCACCTGGGCTCCTGCTCTCGGGAACGTCCCGCGGATACCGGGCAGGTTCGGCATCCTGGGTGCGTTGCAGACCTTCCTCTCGCTGTTCGTCGGGGTGGTGGGACCTCTCAGCATGCCCTTTCTGATGCGCGAGGACCTGCCTCGGGACCGTCTGGTGATCACGCACGCAGTGCAAATGACCGCGGTGCACGTCATCAAGGTGACGACGTTCTTCTTGCTTGGATTCGCCTTTGCGCCATACCTTTATCTGATGGCAGGCATGATCCTGAGCGCGACCCTCGGTTCCTACGTGGGCACCCGTTGGCGCGCGCGGGTGCCGGAGGCGCTGTTCCGGAAGATCCTCAAATGGGTCATCACGCTCCTGGCGTTGCGGTTGATCCTGCGCGTGGGGCTTTAACACCGTAGCGCCGGAAAGGAGGCGATGAAGAGCCATGACGAAGGAACGCATCAAGGACCTGCTGGACCGCGGCGCCCCGGGAGAGGACGTGACCGTGGAGGGGTGGCTGCGGACCGTCCGTCACAGCAAGAACGTCTCTTTCCTCGACGTCTCCGACGGGTCGTGCATGTCCGGGATCCAGGCGGTGGCCGCGCCGGAGCTGGCCAACTACGAGGCCGAAGTCCGCAAACTCACCACCGGCTGCTGCGTGCGCGTGGCGGGCCGGCTGGCGGAGTCGCCGGGCAAAGGTCAGCGCTACGAGATACAGGCCGGGAGCGTCGAGGTGGTCGGCCACGCCGACGACGACTACCCGCTCCAGAAAAAGCGCCACAGCTTCGAGTTCCTGCGCACCCTCGGGCACCTGCGCATGCGCACCAACACCTTCGGCGCGGTGATGCGGGTGCGGAACGCCGCCGCCCACGCCATCCACGGGTTTTTTCAGGAACGCGGCTTCATCCACCTCCACTCGCCCATCATCACCCTCTCCGACTGCGAGGGCGCCGGCGAAATGTTCCGGGTCTCCACCCTGGACCCCGACCGGACGCCGCGCACCGAATCCGGCGCCGTTGACTACTCCCGGGACTTCTTCGGCAAGGAGGCCCGGCTCACGGTGTCCGGGCAGCTCGAAGCGGAGATCGCCGCCCTGGCCCTGAGCAACGTCTACACCTTCGGGCCGACGTTCCGCTCGGAGAACTCCAACACCAGCCGGCACCTGGCGGAGTTCTGGATGGTGGAGCCGGAAATGGCGTTCTGCGACATCCAGGGGGACATGGACCTGGCCGAGGCGTTTCTCAAGCACCTCGCCAAGGGCGTGTTGGAAAGCTGTCCTGACGACATGGCCTTCTTCAACGAGCGCATCGACAAGACGGTGCTGGAGACTCTCACCGATATCGTGGACCAGCCCTTCGAGCGCATGACCTATACCGAGGCGGTGGCAATACTCGAACGTTCCGGGCGCTCCTTCGAGTATCCGGTGTCCTGGGGCGTCAACCTCCAGAGCGAGCATGAGCGGTACCTCGTGGAAGAACACGTGGGGCGGCCGGTGATGGTGATCGACTATCCCAAGGAGATCAAGGCCTTCTACATGTATCTCAACGACGACGAGCGGACGGTAGCGGCCATGGACGTGTTGGTGCCCAAGATAGGTGAGATCATCGGCGGCTCGCAGCGGGAGCACCGCCTCGACCAGCTCCGGCAACGGATCAACGAGTGCGGCCTGCCCGAGGACGAGTACTGGTGGTACCTGGAGTTGCGGCGCTACGGCTCCGCGCCCCACGCCGGCTTCGGCCTCGGCTTCGAGCGCCTGGTCCAGTTCATGACCGGCCTGGGAAACATCCGCGACGTCATCCCCTTCCCACGGGTCCCGGGCTTCGCGGAGTTCTGACGGACCGGCAATGCCCGATTCGGTCATTCCCGCCCCCTCCGTCATTCCGGCGGAAGCGGGAATCCGGGAGCGGAGGGACCGGGGCACTACCACCGCCGCACCCCTCGCCAGGCAGATTTGCGGCACCCAATGAACCTTTGGTATGCTCCCCGCTTTCAGCCACAACCCCAACCCGGAGGCTCCCGGATGATCGAAGCGCCGTTCCCACAGGAAGAGTACCAATCACGTCACCAGCAGGTTCAGCGGCTCATGGAGCGGGACGGGCTGGACCTCGTCGTGGCGTCGGCCCGCGACAACTTCTGGTATTTCACCGGCTTGGTCAGCTATCAGTTCGACCACCTGATGCGGCCCGAGATCTGCTTCATCCCCAGGGAGGGCAAACCCTTCGCATTGGTGTACGGCAATAACAAGACCAAGGCGGAGGCCCTGCCGTGGTTCGGCGAGGTGCGCAGCTACGTGGACGTGCCCTTTCCGCGGGAGATGCTGAGCGAGTTCCTGACCGACATGGGCTACGGTTCCGCCAGGGTGGGCTTCGAGCTGGACGACGACCAGCGGCTGGGCTTCCCGGTCAACTATCTCACGCAGCTCACCGAGGCGCTGCCCAAGGCCAGGATCGAGGACGGGTCCGCGGCGCTCACCGAGCAGCGGCTGTTCAAGAGCCCGCGGGAGATGGAGAACATGCGGCAGGCCTGCGACATCTCCGTGCGTGCCTTCGACCGCATCCTGCCCGACCTCAAGGCCGGGGTCACCCGGCGGGAAGTGGCCGAACGCCTCTACATCGCCATGATCGAGGAAGGCGCCCACCCGCGCCATCCCGGCTTCCTCATGCTGAACGCCTCCACCCAGTACGACGAACGGCGCTACGAGAAAGGCGATCGCATGATCGCGGACTTCGGCGCGTGTTACGAGGGCTACTACGGCGACATCACCCGCATGGCGATCTTCGGCGCGCCGAGTGCCGACCAGACCAGGGAGCACGGGCTGGCGCTGCACCTGATCCGGGAATGCGTCAAGGTCATGAAGCCCGGGACCCCCATCAGCGAAATACCGCGAGTTGCCAACGCCGAGCTGACGAAAAACGGTTACCCCGAGGTGGCGAGCCCCAAACGCATCGGACACGGCATCGGCATGGCCCGGGCCGAACCCCCGTCCATCAGCGAGGCCGAGGTCCGGACCGTGGAGGCGGGCATGGTGCTGGCCATCGAGCCCAAAGTGCGCATCCCGGGCGCCTCGGTCCACCTGGAAGAGGACGTATTCATCACCGCGGACGGGGCCGAGCCGCTGACCGCGGGAGCCGAACGGCTCAACGTCATCGAATAACCGCCACGCCGGGCCGCAGGGCCCGACCCAGGAGGCGATAGCCGGGGAACGCCATGGCCAACGGAATCCTTTATCTGTCCAACGATGACGTGAAGCGACTGCTCGACTTGGGCGAGGCCATCGACATCGTCAAGGCCGCGCTGCAGGACCACAGCGCCGGGCGCGTGGGCTGGTCCGTGCCCGAGGACCTGGCGGTCAAGCCCGAGGAGGGATGGCAGTACTGGGTCACCGGCTGCTCACTCGACGCCGCCGCCGGATTCCGCTTCCGCGCCATCAAGGCCGCGGGCGGGAGCCGGGACCCGTCGCGCCCGCCCCAGGGCCCCCGGCGCATCCTCATCCTGAGCGACCGGCAAGGCGGCGAGGTCACCGCCATCATGGACGAGGACTGGTGCCACTCGGTGAGGACCGGCGCCGCGGCCACAGTGGCCTGCCAATGCCTCGCACGCCAGGGCGCGTCGGTGATGGCCATGCTGGGGGCCGGCGACACCGCCCGGGCCACCGTGCCGGTGATGGCGCGCGCCTTCGACCTCAAGGAGGTGCGGGTGCTCTCCCGCCGTCCCGAGACCCGGGAAGCCTTTGCCCGGGAGGTCGGCGAGGAGCTGGACCTGCGCATCGTCCCCTGCGACACCGCCCCCCAGGCGCTGGACGGCGCGGACCTGGTGGTCTCCGCCACCACCACCTCCGAGCCCTTCGTCAAGCAGGAATGGATCACCGAAGGGGCCGTCGTCTACTCCATCGGCAAGCATCAGGAACTCGAAAGCTCCGCCTACAAGGACATGGGCAAGTTCGTGGTGGACAGTTGGGCCCAGTGCAAGAAGAAGTCGGACATCGACCGAATGCTGAGGGAAGGCTTCCTCACTTCCGACGACGTCTACGCAGAGTTGCCGGACGTCCTGGCCGGGAAGGTTGCCGGCCGGGAAGACCACCGCGAACGGATCTTCGTGCGCGCCATCGGACTGGTGAATCAGGACATCTCACTGGCCGCGTGGCTGTATCGAAAGGCCCTGGAGGAAGGCGCCGGGACCCGGCTGCCGTACTGAGCCCGCGGGCGCGCACCCGGGACGTCGCTGCACGGACGGCCCGGGTCAGTTGAACGACGATTCAGGGAAGCCATGGACATCTTTCTCCTCATGGGTCAGTCCAACATGGCCGGCCGCGGACTCCTGGAAGACGTGGAGCCCATCCGCGATGAGCGCATCCGCGTGTTCACGGACGGCCGCTGGACCCTTGCCGAAGAGCCGCTGCACCACGACCGCCCCACCGCCGGCATCGGGCTGGCCATGAGCTTCGCCCGCTCGCTGCTGACCACCGACCCCGGCCGGGATATCGGCCTGGTGCCACGCGCCGTGGGTTCGACCCCTCTCCGGCAGTGGATGCCGGGCGCCGACCTTTACGAAGGCGCCAGGAACGCCGCGCGCGCCACCGCCCGGGACGGCGCCGTCAAGGCCGTGCTGTGGCACCAGGGGGAGCACGACTCCAAAACCGACGCGGACGCCGCCAGCTATCTCCGGCGGTTCAGCGTCATGGTGGCCACGCTGAGAGAACAACTCGACACGCCTTCACTGCCGGTGATCGTGGGAGAGCTGGGAAGCTACCTTTCGGAACGGCCCGACTTCGAGCACCACCGCACGGTGAACGCGGAGTTGCGGAAGGCCCCTGACGCCATCACCCGCTGCGCGTTCGTCAGCGCCGAGGGCCTGACCGACAAGGGCGACAGCCTGCACTTCGACGCCCGCTCGCTACGGATTTTCGGAGAGCGGTACGCCGACGCCTACCTGCGGTTGCAGGGCAACCCCTGACCACCTCAAGTTCAAATAGAGACGTAGCAGCCTGGTCCGGTCCCGGTACCCTGCGGTCACCCGCGCCCCTCCCCGCGGCATCGCCCGCCCTTCGCTACATAAAATCCTCCAGGGGGCTTCGCCCCCTGGGTCCCCGAGGTAAGGAGATAAAGATTCATGGAGTGAGGGTCCGGGCAACACGGAAGCCGACGAGGTTGTTGCGGTTTCCGACGAAGTCCCAGTAGCGGAAGGCGGAGCGGAGGCTCCACGGTTCGTTGAACAAGGAGCCGCCCCGCAGCACGCGATCGCTGCAATCCCCCCTCTCCCATGCGCTCCCGTCTGCCGGCGCCCCCGCATAACTCCCGTCCCAACAGTCCTCCACCCACTCCCACACGTTCCCATGCACATCGTACAACCCAAATCCGTTCGATCCAAAACTCCCCACCGGCGCTGTACTCTTATCGTCCCACCGACTCCCGCATCCATAGCAATTCGCTCGGTTCCGACCTATATCATCTCCCCAATGGTGCGCTGTCCTGCTCCCCGCCCGTGCCACATACTCCCACTCCGACTCGCTCAACAACCGATACCCCTTCCCCGTCTTCTCACTCAGCCATTTCACATACGCCTGCGCATCCCCCCAACTGACACACACCACCGGATGCTCATCCGTCTGCCTGAATCCCGGCCCCCGCCAGTCACGCCCGGAACGGTCCTCCCATTGCTCTCCCTCATACGTCCAGCACGAATCACCCGTCGAATGTCCCGTTGCCTCGATAAACCGGCCATACTCCCCCCGCGTGACCTCCTTCACCCCCACCGCAAACGGCTGTGCAATCGTCACCCGATGCACCGGTCCTTCATCCTCGTTCCGCCTTTCCTCCGACTCCGGCGAACCCATCATGAAACTCCCCGCAGGCACGACCACCATCTCCGGACATCCCTCGCAGTCCCGCAGCTTCGTTCCAGGCCGGTATTTATCCGCCAAACGCTCGCTTTTTTCTGGCTTCTCTCGCAAACTCCTTGTCTCGCTCGCATCAGCGTAGTCCGCCCACGCCGGCAACGCGCCAGCCAGCGCCAGCGCCACAAACGCCGCCCATACCCTGCTCCAAATCATACGCGAATCCTCCCTGCGCAATCCTGTGGACTCCTTTCTAACTGAAGTGGTCCCGGTTCATAGGACAGGGGGGGCGGCCGAAATAAGGTGTATACCGTAGTTGATCATGCCGCCCGCGGATCACGGGTCAGTTAATCAGATTATAGGCATCCTACTGTCCATGTCCAACTTCCCTGGCCCGCACCAACCGGTTCAGGCCGAGAACCAGCAGAAATCCCAGGACGCACAAACCGAACGCGAGCCAGAAGGCGCCGTCGAGCTCCGGCAGCACGTTGATGTCGCGGAGGGACGGTGTCTCCCCGTGGCCCGGCACGGTCGCCTTGAACGGCCAGATCTTTCTCAGGGACCCGGCCATGAAACCGACGAGCAGCGCCATCGTGACCCTGCGGTGGCGGTGCAGCAGCCAACTCAGAACCCGCACGAATGCGAGGATGCCGAACACGGCCCCGGCGGCCAGAGGCAGGAGAGCGAGCAGGTCCCGGTCACGCACGGCATCGATCGCGTACTCGTACTGGCCCAGGACCAGGAGGATGAAGGAGCCGGAGATGCCGGGAAGGATCATCGCGGTGATGGCGGCGACCCCGCTGAGAAAGAGCGTCGCGGGGTCGTGGGGCATGGCCAGGGGGACCAGCCCCACCAGCCACCAGGCGACGCCGGCGCCCAGGAACAAACACGCCACCGCGGTCGCGGACCAGCGCAACTGCGCGGCCACCGTGACGATGCTTGCCAGGACCAATCCGAGAAAGAAGGCGAACAGCGGAACAGGCCGGTGATCGAGCAGCCAGCCGATGGGGCCGGCCAGGGCCAGCAGGGCCGCGGCGATGCCGGCGCCGAGGACCATGAGGAACCGCCAGGGGACGGCGGCCGCAGCATCCCCAAGGCGCAGCCGCATCACCAGGCTCAGAACGCGCCAGTTGAAGGACTTGAGGGCGTCCACGAGTTCCTCGTAGATGCCCATGATGAACGCCATGGTGCCGCCGGAGACCCCGGGAACGACGTCCGCCGATCCCATGGTCACGCCGGCAAGGGCGAGATACAGGTAACGCTTCAGCCCGTTGGGCGGGCGCAGGGTCGCAGCCACTTTGCCGCTACAGCCCCAGCGCCGCCTGCTTCTCGTTCCATGCGGCGCTCAGCTCTTCCTTCTCCTCCCCTTCCATGTGGTTCAGGGCCTGGGCGACGATGTCCACGCCCACGAGATCGGTCCAGCCCTTGAGCAGCCGCAGGGTCACGCCGCCGGGCACGTCCCGTCCGAAGCCGACGCCGTTGATGCTCTTGATCGGCACGATGGTGGGGCTGGTGCTGGTGAGGAAGGCCTCGTCCGCGTTCAGGCAGTCATAGGGCGTCAGGTCGGCCTCCTCCACCTCCATGTCCAGCCCTTCCGCCAGCTCCCCGAGCACGGCCCGGGTGATGCCCCCCAGCACGTTCTTCGAGCCCGGGGTGTAGATCTTCCCGCCGACGACCGCGAAGAAGTTGTGGGCGTTGCTCTCGGCGATGTTGCCGTCCAGGTCCAGCATGAGGGGGATGGCCTTGGGGTCCGCCTGCCGGGCCTCGAAGGCCGCGATGATGTGGTTCATCTTGTTGGTGATCTTGGCCTTGGACTCCAGGCACTGGGGCGGAATCCGCCGGGTGGCCGGCACCACGATGGTGACGCCCTCGACGTAGTAGCGGCAGAACCCCGTAAAGTCCACGTCGAGACAATAGATGGCCACGGTGGCGTTATTGTTGGTCCGGGGGCCTTTCGAAGAGCGCTCGCCCCGGCTCACCACCTGCCACACGGCATAGTCGTCGTCCGGACCCAGGAGGTCCTTGTTGCGCTCGATCACCTCCAGCGCCGCCGCTTCCATCTCTTCCTGCGACAGGCCGCAGTCGATCCGGGTGTACTTCAAGGACCGGAACAGCCGGTCGTTGTGCTCCTTGAGCTTGAACGGCACGTGCCGGAACGTGCGGGTCACGTCATAGACGCCGTCGCCGGCGTGGAACCCGTAGTCGAGCACCGACACCCTGGCCTCGCTCTCGGGCACGAAGCTGCCGTTCAAATAGACGATCTTCTCATGCATCACGATTCCTCCATGGCGGGACTCTCAGGGAATGGGAGAATCTACTACGAAACTGCCGCACGGTCCATTTGCCGACTGATTTGACAAGAGGGTTCCACGTGTCAAAGTGTAGCGTAGGAGACTGCAAACACCCACCCTGCCTTGACGAAGAAAGGAAAGCGCTCATGCTGATCAAAAGGCCCGACGACATCAAGAGCGGTGAGATCACGGACAAGGAACTGTACCTGAACCGGCGACAGTTCATTCGCACCGCGTCGCTGGGAGCCGCCGGCCTGGGCTCGGGTCTGCTGATTCCCGGCCTGCTCGGCCCCTTGGGCGAGGCCCGGGGCGCCACCAAGCTCACGGGCACCGGCAAGAGCGCCTTCTCCACGGACGAGCCGCAGACGCCGCTGAAGGACATCACGGGCTACAACAACTTCTACGAGTTCGGCACCGACAAGTCGGATCCGAAGCGGTATTCCGACAGCCTCAAGACGCGGCCGTGGACCGTCGTGGTGGAGGGCGAGGTGAACAAGCCCAGGACCTTCGACATAGACGAGATGTTGAAGATGCCGCTGGAGGAACGGGTCTACCGGCTGCGGTGCGTGGAGGCGTGGTCCATGGTGGTCCCCTGGATCGGCTTCGAACTGAGCCACCTGATCAAGGCGGTGGAGCCCACCGCCAACGCCAAGTACATCCAGTTCGTCACGCTCCACGATCCCGAGCAGATGCCCGGCCAGCGCCGGGGCGTCCTCGACTGGCCTTACGTCGAGGGCTTGCGCATGGACGAGGCCATGAATCCGCTGACGATCCTCGGGGTGGGACTCTACGGCGAGGTGATGCCCAATCAGAACGGCGCGCCCATCCGTGTCGTGGTGCCGTGGAAGTACGGCTTCAAGAGCATCAAGTCCATCGTCAAGATACGCTTCGTGGAGAAGGAACCGCCCACGGCCTGGAACGTTGCCGCGCCCCAGGAATACGGTTTCTACTCCAACGTGAACCCCACGGTGAACCATCCTCGCTGGAGCCAGGCGAGCGAGCGCCGCATCGGCGACTTCTTCAGACGCAAGACGCTCATGTTCAACGGCTACGAGGAGCAGGTGGCCCATCTATACAAGGGGATGGACCTGACGAAGCTTTATTGACGTGACCCGGATCAAGCCGTTCACCTGGATCAAGGTGTCGGTGTTCGCCTTGGCGCTGATCCCCGCGGTGCGGCTCATCGTGGGGCTCTTCACCGGCGGACTCGGCGCCAATCCGGTGGAGTCCATCACCCACACCACCGGCACTTTCGCGTTGGTCTTCCTGATGGTCACGCTGGCGGTGACGCCGCTCCGGCGGATCACCGGCTATGCCGCTCTCATCAGGCTACGGCGAATGCTGGGGCTGTTCGCCTTCTTCTACACCTGCCTGCACCTGTCCACCTTCGTCGTGCTGGACCACTTCTTCGACCCCGCCGCCATCCTCGCGGACGTTGTCAAGCGGCCGTACATCACCGCGGGATCCCTGGGGTTCTTGCTGATGCTGCCGCTGGCCGTCACCTCCACCGCCGGCATGATCCGCAGACTCGGCGGCCGCCGCTGGCAGCAGCTTCACCGCCTTGTCTACCTCTGCGCTATCGCCGGGGTCGTCCATTTTCTCTGGCTGGTGAAAGCGGACCTGAGGGAACCGCTCATCTTCGCCGGTGTGCTGACGGTGCTGTTGGGTTACCGCATCGCCGTGTGGCGCAACGCGCCGTGGTCGAAGAAGCGGACCGCCCGCAGGTGATTTGACACGAACGCGGCCTCCCCGTTATAAACTCTGAACTCTGCAAGGCGCGGCCGCCCTTTCGACCGTGCCTTCGATCGGAATCCAAACATACCGGGAGCGATTATCAGGCCATGAAACAGACGGTTCGGGTGACCGTCAACGGACGGTTGTACGAAGAGGAAGCGGAGCCGCGCCAGCTCCTTTCCTATTTTTTGCGGGAGACCATCGGCCTCACCGGCACCCATATCGGCTGCATCGTCGGGGAATGCGGCGCGTGCACCGTGGAGCTGGACGGCGCGCTCGTGAAGTCGTGCCTGATGTTCGCGGTGCAGGCCAACGGCAAGGAAATCACCACCATCGAGGGGCTGGCCGAGGGCGACACGCTGCACCCGGTGCAGGAAGCCTTCATCCGGAACTACGGGTTCCAGTGCGGATACTGCACGCCGGGAATGGTGCTGGCGGCCCGCTATCTGCTGAGCAGGAACCCGGACCCCAGCGAAGAGGAAATCCGTGAGGGTCTGGCGGGAAACCTGTGCATGTGCACCGGGTACGTGCAAATCGTGGCCGCGGTGAAGGAAGCCGCAGGACAGATCAACAACGCAGGACAGATCAACGACAATGGCTAGCTCGAATCCATACGTCGGCCTTGCCACCCGGAGCAAGGAAGGGCCGCGGCTCGTAAGCGGAAAGGGTCAGTACACCGACGACTTCACCGAGCCCGGCATGCTGCAGGCGGTGTTCATACGGAGCCCCCACGCCCACGCGCGCATCCTGGGGGTGGACGCCGAAGCCGCCAAGAGCCGGCAGGACGTGTTCGCCGTGGTGACGCCCGAGGACATGAAGCGGGACACCAAACCGTTCCGGCCGGGACGTTACGCCGCGGGCCTGAAGAAGCCCGTGGCGGAATATGCCGGAGCGGTGGACAAGGTCCGGTACGTGGGCGAGCCCGTGGGCGCCATCGCCGCGCGGGACCGGAGCACGGCCGAGGACGTTCTCGAATCCATCACCGTGGACTACGAGATCCTGCCTGCGGTCACGGATGTCCACCAGGCCATGGCCGGCGAGGGTCCTTCGCTCATCTACGACGAGTTGGGCGCCAACCTGGCCTGGCAGGGATCCCTGGAATACGGGGATACCGAGACCGCGTTCCGGGAAGCGGACCGGGTGGTGCGGGAGAACCTCAAGATCCACCGATACAGCTCGACGCCCCTGGAGCCGCTGGCGTGCATCGCCTCCTTCGACCGCTTCAGCCGCAAGCTCACGGTCCGCACCAACACCCAGGTGCCGGAGAACATCTACGACGCGCTGCGGGACGCCCTGAACCTGGACGACATCCGGGTCATCATCCCGGACATCGGCGGCGGATTCGGTCAGAAGATCCATCTGATCCGCAAGTACGTGGTGATCGTGGCGTTGCTGGCGATCAAGTCGGGCCGGCCGGTGAAGTGGATCGAGGACCGCAACGAGCACATGATGGCCGCGGGACACGCCTGCGAGCAGGAGTTCGACGTCGAGGCCGCGGTGAAGAACGACGGCGCCGTGACCGGGCTGCGCTTCAAGGAGATCGACGACGTGGGCGGCTCCGTGAGCACGCTCACCATCCACTTCACCAACAAGCTCAACAACCTCAGCAACACCTACAGGGTGCAGAACATCCGCATGGACGGCTACTCGGTGGTCACCAACCGTTGTCCCGTGATCCCCAACCGGGGCATCGGCAAGCCGGGCATGTGCTACATCTGGGAACGCATCATCGACCGGGTGGCGCAGGACCTGGACATGGATCCCTCGGAGGTACGCTTCCGCAACCTGGTCCAGCCGGAGCAGATGCCCTACACCACGCCCAACGGCAACGTCTACGACAGCGGCGACTATCCCGGCCTGCTGAAGCGCGCGCTGGAGAAGGTGGACTACCAGGGACTCAAGGAGGAGCAGGCACGGGAACGGGAGAACGGCCGTTATCTCGGCATCGGCGTGGTCATCGGGGTGGAGCCCGGGGGCCGCAACGCCGCCCGGGACATGGCGATCTTTCCCGAGATGAAGGAGACGCCCGGGGCCGGCGGCATCAACGGCGCCACCATCAAGCTCGAGAAGAACGGCACCATCGCCCTGTACCTGGGTTCGCCCAACTGCGGGCAGGCCCATGAGACCACCACCGCCCAGGTGGCCGCGGGGATCCTCGGGGTAAGCCCCGACGTCATCAGCACCACCACCCCCTTCGACAGCGACGTCGCGCCCTGGGGCGTGGCCGCGGCCAACAGCGGCAACAACTTCCACCTCTACGACATCGGCTCCATCATCGGCGCGGCCAACCAACTCCGTGAGAAGATCCTCAAGGTGGCGGCGCACGTCCTGGACGCCCAGGAGTCGGATCTGGAGATCGCCGGCGGGGTCGTGAGCGTTCCCGGGTTCCCGCGCCGCAAGCTCACCTTCGCCGAGCTCGGTAAGGTGGCCTACAACAACCAGTCGCTCCTGCCCGAGGGCATCGACGCCGGGCTCCAGACCACCTTCTACTACACCTTCCCGCACGCCCAGCCCAACATGGTGCCGGGCAAGGACCGGAAGGTCCGGGCCCAGTTCACCTTCGGCGCCGGCGCCCACGTGGCGGTGGTGGAGGTGGAGCCGCGCACCGGCAAGGTCACGGTGCTGCGCTATCTCATCGTGGGCGACAACGGCACCATCATCAACCCGGACGTGGTGGACGGACAGATCTACGGCTCCGCGGCCCACGGCATCGCCGTGGCCCTCGGCGAGGGCTTCGTCTACGACGACGAAGGCCAGCTCCTCACCATCACCCTGACGGACTACGGCAAATGCTCCACCGCCGAGACCCCGGCCATCGAGGTGGAGCACCGGCCCGCGCCCTCCGCGTTCACGCCGCTGGGACAGAAGGCCGCGGGCGAGGGCGCCGCCATCCCCTCCCCCGCCGCCATCGCCAGCGCGGTGGAAAACGCCCTGGAACCGTTCGGGGTGCGGATCCGGCACCTGCCGTTGACCCCCGAGAGGGTGTGGCAACTGATTCAGGAGGCTCAGGCATGATCCCGGGCGCGTTCGACTACCATGCACCCGCCTCCCTGGAGGAGGCCCTGTCCCTGCTGTCCGCCAACGTGGACGACGCCAAGGTCCTGGCCGGCGGACAGAGCCTGCTCCCCCTCATGAAACTCCGGCTCGCCAAGCCCGAGGTAATCATCGACATCGGCGGCCTCGCGGAGTTGAACTACATCCGTGAAGAGGACGGCCGCATCGCCATCGGAGCGCTGGCTACCTACACGGACGTGGCCGAGTCCGAGCTGATCCGCAGCCGCTGTCCGCTGCTGGCCCAGACCGCGGTGGTGGTGGGCGACGTCCAGGTAAGGAACCGCGGCACCATCGGCGGAGGGCTGGCCCACGCCGACCCGGCAGAGGACCTGCCGGCCGCCATCCTGGCCCTGGACGCGGAGCTAAAGGCGATAGGCCCTGACGGCGAGCGCTGGATTCCCGCCCGCGAGTTCTTCATCACCATGCTGACCACCAGCCTGATGCCCGAGGAACTGCTGACCGGGATCCGGGTGCCGGCCTGCGACGGCTACAAGTCCGCCTACCGGAAGGCGTCCCGGCAGGCCGCGGGCTTTGCCATCGTGGGCGTTGCCGTGTGTCTGAAAGAGTCCGCTGAGGGCGTCTGCGAGGATATCGCCATCGGGGTCACCGGCGTGGCCGACGTGGCCTTCCGCGCCGAAAAGGTCGAAGCCGCCCTGCGCGGACAAAACCTCGACGACACCGCCATCGAACGCGCTGCGGCCCTCGTTACCGACGGCATCGACGCCATCGAGGACGTCAACGCCACACCCGCCTACCGCTCTCACCTGGCTCAGGTGTACGTCGAGACGACGATCCAGGCAGCACGGGCGGGGTGAAATCTTCACGCCGCCACAAGATGCTCGACGGCTGTCCGCGTCCGGTGGATTCTCACGTCGCCGATCCGAACTTGGCGCGCACCTCTTTCACATCCAGTGTTCGACCCGCCGCTCTCGCGGACCGCTAGCCTGACGACGTGGATAGCTCCAGGCGGTTGCCGCTGGGGTCGGTGACGTACACCGAGTACCCCTTGCCGTCGGCGTGACGGCGTATCTCGCTCACCTTGGCGCCCTTGGCCTCGATTTCTTTCACAAAGTCCTCCGGCTCGCCTGATCCGTCGATCTCGAAGGTGTGATGGGGCACCCGTGGGTGACGGTCCTTCGAGGCGTCGAAAACTCCCAGGACGGCGCCGCCGAGATTGAGCCGGACGACGTCAACGCCGGCGACCTTGTGGGCCTTGCGAAGTGTGGCTCCAAGGACATCCTGGTAAAAACGTACCGTCTTCTCCAGGTCCTCGGCGTGGAAATTCCACGAACGGAATTGTGTCAGCTTGGACATGATGAACCTCCCTTGAACCGTGACATGAGCAATCGTGCGAAGACTGTGCCGTTGAGCGCGATAGCGCGCTGCGCTCTCCCGGAGGGAGAGGGAATTCATTCGATCCGGGCGGCTTCGAACAGGGCATCCAGATTCTCCAGCTCGTCGAAACGCCACAGCCGCTCCAACAAGGATGCCTGCCGGCTCGGGGACAAGACGTCCGACGTAAGCCCCAGGAATTTCCGCTCCAGCTCGCTGTCGGACAGCGGGTTTCGGCTGTGGCCCTTGGGATAATCCACGGCTCGGGTCAGCCGGCGCCCGGAACGCAGATCGACCTCCATGCGTGCCCGCTGTTGCGCGGGGTAGTTGCGGGTGGCCTCCGGGTCCTCGCTGACCTCGACCTTTCGCATGAGCGGCCGAAGCAGAGGGTCCCGGATGCGTCGGGGGTCAAAGCCGGCCGGGGTCAGCGCGCCGTCGGTCAGGGCAACGGCCACCACGTAGGGAAGGCTGTGATCCGCGGTTTCACAGGTCTTGGGATCCCATTTCTGCGGCTCGCCCGCGGCGTTTCGGACTGCCACGCCATAGGTCGCGATGCGGATGCGTTCCAGGTCGTCGAGATCGAACGCATCCCTCAGTTCCAGAGCCATGGCGGCGCCGGCCTGGGTGTGGATCTGCGCCGGAAAGAATTTGATGCTCGTGTCGATGATCTTGAACGGCACGCCTGCGCGGGCGTCACCGAATCTGTCGAGGCGCAAGGCGCCGGTCACCTGCTCGAAAAGACCGTAGCGGCCCTCGAAGGGTTGGGGCGGCCCTTCCATCCCGCCGCGGGCCAGCAACGCGGCGAAGACGCCGTTGCGCACGGCCATGGCCGTGGCGCAGCCCTTCCACATGGACAGCTCGCCCACCCGGGTCTGGCCCAGCGGCACGTGGGACACCGCGGTCACGGAAACCGCGTGGGCAAGCCGCTTCTCCGGCAATCCCAGGACCTTCCCCGCGGCGCACGCGCTCGCCAGGCCGATGAAGAGTCCCTGGTCCCATCCCTTCTCACGGGTGGCGAAGCGTTCGGCGAACTGCCCGTAAATCTCATAGGCCAGCACCAACGCCGTCATCACCGCACGGCCCGACGCGCGGGCTACCTCGGCCGCGGCCAGCACCGCGGGCAGCATGTCGCTGGGATGGCCTCCGCCCGGGGATACGAAGCTGTCGTTACAGTCCAGGTAGCGGATCATGGCCGTATTGGCGAAAGCGGCCATGTCCGGCGAGGTGGACTGCCTGACGCCAAGGATCCTCGCGGCGCCGTCCCCTTGGACCGGCGGCGCCAGGTCGCGAGCAATGCGGCATGGCTCCGCAGCAAAGGCCCCCAGCGCGCAGCCCATGGAATCCAGTATCCGACGGCGGGTTTCGTGAACGGTGTGGGGAGGGAGGTCCCGGCCGTCAAGTGACGCCACATAGGCGCCCATGAATCTTGCGGTGGCATCCATGGCATGAACCAACGGGACAGCCGTGCCTGCGCGCGCAGCCGCCTTCTACCCGCGGCAACCGGGTATCGAGGCCGGTTTCATCCACTCCCCTCGTTCGTGTCCGACCCTCGCACGGCCGCGAAGAACCGCTTCAATATGGCGCTGCAACGCTGCCCCAGCACGCCTTCGGTAACGGCCACGCGGTGGTTGAGACGTGGGTCTTCACAGATACGGTAGAGCGACCTCACGGCGCCGCCCTTGGGGTCCAGGCAGCCGAAGACGAGCCGCCGCACGCGGGCCTGGACGATGGCGCCGGCGCACATGACGCAGGGCTCCAGGGTGACGTAAAGGGCGCAGTCGTCGAGACGCCAGGACGCCCGCGCCCGGGCCGCCTGCCGGATGGCCAGTATCTCCGCGTGGCTCGTGGGCTCCGCCAGAGCCTCGCGCCCGTTGTGGCCCTGCCCGATCACTTCGCCGCCGCACACCACCACGGCTCCCACGGGGACCTCGGCCTCCCGGCGCGCTGCCTCGGCCTGGGCCAGGGCCCGCGCCATGAATGCCTCGTCCCCCTGTTGCGGCATCCGATCCGTCACCGGACCATCCCTGTCCATGGATCCGGCGTCACCGGTGTCTAGCCACGCAGGTTCTCCTACGCCAGCTCCGCCAGGTCATCGAGCACCTCCCGCGCGTGCTGCTCGGGTTTCACCTTTTCGTAGACCTTGGCGATCTTGCCCTTGGGGTCGATGAGAAACGACATCCGGTACGTGCCCTCGTATTCCCTCCCCATGAACTTCTTCTTGCCCCAGACGTCGTACAGCCTCACCACTTCCTTCTCCTCGTCCGCCAACAACGTGAAGGGGAGCCGGTGTTTTTCGGCGAACTTGGCGTGGCTCTTGACCGGATCGACGCTGACCCCCAGGACGGTGGCCCTGGCTTCCTCGAACGCAGCTATGTGGTCCCGTATACTACAGGCCTCCTTCGTTCAGCCGGGGGTGGCGTCCTTGGGATAGAAGAACAATAGCACCCATTGACCCTTGTAGCCGGAGAGCTCATGTGGCTTGCCGTGCTGATCCATCAGCCGGAAATCCGGCGCCTTGTCTCCGAGGTTGTGCTTCATCGCGCAGGTTCCTTCCCGTTAGAGGACTTTCGGACGTTTCTACAACGTGGACCCATGCATGGGGAATTATATACCAAAGTCACAACGGGCTTGTATCCGTTCCGTAGCCTGTTAGGTGCGAATCGTACTTGACCATTATACCTGGATCAAGCGAAAAAAGGAATTACAAATGAATGAGGAAGGGAGACCAGGATGCGGTATTTAATGATGATGTTGGTGGTAGTGGTGTTGGCCGGGTGCAGTGGTGGGTCGAAGATGGCGAGTAGACCGCCTGCGCCTATTCCTCTGGTGGTGGTGCAGAACAAGCCGTTAGCGTTACCGGAGCGACATGGGTTGACCTATACGGGGGAGAATCCTCTGAAGGTAGCAGCGGGTAGGACAAGGTTGTTTGGGAATGTGGAGATTGCTTGTCCATCAGGGGGCGCGGCATGTGTTATTGCGGTGACGGAGGGCGGAGGTTTTTGGGTCGGTGACGCATAATGGGTTTCATAGAGGAAATGGACTTAAGGGCGCATTCGGGGCGGAGAATCAGTAGAGGGATTGGGCGGGGCGGTTTCGGCCGCTCCGCGTATGAAAGGAGGTGCAGGATGAGGGTTTTGTTGACGGCGGTGTTGTTGGTGGTGGTGGTGGTGTCGGCGCATGCGGGGCATGCACAGTATGCCTGGGAGCGCGAGTTGTCTTTGCCTGTCGGTCATGGGTTGGAGCCGGGCAGGATTACCGTTTCTGCGGGCGCGACGAAGCGGAGCGGCAACGTCGATATCACCTGTTCGAGTTATGCGGCTTGCAGCATAAGTGTGAGGGGTGGACGTGCTTACTACGTCGCGGCGCAAGGCACTCCTACGGTATCTGTTGCGCAGGACGAGTTGGTGCTCCCGGCTAACAGTGACTTCCGGCTGCCCAGTAGGTTTAGGCTCATTGTTGATGCGGGCGGGATGGTGTCGAGAGGGAATGTCGTTTTTACCTGTCCGGCAGATGGCCGAGATTGCGTCATAGGTCTGGCGGGGGCGGCGCGGTTTACTCCGCAACAGGCGGTACGCCTTCGGTAGCGCCCCGGCTCGATGATTTGATACTGCCGGGGGGTAGTCATGGACTGGAGCCCGGCGTGATCAGAGTAATTGCGGGAAGGATGCTGGAAAGAGGTAACGTTGTCTTTACCTGTCCGTCGTCGGCAAGTGCAGCAACCTGTGTTGTAGTGGTGACGGCTGACAAGGTTCGCTATCAGGCAACGGGCGGCGAGCCTTCGGTAACGCCTGGACTTAAGGCGGTGACACTGCCAGCGGGCAACATTGGGCTGACGCCTACTGGGATTTCTCCGATCAGAGTTGATGCGGGCGGGATGACGGAAAGAGGCAACGTCGTTATTAGCTGTCCGGCGGGTGGCTATGATTGTGTCGTAACGGTGACGGGTGGCGACGTTGCTTATGTGGCGACGGGCGGCACTCCTTCGGTAACTACTCAAACGCCTGCTTTAACTGGGTTACCGATGGATCACGGGCTGGAGCCGGGGGTGATTAACGTCGCGGCGGGTAAGACGAAGCGGAGTGGGAATGTGGACATCCATTGTCCGGCAGGTGGGGTAGGCTGCACTGTAACCGTGACGGATGATGGCGTTACCTTTGCGGCGACGGGTGGGATTCCGACTGTGCAACGGGCGTCAACGACGCCGGTGACGAAGCCAACGCCAACCCCGACGCCGACGACGCCTGGACCGGAGGAGGAGCCTGTGGCGGGGACGCCGATGGAGATGCTTGCGCCGGAGACGGTTCCGGGGTTGGAGCGGGATCGGTCGTATGAGTGGTGGGGCGTGTGGATGGATTTCGGTGGGTATTGGATGCAGCGGCCTAGTGGTGGTGATTGGGAGCCGGTGTTGGATGATGTGTGGTATACGGGGACGGCGCCGGATCGGTCAGTGCAGGGCGTGTGGAAGGGCGGCATGGTGGGTGTTGTTGGGGATTCGATGCTGGTGCATGGCGATGCGCGGATGCGGTTGAAGAATCGTTACGTGAGCTTGGATTTGTACAGGATCACGGCGCAGGACGGGACGGAGTTGGACCAGACCCGGGTGAGGTTGCCGAGTGCTCGGGTAGGGAGTACTGGGCGGTTTTCGGGAGCGAAGTGGAGCGGTGGCTTTGCGGGGCCGGAGCATGAGGAGGTGTTCGGGGAGGTCCGGGTGGACAAGTTTCATGGAGCGGGGCGATTGGACGCGGTGTTCGGAGCGCGGAAGCAGTAAAGGGAGGTGAGTGATGAGGGTTTTGATTGCGGCGTTGTTGATTGCGGCGGCGTTCGCTGCGCCGGTGGGGGACCTTTGTTCATAGGGGGTCGTGGCTTGGCGGGTGGCATTACGTGAGGGGCGAGAAGTCGGGGCGGCTGGATTACATGTTGACGGTGGCGGATGCTCGTAGAGCGAAGCGGATGTTGACAGCATTGGCGGAGACAAGGTTTACGGCGGGCGAGACTTGGAGGATCAGTGAGAGGGATTTCTGGAATCTGTTGGAGCCGGGTTCTTGTCCGTAGTACAGAGTAGTCTACCCGCGTTAAGCTCGGGGGGCGAATGGCGAGGGCGAGAATGCCGGAGCAGGTGATGGTTGATTAGAGGGCATTACAATGAGTGTTGATATGGACAAAGGGAAACGTTGTTATGGATTGCCGGACTCACAAATTATAGGGAAATCGTTTTCGTCTGAGGATGGGATTTTGAGAATCCATCGAAGGGAACGTAGGCCCCTAGATGAGGTACTTTCGCCTGGGATTCCGAATATGATTCGCACGATAGGGGACGCTGTCTTGAGAGGTTTCGATGCGTATCTAACAACAAATGGGCTAGATGTCTACGAGGGACTGGAGGTATATAAGTGCGTTGAGTCCCTACTTTTGTTGAAACGTCCTTGGTGGTCCAGGAGTTGGGCTGCTTGCTTGAAAGGGCGAGCGCCGAATACGTTAGATTCAAGTAGCGGTGCCGTGGGTGCTACTTCTTCACATCCTAATTCTATGCTCCCTCCCATGAATGTAGCTCTGTCAAAGGATGACGACATGGATTGCCTTTCAATTATTGCGGGGTGGCTGGACTGTGACAGAAAAGATGGGCGAGGCAATATACAGACTCTCGTTAACTTCTATGAAGCCGCTACGATGGAGTTGGATTTTAGCTATGTCCGGTACAGGAGCTATTGGATTGCCTTAGAGGCAGCTTGGGGCAAGAAGAAGGATACCGTGACTGATATGGCATGCAAATTTGCAGAAGGGCTGGGTGTTGATCTAGGCCGAGTGATGCTTTTGAAAGATATTTATAACGTGATGCATCACCCGAGTAACCCGAATCGTCCCTCTCAGATGCTTATGAAGTATCAGGAGCTATACTCCAATAATGCATACTGGGATTTAGAACGTCTTGTCTGGAAGACTTGTAAGGATAAGGTTTTTAGGGGGCTTGTTGTTCCTATTATCCCCGAGGGTTACTACTCACTGAGCGGAGAGTCGTCTTTTGATGCTCACAATACGATTTTAGGGTCGATTCGAGTGGGAGACTTGAATATCTGAATAGGCACGACGAGGACATGACCACCACGACCGACTGACCCGAGTGTTGCGGATTGAGGTTTGCCGGAAGGCGGGCATCCTCCCGGAGCAATCGGGCTCCAGCGAGCGAGTGAGAAGGAAGGAGAGCAAGATGAGGGTTTTGATGGCAGCGTTGTTGGTGTTGATGCTGGCAGGGTGTGGTCCGCAGCATCGGCCTGCGGGTTCGGAATTGGAGGTTCCGGTGGCGGGGTCGTTGGAAGTGCGGATACCGGCTGGTGAGTGGCGGGTGTTGGGGAACACGTTTGGTGAGTCGTGGGAGGCGGCAACGTGGGTAGGGTTGTGTCCGGCGCGGGGTGCGGATTGCACGGTATCGCGGTCGCGGTCTGGACCCTGGGAGTACAAGCGAGGTGGCGGGGCGGTGTTGGTGGTAGAGGGGCGGCAATTGGGCATCGCGGGAGGTGCCGAGTGATGAGGAATCGACGACACGGGCATTTGAGCGGCGGGGGTAGGGTAGTGCGGCGGACCGCTTTCGGCCGACGCAGGGTACAATAATCAGGCCGGGGTGAACGTCTTTGGCTCCGACCAGCGCGCGAAAATCACGCGCGTTCTCCGTGACGATCACAAGTCCGTGAGCGATGCATCGTTCCACCACACGGTGGTCTGGCGCTCCCCTGCCTCCGAAGTCCAGAGGATGCTGAGCCACATGCTTGCCGGACTCGTTCAAGTTGCGGGCAATCTGAGGCGACAGGCATTCATCGATGAACAGACGCATGGGTCGTGACGGTCTTCGTCACGACCGGTTGCGCCACGGCCGGCTGCCAGGTCGACCCCGCAAGGGATGTGCCCGCGCGAAAATCGCCGCCGCTTCGAATGCTTCACGCGGAATATCAGGATTGTCCGCGACGAGATCATCGATGCTGTCGCCATCCAGCAAGCGTCCGAGCACCGAATACACGGTCATCCGTGTCCCCTTTATCACGGGCGTGCCTCCGAGTATCTCCGGATCGGACACGATATGAGCGTCACGCGATTCCTTGTAGCGCCGGGCTGTCTGGAAGCAACCCCCGGCCAGTTCGTCCAGACGCACGAACGTGCCTGGCGAAAACTCGATGGGCCCGAGCACCATGGGCTCAAGCTGGAGAAGTTTGGTCCAAAGCGCCTTTTTGAGTCGCACCGGAAGATCCACGAGGTCTGCGCGTTTCAATGCCGCGAAATAGGCTACCGCCGACAGCGGTACATAGCGCGTCGAACCGCCACGCAAGCGTGCAGGCCGGGCCAGGGTTTGTATGATCTCTGCTTCCACCGCCTTCTCCACGGCCGTTTTCGAGACGCCGGCCAGTTCGGCCGCTTCGCGGAGGGTGAGGTCAGGTGCTGTTCGCATAATTTACTCCTTATCGGGAACGAATTATGCACCAACAAGTTGCCGGCTGCAAGCTGCAACCAAGGGAGCCGAAACTACCGCGCGAACCGCTCGACGTGACCCCCACGAAAGCCTTGCCGACCGGCTTGACACCGGCGGCTTCACGGGAGCAGAATCCGCCATCAGCACAGGAAGACACGGAGGGACCTCCATGGAAACCGTACACAAACCACGGAGCTACGGCGAACACGCCGACCATTGGCTCGACTTCGAGGAGAGTCCGCGGCGCGTGCGGGTTACCTTCGGGGGCGAGACCCTGGTGGACACCAAACGCGCCATGCTGCTGAGGGAGGCGGGGCACGTTCCGGTCTACTACTTCCCGCGGGACGACGTGCGCATGGAGCTCCTGACTCCCAACGACCACCATACCCGCTGCCCGGTCAAGGGCGAGGCTTCCTACTGGAACGTGGCCGCGGGAGGCAAGACGGCCGAGTCCGCGGCCTGGAGCTACCCTGACCCCAAGGCGGAATCCCGCGAAATCGCCGGGTACCTCTCCTTCTACTGGAACCGGATGGACGCCTGGTACGAGGAGGAGGACGAGATCTTCGTCCATGCCCGGGACCCGTACAAGAGGGTGGACGTGCTCAACAGCTCACGCCACGTGCAGGTGACCCTCGGGGGCGAGGTGGTGGCGGATTCCAGACGGCCCCGGCTGGTCCTCGAGACCGGACACCTGACCCGCTACTATCTGCCGCGCGAGGACGTGCGCATGGACCTGCTGGAACCCAGCGACACCACGTCGCGGTGCCCCTACAAGGGCATCGCCGGCTACTGGTCCGCCAACGTGGGCGGCAAGGTGTTCGAAGATACCGTGTGGAGCTACGAGGACACCATTCCCGAGTGCCCGAAGATCAGGGACTTGATGTGCTTCTTCAACGAGCGGGTAGACTCGATCCACGTGGATGGGGAGCCGCTGAAGACTCCCAGGACCAAGTGGTCCCGAGCTTAGCGCAGTTATTTCCGGGACAGGACGCTAGCCGACTCTGCCCGGGAGGCTACGCCGCCGAAGAGGACGCCGGGCGATCGGCAGCCGCTTCCGAAAGCGGGCCGCCCGCCTCGCGCAGCTTCGGGAACAGTTCGTCGAGGCTCCGTATCAGGAGCTTCGGCTTGGCCGCGGCCAGCGTCTCCTCGTCGTTGTAGGAGTATTCGGTGGCCAGGGCCACGGTGAACACCGAGAGGTCGTTGCCGGCCACCGTGGCGAACTCCAGGTTGTTGCCCGCCCGCAGGTAGCTGGCGGTTCCGGACAGCAGAATCACGTCGAGCTTCCGGTTGAGCTTCCGGAACAGGTGGTAGATGCCCTGCTCCTTCCTGAAGTAGGTCTCGTCGCGGTCGATGATCTCGTCGAAGTATTCACTGATGCCGTGCTCCTCCATGACCCGGTGCTTGTATCGCCGGCCACTGGTGGTGAGCACCATGTTGCTCAGGCCCGCGTCCCGGGCCCCGCGCAACGACTCCTCGACGCCCGGGATGAAGTCCGGCGGGTTCACGTCGAAGCCGTGCCGGCGGGCGATCTCCAGGGCGTGACCGCGTATCTCCCGGCGGACGCCCTCGTTGTAGATGATGCTCGGGTCCCGCCGGTAGTCTTCCTCGAACAGGATCGGCGCCAGGAAGAAGTCGAAGGGGCCGTCCGCCACCTTGCGCAGTTCCTCGAAGGAAAGTTCAGGCTTGTGGTAACGTGGGAGGATCTCGTTGGCGATGACGTGAACCCGATGGATGTCCGTCTCGATGGTGTCGGACATGGTCCGCACCAGGCATCTCTTGACCGACGTCGGCGTATCACTCATGGCAACCCCCCCCTAGGCGCTGGCCGGAAAAGGCACTGGCTGGCAAACTGATCCAGCTTTAGCTAATCTGCCGGAAGCCTGTCAACCAGTCCGAGCTCAGTCCGAACTTCCTGTGGGGAAGTTCGCGCCGGTGGAGATGTCATGCTGAACCTGACTCTGGCGTGCGGCCGCTATGACCGTACCGAGGCCTTGCGGGACGGACGCGTCCGGCCCGACGGGATCCGGCTCAACTGCCTCACGCTGAAGGTGGAGGAAACCTTCTGGCGCATGATGCAGTATCACGAGTTTGACGTGGCCGAGACCTCCCTGGGCGGCTACGTCGTGCGCCGGGGACGCGGCGTCGACGACCTGGTGGCGATTCCCGTGTTCCCGTCGCGCTTCTTCCGCCAGTCCTGCATCTTCGTTCACCGCGGCTCCGGCATCGAAACGCCGCAGGACCTCAAGGGCAAGCGCATCGGTGTTCCCGAATACCAGATGACCGCGGCCGTCTGGGCCCGGGGGGCGCTCTCGGACGACTACGGCGTGCGCCCCGAGGACGTCGAATGGGTCCAGGGCGGTCTGGAGGACCCGGGCCGCCTTCCCTTCGAGCCCGTGGAGCCCGCCGGCATCAGGCTGGGCTTCGCCCCGCCGGACCGGTCCCTGGCGCGGATGCTGGCGGACGGCGAGATAAACGCGCTGATCACCGCCCGGACGCCGTCCACGTTCGACCCTGCCGGATCCAGCGTGCGCCGGCTCTTTCGTGAACCCTGGATGGTCGAGCGGGACTACTTCAAGCGCACCGGCATCTTCCCCATCATGCACACGGTATCCATGAGGCGGGAGCTCCTCGATGAGCACCCCTGGGTCGCGGCCACCCTGATGAAGGCCTTTTCCGAGGCCAAGGACCTGGCCATGGCCGACCTGACCCAGACCAGCGCCCTGCCCCTTGCGTTGCCGTTCCTGACCGAGCACGCCTACCGGACGGTGGAGACCATGGGCGAGGACTTCTGGCCCTACGGCCTGGAGTCCAATCGCAAGACCCTCGAAACATTCGTGCGTTACATGCACGAGCAGGGCATGATCGACCGCCGAATGCCCGTCGAGGAGCTGTTCGCCCCGAGCACCCACCGCACCTTCCGCATCTGAGCGGGCGCATCGCCAGGGTCCAATCACCCGTAACGATTCAAAAACGCGGCAAAAACCCTGGTTACTCTTTGTGCAGGTCGTTGAAACGGCCTTTTCTCAAGGCTCGGAGCGGGCCTGAACACGCCCCTGTGAACAGGTTGTCCACAAACTCGGTGGATGGTGTCAGTAAACCGTCACACTCGTCGGGAGATCCACGGGGCGTCGGGTTTTCAGACATAGTGCTGGATTTCCTGAAGGGACGGCGGGAAAAACAGCTCTTCTATCGCGGGCTTCTGCTTGATCATGCCTTGCTCGAACTCGTAGCGCACCGCGGCCTCGAGCGCGGGCCGGTTGGCCTCCAGGCTGTAGGGCCAGGGGTCGGGTCCGAAGATGGCATGCTGCTCCTGCAACTCTTCCTTGGCCCAGACCAGGGCGAGGCTTCGGGGATCGCGCATGCGTTCGTAACAGACCTCCTTGGACCGCTGGAGGGCCTGAAGGAGACTGACCGCCACCCACGGGGCGCGCTCGAGTATCTCGTCCTTGATCACCACCGTGTGCATGATGGGAAAGATGCCGCTCTTGCCGTAGTACTCGACCTCCGCCTGCCTGGGGTCCGGGAACAGCAGCGCCACCTTGTCCGAGCCCGCCCGCATGGACGGCAGGACCTCGGGATAGAGCGCTCCCTCGAGCTCTCCCGCGCACAGCATCTCGTCGATGTTCCGGCCTCCGGCCACCCGGTGAACCTTCATCCACGGAGCCGGCTCCAGCGGCGCGTCCTCTTCTTCCTGGCACCACCACTCCACCGTGGCCAGGTCCAGACCGTAATAGTCCTGCAGGATCCCGCGCATCCACAGGCCCGCGGAGTTCTGCAACGTATCCAGGCCGATCCGCTTGCCGTTGAGGTCGGAGGGTTTTTCGATGCCGCACCCGGTGCGCTTGACCATGTAGCTGTGGCGGAAACGCCGGTGCGGGAACGCGGGAATGGCGGTGAAGTCCCGGCCCTGGTCATGGGCCACCAGGTAACCCACCAGCGACAGTTCGCACGCGTCGAACTCTTCGTGGCGCAGCATGCGGCCGTGGCGCTCGGGCGACGCCATGGTGAGCACGTTGAGATCGATGCCCGCGGGCTCCACCACCTTCTCCCAGAGCGGGCGCAGAAGATCGTAGCTGCCGCAGGCGAAATTCAGGTTCAAGCGGGACACTATCGGCTCCTTGCGTTATTGGCTCCTTACGTGTTTTCGATACTCCTCGGGCGTGTCGATGTCGATGAGGACGCCTTCCTCGTCGGTTTCCAACTCCAGGGTCTCCCCGGGGTGGCCCCGCACCACCGGCTTGGCGCCGGTTTCCAGGGACGCCGCCAGGAACTCGGGAAAGAGCTTGCTGGAGAACAGAACCGGATGGCCGCGCCTGCCGGCAAACCGGGGTACCACGATGAGCTTCCGCTCAGCCCGGAAACGCTCGATCAGCCGGTCCACCAGGGCGCCCTCGATGAAGGGGTGGTCCACCAGGTGCACCAGGATCGCCTCCACCGGCTCGCCTTCCAACGCCCGGATGGCGGTCTGCAAGGACGAGAGCTGTCCCCGGGCGTAGTCGGGATTCACCACGGTGTCGACTCCCAGGTAGGCGACGGCCTCCCGCATGGCGTCCGCGTTGTAGCCCAGGACCGCCAGGGTCCTGTCCACGCCGGTCCGCTCCAGCGCGCGGACGATGCGTTCGATGAACGGGACACCCTCCACCGGCAGCAACGCCTTGGGGCTTCCCATGCGGGTGGACGCACCCGCGGCCAGGACAACGGCGACGATCATGATTCGCGACAGCGTTTCGGCGATAGCGTTTCGTAGAGCAGGCTAGAGCCGGGCTACACCGACCCGTCGATGAACCCGGCGTCCACCCCTACAGGCCCTCAAGTTTCCGGAGGGTCTCGGCGTAGTCCGCCAGGGCCTTGTCGAGGGGGTAGTCGGGCTCAAAGCCCAGTTGCTCCGATGCGCGCGAGAGATCGGTCAGGATCCGGGTCTCCGGATAGGCCATGGGATTGCTGCCCTTCACCAGCCTCACCCCGGACTCCGGGAACTGCTTCTTCAGCTCCGCGAGGATGTCGTCGCCGTTGACCATGCCGCTGCAACCGATGTGGAAGAGCCGGTCTTTGTGCTCCGGCTTCAGCGCGGCGAGAACGGTCGCCTTGGCCGCGTCCTTCCCGTAGAGGATCTCCGTGGGTCCATAGGGCCATTTTATGGCGGCGTCCTCGCCCTTCAGCGCGGCGCGGATCATTTGCTGGATCCCCTGCTCACGGGTCGCCTTCATGGTGGTGGGCGACGGGCCGTAGAGTCCCCCCACGTAGCGGACGCACACGAACTCGAACCCGTACATCCTGGAGTAGGTGTTGCCGAGGAACTCCGAACCGCCCTTGGTGGCGGCGTAGACCGATGGCGGATTGATCGGGATGGTCTCGTCGATCTTCTGAAGACCCTCCCCCAGCGAGCCCAGATAGACCGTGCCGGAGCTGGGGAAGGTGATTCGCGGGACGTTTTCGAGGCGCGCCGCCTCGAGCACGTTCACGGTGCCCATGAGATTCAGGCGCACGCCGGTATAGGGGCGCCGCTGCACTTCCTCGCCGAGGAACGCCGCCAGATGGATGATCTGGCCCACGTCGTGGTCGCGAACCGCGCTCAGGAGCTGCGGCAGGTCGAGGATGTCGCCGCGCACCGTTTCCACCGACGCCGGATCGACTCCGACCGCGTTGAGCAACCGCTCGTTGACCGCCACGTCGAAGATCACCGGGCGCTCGCCGCGCTCCTGCAGCATCCCCACCACATAGGCGCCCACAAGACCGGTACCCCCGGTCACCAGAATGCTCTTCTGTGCCATTCACTTCCTCCCGACAACGATGATCCCGGGCCTGACGGGCCGGTCCATTCGCGCGACAACGGGCGCGGGCGGGTTCCGAACCCGCCCCCTGAAGCAGCCTCATCCGGGCGCCGGCGCAACCCGAATGCGAGGTTTCCCCACCGGGAAACTACGGAAACATGTACTCCACGGGCGGCGATTCGAAATCCGTCTCCACCGTGCCGGTCCCTGGAACCTCCTTGGCCACCGAGATGATCTCCTCCTGCAACGCGGGCTGGGTCAGTATCCCGGAGACGTGCACCACTCCGTCCGTCGCCCGTACACGCACGTTCAGATTCCGCGTCTTGGGCGACACGATCAGCGCCGCCTGAACCCGCGACGTCAGTGACAGATCCACAAACGCCCGCTCGGACTCCGCGGTCTTCTGGTACTCGGCGCTCCGGGCCGCGTCCTCGATCAACCGGGCCACCGTGTCGACGGTCATCTGCCCGACGTTCAGGACCAGGTCGTAGCGCGACGGATCGCGCCAGTCCGCGCCGAAGATGGCTTCCATGCGCCGGGAACGCGCCTTGTTGACGCTTTCCACGAAACGCCGGCCGCCGGCCTCGTCGAGCCCTTCCCGCTCCCGCACCTTTTCCACCTGGTACTCCACCGGCGCCGTCAGCAGCACCTTGAGCGCGTGGCTCACGCCCGGCAGGAGTTCCTGGCCCATGTGGCCGTGGTATACGAGCTCGCCATCGCGGGCCATTTCGCACATGGCGGCCTGGAGCGTGATGCGATACAACCGGAGACTCTCGCGCCAGCGCTCCCACCAGTGCGGTCCCGATTCCAGTACCTCTTCGTATTTGGCCTCGGGAATACCGTAGCGGTTGCTCGCCTCGATCAGCACCTCACGGTCCACGCACGGGTAGCCCAAATCCCCGGCAACCCGCTCGGCAACCTCCGGACCCGCGCCAAACGCGCCACGAATGATCGTGATAATCGGCATGGGCTTTCCTCCTTTCGGCTCTGTTGTCAACCGCGGCCGAAGCCGTGACCCGTCCTGTTACTAAACTAAACCGTCTCGTATGACGTTGCAAGATAAAACAGGCTGATTCAGACCCTTTGCACCGACGCCGAAACGAAGAATGTTGTGCCGCTAACCGGCTTTTGTTACACGTTCACTGACCCAACAGGCTTCCCGCATGACTCCCAAGGAAAAACTGCTGGCGCTTCGGGACGAGTTGCGACAGACGTTCCTGGAACGCGGCGAGCTCATCGACGGCGCCCTCGCGGCTCTGCTCTCGGCCCAGAACCTGCTGATCATCGGCCCGCCGGGCACGGCCAAGTCCATGCTGGCCGACGAGTTGTGCCGCCGTATCGAGGGCGCCGACTACTTCCAGTGGCTGCTGACCCGTTTCACCGCGCCCGAGGAGCTCTTCGGCGCGGTCAGCCTCAAGGGGCTGGAGCAGGACGACTACCGGCGGGTCACCACCCACAAGCTGCCCGAGGCCCACATCGCCTTTCTGGACGAGGTCTTCAAGGCCAATTCTTCGATCCTCAACTCGATCCTGTCCATCATCAACGAGCGCCGGTTCCACAACGGCCGACACGTCCACGACGTACCGCTCATTACCCTGTTCGGCGCCAGCAACGAGCTGCCCGAGGACGACGAGCTCACGGCGTTGTACGACCGCTTCCTGCTCCGGTTCGTGGTGGACTACATCCAGGAAGACTACCGCTTCCTGCGCATGCTCGAGGCGCCGGCGCGAAAAGCCCAGGTCCGCCTCACCCTCGAAGACCTCAACCAGATGCAGCGCGAGGCGGACGCGCAGCCGGTCCCCGGCCACGTCCACCGAACCATGGCCGAGATCCGCCGACAGCTCGGCAAGAAACAGATCGTCGCCTCCGACCGGCGTTACCGTCGTTCCCTGGCGCTGATGAAGGCGCACTCGTATCTGGCGGGCGACGCGCAGGTCTCGGACCGGAGTCTCCTCTTCCTGGAGCACGTCCTGTGGCGGGAGCCGTCCGAACGCGCCGACGTCGGCGCCGCCATCCGCGAGATCGTGCTCGGTTACGAGCAGGAGGCGCAGGAACTCCTGTACCAGGCCCGGGAGATCGGGGAATACGTGCAACGCCCGTGGGAAACCGGAGAGCTGCGCTCCCAGGCCCTCATCGAGGGACATACCAAGCTCCGCAACATCCTCGCCCGGGTCGACCAGATCCTCGAGAAGGCAGCCGATTCGGACCGTCCCCCGGGTCGGGTGGAGGGCATGCGGGACGAGATCCAGACCCTTCAGAAGCGCCTGCTGGAGGGCTTGTAGTGGCCGGCCGGACCCCGAAGAAGAAGGCCCCCCGGAAAGCCTCGGCGCCTCCCGTTCTGCCCGACAACGCCAACTGGATCGAGAGCGACCGCTACGACCGGCACGCTTACGGGCAGCTTCGCCGGGACGCCGCCTCCCTGCAAGAGCTGGAGCGGGCCGGCCAGGCGTTCGTCCCCCACTTCCCCTCGCTCCTCCGGGACGTCTTCTGCCTGCTGTTCAAGTACAACGTCGTCTTCGCCGGCGAATCCGACGTGCTGCCCAGCGCGGCAATCAACCGGACCCTGCTGACCGCGCTGCACGACGGTGAAGTGGGCCGCCTCCTGAGGGAGGTCACCCGGCTGGACGAGGGCAAGGCCGGCCTGTGCACGCTGCTGGTGGGCGAAGGGATCCTGGCCATGCTCAAGTCGGAGAAGCCGTGGACGCGCCACGACATGATGGACACCTGGAAGCTGCGGCAGCAGGAAGAGGACTTCCGCAAGACCCGGGAGATGCTGGAACACGCCGGCGAGCTGGGCGAGCAGGAGGAGGGCGCCGGCAAGGAGGAAGCGCTGGCCGAAATCGAGGAGCGGCTAAAGAGCAGGCTCCGCGGGGACGCGGCCTCCATCCGGCAAAAGCAGCGGCAGTTGACGGAGGACCTGGACCGGGTCGGGAGCGAGGCTCAGGCGCGGGTGCAGGCCTCGGCCATCCGCGCCGCCCAGCAGCTCGACGAAGCGGTGGAGGAAGCGGAACGCTGGGGCAGCGCCGTGGGGTCGGGAGGACGCCTCCCCGCGGACCGGCGGCTCGAACTGAGCCGCCGGCTGGCCGGCAACGACAAGCTCAAGAAGCTCATCCGCATGGTGGGCAGGATAAGGTCCCACGCACTGGCGTTGCGGAAACGCACCTTCGAGCGGGCCAACGAGGAGCTCTATTCGGTGGAACAGGGAGGCGCCCTGGAGCGCCTGCTGCCGCAGGAGCTGGTGACGCTGCACCACCCGTTGCTGCACCGGGACTTTCAGCGCCGGCTGCTGGAGAACGAGCTGTTGCAGTACTCGCTCCGGGGCATGGAAGAGAAACGCAAGGGTCCGGTGGTGGTGTGCCTGGACGGCAGTTCCTCCATGGCAGGCGACAAGGAGATCTGGTCCAAGGCCGTCACCCTGACCCTGCTGGAGCTTACACGCCGCCAGCGCAGACCGTTCCGCTCCATCTGCTTTTCCTCCAGGGACACCGCCCTGCACGTCCTGGACATGACCACCCGCCGGGGCAACGACGTGGAGCCGGACAAGCTCATGGATCTCGCGGAACACTTCCCCGGAGGCGGGACCGACTTCGAGACGCCGCTGGACGCCGCCCTGGAGTGCCTGAAGAAATCGCGATATAAAAAGGGGGACATCGTTTTCATCACGGATGGGGAGTGCCAGGTTTCGCCGGAGTGGGCGGAACGCTTCCGCAAGGAAAAGGACCGGCTGAGCTTCTCGCTGTTCTCCATCCTCATCGACATCGGCTCCAGCTCCCTTGGCACCCTGGAAGAGTTCAGCGACCGGATCACGACCATCACGCAACTCACCAGCGAAGGCGCAAAGGATCTGTTCATTCGATTCTGACATCGTCGGGAGAACCCCATGACCCAAAAGCTCAACTTCGGCATCCTGTTACCCACCCGCGGAGTCATCCTGGCCAAGACCGCGGTCCCGGACCTCAGCCCGGTCTTCAACCTGGCCGGCGCGGTCGAGAAGGCCGGGTACGACTCGGTGTGGATCGGCGACAGCGTCACCGCCAAGTCGCGGCTGGAGGTCATCAGCACCCTCGGAGCGCTGGCGGTGAAGACCGAGCGGGTCAGGATCGGCACCGCGGTGCTGCTGGCGGCCATGCGCAACCCGGTGGTGCTGGCCCAGGCCCTGGCCAGCGTCGACGTGTTGTGCCGGGGGCGCCTGGTGGTGGGCGTGGGCGTGTCCCGCAACGACAAGATGTTCGAGGAGGAGTACACGGCCTGCGGCGTTCCCTTCAACCAGAAGGCGGGGCGTCTCAACCAGGTGCTCAAGATCATGAAGCTTCTGTGGGCAGAGGACAACGTCACCCACGCCAACAAGTACTACACCGTCGAGAATCTCTCGCTGCTGCCCAAGCCGGTGCAGCGGCCCGGAATCCCTCTATGGGTGTCGAGCAACGACGTGGACAGCGGACTCAAGCGGGCCGCCCTCTACGGCGACGCCTGGATCACCAACATCCCCTCGCTGCCGGTGTTCGAGGAATCCCGAAAGAAGCTCGAAGACTTCGCCAGCGACGCCGGACGCAACCCCGACGACATCCACCGCTGCCTGTACCTCACCATCCACATGGACCCGGACGCCGACAAGGCCCGCAGGGAGGGCAGCGCGTTCCTGGAGGCCTACTATCACAAGACCTACGAGGAGGTCTCCGCGCAACTCGTGGTCAAGGCCGGCGGCACAAACGAAGTGGTGGACTTCATCAACGACTACGCGGAAGCGGGGATACAGACCTTTATCGTCCGTTTCGCCGCCAAGGACCAGTTCCAGCACCTCGACGTCTGCAGCGAGCACGTCATGCCGCACTTCCGGTAAACGGAAGCAACCGGGTGTCCCGTACCGGGTGACATGAACGCCGATCGCGTGCTGGTGGCGGGAGCCGGACCCGTGGGGCTCGTGGCGGCGCTGCACCTGGCTCAACATGAGGTGCCGGTGACCGTGCTGGAGGCGGAGCCGGCACTGCCGGAGACCCTGCGAGCCTCCACTTTCCACCCGCCCACCCTTGACATGCTGGCGCCCACCGGGGTTCTGGAAGCCTTCCTGGCCATGGGGTTCAAGGCACCCACCGTCCAGTACCGCGAGCGTGCGGGCTGCATCGCGGAGTTCGACTTCGGACAGATCGCCGACGTCACCGCGCACCCGTACCGGCTTCAGTGCGAGCAGTTCAAGCTCAACCGGCTGTTGTACGAAAAGCTTGCGGACCTGCCCGGCGCCGAGGTGCTCTTCTCCAGTGAGGTGACCGGGGTGGAAGAAGCCGCCGCGTCCGTCACCGCGGTGGTGGCGCAAGGCCGCGCCACCCGGCGCTTCCGCGGCCGGTTCCTGGTGGGCGCCGACGGTGCCCGCAGCAACGTCCGGAAGTCCCTGGACATCCCCTTCGACGGGTTCACGTGGCCGGAGCGGTTCCTGGTGGTGAGCACGCCCTTCCCGTTCGAGGACCACTTTGCCGGGCTCGCGCCGGTGAGCTACTTCGCCGATCCTGAGGAGTGGTTCTTCCTGCTGCGGGTACCGGGACTCTGGCGGGTGATGTTCCCTACCCGGCCGGAAGAGAGCGACGCCTCGGTGCTGAGCGACGCCAGCGTCGAGCGGCGGCTCCAGCGGGTGCTTCCGGCCGGGCAGCCCTACCCGGTCCGGCACAGGACGCTCTACCCGGTGCACCAGCGGGTGGCCGGGCGCTACCGCCGGGGGCGCGCGTTCCTCGCCGGCGACGCGGCGCACATCAACAATCCCCTGGGCGGCATGGGCATGAACGGCGGCATCCACGACGGCTACAACCTGGCGCACAGGCTCGTGCGGGTGTGGCGCGAAGAGGCGCCGGCCTCGGAGCTCGACGGCTACGATCGACAGCGCCGGCCCATCGCGCTGGAATACGCCAACGTCCACTCCACCAGCAACAAGCTGAACCTGGAGGCCCGCGACCCGGAACGGCAGCAACAGTTTCGCCGTGCCATGCGTGAGACCGCCGCGGACCCGAAGAAATCCTACGAGTACCTGCTGCGGATCTCGATGATCGCCAGCCTCAGGACCGCCGCCAGGCTGTAGCATCCCGGCGGCAGGCCCGGATGCCGCGGACTTGCTTGACAGAACGCGTTGCCGTCGTCAGATTAGCCTCTGGTCCGGCCCGCCTGCCTGCCGGCCCACGGACGCGACCGCTGAGACGGAGACCCGAATGCCCAAGATCCTGACGCAGGAACAAGTGGACGCCTATCATCGCGAGGGATTCCTGTTCCCCGTCCGCATCGTGGACAGGGAATCCGCGCGGGAGCTCAGACGAAAACTCGAGGACGTGGAGCGGGCCATCGGCGGGGAAGTACAAGACCGCTACCGCATCAAGGCCCACCTCCCCTTCCCCTGGCTCAACGAGTTGATCCGCCATCCGCGCATGCTCGACGCGGTGGAGGACATCCTCGGTCCGAACATCCTGTGTTGGGGTTCCAGCTTCTTCACCAAGAACGCCCACGACCCCCGCTTCGTCTCCTGGCACCAGGACACCACCTACTACGGCCTGGAGCCCCGGGAGACCCTGACCGCCTGGTTCGCCTTCACCGACAGCACCGTCGAGAGCGGCTGCATGCGGGTGCTGGCGGGCTCCCAGGCCCAGGGCGCACGCCGGCACGTGGAGACCTTCGCGGAGCACAACCTCCTCTCCAGAGGCCAGACCGTGGAGGGCGTGGACGAGTCCCAGGCAGTGGACGTGGAGTTGGAGGCCGGCGAGATCTCCTTCCACAGCGAGACTACGATCCACGGCTCCAATCCCAACGAGTCGGACGACCGGCGTCTGGGGTACTCGATCCATTTCATCGCGCCGCACGTGCGCCAGACGCTGTTCGACCATGCCAGTGCGGCGCTGCTGCGCGGCGCCGACACCCACGGCTACTGGGAGCCCGAGCCGGTGGCGAAAGGGGACTTCGACCCGGAATGCCTGGCCGCTCTCGACCGCAACCACCGGCAGTACAAGGCCAACAAGCAGGAGGGTTGATGCCGGACAAGCCGTTGAGCAACAAGGTCGTCATCATCACCGGAGGCGCCGGCGGCATGGGCACGGTCATGACGCTGGCCCTGCTCGAGGACGGCGCCCGCGTGGCGGTCGTCGACAACCGGGAGGAGCGGGTCCAGGCCATGGCCCGCGGCACCGCGGGCGTAGCCGGCGAAGGAGCGCTCATCACCCTCACCGCCGACATCACCCAGGCGGATGACTGCGAGCGGGCGACCCACGCGGTGCTCGACCGGTTCGGACGCATGGACGCGCTGGTCAACGCCGCCGGCATCGGCATGCAGACCGTACGCGCCAACTACATGAACGAGCCCGTGCGTTTCTGGGAAGTGGAGCCCGACCGCTGGCAATCGGTCATGGACGTCAACTGGAAGGGGGCCTTCCTGATGGCCCGTGCGGTCACCCCGCACCTGGTGGAGCAGGGATCCGGGCGCATCGTCAACGTGACCACCAGCCTCGACACCATGTTCCGCGGCGCCTACACGCCCTACGGCATGTCCAAGGCCGCGCTGGAAGCCGCCACCGCAAGCTGGGCCAAGGACCTGGAAGACAGCGGCGTAACCGTCAACGTGCTGGTTCCCGGCGGCCCCACCAACACGAGTTTCATCCCCGACAACGCCCCCTTCGACCGCGCCGGGCTGGTCCAGCCCGAGGTCATGGCCGCACCCGTCCGCTGGCTCGTGTCCGACGCGTCCCAGGGCATTACCGGCTGTCGCTTCGTGGGCAAAGACTGGGACACGACCCTGGAGCCGGACGAAGCCGCCAGGGCCGCCTGCCGTCCCGCGGCCTGGCAGGACCTCGTCTCGCAGGCGGTCTGGCCCGCCAGGAAGTAGCTTCCATCATCCCCTCTCGCCGTCATCCCCGCGAAACGGCTCTTCGCGGGGATGACGGATGCGGGACCTGATCCATCCTGATTTTGTTTGATGTGCCCGGTGGCTTTTGATAAGGGTCGGCTCTCGGGTCCGGTGGCCCACCTTCTTCGTTCGAGTTTGGGTTTGCTGACGAATTCGACGATTTGGCGAGTCAACGTTCGAAAACAGGAGGGATAACCGATGGCGGAATCGACGGAGACCAAGGGAACGAAACCCGGCGGGCTCAACCGGCGGGCTTTCATCGGCGGCAGCGTAGCGGCCGGCGCGATGATATTGGGCGCACCCTACATCGCATCGAAAGCACGGGCCAAGACCAAGACGATCTACATCAACACCTGGGGCGGCAGTTGGGGCAAGGCGGAGGCCGAGGCCTATTACAAGCCCTACGAAAAGGCCACCGGCGTTTCCGTGAAGCCCATCACGCCGGTGGCGTTCGCCAAGCTGAAGGCACAGGTCCAGAGCGGCCACTACGAATGGAGCGTGCTCGGCATCGGGCGCTCCGACTCCATCCGGGCCCTCAACGACAACCTGCTGGAACATGTCCACTACGATATCATCAGGCTGACCGACTACCCGCCCGACTCCATCGGCTACAACGGCATCTCACGCCATTCCATCTCCACCAACCTCGTCTACAACAAGAAGAAATTTCCCAACGGCGGCCCGCAGTCCTGGGCCGACTACTGGAACGTGGAGAAGTTTCCCGGCAACCGGGGGGCCTACAGCGACGTCGCCCGGATGACGCCTTTCGCACTCATGGCCGACGGCGTGCCCAAGGACGAACTCTATCCGTTGGACGTCGATCGGGCTTTCAGGAAGCTCGATGAGCTCAAGCCCCATGTCAAGGTGTGGTGGAAACGCGGCTCCCAGTCGGTGCAGCTCGTGCGCGACGGCGAAGTCGACATGATGCCCATGTGGAACACCCGCGCCGGGGTGGCGGTGGAGCAGGGAGTGCCCCTGGAGGTGGTCTGGAACCAGGCTCACATGCGCCGCTCCAACTGGGTCGTGGCCCGCGGCACGCCCAACGCTGCGGAGGCCTGGAGGTTCGCTCAGTTCTGCCTGAAGCCGGAGCATCTGGGGGTCTTCTGCCGCCTGATGAATACCAGGCCGTGGATACCCGAGGCCTACGAACACATCACGGAGGAGAAGGCGCGCATGATGCCCACGTGGAAGGACAACCTGCCGCTGGTCTATTCGCCCGATCCGCTCTGGGTGGGCACCAATCTGAACGCCCTGACCAAACGCTTCAACCAGTGGCTGGCCACCTGAGACCGGAGGCCGGGAGCCTGTCCGGGTCATAGGCCCGGACGGGCTCCCGGAACCGACTTGCGCGGATGAATGCGACTTCCGTCACGCCCGCGGACGCCCACCCCGGCAAGAGAGCGTTCAGGCCGTTGCGCTCGCGCGCGAACCTTTCGGCCTGGACGCTTTCCGCGCCGGCGATCCTGTTCATTGCCGTCCTGTTCGTCTACCCGCTCCTGGACGTCATCGTCATCAGCTTCACCGACCCGACGCTGTCCCTCGCCAACTACCGGGAGTTCTTCTCGTCGCCGCTCTACTCCAGGGTGCTGGGCAACACGTTCTGGTTCGCTTTCCTGGTGACCCTGATCTGTCTGGTCCTCGGCTATCCGCTGGCCTACGTCATCGTCCGGTACGGCGGTACGCTGGGTTTCGTCCTGCTGCTGGTGGTGGCCATGAGCTTCTGGACCAGTTTTCTCGTCCGCACCTACTCGTGGCTGGTGATCCTGGGCAACAAGGGGCCGGTGACCAAGCTGCTGGCCTGGGCGGGCTTCGACCCGGTGCCGCAGATCCTGTTCAACAGCTTCGCCACGACCCTGGGCATGGTGCACATCCTGATCCCCTACATGATCATGTCCATCTACGCCGCCATGCAGAAGATCGATCCGAACCACCTGCGGGCGGCGGCGAGTCTGGGCGCCACCCCCTTCCAGGGTTTCCGCACGGTCTTTCTTCCCTTGAGCCTGCCCGGCGTGGTGAACGGCTGCACGCTGGTGTTCATCATCTGCCTCGGCTTCTACGTGACGCCGGTGCTGCTCGGCGGACCGCGGGACCAGATGATCGCGGGGCTCATCGGCCAGCAGATCGAGGAGTTGCTCGAATGGGGCTTCGCCTCGGCCATGGCCGCGGTGCTGCTGGCCACGACCATGGTGCTGCTGGCCGTCTACAACCGGCTGGTGGGCCTGGACAAGCTCTGGGGATGAGCGGGCCATGATGTTCATGAAAGCCCTCGGGATTGCCATCGGCGCGTTCATCGCCGCGCCGATGTTCATCGTCATTCCCATGTCGCTCAGCGACTCGCCCTCTTTCGCCTTCCCACCCACCGGATACTGGCTCGGGTACTACCGGGCGTATTTCACCAACGAGCTGTGGACGGCTCCGACGATCAACAGCGCCATCATCGCCGTCGCCACCATGTTCGCCACCATGGCGCTGGTCGTTCCGGCTTCCTTCGCCCTGGTGCGTTTCAGGTTCCCGGGCCGCGGCCTCGTGAACTTCCTGCTCATCATGCCGCTCATGGTCCCGCACATCGTGCTCGCGCTGGGCTACTACGCCTTCTTCAGTCCCCTGGGCCTCACCAACAGCCACTTCGGGGTCATCATCGCCCATACCTGCGTGTCCGTGCCGGTGGCCTTTCTGATCGTGTCCGCCACGCTGAAGGGTTTCGACCGGAACCTGGAGCGCGCGGCCATGAGCGCGGGGGCGGGCCCGCTGCGGACCTTCTTCCACGTAACCCTGCCGGTGCTGCGGCCGGGCTTTCTGGTGGCGTCGCTGTTCGCGTTCATCCACTCGTTCGACGAGACCGTCATCGCCATCTTCATCGCCGGGCGCGACGCTTCCACCCTGCCCCGCAAGATGTACGAGAGCGTGCGGCTGGAAGCCGACCCGGTGCTGGCGGTGGTCTCGACCCTGTTGTTCACCCTGGTGCTGATCGGCACGGCGATTGCCGCGGCGACCCGCAAGAGGCCGGTGCATGCGACTTGAGCGTCTTCTCAAACCCGGCTCCGTCGCGGTCTATGGCGCGAGCGAGAACCCGGGCCCCGGCCGGCGCATCCTGGAGATGCTCGACAGGCTGGGGTACGGCGGCGCCGTCTACCCCGTCAATCCCAAGTACGAGACGGTGCTGGGGAAACGCTGTTACCGCGGCTTGGAGGACGTCCCCGAAGGCATCGACGCCATCGTCTTCTGCGTCAACCGCAGGCTCGTGACCGAGCCCTTCCGGCTTGCCGCGGCCCGTGGCTACGGCGGCGCGGTGGTGCTGGACGGCGGCTTCGCCGAGCTCGACGAGGAAGGCCGGAGGCGACAGGAAGAGCTGGAGGACGCGGCGCGCGGCGCCGGCATGGCGGTATGCGGACCCAACTGCATGGGCGTGCTGAGCCCGCACCACCGAACCAGCCTCTACACCTCCAACCTGCTGCACCCCGAAAAGCTCCCTGGCAACGTCGCCGTCGTCACCCAGAGCGGCTCCATCGCCATCGGGCTCCTGACCGACTGCCGCCGGTTCGGCTTCAGCCACGTGGTCTCCACCGGGAACGAAGCGGTGACCACTACCGCGGAGTTCATCGAGTACCTGGCAGACGACCCCGACACCCGGGTGATCGCGACCTTCACCGAGACGGTCCGTGATCCGGAACGCTACATCGCCGCCCTGGACAAGGCCGCGGACCGCGGCAAGCCGGTGGTGGTGCTCAAGGTCGGGCGCAGCGACCGCACGCGCCGGGCCATCACCAGCCATACCGGCGGTCTCGCCGGCGAAGCCCGGGTCTTCTCGGAGATCCTCAAGCGGCACCGGGCCATCGAGGTCAGCGACATGGACGAGCTGACCGAGGTGCTGGCGTGCTGTCAGGGCGAGCGCTGGCCCACCGGACGGAAACTCGGCGTGATCACCGCTTCCGGCGGTCAGGCGGAGCTGATCCTGGACCTCGCCGGAGACGCGGGGCTGTCCTTGCTGCCGCTGTCCGAAGTCGGCCGCCGGGAAGCAAGGCGCGTCATCGGTTCGATCACGGGCGACGGCAATCCCCTCGATGCCTGGGGCGACGGCAGGTTCGACGTCAACATCCCTCACGGACTGAAAGTGCTGGCGGACGAGCCCGACGTGGACTCCATCGTCATGGTCAGCGACAGCCGCGACGATTCGCCGATGGTCCCCACCCGGTACACGCAGCATCTGGCCGAGGCCGCGCAACATACCACCAAGCCGTGTTACTTCATGAACACCCGGCCGGGCCTCTTTCGAACGGAGTTCGCCGACGCGCTCCGTGGGTCGGGCATTGCCACCATCGGCGGGACGCGCCAGGGTCTGGGCGCCATCGACCGGCTGGCGCGGTGGTCCATGCCGCGGCCGGAACGCCTGCCGGAGCCGCGGTCAACCGCCCGCATCGCCGCCTACCTGAGCAACCGGAACCGGCAGCGCTCCCACATCAACGAGGCGGATTCCAGGAAACTGCTCGGCGAGGCGGGCCTGCCGGTGATTCGGGAACGGGTCGCGACCTCGCGAGAAGAGGTGCTGCATGCCGCCCGGGGCCTCGGGTATCCGGTGGTGCTCAAGGTGGCGTCCGACACGATCCCGCACAAATCCGATCTGGGACTGGTGGCCACGGGCCTCGCGGACGAGACCGCGCTGGCCGGCGCCTTCGACGACATGGCGGCCGGACTGGAGCGGCTCTCGCCCCCACCCTTCGATCCGGTGTTCATCGTTCAGCCCATGATCCGGGATGCGGTGGAGTTTTTCATGGGCGTGAGCCGGGACCCCGACTTCGGACCGGTACTGGCCTTCGGGCTGGGCGGCGTTCTGGTGGAGATCCTGGACGACGTCGCCCTTCGCCCGCTGCCGCTTCGCGACGGCGACGTCAATTTCATGATCGCGGAGACCCGCGGACGGCGGCTTCTGGGAGGGGTGCGGGGCCAGGCCCCGCGCGACGTCCAGGCGGTGCGCCATTGTCTGACCGCGCTCGGAGATTTCGCCTGGGCCGAGCGGGACTCCATCGCCGAGATCGACCTGAACCCGGTGATGGCGCTTCCCCGGGGCCAGGGGTGCATCGTTGTGGACGCGCTGATCATCCCACGGGAGAAGACACCATGACCGACGCCGACGAGGTGCTGACCTACCGCAAAGACGGTGACATCGCCGTCATCTCGCTGAACCGGCCGGAAAAGCGCAACGCCCTCAACCGGGCGTTGTCCCAGGCGCTGCTGGAAGCCCTCGAAACCGCGGATCAGGACCCCGGCGTCACCGTCATGGTCCTGCGCGGCGAGGGCAAGAGCTTCTGCGCCGGCCACGACGTCGAGCGCAGCGACCCGGAGCGGGAGAAGGACCGGCACCACGCCATTCGCACGCATCACCGGCTGAGCCGGGGCCTCAAGCTGGCCACCGCCATCTGGGACCTGCACACGCCCATCATCGCCTCGGTGCAGGGGCACGCGCTGGGCGAGGGATGCGTCATGACGATGCTTTGCGACCTGACCATTGCCGCGGAGGACGCCTTGTTCGGAGAACCGGAGATACGTTTCGCCGGACCCGCCACGGCCATGATGATGCCCTGGGTGATCGGCCTGAAACGCGCCCGGGAGCTGATCTACATGGGCGATATGATCGGCGCCGCGGAGGCCCGGGAGCTCGGCATGGTCAACCGCGTGGTGCCCGTCGATCAACTCGAAGCGGCAACGCTCAAGTATGCCCGGCGTCTGGCCCTGATCGGCCCGGAAGCGCTGTTCTGTGCCCGCACCAGCATCAACCGGATTCTCGAGGCGCAGGGCATTCGCATGGCGTTCAACAGTTCCGTGGATCTCATCGCGCCGACCTACGCCACCGAGTCGCAGGTGCACCGCGACTTCCAGACCAAAGTGGCCGAGCTTGGGCTGGCCGGAGCGTTCAAGTGGCGGCGGGACCAGTTCGAGGAATGACCATGAGCGACTCGTACCTGCGCTTGCAAAACGTGGTCAAGTCCTACGACGGCCGGGTCAACGCCGTGGACGGGGTCTCCATCGACGTACGCCGCGGCGAGTTCCTGACGCTGCTGGGTCCGAGCGGGTCGGGCAAGACCACCACGCTCTTGATGATCGCGGGGTTCGAGGAGTTGACCGCGGGCACGCTGGAGTTGGACGGTCGTTCGCTGGCCAACGTCCGGCCCTACCGGCGCAACATCGGCATGGTGTTCCAGAACTACGCGCTGTTCCCGCACATGACGACGGAGACCAACGTGGCCTTCCCGCTCAAGATGCGGAAGTTCCCACGGGACCAGGTCCGGCCGCGGGTGGAAAGGGCGCTGGAACTGGTGGGGCTGGCGGAGTTCGCCGTCAAGTACCCGCGCGAGCTGTCCGGCGGTCAGCAACAGCGGGTGGCGCTGGCCCGCGCCCTCGTGTTCGAGCCCGACGTGCTGCTGCTGGACGAGCCCCTGGGGGCCCTGGACAAGAACCTCCGGGAGCAGATGCAGGTGGAGATCAAACGCATCCACGGTGAGGTCGGCATCACCACGATCTACGTGACCCACGACCAGACCGAGGCCATGACCATGTCGGACCGGGTGGCCGTGTTCAACGACGGCAAGATCGAACAGGTTGCCCCGCCGCTGGAAATGTACCACCGGCCCGCCACCTACTTCGTGGGGAACTTCATCGGCGACAGCAACTTCTTCGATGCCACCGCGGTCGACGCGGATGCAGGCACGCTGGCGGTGGATACCCTGGGGGAAATCACCGTGGCACGCCGCGACCGGGGGACCGGCGGCGTTCGCGTCCATGCCCTGATACGGCCCGAGAACGTTCGCCTCATCGACGAGGACGAATACACCCAGGGGCTCAACGTGTTCGACATGTCCGTGGAGGGCTCCGTCCACTATGGTGACAGCGTGCTGGTCATCGGCCGCATCGGTTCGTTGCCCCTGCGGGTGCGGGTTCCGGGCGCACAGGCCGCCGCGGTGGCGCGGCCCGGTCAACTGCGGGTGGGCTGGCGCCCGGAGGACGTCCACCTGATCCCGCGGGAATAGGCGCGCGGAGCCACAAGCGACCCGCACGCCGGATTTGACAACCCCATGGCGATTTGTCATGGAGCCCGAGTAGCGTCTCAACCCACCCACAGGAGGTCATCATGGCTTACAGCGCAAAAGGTCGTACCAAGGACTTTCCCGTTTTCGACTGTGACAGCCACATCTACGAGCCCCCGGAGGTATGGGACAAGTACATTCCCGAGCGCCATCGCGAACTCGCCAAGACGCACTTCTACCGGGACGCCGACCGTCTCGTGCTGGTGCGCAACTCCCGCATCAGTTTCCGGAGCCCCAACGAGTGGAAATATCCCGCGGAGACGTGGCACCCGGGCCTTACCAAGCATGAGATCGGCAACACCCCGCCCGGCACCCGGGAATGGGACGAGAAGATCGGCCGCAACGCCAGCGCGCGGGACCCCCACGTGCGGCTCAAGGACATGGACGCGTCCGGTATCGACCAGGTGATGATCTTCCCCTCGACGTTCGTCTACCTGCCGCTGGTGGAGAACGCCGAGGCCGCCCACCTGTGCGCCCGAGCCTACAACGACTGGGTCTACGACTACTGCGGCGCCGACCGGAAGCGGATGTACCCCGCCGCGGTGCTGCCCTTGCAGGACGTGGACCGGGCCATCGACGAGCTGCGGCGGGTGGCCAAGCGGGGCTTCAAGTCCGCGCTGGTGCGGCCCATCATCGCGCTCGACCGCTATCCCACCTTCCCCGAGTTCGACCCGCTGTGGAAGGAGTTCGAGGAGCTCGGCATGGTGCTGGGGATGCACACCTTCCCGTCCCGCGGCGAGCCTCTGTCTCCGGGTCTCGAAGAGCGCATGGGCGCGGACAGAAAGCGCCTGTTCGCCGACGAGGACAACGTGCTCGTCTACTCGCCCGGCCAGTTCGTCGCCAACATCATGCAGGCCATGGGTTCGAAGCAGGCCGGCGATGCCGCCTACGGCTTCATCGCCGAGGCCATGACCTGGACCGGGGTGGTGCTGATGACGGGTTGGCTCGAGAAGTTCCCGCGCCTCAAGGTGGCTATCCTGGAGTCCAATTCGAGCTGGCTGCCGCTGGTGCTGGAAAAGGCCGAAGGGTACCTCGACCTCTACAGGCACACCAACGAGAACATCGGCGACCCCAAGGAGGTCTTCTACAAGAACTGCTTCATCGCCTTCGAGGGCGACGAGGAGATCACCTTCCGGCTATGGGACCTCTACGAAGACATCGGCCTGTGGTCCTCCGACATGCCCCACCTCGACGCCGCCGACGTCTGGGAAGCCATCGACAACATGAACAAGTGGAAGGTCCCGCGCCAGGCTCAGGAGAAGATGCTGGGCGGCAATGCCCGCCGCCTCTACGGCATCGAGCCCGAACTCGTGGTCACCCAGGCCCCGGACGAGTACACGCCCGTAACCATGTCGCGGTTTGCGTCGTGAAGGAGAGAACGGTGACATCCAAGACGCTGCAAGAGGCCGCCTTGGGCCTGTCGCCGGATGAACGCGCGGAGCTCGCTCAGAAGTTGCTGCTGAGTCTCGACGACCCGTCGGAAGAGTGAACCGGTCTCCTGTGTCACGGCTCACTGACGAGGGGGCCGGGCTCGGGCATCTCGGACAGGAGCCGGCCGTAGCCGGGTATGGGTTGGCGGAAGCCGAGACGCATCTGGGTTTCCCAGCTACGGGCGGTCAGCGGATATACCACGGGCACCCCAAGAGCCTCTTCGAGTGGGTCGATGACCTCCAGGACCTTCCATGCCGAGCCCAGCAGGTACAGGGCCTCGGCGCCTGAATGCCGGTGGAACAATCCCTTGAGGTGCTCGGCAATCTCCCCGGCCGGGACGTCGGGGACTTCGTGGAACGGCACGTCCATGCCTTCCATGGCGATGACGTCGAAACCGGCTTCCCGCAGGTATTGGGCAAAGATGTTGTTGAGGTTGTCGGGCAGGTACGTGGCGCCGAGGAATCGTTTGACCCCGAGAGCCCTGAGGGCGCGCACGTGGTTCTGCCCGGAGGTGAACATCGGCACGCCGTACTTCTCTTCCCAACCCTCGATGACCCGGCGCTCGCCGTCGAATCCCAGGATCATGAAGGGCGGTGCGCCGAGCACGCGGATGAGGTCGGGCTTCTGCTCCATCAGCCCCGCGGCCTTGGCCTCGTAACCGGGGATGGAACGGGCGAACTCCTCCTGAGTCCCCTCCTGAAAGTCCATGGTGACGTGGACGAGCTTGATGGCCGGCGGCAGCCTGGGGTCGAGCTCGGTGTCGCCGAGGATTCCGGTGCGGTTGGTGGGCCAGACGGAGCCCACCAGAAATTCACGGTCTTGCTCCGCCATGCGCTCAGTCCTCGTAAGGGAGATGGGACTCGTCCGTGGCAGCCCATCCGGCGCGGCTGTTCCAGTAACGGTGGGCCGACGGCTGTTCGCCGGGCTCGTCATCGAGGCTACCCGCGGGAACGGTCATGCGCTGGCGGTCCCGGGTGGGTCGCGGCACCGGGCAGTTGCACTTGGTGCAGACGGCGATGGCAAAAGCCCGCGCCTCGGGCATGTCCCACCGGGAAACGACGTCCTCGCCGGAGATCCAGCGGAACTGCTCCGGCGGCACCGAGATATTGCTGGACTTCACACCGCCCGTGGCCTTCCGGCAACGCATGCAGTAGCAGTGGGTGAACCGGATGAACGGGGGGCTTATCTCGTAGCGGACGGCCTTGCAAAGACAACTGCCCTGTAGCATCGCATCTGCCATCATCTCCTCCGTAGCAGGTTAGAAGCCGTAGAGGCGCGCCGGGTTGCCCTCGAGGATCGCTTTCTTCCCCGCTTCGCCGACGTCGTCCCGCTCCAGCAGCGTCTTGGCGGCGAAGCGCTCCCGGTCCGAGTGGGGCATGTCGGAGCCGAAGACGATCTGCCTCTCCCCTACCAGATCCATGACCTGTGGAAGCATGTTGTCCTCCACCTCCGCGCTCCAGTAGAGGTTACCGCGCTTGAGGTATTCGTTTGGCTCGGCAGCGGCGTTGATGGTGATCTGCGGATAGAGGTTGGCCAGCCTCTGGGCGTGAGGGAAGCGGTGGTTCAGGCGGTCGATGACGAAGGGAATCCACAGGCAGCCCGCCTCCAGGAAGACCACCCTCAGCTTCGGGAACCGGTCCAGCATGCCGCCGGTCATGAAGGAGACGAACCCCATCAGCACCGGCATGAGGAACGCGGTCAGCCACGAGGGGTAAAGCTCGCTGTAGAGATTGTTCAACGACGGGCACGCCCACCCCACGTGCACACCCAGGGTCAGGTCCGTCTCCGCCATGGCCTCGTAGAACGGCAGGAACATGGAGTTGTCGAGCATGTGATCGCCGGCGGTCCCCAGCACCATGATGGCCGAGGCCCCGAGGCTCTTGGCCTCGTACACCCCTTGCACGGCCGCGGGCACGTCCTCCAGATTGACCACCCCCGCCCATTTGAGCCGCTCGCTGCCCGACAAACGGTCCCCCATCCAGCGATTGTAAGAGGAGCACAGGGCCGTCATGAGCGCGGGTTCGGAGGTCAGCGGATAGGCCAGAAAGAGCGTCGGATAGATGACCTGAACGTCGATGTCTTCAGCGTCGAGGGCTTCGAGACGGGCATTGAGGTCGGTCAACTCCTGGCTTTCCAGGCTGTCCAGGTTCCGCCCCTGGATCAGCGCACCGTGCCGGGTCGGCTTGCCGTCGACGCGGGCCGGCGTGCTGAAGTTGTTGCAGCCGAGGCCCGACCGCCGCGGGAAGACCTGCTCGCCGATCATCCAGTAGAACAGGCCCCCCGAGCCGACGATGGCGGGCCGCCGGGACCGGAACGCCGGGTCCAGGTACTTGTCGTCAAAGGTCGCGGGGCATTCGTTCACGTGACCGTCTGCATCGATGACTCGCATGACCGTACCCATTGCCGATTTCAGCTTTCAAGTCAAGCCGAAGCCGGAGACCGGTGGTACCACGCTTCGTAGACATTACTTCGGATACCGACTGCCTCTTTTCGGTGCAGCGGCATCGTGTTAGGTTCCGGGCCAGGCATCATCACCAGCGAGGAGGATCCATGCAGCTCATCGAGCGCAGACTCAACAGTCAGGACCACGGCGTCGCCGGTTTCCTGGTCCATCCTCAACGGACGGAGCCCGGGCCGGCGTTGCTGCTCATCCACCCGAAATCCGGGCTCACGGACTACATCAAGATCGAGGCTCGCAAGTTCGCGGCCCTGGGCTACAGCACCTTTGCCGCCAACGTGTTCGAGCAGCTCGGATACCCCGCGGCCACGCACATCGAGACCGGCTCCGAGATCCAGGCCAAGACCTCCGACGAGCAGTTCACCCAGGCGCTTACGGAAGGCTGGCGGTTCCTGCTCTCCCAGCCTCACGTGGACAACGGGCGGGTGGCGGTATGCGGCTATTGCATGGGCGGGAGGATCGCCATCAACTTCGTGGCGGCAACGCCCGAGGTGCGGGCATTCGTGGGTTACTATCCCACGGTGCGAGACGAGCCCCCGACGGACATGAGGCCGGTCCCGCCCTGGGAGATGGCCAAGCGCATCCGCTGTCCTTCCATCAACCTCTACGGCGCGGACGACGTGGTCACGGACATCCCGGTCCAGGACCGGATGATGTACGCGTTCCGGGAAAACGGCCAGCCGCTGGAATGGCACTTCTATCCGTTCGGCGGGCACGGCTTCGTGGACCCGGGCGCGGTGGGCTATCACGCCCATGCCGCCGATCTCGCCTGGCCCTCCGTGGTGGACTTCATGGAACGCGAGCTGCAGTGGGCTCCGGAGCCCTGAAACGCCATATGGAGATCTCGTAGTCCAGGAAAGGCGCATTCGCCGCATCCAGGCATTCGTGAATCTTAGCTATTCGTGAAGCTTGGCATGACTGAATTCATCCATTACTTTACTTTCGAGGAGCTCCGCAGCGTCGAGTTCCTTGCAACGCAGGTCATCCCTGCGTTCCGGTAGCCGGAGGATCGACTTCGTTCAAGGGAGAAGACGCAATGGCGCACAGTGAAGGATCAACGGGATTGCCGTCGGAGCCGGACCTTGCCGCGGACGTGGTCATCATCGGATCGGGAGCCACCGGCCTGCCCGCGGCCATTGCCGCGGCCGACGCCGGGGCTTCCGTGCTCGTGGTCGAAACCAACTACGACGTGGGTGGACACGCCATCCTGAGCGGCGGCAACGTGCCGCTGGGAGGCGGCACCAGCGCCCAGCGGAAGTACGGCATCGAAGACTCGCCGGACATGGTGTTCTACGACCTCACGGACTGGTCCGTGGTGCAGGTCAACGGCTCGCCGGACTACCGCTACAGCGACCGCGCCGTGATCCGTGCGTTCGCCGACCATTGTGCGGAAACGTATGAGTTTCTGCTGGCCAACGGCGTGGAATTCAAGGAGATTCCTCCCGACAGCAGCGGCGCCCATTCAACCGGAAACTCGGCGCCGCGGGAAAATCACGCGTTTTGGACCCACGGCGCCGGCTTGGCCAGCCCCAACGGCAGGCCCGGCACCGGATTCGTGCGATCGTTGGAGGCCGGCGCCCGCGAAAAGGGAGTGAAATTCCTGCTCAACTACAAGATGACCGGGATCATCCGGGAGGGCTCGGCGGACGACGGGAACGGCCGCGTCCTGGGCATCACCGCGAAATACACCCCCACCGTGCTGCCCGGCAACACGACGCCGCTGCAGAGCTATCGGTCCAAAGGCAACCTGAACCGCACCGAAGCCAACCTGACCATCCGCGCGGGCAAGGCCGTCATCATCGGCACCGGCGGCAGCACCAGCAACGTGAACTTCCGGCGCATGTTCGACCCCCGACTCACCGACGTCTACCAGGTCGCGGGAGAGCCCTACACGTTTCAGGACGCCAGCGGCGAGCTGGCCGCCATGGCCATCGGCGCCTCCCTCTGGGGTCTGGCCAACCAGACCCTCGAGAACGGCGACAACATCCGGGTGCAGCGGGCACTGGGCACCCGCTACAACTACTTCCCGTGGGACCTGAACAGCCCGATCTTTCCCCTGGTCCGGGCCGCGGGCCTCGCCGTAAAGGACTGGCACGACCTGATCCTGGTCAACCAGGTGGGCCAGCGGTTCTACGACGAAACCAAGGGGGACTACCCCGGCGGCAACAAACACAAGGACATCGACCCGTACACGCCCGGCGACCACCGCAACGCCCACATCGAATACGACCCCCACGGCTCCAACTTCTTCAACGCCGCGGTGGCCATGAACGCGGGCTCCAAGGGACCGGACTACTCAGGCGGGCCGGTATGGGCCATCTTCGACTCCGACGCGGTCGCCCGGGAGGGCTGGAAGGTCACCCCGCCCCACGTCGATACGGACGGCTATTTCTTCACCGGAGACACCCTCGCGGAACTCGCTGCCGCCATCGAGAACCCCTGGCAGGCCGTACCCATGACGGGAGCAGCCCTGGAGGCCACGGTGCGCCGCTACAACTCGTTCGTGGACTCCGGCGCCGACGAGGACTTCGGCAAGCCGGCCCCCAAGCACAAGATCCAGACGCCGCCGTTCCACGCCGCCTGGGGCACCCCCCTGGTCCACGACAGCCGCGCTGGCCTCCGCATCAACGAGAAGTGCCAGGTGCTGGACATGGACGGCCGGGTCATCCCCGGCCTCTACTGCGGCGGCGAGTCCGCCGGCGGCTTCAACCAGCACGGCATGGGACGCTGCGCGGTACAGGGATACATCGCCGGCAAACAGGCGGCAGCGGAGCGGTGAAGCTGCCCGTCGGTGCTTGGGACCAACGCCCGCGGAAACGCGGGCACAGGCAATTTGTACGGCCTGAATTCATTCCTTCTTGTCTTGCTCCCAGCGACTGTATAGGGTTACAGTAAGACTAACCAAAAAGAACTGCTCGACTAGGCAACCAGGAATCCCAGAGGGTTGCGCTAACAGGTTAGGCAGTTCTTGCGGCAATATGAAGCGGAACTGAACGATGAAGGACAGAAACAGGAGGAACCGCCATGGAAGACGCTATCATCTCGGCAGACTCGCACGTCATCGAGGTCCCGGATCTCTGGGAGAAGGGGTTGCCGTCGCCCCTGCGGGACCGGGCGCCCAAGGCCTATTTCGACGAGGGACGGGACGCCTGGATGTTCGGATCGCCGGACGTGCCGGCCCAGGCCGTGGGCGGGCTGTTCATGGCGGGTCAGCAGCCGGAAAACGTGGAGAAGTACCGCCGGGCGGGCTTCTCGGTGGCGCGTCCCGGTGGCTGGGACCCGCTGGAGCGTATCAAGGACATGGCCCAGGACGGCGTGTCGGGTGAGGTCCTGTACCCCAGCCTGGGACTCGGATTCTTCTGCGTCGACGACCCCGCGTTCCAGGAAGCGCTGTTCCGGACCTACAACGACTGGCTCATCGAATACTGCCACGGTGCGCCGGACCGGCTGTTCGGCGTCGCCCTGATCTCCGCCTTCGACATCGACCACGCCGTCGCCGAGATGGAACGCTGCAAGCGGGAAGGAATGGTCGGCACCCTGATCTGGCAGGTGCCCCACAAGGACCTGCCGTTCACCTCGGACCACTACGAGCGCTTCTGGGCCGCCTCCCAGGAAATGGACATGCCCGTGCACCTGCACATCCTCACGGGGTTCGGCGACAGCGTGCACCGCCAGACCGCCCGCGGCATGAAGCGCTACCGCATCGGCGTGGAGCAGACCCGGGAGATCGAGGACGCGTTGTTCGACATCATCTTCTCCGGCGTACTCGAGCGGTATCCCAAGCTCAAGATCGTGTCGGTGGAGAACGAGATCGGCTGGATCCCCTTCTGGCTCGGCCAGTGCGACAAAAACTTTCGCCGCCATCGCCACGCGCAGCCCCTGCCCATCGACAAGGCGCCCAGCGAATACTTTGCCCGTCAGGTCTACGCCACCTTCTTCAACGACCACATCGGCGGGCGGCTGTTTGGCTGGTGGGGCGCGGACAACTGCATGTGGTCCAACGACTACCCGCACCAGAACTCGACGTGGCCCCACTCGCAAGACGTCATCGCCCGGGACCTGGGCAGCCTCGACTCGGGCGACCGCGCGAAGCTGCTCAACGCCAACGTCGCGAGGCTGTACAACCTGAGTGTGTCGCCGCTGATGAACGCGGCCTGAGTGCTATGCCCGGGGACCGACCGACGGTCCGGAGTGCGGGTCCTTAAGCAATTTCAGGAGATGGAGAATCATATGGAAGTCAAGGTCAATACCGAGCAGACTGTTGGGGACTTGATTGAGTATCGGAAGAACAACTTCCTGCAAGTGAACCACGAGTACCAGCGCGGATTGCGCTGGACGGATATACAAAAGCGTTTGTTCATAGATTCGATCTTTCGTGGCTATTCGATACCTGCGTTCTACTTACACAAGGTAGAGAACTCCGCTGGAGGTCACACCAACACCTACTTCGACATCGTCGACGGACAACAGAGAATCGACGCGATCTTCAGCTTTAGCGAGGGTTCCTTTCCCCTTCTCAACCCGTCATCTGATAAGGATTTTCGGTTTCCAAATTTCGTTAAGGATAACGCTTGTCCGTGGGGAGGTAAACGTTACGAAGAACTCACAGACGAACTGAAGGACTCTCTGGCGTCGCACTCCGTGGTGATCTATGAGATCACCACGGACAACGAAAACGAGATCAGGGATCTGTTCATCCGTCTGCAAAGCGGAACACCACTGACTCCTCAGGACAAGAGAGATTCTTGGCCCGGTAACTTCACCGAGTTTGTGTTAAAGGTCGGCGGAAAGACCGCTGTGGACAAGTGGTATGGCTACCCATTGTTCAAAGAAGTGTCCAAGGTGAACAACGAAAGTGGCCGACGGACCCTCGTGGCGCAGGTATTCATGTTGTACTCCGCTGTGAGGAACAGAAAGGAGTTCTGTGATCTCAAGTCATCAAGACTGGACCAGTTCTACCACGAAAACGTAAGCTTCAACGACAAGTCGAAGGACACACTGAGGTTCGAGAAGCTCTGTGATGTGCTGTACCAGGCATTCTCCGGCAAACCGAAGGTTCCAGGCCACCATCTCATCCATCTTTTCCTGCTAGTGGACGCATTAACGGAGGAGTATGTTGATACGTGGCGCCCCAAGTTGGCGACATCTTTACATGAGTTTGAACGTAGATGCCATGAAGCGTCCAAGGCTGCCAATAAGAGCGCGCCGGACAACGAATACGAACGATACTGGGAGCAATACGCTCGATGGACGAGGACAAACTCCGATATCGCGAGGACCATACAACGCAGACATGCTTTCTTCGCAACAGAGATGGTTCAGCTTTTGGGGCCCCTGAAGCAGCTCGATTCAAGGCGGTCTTTCAGCGAATTCGATAGACAAATTATCTTCTTCCGAGACGGCGAACAGTGCCAGTGGTGCCGAATGCATTCTAACGACCACAAAGTCAAGTGGGAGGATAGCGAGGTACACCATATTGTGCCACACGCGAAAGGCGGTCCAACGAGTACCGGTAATGCCGCCTTGGTCCACCGCGATCACCATCCGAAAACGCAATCCGATGTTGATACATTCCGTACTTGGTGGGAGGAACACCCACCAATAAAAGTGGGTGCAAGCCCCGGACTTCCACCCGACGGGACCCAAGCTCGGTTTGAGTACAAAAATAAGATTTTCTCCGGTGTCATTGAAGATGGCAGACTTGTTCTGACCGATGACCGAGGCTCTTTCAAGTCGTTTTCTACCGCGTCAGAAGCCCTCACTAACACTTCGCGTAACGGATGGCGAGATTGGCAGTTGCAGCTTCCAGGGTCAAAGGACTGGACATTGGCAGAAGACTGGCGGAGTAAGCCGTGAAACCACGGTCCAACGTCACCCACTCACAATCGTATTCAATCATGAGAGCTCGTCGTCGATATCGATGGTCGTTCGCATGTGGGATGACGCATCAACGGCATGGTTTTCCTGCAATTGAAGTCCGGCGTCCACACCAAAACCCGAAAGAGCCCGATAAGGGAAACCACCTCATGGTCTGCTCCAGGCGCTGATCTCCGCCACCAGCGACGCCCACCTTTTCTCCAGCGCCTGCTTCTCCACCGGCGAGAAGACGTTGGGCTCCGGAAACGAATCCCTCCAGTGGAAGGGCTTGCAGGCGTCGATGAGCACCCGGCCCATGGTGAAATCGCCGGAATGTTTCTGCTCCGGGGTCAACCGGGGATCCAGGTCGCTGGTCCAGGCGTCGTGCAGGAGGTTGACGGAGGTGGCGGGATTGGTCCGGGTGCACATGGCCCACAGCACGTCCTTGAGGTCCGACGGATCGACGTCTTCGTCCACTGCCACGAAGTAGCCGAACATGCTTCCGGCCGCGGCGATGCCGTTGGCGGTTATCAGGGCCTGCCTCGCGTGCCCCGCATACCTTTGCCGCAGGGCGATGACCAGCATGAGGCCGTGGCAATGACCCCAGACTCCGGTGACGTCGGTGATGCCCGCACGCTCCAGATGATCCCATGCCCGGGCGGCGCTGTCGGGAAGGTCGCTGCCGAAGGAAAGCATCGGGCGCAGGGGCTGGTGGCCGAAGACGATGGGATCGTCCCGGTGAAAGATCTCCTTGATCCGTACCACGCACTCCGGGCCGCTGTGGGAGTAGTAGCCCGGCCATTCCCCGAAGGGCCCCTCCTGAGCGGTTTCCTCGTCCGGGGACGGGATCTCTCCCTCCACCAGGATCTCCGACTCCGCGGGCACCGGAAGGCCGCTCAGCGGCGCCTTGACGACCTGGACCGGCGCACCGTGCAGCGCCCCGGCCTGCTCGTACTTGAGGCGGCTGGTGGAGGCCATGAGGGTGAGCGGCGCGCAGCCCAGGACCACGGCTACGGGACAAGCCTGTCCCTTGGCCCAATACTTCTCCCCGATGATGCGGCCGCGCTTGTGCTTGATGATCCACAAGCTCAGGCGGTCCCTGTCCTTGACGCAGGCACGGTAGGTGCCGAAGTTGATCCAGCCGGTCTCCGGGTCTCGCATGATGACGAGATCGCCGGTGCCGATATAGTTTCCGCCATCCCCGGAATGCCATTTGGGCGCCGGAAACTTCCGTATGTCCACGTCCTCGCCCGCCAGACGGTGCGCCAGGACGGGACCGTCCGCCACTTCCTCGGGCTTGGCCGGGACCTGGCGCGCGCGCAACTCCCGCAGACGCCGGACGAGCTCGACGGGATGGACATCCGGGGATATCCCCAGGGCCAGGGCGTAGCGGCGACGGCTGTGGCGATAGACGTTGCTGGCGACGCGAAACCCCGCGGGAAAGCCGGCAAACCCGTCGAACAGCAACAACGGGCCGTCCCTTTGCGCGGACGTCTCCGACAGCGCTCCCACGTCGGTGTCGAGGTCTGCGCCGTGAACGTCCTTGACGTCCCCCGCGGCCCGGGCCGCGGCAATGAAACCTCCCAGAGAGGCATGGCTCATGTGGATTCCCCCGTTATCGGGATTTTTACGAACACCGGGAAGCCGTGCGCGCCGGCTTGTCAACCCACAAGCTGCGTCGCCTCGGGGTCGGCCTTGATCAATGACTCCGCAGGTATGCCGAGCCCCTTGTGCAAACGCCGGATCATCTTGAGGCTCAGCGGGCGCTTGCGGTTCAACACCTCGTAAACCCGGCTGCGACCGCCGATATAGGGAACCAGATCTTTCGCCACAAGCCCGTTCTGTTCCATGTGGTAGTGAATGGCGGCGACGGGGTCGGGCAGATCAAGAGGATAATGTTGTGCCTCCCAGGCCTCGACCAGCGTCACAAGAACATCCAGGCGGTCGCCTTTCGGCGTGTTGCGCTTGGCCGTCATCAGGCCTTCGATCTCCTTGAGTGTACGGTGGTAGTCTCGTTTGGTCTTGATCGGTACGATTTCCATGGCTCTGCCCTCAGACCGACTGCGCATCGATAGCGTCGTACATCCGGTGCGTTCCGATGAAACGGATGTAGACCACCCGATACGGGTAGTTGATCCACACTACGATCCGGTACTTGTTTCCGGCGATGTTGAACACCGCCCTACCGTCCTTGAGGATACTGACGCTGCGGATACTCCGTTTGACATCCGCCGGGTTCGCCCAATCCGCTGTCTTGACCTGTCCATACCAGGCCATCACCGGCTCCCGGGCATCTGCATGAACGGGCGCGGCGTCGAGAAAGGCCTTCAAGGTCGCCAGCGCGATAATCCTCACGCCCGAATCGTAGCATAGTCCCGTATTGGGACCAAGGGTCGAATCCCTCCGTCCTCGATCCCGGTTCTACCGCACGTCCAGGGATTCAGAGGACGCCGATCACGTCGAGCTGTATGACGGTCTTTCCCTGAACGTCGATCTGCATGACGTGCCGCGCCGGGCGGTCGTCCTCGTTCGGGAACATGGCCAGCCATTCCTTGTTGACCAGCGCCCGGTGGCTGAAATCCTTGAGGTAGAAAATGATCTTGCCGATGTTGTCGGTGCTGCCGCCGGCGGCCGCCATGACGTTCCTCAGGTTCTCGAAGGCCTGGCGGATCTGTTCTTCGGGATCTTCCGAGATACCGTCGGGCCCGGCGCCGCTTATGACCGACGGCAGGATCACGTTGCCGATGACGACCCCGGTGGGGATCGGATTGTTGTGCGAGCCGAGCTTGTCGCTCTCGATCATCTTGCGTCGTGCCATGATTCCCTCCTTCGAATGAATGTCCTTGCGCAGCCGGTGATTCCGCGCAACAACGAGCACGGGCGGGTTTGAAAATCCGCCCCTGCAACAGCCTCGTCCGGGGCGCCCGGCGGGAACCCCGGTTACATCTGCATCCTGCCGCCGAACCGGCGCATCAGCAGAGCCACGCCCACGGCAAAGAACGCCAGGATCACGCTGATGATGGAAGCCGACTCCATCTGCCCGCCGAGGGCGTGCTCCATCATCAGGATGGCCAGGGGCCGGGTGGAGGCGCCGGTGAGCAGGACCACGTTGTCCACGTCGCGGATGGAGGCGATGAAGACGATGACGAAGATGGCGATGAGGGTCGGCGCGATGAGCGGCACCGTAATGCGCCACAGCGTGTAGAACCAGCCGCAGCCGCACACCCGGGCGGCGTGCTCCAGCTCCACGGAGATCTGGGTAAAGCTGGTCTTGACCAGGTGCACGCCGATGGGCACCTCCTTGACGATCAGTACCCAGACGAGACTCATGAGGGTGCCGTACAGCGGCACCAGGAACGGCACGGTCAGAAAGATCCACAGGAAGCCCAGGCCGCTGAGGATGCCGGGCACGGCCCAGGGCAGCCACAGGAGCACGTTGGCGACGCCGCGCCCCTGGATGCGGGTGCGCACCAGGGCGAAGCCGAACAGGCAGTAGATGGTCACGCCCAGCACGGCCGTGGCCAGACCCAGGATGATGGAGTTCTTCGCCGACGTCAGGAACACCGGATCTTCGAGCACCGCCCGCCAATGGTCCAGGGTGTAGGGGTCCGGGATGTCGAAGTAGCCGAACAGCGTCATGCACGAGCCCAGGATGAGGGTGCCGATGGGCAGGTACACGGAGATCCCCACGACCAGGACCAGCACGCCGCTCACCAGGTACCGGACCGAGCCCATGTCCACCTGCCGGAACGAGGCGCCGCGTCCCGAGAGGGTGGCGTACTGCCGCCTTGCGGTGAACTGCTGGTAGAACAGCGCCAGCACGAACAGCACCCCGAGGAAGAACGTACTCAGGGTAATGGCTTGGGCGAACTCCGGCGGTTCCCAGGTGATGAGGTCATAGATGCGCGTGGAAAAGACCTCGATATTGGCCGGGCGACCCAGCAGCAGTTCCACCTGAAACGACTCCAGGCCGCGGATCACGCCCGCCAGCCACACCGTCAGCAGGGCCGGCGCCAGCACCGGGATGAGCACGTAACGGAAGGTGCGCCAGGGCCCCAGGCCGCACACACGGGACGCTTCTTCCAGCGACGCTTCCAACTGCCTCAGGGCGGGCATGAGCAGGATGGTCATGATGGGGATGGTGCTGGCGGTGAGATGGACCCAGATGATGCCGGTGATCGAATACGGATTCAGCGTGATCCCCATGGGCGTGAGAAAGCGGTTGAGCACCCCGTAGTGGGGATCGGCCAGCAGGATCCAGCTTATGGCCAGGGGCAGCGACGGCAAGAAATAAGCGATCCACAGGGACAGCTCGATGAACCCGCGGCAAGGCACCCGGACCCGCACCAGCAGCCAGGACAGCAGGAAGGCCGCGCTGATGCCGATGAGCGTGCGCAGGCTCAGGAGAAAGCTGTAGCCGATGGCGTCCAGGGTCCGCTGGTTGGCGAAACCGTTGACCCATCCGCCGAGCCCGAACACGAACGGATCGGTGGGATCGGCGGTGTTGACGCTGTTCATGAGGATGAAGACGACGGGCGGCAGGCTCACCACCCCGGCGGCCGCCAGCAGCAGCGTCGCCAGGCTCCACTCCCGAAGGATGAAACGCCCCCTTCGAGACGGCGTTACGCCGGCCATACCTTCAACCGTTCGTCCTTCACGCGGAGCAATACCTCGTCACCGTGGATCCGCGAGTCGTCCTCCAGGGAGATGATGAACTCTACGCCGCAGGTCTCCAGGGCTATCTCGTAGCGGTCGCCGAGGTAGATGACGTTGCGGACCGCGGCCCGTATCTCGTTGGGCCGCGGCTCCCGGGACCCGGCCACGAGCTCGAGGTCTTCGGGACGGAGCCCGAGCTTCAACCGCCCGCCGGTCCCCTCAACCCCGTCATCCCGCAACGCCAGCCGGCAGCCGTCGTCAAGGCGGGCGTATGCCGCGCCATCCACTTCGACGCGCTCCGCGTCGAAGTGGATGCTCTTGCCCAGGAAAGCGTGAACGAACGGGTTCTGCGGATCCTTGTAGAGCTCCCCGGGCGACCCCAACTGCTGGATGCGCCCGTCGCGCATGACAAGGATGCGGTCGGCCAGGGTCATGGCTTCCACCTGGTCGTGGGTGACGAACAGGAAGGTGGCCCTGAGTTTGGCCTGAAGGCCCTTGAGCTCCACCCGCATCTGCTGGCGGAGCTGCGCGTCCAGGTTGCTGAGGGGCTCGTCCAGCAGCAACAGGTCCGGCTCGTAGACCAGCGCCCGGGCCAGCGAAAGGCGTTGCTGCTGGCCGCCGCTCAGGTCGGTGCCGTTGCGAGCGTCCAGACCCCCGAGATCGACGAAGTCGAGCATTTTGCCGACGAGCTCGCGCCGGGCCTTCCTGGGGTAGCCGCGTACCTTCAGGGGCAGAGCCACCTGATCGCCGACGGTCATGTGAGGCCAGATGGCGAAGGACTGGAACACCATGCCGGTGTTGCGTTTCTCGGGCGGAACGAAGATGCCCTTTCGGGGATCGCTCACGACCTTGCCGTTGAGGACGATCTCACCCGAATCCGGACGTTCCAGGCCGGCCAGGGTGCGCAGGGTGGTGCTCTTGCCGCAGCCGCTGGGCCCCAGGATGACGAGGATCTCGCCGGCGTGGACGTCGAAGCTGACGCCGTCCACCGCGCGCACTTCGCCGTAGCTCTTGACAAGGTTGCGGACGCTGACGATGGGGGCGGACGGCGGCATGACGTCGGGCTCCTTTCAGAATCCTTCCCGAAGCGCCCTCGGCCAGGGACCCTGTAGTCCGATGGGCAACCCGGCGTGAAGCCGCGGTTGCGGCAGCCTCACGCCGGAACTGCCAACGCCTTACCTTCCGAGAAGCTGCACCAGGCGCTTCCGTGCCCGCGGACGCTCCTTGGTATAGAATTCGTAGGCGTAGTCGTCGTGATACTCGACGCCTTCCTTCGGAAGGACGTAGTCATCGAGGCCGGCGTCCACGTCGAGGCGCCGGCTCTTCTGCCGCACGTGCTGCTCGAACACCTGCTGCCCTTCCTGGTCCGCGAGCCAGTTGAGCAGGACCACCGCGCCATTGGGGTTCGGTCCTCCCTTGACCATCTTGATCACGCCGCTTCCGCCGGTGAGCTTGCCGGGAAGGTCGTCGAACCGCACCACGTCGATGGGGAGCCCCTTCTTGCGCAACGGATCGAACTGCCTGGCCACGGCGCCCAGACCCACGGAATAGACACCCCGCGCGATCCAGTCGACAAGCTGCCGGTGATTGGCGGTGTAGACGACTTCCTGCCCCTTGTACAGATCGACGACGTATTCGTCCCCGAGCATGGCCAGGAAGAAGGACGCGGCTCCCTTGCCGGCGCCGCCGCGGCGAGGATCATAGCTGGCGATCTTTCCCTTGAGCCTGGGTTCGAGAAGTTGCTTGACGGACTTGAGATCCGCAGGCTCGAGCAGCTCCGTGTTGTAGATCCCGGTGACGTTCACGTACTCGATCAACTGGAGCATGTACTGACCTTCCGGGTCGTTCCATTTCAGCGAGCCGCCGCGCCACTGCTTGCCGTCGGTGACCGACGACAACAGCAGGTTGGGCTTGACCGGCCGCAGGCATCCCTTGGGGTAGAGCGCGATGATCTCGCTGTTGCCCGACACGAGCACGTCCATGGAAGGCCGCCCGGCGCTGCATTCCCTCTTTGCCACCGCGGTCAACTCCGAGCCGCGCATGGACCGAAGCTCCACGTCGATGCCGTACCTGGCCTTGAACTTCTTGGTGACGTCCTGGCGAAACTTGGGCATGCCCAGGTTGGTGCCGAGCACGACCTTGCCTTCCTGCTTCGCCTTGGCCACGACATCGTCCCAGGGTCCGGCTGCGGCCGGGGCCGCGCCCAGGGCCACGAAGACCGCCCCGAGGGCGGCGGCAAACCAGCGATTCCGTCTCATGTCCTACCTCCTTGCTCGATGTGGCAGGGATGGTTCCGGGAACCGGCCCCCCCTGCGGTTACCAGTACCGGCGCCGGTACGTATCGATGAGGATCTCGTCCTCGTGATGCGAGAGAAATTCCGTCAGCACCCGGTTGAACTCCGCGGGCTGCTCGAACTGCGGCCAGTGGGCCGCCTTGTCGAGCAGCACGAACCGCGAGCCCGGCACGCTCTGGTGGACCTTCTCGGCCACGTGCCAGGGACACGTGGGGTTGTGGGTGGTCCAGAAGAACAGCATGGGGCACCGTAGCTTGGGGATCTTGGGGATCAGGTCGTAACCACGCATTCGGATGAACCCCTGAACCCGCTCGCGATACTCCGGATGGGTGTAGATCTTCAAGCGGATGTCCACCAGCTCGTCGGGCAGCGTTGCCGGGTCATGGAACAGCCACTCCATGCGTTTGCGAATGGTCTCCTTCGTGGGATTGCCCACGGCGTCCTTCGTCAGGGCGTCGAGTTGGTTCATGCCGGTGGTATAACCGTGTTCATTGGAGGGAATGCCCCCGACGATGAGCCCCAGCTTGCGCACTCTCTCCGGGTGATGGTGGCTGGTATAGACGCTGATCTGTCCGCCCTGGGACTCCCCCACCAAGTGGCCGCTTTCCACGCCCGCGGCGTCCATGAAGTCGAGCAGGTGCCTGGAAAACGCCTCCATGTCGTAGGTGACCGCGGGCTTGTCGGTGAACCCGTGCCCCAGATAGTCGATGGCCAGGACCCGGAAATGCTCGGACAGCGGCAACAGGTTCCGCACCCACGTCTCGGCGTGGCCGCCGCCGCCGTGGAGCAGGATCACGGCATCGCCCTGCCCTTTCTCGAAACAGCGCGTGCGCACGCCGCCGGCGTCATAGTATTTCTCGTACTTCATGAATGCTTCGAGCTCTCGTGCGAACATGCGACCTCCTTCCGGGCACGAGCGGGTCTGAAACCCGCTCCTTCATTTCGTCATCGGGCCTCGGAGGGTTTGCACCCATCAATCAGGGTCTCCCCGAGCTACCGGCCGCCCTGCAGCCAGTCTCCCAGGCGCCATTTCTCCCATGTGGCTTCGCGCCGCTCCTTGCTGAACCGGTTCACCGGCGAGAACTCCTTCATCCGCTCGAACGGGCGGCAACCGTTGAGGATCAGGCGCCGGTACGGGATCGGCTCCCGGATCTCGCGCTCCTCGGCCGTCCGCAACGGGTCCAGCCGCCAGGCGCTCTGCACGGTGCTGCGGTGAACGCCTTCACCCGCGTCAAGGCGGGTCCCCAGAGCCCAGAAGACCTCGATGGGGTCCTCGGGGTTCACGTCGTCGTCCACCAGGATGTTGATCCGGCAGGGCGCGCGGCTCTCCTGAAGCGCCCGGATGATCCGCGGCACGTCGTCCGGCGTCTTCTGGTCCACGCTCACCACCACCGCACCCATCTTGACCAGGTCCGTCACCCGGGTAACCGGGAGCCCGTCCTTCTCCAGACGTGACCACAGCCCGGTCATGGAGCGCATGGGAAGCGAGAAGGCGTAGGACTCGCGGTGCGGCTTGAACGGCGGCGCGCCGAACAGGATCGGGTCATTGCGGAAATAGAGCGCGCTCACCCGGATCACCGGCTCCGGCACCGAGGTAATCATGTAGTATCCGGTCCATTCACCGAACGGGCCTTCACGCCTGGACTCGGCCTCGGGCGGCGGGACCTCCCCCTCGAAGGCGATTTCCGATCCGGCGGAGATGGGGAGGCCGGTCATCCGGCCCTCGATGACGTCCACGGCTTCGTTGCACAGGAAGCCGACGTACTCGTACTCCGGCACGCCGGGAGGACAGCCGGTGGACCCCGAGGCCGTGAGAAACACCACGGGTTCCGGTCCCACGGAAACCGCCACGGGACACGCCTGACCCTTGTCCCAATACTTGCGGAGGATCGCGCTCCCGTCATTGGCCGGCTCGCAGAAGAGGCCGGTGGTCTTGCCATCGTGCACCTGGAGCCGGTAGCTGCCGAGGTTCACGAAGCCGGTGTCCGGGTCCTTGAGTATCACCGCCACGCCGGACCCGATGTAGGGCCCCCCGTCGAGCTCGTGCCATACCGGCACGGGGATGCGGTTCAGGTCTGCATCCTCGCCGATCAGCGCATTCTCCAGCAGCGGACTGGCGTCCACGACCCGCGGGGGAATGCCCCGGTAGCTGTTCCACCTGGCCTTCCATGCACGCATCGCGTCCGCTTCGGGCGTATCGGGGTCTGCGCCAATGGCCATCAACGAGCGCTGTCGCGTGCTGGCCAGGTTGGAGGCCACCCGAAACCCGTGCGGATAGCCGGGGATCTCGTCGAACAGCAGCGCCGGCCCCCGGCGGTGGAACGCGGTCTCGGCGATGCAGCCGATCTCGTACTCCAGACCGGCGCCGTTCACCCGCTTCAGATCACCGATGCCATCCAGCTCTTCCAGGAACGTTCTCAGGTCCGTCACCATTGGCGTCTCTCATTCCCTGCCCGGCATCGCCGAAACCGGACTTTGTGGATTCCGGCTTTCGCCGGAACGACCCGGAGCGACGTTCCGCTCAAGCCCCCTGGCTGCCTCACCTGTTGGCTGCCTCACCCGTTAACTCCCGAACCGCGGCATATCGACCTTCACGCCGTGTTTGGCCGTTTCCGCGTCGAAGATCCGGCGTACCTCGGGGTCCTCGTCCTCGTACTCGATCTGCGTGCCGCCCTCGTAGATGGAGGTGGAGACCCCGCCCCGGGTGGCTGCCTTGCGGACCCCGAAGGGATGCTTGGCGCTACCGTTGCGGAGCGCCATTTGCAGCGCCGGTATACCGGTCACGTTGAAGTGCTGATGAAACCAGTTGGTGGGCGGGCTGAACACGCTGCCCTCCTTCCAGTCCACCCGCACCACCTTGTCGCCCTTGCCGCCGGCAAAGGGCCGCGGGCCCAGGTCGTTGGGCCACATGAGGCTGTAGCCCTCCGAGCTCAAGATGGTCAGGATGGCGCCGCCGCCGTGGTAGTGGGCCTTGGTGTAACGACCCGTGGGAAAGTTGGTGAAGTGACCGATGAGACTGTTCTCGCAGATCTCGAACTGGATGTTGAGATACCCGGAGCCCCGCCGTTCGTTCACCGGAAGCTCCACGGCCCGGGCATCGGGAATGAAGTTGGTCTCCCAGATCCAGCCGGGCCGGAAGACATCCCTGGAGCGCTTGTCCAGCTCGAAATAATCCTTGCGCCCGTCATACCGGTCGTCGAAGACCTTGTCCGAGCCGTGGATGAAGTCCTCCCGGTAGTAGAGGTCGAAGGCCAGCGGCGCCGTGTTGGTGGCCACGAGGAAAGCCGGCTCCTTGCCCTTGTTGACGATGCGATGGGTCGTGTTCAGCGGTATGGCGAAGAGGCTTCCCTCCTTCCAGTTGACGGTGTTCGTGGCCTCCCCGGGACCGAGGTACTCGGTCTCCCCCTGACCCTTCATCACGTAGACCACTTTCTCGTAGAGGTGCTTGTCCACGGTGGTGGAACCGCCCGGAGGGATCTCCATCACGTACATGCCGGTGATGCCTTCCATGCCCCTCATGTGTACGAAGGAGGTGGGCACGCCGGTGCGGCTCCAGGTCTTCAACGGATGCTCCTGCAGGTTCGTGACCCCGTACCCTTCGATCACCGGGATGTCCTGGGAGCGCATCCAGGTGACGTAGGGCGTCTGACGGGTGCTCATCTGTCCCTTGGCTTCACTCATGGTTTCTCCTTGGTCGTGAACCGGCCGGCGATGCCGTGCGGGTCTGAAGCGTTTCAAACCCGCCTCGACCGCTTGCCTATTCCCATGCCGGCACCTGATGCGACAGTTCGATCTCGCGCCGTTGTTCCGCCGACCGGATCATCGCGAGGCAGACCTCGAGGGTGGCCTCGCCCCAGCGCCCGTCGTGGGCGACCGGCCGGTGGTGGACCACGGCCTCGTAGAGTTCCTGAACCTCGGCCTGGCGGCCCGCCATGGCGTTCTCGATGGCCACCTCCCGCCTTCCTTCTTCCCCGTATACCAGAATCCCGTCCGCGGATTGCCGCATATCTCCCTTCTCGCAACTGGCGACGGTGAGCCCGAAGAACTTCTGGTGCTTGCGCCGGGACTGAACGTCGTGTCCCCTGCCCCAGATGTTCCAGATCTCGGGGTAGTTCCCGGACTGCCCGGCGCCGTAGCGCATCTGGTTCTTCTGCTCCTCCAGTGCCGCCTCGTCACCCGACACACGGCGCAGGTTCGCACGCATCTTGCGGTTGGTTTCCGGGTCCCGTGGGTAGCCGCCCTCGCCCACCCAGCCGTAGAGCTCAGCCGTATCGAAGAAACCGTAGCCGTTGTAAACGAGGGTTGCCGGCACGCCGTCCTCGAACTCCAGGTAGCAGGTGTAGGCGCCTTCGCCCGGACGGAGTCCGTCCCAGGCTCCCGTCATGGCGCGCACGCTCCGCACCAGCCCGCCGCCCAGGAGACGCACGATATCCACTTGATGAGGCGCCTGGTTGAACAGGATGCCGCGGCTGGTGACGAGCTCTTGACTCGGCCAGGGGCGATACATGAACTCGTTGTAGTTCCAGGTGTTGACCATGCGGAGGCCGCCCAACTCGCCGCTCCGGATGATCTCTCTCATCTTCCGGATGGGGGGATCGAAGCTGTGGGTGTGGCCCGCCAGCAGCTTCAGTCCGCGCCGCTCCGCCGTCCGGTTCATGCGCTCGCAGTCGTCGAGGGTGAGGGCGATGGGCTTTTCGACTATCACGTGCTTGCCGTGCTCCAGGGCCAGCAACGAATGCTCGGCGTGCATCTCCGGAGGCGTGGCCACGTAGACGGCGTCCACGTTGGGACTCTTCACGAGCTCGGCGACGTCGTCGTAGACCTCGGCGCCGAATTCGTTCTCGAAGCGAGCCAGCGCGTCGCGCCGGGGATCCGCTGCCGCGGTCAACCGGATGTGCGGCAGATCGGTGATGCCGGGGCGCTCGGTGAAGATCCGCGTCACCGCCATGCCCAGCCCGACGAATCCCAGTCTCAGTGTTTCGGCCACTGTCCGCGCGACTCCCCTTCGAGCCCCCGGTGGTAGTCCTTCCAGCCCATCCCCTGCGGCAGGAAACCATAGGTGGAGATGATGGTGAAGCGGTTGGCCTGCGGGTCCCGGACCACGTTGGCCGGGTCCCTTCCCTGCTCCACGTCCGTCATGCCCTTGAGCAGCACCTTGCGCGAGGCCACGATGGGCGCGTCCGACGCCACCAGGTGCTCCCGCGTCCGGTCCTGTATGGCGGCGCTCTCGGTGACGCACAGGTCCTGGGCCTGAAAGACGTAGCCGATGCCGCTGTAGCTGTGCCCGTTCATGGACTCCCGGTCCTGCAGGTAGCGGTTGGCCTTGTTGCGCAACGACTTGTAGCTCGAATCGGTTTCCTGGCGCTCGCGCAGCACGGCTTCCTTGTCCAGAGGCCGCTCCCGGTTGAAGATGAGCACGTATTTCCAGTGGCTCTCGTCGTCGATGGGGACGTGCCAGTTCACGGTATAGCCGCGGCCGCCCTCCTGGCGCGCGGGCACGGCGCACAGGTTGGGCATGATGAAGGTCGCCGAACGGATGTAGGTCCGGTCCGGCGCGACCTTCCGGAGCTTGCAGACCCGCAGGCCCACGTCCACCAGCTCCGCGTCCGTGGTCTCGGCTCCCGGCGCGCCCCCTCTGGAGCTGAGCCCGTTGGCGCCGCCCTGAACCGTGCTCGCCTGGACGTCGCGGTCCGTGTAGTGCAGGATCGACACGTGCAGCAGGTCGATGTTGCCCTCGTTGCCCTGAAGGTAGTTGCACGCGCTGTAGAGCTTGGTGCAGAAGACCCGCTCCTCCGGCAGCGTCAGGAACTCGTAGTCGGGCAGCAACGGCGGCTCTCCCGGCCCCATGTAGGCGAAGATCAGGCCCACCCGTTCGACGCACGGGTATGCCGGTTGGCGGATTTCGCCCCGGTGCACGCCGCCGCCGGGCTCTCCGGGCTGGTCCAGACAGTTGCCGTGGACGTCGTAAAGCCACCCGTGGTAGATACACCGCAACCCGCCGTCCTCCACCCGCCCGTAGCTCAGGTCCGCGCCCCGGTGGCAACAGTGGATGCCCAGCAGTCCCGGGCGTCCCCGATCATCCCGGAACAGCACCATGTCCTCGCCCAGCAACCGCACCGGCAGAGGCGCCCCCCCGGCCGGCAACTCCACGGACAACGCCACCGGCTGCCAGTACCGCCGCATCAGCTCTCCGCACGGCGTCGCCGGACCCACCCGGGTCAATCGCTCATTCTCTTCGTGCAACATGCTTCCCTACCCGCCGCAGTTTTCGTGTCGCTGCCGCGCCGTTGACTCGTCCCGGCGCGTTCAGGCGTCCGTCCCGTCGGGCTCCCAGTAGCCCGCTCCCATGGCCATCACCGCACTGTAGAACGGCTGGTAGTGGAGAAACCGCGGCGGGACGTTGCCCACGGCCCCAAGCAGGGTGATCCAGCTACGCATCTCGATTCCGCCGTTGTCCAGCAGCTCCCGGGAGGTCAACTGCCCGAGCCGGTGGCCTTCCCCGTCCTTCATGAACGCCACCGCGCCGCGGTCGAACTCCTCGCTGATGGAGCCGACGCCGTGGCGCCCGGTGTAGTGCTGCCAGGGATAGCCGGCGGTGAAATGGGACAGCCCACCGGACGCATAGACGGCGACCCGATCGTTCCCCGGCCGGCTTTCGATGATCTCCCGCATGGCCGCCCCCAGACGGTAGCAGCGTCCGGGGGTGGGGGCCGGCACGTGGATCGCGTTGAGGAACACGGGCACCACCGGTACGCCAACGTCGGGCAGGATACGGCGCATGATCGGGCCGTGGGCGTGGGACAGAAGCTCGTCGTTGGGAAAGGAACGGCAGGAGGCGACGTCGAACTCCCGTTCCACCAGGCCGCTGACGAGATCGCCGGCCAACGCCGCGTGACAGGCGTACTTGGGCCCGCGCAACCGCGAGCCGTCGCCGGTCCGCTCGGTGGTATGGATCGCCGCGCCCGTATAAACGGCGATTTGCGGCAGGTTGTCCTCCGTGAAGTTCTCGTCCTGGTCGTCCCCGACGATGATCAGCGCATCCGGGCGCGTCTCCTGCATCTGCCGCCGGAAGAATTCCAGCGCCTCGCGGATGGGCCGGTAACCCCGTTCCCGAACGTCGGGGGTCTCCGAGGCCACGTTGGGATGGACCTCCGGCTCGACGCCGTAACGCGCCTTGTACCGTGCCCGGGTGCGGCCCCGCATCACGTCCCAACCCGTCGGCTCCACCAGCGCGTAAGCGTGGGAGGACGCCATGCCGGCTATGATTTTGCCCATCGACGATTCCTCCGTCCCGTCGCCCGTCTCAACCTGTCACCCCTGCCCGGCGCAACCTCAGTCCTCATCTCCGTTGCCGTCCAGATGACGGCCCATGCGGAGCAGCCGGGCGGCCGCCTCGTCCATGCGTCCCGCTTCCGAAAGCGCCACCAGTTCGGCCTCGTTCTCGGGCCAGTGGCCCAGGGAGACGCCGTGCCACGGGACCTTGGGCTTGAGGGGCGGCAGCTCCAGCTCCTCCCAAAGCTCCCTGGCGTGCTCCATGTAGTCCCGGCGCGGCAGCGAGATGGGCGGATTGGGCCACTTCCGGGTGGCGTCCAGGAGCATGGCCGAAGCTCCCTGGGGACTCACCAGGGAGGTGGGATAACCGCGGATGCCGCCCGGGACGTCCCGGGGCCCCACCGATTCGTCCAACCCGGCGCTCCTGCCCTGGATGATCTTCACGTCCCGGTGCGGCTGATGCCGGTTGGTGACGGCCCAGAAGACCGAATCCAGGTCCCATGGATCGATGTCCTCGTCCACGCCGATGACGATCTTGGGCCAGGCCGCATCCACGGACATGACGGTAAACAAGGCATGCCAGACCTTGCTGTTGGGGGTGCGCACTCCCGCAACGTCGTGGAACCGGACCACGCACAGGTTCTTGGCGCTGCCGCAGTCGTGGAAGGCCACGTCCTTGACCTGGGAGATGCCGTGGGCACGGAGCAGAGCCGTGACGTGGCCCTCGCTGTTGACGCAGCGCATGACGCTGGACTCGCTGGGCGGCAGTTGACAGATCACGTCGTGCCAGATGGGATCGCGGCGGTGGGTGATGCACTTCACCTCGAAGGCGTGGACCCAGTGACCGGGCATGACGTGGCCGCGGTTCTCCCCGCTGGGTCCGTCGAGGTCCATGATATCGATGGGGATGGTGCCTTCGATGACCACCTCCGAGGTCGCCGGCACGACCAAGTCCGAGGTCTCGCACTCCACCACCGGGATCGCCTCGCCGATGAGCCCCCCGGCCACGTCGAACTCGGCGACGGTCTGGGGCACGTTGGTGGCAGCCACCAGCGACAACACCGGCGGAACGCCGACGGCGATGGCGGCGGGCAGCGGCACACCCCTGGCCCGGCACTTCTCCCAGTGCCGGCGCAGATGCCGCGCCGTTCGCAGGTTGGCCCGGTCGGCGCCGAGGACGATGCTGTTGTACATACCGACGTTCAGACGACCCGAGTCCGGATCGCGGGTGATGCACGAAGCCGCGGTCACTCGCGGAAACGCCTCCCAGCCGTTGGTGGCGAAGGGGATGCCGAACTCGTGCAGGCCGCCGTGCTCCAGGAGAACGTCACCTCGGTGAACCTCCTCCTTCACCGGTCCGGTGGCAAAGCGCTCGGGTGGAATGAGCCGGTCCAGCGCGTGGGACCATCGCTCGTGCAACTCGTCCACCGGACATCCCATGGCCAGGGCGTACATCTCGCGATTGGCCGCGACCACGGACGACGCCACCTGACCGTTGCAAGGCCGTCCGTTGCCATCGGTCACGCGCTCGAACAGAAAGCCGAAGCGGTCCTCCTCGGCCAACCCCCGGTATTGCCATTTCACCAGCGGATGCAGCTCCCGGTCCTTGTCCACGGTCCTGGCGATGCGGCGCAGCCTGCCGGTCTCTTCGAGCCGGTCGAGGTACTCGCGAAAATCTGCGTAGTAGCCCATGGTCGTCACCGCCTCCGGGCCGTCAAGCGTCCACCAGCCTCCCCACGGCATTGGCCCGTTGCAGGCGGTAGAGCACCAGCGACGTCAGCAACAGGAACAGGATGAGACACATGCCGAGGCCGAAACTGCATTGAACTGTCCGCTATCGTCCCACATGAACCACAAGAGCACCCCGATCACCTGGCTCTTCTCGCTGCCGAAGAGCATGAGAGGCAACCCCGTCATACGAAATACGTGACCGAAGGTCCACAGAAACACGACAAGAAAGATCGGCATCAAGGCCGGTCCGGCGCCGGCGCCGGATCAGCCGCCAAAGAAGCGCACGGCTATTTCATTGAACTTCTCCGGCTGGTCGTTCTGGACCTGGTGGCCGGACTGCTCCACCAGGTGAAACTCTTTCAGGTTCGGCAACGCCGCATTCAGCCCGGCGGCCAGATCCGGAGACGCGAAGCCGTCCTCCTTGCCCCACACCAGGGCCAGGGGAAACGTGACCCTGGGCAGGCGGGCGCTGATGTCGAACCATTGCTGCAGGTTGGGGTCCTCTCTGATCCTGGCGCTGTGCCGCCGGTAAGATTCCTGGGCCTCGATGGCGCCCGGAAGATTGCCGTAGGCGACGCGGCGCCGCACCAGGTCGTCCGTGATCCGGTCCTTGTTGTGGAGCAGCATGCTCAGCCAGTCGCGCATGGTCTCCTCGGTGACTTCCCGGCCCACGGAACGTCGCACCGTGGCGCCCCGCCTGGTGGTGGTGCCGATGTTCATGGCGTTGGCCACGGTGGCGGTGGCGACCATGAGCACCTTGTTCACCCGCTCGGGGTGTTCCAGGGCGTAACGCACCGCGATGTAGGCGCCCATGGAATTACCGCCCAGCGACAGGCGGTCGAAGCACAGGGTATCGACCAATCCGGCGATCTGATCGACCTTGGCCTCGTAGGTGTATTCGATGGGGGGTTTGTCGGTGAGACCGTAGCCGATGAGGTCCACCGCGAAGACGTGGAAATGCTCGGCCAGCGCCGGAATGTTGTGCTGCCAGTTGTGCTCGCCGCAGGCGCCGGGGCCGCCGCCGTGAATCAGCACCACCGGATCTCCCGACCCCGCCTCCACAAAATGCGTCTTGATGCCGTTACAGCGGATGAACCATGAACGAAAGGCCGCCATACGCTACGCTCCAATGCCGGGCGGGGGTTAACCCCTGCCTTGATCCAGGGGCTCGAGCCGGACCGTCACATCGTTCTTCTCGAGCTCGCCGTAGTACTCCTCCCGTATGGAGGGATCTTCCTTCTCGTAGCGGATCTTGAACGACTCGGCGAAGGGGTCCGTGTCCTGGGCGGTGCGGGCCGGGTGGAAGCTCCGGCCCGAGCCGTAGCGCAGCCCGGTGCCCCGGAACGCCAACATCCGGTACCCCCCCTTGCCGCTGTTGAAATGCTGATGGAACTCGTTGGTCCGGGGCGCCACCACGGCGTAGGGAACGGTCCTGACCTTGCGCCGGCTCTTCTCCTGGCCGGGCATGAACAACAGCTCGTAGCCTTCGCCGCCGATGACGACGACGTGCGCGCCCGCGCCGTGCCGGTGGGCGGTCACGTACGTTCCCTCCGACGCCTCCATGATGTGCATCCCGATGGAACAGCTCGCCATGGACAGGCGCATGATGGCCGTGCGGTTGCCGCGCTCGGGATAGGGGTCGAGCCTGAAGGTCCGGATGTCGGGAATGAAGTTGGTCTCGAAGAGCCTGAGATTCCACTGCCGTCCCTCGTCCGTGAAGAAGTCCGGCATCGATACGGAGAAGCGATCCGTAAATGAATAGGGGTTGTCGAAGACGAAATCAAGATTATGGTAGAGGTTTATGACGTGCGCGGCGTTGGTGCCGAAGAGCAGCCGGCAAGGCTCGTCCCCGGAGCTGTTGAACTCCTGATGCCAGGCGTTGAGGGGGATGGAAAGCAGCGCTCCTTCCTCCCATTCCACGGTATGCTTCTTTTCCCCCGGCTGCCAGAGGGTGGAAGCGCCGCGCCCCTGCATCACGTACATGATCGCTTCATAGATGTGGTGCTCGGGCTTGAGCTCGCCCTTGGGGGGTATCTCGACGATCTGGAGGCTGTAGTTTTCCTGCTCCCCCAGACGCGTGTAGGCGGCCTTGCCGCCCCGCCTTTCCCAGTCGCCCAGCTCCAGCGTGCCGAGGTTCTCCAGTGCGCTGCCCTCGTAGAGCGGAACCCCTTCCCGTTTCACGAATGCCTGGTAGGAGCTCTTGACGTACCATTCATCGAAACCGGGCCGTGCATCCGACATCGCTGCTCCCTCCCTCTGGCCTCGCGTCAGCCGCTGTCGCGCCTGGAGCGTACCGGCTTGCCGGCCCGAACGTCCTGGGTGAACTTCTCCGCGGCGTCCAACAGCGCCACCGCCACCGGGCCGTAGTTGGACTTGCGCCGGTCCAGCTCGTCGGGGTGCAGACCCACGGTCGGATGGGTGACGCCGATCTGACCGTCGCAGTTGTCCCCTGCGCCGAAACCGGCGATGGTGGGAACCGTTACCTCCTCGGTGATGCGCTCCCCCAGGTCCGCGCTGATGCCCGTAAGGAGCAGCGAAAACGACCCCGCCCTGACCAGCTCCCGGGCGTCGCGCCATACCTGCTCCTCGTCAACCGAGCCCGAGCGAAAATCGCCGGCGCCTATGTTCGCCATGGGCGTGCTCCCCATGTGAGCCATCACGGGTATCCCGGCCTTGACGATGGCGGCGACGGTGCCGGCGTACTCGCTGCCCACCTCGAGCTTGACCGCCTGGGCGCCGGCCTCCTGAACCAACCTGCCGGCATTGCGCACGGCCTCCTCGTCGTTCACCTGATAGCTCATGAACGGCATGTCGCCCACCACCATGGCCCGTTTGGCGCCCCGGCCGGCGGCCCGGGCCATGATCACCATCTCGTCCATGGTGACCTCGTTGCTGTCCTCGTGGCCCAGGGCGAACCGGCCGCCGCTGTCGCCCACCAGGATCACGTCCACCCCTGCCCGGTCGATGATACGCGCCACCGTATAGTCGTATGCGGTCATGACCACGATCTTCTTCTTCTCGGCCTTCATACGCTGCAAATCCACGATCGATACTCGACTCATGATCACCTCTTTCAGACTTGAGATTCGTCGCCTAATGGGTCACCGGCACCTGATGGGACATGTACACCTCGCGCCGTTCCTGCGCCGATTGCAGCACTCCCAGACAGACTTCGAGGGTCGCCTCGCCCCAACGACCGTCATGAAAAGGCCGCCGGTCGTGGACGATGGCGTCGCGGAACTCGCTTAGCTCCGCCTCGCGCCCGCGAGCCCCCCGCTCCACCGGCATCTCGCGGCGGCCGCGGTCATCGTAGACGTAGAGGCCGTCCCTGGACTGCCGGATCTCGCCCTTCTCGCAGGTGACGATGGTCAATCCGAAAAAGGGTTGATGCGGGGGCGCCGTCTCGTGGGCGCTGCCGGAGACCGCGCCGCTGCCGTAGCGCCTCCCCTCGAGGCGGCCCTCGAGCCCCTCGCTGCGTTCGGGACCGGCGCCGAGGCTTCGGAAGAACTCCCGGGCCTTGGGGTGCCTGTCGGGGTCCTTGGGAAGGCCGCCCTCGCCGATGCCCCAGACCAGCTCGCCCGTGTCGAAGTAGGCGTAGCCGCTGTAGACGAGGCTCGCCGGCACACCGTCCTCGAACTCGAGGTGGCAGGCGTAGTGCCCTTCGCCCGGCCGCGTGGGGTCCCCGATGCCCGCCATGGCCCGGACGCTGCGCACGAGCCCCCCGCCGATCAGCCTGACGATGTCGAACTGGTGCGGGCCCTGGTTCAGCACCACGCCGCGGCTCATGCGGATGTCGTGGTCGGAGAAGGGCCGGTACATGTGGTCCTTGTAGTAGGCGGTGGAGATCATCAGCAGATCCCCCAACCCGCCGCCGGCCACCACCTCCGCCATCTTCCGCACCGGCGGATCGAAGCTGTGGGTGTGACCCGACATGAGCTTGACCCCGTGCCTGTCGGCCGCGGCGTTCATGGCCTCGGCCTCGTCCAGCGACAGCGCCATGGGCTTTTCGACGATGACGTGCTTGCCCCGCTCCATGGCCGCGATGGAGTGTCGCGCGTGGAACTCGTGGGGGGTGGCGACGTATACCGCGTCCACGTCGTCGCTCTCGCACAGGTCCTCCACTGTCCCGTAGACCCGGGCGCCGAACTCCTGCGCGAACCGGTCGAGGGCATGCTTGCGGAGGTCGGCAGCGCCGGTCAGCCGCAAGAAGGGCAGCGGCGCGATTTCCGGGAGAATCCGGGCCGCGGCCATGCCCAGACCGGCAATCCCCAGCCGTAGCGTAGCGTCCTGTCCGCGGTCCCTCATCGGGTTGCCAGGGTTTGCCAGCCCTGCCCTTCCGACACGAGTTGCTCCAGGTGGTCCTGCCACGGGGTCGCGCTCGGGATCACGCCAAAGGTCGCCACGATCTGCGGAAACCGGTTGGCCTCGGGGTCGCGTATCACGTGGGGCGGATCGATCCCTTCCTGAACGTCCCGGATGGCCTTCATCAGCACCTTGCGCGACGCCACGACGGGGACGTCGGACTCCACCAGATGCTCGTTGGTCCGGTCCTGGACCCGTCCCGCGCCCTCCACCACGCAGAGGTCCTGGATCGGGTTGGGGTAGTCGATGCCGCAGTAGACCTGGTCCTGCATGAGGCTGCGGTCCTGTCCGTAGCGGTTGGCCTTGCCGACCAGCGGACGGTAGTCCGGCGCGGGCGCCCACTCGCTCGCCCGCATGGTGGCGGTCTCCTTGTCCAGCGCCTTCTCGCGGCTGAAGGTAATGATGTATTTCCAGTGATGGGTGTCATCAATGGGCACGTGCCAGTTGATGCTCCCGCCGGGAATGACGGTCATGCTCGGAAGCACGAAGGTGGCGGCGCGGATGTAGCTTCTCTCGGCGTCCATGCGCCGCACCTTGCAGATGCGAATCCCGAGGTCCAGCAACTGGGCGTGGGTCCGTTCCGTCCCCGGCGACGGCCCGCGCCCCGAAACCCTTTCCACGTCGCCGAAGCGGTCCCGGATGCCCTGGACCTCGGTCTCGCTCATGGCCGAAAGGTCACGCTTCATGAAGTGCAGGTAGTTGTTGTGAAAGATGTCGATGTTGCCCTCGTTGCCCTGGAGGTAGTTGCATTCGCTGAAGAGCTTGGCCGGCGCGACGTGGTCATCCGGCACCGTCAGCCAATCGTAGTGGGGCAGGAGCGGCGGCTCGCCGGGGCCCATGTAGGCGAAGATCACCCCGCTCTTCTCGCGGCACGGATAGGCCGGCTGGCGGATGGCGTCGCGGTGCTCGCCGCCGCCGGGCTCCCCGGGCTGATCCAGGCAGCGCCCTTCGATATCGTAGAGCCAGCCGTGATAGATGCAGCGAAGTCCGCCGTCCTCCAGGCGCCCGTAGCTCAGGTCGGCGCCGCGGTGCGAGCAGTGGACCCCCAGCAGCCCCGGCCTGCCGCGACCGTCGCGGAACATGACGAGGTCTTCGCCGAGCAGCCGTACGGGAAGCGGCGGTCCGCCCGCGGGAAGCTCTTCGGATAGCGCCGCGGGCTGCCAGTAGCGGCGCATGAGCTCGCCGCAGGGCGTGCCGCGGTCGGTCCGTGTCAGCACTTCATTCTCGCCCTGGTCCATTCATCGCTCCTGCTGTCCGGGGATCGCGTTGTCGCGCTTTCCGCGCGACGCGGGCTCGGGCCGGTCTGAAACCCGACTTGGCTTCTTTTTCGATCACTGTGCGCCGGAGTGCCCGTGCCATGTCTGCCGATCTTCCCCGGTCAGCGCGATAGCAGATGACCCCACTTGGCGCGGATCTTCCGCCGCAGGTCCGGGCCGTTGACGCACACCGGCGGGAACGTGTCGATCCAGTCATAGGGGCGGCACGCATCGATCACCAGGTTGTGGGCCGTATAGGAGGCGCGCCCGTGGGCCGCGTCCGGGTTCGACCGCTCCTCGGGCGGTATCCGCGGGTCCAATTGCCAGACCGCGGTGCCGGGGATGACCTGAACCCCGCTCTCGGGACGGCATCGGCTGGCGACGGCCCACAGCACTTCCCTGGGATCGGCCACGTCGATGTCGTCGTCCACGATGATCCAGGTCTGATGCCCGTTGTAGCGGTCGCCTCCCGGCACGAGCACCTTGATCACGTCGCTGACGTGGTCGCGGTACATCTGTTCCACGGCAACGGCGTAGAGGTGCGGCCGCGCCAGCGCCACGATGCGGCCGATGCCGGGGATGCCGGCCTTCTCCAGACGCTGCCCGGCTTCGAGACTGTCCCCTCCGAAACTGGCGAAGTAGTCGCATCCCACGGGCCTGGTGGGGGAGGCTCCAAAGATGATCGGGTCGTTGCGGTGATAGACGGCCTGGACCTCGATCCGGGTCTCCGGCCTGCGGCCATGGGCGTAGTAGCCGGTCCACTCGCCGAAAGGCCCCTCGGGCAAGAGACCGTCGCCGTCCGGAGACGGGATGAAACCCTCGATGACGATCTCCGCGGTAGCCGGCATGGGCAACCCGGTGACGCCGCCCCGTATGACGGGATAGGGGCTGCCGTGGAGATGTCCCGCCACTTCGAACTCGGACACCCCCTGGGGCGTGCGGTAGATGCTCGACGACCCCAGCGCGGTCAAGACCGGCTCCTGGCCCACGGAGACGAGGACCGGACACTTCTCACCGCGCTCCCAGTACTTGCGCCGGATCACGTCGCCGTGCTTCCCGTGCTCGATGAAGATGGTGCAGGTGGATTTGTCGTGGACGGCCACGCGATAGGCGCCGGAGTTGACGAACGGCGTATCGGGGTCCTTCTGGATGACGCAGACGCCGGTACCGATGTAGCGTCCACCGTCGTTCTCGTGCCATTTGGGCGTCGGGAACTTGTAGAGATCCACCTCGGCCCCGGTCAGCACGTTCTCGAGGACCGGGCCGTCGGAGACTTCCTCCGGCGCCACCGGACGAAAGTCCTTCAGCTTGCGAGCGAAACGCTCGGCCACACCGTCGATGGAGGGCTCCAGCGCGATACCCAGCGCCGTGGCCGTGCGCCTGGGCGTGTTGAACAGATTGGCGGCAACCCGATAGCCCTTGGGGTAGTCGCGGATCTCGTCGAACAGCAGCGCCGCTCCCCTCTCCTCCGTCACGAGTTCGGTGATGCCGCCGATCTCCTCCCGCCAGTCGCACCCGAGCACCGTCTGGAGCTCGCCCGACTCATCCAGCCTGTTCAGATAGGCGCGAAGATCGTACCAGAGCATGTATTCTTCCTGCCGGGGTCTTTCCAAAGTCCCGCCGAAAGGCAGCCCAGCATTACTAGATACCTTCCAAAGCTGTCAAGGACGCTTTCGCGGGTGTTAGAGCAAAGCGATAATGTCCCCTACTGAGCAAAGCTAAGATGTCCCCTTTGAGGAAGGGGGGCAAGGGATGGCGAAGCCAGAAGAGGGGATGACCCTGCGCGAGGTGGACCGGCTGGAAGTGATCCGGGAGGTCGTGGGGAAGCGGCTGGTGCAACGGGAAGCGGGGGAGCGGTTGAGGCTGAGTGTGCGGCAAGTGAAGCGGCTGGTGCGGCGCTACCGGGAGTTGGGGGCGAAGGGGCTGATTTCGGGGCATCGGGGGCGCAAGGCCAGCAACGCGATAGCGCCGGAGGTTCGGGCAGAGATCTTGGCGGTGGTGCGGGAGCGCTACGAAGATTTTTCACCGACCCTGGCCTGGGAGAAGCTGTGGGAGGTGCACAGCTACCGGGTGTCGGTGGAGACCTTGCGCAAGTGGATGGCGGCAGCGGGGCTGTGGCGGTCGAAGAAGCGCCGGGGGATGCGGGTGCATCACAGCCGTCCCCGGCGGCAGGCCGTGGGCGAGTTGGTACAGATCGACGGCTCGCCGCACCGATGGTTCGAGGAGCGGGGGCCGTCGTGCACCCTGATCGTGTTCATCGACGACGCCACCAGCCGGCTCATGGCCCTGCGTTTCGTCGAGGCCGAGACCACCGAAGCCTACATGAGGACCCTGCGCAGGTATCTGGACCAGTACGGTCGTCCCGTGGCCGTCTACTCGGACAAGCACAGCATCTTCCGGGTCAATCAACAGGACCGCGAGGGCGAACGGACTCAGTTCACCCGGGCGCTTCAAACCCTGGACATCCAACCCATCCACGCCAACACCCCCCAGGCCAAGGGCCGGGTGGAACGGGCCAACGAGACCCTCCAGGACCGCTTGGTCATGGGGTTGCGCCTTTGCGGCATCCACTCCATCGACGAGGCCAATGCCTTCGTGCCCAAGTACATGGCTGACCACAACCGCCGCTTCGCCCGCCCGCCCCACAACCCCCACGACGCCCACCGCCCAGTGCTGCACGACCCCGATTCCCTCGACCTCATCGTGAGCTGCCACTCCACCCGCAAGCTGAGCCGCAACCTCACCCTGAGATACCGCAACAGGGAATACCAGGTCTTGAACCAAGGCAAGGACTACCGCCTGCGATCAAGCCCCGTCACCGTGTGCGAGGACTTCGACGGTCGCGTCACCCTGTTATGTCAGGGCAAGACCCTCGACTACCGCCTCCTCGCCCAAGGCCCAACTCCCATCCCGGTGGACGCCGAGAAGAGCCTCCACCGAACCGTCGACACCGCCCGTGGGCTCCAACGCAAACGCCCCAAGTACAAACCCTCCCCAGACCACCCCTGGAACCGCTGGAGACACTCCCCCTCCTCTCCCGTCTCGCAAGCTCCCCGCTGACCCCCCGCCCCCCGCCTCTCGGAGCGGAAGGGTTGGCCTCAGGGGCTTCCGGTGCCGCAGCCAGGGGAGGGGGACTGCAACGGCGTGAGCGGTTGCCACTCTGCGCTGCCTCAAACCCGCCCATGGCCCTGCGCCTGATCATCCACAGCCCCCTGGGGATGGGTCAGTCTCAGCCACTCACCCCAGCGATCATCACCCGGCCCAAACCGAACTTGGCCTGTCCAGGGGTATCTCCTCGACACCCTCCCCCTGTCTTGTCTTGACCGTTCCTGCCCCCCTTCGCGCGAGCGCGTGAAGCCTGTGGGCAACCGGCGGTCGAGGGTGGCGGCGACGGGGTTGTCCACAGGCCACCCCACGACACCCTTGGAGCACCAACCTGCGCCCGTGCCCTTTCCAACCTCCTATTCCAAAACCTCTCAAGGGGACATTTTCGCTTTGATCAAAGGGGACATCTTGGCTTTGGGTTGACAGGACGCTTTCGCGGGAAAGACGCACGTCTTGCAGTGCTCCATCCTTGACGGCGCCGAAACGAATGTGCTCTAACTCGACAACCGGGGGAGCAGGCTGTGAGAGCACGCCTCGAGAAACGTCGGGAACACGATGACGTAGCACACCGGGCGCCGGCGCGCCCTTTCCGCACAGACGAACGACAAGAGAAAACATGAGACGACACGACCTACGCCCCGGTTGCTCGCGGCGCTTGCTCCATCGACGGAAGCGGTGCGGCGCGGTTCCGTTGCCGGCTTGCCTTGTGCTCCTGGCTTGCCTTGTGCTCCTGGCGGCCTGCAGCGGTTCCTCTACGGAGAGAGCCCGGGCGCCCGGCACACCGGACCCGGTCGGACCTGGCACACCGGACCCGGTCGGACCCGGCACACCGAACCCCGTCGGACTCGAGTTCCGGCCGGTGGACCTGGGCGCTCCCGCGCCGTCGGATGGAAACGACTACCGGACCGAGGAATACCGGGAACATTGGGGATTGGAGAGCATTTCCGCGCATGCGGCCTACCAGCGCGGCTATTTTGGCCAGGACGTGACCATCGCGGTAGCGGACGACGGCATGGACCTCACCCATCCCGATCTGGCGGGCAGAATCATCGCGCCGAAGCACCTGATCAACGACGACGCGCGCGTGACCGAGACCGACGAGTCCACGGTGCATGGCACCTATGTCGCCATGATCGCGGCGGGAGCGAGGGCCAATACCGGAGAGAACTTCAAGGTAACGGTCGACAATGCGCCCGACCATGACGCCCCGATCCGCACGAAAAACGTTCATGGAGTCGCGCCCTCGGCCTCGATAATGCCGATAGCGCTGTCCGGCGGCGGGCAACCGACCGCGGCGCTCCAGTACGCGGTTGCCAACGGCGCTGATGTCATCAACTTCAGCATCGGAACACCGCGAAGCTATTGGGGAACGTACGAGGGAAGGCCCGGGGTATGGCTGACCCAGGGTTTGCCCGTTTTCAATCCTCTTCTCCGCGAGGACGGCTCTTTCGGACATGATTTCGCCCAAGCCGCGAGAGAACTCGAGAACAGGGACATCGTGGCGGTGTGGGCGGCCAGCAACGAAGGATGGAACGCCGTCAACAACCAGATTAACATGTGCGGGAAAAACTTCCGGGACGAGGATGGCTGCGAACTGAGAGACGTATGGGGAGAATCGGTCTCCGCCACGGAATTCATGGAGAAGTTCACGCGTGAGGGCGATACTACCCCCTTCAAGGATTTGTGGGGCATGGACTGCGGCAGCGACAACTGTGTCGACTACAACTCCGGGGGAGGATGGACCGAGGCGCCGTTGTTCGCGCCCGCACTGCTCGGGAAATGGCTGGTCGTCGCGGCAATGAACGAAGACGGCGAGATCGCTTCGTTCTCCAACGGATGCGGCGCCGCAAGAAACTGGTGCCTGATGGCGCCGGGGGACGATCTCGAAATTCTCCCCGGCGGAAGGGTCCGCGGCACCTCATTTGCCGCCCCCATGGTGAGCGGGGCGTTGGCGGTCCTCAAGAGCCGGCTGTCCAGCATGCCGATGGAGGTCGTGCAAGCCCTGCTGCTCGACTCCGCGGACCCGCTTGGGACACGGGTGAGTGACCCCCGCGAGCCGGATCCGGTCTATGGCTGGGGACGGTTGAATCTCGGAAGGGCGATTACCAGGCAGGGGACGGTCAACCTGCCGTATTCGGTCGCCGGTGGAGGCGCGGGGGTTCAGCTACGGAACGCCCGCGTAACCCTGTCTCCCGCCCTCGCTCACGCGGGTGAGAGGATGCAGGCGGTCGAGGTCGCCGTAGGCGGCGTGGGCAGCGCCTATTACAACATGAAGTTATCCGGCATCGTCAACATCGAGGCTCCTCCTCCCTCCCGCGCGTTGGGTCACGCCGCCAGGGACATGCTCGCGCCGGCAAGCGGCTACCGCGTCGAGAATTCCCTCCTGTTTGCCGACCTCGGCCAGGAAGCCAGGGACCTTCACGCCGTGGGGATGGATTTTTCCACCGGCATGCTCGGCCGCTGGCGGTTGAGTCACGACCTGTGCGGCGGTTGCGGAAAGTCGGCATGGCGGGAATGGGGCGCGTTCCAGGCCGCCAACCCCGTGTCTCCCCCCTTCTTCGACCGCGCCGGAGGGGCCGTGGTGCTGCACATGCAGGGCGATGGCATGCGGCCGTTCGTCGCGTTCAGCGGGCAAGAATCGCGGCGGACGCCGTGGCATCAGTTCGGCTTGCAATGGCGGTACGCGCGCGGTGGGTTCGACCTTGCCGCGGAGCTCTCGCACATCGACGAAAGCCGCAGTGTCTGGGGTTCGACGTTCGGCGCGCTCGGAAACACACGAACCGAAACCCGCCGAAAGAAGTTTGTTTTGTCAGGTCCTCTGGGTGAGGATTGGCGCGGGTTCGCCGGATACGAACACAGTTCCGGAGAAGTCTCCGTGACCGGCGGCATGCTGTCCGGCATATCCGGGCTGCGAGCGGAAGGATGGTCGATGGGTGTCCAGGGGCGCAATACACTCCGGGACGACGATACCCTGCGGTTTTCCGTCGGCCAGAAAACGCGGGGCAGAGACGGACAGATACGGATCGACCATCTCCTGGCGACCGGAGGCAGTTTCGTCGATGCGTTCTACCGCGGACACTCGCAGTCTCTGGAGCAGCGGCAGGCGGTGATCGATTTACGCACCCGACCGGCGACGCGCTATTCTCTGGGCTATGCCCTGCCCGTTCAAGGGGGCGCACAACTTGCCTTCGGCCTGGAATACGAAGACGAAAACCGGAGCCATGGAATCTCTACTCAATTGCAAATGGACTTCTGAAGTATTCCCAGGGAGCTCGTTCTTGCGGTCTACAGACTTCATGCAAACGCGGAGGGTAACGTGAAAAGAACGTTCTTATCGACATTCGCAGTTCTGTTTCTGTTCTCCGTGCTGGCCGCGGGGAGCGCTGACGCCCAGACGAAAGAGAAGGGCGGGAAAAGCACCAAAGAGATGGAGCTGGTCATCAGCAGCGTCGGGCCCGGGTCCATTGAGTACCAGTACCAACGCGGGGGCAAGGGCAGGATCCGGAAGGCCTACATCGGCGTCGCGGACACGACCCGGATACAGAAAGGCAAGGACGGCGCATGGAAGGATATCTCCGTCGCCGACCTTGAGGTGAGGGACAAGGTCCGGGTGACGGTCGAACGCGACCCCGAAGAACCCGGCCTGCTGGCCCTGTCCGTACGGGTGACCGGCAAGGGCAAGCTGCTCTCCGACAAGAAGAAGAAATAGGCGAGCCGGACGACTCGAAGGAGGAACATGCTCATGAACCCGAGATTTCGTTTAGGCGTCCTGGTGGTTTCACTTGGTTGTTTCAGCGTCCTGGCTCTCGCTTCCTACGGCGCCGCGGCGGACGCCGGCGCCCGGTGGGAAAAGACGTTGGCGGCCGCGCGGGCCGAGGGACAGGTCACGATTTACGGCGGCGAGGAGATCACGCATCCCGAGATCCTCGGCGGCTTCCAGAAGCGCTACCCCAAGATCAAGGTGGTCAGCGTATCGGGCCACTCCGAGGTCATGCAGCGCATCATCGCCGAGCGCAGGGCAAGAAAGTATCTGGTGGACATCTTCTCCTACGGCCCCAACGCGGCGCGGACGGCCTACATCGCCAAGTTCCTCGCACCCATCGAGTCCCTGCTTATGTTGCCCGAGGTGACCGACACCTCCGGCTGGTACGGCGGACGGCACCACTACCGGGACCCCGACGGCAAGTACATCTTCCTCTACGAGGGTACCCCCGGTACCGCGAGCATGGCCTACAACACCAAGCTGCTGAAGAGCCTCGAAGGCATCGACTCGTTCTGGGACATCCTGGACCCGAAGTGGAAGGGCAAGCTCGGCTTCTACAGCTATGGCCGGGGGCGTTCGGTGCCCACCCCGATGCTGACGCTCTATTACAACCCCGACGTGGGTCCCAAGTTCCTGGAACGGCTCTTTCAGGAGATGGACCTGACCATCTCCCGCGACCGGCGCCAGGCCACCAATTGGCTCGCCCGCGGCAAGTATCCCCTGTGCTTCATGTGCCGGGACATCGAGAAGGCCCAGAAACAGGGCCTGCCGGTAGCGCTCTACCCGGCCGAACGCATCAAGGAAGCCGGCGCTCTGGGAAGCGGCAACAGCAGCGTGCTGGCGTACCTGAAGAACGCGCCCCACCCCAACGCATCGGCAGTCTTCGCCAACTGGTTCCTGTCCCGGGAAGGACAGTCCACCTGGCAACGGGTGATGAACGAGGTGGTGGTGGAGAGTTCCAACTCCATGCGCACGGACATTGGCAAGGACAACGTGCTGGCCTCGGCCAAACGCATTGACGGGCGGACCTACAAGATGCTCGGCTTCCTCGATCCGAGACCGGTGACCAAGTTCTACTGGAAGCTCGTGAAGGAGGCGGGAAAGAAGAAGAAAGACAAATAGCCGCGGGCGCCATCTCCCGGTATTTGCGCCCTTGAACCCGCGAGCCCGAGCGCCACATGCCCCGGCCCGATAGCGCTGCCGCGAACGCCGCGCCACGAGCGCGCATCACGCCGCTCAACTGGGGCCTGTTCCTGATGATCGTACTCATCGGGTTCATGGGCTTCTACATCCTCTACCCGCTGGCGCTCATCCTCATCAACAGCTTCAACATCGCCACCATTGGCGAGCCGGCACGGTGGGGCCTCGGCGCCTGGAAGGAGGCGTTCACCGAATACGGCGTCAGGGAGGCGTTGTGGAACACCATCAACCTGACCCTGGTGCGCCAGGCCATCGTCTTCCCGGTGGGGATCTTCCTTGCCTGGATCCTGTCCCGCACCAACACCCCCTTTGCGCACGGCTTCGAGTTCCTCTTCTGGATCTCCTTCATGCTGCCCAGCGTGGCCACCACCTACGGCTGGATGCTGCTGCTGGATCCGGACTTCGGTCTGGTCAACACCTGGTTCGACAATCTCCTGGGGGTGATGCCCTTCGACATCTATTCCTTCTGGGGCATCATCTGGGTCCATGCCATCGGCGGCCTGGACACCAAGGTCATGCTGCTCACGCCGGCGTTCCGCAGGATGGACGCGGCCATGGAGGAAGCGAGCCTGCTGTGCGGCGCCGGCACGCTGCGCACCATGTTCCGGGTGACGCTGCCGGTGATGACCCCCATTCTGGTGGTGGTGCTGCTGTTGAGCCTGGTGCGGCTGTTCGAATCCTTCGAGACCGAACTCCTGCTGGGGACGCCCTGGGGTTTCTTCGTCTACTCCACCATGATCGTGGATCTGGCCAGGCAGGACCCGCCGCTCACCAACCAGGCCGCGGCCCTGGGCAGCATCATCCTGGTGTTCCTGGCCGTCTTCATCCCCTTGCAGCGTAAGCTCATCGGCTCGCGCCAGTACACCACCGTCACCAGTCACTTCAAACCCAGGTTGATCAACCTTGGCCGTTGGAAGTACCTGGTGGCCGGGGGGATGGGTCTCATTTGTTTCCTGGCGGTAGGGGTGCCCATACTGAGCGCCCTGGGCGGCAGCCTGATGGTCCGCTTCGGGTTCTTCGACCTGCCCCAGACCTGGACGCTCGAATACTGGCGCGTCGCCTTCAGCGACCCGAGGCTGATGCTGGCGCTCAAGAACACCCTGATCATCGCCGTGGTCTCGGCGGTGGTGGGGCCGGTCCTGTTCTCCCTCATCGCCTACATCATCGTGCGCACGAGACTTCCCGGAAGGAGTATCCTGGACTCCGTCTGCTGGCTGCCCTCGGCCGTCCCGGGCGTCCTCGCCGGCCTCGGGCTTCTGTGGATGTTCCTGGGCACGCCGTTCTTCCGGCCGCTTTACGGCAGCCTCTTCCTGCTGGTCATCGCCTCCATGATGGGAGGGATCACCCTGGCCACCCAGGTCCTCAAGGCCAACTTCATCCAGCTCGGCCGGGAACTGGAGGAGGCCTCCCTCACCTCCGGCGCCGGGTTTTGGGGCACCTACTTCCGCATCGTTCTGCCCCTCATGGCGCAGACCATGGTGCTCATCGGCGTCCTCAAGTTCCTGTTCGCCGCCCGCACCGCATCCAGCGTCATCCTGCTGGCCACGTCCGAAACCCGCACCCTGGCACTGCTGGCCCTGGACCAGATCGCCGGCGGCTACCGCGAGGCCGCCAGCATCACCGTCCTGTTCATCGTGCTCCTCACCACCGGCGTCGCGCTTGTCGCGCGCTCCTTCGGGCTCAAGGTGGGCATCCAGGGGGCGTGAGTATGCGATGCCGCTTGACAGATCGAGAAAATTGTTACAAGGTTACAATGTAATTTTCTGAATGGAGGCCATGCCATGCCGGTCATCCGTATTTCAAACGAGACGATGGAACGCCTGAAGAAGTGGGCCGAACCGCTTGAAGACACCACGGAAACAGCCTTCGTCAAGGTATTGGACACAGCGGAGAAGACGTTGGACTCGCCAAGGAGCCCATTGAGGCCGAAGAAGCCGGAAGCCGTCCGACCCCCACGCCAAGGGAATAAACAAGACAAGCTGCCGGAGATGGAGTTTCGCCGACCGTTGTTAGAGGCCCTCTATGAGATGGGCGGCAAGGCGCGTGTGAACGAGTTGCGCCCGGTTCTGGAGAAGCGCCTCGCACCGCGCTTGCGGTCCGGAGATTACGAACCTGTTTCGACCGGCGATCCTCGATGGTGGAATGCTGCTTGCTGGGCCAGAAACGGGCTGAAAACCGACGGTTATCTTCGAAGCGATTCCCCGCGAGGTCTCTGGGAGCTGTCCGAGAAAGGAATGCACCAAGTCGAGGCTTGGTCAGCAAAGGAGCCGGAGAGCTTCATCGATCACCTACTCGCCATGCCAAGCGCCGGGGAAGACAGCGATTTCGACCACCCACGTTCCGGCCCGCGCCGGCTTGAGATATGAGCTATCTGATCGATACCAATGTCATTTCCGAACTGCGGAAACGCGAGCGAGCGAATCAGCTCGTAATCGATTGGTTCGGGAGGCGCCAACCACAGGAGATCTTCCTGAGTGTCCTGACGTTGGGTGAATTGCGGCACGGCGTCGAGAGAATCCGCCGTCGAGACCCCTCCACGGCCTTTGTCCTGCGACGGTGGTTGGATCGCATTCTCGACCGGTTCGGGGACCGCATTCTTGATGTCGACCGCGCCGTAGCAGAACGCTGGGGTCACATAGGCATCCCCGACCCTTTGCCGGAGGTCGATGCTCTCATTGCTGCCACCGCGTTGGTACACGATCTCGTCGTGGTGACCCGCAACGTGAAACACATCGCCCCGGCGGGGGTTCGATGTTTCAACCCCTTCGAGCAGAGAACGACACCCTGATCAAGTCGATTTCCCGGAGCCGCTCGAAGACACAGACGCGCTACCGGCTTCCTCCCGCTCGCGCGCCAGGCCCATGGCGATCTCCACCAGGATATCCTCCTGCCCTCCCACGGCCTTGCGCTTGCCCACCTCCACCAGGACGTCCCGCGGGTCCACGCCGAACTGCTGCGCGGCCTTGTCGGCGTGGAGCAGGAAGCTCGAGTAGACCCCGGCGTAGCCCATGGTCAGGCTCGTCCGTCCGATGCGCACGGGCTTCTGCATCAACGGGCGCACCACCTCCTCGGCCACGTCCATGATCTTCCACAGGTCGATGCCGGTCTCGTATTGACCCAGCTTCTCGAGTACGGCCACGAGCACCTCGGTGGGGGTGTTTCCCGAGCCGGCGCCGAGGCCGCAGGTGCAGGCATCGAGCCAGCGCGCGCCTTCCTCGATGGCCACCAGACTGTTGGCCAACGCCATGGAGAGGTTGTTGTGTCCGTGGAAACCGACGCCGATGTCGATGGCGTCGCGCAACGCCCGCACCCGCTCCCTGACGGTGGGGGGCAGCAGCGCTCCGGCCGAATCCGTCACCAGCACCACGTCTGCGCCGTAGCTCTCCATGAGCCTGCCCTGCTCGGCGATCTTGTCCGGCGTGCCCATGTGGGAGAGCATCAGCATGCCGATGACCTCCATGCCCATCTTCCTGGCCAGCTCGATGTGCTGCTCGGACACGTCGGCCTCGGTGACGTGGGTAGCGATCTGCGCCACCTGCGCGCCCAGGTCCGCGGCCCGCGCCAGGTCGTCCTTGGTGCCGATCCCCGGCAACAGCAGCACCGCCAGCTTGCCCCGGTCCACCACTCCGGCGGCGGCGTCGAGCAGATCGAACTCCGACTGCCTGGAGAAGCCGTAGGTGATGGTGGAGCCGCCGAGCCCGTCGCCGTGCGACACCTCGATGATCTCCACCCCGGCGTCGTTCAACCCCCGCGCCACCCGCGCCACCTGGGCCACGGTGAGTTGGTGGCTCAGGGCGTGGCTGCCGTCCCGGAGCGTGCTGTCGAGGATGTGGATGTGATGGTCGTCGCTCATGTCGGTCTCCCTCAGTGCCGTGCCTCGGTCTTGCGCCAGGTCCCCTCCCTCAGATGTCTGCCGATCCCCTCGCCGACCCGGACCGCGGCCGCGGTCATGATGTCGAGGTTCCCGGCGTAAGGCGGCAGGTAGTCCGCGGCCCCTTCCACCTCCACGTACACGGTGACCTTCTGCTTGTCTCCCGGCATGTCCTCGACGAGGGGCTCCGCCCGCAGCCGATAACCGGACACGTACTCCTGGATCCGCTCCACCATGTCCGTGAGCGCCTTGCGGATCCGTTCCGGATCCGCAGGCCGGAGCATGCCATACACGGTGTTGCGCATGAGGACCGGCGGCTCCGCCGGGTTGAGCACGATCACCGCCTTGCCTTTCACGGCGTTGCCGATCTTCTCCAGGCCCCGGGCGGTGGTGTCGGTGAACTCGTCGATGTTCTGCCGGGTGCCGGGCCCGGCGCTCTTGCTGGCGATGGTGGCGACGATCTCGGCGTACTCCACCGGCGCGCACTCACCCATGGCGCTGACCAGCGGCACCGTGGCCTGCCCGCCGCAGCTCACCAGGTTGACGTTGGGTTCACCCACGTGCGCGTCGAGATTGACCAGGGGGATCACGCAGGGTCCGACCGCCGCCGGGGTCAGGTCGACGGCGACCTTGCCGGCCTCCTTCAAGAGCGGCGCGTGGGCGGCATGGGCCCGCGCCGTGGTGGCGTCGAACACGATCTCGAACTCGCCGGCGTGCTCCAGAAGCCCATGGATACCCTCGTGGGTCGTCGTCAGCCCTTCCTGACGCGCCCGGGCCAGTCCATCCGACTCGGGCACGATACCGGCCATCAACGCAGGCCGAAGGGTGTCGCTTCGCAGCAACTTGTACATGAGGTCCGTGCCGATGTTGCCGGAACCCAGGATCGCAGCGCCGGTCTTTTCCATGCACGCATCCTCCCCTACGCGAAACGCGCCGACACGGTCCCCAAGCCGTCGAAGGACACCCGGATGTGATCGCCCCGGGCCACGTCCACGGCTCCCGAAACCGCGCCCGGCATGATCACCTCACCGGGCTCCAGAGCCACCCCGTAGGCGCCGATGGCATTGGCCAGCCACGCCACCGCGTTGGCCGGATGTCCCAGAGCGGCGGCGCCGGCGCCGGTCTGCACCACCTCGCCGTTTTTCTCCAACACCATGCCCACCAGCCGCAGGTCCACCTGGTGGACCTGCTTCGGCGCATTGCCGAGCACAATGCGCGCCGAAGAGGCGTTGTCGGCGATGGTATCGCAAAGCTTGATCTTCCACCCCCGGATGCGGCTGTCGATGATCTCGATGGCCGGCGCCACAAAGCGCGTGGCTGCCAGCACCTCCATGACGGTCACTCCCGGTCCCTTGAGCCCGCGCTCGAGCACGAAGGCGATCTCCGGCTCCACCTTGGGCTGGATGAGCTCCTCCATGTCCATGCGGACATCGTCCTCCAGCACCATGGAGTCGAAAATGTGGCCGTAGTCCGGCTGGTCCACGCCCAGCATCTGCTGCATGGCCCTGCTCGTGAGCCCGATCTTCTTCCCGACGACCTTCTCGCCGGCCGCCTTCCTGAGCTCCACCAGCGCAAGTTGAACACGGTAGGCCGCGGCCACGTCGATGTTGTCGTAGGTCACGGTCAGGGGATCGAGCACGCCGCGTTCCCGTTCCGCCTTGTGAAGGTCTTTCGCAATCTTCCGGACTGTCGCCTGGGCAAGCCGTGCCAAGTTCGCCCCCTTTCCCGAAACCGAAGCCGTCTTTCACCCATGAACCGGCAACGCCATGCGAACGCGGGCGGGTGTGAAACCCGCCCCTACAGCATCTCTTCCAGCAGCCGCCCGTACCCCATCACCGACTCGTTGACGTGGAGCCGCTTCTGGATCGCCCACACCCGGGCCGGAACCGGATGCACCACCGGCACCCGGAGGTCCTGCTCCAGCAGCTCGATGATGTCCAGCGTGCGCCAGCCCGAGCCCAGCATGTAGATGGCGTCCGCGTCCTTGTGCTTCAGAAACGCGTTGCGCGTGTGCGCGTAGACTTCCTGTCCGGCGAGCTTGCCCACGTCCTCGAACTCCACCGGAATGCCCTCCATGGCCAGGACGTCGAACCCGGCCTCCACGAAATACCGCGCGAAGGTGTCGTTGATCTTTCCGGTAAAGTAGGTGACCCCGAGGATCTTCCTGGACTTGAGGGCCTTCAGGGCCTCGATCTGGGTCATGCCCGCGGTGACGATGGGGACCTTGTACTTGCGTTCCCAAGCGCGGACGATGCGCCGTTCACCCTTGACTCCCTGGAACATGAAGGGCGGGGCGCCTTCCGGGTGGATCAGATCGACGCCGTAGCCGGCAAGCTCGGCCACTCGCTCCTCGTAGGCCTTCATGGCCTGCTGGAACTCGTCCGCGGTGCCGCGCTGGAAACCGATGAAGAGCGGTATGATGCCGATGCCCTCGGGCATCATGCGGAAGAACTCCTCCAGGGAACCGGGCCGCATGGTCGGCTTCACCACGCCGACGGTTCCGCGCCAACTCGTATACGCCATTCAGGACTCCTTCTTCGTTGGAGATCGGATTTCGTTGGAGATCAGATCTTCTGGACGCTATCCGAAGCTCCGGGGATTTTCAACTGTCACGCCCGTCCGGCGCGTTCGTTGACAAGGAGGCTGCGATCAGAGTACCAAGAAACGCGCTTGCCTTCACGGCGACTCCTTCACCCGCCGGAGCAATCCGACCCGACCCGTGGACAATTGGTACATCCCGCTGCTGGCTCTGGGAGCCGCCCTGTGCTTTTCGTCCGGCCAGATCTGCTCCCGGCTGGGCCTCAACTACGGCACGCCCACCGGCGCCATCTCCTTCTCGCTCTTCACCTCCACCGTCATCCTGCTGCTGGTGCTGGGGCCGCTGGTTTCCCGGGACGGCGCGACGACGGCCGGGCTGCTGCTGTTCACCGGGGCCGGGGTGCTGTCCCCCTTCTGCACGCAGATCCTGCTGTTCATCTCGGCCAACAAGGTCGGCATCTCCCGGGCCTCGCCGCTGCGCAACACGACTCCCTTCTTTGCCGGGGTCGTAGCGGTGCTGGCACTGGGGGAAACCGTGACCGTGGCCATCGCCGCGGGCACGTTGCTCATCGTCATCGGCGCGAGCCTGCTGGGCATGAGGGATTCCGAGGCGGACATCCCGTATCGGCGCATCTACCTGCTGCTACCGGTTCTGGCGGCCTTTCTGGGCGGCTTCTCCAGTCCCATGCGCAAGCTCGGCTACGGCTCGATCGACTCCGTGCCGCTGGCGATCTGCGTGGTGCAGGGAGGGGCTTTCGCGGCCCTGGTCCTCTACTTGCTGGGGACCGGGAAATACCGTGAACTGGTCTTCCGGCGGGAGACGCTGTGGTGGTTCGGCCTGTCGGGGGTGCTCAACAGCGTTGCCGTGTCCCTCAACATGACCGCGCTGGAGATGGGGAACGTCGTCCTGGTCTCACCGCTCATCGCCACCACTCCGCTCTTCACCGTGGTCCTGAGCACCATCTTCCTGCGCTCCTTCGAGCGGGTAACGCTCAAGGTCCTGGTCGGGGCGGCGGCGATCTGCCTCGGAGGGGTCGTGCTCACCGCGTTCTAGCCGCGGGTATCGGCCGGTACGCGATGCGGGCGGGTTTGAAACCCGCCCCTGCACCCTGTTGTCCTGGCGCAGGGTCCTGGCGCCTGTACCGGGGAACGGCTTACTTCAGCAGCCTCCCGTACCCGGGCAGGGATGCCTTCAGACCCAATCCTCTCAACGCCTCCCAGATCCACGCCTGGGTGTTGGTGATGACGGGCTTGCCCAGGTCGGCCTCCAGCCGCTCGATAACGGAGGACACGCGCCACTTGTTGCAGGGCATGTAGATACCGTCCACGTTGGGACACTCCTCCAGGACCGCGGCGGCCAGATCGTAGCCGGTTTCGGCCGGCAGCTCCCAGATCTCCTGGGTGTTGTCATAGCCGAGACCGCGGTTGGCGGCCACTTCGATGTTGTAATGATCGAGGAACCGGATGAGGTTCTCGTCCTGGTCGTGGGGAAACGGCGAGGCCATGACCACGCGGTACACGTTCATGGACTTCAGCGCACGGACGACCGCCGTCAGCACCGTTGACGCATTCACCGGCGTGATTTCCCGCACGGTGTCGAGCACCAGCCGGTCCGAGCCCGGGCCACGGTAGGAAAGGAACAGTTCACCGGTGATCATGAGGAAATCCAGGGGGTCCCTGGTGAGGTCACGGACGACGTCGGCGAATTCCTCCTCCACCCTGGCGAAGCTTTCGTCCGTGAACGTGCCGACCTGGAGGGGCCGGCCCTTGATCTCGATGCCTTCCGGCAGAATGCGATAGTACTCCTGAATGGTCGGATCATCCAGGTTGGGTGAGACCAGACCCAAAGTCTTCATCAAATCCTCCGTGAGGCGCCGCACCGCTGCATATTCGCCCGCCCGCTCCACCGCTCCCTTGCGACGGCCCGCGCCCCAACAAAAAAACCAGCGCATCCTCTTGGCCTGCTGGCACTGACCAAGTGGCGGCTGGTTCGTCTCGGGTATTGTCTAGCCAATCATCTTGCTTGCGTTGCGGGCGCCGGTTCGGACACCGTTCAACCCGCGCTGCCCGTTCGGCTGTAGGACGCCTACCAGAGCCGCCTTTCGGTGTCAAGAACCTCAACGGGGACGTTTTCCCCGTTCCCGGGCCTCCGCCCTTGCCGCCCTCCCCGCGTTCCCCTCGCTTGACTTTGCCCCGCGGACCCTTTTGAATCCCTCTCCGAAACGAGGTGAACCGATGACGAACGGCAAGATCGTAGGCGCTCCGGCGCCGCGCGGCGAGGGCGAAGACAAGGTTTCGGGCCGGGCTCGTTACACCGCGGACATGGAGGTCCCGAACATGCTCTGGTCCAAGGTGCTCCGGAGCCCCATCGCCCACGGACGCATCAAGCGCATGGACACCGGCAAGGCGCTGGCGGCGCCCGGCGTCAGGGCCCTGGTGACCGGGGCGGACCTCGCGGGCGCGCGCATCGGCAAGAAGATCATCGACATGCCGCTGCTGGCGGACGGGGTGGTGCGCTACATCGGCGAGAAGGTAGCCGCGGTGGCCGCGGACAGCGAAGATGCGGCCGCCACCGCCGCGTCCCTCATCGAGGTGGAGTACGAGGAGCTTGAGGCGGTGGTGGACCCGGTGGAGGCAGCCAAGTCTTCGGCGCCGCTGATTCACCCGGACGTGACCACCTACCCCGGGCTGCTGCACCGGATGGACGCACCCAGCAACGTCTTCGTCCGGCTCGAATGGCGCAAGGGGGACGTCGCCGCGGCGTTCAGGGAGGCCGACCTGGTGGTGGAGAACACCTTTACGACGCCGTTGGTCCACCACGGCTACATCGAGCCCCACTGTTGCATCGTGGAAGCCAGGGGAGAGGGGGCCGACGTGTGGGCCTCCTCCAAGAGCCCCTTCAGCCTGCGGGACCACATGGCCGGGGCGCTGGGCATTCCGGCCCACAAGATCGTCGCCCATCCCGGCACCATCGGAGGGGATTTCGGCGGCAAGGGCGACGCCAACGACATCGCCCTCTGCTACGTGCTTTCCAAGCGGACCGGACGCCCGGTCAAGTACCTGATGGAGTACAACGAAGAGCTCACTTCGGGGAACCCGCGCCATGCCTCCGTCACCACCGTCAAGACCGGCGTGAAGAACAACGGCCTTATCGTCGCCCAACACATGAACCTGCTGTTCGACAGCGGCGCCTACGGCTCCTTCCGGCCTCAGGGGTACCTGGTGGGTGCTCACACCTCCGGCGGGCCGTACAAGATCGCCCATTTCCTGCTGGAGGAGAGCTACGTCTACACCAACAAGGTGCCGTGCGGTTACATGCGCGCTCCCGGCCACCCGCAGGGTTTCTTCGCCAACGAGAGCCAGCTCGACATGGTGGCGCGCCGGTTGGGCATGGACCCCGCGGAGCTGCGCCGAATCAACTTCCTGCACGACGGCGACCTGGACCCCACCGGGACGCCGGTGGGGCACATCCAGCCGGACCAGACCCTGGACAGCGCCATAAGGACCTCGGACTACCACGCGCCGAAGCAGAAGAACGTCGGACGGGGCATCGCCCTGGCCCAGTGGATGTCCAAGGGCGGTGAGTCGTATATCGGTCTCAGGGTGGAAGCCGACGGCACGGCGACGCTGGCGGCGTCCCTGGTGGACGTCGGCCCCGGCGCCCACACCATGATGCAGCAGGTCGTCGCCCAGGAACTGGACATGCCGCTGGAAGACGTGCAGGTCGAGAGCGTGGACACCACACGGGTGGCCAAGGACACCGGAGTGCGGGGAAGCAGCAGCACCCGGGTCCACGGCAGCGCGGCCTGGGATGCCGCGGACAAGGCCCGCACGGAGCTTCTGGGTCTCGCCGCCGAACACATGGGCGTACCGGCCGGGGATCTCAGCATCGCCAACCGCGGCATCACCCACCTGAGGTCCGAAAGGCGCATGACCTTCTCCGAGTTGGTAGAGGCCGCGGGCAGGCCGGTGACCGTGACCGGCCACTACAGCAACCCCTCGGACGGGCCCGAGACCTCCATGGTAGCCCAGGTCGCCGAGGTGGAAGTGGACCCGGAAACGGGCCGGTTCGAGGTGCGCCGGCTCACCACCGCCCACAACACGGGCACGGTGCTGAATCCCCTGGGCCATCAGGGGCAAATCGACGGTGCGGTGGTCATGGGACTGGGTTTCGCCAGGTCCGAGGACATCGTTACCGATTCCGGCAGGGTAGTGACGGCCAACCTCGGCGACTACAAGCTGCCGAATATCAAGGACATCCCGCCGCTCCGGACCCAGGTGTCGGAGGCAGCGGTGGGGAGCGGCCCGTACGGCAGCATGAGCATCGGCGAGACCGCGGTGATTCCCACGGCCGCGGCAGTAGCCAACGCGGTGCACGACGCGGTAGGCGTGCGGGTCACCACCCTGCCCGTGACCGCGGAGAAGGTCTTCGACGCGATCCGGGCCAGGGTCGAACAGGGGCCGCCACCCCGGATCGAAGGGACCCGCGGGAAGGGACCCGCGGCGCCGGAACCTTGACGCAACCCACCGCCACTGTTATCTGAACAAAAATGGATTGGAGCGCCGGGACGACGCCGAGACGAGGTTGTACGGCTCGGCCGAGTACAGCATGAAAACAGCATGAAAACGGGTCTGGAACCCGGGAGGGCTTTGCGTCCATGGCCACCATGATAACGAGCGAGTGCATCAACTGCGGCGCGTGCGAGCCGGAATGCCCCAACAACGCCATCACGCAAGCCGACGAGATCTACGTCATCGATCCGTTGCTGTGCACTGAATGCGTGGGCTTTCACGACTACGAGGCGTGCGCCGCGGTGTGTCCCGTGGACTGCTGCGTCACCGACCCCAACAACGTGGAGACCGAGGAGGCGCTCATCGGGCGGGCACGCACGATACACGCCGACACGGACTTCGGCGACACCTTCGAATCGCGCTTCCGGGAGGGTGAGGGCTCGGATGCCCCGGCCGCGCCTGTCGAGGCCACCGCGGCCGGACCGGCGCCGGCCGCGGCTGCTCAGGCCGCGGGCGCACCGGCCGCCGTGTTCGCCGACAGCTCCCAGCCTTCGATCTCCATTCCGGCGCCGGACCAGTGGCCGGTGTCGCTCCACTGCTTTGCCTGCGACGCGGTCTATGAAGTCGAGACCGGCCGGCTGACCATCGGCAACGTCCTTTTCTGCCCTCACTGCTTCAAGTCGACGGTGGTCAAGGATGACTTCAACTACGCCGTCCGCACCACCGTGCAGCGGTTCCACGACGAGTGGGACCGCGACCTGTCCGCGTTCCGGGAACGCCGGCAACAGGAACTGCAACAGTTTCAGGAACGGCGCCAAAAAGAGCTGCTGGCTTTCGAGAAGAACCAACGAAAACGGGTGGACGAGTTCGGCAAACACATGGCCCGGCTCACCGGGGACTACCAGGCGCCCGGGAAGCGCATCGACAAGCGCGCGTTGCTGAGCTGGCGCTCCAGGGCGGACAACTCAGCGTCCTAGTGTCCCGTCCCGGAAATAACTGCGCCAATCTGCCGGTCCTTTTTGCCGCCGGCTGCGTTGCTCCTCCTCGCGGGGTATTGGCCACTGCTCGTCGTCGCGCCCTGCCGGCAACAGAAAGTCCTCTGCATCCTGGCGCCGTTATTGCCGGGACAGGACACTAGCGGACAGGACAATTACTTACTTGTCCGCCGACTTCCACATAATCTCCCTCACCCTCCATATCGGACTCGTGGTCGCCCTGTGGCGCATTCTGCTGCCGGCGCTGCGGCACGATGCCATGCGGGAGAGGCGAGCGGAGTTGCTGGTGCGCGTGCTCCGGATCTACAACCCCACGCAGATCGGGCTGCTGGGCATACTGACCCTCACCGGAGCGTCCCGCGTCACGGATCTCAAGGCGCTGCACGGCGTCTTCTACGCGCAGGAATTCGGCGGCGCCCTGGCCGTCAAGCTGCTGCTGGCGTTCTTCGTCATCATGCTGGGCACCTGGCAGTGCATGGGCATCGCCCATCGTTTCGTCCGGCTCCATGAATCCCCCGAAGGCGTCACGTCCGAGGGCGCCGACGCGGTGCTGCGCAAGCTGGATCGGTCGTCGGTGGTGATGTTGGTGTTCCTGGCGGCCACGGTTTTCGCCGGTCTGTCCCTGTAGGGACTGAATCGTCGGCGCGGCCACCGGGAACCTTCCCGTTTGACAACCGCGGGACGAACGGCTATTGCTCATGGGCACCAAAGCATGACTCCAGTCAAGGACAGCAAGGGAAAGCCTGCGGCGAAGGCCAAGAAGGCGGTACGCGGCACGCCGGTCAAGGGACAGTCGAAAAACGGGGTCAACGATCCCAACACAGACGAGGGCGACGATCAGGAGCTGCCGGGCGACGCGGCCGGGCGGTTGAAGATCAAGAGGCAATACGAAGATCTCCTGGGAATCCGCATCGAGAAACTCAAGGGGCGCGTGCTCAACCGGGAAAAGATCAACAAGACCATCGAGGGCATCTACTACATCTGCCTCGAGTGCAAGAGAATCTGCCACAACCTCGACGAAGGCCTGATCCAGGACCCTGAGTCCCTTGTCTGCTACTGCGGAGGTTGCCGCAAGAAGAAGTGACTGCCGCCGGCCGCGCCGGCTCCCCCACCACCGCTCACCTACCCTGCCCGCTCCTGCGGATTCGGCTTTGACGTCACCGGTGTTTCCTTCTCGGTCCGCCGCGCCGTGGTGACGAAGCCCGTGTGCGCCACCATTCGGTGCTGGGGTCTCACACTCCTTTCCTTGACGTGCCAGTAACGCACCAGAGTTTCCATGGTGTCGATGCAGGCGAACCCGCCGTGCTCCTTCAACGAATCCACGAAACCCTTCACCTGGAGGACCGTGGGCACGTAGCCCAGGAACACCCCGCCGGGCCGGAGCGCCCGCCACGCCGGATCGGTCTGCCGCCAGGGCTCCGGCAGGTCGAGAAAGATCCGGTCCGCTTCGATATTTCGAAGGCCCTCGGAGACGTCATCGACCTCCAGAGTCCACTGAGGCGCCTCCCCGTAGTACCGGGCGACGTTCCTTTGGGCCGCTCGGGCGAACTCCTCGCGTATCTCGAACGAGACCACCCGCCCCTGGGGTCCCACGGCTCGCAGCAGCGCCAGCGTCAGCGCCCCCGGACCGACCCCCGCCTCCACCACCGTGGCTCCCGGATAGACGTCCCCCCACATCAGGATGAGCGCCAGATCCTTGGGATAGATCACCTGGGCCTTGCGCGGCAGGTTCGGAATCAGGCGCTCGAGGGTGGGCCGCAGCACCACGAACCGCTCCTTCAGCGAGGACCGGACGCTGACGCCGTCGGGCTTCCCCAGAAGGTCGTCCACCGGGATGGTCCCGCCCCTGATGGAGAGGGTCTCCCCGGCCCGAAGCGTCTTCAGGTACTCCCGGTCCTTTCGGTCGAAGAGAACGACCGAGTCGCCGTCACGGAGCGGCTCTCCCGTGGTTCGAAGGCCGTGAAAGTTGTTGATCATATGGCGGAGAGGAGGGGATTCGAACCCCTGGTACCCTTTTGGGGTACACACGATTTCCAGTCGTGCACCTTAAGCCAGACTCGGTCACCTCTCCGACGTGCGCTGGGGATCGGGCTGCGAGAGCCCTCCCGTCCGGGCGGGAACGGCGCCTCCGAAACGGGGTTCCGAAACGAGCCTACCCTGAGTTTCTAGCATTACGGGAAAAAATTGGCGACTCTGCCCGCGTGAAAATACCGCGGCGAAAGCCGCGGCAAGCCGGTAAACCCGTCAGGTCGCGATTTCCCTGGCCCAGTCGCGGTTGCGGCCGTACCAGTCCACCAGTTCGCGCACGCCCGCGGCGAAATCCGTCTCGGGCTGCCAGCCCAGAAGCTGCCGGGCCTTGGAGATGTCGGCCCACGTGAACTCGACGTCCGTGGGATGACCCTCCTGATGGCGGACCTTCGCCTCGCGGCCCACGAGCTCCGTGATCAACCGGATGGCGTCGTTCAGGACAACGGGTTTGTCGGAGCCGAGGTTGATGACCTCGTAACCCCGGGTCGCCGTCAGCGCCGCGAGGATGCCGTTGGCGACGTCGTCGACGTAGGTAAAATCCCGCTGCTGGCTGCCGTCGCCGAAGACCGCCACCTCGCGGCCCTCGCTGATCCACTGGACGAACCGGAAGAGGCTCATGTCGGGGCGGCCGGCAGGCCCGTAGACCGTGAAGAACCGGAGCACCATGACGTCAAGGCCATAAAGGAAGTGGTAGCTGTAGCTCATGGCCTCCGCGGCCTTTTTGGAGGCGGCATACGGGGAGAGCGGCCGGTTCGTATCGGCGTCCTCCCGGAAGGGACGCGGGTTGTCCCGGCCGTAGAGGCTCGATGTAGAGGCCAGCACGAACCTGCCGACCTCCAGCTCCCGGCAGAGCTCGAGCAGGTTCAGGTTCCCGGTTACGTTGGTTGCCAAATAAGTCCACGGGTCGATCACGGAGCTGCGCACGCCGGCCCGGGCCGCGAGATTGATCAATGCGTCGACTCGTCCGTTCTTCCTCGCGGACCGGCCGAACGACCTGAGGGCGTCCCGGTCGCTGACATCCACGCGGCTGAACGCAAAGCCCGGCCTTCCCTGGAGCCGGGCCAGGCGCCATTCCTTGAGGCGCACGTCGTAGGCGCCGTTGAGGTCATCGACGGCGATGACGGAATCACCGTTGGCCAGGAGCTTCTCGCACACCTTCCAGCCGATGAAGCCGCAGGCCCCGGTAACGATAAGGGTACTCATGGGGTCAGAGGCCGGGCCGGCGGATGGATACGCATTCGAACCTTACGGGGCGCCATCGCTGATCGGCAGTTGCCGGAAGAGGTGGAGCCCGCTTGAATAATCATGACGCTGTTGTTAGTCGGATCGATATTTGGAAGTCAAGGAGACCGGCGGCCCCGACGCCGGGCGCCGGCGGCGTTCCGCATTCGTCCCGTTCACGCGGGCAAGCCGCGGAAGAAGCGGTGAGTCGCGGGTCTGTCAAAGCCAAGTTCAAAGCCGGGTATCCATGAACGTCGTGCTCTTCGAACCGGAAATCCCGCCAAACACGGGCTCGGTGGCGCGCCTGTGCGCCGCCACCGGCAGCCCGCTGCACTTGATAGAGCCACTGGGATTCAAGATCGACGACAAGCACCTCAAGCGTGCCGGCCTGGACTACTGGCCCCACGTCGACCTTCGGTTGCACGGCTCGTGGAGGGATTTCATCGACCTCCACCGCGGCGCACGATTGCACTACTTCTCCAGGAAGGCGGCGAAATCCTATGTCTCCGCTCGGTTTCGCGAGGACGATTTCCTGGTATTCGGGCCCGAGACCCGTGGCTTGCCGCAGGACCTCCTCGACGCGAACGAGGCGGACAGCTACGTCATTCCCATGATGAGCCCGGCCGTCAGAAGCCTGAACCTCGCCAACGCCGTCTCCATCGTGCTCTACGAGAGCCTTCGCCAACTCGGAAAGTTGCAACGATGCCCCGCAGACGGCAACCGGGATTGACTGAATCGTTCCACGTGCTTAACTATAGGGCAACCCACATCCTGGAGGTTTGGTTTATGAGGATTAGCAAGGCTCATCTTGTCTGGCTGTTGCTGGCCGCGCTGGTGGCCTTTTGGCCGCTGTCGGGCACATCGCACGAGAGCTCGGAAACCGCGGCCATGGAAGCGCACATACCGGACGAGCAAAAGGAACCGTTCGAATTGGTCATGGCCTATACTAACATCACCGTTGGGCCGGGCCAGGAATTCGAGATGGATGCCGAGGTCGTCAACCCGAGAAAGGCGAGCGTGCGGGTGGCGCTGGAGGCAACCTCGCTGCCCGAGGGGTGGACTGCGGCGTTCCACTCCAGATACCCGAGCTATCCGGTGGGCGGCATCATGGTTCAGGGCGGGAAATCCACCACCCTGGAACTCAAGGTCAAGCTGCCGGACGACGTGGAGCCGGGCGACTATGAGGTGGCGGTTACGGCCAGGGACGGCAAGGGCGAGAAAACCGAAAACGCCAAGGTCGCCTTTCGCGTGTCCGCCAAGAAGGTCGAAACCGGCGGACTCAGGATGGAGAGCCAGTACCCGGTGCTGAGCGGCAACACCAGCCAGACCTTCAAGTTCAGCATCGACCTCAAGAACGAGACCGACAACCCCCTGACCACGGCCCTGGCCGCCCAGGCGCCTCCGGGCTGGGTCGTCAAGATCAAGCCGCAGTTCGAGGAAACCCAGATTTCCTCCATTGCGCTCAAGAAGGATTCGACCGAGACCTTGAGCGTCGAGATTCAGCCGCCGCTGCTCGGGGAGCCGGGAGACTATCCCGTGGTCGTCAAGGCGCGCTCGGGCGGCCTCTCTACGCAGGCCGACCTCAAGATCTCCCTCTCCGGCACCCAGGAGCTGAACATGGGTACCGCCACCGGCCGGCTGAACGCGTCGGTGACCGCCGGGGACAAGTCCCAGGTCGATTTCCTGGTGGGAAACGCGGGCACGGCCCCGCTCACCAATCTCGCTTTCATCTCGTCGAAACCGGACCAGTGGGAAGTCAACTTTCGGCCTGACAAGGTTGACTCCCTGAACCCCGGAGAGGTCCGCGAGGTGAAGATGGAACTCACCGCGCCGGACCGGGCCGTGGCGGGCGACTACATGTTGAACGTGACCACCAACAGTCCGGACACCAACAAATCCATCGACTTCCGGGTCACCGTGTCGACACCGACCATCTGGGGTTGGATCGGCGCATTCATCGTGGCCGTGGTCGTACTCGGGCTCGCCGCGGTCTTCATCCGGCTGGGACGGCGATGAGCGAGTACATTATCGGAACCGAGGGGTTGACCAAGCGCTACCGGGACAAGATCGCCGTGAGCGATCTGGACCTGCAGATCTCCCGGGGCGAGGTGTTCGGCTTTCTCGGCCCCAACGGCGCGGGCAAGACCACGACCATCCTGATGCTGCTGGGGCTGACCGAGCCGACCCACGGCACGGCGTCGGTGTGCGGCTTCAATCCCACCACCCAGCCGTTGGAGGTCAAGCGGCGCGTCGGCTACCTGCCGGAAAATCCCGGTTTCTATGAGGACCTGACGGCACGCGAGAACCTGGGCTATATCGCCCGGCTCAACCGGATCGGCGAGGACAGGATCGACGACCTGCTGCAGCGGGGGCTCGACCAGGTGGGCCTCGCCAACGACGCCAACCGGCCGGTGCGGGAGTTCTCCCGCGGCATGAAGCAGCGGTTGGGCATCGCCGAGGTGCTGGTGAAGGAACCCGAGGTCATCATCCTGGACGAGCCCACCCTGGGGATCGATCCCGACGGGGTGACGCGGCTTCTCGATCTGATCACCGACCTCCAGCGTGAGCGCGGCCTCACCGTGCTGCTGTGCTCCCACCTGTTGCATCAGGTGCAGCGGGTATGCCAGCGCATCGGCATCATCGTCCGCAGCCGGATGATCGTGCAGGGGAGTCCCGACGAGCTGGGCAAGGCCATCCTGAAGGAGCACCAGTGGAACTTCCTCGTGGAGGTCGGCGGCGACCACCCCATGGAGGAAGCCCTGAGCGCGCTGCCGGGGGTGGACCAATGCGAAGCGCGGGACGCGGGATGGTTCATCCGCTGTACCCGAGACGTGAGACCGGAACTCATGACGTTGATCCGGGACCGGGGCCTCGACCTGTTGCAGCTCCGCGCCGAGGATCCCACGCTCGAAGAGATCTACCTAAAGTATTTCAGGGAGGCGTAGCGATGCCTGTCGTCTATTGGAAAGAGCTGTCGGATCATTTCAGCAGCTTCCGCTTCATGATCCTTCTCGCTCTGATCATGCTGCCGGGAATCCTTGCCGTCTACATCGCGGGGCAGGCGATCCAGCAGGCGGTTCAGAGCAATCCGACGGAGCACGTCTTCCTCCAGCTTCTCACCACCGAATCCCTCTTCTTTTCCCTTGCCACCTTCCTCGGATTCTTTGGTCCGTTGGTGGGCATTACCCTGGGTTTCGACAGCATCAGCGGTGAGTACGGACGAGGAACGCTGAGCCGAGTGCTCTCGCAACCCATCTACCGGGACAGCCTGATCAACGGCAAGTTCCTGGCCGGCTTGACCACCCTGGCCATCCTGTGGGTGTCGATCCTGCTGGTGGTGATCGGTCTGGGCATCAATCTCATCGGCTTTTTTCCCAACGCCGAAGAGTTGTGGCGGATGCTCTTCTTCGCCATCATCGGCATCGCCTACACCGGTTTCTGGCTGGCCCTCGCCATGCTGCTCTCCATGCTGCTGCAAAGGACCGTCACCGCGGCGCTGGCCGCCATCGCCATCTGGCTTTTCCTCGGGATCTTCATCGGCGTCCTCGCCAGCTTCGTGGCCGGACTGATCGTCCCCAATCCGGGAACGGCCGAGGAAGCGGCGCGGCTCGCGACCATCGAAACGGTCCTGGGCCGCATGTCGCCCAGCCTTCTCTACAGCGAATCCGTGCGCTTGCTGCTGAACCCGGTGGCACGGAGCCTCGTCCCGATCCTGCCGGAACAGGTCGGCCAACTCGAAGGTCTGCTCGTCACGCCGTTGAACCTGGGACAGAGTCTGCGGCTGATCTGGCCGATGTTCCTGACACTGGTGGCGCTGGTGGCCGTGTGCTTCGGCATTGCCTACATCAAGTTCATGCGGACCGAAATTCGCGCCTGACACGCCGCGCGAACCTGTCCTTGCAGCCGGCAGTCCGCAGGTGGAAGGGCATAAACTGAGGGTTTGGCGCGGTAGGGCCTTCTGGGACCCGATTCCGAAATGGAAACGGGTCCCAGAAAACCTGGCGTAGCCCATTAAACGGAACGGGCAGGTGTCCTGCGACACCTGCCCGTTCCACGTTTGTTGCGGATTCTCGAAAGCGGTCAGGAAGCTTCGACGCCGGCCTTGCCCACCGCCACGATGGACTCGACGATCTTCTTGTAGCCGGTGCAACGGCAGATGTTGCCGTTCATGTACTCGATGACCTCTTCGTCCGTAGGGTTCGGATTCTCGTCTAGCAGGGTCTTGGCGGTAAGGATCATGCCGGGAGTGCAGAAGCCGCATTGGAAGCCGCCGTACTCGATGAAGGCCTCCTGAATCGGGTGCAGCTTTCCGTCCTTGGCCATTCCCTCGATGGTGAGCACGTCCTTGTCCCTGGCTTCGAAGGCCGGCAAGGTGCACGAGCTCACGGGGCGTCCGTCCAGCAGCACCGTGCAGGCGCCGCAGACCTGCACGTCACAGGACCTCTTGGTCCCGGTGAGGCCCAGACGTTTGCGGATCACGTCCAGCAAGAGTTCGTGCGGCTCCACCTCGATGTCGTAGCGACTCCCGTTCACATCGAAGGATAGCGGGAGGGTCTGCCGTCCTCTGTCCGTCATAACTGCTGGCCTCCGCTCGGCTGTAGTCTGGAGCCGGCCGGCTAACCGGCCAACTCGGTGCGAATGTCGTTGAAGGCCCGGGTCAACAGGACCTTGACGATGTGTTCCTTGTATTCGGCCGATCCGTGGAGGTCGCTGATGGCGTCCGCTGCTCGTCCGGCGATATCGCCGGCCTCGGCCATCAGGTCCGCCGCCTCGTCCAGGCTCTTCTGCCGCAGCACCGCCTCCGCCTCTTCCACGCGCATCGACTTGGGTCCCACGCACCCTACCGCGATCCGCACGTCCGACACCGACTCCCGCGCCTCGTCCGCGATCACGTGCAGCGCCACCCCCGCGCTCGGACGTTCCAGATATCCGAACTTGCGGTAGCGTACGGCGGCATTGCCGGCGGGCACCGGGACCACGATCTCGGTCAGGATCTCATCCTCTTCCAGGGCCGCCTCGTACGCGTCCACGAAAAACTCGCTCATGGGGATCGCTCGGGACCCGCCTGCCTTTTTGGCGACCACGGTCGCATCCAGGGCCAACAGGAGGGTCCCCGGATCCGCATGGGGCTCGGCAAAGGTCAGGTTGCCGGCGATGGTCCCCACCTCGCGCACGCGCAGGTTGGCCACGTTCCGCTCCATCTCCACCAGGACCGGCAGCTTCTGCTGCAACGTCTCCGAACGTTCGAGCTGACGGTGGGTGCTCAACCCGCCCAGCCTGACGCTGCCGTTGTCGTGCGTGATCCGGTCCAGGCCGGGTATCTTCTTGACGTTGACCAGGCAATCGAAGTGGACCAGTCCCTCTTTCATGGCCAGCAACAGCTCCGTACCCCCGGCGTAGACCTTGGCCGAGTCGCCATACCGGGCGAGGGATTCGGACGCTTCCTCGACGCTCTCCGGTTCTTCCAGACGGAATGGACGCAGCATGGATCAGGCTCCTCCCTCGAGTTCCTTCTTCACCGCATCCGCAAACTTCGCCATGTCGTTGTCGGCCTTGCGCTTGATGATGCTGTGCCCCAGGGTCGCCAGCTTGCCGAGAACATCCACCGAGGCCACGAAGGACAGTTGCGTCGCCTCGCCCTTTTCTTCCAGGGAGACGTCCAGGTCTACCTTCAGGTGGCTGCCGATCTTGTTGTCGCTGCCGGATGCCCGGGCCTTGATCCGCTGCTTCGGCTCGTTCTCCAGCACTTCGATCGTGATCGGGAAAGTGACCTTGAACGGACCCACTCGGGCCACCATCTTGGCGTTGTAGAGCTTTCCCGCCTCGACGGTCGAGGCTTCCTCGCAGCCGGGGACGCAGGAGATCAACCGGTCCACGTCCCACAGAAAATCCCAGGCGGTGTCTCGGGCGACGCCGATGTCGATGCTGTTCTCGAAATTCATAACGGGGTTCTTAGCAGAATCCCGACCGCCACATCAAGCGCGCTCGTTGAAGCCCTCGAGCACCTGGAATTCCTCGGACAGGTAGGTCTTGAGCCTCTTCTTGATCCGGTGCTCGATCTGGCGGACCCGTTCCCGGCTGATGCCGTATCGCTCGCCGATCTCGCGCAGCGTCAACGGCTGCTCCGCCAGCAGGCGCTCCCGGAAAACCACGAGGTCCTTGTCCTTCAGACCCTCGCCAAAGGTCTTGAGCCGCTCCTTGATGGCCTGGCGGTACTCCTCCTCCGCCAGCTGCTCTTCCGGCGTGGGACTGTCGTCCGTGAGGGTATTCAGCAGGGTGGCGGTCTCGCCCTCGCCCATGGGCGCGTCGGTGGACAGATCCCGGCCCGAGAGCCGTTGATCCATCTCGATCACCTCGGACTCCTTCACGTCCAGCCGTTGCGCGATGAGCTTGGCGCCGGGCACGAAGCCCTCGGCTTCGAGCTTCTCTTTTTCCTTCTGCAGGTTGAAGAACAGCCGGCGCTGGGCCTGGGTGGTGCCGAGCTTGACCATCCGCCAGTTGTTCATGAGGTAACGGATGATGTAGGCGCGGATCCACCACACGGCGTAGGACGGAAACCGCACGCCCCGGTAGGGATCGAAGTTCTTGAGGCTCTCCATGAGCCCGATGTTGCCCTCCTGTATCAGGTCCAGGAGGTTGCGGAACGCCCGCTCGTACTCCCGTGCGATCATCACCACAAGGCGGAGGTTCGACCTCACCAGCTTGTAGGCAGCCTCGATATCGCCGAACTGCTTGTATTGAACGGCCAGGTCGTGCTCTTCCTCGCGCGTGAGCACCGGATAACGGCGGATTTCGGATAGATAACTTTGCAGCGCGTCGAAAGGAACCAGCGCGCCGGAGGGCTCTTCCGCCTGCCCGGCGTCGTCCCCGGCCTCCTCCACCTTGTCCAGCAACACCGCTTCAGCGGTCACATCCGGGGCCGGTGCATCACTCTCCTCAACAACTTCGATGGGCGGGTAAACAGCCATGTCGCAACGCTGAATCTACCGTTTTCGCGGGGTTCTTTCAAGAACGTGCCGCTACCTTGACATGACGCGCAACCGGTCCTATCCTTGGTGGTCATGGCACTCACGGAGACCATCACGGGCTGGTTCGAGCGCAACCGGGCGAAAAGGGGGGACCGTACCACGCGCACCGTGCTCGCCGACAACTACCGGGAGCTTGCCCGGCTGGCCAACCAACTCAAGCTGCACGCGGAAAAGGCGCCCTACCCCTTCGTGGGCGAGCGGCTGAGTCGGCTCGCCGCGGAAAAGGAGAAGAGTATCGCGCTCCTGTTCGAAGGGATCGAGCATCTCGGCGCCCGCGTCGCCAAGTTCGACACGAGCATCCCGTCCGGAAGGAACCACTGGGAACGAGTGCACCAGGACTTGGAGGATCAGAAGCGGGTCGTGGCGAAGCTCACGGACGACGTCTCCTACCTGGCCCTTGAAGCCCCGGACTACAGCCAACTGCTCCGGCAACTCGTAGAGGTCGAGCGCCGTCACAAGGCGACGCTGTTGGACCTGCTGGCCCGGGCCGACCCCCAGGCCGAACAAACCTGATCGCGCCCTGTCCCGACACCGCGAGACCTCTTACCGAACACCAAGAGCAACAAGATGAAATCCTGGTGCGGACCGTTTTCACATCTTGAGAACGGTCCGCTATCGGTCTGATGGATTTCTACCAGGCTATTGTTCAAGGCGTGGCCGCCTTCGGCCGTCCGAGAAGGCTACGTCCAGGGCGATGCCGGCGGCGATCGCGTCCCATGCCTGCTTTTCCGACAAGCCCGCGGAACGGAAGCACTGCCACAAGCCGATGATCTCTGTCTCGCTGGGCGGGTCGAAGGAGTCCGGAGAATCCAGGCCACCGTTGCCGGTCATCTCTGTGCGGTCCATCTGCATACGGCTCCCCATGGCGGTGGTTGTGGTGGGAAGGCTGCGGGGGCGGGAGCGGAGTGCCGCTCCACGCCCTCCCGCTACCCCGCCGGCCATCAGTCGATACAAGCCAGCCCGGACACCTCTACCATGCAGTCCGGGTTGTAGAGTCCTGTTACCTGAACCAGGGTAATGGCAGGGAAGTGCTTTCCGAAGACCGCCCGGTAGGAAGCACCGATCTCTTTGCGGTTCTCGTGGTAGGCCTTGACGTCGGTGACGTACATCGTCAGCGTCGCGTAATCCCGGGGCCGGCCGCCGGCGCCTTCGATGGCTGTCCGCAGGTTCTCCCACACCTGCCGGAACTGGGCCGCGAAATCCCCCTTGCCTACCACCTCGCCCTCGGCGTTGAACGGAGCCTGTCCCGCCACCAGCACCATCCGCCCGGAGGAGATCCTGGCCAAGTGCGAGTACCCCACGGGATTTTCAAGCCCGTCCGGATTGATCAACTCGAATGCGATGACGCGCCTCCTCCGCTCGGCTCGAACCCGTGCCTCGCGTTCCGTGCGCGGGCGGGTTTCAAACCCGCCCGCGCACGACATTCCTTAAGAATCCCGCGACAAGGAGTCAAGTACCCGAGCGCCGTTTTTTCTTTCGCCGCGCCTCATCGGCGTCCGAACGCGTCGATGAACTCCCGGATTTCCGCCACCACGTCATCGGTACAAGGGACGTACGGAAGGATCACGCGCGTGGCGCCGGCCTCGCCGTAAGCCTTCACCTGTTCGAGAATCTCCGCCACGGATTCACCGGCAACCAACGGCAAACCATCCAGGAACCGATCCGTAACCTTCCCGGCCGCGGCATGGAAACCCGACGCGCGCCAAGTCTCGCGGATCGCGGTTACCTCCTCGCCGAATCCCATGCGGGCCAGCAGGTCGCGGTAGTAGTCGGCCAGGGCGTAGTAGGTCAGGATGCGCCCCAGCGCCTGGCGCGCCGCCCCCCTGTCCCTGGCAACACAGCAACGCACCTTGCAGATGATCTCCAGCGCGTCCGGGTCCTTGCCGGCGAGCCGCGCGCCCTCCCGGGCGTTGTCGGCGATGCGTCGGATTTCCCTCGGGTTGGCCATGTTGATCAGCACGCCGTCGCTCAACCGGCCGGCCAGCCGGCTCATCTGCGGCCCGAAGGCCGCGAGGTAGACGGGGATGCTCCGGCCCGAGGGCTTGAACGCCAGCTTGAAGCCGCCGGCATGATAGAACCTGCCCTGAAAATCCAGCTTGTCGCCCCGGAGGGCGCTCCGGACGATCTCCAGATACTCCCGAATGCGCCCCAACGGATGGTCGAACTCCACCCCGTGCCAGTTGGCGATGGTGGGATTGGATATCCCGAGCCCGAACAGGAAACGCCCGCCGGAGAGCTCGTCGAGACCGGCGCCGTGAAGCGCCATGCTTACCGGTGTCCGGCCGAGCATGTGATAGACGGCCGTGCCGAGCTTGAGCCGGCTGGTCACCGCGGCGACCGCCGCCAACATGACCGTCGGATCCTTGTTGTTGGCCTCCCCTCCCCAGGCGCAGTCGAACCCGCTGTCTTCCGCGGCCCTGGCCAGCGCCGGAACGGCGTCCATGGGGAGTTGGGCGCCCGAGTTGAATTCGATGTCGAGCTTCATGGGTGCCGCGTGTTATCGCGCCGCGGCCTGGAAAAACCGCTTCTCAAAGCGTCGATGTGCTCGAGAAGATCAGGCGGGATATCCTGCCAGAGCGGATCAAGCACGAATTGTACGCCTTCCCGTCGTGCAAGCTTCGCCGCCGGAACAAAGTCTGCATCGCCGGAAACGAGAACGATAATCTTCGCCTGACGCTTCAGTGTAATCGTAGCGATGTCGAGCCCGATTCTCATATCGACACCCTTCTGTCGTAAGGCAGGTGCGAAGTCGTCATCCGTGAGCTCTTCCACGGTAAGCCCACCATTCAATAGCTTCTTCTGCGGCAATGCTTTCAGAACCCAGGATCGATCACCATCCTTCCGGACCTCGCCCAACCGCACGGCGAGATTCGGATGGCCGCGCAGAACCTCGAAGAACCTCTTTCGAAAGAGCGCTTGGCGTGTTGCGGCATAGTCAATTGAGCGGTTGCCAACTGGTGTGTGCCCTTTCTTGTCGTAGGGTCGAGCGTCGTAATAGAAGGTGCGATACAAGAGTTGAAGAGGACTCGGTGCGTGGTAGACTTGGTTCAACTGTTTCAGATGACTCCAGACCAGTTGGTCGACCGATTGGGCCACTGCGTCGGCGTCGGTCGCGTCGACATCCGGCCGCACAACCGGCAACCGTTTCAAGAGGTAGCCGCCGTCAATGAGAATGGCTGTCTTGGTCATCCTGAAACGCCCTTGATGGAGGGAACAAAAAAGCCCCAAGGGATCGGCCCCGCTCGTGATCACCGATCCTGCGTACAGGATGGAAGCGAGGCGTACTGCCAAGGGGCGAATGAAATCAATATAGCTATTCGTCACGCAAACGTCAATAACGGGGAAACCTCAGGTTGGTGCAAGGCACGACCCGCGGCTGGAATACGGGCCCGCGCTCTTGAAACTCCGGGGACGATCCAGTAGTTAGCTCTGCATGATCATCGACGCCCATGCCCATCTGGTGCCCCAAGGCTGGTACCACCCCAAGTCGCCGCCGGCCATCTTCGACATCCCGCGTTTGCTCGACGAACAGCAAGGCGCCGGGGTGGACCTGACGGTCTTCGGCAACAACTGGATCCGCACGCCCGCGGACAAGGACTCCTTCGACATCGTGACGGAGTTCAACGCGTTCGCGGCGGAAACCACCGCGCGTCACTCCGACCATCTGCTGGGGCTGGCATGCGCGGTTCCCTTCGGCGATGACCGGTTCCTCGAGGAGACCGAACGGGCGGTGCGCGAATACGGGCTCAAGGGGATCATGATCAACTCGAGCGTCGCCGGAGAGTACCTGGACTCGCCCAACGCCGTACCGTTCTTCGAACTGGTCACCGACCTCGACGTGCCGCTGTTCGTTCATCCGCCGCGTGTGACCATCGGGGCGGAGCGGATGGAGATCTTCCGGCTGCCGGAAATGGTCGGACGGCCCTTCGACACCACCCTCTCCCTCGCGCGCTTCATCCTCACCGGCGGCTTCGAACGGTTCCCGAACCTCGTGATGATCTGTTCCCACGTGGGCGGCGCCCTGCCGATGCTGCCCGGACGCCTGGACTTCGGCTACGAGCTCCGCAAGGACGACAGCTTCGGTCCCTGGGAACCCGACGTGCTGCCGCGGGCGCCGAGCACCTATATCGAGCAGCTCTACTACGACACGGTGAGCCTTCATGCCCCCGCGGTCACGTGCGCCGTGGAGACCGCGGGCTCGGACCACGTGCTGTTCGGCAGCGATTTCCCGCCGGTGCCGATCCCCCTCGAGCGCTCGGTGGACGCAGTGCGGGACATCCGTCTGTCCGACTCGGACAAGCAGAAGATCCTCGGCGGCAACGCCGTGCGGCTGCTGCGACTGGGGCAATAGTCGGGACGGTGAATGGCCCGGCCTTTCCTGACGGGGCCGCCGGACACCTGGGGTTGGCCGTCAGCCCCACACGAAGAACAGGCAAAGGTGGCTCGCCAGGTTAGCGTAAATCCCGGCCGCGACATCGTCCATCATCACGTACCAGGGTCCCTGGCGGCGGTCGAAGAACGACACTGGTGGAGGCTTCCACACGTCGAAGAGGCGGAACAGCACGAAGGCCGTCAGGATGAACTCCCAGCGGCCCGGGTAGCCGAGGCTCACGAGCGCGAGCCACTGACCGGCCACCTCGTCGCACACGACGTGGGACGGGTCCTTCGGTCCGTCGCGGCGCCGCAGCACAACGCCCACGCTAACCCCGCCCAGGACGAACACGGCGACGATGGCCGGCACCAGCGCTGCGGCCTGCTGGAGCGGGCCGATCAGCACGTAGACCAGGACCGCAAAGGCACTGGCCACCGTGCCCGGGGCCACCGGACAGAACCCCAGGTAACCGACGCTGGAAACGGCCGTAGCCCATGTGGCGTTCCGTTCCATGAACCTGCTGTCATCCCTGCTCACGCCGCTGCTCCGTTTCGCGGCGCGTAAGAACCTCCCGAAACGCCGGGGCGTCGTTCACCTCCCGGGTCTCGGCCAAGACGTCCGGATACGCTGGGACCCCTTCGCCATACCGTACATTTCCGCCCGCGGCGAGCACGACCTGTTCTTCGCCCAGGGCTACCTCCACGCCCAGGACAGGCTGTGGCAGATGGACCTCAACCGGCGGGTATTCAGCGGGCGGCTGGCCGAGATCTTCGGCGACCGGGCGATCCCGCGGGGGGACTTCGCACGACACCTCCGAACCGGCAACATGGCCGGCGTCGACCACTTCATGCGGGTGATGGGCCTCCGCCACACCGCGGCACTCTCCCTGTCCCTGCTGTCGGAGCGATCCGCCCGGGCCGTCGAGGCCTATTGCCGCGGCGTCAACGCCTACGTCGCATCGCACCAGCGCCGCCTGCCGGTGGAGTTCCGCGTGCTGCGCTACGAACCCGCCCCGTGGCAGCCGGTGGACTGCCTCACCCTGGCCAAAGGGTTCGCCCTGTTCCTGTCATCCGCGCTGATGACGCGGCTCACCTTTCTAGCACTCCACGGACGTTTGGAGAACGACCCTGACAAGCTTCGTTCCCTGGCCCCGCGTTACCCATCCTGGGGCGCCCCCGTCACCCGCGCCGTCAGCGACCACGGCGCCGCGCTGCTACGCTTCGTCAACGGCAGCTTCGCCGACGCCCCCTGGCACCCCAGGGGCCAGGGGAGCAACGGCTGGGCCGTGGATGCAAGGCACTCGACCGAGGACCATGCGATCCTGTGCAACGACATGCACCTCCGGATGACACTGCCCGGCATCTGGTATCTGAATCACCTGCGGACGGTCGACGGTTCCGGCGGCACCCCGACCTTCGAGGCCGCGGGGGTGTCGCTGCCGGGATCTCCCCTCGTCTACGTCGGACACAACCGGAACATGGCGTGGGGTTTCGTCGCCGCCCTGTGCGATGACGGCGACCTCTACCGGGAGCGAATTCATCCCGAGGAGCCGGTCCTCTACCGTACACCCGACGGCTGGGCGGAGTTCGAGTCCCGGCGGGAAACCATCGCCGTCCGCGGCCGCCGCCCGATGGAGACCGTGGTCCGGCGCACCCGCCACGGTCCGGTGCTGTCGGACATCCTGGCGCCGCCGTCGCATGACCCGAACCTGCCGAGCCGCGAGGTCCTTTCGTTCCGCTGGACCGCGCACACGCCGGGAAACGAGCTGGGGCTGCTGGACGGCGTCAACCGGGCGCGGGACTGGAGCGAGTTCCTGGCGGGCATGGCGCATCACGTCACGCCCTCGCTCAACTGCCTCTACGCCGACACCCGGGGCAATATCGGCTACGCCCTGGCGGGAAAAGTCCCCCTGCGCCCGTGGCAGGAACCCTCGTGGCTACCCCTGGAGGGCTGGAACGCAGCCCACGACTGGACCGGCACCATCCCCTTCGACGAGCTGCCGCGCCTGTACAACCCACCCGAAGGGATCGTGGCCACGGCCAACAACCGCATCGCCGACCCGGCCTACCCCTACTACCTGTCCGACCTGTTCGAGCCTCCGTACCGCATCGAGCGCATCCGCCACCTCCTCACGCACGAAACGCGCCTGAACATCGAGACCATGGCCCGAATCCAGCTCGACACCCGGTCGGTCCAGGCCGAGCGGCTGTTGAAGGCCCTGCGCCCGGAGCTGCGAGACGTCGGCCGCGAGGAGCCGTCCTTACGGCGTTGCGTGGAACTGCTCGAGGAATGGGACGGCGATTGCGCGGCACAGTCCGCGGGCGCCGCCCTCTTCCATGTCTTCTATCACCGCCTCATGTGGAACGTCTGGGGAAAGGACCTGGGCGAGGAACTGTTCGCGAGCTATACCGAGATCCTGAACCAGCCGGTGGCGCCCCTGGACGCCATCCTCACGGACCCCGTGTCGGTGTGGTTCCGCAACACTACCCGAAAGGAGGTGGCGGCCGCGAGCCTCCGGGAAGCCCATGCCGAGCTAACCAAACGGCAGGGTCTGCGCCCGGAGGACTGGTCCTGGGGCCGGCTCCATACCCTCACCCTGTCGCACGCCCTCGGGACGGCGAAGTGGCTGGCGCCGTTCTTCTCGCTGGGACCCTTCCCCGCCGAAGGCGACGGCTGCACCGTCAACAATTCCTACTACCGCCACTCCCGCCCCTACGATCAGGTCGTCGGCGCGTCGCTTCGGATGCGGGTCACCCTGAGCGATCCGCTCCGCTCCCGCTTCGTCGTGGTTCCGGGCCAAGCCGGCAATCCAGCGTCACCGCACTACCGCGACCAGATCGAACCGTGGCGGACCGCCCAGGCCATCCGCTCGGCGGAGTCAGAAGAAGAAATGGAGGAGTGGCCGCTGCTGGTGCTGACTGCGAGCCCCCGAAGATAGGAACGTATCCGAATCATCGAACCGCCGTTCCCCGCAGGTCGGGTTGCCGTGCTCTCAGGACAAGCGGTCTACGAGCAGCCGCTCACCGACCCGCAGTTCATGCACTTGTAGCAGGCGCCGCTGCGGACCATGATGGCGCCGCAGTCGGAGCAGGACGGGGCGTCCTGCTGGTAGAAGCCTTCGGCCATGCTGTACCCGGCGCCGGATCTCTCCACCGGCTTGGGCTCGGGCGCTGGCGCCTCGGCGAGATCTTCCGGACCCCGTGAAACGACGCCCACCTCGGTCTGGGCCTTGCCGTCGAGGAACTTGGTGGCGAGCCAGCGGAAGAGGTAGTCCATGATGGACTTGGCCATGGGGATGTCGGGGTTCCGGGTGAAGCCCGAGGGCTCGAAGCGCATGTGGCTGAACTTGTCCACCAGGACTCTGAGCGGGACGCCGTACTGCATCGCCATGGAGATGGCGGTGGCGAAGGAGTCCATGAGCCCGGAGATGGTGGAGCCCTCCTTGGACATGGTGATGAAGATCTCGCCCGGCTGGCCGTCCTCGTACATGCCCGCGGTGATGTAGCCCTCGTGCCCGGCGATGTCGAACTTGTGGGTGATGGACCGCCGCTCGTCCGGCAGCTTGTGCCGTAGCGGACGCGAGTCCGCCGCTCCGTTCGGCGTCTCCGTCTTGCCGCTGGTGCTCAGGGGCTGGGTGCGCTTGGACCCGTCCCGGTAGATGGCGACGGCCTTGACCCCGAGCTTCCAGGCCTCGACGTAGGCTTGTGCGACCTCGTCCACCGACGCGTCCATGGGCATGTTGATGGTCTTGGAGATGGCGCCCGAGATGAACGGCTGGGTGGCGCCCATCATCCGGATGTGCCCCATGTAGTGGATGGAGCGGCTGCCGTTGGCGGGCTTGAACGCGCAGTCGAACACCGGCAGGTCGTCTTCGCGAAGGTGCGGCGCCCCTTCGATGGTGCCCTGCTCGTCGATGTATTCCACGATTTCCTGGATCTGTTTGGCGTCGTAACCGAGCCGCTTGAGCGAACGGGGAACAGTGTGGTTGACGATGGTGAGCATGCCGCCGCCCACCAGCCTCTTGTACTTCACCAGGGCGATATCGGGCTCCACCCCGGTGGTGTCGCAGTCCATCATGAAGGCGATGGTGCCGGTGGGCGCCAGCACCGAGATCTGCGAGTTCCGTACCCCGTGCTCCTCCCCTTCCTCGCACACCGTGTCCCACACCTCCCGCACCGCGGTGAGAAGATCCAACGGCACGTGCGCCGAGGAGATCTTGTGCGCGCGGGTACGGTGCATATCGAGCACCTTGAGCATGGGCTCCCGGTTGACCGAATAGCCTCCGAAGGGTTCCAGCCGGTCCGCGACGCGGGTGGACTGGAGGTACCCCTCGCCCGTGAGCAGCGCGGTCACCGCCGCGGCGTAGGACCTGCCCGCATCGGAATCGTAGGGCAGCCCCAGGGACATGAGCAGCGCGCCCAGATTGGCGTAGCCCAACCCCAGCTCGCGGAAGTCGCGCGCGTTCCGGGTGATCTCCTCGGTGGGGTAGGACGAGTTGTCCACCAGGATGTCCTGGGCCGTGATCATGATGTCCACGGTGTGGCGAAAGGACTCGGTATCGAACCCGCCGTCGTCGCGCAGGAACTTGAGCAGGTTCAGGGAGGCCAGGTTGCAGGCCGAGTTGTCCAGGTGCATGTACTCCGAGCACGGGTTGGAGCCGCTGATGCGGCCGGTGTTCGAGCACGTGTGCCAGTTGTTGATGGTGGTGTCGAACTGCATACCGGGGTCGCCGCACAGATGGGTCGCCTCCGCGATCATCCGCAAGATATCCCTGGCGCGAAAGGTCTCCGACACCTCGCCGGTGGTGACGAAGCGAGTGTGCCATTCGCCGCCATCCAGTACCCGCTCCATGAACTCGTCGGGGACCCGCACCGAGTTGTTGGCGTTCTGAAAGAACACGCTGCCGTACGCCGGACCGTCCAGGCTGGCGTCGTATCCCGCCTCGATGAGGGTCCAGGCCTTCTTCTCTTCCTCCACCTTGCAGTTGATGAACTCCACGATGTCCGGATGATCCGCGTCCAGGATGACCATCTTGGCCGCGCGCCGGGTCTTGCCGCCGGACTTGATGACTCCCGCGGAGGCGTCTGCCGCGCGCATGAAGGAAACCGGCCCCGACGCCGTGCCGCCGCCGCCGAGTTGCTCCTTTGCCGAGCGGATCCTCGACAGGTTGACGCCCGAGCCCGAGCCGCCCTTGAAGATAACGCCTTCCTTGCGGTACCAGTCGAGGATCGACTCCATGGTGTCGTCCACCGAGAGGATGAAGCAGGCCGAGCACTGGGGCTTTTCCTCGATGCCGCAGTTGAACCACACCGGGCTGTTGAAACAGGCCTTCTGGCGCACCAGGATATGGGTGAGCTCGTCCGAGAAGGCCCGCGCATCGTCCTCACCGGCAAAGTAGCCGTCCGCCCGGCCCCACGCCGTGACGGTGTCCACCACGCGGCTGATGAGCTGCCGCACCGTCCGCTCCCGCTGGGGCGTTCCCAGGGGGCCGCGGAAATACTTCGAGGTCACCACGTTGGTAGCCATCTGCGACCAGGCCTTGGGCACTTCCACGTTGTTCTGCTCGAACACCACCTTGCCGGTCTCGTTCTGGATGGTCGCAGAACGGATCTCCCACTCCACCTGATCGTAAGGATTCTCGCCCGCCTTGGTGAAATACCGCCGGACGCGGATGCCCGGCGCCTGGGCCTTGACGGTCTCGTCGCCGCGTGGCGCGGTGGATGGGGTGGTCGTGATGGCAGACATGGTTCCTCCCTTTGGGTATCCGTCTCGTGTCGCCTCGGTACCATCGGCCTCGGTCTTGGGGGGCTTCAGTCTTGGCGTCAGCGGCATCCAAGCGGTATCTAGTGCGGAACGCTCACACTACCCACTACATGTAGTGTTGTCAAGGACAAACTTCCCATCCATCATTTTGCCATCCTCGGACTTGATGTCCCGTCGTACCGACGGCTATGCTGAGCAGTCCCGCGGCCGGCGCCGGCCGCGGGACTGGAACATGGAGCGACTCGGCGACATTCTCGACCGCACGGTGCAGCGGCTGCCGCTCAGGCGGAAGCTCGACGACTATGCCCTCTGGGCGATATGGGACGACACCGTCGGTGCGCCCGTGGCGCGCAACGCCCAGCCCGAGAACATCCGCAACGGCACCCTGTTCGTAAGGGTACGGGCGCCCACGTGGATGCAGCAACTCCAATACATGAAGGATATCATGGTGGAGAGGCTCAATCAGCGGCTGGAGCGGGAAGTGGTCACCAACATTTTCTTCGTGGTGGGAGAAATACCCGATGAAGCGCCGCCCGAAGACTCCGAACCCCCTGCCGCGGCGGTGGACGCGGCCCGGCTCCCGGAGGGCGAGTTGGGCCGTATCAGCGATCCCGAGCTCCGGGACTCCCTGCGGCGCCTGTTGCTGAACCACCTGAGGAAACGGGGTTAGGACTCAGCAACCCGGCCATCTCGTCCGTGTAATCGTCCTCGAGCCGGTAGATCACCAGCGGCGGCAGCACCGCCAGACTCGTCCGGGCGCCCTTGACGCCTTCGGCGAGGACCAGCGTCGCGGCCGAGCCGGCGAACGAATGAACGAAACGCACCCGCCTGGGCTCGAGGCGGTGCTGACGCATGACCGAGAACAGCTCCACCGCTCTTTCCGACGGGTACACCAGGCACATCCGGCCCCGATGCCGCAAAAGGTACGCCCCGGCGCGGACGAAATCCGACAGCCTCCCCTCGACCTCGTGCCGGGCCAGCAGCCGTTCGCGGTCGGGATTGACCCGGCCGCTCCGGCGCGGCCGGTAGGGAGGATTGCACACCGCGGCGTCGAAGCCGCCGGCGGTGAAATCCCTTTCCACCTCGCGCACGTCCCCCCGGACCGTGCGGACCCGGTCCCCAAGGCCGTTCAGGGCCGAACCCCGCTCCGCCCGGCCGACCATGGCCTCCTGCAACTCCACGCCCGTCGCCTCCACCCCGCGGTTCAGCACAGCCACGGACAAGGCGATGACACCGTTGCCGGCTCCCAGGTCGACGATCCGCGCCCTCCCCCGCGGTTCCACGAAACGGGCCAGCAGCAGCGAGTCCAGCGAGAACCGGAAGCCGTCGCGCCGCTGAACGACGGCAACGCGGCCGCCGAACACTCTGTCGATGGTTTCCCGCGTGTTCATGGCAGGGAAAGACTCACCGGGACCGGCCCTCGGCTCCCGCTCGACGGACCCGGTACAACCTTGTGGCGAGCCCATTTTTACTATAGGTTTGCGGTTGCATGTGCCGCCTTATGCCTTGCCTTATACCTTTTCTCCTCGCAGCATGACCGCAGTGCTCGCAAACATCGGCGCACGGACGCTGAGGGTCGTAGCCGGCATGGGCGCGGGCTTGATCTTCCTCGGTTCGGCCCTGGCCTGGGCCCTGCGCCCTCCCGCCAAGGTTCGCCTCATCATACAACAAATCCGCGCCATCGGGGTGGACTCGCTCCTGGTGGTGCTCCTCTCCGGCCTCTTCACCGGCATGGTGCTGGGGCTACAGGGATACTACAGCCTGCGGAAGTTCAACGCCGAGAGCTTCCTGGGTGCGGTGGTGGCCCTGAGCCTGCTGCGCGAGCTCGGCCCGGTGCTGTCCGCTTTCATGGTCACCGGCAGGACCGGGTCGGCGATGGCGGCGGAGCTCGCCTCCATGAGGGTCACCGAGCAGATCGACGCCATGCACGCCATGGCCATCAATCCGGTCAAGTATCTGGTGGCGCCCCGTATCGTCGCCGGGGTCATCGCCATGCCGTTGCTGACCTGCATGTTCAACGTCATCGGCATCTGCGGCGCCTACCTGGTCGGCGTCGGCCTGCTGGACCTGGGCTCGGGCAGCTACGTCTCCGGCATGGAGCAGAGCGTGCAGCTTCGGGACGTGACCGAGGGGCTGCTCAAATCCGCCACCTTCGGGCTCATCATCTCCTCGGTATGCTGCTACAAGGGGTTCCACGCGCTCCCCATGGCCACGGGGGTGGGCCGGGCCACCACCGAAGCAGTGGTGCTCTCGTTCGTGCTGATCCTGGTGTCGGACTATTTCCTGACCTCGGTGCTGCTGTAGTGCACATCCGGAGCCTTCCATGATTCAGGTCATCGATGTCTACAAGAACTTCGACCGGCAGGAGGTCCTCCAGGGCGCCAACCTGACCATCGAGGACGGCGGCATCACCACCATCATCGGCGGCAGCGGCTCCGGCAAGACCGTGTTGCTGAAGACCATGATCGCGCTGCTGCTCCCCGACCGCGGACGGATCCTGGTGGACGGCACGGACATCACCCGGCTGGGACAGGGGCCGTTGAACGACATCCGGAAGAAGTTCGGCTTTCTGTTCCAGGGCGCCGCGCTGCTGGATTCCATGACGATCTTCGACAACGTGGCCTTCCCGCTACGGGAACGGACGCGCCTCGGGGAGGACGCCATCAGCCGCAAGGTGCAGGAACGGCTCGATCAGGTGGGGCTGAAGGACATGGGCTACAAGTACCCGGCGGAGGTGAGCGGCGGCATGAAGAAGCGGGCCGGATTCGCCCGGGCGCTGGTGACGGACCCGGAGATCGTGCTCTTCGACGAGCCTACCACCGGCCTCGATCCGCTGCTGGGCCAGAGCATCCATCGACTCATCGCCGCCATGCAGAGCCGTGTCGGCTTCACCGGGGTCATCGTCAGCCACGACATTCCCGAAGTCTTTACAATATCCCACCGCGTGGCTATGTTGGCCGACGGAGTGATCGCCGACAGTGGCCCCACCCCGGAGTTCCTGAAATCGCACAATCCCGCGGTCAGGAGGTTCCTTGGGACCGAGACCCCGGAGACGGACCGCACCGTCTCCGAAGCGGCGGACACAACATGAACCACAGAGCTACGGAAATCATCGTCGGCCTCTTTGTGGTGGCCGGCCTCCTCTGTCTCGGCTACCTGGCCATCCGGTTGGGCAAGCTCGAAGCCTTCGGCAACTCCGGATACGTGGTGTACGCCGACTTTGCCAGCGTGGCCGGGCTCCGCCGCGGGGACTCGGTGGAAATCGCCGGCGTGAGCGTGGGCCGGGTGGACTCCATGAGCCTTGTCGACGACCGCGCACGCCTGAGGTTGCGCATCGACCCGGGCGTGGCCATTCAGGAAGACGCCATCGCCTCCGTCCGGGCCAGGGGACTTATCGGTGACAAGTTCATCGCCATCTCCCCAGGGGCATCCGACCGGCTCGTCCCGTCCGGCGGCCGGATACGCGAGACCGAGTCGCCGCCCGACATCACCGACCTCATCGGCAAGATGATCGGCGGCAACGTGACGGAAGGCTCTCCTTAGCAGACGGCCCGGGGATTGCGAATCCACCCCGGCAAGCGGTAGCACAACCCCGTGCGGTCATTCCCGCCGTCGCGCACATTGCGATGAGGCGTCCGCGGCCACGGCACGAGCAGAGAACCGTATCGACTCCCGCAATCGGCGTTACATGGGCCTAAAAAACCTCATCCAAACATCCCGGAATCACCTTTCCTTCTACGGCTGGCGGATGGTGCTGGTGGGCTGCCTCTTCCGGTTTCTCGGCGGGGGCTTTCACTTCTACGGTTTTACGGTCTTCGCCCTGCCGCTAAGCAAGGACCTGGGCATCAATCGCGCGGCCACGGGCCTGGTGTTCGGCCTGGCCCGGGCCGAAGGGGCCCTCGAAGGTCCTTTGGCCGGGTATCTCATCGACCGTTTCGGCCCGCGACCCATCATGATGGCGGCGGTCCTGCTCACCGGCCTGGGCTACGTGCTCCTCTACTGGGTCGAATCCTACTGGACCCTCCTGATCCTGTACCTGGGGGTGGTGTCACTGGCCTTCGGCGCCGGCTTCATGCACTGCCCGATGGTGTTGGCCAATAGCTGGTTCTCCCGTTATCGCGCCAGGGCCATGGCCCTGGTGAGCTGCTCCATCGGCGTCGGCGGTGCCCTGTTGGCGCCGGTCCTGGCCTACGTGGTGCACTACTACGGCTGGCGCTGGGGAATGGTGCTGGCGGGTGCCGTCTTTCTTGGGCTGGGGACGCCGCTGGCGGCCCTGGTACGGCGCTCGCCCGAGGACATGGGTTTGGCGCCGGACGGAGACAACCCTTCACGCCCGACCCAGGGACCCGCTCAACCAGTGGAAGGCGGCACGGCGCCGCCCGAAGCCGACATCGGCATTTGGGAGGCCCTTCGCGGCGCTCCTTTCTGGCTCCTCGTCGTTTCGACCCTGTTCCGCGTGTTGGGTCTCAGCACCGTGATTGCGCATTTCGTGCAGATCATGGTCTGGAAAGGTATAGACGCGCTGGCTGCCAGTTGGTTTCTCGGCGTGTTCGCGGCGCTGTCTCTTCCGACGCATCTGGTGGTGGGCTGGCTGGCCGACCGGCTCAACAAGGCACGGGTCATGGCCGTCTGCATGCTGGTGGCGGCCGGCGGCCTCCTGTTGCTCACCTATGCCCAAAACACATCCCTGCTGTGGCTCTTCCTCCCCCTGTTCTCCCTGGTGGAGGCCGCGTTTCCCGTGACCTGGGCTTTGGTCGGAGAGCTCTACGGGCGGAAGCATTTCGCCAAGGTGCGCGGCAACATGGGCTTCTTCTACCAATGGGGCGGCCTGATCGGGCCCGCCGCCGCGGGCGCCATCTTCGACGCGACCCAGAGCTACAAGCCCACGCTGTTGGGTATCGCGGGCCTGTATCTGATCTCGGCCTGCGTCTACCTGCTACTCGGCAGGACCCGGCTTGCGCGGGCGAGGTCCGGCCGGACTTCGTAGTCCGGACGGCTCCACCTGCCTCCAAGGTCGAAGCCTCGTATGAGAGCCCTTGGGACCAAGGAGGGCCTGATATGGGACCCATATCAATAATGGTACAGGACCCCTATCAGCCTCCAACCCCAACCGTCTTGCCTCACCCTCCCAGGGAGATGGCCGCGGTGCCCACAATGACGCAAATCGCGCCGGCGACGGTCTGGAGCCGGACCTGCTCCAGGTCCCGGAGAAAGATCACCGTTCCCAACAGCACCCATAGGGGGCTGGTGCCCACCAGCGGCGAGACCGTGATCACGCTGCCGATGCCCAGGGCGGTGATTACGAACAGGATGCCGCAGGTCTCGGCGGCGCCCGCCGCCAGGAAAGGCAGCATGGCGCGCCGGTCCCAGACCAGCGGCTCGCGGCTCAACGGCATGTAGGCGAGGAAGCAGACGAGGGAGACGATCCCCACCAGCGCGGCAAAGAACAGCGGCTCGTGGGAGATAGACAGCGCGTAGCGGCGCATGGGATGAACGATACCGGCCAGCAAAGAGGCCGTGAGGGGGAACAGGAACTCCCACCAGCGAAACGAGCGCACCTCCGCGGCCGGTTTCCAGGTGATGAGCACGATGCCGCACACCACCGAAACCACACCCGCGAGGACCACCAGAGTGGCGTTCTCGCCCAGCACCGTGATGGCGATGCACACGCCGAACATGGGATGGGTCGACCGTATGGGTGCGCTACGAGCGGCCCCGACCCTGTGAACCCCGGTATAGGTGCACAGCCGGATGATGGGCTGGAGCATGCCCGCGACGATGAAGACGTAGACGGCGGCGGCATCCACCCGGGGTATCCCGCCGGTGAGGAAGACCGCGCTCCAAAGGCTGACCGTGTGGACGCTCAGGGAGATCAGGGTGACCGTCTTGGGCGTCGAGTACAACATGCCCCGGCGCGAGGTCACCAGCACGCAGGCATAGGACAGCGAGGCGCACAGCGCGATGACCTGGGGTGGTATGGACATGCAGCGGCGTTCGCTCCCGCAACTAGCGGGAGGTTGGGGGGTCGGGCGAGGGCTCGCCCTGCCGCGACAGACGCGGCATGCGCAGCTCGGGAGCGCCGCCGCCCCCGTCGCACCACGCTTCGACGACGGCCAGATCGGCCTCGACGTCCGCCAGGAACTCCGTCACCTGGACGCCCAGACAGACGGGCCGGTAGGGTTCGAGCTTCCGAACGGCCGAGCGCAGCAGCTTGATCGTGCCTTGCGGCACTTCCTGCTCCCACTTGAAGTAACCGGCGGCCACCTGAATAATGCCCTGATAGAACTCGCGCTCGGGACCGTGGTCCTCGAGCCAGAGCTGCTCAAGGGTCTCGTGGGCCTCGTAGAAGAGCCCCCGGTTGAACTCGTCGAGGGCCGTGAGAAAGCGTGGGTCGTATTCCATGACGTACCGGCAACCTCCATTCGGCAAACCCCGTGGCCAAACGCCGCTTGAACCCTCAATTCCTAGCCTATATTAAGGAGTTGTCAAAGCATCCCCTGAGAACGCCGGAAATGCCGCGATCCCTTGAAATGTCCTGGCGACACGAGGTGTGCATTCAGGCTCTCTGGGGTTCTGCAAGAGAGGACATATGCCGACATATGCCGAAGCCGACACCAGGAGAACGGAGCAAATAAGTGAACCGCATAGGGCTGCCGTACTTGCCCAACCCGCAGCACCGAAACTGGACAACGAGAAAGTCTCAATGGTCAATATCCCTCGATCACGAAATCGCATGCTTCAACGCGGCACGCGCCAACCACTGGACGGACAACGGTAATGGTTGGGGACTGCACTATTCCAGCGGGGTTCTGGCCTATCTTGGACTGGCGCAGGACCACAAAACACGGGTCTTCATTGCAAAGTTCGTCGAGAATGACGGCACTTGGCATGGCTATCCCGCCGATCATCAAACCAACCAACAGGATGTCCCCACCCAACCAATTCTCGCAATTTGGATAAAGACAAACGTCTTGAGTCCGGCGAAGATTCGGAAGATCATGAGAGGCCAGCCATGTCGCCCTTGAAATTGACGATTCCGGGTCAGTATTGGGACGCGCAAATCTACCGGGGTCGCCTGTACCTCGTCGACAGAAGAGGTCGGATTCTGACGCTCGACTGGGATCAGCTCATCGAGAATCTGGGGATCGACAACGATTTGAAGCTCGCCGCCGTCTGTGCATTCAAGCGAAGTGACTACCTTTACCGTGTGGCCGCGACAGGAATTTTCCACGATGAACAATTCAAGACGATACTGAACGAGCGTTTTTCGAGATTGGCCAGGACCCCTCTTGTCATAGCAGAAGAGCAGATTAAAAAAGCAACCCTGGGACAACAGGACAATCCCTTTCCGTTTCCCAATACGGACTCCACGATTTACGGCCGGCGGCTGTATGTGTCTTCGCAGAGTGGGGTCTTTTCAGCAACGTGTAGCGGACGCACCAAGTATCCGGTCAGCACTTCCGTTAAGAGGTTGTGGGACGCCCCGGTCTTTGCGCTTGGAGCGTCCTGGGGTTCTTTGGCCCTTGCTGCAGGAGAAACGGGCTTGTGGGAATTTCCCCTAGACGACGGCTACTCCTATTACTTCGATCTGGAACGTCTTCCTAAAGATCGTCCTCGAAACTTAACAGGACAGCATTGCACCGATTGCCAGTGGGCCTTTCACAGTATCTATGGTTCCTCCTTGAAGGGCCCGGGGGTCCTAGCCGCCTATCACAAAGGGCGTACCGAATCCGATGCGGCCTACCAGCATAGGAAGTTTGATCGGTTGATATCGGACGAAGAGATCTTTTTCGGATTCGAAGAGCCTGCGGGAAGGTACTCCTGGGCGGCTCAGGATAAGATCTGCCAAGCGGCGAACGGGTCGATACGGGTCGCCAAATATCAACCTTGGAGAGAAGAAGACCCCATTGAACTCCTTGGATCACTGTCTCTTGAACACCATGGTGAGGCTCTCGTATCTGCCAAGGTCGCACTGTTTGGAACTGTTGTTGAGTTGGATTCCAGCCTAGTTATTTTGTCGAGTAACGGCGATAGCCACGCGATCACCGACGAACCCGTATCTTGGCGAGTGTTCCCACGATCCCGTCACTATGAAAATCACTTGCATGTGATTTACGATGACCGATTGGATGTTCTTTCCCTCAACCACGATTATCTAGTCGACCAGCATATAAAACTCTCGGGGATATCAGGCTTGTTCGGAGATAGTCGGAAGTCTTTTGATTCGTTGGGACTCTACTGAACAGTCTTCTAGTTCTCAGGAACAGCTCGGAGCGGTGGCCCCCCCCCCCGGTGCTGCATATCGGCCTATCCTTGAGGTCCGTTGTTTTGGAACGTGCGGACGATCTCGATGACGAACCTTGCAACACTTACCATCGACTCTCTGTCCCACGGTCCCTGGGGACTGGGACGGGACCACGGCAAGGTCCTCATGGTTCCGTGGACCGTCCCCGGAGATCAGGTGGCGGCGGAGGTCGTGGAGGATCACAAACGCTACTCGGTGGCCCGGACGGTATCGCTGCTGCGGCCGTCGGCGGCGCGCCGGACCACGCCGTGTCCGTACGCCGGCGCTTGCGGCGGCTGCTCATGGCAGCAGGTTTCCTACGACGCGCAGCTTCGCGCCAAGCAGCAAAACGTTGCCGACGCCCTGGCCCGGGTCGGCGGTCTCAGCGGTTTCGAGATCCATCCGATCCTGCCGGCGCCTCGGGAGTATCACTACCGCCGGCGTATCCGCCTGCACGTGGACGACCGCCGGAGGCTCGGGTTCCGCCGCGCGTTTTCCCGAGACCTGGTGGAGGTCGCCAACTGCCTGATCGCGGACCAGGACGCGGACGGCGGCATCGGCGTGGCGGCCGAATGGGTTCAACGCCTGGAAATGCGGGTCTTCTGCGTCGAGATCCTGAGCGCCGACCCATCCGGTCAGGTGATCCTTTCCGCAACGACCCGGCACCGGTTCCGCGGCGCCGACGCCCGCGTCTGCAAGGAGGCCGTGGCCGGACCGGTGGCCGGCATCGTGATGGCGGGTCCCGGCTGGCGCCGCCGGTGGGGCCACACCACCCTCTCCTTCGTGGTGGATGGAGACCTGACGTTGCGGCATGACGCCGACACCTTCGGACAGGTCAACCCCGACGGCAACCGCGGGCTGGTGGACGAAGTGCTTTCGTGGGGAGCCTTCGGAGCACGGGACCGTGTCCTCGATCTCTATGCCGGCGCGGGCAACCTGACGCTCCCGATGGCCCGGCGGGCGGGCCGGGTGACAGCGGTGGAAGCCGACCGGAAACTCGTTCTAAACGGCAAGCGCAACGCCGAGCACAACGGACTCCACAATGTCCGGTGGCGCCGGCAGGATGGCGCCAGCGCCGTGGACGACCTGATCCGCCTGGGCCGGCGCTTCACCACGGTGGTCCTGAATCCGCCCCGCGCGGGGGCCAGGGAGGTGGCCTCGAGACTGGCCGCCCTCGGCGCCCGGAGGATCCTGTATGTCTCGTGCAATCCGGCGACGTTGGCGCGGGACCTGCGTCAACTCGCGGACCAGGGCTTCGCCCTCCGGCGCGTCCGCCCGATGGATCTCTTCCCGCAGACGTTTCACGTGGAAGCGCTGGCCGAACTGATCCTTGCCGAACCTTCCGGCCCATCGGTCAAATCCTGCGATTAGGCCATTTTACGGGAAGTTACAGCTACCGTTTCCATGTTCTCCTTGAAATCCTGCGGAGACCGGCAAACAGCGTTTCCCGGTCTCCGCAGGGTTGAGCTAGGGGCTTCAACTAGTGTAGACTGCTGCTCCAGGGAGGAAAAAATGACCCAGCCGAAGAAAAGGGTAACTCCAAAGGTCACCATCATCGACAGCAACGGCGCCAGCCAGACCATCAACTACCTGCTCGAAGACCGGGACGAGCTCGAATGGCTGATGGCGGTGGGACGCAACAAGAACGGTGACATCTTCTTTTACGACACCGGCGGCGACATTCTCCATGACCTCGGCGCCCTGGAGTACGTGAAAGAGCGCATCCTCAGAGACTACTTCGGCGAGATGGACGAATAGACGCTCGTGCGGACGGTGGCGCAGGATTCAACGGGCCGGCCTCGCTGAAACGCTGACGGCGCATCCAGAAGAACGCCGCGGCCGCCACGATCATGACCGCGCTGAGATACTGCCCGCGGGACAGTCCCCAGGCAAGCCCCAGATGGGCATCGGGCTCACGGAAGAACTCCACCACGAACCGGATGACGCCGTAGCCGCCGATAAACGCCCAGGTCACGGCGCCGTGCATCCGCACCCGCGTCCCCAGCCACAGCAAAACCGCCAGCAAAAGGGCTCCTTCGAGAAACGCCTCGTAGAGCTGGGAGGGATGGCGCGGCAACGGACCGCCCCCGGGGAAGACCATGCCCCAGGGCGCATCCGTCGTGCGGCCGTACAGCTCGCCGTTGATGAAGTTCCCCAGCCGGCCGAGGCCCAGACCCAGGGGCGCCGCCGCGAGAATGCAGTCCGCCGCGGGATAGAACGGCAACCCGTGCCTGCGCACGTACCACCATCCCGCAAGCATCGCCCCCAGCATGCCGCCGTGAAACGACATGCCGCCGTGCCAAAAGGCAAGGAGCTCCAGTGGATAGGCCAGATAGTACGAGAGATTGTAGAAGATCACATAGCCCAGCCGGCCGCCCAGCACCACGCCGATGGCCACGTAGCTGATGAGCTCGGCCAGTCGCTCGTTGTCGAACGCGAGGCCTCTCCTGCGCGCCAGCCACCGGGCTACGAAAAAACCGCCGACGAACCCGAACAGGTACATAAGGCCGTACCAGCGCACCGCCAGAGGTCCCACCTGAAACGCGATCGGGTCGATATTGGGAAAAGACCACACTTGCTGTATCCCCCCGGCGACGCGCGGCCGTTCAGCCCGCCGGCCCGCGGGCACGGCCGCGCCTGATCCGGAACGCGATCCACCCGGCCAGGACCAGGCCGACGGCGCCCAGCCCAACCGCAGAGCCGTAGCCACTCCGCGGCGGGGTTTCCGCCGGGCTGCCCGCCAAGGCGGCCGCGGGCGCCGCCCCCTCGTCTTCGAGCAGCGCGGCCACGAGCCCGCGCATGTCGTCCTTGTACCAATCCTTGTATCCGATGGTCTTGGCGATGACCTCGCCCTTGCGCCCGATCAGCACCGTTTCCGGCAACCGCATCACGCCGTACCGTTCCGCGATCTCGGCCCGGCTGTCCAGCAGCATCGGATAGGTCAACTCCTGTTCCTCGGCGAAGGCCCGCACCAACTCCGGCGATTCCATGAAGTTGACGGCGACCACCTCGAGTCCCTTCCCGCGAAACTCCTGGTACAGCCGTTCCATGGCCGGCATCTCCAGACGGCAGGGAGGACACCACGTGGCCCAGAAGTTCAGCACCACCAGCCTGCCGCGAAAGGACGCGGAGTCGACACGGTTTCCGGCCGCATCCTCGGTGGTGAAGCCCGGAGCTTCCATGGAACCTTCCTGGACCATGAAGCCGAGCTTCTTGAGGGCACCGTCCTGGGCGGCGCCCGAAACCGCGGGGCACAGCACGATGAGAAACAAGGCAACCAGATGGCGTTTCATGAGTCCATGGACTACGAGGCGGCGCGGCCCGGCCCGAGGGCGAGCCCCCCGTCCCCGCTCCCGCTCGCGGCGTTCACCGCATCGTCCTCGGCACTGAGCCGGCGGGCCACCAGCAGCAGAATGGGGATGATGTACATGTGGCCGCTGACCCACATGATGCCGCCCCCCAAAGCCTGATCGTGAATGGGGCTCAGCGCCTCGATCCCGGCCACGGCGCCGTACAACGGATACAGTATCCGCTCGGGCAGGGAAATCGCCATGCCGAGAAGCGTGTTCTGGAGGGTCGCGGCCACCAGATAGACGATTCTCGACCCCAACGGCCGCGCCGGGCGGAACAGCGGCGCCGCGTTGACGATGGGCCACCAGAAAAACACCGCGGTGGCGAAGAACAGCCAGTGTTCGAAGTCGTGGAGCCACCAATGGCGGAGCGCCGCCTGATACAGCGACGGGTGATGCCAGGCCCAGAGGTTCACCACGTACAGCGTCCAGGCCACCGGCATGAACGTCAGCGCCGACAGGGCGGACCGCAGCGGGGCGCCGTCGCGAAAGAGCCCGGCAAAGCGTTCCCGGACGCCGGCCGGGAGCCCCCAGACCATGGCCGCGAAGGGGTTGGCCAGAAGTATGCCCAAAGGAGCAACCATCAACAGGAGGATGTGCTGCACCATGTGCATGCTGAGGCGCTCCGCGGCGAGCCGGTCCACGGGAGAAACCAGCGCGGCCAGCAACGCCGTGATACCGGCGAGGTAGAGAGCGAGTCCGGACAGGGTGGCGGCGCCTTCGGCCTGGCGCCGCAGGCGGGACCATCCCGTGAGATAGACGCCGGTGGCCAGCGCCAGCGCCAGGACGATGTCCACCCTGAAGGTCCAGTTGATCATTCCGAACAACGAGACCAGGGCGTCGAACGGCAAGGGCTCGTGCCCCACCCCGCCGTGGCCGTACAGCAACCCCGGCCATGAGGCCGCGGCCAGCGCCGGGCCGGCGGCCTTCCACCCGGCTCGCCGACGGCGCCTCAAGCCCCCGGTCCCCGCCGGCCGACCGGGTTGCACCGGCGCCCGCACGGACGGCGTCACGCCGAGCCTCACGACACTCTCCAAAGGATCAGCCCCCAGGAAGGCACGAGCGCCACCGTGCCCAGGAACCAGTAGAGCAACGCCGGCGCTTTCGTGGTCTGCGCCTTCAGCCATCTCACGCAGAACTCCGTGGCGATGACGCCCAGCAGTCCGCCGGCGGACGACGCTGCCAGAAAGGCCCTCAGCGTCTTGTCCGGAGGGTCTCCCGACAAACCGTCCAGCAGCGCGGTCAGGGCGATGATCCAGGCCGGCGCAGTGGCCGCCAGGCCCACGAGCCAGTACCGTTCGGGCTTCCGGAGACGGTCCCGAAAGCGCCACGACACCAGCACTCCCGCCAGCACGCCGAAGACTCCGACCCAGATCGATAACGTCACTCCCCTGCTCCCTCCCGCGGTGTCCGCACGCGGGCGGGTTCAAGGCCCGCCCCTACACGGAAATCTAACAGCCGGGACCGTGACTTGAAAGCGTGGGCCGGGTCGGGGCGGGCCTTGCCAGCCATGCCCTCCGCGCGTAAGACGGTAACATCGAGGCCCGACATGCGCTTTTCCCTGTCCTCCCTGTTCGATCTCGGCGAGCTTCCGGCGAACCTGCGGCGCTCCCTCTGCCTGGTCTACGCGTCCAGCGTGCTGGTGATCATGGGAGTGAACCTCATTCAGCAGGTGCTGCCGGCCATGACCGGGCCTCTGGGCATCACCGACGCGGACGTGGGGCTGGTCATCGCCGTCTACACCGCCCCGGCCATCGTGCTCGCGCCGCTCCTCGGCGTCGCCGCCGACCGCTACGGCCGCCGACCGCTGCTGGCGGGCGGATTGGTTCTGTTCGGCGCGGCCGGAACCGCGGTCGCCTTCGCTCCGGGATTCGGCTGGGTGCTGGTGCTGCGCGCGGTTCAGGGCGTCGGCTTCAGCGCCGTCATCCCGCTGACCATCGTGCTCATCGGCGACCTGCTGGAGGGTCGCCGGGAAGTCTCGGGCCAGGGCCTGAAGGTTTTCATCGACCGGATCGGAGAACTGGTGCTGCCGCCCCTGGGCGGCGCCCTGGCCCTTGTCGGATGGCGCTGGCCGTTCCTGTCCTATGCGGCCGCCGTCCCCCTGGGGTTGCTGGTGTTCCTCTGGATGCCGGAGACACGGGGAACCGGCACGACTTCGCCGGGACGCTATCTCAAGGACGTGGCGCGGGTGGTCCGGAACCCACGGCTGTTGCTGGCGTTCGCCGCCGGCTTCCTGCGGTTCTTCCTGGACTACGCCTTCTTCACCTATTTGCCGCTGTTCCTGGTCCGGACCCACGGCCTGTCCACCGCGGGCGCGGGATTGCTGAGGTCTTTCCACGCCCTGGGCGCCATGGTCACGTCGAGCCAGGCAGGCCGGCTGGCGGCCTCGTGGGACAAGGGAAGCCTGGTCCTGTGCGCCTTCATCGTGAGCGGCCTCGCGCTTCTGGCCGTCCCCTTCGCTCCGGGAACAGGCGCCCTGGCGTCGGTGCTGGTGCTCTACGGTGTAGCCAACGGGGTGATTTCTCCGATGCAAAAGAGCCTGCTGACGCAGAATGCCCCGCTGGAACTGCGCGGCGGGGTCATCTCCCTGGACCGGTTCAGCCAGCAGATCGCCAAGACCGCCGGAGTCTCCGGCATCGGCCTGCTGCTGGGAGTCATGGAAATACCCACGCTTTTCTGGATCATGGCAATCCTGTCGTTCGTGAGCGTGGGTTTGATGGCTCCCCTGGCCTGGAGCGCAAGAGACCGGGAACAGGGCGAAACGGCGACCGGATCGTAAGGATTTACGTTCGATGATTCAGGATCCATGATTGAGGCCATCGAACGACGGCCTGTACGCAGGAGGACTCCCATGCCCAGGTACATGCAGGACCACATCCACCTCAGAAGCCGGGACCCCGAGGCCGCGGCGCAGTACTACCACGACATGTTCGATGCCGAGATCGTCGAGTCCGTCCAGACCGACGGGCGCCCACGCATCGACGTGGACATCGACGGCATGACCATCTGCATCGCCAGGGCGCAGCCGGACCAGGACATCCCGTCCGCGCCGGACCGACCGTACATCGGCCTCGACCACTTCGGGCTGCAGGTGGAGGACCTCGACGAGGCCGCGGCAGACCTCAGGAAGCGGGGCGTCGAGTTCTTCTCCGAACCCCGTCTGCTCCGCCCCGGCCTCAAGATCGCCTTCGTGCGCGGCCCGGACGACGTCCGGATCGAGATCCTCGAAAGGCAGGACAACGCGAAATAGGGGCGACCCCTGGCCGGCCGCGGGCTATGCCTCCCGGTACTCGGCGCCGTCGATGGGAAGCTCCGTGCCCAGCCCCTTCTCCACCGCGCGCCGGTACAGCAGCTCGCCGATGACCTGGTCGCCCACGCCCCAGAACGCGTTGTTCTTGTAGAAGCTGATCTGCTCCTCCGAGGTCCGGCCCGGCACCTGCCCGGCGAGGAGCTCGCCGAGGTCCCACACGTCGTCCCAGGTGATGACGCCCTGCTGGACGGGATCCCACAGCACTCCGGGCTCGTCCAGAATCTCCTGCCGCTTCGAGTTGCAGACGATGATGTCGCAACGCTGCAACGTCTTGTCGTCCACCTCGCGCCGCTTCTGCTGGATGAAGCCGCCGCGCATGAGGCCGATGTTGCTCGAAACGATAGAGCACAGGTGCACTCCCGGCGCCAGCCAGTCGCCGTCGAAGGTGGGCACGTTGGAGTTGGTCACCGACAGCAGCACGTCCACCTCCTGGACCGCTTCGCGGTTGGTGGCGACCGGCCGCACCTCCATGTCCAGGAGCTCGGTCATCTTGGCGGCGAACCGGGTGCGGTTCTCCGGGTTGGGACTGTACACCCTGGCTTCCTGGAGACCGGGGATCACCGCCTTGCACGCGGTCAACTGGCATTCGGCCTGGGCTCTGGAACCCAACACCCCCACCACCCTGGAGCTCTGGCGCGCCAGGTGCTTGATGCCCACCGCGGTGGAACAGGCGGTCTGGACGTTGACGACGTTGTTGGCTTCGGGCAATTCCCTGACCCGGACCTCCCCGATCGTGATGGCCTTGAGCTCGGCGTTGGCGCCGTCGAACATCACCCGCACCGGGCGTCCCCGGGTGGCGTAGGTCTGGATGCCGTTGTCGTGGATCATCACGTGCTCGCAGTGGGTCAAGATTCCCGTGACCCCCGCGGAATTCGGCGCCCCCTGGTGCACCGTCACCCGCGCGTTGTCAACCGAGTGTACGCGGCGCCGAAGCGCCCCCAGTTCCCGGTTCCGGGCCCAGTCCATGTAACCCTGCTCCATGGCCTCCACCGCCTCTTTCATGGTAATCAACCCGTTCATGTCTTCGGGGCCCAACAGTAGTACCGATGCCATCGCAACCTCCCTGATATCGATTCGTTCCCCGACGCCGTTCAATTGAGCGGCGCCGCTCCGCGCTTCATCAAAAGATAAAGCCTTCCCGTGCTCTGCATGTATCCGGCCTCCGCCCCCGCCCCGTCACCCGTCCCGAAATACAGGTCCACCCGCGCCGGACCCCGGATGGCCGCGCCCGTGTCCTGGTTGAGGACGAAACGCCCCACCGGCCGCCGGCCCGCCAACTCGCCGTGCTCGCCCACCACCGGTGTCCGGGTCTCGACGAACAGGAGAGCGCCCTTGGGGTAGACCCCGTGGTCCGTGGCGGCCGAGCGTCCCGCGGTCAGCGGAACCCCGAGGCTTCCAAGCGGCCCCTTCTCCCCCAACCGGAAGAAGATGTACCGCTCGTTCCGCGCGAACAACGCCTCGCGCTCGCCCGGAAACTCGGCCAGGTAGGCGCGGATGCGCTGCATCGACATGGACTCCCGGTCCAGCTTGCCCTGGTCGATGAGGACCTTGCCGATGCTGGTGTAACGCCTGCCGTTGGCGGCTGCGAAGTTGAGCGGCACCTCGCGCCCGTCGGTCATCCGCAGCAGTCCCGAGCCCTGGATGTGCAGGAAAAAGCGATCCACCGGATCCCGGAGCCAGGCAATCTCGTAACCCTTGCCTTCGAGCCTGCCCAGGACGTCGATATCGTAGCGGGTGTGTCCGACCGCCGTCTTCCCCCGGGTCCGACGTATGCGCAACTCGTCCGGCTCCCGGTAGACGGGATAGCGGTAGTCGGCGGTCTCCACCGGACTGGCATCGATCACCGGCTGGTAGTAGCCGGTGAAAAGGACGTCACGCCGTGCCCCGCTCAGCGGCGCGGGAAAGAAATCGAACCGCTGCGCCACCCGGTGCGGCCAGTCCTCGCCCGATACCGGCGATTCGTCCAGGAGATGCAGGAACTCGGTCAGGGACGACCGGACGTCTTCAGCGGTCACCCGCCTGGGCCACTCCCCCAGGAGCCGCTCCGCGGGAACCGCGTCGAGGAACCGCAGGCTTTCCGCCACGGCCGCCCGGAGCGACCGCACGCCCTGGTCATCCCGGATCTCCGGCAGCGCCGCGGGCACAGGCGGCGGCACCGCCGGCTGGCAACCGCCGAGCAGTTGGAGCGCGGCGACGACCGCCACGAAGGTCCGCACCGCGCTCCGCCCGTCCGGCCATGACGCTGGTTCCGGGCCGCTCAGTCCCGGATGTCCTGGGTGAACCATTCCGTGGGCAGCTCGCGGCCCATGCCCTTCTCTTTCGCCATTTGATAGACCCGCCCGGCGCAGGCCGCGAACTGGAGACCCTGGGTCCCCGCATTGATGAAGAAGGTGGTCTGGTCGGGACTCGTCCGGCCCGGTTTGCGCCCCATCTTCACGTCCATGAAAAAGTCGAAGTAGTCGCCGGTGTAGTTGTCCACCGTGGGGTTCGGGATGCGTGCGATCTCCTCGGGTTGCCCGGCCACGTAGCCCACGTTTCCGTGGAGCCGCACCATGCCCTCGTCGAGGGTGACCATGGTGTTTCGCCCGAGCTTGACGGAGACGTCGCAGGCCTTCACCGCCCGGGGGCCGATCTCGCAGGCGCGGACGCAGGTGAGGTGGGCGCCGCGCTTGAGCCACTCGGGATTGTCGAACACGACCCGGGTGGAGTCGGTGCAGGCGGAGATGATGTCGGCGCCCCGCACCACGTCCTCGGGCCGGTCCACCGCCTTGACCTTCAGGCCCAGGGTCTCGCTCATCTCGCTTGCGTAGGCCTCCCGGTTCGCCCTGGTGGGGCTGTACACCCGGACTTCCTCGAGGTTCCGTACCTCGTTGAAGGCCATGAGGTAGGTCCGCGCCATGCCACCGGACCCGAACATGCCCACCACCGAGGCATCCTCCCGCGCAATGTACTTGACCCCCAGCCCGGCGCAACCCCCCACCCGCATGTGCTGGAGCACGCCGTCGTTGACCATGGCCAGGGGCTCGCCGTTGGCGATGCTGAACACCATGATGAGACCGCAGTAGTTGCCGGGCTCCATGCAGTACTTTTCCTCGGTGTCGCCGCCGGGCCAGTAGACCACGTCCGACTTCATCCGGATGGCGAACGTGCCGACCGTGCGGCTGGCCCCTTCCATGGTGCCCCAGCGGTAGTAGCCGTCCGGACGCTCGCAGGGCACCCACACGTCGAGCCGCGGCCGGTACACCGCGTCGTTGTGAGCGAGGTCGTCATAGCCCGTCTCCAGCGCGTCGAGACACGCCTTCATGTCCATTAGCTCTTCCACTTCCTGGTTGTTGATGAGCAGCATGCGGTATTCCTTCCGGTAGATGGATTGATCGGATGACGGCGACAGGCCGTGCCGGCAGCCCTCCGGGATGAGAGGGTCGGCACGCGCGAGGGCCGGCACGCGCCTCCAACGCGCCAAGAACGGCCCGAGCCCGTCAACGTCAGTTTCCTATACGATAGGACCCGCTTTGAAAAGAGCCTGCGGAACGCCATGAAACCGGGCCGATGGCGTGCTAAAAACCGAAAGACCATGGATGCCATCATCGACAACAGACAGCCGCCAAACCGGAATGACAGGCGATGAGGGATTATGAGGAGTTCATGGGGTCACAAATCCAGGGTTGCGAGGACCGAAAATCATTTGGATTTTCGGTCGCCATAACGCCGCGTCGGGGACTTCCTGCAGGAATGCATGGAACCCCGAGGAAAACACACGCATGCCGGCCGAACCGATGCCCCATAGCCCGGATACCATCATGACGAGACTCAGAGAGCTAATCCGCGGCCTGGTGGAACGCCGTTCGTTTCAGAACGCGATCATGGCGCTGATCATCGTCAACGCGATTGCGCTGGGACTCGAGACTTCGACGACCGCAACGGCGATGTTTGGGCAGACGCTGCACCGGTTCGACCAGATCGTGATCGTCATCTTCTGCATCGAGATCCTGGTCCGTCTGTTCGCCCACGGGCTGCGGTTCTTCCGCGACCCGTGGAGCGTCTTCGATTTCCTCGTGGTGGCCATCACCCTGGCGCCGGCCAGCGAGTCCCTTTCGGTGCTGCGGGCCTTGCGCGTGCTGCGGGCGCTCCGCCTGGTTTCGACAGTGCCGCGGCTGCGCCGCATCGTGGTGGCGCTCCTGGATGCCGTACCCGGCGTCGCCTCGGTGGCCGGGCTGCTGTTGCTGGTGTTCTACGTCTTCTCGGTGATTACTACCAAGCTGTTCGGCCAAGCCTTCCCGGTCTGGTTCGGCAGCATCGGCTACTCCATGTACAGCCTGTTCCAGATCATGACGCTGGAAAGCTGGTCCATGGGCCTCGTCCGTCCGGTGATGGACACCTACCCATGGGCCTGGGCCATCTTCGTCCCCTTCATCGTGCTGTCCACCTTCACCGTGCTCAACCTCGTCATCGCCATCATCATCGATTCGATGCAGACCCTGCACCGGAACGAACCCGACTCGATAACCCGGGAAGTCGGCGAGGCAACCCGGGACGAGCATCGGCTGCCATCCGTCGAGCTTCAGGAGATCCGCCGCGAACTGGCGGAGGTCAAGGCCCTGCTGAAAACCCGCGACGGCTGACGCCGCGACCTCCCCGGCTGTTGATGATCTCGAACCTGACTTGTATGCTCCCAAGCCTGTCCAACGGACGGTAGGCGATCACGCCATGGACGAGGAGATCATCGCAAAGCAGCGGCGGGTGATGAAGGAGCGGGGCCTCGACGCCCTGATCGCGAGCTCGCCCGAGAACCTGGCTTATACGACAGGCTTCGTGGTCCCATCGCAACTCCTCATGCGCTGGCGTCACGCCATGTGCGTCGTGGAGCCCTCCGGCCACACCACCATGGTGACCATCGACATGGAGGAGACCACGGTCAAGGCGCATGCCGCCTTTGACGATGTCCGGGTCTACCGGGAGTTCACGGACGATCCGATGCGGGAAGTGGCCGGCGCCCTGGAGGACCGGGGGTTGGCCGGGGCCGCCATCGGCGTGGAAATGGAATACCTTCCCGTCGGGGACTTCGACACACTCCGTAGCCGCATGCCCAAGGCCGGGTTTCTCCCTGCCGACGCGATCTTCCGCGACCTCCGTCAGGTCAAGACCACACGGGAGATCGGGCTCCTCCGCTCCCTGAGCCGTATCACGGACCGGGCCATCGGCGAGACCCTGGCGCATGCCCGCCCGGGCATGACCGAGCTGGACATGGCGGGGGAACTGACCGGCCGGATCTTCTCCGGCGGGGCCCAGGACTTCAAGCTCATGATCATCGCCTCGGGAGAGCGCAGCCAGTTCCCCAACGTGGGCCCCACCGACCGGGCGCTCCAGGAGGGGGATCTGATCCGCATGGAGATATTCGGCGTCCTGGACGGTTACCACGCCGGGGTCTGCCGCACCGCGGTGGTGGGCGCGCCCACCGAGGAGCAGGCGCGCATCTGGGACAACCTGATCGAGTGCAAGCACCTGGTCATGGAACTCATCAAGCCCGGCGCCCATGCCAGGACCGTGTACCAGCGGTTCCTGGAGAAATTCGATGAGCTGGGCCTGGAGCCCATCAGCTTCGTGGGCCACGGCATCGGCGTGTTCCTGCACGAAGAGCCCTACCTGGGTCGGTACGGCGAGGAGGTGCTCGACGAGGGCATGGTGGTGGCCATCGAGCCGCTGGTCTACATCCCCGGCCGCATGGGGCTCCAGAACAAGGACATGCTGCTGGTGACCCGGGACGGCTGCGAGCTGCTGTCGGACGTCACTGCCACAGACGAGCTGATTCGAATCGGTTAGCGCTCCCACCGGGAGCATGCGGGTGTGGCGAACAATCCGTGATCAGGTGCCATACCCGGTCCTTCGGGCGGCCGAGCAACCCCGAACCACGACACGGAATCCACGCATCGGAGCGAAGATGAAGATCCAGTCCATCGAAACCATTCCCGTCAGGCTGCCCACGCGCCGGGTCCACCAGTGGGCCAACCTGAAGACCCCCATCGGGGCCTACCTGCTGGTCAAGCTCACCACCGACGACGGCTGGACCGGCCTGGGCGAGGCTCCGGCACTCAAGGACTGGGGCGGCGACCACATGCGCTACTACGGCGAGACTCCCTCCTCCGTCGCCAACGTAATCCGGGACATCCTGGCGCCGAGCCTCGTGGGCGAGGACCCGCGTCGCATCGAGTGGATCCATGCCCTGATGGACCGGGCCATCAAGGGATTCCCCTATTCCAAGGCGGCCATCGACATGGCCCTCTACGATGTGGCGGGAAAGGCCGCGGGGGTGCCGGCCTACCAGCTTCTGGGCGGGCTCTACCGGGAATCGGTTCCCGTCTCCCACAGCATCGGCCTCATGGACATGGACGAGGCCGTGGCCGAGGTGCGGCGGGTCAAGGAAGAAGGGATCAAGACCATCAAGCTCAAGGGGGGCGTGGAGCCGAAGCGGGACATCGAGCTGCTGCGCCGCGTCCGCGAGGCTCTGGGACCGGAGATGAACCTGACGGTGGACGCCAACAACGGCTACAGGTCCGCCAAGGAAGCGGTGCAGGTGACGAAGGCAATGGAGCCGTACAACATCCTCTACATGGAGCAGCCGGTGGAGGGCCTGGACGCCATGGCCGAGGTCACCCGGAGGGTGGATACGCCGGTCATGGCCGACGAGAGCGCCTGGACCACCTGGGACGTCCTGGAGATCATCGAGAAGAAGGCCGCGGACATCATCTCCATCTACGCCACCAAGCCCGGCGGCCTGCTCAAGGCCAAGAAGGTGGCCGCCATCGCCGAGGCCGCGGGGTTCCCGTGCAACGTCAACGGCTCGGTGGAGATGGGGGTGGGCAACGCCGCCAACGTCCACTTGGCAGCCTCCACCGAGGCCGTGAACCTGGCCTGCGTGATACCCGTCACCACCCCGGATGCAGAGGCTTCGGGACGCACCGCCGGCATCTACTACAAGGACGACATCGTGACCGAGCCGTTCGAGTTCGCCGATGGCGCGCTCAAGGTCTCGCACCGGCCGGGCCTGGGCATCGAGCTGGATGACGAGAAGGTGGAACGCTACCGGTTGGACAGAGGATAGGGAAGATCCGCTGTGAGTCCATGGCGCGGTGATGACCATTAGCAAGGTGGCAGTGCTCGGGGCGGGCAACGGCGGTTGCGCGGTGGCGGCGGACCTCTCCATCCGGGGGTTCGAGACCCGGCTCTACTCCCGGTCACACAGGACGCTGGAGCCCGTGAGGCGGCGTGGCGGCATCGAGATGGTGGAGCAGGGCAAGGAGACCTTCGCCCGCCTCCATCTCGTGACCTCGGCACTGGACGAGGCGGTTGCGGGAGCGGACCTTGTCACCATCGCCGTCCCGGCCGTGGCCCACGGGTTCATGGCCCGCGCCCTGGCGCCGCACCTCACCGAACGTCAGGTCGTACACCTGAACCCGGGACAGACCGGCGGCAGTCTGCACTTCGTGCACGAGCTTCGGCGGGCGGGCTGTCGCGTCCCGGTCCGGTGCTGTGAAACCGTGACCCTCACCTGCATCTGCCGCATGGCCGGACCCGCCCGGGTGGAAGTCTACCGGCGCACCGCCAACCTCGGGTGCGCGGCCTTCCCGGCCGAGCAGGGCCCGGATATCCTGCCCGAGATCGCCGCCGTGTTCCCGAACGTCGTGGCCGCGGGGAACGTGCTGGAGACCGGCCTGTCCAACATCAACGCCATCATGCATCCCGCGGGCATGGTGGGAAACGCCGGCTGGATCGAGCAGCACGACGGCGAGCTCCTGTTCTATCGGCAGGCCATCTCGCCCGCGGTGGCGCGCATCATCGAGGGCGTGGACCGGGAACGCCTGGCCATCGTGCGCGCGCTGGGGCTGCCGCAGCGCACCTTCGTGGAGATCTTCCATGCCGCCGGCCTCACCTCCGAGGCCGCCCTCGAAAGCGGATCCGTCTTCCGGGCCACGCAGGAAAGCGAGCCCAACAAGACCATCGCGGCGCCCAGGACCCACGACCACCGCTACCTGCACGAGGACGTGGGCTACGGCCTCGTGCCCATGGCCGAGCTTGCCGGCCTGCTGGGCATCGACACCCCGGTCATCCAGGCGCTCATCACCCTGGCCTCGGAGATGAACCGGACCGACTACCGCGGCAACGGCCTCACCCTGGCCCGTATGGGGCTCGAAGGCGCCGGCCCCGCCGCCCTCCGGGCGGTTCTGCAAACCGGGTTCCGCTGAGAAGGCACAGGTCGAAGCGCGCGCCTTTTATTCGCGCCTGCTTTGATTTAACCTGTGGAACCATGCACGCAGGCTTGTGTTTCGACGGCTTCTACTCGATCCAGGAAATGATCGAGCTGGCGCGGTTGGCAGACGATACCGGCATGGACTCCATCTGGATGTCCGACCACATATGCTTTCGGGACTCCATCGCCTCGGCCATGGCGTTCCTCGCCAAAACCCCGCGGATCAAGGTCAACCCGGCTCCGTTGAGCCCCTACTCACGGCATCCCATGGTAACGGCCATGGCGCTGGCGACCATGGAGGAGTTCGCCCCGGGACGGGTGGCGGCCACCGCGGGCACAGCCAACCCCACGGCGCTCCGGGAGATCGGCATCGAGGCCGGCCGGATGCTCAGGACCATGCGCGAGTACATGACGTTGCTGCGCCGGCTCCTCGCCGGCGAGACCGTCGAATTCCAGGGCGAGGTCTTCACCGTGCACGGGGCCAGCATGGGGCTCACGCCCCGGAGCGAGATCCCCATCTACATGACCGCGGTCAGGCCCCGGATGCTGCGTCTGGCCGGCGAGACCGCCGACGGCGTGCTGCTGTCCGCGGGCTGTACGCCGGCCTACATCCGGCGCTGCGTCGAGGAGGTGAAGGCCGGGGCTGCCCGGGCCGGAAAACCGGCCAAGGGGGAGGTGGCCGGCTTCATCGCGGCCTCGGTTTCGGACGATCCGCGGGAAGCCATGGACGCCGCCAAGACCTTCCTGGCCTACATCTTCCGCAACAAGCATCACGCCGAGAACCTCCGGCTGGGCGGCGGCACGGTAGATCAGGACCGGCTGGCGGACGCCATCGGCCGGCGGGCGTGGGAAGAGGCTAGGGACCTCATCAGCGACGAGGTGGTCCACGCCCACTCGGTGACCGGAACGCCGGAAGCATGCCGCCGGCGCCTGGACGAGTTCGTCCGGGGCGGCCTCGACCTTCCCCTGCTCATGCCGTTGGGCACCCAGGAACAACGAAAGCGGGTGCTGGAGATCGCACGGGATGGTTAAGGTTCATTTCGATCGTGAAATGGAGAGGTTATGATACAAAACATCACTGAGCACTTGAAAGACCTCGCCCGACGATCGGAGCGCAGGCTGTCCGGCATGACCGAAGTCCGACGCAGCCTCCACCGCCAGCCGGAGGCCGGCTGGACCGAGTTCCGCACCACCGGCATGGTGGTGAACCGGCTGCGGGAGCTGGGATACCGCGTGCAGACGGGAACGGACTGCGTCCATCCGGACGCGGTACGCGGGTGGCCCGAGGACGCGGTGGTGCGGGAGAGCCGGGCCCAGGCGGGCGACCTGGCCCGGGACATCGAGGTCCCCGGAGCCGTGGGCATTCTCGAACGGGGCTCCGGCCCCACCGTGGCGTTGCGCTTCGACATGGACGCCACCGAGGTGTCCGAGTCCACCGACCCGTCGCACCGGCCGGTGGCCCGGGGATTCGCTTCCGGAAAGCCCGCGGTCATGCATGCCTGCGGACACGACGCCCACGTCGCCATCGGCCTGGGCGCCGCCGAGTTGCTGGCCGAGGACCCGGACTGGCGCGGCCGCATCAAGCTGCTGTTCCAGCCCGCGGAGGAAGGCGGCCGCGGCGCCCATCCCATGGTCGAGGCAGGGGTGGTGGACGACGCCGACTACTTCGCCTGCCTCCACATGGGCGGGCCGGCGCTGCCGTTGGGGGAAGTGGCCCTGGAAGCCACCCACTTCCTTTCCTCCGTCAAGATGGAAGCGCGTTTCCGCGGCGTGGCCGCCCACGCCGGCGGCGCCCCGGAACGGGGCCGCAACGCGCTGCTGGCGGCCTGTCAGGCCACGCTGGCGCTGCACGCCCTGCCCCGGAACGGCCAGGGCGCCACCTTCGTCAACGTCGGCGTGCTGAACGCGGGCACCGGCACCAACGTGGTCCCGTCCGACGCCCACATGAAATACGAGGTGCGGGGCGGCACGGACGACATCTGCGAACTCATGGAGGAAGGCGCGCGCCGCTGCCTGTCGGGCGCGGCCACGCTCCAGGGCGTCGAGGTCGGCACCGAGATCACCGGCCGCACCATCGGCGCGAAGTCGGACGGCGAGATGAAGGAGCACCTGGCCTGGGTGGCCGGGTCGTCGCCCATGGGCTTCCGCCTCCACGACGCCCGGCCCCTCGGCGGCGGCGAGGACGCCACCTACTTCATGCGCCGGGTCCAGGAGCGCGGCGGCAAGTCGCTCTATTTCCTGCTGGGCGGCAGCGCCCCCACGGGACATCACACCGCCACCTTCGACGTGGACGAGAAGGCATTGGCCCACGGCGCCATGCTCATGGCCGGCATGGTGCTGCGGCTGACGGAAGCGGCCTCGGAGCGCCAATGACGACCTGCGGCAAGGCGCCCTCCGACCGGAGGCCTGTCCAAGCCGGCGAATCGCGGCGACAGGCAGTGTCGTGGCGAGGGGCAGTGGATCCTTGCTTACTCGGACAGGCTCCCGGATGCGCCCATGACCACGCCTGAGATCAGGATTGACCCCGCGGCTCCCGTGGACCTTGCCGGGGAGCTCATCAAGATCCCGAGCTTCTGTCCGGACGAGACCCCCGTAGCCCTGTTCCTGCACGATTACCTCTCGGACCGCGGCTACCAAGTGACCCTTCAGGAAGTGGAGTCCGGACGCTGCCAGACCATTGCTACACTCAAGGGCGCAGGGGGCGGGCCGAGCCTGATGTTCAACGGCCACATCGACATCAACTCCCTCACCCGCGGCGGCAAGCGGGACCCCTGGACTCCCGTGGTGGAGGGCGACCGGCTCTACGGCCACGGGGTGCAGAACATGAAGGGCGGCGTCGCCTCCATGATCACGGCCGCCGAAGCCGTCCGCCAATCGGGGGTCCAACTGCGGGGTGATCTGGTGCTGGCCTGCGTGGCGGGCGAGACCCAGGGCGGCGAAGGCACCCACCATCTCATGGAAAGCGGCTTTCGAACCGACATGGCCGTGCTGCCCGAGCCCTTCGGCATGGGGAACCTGGTGACCGTGCACGGCGGCATCGTCCATTTCGCGGTACACGCCTACGGCGTCACCGGACACGTCAGCAAGATCGAGGAGACGGTGAACGCCGTGGAGCAGATGACCCGGGTCATCGAGGCCCTGCGCAACGTCGAGTTCACCTATACGCCCAGGGCCGACCTGCCCGCCCTGCCCCGCCTCAACGTGGGCAGCATCATCGGCGGCCGAGGCGAGGGCTACGTCCTGACGGAACCGCCCTACGTGCCCGACCTGTGCACCGTCATCGTGGACGTGCATTTCGTGCCCGGACAGACCGCGGATTCGGTCATTGCCGACATCAGGCGCGCCCTCGATCCCCTCAAGGCCCGGGACCCGCGCTTCGACTACGCCATCGAGGTCCCGCCGCCGGCCTTCTTCAAGGGCTGCCGGCGGCTGGTGATGGACCCCCTCGACGTGCCCGCGGACGCGGCCATCGTCCAGGCGGTGGCGAGGAACCACGAGAAGGTCACCGGCTCTCCCCCCAACCTCATCGGCGCCCACCTGCCCATGTCCTACTCCGCGGGCGATAGCTGCTGGCTCTGGAAGCACGGCATCCCCTGTCTGCACTACGGACCCGGCGGCGGCTTCCTGGAGTCCGGCCCCGACGGCAGCTACATCTTCATCAGCGAGATGGTGCAGTGCGCCGAGGTGCTGGCCCACACCGCCATGGACGTCTGCGGCACGGCATGAGCGCGCCCGCCGACTTCGACGTCACCGGAGCCGTGGACCTTCACGTCCACTGCGGACCCGAGGGGATCCCGCGCCGTTTCGACGCAATCTCGTTGGCCCGGCACGTGAAGCGGACGGGGCTCGCCGGAGCCGTGCTCAAGTCGCACATGACCGCCACCGGGAGCTGGGTGCAAATGGCCCACGACGTTACCGGCATCCGCCTCCACGGCTCGGTGGTGCTCAACCACTACGTCGGCGGCATCAACCCCGCGGCGGTGCGGGGCGCCCTGGGGCCCGCGGCCGGCGGCGAGCCCTGCCTCAAGGTGGTGTGGCTGCCCACGGTCCACGCCGCCGCGCACCTCACCGCGCGGCATCACGAGGGGGAACGGTACGACATCCCTCCCGAGTGGTGCGGCGGCGCCGTCTCCGGCTTGGCCCAACCCATTCACCAGGTGGAGCCCATCAACGTGCTCGCCACCGGGCTGCGGCCGCGGCTGGATGAGGTGCTGCGGCTGGCGGCCGACCACGACCTGGTGCTGGCCACCGGACACGCGGGGCGGGACGAGGTGTTCTACGTCATGGAGCGGGCCGGGGCCCTCGACGTCCGCAAGCTCATCATCACCCACCCGTGCTACGATCCCCCGGCCCTGAGCGCCACGGAGCTGGCGGAGCTGGCCGCGGCCGGGGCCTACGTCGAGCTGAGCTACATCCTGGTGGACCTGGGCCTGGTGTCGTTCGCCGAGACCGCGGCGATCTTCAGGCAGGTGGGCGCAAGCCAGACGATCCTGTCAACGGACGTGGGCCAGGTGGACCGGGCAAGCCCCGCGGAGGGACTGGCGAAACTCGGCGCCGGGCTGCTCGCCGAGGGAATCCCGCGCGAGGACATCGACACCGCGATGAAGCACAACCCCCGGTTCCTGGTGTCGTGAGTCTCCCTCTACCAGGCCATCTCCAGGCACTCCAGCACCTGTGACGCGGAGTGGATCTTCTTGGGGTTGTTGTGGGTGCTGATGTCGTCCAGCGCGGCCTCGGCCAGGGACGGCAGTGCGTCCCGCGGGATGTCCAGGTCCCGGAGCCGCAGCGGCAGCTCCATCCTGACGTTCATGCCGTACACCACCTCCGGCGCCTGGGCCGCGGCCTTCACGTCGTCGGGCTCCTCCACTCCCATGGCCCGGGCGATGCGGGCCATGGCCGCGGTGGTGCCGTCAAGGTTCCAGCGCATGGCGTAGGGCAGCATCAGCGCGTGGATGTTGGCATGGGGCACGGTGAACCGGCCGCCGATGACGTGCACGATGCCGTGGTGGATGCCGGTCCAGGCGCTGTAGACCCCCATGCTGGAGAGGCAGGCGGCCACCTGCATCTCGCCGATGGCCTCGAGGTCGTTCATGTCCGCCACCAGGCGCGGCAGACAGGCGGCAATGGGCCCCACGGCCGCCAGGCAATAGGCTTGGCTCAGGATCTGGGTCTGGGTCGAGTAGACGGCTTCCACGCAGTGGGCCAGGGCGTTCATGCCCGAGGCCGCCAGGAGCCTGGCCGGAGCGGTCTGCGCCGCCTGCGGATCCAGCAACACCACCCGCGGCGACAGCTTGGGGTCGGCCAGGATGAGCTTGTGGCCCCCTTCCGCCAAGCCCGCGGAATAGCTGTACTCGCCGCCGGAAAACGTCGTCGGGATGGCGATGTGCGGCAGTTTGGGCGCCGGCATGTCCGGCACCTCCTTCTTGTCGGGCGGGATGAAGTGGGTGGCCAGGTCCTTCAGCGGACGGCCTTCGGCCATGAGCGCGGCCATGCCCTTGGCGGTGTCGATGGAGCTGCCGCCGCCCACGCTGACGAACGCGTCCGCGGACGCATCCTCGGCCTGCTTCGCCGCCACCGCGATGGAGTCCGTGGGCGAATGCGGCTTCACGGTGTCGTAGACCCCCACGCAGAGGTCGCCCAGGGCCGATTGCACCGCGTCCAGCAGGTACGACCTGGCGATGGACGGCGACGTCACCACGAACACCCGCCCGGCGCCCAGGCGCCGGACCTCGTCCGCCAACTGCGCCACCACCCCGCGGCCGAAAACGATGCGCTCCACGCGCGGATTGCTGTACTCGAACGCTGAAACCGCCATCCGTCACCTCCTCGATGATCCGTAAGATTTGAGATACCCTGCCGTGTTTGTCAACGGGGTGGAACCGGACCTGCCCCTTACCACCGGCAACTGACCGGGTATTGGCGGATGGCTTCATCCGGCGTCAGGATGGTGGCGTTGGAACCGAGCGCAGTCGCTACCAGAAGGCGGTCGAACGGGTCCCGGTGATGGGCGGGCAATTCGGAAGCCCGATAGATGTCTGCCCGCCTCAAACTCAGACAATCCAGGCCCCAGGTATCGATCTGGCCTTCGAGCCAGCGGCGCGGCGAGTCGGGGAGGACGAGCTTTCCGGCGCTCCACTTCAGCGCAATCTCCAGGGCCGAGTCGTCGCTCCACAGGAGCATCGAGTCGGAAGCGTCGATGGCTTGCACCGACGCGGGGGAAAGCTTCTCGGGCTCCGTGGACAGCCAGATCAGCGTGCACGCGCGTCCAACAGGTAACGGGTCAAAGGCCCCACTCCTTCAGTTGGTCGTCGGTGAGCGGCTGGAACGCATCCGCGGCGTAGTGCACGGGTGCGGAGGTTCGCGTACCGACTTTCGGGCGCCGGACCGCAGCCGGCTCGATGACGGTCAACTTGGCCACCGGCGTAGAGCCGTTGAGTATGATGATGGTCTCACCCCCCTGGATCTCCTTCAACATCCGTGAGAGGTGAGTCTTGGTCTGATGGATGGTGGCGGTTTTCATGGAGTGATCATGGGACTTGGTCAGGACCAGGTCAATAGTCTTTGGCACCGTCCCTCCGGCCGGGAACCCGAACCCTGCCCCTCACGCCCCGTGGCTGAGCACCCAGACCCCGGCGACGATGAGGACCGCGGCCAGCCCGTCCCGCAGGGTCACGGTTTCCAGGGCCTTCAGCGTGAAGTGGGACAGCGCGAAGGTGATCAGCGGCGAGACGCGCCAGATGGGCGCCACCAGCACCGCGGGCGCCAGCAGCAGCGCCTTGTAGGTACACAGCGACGCGATGGCTTCGGTGACGCCGGCGATTCCGAAGAGCACCGCGCTCTGGAGCGGGAGCTTCTCCCGCCGGGCGTGGATGCCGAGCCAGGGGCCGGCGGTGAAGATGAACACCAGGGAGGTGACGTGGTTGATCAGCGTCCCCAGGGCCGGCAGCGCGGCGTCCACGAGCCCCCATTTCTTGAAAATGGGATTGATCCCGAAGGTCAGCGAGGACAATAGCGGATACATGAAATAGACCAGCCGGTTGGGGGCCCCCTCTCCCTCGACCGGAGTCACCGTCAGCAGCAGCACGCCCGCCACGATCACCGCCACCCCCGCGAGGATCTCCCAGCCCACCTGCTCGCCCAGGAGCGTCCACCCCAGCAGCACGGTGATGAGCGGCGAGGAGTTCTTCACCGTCACCGATTTGGAAGCTCCCACGCTGTCGATGCCCAGGTTGAGAAAGATCTTCCCCATGGACGCGGCCACGCCCGTAAGCATGAAGGCGAGGAACGGGCGCCAGTCCACCGCCACGAACTCCCCGCGCCATGCGGTCGCCGCCACCAGGGTCCCCAGGGACCAGTACTGGGTCATGAGCGTCGCCATGCTGACGCTCGACCCCGCCATGCCCTTCTTGAGCAGAGACGGGACCACGCCCCAGATGATGCCGGCGGCGAGGGCGTAGAAGACGGCTTCGGTGGTGTCGTCGATCATCGGACGGCGCAACGATGCATGTTACCTGAGAAGGGACCCGCGCTCAGGGAGCGCACCGAGGGAGTGAAGCCTGGGACCGCTACCGTACGCGAACCGTGGGAACATCGTAGCGTTCGAGCATTGCGTCGGCGGTCACCAACGTCAACCCTTCCACCCGAGCCTGGGCTACCAGGACGCGGTCGAACGGGTCGCGATGGTGTGGCGGCAGCACTGCGACGGCGAGCACGTGCGTCTGCATGATGGCGAGACCCTCGAACCGGCTCAACCGCATACGCTCCGGGACGTAGATCGCCGGGGGCTCAGGGAGTGGCAGCTTCCCGACAGCGTACTTGATCGCGATCTCGCAAACGCTTGCCGCGGAAAGATACCTCTCTGACGCGGGATCGGCCAGAGTCTCCAGGAGCTCCGCGTTGAAACGTTTGCGTTCCGCTTGAAGCCAAAGCCAACAGTGGGTATCGAGAAGAAACTTCACCTCTGCTGAAAGCGGCCAGCCTGACCGGCGCGTGTTCCCGGCCTCGGCCTAGTCGCGTCCCTCGAACGCGCGCACCCATTCCTCATCCAGGGGCTCATCGAAATCGTCGGGCACGACGAAACGTCCCTCGTCGACACCGAATACCGGACGGCTCTCCTCGATGGCTACGAGACGCGCCACCGGCTGCCCCGAGCGGGTGATGACGACTTCTTCCCCTTGAACTATCTCCCGCAACAGCCGGGACAGATGGGTCTTCGCTTCATGGACGGTGACTTGGTACATGCCGACAATACGCTAGACTAAGACGTTGACTAAGTCAAACTGACCGGGGCGCCTAAATCCACCACCTGATTTGGAGCGGGAGAGGATCTGAGGAGACGAGGTTTGGCGGCTGAATCTCACGTGCGTGATCTGGATTGATTCCGGGTCGGGCCGATGCTAGACGTGAACGCGAACTCGGCGTACCGCCTCGGAGACAGGCTCCCCGATCCGTCTTCGCACCTCCGAGACGGGACACGACAGCTTTGCCGGGCCGGACCCCGACTTCCGTCCCGGAACCCTATCCCCACGGGAGCCACACCATGAGCGACGTCCGTTTCATCGACACCACCGTGCGCGACGGCAACCAGAGTCTTTGGGCGCTGAACATGCGCACGGACGCCATGCTGGCGGTGGCCGAGCACATCGATGAGGCCGGTTTCGAATCGGCCGAGTTCTTCGTCACGGTGATGTTCAAGAAACTGGTGCGGGAGCAGAAGGAGAACGCCTGGGACTGGTTCCGGCTGGGCTCCAAGCGTTTCCGGAAGACGCCCCTGCGGCTCCACGGCGGGCTCAAGCTCATCGAGAAGATCCCGGTCTGCGTCTTCGAGCTCATGATCAAGCGGGTGATGGACTACGGCATCACCCTCACCCGCACCTCCAACTCCTGGAACAACTACGACGAGTTCAACGAGGAGAAGACCGCACTCAAGAAGCTCGGCATGGACACGGTGGTGAACCTGATCTACTCGGTGTCGCCGCGCCATACCGACGAATACTACGCGCAGAAGGCCAGGGAAGCCGCCGCCATCGACCCGGTGCGGATCTGCTTCAAGGATGTGGGCGGCCTGCTGACCCTGGAGCGGGCCCGGACCCTGATCCCCATAGTCCTCGAAAACATCGGCGACACCCCGGTGGAGTTTCACGCCCACTGCAACAACGGCCTGGCGCCGCTGTGCTATCTCGAGGCCGTGGACATGGGCCTGACCACGCTGCACACCTCCATCCCGCCGCTGGCCAACGGCTCCGGGCAGCCCTCGATCTTCAACGTGGCGCGAAACCTCCGGGCCATGGGGCACAACCCGCTCATCGACGAGGAAGTGCTGAGGCCGGTGACGGAGAAGCTCCACTACATCGCCAGGCGGGACAATCTGCCGGTAGGCCGGGTGGTGGAATACGACGAGTCCCAGTACACGCACCAGGTGCCCGGGGGCATGATCTCCAACTTCCGCCACCAGCTCGCGCTCATCGACATGCGCGACAAGCTCGACGAGATCCTGGAGGAATGCGTCCAGGTGCGCAAGGAGTTCGGCTATCCCATCATGGTGACGCCGCTGTCGCAGTTCGTGGGCACCCAGGCGGCCATCAACGTCATCGCCGGCGAGCGCTACAAGGAAGTGACGGACCAGGCCATCCAGTACGCCCTGGGCTACTGGGGCAAGGAGGGCGCGGAGTACATGGACCCCGAGGTCAGGGACAAGATCCTCGGACGCCCCAGAGCCAGGGAATGGGAACACTGGGAGCTGCCCGCGCCATCGATCCGGGAAGTGCGGCAACAACTCGGCGCGGTCCACGTGTCCGACGAGGAGCTGCTGCTCTGGGTCTTCGCCGGCGAGGAGGCGGTGAGAGCGTTGCCGGACGGAGGCGCCCCAAAGGAATACCTGAGCGCCGGCACGCCCCTGGTCCGGCTGGTAGGGGAGCTCACCCGCCAGGAGAAGGCCAACCACATCTACATTCGCAAGCCGGACTTCTCGCTGACCCTCAGCCGAACCTGAGCCGAGCCTGAGAACGGCTGGATTGACATGGTCCCGGTGATCGGATAATCCCGAAAGACGGGAGCCACCGCCCGCGTACCGCTCCAATCCATTGCCAAGGGGGACAAGAAGTGACTTCAGCCAATCCTCAGCGGATCATCGACGGCGACGGACACGTTGTCGAGGACATCGCGGCCATCCTCGGGCACATGCCGCGGGAGTACGTCGGCCGGAGCTTCTCCGAGGCCCGTGGCAAGAGCCCGTTCCCGCCCATCGACCACCTGCACTCGGCCAACCGGCACTACACGCCGGAAGGCGCGTTCGCGGTGGTGGGGCCCGAGGGTTGGGAGGATTTCCTGCAGGACGTGCGCATCGACGCCACCGTGCTCTACACCAGCGCCGGGCTGGCCTTCGGCAAGATCGTGAGCCGGGACTGGGCCGTGGAGCTGGCGCGGGCCTACAACAACTGGATCCACGAAACCTACGTGGCCAGGAGCCCCCGCTTCCAGGCCATGGGGCTGCTTCCGCTGCAGGAGCCCAGGGCCGCGGCCGAGGAGCTCCGCCGCATGGTGGAGGAACTGGGGCTGTGCGGCGGCATGCTGCCGTCCACCGGCGCCAACATGCCCCATCTCGGGTCCGAGCGGTACTGGCCCCTCTACCAGGAAGCGGAGCGGCTGGGCTGCGCCCTCGGCATCCATGGCGGCGGCCACGAGGGCATGCTCATGGACGACTTGACGCCCTACGCACCGGTGAATGCCCTGGGGCACCCCATGGGCCAGATGATCGGTTTCGCCGGGATCATCTTCAACGGCGTCCTGGACAAGTTTCCGGGGCTGCGCATCGGCTTTCTGGAAGCCGGCTGCGCCTGGCTGCTCACCTGCCTCGAACGTTTCACCGGCTCCTGGGCCAGCCACGTGCAGTACGATCCGCGCGACCGCTTCCTGAAGCTCGACGACAACATGAACATGACCGATTACATCTGCCGCCACGTCGACGAGGACCGTATCTTCGTCGGGGTCGAGGGGGACGAGCTCTCCATCGCCGAGGCCGTGCGGGTGGTAGGCAACAAGCCGTTCCTGTTCTCGTCCGACTATCCCCACGAGGTGGACGCCGCAACCTGCAAGCACGAGCTGCAGGAGCTGCGGGACAACGACGAGCTGAACGACGACGACAAGGACGCCATCCTCTTCCGCAACGCCCAGCGGTTCTACCGGCTGGGTGAAGGCGCGGCGCAGGGAGCCCGGGGATAGCGCAACCCTCGGGGCAAGGGAACCAACGGGAGGCCAACCGTGAGCACGTTACAAGATCAGGCGGTCGTCGACGGCGACGGTCACGTGGTGGAAGACCACGAAGCCATCTGGGAAAGGATGCCGCAGGAGTACCGTGTGGGCAACTGGTCCATGCGCAGCCCCTTCGCCCCCAACGACCACCTCCACGCCGCCAACCGGCATTTCGTTCCCGAAGGGGCGTTTGCCAAGGTGGGGCCCGACGGTTGGCTCGATTTCCTGCAGGACGTGGGCGTCGAGCGGACGGTCCTCTACCCTTCCAACGGTCTGGCCTTCGGCCGCGTGGTGAGCCGCGACTGGGCCATCGAGCTGGCGCGGGCCTACAACAACTGGATCCATGACGAGTACACGGGCCGCAACCCCCGTTTCCAGGCCGTGGGACTCATTCCCCTCCACGAACCCGAAGAAGCGGTGGCCGAGCTGCGCCGCATCGTCGAGGAGCTGCACTTCGCCGGCGCCATGTTACCGGGAACCGGCGCGAAACAGCTCCAGAACCACCTCGGCGACGAGCGCTACTGGCCCATCTACGAGGAGGCGGACCGGCTCGGTTGCGCCCTGGGCATCCACGGCGGCGTGCACGACAACATGGGACTGGACGACATGAGCCCTTACGCGCCGGTGAACGCGCTGGGGCACCCCTTCGGGCAGATGGTCAACTTCGCCGGCATCGTCTTCAACGGCGTGCTGGACCGCTACCCCAACGCCCGCTTCGGCTTCCTGGAGGCCGGCGCCGCGTGGTTCGTGAACTGCCTGGAGCGCTTCGAGCGGTCCTGGAGCAGCCACATCCAGTACGACCCCAACGGGCGCTTTCTCAGGCTCAGGGACAAGGAATCCGTCACCGACTACATCCTCAGGCACGTGGACGAAGGCCGGATCTTCGTGGGCGTGGAGGGCGACGAGCTCACGCTCCCCTTCGCCGTCCGCATCGCCGGCAACAAGCCGTTCCTGTTCTCTTCGGACTTCCCGCACGAGGTGAACCACGCCACCGCCAAGGAGGAAATCCAGGAGCTGCGGGAGAATCCCGGGCTCACCGATGACGACAAGGCCGCGATCCTCCACGCCAACGCCCGGCGTTTCTACCAGCTCGGTTAGCCGCTTTTCCGGGCATTCTGTGGTAACGCGGCGCCAACCTCCCCTCTCGGTGCCCTTCTTCTACGGCTGGGTCGTCGTGGCGCTGACCTTCTGCGTCAACGTCACCGCCGCCGGCACCCGCTCCGCCGCAACGCTGCTGATCAGTCCCCTTCAAGCCGAGTTCGGCTGGTCCCGCGCCGCGGTGTCCGGACCCGGCGGCCTCAACCTCCTCTTGTTCGGCATGGGTGCGCCGGCCGCGGGCTGGCTGGTGGACCGTTACGGCGTCCGCCGGGTGGTCATGGTTGCCCTGGCCGTGGTCACCGCGGGCCTGGTCGGGACGGCCGTCATCCGGCAATGGTGGCAGCTCTTGCTGTTCTGGGGCCTGCTGGTGGGCTTCGGCACCAGCGCCACCCCCGTCCTGGCCGCGGCGGTGGCCAACCGCTGGTTCGTGAAGCACCGCGGCGTCACCCTTGGCTTGCTCACCAACGGCAACGCCGCCGGCCAGATGATCTTTCTGCCCCTGCTCACGAGCGTCATCGTCGTCACCGGCTGGCGCGGCAGCATGTTCTTCATGGCCGCGGTCGCCTTTGGCCTGATGACGCTGGTCTCGCTGTGGATGCGCGACGAGCCGGCCCACGTGGGCCTGGAACCCTACGGCCGGGAGGAGAGCGCCGCCTCCGGGGCCGTTCGGTCCGAGCCCGCGGTATCCGCTACACCGATCCGTGACGCCTTTCACAGCCCGACCTTCTGGCTCTTGAGCTCGGGGTTCTTCGTCTGCGGCCTGACCGCCAACGGGCTCATCGGTCTGCACCTGATACCGCACGTCGTCGAAGACCTCGGCATCGGCATGGTCGTCGCCAGCCTGATCGTCGGCGTCATGGGCGGCATCAGCTTCGTCGGCACCCTGGGCGCCGGCTGGCTCGTGGACCGGATCGACCCGCGCAAGGTCCTGGCCCTGGCCTACTTCCTGCGCGGCTGCTCGCTGTTCCTGCTGCCCTTCGTCGACACCGTGCCCGGGCTGGTGCTGTTCGCCACGGTGTACGGCATCGACTGGTACGCCACCGGCCCGTCGACCGTGGCCATCGCCGCGGATACCTTCGGCAGGCGCGCGGCGGCAAGCATCTTCGGCTGGATCTTTCTCGCGCATCAACTCGGGGCCACGTTGGCGGGCTACGGCGCCGGGGTCGTTTACGACGTGTTCGGCGAGTACCAGTACGCGTTCCTTGCCGGCGCCACCATGGCCATCCTCGCCGCGGCCCTGGTGATGCAGATTTCACCGCGGGCGCCCCGGTTGGCTCCGGTGTCCAGCGCCGCGTGACGTTTCCGAACCGTCCACGCAATTCACTCGATCATCGCCAACGGAGGGTCCCATGCAACTACCGCCCATAGCCGCCACCACCATCGGCAGCTTTCCGCGACCCAAGTGGCTTGCCAATGCCGCGCGCAGCCAAACGACGTTCAACCTGGAGGGTGAGCGGCTCCGCGAAGGCCTTGACGACGCCACCAGCGTGGCCATCCGCGACCAGGAGCTGGCGGGTCTGGACCTCGTCACCGACGGCGAGCAACGGCGGCCGCACTTCATCGACCACATCCTGAACTCGCTGGAAGGCGTGGACACGGTGAACCGGGTCCCCAAGGGAGTGTACCGAAGGCGCGACGACGTGCACGAGGTGCCCCACGTGTACGGCGCCCTCAAGCGGCGGACGCCGGCGGTGGTGGATGACCTCCGGTTTGCCAAGGGGCGCACGGACCGGCCGGTGAAGATGGCGGTGCCCGGACCCATGACGGTAGTGGACAGCACCCTCGACGAACACTACGGCGACGAGGCGGCCATGGCCATGGACGTGGCCGCGGCCATCAACGAAGAGCTGCGGGACCTCCAGGCCGCGGGCGCCGACGTGCTCCAGATCGACGAGCCCGCCATGACCCGCTACCACGAGAAGGTGGCGGCCTACGGCGCCCGGGCGCTCGACCGGTGCATCGAGGGAATCACCGTCCCGACCATCGTCCACCTCTGTTACGGCTATCCCGGCGGCAAGGACCTGCAGCACGAGTACGAGTACCCGGAGCTGTTCCCGCTCCTGCTCGGAACCAACATCGGCGGCTTTGCCGTGGAGTTCGCCCGCAGCAACTACGACCCGGCCATCCTCGAAGTGTGCAAGGAGCGCCTCGTCATGTTCGGCTGCGTGGACCCCAGCGACGTCCCGGTGCCGCGGTTGGAATCGGTGGTGGCGCGGGTCCGTGAAGCCCTGCGCTACCTCGACCCGGATAAGCTCCTGCTGGCGCCGGACTGCGGCCTCATGACCGTGAGCCGCGACCTCGCCTTCGCCAAGGCCAGGCTGCTCGCCGACACCGCGGCCGAGCTGCGCCGGACCCTGTAATCATCCTCGACGGCAACGTGCGACCCCATCTACCGGAGCCTGCCGGTCAGGACGCGTACCGATGTACCGAGCCGTGAAACTTCCCGACGGCGTCGCCGGGCGCCTGTATCTGGGTAGCATGCCCGGACGCTACGAGGTGTTCGAGGAAGCGTGGCGGGCCATCATCGAGCACCGCATCTCCCGGGTGATCTGCCTCGTGCCGCCCGAGGAGTTGCAGGACAAGTCGCCGCTTTACGCCCGCGCGCTGCGGGAAGAAAGCATCCCGTGGGTGCACGAGAGCTTCCCCATCGAAGACTTCGACGCGCCCGTGGACCGGGAAGCCTTCTGGGCCCTGGCCCGGAAAGCGGCCCGGCTGCTCGCCGAAGGAGAGACCCTCCTCGTGCACTGCGCCGCCGGCATCGGCCGCACCGGCACCTTCTCCGTTTGCGTGCTCCTCGCCTCGGGCATGACCCCGACCGCGGCCCGAGCCGCGGTCAGGAAGGTCGGTTCCGCGCCCCAGAACGCAGCCCAGGACGCCGTCATCCACTGGGCCGCCGGCATCCTCGCCGGCTCGTGAGATTGCCGGACCATCGCAACCCGAGTTGACACGCCCCGACCCTCGGGGCATGATTTTAACTGTGGACACACGCTGAAGTTCCCGCAGGGACCAGGCGTCTACCGGATCTCCCCATCCGCACGTTCGGCTTTCGAGCTTCAAGGGAGGACATGAAGATGAGCCGCGTCACACCCCCTCTCAATTTCGCCAAATGGATCGACGAGCACCGTCACCTGCTCAAGCCGCCGGTGGGCAACCAGGTGGTCTACAAGGACACCGAGTTCACGGTCATGGTGGTCGGCGGACCCAACACCCGCAAGGACTACCACGTGGACGAGGGCGAGGAATTCTTCTACCAGATCGAAGGCGACATGACGCTCCGGATCATGGAGGACGGCGCTCCCCGGGACATTCCCATCCGGGCGGGCGAGATCTTTCTGCTCCCTCCCAGGGTGCCTCACTCCCCGCAACGGCAAGCCGATACCGTCGGCCTCGTCATCGAGCGCCAACGGCGCGAGGGCGAGCTCGACCTGTTCCAATGGTACTGCGACGACTGCCACGCCAAGATCTACGAGGAGTCGGTGCAGCTCACGGACATCGTGGCCCAGCTCCCGCCCATCTTCGAGCGTTTCTGGAGCCGCGAGGCCAACCGCAAATGTGACGGTTGCGGATCGATGATGGCAAAGATTCACTGAGCCGGGTGGACCCACCCGCTCCCTCCTGCTACCGCAGCCTGGCCAACGGCTTGACCCTGGGACGCCTGGCTGCCCCCGTCCCCTTCATCCATCTCATGCTGGAAACCCATGGCGCGTACTCCGGGTCCCGGGGCGTGCTCCTGTTCCTGTTCTACCTGCTCATCGCCGTTTCGGACCTGCTGGACGGATTCTTCGCCCGCAAGGCGGGAGCCCCCAGTCTCAGGTGGGGGCGGCTGGACGCGCTGGCGGATATCCTGTTCAATACGTCGAGCCTGCTGGCCGCGGCATGGCTGGGACTCGTGGGCTACTGGGTGCCTCTGGGCGTGGTCGCTCTGGCCGTCCAGTTCGTCTACCGGAACCGGCGCCGCCGGCCGGGTCCGCAGACCCGTCTCGCGGAGGATCTCCCGGGAAAGGCCGCAGGCGTCCTGTACTACCTGCTGGTGGGCGCCGTTGCCCTGGGCCTTTCACTCGATGCGGCCCGCTCCTCCGCCTGGATAGGGTGGACGGGAAATCTGGTCTTCCTGTACACGGCGGTGGTGTTCACGCGCAATCTCGGATGGAGGAGCGCGCGGCACTGACGCATGGGCTCTGACGCATGGCGGTCCGCGCGTGTCGCCTTCACGCGGAGCCTTGCCGGTCTCCCCGATAGAGCTTCAACGGCATGAGACAGAGCGCCGCCATGAACACGAACGCGCCGGCCAGAACGAACGCCGACCACAGACCGTAGTAGTCCGCCAGATACCCGGCGACGATCGGGGTGGGCAGCACCGCAACCTGGGCGATGACAGTCGTCAAACCCTGAGAGGAGGCCTGGACGTTGGCGCCGGCCACGTCCGAGATCACCGCGGTGAGGACGTTCATCAGGGTGTAGAAGAAGGTGCCCATGGCGATGATGACCAGAGTCAGGGCCATCACCGGCGGGGCCACGGCCAGCAGCACGTAGAGGACGCCCAACGCGAGCATCGAGGGCACCAGCACCGGTTTTCGGCCGTAACGATCGGAGAGATAGCCCAGGACGGTCTGGGAGAAGATCCCCATGACGTGGAGCAGCATGATGTAGACGCCCAGCGCGTTGCCCGAGAAATGCAGTTCCTCGACGAGATAGATGGGCAGAAAGGTCAGGATCACCACCCGCCCCATGGTGAGGAAGCCCCTGGCGGCCGAGATGGCCACGAAGGACCCGTTGACGAGCAGCACCAGCATTTCACCGAGCATTGCACCGAGCCGCCGGGTGCGAGACGAGGCGGCCGGCTCTCGCCTGAACGCGCCGAGCAGGCCGCGCAGGACCAGAAAACCGAAGAGGACTCCCGGAACGATCTGCCACCAGAGGATGCCCTCCCACGGCAGGGCGGCGAGCAGCGCTCCTTGCGCCAACGGCGCCAGGCTGTCGCTCAACGTGGCCCCGGTGCCGTGGACCGACATGGCCGTGGCCCGGCGCTCGGGGAACCGCGAGGTAAGGGTCGCGGCCGCGGTGGGATGCCAGAGCGCGGTCCCGAACCCGATGAGTACGCTGGCCCCGAAGGCGGCCCCGAAGCCGCCGCGGCTGCCGAAGAGCAGATAGGCCACGCCCATGAAGACGAGCGACGACGCCAGGATGACGTCCCGGTATCGGTGCAGCGCGTCGGCCAGGATGCCGGCGGGAAGATTGAGGGTGCCCTGCCCGAACTGCCGCGCCGTGGCCAGCGCTCCCACCTGAACCGCGCTCAGGCCCAGCCCGGCCTTGATGAACGGCAGGGCCAGCGGGAACAACTGCTGGAACCAGTGGATCGCGATGTGACCGCCGGTGACAACGCCCAGCAGGCGAAGCCGCTCCTGTCCGAGGTCGCGGGCCGCGGCCGCAAGGCGTTGGGCGCGGGAGCGGACAAAAGAGATCCCGAAGCTCAACGGTCTCTTTCCATTCTCCTGGAGAACAGATCGGCGTAGACCCGCGGCAGGAAGATCAGGCCGAAAGAGCCGTTCGCCAGCATGAACGTCAGGTGGGCCGCCAGGCTGTAGGCAAGCAGGTCGGCCTCCGGGGCGTAACTGCCGAAGAAGAAGATCCAGGCGGCTTGGGAGGTGCCGAGATGAGCCACGGTCACGGGCAGCGCGGCCACCAGGTAGACGATGGGCAGGAACGCCAGCAGCGGCAGCACCGGTATCCCGATGCCGAAGAACGCAAGCGCCTGGGCGTGGACCAGGAGCGACAGAAAGAACACCGAGCCCTTGAGGCCAAGAATCGCCAGACCCTGGCGCAACCGGACCTTGCGGAACGTGGACAGCAGCACGTGGCCGCCCAGCCGCCGTCCCGGCGCCGCCAGCCGGCCACGAGCGATGCCGGCGACGGCGACCCAGACGAGCGCCAGCAACACCGGCAGCGCAAAGAAGATGGCCGGCGTCCCTCCGGGAAAGGCCGCGGAACCCAGGGTGGCAAAGAAGATCAGGTTGGTGGCCTCCAGCAGGATGAGCAGGATCACGGTGCTGCTGATCTCACCCAGGGGCGTCCTGAACCGCCGGTTGAGGTAGAGTGCCAGCGCGGCCTGGGCGAGCTGCGTGTTGATGATGGAAACGATGTAGGTGGACGCCCGCACCGGGAGCAACTCCCGGTAGCGGATCGGTCCGTGAAACCAGCGGATCAGCGCAGTCAGCACCGCGGCGTCCGCCAGGAAGAAGCACAGCGAGAACGAGCCCATGAGGGCGAAGAACGGCAGCAGCCGCGCGCCGGAGACCGCCTGCCAGAAGGCGTCGAAGGGAATGCGCCAGAAGATCACGCCGAAGATGACGATGGTGAGCGCCACCGGGATGAGCCGGGCCCAGACTCGTTGCTCCCTGGGCGGCGCCGTGGCTTCATGATCGACCGAGTCGTTCACGTTCCCTTCCCGTGGTCATGAGGTCAATAGTTCATCCAGCAGGTCGTTCACCCGCGTCAGTGGAAACGGCAGGAGCCCCCGTGTTTCCGTGGCGTCTCCCAAGTGCTCGTTGAACAGCGTATCGAAAAGGGTCCGGTTCCAACCCCTTCCCAACCCCCCGGCGATGACCGCCGTGGCCTCCGCGAACCACCCGGGCACGCCCAGGATCAACGGCCCGCGGCCGATGCGCACCGACACCCGGCGCAGCAACTCTGCGTATGTCAACGTGTCCGGCCCTACCAGATCCAGGGTGCGGACGGGCGGGCTCTCGATGTCGAGGGCCCACTGGATGGCGCCGACCACGTCCGCCAGCGCCACCGGTTGTATGCGGACCCTGCCGGCCCGCACCAGCGGCACCACGCTCCTCCCGGCCAGGTCGAGCAGGGTTCGCATGGAAGGCGTGCCCTCCCCCAGCACCATGGGGACGCGGAAGACCACCGCCTCGAATCCGGCCCGGCGTATGGCCGATTCGGCCAAGGCCTTGGAGCGCAGGTACTGGTTGGGGGAACGGAGCTCCGCGCCCGGCGCGCTCAGATACACGAACCTCCGGACACCGGCTGCCTTGGCGGCCGATGCCACGCTTCGGGTCGTGCCGGCGTTGGCCTCGTGAAGCTGCTCCCCGCGCCGGGGCTGAAGGGCGCCCGCCAGATGCACCACGGCCGCGGCGCCGTTGAGCGCATCCGCCAACGAGCCCGGGTCGCTGTAGTCCACCTGTACGGCTGCGGCCGGAAGACCCGCCAGGCTCTCCGCCTGGCGTTGTCCGCGCACCAGCGCACGCACACGAAATCGATCCGGCGTTTCCCCCAGACGCCGGATCGTCGCCTTTCCCAACACCCCGTTGGCCCCGGTGACTACGATACCGATGGCGACACTCCGCACCGGAGAGGACCGGCCTGGCACGAATGATCTTCGAGGGTTGTCTCACCGATCGGACGCTTCAACCCAGCATCCGATGCGTCGGACCCGTGAGTTTCTCCACCGGGAGCCCATAGGTGCAGGAGCCGGCGCAGGCCTGGGTCGGGCAGGTGAGGCAGGCCGCGGCGCCGTCTCCAAGGGCGGCGTATTCGCTGCGGGCCAACTTTTCGTCCCGGTAATCCCGGGCATACATGCGCGTCCTCAGCACGTCGGCGATGGGCACGCCGTAGGGACAGGCGCTCTCGCAGTCGTTGCAGGCGTGGCGGCAGTAGGAAGCCCCGTTCATGCGCGCGTACCCCTTGAGCAGCTCGAAGTCCCCGCGGGCCGCGGTGGTCCAGCCCGAGGCTCCCAGAAACTCCCGGATCACGCCGGAATCGGTCATGGAGATGATCAGTGCGTGCACGTCGGGATTGGACAGCACCCAGCGAAACGCGGCCTGGGCATACGTGGCGCCGTCCTTCTCGAACGGCCGCATGTCATTGAGACGGGCTCCCATGAGGGTCTTCATGGCAATGACGCCCACGTTCTTGGTCTTCGCCTTCTCGAGGACACGCGGCAGGTCGGGCTGCCGCGCGATGAAATCGAAGCCTTGGGTGAAACGCTCGTAGAAGGCCGGGTCCTGGCCGAAATTGTAGGCCACGAGCAGGACGTCCACCATATCCCGGTCCAGGGCATAGTCCAGGCACTGGATGAGCCGTCCCGCGTGACCGGAAATTCCCGAAAAGCGGATCTTGCCCTGCTTCTTGGCGTCCTCGACGAACGCGTGCCACTCGGGGTTCCGAAGCCGCCCCACGTCGTTCACCGCGTGGGTGAAGTAGACGTCCACGTAGTCGGTCTGCAAGCGGCTCAGGCTGGCCTCGAGGGAGCGCATCATCGACTCCCTGGTCTCGCTGGCGCCGGTGTGAGTCTTGGAAGCGAGGAAGACCTTGTCCCGCTTGCCCCTGAGGGCGTTGCCGATGGTGGTTTCGGAATCGCCGCCCCGGTAGCTCTCGGCCGTGTCGAAGTAGTTGATGCCGCGGTCCAGGGCATCCAGCACCAGGTTTTCCTCGCCGGCGTCGAGCCGGCTGGAGCCGAACGAGATGTCGGAGATCCGGAGTCCCGTGCGGCCCAGGGGGACGTAGCGCTTCACCGTGGTCTGCGGTTCCGCTGCGGCGGCGCGGTCTCCGATCAAGGGCAGCAACCCGGCTGCGACCCCTGCCAAAGCGCCGCGGCGCAAAAGCTCCCGCCGGCCCAGCTTCTCGGTGTCGTCGGACTTCTTCATGGCATCTCCCCCGTTCTCGCGGCCATGGGTGGGACGGTCGCTGCGACAGAATACATTAACCTTCAGTACACAGGAAAGACAGTGAAATGTCCAATGGACCGCCCTCCCCGCCTGGACCCCGGATCAAGTCCGGGATGACGGCCTGGGGGGTCCGCCATGACGGATTCCGGGGCCGCGGTGACAGATCCGGGAGTCCCACCGTCACTCTCCCGCCACGCCCACGAGCGAGGTCAGCAACGGCTCATCGGCCGCGAGGTCCGCGCTGGGGCCGTCGTAGACGATCCGGCCCCGGTTCATGACCACGGCGCGCTCCGAGAACTCCAGGGCGATGCCGGTATGCTGCTCCACCAGGATGATGGCGAGCCCCTCCTGGGAGCGCAGCGTGTGCATGGCCTCAACCAGTTGCTCGATGATGACCGGGGCCAAGCCCTCGGTGGGTTCGTCCATGAGCAGCACCGAAGGGTTGCCCGCCAGCGCCCGGGCGATGGCCAGCATCTGCTGCTCGCCGCCGGAGAGCTGGCTCCCCTTGTGGGTCCGGCGCGCCGCCAGTTGCGGGAAAAGCTCGTAGACCCTGTCAAGGGTCCAGCCGCCGGCCCTCTGAGCCACGGCCAGGTTCTCGTAGACGCTTAGCGACGGGAACACTTCCCGTTCCTGGGGAACGTGACCCAGGCCGGCACGCACCCGGTCGTAGGTCCCGGCACCGGATATGTCGCGGCCTGCCAGCTCGATCCGTCCCGAGTGCAGCGTCGTGTAGCCCATGACGGTTCCCAGCAACGTGGTCTTCCCCACCCCGTTGCGGCCGATGATGCTCAGCCGCTCGCCCGGGTCGAGGGCCAGGTCGATGTCCTCGAGCACCACGGTCCTGCCGTAGCCGGCGTTGACCCCGGCAAGGGCCAGCGCGTTGTGCGCGGCGGCGCTCAACGGCGTCCTCCATGCAGCTCGGCGTTCTCGCCGAGATAGACCTCCTGCACTCTGGGGTCCGCGCCGACCTCGGCGGGGGCGCCCTCGGTGAGGATCGCGCCGGAGACCAGCACCGTCACCCTTTCGGCAAAGCGGAAGACGATGTCCATGTCGTGCTCGATCATCAGCACCGCCATGGACTCGGGCAAGGCCTCCACCGCCTCCAGCAGTACGTGGCTCTCCGCCGACGGCACCCCCGCGGCGGGCTCGTCCAGCAGCAGCACCTTGGGGCGAAGGCCCAGCGCGATGGCCAGCTCCACCAGCCGCTGCCGGCCGTAGGGAAGTTCCCGCACCAGCCGTTGGGCCTCGCCGTCGAGCTTCAGGGATTCGAGCAACGCCATGCCTTCGGCAATGACGTCGCCCCGGGCGTCCGCGCGCCGCCACCACCTGGCCGCGAGGGAACGCCGCTCGCTGATGGCCATGCTGACGTTCTCGATCACGCTCAGGCCGCGGAACAGCGTGTTGATCTGGAAGGTCCGGGCGAGCCCGTGCTTGACCCTGCGCGCCTGGGACCAATGGGTGACGTCGTGGCCGTCCAGCAGGATCGAGCCGCCGGAGGGTTCGACGGTACCGGTGATGAGGTTCACCAGGGTCGTCTTTCCCGCGCCGTTGGGGCCGATGAGGGCGTGCCGGGCGCCGGGCGCCAGCGCCAGCGAGACGCCGTCCGCCACCACCAGAGCGCCGAAGCTCCTGGACAGGTCGCGCGCCTCCAGCAGGGGCTCGCTCATGGCGCCCCCCGCCCGGCCCGGACGCGGTAGCGCTCCGCCAACCCCAGGATGCCCTCCGGCGCGTAGAGGATGGTCGCCACCAGCAGCGCGCCGATACCGAACAGCCAGTATTCCGGGCTGAGCCTGGCGAGCTGGTCCTGCAGGATCATGTACACCGGCGCCCCGATGAACGCGCCGTACAGGCGGCCGGTGCCGCCCAGGATCAACATGATCATCACGTCGCCGGAGCGTTCGAAGCTGAGCACGTCCAGCGCCACGAACTCGGTGGTCTGGGCCAGCAACCCGCCGGCGATACCCGCCATCACCGCCGCGATGGTGTAGACACGCAGCATCTGACGGTAGACCGGACAGCCGACGGCGTGCATGCGACGTTCGTTTTCCCGGATGCCCCGCAGCGATTGGCCGAAGGACGAGTTCACGACGGCGCGGGCGGCGATGAACACCACGAACAGCACCGCCAGCGCGTAGAGGTAGGCGGTCCGGCCGTAGAGGTCGAACTCGAAGAGTCCCAACACCGGCTGCATCACCACCCCCTGCAGGCCGTCGTCGCCACCGGTCCAGTGTTCCTGCTCGTTGGCCAGTTCCTGCAACAGGATGGTGACGGCCAGCGTGAGCATCAGCAGGGTGAGTCCGCGAGTGTAGAGGATGACGGCGCCGCACACGAAGCCCACCACGCCGGCCGCCAGACCCGCGATCAGCAGCCCGCTCAAGGGTTCGCTCCAGCCCAGGTGCGCCGACAGAATGCCGGCAGTGTACGCCCCGGCGCCGAACAACGCCGCGTGGCCGAGGGACACGATCCCCGCGTAGCCCAGGATCAGGTCCAGGGACATGGCGAACAGCACCATGATGAGGATCTGGGAGCCCAGTTGAAGGTAGTCGGGGAACAGGAAGAAACCCAGGGCCGCGGCCAGCCACGGCAGCAGTTCCGTCGGACGGATGGCCGCGGTTCGTAGCGGGTTGCGAGACGCCGGCTGTTCCATGTGAACGGGAGTCCTTCGCGGCGCGGTCCTCTAGCGGGCGTAGAACCCCTGCGGCCGCCACAGCAGCAGGACAATGGTCACCGCGAAGATGAAAAAGGCGCCGAAGCCGGGCATGTAGTATTTTCCCGCGGTGTCCACGACCCCGAGGATCAGGGCGGCGGCGAAGGCCCCCCGCAGACTTCCGAGGCCGCCCACGGACACCACGATGAGAAAGTAGACCAGGTACTCCAACGCGTACGTGGGGGTCAGTCCGAGGATCTCGGTGCCCAGCGCACCGCCCAGCGCCGCCAGCGCGCTCCCCAGGGCGAAGGTCAGCGTGAACAACCGCCGGATGTTGATGCCCACCGTTTCGGCCATGCGCCGGTTGTCCACCGCGGCGCGGACCTTGGCTCCGAGCAGCGTGCGCTCGAACCCGTACCACAAGCCGACGATCAGCGCGAAGCTGACCAGGATGATGAACGTGCGGTAGGTGGGAAACCGCCGGAACCCCAGGTCCACCTGGCCCTTGAGGTAGGACGGCACGTCGAGCTGCACGTTCAAGGGACCCCAGATGAACGTGCACACGGCGATGCCCATGAAGACCAGGCCGATGGTCAGGAGCACCTGCTGAAGCTCGTCGGCGCCGTACAGGCGGCGGTAGAGGGCTCGCTCCAACACGATGCTCACCAGGGCCACGGCGCCGCAGGCCAGCACCACGGCCAGAACGAAAGGCGCCTCCCACCCCCGGATGAAGGACACCGCCATGTACCCGCCGAGCATGGCGAACAGACCGTGGGCGAGGTTCACGAACCCCATGAGACCCATGGTCACGGAAAGGCCCACCGAGATGATGAACAGGATCATTGCGAACGCGAGGCCGTCGAACGCAATGCTGACGAGGGAGTTGATCACGGAGAACGATTAGCCGGCGCCGCCCCGTGGATTCACGGAGCGGCGCGGTTTCGGTGTCTTCGTTGGCCTGCTACTTCTTCTTCTGAAGCTGCTTCCACGGGTCCTTCACCATCTCCAGGGTTTCGATCTCGATGTTGGCGAGCATGTCCCCGCGCTTCTCGACCTTGCGGAGGTACTGGTTCTGGACGATATCCCGGGTCTCGGGATCGATCATGATGGGACCCCGCGGGCTGTTGAACTTCCACCCCTTCCACACGCCCAGCGCCTTGTCCGCGTCGATCTTGCCGTTGAGACGCCGCACCGCCTCGTGGATGGCGGCCATGCCGTCCCAACCCTGGACGCTGAAGAAGTCCGGGGTGCTGTCGGCGCCGTAGGCTGCCTTCCACGCCTTGACGAAGGCCTTGTTCTCGGCCCTGTCGCCGGCCGCGGAGTAGTGGTGCATGGTGACGACGCCCAGGGGAACCTGCCCCATGTTGGGCAGCTCCGAGTCCTGGGTGATGTCACCCGGGCCGATGAGTTCGATACCGGCCGCCCTCATGCCGAGGTCGTCGTAGGTCTTCATCACGCCGGTGGACCACTTCCCGGCCGGGATGAACACGTACAGCGCGTCGGGCTTGGCATCCTTGACGGACTGCAGGAACGGCGTGAAGTCCGGGATCTTCGGGAACGGGAACGGTATGTCGGCCACGACCTTGCCGCCCGCGGCGGTAAACGCCGTGGTGAACGCGGTCTTGCTGTCCTTGCCCGGCGAGTAGTTGGCGTAGGCCACGGCCGCGGTGCGGATCTTCATCTTGTCGTAAGCGTGCTTGCCCAGCGGGTAGGCCGCCTGCCACATGGTGAACGACACCCTGGCGGTGTAGGGCGACCTCGTCGTAATCGCCGAAGTCCCGGCGTTCATGATGAGCAGCGGCACCTTGGCCTTGCGCGTCACGTCCGAGATGGCGAAGGCGTTGTTGGAGTAGACCACACCCGCCAGGATGTCCACCTTGTCGCGGGTGATGAGCTCGGTGGCCAGACGCTTGGCCACGTCAGGCTTGGGGCCGGTGCTGTCCCGCTTGATGATCTCGATCTCGTGTCCCCCGGTCTCGTTGCCGTGGAGCTTCCGGTAGAGCTCGAAGCCCCGGTCCACCTGCTGCCCCAGTTGAGCGTTCGGGCCCGAGTAGGGAAGGATCACGCCCACCTTGACGGTCTCCGCCCATACCGTCCCGGTTACGGTCAGCAAGGCCAGCAAAGACGCGGCCAGAAGTCTGAAAATCTTCATGGTGATACCTCCTTCGAGTTTGACGCGATTCGGCGCAGGACGGGATCATAACACTCCTGTTGACGGCACGGCAACGGCTCGTGGACACGCAGCCACGCGTTCCGGCCGCGATTGGCTTTCTGCCGGTAAAGGCTATACCTTGGGCAGGCTCTCTACCCTTCGTCACAGGAGGCAACGTATGAACGACCCGACCCTTTCGGCTGACGAGTTCGTCGAGGAGCTCAAGCAGGAGATAGCCGTATTTCCCAAGCTTCGCATCAACCACCCCTTCGTGAAGGCCGTGTGCGACGGCGCCGCCACCATGGACCAGGTCAGGACCTGGGCGGTGCAGGACTACCAGTTCCGCTGCGCGGTGCCGCGCATCGCGCTGCTTCGCTACGTGGCATGCTCGGACCCGGAGTTCGCCCCCAAGCTGTTCGAGGTGGCCGAGGAGGAAACCCGCGGCCTGTTGCCGGGGAGCTCCGGCCACCCGGACATGTTCGTGGAGTTCGCCGAAGCTATCGGTCTCACGCGCGCGGACCTGGAGCACGCCACCCTGCTTCCGGCCACGGCCGCGCACCTGTACTTCGCCGAGTTGGTGATCCATACGCACCCCTGGTTCGTGGTGATGGCGGCACAGATGGGCGCCGAAGGGACGTTCGGACCGGCCGCGGCGGCACTGGGAAGGGGTTTCATCGAAAGCTACGGGATGGCCCCCGAATCGGTCCGGTTCTTCACCGTCCACGTGGAAGCCGACGAGGAGCACGGAACCCTGGCGGAAGACATCGGACGCCGCTACCTCACCTCCCCCGCGTTGCAGCAACAGACGCGGGAGGTCATGTTCCGGCGCATGGAGTTGCTCTACGACATCTGGACTCTCTAGTGGCGAAAGCCGGCAGACGCATCGAAACGCGGCCATGAAGGATCCGGGCGCCAGGCGTCACATGGGGCGAAGCATCCCCATGCGGGAGGCGGAACCGCTGCTGCGGGGCCATGGGACCTACGTGAGCGATCTGCGGCTTCCGGGGATGCTCCACGCCGCGGTGCTGCGCAGCCCCCACGCCCACGCCAGGATCCGCGGCATCGACACGAGCACCGCACTGACCATGCCGGGGGTGGTGCGGGTCCTTGCGGGCGAGGACATCCGGGACGCCATCGAACCCTTCCCGTCGAGCTTCGAGTTCCACCCGCCGCCCTGGCTCGACGCCGTAAAGCCCGTCCTGAAGGGCCCCCGGGCCCGGGTGCTGGCCCTCGGCAAGGTGCACTACGTGGGCGAGCCGGTGGCCATGGTGGTGGCCGAGGACCGGTACCGGGCCGAGGATGCGTTGGACGGCATTGCCGTGGACTACGAGCCGCTGCCGCCGGTGGTGGACCCGGAAGCGGCGCTGGAGCCGGACGCAGGGCTGGTTCACGACGATGCCGGCGACAACGTGGTGTTCCGTTTCAGCATCGCCAAGGGGGACGTGGAGCGGGCCTTGGAGAACGCGCCTCACCGCATCGAGGAGCGGCTGCACCACCGGCGCCACGGCGGCGTCCCCATGGAGGGGAGAGGCGTCCTGGCCACGGTGGAGGTCAAGCCGCGGCGGCTGACCGTGTGGTCGTCCACCCAGGTGCCCCACAGCGTGCGCCGGCAGGTTGCCGCCCAACTGGGGCTTGCCGAGGAGACCATCCGGGTGGTGGCCCCCCACGTGGGCGGCGGGTTCGGACCCAAGGTGCTGGTCTACCCCGAAGAGGTGCTGGTCCCCTATCTGGCCCTCGAATTGGGCCGGCCGGTGCAGTGGATCGAGGACCGGAGAGAGCATTTCATCAGCACCGCCCATGCCCGGGATCAGATTCACTACGTGGAGCTGGCGTTCGACGACGACGGCAGGATCCTGGCCCTGAAGGACCGTTTCCTGCTGGACAACGGCGCCTACAACCCCATGGGCCTCACCGACGCCTACAACACCTCGGCCCATTTGCAGGGGCCGTACCGCATACCCAGCCTCGCCGTCACCGGCACCTGCGTGGCCACCAACAAGGTGCCCAACGCTCCCTACCGCGGCGCCGGCCGGCCCGAGGCCGTGTTCGTCATGGAGCGCTGCATCGACCGCATCGCCGGAGAGCTCGGCCTCGACCCGGCCGAGGTGCGCTTCCGGAACTTCGTCCAGCCCGAGGAGATCCCCTACGACGCCGGCATCCTCTACCGGGACGGCGAGCCCGTGCGCTACGACAACGGCGACTTCCCCGCCACCCTCACCAAGGCCATGGACGCCTGCCGCTACCGCGACGTGCGCGCGCGACAGCAGGAGGCCCAACGGGCCGGCCGCCACATCGGCGTCGGCATCGGCTTCTACACCGAGGGAACCGGCGTGGGCTCCTTCGAGGGCGCCCGGGTGGAGGTGGACTCCTCCGGCAAGCTGCTGGTGTCGGTGGGCGCCAGCGGTCACGGGCAAGGACACGAGACCGTGTTCGCGCAGCTTGCCGCCGACCTCTGGGGCGTGACCCCGGAAGACGTCACGGTAGTGGGCGGCGACACCGACGCCATTCGCTACGGCTGCGGCACCTTCGCCAGCCGCAGCACGGTCAACGCCGGGACCGCCATCCACGAAGCCACCCGGCGCCTCAAGGAAAAGGTGTTCGAGTTGGCCGGCCACCTGCTGGAAGCGAACCCCGATGATCTGATCACACGAGGCGGCCGGGTCTTCGTGGAGGAGCGGCCCGACCACGGCGTCTCCCTGGCCGAGCTGGCCGGCGCGGCAGTGCCCGGCTGGGCCTCGCGGCTGCCCGAGGGCATGGAGCCCAACCTGGAGGCCAGCTACTACTACGTGCCGCAGACGGTGACCTGGGCCAACGCGGCCCACGTGGCGGTGGTGGAGGTGGACTCAGGCACCGGCGAAGTCAGGCTCCTGGACTACGCGGTGGCGCACGACTCCGGACCCGCCATCAATCCGCTGTTCGTCGAAGGCCAAGTGCGGGGCGGGGTGGCCCAGGGCATCGGCGGCGCGCTCTACGAGGAGTTCGTCTACGACGAGCTGGGACAGCTCCTCACCGGCACCCTGCTCGACTACCTCTTGCCGGGTTGCGGCGAGATACCGAACATACGGCAGGTCCATCTCGAAACCCCGTCCCCGCTCAATCCGCTGGGGCTCAAGGGCATCGGCGAAGGCGGCGCCATCGCCCCGCCGGTGGCCATCGCCAACGCCGTGGTGGACGCGCTGCGCCCCCTGGGCGTGGAGATATCCGAGACTCCCGTGACTCCCGAGCGGCTGCTGGCGCTGATACGAGGACGGCGGACAAGGTAGCGGTATGTCCGCCCACTTGCTTATTCAAGATTTGGCTTATAAAATTGAACAATGAACTCGGATGTTAAAAAACCTTGCATAAGGCATGTCCCCGATCTCGCGCTTGTTCGTTTTAGTTATTCAAGATTTAAGCCTTAGAGTTTAATTCCCGTGCAGGATATTAAAGAACTCTGCATAAAAGCAGGCCCGTTATGCATCGCGGAGAAATCGGCGCATACGAAATCACGAGCACCGGCGGTGAGCAGGTCCGCGCCTTCGTACCGACGCCCCTGCCGCCTGTCCCTCCCCTCTTCCTGAACGGTCCGTTGCAGCCGGCGCTCGAAGCTGCGGTACTCGCTCTCGGCCGGCTTGACGGCCTCTCCGCGCTTCTGGCGGACCGGACGCTTTTTCTCTACACCTACGTGCGCAAGGAAGCAGTGCTTTCCTCTCAGATAGAAGGAACGCAGTCGTCGCTGTCCGACCTCTTGCTCTATGAAATGGAGGAGGCGCCCGGAGTTCCGCTTGCTGACGTCGTTGAAGTCTCCAACTACGTGAAGGCATTCGACCACGGACTGCGCCGCCTGGGCGAGGGCTTCCCGCTCTCCAATCGACTCATCCGCGAGATCCACGGCGTGCTGCTGTCACGCGGGCGGGACAGCGGCAAAACGCCCGGCGAGTTCCGCCGCTCGCAGAACTGGATCGGCGGTTCCCGGCCCGGCAACGCCGCCTTCGTGCCACCGCCGCACACCGCGGTGCTCGACTGCATGGCGGCGCTCGAACGCTTTCTTCACGCCAGGGACGACGGCCTGTCCGTGCTGATTCGAGCGGGGCTTGCGCACGTGCAGTTCGAGACCATCCATCCCTTCCTTGACGGCAACGGGCGGGTCGGACGATTGCTCATCACCCTCCTGCTGTGCCACGCCGGCCTGCTGCGGGAGCCGCTCCTGTACCTGAGCCTCTACCTCAAGCAGCACAGGAGCGCTTACTACGAGCTCCTGACGGACGTACGCCGCACCGGCGATTGGGAGGCATGGCTCACCTTCTTCCTCGAAGGGGTGCGTGAGACCGCGGAGAGCGCAGTCTCGGCCGCCCAACGCATTGCCCGGATGTTTCAGGAGGACCGAGGGCGGATCGAGACGACCGGCGGCCGTCGCGCCGGCTCGGCCTTGCGCGTCCATGAAGCGCTGAAGGAACAGCCGATCTTGTCCCTGCCCGAGTCCGTCAAGCGCACGACGCTCTCCTTTCCCACCGCTTCTTCGGCCATGGAACTGCTTGTCGGACAAGGGATCGCCCGTGAACTGACCGGTAGGCCCCGCGGCCGACTGTTCGTCTACGACGGATATCTTTCCATCCTGAACGAAGGGACCGAGGGGCCGTAACGGCGGGGATGACCGGCGACCTCAAGCCTTCCGGCTTTCCGTGGCTCGGCGATGTGCCGGTCCATTGGGAGGCACAGCGGCTCGGACAGATCGCGGTCTCATTCCGTACCGGTCCCTTTGGCAGTAGCTCTGGTACGATGCGGAGATCATGGACTCCGTGCTCGCTTGCGACGGCGGGACCCACGTGATAACCGTCCCGCTCATGACGACTCCCTCAACCAACGGCATGGGACAGACCTTGGGCGAGGCCATCGCCTTTCTCGAGGCCAACTATCCCGACGAGGTCATCCGGGTCGCCCGCGAGGTGGACCCGATATTCGAGGTGACCGGCATCCTGGCCAAGCTGGAGCGGCAACAGCAGTTCCCGTGCGTGATCTTCGAGAACGTCAGGGGATCCTCCATCCCGCTCGTGACCAACATGCACGCCAGTTTCCCGCGGCTGGCCATGGCCATCGGGCTGCCTTACGACGCCACCCCCGCGGACTTCATCCACGAGTACGGCAACCGCGAGGCCAACCCCTTGCCGCCGGTGGACGTGGACAGCGGCCCGTGCCACGAGGTGGTGCTCACCGGCGACGACGTGGACGTGACCCTGCTGCCGATCCTGCAATACCACGAGCTGGACGCGGGGCGTTACATCACGCTGGCGTTCAACGTCATGAAGGAGCCGGACACGGGCATCCGCAACGCCGGCATCTACCGGCTGCAACTGAAGGGGCGGAACCGCTTCGGCATCCAGATCTCGGAGACGGCCCACGGCCACTACATCCTCAAGAAGAACAAGTCCCGGGGCCTGCCCACACAGATGGCCGCGGTCATCGGCGGCCACCCGGCCATGAACATCGGCAACCTGAGCTTTACCTCCATCGACACCGACGAGTTCAGCATCGCCGGCGCCATGCTGGGCAAGCCGGTGGAGCTGGTGAAGTGCAAGACCATCGACGTGGAGGTGCCGGCCAGCGCCGAGATCGTGCTGGAGTGCGAGATCCATCCGACCGAGATGGAGGAAGAGGCGCCCTTCGGCGAGTATCCGGGGACCTATGGCCCCCAGCGCGTCAACCCCGTGGTGTACGTCAAGGCCATCACCATGAGGAAGAACGCATGGTACCAGAGCTCGTTCGTGGGACACGCCGACAACCTGCTGTTGTCCGGGGTAACGCGCAACAGCTACATCTACCACACCTGCCGCATCGCCAGCGCCGGCGTCAAGGCGGTGTACGTGCCGCCCTGCGGCCGCTCCCGCTACATCTGCTACATCCAGATGGAATCCATGATCGACGGCGATGCCAAGAACGCCGCCATGGCGGCATTCGCCGCGGACCCGTTCCTGAAGTTCGTCGTCTGCGTGGACGAGGACGTGGACATAAGCAACGACAGCGACGTGATGCACGCCATTGCCACCCGGGTGCGCGCCGACCGCGACGTGTTCATGGTCACCTACTCCAGGGGGTCCCCGCTGGACCCGGCCTCCTACGACCCGGCCGGCGGATCCCACCTGGTCACCAAGGTCGGCGTGGACGCCACCCGCAAGTCCGACTACCCGCTGGAGATCAAGGTCCCGGGCACGGACGACATCGACCTGACAAAATACTTCGGCGCCCGCTTCAAATAGCGCGGACACCGATGGTCCAGGCGGTGGCGAGGCCGGCAACAGCGGCGCGAAAGAGACAGACGTGGATGACCGAAAACCCGCCAGGCTGATCGACGCCCACGCCCCTCTCGATCACTCCGATGAGCCGTGAGAGGCGCTGCCGGAACAAAAGATCAACTGAGCAACAAGGAGGAGCCATGCTGTTTCTGACCAATGAGCACATCCAGGAAATCCTCGACATGAAGACCTGCCTCGCCGCCATGGAGGATGCCTACCGCGATCTCTCCAAAAACGAGGCGGCCTACCGGCCGAGGATCGACTTCTACGTGCCGCGGGAGCCCCACTACTATCGTTGGGGCACCATGGAGGGCGCCAGCCGTTCACTGGGCTACATGGCCATCCGCATGAAGTCGGACATGCTCGTCTGGGAGAAGGACGGGGAGTTCGAGACCGAGGACAAGTACTGCATCGAGCCGGGCACCTACTGCGGTCTCATCTTCCTCCTGAGCGTGCGCAACGGCGAGCCGCTGGCGCTGATGAACGACGGTTACCTGCAGCACATGAGGGTGGGCGCCTGCGCCGGGCTCGGGGTCAAGTACCTCTCGCGCCGGAACTCCAAGGTATTGGGTATGCTGGGCTCCGGCGGCATGGCGCGGACCTACACCGAGGCCATCCACGAGGTGCGCAACATCGAGCTGCTGCGGGTGTTCAGCCCCACGAAGGCCAACCGGGAAGCCTTCGCCGCGGAGATGCGCGAGCAACTGGGCCTCAACGTCGAGACCTGCGACAACGCCGAGGAGGCCTGCCGCGGCGCCGACATCGTGGCCCTGGCCACGGACTCCCTGGTGCAGGTGATGAAGCCGGAATGGGTCGAGCCCGGCATGCACATCACCAACGTCCGCTCCAACGAGGCCGGACCCGAGATCCTGGCCCAATGCGACGTGCGGGCGCGGCTGGGGGCCTCCACCCTGGTGCTGGACAATCCCCCGGCGGGAACCGTCCACGGCAGCGACGGCATGTTCGCCTACATCGCCGGCACCGACGAGGAGAAGGTCAAGATCCCGCCCTCGCCCATCCGCGAGATCGACAACACGGACATCGGCACCATCCCCGATCTGATGGCCGGCCGTTGGCCCGGCAGGACCGATGACCAACAGGTGACGTTCCTCAACAATCAGGGCACCCAGGGCCTTCAGTTCGCCGCGGTGGGGGGCACCGCGTTCGAGCTCGCCAAGGCCAAGGGGCTGGGTCATCCATTGCCGAGGGAGTGGTTCCTGCAGAATATCCGGGACTAGACGTAAGCAAGCCTTGCCGGAGACCCCTCACTCATCGAAGTTGCGGACGCGGATGCGCGCCGCGCTGCTGCGCTGGTACGACCGCAACAAGCGTGACCTGCCCTGGCGCAGGACCCGCGACCCCTATGCCATCTGGGTTTCCGAGACCATGCTCCAGCAGACCCAGGTGGCGACGGTGCTCCCCTACTACCACCGCTTCATCGAGGCGTTCCCGTCGGTGGAGGCCCTGGACCGTGCCTCCCTGGATGCCGTCCGGAGCGTCTGGAGCGGCCTGGGCTACTACCGGCGCGCCGCCAACCTGAAACAGGCGGCCAGGCTCTTGACGAGCGGGCACGGCGGCCGGTTGCCGGCGGACTATCGGGCACTGCTGCGCCTGCCGGGAATCGGCCGGTATACCGCGGGCGCGGTCATGAGCATCGCCTTCGACCGGCCCTACGCCGCACCGGACGGCAACGTGCGGCGGGTCTACGCGCGGTTGCTGGGCCTGACCGAGCCCAGGGCCATCGACCAGGCGGCCGAGCGTATGGTGTCGCGGTCCCGTCCCGGGGACTTCAACCAGGCGGTGATGGAACTGGGCGCTACCGTCTGCCTTCCCTCGTCGCCACTGTGCGAGCGCTGTCCCGTGGCCCATTGGTGCCACGCTCGGGCGTCCGGGACCTTCGACGTGCCGCGCCCGAAACCCGCGCGGACCAAGGCGGTGCAGTGGCCGCTGGTCTTCGTGGCATCGCGGTCGCGGGTCCTGCTCCACCGCCGCCCCGACAACGGCCTTCTCGCGGGCCTGTGGGAGCTGCCCTCCCCGGAGACGCTACCGGCCCCCCGGTCTCTTGACGAAACGCTTCGGCGGTCCGAGCCCGTGGCAGTCATCCGCCACGCCATCACCGACATGCGCATCACCGCGCCGGTGTACGTGCTGCAGCGCAAAATCGTGGTGAAGGGACCGGCATGGCGCTGGGTCGACCTCGCCGACCTCCGCTCCTTCCCCCTCTCCTCCCTCAGCACCAAGGCCGTCCGCGCCGCACGCCGCCATATCCCGGTATCCCCGGATTGATGCACGTGTCCGGCTCTCTGTGTTTTCGGGAGCCTCTGATCGATGGGTCCTTCGACTTCGTTCCGCTCGCGCTCCGCTACGCTCGGGACGAACGGCGAAACGCTCCGACAACCGTTCATCCCGAGCGTAGCGGAGCGAAGTCCAAAGACACCATGAAGCGACTTGCAAGGCGTGGACTACAGCCGGCGCATCCAGGCACGGGTTCTGGGACGGCTGGCCCTCAACTCGCGGGAGCCCTCCAGGTCCCGGCCGAGCCGCTCCAGGTCCTTCGCCACGTCAACGTCGTAGGTGCCGGGCACCATCCGAACCCGAAGCTCCAATTGCCGTGCCTTGGCCAGGGTTTGCTCCAGCACCGAAGCGGTGCTCCAGGCAACGTCGCTGAAGAGCCTCTGCTCCGGCCGGGCCAGGCCGATCAGGTAGTAGCCGCCGTCGTCCGCCGGCCCCAGGACCACATCGCTCCGTTCCTGTTCCAGAACCTCGCACGCCTGCGCCACCGAAGCCGCCTGCAAGGCGGGTACGTCGCTGCCGACGAGCACGACCTGCCGGTAACCCGCGTGGCAGAGGTCCACGAACACCGCGTGCATGCGCTCGCCCAGCGAGGCGCCGCGCTGCGGCAACAGCGCCATGCCCTGCTCCGGAAGCCGCAGGAAATAGTCCCGGCTGCGTTCGGCATAAGCCACCCATGTGTCCCACCGTGCGGAAGGGAGCAGGTCGCCCAACACGTCCCGCAGCACGCACTCGTAGAACTCCGCCGCCTGCTCGGGGCTGAGGGGCGGACACAACCGGGTCTTGACCTTCCCGGGCGCCGGCGCCCGCGCCATGACCGCCAACGCCGGTTTGAGTCGTCCCGCGAAAGCCGCGGCCGACCCCTCTTTCATGATACTGCTCACGGAATTTACCTGCGCCGCCAAATCAACTATAAAGGGTCGCGCCCATGAAATCGCACTCCTGCCGCTTTGTGGTCGCACGGACAGGACGCCTTGCACCTCCCGAAGATGACTCCGAACGTAATTGGACCATCATTACGACCGGAGCCTGGACGGCGACCGTCGAGGGGCCGGCCAGTACCCTGAAGCACTTGAGGAGACACAGGAGACATCGTTCATGGACCAACGGATCGTCAAGATAGCCCTGGTGGTGCTGGTGGCGGCCCTCATCGCGTGCTTCTTCATCTTCGACCTCGGAAGGTACTTCAACCTGGAGTTCATCAAGGCTCAGCGCGACGCCTATCAAACCTACTACCTGCAGCACCCGTCCACCGCCATCGCGGCCTACTCCGCGGTCTACGTCGCGGTGACGGCTCTTTCACTGCCGGGCGCCGCGATCATGACGCTGCTGGGCGGCGCGCTCTTCGGGGTGGTCACGGGCACCGTCATCGTTTCGTTCTGCAGCACCATCGGCGCCACCCTGGCGTTCCTGGTGGCGCGCTTTCTCCTGCGGGACAGCATCCAGGGCAAGTTTGGAGACAAGCTCGAGACCATCAACAACGGCATCGCCAACGAGGGCATGTTCTACCTCTTTACGATGCGGCTGATTCCGGTCATCCCCTTCTTCGTCATCAATCTCGTCATGGGGCTTACGCCCATCCGCACCGCCCAGTTCTTCTTCGTGAGCCAACTGGGGATGTTCCCGGGCACCATCGTCTTCGTCAACGCCGGCACCCAACTGGCCCAGATCGATTCCCTGGCCGGGATCCTCTCGCCCGCGCTGCTGCTGTCCTTCGTGCTGCTCGGGCTGTTCCCGCTCATCGCCAAGAAGTTCGTCGCACTGGTCAACAAGAGAAAACAGGCAAAAGCTCTGTAGCGCCGAAACGGCCACCGCTACACGGATCAATCACCCGGAAGACACGGGGGAACCGACTCATGCGTAACATTCCACAACTGTCGCCGCAGGATGAATACAACCAGGTGCTGGGCTCCAACACGCACCCGGCGGACTGGACCAATCCCGCTCCGGCCGACCGCTACAACCTGGTGGTGATCGGCGCCGGCACGGCCGGCCTCGTGACCGCGGCCGGCGCCGCCGGTCTCGGCGCCAAGGTCGCCCTGATCGAGCGCCACTACCTGGGCGGAGACTGCCTGAACGTCGGGTGCGTCCCCTCCAAGTGCATCATCCGCTCGTCGCGGGTGGTGGCGGAGATCCGCGACGCCAACCTGTTCGGCATCGGCCTGCCGGACGACGTGGAGGTGGACTTCGCCGCGGTCATGGAACGCATGCGCCGGATCCGCTCCCACATCAGCCACCACGACTCCGTGAAGCGCTTCAGCGAGCTGGGGGTCGACGTGTTCCTGGGCGATGCCCGGTTCTCCGGCCCGGAGACCGTGGAGGTCGACGGCCAGGCACTGTACTTCAAGAAGGCCGTTATCGCCTCCGGCGCCCGTGCGGTCGCGCCGCATCCGCTCATCGAGGGGCTGGAGGACGCGGGCTATCTCACCAACGAAACCGTGTTCTCGCTCACCCGGCGCCCGGAACGGCTCGCGGTCATCGGCGCCGGTCCCATCGGTTGCGAGCTGGCGCAGACCTTCCGGCGCCTGGGTTGCCAGGTGATGCTGTTCCACAACGGCGGCCACATCCTCAACCGCGAGGATGCCGACGCCGCGGCCATCGTGCAGGACCAGTTCCTGCGAGAAGGCGTTCAACTGGTCCTCAACAGCGCCATCAAGCGCGTGACCGCGGAGAACGGCCGGAAGGTGGTCCATTTCGAGTCCGAGGGCGCCGCGGACTCGGCGGCGGTGGACGAGGTCCTGGTGGGGGCCGGCCGCGCGCCCAACGTGGACGGCCTCAACCTCGAGGGAGTCGGCGTCCAGTACCACCCGTTCCGCGGCATCCTGGTCAACGATTACCTGCAGACCACCAACCCGCGCATCTTCGCCGGCGGCGACGTCTGCATGGACTGGAAGTTCACGCACGCGGCCGACGCGGCCGCCCGCATCATCATCCAGAACGCCCTGTTCTACAAGAGCAAGAAGCTCAGCTCCCTCACCATGCCCTGGGCCACCTACACGGACCCGGAGATCGCCCACGTGGGCATGTACGAGCGCGACGCCGAGACTCAAGGGATCGCCATCGAAACCTACATGCGTGAGCTCAAGGAAGTGGACCGGGCGCTGGCGGACGGCGAGGAGAACGGCTTCGTCAAGGTCCACGTCAAGAAGGGCACGGACAAGATCGTCGGCGGCACCATCGTCGCCCGCCACGCCGGCGAGATGATCAGCGAGATCACCCTGGCCATTGCGGGCAAGGTCGGCCTCGGCGCCATCGCCAACGTCATCCACCCCTACCCTACCCAGGCCGAAGCCATCAAGCAGACCGGCGACGCCTACAACCGCACCCGGCTGACGCCCCTGGTGAAGAAAGTGTTTCAGCGCTGGCTGGCCTGGAACCGGCGCTAGCCGTTCTTTCCCTTGGCCCGCTGCCGCCGGCCCAGCGCGATCAGGAACATGACGCTCTTGCCCGCGGCGTGGGGCGAGAAGAAGGCGGTTACGTCGTCGTCGAAGAAGGTCAGCCCCGAGGCGCCGAACCCCTGGGCATAGGCCGCCAGATAGAGACGGCCGGCCGTGACGCTGGCCTCCATCTGCGCCAGACGGTAGCCGCGGTTGCCGTAGCGCCGGAGCACCGGGTCGAGGTCGGCCAGGAAATACACGTTGACGCTGGCGTCCGCGGGGATCTCCTGCCCTAACCCGAGAAAGCCGGCCTCCCGGCGGAACTCCCCTTCCTTCAGAAGCTCCAGCCGTCCCCGACCGCGGTCGAGGACGTAGGCGCCGGGCGCGGCCCCGTCCACGTGGTTGACGATGAGATAGATCCGGTTGAGCGCCCGCAAGCCGCGGGGGTCGACGTCCGTGGCAACGCCGCGGGTGGCGTAGTGCAGGGCATTGGACAACTGGCCGAAGGTGATGGCCTCGTGCGAGAAGCGCCTTGTGGAGCCCCGGCGGAGGATCACCTGTTCCAAGCCGGCGGTGGGGAGCGAGGCCGCGGGGTCGATCTCCAGTGGCAGTTCGCGAGTCGCAGTAACGACGGCGGTACCGGCGTCCGCTTCCCCGGTTTTCGCCTCATCGACACCGGCCCGGTCGGTCCCCGACTCACCGGCGCCGGCCTCTCGCCAGCGACGGACCTCGGCGCCGCTATCGAGGCTCGACGCCGTGTGCATCTCCCGGATGGAAGGATAGTCCACCTCGTGGGCGGACAGCGGCCGGGTGGCGTAGTGCAGGGCCGGCAACGCCTCCACGGACGGCGCCGTAGCCTCCGCCGAGCATCCCAGGGACACGAGACACAGGGCCGCCTCCTTGTCCGGGTCGAGACCGAGCAGATGGTGGACCGGTGCGTCCGCGAACCCCGTCACCGTGCGGGCCGGGATGCCTCGGGCCGAGGCTGCCGCGAGACCGTTGGCCAGGATGGTGCCGCTGTCCCAGAAGCAGTGCCGGTAGGCGCGGTCGCGATACTTCCAGCTATTGCGCCAGAACGTGGACGTGAGCACGAGGACGGCGGGCGCACGGGCCACGGCCGGCTCACCGCCTGCCGCCTCCACCAGGGCGCCCCGGTGATCTCCCTCCCGCAAGGGAGTCAGGGCAAACCGATCGGGGGCGAACTGATAGACGCCCGCATCGAGATCCGCCAGCGGACCCGCGACGACGTAGACGTCGATATGGTACAGCGCGCCCGTGCACGCCGCCGCCCGGAAGAGCATTTCGCCGCCGAAATAGCGGCGCCGCCGGGTGACGCCGGCGCAGAGGAACAGCAACTCCCCCAACTCCTGTCGGGTGACCTGTCGGTCGCCTTCCGGAGCGAACCGGGACAGGGCCTGCAACGCGGGCACGTCGGACGACGCCAAGTGTTGCTCCAGCGGCAGTGAATCCAGGTTCTCGTAGACCTTGAAGGGGTGGGGCTGATTGGCCCAGTCCAGGAAGTGAGGACTGCTGCGGACGCTCACCGGGGAGTGTTTGGTCCTCTCGTGATAGTCCCACGCAGACGCGATGTCTCGATTTCCCATGTCTCCCTCACGGGTCCGTCCGTGGCCCGCTACACGGTAATCTGCCAAAACTGCTTGACCAGCGTTCCCAGGCCGTAGGTAATGGCCACGGCCACGGCCACCAGCAAGACGTTCTGCAACACCCGAACCCTGACGTTCATGCCGGACAGGAAGGACAACAGCATGGTGACCAGGGCCACCATGATGCCACTCACCAGCATCGACCACAACGGACTGACCGCGCCCAGAAGCACCGGAAGGATCGGGAACAGCGCGCCCAGCAAATAGGAGGCGGCCACGGCCATGGCGGCCGACAATGGGCGAGTCTCCGGCATCAGTTCGGACTCGGGGTCGAAGAAAGTCCGTTTGGCGTTCTCGACCCGCTGCACCTCGAGCTGGGAGCGCGAGGAGGCCAGCACGCCCGCGGCCATGGAGATGGAGCCGGCCACGGCCACCGTGAGGCTGGCCACGAGGACGTAGACGGGATCTCCGAACGAAGCGTAGAAGCCGCTGACGCTGCCGAGCACCTCTACCAGGCCGTCGTTGAGGCCCAGGAAGATGTCGCGGACGCGTTCGGCGTTCAGCCGCCGGCCGGTGAGGTTGGCGACGAGCTGGTCTTCATGGCCGAACTCATCCTGGAGGATGCTGCGCATCCTCGGCCCGTGGCTCGTGTCCTTGTACCGCTCCCAGAGAACCCAGTACTTGTTGATTCCGTATATCTCGACGGCTTCGAGAATGAGGAACGTCATGCCCACTCCGAAGATTCGCCGCAGGAGCAGCAGGACGCCCAGCCTGAACCGCTGGCCTCGGTCGAGCGATACATCCTCGACCCCGGCAAAGTTGGCCCAGAACGCCACGTGGCCCCGTTCCACGGCCACCAACTGCGTCAGGATGTTGTGGACCTCGCCGGTCTCGATATCGCGAAGCCGCAGATACAGAGCCATGGCGAAGGCCTCGTCCCGGACCGTCTTGCTGACGAGCGTGTCGTTCCGCGCTTGGGTCATGACGGCAGGCCGAGGGCCTTGCGTCGGGCTACCGCGGGGTCGCAGTCGGAGCCCCGGTCCCGGGTGATGAGGGGGCGCAGACCCTCGGTGTGGTCCAGCCATGCCGTGCGTACGGCAGCAGGGACCTGAAACTCGTCCAGGGTCTCGCGCAGGATCTGCAGCCGACGCGCGAACTGCCCCCCCATGATGGGATGGGGCGCGTGGGCCTGCTCCAGGGGACGCCCTTCGTATTCGATATCGGCGCCGAGGACACGCGCGGTGAACTGGAACTCCAGCTTCTTGATCCGGCCGCGGTCGGCGTTGCGGAAGAAGAAGCCGATCATGACGTCTTCGAAGATCCGGTCCACGAAGACGTCGATGACCTCGCGCAGGCGCTCAGCGCCTATCTCTTCGTAGAGGGAGGGCGTAGGGAAGGTTACTCCTTGGCCGCCGGTTTGAGCAGCGCGTCGAGCTCGCCCCGCTCGTGCAGCTCGTGAACGATGTCGCAGCCGCCCACGAACTGGCCGTCGATGTAGACCTGCGGGATGGTGGGCCAGTTGGAGTACTGCTTGACGCCTTCTCTCACGGCCGGGTCCGACAGCACGTCAAAGCTCTCGAACTCCGCATCGTGGGCGCGCAGGATCTCCACCGTGTGGGCGGAGAAGCCGCACTGCGGGAAGTTCGGGGTCCCCTTCATGAAGACCATCACCCGGTTGTTCTTCACCTGCTCCTCGATCCTGCTGACAACGTCTTCCGCCATGGCTTCGCTCCTTCATTGGTTTCGCACCGGTGTCCGCATCATCCGCACGGACAGTGCGTCAAATCTCGACCTCGATATCGGACCCTGCCACACGGACTTTGAATACCTCGACTCCTGCGTCTGCCGGAGGTCCGGAGGGCTCGCCCGTGGTGATGTCGAACAGCGCGCCGTGCCACGGGCACTGGACATCCTTGCCCATCACCTCTCCCTCGGACAAGGGCGCGCCGCGATGGGTGCAAAAGTCGTCGATAGCATAGAAGGATCCATCCAGGTTGAACAGCGCGATCCTCCGGCCGTTGACCTCCACCAGCTTGGGTTGGCCGGGCGCCACCTCATCCGTGGCCGCGACCTTGACGTACTCTGCCATGCAATGCCTCCCCTGTCAGCCTGCCGCGGCTGACGCAGAACCCTTGACCAACCAGCGCTCGCGCATCACCTTGTCCTGAATCCGCAGCAATCCTTCGGTCAGGGCCTCGGGGCGCGGCGGGCACCCTGGGACATAAACGTCCACCGGCACGATCTTGTCGACTCCCTTGCACACGGAATAAGCCATCTGGAACAGGCCGCCGCAGTTCGAGCAGCTCCCCATGGAGATCACGTACTTCGGATCGGGCATCTGGTCATAGAGCAACCGCGTACGCTTGGCCATCTTGTACGTCAACGTCCCGGCCACGATCATCAGGTCCGACTGGCGCGGAGTCGCCCGCGGCACGCAACCGAACCGGTCCAGGTCCGCCCGCGGCCCCCCCGTCTGCATGAGCTCGATGGCGCAACAGGCCAGCCCGAACAACATGTACCACTGGGAAGAGGCCCTGCCCCAGTTCAACAGATCGTCGACCCGGGTGGTGAAGACCGTCTCGGGAAGACTGTTGGTAATCGGCATCGGAAACCTCCTGACTGAAACCGCCGCGGCGTCACGGCCCTGTTGGACTCCCGTCAAGATAGACCACGGCGGACCGCCTTTCAAGTCCACAACGGGCCGCCATCCTGACAATGACGGCGTCCCGTTCAAATTGCAATATCCTGCGCCCTCCCCTATGCTCGACCCTGAGCGCAGCCGCCCGACCCGGACGGCCGCTCCCGACGCCATGTTCACCCGTCTTCTGCTGCTGTTCACCGTGGTTCCCCTGATCGAGCTCTATCTTCTCATCGAGGTGGGCTCGGTCATCGGTGGACTCAACACGATCCTTCTGGTGCTGGGCACGGGTGCGCTGGGGGCGTTCCTCGCCCGGTTGGAAGGTCTTCGGACCCTGGGCCAGATCCAGCGGAACCTCAACCGGGGGATCGTCCCGGCCGAGGAGATGTTGGACGGGGTGATCATCCTGGCCGCGGGACTGCTGTTGATCACGCCGGGCATACTCACGGACGCCTGCGGCTTCCTCATGCTGGTTCCGACCACGCGAAACGCCTTCAAGCGCTGGCTGCGCCGGCGCTTCGACCGCGCCACCGCTTCCGTCCGTATCCACACTCAGGGCGGGCCCGACCATTTCTGACGCCGCCACGCCCGCAGCCCCGCCGTCCGACGGGCGGGCGCTGTTGCGACTGGCCGTGCCGGCCTCCCTGGCCATTGCCAGCGAACCGGTGCTGAACATCGCCGACACCGCCATGATCGGTCACCTGGGGGTGGCGCCGCTGGCGGCCAAGGCCATCGCCGCGAGCCTCATCGGCGCGGTGAGCTGGATCTTCGCGTTCCTCGTCTTCGGCACCACGAGCCTCGTGGCCAGCCAATACGGCTCGCGCAACTACCCGCTCTGCGGCGAGATCTTCCGGCACGCCCTGGTCCTGGCCGCGGCCGGCGGATTGCTCGCGGCCTCTCTCTGCTTCGCGTTCGCCCCCGAGCTCTACGCGGTCATGGGCGCCGGCCCGGACGTAGCCGAGCAGGGCGTACCCTATTTCCGCATCCGTTGCGCCGCCATCCCGATGCTGTTCTCCATCTACGCCGCGGTGGGCTTCCTGCGCGGCATACAGGACACGCTCTCCCCGATGCTCGTGGCGTTCCTGATGAGCGGCGTCAACGTCGTGCTGGACTACGCGCTGATCTACGGCGGGTTCGGGTTCCCCGCCTTCGGTCTTCAGGGCGCGGCCATGGCCTCGCTGGCGGCCCACGCCCTGGGCACAGTCGTGTATCTGCGGCTGCTGTTCTTCTCGCGCCACACCGCCCGGTATCAATTGAACCGCGGACGCTTGCGCCTGCGCCGGTTCCGCAACCTCTCCAGGATCGCGGGGGACCTGGCGGTCCGGACCGCCGGGCTCCGGCTCTCGCTGGTGTTCGCCACGGCCATGGTGGCGCGCATGGGGCCGGTGTATCTCGCGGCCTACGAGATCGTCTTCCAGCTCTTCATCTTCTGCTCCGACACCATCGACGGGCTGGCCGTGGCCGGACAGACGCTGGTGGCGCGGCACCTGGGGGCGGACAACGCCCACCGGACGCGACGCCTCGGACGAACGCTGGCGGTGTGGGGCGCCGCCGGCGGCGCGGTCTTCGGCGCGGCCTACCTGACGCTCCAGCAGCCGCTCCTGGCGCTCTTCACCTCCTCCACCGCGGTGACGGAGCTGGTCCGGACCGAGGCATTCCTGCTGCTGGCGGTTTTCCAGCCACTGAACGGCATCGTTTTCGCCCTGGACGGCTTTCTCCTCGGCGCCCACGACACCCGCTTCCTCATGTGGGCCATGCTGGCGGGCGGTCTGCTGCTGTTCGTCCCCCTCACCGCAGCCGCCTTCCTGCTGGAGCTGGGCCTGTTCGGTGTCTGGGCGGGTTTCAGCCTGTTCATGGCTCACCGGCTTGCAGCCAACCTGTGGCGCCTTTCCAGTCGAAGGTGGGAGAGCGCCTTTGCCGCGTATCACGCGTCCCGCAACGGTTGAACGACGGCCTTCTCGCTTGCTTTTCCCCGTTCGCCGGGATATGGATCGGCTGGCTGGGGTTCCGGCCATGCCGGATCAGGGGCGCCGTCACCCCAACCCCTTCCCAGGGGAGAGGGAGCCGGAGACACGGGCGAACGGCCCCCCTTGAGGGGACGTCTTGTTCGAATACGGAGCCCGGGCAGGCTCGAACTGTACGCAAGGAGGAACACACACATGGCGGAAGTCGCTATCGTAACAGGAGGCGCGGGCGGCCTGGGATCCTCGATCTGCGCCGCTCTCGCGGAAGACGGGCTCCGGGTGGTGGTGGCCGATTTCAGGAAGGACGACGCGGAGGCCCTCGCCGCCGGGCTGAAGTCCGAAGGCAGGGAGGCGTTGGCCGTGGGCGTGGACGTAGGCGACAGGCAGAGCGTCGAAGCCATGATCCAGAGCGCCATGGACGCCTATGGACAGCTCGATCACCAGATCAATACCGCGGGCCTCATGGGCCGCTTTGCCGTCGCGGACATGTCCGAGGAGGAGTGGGACCGGGTGATCCGGGTGAACCTGCGGGGGGTCTTTCTCTGTAGCCAGGCGGCTGCCGCGGCCATGCGGCCGCGCAAGCGCGGGCGCATACTCAACGTCGCTTCCGGCCGCGGTATTGCCGGCGCCCCCTACTCGGCGCACTACGCCGCCTCCAAGGGCGGGGTCATCGCCTTCACCAAGTCCATGGCCGTGGAGGTCGCTTCGGACAACATCCTGGTGAACAACATCTGTCCCGGACGTACGGAAACGCCCATGGCCCAGGCCGGCTACACCGACGAGCAGTGGCAGGCCATCAAGGCCGAGGACCCCTTGCAAGGCGGCCTCACCCAGAAGGACGAGATCACCGGTCTGGTGCGCTACCTGGTGTCCGACGCCGCGCGCTACGTCACCGGCCAGACGTTCCTGCTGCGGACGCCGTAGCTCCAGGTTCAAGGTCCCGGCAGCGTGTCCGGGTAAGCGGATCGCCGTGCCGGGTCAGGTGGCTGCCTACCCGGACGGGCTCCTGGGCAGGACGCCTCGGAACGGCAGCGCAAACGGAGACCGGAGGCCATGCGCACCGAAACCGCCATGAGGGCCGTGTACACCATCTTGATGGTGATCATCGGCTTCGTCATCCTGGTTCCCGTGCTGGCGCTGGTCTTCGGCAGCTTCTGGTCGGCCTCGCCGGTAGCCGCGGGACACGTCACCCTGGCCAATTGGGCCCGGGCCCTCGCCATCCGCATCCCTGCGGACATCCCCACGCTGGTCTTCAACTCGCTGGTCTTCGCCTTCGCGACGGCCGCCGTCTCCGTGGTGCTGGGCGTCACCATGGCGTTTCTGGTGGTGCGCACCGACATGCCCTACGGCGGCGTGTTCGCCAAGCTGGGGATCGTGCCGCGGGCCTTTCCCATCATCATAGCAGCGCTGGCATGGATCCTGTTGCTGAGCCCGCGCATCGGTGTCCTCAACGTCATGTTCCGGGAGACCTTCGGCGCCAACCTGTTCAACATCTACTCGTTTCCCGGAATGATCTTCCTCATGGTGCTCTACGAGTCTCCCATCGTGTTCCTCATTGCCATGAACGCCTTCCGTCTCATGGATCCGTCGCTGGAAGAACAGTCCATCGCCTGCGGCAATACCGTCAGTGGAACGCTTCGCCGGGTGACCCTGCCGGTGCTGCGGCCGCTGATCCTCTCCTCTTTCCTGCTGGTCTTCGTCATCGGCCTGATCACGCTGGAGGTGCCCATCCTCATCGGCGCCCCCGGCGGCATCTTCGTCTTCACCTCCGCCATCTTCAACCTCATCGCCTCGGACTACCAGTCGCTGATCTACTACAACACCGCCGCGGCGCTGGCCATGATGGTGATCCCCGTCAGTCTCCTCTCGCTGCTCCTGTACCGCCATCTCGTGCGGCGTGCGGAGAGCTTCGTCACGGTCACCGGCAAGGCCCGGCCCGAGAACGTCCACCGCCTGGGGCACTGGCGCTACGTGGCCTTCGCGTGCTGCTCCCTCTACTTCACCATGGTGATCGTGCTGCCGGCGCTGGTGATCCTGCTGCTTTCCTTCTCCCAGTTCGTGGCCTCCCCGAGCCTCGACCTGCTGACCCAGCTCACCCTCAGGCACTGGACCTCGGCCCTGGAGGACGTCGTATTCTGGCGCGCGCTGGGCAACACGCTGATCCTATGCGTCATCGGCGCCACCGCCACCGTCGCCATCGCCCTTGGCATCGGCTATCTCCTGGTCCGCAGCGGCGTCAAGCTCAAGGGATCCATCGAGGCGGCCGCCATGCTGCCGCTGGCCTTCCCGGGCACCATCCTGGCGGTGGGCTTCGTGTGGGCCTACATCAAGACGCCGGTCTACGGCACGTTGTGGATCCTGCTGCTCTACTTCATCGGCAACTATCTCCCGTTCGCGCTGCGGACCCTGAGCCCGTTCCTGTTCCAGTTCCACAAGGAATTCGAGGAAGCGTCCTGGACCTCGGGCGCCAGCGCCCTCAAGACCATCGTGCGCATCGTCATCCCGTTCCTGCGAGGCGGGCTGTTCTCGGTGTGGATCCTGCTGTTCCAGATCTATCTGCGCGAGTTCGCCGGCGCCGTCATCCTGTTCACCTACGGCAACGAGGTGCTGTCCACCCTGCTCTTCCAGCGAGCCTTTGACGAAGGCTCCTTCGGCATCGGCGCCGTCATCGGCGTGCTGATGCTGGCCATGTCCCTGGGACTGCACTTGCTGGTGTCGCGGCGGGAGACGTAGCCTCACGATCAAGGTTCGGTCAGAAACGCCGCCATGTCGTTCAGGTCCCACAGGTAGCAGTGTGGGTCGCGATGGTTTTCGAGCGCCTTGGTAAACCCCGATCTGGAAGCGATCAGGTAGTAGGGCTGGCTGGCGTGGAGCTTTTGCGCGCGTTCTTCGAGGGCATGCAGAACGCCTGTGCCGACGGGACCGGATGTCCATTTGCATTCGACAAAGAGAGTTTGACCCGTCTCATTGTTGATGGCGACAAGGTCGATCTCGCTCTGCCGGTCCCACCAGCGTCCGATCCTGTGAAAGCAGAAAGGCGCCCGGTCCTGCCGGTTCAGTTTGAGCAAGAGTTCTCGCGTGACGTTCTCAAAAGCAAAGCCCATGAATTCCGACAGGTACGTCTTGAGGTGGTTGAGGAAATACGAAAAGTTGCCCGATTCGTAAAGGCTCAACTGCCGGTAGATGAAGCGCATCCAGAAGGTGATAAAGGGGTCGCGGATCTTGTAGCGACTTTTCTTCGTGCGCCAGGACCGCTCGGTAACGGGCACTTCGCGTTCGATCAGATCAAACAGGTCGGATAATTCGCGCAGGTACTTGGACAGGCTCGTGGCCGGCAGGCCGGCAGGACCGGCGATTTCGGACGTCCGGGTTTTGCCCGCGGCGATGGCCTCGATAATTGCCAGATAAGTGTGAGCGCTGCCGCCGAATTCAGAGAGGATGACGTCGCGCATTTCATTGCGGAAAGGAGCAAAGGGAGTGAACAGGGTGCGGTGCAGAATCCGGCGGATCGGGCGGCCGCCCAGTCCCAGGCTTTCGATGATTTCGTAGTAGCGGGGCATGCCCCCGAAGACCCCGTACAGGGTGAGTATGTCTTCCGACGATCGAAAGCCGAGGTCTGCCGCGAGCCGGTACACCGTTTCGATGGGCAGAGGGCCAACGCCCATTTCCCGGGTGATGCGGCCGTAGAGGGGTTCTTTGGCATCCTGAAAGACTTTCTTCATCAAGCCCACCACGGACCCAATGGCAATGAGGTGTATCCTGGACTGCTTGTGCCATTCGTCCCAAACGCCTTGAAGAATCGAATAGACGGATGGATCCACCGCGAGAAAATTCTGAAATTCATCGAAGACGATCACCCTGGGCCGACGTTGCGTCTCCATGAAGAGAAAGACGAAGAAATCCTTCCAGTTCGTGAATTCCGGTGCGGTCATTTGCGATTTGAGTGTGGCCGAAAATTCGGACAGGAGGGCATTCGAGGGGCGTTTCTCAACGAAGAAGTAGAGGCCGCGATTCTGAAGGTGCTGACGCACGAGCTCCGTCTTTCCCACCCGGCGCCGGCCAAGGATGGCGGTGAATTGAGAAAATTGCTCCGACCTTTGAGTGAGGTCTTGAAGGAGCGCGAGTTCCGTCTCTCTGCCGTAGAACTTCATAACTATTCTCTCAATAATTATACTAAACAGAATAATTAAAGAGAATTGCTGCGGATGTCAAACATTGGAAACCGGGCGGCGCTTGGTCACGGAAGGGCGCGGCTGAGACCACGCGGTGCTTCGGGTCGAAGACATCGATGGTCTTGTAGCGGTCCGGCCGGTAGCGACCGCTTTCCAGTTCGCGATTGAAACGGCAGGCTCTGCCCGCTCATTCACACTCGGGCGGCGACCCAGTCGTGCATGAAAGGGAAGATCTCGGCGTGGTTGTCGTAGGAGCAGTGGACGGCGCCGGGCTCCCCGGACCGAAGGAAGCGGAGCTCCTTCTCGCATTTGGCTTCTTCGTAGGTCTGCCGGGCGCAGCGCGGGTCGGTGATGATGTCGTCCTCGCCGTGGAGGATCAGCAGCGGGCACTCGACCTTCTCGATGCTGCCGGCGAGGGTGAACCGGCTCAGGCGTTGCCGGACCTCCTCGTCGGTGCTCGATCCGGTGATCCAACGGAACTGTTCCCTCAGGGGTTCGTAGAACTCGTAGATGTCCCGGTAGCAGTCATAGGGGCCGAAATGGGACACGCAAGCCTTCACGCGCTTCTCGTAGGCGGCGGCGCGGGTCACGTAGTAGCCGCCCATGCTCATCCCCATGAGGGCGATGCGGCCGGTGTCGACGTCGCCGCGGGTTTCGAGGTAGTCCACCATGGCCGATACCGGCCGCTCGAAGTCGGGGATGGCCAGGCTGTTGCGTAGTCGGAGCATCCCGCCCCGTCCGGGTCCATCCACGATGAGGCAGGCGAGGCCGCGCCTGGCAGCCTCGGGTCCGCCGACGAAGTACACCTCCTCCGCGGTGGAGTCGGCGCCGCCGGTGAAGATCAGCACCGGCGGCTTTTCGCCGGCGCCGGGGGCGTGGAAGAAGTAACCGGGCATGGAGGCGTCCTCGTAGGGCACCTCCACCCGCTCGATGCCGGGTGACAGATCCACTGCGGCGTGGAAGCTCGCGGCGGATTGGCGGTAGGTGGGAACCTTTCGGTCGTCGGTGAACGGCAGGAGGAATTCAGCGACCCGGTAGTAGTTGGCGGCGCGGAAGAAGGCCTTGCGCGCGCTCTCCGGGTGGCCGGCGGCCTGTTGCTCACGGCCGCGGCCGGCGACGCGGTCGGCGGTGTCGCGCCACTCGGCGTGCCAACTCTCGGTATCACCGGGTTTGATTCGCTGAACCGTCCGGTAGATCTCGTTGAACTCGCCGCCGCCGTAATAGCTTTCGGCCAGCAGCCGGATGCACGCGAAGGACCAACTCCTGTTCCCCGGGAAGAATTCGAACATGGTCCTTCGCGTCGTTCCGGCGTTGCGGTTTCAGGCTACTGGTAGAGCTGCTGGATGCGCGCCTTCCACTTGTCGCCGTTGTTGCTCACCTCATGCGCAATGATCTCCGGCGCCTTGGCGAAAAACGTGACGCCCTCCAGCTCCTTGATGAGGGAGTCCCTCGGCTTCATGGTGCTGTCGGCCGGGATCAGGCCCTCATCGACGAAGTGCTTCTGCCCCTCTGCGCTGATGGCGAACTCCATGAAGAGCTTGGCAGCGTTGGGGTGGGGCGCGTTCTTGTGGATCGCCATCATGTTGGGCCACCAGATGGCCGGCTCCCGGAAGGTGGAGTACCCGAGCCCGGGATAGCTTCGGCCGAAGGTGAACGGCGTGTACGGCAGCGTGAAGATGCCCAGGGGGAACTCCTTGAGCCCCACCGCGGCATGGAGTTGCCCCCACTTGGGCTCGTACCGTCCGACGTTGGCCTTGAACTTGGTCCAGTAGTCGGCCCATTTCTCCTCGCTCCCGCCGAACCAGGCGTGGAACGAGGCCATGTGCACGAGGTTGTTGGATCCCAGCCAGGGCGTGCGCGAGATGATCTTGCCCTTGTATTCGGGCTTGAGCAGATCATAGATGCTCCGGGGAGCCTTCTCCGGCGGGATCAGGTCTTTATTGTACGAGGCGCCGACCACGTGGATGAAGATCGGCACCTGGTTCCATTCCTTGGGCAGCGCCTTCATGTGATGCGCGACCTTCTCGTAGCCCGCGGGTTTGAACGGCATGGTCCAGTGGTTGAGTCCGCTCAGCGGACCCGGCGACGTACCGAACATGTCGATGGCGAATATCCCCGCCTGGGATTCCTGGCTCACCTTGCGGAGAACACCCGGCGCGCCCTGGTAGCTACCCTCCACCGTAATGCCGTACTTCTTCTCGAATGCCTGCGCAGCCTTCTTGAAGCTGGAGAACGTGATCAGCCGCAGCTTGCCTTCCTTCTTGGCCGCGGCCACCAGCTCGGCGCTGGACGCGAGCGCCATGCCGGAGAGGCAGAGAACCAAGCCCAGTGAAAGCACCATCGCCTTTGTGATCAAGCTTCGCATGAGAACCTCCCTTGATTCGTCAGAGATCGTGATGTGCGGCCCACACTATAGCGCTATGGGACGAGCGTCAAGACCAAGCGTTTGACTTTCCGCATATCGGGCCGACCCGTCCAGCTTCTTTCGGTCGTCGCCAACAGTCAGGCTTCAGACGTCACTCGGGGCAGCCGATAAGGCTTGAGAGCTACGTCGCCGTCACTCGTCTCCCAACAACGTTGGATGCAAGGCTTGTTCCGGCGTCAGCGGTTCCATATGCGCAAGCTTGTTGCGTACCCGGCGAAGCCTCTGCGTTTGTGCCCTCAATCGCGGCGGTACTTCATCCCGATCGAGATACCACGCAAGCTTACCTAGATCGAGATCCAGAGGATCCCTTATCTGTTGGCCACCTCCGCTTTCAATGGGCAGCTTAATGTACCGACCCTGACGCTCTACCAGACCTACACGCCTTTGTTCGACCAACGGCAAAAGGACCGCAGCTTGCGCCGCCCAGAGCCTCTGTCGCACCACGCGTGACGACCCCGACACCTCCAGCAGCGCTGAATGCACGATGGGCTGTTGAACAGGCCCATCGACTGTCCCCGCCTCCCACGTCCTTAAGGTTTCCGGTGTCCACCCTCGATGTTGCGCATATCTCTTCAAGGCGCTGCATGGATTCAACGCCTCCACGAGCGGTAACGCAAGAAGTTCCTCCGCTAGCAAGCTGTCCCACTGCGCTACCTGCGCCACCGTGTGTGCCAGAAGCAAACGATGTTCACGGCACGCGACGCTCAAGCGGGCTTTCCAAAGAGCGAAGACGAACAAATCTGACACATCCACGTCGTCGCGAAAGTCACGACACACCAGAGCAACTTCCCGCCGCAACTCGTTGACCGCTGCTTCGCCCGACAATACTACAACAAACACGCTCCGGCTCAAAAGGTCTACATTGCGACATGCATCCGAGTAGTTGCTAAGGGCCTCGGCCCAATAGGGCCAAGCGGTGCCGTCGATATTCTCTAGCCACAAAAGCCTGCCTTGAAACGACTCTGCCACAGCTAATTCTGCAACGTTACCAATCTCGAATGGAGACACATCGCGACACACTTGTTGCCGCAAGGAACCAACTGGATCCAATCCGTCGCGGGAGGCATCAATAGATGTCCATTCAAGAACCGCGTACAGGCGTTCCCGCAGGTCTCTCTCCAACCCATCAGGAACTCCGCCCGGAAACCGAGCAACCACATTTACGCCGTCTCTGACGGCCCCTTCCACGTCGTCCACAAACGACGAGGGTCCGGGAAGACTCCAGAAATCCACCCATTAGTCTCCGGCTCGACGCAATATCCGCGCAATGACTGAATCCATCTGCCACGCGTCCCTTCCCGTCCGACTCACGACATGAAGGAGTTCTCCCCACCGGAGGCTCCTCCTTAGCGAATGATCATCTATCCCCAATTCAGCCGTAAGCCCTTGGAGATCGCTCCATGTCGCTTCTCCTACGGCCAGCCACTTCAGCGCATTGAATATCTCGGGGTTTTCGAGCCCGAACCACGAACGCTGTTGCGAAGCATCGCCGGCGTCGAGATCCCGGGCCAACTTATCGAGGCTTTCCTCCAGATTACCCGTCTCCTGGTGTAGCCCATGCAACCGCTCAAGAAACAACCTCCATCCTCCCGTCCCTTCCAAGATTTCCCGCCGGGCCGACGGGGAGTCCGTAAATCCGACATCAACCATCCACTGCCTTAGAAAGGCACTACGCCACGGCCGCAGCGACACCCACTGAAGTTCTGATCGTTCAGCTAGTTTTCCCTCAGACAACAGCTGCCACAGTTGTCCTGGCTCGGCCATGAAGACTATCTGCATGAACTTGTCCTTCGCCTTCAATCTCGCCACCCGCCGCAACGCCGTCTGTACCCACTCTTCGCTCCAGGGAAGGTCGGACGGTGTCACGCAAATCGTCGTACTCGCCGAGCGCTGCCCTTCGTGTTGTTCGATAGCCGCCTCAAAATCCCTGCCACTGTTCAAGTCTCTCAGCTCAAAGACCGTATCACTCGATCCTCGAGCCCTGAGGTACCGCAGCACGTCTCCGAGACCCGAAGCCTCCAAACCGCATACGAGGGACACACCATTTCTCTCACTCCGCAGCAAGTCCTCCTGCTGAAACGTCATTGGACTGCGGGATGGGCCATCAGGAGCCTGCGGATCAAGAGCTCTGAACACCTCCCTTTCGAATTCCGGTGGCATTTGGCGATCCCTGAGAAGGTTATCCTCAATCTCGTCACTAGTGCCCATCAACAACAGAACATTCGGATTGCGAAGTGTGTATAGGTCGTTATCTTCACCGACGCTCCGCAGGACCCCCAGTCCCACCATTTCATCAAGAAGCGATCTGAAGCGATCGGTATGCGGCTCGATGTCGTTGAATCCCTCAGCCCACCAGCCTCTGGCTACATCATCGATACGTCGAAAAGCGAGCCCGGTTCCCAGAAAGCCTCCATGTCGGACACATTCATATGCGATCGAGTACGCGATCACCTCGTAACGTGGGTCCAGTTGAAGGGTAAGGTGAAACCTTGACCGAATCACTTCACGAAGGCTGGTATTCTGGTAAGTCTCCTCCAATATCGATTCGTTAATCTCATACAGAGGGCTGCCCTTCACGCGTTCCGCGCACATCCCCTTGATAAGCGCCGCACCGTAGAGCTGGATCAGGCTCGGATAGTAGTTGGTCTGGGCCAGGATCCTGGTCACGAGATTCTCGTCGCTGAATCGGTACCCAGACGCAAGCAAGGGTTCCCGGACCAGAGCCTCCGCCTCGCGCCATCCTCCGTGCTCCAACAGCGGACCCACCTCAATAGGCGTGCCCAAGTGCCCGAGAGGATGATTTGCCGCCTGGACAGTGCGCAACACATTGTGCAGACCCGCGAACACTACCTTAACAGATCGCTCCGTCGCATCCATCAATCCCTTAAGACGAGACAACTCAGAATAACCAGTTGCCGTTCCCTTGCGCTCCCGCCCATCTCTCTCAAGGAATTTGTCAGCTTCGTCCAATAACAAAAGCAGCGTGTTTCCCGTCGGCCTCTTGAAGTGTTCCTTGAGATACTCCACGAATGTGTCGACACGACCTCTGATGTTCGGATTTGGCTCCTTTACTCCCTTGATTTCCTGGGGAATGGCACTGATCCTTCGTAATGCGCGCCAAATCGCAAGCCAAATTTCCCCTGCGTCACGATCGTACCCTATTCTCTCATCCTTCAGGTCAATCCAGACTGAATATCTACCCTGTTGCGGCCGGTGCGACATCCTCTCAACAGATCGGAGAAGTGCGGTCTTGCCCAACTGCCGTCCACCATATATAAACGAAGCACCTTCCGGGTCCGTAATTTCACGCATTTCTTTCTCGCGTCCAAAAAACATCTCCGGTGGAACCACACCAGCCGTCGTGACATAGGGTTGAACGAACGTAAACGGAATTGCACAGCCAAACAAAACCGGCATGCGTGAACCGCGCTGCCCACAAAGAAACACGAGCAGCAATTCATCCAGGATCAACAGCGTCCTGGACCGTGCACGTGCCATGCGGGCAAAGGCGTCTCTCCTGGCTTCTGTAAGTCGTCCGAGATAGACCACGATGGTAGCCGCTCTGCCCGGAAGGGCATCCGCGTGTTGCAGGATGTCCTCCTCCGTTGGGCGACCCCAAAGAAACACCAACCGGTAGCGACCATCGGCCAAGGAACCGAATCCCGGAATCGGACAGCGTTCGCGCGTCTGTATCGGATCCGTTTCGACACGCGCTTCCCCAAAATTCCGCTCCGAGCGACTCACTGTAACCTTACGGACAATGAACCCCAGACTTGAGAGGAGCGTCGTGATATCTTCCTCCGCACCGTTTCCCAGACGTCCGGCGCGTTTAAGTTTAAACCATGCTTCGAGCATCTCCCTTGCAGACTGGCGCTGAGCGCCAGGGATGTTGTTCAACGCGACCCCTGCGAACTCGTTGCCGGACCTCAACTGTTCCAGAATTCGCCGACCGTCAACTTCCACCAACGCTTGGTCGATTGCTCGAGCACTTTCGGGATAAAACTCCCGGAACCACTCTCTGTGGTTGCCTGATTGCTGCTGCCACGCAGCAGGTTCGTTGCGACGCATTCGGTCGATGAGCTCATTAGCAGTGACTAAGTCGCCAGCTTCAATCAATTGCTCAAACCTCTGACGGTCACGGTCATCCACCGATAACGATATTTCAGCAAATGAGGCTTCCACATCCCTTTTCTTCGCTCTCAAGCTCTCGTCGATCGTCTCCGATATCGTCTCAACTTTAGCTCTTTCCACATCGAATCGCTGGACCTCGGACGCCGCCAGTCGCCGCTCGAGGTCGACGATTTCGGCATCATAGCGGGACCGTTCCGAGTCTTCAATGTGACCTCCCAGCGCGGCCTTCGCTATTCGGGTGCTGGTTTCGGCGATCTGTCGCCGTAACTCTCGCGTCAGGTTCGTGCGCTTCTCACGCAACTGGATTTGCAACTCGTCTGCGTCGCCCGAGCCCTCCCAAGCGGCCCACTTGATAATCCGCGACGCCGTACTAAGGTCCCCTGCCTCCAAGCGATCAGCCACCGCCGATGGAAGTGAAGTCGCCTCGTCAGGCGAGACGATGGACTCAAGTATGCTTCGCGCGTCGCCCGTTGGTGCCCCCGCCTCGTCGATTATCACACGCGGAAAGGCGAACAGCCCGGACGCCAGCAACTCACTCGGCTGGGGTTCCTTGTGTAGGATCACGTCCTCGACGTTTACGAACTGTTGAAAGCGGACAAGTGCTTGCTTAGCGGTGTTCGCAACGGCGCTGAACAGCGACCTTTCTCCTGCGGTGATCTCATCCAACTCTGTCAATGCCGGCGGCGACAGGCGCTCCACGCATGCGCGCAGTTCCCTCAACGTCCTGGTAAGAAAATCCAATTGTGCTGGCCTGGAATCGTTGATCAGCTGATAGCGGCGAGCGAGTTCCACTACCTCCAGTGCGAGAACGCGGAGTTGATTCAATGCTCCCGCTTGGATATCGTCGCCTTTGCGACGACCGATTTCAACGCGATCTGTCCGTTTGACCAATGCCTCGAATGATTGCTGGTGCTCGAATTCGTCCTTAATCTTCTGCAGGGAGATCATGTCCGGGCTTCGAGCCCCCGTGATCAACTGGATCAAACGGTTTACGAAACCGTCTACCTTGACCCACGTCTGCCATACCTTCGTGGCCGGTTGATACTTGATCGTTTTATGCTGGGCATGCGCCTCCCACCTTTTTGCCTCGGCGACCAGCTCATCACGCTCAGCTTCCCAAGCCGCCTCGGAATCGACGCATCGCAAAACAGTGGAATCGATTCGGACCCCCTGAAGCTTCCGACTCTGCTCGGCAACCGCGCTGGCTAGGCAATATACATTGGCAAGTCGCTCACTGGGCTTCAATACGCTCAAGAAGGCCGCTGCACCCGCTTCTGGCACAAGCAATGCAGGACGCAAGGTGCCACAGAGAGCCAGCAGTACGTAAAGGTCACGGTCGGGACCCGTCGAGAACCGATCTGTGTCTGGAAACTGCTCCAGGACGCGCCTCAATTCGTCGGCCACTTCTCCGTGAGGCAGCACGAGGTACTCGGACAACATGGCCGCCTCGAATAGCGTTGCAGGCGGCAACCCGGACATGGGAGCCACGCCATCGAGAAGTCGGGCGATCTGAAACGAGTAAGCAAGTCGCGGCGGCGTCTCGGATAGCGCCTCGATTATCCTAGTCTTGGCAGGGTGCAGCAGTTGATCGGCGGAATCACCGGCTTCGTGCTCTGCAGTTTCTTCTGTCTCACGCTCGGGGCTAGGCCCCATGTCACTCCCGCCCACAGGTTTCTGCCCGCGCTCCTCGTCACTGATTGAACGGTTCTCTCCGTTGTTCTCGTCCTCGGGTTTATCATCCTGAAAGGACCGCTGATCGTTACCGCTGGACTGGTCCATACTTCCTACGGTAACTGCTTCCTCCGCGGGCGCTTCGGCTGCTCCATGGCCGCCTAAACGGGACAGCAAAGAGAGATCGGCTTCTTCAGCGGGTTCTGGCTCGTGTCGAGGAACCTCTTCACTCGCATGATCTTCCAAGGATTTGCGCTGCTCTGAAACCAAGTAATCCTGAGACGGTGACAGCGCGTTGCGCAGATTCTTGCGCGCTTGGCGTTGTTCCCGTCGCAATGACAGCAATTCCTCTTCCAATTCGTCGCATTTCTCCTCCCAATCGTCCCACTGCGCGGCATTCGGCGGCTTGGCCTTGCACAGGGCGTCCAGTCGGCGCTGGGCCTCCGAAATGTGGTTCGCCAAAACGCGAGCAGTCTCCACTGCGATACGGGCATCCGCGTACAACTGTTGAACATCATTTCCAGCCTGTTCGTTGGACAGGGAATCTCGCAGTGGGTTCCAGCTTTCCAGAATCTCCGCTCGAGCTTCGTCATCAAGCCAGACGAAGATCGGGTCCCCATCCAGACCTGCGAGGATTTCCCGAACCGGTGCGGTCAGAGATTCAAACGTATCCCTGGCAAGGCGTTCTCGCACCGACGGTCCGATCTCCTGGAGTTGGCGGACGATGTCCGTGATCTTGGTCAAGACGTCTACTTTTGGAAGGGGACCAGCAGCCTCGTTGAAAGTGTTGGTTGCCAAGCCACAGAGTTCGTTCCATCGGACAAGCACGTCCTTTTCTCGGCGATCACCTGGGATTTCGGACGTGTCGTTCGACGAGAGAATTTCAGTGAACTCGTCCTCCATCTTAGGCACGGCGCGAATCGCGGCGCGCAGAATCCGGTCGTCATCGACAATCGTTGCCACGGCAAAAACGGTTAGAACTATCTGTTCGCGCTTCTCATCATCAAGCGTGTCCCACTCGTCGAGGCGCTTTCGCACTTGGCCCCACGCGCCTGCCACCAAAGAGGCCCACGGGACATTTTCCGCCAGTTGTTGCGCAAGATCAGGCCACTCGTCGAAAACCCGGGCAATCTGTTCCAAACTACCATCCGTGGGCTCACCGTCAGGAACGGACTTGAGCAGGATCAGGTGCTCAAGTGACGGAAACAGATTCTCTGATTCCCTTGGCATGGACTTGCCCTGGCTGTGATGGCTCCATGCATAGGCATCTTTCCAGAGTTTACGACGGAAGTTAGGGTCACGGTAATCGGAAAGCAGCCCGCGCTCCGGGTCTTTCATCGTTGACGTCGGTTCGCCCGGTCCACGGTCGCGAAGTTTTCGCATCACCCTGCGGCGGTTCCGATCGAGTCCCAACTCCTTCTTGAGCCGCTCAAGTCCTTCGAAGCCATTCCCAATGCAACAGGGAAGACCTGAACCGATTCGGTGTTCTTTCTTGTGTTCTGCCAACGGCAATCTCCTGGGTCGGTGTCAACAGTTTGACATGCGGTCTTACCTTAGATGTTGGTTTCTCGCCACCGCCGCGCATGGATGGCAAGCCCAAGCGAGGATCGGCTCCTGGTCAATCTGCGCAGTTGGTGCAGGCACGGGTGCCCCCTACGGGGATGCCCTAACCCCGGCCTCATCAACGAGAGAAGTGGTTGGATGGGTTACGTCCCGTAACGTCCAGTCGCGCCGTTACGTTGCCGGACAGTAGCGTCGGAATGGCATGCACCGTTCGTCTTGCCCAATTCCATCCTTGGCGTCGACGCGGCGCTGCTTCCTCCGGGGGCACTCACCCCGGCCCTCTCCCAAGTGTGGGGGGACAAATAAAGTGGAATCAGCGAGGGCACCTAGCGGGGTCGGAGCGTCAAGACCCGGCCGCTCCCCTCGTGGATTCCGGCCCGATACTTGATACGGGGCCGGAATAACGGTGTGCGGCGTCTCGTTCCCGCTTCCAACACAGCGGCGCCAAGGCACTACGAAACAAACGCCGTGGACAGGTCTACGCGCCCCTCCAGCCGTCCGGTCTCGATCAGCATCTCCATGGTGGCTTCCGCCTCCCGGCGTTCCGTGTCGGTGAAGGTGAACTCGATCTTCGGGTAGCCCGCGGACGAGAGGATGTCCTGCTTGTCACCGCCGTACTTGGCGACGAACCGGTCGGCCACTTCGTCGAGATGGGTGTCGCTGTAGGCGATGGACTTGCGGCACGCGTCGAGGATCTGTCCGGCGAACTCCGGATGATCCCGGAGGAGGTCTTCGCGGGTGGCGAGCATGTGCTTGATGATCTCCGGAAGCCCGTGGAGACCGCGCCAGGCGTCGCCGTCGGTGTAGAGGCAGCGGAGGTCGGGGTCCTTCTCGCCGTGCCAGAAGACCTGGTCGATGAGCACCACGGCGTCGGCCTTGCCCTCCTTCAGGATCGCCAGCAACTCTTCCTGCGGATGGGACTCCCAGCGGATGGTGGAGTCGTCCACCTTGTAGTGTTTGCGCAGAAGAAAGCAGTGCATGGCGTGGGGGTCCGAGTGGTGGCTGGCGATGAGCCGGCCGGCCAGGTCCTGGGGCGCCTGTACCGGTCCGTCCTTGCGCACGAAGATGCCGTTGCCCTTGGAGGTGGACTTCCATTCCGTGGACAACCCGACAATGGGCGCGCCGCCGAGCTTGCGCTTGAGGAAGTTCGGCAGATAGACGTTGGCGAACTGCACGTCGCCCCGGATCAACACCTCTTCCAGCTCGTGGCTCGGGGGGTCGGCGACCTCGATGACCTTCAGGTCGAAACCATCGGGTTTCACCAGCCCTTCCGCCAGGGCGTAGTAGGTGCGGTACATGCAGAAACGATTGCGGTAGTGTGCGAGTGTCAACTCCATGGGGACTCCTCGGGGCGGCGCTTCGGCGCGCCGCCGGCTCCAACGGGAGCGGGCGGCCGGAACTGCCCGACCGCCCGCCCCTGCCATGCCTGCCGGCCAAAAGGGGTCAGTCCAGGTCCAACTCTTTCCGGGTCTTGCCGCAGATGTCCAGGGCCGCCAGCGCGTAGACGCTGCTGCAGCGAATCATGTTGTTGATGCCCACGCCCCGCCGGGTGCCGGAAGGCCGGTCCCATTCCGCGCCCGTCTCCTGCTCGTCCGGATCCACGAGATGGGTGCCGAAGCCGGCGCCGTAGGTGATCACCGACACGCCGTACTGATGGATGCGCGAGCCGTCGCTGGTGATGCCGTAGCGCACGGGTTCGGAGAACTCCATGTCGCTGCCGTTGACATCCTTGTGGGCCGCTCCCATGGCCTGGACCACATAGTCGGTCTCAGGGATCTCGTAGCCGTCGGTGGTGAGGTAGAGTTTCACCCGGGCGGTGATGTCCTTTTCCCGGGCGGCCACGGCCGCGCAGACCTTTTCCAACTCCCGCTGGATCTTCATGGTGGGCACCTGGGGCAGGGTCTTGACGATGACGTAGATCTTGGTCACCGGGTTGGTGCCGGGCTTGAAGGGATTGCCGCCGTCGATGGCGCCGATCTGGACGGTAGGGAGCATGAACGGGTGCGGGAACTGTTTCTGGTAGTCGGCCTCCCACGCCTGGATCGCCTTGGCCACCTCGAACGCCTTCATGACGAAGGTCTTGGCCGGGCCTTCCACGGTCACCTCGGCCCACGCCAAACCGGCGTTGCCGATCTGCATGCGCAGGCCCGTGGGCTCGCCGATGATGCACATGTCCGCGGTGACCCCGTGGTCCATCAGGTAACGCGCGCCGACCCCGGCGCCCCGGTAGCTCTTGCCGTGGTACCGGTTGACCTGGGCCTTCTCGATCTCGCCCACCACGCCGGAGATGATGATATCCCCTTTCAGCTCCGCCTTGGCCTTGACCAGCATATCCACCGCAGTGACGTAGCAGGGGAAGGCGCACTTCATGTTCACGAGGCCGCGTCCGTAGACCCGGTCATCCGTGACCCGGGTGGGCTCGGGATTGTCGAAGTGATCCATGTGCCCGTTGAACATCAGCACCGGTCCGTCGCCGGACCCTCTCAACGTGCCGATGACGTTGGGGCGGCCCTCCTCCACCTCCTGATACTCCACTTCCATGCCCAAGCGCTCGAACTCCCGGCCCAGGTATTCCGCCACCGGCTGCTCCTCACCCGTAATCGTGACGATATCGGCGAGATCCCGCGTCATCTCCACCAGATGCGCGCGGTCGAGTTGTGCCAACACCTGCTTGCTATCCATGTGATCGAACCTCCTTGATTGTTGCTTCGAGCATGCCTTGGTGTCCTTGGTGTCCTGCGTCACAAACAGGTTCATGGAGATGGACAGGATTTTTCGTCGTCGGCAAGACGCGACGACGAGCAACGGCCCCTACCACGCGAGGATGAGCAACGCAGCCGACAGCAAGAAAGACCGGCAGATTGGTAAAATCAATACGTAGGACAGCACACTAGCATACGCTCTCGGGAACACCAACCATCAGCCCTTCTCGTGCTTCAGGGATGCCGAGTTGATGCAATACCTCTGGTACGTCGGCGCCGGCCCGTCGTCGAAGACGTGCCCCAGGTGAGCGTCGCAGACACGACAGAGCACTTCCACCCGGCGCATGCCGAAGGAATAGTCCTCCTCGGTGGCGACATGGTCATCGTTCACCGGCGCCCAGAAGCTCGGCCACCCGGTACCCGAGTCGAACTTTGTGCCGGAGTCGAACAGCTCCGTGCCGCAACAAACGCAACGGTAGACCCCGACCTCCTTGCTGGCGTGGTACTGGCCCGTGAACGGCCTTTCGGTGGCCTTCTTGCGCGTTACCGCGAACTGCTCGTCGGTGAGCTGCCGGCGCCACTCCTCGTCGGTCTTGTTGACTTTTTCCTTCATCGAGCGTCGTCCTCCTGCGGGGTTCAGGTCCTGCCGTCACGATCTAAACGGCTCGGACTCTCAATCTTGCTTTTTTCGCGCCTTCCGACTATCGTTGACCCATGGCAACAAACGCTGCCTCCTTCGACACCCTTGAAACCGCCCGCGCCCTGGAAGCGGCGGGCATGGACCGGCGAGTGGCCGAAGCCACCGCCGAAAACATACGCAAGGCCAGCACGGCCAACTTTGAACAACTCGCCACGAAAGCCGACCTCGCCCTGATAAAAGCCGATCTCGCCTCGGTAAAAGGCGAGATCAAGGCGCTCGAAGGCAGACTCGAAGGCAAGATCGAAGCCGTGAAGTCGGAGGTCACGTCCGTCAAATGGATCGTCGGCCTTCAATTCCTTCTCCTGCTTTCCGTCATCGCTCGTGTGTTCGGCTTCGTGTAAGCCCCGTCTCTGACTCCCCTACCCATCTCCGAGCCAGGTTTCGTCGCCTCGCCTTGTCGTCGAGCACCCGCGCACACGACTCCCAATCGACGTTATCGTTGCCCGTTGTCACTCTAACCCCGATTTGCCTATCCCACCAGGATAAGCAACGCCGTGCCGAGCACGATGGCGAGGGCGCCCGCCGTGACCTTCCAGTTGACCGACTCATGGGCCTGCAGAAAGATCCAGGATACCAGCAGCACGAAGAGCGGCCGCGACTGCGCGATGGGTTGCACCACCACCAACGGCGCGTACTTGAGCGCGAAATAGCCACAGGTGGTGCCGATGGCGGACACCAGGCCCACCAGCCAGATATATTGCCAGTGACGGGACGACCAGTCGGCGACGCTGCGTAGCGGCCGGTTTGAGATGGCGGGCAAAAAACTTGGCAGCGCGATGGCGCTGGCGTAGAAGTTGGCCCCCAGGGGCGACGAGAACTCGTGCACCACCAGCCGGGTCAGGGCCGCGGACAGGGCCATGGCAAGGGCGCTAGCCAGGGCCAGGGCCATGCCGGCCGCGTATCGGGTCCAGGTTTCCGTGGCGACGCCCTGGACGCGGCTCATGGCCACCAGCACGCAGCCCCCCACCACCAGAACCGCGCCGCCCGTAAGCAGAACGGTCAGATTCTCCTCCAGGAAGAATACACCGAGAAACATGGCGAAGAACACGTTGGTGGCGCTGAAGCTGCTCCCACGCGCCGCGCCGATGTACTGGATGGCGGTGAACAACGTGGTGCGGCCGACGGTGATGCGGAGGATCCCGGCCAGTCCGATCATGAACAACGGCCAGCCCCAGCCCGGCCAGCCCGCCTGAAGGTCGCCGTTCAGAAAGGCCGCGCACGTCAGCACCACCAGACCGGCGAACGCCGTGGCCGCGGTGCCCAGCACCGAATCGATGCCACGCATGGCCATGCGGCCGAAGATGTCCCTCAACGCCAGGAAGAACGCGGTACCCAGGGAATAGACGATAGCGATGTCCATAACGGCTAGTGTGGTGTCCTATATGAACTGTGGATAGGGTGCGCAGGACTTTTCGTCGTCGGCAAGGCGCGACAACGAGCAGTGGCCCATACCACGCGAGGCAGAGCAACGTAGCCGACGGCGAATAGGACCGGCAGATTGTCCACCGTTCATATGGGACACCGCACTAGATGTAGCACGCCGGAAGGAATTCGTAACCAACCGGATGGGATACTCGTGCCGCCCCACTCCTCCGGGATTCCCGCTTTCGCGAGAATGACGTTTTCGGTGCATCGGCGCCTGTTGTCGCACCCACGACGGAGCCGCCATCGCACCCGGGCGCAGGTTGATCGAGGCAACCGAAACCGCTATACCCCTCCCAACTCAACCTCGCCGCCGGGAGCCGCCATGAATTTCGAGGGCACCATTACCGTAGAACATCCGAGAGACGCCGTGTGGGACTTCGTGCTCGACATCCAGAAGTTCTCGTCCTGCATGCCGGGGCTCGATTCCATCGACCAGATCGACGACGCTACCTTCGACGGCGTCATTAGCGCCAAGGTGGGGCCCATGTCCGGGAAGTTCAACTTCCGTTCCACCATCACCGACAGCAATCCCAGGGAAGCCCTCACCGTGAAGATCGAGGGAAACGACTCCGTGACCAAGAGCACGGTGACCGCCGGCGTGGACGCCCGCATGGAAGAGCCGCGGGAAAACTGCACCGATCTAAAGTACAAGGCGCAGGTGGAGATCAAGGGACGCCTGGCCATTGTCGGCGACATGATCCTGCGCGCCACCACCTCGCTCATCCTGGAAGAGTTCAGGAAGCGCCTGAGCAAGGCGCTGGACGCCGAGGCCGCCAAGGCCTGAAGCGCGGGCGAACGACGAAAGAGCATATCTCATGGCCGAACACTACGACGTCATCATCATCGGCGGGGGCTCCGCGGGTTGCGCCGCGGCCAGCCGCCTCTCGGAGGACCCCAGGCGCAAGGTGCTGCTGCTGGAAGCGGGACCGGACCCCCGGCCCATTCCCGAGATGGTGGCCGAGTCCAGGAACCAGATCCGCCTGCTGATGGAGACCGACTACCTGATGATGTATCCGAGCCCGCGGGACCTGGACGGCAGCATCTGCTACAAGCTCGCCGGAAGGATCATGGGCGGCGGCTCGTCGGTGAACGTCATGGCCGCGCCCCGTCCCATGAAGGCCGACATGGACAACTGGGTGGCCGCCGGCAACCCGGACTGGTCCTGGGAGAAGGTGCTGCCGGTCCTGAAACGGCTGGAATCGGACCAGGACTTCCCGGACAGCCCGCTCCACGGCAACGACGGCCCGCTCTACGTCAAGCGTCCCTTCACCTTCGAAACCCCCGACGCCGCCGACCCGGTCCAGGCGTTCATCGAGGCCGGCCAGCAAAAGGGCCTGCCGCTGCTGGAGGACACCAACATCCCCGACCCGGAAGGCGTCGGACACCCGCCCTTCAGCATCAAGGACGGCAAGCGGCAGTCCACGGTGGTGGCCTATCTGGACCCGGCCCGGGACCGGGCCAACCTCACTATCGTGTCCGAGGCCCAGGTCACCAGCCTTGACGTATCCGGCAACCGCGTCAATGCGGTGCGCTACGAGAAGCACGGCCGGCAGGAAACCGTTTCCGGCGGCCACGTCGTGGTGAGTGCCGGGGTCTATAACACCGCGCCGATCCTCATGCTTTCGGGCATCGGACGCGCCGCCGACCTTCAGAAAGTCGGCATCCCGGTGGTCAAGGACATGCCCGGGGTGGGTCAGAACTACCAGGACCACGCGGTGGTCTTCATGACCTTCGAGTGCAAGGAGGAGTTCGACGCGGACTGGATCATTCCGCGCATCCGCTACATCTACAAGAGCCACGCGGACCGCGACTGCGCCAACTTCCACATCTCCTTGCGGCCGCCCACCCAGATAGAAGGCATCAAGCCCACCATCCCGCTGTCGGCGTCCCTGCTGGAACAGATGAGCCGCGGCCGCATGTACCTCCAGAGCAGCGACCCACGGGAGCTGCCGGTCATCGAGTCCGCCATGCTGGAGGATTCCCGGGACATCGACGCCATGACCACGGCCATGGCGTTCATCAAGGAGGTCGCCGAGACCCCGGCCATGAGAGAGCTCTACGGCGACCTGCTTACGCCCGGCCCCGGCGAGGACTGGGCGCGGTTCGCCCGCGCCACCTACGACAGCTACCACCACGGCGTCGGCACCTGCCTCATGGGCCCGGCGTCCAACAGCGAGGCGGTGGTGGATCAGACGCTGCGGGTGCACGGCATGGACAACCTCTGGGTGGCCGACGCCTCCATCATGCCCACGGTGGTGCACGCCAACACCAACGTCACCTGCATCATGATCGGCGAGCGGCTGTCCGACTTCGTGAAGGAAGCGGGCGGCTAAGAGGTCTTCAGGTCCTTCGAGATCCCGGCGGCGAGCATTGCGTCGAGGGCCGCGCGAACTCGCTCCCTGCACTCGCTTGCCCGTGGAAGCTGCTTTTTGACCTCCTGCGGTATATCGACTCCACTGGCGTACTCCTGGAGCCACGTGGCTATGCCTTGCGTCTCGTCATGGAGCCAGCCTATACCAAGGCATTCCGCCGGATCACAGGGTTCGCGGTTTCACCTGAAACGACAACCGTCCCTCAGGAGGCTCCAGGAAACATTTAACTCGTTGATTCAGGAAAGGAAACTCTAATCAATCGAGAGGGAGCCTCCCTCAGTGGATTCCGAGAGCCTGTCGAAGTAGAATGGCTCCATGAACTTCACCATTGCCCGAATCCGCGGTGACCAATGGCGGCTCCTCAAAGAGACACGCCTTCGAGCACTTGAAGACGCACCCCATGCGTTCTGCACGACTTTGGCGGAAGGACGAAAGATAACGGACAATGACTGGCAAGCCATGGCCAGAGACCACGCCACGCTGTCGGACCGCGCCTTTTTCATGGCCTATGTGGACGGCATGCCGTGTGGGATGGGGCGTTGCCACCACACGGCGCCCCACACCGTAGAGCTTGCCGAAATGTGGGTCGCACCCGAAGTCCGAGGACGGAATATGGGCGAAGGGATCGTACGCGCCGTTGTCCAATGGGCAGAGGGCGCCGCCACCCTCGAAGCCTGGGTCAGAGAGGACAATCCGGCGCGCACCTTCTATCAGAGACTTGGATTCAGAGAAACCGCCGCCACCGAGCCTTTGTGCTCAAACCCTGGCGTCAGCATCATCCTGATCGCGCTTGACCTCACGTATCGTCAGGCTGAAGACAGGTGTTTCGGCCCTGATGGAACGAAAGATCACCGGACCACAACCCCTCCTTGAGGCGCACGACGCGATGCCGGAGCTTGGGCCGGTCCGCGGATGATCTCCGGCATGCCGAACTGTGCTGTGTCCGTTCCTTGTCATGGAGTTGTAGCTCGGCGACGAAAGAGTCCCTGTATCATCACCGGGAAGCGGCTCTCCGACTCCCTGGAGGAAGCGAGCGGCTGAGAGCCTGTCTTTGCGGCCTCCGGTTCAATCCCGGGTGAGTCTGCGGTAGCGCATGCGGTGGGGCTGATCGGCTTCCTTGCCCAGGCGTCTCCGCCGGTCCGCCTCGTAGTCGCTGTAGTTCCCTTCGAACCAGACCACTTGGCTGTCGCCCTCGAAGGCCAGGATGTGGGTGGCGATGCGGTCCAGGAACCAGCGGTCGTGGCTCACCACCACACAGCAACCACCGAACTCCACCAGACCATCCTCCAGCGCCCTCATGGTGTTGACGTCGAGGTCGTTGGTGGGCTCGTCCAATAGCAGCAGATTGGCCTCCTCCTTCAGCATACGGGCCAAGTGAACGCGGTTGCGCTCCCCTCCCGAGAGGTCGCCCACCTTCTTCTGCTGATCCTGGCCCGAGAAGTTGAACCGGCCCACGTAGGCCCGGGAGTTGACCTCCCGCTTTCCCAGCACGATCTGATCCTGCCCGTCGGATATGGCCTCCCATACCGTGTGTTCGTCGTTCAGCATGCGGTTCTGGTCCACGTAGCCTACCCGAACGGTTTCTCCGATACGGAACGAGCCGGACTGGCACTCGACGCCGCCGGTGACGATCCGCAGGAGCGTGGTCTTGCCGGAGCCATTGGGGCCGATGACGCCGGCGATGGCCCCCGGCGGCATGTTGAAGCTCAGGTCCTCGAACAACAGCCGGTCTCCGAACGCGTGGGTCAGGCCTTCGGCCTGGAGCACGATGTCGCCCAGGCGCGGCCCCGGCGGGACGTAGATCTCCAGGTCCTCCTGAACGCCCTCCTGCTCCTGCCCCAGCAACTGCTCGTATCGCGCGAGCCGGGCCTTGCCCTTGGCCTGCCGCGCCCTGGGTGAGAGGCGGATCCACTCCAGCTCCCGTTCCAGGGTCTTGCGCCGCCGGGATACGGTCTTCTCCTCCTTGTCCAGGCGCGCCTGCTTCTGTTCCAGCCACGAGGAGTAGTTCCCTTCGAAGGGAATGCCGTGACCCCGGTCGAGCTCCAGGATCCAGCCGGCGACGTTATCCAGGAAATAGCGGTCGTGGGTCACGGCGATCACCGTGCCCCGGTAGCGCTTGAGGTGCTGCTCCAGCCACTGCACCGATTCCGCATCCAGGTGATTGGTAGGCTCGTCCAGCAGCAGGATGTCCGGTTCCTGAATCAACAGCCGGCAGAGGGCCACGCGGCGGCGCTCGCCCCCCGAGAGTACATTGATCTCCGTCTCCGGGGGCGGACAGCGGAGCGCGTCCATGGCCACCTCCAATTGACTCTCGATCTCCCAGCCGTTACCCGCCTCGATCTCATCCTGCAACCGGGCCTGCTTCTCAAGCAGGGCCTCCATCTCGTCGGCGCCGAGATCCTCGCCCAACCGAACGCTGACGGTCTCGAATTCCGCCAGAAGCTCCATCATCCGGGAGCAGCCTTCCTCCACCACTTCCTTCACGGTCTTCTCGGGATCCATCCCCGGCTCCTGCTCCAGCAGACCCACGGAGTAGCCCTTGGAGAACGTGATCTCTCCCAGATACTCCTGCTCCACCCCCGCGATGATCTTGAGCAGGGTGCTCTTGCCCGAGCCGTTGAGGCCAAGGACGCCGATCTTGGCGCCGTAGAAGAACGACAGGTAGATGTCCTTCAGCACCTGCCGCTTTGGGGGATGGACCTTGCCCACCCCGATCAGCGAGAAAATCACCTGTCGATCGTCGTTGCTCATGGCCCCTCCCGCCGCCGGTGCCGGGGAACCGGCACTAACGCGACTCCCGGTCCATGGTCACCAGGCGCTCTCGCGCCCGGGCCGCGAACGGGCTGTCCGCGTGGTCCCGCAGGATCCGGTTGTAGAGCTTGCGGGCATGCTCCTTGTTGTTCTGGACCTCCTCGAACTGCGCCGTCTCGAACATCTCCTCCGCCCCGTCGCCGCACCCGGCCAAAGGCAGCGTCAGCATCGATACCAACAGCACGTGGAGACACATCGCACGAATCGCTTCAAACGTCGCCATTGCATTGCACCTCCTGTCCGTCGCAGGATTCCTAATTTGACAGGAACCTGCGATTGTGGCGAACTGAACGCCACATCACGTATCCATGGGGACCATGCCTGCAAGCCGGGAGGAAGACATGCCGATCATCGACGCCGACGCCCACGTGGTGGAAATAGACGAGACTTGGGAATACCTCGCCCCCTCCGAGCGGGAATACAAGCCCGGGGTGGTCTACGAAAGGCTGGAAACGGGCGAGGTGCTCAAGTACTGGGTCATCGGCGACAAGAAGGTCGGCACTCCGTGGCCCGGGGGCGGCGCCAGGAGCGACTCCATTACCGGCACCTTCATCGGCAACGTCCCGCTCGACCTCAAGGCCAAGTACATGCTGGACGTGGACGCCCGGGTGGCCCACATGGACGAGCTCGGCAGCGACCTCCAGGTGCTCTACCCGACCCTGTGGGTGCATCCGCTGACGGACCGGCCAGCGGTGGAAACCGCCCTGTGCCGCAGCTACAACCGCTGGATGGCGGACATCCACAGCCGCGGCCGCGGCAGGTTCCGTTGGGCCGCGGTGGTGCCGGTGAGCGACATTCCGGAAGCGCGGCGGGAGATGCGCATCGCCAGGGACCACGGCGCGGTGGCGGTGAACATGACCGGGCTCGACTACCATAACCGCTTGATCAACGACCCCGATTTCTTCCCGCTCTACGAGGAAGCCAGCGACCTCGACATGCCCGTGTGCATCCACTCGGGGACCAACAGCCCCGACATGGACCGGGTCTGGGGAAGGCCCCTGTGCGGCTACCAGAGGAACAAGTTCGTGGGGCTAGGCGCGTTCCACCTGCTGATCATGTCGGACCTCCCGGACCGCTTCCCGAAACTCCGCTGGGGCATCATCGAGCTCAGCGCGGGTTGGCTGCCCTACCTCATCAACGACCTCCGACGCCGGGTCGAACGCCGCGGCGGCAAGCTCAAGGAGCGCATACTCGCCGACAACAACATCTGGGTCGCCTGCCAGATGAACGACGACCTGGAGCACGTCATCAAGTACGTGGGTGACGACCGTCTGGTCATGGGGACCGACTACGGCCACGCCGACTCCTCCACCGAGATCCACGCGCTCCAGTTGCTCCGGCAGCACGAGTTCCTGGCCCCGGACAGCGTCTCGCGCATCCTCTACGACAACCCGGTGGAGCTGTACGCGCTCTAGCCACGTGACGACCGGTCCTGACTCCACTGCTCTGCATATATCGAATGGCTCTCGCAAAGAACGGGGAAGAAGATGGCTAGCCAGAATCCCAAGACGATCGCCACCATTAATTTCAAGGGTGGCGTTGGTAAAACTACCGTAACATGGTGCCTAGGCGACATCGTCTCCGCGTTTTCAGACACAAAGGTCCTCCTATTCGATCTCGACGCTCAGATGTCGCTCACTCAAGCGATTGCCTTGAACGAGGACGGTTATTCCCTGGAACCGGAATTTCAGAAATGGTACGAGGCGTCGGTGGACAAGAGAAAAACCATCTTTGACGCGCTTGACAGATACGCCAGGCCAAATCAACATTTCGATTTTCCAGCAGGTTTCGACTTCATATATCAATTGACAGACAATCTCCACTTTGTTCCATCCGTCGAAGATCTTTACTGGATGGAACTGGAAGTTTTCGACCGGGACGCCGTCAAGGATTTTGTGCGGAGACTTATGGGAAAAATCACGACCTCTGCGAAACTACCGAAATACGACTACGTTTTATTCGACTGCCCACCCTCGTTCACACTTTTGTCCTATAGTGTACTGTCTTGTTGTGACTTGATCCTCATCCCCGTCAATCCAGATTACTTCGCATCCAAGGGCATAAACCTGATTCTGAACAGTCTGAAGATGAAAATTGAACCATTTCCTCTACCACAGATTGGCGTATTCATGAACAAGGCGAAGACGCGGGGAACACTCACCAAAGACACACGTTTCTACATGCGAGAAATTGAACGCGTCTGCAAACAGGCCGCCGAATCACAGAATATCAGCGCAAAATTTCTGGAGTCTTGGATTCCGGATCGGGTTGGTGTGAAGAGAGCCATAACATCAGGCGGCGTTCCAAAGGAACTGCGTGATCCGTTCCAGAAACTCTGGCACGAAGTCATGGAGTACATGCAATGAGCAACGGAGCTGTGTTTCGAACCAGGGAGCAAGAACTTGAACGACTCGTCCAGGAGATCGAGGATGTTAAAAGTTCTGTAAGAGAAATCGGCGCGACTGTGAGTCGAATCGAGCGACACGTAAAGCGGGCCTTCGACGTTCCGGTGCAGCCCAAGGGCAAGGAATCGAAAAAGAAAAGCACAGCGACAACAGAGGCCCGTGATGAAGTACCGATGATGTCAGCGGACGACGCTTTGGCAGTCTTCAACGATCTATCCGTCCTGTTCAGTGAGGGACAGGGTGCCGTTGCCCATAATAGACTTCAACACATGACCATCCCTGATCTTCGGCTTATGGCGCATGAACTCGGAGTAACGTTTCACTCCCGTCCGTCCAAGAAGAGCCTTTGCACAGGAATCATGGGACGGCTGAATGAAAGAGCCATGCTCTCGAAGAACGTGAATTTCACTCGGCCTCAAACCGAAGGCGGAACCGGGATGTAGGTACCTGGAATGCAGGTCATTTGTTGAGCCAAGGAGGGAGATGAAAGGCCGTTCCCTCCGTCAGGACCAACGGTTGACCACATACGACGCGCACCGCACACAGGAGACTCGGCATGGCAGACACGAGCGAACTGGATCCCGTCAGGTACGAGATGTTCCTGCACCGCCTGTGGGCCATCGGCGAGGAGGGCCGGTCGTCCATCCAGAAGGTGACGGCCTCGCCCATCGTAGCCCAGGGGGGCGAATGCATGGCCTCCTTCTATACCGCGGAGGGCGTGATGATCCTGGCCTGCTCCGGCCACCTGCGGTTTGCCGCGGCCACCTCGGACGCCATCAAGAAGGTCATCGAGTGGTACGGCGAGAGTCCGGGGTTCTTCGACGGCGACCAGCTCTTCTTCAACGACCCCTACGTGGCCGGCGCCCACACCTACGACATGCTGATCATGAAGCCCATCTTCCATGACGGCGCGCTCACCAACTGGATCGCGTCCAGCATCCACACCGCGGACACCGGCGGCTCGCTCCGGGGCGTGGCCACGGAGATCTACCACGAAGGCATCCGCATTCAGGGCGCCAAGGTGGTGGAGAAGGGCGAGTTCCGGGAAGACGCCTTCCGGTGCCTGACGCAACAGTGCCGGGACCCCGAATACGTGGGGCAGGACGTGCGGTCGCAGATCGCCTCCAACAACGTGTGCGCCCGAGGCTTCCTGGAGCTGGTGGAGAAGTTCGGCCTCGACTTCATCGAGCTGGCGGGAAGGAAGGTCATCGAGGACTCCGAGCGCATGGCCCGGGCCAGGCTGCGGAGTCTGCCGGACGGGGTCTGGACGTCGGTGATCCCCGGCACCGCCTGGGACCGAAAGGGCGGCGGGGTCAAGCCCTACCACGTAGTCTGCCGGTTGGAGAAGAAGGCCGAGGAGATGCACCTCGACTTCAGCGGCACCAGCGACCAGATGAACGACACCTCCAACTCCACGCTGGCCGGCACCATGGCGCAGTTGGCGGTGGCGTTGACGGATTTTCTCTTCTGGGACGTCCCCTGGAGCGACGGCAAGTTCAAGCCCGTCGCCGTCACCATCCCCGAGGGCAGCATCCTCAACTGCCGTTTCCCCGCGGCCTGCGGCAACGCCCCGGCGGTGGGGGTCACGGCCAAGGTGGCGCTGAGCGACTGCATCGCGCGCATGCTCTACAGCGGCGGCAGCGACGACATCAACGCGGCGTGGCAGGGCATCTGGTACAGCGGCGGACCGCTGGCCTTCTACGGCGGCCACAATCGCGAGGGGCTGGTGACCGCCCAGGGCCTCTACGACGGCCACGGCGCCGGCCTCGGCGCCACGCCGCTGCGGGACGGCGTCCACTGCGGCGGCAACATGAACATTCCCGGCGGCGGCATCAGCGACATCGAGCGCATTGAGATGCAGTACCCGTTCATCTACTTCACCCGCAACCACCACGTGGACGGGGGCGGCGCCGGCAAGAACACCGGCGGCGCCGGCAGCTACCGGATCTACATGGTGTACGGCACCCGGGATTGCAGCGTCAATTATCCGCCCTACGGCTGCCTGCCCGAAGGCGCCGGCCTGTTCGGCGGCTTCCCCACCGGCATCGGCGGCACCCGGGCCGTGTTCCACACCGACGGCGAATCCCTGATGCAACGGTTGCGGGCCGGCGAATATCCCACCCGGCCGGCGCAACTGGAAAGCGAGGGCTGGGGCGCCCTGGCACACCCGGACCAGATCCAGGGCCGAGTGCCGCTGCCGGAGTACTGCATCGTGGCCGATTTCGTGGGCGGCGGCGGGGGCTTCGGCGACCCGCTGGAACGCGACCCCGAAAGGGTGCGGCGCGACATACGGGTTGGGATCACCTCGCGCCGCATTGCCGAGGAGATATTCGGGGTGGTGGTGAGCGCGGCGGGAGCCGTGGACGCCGAGGCCACGGCCGGCCGCCGGGAGGCCATTCAGGCGGAGCGCCTGGCCCAGGGCGCGCCCCTGGCCGGCGCCACGAGCGCGCTGCCCGACGGACCGCGGACCGCGCCCGCGGGTACGGAGGTGCTGCGGTTCCATCCATGCATGGCCATCGCGAAGGAAGGCGACCGCCAGGTCGTTCGCTGCACCCGATGCGGCCACCGTTATTGCGAGGCCGGCGACAACTACAAGCGCTATGCCCTCAGACGGAAGCGCGACCTCGAGGAGCTGTCCGGGCACAAGGTGCCGTCCAGGGAGCCCTACATCGCGTGCTTCTTCGAGTACTACTGCCCCGGTTGCGCGTCGCTGCTGCAGGTGGACACCTTCTGTCCCCAGTTGAGCGACGAGGGGGCGCCGGTGCAGGACTTCGGGCTGGACGCGTAGGGTTGCCGGGGCTCTGCCGGCGCGCAGCGCCTTCCCGCGTCACTCCTTCAGGAATTCGACCGCCTTGCGGTCGTAGATCTCGGCCACGTCCCACATGAGCATGTGGCAGGCCTTGTCGATGACCTCCAGCCTGAGCTCCGGCATTTGCTCCTTCAGGACGGCGCACTTCTCGGCCGCCTGGTTGCGGTCCTGCTTACCGTAGAGCAGCAGCAGCGGCGCCCGCACTTCCATCAGCCGCTCCCACAGGCGGGGGCCGGTCCGCTTGGGCTCCACCACCCGCGACCGCTCCAGAAACCTCTCGAGATTCTGGCCCAGGCTCATGCTGTGCCGCTTCTCCAGCACCTCGGGTGTGATCAGCGCCTTGTTGTAAAGGTTCGACTCCAGGAGCTTCCGGCTATCCTCCAGGGTCGGCGGCGCGTCGCTGCCCTCGCCGCCGCCGTGCCCGCCCGGCTGATCGAAGCCCGGGAGTCCCTGCAGCAGGCTGCCGCTGCAGACCACCAGCACCTTGGCCACCCGGTCAGGGTGGTCCAGGGCGGTCTGCACCACGATGCCGCCGGCCTGGGAGTGCCCGATCAGCGCGGCCTGCCCGGCGCCGATGGCGCTCATGAAGTCAGGCAGGAACCGGGTCCGGTAGGCCAGCGTGTAGTCCTCCGGGGTACCGGACAAGCCGAAACCCGGCTGGTCGTACGCCACCGCGCGAAACCCCGCGGCGGCCAGCTTGCCCAGGTGACGTTCGAACACGTCCGCGGACGAGCCCAGGGAGGCGCCGTGCAACATGATCACCGGCATCCCCGACCCTTCCTCCAGATAGCGAATCTTGAGACCGTCTACCGAAACTTCGCGTTCCATATGCGTATCCTCCGTCAAGTTGGCGCCGAGTAAGCTGCCTGTTCCTTATGACATCGATGCGGAATAGGCAACGAACCCCCGAATCACCTTCCCGGTGCAAGTCGCCGTCATTCGAAGCAAATACCCGTCACTCCCGCGCTTCACCGTCATTCCCGCGAGAGGCCTGCCCCCGACCCTGATCGGGGGCGGGAATCCAGGGGTAGTGGAGGGGTGCGGCGGCGCGATTCCCTCGGGATTACAACCGACCGGCTCTGGAGCGGGGCAATCGGAGCTCCCGTACCGGCACTTCCTCTCCTGGCAACAGTGCATCGCACAGGACGGCATCCAGGCCGCAGGCCCGGCCCATGGCGGATAGCACCACGTCCGCAACCACGCGTTCCTCGCCCTCGCGGCTCCGGGCATCCTTCTTCAGGGTAACGGAACGGACCTCGACGGACTCGCCGTCGCACACCGCCACGTGCGCTCGATGCTCGCCCTTCCTGGGGCGGTCCGTCACCAGTGCGGCGGTGCAAGACACGCCCAGCACCGGCACATCGTCGCCCGGCCTCAACGCCAGCGCCCGCTCCCGGGCCTTCCGCGCCAGGGCCGCCGCGGTCTCGACCGACACCGACTGCTCCGGCTGCCGGCCCAGGAACGCACGCATCGAGCGGTCGCCGTAGGGCACCAGGGCTTCCAGTACCGTGCGGGACGCTCCGGGTACCACGAACAGATCCGCCAGGGCCTGGGAGCCGCCTCCCGTCACCACCAGCACGGCCATGGACGGACTCCGGTGAATCTCTCCTATGAAGTCGGTGAGTGAGGGCGTTGCCATATGGAATCAGGAAGTGGAATCAGGAAGTCCGTTCAAATCACGCCGCGCTCGCGAAGGCGCCGGATCGCTTCGGGGTCGTAACCCAGCCCTTGCAAGACCTCGTCGGTGTCCTCCCCTGCCAGCGGCGCCGGGCGCACGAATCGCGCCGGCGTGTCCGACAGGTTCACGCTGCTGCCGATAAGCCGGGTGGCGCCTCGCTCGGGGTGGTGGATCTCCCGTGGAAGCCCCAGGTGCCTGACCTGCGGGTCTTCGAAGACCTCCTCCGCGGCGTAGATGGGGGCATGGCTCAGGTCCTCTTGGCCCAGACGCTCCAGCCAGGCCGCCCGTGTTGCACTGCCGAACGCCTCGCGCAAGACAGCCATCAGGTCATCGTGGTGGGCGACCCGGTCCTCGAACGTGGCAAAGCGCGGGTCGTCGAGGAGCTCGGGACGCTCGATGACACGGACCAGGGCCTCCCAGGACCGGCGGTGGGTGGCGAGGTGCACCAGCAGCGGACGCCCGTCCCCCGCCGGCAGGCAGAACAGCCGCCCCCGCTGGAAGTTCTTCGGGGTCACGGCCTTGCCGCCGTTCAGGAACTCGGCGAAGTGCGACTCGATGAAGCCCATGCTCGCCTGCAGCAACGACGCGTCCACGAACTGTCCGGCGCCGGTGCGCTCGCGCGCCGCCAGCGCCGCCAGGATGCCGTAGGCGGCGAAGACGCCGGTCACGTGAGCGGTAATGGAGAGGCCGCCCATCTTCGGATCACTCGGGTCGGTGAGCAGGCTCAGCATGCCGCTGACCGCCTGCCCGATGGATTCGAAGCCCGGGCGGCTCGCGTACGGACCGCTCTGGCCGAAGGCCGTGACCGAACAGTGAACGAGCCGGGGGTTGCGTTGCCGCAGTTCCTCGTAGCCGAACCCCAACGACTTGCGCGTGTCGGGCCGGAAGCTCTCGATGAGGACATCCGCGGATTCCACAATCCGCAACAGGATATCCCGCGCCTCGGCCTCGCGCAGGTTGAGCGTTACGCTCTTCTTGTTGCGGTTGAGCACCCGGAAGACCGGGCTGTAGCCGTCCCGGCCCCGGGCGGGGTCTCCGCTACCCGGCAGCTCCACCTTGATGACGTCGCAGCCCAGGTCGCCCAAAAGGCTTCCCGCGTAAGGGCCGGCCACGTGCCCGCTGACGTCGACGGCCACCGTTCCGTCCAATGCTCCGATCACGCCGCGCCCTCCAGCCTTTCGAGACGTTAAGACCGCACGTCAGAAGAACCGCCCGAGGAAGGGCTTCCCCTCCCGCACCCGGAAGATGCCCACGAAGCCGAGGAGTCCGCCGATGAATCCGCCCAGAAAGACGGCGGTGGCCACGAAATCGGTCATGGGTCCCCGCGCCAGGACCGTGTACGCGACCTCGCGGGCTACCAATCCAACTCCGACCGCGACGACCAGACCGACGGCAGTGAGGGTCCTGTACTTCATCGACGTGGATCCTCCGAGCTCCCTTTTGTGCTGTCCAGGGCAATGTTGACAGCGGTTGCAGGATTGCATACTGTCCTTAGCCGTTGCAAGGAACCGACGCGATGGAGGATGCCCGGACATGGAAGACCACAAACCCAACGCCCTGGAGCGGTTCATCGAGAAAACCCGCACGCTGTTCGCGGCGGAGTCCGACCTGGATAAACGCTGGGCCGCCCTGACGCCGATACTCGGCGAGTTGCTGGCCGACCCCGAGGTGCGGGAGGCCTCCAGGGGATGGCCCGACTGCGTCCCGCGGGAGGGACGCGCCGAGAACCTGCTGTTCTACGAGGACCCGGACTTCGGCTTCGCCGTCAACGGCTTGACCAAGGGGACCGCCCGGCAGGGCGGCCGCGCGCGCATCCACGATCACGCGCACATCTACACGCTCTACGGAGTCCTGGACGGCCACGAACGCATCGAACGGTACGACCGGCTGGACGATCGCTCGAAGCCCGACTACGCGGAGATCCGGCTGGCCAGCGACAAGCACGTGGGCCCGGGCGAGATCGACCTGGTGCGGCCTTACGAGGTGCATACCGAGACCACCGTAGGCGAAAGGACCGTGGCCGTCATCATCCGCAGCCAGAAGGGCGGCAGCTTCAACCAGGGCCGCTACAAACCCGAGACCAACGAATACTACGAAAGCCTGGGCCCGCGTCAGACGCCGGTGGAGATGCTGCCCGGCGGCCGCTGACGTGTGACGCATGGACGCCATCAAGCTAGAGGTCATCTACAACGCCACCAACCAGATCGCGTACGAGCTGACGCAAAAGCTCATGCGCAACGGCTATTCGTCCATCGTCAAGGAGAGCCAGGATCTGGCCCTGAGCATCTGCGACCGCCAGGGGCGCAACGTCGGACAGTATTCACCCAACCCGGTGGGGCTCGGCGTGGTCGGGTCCCAGCTCCAGGGAATCCTGCACGACTTTGCCCGCGCCATCGGCGAAGGCGACACCTTCATCCTGAACCACCCCTACCGTTACTGTCAGAACCATCCCAGCGACGTCACGCTCATCTCTCCCGTGTTCCACCGGGGAGACCTCATCGCCTTCGTCGGCAACACCGCACACAAGCCGGACATCGGCGGCAAGGTCCCGGGCACCAACGCCGGCGACGCAACCGAGGTGTTTCAGGAAGGGCTCCTGATCCCGCCGCTGAAACTCTACGAGGCGGGCGTTCTCAACGAAGCCGTGAAGCAACTCATCTGTGCCAACACCCGCACCCCGGAGGTCACCTGGGGCGACATTCGCGCGCAGGTGACCTCGAACCTCCACGGCATCGACCGGCTCGCCGCGCTGGTGGACCGCTTCGGGCTCGACGACGTGCTCACGTGCTGGGAGGAACGCATCGCCATCACCGAGCGGGAGCTCCGCTCGCGCATCGCGGCCATCCCGCCGGGCACCTACGGCCCGGTCACCGACTATATCGACGATGACGGCGTGGAGCTGGACCGACCCCTGGAAGTCACGGCGACGTTGCGCGTCCGCGGCGACGAGCTGGAGTTCGAGTTCGCATCCGCCGGACAGTCCCGGGGGCCGTTGAACCTCCGGCCCTGCGTGGTCAGGGCGGTGGCGGAGTACTGCGTGCAGGCCGCCATCGGGCCGGACCTGCCCAAGAACCAGGGCTGCTCCGCGCCCATCCGCATCACCCTCCCCGCCCCCGGACACCTGCTGAACCCGGAATTCCCGGCGCCGGTGAACATGTACGCCACCACCTGCCACCGGCTCGCGCCGGTGATCATGGCGGTCCTGGCGCAGGCCCTGCCGGAGCGCGTGGCCGCACCCCAGAGCAGCTCCGGCGGCGCCGTCTCCTTCAACGGCCTGGAGCCGGGCGGCGGACGGCGCTATTCGCAGTACGAGATCCTGTGGGGCGGCTACGGCGCCCGGCCCACCAAGGACGGGGTGAGCGGCTGCGCCGCGGACATCAGCAACGTCATGAGCACGCCGGTGGAGGCGCTGGAGAACGAGTTCCCGGTGAGGATGCAGTGTTTCGAGGTCAACCCCGACTCCGCCGGGGCGGGGAAATACCGCGGCGGTCTGGGGATCCGGCGCGGCTGGCAGGTGTTGGCGGATGACGTCACCCTCAACCTGCGTCTGGACCGGTTCAAGTTCTCCTCTCCGGGCCTGTTCGGCGCCCGCCCCAGCGCGCCGGCGCGCTGCACCCTCAACCCCGGCCCGGACGGTGGACGTCCGCTCCATTCCAAGGCGGCCAACGTCCGGCTGGCCAAGGGCGATACCCTGCTGCTGGAGCTCGGCGGCGGAGGCGGTTGGGGCGACCCCCTGGCCCGGGAGCCGGAGCGCGTGCTCGACGACGTGCGCAACGGCTACGTGTCGGTAGAGGCGGCGCGGGACGTCTACGGCGTGATCATCGACCCTCGAACCATGACCGTGGACCCCGCGGCCACGGAACGGCAACGCGAGGAAGCCGGTGCCGGTTAACCGGACGGGACACTGACGGACGTGCTGCGCATCGGCATCGACACCGGCGGCACGTTCACCGACCTGAGCGTGTTCGACGAGCGCGACGGGCGCGTCTGCCTCACCTGGAAGTTGCCCTCCCGGCCCCAGAACCCCACCGAGGCCATTGCCGCCGGGCTCCGCGAGATCACCGCGCGGCTGCCGGAAAAGGCCCGTTACGTGCTCCACGGCACCACCATCGGGCTCAACACGTTGCTGGAGGGCCGGGAGCCGCCGCCCGGGCTCCTGGTCACCGAAGGGTTCCGCGACCTCCTGGAGCTGGACCGGCAATGGCGCGGCGACCAGGTGTACAACCTGTTCTTCGACCGCCCGCGGCAGCTCGTCCCCCGGCATCTGATCCGGCCGGTACGGGAGCGCGTGGACTCACGGGGCCGGGAGGTGCTTGCCCTGGATGCGGAACAAGCCCGCACCAGCGTCGCTGCGCTCCTGGACGCGGGGGTGCGCTCCGTGGCGGTGAGCCTGCTCTTCTCCTTCGCCAACCCCGACCACGAACGGCAGCTTCGGGCGATGCTGGAAGAGGCGGCCCCGGGTGTCTACGTGACGCTGTCGTCGGAAGTGGACCCGCAGTTCCGGGAATTCGAACGCACCAGCACCGCGGTGGTCAACGCGTTCATCGGCCCGCGAGTCAGCAGCTACGTGGGCACCATCGAAGCCTCCATCGCCGAGGTGCTGGAAGGCGCCCGGGTACTCATCATGCAATCCAACGGCGGCGTGGCCACGCCGGAAATCATTGCGCGCGCGCCGGTGCAGACGCTCATGTCGGGCCCGGTAGCCGGGGTCGTCGGGACCCAACGGCTGTGCCGGGAGATCGGCCGCAAGAACGCCATCTCCCTGGACGTCGGCGGCACGAGCTGCGACATGTCGGTTATCCCGGGCGAGCTTCTGACCGCACCCCAGAGCAGGGTGGCGGGCTACACCGTACGCGCCGCCACCGTCGATATCGAGACCATCGGCAGCGGCGGCGGCAGCATCGCCCGGGTGGAATCCGGCCGCATCCTCAAGGTGGGGCCGCAGAGCGCCGGCGCGGTGCCCGGACCGGCCTGTTACGGCGCCGGCGATCAGCCGACCCTTACCGACGCCCTGGTGGTGTTGGGGCACCTCAACCGGGACGCGCTGCTGAACGGCGCCATGCCCATCGAGGCCGCGGCCGCCCGGAACGCCATAGCCGAGACCATCGCCCGGCCTCTGGAAATGACGCCCGAGCGGGCCGCCGCCGGCATCGTCGAAGTGCTGGCGGCCCAGGTGGCCATGTCCATGCGCTCGGTGACCATCGAGAAGGGCTACGATCCCAGGGACTTCATCCTGGTGGCCTACGGCGGCGCCGGTCCCACGGTGGCCTGCCCCATCGCCCGGGAGCTGGAGATCCCCGAGATCTGCATCCCGCGCGACCCAGGCAACTTCTGCGCCGCCGGGATGCTGCTCACCGATTTGATACGCAGCTACTCCCTCACCCGCATCAGCCCGCTGGAGGAAACCCCGGCGGACGCCATTCGCGAAGCGCTGCAGGGGCTCCGGGACAAGGGCGTTCGGGAGCTCCGGGAGCAAGGCGTGACCCCGGATTGCATCGAGACCGAAGATTTCCTGGACGTGCGCTATCCCGGCCAGTCGTACGAAGTCACGATACCCGCGGGGGACACCCGCAGGGAACACCTGACCCGGCTATTCCACGAGGCTCACGGGCGGCTCTTCGGCCATACCGCGGAGGAGGAATCCATGGAGGTCGTCAACTACCGGGTACGCTGCATCGGCCGGCTCCCGAAGATGACCTTCGCCGCGGCGCCCGCGGGCGGCGGCCCGGCCCGGCCCCAGGGCCGGCGACCCGCGCTGTTTCCCGAACAAACGACGCCAATCCCGGTTCCCGTGTACCTGCGCACCCATCTCCACGCCGGCTGCCGCATCCCCGGACCGGCCATCATCGAGGAATACAGCTCCACCACCGTCGTCTACCCCTCCTTCGACCTGTCCGTGGACGCCCACGGCAATCTCAGGCTGCAAAGCCGCGGTTAAGCAACCCAGCCTTCTGGACCGCAGCGGCGGGCGGCGAGAGCCAAGCGTGTTACGAGGGCAGGCGGACGGGCAACGTCGCTCGATAAGGTCTCTCGCCGTGCCCGTGCCGGATTCGAGCTCGCTCCCGGGTAGGAGGGCGTATGGGGCGGGTGCGATGCAAGCGGGAACACAGGCTCCTACACGAGAGCGATCATGTCGAGCCTGGTGAACCGCATGCGGTCGCCGGCGCCGGCCGGGAGCACGCTGAGCTGGTGGATGGCGTACTCGTGCTCGTAGGCGCTTTTGGCGTTGACGCCGTCAAGGGGGATAACGACGTTGTAGCGATGCACCCGCGCGGCGGAGGTGGCGGTGTAGAGCACGGCGACGTTGGTGAGGGAGCCTGCGACGATGAGATTCTCGGCGCCGGCGGCGCTCAGGATCGCCTGGAGCTCGCCGCCGGCGAATTTGTCGAAGGCGTCGGGGTGGAGCACGGGCTCAGTGTCCCGGCGGTTGAGAGGCGCGGCCACCTCGCCCAGGGGCGTGCCCTTGAACATCAGGGAAACGGTGAACACCACGGGGACGGAGACCTCCCGGACCCGCTCCAGGAATCCGCCCAGCGGCTCCATCAATTGCGAGCAGACCTCCTCCGGGTCATGACACCGGGCGTTAAGGTCGAGCACCACCACCGCGGTTGTCGCCGCGTCGAGAGAGACGCTTCTTGGTTCGGGCCGGTTCGGCCTCGTGACTTCGGCCATGGGTTCTCCCTTTCTTAGACAGCCCCCGTGTCGGGGCCCGCCAGCCGGCGCTCGCGTAGCCGCGCCCTCAACTCACGGGTCGCGGACGCGTCGACTATCGAGGTTCCTTCCTCCAACACGACGCCGTAAGTGTCTTCGGCGGTGGCCCTGGAGACGCGGCCGTTCAGCAGACTCTCGGCCACGGCTTCGGGGTCGCGGTCCAGCGGGTCTCCGTAGCCGCCGCCGCTTCCCAGCCGGAGGTAAAGGACGTCGTCCTTGCCGATCTCGAACTCGCAGTAGGGCAGCAGCCGCCTCTCGCCCTCGAGCACGGGAAGGTCGTCGATACACTGGCGGTTCGCCAGCAACTCGTTCACCCGGGTGCCTTCGAGCAGCACCAGCAGGCTGGGAGCGCCGGGGTAGCCGCCGAACATGCCGACGCCGGAGTTTCTCAGACCGGCCACCCCGAAGGCCACGCCCCGGACCTTCCCCTCCGGCGCGTCGTGGAGCTTCACCGTGGCCTCCACGCCCACGCCGCCGGCGAACTTGCCGGCGCCGCCGCCGTCCTGGAGGTGGCGCCGGAACAAGTACATGAGCGGGAAGTTCAGTTCGAGCCATTCGACGTTGTGACAGGTCAGGTAGCCGCCGGAGTCGATGCCGTCGCCGTGGGGGCTGGCGCCGCCGCCGCTCAACTCCAGCAGCGTGGAGACGTAGAACCGGTCGTACTGGTTGACGCCGGCATGCCGCACCACCCGGAAACCCAGGGTCAAGGCCGTCACCTCGTCCTTCCAGCTCTCGCTCCCCGCCAGCATCTGCGCCAGGGTCGAGGCGGCCACGTAGGAAACGGTCTTGAGCCCCGAAGTGGTGTTCATGGACACAGGTCCGGGATACTGCACGTTCACCACGCTGCCTTCCGGGGCGATGACCTCGATGGGCCCGAAGGCCCCGTAGTTCTTGGGCAGGTCATAGCCCAAGGCGGTGAGCACGGCCTCGAAGCACCCACCGAAGGTGGCGTGATAGGGCAGGTTGATGCCCTGCCGGGCCTGGGGGTCGCTGCCGGTGAAGTCGAACACCAGGTGGTCGCCCCGCTTGCGCAGCTCCACGCACACCCGGCGGGTCTCGTTGGCCGCGATGGTGCCCGCGTCGCTCCAGGCGCCGTCCGGTATCTCCCGGAGCCGTTTTCTGAGGGTGTCGCCGGAGTAGCGGATCATTTCCGCGGACACCGCGGTGATGAGCTCCGGGCCGTACTGCGCGAACATCTCTTCCATACGCGACCGGGCCACGTTGTTGGCCGCCAGCTCGCACTTGAGATCGAGCCCCACCAGCACCGGTTGCCGCGTCATGTTGATGAGCGTGTCGAACACGTCCTGCCGCAGCCGGCCCCGTTCCACCAGCTTGAGCCCCGGGATCCGCAATCCCTCGTGACAGATCTCGGTGGCGCCGGGAGAGTTGCCGCCCGGCGACATGGCGCCGATGTCCATGACGTGGACGAAGGTGGCGCTCCACGCCATCAGCCGGTCCTCATGGTGGATCGGCGCGATCATGTAGATGTCGGACTGGTGGATAGCGGCGAGATAGGGATCGTTGAGCAGAAAAACGTCGCCGGGATGGATGCCGCCGTTCCCTTCGAAGCGTTCGATGATCCGCTTGACGGCGAACCCGGCGCACGCTGCATGCCGGATCATCGACTCCCCCACCGACAGGACGTCGCCGTTGGCCATGTAGAGGGACGCCATGTAGTCGTGCAGTTGGGTGGTGTTGACCGTTCCGCCCACGCGCTCCAGGGTGGCGCCCATCTCCCGCGTGATCTCGTGGAGCCGGTGCGAGAGGATCTCGAAGGTGACGGGGTCCACCTGCCTGCCGGTCGCGTCCATGTCGGTCGAGTCCGTCATCGCCCTGCCTCTTGCGGCCCGTGAGTCGCCCTGCAACGCCGACCGCGGTCAGAGACCGGCAGCGTTGTCCCCGACGAAGATCCGGATGTTGCGAAACCTGTCGATCTCGACGCGGTCCCTGGGGTTCACGACGACCGTGGTCACCGGGGTCTCGATGACCGCCGGGCCGGACAGCGCCATCCCCGGCCGCATCCGCTGAAAATCGTAGATGGCGGTGGGAGCGTATTCCCTCAGTTCCTCGAAGAAAACCCTTCGAGGCGGCTTCATCGCGCCGTCCACGGCCGTCGTGCGCAACGGCGCCTCCTTGATGCGGGGCTTGTTCAACAACCCTACCGCGGTAACGCGAAAGGTCAGGATCTCCTTGCCCGCCTCCCGATAACCCGAGCCCTTGCCGTAAGCCTTCTCGTAGGCCTGGTCAAAGCTCGTGTAGAGCTGCTCCAGATCCGCGGCCGTGAGGGCCGCCGTGCCCGTGGGCAGGGGCACGTTGAGTTCGTGGACCTGATAACGGTAGCGCATGTCGATGCTGCGCGTGACGGCCCTGTCAGCCGGACCGAATCCCGCGGCGCCCAGGTCCGCCTCCGCTCTCCGGATCAGCTCGGCGAAGTTGTCGTTGACCCGGCCGGCGTCCGCCGGCACCTGCAGGTGATCCGACTTGCCGTACTCGTGGACCACGTCGGAGCTGATGAGGCCGGTGGCCCCGTGCACCGAAGCCGTGAGCGGGATCACGACCTGCCGCACGCCCAGATCCGCGGCATAGCGGCCGGCATGCACCGGGCCGGCGCCGCCGAAGGCGAACAGCACGAAGGCCCTTGGGTCGTGCCCCTTCTCCACCGTGGCCCGGCGGACGAGGTCGCTCATGTGCGCGTTGGAGATGCGGTAGATGCCCAGGGCCGCCTCGGACTCGTTCATCCCCAAAGGCTCGGCGATCCGTTGTTTAACCGCCTGAAGCGCGGCCTCCCGGTCCAGCCGCATCCGGCCGCCGAGGAAATAGTCCGGGTTGAGATAGCCGAGGATGAGGTCCGCGTCCGAGACCGTGGGCTCGGCGCCGCCGAGCCCGTAGCACACCGGCCCCGGGCTGGCGCCGGCGCCCTCGGGTCCCACTTTGAGCAGACCGGTCTCTTTCTCGATCCAGGCGACGCTGCCGCCCCCGGCGCCCACGGACTCCACCCATATCTTGGGCGCCAGCACCCGATGGCGCAGCACCACCGGCGTGTAGTCCCGCTCGATCCGCCCCTCCCGGACTACGCCCACCTTGAACGTGGTGCCGCCCATGTCGGTAGCCAGGATGTTCTCTTCTCCGATCAGCTCGCCCAGGAACCGGGTCCCCACCACCCCCGAGGCCGGGCCGGACTCGATGGTTCCCACGGCGTTCCGGCAGGTAGCCTCGATGTCGAGCACGCCGCCGTAGGCCTGCATGATCATCGGTGACTTCTCCAGCCCCTTGCTCCGGAGCACCCGCTCGAGGTTCGACAGATAGCTGGAGATCCGGGGTCCGATGTAGGCATTGAAGACCGTGGTGGCGGTGCGCTCGTATTCGCCTGCATAAGGGACCGTGGCGCTCGAAAGGGTGGCGTAGACTCCGGGATGGCGCTGCTGCAGGATGCCTGCCACGGCCTTCTCGTGGGCGTCGTTGGCCACGGACCAGAGCAGGCACACGGCCACGGACTCCACCCCGCGCGCAACCAGGGCGTCCAGAGCCGCTGCCGCCTGGGCTTCGTCGAGGGGCACGGTGACGGCGCCCTTGTAGTCCATGCGCTCGTTCACCTCGGCCACCAACCCGCGGGGCACGAAAGGCTCGGGCTTGCGCAGCCACGCCAACCGGCCGGCCTCCGCTTCGGTAAGCCCGTCGGTCACCTTGCCCCGCATCATCAGCAGGGTATCGGGGAAGCCTCGGGTAGCGACGAGGCCGGTCCTGGGGCCCGAGCGCGTGATCAGGGTGTTCTCGCCGATGGTGCAGGCGTGAAAGAAGAGCGTGGTCTCCCGGAGAAGCTCATCCTCGTCGCCGAGGCCGATGTTCCGGGCCGCGTCCCGGACGGCGTCGGCGGCGCCGGCGGAGAAGTCCGGCGGCGTGGAAAGCGATTTCCCGACCACCATCTCGCCCTGGTCGTTGACCACGACGCAATCGGTGAAGGTGCCGCCGATGTCGACTCCGACGATATAGCTCATGGCCCGGGAGATCCGCTCTCATCCGCTTCAGCAAGGACGGAACCCCCTTACCACGGATGCCCGTTTCGTGTCCATCGGGGTCGGGTCGTCTCAACCTCCATGTCACCTTTCTGCTATCCCTCCGTATTGAATCGTGGCCATCATGATCGTGGCAATCGATCAGGGTTCGAGCGTCGGACAGCGCGTCCTGCGCCATCCGGGACTCCTTGACAACGGTTCCCGACTTTAATAGAGGTCAGCATCGGACGGCTTGAAGGGGAGATCAACCCACTGGGGCCAAGAGAGCCCCGGCAAAGGAGGACACGCGTATGAAAAGGATCGTACTCGGGGCGTTCGTCGCGACGTTCGCTCTGTTCGTTCTGGCCGCAGCCGCGCAGGCCGCGGTCACGTTGAAGGTCAGCACCTGCCTGGCAAAGACCCACGACCAGGTGGAAACCTACTTCCAGGCCTTCCACGACAAGTTCAACGAGGTCGCCAAGGGTGAGGCCAAGCTCCATTACGTGGGCGGTCCGGAGGTGTCCCCGCGACAGAAACAGGGTCCGGCGCTCAGGCGGGGCCTGGTGGACATGATCTTCTGCCCCATGGGCTATTACGAGGGAATGGTGGCGGAGGCCGGCCTGACCTCGGTGACCAACCTGTCCACCAAGGAACTCCGTGACAACGGCGCCATCGACCAACTCCAACCGGTGTGGGCCGACAAATTCAACGCGATGATCCTGGGCTGGTGCTGTTACGGCGTCGACTTCCACATCTACACCACCTTCAAGCCCAAGGAGAGCACCAAGACGGGTCTCGATCTATCGGGCCACAAGATGCGCTCCACCGCAACGTACAGACCCTTCCTCAGCGCCATGGGGGCCATTCCCGTGACCATGGCGGCGGCGGAGATGTACACCGGTCTGCAACGAGGCGTGGTCCAGGGGCTCGCATGGCCCGAGGGAGCACTGGCCAAGTACGGCGTCCAGAAGTTCCTCAAGTACCGCGTCTACCCGGGATTCTATCGCAGCGGCTCCATGGTCCTGATCAACCTCGACAAATGGAAGACGCTGTCCAAATCCGTGCAGGACAAGCTCACCCAGACCGGTCTGGCGTTCGAGCAAGGCAGCGAGCCGATCCTCCGCAAGAAGGCCGATGCCGACAACGAGAAGCTGTGGGCTTCGGGCCTTCAAAAAATGGAGCTCGAGGGCGAGGCCCGGAAGGCCTATCTGCGCACCGTATACGAGCTTGCCTGGGACGTCCGCTCGAAAAAGAACTATACGGTTCCGTTCGCGAAGCTGAAGGAGAAGATGTACCGCGCACCCTGAGGGTGGCGCCGTCGAAACAGTGAGAAACGCCCCCGATCCGAAGTGCCGGATCGGGGGCGTTTGCTTTCGGAGGCGCGGGACGCCGTGCACAAAGACACCGCGCCGTTTGTTCGTCGTCTCAATCCATCAGGTCGGGAAGGAACAGCGCGAGTTGGGGATACCAGATCAGGATGAGGATCAGGATCAGGTCGCACACCAGGAACGGGATCGCCGCGTTGGCCACCTGCAGCAGCGTGGTGCCCCGGGGCGCCACCCCGAGCATGACGTAGAGCAGCAATCCGAAGGGTGGCGTGGTACCGGCCATCTCCAGCGTCATCAGCACGAACAGGCCGAACCAGATCAGGTCGAAGCCCAGCGCCTCGGCCAAGGGGAAGAAAATGGGCACGGTGATGAGCATCATGGAGGTGGCGTCCATGAACATGCCCAGCACGATGAGGATCAGGAACATGACCGACAGCACCACCAGACTGGACACTTCGAAGCCGGTGGCCCATTCCAGCATGCCGGCGGTGGCGCCCGAGTAGGCCAGGAGTTGGCTGAACACCGTCGAGTTCATGATGATGAGGAACACCATCCCGGCCACCCGCACGGTGCCCGACAAGGAGGTGCGAATGGCCTCCCACTTGAGCGCGCGAAAGCCCACGGCCAGGATGACCACGCCCAGCACGCCGCAGGCTGCCGACTCGGTAGGAGTGGCGATGCCCAGGATGATGAAGCCGATGACCATGAAGATCACAAGGCTCACCGGCAGGATGTTGAAAGTTACGAACTTGATCTTGTGGACCCACGTCGTGGGCGGCACGTCATAGGCCGGCGCCCCCGCGGGGTTGAGGATGATCTGGAGGTACAGCATGCCGGCATACAGCAGGGCCAGGACGAACCCCGGCAGAAACCCCGCGATCAGCAGACGGCCCACGTCGATGTTGGCGACGCTGGCGAGAAGCACGGCCAGCGCCGAAGGCGGGATGATCATGGCCAGTCCGCCGGTGCCCAGGATGGGCCCCATGGACATGCGCCAGTTGTAGCCCCGTCGCTGCATCTCCGGCACCAGCAACGACCCCAGCATGGCGGTATTGGCCATGGACGAGCCCGTGAGGGTGGAGAAGATCGTGCCGCCGGCTACCGTCAGGTAACAGAGGCGGCCCCTGAGCTTGCCGAACAGGCTGTCGAGCCCGTCGAACACGCGGATCGCCAGGCCGGTATGAAAGAACAGCGCACCCATGAGGATGAACATGGGCACCGGACCCAGGGTGAAGCGGGTAATCAGCACGGTGGAGTTGTCCACCACCTGGATGAAGCCGTGGACGCCGGCAAAGATGAAGATGCCGATAAAGTTCGTGGTGATGAAGGCGAAGGCCACGGGGACCCCCATGGCCATCAGGCAGACGACCATGCCCACCAGAAGAGCGAATGCCCAGTACCATTCCATCACACGTTCTCCCGAACCGCGGTGCGCGAGGTGTACATGGTGTCCACACCCACCAGGAACCGGAAGAACTCGAAGGCCACCATGGCGAACGACACCGGAATGGGGACGAGGAGAAGCCAAAGCGGTTGGGCTTCACCCCGGATGTCCATCTCGCCCGAGAGGAACGCGTCGATGGCGAGGTCCGTGGAATAATAGATGAAGAAGAGCGAGCAGACGATGCAGATGACGTAGACGAGTCTCGCCAGCACGGACTGCACGACCGCGGGCAGGAGTTGCACCAGGGAGTCCACGAACACGTGGCCTTTCATGCGCACCAGCCACGGCGCTCCCAGCATGGTAAACCACAGGAGGCCGTACTCGACCACGCCCAGCGTGTAGGAGGACGGTTGGAGCCCCAAGAGACGTACGAATACCTCGACGACGATGAGAAGGAAGATCAGAAAGACGACGATCTCCGCTCCGATCTTGAACGCGTTCAGGAGTCTTTCGTACGCCCACGCCAAGCTTTGCATGCTGCCTCCCGTCAAGCCCTTCCTGGACCGGTGTTCCATCCACCCGTAGGGAAGTTCCTGCTTTTACCGCCTCGCAATCCTCCTGTCAAAGCAGTCCGCGGGAAATGTTCATTTGTTGACGGGGAACGTTGCCGGGTGTTACCACCTTGCATCGTACGCCGCGTCCTGCGGCGGGCCGTGTTCAGGAGGTTCATCGTGAAGATTCTGGTCACCGGAGGATTGGGCAAGGTCGGTCAGTGGGTGGTGGACGAGTTGCTGCGCGGTGGCTATGAGGTAACCGTGCTGGACCGCATGCCGGGACCCCGCGACGGCAGCGTCAAGCACCTGATGGGGGAGATACAGGACCTCGGCCAGGTGTTGGAGGCCGCCGCGGGGACCGATGCCATCGTCCATCTGGCGGCAGTCCACAATCCCAACGTCGCGCCCACCGGCGTCGTCTTCGAGACCAACGTCAACGGCACGTTCAACGTGCACCATGCCGCGTACCGGCTGGGCATCCCGCGGGTGGTCTCCACCAGCAGCAACGCAGCGGTGGGATGGGCCTACAGCGACGGCGCGTTCATGCCCGACTACCTGCCCATCGACGAGGAGCATCCGTGCAGCCCCATCGACCCCTACGGCCTGTCGAAGCAGATCGGCGAGACCATCGCCCGCTCGTACAGCCGGAAGGGCGTGGAAACGGTGGTCATCCGCCCCAGCGGCGTGGTGACGCCGGAGGCGCTGGAGGAGATCCGCCGCACCGGCGGCCGTGAGCCCGAGGGTTGGCGCGAATACAGCTACATCGACGTGAGGGACCTGGCCGTGGCCTTCCGGCTGGCTGTGGAGCGGCCCGTGCCCGGCGGCACGGTCATGTTCGTCGTGGCGGATGACAGCACCGTGGCCGCACCCTTGTGCGAGCTGCTGCCGCGCCTCAACCCCGCCATCGGCGACCGCGCCCGGGATCTCACCGGCACCCAGGGCGTTTTCAGCAATGCCCGGGCCAGGGAGATCCTCGGATGGAAGCCGGTTCACATGTGGCGCTAGCGGATCTCGCTCAGGTGGGCCGCGGCACTCCCGGCGGCGAGCGCGTCGCTGGATGTCTGCTGGCTGGTCGTCGGTTCCGGCCTGGCCGGCCGCCTTTGAGAAGGAGTCATGATGTTCCCACATCTCACCCGCTTCAACCTGCGGAACTGGATCGACGAGAACCGGGGTGACTGGGGCCGGCGCAGGGTCCTCTGGGAAGACTCGGACTTCACCGTCTTCGTCACCCGCGGCCCCAACACCCGCACCGACTTCCACATCAACCCGGGAGACGAAATCTTCTACCAGCTCGAGGGCGAACTGAACCTCCACTACCTCACCCCCGAGCACAAGCCCGAGGTGGCAGTCCTCGAGGAAGGCGAGATGTTCCTGCTGCCCGCCCTGGTCCCCCACTCGCCTCGCCGAGGCGACGGTTCCTACACCCTGGTGGTGGAACGGGTGCGCCGGCCGGATGAAAGCGACCGTTTCATCTGGGTATGCGGCAACTGTACCCACACGCTCTACCAAACCACGGCCCGGTTCAACGAACCCGCGGACACGGTGCAGAAGGCCTACGAGGCCATGGCCGAGGACGAGTCCCTGCGCCGCTGCACCCGGTGCGGTCAGACCGAAGCCGCGGTCAGGAGCGAGGGGCCGGCCTTCGTCTGGAAGGGTTAGCCGAAGCCGTCACACTCCGGAGGGTAAGCCATGGCGGTCATCGACGCCGATTGCCACGTTATCGAGTGCGAGGAAACCTGGGAGTACATGGAGGGCGAGGACCGGCGCCACAAGCCCCGCATCCTGGAAGCCGCGGATCAATCGGACCCGCTCCGCAGAAACGACTTCTGGCTCTTCGACGGCAACCTGGAGCCCAAGCGGGCCTTCCCGCCCGCCAGCTCCGGCACGACTCCCGAGTCCTCCGAGCTGCGGGACGTGGATGCGCGACTGCGGCACATGGACGAGCTCGGCACCGACGTTCAGGTGCTCTACCCCACCACCCTTCTGGGCCTCGCTACCCTGAGCCGCCCGCGGACGCAGACCGCCATGTGCCGCGCCTACAACCGCTGGATGGCGGACATCTGGCGCCAGGGAAACGGACGCCTGCGCTGGGTGGCGACACTGCCCCTGCTCACCATGGAAGTGGCCCTGGAAGAGCTTCGTTTCAGCCGTGACAACGGCGCCTGCGGCTTCCTGCTCCAGGGCCTCATGGGCGAGCGCGTGCCCATCGACGAGCACTACTTCCCGGTCTACGCCGAAGCGAGCCGGCTGGACATGCCGGCGTGCATTCACTCGGGACTGGTAAACCACGCGCTGAGCGGCCTCTTCCACTCCCGGGCCACCGCGTTGTGGATGGCCAAGGTGCCCATCATCACCGCCTTCCACTCCCTGGTCCTCAGCCGCGTCCCGGACCGCTTTCCGGACTTGCGCTGGGGCTTCCTCGAAGCCGCGGCCTCCTGGGTCCCCTACGTCATCACCGACCTCGGCGCCCGTCTCAACCGCACCGGCACCCGGAAGCTGGACGAAAAGGTAAACGTGCTGCGCCGCCACCGCTTCTACGTCGCCTGCCAGACCGAAGAGGACCTGCCCTACATCTTGCAATACGCCGGCGAGGACCACATCGTCATCGGCTCCGACTACGGCCACGCCGACACCTCCAGCCAACTGGAAGCCCTGAAGATCTTGCAGGGGAATGAAGCGGTAAGCCCGGAGGCCCGCCGCAAGATCGTCGACGATAACGCCAGGACGTTGTACGGACTTTAATCCAAACTCGCGCTGGAGGTTAACTCACAGACGTCTTGATCAGCTTCGCCCGTTCAACCTGAGGTCCGTCCGGGATTACACCAGTAGCTCACGTGCGTTGCCACTGAGCACCCCCTCCAAATCCGGCTTCGGCCAGGGCCGGGCACGCAGCGCGGCCAGGACCGCCTTGCTCGCGTCCGGCACATGGGGCTCGTCAGTGCCGTAAACGAGCCGTTCGGCGCCGAAGGTGGCGCGGGCGCAGTCGAGGGCGGGGCCGGACAGGGTGGCGGTGTCGTAGTAGCATCGACGCAGGTACTCGCCGGGCGGGCGCAGGCACTTCTCATAGCGGCGGTAACCCCGGTCGATGCGGTCCAGGACCATGCACAGGCTGCCGCCGCAGTGAGACCAGACGATGCGGACGTCGGGGCATTCTTCGAGCACCCCGCCCAGGGTGAGCTTGGCCGCGGCCATGGCGGTCTCGCCGAGATAGCCCACGGACAGATATTCGCCCCGGTCGTTGGCCGGTCCGTCGAGGGGGAACGTCGGATGCACCAGCACCAGGAGGCGGCGCCGGTGAGCCTCGCGCCAGAACTCCCGGAGCTCGGGGGCGTCGAGCGTGTGATCGGCGATGGTGGTGGTGATGCCGGCGCCCACGGCGCCCAGACCCATGGCCCGGTCCAACTCGTCCATGAGCACGGCAGTGCCGGTCCACGGCAACGCGGCGACGAAGCGGAAACGGTCCGGATGCTGCCGGCACACCGCGGCCAGGCCGTCGTTGACGAGCCCGGCGGTGGCCGTGGCCGCCCAACCGGTGTTGAGGGCGCCCACGGACAGGACCTGGACCTTGACGCCGGCCTCATCCATGGTCTGCAGGCGGGCGCTCAGGTCGGTCTCCACGGGCGCGGACATGGTATGGCTGCCCCGGCAGGTCAACGACAGGCCGCGCTCCGAACGGGCCAGGGCAAACTCCGGCCGGGCCTTCAGCACCTCGTCGAAGCACCCCTCGGGATAGAGGTGCGCGTGCATGTCCACGATCTCACCGGGCGCCGTGCGAGGCTGTTCCATGGCCGTGTCCTCAGCCCTTCTCCGCGGCGTCCATGAGCGCCAGCAGGTAGCCCGGCTTGAGCGGCAGCCGCGTGACCTCCACGCCCAGCGCGTTGGAGACGGCGTTGGCCAGAGCGGCGCCCGCGGCGGTGATGCCGCCCTCCCCCGCTCCCTTGACTCCCAGCGGGTTGTGCGGCGAAGGGAAGTCCTCGGTGGAGATGAACTGCCCCCGGGGCACGTCCATGGCCGTGGGCATCAGGTAGTCCATGAAGCTCGTGGCCTGGGGCTGACCGTCCTCGTCGTAGGCGAACTCCTCCAGCAGCGCCCCGCCGATGCCCTGGGCCAGGCCGCCGGCCATCTGTCCCTCGACGATCATCGGATTGATCTTGCGGCCCACGTCCTCCATCACGAGGTAGTCGAGGATCTCGATCATGCCGGTTTCCCGGTCCACCTCTACCACCGCCACGTGGACGCCGTAGGGGAACGGCCGTTTGTCGGTGGCGAAGAAGTCTTCTTCCGAGAGGCCGGGGGTGAAACCCCGGGCCAGGGCAGGCCCCGGCAGCGCCAGCCGGGCCAGGGCGGCGAAGTCCAGACTCCGGTCCGGCGCCCCCCTGGCGCTGATGCGGCCGTCCGCCAGCACCAGGTCGCCGGCGTCGATCTCCAGCTCCGCGGATGCCAGCCGCAGGAGCTTCTCCCTGACCTTGCGCGACGCCCCCACCGCGGCGCTCCCGCCCATGACGGTGGAGCGGCTGGCGTTGCTGCCGTTGCCGTAGGGCACCTTGGCGGTATCGCCGTGCACCACCCGCACGTCGTCGATGGACACGCACATCTCGTCGGCGACGATCTGGCTCAGGGCCGTGGCGATGCCCTGCCCCACCGAATTGATGCCGCTGTAGAGCACCACCCTGCCGCGGTTGTCCACCTCCACCCGGGCGTACTCCCAGGGTCCGATGCCGCTGGTCTCCACGAAGCAGCCGATGCCCACGCCCCTGGCCCGGCCTTCGGCCCTGGCGCGGGCGCAACGCTCCCGCAGGTCCTCGTAGTCCATGTGGCGCAACGCCGCGTCGAGCTGTCCCGGCAGATCGCCGCTGTCGTAGACGGTGTAGTGGAACGGGGTCTTGCCATGGTCGTAGGGCATTTCCTCGGGACGAATCAGGTTGCGCCTGCGCAACTCCGCGGGGTCGAGCCCCAGGCGATGAGCCGCCATGTCCAGCAGCCGCTCGCGCACGAAGTTGGCCTCGTAGCGGCCCGGGCTCCGGTAGGTACCCACCGGGGTCTTGTTGGTGAGCACGCAGTGGACCTGACAGCGGTAGTTCCCGATGCGCAGCGGGCCCCGCAGCATCGCCGATGACGCGATGATCGGCACGCCGCCGTGGGTACGGGTGTAGCCGCCCATGTCGAACAGGATCTCCGCGTCCATGGCCAGGACGGTACCGTCCTGCCGCAGTCCCAGCCGCGCCCGGTAGGACTGCTGCCGCGACTGGTTCATGGACTTGAGGTTCTCCGAGCGATCCTCGATCCAGCACACGGGCAGGCGGAAGTGCATGGCGGCAAAGGGGATCAGGAAGTCCTCGGGGTAGAACTCGCCGCGGGCGCCGAACCCTCCCCCCACCGCGGGTTCGATGAAATGGATGGCGCTCTGGGGCAGACCGCTCAACTCCGAGAGGATGCGCCAGTTGGTGTGAGTCATCTTGGTGGGACCCCACACCGTGAGCATGTCGCGGCCTTCGTCGTACTCCGCCACCAGTCCCCGGGTTTCCAGCGGCACCGCGGCGTGACGCTGGGTCTCGAAGGTTTCCTCCACCACCAGGTCGCACTCGGCGAATGCGCGCTTCACGTCGCCCGTTTCCACCTGGAACCCGGCGGCCACGTTGTCCGGCACCGCGTCGTGGAGCCGGGGCGCCTCCGGTTCCATGGCCGCGCGCGCGTCCGTCACGGCCGGCAGCTCCTCGTAGGTCACCTCCACCAGCTCCAGCGCGTCCTCGGCGACGTAGCGGTCCCGCGCCACCACCACGGCCAGGGGTTCGCCCACGTAGCGCACCCGGTCCGTGGCGATGGGGGTCTGCTGCGACCGCTCGAGTCCGGGGATCTGGCCGGTGCGCATGGGGATGGTCTTGAGACCGGGCATATTCGCGGCCGTGAGCACGCCCACGACCCCGGGCAGTGCCAGCGCCGCGCGGGCGTCGATACCGGCGAGGCGTGCATGAGCGCGGCTACTCCGCAGCACCGCGGCGTGCACCATTCCCGGCCGGCGGATGTCTCCCACGTACCGGCCGGTGCCCCGGAGCAGCGGCACGTCCTCTTTTCGCTTCACGCTCGAACCGATGTACGGCATGGACGTTCTTCAATCCTGTCGGAGCGCCGGCGGGTCCGCCTGACCATCCGACATCTCCTCCGCGGCCTCGCGAATGGCCGTCACGATGTTCCGGTAGCCGGTGCAGCGGCACAGGTTGCCGCTGATCCATTTGCGGATCTCGGTCTCGTCCGGCGCGGGGTGCTCCCGCAACAGCGCGCGGGCGGTGAGCAGTATGCCCGGCGTGCAGAAGCCGCACTGCAGGCCGTGGCGTTCCTGGAACTTCTCCTGCAGCGGATGCAGCGCGTTCGCGTCCGGCGCCAACCCCTCCACGGTATCGATCCCGGCTCCGTCGGCCTGTACCGCGAACATCAGGCAGGAACGCACCGGATCGCCGTCCAGGAGAACCGTGCAGGCGCCGCACACGCCGTGCTCGCAGCCCACGTGGGTGCCGGTGAGGCCGAGGTCGTCCCGGAGGAAGTCGCTCAGGAGCCTGCGCGGCTCTGCCTCGCCGGCACGCTCGACGCCGTTGACCCTTACCCGTATCGTTCGCATGCTCATACCGTGCCTACGTGGGAGAACATTCGACCCCCGTGACCTGTGTTGCGAAGGCGCGGCGCGGGCGGGTTTGAAACCCGCCCCCTACGGCTTCCTGTTCCGCCTGGACGACAACGAGGATCTCCATGCATCTTCATGGGCGTATTGAGCGGGATGCCGCGGCCCGTTGCGCGGCCTGAAGCAACGCGCGCCGGGCCAGCGCCGCGCAGGCGCGGCGGCGGTAGCCGGCGTCGGCGTGCATGTCGGAGTCCTGCTCGATGCCGGCCACGGCGCGGCGGGCGGCGTCCCGGAACAGGGCCTCCGAAGGCTTCTCCCCCAACATGGCGTCTTCGGCCGCCTGGGCGCGGATGGGCGCGGAGCCGGTGAGGGTCAACCGGACCCCTGCCACCGCGCCGTCCCGGTCCAGGGACACCAGCGCCGCCGCTCCTGCCAGCGCGAAGTCGCCGTAGCGGCGGCTCACTTCGTGGAACGACGTGCCGCTCCGGGCAGCCGTTGCCGGAACCCGCACCTCCGAGAGCAGTTCCCCCGGCTCCAGCGCGGTGGTCATGGCGCCGAGAAAGAAATCCGCCGCGGCCACGATGCGCTCGCCGCCCTCGCGTCGCAACACCAACGCGGCTCCCAGCGTGACCATGACCACCGGCAGTTCGGCGGACGGGAAGGCATGGGCGAGACTGCCGCCCACGGTACCCCGGTTCCGAATCTGAACGTGGCCGATGTATCCGGCCGCCTCGCGCAACAACGGCCAGCCGGCGCCGACGTCACGTGAGCGCTCCAGCGCCCGCTGCCGCGTCATGGCGCCGATCCGCAGCTCGCCGCCGGCCACGGACAGGAAGTCCAGCTCGGACACGCGGTTCAGGTCCACCAGGTGCGCGGGTCGAGCGAGACGGAAGTTCATGAGCGGGACAAGGCTCTGACCGCCCGCCAGCACGCGCGCGTCCTCGTCCAGCCGGGCCAGCAGGGCCACGGTCTCGGATACGCTCGTGGGATCGAAATACTCGAAAACGGCGGGTTTCATGATTCCTTCGTCGTCTCAAGAGAACGGGTTCGGCGGGAACGGCACCGCCACCGGCGCCTGCACGGCATTCATGGATTTGACGGCGCCGCGGAGCCACGCGCCCATGCAGATGCCCACGCGTCGCCCTCGGTCAGGTGATCCCGGAGGCGCTCCAACGCTTCCCGCGGCTGCACCTTCATGACGCACGATTGTAGTATCGGCTCCCGGGAAAAGCCAGCTACCGAAAACGGCTGTCAGGTTTGCGGAATGCATGGGTTTGGGTCTATTTTTCAGGAAGCCGTTCTTGTTGAGGAGATCGAGTTGTTCGAGGGCGTCCTCTTCTCAGGCTATCTTCCAACCTGGTAGCCGGAAGCGCTCGCCAAGCGGCTTTCCGCGGCATTGCACCGCGCTCCGGACCGGGGGTCGGCATCAATGGGCAGGACACACTCCAAACACGTTCAAACGTCCCTCCACTGGGGCGCTTACGAGGTCGAGGTCCAGGCTGGACGGATCGTGGCGGCGCACCCGTTTGCCGGTGACCCGGATCCGTCGCCAATGGGGCTGTCGATTCCAGACGTCGTGCACCACCCCTGCCGGGTCGGACAGCCCATGGTACGCAAGGGTTGGCTGGAGCGAGGACCCGGGCATCATCGAGGGGGCCGCGGTACGGAACCCTTCATTCCGGTGAGCTGGAACGAGGCGCTTGACCTGGTCGCCGGCGAGCTGCGGCGAGTACGGGAGTCCTTCGGGAACACGGGGATCTTCGGGGGCTCCTACGGCTGGGCCTCCGCGGGTCGTTTCCACCACGCGCAGAGTCAGTTGCATCGCTTCCTGAACCAGTTGGGCGGCTATGTCCGGTCCGTCAACACCTACAGCTTTGCGGCGGGGGAAGTCATCGTCCCCCATGTCTTTGGATACGGCTGGGGATCCATCCGCGGCGGAGCGACCTCGTGGCCGGTGATCGCCAGGCATACGGAGCTTGTGGTCAGTTTTGGGGGAATGCCGCTGAAGAATACTCAGGTTAGCGCCGGAGGCCTGGGCAAGCATGCCACACGCGGTTGGCTCGAACGCTGTAAGGAGAACGGCGTTGAGTTCGTAAACATCAGCCCCGTAAGGGACGACGCTGCGGATTTTCTCGAGGCGGAATGGTTGGCGCCACACCCCAACACCGACACCGCGCTGATGCTGGGGCTGGCCCACGTGCTGGTTCACGAGGGTCTCCACGACCGGACGTTCCTGGACAGATATTGCATCGGGTTCGAGTCCTTTCGCGCCTACCTCATGGGTGAACGGGACGGTCAACCCAAAGACCCGGAATGGGCAGCGGCCCTGTGCGGCATCCCCGCGACCACCATCCGCAACCTGGCTCGACGTATGGCCGCGACGCGGACTCTCATTACGGCGAGCTGGTCGCTACAGCGTGCCGACCACGGTGAACAGTCCTACTGGATGGCCGCGGTTCTCGCCGCGATGCTGGGCGAAATCGGGCTTCCCGGAGGCGGTATCGGCTACGGTTACGGTTCCACCGGAACCATCGGCAATCCGGTGAAGTCCGTCAGTGGAATGGCACTGCCGCAAGGGGTAAACCCGGTAGAATCCTTTATTCCGGTGGCCCGGATTGCGGACATGCTCCTCCACCCAGGCGAACCGTTTGACTACAACGGGCAGCGACTGCGGTATCCCGACATCCGTCTCGTCTACTGGTGCGGCGGCAACCCCTTTCATCACCACCAGGACCTCAACCGGCTGGTGGAGGCATGGCAGCGTCCCGAAACGATCATAGTCCACGAGCCCTGGTGGAACCCTCAGGCGCGGTATGCCGACATCGTGCTGCCGGCCACCACCTCCCTGGAACGCAACGACATCGGCTGGCAGCCAGCCGATCCCATGGTATTCGCCATGGCACAGGCAATCCCCCCGGTCGGCGAGGCACGGAACGACTACGACATCTTCTCGGGCCTTGCCGAGCGATTGGGGTTCGAGGACGGCTTCACCGAAGGCCGGCTGGAGAAAGACTGGCTACGCTGCCTCTACGATACCTTTCGCTGCCGGTTGACCGGCGAGGGTATCGAGTTGCCACCGTTCGACGCCTTCTGGCGTGCCGGTCACGTCACCTTGCCAACGGAGGGAGAGGAGAAGGTGCTGCTCGCCCAATTCCGAGCGGACCCAGCGGCGCACCCTTTGCCAACGCCGTCCGGGCGTATCGAGATCTTCTCGGAAACCATCGCGAGCTTCGGTTACGACGACTGCCCCGGACATCCGGCCTGGTTGGAGCCGGAGGAGTGGCTGGGGGGAGAGACGGCCGGTCGTTTTCCTCTCCACCTCATCTCCAATCAGCCCACCACGAGACTCCACAGTCAACACGATCCAGGACCCGTGAGCGCGGCCAACAAGGTGCAGGGCCGTGAGCCGCTCCTGATCCACCCCACGACCGCGGCTGCGAGGCGGATAGCGGACGGGAGCGTCGTGCGCGTGTACAACGATCGCGGAGCCTGTCTCGCCGGTGTCCGCATAACGGAGAACGTCTCGCCCAAAGTCGTCGTGCTCGCTACCGGAGCATGGTTCGACCCCGCGGCGCCGGGCGGTTTGGAACGGCACGGCAATCCCAACGTCCTGACTCTGGACAAGGGGACCTCACGCCTCGCGCAAGGTCCGATCTCCCAGACGACGTTGGTCGAGGTTGAGGCGTTTGAGGAGGAGCTACCGGAAGTTCAGGCTTTCACCCCGCCCGAGCTTGTGGACCGCGGGGCGGAACCCTGAGATCTCCTGGAGGTTTGCGGCCGATAACCCCACGAGCGCGGCCGAAGGCAGGTTGCCAAGGTGTCGGCTTTGCCAAATCATCATGGATTGTCATCATGGATCGTCTAGGGTAATAGTGACACCCGTCCCTCATTCACCCAAACGAATCCATGCTTCTCCGGAGAAGGAAGGTGCCCGGTGGTGCCGCTGGTCTTCAAAACCAGTCTGAGGGCCGTAAGGTTCTCGGAGGGTTCGACTCCCTCCCTTCTCCGCCACCGCCGGGGCTGACGCCCGGAACGCCGGCAGGACATCCAGCGTGAACACCTTGTCCGACCGTTCCGCCCCTGCAGCGAGCGCGCCCGAGCCGGCGCGAGGCCGCATCCTGACCTTGTTGGCCGCGGGCCACGGCGTCACCCATTGGTTTCAGGGCATCATGACGGTGTCCCTGCCCCTGATCACCAGGGACTTCGGCATCACCTACACCCAGCTCGGCGCGCTTCGCTCGGTGCAACGCGTATCGCACATCATCAGTATCACCGTCGGCGGCCTGGCAACGGATTTCCTGAAGGATCGCAAGGGCATCCTGCTGTTGTCCCTGGTGTGGCCCTCCCTGTTCTTCTCGCTTCAGGGGTTCTCCACCACGTTCCTGATATTCGGCACGCTCCTTTGCATCCAGGCGCTGCTGGGAGGGTTCCTGTGGCACGCACCGGCACGCGCCGTCATCGGCGACAGGTTCCCGGACCGCATGGGGTTCGCCCTGGGGATCCATGCCATGGGCGGCAATCTCGCCGCCGCGGTCGGCCCCACCCTTGTGGGAGCGGTGCTCGCCTGGGTGACCTGGCGCACGGTTTTCACTTTCCAGTTCCTGCCCGGAATCGTCACCGCGGTCTTTCTCTGGCTCTTGCTGCCGCGCCTGGGACGCGCGCCGCGAGAGCAGCAGAGCGGATCCTACGGCCGGGCGCTACGCAGCGACGTCCTCACCAATCTCCCCTTGATCGGCGTGACCGTTGTGGCCGCTCTGCGATCCATCGGCGAGAACCTCATTCCGACCTTTCTGCCCCTCTACCTTTCGGTGGAGATGGAAATGGGAACGCCCGCCATCGGCGTCTATCTGGGGTGCCTGGCGCTGGTGGGGACGGTTTTCGCCCCCATCGTGGGGCACCTGTCGGACCGGTGGGGGCGCAAGATCACGATCTTCGTGTCGTTGCTGACGGGTGGACTGCTGATCGGCTCGATCCCGTTGTTTCCATCCGGCTGGCTGCTGCTGCCGGTGGTGTCGCTGGGCGGAATGGCGCTCTTCGCGGTGGGACCCATCATCCAGGCCAGCGGCCTGGAGCACGCGTCCAAGGAGACTTGGGGCGCGGCCCAAACGTTCATGGACGTCGGCCGGTCCTCGCTGTCGCTGGTCTTCCCGCTGATTGTCGGGGCCGTAGCTGACCGCTACGGCCTGAGCTACACGTTCTATCTGTTCGCCGCGGTCAATCTCCTCGCCGCGGTCACCGTTTTGGCAATCCCCAGGGCGAGGACTCCCATAAAGACCTGAACCGTGAACTACAGCGGCGGGACGAAGGCGCCGAACAGGACTCCGGCAAAGAGATCAACGGCGAGGGTCTCGTCGAATATGAAGTAGAAGAAACCCAACGCCAGAGCGGTGATGAAGACCGATCCCGGCCAGTTGATGCCGCCCTGCAGTCGCGTGAAGAGCAGCGCGAACAGGAACGTTGAAATGTAGAACCCGGAGATGAAGACCAGCACCCCGAAGATGGCGAACCACACGAACATTCGGACGATCAGGCTCATCTCGCCGGCCTTCGGGCCCGCCGAGGCTTCCTCGGTCCCGGCGCCGTCTTCGGTCCCCGCGGCCGAGGCGAGGACGTCTTCCAGGCTCACCTCGAAGGCTTTCATGATGCCGGGATAGCGTTCGCCTACCAGACACAGGACCGCCAGCGCCACCGTCGGCAACGACAGCACCAGCGGCACGAAGCCGGCCATGCCCCTGTACGAGAACGACCACCCGAAGAACAGCAGCGAGGTGGCCACGAGGATCAGACCGAGAAGCGTAGACCCTTTCATGACGACGCCTTCGCTTTCCGGCTCGTCAACCACGGCAGACACAGCAGCAGGATGCTCAGCAGCATCAGCACGATCGTGACGGGTCGCGTGAAGAAGATGGCATAGCTGCCCGCGGAGATCTGCAGCGACTGCACGAAGGACAACTCCGCGCGAACCCCCAGCAGAAAGCCGATGACCAGCGTGACCAGAGAGAAGCCGAACCGGTTGAACGCGAAACCGAGGACACCCGCGGCGATGGCGATGCCGATGTCCCAGACGTTCTCCCGGGCCGCGTAGGCGCCGCCGATGGACAGCAGGAAGGCGGCCGGGACCACGTATCCCACGCGCAGCGTGGTGACCCGGGCGAGGATGTCGGCGCCGAAGGCGGCCATGAGACTGGCGAGGAAGTTGGAGATCACGAAGCCGAAGATCAACACGAACACGATGTCCATGTGCTCGCGAATGAAGAAGAAGCCGGGCTGAAGCCCGTGCAGGATGAAGGCGCCGAGGAGCACGGCCATGCCCGCGCTACCGGGGATGCCGAAGATGATGGTGGGCAGCAGAGCGCCGCCGTCCTTGGCGTCGTTGGACGCCTCGGAGGCGATGATGCCCTCGGGAGTGCCGGTACCGAAGAGCTCCCGGTTCTTCGAGAACTGCACGGTCATGGAATAGGAAAGGAAGTTGGCCAGCACGCCGCCGATACCGGGGATGATGCCCGCGAGGATGCCGATGGCCGAGCTCCGCACCAGCGTCGCCTTGTAGTGGAAGACCTCCAGGAACCCCTTGAAGGCGCCGAACAGCCCGACCTTGATGCGCGCGCCCCCCTCGGCGATGGTATCGCCGCGCAGCACGTGGTTGACCAACTCGGCGATGGCGAACAGCCCGATGAAGAAGGGCACCAGCGGGATCCCGTCCCACAGGTAGTTGTCGCTGCCGAAGTTGAACCGCAGCACACCGTGCACCGGGCTGAAACCGATGAGGGACAGCAACACCCCGATGCCGGCGGACACGAGCCCCTTGAGCATATTGCCCCGAGCCGCGTAGGCCACCGTCAGGAGGCCGAAGACAACGAGCATGAAGAACTCGGGTGGACCGAAGGACAGCACGATGATCTTCACGAAGGGGATCAGGATCATCAGGAAGCACATGCCGACCACGGCGCCGAGAAAGGACGAAGCCGCGGCAAGCCCCACGGCCCGGCCGGCCTCGCCGCGGCGGGCCATGGGATGGCCGTCAAAGCAGGTGGCGGCGTTGGGCGCCTCCCCCGGAATGTTGAGCAGGATCGCGGGAACCGACCCCCCTTCCGTGGCCGCCCCCATCATCCCCGCCATGAGGAACATGGCGGTGCCGGGGTCCCACCCGAAGGTGAAGGTCATGCCAATGGTCAGGCCCGCCAGGAACAGCCCGGGGAGCGCCCCGAGGATCAGGCCGGCCACCGCGCCGACGGCGAGCACCAGCAGGTTCGCCGGCTGGCCGAGCTGACCCATCGCTTGCACTAAAGGTTCCCACATGGCTTCGGTCCTCGAAAGCGGCCCCTACGGATCCCGGTGGTCGCTCGTGGCCTGGGTCACGAACGAGCGGGCACGGGCGGTTCGATGCCCGCCCCTACTGGGTGGCTTTGGCGGCTTTCCGCATCTCCTCGATATTCGCCTGGAACAGGTCCTGGTAATACTTCAGATCCTGACTCACCGTGGATCCCGGCCCTTCCACCAGCACGATGGACGACTTGTTCTTCCAGTCGACGTACTCCTTGTCCCTCATGGCCTTGAGGAGCAGGTCCTCCAGGATCTTGGCCCGGTCCTCGGGCATTCCCGGCGGGCCGCCGAAGGCGCGCAGGTCGCTGAAGTACAGGTCATAGCCCATCTCGTAGGAAGTCTTCACGTCGGGGGCGTTAACCGCACGCTTCTTGTCCAGTTGGGCCACCGGCCGGAGATCCGTCCCGAGATAGGATGTCACCGACGGATGGTCGATAGGCTGGGCCCATATGTCGAAGTCGCCGCGCAGGAGCGCCGGCAGCGACTCGCCCGTGCCCCGGTATCCTGCCACCACGTGGAAATCGATGCCGAAGGCCTTGGCGGCCAGAAAAGAGCCGAACCACCGGCCCACCCCGATGCCCTCGACTCCCCAGGTGATGCGCTTGGCCTTCTGCAAATCCGCGATGGTCTTGTAGGGGCCCTTGGCCGACACGTGCAGGCCGAAGGCGTCCGCGCCGACCCGGGCGAGCCAAGTGTATTTGGCGGTCTCGTAGCCGACGGACTTCTCCGCGATCATCTCCAACCCGATCATGCCGGACGACTGCATGTGGGAGATGGTGTAGCCATCGGGCTTGGCCCGATAGACGAACACCGCGGCCCGAAGGCCGGCGGCGCCGGTGACGTTCTTGACGATAACGTTCACGCCCTTGGGCAGGAACTTCTTCATGCTCCGGGCGACGGCGCGGGCGATGGAATCGTAGCCGCCGCCGGGCGAGAACGGCACGATCAGGTTGATGTTACGGTCGGGAAAGGCGGCCCGGGCCTGGGACAGCGGCAAGCTCGCGGCCAGGCCGAGCACGGCGGCGCCCAACAGGATTCTCGTTACCAGATTGCGCATCTTGATCCTCCCATGATTCGTCGGAATGCGTTTGAACTCCGAGTCGCTCGTCGAATGGGCTACAGTCGAACGGACTATAACAATGTCGCCCGTTGCCGACATGGAATATAGGGCAATGAACTGACACCTTTATGGGTGTCCCCCGGACTTGTCAAGGGTCACGGGCAAAATGTCAACCCAAAGCCAAGAAATCCCCTTTGAGCAAAGCGAAGATGTCCCCTTGGGAGGGTTACGGGCGCAGGTAGGTGCACCAAGGGTGTCGAGGGGTGGCCTGTGGACAACCCATCGCCCCCACCCTCGACCCGGGTTGCCCACAGGCTTCACGCGCTCGCGCGAAGGGAGGCAGGAACGGTCAAGACAAGACAGGGGGGAGGGTGTCGAGGAGATACCCCTGGACAGGCCAAGTTCGGTTTGGGCCGGGTGATGATCGCTGGGGTGAGTGGCTGGAGGCTGACCCATCCACAGGGGGGCTGTGGATGATCAGGCGCAGGGCCATGGGCGGGGGGTTTGAGGCAGCGCAGAGTTGCAACCGCTCACGCCGTTGCAGTCCCCCTCCCCCCTGGCTGCGGCGCCGGAACCACCTGGGCCAACCCCTGCGCTCCGAGGGGCGGGAGATTAGCGGGGAGGTTGCGAGACAGGAGAGGAGGGGGAGTGTCTCCAGCGGTTCCAGGGGTGGTCTGGGGAGGGTTTGTACTTGGGGCGTTTGCGTTGGAGCCCACGGGCGGTGTCGACGGTTCGGTGGAGGCTCTTCTCGTCGTCCACCGGGATGGGAGTTGGGCCTTGGGCGAGGAGGCGGTAGTCGAGGGTCTTGCCCTGACATAACAGGGTGACGCGACCGTCGAAGTCCTCGCACACGGTGACGGGGCTTGATCGCAGGCGGTAGTCCTTGCCTTGGTTCAAGACCTGGTATTCCCTGTTGCGGTATCTCAGGGTGAGGTTGCGGCTCAGCTTGCGGGTGGAGTGGCAGCTCACGATGAGGTCGAGGGAATCGGGGTCGTGCAGCACTGGGCGGTGGGCGTCGTGGGGGTTGTGGGGCGGGCGGGCGAAGCGGCGGTTGTGGTCAGCCATGTACTTGGGCAAGAAGGCATTGGCCTCGTCGATGGAGTGGATGCCGCAAAGGCGCAACTCCTTGACCAAGCGGTCCTGGAGGGTCTCGTTGGCCCGTTCCACCCGGCCCTTGGCCTGGGGGGTGTTGGCGTGGATGGGTTGGATGTCCAGGGTTTGAAGCGCTCGGGTGAACTGAGTCCGTTCGCCCTCGCGGTCCTGTTGATTGACCCGGAAGATGCTGTGCTTGTCCGAATAGATGGCCACGGGACGACCGTACTGGTCCAGATACCCGCGCAGGGTCCTCATGTAGGCTTCGGTGGTCTCGGCCTCGACGAAACGCAGGGCCATGAGCCGGCTGGTGGCGTCGTCGATGAACACGATCAGGGTGCACGACGGCCCCCGCTCCTCGAACCATCGGTGCGGCGAGCCGTCGATCTGTACCAACTCGCCCACGGCCTGCCGCTGGGGACGGCTGTGATGCACCCGCATCCCCCGGCGCTTCTTCCACCGCCACAGCCCCGCTTCCGCCATCCACTTGCGCAAGGTCTCCACCGACACCCGATAGCTGTGCACCTCCGACAGCTTCTCCCAGGCCAGGGTCGGTGAAAAATCTTCGTAGCGCTCCCGCATCACCGCCAAGATCTCTGCCCGAACCTCCGGCGCTATCGCGTTGCTGGCCTTGCGCCCCCGATGCCCCGAAATCAGCCCCTTCGCCCCCAACTCCCGGTAGCGCCGCACCAGCCGCTTCACTTGCCGCACACTCAGCCTCAACCGCTCCCCCGCTTCCCGTTGCACCAGCCGCTTCCCCACGACCTCCCGGATCACTTCCAGCCGGTCCACCTCGCGCAGGGTCATCCCCTCTTCTGGCTTCGCCATCCCTTGCCCCCCTTCCTCTAAGGGGACATCTTAGCTTTGCTCAGTAGGGGACATTATCGCTTTGCTCTAACAAACCCCTTTACCGGCTCGACAAGAACATCAAGACGTGATAAATTATAATTCTGGCGGCATGAGGATCAACCCGGCGGAACGGCGCCGCCGTCTTTGGCGGACGGTAGATTTCTCTTCACCGAGCCGGTCAGACTCGCGCGTGATGCTTTCATCCAGGCAGTGAATATGGTTCTTGATCTCGTATGTCCCATCGACAAGGAGCGTCTGACCGAAGTAGGTAATTCGCTGCAATGCATCCAAGGCCATGACTGGAAGATTGCCAACTCGATCCCCCGATTGGTTGAGGATCGTGACAACTATGCCGCGGCTTTCGGATTGCAGTGGCAAGTATTCCGTAAGACCCAATTGGATTCAGTGACCGGGGTGCCCATGTCGTACGAGCGGATGCGGCGCTGCCTAGGTGATGAAATATGGCGGGAACTCCACGGTCCGGCACTTTACACCGTCCTCGAAGCTGGTTGTGGCGCCGGACGTTTTACGGAAATACTGCTGAGAGCGCCTAGGGCACGAGTGTTTTCCGTGGATTACAGTTCCGCCGTTGACGCCAATCAGCAGAACTTCCCTCAGAACGATTCGCACAGCATCTTCCAGGCCGACATTGCCAAATTGCCCTTTGCCCCTCGTCAGTTTGATCTTGTGTTATGCCTTGGCGTGATTCAACATACTCCCTCGCCAGAGGATACCATCGCCAAGTTGTACGAACAGGTCAAACCGGGTGGAGCTTTGGTTATCGATCATTACCGCCGTAGTCACCGCCAACTCCGTATGGCCCAGATCTTTCGCCTGTTCCTGAAACACTTGCCGCCCGAAGCTGCCTTGCGGTGTACCGATGGACTGGTCAAGACTCTGTTACCCCTTCATCGCGCGGTGCGGAGGTCTTGGATCCTGAACATGGTTCTTTCGCGGTTTTCTCCGCTGATTACGTACTATCGGGAACCACGACTGGATGACAAACAGCAGTACGAGTTGGCACGGCTGGACACCTATGATTCGCTGACGGATTGGTACAAGCATCACCGCTCCAGGGGTGAAATCAAAGATATCCTGAAGAACCTTGGGGCTACGGATCTCCACGTCAGCGTTGATGGGAACGGGATCGAGGCTCGTTGCCGCTGCCCTAGCCGCCGGTATGTTGCCTGAAGGGGTTGCGTCGGCAGAAGCTGGTGGTTGCGGAGTACGGAAAGCGGCGAGTAATGCTATACTCGAACCATCATCGATCTGAATTTTCTTGTGAGCTTTGTTGACGGAGAGAGTTGGAATGTGTGGAATCAGCGGCATATATCGCAGGGACGGTGGTGCCATGGACTATTCCGTGCTGCGACGCATGGCTGAGTCCCTCCACCACCGTGGACCGGACGACAGCGGCGTGTACGCAGATGGGCCGATAGGGTTCGCGCATACCCGGTTGAGCATCATCGATCTTTCCCCACGAGGACGTCAGCCCATGCGATCCGACGACGGCCGCTTTGTGATTGCATATAACGGGGAGATATATAACTTCCGTGAAATACGAACCACCCTGGAGGACAAGGGACATCATTTTCGTGGACATTCGGATACCGAGGTAGCACTGCGTGCGTACGTGGAGTGGGGCGAAGCCTCTTTCCCCAAGTTTGAGGGGATGTTCGCCATGGCCGTGTGGGACAACTTGAAGCGGTGGCTTCACCTGGCACGGGACCGATTCGGAATCAAGCCTCTGTACTATTATCGCTCGCCTTCAGGAGATTTGATATTCGGATCGGAAATCAAGGCCATCCTGGCTTCCCGCGAGGTGGAAGCGCGAATCGACTGGCAGGGCTTGCACGAGTATATGCACTATTGTACAGCGTTGGGCGCCAACACGATGTTCGATGGTATCGCCAAGCTGCTTCCCGGGTACCTGCTGACGATCGATTCAAGCGGCATGAAGTCCGCGCCGTACGCGTCGATTCTGGATGTGGAGAACATCCATGACGATTTGCCGACGGCGACGCGCGCTGTCCGTTCCATGCTGGAGGACGCCGTAAAGAGGCATCTGGTCAGCGACGTGCCCGTAGGTGTATTTTTGAGTGGCGGCATTGACTCGTCCGCGATTACGGCCTTTGCCAGTAAGCATTATGGGAGTAGGCTCAAGACATTTTCCGTTGGCTTCGACTATGACTCTGGTGTCAACGAATTGCCGGCGGCTCGACTGGTAGCCGAGAATTTTGGAACCGAGCACCATGAGCTGCATGTCTCAGGGAAAAACCTCGACAAGGTAATCGAGCGATTGATATGTTGCCACGACGAGCCATTTGGTGATGCGGCCCATATTCCGCTATACCTTTTGTGCGAGCAGTTGGCCAGTGACTTCAAGGTCATCCTGCAGGGCGATGGAGGCGACGAAATTTTCGCGGGATACAACAACTACGTTCGACTTTCGCGCCTGTTCTGGTGGCGCCTGATGGGCCGCGCCGCCGTCCAGCTTCGCTCGCTTACAATGGGATTGACTGCCGAGGTGAGGTTTCCGAAGAGTCTTGCCGCGTTCGGCGCACCCGACCCGGAAATGATTATGGCCGGCATCATGTCTACCGAATCTTTTGACCGGCTACCGGACAGGTTGTTCACCGTCGAGTGCCGTTCATTCCTGAAGGCCACGGATCCTTTCCGTCGGTATAAGGAGTTGTATCGGCGCCTGGAGCGACTCGACGCGGTACAGAGGATGCTCCACACCGACTCCAGCATCCTCCTGCCTGACCTTTATTTCGAGAAAGTGGACAAGCCGACGATGTCCCACAGCGTAGAGGTCCGCGTGCCGATGGTGGATACCCGCTTGACTGCCTATGTCATGGGACTGCCGTCGAACTACAAGGTCAGAGGGAAGGAGAAAAAGTACATTCTGCGCCAGGCATTGCAGGGCATCGTACCGGACTCCATATTGAACCGGCCCAAGACGGGGTTCAACGTCCCGATCAGCCACTGGCTGAGGACGTCACTGGCCGATTACGTGAAATCGGTCTTGTTCGATCATGCGACGCGGCGCATCGGACTGTTTGACAACGAGGCTGTCGCCCGCTGTTTCCAGGAACACCTGGACCGGCGCAGAGACAACGGAACGTTGCTGTATAAACTGCTCAATCTGGCGTTGTGGTTCAAGGAGTACCGTCTGAGCGTCTGAAGCGAGGACAGTATGATTTAGGACATTGCTGTCCCACAAACTCTTGCTGCCTCTGTTCTTCTTGATGCGGTTGCTTTGGACTGTGCCGAAGTCCCTAGGCAGGGAGCCGTCAATGCCGCTTGCTTTCGTTAAGCCGATCCTCGCTGTACCACAGGCCCAAAGGCGAGAGTGCGCAGAACCTTGGGTTGATGCGGCGGATCAATGAACTGTTTCTGAACTACCCGTTCTACGGCAGCCGCCAGATGGTCCGTCATTTGTGGCGGGATAGAGACCGTGCAGGTCGCCACCGGGTTCGGCGTCTGATGCGATTGATGGGGCTACAGGCCATCCCTGTGGACGACGAGAAGAGCCTCCACCGAACCGTCGACACCGCCCGTGGGCTCCAACGCAAACGCCCCAAGTACAAACCCTCCCCAGACCACCCCTGGAACCGCTGGAGACACTCCCCCTCCTCTCCTGTCTCGCAACCTCCCCGCTAACCCCCCGCCCCTCGGAGCGGAAGGGTTGGCCCCGGGGGCTTCCGGCGCCGCAGCCAGGGGAGGGGGACTGCAACGGCGTGAGCGGTTGCAACTCTGCGCTGCCTCAAACCCGCCCATGGCCCTGCGCCTGAACATCCATAGCCCCTTGGGGATGGGTCAGCCTCCAGCCACTCACCGCAGCGGTCATCACCCGGCCCAAGCCGAACCTGGCCCCTCCAGGGGAATCTCCTCGACACCATCCCTCCTGTCTTGACCGTTCCCGCCCCCTTTCGCGCGGGTGCCTGAAGCCTGTGGGCAACCGGGGGTCGAGGGTGGCGGCAACGGGGTTGTCCACAGGCCACCCCTCGACACCCTTCGAGCACCAACCTGCGCCCGTAACCTTCCCAAGGGGACATTTTCGCTTTGCTCAAAGGGAACTTCTTGGCTTTGGGTTGTCAGGGTCACGGGCAAAATTGTCCCTGAAAACGGTCGGCTCCGGGATCCCGTGGTTTTCGCCCCGGGAGCACGGCCGAACCCCGGATGCGGTCGTATTGACTAAGCACTACGTACGGGATAAGGTCCACGCAAAACTATTCGGATGAGGTCCATATGTCGGTAAACATCGCAATTCTCGTCGGGAACCTTGGCAAGGACCCGGAGGTCCGTTTCACTCAGAACGGCCGCGCGGTAGCGAACTTCTCCATCGCCACCTCGGAGGTGTGGACCGGCCAGGACGGCAACCGCCAGGAACGCACCGAGTGGCACAACATCGTGGTGTGGGGCAAGCAAGCCGAGAGCTGCGGGCAATACCTGTCCAAGGGACGGCAGGTATTCGTCCAGGGCAACATCCGCAGCCGCTCGTATGAGGACAAAACCGGGAACACTCGCTACATCACCGAAATCGTCGCCCAGCGGGTCCAGTTCCTCGGCGGCGCCGGCGGCGCCCGGACCTCTCAGGAAACCCCGGATCAAGGCTTCGGTGACACCCCGTCCACATTCCAATCGCCACCGATCGACGACGATATCCCTTTTTAGCCTCGCGCGATCCCCATGGGCGCCTTCGCACACATGACGCGGGGATAGTCGCCGGACCAGTCTTCCCCATGCGGGGGCCGCCGTAACCGGGCGGCCACCCGGCATCCCTCTCTATCGAAACACGGTGAAGCCTGCGCGCCACCCTTTCCCGTCTGCCTCGGACCACGGGAAAGTTATCGCGATGGTGGAACCAACCGTTCCGGAACACGGGCTGTTACGGCCTTGAAAGTTGGGGCCAATGGCTTCCCGTGAATTCCCCCATACTTCTTCACAATGCAGACAACTGGAACCGCGCTTTTTGACGCACGGCGGAAGAATGCTCATTTGCACATTTTTTGCCCTATTGGAAAAGTTGCAATGCGCAAAAAGAAGCCCCCGCTGCTTTCGAACCGCCCCAAGACTCAGATCAGGGACTTTGTCGACGACGAGAAGTCCCTGGGCCGGGCAACCAAGAGCCAGATCGCGGCGGCCATCGGCATTCGACCCAGCCATTTCTCCAACCTGCTGAACGGGCGCAACGAGTGGAAGCTCAACCAACTGGAGAAACTGGCGGATTTCCTGGGCGTGCCGATCGCGCGACTGTTCGAGGAACGCGGCAAGGACACCGCGGCCAGTCCTTCAGACGACAGCAGGCAGAGCCCCTCGGAGGACAGGATCATCCACGCTTTGAGGACCGAGACCCGGTCCCTGCGGAGTGGACTTCGGGCCGACCTCGATGCATTGTTGCGCGAGCGCGCCACCGAACCGGAAACGGCCCGGACCGAAGAGTACGCGCAGGACGACACGCCGACGGCGTACCCGGACGCACCGATCAACCTTCCTGGTGCGCTTCCCATAGAGATCCGCGATCTGGACGCCCGGTACGACGGATCGCTGACGGCGCCCGCGTCGGAATCCCTCTGGTTTGGACGCGATTGGTTGCGCCGCCACGGGCTCGATTACTCCCAGTGCCTGATCGTCAGGGTGCAGGGCGAGTCCATGGAGACGACGTTGCCCGACGGCTGTTCCGCGCTGGTGAACCGGGGCGAGCGGCAGCGGCAGGTGGGGCGCATCTACGCACTGCGCACCGAGGGGGGCCTGGTGGTCAGGCGTGCAGGCAGAGAGGGCAACGGCCGGTGGCTGCTGGAGAGCGATCATCCCGACTGGGGGCCGGAAGCATGGCCCGACGAAGCGGAGGTCATCGGCCAGGTGCGCTGGATGGCGCGGACGTTCTGACCCGCGGCCCGGAAAGCTGCCTTACACAAAACGCACGTTCACCAGGACCGCTCCGCCGACCGTCAGCACCGCTCCCGCCGGGACCCGCCAAGTGATCCGTTCCGCCCTGCGCAGCACCACCAGGGAGAGCAGCACCACCAACAGCGGCGAGGTCTGGATCACTGGCAGTACGCGGTAGACCTCGCCGAGTTGAAGGGCGCTGGCGTACAGGAACTTGCCGAAGCCTTCGATGGCCCCCGCGACGATGAAAAACTTCCAGCTTGCCCGGACGTTTCGCCGGATCTCGCTCCTCCGGACCGCGAGGGTGTAGGCCGCCACCACCGCCAAGGCCGCGAAGATCGCGACCGCGGCGCCGGCCACCGTGTCCGGGAACGCCTGGATGCCGGTGCGCCAGCAAAGAGCCGCGGTGGCGGCCACCACCGCGGCCGCCAGAGGCCAGAGCATGTCCACCCGGCGCCAGTGGCCCGCCTGGGCCCCGGACGAGATCACCGCGATGCCGCCCACCACCAGCAGGATGCCGGCCAGATTGTACCAGGCCGGCTCCTCTGCCAGAAAGACCATGGCCAGCAAGGCCGCGAAGATGGCCGAGCTTCCCTTGATGGGCGCGGCGCGGGAAACCCCGATCTTGGCTATGCCGATGAAGAACAGGACGAAGAAGAGGCCGGGGTTGCAGGCCCCTCCCACGGCCATCCAGAAGTAGTGGACGCCAACGGCCGGAAAACGGGCGCCGGTCGCGAGCACGACCAGCAGGAAGAGCATCACCGAGGCGGTGAGGGCCATCATGGCTCCCACCAACGGGTCGGCGCGTTGCAGGCCGAAACGCGCGGTGACGTCGGCGAAAGCATAGGCGAGGGCGGTGCCCAGGGCGAACAGCAGTGCCGCATCGGTCAGCATGGGCGTGCGCCATGCGTATCAGATTACCGGGCGGGAGTGAAAGGCAACGTTCCGCTGCACCGGCGCCTCGACCTTGACCCCTGCCGATGCCGGTTGTAAGAAGAACGGGCTTGAGCCGCCGCCGGTTGCGCCCTCATGCCGGCCGCGGACAGGCTCCCATACCGGGGCTCGAAAGGAGAGCGAACAAATGGCTGAGCTGGTCAAGATAAACGTGGAAAGCGCCGAGGCGGTCCTCGGGCTTCACTGGTTCGTGGCGCAGGAGGAGGGGCTTTTCGAGGAGGAAGGCATGGAGGTCGAGATCTTCCTGCCCGGTGTCCGCGAAACGAAGTTCGACGACGACGACCCGCGCCGGACCGACCACACGCTGGTGAAGTCCACCAACTACCAGTTCCTGTACGAGCAGAAGAAGGTGGACATCTACCGCGCTTGCTCATGGGGACAGGTGCGGCGGGCCTACGACAGCGAGCGCCGCAGCCCCATCTGGACCAAGCGTCCGGCGGTGGTGTGTCAGGGCATCTATGTCCTGCCCGACTCTCCGGTCAACGCGCCCATGCAACTCGGCAGCCGGAGCGTCGGGGTCCAGTACCATCAGGGCTCGCACTACCACACGCTGTCCATGCTCGAGGGGTTCCTCTCCCGGGACGAGATGAACGTGGTGCATGCCGGCACCGTGAGAGAACGGTTCGAGGCGTTGGAGAACGGCGAGGTGGAGGCGGCCACCCTGATGGAACCGTGGATCGCCCTGGCCGAGAAGCGCGGCTACAAGAAGCTCGTGGAAGGTCACTACCTGGGGGTGGAGAACGGTCCCGCGGACATGGATCCCGACCTGCTCAAGGGCATGCTGCGGGCCATCAAGAAGTCCGTCACCTACATCAACGCGAACCCGAAGAAGTACATCAAGCACATGCTGGCGGAGATCCCCGAGCACTACGCCAACGAGCTCACGGCGGACGACTTCTACTTGCCGCGGCTGCGCTACGTGGATCCGGAGCCCTACACCGAGGAAGAATTCGAGCGCCAGTACCGGTGGATGCTGACCTGGGACCTGATCCCCAAGGATGCGGACTACGGTGAGTTGGTGTGCAACGTGACCGTCTAGGCGTACGGCTATCGGGCAGACGATGATGAGGGCCCGCGCCTCACGGTCCATCTCGCCGTGAAGCGCGGGCCTTCTCGATTTCGTTCCACACCCGCTCGGGCGTGAGCGGGAGATGGTCGAACGCGCAGCCCAAGGGCTCCAGTGCGTTCTCCACCGCGTTGACGATGGCCGCCGGCGCGGGAATGGCGCCGCCCTCCCCCACCCCTTTCATCCCCAGAGGCGTATACGGCGACGGCGTTACCAGATGGTCCATCCGCACGTCTGGGATCTCCACCGCGGTGGGCTTGAGGTAGTCCACGAAGGTGGTGGCCTTCAGGTTTCCCTGCTCGTCGTAGTCGAACTCTTCATACAGCGCCGCGCCGATGCCGTGGGCGGTGGCCCCCTGCACCAGTCCCTCCACGATGGCGGGATTGAGCACGGTGCCGCAGTCGTGCACGACGCCGTACTTGAGGATGGCGACGCCGCCGGTGTCCGGGTCCACCTCGACGGTGACCGCGTGGGCGGCGTTGCTGGCGAAGAGCTGGTTCCTCACCCGGCGCTTCTCGTCAGGCACGTTGGCGATGTCCGGCCGGTAGTAGAACCGGCCCTCCAGGCCGGGCTCCATGCCGGGCGGCAGCGACAACAGGTCGCGGTAGGCCACGAAGGCCAGCTCGGACAGGGTCTTGCGGGACTCGTGACGGTCCCGGCGGCGCACGCAGCCCTCGGCCAGTTCCAGACTCTCCACCGGTTCTTCCAGCAGGGTGGACCCCAGTTCCAGCAGCTTGTCGCGCACCTTGCGCGCGGCGCCGAGGATGGCGCCCACGTCGGTGCCCGCGAACTTGTTGGAGTAGTTGCCGGTGGCGTAGAGCCAGGGCGTCACCGAGGAGTCGAAGAACGGCGACACCCGGACGCCGTCCATGGGCACCCCCAACTCGTCCGCGACGATCTGCGCCGCGGCCGTCTCGTGCCCCTGCCCGCTGCCCACGTCGCCCAGCAGCACCAGGATGCTGCCGTCGTGCTCCACCCGCACCATGGCCGCCTCCGCCGCGCCCGAGGCGCTCCGCCGCCCCGACGAGAGCATGTACGCCGACGCGTTGGAGGTGCTGGGCTCCAGCCCGATGGCGATGCCGATGCCGAGGTACCTTCCCTGCTCCCGGGCCTCCCGCTGCTCCCGCAGAAACCCCTCGTAGTCGATGAGCGGCAGCAGCTTGTCCAGGGTGCCGCCGAAGTCGCCGCTGTCGATCAGCGCCCCGCTGGGGCCGGTGTAGGGCATGGCGTCCGGCGGCACCAGGTTCTTCCGGCGAAACTCGATGCGGTCCAGGCCGAGCTGCCCGGCCAGGTAATCCATCATCCGCTCCATGGCCAGACACATGAACGGCTTGCCGATTCCCCGGTTGGCGCCGGACGGGCACTTGTTGGTCATCACCGAGTTGACCTCGTAGCGCACCACCGGAATGCGGTAGCAGTTGGTCAGGTTGCCGAGCTTCAGGATCGAGTGGACCGTGGGGTTCAGGACGTTGGCGCCCTCGTCGGCAACGTCCCGCACCCGCATGCCCAGTATATGCCCCTCGCTGTCCAGCGCCGCCTCCAGGTCCATGACGCCGTTGCAGGCGTGGATGAGCGCCATCAGGTTCTCGCGGCGGTCCTCCACGTACTGAACCGGCTTGCCGCCGCTCATCCTGGACAAAAGGGCCGCGATGATCAGGTACTGGGCCTTGCGCTTGTTGCCGAAGCCGCCGCCCACGTCCGGCGTGACGAAACGGATCTGGGCATGGGTGAGGCCCAGGCTGTGAGCCACGATGGGCATGGCCTGACCTGGGCGCTGGTCGTTGGACCAGACGGTGAGCTGCTCCCGGTGGTGGTCGTAGACGGCGGTGCAGCCGAAGGTCTCCAGGGCGGTGGAGGAATACCGCTGGATATGGAAGCGCTTCTTCAGGACGTGCGCCGCGCGGCCGAAAGCCTCGTCCACGTCGCCGTAGTCGAAGCGGTCCTGCCACATGACGTTGGTGCCCATGGACTCGAACAAGAGCGGCGCATCCGGCTCCATGGCCGCCTCGGGGTCCACCGTCGCCGGCAGCGGCTCGTACTCCACCCGGATCTTCTCCAGCGCGTCTTCCGCCAGGTAACGGCTGGTGGCCAGGATGGCGGCCACCGGCTCGCCCACGTGGGTCACCTTGCCGTAGGCCAGACAATAGGCGTCGAGCTGGACGGGAATCGGGATGAGGGAACGCAGCGGCTCGGTCATGCGGCCCGCGTCCGCTCCGGTGAGACCGCATACCACGCCGGGCATCTCGAGCGCCTCGCTCAAGTCCACCCGCAGGATGCGCGCGTGCGCGTGGACGCTTCGCAGCAACGCGACATGGAGCATGTCGGGGAACTTCATGTCGCTGATGTACGTGCCCTTGCCGGCGGAGAATCTCACGTCCTCGCGCAGCGGCACCGCACGGCCCTTCCATTGCGTGGATGAAGCTTCCATGGGGAGAACGGTCAGCCTTTCATTTGCGGGGCGGCCGCGCGCACCGCCCGGATGATCCCGGTATAGCCGGTGCACATGCAGAGGTTGCCGGACAGGGCCTCGCGGACCTGGGTCTCGGTGGGGTCGGGGCAGTGCTTCAGCAGGTCCACCGCGGCCAGCAACATGCCCGGCGTGCAGAACCCGCACTGGAGCGCATGGTGGTCCACGAAGGCCTGCTGCAGCGAACTCGGCGCCTCCTCGGAGCCGAGGCCTTCGACCGTAGTGACCTCGTGACCGTCCGCCTGCACGGCGAAGAGGATGCACGACCGGACCACTTCGCCGTCCATCAGGACGGAACAGGCGCCACAGACGCCGTGCTCACAGCCCACGTGGACTCCGGTAAAGCCGCCGTCCTCCCGGAGGAAGTCGGCGAGGGTCTTGCGCACGTCCACCTCGGCCTCGCAACGCCTGCCGTTGACCGTCACCGAGATGGCGCGCCTGTCCGTCGATTCATCCGTCAATTCCGACTCCATCGCTCCAGCGCCCGTGCCACGGCGCGCGTCACGAGAACGGCCGCCAGCCGGCGCTGGTATGCCGTGGCGTCGGCGTGGGTTTCCAGCGCCGCCACCGCGGCCTCCGCCGTCCGGGCCACTTCCTCCATCAGCTCGCGCCGCGGCCCCGGGTCTGCCCTGCCCACCCCGGACCCGGCCACCAGCCGCTCGACCGTCTCGAGCCGCGACGGCGTCCATGCCGGACCCGCCGCCACCACCCGCCCGCCGGTACAGCTCTCGCCGCCCTCGATCACGACCGCGGCCTCCGCCAAAGCGAAATCGCCGTGACGGCGGCTGAACTCCACGAAACTCGCGGCCGGCGGCGCCGGCGACAACGGGATTCTCACCTCCACCAGGATTTCTCCCGGCGACAACGCGGTCTCGTAGGGCCCCAGGAAGAAGTCGTTCGCGCGCACCACCCGCTCGCCGCCCGGGCCGGCCACCACGAACTCCGCATCCAGTGCCGTCATGACGCAGGGAAGCTCGGCCACGGGATCGGCGTGCGCCAGACTGCCGCCGACGGTGCCGCGGTTGCGGATGGCGGGATGACCCAACTGGGCCAGCGCCTCGACGACGAGCGGGCTGCGTGCCGCCAACAGCTCCGAGAACTCCGCTTCACGCTGGCGGGTCATGGCGCCGATGCGAAGCCGGGCGCCGTCGTCGCGGATATAGGACAGGCCCTCTACCCGGTTGAGGTCGACCAGGACCTCGGGACAGGCCAACCGCAGGTTGAGCAGCGGCACCAGACTCTGGCCGCCGGCAAGGACCCGCGCCTCTCCCGGCGACTCCCGCAGAACGTCCAGCGCTTCGGGCAGGGACCGGGGCGTATGGTAACGGAACGGTGGTGGTTTCATAGCGGGATGCTTACGGGGAATCGCGGACGGTGCAGGGTCCGGGTACAGCAGGCTACCGTAGCGTGTCCCCGTGACGGCCGTCAAGGGCTCCTCGGGCGCGGGGCGGGGGCACAGCCTTGTCGGACGCCTCGTTTGCCTATGCATTCCGTATCGGCTAGAGGGGAGGCTGCATGCGCCCTGAAATCGTCCCCATAATCTCGGCCATGGGCTGGGCCGTGGACTCGATCCTGGTGCGCCGGGGCGCGCGCACATCCAGCGTTCTCAGCGCCGCCTTCCTGAGCTACGTGGTAACCACCGTCCTGATGTGGTCCTACGTGGTCCTGAACTTTCCGTTGTCCATCGTCCGCTCCCGCGCGGCCTTCTACTTCATGACCAGCGGTACGCTCCAACCCCTGCTGGCCCGTATCCTGCTCTATATCGGCATCGAACGCCTCGGGGTTGCCCGGGCCATGCCGCTTCGCAGCACCGGACCGATCTTCTCCGTGGCCATCGCGGTGTTCTTCCTCCACGAACGCCCGGTGATTTCAGTCTATCTGGGGGGGCTTTTCATCGTTGCCGGCGGATGGATGGTGCTTTACCGGAGGGGCGCTGCCAAGGGGGACTGGCGGCTTTTGGACGCGCTCTATCCGTTGCTGGCGGCGTTCCTGGCGGGCGTTTCACAGAATTTTCGCAGAGCCGGCCTGTTGATCCTGCCCAACCCGTTCGTGGCCGGAGCCGTGACCACCGGGACCTCTCTCACCCTCTTCGTGTTATACCTGTGGATCAAGCGGCAATTCTCGGTGGTCATACCGAGCCGGGAGAGCCTCCCCTACTTCGGACCCACGGCCTTCGTCTCGGCCGTCTCGCAACTCCTGGTATTCACCTCCCTGAGCCTCGGTGAAGTGTCGGTCATGCTCCCGCTGCTGAATACCACCCCGCTCTTCTCGCTCCTCTTCAGCCTGATGTTCCTGAGAGACCTCGAAAAGGTCACCATGAACATCGTCCTCGGGGCGCTGTCCCTGCTCGGCGGAGCGATCCTGATCACCAGCCGTTAGAAACAAACGTCCGGCAACCGAGAAATGCTAGTGTCCTGTCCCGGAAATAACGGTGCCAAGATGCGTAGGACTTTTTGTTGTCGGCAAGGCGCGACGACGAGCAGTGGCCGACACCACGCGAGCAGGAGCAACGCAGCCGACGGCAAAAAGGACCCGCAGATTAGCGCCGTTATTTCCGGGACAGGACACTAGTCCACCCGGTTCCGTCGCTCGCCGCGGCGGAACGCCTGGATGTTTTCGAACACCTCGTCCATCAGCCGCTGGCGCGTCTCCCGGGCGGCCCAGGCGCAGTGCGGGGTGATCAGCAGGTTGTCCAGCCGGGCCGCGGCCGCCATCATCGGGTGGTCTTCATCCGGCGGTTCCTGCGAAATGACGTCCAGGGCCGCGCCCGCGATCCAGCCCTCCTCCAGCGCCTCGATCAGCGCCGCTTCCTCCACCAGGCCGCCGCGGGCGGTATTGACCAGGAACGCGGTGGGCTTCATCAAGGACAGGGTATGCGGGTTGATGAACCCTTCGGTGAGGGGCGTGAACGGGCAATGCAGGCTCACGAAATCGGCCTGCCGCAGCACCTCCTCCACGGGCAACCGGTCCGGTTCCTCCCCGTCTTCTCCCACGCGGCCGGCCACGATCACCCGTAGTCCGAAGACGCGGGCCATCTCCGCCACCTTGCGGCCGATGTTGCCGTAGCCGATGATGCCCAACACCCGGCCCTGGAGCTCGAAGCTCGGGTAGTCGTGCCGCGTGAAGATCGTGCTCTCCTGCCAGTGGCCCATGCGCGTCCCCTGGGCGTACCGGGCCGCCTGGGTCGCCAGCTCCAGGATCAGCGCCAGGGTGTACTGCGCCACCGCGGAGGTGGCGTAGCCCGGGACGTTGCACACGGCGACCCCGCGTTCCCTGGCGCATGCGATATCGACGTTGTCCGTGCCCGTGGCCCCCACGGCGATTAGCCGGAGCTGCGCCGCCGAAGGATGTTCCAGCCGCGGCCGGTCGAGAACGAACTTGTTGATCACCGCGCACCGACAGTCCTCGAGCCGCGCGGGCAACTCGTCCGCGTCCGTCAGTTCGTGCGTCACGCACTCGCCGGCTTCCTCGAACCGGGCCAGGGAAACGACGCCGAAGGTCGCCCCGTCCAGGAACACCGTGCGGAACGGACTCACGACCGTCCCTTCGCCTCGGGACCGGTCTCGTCCTTGAAATAGGGAACCTCTGTGCCCTTCTTGTAGATGCCGCGAAAAGGCTTTTCGCCGGACGCGCCGGGGCCGGCGTAAACGCCGACCTTGCCGGAGTCCGGGTAGTGGACGATATCGGGGTATTGCATGGTACTCACGCACAGGTAACGCAGATCGGCGTCCGACGTGTTCACGAGCTGATGGGTCATCTCCGGGCCTCCCGGGCAGGCGATGAACATGCCGGCGCGCACCGCCACGGTCTCGTCCCCGAACCGCAGCGTCCCCTCGCCCTCGAGGATGTGGATCAGCTCTTCATTGAGGGTGTGGACGTGAAGCGGGAAAGCGGTCTTGCCCGGGGGAACGGTAAAGAGCCCGTACCCCAGTTTCCGGGCGCCCACGGCGGCGCCGACGCGCTGCCGGACCCCGCCGAAAGAAGTGCCGTCCGGAGCCGGCAGCGGCTCGGAGGGGACATCGGAGATGTGGACGATATGTTTGTGGCTCATCAGTGGTCCTCCCTGGGGTTCATCCAATCGTTTCCGGCTGCCGGAAACGCTCTCATCCGGCGGGCTGTTTCTTACCTCCCCTTTTCGCCTTCCCCGCGGGCCTTGGCCTCCTCCCACAGCGCATCCATCTCCTCGAACGACGCCTCCGCCACCGTCTTGCCCCGGCCGGCAAGTTCCCGCTCGATATAGGCGAAGCGCTTCTGGAACCGTTCGATGGCGCCCGCCAGCGCCTCTTCCGCCTGGACCTTCAGGAACCGGCTCAGGTTGACCACCGAGAACAGCAGGTCCCCGAGCTCGGCCTCTACGCGGTCCGCCCGGCCCGTTCCGGCCGCCTCCCCGAGCTCCTGCAACTCTTCCTCAACCTTGCGCCAGACCGGCTCCACTTCCGGCCAGTCGAACCCCACGCCCGCGGCCTTGTCGCCGACGCGCTGTGCCCGCGCCAGGGCCGGCATGGCCCGCGGCGCCGAGGCAAGGAGGGAATGCTCCTGCGCGCCGCCCTTCGGCTTCTCCAGCGCCTTGATCTTCTCCCAGTTCCGCAGCACCTCCCCCGCGTCGGTCGCGCGCTCGTCGCCGAAGACGTGGGGATGCCGTCGCACGAGCTTGTCCCGCAGACCGGTCATCACCTCATCGATGGCGAAGCGCCGGTCCTCGCCGGCCAACTGGGAATGGAACAGCACCTGCAGCAGGACGTCGCCCAGCTCTTCTCGCATGGCGGCGCTGTCGTCCTCGTCGATGGCTTCCAGGAGCTCGTAGGTCTCTTCCAGCGCATACCGCTTCAACGATGCATGGGTCTGCTCCCGGTCCCACGGGCACCCGCCCTCGCCCCGCAAGCGGGCCATCACCGCCACGAGTTCCTCGAAAAGCTCGCCCATCCGCTTCGGCTTGCCGTCGTTCACGGGAGGCCGCCTAATCCTGACGGGGCGCCCCGACCCAGCCGGTGTCGGACACGTCGATCTCCTGCTCGTCCGGGCCGGTGACCTTGACCTCGAAATAGGACTGGGGATGGGACGGGTCCGTCGGATTGACCCGCGCGAGTTCGGTGAGCTGCTCCCCGCCGAGCTCGGAGACCCGCTCCACCGCCTTCTCCAGATCGTCTACCTGGAAACCGAAATGTTCCACGCCCGCGGGCGAGGTCGGGGTCCTCAGGTTCAGGATCGCAAGATTGATGTGTCCGTCGGAAAGATAGACGCCGCTGCGGCCCTTGCCTACCTCCTGGAGGTCGAACGCCTCCTTGTAGAACGCCGCCGTCTTCGCCACGTCCCCGGTCCTTATCGCCACGTGCTTGAGTCGTGCCATTCCAATCCTCCTGTACGTCGGTGTGCCGGTTCACGTCGGTGCATCGGGTCCCAATCTATAGCAAAACCCCGCAAGTTTCATTCCTCGTCCGGTCCCGGACGGCGTCGTGTCTCACGAACAGGTCGATGAAGCGCCGGTGTCCTGTCCCGCAGACAACTGTGCTAAGATGCGCAGGACTTTGTGTTGCCGGCAGAGCGCGACGACGAGCAGTGGCCAAACACCACGCGAGGCGGATCACCGCAGCCGACGGCGAAAAGGACCAGCAGATTATCCACCGTTCATATAGGACACCACACTAGACTCGGGTCCATGACCTTCCAGCGCGACGGCGTCTCCATATCCCTGTTCTGGTTCACCTTCTTCGGGGCGCTGGGCATCTTCTTTCCCTACTACAGCCTCTACCTCAAGGAGAACGCCGGCCTGACCGGGACCCAACTGGGTCTGGTCCTCTCCGTCATGCCGCTGGTGGGCATCGTCGCGCAGCCGTTCTGGGGCCAGGTGGCGGACCGCACCGGCGCCCGAGGCCGGCTCGTGGCGTTCCTCTCCATGGTGTCCGCCGCGGGCTTCGTGCTTCTGGGGCTGGCGCAGGGGTTCGTGTTCATCCTTCTGGCGGCCGTTTTCCTGGCCTGCTTCTCGACTCCGGTGATACCGCTTTCGGTTTCCGTCGCGCTGGCGGCTTTTCGCTATTCCGGGCCCCACGCCTACGGCTTCGCCCGTTCCTGGGGAACCGTGGGCTTTCTGGCGTCGGTGCTGATCTTCCCGGTGGCGCTGGACCGGGTGCAGCAATGGCAGGGGCCTGGCCCGGCGCCGGGCGGCCCCTCGGAGCCGGGTCTGGGGGTCATGTTCCTGGGCGCCGCCGTCATCGTGCTGCTGGCCTCGGCCATCGGCCTCGCCCTCCCCAGGGAGGGTATCGCGTCGCTACGGGCCGCCCGGGGCGAGTGGCGCGTTCTGCTTCGCAGGGGGCCCATGCGCCGCATGCTCCTCTTTGCGTTCAGCGCCTATCTCTTCGTCACCGGCCCCATGGGACTGTTGCCGGTCTACGTCCGTGCCCACGGCGGCACTCTGGAGACGGTGCAGAACATGTGGATCCTCATGCTGGTCGTCGAGATCCCACTCATCCTGTGCACCGGCATGGGCCTGAAGCGCATCGGCGCCCGAGGCCTGCTGGCCGCCGGGGTGCTGGCCGGCGGCGTCCGCTGGACGGTGTGCGGCCTCACCGCCAACCCCTACTGGATCTATCCGGTGCAGATGCTCCACGGCGTGATGGTGACCGGCCTGATGATGGGCGGCCCGCTGTACGTGGACCGGGTGGCCCCCGGGCGTCTGCGCTCCACCGCCCAGGGCCTGGTGGCCATGGTGGGCCTCGGGATCGGCGGCATCGCCTCCAACACCGCGGCCGGCTGGCTCCTCGACAACGTCAACGCCAACGCGCCCTACCTCATCGGCGGCGCCGGCGCCCTGGTGGTAGGGCTGGCCATCTGCCGGATCCTGCCCCCGGTCGCGCACGAGGACGAGCAGCCGCAAGAGGCTGCCGACGCCGGCTGACCCGGTGTCGGCACGGCAGGCCGACGATCGTGCAGGGGCGGGTTTCGAACCCGCCCGGGCCTGCACTGCGCCGCCGGCCGATACGGGCTTCCGGCCGCAGGGCGACCGTCAATCCAGCTTCACCAGCTTCTGCAGGCTCCGCATCTCCCGCGGCGGTTCCAGCCGCCGTCCCATGATGGTCCAGGACACTTCGGCCACGTACAGGTTCCGGTTGGAATCCAGGCAGAGGCCGTGGGGCGCGATGAACTGGCCCGGCCCCTCCCCCATGACGGGATCGCCGAAGCGCGCAAGCTCGACGCCCTCGCCGTCGCGGATGACGATGCGGTGCCCGATGTTCGGATAGGCACCGTTCTGGGAGGTCCCGGGGCCCAACTCGCCGATGTAGCAAACGGGACCGGCGCCGTTGTCCCTGTTCTCCATGTACAGCGCGCACGGACGGTGCAGGTTGTCGCACCACTGGGTCTCGAACCGGCCCTTGCCGTCGAACACCTGGATGCGGTGGTTTTCCCGGTCGGCGACGTAGACCCAGCCGTCCCGATCCGTGCAGACGTTGTGGACGAGGTTGAACTGGCCCGGATCGGTGCCGGGCTCGCCCCACGAAAACAGCAGCTTGCCGTCCGGCGAATACTTGTGCACCCGCGAGTTGCCGTAGCCGTCCGAGACATAGATCTCGCCCTGCGGCGAGAAGGCCACGTGGGTGCAGCGGTTGAAGGGCTCTCCCCCCTGAAAGGCCGCGGCCTTGCCCGGAACGCCCAGGGTCATCAGCACCCTGCCGTCGAGGGTGCACTTGCGGACCGTGTGGTCGCCGTCGTCGGTCAGGAAAATGGTATCGTCCGGGCCCATGGTGACGCCGTGGGCCCGGGCGAAGACGCCCTCGCCCCAGGTGCGCAGGAAACGACCGTCCTCGTCGAGCACGATCACGGGGTGCTCGCCCCGAGTGAAGCAATAGACGTTGTCGGCCTTGTCGACGCCTACGGCCGCCACTTCCTTGAAGGTCATGCCGTCAGGCAGCTTCCCCCACCCTTCCTGAACCTCGTATCGAAACTCGCCGCTTCCCAATATCGTGCTCATGACAACCCTCGTCCTCCGGTGACCTATTTGCAGTTCTTCTTGGCGCATTCCCCCCAAGCGACGGAATCGACGCCGTATTCATCCGCCCGTTCATTCTGGAAAGCACCCCAAAGGCGCCCCTGCGCTCGGTCCCCCGGGTTCATTTCGCGACGGATGACGCAATGTTCGGGTTGAGCGGATTGACGATGACCTGTCTTGTCCTGGGCACAACGACCAGGTCCATGTCTTCCATCGGGATGGCTCCCAGCAAAGGCGTCTCTCCCATGACGAGAGCGCCGGTGAAACCGATCCGGTTCCCGTAGCGCAACTCGATCGGACCAACGTAGGGAACGAGCTGCCGGCTTCCATCCGCCAAGGTCACTTCCTTGGCATCGGCTTCGTCCAGCCGCAACTGCATTTGTATGTGCGGCGGAATGCACAGATGGATCGCCCCGGTATCCGCCAGCGCGTCGATCTCCACCGCTTCCAGTTCGGGACGTCTCGGATTGCGCAGTTGAATCTTCGCGTTCGTCAGGCCCATTTCCTCTTCCTCAATTCGGATAAACCGACAAGTTGGCAGATGCACCGTTTCGCTACGCCGACGCCGTCCATACCGGTTCAGTTTAGCATCTCCTCCTGCTCTTGGAATCATGCCGCAGAAGTTACGGAGACGAAAGCCGTCCCGCAGGCCGGGCGCCCACAAGGGGCGCCCCTGCATCAACGCCCGCACCACGGGCGGCCGGCCGGGCGAGGTTGAACAATGGTCCAGGCCCGTCTAAGATCCCTTGCCATGGCCATTCGGCTGGAAACGGACGTGCTCGTGATCGGCGGCGGCATTGCCGGGGCCTTCGCGGCCTACCGGGCGCGGGAGGCGGGGGCCCGCGTGCTGCTTGCGGACCGCTCCTATTTCGGCCGCAGCGGCTGCAGCGCCCTGGCCTCCGGGGTCTACCCGTCGTACATGCCCGGCGACGACATCGACGCCTGGATGCGGTCCTTCGGTGGGCCCCTGGTCAATCAACCGCTCCTGGCCAAGTCGCTGCCGGTGATGCACGAGCACGTGCTGCTCATGGACGGCTGGGGCGTCAAGTGGCTCAAGGAGGGCCGGAAGATCGTCCGCATGGGAGCGCCGGGACGCGCCTTTGCCAACGGCGTGTGGATGGCGGAAGGCGGCCCGCAGATGATGATGGCCGTGCGGGCGGGGGTGGTCGAGAGCGGCGTCAAGGTGGTGAACCGCATCGCCTTGACCGAGCTTCTCACCTCGGACGGGCGGTTGCCCACGGACGGGCGGGTCATCGGCGCCGTCGGGTTCCACACGCGCACCGGGGAAGTCTACGAGCTCCTCGCCAACGCCACCGTGGTGTGCACCGGCCCCTACAAGTTCCCCTATCCTTGGCCGGGAAGCACCCTGGGCTACATGCCCATCGATCTTTCCGGCGACGGCATCGCCATGATGATGCGCGCCGGGGCGGAGCTCTCGCGACTGGAGTTGGGCGGCATCAACCTGAACCCCGACCACGCGCTTTCCGCGCCGGGCCTCGAGTCCCTGATGCCCTCGGGCGCCAAGTGGGTGGACAAGGACGGCAGGCGGTTCCTGGAAGACTACGATCCCAAGCGGATGGAGATGACGAGCCGGGCGCTGCTATATTTCGCCATCGCGCACCAGAAGGAACGGCGCCGGGTGCCTTCCATGGACCTGCGAGAGGTGCCGCCGGAACGCATGGAGCTCCTCAGGCGGGTGATCCCCATCGTGGTGTCGAACCAGGAAGCCATGGTCGGCGACCTCACGGAGACTCCGGTCCCCTACACTTATCAGGTGGCCGGCACCAGCGGGATCTTCGGCGCCGGCGCGCGCGTCAACGAACGCGGCGAGACCACCGTGCCGGGGCTCTACGCCGCCGGCACCTGCACCGACATGACCTATCTGCCGGGCGGCCACCTGTCCTTCTGCTCGGTAACCGGCGATTGGACCGGCCGGGCCGCGGGCGCAACCGCACCATCCGGGAACGGCGTTCAACCGGCGCCGGAGCAGCTCCGCCGGACCATGCAGGCGGTCCGCGAGCCTCTCCTGCGGGAGACGGGCGCCGATTTCACCGCGGTGCACCGGCGGCTCGGACAGCTCCTCATGGACAAGATCGGACTGGTCCTCCACGCCGACCGCATCGAAGCGGCCCTCGATGAGCTCCTCGAAATAAGCCGGGACGACGTGCCCCGGCTCAAGGCCGCCGATCCCCACGAGTTGGCCAAGGTATGGGGCCTCACGCAATACGTCCAGGTACTCGAAGCGACGCTGCGCGCCTACCGGTACCGGACGGAGAGCCGGGTCGCTTTCATCCGCGAGGACTTCCCCGTCATCGACAACGTGAACTGGGTCAAGATGGTCGTGGTCAAGCACGAGAACGGGGCTCTCAAGCTCTGGGACGAGCCCCTGCCCGATTCCTGGCACGATCCCATCCCGGTGCGGCCAACGCAGAACCTCCATCTGGTCTTTCGCAACCAGGAGTCCTCTCATGCCGCGGGTTGAGGTGAGCGAGAGCGCTTGCACCGGCTGCGGGGTTTGCGTCGAAACCTGCCCCACGGATGTCTTGCGCCTGAACCCGGACAACAAGGCCGCCATGGCCTACCCGCGGGATTGCCAAGGGTGCTTCGTGTGCCAGTGGGACTGCGCCTACGGGGCCATCCGCGTGTACGTCAACGACCCGGCAGGACCCGTGGGAGGCGCTCCCTGAGCGCCCTCTTGTCCACCTTGTCGCCCGAGGCGACCTTGGGGAACCCGTCCATCAACTCCAGGCGGTCGGGCCGTTTGAAACGGGCCAACCCTTCTTCCCCGAGAAACTCCGTCACCTCCTCCAGGGTCAACGATACGCCGCCCTCCGGGATGACGCAGGCGGCAATGCGCTCGCCCATCTCCGCGTCCGCATAGCCCACCACCGCGACCTCGCGCACCTTGGGATGGCGCATCAGCAGGTTCTCCACGTCGGCCGGGAAGATATTCTGTCCGCCGCGGATGATGAGGTCCTGCTCCCGGCCCATGAGGTAGACGTTGCCCTGCTCATCCATGCGGCCCCACTCCTGCAGATCCAGGAAGCCGTCGGCGCCCCGGCGCGCGTTGAGCTCCGGGTTGTCGAAGAAACGCGCGTCCGAGGGCAGGCCGCGGACCCGAAGGCGCCCGGCTTCTCCCCGAGCCGCCTCGTTGCCGCTCTCGTCCACGACCCGCATCTCGTTTCCCTCCAGAGGCCGTCCCACGGACCTGATGCGAACACCGGGAGGATCTTCCCAGGACGTGGCGCACAGACCGCCGCAGTCCACGCTGCCGTAGCCCTGCATGATCCGGCAACCCAGCCGCGCCTCGGCATCGCGGCCTACCCCATAGGGAAGGAGCGAGCCGTGGCTGACGACCATGCGGAGGGAGCGAAGGTCGTAGTCCCCGAGATCGGGGAGCGCGAGCAGCCGGGAGATCATAGTGGGAACCATCGGCAGGACGTTGACCTTCTCCTTGGCCACGGTCTCGCAGGTGCGGCGCGGGTCGAAGTGGTCCAGCAGGACCATCCGCGCTCCCGCCTGACAGACGCCGTTGTAGATCAGCCCGTCCGCCACGCCCGATATGATGGCGGTCACGGCGCACAGCGTATCGTCGCCGCTCACGCGGAAACGCCGGAGGTGGACCCACGCGGTGAGCAGCCGCGTGTAGAGGGGCACGGCCGCGCACTTGGGCATGCCGGTGGAGCCGCTGGTGGTAGCGAGCTGGCAGACGTCCTCCACCCCGTAACGCGCGGCGGACAGGAGCGAACGGCGCTCCTCCGCCACGGCTCGGGACAGCACCTCTTCCAACGGAATACAGCCCGGCGGAATCTCATCCCATGCCGCCAGGACGTGGCGCAACTCGGGAACGCGAACCTGCTCCAGGAGGTCCACGTGGCGGAACCGGCGATACGCCGCGGGAATGATGGCGACCTCGGGTCTGGTGAACCGGACGATGGGCTCGAGCTCCGCCCGCCGCAGACTCGGCGCCACGGTGACGAGCCTGAGGCCCGCTTTCTCGCAAGCCAGCCGCGCGAGAAAGAGCTCCGCGGAGTTGGGCATCTGAATGAGCACGTGTGCGTCGCGCTCCAGGCCGAACCCCAGGAGCCCCAGGGCCAGGGCATCGGACATCTCTTTCATCTGCGACCAGGTGAGGCGTCGCCGGGCATCCACGAGCGCCTCCTGCCCGCCAAGGCGCCGCGCGTTATCATCGCAGAAATCGGCCGCGGTCTTGAGCGGCATGTAACGCGAGATTGCGTCCCGCAACGTCTTGCGATGGTCCGGCATGTCCGACATCGACACGGTTCCGGGGCTGCGCTCCGCTGCTCGAACCCTGTTCCGTCCCCGTCATTGCGTCACCCTCGGTCGTGTTTGCGATTATGCCCCCATTCGGACCATGGGTCCAACCCTGGTGTGCTGTCCCACGAATACGTATGCTAAGGTGCACAGGATCTCTTGTCGTAACTTGAGGGAGCAGATTCCATGGTCATGATCATCGACGAGATCGAAGCCCGGGGACTCCTTACGATGCATGAGTGCATCGACCTCATGGAGGACGTGTTCCGCGAGATCGGGCGGGGCAACGGCGTCAATCGCCCGCGGCTGCGGTACTCCTGTCCGACGCCCGACGCGCAGGCCAGGTACTTTGCCAACATCCATGCCGGAGCCTTGCCCAAATACGGTGTGGCCGCCCTGCGGTTGAATTCCCGACTCGCGCGGGAGAAGGACGACGCCACCCGACGCGTGGAGTTCCAGCACCCGACCCGGCGCTACTGGGGTCACTTCCTCGTCTACAGCCTGGAAACCGCGGAGCTCCTCGGCATCATCGTGGACGGCACCCTCTCGCCGTTGCGGGTCGGCGCCACCAGCGGCGCAGCGGTTCGTCTGCTCGCCCGCCCGGAAGCTCGCGTCGCCGGTCTCTTCGGCACCGGCCATCAGGCCGAGTTGCACGCCCGGGCCCTGGCCGACGCTCTTCCCCTCGAACGCATGAAGGTGTACAGCCCGTCGCCGGCGCACCGGGACGATTTCTGCCGGAGATTCGCCGAGGAGCTGGGAATCCCCGTCATCAGCGCAGGGGAACCGCGCGAGGTCGTGAGGGAGTCGGACGTGGTCTGCTGCGCCACCAACTCGTCGGCTCCGGTCTTCGACGGCAGGGACCTGGAGCCGGGGCAGACGGTCGTGTCCATCGTCAACAGCGACGTGGTGTTTCAACGGCATGAAGTGGACAGAGACACCATCACGCGCAGCGGTCTCATCGTGGTCAACGACCGCGAAAGCGTTCACGCCAACCATCAGAAAGAGCTCCTGGACCCCATCGATGCCGGCGAGACCTCCTGGGACAAGCTGGTGGAGCTTGGCGAGGTGGTGAACAAAGACGTACCCGGGCGCCGTGATCCCGCGGACATCATCTATTACAAGAACAACTCCGGCATGGCGATCCAGTTTGCGGCCATGGGCAAGGCGGTGCTGGACAAGGCCGGGAAGACGGGCGCGGGCAAGGACCTTCCCGGAGAGTGGTTCTCCGCGGACCTCGAACCCTGGATCGCCAAGGGTTACTCGCCGGCCTCGTGATGGCAGCGGCCATGACCGATGCCGGCCTCGCGCGACTCGCCGAGCGCATCAAGGGGTGGAGCCGCGAGTTGGGCTTCCAGCAAGCCGGCATCGCAGACGTCGATCTCAGCGTCGATGAGAAGCTTTTCCATCGTTGGCTCGCCGAGGGACGGCACGGCGAGATGGAGTACATGGAACGGCACGGCTCCAGGCGCTCACGACCGGCGGAGCTGGCGCCGGGAACGACGCGCGTGATCTCCGCGCGCATGGACTATCTCCCCGGGGCGAGCGCGGAACCGCGGCAGGTGCTCGAAGACCCCCGCCTCGGCTACGTCTCTCGCTACGCCCTGGGCCGGGACTATCACCGGCTCATGCGGAAGCGCCTGCAAGCCCTGGCCGATCGAATCGCCGCGGACGCGGGGCCTTTCGGCTACCGCGTCTTCACGGACAGCGCACCGGTGCTGGAAAAGCCGCTGGCGCGCAACGCCGGACTTGGCTGGATCGGCAAGCATACCAACCTCATCCATACCGCCGCCGGCTCGTGGTTCTTCCTGGGCGAGATCTATACCGACCTTCCGTTGCCGACGGATCGGGCCGTCGAGGACCGATGCGGCACGTGCAGCGCCTGCATCGAAGTCTGTCCCACCGGAGCGATTACGGGGCCCTATCGACTGGACGCGCGCCGGTGCATCTCCTACCTGACCATCGAGCTTCGCGGCTCCATCCCGGTGGAGCTGAGGCCGCTCATGGGCAACCGCATCTACGGTTGCGACGACTGCCAGCTTGTCTGTCCCTGGAACCGTTACGCCGCCCTAACGCGCGAAGCCGGCTTCCTGCCCAGACACAACCTCGACGCGCCGGAGCTGCTGGAGATGTTTCGCTGGAGCGAGGCGGATTTCCTGCGCTACACCAACGGCAGCGCGATTCGCCGCATCGGCCACGCCTGTTGGCTGCGGAACGTGGCCGTGGCGTTGGGCAACGCACCCTACGACCCGCTGATCGTCAAGGCGTTACGGGAGCGCCGCGAGAACCCGTCGCCGCTGGTCCGGGAGCACGTGGCGTGGGCGCTGGAGCAGCAGGCGCGCAAACGTGTTTCCGAGACCGGATGCCGGGAGGAGGGGGGTCACGCTTCACGGGGGACTTGAAAGATCTTCCTGTCCTCGAGTCGGAGCGCCGTCAGCGGGCCTCCCCACACGCAGCCGCTGTCGAGGCACACCGTATCGTTTTCCAGATGCAGGCCCAGGGCCGACCAGTGCCCGTACAGGATCGTCTGGTCCGCGCTCTTCCGGGGCAAGGCGAACCAGGGGTCGAACCCCGCGGGCGCGTCCGCCGGCAACCCCGAGAACGACAGCGCCATCTCGCCGGCGGCCGTGCAGCACCGGAGCCGCGTGAAGCCACTGACGATGCAGCTCCATCGCGCGAACCCGCTCAGGTCATCGGACCAGGTCGTCGCTTCGCGACCTGCCTGATACCGCAGGAAGTCCTTGTAACCGGCGGCGCGCATCCCTGATTCGACCTCTCGCGCCAACTCCGTCGCCTTCCGAGCCGTCCATTCCGGCAGCAGACCGGCGTGGACGAGGAGGTATCCGTCTTCGCGATGAATGAGCGGCAGGTGACGCAGCCAACCGATCAACTCATCACGGTCGCCGGCGGATAGCACGCCGTCCAGGGTGTCCAGGCGCTTGGGAGGCGCGATGCCTTCCGCCCGACGCATGAGATGGAGGTCATGGTTGCCCAGGACCGCCACCGCGGAAGGGCCGAGCCGCTTGACCAGGCGGAGCACGGCGAGGGAATCGGGACCGCGGTTCACCAGGTCGCCGGTGAACCACAGCCGGTCGGCCTCCGGGTCGAAGCCGACCTCGTCGAGGAGTCTCCGAAGCGGGTCGTAACAGCCCTGCACGTCCCCTATCGCATAAGTTGCCATGAGCGCTCAGTGATCGAACCAGCGAACCTGCCTTCAGATACCGAATCCGACAGACTCCCAGGCAAACCTGATCCCCACGTGGTCGTCGGGTGGTCGCCTACCCGTGGTGCTCTCCAAGGTAGGTAATGATGGAGATCACGGCGCCCTGGGGATCCCGGATGACGCAGAAGCGTCCCACTTCGGGAATGTCCGTCAGCGGCACGATGACACTGGCGCCAAGCTCCTGGGCCTTCCCGGCTGTTGCATCCACGTCGTCCACCGTCACGTAGGTTCCCCAGCACGGCGGCGCCCCCTGGGCCTGTGCCGGCAGGGCCATGATCCCGCCGATCTCCGTTCCTTCCACCTTTATCAGGTTGTACTGCATCCCGTCGATGGTCACCGCTTCGGCCGTCCACCCGAAAAGCTCGGTGTAGAACTCCTTTGCAGCCTCGACGTCCGTGGTCATGAGCTCACACCAACTGAACACGCCGTGTTTGAAAGCATCCATGCATGATCTCCTTTCTCTCTTCTTCATTTCTGGGACAGGATACTAGAGGTACCCCCTCTCCTTCAGACAGGCAACGACCTGGTCCGCGAGTTCTTCCGCGGGGTGGTCGGCGGTCTTCAGCACGATGTCCGGGTTTTCGGGCGGCTCATAGGCCGAGTCGATGCCGGTGAAGTTCCGGATCTCGCCCGCCCGCGCCTTCTTGTAAAGCCCCTTGGGGTCGCGCCGTTCACAGAGCTCCAGCGGGGCGTCGACGAAGATCTCGACGAATTCGCCTTCCTCGACCAGCTCGCGCGCCATCCTCCGCTCGTCGCGGAACGGCGAGATGAAGGCCACCAGGACCATCAGGCCGGCGTCGACGAAGAGCTTCGCGATCTCGGCGACGCGACGGATGTTCTCGACCCTGTCGGCGTCGGTGAAGCCCAGGTCCCGGTTGATGCCGTGGCGAACGTTGTCGCCGTCCAGGAGGTAGCTGTGGCGCCCCAGGACCGCGAGCCTGCGCTCGATGGCGTTGGCCGCGGTCGACTTGCCGGATCCGGAGAGGCCCGTGAGCCACAACACGCAGGGCTTCTGTCCCTTCTGTCCGGCGCGAAACTCCTTGCCGACGTCGAGGTGCTGCCGCGTCAGGTTGGCGGCCCGGCGCAGACTGAAATCGATCATCCCCGCACCGACGGTGCGGTTGGAGAAGTGATCGATCAGGATGAAGCCGCCGGTCTCGCGTACCTGCCGATAAGGGTCGAACGCGACGGCCTGGTCCAGCGCGAAATTGCAATACCCGACCTCGTTCAACCCCAGCGTCTTGGCGGCCACGTGCTCCTTGGTGTCGATATTGATCCGGTAGCGCAAGTCCGTGACCTGGGCCGTCGTCACCTTGGCGCCGAGCTTCATCAGATAACGCCGTTGCGGCAACAGCGGCTCCTCGTCCATCCAGAGCAGCCGGGCGGCGAACTGGTCCGTGGTCCGGGGTCCGTTCTCGGGCGCGGCCAGGACGTCGCCGCGGCTGATGTCGATCTCCCCGTCCAGCACCAGGGTCACGGACTGACCGGCCACCGCGGCATCCAGATCGCCCTCATGGGCGACGATACGGGCCACCGTCGATGCCTTCTCCGACGGGTAGACCTTGACCGTGTCGCCGGGGCGCACGGCGCCCGAGGCCACGGTCCCGCAAAAGCCCCGGAAATCCGGGTTGGGCCGGTTGACCCATTGCACCGGCATGCGGAAGGGCCGGCATGCGAGGTCGGTGGCGACGTCGACCGTCTCCAGGACTTCCATCAACCCGGGGCCTCGGTACCAGGGTATCTCCCCGCGGTTCCGCAAGACGTTGGCGCCGGTAAGGGCGGAGATGGGAATGCAGACGGCATCGTCGATGTCGAGCCCATGGGCGAAATCGCCATAGCTCCCGGCGATCCTGTTGAAGGTATCCTCGTCCCAGCCCACCAGGTCCATCTTGTTGACCGCCAGAACGAACCGGCGGACACCGAACAGGCTGGCGATGAAGAGGTGGCGTCGGGTCTGGGTCAGGACGCCCTTGCGGGCGTCCACCAGGATGACCGCCAAGTCCGAGGTGGAGGCGCCGGTGGCGGTGTTGCGGGTGTACTGCTCGTGACCCGGCGTATCGGCGACGATGAACCTGCGCCGGCCCGTGGCAAAGAAGCGGTAGGCGACGTCGATGGTGATGCCCTGCTCCCGTTCCGCCTGCAGGCCGTCCACCAGGAGCGCCAGGTCGAGGGCTCCTCCCTGGGTACCCACCGTGCGGCTGTCCGCGGCCAGGGAGGCGAGTTGATCCGCGAGGATCAGTTCGGAGTCGTAGAGCAGCCGGCCGATCAGGGTAGACTTGCCGTCGTCGACGCTGCCGCAAGTCATGAAACGCAGCAGGTCCTTCTCTTCCTCCTCCTTCATATGGGCCCGGATATCCTGCACGGGCAGGTCGCGCCGGCAGGCCATCAGAAATAGCCCTCCCGCTTCTTCATCTCCATGGAGCCCGTTTGGTCGTGGTCGATCACGCGACCCTGGCGCTCGGACATCCTTGCGAGCAACGTCTCGAGTATGACGTCCGCCAACGTCGCTGCGGTGGACTCGATGGCGCCCGTCAGCGGGTAGCAGCCCAGCGTACGGAAGCGCACCGTCTTCGTTTCCGGCTCCTCGCCGCGGGCGAGCGGCAGACGGCCATCCGCCACCATGATCAGATTGCCGTCGCGCCGGACCACCGGGCGTGGCTCAGCGAAATAGAGCGGCACGATGGGGATGCCTTCAAGATGGATGTAGTGCCAGATATCGAGTTCGGTCCAGTTCGACAGCGGGAAGATGCGGATGGACTCGCCCCGGTTCACCCTCGTGTTGTAGAGCCGCCACAGCTCGGGGCGCTGGTTCTTCGGGTCCCAACGGTGGCCGCTCGTGCGGAAGGAGAATACCCGCTCCTTGGCCCGAGACCTCTCTTCGTCGCGCCTCGCGCCGCCGAACGCGGCATCGAATCCGTGCCCGTCCAGCGCCTGCCTGAGCGCCTGGGTCTTCATCACCTCGGTGTACAGAGCCGAGCCGTGGCTGAACGGACCTATATCCTTCTCAACCCCTCGCCGGTTGACGTGGACGATCAACTCCGTCCCGAGCTCGCTTGCTATACGGTCCCTGAACGCATACGTCTCGGGGAACTTCCAGGTGGTGTCGATATGCAACAGCGGAAACGGCGGTGCGGCGGGATGGAACGCCTTCCGCGCCAAGTGAAGCATGACCGAGGAGTCCTTGCCTGCCGAATAGAGCATCACCGGACGGCGGAACTCCGACACCGCCTCGCGCATGATATGGATCGACTCCGCCTCCAGCAAGCGCAGACAGGAAAGGTGTCCGGAACGCGTCATGGCAACGTCTTGGAATCCCCTTCCATTGATGCAGGGGCATCGGTCAAGTGGACGCTCCGGCCCGAGGCATGTGCTTTCCGGGCGCGTCAATTCGTGATGATGACGGAGTTGACGGCGGCGGCGGTAAGGGCGAGGTTCTGGACCAACCCGGCAATCGTTGACCAAATCCTTATCGGAGCGACGCGGTCCGTATCCAGGGGTACGACGATGCTGTCACCCGGCCGAATCTCGGTACTGTTGCTCCGCATGAAGAACCGGGAGGCCGCACTACTGGCCACGACGTCACCACTGGCTCGGACAATGTAAATTCTCGCCTTGTCAGCCTTCGCCGACACTCCGCCAGACTTTCGGATGTAGTCATCGCGGTTCAGATCAGGATCGTACAGATGTGAGGTGGAAAGCTGAACCTCGCCGAAGACGGTGACTTCCTGGGAGATCACTGGAATCAGAAGTTGGTCCCCATCTTTCAGGACAACATCTTTTTCACTGTTGCCCGCCAAAATTGCCGGCAAATCGATGACCATACGACCTGACGGCCTCGTGCTGCGGATTCGCGTCAGCAGCGCCTCGCCCGTCGCCAGCCGTTCGACCCCTTCCGCGCTGGCAAGAGCGCTTGAAGCCAGATCCCTCTCAAGGCGATCGGCCAGTAGCTGGATGTTCCTGTTCTCCCGGTCTCGAAGCTCTCTTCGCAGCAACAGGGCTCCTTCGGGAAATGCATGGTCCGTGAGGCCACCGGCCCGCCGCAAGAGGCTGGACAGGCGTTCATTCCTGCGTATCGAGTAGTTACCCGGGAAATTCACCTCGCCTCTCGCGCTAACAGTGTCTTCTCCCCACTGCCAGTGAACTACCGTCTCGATACGGAGTCGATCATGAGGTCTGATTAGGATGTCGGCTGCGGGGTCGCCCGCAAGGACACCCGCGAGATCAACCTTGATGACACTCGTTTGCCGGTATTTGTTTCCAACAATCCGGTAACGCGTCATCTCCGCATCGATTTTGTAAGCGCCCGTGTACAACCCTCCGCCGGCACGGATGAGATCGCTGACGCGCATCCCCTTCTCTATCAGATAGCGGCCCGGAGCCTTTACTCTCCCCCCCACCCAGACGACCGGCGGCAGTTCATCGGATCCTAGCTGAAGCCGAACCTCTTTCCACAGTTTGTCCATGACGTGTGCCCTGCCCACAGGTCCTCTGGGGAAAACGTGGACCGTATCCCGTGCAAGCAACATGACGTCGGCCGCTGTCCGGGGCATCCGCCACCCCGCTTCGAGATCTGCGGACAACACGTCGATTCGGCCGTTGGGTCGGAGCTGTCTGCGGATGAGCACGTAATGCAGATCGGCCTCGGGCTTCAATGCTTCGGCAGTGGGAAACAAGTCCGTCAGCGACATGCCCGGCCTCCACTGGTAAAGCCCCGGCTGCTGCACATGACCCGACAGCCGTATCGAGTGATGCAACTGGTCGAGCCTTGGAGGGACCTGTACGATGTCCCCGTTCTCGATCGTTTCCCTGTCGGTGCTTTCCCATCCGACCTGTCGAACCGAGATACCTTCCGGGTCCATGCGCGTCACCTTGACCGATGTCGTATCCGCCGTTGCCAGGGCGCCTCCGGCCAGTGCGACCGCATCGGCGACCGTGATCTTGCCCCGGATTTCGTAGATGGCCGGTCGCGTCACCTCGCCGTAGACCGCTACCGTGTGTCCCGCAGGCGGTACGAAGACGACGTCACCCGGTTTTAACCGCACGTCGCCTCGGGTGTCCCCGCGCAGGAGGAGATCGTAGAGATCAAGGGTGGAAACGGTGTGGCCATTCCGCCTGATCTCGATCCGCCTGAGTGAGCCGATCTTCCTGATGCCGCCGCTGATAAAGAGCGCGTTGGTCACGGTGGAAAGACCACTCACGGTATAGCGCCCAGGCCGCTTGACGTCACCGAGGACAAAAACGCGGATGGCCCGAAGCTCGCCCAGCGTCACACTGACCCGCACTCCGATCATCCCTTCCGTGACTCGGAGCGCGACTTCTCTCCTCAACGATTCGAAACTCAAGCCCGCCACGGAGACCGGCCCGATCTCGGGGAAGTTGATCACGCCGTCACGGTCCACCACCAGTTCGTATTCCGCATTTCTGTTGCCGAAGAGCTGCAAATTGATGTTATCACCGGGACCGATGACGTAGTCTACCGGTACCGGGACATCGGTGGCCGGAGCGAAGGTGGTGCGTGCGTTTCGAAAGAGATCGTAACCAAACCTCTTCAGAGCATCGACGCCCCTTGGATCGAGCGGCAACAACGTCATGGACACTCCGACGTCTGAGAGGGCAGGCTCCGCGCGAAGCCTGACGACCGCCTGATCAGTGTCGAGCCCTGCCAGATGAACGGGAGGAAAACCGGGAAGGTGGAGGAAGCCCGAGTCGTCGAGTCGATAGGGGTTTTCTTGATTCAGAAGCTCCTTGGTTTTGACATGGCCACCGTCTCCGAATCGAATAACGACGGTTGCGCCGGGCATGAGCCGTGGTATCTTGGGTCTTTCGGACAACACGGATTCGTTGGACAACACAGGCTGCTGACCCTGTCTTCCCGGTTCAGTTTGTCTTAGTTGCTTCCGGACCTCTTGCTGCAACACCCTCCGCTGAGAATTTATCACCTCCCTCAGGGCCTCAGATGTGAGAACTTGAGCGCTTGCCACCGTAGCGTCACACGCGATCATCGCGAGGAGCAACGCAGATATCCAGCCCACCCGTTGTCGCAAACGGCTCATGGGTCTCCTCTCCTTCCCTTTGAACTCATCAGAAATCCCTTCGCCAGCGGACGTAACCCCGCGCATCCGTCTTCCCGCGCCCGTTATTCAAACGAAGCCGGTCGAACCCGGCTCCCAACTCGAAACGCCCCCAGCGGGTATCACGCCGGTGAAATACCTCCAGGTTCGTAAGCCTCTTCATGCCCTTCAGGACCGGCTGCGTCGTGCCGCCCCGGTTCAACCTGGCATGGCGCAGCACTCCACCCCATTCGTGGCCCCGTTCGGTGATCACGAGACCACCCAAGGAGACGCCGCCGGCGTCTCCCCCAAGAGAAGAGCCGATGCTTCGACCCCGGTAGCGATACCCCGTCTTGTAAATCGAGTGACGGTAGGCGCAGTTGAATTTCCTGTAACCCCCAAAGTTGCACGTGGTATCGGTGGCCTCGGCGTATACCAGAAAGCCCTTATCGCCCCACTGCCCCAGGTACTCGACACCGATCAAACCAAGCCATTTGCCGGGCAGTCCACGACTCGACCCATCCCCGGCCGCCACCTGCCCGTAGAGCGCATGGGGAAGATAGCGGAAAGGCAGGGCATGGCGAAAGCTCGCGCCGGCCATCCCGTGCTCGTTCTCTCGCGCCAAGTTGCGATCTCCTACACTATCCCTCCCGATGAGAAGAAGGTTCCCGAACGCGCCGATGCCGCAGGCGCGGCCACGGCCGCAAAGCAGGGCCGTACGTTCAAGGCCGATCTCGAGCCCAGGCAAGGGCTTGAAGTTGAATTGCCAACCGAAAAACAGGGCATGGGGAACCTCCCGCCTGCCTTCCAGCAGCCCCAGTACCACGCTTGTGCTCCAGGGACCCATCCAACTCAACCCTTTCGTCTCGAAAGGGTCAGGAAAATTGCGTTGAACGGAGAGGGCCGGGATCGGACGAGCATTAGTTGACAGGATCAAGCTACCGTCCCAACCCGGACCCCACCAGCGATCCACCGCACCGACGGCGACCATCCAGTTGCCGACGACGAAGGCCAGATAGGAACCATCCAGACGAAACTCCTTATCGTCCAGTGATTCGCCTCTCGTCGCGGTGACCTCCAATCGCGCAGCCGCGCGTTTGTCGATCCAATCGACCTTGGCCGCGGCTTCCACGCCACCGCGCGGCGCGTCGAGGAAACTCCTCAACCGGACCGGCTTCGCAGCGATCGCAAGCTCGCTTTCGAGCATCGGCTCGCGCACCCGCGTCTCGTATCCTATCTGCCACTTGACCCGGGCCATCGCCGCGGATTCGGCCTTGCTCAGCCGGGCTCTGTCCTTGAAGTCCCCGATATCCCGAGCAACGCTTCCCCATGGTATGGGCCACGCCATCATGGGCGTGGAAACCACCTCTGCATCGGCCAAAAGCTGGAGGTCATACCGGAGCGCCCAGTCTCCGGGGTCGATCCAGGGACCCGCCAAAGCCGCCTTGCAAGGCAAGGCGCCCATCACGAGCAAACCATATATCACGAGTGTCCGGATCACGATCCATCAAGAGAACCGGCTATCCCTGGCGCACACGAACTCTCCGGTCACCGCACGAGTTGCTCGAACGTCTCCGCCCACGAATCGCTGGTTGCACTCACCGATAATGCCCCCGTTCGGACGATGCGTCCTGCCCAAGGAACACGTCCCCGAGGGCCGTGCCTCCCCCTTCGCCGCGGCGGCTGCAACCCACGAGGACAGCGTAGAAATAACAACCACGGCCGTCAAAATCAACTGATAGAAGGACGGCCGCCGGAATCCAGGCAGCCCAATGCTTGACACTTTGGAGCAGATGACGTTAGTTACAGCGAAACAAGCCCGTATCGGACAGGGTTGACTCCCCCGGTCAGATCCTTTCTTCATACACGGCACATCCCTTTGTTTTCTTGAACTTCGACGACTGGGGCCGGGATCAGTTCAATGGCGGTGAGCAACGCAAGTAACCGCAGTTACGATACGGGGCAGCCGAACCTCCTGTATTACTGGTACATACTCAAACGGGCAAAGCTGCTTCTACTGAGTGTGACGGTGGCCTTCGGATTGCTCGGAGCGGGCACCGCTCTGGTCACACAAAAGGTCTATGAGGCGGCTGTCATCATAGTACCGGCCGAAGACAAGAACCGAAGATCTGGTGGCTCAGCTGCGATATCCAGATTATTGGGCGGTTCGGCTGGAGGGCTGCTCAGTGCTCTCGTCGGTCCCGGGCAAACCTCCTCGGAGGCGTTGGCGACCTTGAAGTCCCGCGGTTTCATAACGCGCTTCATCAAGGACGGGAACCTCCTGACGAAGTTGTACAGACCCGCTGCCTTTGATCGGGACGATCCGCGTGATGTTCCCACCCTGCACGACGCCTACAGGAAGTTCAAGCGGGCTCTCGTAATCGAAGAGAAACCGAAGGAGCAGATCATCAGGGTGAAGATTCATTGGAAGGATCCTGTCATTGCGGCTGATTGGGCTAATTCCTTGATATCCAAGCTCAATACCGAGCTTCGGAACCTGGCCATTGCAGAGTCCGCCAAGAGAATCGAATACCTGAATCGGGAGCTCGAGAAGACCAGCATCCTACCTCTCCAACAATCGATCTACCGGCTGATCGAGGCTCAAACGCATTCCATCATGATCGCGGAAACACGTGAGGATTACGCCTTCAAGGTCATCGACCCTGCCGTACCCGCTGATCTGGACCGCTTCATTCGACCCCGGCGCCAATTAATGGTGCTGGTATCAGCGATGATGGGCTTCGCCATCGCCAGCTTTACGGCTATCTGGCGCGACTACTTCCGCAGACTGAAGGATGAAGACCAGATCGAACGACGGTCATCTTGATACCGGCCCTGGAGGAACAGTACTTTCACAGCCTTCCATCGGCCTCGCCGGCCGGCAACAAGTGCTTGACGTCAAAGACTACGCTTCGTTGCCTTGCCTCGCCGTCCTGGCCGCAACACGGCGGCTTTCCGAATGCCCGAATCCGCTCCACGCCAAGCGCCCGGAACACCTCGTGGGCAACGGCGACGACCACGGCATCGTACCTTCCCGGCGCGGGGTCGTCGACGAGCGCGACCGGTAAGTCGGCCTCGGTCTTCGCAATCCAGGGGTCGAACACGTCAACCGTGGCCTCCTGAGCCTCCAGAGACGCCACCAAGTCGGCGACCTTGGTATTGCGCACGTCCGGACAGTTTTCCTTGAAGGCGAAACCGAGCACCAGAATGCGCGCCTGTCCACGAAAGCCAGCGTCTCAGGCGTCGACCCGGCGGTCACCTTGACGATGTCCTGCAGGCGATGCGTTTTATCCGCGGGGTTGATCCGCTCCGGGCTATAACCGGCGAAGAAATCGCGGTTGAACACCATCCCCGACTCCGCTTCGATGAGCGGCACACACACCTCCTCGGTGGCGCCCGAACACCGTGGACTCGAAGACTGCCACACCGCCGGGCTTGATCGCCCGACCGATCAAGCGGCTGGCTGACTCCAACGCAGCCAGGTCCGGACGATGGCGCGCGTCGACGGGCGTCGACACGGCTACGACGAACACTTCACAGCCCTTGGGGCTGGCGGGGTCGGCAGTGAACCTGAGCCGGCGGGAGCAGGCCAGTTCCGCGGCATCTGTTTCCCGTGTGGCGTCGACGCCCTGGATAAGCTCGGCAACGCGGCAAGCGTCGAGGTCGAAGCCCGCGTTTCGAACCGCTTGCCGAACTCCACCGCCAGCGGCAGACCGACGTAACCGAGGCCGAGCACGCCGACCACGGTGTCGTCGGTGGGCAGGTTGGAGTGGCCGGGACGTTTCAGCATGGCGTCAATCTAGCATTGGGGTGGTTAAATGCCAGTCCTTTGAGACCCAGGTAGTCCCAGAAAATCAGACAGGTTGCTAAGGTGTATTCCCCTAGTCGAAGCCATGGAACTCGTCGACGGCTCCGCGGCTCAACGGGTCATCGGAACTTGGATGGACTTCTACAACACCGCCACGGGGCCCCATTCCTCCGTCGGCGGCGCTACCCGCCGCCGAGCTTACGAAAACGGCGGGCCGCTGGATCGGACGGATCAGCCCCAACGCTCACCCGCCCTTCCACCGGCTCAACAAGAACAGCAAGATATGATAAACCAGACTCTGGCGGCATGGGGATCAACCCGGAATACACCTTATTTCTGCCGCCCCCCTGTCCTATAAACCGGGACCACCTCCCTTTTTGGTTCCGGCTATGCCGGGTTAGGGGTACGGTAGGAGGCCGGAGGTAATAGCTATACGGGCCGTTGACGATGACTTCGGACGGGAGGGGAAACATGAAGATAGGCATCGTGGGTTTAGGCGTAGTTGGCTCGGCCGTCAGACACGGGTTTAGAAGGCTGGGGCACAGCGTGACGGTGCACGACATCAAGCTGGACACCCGGCTTGATGACTTGCAGGACATGGAAATCACTTTTATTTGTGTTCCAACTCCACAATCGAAAAGCGGTCGCGTGGACACAAGCATTGTAAGAGAAGTGGTCAGAGATTTATTGGGGAGACTCGATTACAAGGGTATCGTAGCGATAAAGTCAACCGTCGAACCCGGCACTACCGAAGCATTGATGAATGAATATTCAGGTCACAGAATTTGTTTTGTTCCGGAGTTTCTACGTGAAAGGTGCGCGATTTCCGATTTTATCGACGGCCATGAATTGTGTATTATCGGTACATACGATAGCCAAGTTTATGATCTCGTGAAAACAGCACACGGTCCCTATCCAAGGTATTTTGCCCGACTCTCACCCACGGAGGCAGAGGTTTCGAAATACTTCAGCAATACCTATCATGCCATGCTGATCACGTTCGCCAACGCTTTTTATCAGATATGTGAAAGAATGGGGGCGGACTACACGACCATGAAAAATGCCATCACCAAGCTAAAATCGATTGGCGATCACTATTTGGATTGCAACAGGGAGTTGAGAGGGTTCGGCGGTGCATGCTTGCCCAAAGATACACATGCCATTATCGCTCTAGTAGAACAACTCGGCCTGGACATCGATATTTTGCGAGCGATTACTTCTGATAACGCCAAGTACCCAAAGAGTGTGTTGTAGCGGTCTGAGAATTAGCCATGAAGGTACTTGTAACGGGATCAGAAGGTTCGTTGATGCAGCAAGTTGTTCCCCTTTTGTTGGAGCAGGGATTGGATGTCGTTGGGGTCGATAATTTTGTCCGTTACGGCGTTATAGAAAGACAAAGAGATTATGAATTTACTCAAGGTGACCTCACGGACGGCACTTTCGTCGATGGACTGATGAAGGGTGTGGATGGGGTGATACAGGGGGCAGCGCTGATCTATGGAGTTGCCGGATTTCATCAGTATCCAGCCGATATCCTCTCCAAGGACATGGTGTTGCACCAGAACATACTCTGGTCCATGCATAAGCACCAAGTCGAGAAGATCGCTTACATCAGTTCTTCCATGGTCTACGAGCGCTGCTCAATACACCCGAGCTCGGAAGAGATGGTGATGGAGTCGTTGATTCCTTCGACCGACTATGGACTCAGCAAGTTGGTTGGGGAAAGATTGGTGCGGGCATTCCATCGGCAATACGGTATCAAATACGTGATCTGGCGGCCCTTTAACATCATTACCCCTTACGAAACAGGAGAAAAAATACAAGGGATGAGTCACGTGTTCGCGGACTTTATTCGCAATATTGTCGGTTTGCAGAAGAATCCTCTGCCCATCATCGGTACTGGGGATCAAGTGCGTTGCTTCACCTGGATCGAGGACGTTGCTGCCGCCATCGCGGATTATTCTTTCGATGGGAGGACGGATAACGAGGCCTTTAATTTGGGCAATCAGGAGCCCATCACCATGAAGGAACTAGCGTTATTGATATATGGAACCGCCAAAGAAATGTCCTTATTGCCACCTGAAACCGATGAGTTGTCCTTTGAGACTCTCGAGGAGTATGGAGATGATGTCGTAACTCGAGTACCTGACGTTGCCAAGGCTGAGCAATTGTTGGGCTGGAAGGCCCAGGTCAAGGTCCGGGAATCCGTTCGTCATTGTTTGGAACGGATCAAGTTGCAGCTCGACCAAGGTACCAACGAAGTCGAGTAGTATCCATGGCCACGATCCTGATTCTGACTCAAGTCTACGTGCCGGATACGCCCGCTGTCGGCCAGTATCTACACGACAGTGCAGTGACACTCATTAGCCGTGGTCATGATGTCTGCGTGCTCACGGCTAGCCGCGGCTATGAGAACCCGACCCGGAAGTACCCCCTACGAGAGATACGGGACGAAGTCGAGATCCGGCGCATCCCTCTGACCTCGTTCGGAAAAAACAGCATCCTGGCCCGTTTGCTCGGCGGCTTGTCCCTGGTAATCCAGACCATCCTCCGCGGGATTCTTTCACAGAAGTTCGACGCCATTCTTGTGAGTACATCACCCCCGATGTGCTCTATCGCAGCCCTTGTCCTCTCGTGCCTGCGGAAGACCCCGATCTGCTACTGGGTGATGGACCTGAATCCGGACCAGATTATCAAGTTGGGTATGCTGGAGGAGGGTTCCTTCCCGGCACGTCTGATGAATTGGCTAAACCGTCGGATTCTCGGCCGTGCGGAGCGCATCGTCGTCCTCGACCGCCACATGGCGGGACGTGTGCAGTGTAAACGGGACGTAGCGTCGAAAACCGCCATCATCCCACCATGGCCGCACAATAGCCCTGCGGAAAAGTTTGAGCACACCGCAAACCCTTGGCGCAAGGAACAACTGATTGGGGACGACTGCCTCGTCATGATGTACAGCGGCAACCATAGCTTGGCCAACCCGTTGGATACCTTTTTGCAAGCCGCGTTGTTGCTGCAGGACGAGGATGGCCTCTGTTTTTTCTTCGTCGGGGGTGGTCTGGGCAAGCAGGAGGTCGAAGCGATCATCGAACGGGAATCTCCCCGAAACCTCCGGTCTCTGCCGTACCAGCCTCTGGAGACCCTCCGTTACTCTCTCTCTGCGGCCGATGTACATCTAGTGTCCGTCGGCAATGAAACTGTCGGGATCTCACACTCCTGCAAGATTTACGGCGCGATGGCGGCCGGGCGTCCGATCCTATTACTCAGCCCGAAATCCTGCTATGCGACCGAGATCATCGAGAGGCATGACGTCGGCTGGCACGTTACCCACGGAGATGTAGGCGGTACAGTGGAGGTGCTGCGGCAGATTCGGCACACTCCGCCCGACCATCTCGTGGAAATGGGTCGTAACGCGCAAGAGTTGGTCCAGCGTCACTACTCGCGCGACGTACTTCGCAGCCGGTTCTGTGACGAGGTGGAAGCAGTTCTTCGGTCTTCCGACCCGACGAACGGCATGAACAAACTCTGGAATGCACCTTAACTCTACCGCTCACCTATCCGGTTTCCCTTTGCAGCGCGTCGATCCATCAGTCTTCGATAAAGGCCGGCCATTGACGCCGCGATTGCGGACCAAGTGTACTTTTCCCTTACCAGATCCCGACCATTGCATCCCATGCGGGCGCGGAGTTGCTCGTCTGACAGTAATGTACTAATCGCCTCAGTGACAGCTACATCATTGGGTTCAACGACGAACCCCGCATTGTGTTCAGATACTTCAGGGAAGTTGCTCTGTTTAGAGATGATTACGGGCAGTCCCGCCGCCAATGCTTCGAGTATCGCTATGCTGAATCCCTCCGAGTAAGAGGGCAGGACGAACAAATCCGCACACCCCAGTGCCGCCAACTTGTTTCTGCCTGTCAACATGCCGGTGAAAACCGTGCTGCTCGACGCCGGCGATGTCTTCAGGATCGCTTCCATTTTCTTTTGTGTGCCACCCTCATCCGGGCCTGCGACCAGCAACACGGTATTCCGATACTTGGACGCAATCCTTGCGTAGCTTCGCGCAAGCACATCCAAGCCTTTCTTGGAATGCAAGCGCCCCATGAACAGAATCACAAGCTTGCCCGACAACTCTGGATACGCCGCCAGGAAACCCGATACATCGGACAGATCCTCGAAGGGGCAAGGGTCGATTCCGTTAGGAGCGACGAAAACAGGAGTCTTGTACCCGAGCGCTGAAAGGCTCGCCATCTCCGAAACCGTAAGTGCGTGAAGGGCGTCGGCGGCATTCAGGAACTGACCCTGAACCATTCCCATATACATCTTTTTCTTAAGAGCCTTTTGCCCGAGGCAGAATTCGTCGAACTCACCACGAGGACTCAGGACGTAGGGAACGTCGTGTTTGCGCGCAGCGCGGAAGGCCACGAAACCCGGGTAGTGCCACGCTTCGTGGATATGAACAAGATCGAAATCGCCATCTTGCATTCGCTTCCAGAGCGCCTTGGCCAATTGGCTCGAATAACCGAGCCAGAATCGCGCCAAGAATCCTACATCGAAACGGTGAACTGGAACCGTAGATGACGGGATGGGGCTGCGGGTCGCGACACCCTTCTGGTCAGTCGTAAAAATCTCGCAATGAAGACCTTCGCGCGCCAACGCCGACGTCAGAGCCGGCACGGTGACGGCCGGGCCACCGTGTTCGAGAGCTAGGCTGGGGACAACGTGTAAAACACTCAGGGCCTCCCGGGTCTTATGTGAATCAAAGCTCATCGGTCACTACAAAAGCCGGAAGGACCTTCCATCGTTGACCTCGTTGATCAGGCACCGTGTGTAAAGATGCTTTCCCTGCGGAGTCTTTCAATCGAGTCCACACACCGCCATTCCACAACACAGTCCTTCCCCATGACGGTGCGGATGTGTGCCTCGATGTCCTCAGCCTCACGCTCGCTGAATTCCGGATCCGGTACGAGGGAAATCCTGACGTGGTCGTACGCGACTTGATCAACTTGGAACTGTTTGACCCAATCCCTGAAATAAAACAAGTGTGTAAAGAATTCCCCGTGTATTTGGGTTCCATCTCTCAAGCGAAAGTGATCCGTGACACGCCCCGTCAACTGTTCGATCACGGGCAGGGATGAGCCGCACCTGCACCGGCCGACGCTCATGACACCCGTATCTCCGATATCATAACGAATCAACGGCATCGAGTAGTTGTGAAGGTTCGTGACGATAATCCGGCCCGATTGATGGCTACCTACGGGTTGATCCGTATCGTCTCGAATTTCTACCATATTGTTCATTATGAAGATGTGCCGGCAGCCTTTCGAACACTCACCCGCAATGGCCCAACCTCTCTGGAGCCGTAAAAGTCGTAAACTTTCGTCTGGAAGCGTTCTTCGATTTCCTCTCGCATGAAGTCGCGAAGCATTTCCGCGGAAGAATATATGAACTGTGGGCGAAACAGGGGCTTATCATATTTTCGGCTCACACGGGCCATCTCATACAATGATCCGGCGTATCCGGCTATATAATAAGGGCGGTAAGACTTGATTCGCTCGATATACTCCAGCCAGCGTTGCTCGGGCATATCGAAGGTGTTGAGGAAAAGGCTATTCTGCAGGTACAACGAAACCTTGGCGCGCCATGATCTCAATTTCAGTGTATCGCGATCGGAACCCCAGAGCCAAACGTTCCTTACGGCTCTCCTCTCGACACCCAGAAATTCGCGGAAGTAGTATTCCTGGGTCGCCTCCGACCAGGTCAGAAAGTTAGTGTCCTGAATCAGGGTCACCGGCCTGCTTGTCGAACCGCCGGAACTATTCTTGTAAGTAGTCGCTGTTCGTTTCCTGGTTTGCAGGCACTTGAACCGCTCACGAATGATATCCTTTGTTAGAAGCGAAAAACCGTCGAGTTGGCAGGATTCCGTGAGAAAATCCCTGTAGTAAGGGTTGTGGTCACCGACAAACGACAAAAGTCGATCAAGATACTCACGAGACAGAAGAAATGGATCTCTGTTCGACATTTCACATATACGGCTATCGCAGAGGTTATGGAATCTCCGCCTCAGAAGACGATGAAGTTGTCGCCTCAGCTCATGGCCGTACTGTCGCATCCGTCCACTCCTTTGGAATGGCAAATCCCATATTTGGCAGTTCCGCTAACGATTTCCGCCTGCCGTTCTCCATGACTTCCACTTCCCACAACGACAACACAGGTATCGATAACCGACTCCTGGGATGAGTCTGACCATAGCGGAGGAGCGACACTTTCATCGGATCAAACCCGAGCAATCTTGCCCCGCATGCGTCTAGCGACAAGGGATCCTGCCCGCCCAAGACAATGCCCAGGTCCGATGAAACTTCTCAGCGGATTCCATGTGGAGCCACCGAAGTTGTCTCGATCCAGTTGCAAATCTGCAAGGAGGGTTCTAACTGCTTCATATACCTGGTTTGTGTCATCAACTCTCTCACCGAATCCTGAGAAACTCGGGATAGCAACGACGCGGGCGGTAGGGAAAATCAGGATACTTCGCAGCGCCGACATGACGAATCGCGACACTTTGGTCTAGAGGCATTTTGACCTTCATCGACCTAGTATCTCCGTTGAGATCCATCTACCCATCCAGAGTTCGGATCAGGTCTGCCGCCAGCATTCGTCGCTCTCAACCAGCACAAGGCGATTTCCTCGATATCGAACGCCCTGGTTCGTTCCAGGCCTTTGATTACCAGGTTTCGCCTTAACGCTTCATCATCGACGACTCGGGCCATCGCCATCGTCAGTCCCTCGACATCCCCTTCCGGCACCAGCAGCCCGTTCCTGCCGTCCTCGATGATCTCCGAAGGGCCGTACTGGCAATCGAAACTGACGACCGGACATCCGTTGGCCATCGCCTCCACAAGCACGTTTGGCCAACCTTCAAAACGTGAACTTAGCACGAAACAGGCCGCATTTCGATACCAAGTCTCAACTTCGGTAACCCACCCCGGAAAATGCACGCGTTCCGCTACCCCAAGTTCCTGCGCCGAGCTGACTAACGTCCGTCGCTGCTCGCCTTCGCCCAGGATGACCAGATGAAGTTCCGGTTGACCCAGTCCGCGATACGCCGCCAACAGCCGATCGAAGCCTTTCTGCTGGTGAAGCCGTCCGACGCCCAATATGAATCGGTTCGTTAACGGAGACCTCGATCGGGGTTCGATAACCTGCCCATCAGGTTTGGCAATCGGATTGGGAATAACGGAAATCCTCGTGGTTGGAACCTGCATCGACTCCAGCTCTCGCTTCACACCTTCAGAAACCGCTATCACTTGGGCTGGAAGGCGGTAAAGGTATCGAAGCAAGATTCGATGCATGCTAGGCAACCATGACGGGTTGACTCGTACGCTCACATGCAACCGATCCAGATAGCCCGTCAAAGCTGCGGCGATAATAGCAACGAAATTCGACTGCTCCATGAACGAAAAAATCCTGTCAGGCTGCTCCTGCCGCAGCAGATGTATAAGCCGCACCAACAATACCCCGACAGAGCCAACCTTTTTCAAAGACTTCAGTGGGTGATCTGACATCGGTAGCCGCAAGCCGAAATCGACGATCCGACCTCCGTGTTCGTAACGGGGATCCGAGGCATCGAAAAGCACGATCGTCACCCGATGAGACTTGGCCCACTCCCGGGTGAGATTGGACACCACCCGTTCAGCACCCCCGTTACGGAGAGTGGGAACCAGGGTCAGTATTTGCACACTCAGTTCTCCTTTTATCGTTGTCTCGCTTCTCCGAACAACCACCTCTGATTCGGTTGCGTCCGGCCTCCAGCAACCACACCAGACCCGTACCCAGGTAACGTCCCGGCTTGCCCATGCTGTCCAAACGGATACCTTTCACTAGCCATTCAACAAATAAAGGGCGGGCGAACGGCGGTGCAAAATACATCGCCACGACGACTGTCACGATCCAAACCAGAAGTTCGATAACGAGCAACGCGGGAACGGGCAGCAATACCGCTCGCAATTGCTGCACAGTCAGCCACAGTGCCAAGGCAGCCCAGACGCTGACCCATAGAGATGGCAGATGACATCGGAGCACACTCCGCCAACTCAGGTCGAGAAACGATAACGACAACCGCGTCATGAGTAGGTGTACGGCGCACCAGGCGCCGACGGTCGCTACTGCCACTCCACCCAGTCCCCATCGGCTTCCAAACCAGCTACCGATAACCATAAGGAGAGCAAATATCATCTGCGACCGCGCCTCACCATAGACGGCACCCAACGCTCGAAGAAGTGGAGGGTTCATTGCCTCACACGTGGAAAACAGGATTATCAATGCGAGAACCTGGAAAATGGGAACGACGGCGTCCCATTGTCGACCCAGGACAACAGCGACGATATCAGGGGCAGTTACGATCACCAAGGCGACAACTGGCAGCGCCACCAACGACAACATCTCGATGCCGTGAACATAGATAACTCGCAGGCTCTCCCTGCGTTGCTGTCGCTCCGACATCGCAGGAAACAGGACGGTCATTAAAGTAAAGCCTAGCTTGAGAGGTGGTGAGACCAACGAGTAAGCCCGCGTGTAGTAGCCAAGTGAGGAGGCTCCCAGCCACCGCCCAATGACGAAAGGGCTACTTTGCTGTGCGATCCAGTGAAGAATCTGTGTAAGAGAGAACCCGGTCGCAAAACCGAGGAGATCCGCCGCGTCGCGTACCGCCAGCCGGGGCCGGAGGGGTAAAGGCGAATATCGGATAACCATCAAGGTGTGCATCGTGGAACGCACGATCGTGGCCCAGACAAGGGACCATAAACCAAATTCCAGGCAAGCCATGACGATGGCCGTCAGCCCGTAACCAACGGCGTACGACAGGACATTGATTGTCGTCAGGCGTTTGAACTCGAAGTAGCGCTGGAGCAAGTGTTCGGGTACGCTCCCACAACCCGCAATTGCAAACGTAACTGACAGTGCCCTGAGAATCTGCGGCATCATCGGCGCGTCGAAAAACGCACCAAACAACGGCGCGAACAACCAGCCCGCCGCAGTCATAACCACTCCCAACACAACCGACAGGGCGAAGGCGACTTCGACATGTCTGTGCGTCAGATGGAGCCGTTGGACGACCGACGGGCCAATGCCAAACTTGGTCGCCATTTCAGCCAGGCTCACGTAGATCAACGCTATCCCGAACAGTCCAAAATCGGTTGGCGAAAGCAGTCGCGACAAGACCGTCAATATCAGCAATGAGACCAACGCCTGGGCTAGGGTAGCCAAATAGGACCACTTAAGCCCGGCCCGTGTTCTCGTGGTAAGATCGGTCATGGGAAAGTCCTCGACCATGGCGAGGCGAGAATCTGTTGAGGAGCCTGAACAGGGTGTCAATCGATGGTGAAGAACATTTTTACGTCCGGCAGAAAGCTTCCTATCCTATAACGCGGCCCCGGCTCGACGCCAAGTGCAGAGAATCTCGTACACCTGATTTCGGTTCAAGAGTCGTAGAATCCTGACCTGACTCCCCGGGCGACAACGCCGTCAGGACCGCGGCCATCGCGCAGTTAACGCCAGAAAGAAAAACACTTGGCCATCTTTCATGCATGTCATGCGACGTAAAACTCGTCAAGATCAGCACGACTGTGCAACCGACGATCACATCCCTGGCCAGGGATTCCGGCGCAGTCCAACGCAACCGTAGCAATGAAAACAGATACAGCAGATATAGCGATAGCGGAACGACCCCTGCTTCCCCTACAAACGATAAATAGATATTATGGCTACCCTCCCGCTTGCTGGAGTTCCAGTTTACAGGGGCACCTTCCAGGTGACGGAATTGTCCGAGTCCATAGCCGACGATGGGCGATTCCAGGACTTTCTGCCAACTAAGCTTCCACAGGGTCCATCGCTTCGTAATAACCCTGTCATTGAATCCACTTCCGCTCAAAAACTTTCCGACCTCGACCACCCTTTCCACTGCTTGTCCGCCCCGTAGAATTTCTTTCAGGCCCGTGTTCACGACGATGATGGCTCCGATCAGGACCAAAGCGCCCAGCCAGGCCAGAATGGGGCCTCGGCCGCCACGGCCGTTCAACAGCAAGAAGAAAATCAATATCGCTAGAAGACTAACGAGTGCCGTCTTGGAGAACGAACTACATGTTGCAACGAAAGCCACAGTCAGGCCGAGATACCCGAGCAGGCTGTGTCGAACGTTACGCAGAAACGCCAGAGCCAGCACGACCGTCATGCAACCGATGAGGCCCGCGTCATTGGGATTCAAAAAGGTGCCTGTGAAGCGAAAATCATCCTCCGGCTCCGGCACCCAGCCGAAACTGCGTAAGATCGGCGAAAGCAGAATGCCGATGCAACAAGCCACAGAGATCATCAAGATCCACTTCACCAACACGTCAGCCCCCACGCGTTCCATAATTGCGCGGCCGCCGGTCGCACTGGCTACAAACATCATCAAGAAAATGGCATGGTATTTCACATATAAGTACAAATCTCCTCGTGTCTCGGCGCCGGTGGCGACCGAGACAATGAAGCCGATGAACAGGTGGGCCGCAATCGTGCCGAGGATCAATGCGCCCGGCGTCCCCAACGCCTGTGACAGACGGACACGGACCATACCCACCAGGAACAGACAAAGGGTGCCCTGAAGCGCAATGACGAGCAGAGCTCCATTGGTTCCCGTTGAAAACAGACCCCTCACGTTGAGCAGGACTATCACCGCCAGCGTCCAGAACGCGACTGCAACAAACGGGTCCAGGAGCGATTCTGCCTGACGCTTGGGAGAAGGAAGCGCGGAATCATGTGGCATGTTGTCTCAAGCGGCTCCACGGAAGTACGTGACCGTACGCGCGAGCCCATCGGCCAGTGAGACCTCGGGACGCCAGCCGAGAACGCGCTCCGCGCGGGAGACGTCCAGCCAGCTATCCCTGAGGTCGCCGGGCCGCGCCGGCCCCGTGGCCGCGGTCAGGGTGGTGCCGCACGCCGCCTGCACGGCGTGGAACAACTCTCCGGTGCGCACCGGCGCGCCGCCGGCGATGTTGAAGGCACCTTCCGCGTCGCCCTCGACGGCGCGGAGGTTGGCCCGCACCACGTCCTCGACGTACACGTAATCCCGGCTCATCCCCGCGGGCTGATCAGGGTAGGCGAAGATCGTCGGCTGCTCCCCCCGCAACAGCTTCCCGACGAAGATGGCAACCACGCCGGCTTCTCCGTGCGGATCCTGGCGCGGTCCGTAGACGTTGCCGTAGCGCAACGTGATCGACGAAAGACCGTATTCCCGCCGGTAGAACTCCAGATAGTGCTCACCGGTGAGCTTGTGGATGGCGTACGGAGACAGCGGCTGCGGCGTCACCGTCTCGGGGGTCGGGCGCTGGTGAACATCGCCATAGACGGCGCCGCCGCTGGAGATCATGACGAAGCGCCCGACGCCGTGCCTGACACAGCTCTGGAGCACGTTGAGAAACCCGACGCAGTTGATGCGGGCGTCCAGTCCCGGGTCGCGCGCCGAAACGGTGACGCTCACCTGAGCGGCGTGGTGATTCACGACGTCGGGCCGCTCCCTCTCAACCAGGAGATCGAACTCGGGCGCGGCTATGTCGACCCGTTGGAGACAGGCATCACCGGGAAGATGGTCGGCGCTCCCACTCAGCAGGTTGTCTGCGATCACCACATCGTGACCGGCGGCGAGGTAGGCGTCCGCAACGTGGGAGCCGATGAAGCCGGCGCCGCCCGTGATCAGGATTTTCATGGCCATGCCGGGGATCACGTAACACTTCAGCCAAGGGCGTCGGATGATTCATCAACCAAAGCCGCGCCGACGGTCCGTTGCGACGCCCTTGTTGCACGGTCGTCCCAAAAAACACCGAGTCGGCGCGACTCCAACTTTCGATATAGCAGCACGTAAAGCAGGGACATGAACGCCAGAGCGACAAGCGACCAACTCCGACTGTACGGAATCAGCGCAACCAGCACCAGGCTCGTCACAGGAAATCCCCATAGCAGTACGCTGACAGCGGCATTGGCAAATCGCACATCCCCAGTTCGCTTCGTAATGCTCCTTTCGATCAAGCGATACACCAACATGTGCAGATGCTTTCCGTCCGGTTTGTAGATTTTCCGGCCACTGTGAGCCCTTCGCGCGATCGCATGCAGGGTCTCCAGCACGGGGTAACTCAGTATCACCAAGCTGACCCACGGGGAGACATCGGGGTTCCTCATGGGAACCATAATGGCTATGGAAGCGAGAACGAAGCCCAGAAAGTAGGCGCCCCCATCTCCCAAAAAGACATGGCCAAACGGAAAATTCATCAACAAGAACCCCAAAGCGACGCCGATGGAAATGAGGCAGAAAAGCGCCATGTCGGGATCACCTGCCCTGAGGGAAACAATCGTGAACGCAGCCAGCAGGATGATGGTGGCTCCTGTCGCCAAACCGTTAAAACCGTCGATGATGTTTACGGCGTTTATCACACCGGCCACCGCGAAGGCGGTAAAGGCAATCGCGACAAAAGGAAGCGCCAACGCGTCGTCGACGAAAGGTATCTCCACGTACATCACGGCGTAGCCGGTCAAGACGCAGAAGGCCACGCCTGAAAAAATCGCGACAACAAAACGAAACAAGACACGGCCCTTCTTGGAGACATCTTCGATCACACCCGCCAAAAAGATCCACAAGGCGATGGCGATGACGGCAAGGAAGAGAGAGCGCACCGGCTGGGGCGACATGACCGCGGCGGCTCCATATCCCGCGAAAACGGCAAGACCGCCGATCCTGGGAGTAGAGATATGGTGGACCTTCTGCACTCCGGTCCTGTGATCGAAGCTGAAGGCGCCATGCCAGCGCCGGGTCAACACGATCAGGAAGCTCACCCCGAAGGTGACGATGAAGCCAATGGAGAATGGATACGCGAGTCCTGAAAGAGCAAGCATCCTGGCACTATCCCGGTGCCCGAACCTGTGAAACTTTCCGTTTGATATCAAATCGTTGCGTTAACATCAATAGGCCGCTCCGGCGGCCGAAGCGGCGCGGGCCGCTCGAAAGCCCCGGCGCCCTACTCGTAACGCAGCGCTTCTATCGGATTGAGTCTGGCCGCCCGGTTGGCCGGCTGAAAGCCGAAGAACACGCCGATGGCCGCGGAGAAGACAAAGGCCAGCAGGATCGAGCCGGTGGAGATGACGATCTGCCAGCCGCCGAAGTAGGAGAGGCCCAGGGAGGCAAAAGCGCCGACAAGGATGCCCGAGGCGCCCCCCAGGAGGCTCAGGACCATGGCCTCGGTGAGGAACTGGCGACGGATGTCTCGCTTTCTCGCCCCCACCGCCAGTCGCACGCCGATCTCACGGGTGCGTTCGGTCACGGATACCAGCATGATGTTCATGATCCCGATACCGCCCACGATCAGCGCCACGCCCGCTATCCCGGCGAGCAGGTAGCCCAAGGTGCTCGCGGCCTCGTTGGCGGCCTCGACGATCTCGGTGCGGTTGCGGATCCGGAAGTCGTCCAGCTTGGCGCCGGTGATCTTGTGCCGCACTCTCATGAGCTCGGTGATGGCGTCCTGCACCTCCGGGGTGACCTCCTTGCTCTCCGCGCTCACCTCGATGCGCCGCAGGTGACGGATCCCGAGGAGTTTCCTCTGCGCCGTCCGCAACGGGACGATGAGGACGTCGTCCAGGTCCCCGGCGAATGAGGACGTGCCCCGCTCCTTGAGCACCCCCGCCACCTCGAACGGGATATGCTTGATCCTGACGGTCTGGCCCACCGGATACTCGTCGCCGAAGAGCTCCCTGGCCACGGTCTGCCCGAGCAGGACCACCTTCCGGTTCAAGAGCATGTCCTCCTCGGTGAAGTTGGAGCCCGACTCCACCTCCCAGTTCATGATGCGGAGGAAGTCCGGCGTAGTCCCGGTAAATACCGGATGCCAGTTCTTGTTGCCGTACACCACCTGGGCCGACCCACGCACCCGGGGCGCCACTCGTGTGACCCCCGGGACCTCCGTGAGTATGGCCTGGGCGTCCGCCTCGGTGAGGGTGGTGATCCTGGCGCCGCCCAGACGCCTGCCGCCCCGGGTCACCGCGCCGGCATAGACCGTCAGGCGGTTGCTGCCCAACCGCTCCATCTGCTTGGCCACCCTGGCCTTGGCCCCTTCTCCGATGGCCACCATGGCGATGACCGCGCCGACGCCGATGATGACTCCCAGCATGGTCAATGCGGACCTGAGCTTGTTGACCCTGATGGCGCGGAGCGCGATGCGGACGTTGGCTCGGATATCGGACCCCAGGCGCCTCCTGCCATTGTCGTTGACTTCGGGAGACGGCGCAGCCGCGGGTCCGGCAGACCCCGCCCCGCCCTGGACCTCCTCTTTCTCCACGAGACCGTCCTTGAAATGAATGACGCGCTGGCCGTGGGACGCGACTTCGGGATCATGGGTCACGAAGACGACGGTGATGCCCTTCTCCCGGTTGAGGGTCTTGAAGAGCTCGATGATCTCTGCGCCGGTCCGGGTATCGAGGTTCCCCGTGGGCTCGTCCGCGAGGATGATCCGGGGATCGTTGAGCAGGGCCCGGGCGATGGCCACTCGCTGCTGCTGCCCGCCGGACAACTGCGTGGGCCGGTGCGTTTCCCGGTCGCCAAGACCCACCAGATCGAGCATCTCTCGCGCCTTCCGGCGCCCCTCCCCCGGCTGTACCCCGTTATACAGGGACGGGAGCTCGGCGTTCTCCACGGACGTGGTGCGGGCCAACAGGTTGTAGTTCTGAAAGACGAAGCCGATCTCGCGGTTGCGAAGAGCGGCCATCTCGTCGGACGACAGGCTGGCGACGTCTTTTCCGTTCAAGCGGTAGTGGCCCGAGGTGGCCCGGTCCAGACACCCCAGGAGATTCATCAGGGTGGACTTGCCGGAGCCGGAAGGCCCCATGAGGGCCACGACCTCGCCCGGGAAGACCCGCAGCGAAACACCCTTCAGCGCTTCCACCTTCTGCTCGCCAAGATCGTAAACCTTGGTGAGATCTTCCACTTCGATGACGGGCGGCCGGTCCATGGGGTTGGTGTCCTGTCCGGTCGCCGGGCGCCTGTCCTGACCCGTTTCCATGCTTCGCGCTAGATCGGTAGATTCCTGCCTGCTCGGACGGGCTAAAGACCCCCGAGAATCCGCGAGCGCACGCGAGACGTTCGGCCGCCCGAGCCGGCAACGCGCTTCATGGCCTCGGAGCGGATCCCCACGATGACGGGGGCGCCTTCTTCGAGCCCCGACAGGACCTCCATGTTCTTGGCGTCCGCGGCGCCGAAGCGGATACGCGCCCGGGCGGGTCTGCCGTCCTGGAAAACCCACACGGCGCCTCTGCCTTCCAGCAGCCGACGGCGCCTCTCCTCGGCGCTCGGCCGGCCGCCCCGGCGCCGTCCTCCGCTCTGCATGTCGGGGTAAAGCTTGCGGATGTCCCGGCCGTTGATTCTCAGGGCGGCGCTGGGAGCGATGAGGACGTCGTCCTTCCGGGCCAGGACGATGGTCACGTTCGCCGTCATGCCGGGCTTGAGGGCCAGGTCGTCGTTGGACAGGCGGATCTCGGTATCGTAGGTCACGACGTTGTCCTTGATCTGGGGCGACGGAAAGATTCGCACTACCTTGCCCCTGAAGATCCGGCCCGGGTACGAATCCACCTGAAACTCCACGTCCTGCCCGACCTTCACCTTGCCGATGTCCGCTTCATCCACCCAGGCATCCACCTTCATGTCCGCAAGCTCGGCAATCTTGACCAGCGGCGGCGACGAGAGGCTCGCCGCAACCGTCTGCCCTGCCTCCACGGTCTTCTGGATCACCACCCCGGAGATGGGCGCTCGTATGACGCTGCGGTTGAGCCTGACCCGCGCCATCTCCAGCTCGGCCTCCGCCTGCTGTACCTCCGCGCGGATGCCGGCGATGACCGCCCGCTTGACCTTGACCTCGTCAACGCGGGCGGACTCCTCCTGGAAACGCGCCTGAGCCGATTCGAAGCCGGCCTTGACGGATTCGTACTGTTCGCGCGAAATGAGCTTGCGACCGATCAGGTCCTTGTTGCGCCGGTGCTTCTGTTCCAGGTTCGCCAACGCCGCCCGGGCTCCTGCGATGCTCGCCGCCACCCGGGATTTCAGCATCTCCACCCCGGCGCGCTCCTTGGCGAGATGGGCCCTGGCCCTGGCGACCCTGGCTTCCGCCTGGAGAACTTCGGCGCGGAACAGGTCCTGGTCCAGCCGCGCGATGAGGTCTCCCTTCTTCACCCTCGCGGGCACGTCCACCGGGAGATCCTTGATGGTGCCGGATACCTGGGTGGAGACGGTGACGGACGAGACCGGATTCACCGTGCCCGTGGTCGTGATCCGGGAAAAGATCCTGCCCCTCTTGACTTCCGCGAGTCGAAAAGGATGGACCGTCTCCTGTTCCGCGGCAAAGAACTTGCTCTTCAGCGAGGAAAACTCTTCCTTGACGAAGCCGACGTTGCTTTCCACGAGCGCGGGACGGAACCAGAAAAGCCCCACCCCTCCCGCTCCCGCCAGGAACAGGATCAAGGAAAAGATCCAGAAAAACCGTTTCATCCCAGTCTCATCCCACTAGCTCCGGTTGCTCGGCCGATGGTTCGGCCCCTTCATTAGACAACCGACGGTTTCGTTACGCCCAGGGCGCGGGGAAATCCGGCTGCCACCCTTGATGCTACAACGTACATCGCGTAACGGGCAACAGGGTCGGGAGACGGAGAACCTGCCCGCTCCTCGCCACGCGCGGCCGGATTTGATAGAGAGTCAACACGAACAACCTTCAAAACCCCGCCGAGGTGACGCCCATGTTCAACACACGTTACGCCTATAGTCCGATCCTCAACCGGCCGCCCATGGAATGGCCGGGGGGCGCGCGAGTGGCCCTTTGGCTGGCGCCCAACATCGAGTGCTTTCACATCGACAAGACCCTGCCCCGGGTCGACGAGCCCCTGCCCGACGTGCAGTCCTATTCCCTGAGGGACTACGGCTCGCGGGTGGGGGTGTTTCGCATGATGGAAGTGTTCGACCGGTACGACCTGCGCGCCAGCGTGCTGCTGAACGCCGAGGTCTGCGCGCAGCACCCGGCCATCATCGAGGAGGGCAACAAGCGTTCCTGGGAGTGGCTGGGCCACGGCATGAACAACAACACGCGGATGAACAGGTACAGCGCCAAGAAGGAGCGCAAGGTCATACGCAAGGTACGCGATATCATCACCCACGCCACGGGCAAGGCGCCCAAGGGCTGGCTGGGTCCGGGGCTTGCGGAAAGCTACGACACCCCGGATCACCTGGCCGCGGAAGGGTTCGAGTACGTGTGCGACTGGGGCTGCGACGACCAGCCCGTCCCCATGCGCGTCAAGGCCGGCCGCATGATCACGGTGCCGTACCAGCAGGGGATCAACGATATCTCCATGTTCGTCCACGCCAACCACACGCCGGCGGAGTACTACCGGATCGTCTGCGACCAGTTCGACACCCTCTACCGGGAAGGCGGGAACGGCGGGCGGGTCATGGCCATCCCGCTGCACCCGTACGTCACTGCCATGCCCTTCCGCATCGGCTCCCTGGACCGGGCCCTGGACTACATCTGCTCCCACGACGGCGTGTGGAAGACCACTGCGGGCGAAATCGCCGACTGGTACTACCGGCACTACTACGAGGCCCCGGACGGGAGGATTCCGGAATGACGAAACAAGGGTCGAACCTGGTGCTGGAACGGATCCGCGACGGCGTGGTGCGGCTCAACTTCGACCGGCCCGAGAAGCGCAACGCCCTCAACCACGCGCTGACCGGCGAGATCCTCGACGCCCTCGAAACGGTCCGGGACGATCCCGAGGTCCGCGTGGTGGTCACCCGGGGGAACGGACCCGCCTACTGCGCCGGGGCGGACCTGCACGACCTGCGGAAGCTCCACAACGAGCCGCCGCGCGACTGGGACCGCTCCCACCCCAACATGATCTTCTACGAGAGCTTCCGGAACTATCCCAAGGTCACCATCGCCCAGGTGCACGGCTACTGCCTGGGCGGCGGCATGGCGCTCATGACCGCCCACGACATCGCCATCGCCGCGGACACCGCGAAGATCGGCATGCCCGAGATCCTGCGGGGGAGCTTCGGGCAGATGGCGCTCAGCTCGCTCCATCACGCCGGCATCCCGGCCAAGAAGGCGGCGCTCATGCACCTGAGCGGGCGGAACTTTTCCGGCGCGGAGGCGGACCGCTTCGGCCTCGTGTCGGCATCCGTGCCGGAGGCCGAACTGGAGGCGGTCACGCTCCGGCTCGCCGGAGAGATCGGCTCACGTCACCCCGCGGCCCTGGCGTGCGCCAAGATCGCCGTCCAGATGGGCCGCGATCTGCCCCTGCCCCAGGCCATGCGCATGGACCAGCTCGTGGCCGCGCGGCAACAGTTGATGATGGATTCGTTCGCGGACGTGGAGGGATATCTCCGCTCACAGAGCGGCGGCACCAACACCGCCTACCGGCGCTCCGATTCCGGGTGACGGCGCCTCACTCCCCGGCGGTCGCGGATCAGCGGGTCCGCGACCGCCTTCTCAAACCTGGTCGGAAGGCCCCACGGCCACGGCGATGTCCATGAGGTCTTCCTCGCCGCCGAGGGCGGGACAGTATACGTCCACCTGGAGCAGGGTGGCGCAACCCGGACACACGTACAGGTGGAAACGCCCCAGGTAGTCCTCGCCGGAGGGGAGCCGGGTCCCCGAAATTTCCTCCGGACTCACCACCAACCGGACGCTGTGCTTCTTGTAGTTCTCCTGCGGGCCGCAGAACAGATAGCCGCAGGAGAGGCAGCGAATGGCCCGGTCGCCGAGCGCCCCCGGCGCCGTGTCCGATACGATTTCCAGGTACTCGTGCATCCTGAGCGTCGAACGCCAGTCCCGGCGGCCGTCGGCGAGCCCGGATGGAGCGAGGAGCGTTCCCGCGGCGAGACGCTCGGCGCGTATCGCTCGACGCTTTTCGTCGGTGGCGGCCGCGTCCACGGACAGGTCCCCGGGATCGAGGACGACACCGTAGATGCGTTCCGCGGTCTCTTTCGACGCCGCCCGGATCTTCACGTCCCGGGCCACCCGCTCCGGCTCCCGTTCCAGGGGGTCGCCGAAACCGCCGCCGCTGGCTGTGAAGTCGGACATCAGGCTGAACTCGGGCACCGCCAGCCGCTCCGGCGTGCCCTCCGGAATGTGGACCTCGCCCCAGCCGTCCGCCACCACCTGACCGGGATGCGTAGGGTAGTCACTCCCCTTCATCCGCTCCAACACGTCCGCGGCCGGGGTAAAGATCGCCCGGAACGCCCCGCTCCCCACAGGGTATCCGCCGAACAGTCCGAAAGCGCCCTGGGGGACGCCGCCGTAGGGCTTGTAGTCATTGGTGAAGTCCCGTGAGCCGTACACCATGGTGACGCGGAAGCTGCCCAATCCACCGCGGTACTTGCCGGCTCCCGGGCCGTCCATATTGTGGTTGCGGGTGAAGTAGAGGAGCGGATATTGCATCTCGATACGCTCCACGTCGCTGATGCCGCCGGACGGGATGTTCATGTGCCCGCCGGTGTTGACGCCGTCCCGGTGCGGCGCAGCGCCCAGGCCGCCGCCGTGGATGTCGTAGATCCCCTGGGCGGTGCGGATGCCCTCGCGGTTGGTGCCGCCGGGGAAATACCCCGGCCCGCCCGCGGCCCAGAGGCCGTACCAGCTCGCGTTGACGTCTTCGGCGCGGCCGGCGGCGTAGAGCATCTTGGCCATGCACTCGACCACCGCGGCGACCAGCTTCTCGCCGATCCAGGGCGCAAAGCCGCAGGCCGCGGGAAACACGCAGTTGAGCACCGTCCCCTCGGGCACGGACACCTCCACCGGCGCGAGCTTCCCGTCGCTCCAGGGCACGTCCCAGAAGAGCGTGTTGGTCAGCGCCACGCCCACGTGGGCCATGGTGCTGGGCAAGGTGGAGTTGGCGTCGTTGGCCATCTGCGGGCTGCTGCCCTCGAAGTCTAGCTTCAGCCGGTCCCCCTCCTTGGCGGCGGTGCACATCACCCGGATGGGCATGGCCTTGCCGGTCTGCTTGTTCAGCGCCGTGGTATAGATTCGCGACACCCATTGGCCGTCCGGCAGGGAGCGGAGCTTGGCCCGCGCCATGTCCTCCGAATCCCGAATGGTCTTCTGTCCCGCGGCCTGGAGGAACTCCGGACCGAACTTCTCCAGCATCTCCAGGTAGCGTTTGCCGCACACGTTGTTGCCCGCGATCATGGCCTTCACGTCGAGGCCCACGTATTGCGGGTCGCGACACTGCTCGGTCAGCGTTCTGAAGATGTCCTCGCGAAACTCGCCCTTCTCCACCACCTTGACGCCGAGGATGCGGATGCCCTCGTGGAAGATCTCGGAGGCGGCGCCCCGAAGCAGCCCGCCGGTATCCGCGGTGTGGGTGCTGGTGGCGGTCCAGGCGATCAACTCGCCGCGGTGGAAGATGGGCTTGATGACCATCATGTCGTAGGTGTGGGAGCCGGCCACGTAGGGGTCGTTGAAGAAGATCTGATCGCCGTCGAAGAAGCCGGGAGACTCGCCGTACCACTCGATGAGGTACTTGATGGCGTCGGAGGTGGCGCCGGCGAACCTCAGGTGACCCGAGCAGGCCAGCACCATCTTCCCCTCGGTATCGTAGAACGAGCTCATGACCTCGCCGCCCTGGGCCACGATGGGAGAAGCGGTGACCCGCTGGAGGGTCTGGCGCCCTTCCTCTCCGACGGCCCACAGCCGATGCAGAAAAACTTCATACTGGACCGGATCGATGTCCATTACCCGTCCTCGCGCTACGGTTGAACGCTCACGAAGGTCTCAACCCGTTGGATGTGGCCCTGCTCATGCGCTCCCGGATCATTCGGACCCTCCATCACCCGTCACCAGGGCCGCTCCGGCGCCGAGTACCTCCGCGGCTTCGCGGACCATGGCCGCCACGATCTCGCCCGCGGGCCGCACGTCCCTTTCTCCCAGCAACCCCGCTATCTGTCCTCCCGGGACACTCATGACGTCGACCCGGCTGCCGCTTTCGGCAGCCACCCGAAACTGATCGTTGAGCACCCCCTGAAACGGCATTTCCAACGCCGTCAGGCCTGACGCCTCCCATTGCCGGATTACCGGGCTGCGGTAGTGGCGGCTCGGCTTCCCGCTGGGGTAACGATCGAGCACGAAATCCTCGGTCCTCCCCTGGATGAGCTGGCTCTTGTAATCGTCGTGGATGTCGCTCTCGCGGCTCGCCAGGAACACCGTCCCGCACCAGACCCCCACCGCGCCCAGGCTCAGGGCCGCGGCCAGACCGCGGCCGTCGGCGATGCCTCCGGCGGTCACCACCGGAGTGGGACGAACCGCGTCCACCACCTGGGGTATCAGGGGAAAGTTCGCGATCCTCCCGGTGTGGCCTCCGGCCTCGTAACCCTGGGCAACGATCACGTCCACGCCGTTGGCCGCGTGCCCCACCGCCTGCTTCACGTTGCCGCAAAGGGCCAGGACCTTCATGCCCCGGGCGTGAGCCAGGGGCACCACCTCCGCGGTATCCCCCAGACCCACCGCCAGGACCGGCACCCCCTCCTCCAGAATCACGTCCAACTGGCGCCGCACCATGTCCGGCGTCTTGACCTTGGACCATGGATCGGGGCCTTGCGTCTCCAGCCCGAACTCCTCGATGGCCGCGCGCACGAAGCTCACGTGCTCGGGATGGGTCCGCTCCAGGAATTCCCGAACGTTGCCCACGTCCGCATAGGGTGTTTGCGCAAGCCGCGGCAGGGTGATGTCCACGCCGAAGGGCCGGTCCGTCAGCTCCTGGGTCCGCCGGATGCGCTCCCGTATGAATTCCGGTTGCAGCGGGCTGCCGCCGATGACCCCCAGACCTCCGGCATTGGACACCGCGGCCACCAGCTTCGGCGGCGTCGTGGACCCGCGGCTGTCCCAGCCCATCCCCGCCTGGATGATCGGGTGCTCGATCCCGAGCACGTCACATAAAGGAGTCTTCAATCTCGTCACGCCGCACTCCGGTACGTGTCTTGACGTACTCTACCGCGACGGCGAACGCAACGGCACCAGCCCGTGCGCCATCCCGTGGTGCGCCTGAACTTCGGCAGCGGCAACTTCAAGGAGCCGGGCTACCCGCAGGTGAACCTGATGGAGCAACGGGACGCCATCGAACGCCGGGAGGGACCGCCAACGTCCTTCGACGTCACCGACCCCCCATCCCTCGCGCGACTCGCACGTTCCACCAGACGATCAGCGGAGTGATGACGATGGTGGGAAGGGTCCAGGCCAGCCATACGGGGCGGGTATCCACGTTGACGACCACGACTGCGGTGACGGTGGCGATGGTTCCCGCCAGCATGTTGGTGAGATGCCGGGCGATGCGCCGCTTGCCGGACCCTCGCCGGGCGCGATGAAAGCGGACGTCGGCGGCGCTCAGCGCCGCCGCGATGGTCCCGAACAGCGCCATCGTGACCCACTGAGAGTTGCCCTGCAGGAAAAGTGCGGCGCCGTAGCCCCACATCCCCAGCCCGGTGAGCCCCATGACCGCGGCCGCGACCCAGTCCACCGGCTGCGGACGTCCGCTCCGGTTCCGGGCAAAGCGCCAGCCGGCGAACACCAGATAGAAGCTGAATACGGCGATCAGCGACAGGAGCGCGTCGGCCCCGAGTATCGCCAGCGGCAGCGCGGCGCCGCAGACCAACGCCATTGCAACGGCATAGACCCGTCCCGCCCTTACGTGGTTGACGCCTCCCTTGGCCGTGGCCAGCGCCATGAGCGCCGTTGTCAAGGCAACCGAACCGGCGGCGATGTGGATGACGAGGAGGATGGTGCCGAGCATAGGTCCTCCTACCGGTCGCCGACCGGGTTGTCCAGTGTACCCCTCTTGCTCCCTCTCCTTTCGGAGCCGGTGGATGCGGGATCGAACCCGGGCCTTTCATTGATCCGGGCGAACCGGATCTGCTATGGATGAACAGCCTTGATCTTCACGTGGCGCCGTCCTGCCGAATAGCGGCCCGGACGGCGCGCCGCAAGCACGAGGAAAGCGGCGTCTTGGGAACCGTCTACGAAATCTACATCGCGCCCGAAGGCAGCGCACGCATGCAGAAGGTGGATCAGGCGGAGGCCGTTGCCGGCATGGGGCTCAAGGGCGACCGCTACTGTGAGCGGGTGGGTTACTACAGCGGCTGGGACGAGTGCCAGGTAACCCTCATCGAAGCCGAAGACCTGGAAGCCGTAGCAGCCGCCTCGGACCTGCGCGTGCTCAACGGCGAGCACCGGCGCAATATCGTCACCCGCGGCATCCGCCTTGCCGAACTGGCGGGACGCGCCTTTCGCGCCGGAGACGCGGTGCTGGCCTTCGACCGGCCGCGGCCGCCGTGCGCGTATATCCAATCCATTACCGAACCGGGCATGACCCGGGCCCTTGCCGGCAAGAGCGGCATCTGCGCGCTGGTGGTCAAGGGCGGCGTCATCCGGCCCGGCGAAGAGATCGCCGTGCTCTAGTGTGGCGTCCTGCCCGACTGATTCGCATGCCAAGCCGCGCAGGATTCCCCCATCGAGCTCGTTCACCGTCCGCGTACCCGTTCTTCTACGGCTGGCTCATCCTGCTGGGAGGCTTTCTCATACTGGTCGTCGACGGCGGCGTGCGCTTTTCCTTCGGGGTCCTGGTCAAGCCACTGGCGGCCGAATTCGGGTGGGACCGGGGCGCCATCACGTTCGCCTACACCCTGAACATGCTCGTGTTCGGCTTCGGGCAAATGGTGGCGGGAAGACTGCTGGACCGGTACGGACCGCGGTTGCTGTTCTCGGTCTCCGCCCTGGTCGCTTCCGCGGGTCTTTTCCTGACCGCCCGCACCAACTCGATCCCGGAGCTTTACCTCTACTACGGCGTCGTTACCGCCGTAGGCGTATCGGGAATCACCATCGGCGTGGTGTCGTCAACCGTCTCCCGGTGGTTCAAGAGTCTCCGCGGCTTGATCGGCGGCGTCGCCGTCACGGGCACGTCCTTCGGACACTTCGCCGTCATCCCGGCGTTGGCCTACTCTCTCGCGCACTTCGGCTGGCGCGGCTCGTGGACCGGCCTCGGAATCCTCGTCTCTGCGGTGGTCGTTCCAGTGGCGCTCGCGGTCATGAAGAAAGAGCCCGCGGACGTCTCCCAATCGCCGTATGAGACCGGCATCGCCGCGGCACGGGCCGCGGGCGCGCCCCCTGCCGCCGAACTGCCGCCCAGAGAGGCCTTCCTCTCCCGAAGCTTCCTCTTCGTCGCCGTCGCATACTTTATCTGTGGCTTTCAGGACTTCTTCTTCGTTACCCATTTCATCCCCTTTGCCACCGATGCCGGCCTGACCAACCAGCACGCATCGAACGTCCAGGGCCTGGCCGGCCTGCTCAGCCTGCTGGGCGTGCTGGCCTTCCCGGCGCTGACGGAGAAGGCGGGGCACGGCATTCCCCTCTCCTTCATGTTCGTCCTGCGCGCGGTCTGCTTCGGGTTGCTGATGTTCTCGTCCGGAGAAACCGCCCTGTACACGGCCGCCTTGTTGATGGGGTTCACCCTGATGGCCACGGCGCCGCTTGCCGCGGCCATGACCGGCGACTACTACGGCGTCAGGAACATCGGCCTGATCACCGGCGCCATCCTTTGGGTCCACCACACGGGCGGCGCCCTGGGCGCTCTGCTGGGAGGGCTCGCATACGACGCCACCGGGTCCTACGCGGGCATGTTCCTGGCCAGCCTGCTCATGGCGTTCACCGGCGCCGCCGTGTGCCTGGGAATCCGGCCGCCGGGGCGGACTATTCCTTGCGGGTGACGCGAAAGCGCGACATGAAACGACCGTCGATCCAGTGCTTGAGGAGCCGGCACCAGCGGGCGTGGACCGCCCGTCCCTTGTAGTCCATCAGCGCCTTGCCGTCGCCGGTGTTGAGAAGCCGCAGGAAATCATGCTGCGGCTCATGGCGAGCCAACGCCTCACCGCGCGTGAGCGAGCCGATGTTGCGCCAGAGGACCGGCCCCTGCCGGACCGCGTACACTCCCGCCTTGGGCGCGCCGCCCCCTGCCACGGCGCCGCTATCTCCCACCGCAAAGACATTCGCCGCGCCGGTCGACTGGAGGGTGTCGCGGGTGAGCAGGAAACCTCTCGGGTCTTTCGGAAGGGCCATGCTCTCCAACACCGGCGGCGGCGCCGCGCCGGTGGCCAGCACAACCAAGTCCGCTGGGATGCGGTGGCCGTCGGCGCAAACCACATCTTCGTCGCTGACCCGTATCACTCGCTTGCCGGCGATGACGTTCACGTTGCGCGCCGCGAGCAGGCTCTCCACCTTGCGCAAGGCCCGGGGGGACAACCCGCGGCCGATGCGCTCTCGGGCGTCGACCACGCTCACGGTATGGCGCACCGCTCCCAGCACCCGGCGAATGTAGGAGGGCAGGCACAGGCTGATCTCGATACCGCCCACGCCGCCGCCCATGACGAGCACCCGGACCCCTTCCGGTCGCCGCCGGCTGAGCCCCTGCAAACGCTCGTAAAGCCGCATGAGAAACGTCTGCATGGGCTTGACCGGCACCCATGCCGCCCCGGACACCGCAATGCCCGCGGTGCCCGGAACCGACCCGACCCCGACGGACAACACGTCGAACCTCACGGGCCCGTGCTCCTCGAAGCGCACCGATCGAGCCTCGATATCCACGGCGCGTGCAGGCTCCACCACGAGTTCGGCCCGGGCGGCGTTGGCGAGACTCCGGAGATCGATCTCCAGCCTCCCGGGTGGGTACTGGCCGGTCAACGTCCCGGGCAGCATCCCCGAATAGGTGGCCACGGCAAAGCTCGAGACGCACACCAGTCGGGCGTCGGGAATGGGAGCCCTGCGCCACATGTGAAGGACGTGGGCGTTGGTGTGCCCGATGCCGAGGAGGACGATCTGCGGCCCGGGGCGGTTCACCTAGGAGTCTCCGCCGTAGGAGTTGCTGAGGCAATAATAGAGAACCGCCAGCAGGGTTGGCGAAGCGATGATCAGGGTGGAGGGTCGGAGGGTGGCAGCGAAGGAGTCCGAGGTTCGGGAGTGAGAACTTGGGATGGTTCTAACTACGCTCAACATCGGCGAATGGCCCCTCTTTTTTGATGACAGCGGTCTCAAACCAGCGTTTATCTCGCCATCATCGGCTGCAACCGCTTGACATTGAGCACCAAGACTGAGGTGGTCCCGGTTCATAGGACAGGATGGCGGCTGAAATAAGGTGTATTCCAGAGTTGGTCATGCCGCCAGAGTCCTGGTTATCATGTCTTCGTGATGTGGTCGAGCCGGTGGAGGGGCGGGTGAGCCATGGGGCTGATCCGCTCCCTCCAACGGCTTGCCGTTCTCATAGACCTCGGTCGGGGTTGCGCCAGCGAGGGCGGAGTGGGGCCTGATGTTGTTGTAGAAGTCCATCCAGGTTCCGATGACCCGTTGGGCCGCGAAGCCATCGGTGAGTTCGTGCAGGTAGACGACCTCGTACTTGAGGGAGCGCCAGAGACGCTCGATGAAGATGTTGTCCAGGCATCGTCCTCTGCCGTCCATGGAGATGGCGATCCCGGCGTCTTTGAGCACACCGGTGAACTCGATGCTGGTGAACTGGCTGCCCTGGTCGGTATTGAAGATCTGAGGCCGGTCGTAGCGCTCCATGGCGTCAGCCAGAGTCTCGACGCAGAACCGAGCATCCAGGGTGTTGGACAGCCGCCAGGAGAGCACTCGACGGGTGGCCCAGTCCATGACGGCTACCAAGTACAAGAAGCCGCGCTGAACGGGAATGTAGGTGATGTCCGCCGCTCAGACCTGATTGGGCCGCTTGATGGCGAGCCTCTTGAGAAGATAGGGGTAGACCCGGTGCCGGGGATGCCGGGTGGTGGTCCGGGGCGCTTGCTAGATGCCCTGTAGCCCCATCAACCGCATCAGACGCCGAACCCCCGGTGGCGACCCGTACGGACGCCATCCCGCCACAAATGACGGACCATCTGGCGACTGCCGTAGAACGGGTCGTTCAGAAACAGCTCGTCAATGCGACGCATCAACGCCAGGTTCTGCGGGCTCGCCCCCTTGGGCCTGTGGTACAGCAAGGATCGACTCAAGGAAAGCAAGCGGCATTGACAGCTCAAGCTGAGCTTCGGATGGCAGCGCCGGACCGTGGCCCTGCGTCCCTCCCGGCTCACTACTTGAGCCCTTTGGCCAAAAAATCCCGCTCCACCGTCAACTCCCCGACCTTCGCATGCAGATCCCGAACCTCCGCCTCAGGGTCCCCCCGAGACCGCTCCGCTCCCTTCGAGAATACCTCCCGCAACCCCTCCACCCCTCGCTGCTTCCAGGCGCTCACTTGGTTCGGATGGACCTTGTGCCGCGCCGCGATCTCCTGGATCGTCTTGTCCCCTCGCAACGCTTCCAGCTATACTTTCGCCTTGAACTCCCCCGTGTTGCGACGTCGTGTTGCCATTTCGTATCCCTCCTTCCGTCGGTGGAATACACCTTAGCAACCTGTCCAATTTTCCGGGACCACCTCATTGAGGAAGGACCGCTGTTTCGGCGGATCGCAAAGGTGGCGGGCGGATCCTGGATCGGGATCACCGCGCGGTCCATGCGACGGACCGTGGCAGCCCGGGCCGCCGATGCCGGCGTCACCGGCCGCGTGAGCGGTCATTCGTTGCGGGTGGGCGCCGCTTAGTCTCTCGCCAGCGCGGGCGTGGGCCTCGCTGAGATGCAGGTAGCCGGCCGGTGGAAGTCCACGGCCATGCCCGCCCGGTATGCCCGTGGCGAGATGGCGGGACGCGGGGCCGTGGCCCGGTTGCGGTACGGCCCGGTAAGCCTGTACTGTGTGGGGAATGATGGTTCGGGAGTTAAGATGCCGTGTGTGCGGCGCAGATGATTGCAGGGTCCTGTGCGATACGCCTAACCACGTGCCCGGAGAGCAGAAAACGATTCGCCATTGCAAGTGCAAATTTTGCGGCTCCGTTTTCGTAGGTACCCAGTTCAGTTCTTGTGATCTGACTAATGCCTACGCAATTATGGACATGGCCGCCTACTACCGTGAAATTGAAAAAGAGAACAACAGGAAAATGGATGTTGCGGTCGAATACCTACTGCGAACACAGACACGCTTCGCAAACATCCTTGACGTAGGAGCAGGACTTGGGCTTTTTTTGAAACGCTTGGCCGATGCCGGCTTCACCCATTTAGCGGGGCATGAAATCCCTCTCGACTCTCCGTCCCCTCCCTCTTTTCCGGGAAACTCCTACAGCGACCATGACTACAGCACCATACCATCGGACCACTTCGATGTGGTGACGTTATTGGATGTTGCCGAACACGTACCGGAGCCTCAGTTGCTATTCGATGCCTGCTACCGGGTCTTGAAGCCGGGTGGGGTCGTTTATTTTCACACGCCGGTGGTAAGCCGTAGCGACCGGATCATGCATTTCCTGCAACGATTGCCCGTGGTCAGCCGGATCGGGCGAATCTGGCAACGTGGACGAACCTCCATTTACCATTTGGAAAATTACACCCCGCAAGCCTTACACCATTTGCTTCAGAAAGCTGGATTTGTCGATACGCATATCAAGCAGTGCAATGAGCTTTCTTGGCCGGTCAGCTCCTATGTCCGTGGCTATTTGATACGACCAACGGGGTTGCCCGAATGGCTGACGCCCCCCTTGACCTTCATCCTTTCCCCGCTCCTCAAATCGTCATTCTTCAACGCGAATAAGGCCATCGTAAGTTCCAAGAAAGCCGACTGACGGTCGGCAAGGCGCGCCCGCGGGGCTCGGTTGCGGTACGGCCGGTAGTCGCCCATCGCACTACGGCCGGTGACCTAACCGCCGCGTCGGCTTCGGTGGTGAGGGGACCTAACCCCAATCACCCCGCAGCGCCCGCGCCCTCGGGCATGGCTTCGTCACAGCTGGCGCCTGCCGACGCCACCGCGCCCCGAAACCCTTACCTGCGTGAAGACTCTTTCGGAATTTCGCCATGCCGCATGATTCCGCTGGAACACCGGCGCCGCAACCCGTTTGGGGCAATACATAGCGGCAAAAAGAAAATGGCGACGGACGGTAAACGCCGGGGAGGGTCTCTGAGGTGATCCGGTTCATAGGACAGGATGGCGGCTGAAATAAGGTGTATTCCAGAGTTGGTCATGCCGCCAGAGTCCTGGTTATCATGTCTTCGTGATGTGGTCGAGCCGGTGGAGGGGCGGGTGAGCCATGGGGCTGATCCGCTCCCTCCAACGGCTTGCCGTTCTCATAGACCTCGGTCGGGGTTGCGCCAGCGAGGGCGGAGTGGGGCCTGATGTTGTTGTAGAAGTCCATCCAGGTTCCGATGACCCGTTGGGCCGCGAAGCCATCGGTGAGTTCGTGCAGGTAGACGACCTCGTACTTGAGGGAGCGCCAGAGACGCTCGATGAAGATGTTGTCCAGGCATCGTCCTCTGCCGTCCATGGAGATGGCGATCCCGGCGTCTTTGAGCACACCGGTGAACTCGATGCTGGTGAACTGGCTGCCCTGGTCGGTATTGAAGATCTGAGGCCGGTCGTAGCGCTCCATGGCGTCAGCCAGAGTCTCGACGCAGAACCGAGCATCCAGGGTGTTGGACAGCCGCCAGGAGAGCACTCGACGGGTGGCCCAGTCCATGACGGCTACCAAGTACAAGAAGCCGCGCTGAACGGGAATGTAGGTGATGTCCGCCGCCCAGACCTGATTGGGCCGCTTGATGGCGAGCCTCTTGAGAAGATAGGGGTAGACCCGGTGCCGGGGATGCCGGGTGGTGGTCCGGGGCGCTTGCTAGATGCCCTGTAGCCCCATCAACCGCATCAGACGCCGAACCCCCGGTGGCGACCCGTACGGACGCCATCCCGCCACAAATGACGGACCATCTGGCGACTGCCGTAGAACGGGTCGTTCAGAAACAGCTCGTCAATGCGACGCATCAACGCCAGGTTCTGCGGGCTCGCCCCCTTGGGCCTGTGGTACAGCAAGGATCGACTCAAGGAAAGCAAGCGGCATTGACAGCTCAAGCTGAGCTTCGGATGGCAGCGCCGGACCGTGGCCCTGCGTCCCTCCCGGCTCACTACTTGAGCCCTTTGGCCAAAAAATCCCGCTCCACCGTCAACTCCCCGACCTTCGCATGCAGATCCCGAACCTCCGCCTCAGGGTCCCCCCGAGACCGCTCCGCTCCCTTCGAGAATACCTCCCGCAACCCCTCCACCCCTCGCTGCTTCCAGGCGCTCACTTGGTTCGGATGGACCTTGTGCCGCGCCGCGATCTCCTGGATCGTCTTGTCCCCTCGCAACGCTTCCAGCTATACTTTCGCCTTGAACTCCCCCGTGTTGCGACGTCGTGTTGCCATTTCGTATCCCTCCTTCCGTCGGTGGAATACACCTTAGCAACCTGTCCAATTTTCCGAGACCACCTCATATGGCTCATCTTTGATAAGAATCATCGGAGTTTTTCCGGCTACGGAATGCGTAAGACTGCGGACCTCCGCTACATTCAGGACTTCACCAAACTGGGGGTCGACCTGACGCGCCATATTGCGGATTTTTTGAACATCGTCTACATTGAGGGGCTCGTTGGTTGTTACTCGTAACGAGGTTCTATCCCGCCAGCATACGAATTGATAGCCGGTGATCTTTGGCACACTGCGGACAACATGAGAAACTGCTTCGGAGTGTAAAATCCGGCCAGCAGGTAACACGACGAAAGAATTGCTGCGCCCGACAACCCGGTCAAAGGAGAGAGTTGAACAGTTCGCAGCCAGTCGGAACCTGTCCCCGACTTCGTATAGGTCGTTCAACTTGTAGCGGAAAAGTGGCGTACAGCGTCGAAACAAGGATGTGACAAAAACCTCCTGTAACGCCGATCCAGCGGCATATTCGAGCAGGTAACTGTTCCAGAGTACCCGATAACCACCTGTCGGATGAGTGTGCGCAATGAGGCCCGTTTCAACGGAACCGTACTCCATTCCCAGCGGCGCGTGAAAGGTATTCTCGATCCGTGTTTTCGAATCCTCGAAGGGAAACCCTTCTGCTGCGCCAATTACCGCTTTCAAACCCAAACCAGCAATGGCTGAGGATAAGTGACTGTTTATCCTTGACAAGCGATCCAGGTAGCATGAGTAGCCAATTATAAAATGGGCATTAGACTTGACGAGGTAATCTCCAGCCTTTCTCAACGCGGAGTCCGACATATCGTAGCAAGAGTATCTCTTGTAGTTTTGAATTCGATCCTTGATCGACCGGATGTAGCCGTTCAGGACTCTTCTCCATCCCTCCCCCAGTAAGTGCGCATGTCCCCAATATAACAATAGACGATCACCTGGGTCAATTCCGTACCATGATCGGGCAAGCCACGCATCCTCTCTGTTCTCATCATACTCTGTCTTCCAGGTGGGAATCTGTATCGGCATTGCTGTGCTTCCACCAGTTATCCGCTTGCGATTCGGACGAGGGTTCTGGTGCCAGTAGAGGATACTCCTGTCCTGGAAAACCTCCCTGGTAAGCGGCGGCATCACAGCCATGTATTGGCGCAACGAATCAAATGCTTTGGGTAGGTTAAACTGTTTGGTCAAATTTTGATAGTACGGGATGTTTTGTACCGACCACTTCCACAAACTGTTGATTCGTTCAAGTTGGTATTGTGCGATTCGAGAGGACGACCACCTTCGATGAACGCGATCAAGAACCATCAATCGAGACTTGGAAATCCTGCCCATCATTGCAAACAGCAGTGTCGTGTGGCAGCCGTGCGCGTCGCACGCTACCAATCTAACGTCATAGAGTCCACTTCCTCAAGTAGGACCGCCATCCGTGAGGGACCATGAATGGCCGTGACAGTACAGGTGTTAACTTCTCTTCGACTACAACCACTCCATTCTGATACACCCGCGACCCCATGTCTACTGAAGCAGGCTGCTGTAGTGGCATATCGGGGGCCTGTAGCAGCGGCAGAGCCTCCGGTCGGTAACCCATCAGTCTCCATGCAACCCGGTCAGCTAGGGCCGGTTCGTCTGCGAATATCAACGTCCCACAGTCCACGGGTCTCGGCGCAAGAGGCCCGTTACCTTCGCCACCGACGATACCATCGATTAGCGCCAAGTGTCGTCGTTGCACGTTCTGATGTAAAATCCCAAGATGATCTCCAGATTGCACTATTCGAGCGAGATCAAGCGTCATCCGCCATGCGGTATCATTGCCGTGCCAAGCCCCCCCACGAATCACTCCAAGTCGCCGCAAGGAACCATTTAGCAAGTATTGCAGGCTCTCCATACACCCCTGCAAGGGAGCCCCCGGTTCCCGGCGGTGCAGCCAGTCATGGAAACTCGAAAGAGGACTTGCGAAAGCGTGTTTTGTCGGAAACTCGTCGCCCCCACGCAACGGCGATCCAAAGCGATGGTGTGCCAAACAATCCTTGTGGCCAACGGCACCGACAAACCCTTTCAACACACAGGTCAGACCAACCTTTTCATGGACCTTCAGCTTTGGCAAACTGATTACAACTTGCGCATCGAGTACGGACCGATTGATCACATATACATGGGAACCTCCAGAATGATAGCGGTCCGTCCGATCAGGATTGTAGTCCATGACACGGAAAGGAGACATCAACCCCTTCCCCTTTGCCAGCAAGCTGTTCTCACCCAGATCAAAGAAAACTGCCGGCGACTCTACATCACGACTATAAACCCTCTTGGTATTTCCAAGAACCCCCTTTTCTGCCACAAAGAGCCGTAGATCCTCGGCACGCACATAAGCCCCCTGCGCAGCGTAGAACTCAATCACACGATCCGCACCGGTGTCTGCAAGCACATTAGACCACCGGCAAGACTGTAGGGGGGCATTTCCAAATACAACTTTTCCGTCTGGTCCAGTGGCAATTAACACATAATCGATCAATGCGCGCAGGACCGAGCCATGAATACACTTGGCTAGAAAACAACGTGCAGTTTCCGTCGATCTCCTGTGGTAAACAAAGTTACAGAGAATGAACACGCGGCTATGAGGCAATATATAGCTCCCTAGTGGATTCCACGAAGAACTACCAAAGCGATGTCGGTCCAGCCCGGCATCCGCCAGTACCTGTCTCACCATCCGGTAAACCGGATTCTCCACCTTCGAGATGGGCTCGAATGGATATTCAGGGAAACGCTCGCTAGGGGAGAAAAATTCAGTCCCGCTCGGATATTGCAGGCCGCGTTGAGTAGCTATAGATACGTTCATGGCGTGCGTAGCTCTCTCCTTGCCCAATTGCTATGCTCCAGCAACCGGGTTGTTTAGGCAGAAATAGTCGAACCTCCGGAGTGGTACTGGTGGTCCCGATTCATTGGACAGAATGGCGGCCGAAATAAGGTGTATTCCAGAGTTTATCATGCCGTCAGAGTTCTGGTTAACACGTCTTCCTGTTGTGGTTAAGCCGGTGGAGGGGCGGATGAGCCATGAGGCTGATCCGTTCCATCCACTGGCCTGCCGTTCTCATAGGCCTCAGCCGGCTGCTAAGCCTGATGTGAGTTCGTGCAGATAGACGGCTTCGTACTTAAGGGAGCGCCAGATGAAGATGTTGTCCAGGCATCGTCCCCGGCCGTCCATGGAGATGCCATACCGGCGTCTTTGAGCACACTGGTCCGGGGCGCTTGGTAGATGGCCTGAAGCCCCATCAACCGCATCAGACGCCGGACCCGGCGGCGACCCGTACGGACGCCATCCCGCCACAAATGACGGACCATCGGCGGCTGCCGTAGAACGGGTCGTTCAGAAACAGTTCATCGATTCGACGCATCAACGCCCCTCCTTTCGAGAACACCTTCCGCAACTCCTCCACCCCTCGCTGCTTCCAGGCGCTCACCTGGTTCGGATGGACCTTGTGCCGCGCCGCGATCTCCTGGATAGTCTTCTCCCCACGCAACGCTTCCAGCGATACTTTCGCCTTGAACTCCTCCGTGTAGGGGCGTCGTGTTGCCATGTCGTATCCCCTCCTCCCGTCGGTGGAATACACCTTAGCTACCTGTCCAATTTTCCGGGACCATCTCACAGCAACCTCCAAGATATTATGAAGTTTCCTAGACCTAGAGAACAGCCTGCACGGACGGACGCGCCTTCATGCGCTCGTACCACGCGTGCAACAGCGGCAGGCTCGGGTCCGGCAGGATGCCCCATTGGAGGTGGCGCATGATCCGCGGCACATGGGCCGCGTCGAGCAGGGAGAAGTCGCCCGCCATGTACTCCTTGCCCTCGAGCTCGCGCTCCAGGGGTCGGAGTTGCTGGAGAAACAGGGCCTTGGCTGCCGCCAGGGCGTCGCCGTCCCGTTCGCCTTCGGCTTTGGTCATCTCCTGGCGGATGGCCTGATGGCCCGAATCGGTGTGGTTGATACCGTAGTCGATGAGGATCCGGATCCTCGCGCGCAACGAGGGATCCTCGGGCAGGAGGGGCGGGTCCGGGTATTTCTCCTCCAGGTACTCGTTGATGATGCACGATTCGTAGAGCACGGTGTCGCCGTCGACGATGACGGGCACTTTGCCGTAGGGGTTCAACGCCAGGTACCCGGGCTCCTTCTGCTCCTTCTTGCGAAGGTCCACGGGAATCGCTTCGTACGGCAGCTTCTTCTCTTCCAGAACCACCTTGACCCTCTGACAGTTGGGCGAGGTCTTGAAGTCGTAAAGCTTGATGGGATCGCTCATGTCATGCTCCTTCCTCGTGAGCGCGGCAGCGGCCGGCGAGATGATCTGCTCGAAGGCTCCGCCCCGCGGCCTATTGTCCGTGCCCCCGCACCACCCGGTCCAGCTCGTCCTTCCACTTGCCGGACACGGCGCCGTGGGTCTCCTTGTCGATCCGGCTCACCGCCGGGAACTGGTCCTTCCACTCGAAGGGTCGGGTGGCGTCGATGATGGCCCGGGAATTGAGGCCCTTCTTGTCCCGCGGGATGATGGGATCCAGCGGCCCGCTCCAGGTGCGGCGGATGATGTCGATGGACTCCTCGGGGTTGGAGCGGGTGCACATGGCCCAGACCACCTCGTTCAGGTTGGTGATGTCCACGTCCTCGTCCACTACCACCACGTAACGGCCGAGATAGGCGCCCGCATGGCACTGGGCCGCCATGAGCGCGGCCTGCTTGGCATGACCGGGGTAGCGCTGCCTGACGGCCACGACGATCATGAACCGCTGGGCCGGCGGCGGCACGTACACGCCGCAAACGTCCGGCACCCCGCCCTGCTCGACGCCGTTCCAGATCATGGCCGACCGCAGCATCGAGCGGTACATGCCGTGGATGGTGGGACGGAACGGCGGCGCCCCGGTGAGGATCGGATCGTCCCGGTGATAGAGGGCCTTCAACTGCACCACCGGCTCGGCCCGGCGGGCGCTGGCGTAGTAGCCGGTCCACTCGCCGAAGGGTCCCTCGGGACGGGTGTCGCCGGGAACGATCTCCCCTTCCACGACGATCTCCGCGGCCGCGGGCACTCTGAGGCCGGTGACGGGCGCCTCAATAACGCTCAGGGGCTGCTCCACGAGGCCGCCGGCCCAGGCGTACTCGCTCATGCCCGGAGGCACCGCCTGGGACGCGGCCACGAACATCAGCGGGTGCTGGCCGAAGGCCATGGCAACCGGCACGGGCTTGCCTGCCCGGAGCGTCTTCTCCATGTGCATGCGCCCGTGCTTGCCCGGGGAGATGTAGAGCGCCAGCTTGTCCGGTTCATGGACCATGACGCGGTAGCAGCCGACGTTCTCCGCGCCGGTCTCCGGATCCCGCGTAACCACCAGATGGGCGGTGCCGAGATAACGGCCGCCGTCGCCCGAGTGCCAGCGCGGCACCGGTATATCGAGGATGTTGATGTCCTTGCCGGTCTTGCGGTTCTCCATCACCGGACCCGTGGCCACTACGCGGGGCTCGAGGGGCACGAGACTGCCCAGTCGCGTGCGTAGCCGGTCGATGACCTCGATGGTGCTGAGGTCCAGGGGCAGGCCAAGGGTCAGCGCGGTCCGCTCCATGGTCTCCATCATGTTGGCCAGGACGCGCCCGTCGGCGTCGTGGCCGGCCACGTTCTCGAACAGGAGCGCCGGAGGGGCGGGCAGCCGCTCACAAATGATCTCGTTGAGCGCGCCGACCTCCAGGTCCCAGTGCGCGCCCGAGATGCGTTCCAACTGGCCCATCTCTTCCACCTGCCCAAGCCACACCCGAAGATCGTCAAAGGCGGTCAGCTCCTGGTCCTGCTTGCGTTGCGGCCTTGCCATCTTTCACCCCTCCATGGACTCCAATGGACTCTATTCCTGCTCCGTCAACTCCCAGGTCTCGGGCGCGAACAACTCCTCGGGCGAGAGGTTGCGCTCGCAGATCCCCTGGGCCTCGCAGTATTCGATGAACGTGTTGAGCACGTCGCGGTTCGCGTCCAGGCCGTAGGGGCACGGGTCGCCTCCGAACACCGCGCGTTCCTGCTCCAGGGTGTGCTGCCGCCACACCGTCACCAGGCTCGGCATGTCGGCGTACCATTGCCGCGCCTGCCGCTTCGCCCGGCTGAACAATTCAAAGAGCCCGGCCGGAACCCCGGGATACTGCTCCACCAGCGATTTGCGGACGACAAGCACATGCATGATCGGGAAGATCCGGGTCTTCTGGAAGTACTCTGCTTCGACTTCCCGATAATTCTCGAACAACCGCTTCAGCCCGGCGTCGGACAGCAGCAGCGGCAGTTGCGTTTCGGTCACCCCCAGCATGTCCAACCGCCCCTCTCGAAGCGCCGCCATGGCCCGGTCGGCCGCGCTCCCCTCTCCCTGAAGCACCTCGATGCCGGCGCCGCCGGGAAGCTTCACCGAGGTCTCGGCGACGTCGCCGTCCCAGTGATGCAGCGAGGCCGCGTGCCATTGGGAGTTGGCCGGCGTCACGCCGTACTCGTGGATCAGCGTCCCACGGATCCACACCGCCGCGGTCTGGACCCAGCGCAGGAATCCGAGCCGCTTGCCGATGAGGTCCTGCGGCGTGTCGATGCCGGCGTCCCGCCGGACGACCATGAAACCGTGGCGGAACATCCGCGAAGGAAAAACCGGAACGCCGATGAAGTCGTTCCGGTTTCGCGACGTGTAATAGATGAGCTCCGCAAGCGACATCTCGGAGGCGTCGAACTCGCCCCGATACATGGCCTGCACGCTCACCTGCTCCACCGCCTCCACCTCGATTCCCGGAACGTCGAGGACGCCCCGAAGAATGGCGTTGGCGCCATCGTAGTTGCGGCAGGCAAGCCGAAGCCGGCAGGAGTTGGACATGGCGAACGCCGTCAACGCGGCTTCACCCGGCGCCCGGCCAGCTTGGCGCCGGTCTTGAGATAATCGCTGTTCACCGCAAGCTGCGCCTCCTCCTCCCACTCGTCGTCCCACTGGCCCAGCGAATAGCCGTACCACGGCGCCTGGGGCTTCAGGGGCGGCAGCTCCAGCCGGTTCCACAGCTCCCGGGCGTGCTCCATGAACTCGCGCTTGGGCAGCGAGATGGGCGGGAACGGCTCCTTGAGGACGGCGTTGATCAACATGCCCGAGTCCGTTGCCGGCTGGTAGAAGAGTTCCTTGGCCGTGATCAGGTGGCCCTCGTCCTCGAACGGCGGCGAGTGGCCCTTGACCCGGCCCGGCAGGATGAGCACGTCCTGGTGCGGCTTGGAGCGGTAGCAGATGGCCCACCACACGGCATCCAGGTTGTGGGGGTCGATATCTTCGTCCACAGCGATGGCGATCTTGCCGACGCCGTGCTGATAGTTGGCGATGCTGTTGAGGGCGCGCCAGACGTCGCCCTCCGCGGGCTTGCGCATCTGGACGATCACCAGCTTCCGCAGGTTGGTGAGGGGCTCGTGCATGGCCACCTGGGTCACGCTCTTGATGCCCACGGTGTCCCGCAGGTAGCGGCGCAGCAACGGCTCGTAGCCCACCTTCTTGATGACGCTGGACTCGCTGGGGGTCACCTGACTGATGAACGAGCACAGCACCGGCTTGCGCTTCATGGTAATCGCCGTCACCTCCATGAACGGCGACACGGTGCGCGGGTGCAGGTAGCCGTGGGACTCGCCGAAGGGGCCTTCGGGCTCTATGAAATCGGTGTTGATGAGCCCCTCGATGACGATCTCCGCGTTTGCCGGCACTTCGATGTCCACGGTCTTGCAGCGGACCAGTTGGATGGGCTCCCCTGCCAGGCCGCCGGCGATACCCATCTCGTCCACCCCCGGCGGCACTTTCTGCACGGTGCCGTAAGACACCACCGGCGGCGCGCCTACCACCAGCGCGGCTTGCAGCGGCACGCCCCGCTCGCGGCACTTGTCCCAGTGCGGGAAGATGTGCTGGTGCACGCCCGCGTACATCCCCACGCGCTTCTGCCCCTTGATCTGCCCGCGGTAGTTGCCCTGGTTGCGGACGCCCGTATCCGGGTCCTTGGTGAACCAGTGGGAGCAGGTGGTATAGGGCGCATTATCGAATCCCGGCGTGGAGATGGGCACCGGAAGCTGGAGCAGCCCGCCGCCCTCGACGTCGAGGTCGTTCCCTTGCAGCACCACCTCGTGGACCGGCGCGGAATCGACGATGGCCGGCTCGACGGGATGGGCCAGGGCGTGGGTCCAAAGGTCGGGGATCTCGTCCACCGGACGCCCCAGGCCCACCGAGTACACTTGGGGCGAGGCAGCCAGGGCCGCCACCGCCACCGGCATGTCGTAGCGGCGCCCGTGGCCGTCCACCACGTGCTCGAACAGAAAAGCCTTGCGCTCGGCCTCGGGAATGCCGCCCCGAAACTGCCAGCGCACCAGCGGGTGCATCTCCGTGTCCTTGTTGATGGGGTGCCGGATGCGTAGCAGCAGTCCGGCGGCCTCGAGGTTGGCCAAGTGCTCTTGAAGGTCAGGATAGGACATGGGTTCCCCGCGGGGTCTACCCGCGCCCGCGGTCGCCGCCGGGACGTTGCTCATCCCGGTAAAGCTCCAGCGCTTCCAACACCGGCCGGTCGTTCATGGAGAAGACCACCGCCTCCTCCTCGAAGGGGTTCTCGTGGCGGTGCCACTGCCAGTTGGGGATCATGAACGAGTCGCCCTGCTCCCACTCCAGGAAGCCCTCGCCCACGGCCGTCCGCCCGCGCCCGCGGAACACGTGGTACAGCGCGGTGCTGGTGTGCCGGTGGGTGCCCGTGACCCAGCCCGGCTTCAACAGTTGCGCCTCGCAGGACAGGGTCGCCAGCGTGTAGCCGCCGGTGACGGGGTTGACGTAGCGAACCAGGTGGCCGTCGAACGGATCCGCCTCGGCATCGGCGATGTTGTGGAGCGACGCGTCGGTGTCCTCCCAGCCGTAACGGAACGGCAGGCCCCGGCCCGGGGCGGCGGTGTGGCCCGGCGGGCGGGCGAAACCGAAGCGCATCTGTGCGTCGCCGTCGGACCGGGTCACGCCCTGGGTGTCCCGGTCGTGGTTCTCGAAGAAGAGCACGTTCAACGCGTTGATGAGCGGGCCGTCCAGACCGTCGAGCCAGACGATGGGCTCGTCGGACTCGTTGTGATGCTCGTGCCAGGTCCAGTTGGGGGTGAGGATCAGATCACCCTCGTGCATGGGGAACCGCTCCCCCTCCACCAGCGTGAAGGCGCCGCTCCCCTTCACCACGAAACGGATGGCGGCCATGTTGTGACGGTGCGGCCGCGCGATCTCGCCGGGGTTCACCACGGAGAAGGTGAAGAGCAGCGTCCGGGACGTGGCCCGGGTCGGGTTCTGGGGGTTCACCAGCCGTATGGCCCGGCGTTCCGCCAGCTCGAGCCCGACGGACTCCCGGGCGTCCATGAGGCAGGGGTAGACCTCCCGCCACTTCCACAGGTAGGGCGCCTCGTCCTGGTGCTCTGGCGTGCGCGTGTTCCAGAAGCCCGAAAGGTCGTGCTCGGCCAGTGAGTCGTTGAGGTCGTTCAGGTCCATCTTCATCGCCGCTGTCCCCCCGCGCACGCTGCCGCGTCGTGCGCTACGGCAGCCTCCCCATGGCCGCGGCCATGCCGCCGAAATAGGCGCGGTGAACGTCCATGGACTCCCGGGCGGTCTCCAGCACACCCTCCTCGGCGCCCTTGGGCACGTAACGCTCGAAGATGTCCAGAAACATCTCCGAGTGCTTCTCGTCCGCGGCACGATGGGCCGTGAAGTTGGGCATCTGCTCGTCGGTGAAGCTCAGGTCGCGGCTCCAGCGCTCGTACAGCCGGCCGCAGTTGCCCCCGCCCAGGTCCCCCAGCAGGCGGTCGTCGTTGGTCCACTCCGCGATGGTGGACGCGGCCAGCGCCTCCTGCCACGGCTTGGTCCGGGCGATCCACCACCAGCCGTAGATGGCTGCCCGGGTGGTGGGCAACGGTACCGCGTCCAGCACCTCCTGCTCGCTGAGACCCACTTCCCTGCCCTGCCGGAAGATCAGGTCCAGGTGCCCGCGGTCCGAAAAGTCGTCCTCCACCAGCTCTTCGTACTCGTGGGACATGATGCGCTGCTTCACCACGAACTCGGGACAGTTGGCCGCCACCTGCGGCCAGTAGTGCCGCCGCTGCCGGACGTAGATGCCCAGTTGCGACAGGTAGAGCCTCGCCCGCTCCAGGCTGATCCGGGTGTCGTAGAACTGCCCCATCTCCGGGGACCGGAAGAAATCCCTGACGACCTCACCCAGCTCCTTGCGCCATTCCTTCGGATTCATGACGGTGTCCTCCTTGTGCCGTTGATCGGAGTCTGGCTAGTCCCGGGCCGCGGCCAACGCGTTCCTCAGCCTTCCGGACTGCTCGACGCTCAGGTCCTTGGTGGGCCATCTCGGGAAGTCCACCACCGGGAGGTCCCGCAGCTTGAGCGACTCCCTCAGGACCGCGCGGCCGGCGGCCCGCTGGAGGTCGCTGACGACCGCGGTGAACTCGATGACACGTCGCTGAAGCTCCACCGCCTCCTCGAACCTGCCGGTGGTGGTGGCGTCCCACAGGTTCACCAGCAGCTCGGGGATCGCCACCGTCAGCGGATGAATGGAGCCGGCCAGCCCCCACAGCACCCCCGGCATGATCAGCGTGGCAGAGCCGGAGAAGACCGCACAGCTCCCGGGCAACGCCCGCACGAAGGCCAGTTGCTGCTCCAACGGAATGAACGACATCTTGATGCCGCAAGCCTCCGGGACCTCCCCGACCAGCCGGGCGGTCCACGGCGCGGTCATGCGGTAGCCGCTGTTGACCGCGTTATTGTAGATGAACATCGGATACCGGATGGCCTCGTAGACCTTGACGTAATGCGCCAGCACCTCGTCGTCGAGGTGATCGAAGTAATACGGGGGCACCACACCCACCACGTCGGCGCCCTTGTCCCTGGCGTCCATGGCCAAGTCGATGGTGGTAGGGGTGTCCGCGGTGCCCGCGTGGATCACCACTGGAACGCGGCCCGCGACCCGATCGATGACGATCCCGGCCGTCCGCTTGCGCTCGTCCGGCGTCAGCGCCGGACCCTGACCGAAGGTGCCCAGCACGAACAGGCCGTGCACCCCGGCTTCCACGTAGAAGTCCGTCAGCGCCAGCACCGCGTTCTCGTCCACCGCGCCGGTGTCCGTAAAGGGCGTCGGCAACGGTATGTAGATACCCTTCAGACGTTCCATGATGTCACTCCTCCTTCAAGATGGCCGGACGCTTTCGCGGTTTGGCTGCAAGCCCGATACAAGACGGGTCATAGGGCAACGGCGGTTGGCTGTCAACGCAAGACGCCACGTCAGGGTTGCGCCGTGACCTCGATCTCGATGAGCTTGCCCTGGGCCGAATACCCTTCCACGAACGCGCACTCGACGCGTCCGGGGCGGGGCTCCACGACCCTTTGAAAGGCGGCCTTCAGGTTAGCCGGATCCTCCGACTGATGGAGAAAGAACGACACCAGCACGACCTGTTCCCAAGAGACCCCGGCGTGGGCCAGGGACTCCCCGATCAACCCGCAGATCTCGCTCACCTGCGCGGAAAGGTTCCCGGTGGTGGAGGTAACGCCGGAGAGGAAAACCAGGGAATCAAGCCCGAGATAACGCAACGGCACGATGGGCGGGTCGTATTCCACCAGCGTCTTCTCGCCGCCGGAGCGCATGGCGAGGAAATCCAGAGCCACGCTCGCCTCGGAATCGATGTGATCCGGCGCGATGTAACTCGAGCTGGCGGAACGCGCCTTGCCGCGCATGCGCCTGGACCGGGCCTGACTGCCGAGGTTGCGGCTGTCCCGGTCCCGGGCCCACAGGCGCGTCCGCACCGCGTCGTCCAGGGAGAAGCCCAGCGTTGCGATCTTTCTCTCGATGCGGTCCAGAATCCGGTCCATGCCCGCGTCGCCCGGCGCACCGGCCTCGCCCTCGCAGGAAACCGCAACGAAGTCGCGACCGAGCCAGTCGAACATCTTCAATCGCATGACGTAATTCCCTGGCGTCCGGTCACGATGCCGGCGTGTCGAAGAAAGCCAGCGTCCGCACCTCGATGCTCTCCCTCGCCGGGGCGTCCGGCGGACACGTGGGATCGTCGAAGGAGGTATGGGCGGTGAACCGCGCGCGTCCGTCCTTCTCGGAATCGAACACCTTGAAGACGATGGCCTCGTTCCGGGTCATTTCGGGGAAGTAGAACCAGCGGTGCTCCGGGCTGTAGGTGATCTGGTAGGTCTCGCCGACCCGGCCGGGGTAGCTGCGCTGGGACGGGATCAGGTCCTCCGTCCGCAGGCTGCGGGCATCGGCGATGGCCAGCGGATTGGTACGCACCGGGTTGCGCGTCGGCCGCCATACCTGGATGATGGCGAACCGCCCCTGCAGCAACGCCTCGGCCTCGTCCGCCGGCAGGAGATCCCGCACGCGCTTGGGCGCCGACCACTCGGTGTAGTCGTTGTGCACCGACCGGTTGGGCTCCCGGACCTTCCGCTCGGCGCGGATGCGGTCGTCCTGAGCCCGGAGGGTGTGATCGAACAGGACCACCCGGGAAGCGCCGGTCTCCCGCTTCACCAGGGCGTCGATCTCCGGGTAGTACACGGACCGCAACTCGTCCTCGTCGTAGAAGTCCGACACCCGGGTTTCGTGTCCGACGAAGACGAACCCTTCGCGCTCCAGCGACAGCTCCGCCGCCATGGGCCGCCCGTTGTGAATCATGGCCCGGCGCGCCTCGTGCTTTCCGGTGCGCAACACCGGCGTGGTGTTGAGCTGAGCCGTATGCGTCACCGGCTTCTCGCCGGTGTCCACCGCATAGTTGAGAACCGCTTCCACCGCATCCAACGGCGCCTCGACCGCCTGGACTCCAGTCATGGTGCACCTCCCGCGAACCGGCATAGGGTCACGGGGGATGGTACCAGTCGGGCGCGGCTTCGACAACATCGCCATGAGGCGCGAGCGCCCACGAGGACCACCCGTGGATTGACAGCGCAACCCTCCATGGATAACTATGCCGTCGAGTACGGTGTCAGCCCTCGGACGAGACGGACGAGCCCCCTGCCGTTCGGGATAGCCGGCCCGGAGTCTGAGAGGAGTCCGAGATGGGACGTAGATACAATGTCATTTCGGCCGACGGCCACATCGACCTGAACCCCGACATTTGGCGGGACCGGGTGGCCGCGGCCATGCGCGAGCGCGCCCCCAAGCGGGTCAAGATGCCCAACGGCTCGGACGCGGTGGTGGTGGATGGCGGAGAGCCCAACACCATCGGCGTCACCCGGAGCGTCCGGGTGAACAAGGCGGACATGGCCACGCAGGTTCCCACCTTCGAGACCTGCGCGGGCACCGGGCCCCCGGAACAGCGCCTGCGCGAACAGGACCGGGACGGCATCGACGCGGAGGTGGTGTTCTCGCAGATCTCGTTCGTGCTGGAACAGGCCAGGGACCGCGACCTCTATTGCGAGCTGGTGCGAGCGTACAACGAGTTCCTGGCCGAAGAGTATATGGCGCCGGCGCCTGACCGGATCATTCCCATGGGCGTCATCCCCACCAGCGGCGTCGACGACGCGGTGGCGGAGCTCGAGCACTGCGCCCGGCTGGGGCTCAAGGGGATCAAGCTCGACAAGTTCCCCAGCGGCCGCGGCTTCCCCACGGCCGACGATGACCGGTTCTGGGCCGCGGCGCTGGATCTGAGCGTCGCGTTGACCAATCACAACACCGGCAACATGGGCTCCGGCAAGGGCGAGGCCGCGTTTACCTACCAGCGCGAGCCGGGTCCCGACGTCCACGTCAAGGAGCCCATGAACTACTTCTTCCGCTTCACCAACGACGCCATGGTCGGCGCCACCCAGATGGCCTTCGCCGGCGTGTGGGACCGCTTCCCCGCGCTCAAGATGTACTGGGCCGAGACCATGATCGGATGGTTCGAGTACGGATTGTGGCAGATCGACGACCACTACCAGCGCTACATGCCCATGATCCACCAGTTCTGGGGGCTCCGCTATCTGGAGAAGAAACCCAGTGAATACCTGCGCGAGCACAACCACTGGGGCTTCCTGCACGACCCCATCGGCATCAAGCGGCGCGAGTGCATCGGCTACGACAAGCTCATGTGGGGCACGGACTTCGCCCACGCCGCCAGCGAATACCCCAACTCCGTCCCGGTGATGGAGAAAGACTTCGAGGGCGTGCCCGCCCACGAGAAGCGGGCCATGCTGGTGGACAACTGCGTGCAGTACTTCCGCCTGGACGCTTGAATGTTCGGGCGCCTGTCAGCCACGCGCATGGAGGGCTTGGGATGAGCGGCGTCGGCACCACCCACGAAGACCTCGAGAATTTCCTCGCCGGACACCACCTGGTGGGGGCCGGGCTGAGGCGCGAGGGCATGGCGGAGCCGCGCACCGGCGCCACCGGCGCCCATTGGCGCTGGGACGGCATCTACAAGGGTCTCATGCGCTCCGGCGAGATCGTCACCGTGGGGCCCGGCGGCATGACCGGGATGCGCTCCGTCACCGGCATCGAGGCGACCCGCTTCCCCATCTGGATGAACGTCCAGATCCTCATGCCGGGCGAGCGCACCCAGGGCCACCGCAACGTGAGAAATGAAACGCGGCTGGTTTGCCAGGCGCCCCGGGAGGCCGCGTTCGTATGCGAGTTCGAAGCGTTTCCCATGGAGCGGGGCGACGTCGTCATCAGCCCGTCCTGGACCTTTCACGATCACTGGAACCGGGGAACGGCCCCGGCCCTGTACGTGGACGGATATGACAACGGCTACAACGGCGGGGTGAACCTGAACGAAAGACTCCCGGACGACCGGCCCTACCAGGAGATCCACAAGCCCCACGGCTACGGCGGTCGGACCCGGGGGCTCGCACGGCCCATGGCCGGCGGCAAGCCGTTTCCGCTGCCGCCCATGCGCTACCCGTGGGCCGAGACCCGGGCGGCGCTCGATGCCTTGCAGGAAGCCGGCGAGGAGGACCCTTGCGAGGGCGTGTACCTCATGCTCGCCAGCCCGGTGGACGGCGGCCCCACGCTACCCACCATCGCCTGGCACGTGCAGCTCCTCCGGGCCGGGCAGACGACCCTCAGCCACCGGCACAACAGCAACACCTTCTACCACGCGTTCGAAGGACAGGGAGCCGTCGTCATCGAAGGCGAGCGGCTCGATTGGCGCCAGGGGGACATCTTCGCGGTTCCCGCCTGGACGTGGCACCATCACGAGAACGGGCGCCAGGGTGAATCCGTCCTGTTCTCCATCGACGACTGGCCGGCCCAGACCCGGCTCGGCTTTTACATGAAGGAGACCGCGGCGGCGGACCGCCAGGACGGCTAGTGTCCTGTCCGAAACAAACAAGGGAGACACACCCATGGCGAATCCCACGCTTCGGCTCGGCTTCAGGGAGCCCGAGGTGGACACCAACCGGCCCTTCGTGGACGGCGCCGTCCAGGTGAAAGGTTTCGATCTCGAGATCAGCGACTTTCACGGCCCGGAGACCATCGACGCCTGGGACGCCAGCTTCGGCGGCCTCATGCGCACCAAGGGCAAGGGCAAGCACCCCTACGTCTCCATCCCGGCCTATCCCAATCGAAAGTTCCGGCTGGCCTATATCTTCGTCAACAACGCCTCGGGCATCGAAACCCCCGGGGACCTGGAAGGAAAGCGCGTGTTCGTGAGCAGCACCGCCGGGGTGTGGGCGCGGGCGGCGCTCCAGAACCACTACGGCGTGGACCTGACGCGCATCCGGTGGTGCATGCCCGGACCGGAGGCGGAGAGCTGGGCCGCGGACGTCGAAGTGGAGCCGCTGGAGCACGTTTCCGGGCCGCTGGACGCCAAGCCGCTGGACGACATGCTGCTGGCGGGGGAAGTGGATGCGGTCATCGAGCCCAACGTGCTGCCGTCCATCAGCCGGCGGGACCCGCGTGTGCGGCGGCTGTTCCGCGACTACAAGACCGAGGAGCTCAACTACTACAAGGCCACGGGCATCTTCCCCATCAGCCACATGGTGACACTCAAGCAAGACTTCGTGGACAAGCACCCGGAAGCACCGGTGGCGCTGCTCAAGGCGTACCGGCAGGCGCGGGACGTGGCCCTGGACCGGCTCTACGGCTCCGACCCCGAGGTGCTCATCACCTCGTGGGTGGCCGCGGCCATCGACGAACAGCGGGCGGTCATGGGGGAGGACTATTGGTCCTACAACGTCGCGGACAACGTCCGCACGCTGGAAGCCATGATGGCGTTCGCGCACCAGTTCGGTCTGACGCGCGAGAAGCTCAACTACGAGGACTTCTTCCATCCGGCAGCGGCGGCGCTGGAGGGAGTATGACCACAAGGAGACGATCATGAGTGAAGCTGTCAACACCGACGATCCGCGGCTGGAGGCGCTGCACCGGACCCTGGCCGAGAACTCCCTGGCCGGCCACTGGCAGCCGCGCCAACCCATGCCGGAGTTGCAACCCCACCTCTGGCGCTGGCCGGTGATCCATTCGTGCCTCATGGAGTCCGGCGAGGTGGTGAAGCTGGGCCACATCGACGAGGCCGCGAAACGCCGCACGGTGCAACTGGTGAACCCCGGGCTCACGGCGTTCAAGTCCACCACCCGGACCCTTCAGATGTCCGTGCAACTCGTCAAGCCGGGAGAGCGGGCCGAGTGCCACCGTCACACGGCCGCGGCACTGCGTTTCGTGGTGGAGGGGGACGGCGCCGGGTACACGACGGTGGAGGGAGAGGAGATGCACATGGAGCCCGGCGACCTGGTGCTGACGCCGAGCTGGACCTGGCATGACCACTACAACCGGAGCGACCGCAACATCGTATGGCTGGACGTGCTCGACGTGCATCTGATGAACCACCTGGACGCCAACTTCCACGAGAACTACGGCGAGGGGCCGGCCCAGCCGGTGACGAAGACCGAAGGCTACAGCCGGCACCGGCTCGGCGCCGTGCGGCCGCTGACGGAAAGTCCGGGCAACCGGGCCCTGCCCTACACCTACAAGTGGCGCGACACCCTGCCCGTGCTGGAGGAGTTGGCGGCGTCCGCGGACGGCGACCCCCATGACGGCGTGCTGCTGCAATACGCCAACCCCGTCACCGGCGGACCCACCATGCCCACCATCGACTGCCGGGTACAGTGGCTGCGTCCCGGCGAAGAGACCCGGACCCACCGCCACACCGGCAGCACCATCTACCACGTCATGCAGGGGGCGGGGACGACCGTGGCCGGCAAGGACGAGAAAAACGGCGCTACCATGGGCTGGACTGCCCAGGACTGCTTCGTGGTGCCGTCGTGGCACTGGCACCGCTTCCGCAACGATTCCCGAACCGAGCCCGCGATCCTGTTCTCGGTCACGGACCGCCCGGTGCTGGAAGGCCTGAACCTGTACAGCGAGGAGGACGCTTCCTGACGGCCGGCGGCGCGAACCACGGGCGCGCCGAGAGCCCCCATGCTTGACGCCATAGCGCAGGCCAGCCTTCAGATCATCGACCCGGTGCATCTCCTCATGCTCCTGGCCGGCGTCTTCCTCGGTCTCCTGCTCGGGGTCATCCCCGGCGTCGGCGGAGTCACGGGCCTGGCCCTGCTGCTCCCCTTCACCTTCGACATGGACGCGGTCTCCGCCTTCGCCTTCATCATCGGCATGCTGGCGGTGACCACCACCTCGGACACCATTCCTTCGGTGCTCTTCGCCGTACCGGGCACGGTGGGCTCCCAGGCCACCATCATCGACGGCCACGCCATGGCCAGGCGCGGCGAGGCCGGCCGCGCCTTCGGGGCGGCTTTCACGGTGTCCGCCCTGGGCGGGATCTTCGGCGCCCTGGTGCTCACCCTGTCCATCCCCATCCTGAGCCCGCTGGTGCTGACCTTCGGCTCCCCGGAATTCTTCATGATGGCCGTGCTGGGCGTGTGCATGGTGGCCAGCCTGAGCGGGTCGGCGTTGATGAAGGGCGTCATAGCCGGCGGCTCCGGACTGCTCCTGGCGACGGTGGGGACCGACCCCATCCTGAGCGTGGAGCGCTGGACCTTCGACCAGGTTTACCTGTGGGAGGGGTTCCACGTGGTCCCCCTGTCCCTGGGGTTGTTCGGCCTGGCCGAGACCACCGACCTCCTGGTGTCGGGCAAGAGCATCGACTCGGGCGCCCTGGGCCGGCTCAAGGGCCGCTGGGAAGGCGTCCGCGACGCGTTCCGGCACTGGTGGCTGGTGGTCCGCTCCAGCGCGCTGGGGGTGTGGATCGGCATCATCCCGGGCCTCGGAACCCTGGTGGTGGACTGGTTCGCCTACGGGCACGCCCTGCACACGGAGAAGAACCCGGAACGCTTCGGCACCGGCGACGTCCGCGGCGTCATCGCGCCCGAGAGCGCCAACAACGCCAAGGACGGCGGCGGCCTCATCCCCACCCTGGCCTTCGGCATACCCGGCAGCACCAGCATGGCGTTGTTCCTGGGAGCCATGGAGATCCAGGGACTCGCCCCGGGTCCGGACATGCTGAACCAACATCTGGACGTGATCTTCACCATCGCCTGGAGCCTGGCCCTGGCCAACATCATCGGCACCGGCACGTGCTTCCTGTTCACCGACCACCTGGCGCGCATCGCCACCATCCGGGCGCAGCTTCTGGCCCCGGTGCTCCTGGTGATCATGTTCCTGGGGGCGTTCATGGCGCGGCGCCATGTGGCGGACGTGGTCTGCTTTCTCTTTTTCGGACTGCTGGGGTGGCTGATGAAGCGGCTGGGATGGCCGCGCCCGCCGCTCATCATCGGGTTCGTCCTCGGATCCACCGTGGAGAAATACCTCTACATCTCGATCCTGACCTACGGCTGGGCGTGGCTGTGGCGACCCTGGGTGATCGTGCTGTTTCTCTTGATCGTGGCCGCACTGGCAGCGCCGGCATTCCGGCAACGCGGACAGCGGCGGGAAGCCCGGGCAGATCAGCCGGCGCATTCCTGAGACAGGACACCAACGACCATGCAAAGGGCCGGCAACCTGCTGTTCGACGCGTTCTTCCTCGTGCTCCTGGCCTCGGCCGTAGCCACGGCGTGGCAGTGGCCTTTCGCCACCGGGCTCTTTCCTCTGACCGTGGCCATCCCCGTGTTGGCCGTGGCGCTGGCACAGTTCGCGAGCGACGCGTTCGCGAAGAGCCGCACCGACCGCGGCGAGACGCCGCGCCAACGCATTCGCGACATCGAGGTGGACCGCTCCGTACCGGCAAGGCTGGTGATGGAACGGGCCGGGACCTTCTACCTGTGCGCGGTGGGGTTGCTGGCGCTGATTCTGCTGGCAGGATTCAAGCTGGCCGTTCCCGTCTTCATGGCCGTCTATCTGCGGCTCTTCAGTCGGGCGGGATGGATCGTGACGCTGATCCTCACGGCTCTGGCGGGGACGCTCGTGGTCGGCGTGTTCGACGCCCTCCTCCACGTTCCCTGGCCGGACAGTCTGCTGGAACGGTTCCTCGGCAACACCCGGTACTGATGCGGGTCACTCTCACAAGGCATGGAAAAGGCACGGGGGCCTCGCCACTCGTTGACATGACGGCGCCGTGAAACATATAAGGGGAACCGTCTGTCACAAAAGAGGACCCGTCTTTCTTACCGGCACGTTTCATACCCAGACGAACGGGAGACTACCCATGAAGAAGAACGTATGGTTCCAGTGGACTCTTTGTGCCTGCATCGCACTCTTCGTCACCGAGGCAACCGCAGCGGAGGACGTCAAGGACTTCTACCGGGGCAAGCGCATGACCATGCTGGTCCAGTACTCGCCCGGCGGCACTTTCGATCTGCGCGCACGCTGGGTGGCGCGCCACCTGCCCGCTCTCACCGGCGCCAAGGCCATTGTCCGGAACCTCCCCGGCGGCGGCGGGGTCGCCGGATACAACCGGCTCTACCGGCTCCCGCCGGACGGCCTCTCGCTCCTCACCGCGCACACCAAGCTCGTGGCCTTCGACCTCTTCGGCCGCAAGGGCGTGAAGTACGACTACGACAAGTTCGAATACCTGGGGCGGGTCATCCGCACCAACACCGCGCTCCTGGTCCGCAAGGATCTCCCTTCCGACATCGAAGGGCTCCGCAAGATGAAGCGGATCCGCATCGGCGCCTCCTCTCCCTTCAACGAGGGGCTGATCGCCGAGATGTTCGACCTCCCCATCACCATCGTGCCGGGCTACGGCGGTTCCGCCGAACGGATCGCGGCGATCATGCGCGGCGAACTGGACGTCACCACGGCGTCGATATCCACCGGCTTGAGGCTGGCGGACAGGGTCAACATCGCGTTCGCCTTCGTGAAGGACCACCGAGCGCCGGACGTGCCGGACCTGACGGAGCTGAAGGCCAAGGAGCCCTGGCGCAGCTATGCGCTGTCCTTTTCCGACATCTTCGGTACCGTCGTCACCTCACCGGGAGTGCCGGAAGCAAGGCAGCGCTTCCTGAGCGCGTCGCTCAAGAAGATCACCGGGCTGAAGGCGGCGCAAGAAGAGGCCGACAAGCTGAAGCTGGTGGTGGAGTGGACGGGTCCGGACGAACTCAGGAAGACCCTGAAACCGTTCCTCTCACTCGATGCCGAAACGACCAAGAAGCTGAAACACGTCATCGAACGCAAGTACGTGGGCAAACTGAAATAGCTTGAACGGCGCTTAGCCGGAGGACGGTCCCGGGACGCGGGCGACACCGGCGCCTGGCGCCGGTGTGGTGAACGCAGACGGAGCAGGTCTATGGAAATCCGATACGGACTGATCAGCGCGGATTCGCACTGCGGCTTCGACCGGGACGCCTTCACCTCCCGGATGTCGGCGGCGAGGTGGGGCGAGCGCATTCCCCAGGTGATGGAGGTGGACGATGAGGGGCGGAAGGTGCACCGCTGGTTCGTCTACGGCAAGCCCCGGGGCGACAACGTCGGCAACTGTCCGGCGCTCATGGGAGATCCGTTTCCCACCTACCCGCAGCGCTGGGAGGACGTGCCGCCAATCGGTTATGACCCCAGCCAGCGGTTGAAGGCGCTGGACGCCGACGGCATCGACGCCGAGGTCCTGTTCCCCAATCCCCCGGGCGGCACCTTCTACGAGTTCGACGACGCCGAGTTCGAGCTGGATGCCGTGCGGGCGTACAACGACGCCCTGGGCGAATGGACCACCGTCAGCGACCGTTACGTTCCCGTAACCATCATTCCGTATTTGAGCGACCCGCAGACCATCCGGCGCGAGATCGAACGCGCCACCGCGGCCGGGCATCGGGGGATCAACCTCCAGGGACAGACCCCGAGTCCGTTGCGCCATCTGACGGATCCCTACTGGGACCCGGTGTGGGACGTGTGCCAGGCCCTGGATGCACCGGTACACTTCCACGGCTCCTGCGGCGTGAAGGCGGGCTGGTCCACCCGTTTCTGGAGCGGCTATTCCCCGCGGCAGGGACACTCGGCCATGACCAGCACCTCGGCGGTGACCCCCGCACAGATCATCCCGCACCTCATCTTCGGCGGCATCACCGAGCGCTTCCCGCGGCTCAAGTTCGTGTTCGCGGAGGCCGGTATCGGCGGGCTCAACTACATCCTCGCCGCCTGCGACCACGAGTGGGAGTGCCGCCATCTGTGGACCGAAGGCCTGAGCACCCGCCCCAGCGAGGCCGTGCGGCGGCAGATGTTCACCAACTTCTGGTTCGAGACCGAAGGCATCAAGCTGCGCCACGACATCGGCATCGACAACATCATGTGGGAGTCGGACTTCCCCCACGTGGCCTCTTTCTACCCGCGTTCCCGGGAGTCGGTGGAGCACGTGCTGGAAGGGGTACCCGCGGAGGACCGCCGGAAGCTGCTCTACGAGAACGCCGCAAGGGTCTACGGCATGGACGCCGTGGTGCGGGAAGCGGCGCCCCTGGAAGCACGCGCATGAGCCTCGCCCAAGGCTTCGTCAGCGCCGACGACCACGTCCAGGAGCCGCCCGACCTGTGGACGAAGCGGCTTTCCCGGACCCGGTTCGGGGACCGCATCCCACACCTGGAACGCGGTGCCGACGGCGCCGAGCACTGGATGGTGGACGGCCGGCCGCTGCTCGGCGGCCACGTTGCGTCGGCAGGGGCGCTGATGCCGGACAGAAACCGGGAACCCCGATGCTGGGAGGAGGTGCCCGCCGCGGCCTACTCCCCCGCCGAGCGGTTGAAGGCCATGGATGCCGCGGGCATCGCGTACTCGGTGCTGTTCCCCACCGTCGCGGGTCTGGCGGGAGAGGCCTTTGCACAACTCCGGGACCCGGAGCTCGAGATCGGCTGCGTTCAGGCATACAACGACTGGCTGCTGGAGGAGTGGGCCTCGACCAGTTCCCGGTTCATTCCCCAGTGCATTGTGCCCATCTGGCCGCCCGAAGCCGCGGCCGCGGAGATGCAGCGGGCCGTGGCCAGGGGGCACCGCGGCATCGCGTTCCCGGCGCTGCCCATGCACCTGCGGGACGTGCCCCACGTGAGCGGCCCCGAGTACGACCCGGTGTGGAGCGCGTGCGAAGAGCTGGGCGTGCCGGTGTCGCTGCACGCGGGCGCCTCGCCGCAGTTGCAGTACCCGGCGTTCTCCGGCCTTGCGCCGGCCTTGGCCGACGCCGTGGACGCGGTCACCCGACCGGTGTCCAGCGTCTTCGTGCTGTCGCTCCTGTCCTTCTCGCGGGTGCTGCTGCGCCATCCTGGGCTGCGGTTGGTGATGGCGGAAAGCGCCCTGAGCTGGGCCATGCTCTACATGGAGTGGGCCGACCACCAGTTCGAGCACGACGGCCTGGCGCGCGAAGGATACGACCTCAAACCGTCCGAAATGTTCCACCGACAGTGCTTTCTCACGGCATGGTTCGATGACATCGCGCCGTTCGTCGGCTACGTGGGGGAAGACCGCATCCTCTGGTCCACGAACCTGCCCCTGGCCACGTCCACCTGGCCCCGGACCCGGGAGACCGTGGAGCGCTGCTTCAAGGGCGTGACGGACGGCATCCGCCGGAAGATCCTGCGGGACAATGCGGCCGCGCTCTACGGCATCGAGCCGCCGCCAGGGTAGGACGGCTTGGAGAGGCGGGTTTCGAACCCGCCCGTGCCCGCCTCACCACCGGGTTCGGGATTTGATACGCGGCATCCGTTAGGAGTATAGTGAGCGCGCCACCAAAGCAGGATTCAGCACAACCAGCTTCAGTCGAGGAGGTAACTCATGTTGACCGCAAAGGACCTGGGCGGAGTCATGGGCATGATGCCCGCGTTCGCCACGGACGACGCCGTGGACATCAATGCAACGCAAACCGTCGCCGTGGACAACCTTGCCGAGGGAGTGGACCGGATCATCGAGGACGGCATCGACGTCATTTCCACTACCGGCACCTACGGCGAGTGCTACAATTTGCTCTGGGAAGAGTTCCGGACCATCACCACGGCGGCCGTGGACACGGTCAGGAAGCGGGTGCCGCTGTTCATCGGCGTCACCAGCCCCAACCCGCGGGAAGTGGTTCAGAAAATGAACTTCGTCAAGGACACGGCCGCGGACGGGGTCCTTCTGGGCGTACCCTACTACGAGACACTCCCGGTAGACGATGCCATCCGGTTCTATCACGACATCGCGGACCTGTTCCCGACGCTGAACATCCTGATCTACCACAACCCGGGGAACCACAAGTTCACGCTGCCGGTGGGGGCTTTCAGGGAACTCGTCAAAAAGCCCGGCATCATCGGCATGAAGGACAGCCATCGCACCACCAGCGCGTTCATGAACCTGCAGCGGATTACCCAAGGCAGGATCAGCGTTTTCGTGAACCAGACCCAGTTCCACCCTTACCATGGCATGGGCGCCGCCGGATGCTGGTCCACCGAGGTCTGGATGGGCCCCTGGCCGATCCTCCATCTGCGGAACCTGGTGCGGCGCGGCGAGAACGACAAGGCCGCGGAGGTCATCGCCGACATCATGACCGCCAGCCAGGGCAAGCCCGTCCCCGGCGAGGGCTTCAAGCGGCCCGCCGAGTACGCGGACTACTGCAAGGTAGGACCCACCCGGGTGCCGTTCGTCAATTTCCCGGACGTCCAGATCGACCGGGCGAAGAAGCGCGCGGCCCACTGGATGGAGATGAACGAGCGCTACCGTCCCCTGGTGGAAGCCGAGAACGGCCGCAGCGCCGCTTAGCCGCGCGTCATGCACGCCGGGGCGCCCGGTCGCCCCGGCAACCCCTATCCCGGTAACGAAACACGGAACACGGAGGATCACGAGACTGAAGCCGACCCGCGGCGCACTGGTCCATCGCGGCTTCCGCCTGCTGTGGCTGGCCATCCTGGCCACTTCCTTCGGCTTTCACATCCAGCGAACGCTGGAGCTGTGGCTCATCTACGAGCTGACCGGTTCGGCGCTGCACCTGGGACTGACCGGACTGGCCCGCGGCGTTCCCGTCTTCGTCCTCTCGCTGGGCGGCGGTGTCCTGGCCGACCGCATCGACCGCCGCCGGTTCGTGATACTGGTGCAGACCGGCAACGGCGCCCTGAACCTGGCGCTCGCGACGCTGGCCCTGACGGGCCTGATCGAGGTCTGGCACATCTATGTCTCGGCCCTCCTGAGCGCCTCGTTGAACGCCGTCGGCGCGCCCTCCCGTAACGCCATGGTGCCGGGGCTGGTGCCACGGGAGATGCTCCTTAACGCCCTCTCGCTCACGGCCATGAGCCGGAAGCTGTCCCAGCTCCTGGGGCCGGTCCTGACCGGTTTCCTCATCGCCTGGGTCAGTTCGGGGTTCACTTACGCTCTCAACGGCGCCGTGTACCTGTCGGCAGCCTTCCTGGTGGCCGCCATCCAGTACGCGTCGGACCCATCCGGCGCTCCCGAGTCGCCCTTCCGGAGCCTGATGGAGGGCATCGCGTTCGTTCGCCGGGAAACCGCGGTGTGGGTCTTCCTCAGCATGGACCTCATCGCCGTCTACTTTGGAAGCTACCGCGCCTTGCTGCCGATCTTCGTGGCAGCCCTGGGAGCCGGCGCCGAAGCCTTCGGCCTGTTGCTCTCCGCTGCCGCTGGAGGGGCCATTCTTGGCGTCGCCCTGGTGCTGTCCCTGGGCGACCTTCGATACAAGGGCCTTTGGGTGGCCTTCGGGATCTTTGCCTATTCCTTCTGTCTCGTGGTCCTGGCGCTGTCGGACTGGTTCCTGCTGTCGGCGGCCGCCGTGTTCCTGCTGGGCTTCTTCGAGGCCCTTCAGATGGTGCTCCGCAACGTCATCATCCAGACCACCACCCCGGACAACCTCAGAGGACGGATCCTGAGCTTTCAGCGAATGCTGGGCGTCGGCGGGCCGAGCCTCGGGGAGGCGCAATCGGGCTTCGTCGCGGCGCTCATCGGCGCCCCCGTCACCCTCATGGTGGGCGCCGCCATCTGCGTCGGCACCACTCTGGGGCTCCTGACCTTCAGAAGAGAGATTCGCAAGCCGGACCTGTGATTAGCCCGGAATTCCGACCAGGGACAGGACACGGGAACGAAAGTCACGAAACTCGTCGCTTCCGGCCCCTTTGAGTTCGGAGATGCGGTAGAAGCGATTGGTTGACGGAGATTCTCTCCGCGCCATCTCCAAGTCGATCCTGTCGACATTGACGATGGTCCAGCACTCGACAAAGCCCGCCTGTTTAGCCTTCTGGTGACTCTTCTCGGCCTCGCCGATTCTGTTGTGGATATTGGAGAAATCTGTACCCGACTTGACCTCTATGGCAATGATATTGCGGTGCTTATCGGGGGCCATTTCCTCCACAATGACGATATCCGGGTCCGGGGCGAATTGGATGACGACGTTCCGGCCGGAAGCATTGTTGATGTCGAGTCGCCGGTCGCCCTGTCTTTGGATCCTCCCCTTGACCACTTCCCGGATGGCATCAAAGACGACCACGATCCCCGTGCTGCCCTTTCTGACGTTTGCTCCTCCCCGCAGTTGCGGTCCCAGGGTTGGCAACGTGAGGTCGTCCAGGAACTGCGGCTCGATGTCTTCCTCGTCAAGGGCTGCAACCAGCCGGGAAGCACAATGAACCATGCCCGCACAAAGATCAGGCAGCGACTCGTCCTGTCGCGCCGAAAGCGTACCGCTGTCCTCCATGCTCTTGAAGAGCCCCGCACGACCGCTGCTGCCATACATGGCCTTCTGACTGAAACCCAGCAACAACCTGTAGTAGCCAAGAAGTCGAGGGTTCGAACGAAGCAGACAGGGCACTGGAAACAGCAACTCCCCCCGGAGGCCATGCGCGGCGAGACGCTTGAGATCCTCTTCGCGCACGTATTCACGGAGCTGTGCGTCAATCTCCTGGAGAGACGAATTCCGGACGGTTGACAGCAGCGCTTGCTGCAAGAGTTGGCTTCTTATCGTCTTGAGTGACCTGGAGAAGTCAATCTGCAGTTCCGGCGCGGGAAGGTTGATCATCTCTGACCTTCAGGTCGAACTGAAGCTGCCGTTCGTGCTTTGACAGACGACCTGCGGCCAGTTCGACATATTTGGGATGAAGCTCGATTCCTATGTACTTTCTGCCGGTCTTCTGGCAGACGAGACCCACCGTACCCGTCCCGAAGAACGGGTCCAGCACGTAGTCGTCGGGACGGCTTCCCGCCAGGATACAGGGTTCGATCAATTTGGGCGGAAACGTCGCGAAATGGGCGTCCTTGGTAGGCTCTGTATTCACGTCCCAGACCGAACGGCGATTGCGCTCGCGGGCGCCGTTGCCGCCGGGCTCCTTAATGGCTTCGTGGTCGTAGTAGTAACGTTCGCTTCGGGTGAAAAGAAAAACGTATTCATGAGCTCGCGTTGGCCGATCCTTGACGCTTTCCGGCATCGCGTTGGGCTTGTGCCAGACGATGTCGCTGCGCAGGTACCAGCCGTCTTCTTGCAGCGCGAGTGCCAGACGCCAGGGAACCCCGATCAGATCCTTTGGCTTGAGACCTTCCGGGGTCTCAGGGCGTACGGACATCGCACGCGCACGGTTTTTCTTGTCGGGGGCACGCCAAGTTCTGTTTCCGCTCGTGTAGCCGTCCCCGACGTTCAACCAGAAGGTCCCGCCCGGCTTCAGAACCCGTTTGACTTCCCGAAAAACGGCGATAAGGCGATTGATGAACTGGGGGAGCGTCGGCTCCAGGCCGATCTGATCCTCAATGTCATAATCCCTGAGACCCCAGTAAGGCGGCGAAGTCACCACACACTGGATCGATTCGCGCGGCAAACGCGAGAGGACGTGTTGGGCGTCGCCGTGGAGGATCATCGACTCGGCGAGTCGAATGTCGGCCGAGTAGCTCGACAGTCTTTCACTTACAACGAATGTCATTTAATCCCTGATCGACCTGCCTGATGAAATTCGGGGAGCCGAGCTATAGGGAAAACACAACACCGCCTCCTCCGATCCCATCGAGGCCAACCGCCTTATCCAACGACAACCTATCACCTGTCTCGGTATCCGCAAGAACCTTGGGACCACTTGTCCGGTTCCTTCGCACCGACTGCAAGGGGACAACGACAGAGGAGATCATAGCCCCTCCACCTTGTTGCCGGCACCCCTCCTGTGGCACATTGGCGACGGATCGACCCCTTGGTGTTCCGGTTGAGGCTCTCCCTTGCAACGGAGGAGATACGGCCATGATGGTTTGCCCCTATGACGACGAACGCCTGCTGCTGATCCTCCAGGTGGACCACTCACGGGTCACCGGCTGGCTGGCCGCGCACTGGGGCAACGACGAGTTCGCGCGTCCTTCGCCCTACGCGGCGATGGTGCTGGCGGCCCAGGAGCACGATACCGGATGGTGGGACTGGGAGATCAAGCCGCAGCTCAACGACGAGGGCAGGCCGCCCGACTACATCGGCAGCATCAAGCACCTGGGACTCGGCGTCTGGCTCGCGTTCTACCGGAACGGCATCACGCGGCTGGCGGAGCAGGATGCCTACGCGGGCTACATCATCTCCCTGCATGCGGAGGCGTTGCTGACTCAGGGCAAGGGCCTGCTCTCCTACATGCCCGACTATACGGTCTATCCGGAGGTACGCGAGTTTCTTGGCGAGCAGCAATCCTACCGCGAGGCGTTGATGACGCGGCTCCGGAAATCACCCGAGTACCGCGACTGCGTAACGGACGAACAGCTTTGGACGAACTTCAAGCTCATGGAGATCTACGATCAGATGGGGCAGTTCATCTGCAACCGGTATCCGTTCAACTCGACCCACCGCAAGAACGGCCCCGGCCCCACGCTGAGCGGCATAGCCGCACCGGTGAAACCCGGTCGTGAGGACACCGTCCTGACGTTCGACATCCGGGACGAACGACGCGCCGTGGTGACGCCCTACCCTTTCGATGTCGATCCGTTGCCGGTGTCTTTGCAGGGGCGTCTGGTTCCCAGCCGCCGTTACGAGAGTCAGGCGGAGTTCCTGCGCGAGTATTACGGAGCGGAGCGCCTGCCGGTGAGTTACGCGCTGCATTCGAGCTAGTCTTTTTACCATTGTGTCGGGACGGCTCATGCGGCGCTTCGACACACGAGAACACCGAGAGTGTGCGTCAGGTCAGCGCGCAAGCTCCGCCACCCGCTCAAGCGCGTAGACATCGTCCCACTGGCGAAACGATTGTTCCCAACTGTGTGGCGCGCAATCATGTTGGCTGCGCGTTCGAGACAAGCGAACCTGTGCCTGAAGCCGCCTGGAGACATCGCCTGCCGAGATGAAGGAGACCTGATCATGTGGTATCTCGTGCTCTCCCATTCCCTGCCCGAAAAGGAAGAGATGAAGCAACGCAACTACGACGACCACCGGGACTGGCTGGAGGCACAGCATCGGGCAGGGCGCCTGCTCTTTTCAGGGCCGACGGCGGACCGTGCTTACGGGATCTATGTCATGCTGGCATCGAGCCTGGACGAGGCCAAGACCCTCGCTGCCCAGGACCCGCATCACGCCAGGGGCATTCGGACCATGGAAGTCCTGGAGTGGAACCCGCACCGGGCTTTTAGAATGGACGGCACCACCATCGACGATGTCGAGGGGATGGCGACGAAGGGTGACCCTTCCCGGAGCCGGGCATCGTGCATTCCTGGCCACGACGAAGGGTCCCGAGGTCGTTGCTGAAACCCAAAGCCGGGGTACACATCCGTGCGAGAAGCCCTGTCAACGTAGCCTCGCGTCGTGCCGCGAGCCAATGTTGACAGCCCAACAGGGACTTGGTAGTGTCCCCGCCGGACAGCGCGTCCCACGGTCACGGCGGCTGCACGCGTAACCCTTTGATCCAAGCCCACCACCTGCCCGAAGAAGGGGGAAGCCATGATTCAAGCCAGCGATATCCATGGTGTGATGGCCATGATGCCGGCCTTCGCCACAGACGACGCCAACTCGATACACGCGAAAGATACGGTCAACGTTCCCGAGCTTGAGAGGAGCGTGGACCGGGCCGTCCGCGACGGCGTCAACGTTATTACCACGACCGGCACCTTCGGCGAGTGCCATACCCTGCTCTGGGAGGAGTTCACCACCTTGGCGGACGCCACCGTCGCCACGGTGGACAAGCGCATCCCGGTGGTCATCGGCTGCACCAGCCTGCACACGCGGGAAGTGCTGCTGAAGATGGACCATGCCGCCAGGGCCGGGGCCGACGCCGTGCTGGTGGGCGTGCCCTTCTACTTCAAATCCAGCGTCGAGAACGCCGTGCAGTTCTACTTCGACCTCGCGGACGAGCACCCCGAGTTGGGCATCTTCATCTACCACAACCCGCGCAACCACCACATTCACATTCCGGTGCCGGCGTTCAAGGAGCTCGTCACCAGGCCCAATATCGTCGGCATGAAGGACAGCCACCGGACCCCGATGCAGTTCATGCAACTGATGGACGTCGTCCAGGGCAAGATCAGCGTCATGACCAACCAGAACCAGATGTATCCCTACATGATGATGGGGGCCGCCGGATGCTGGTCCATCAACGCGTGGATGGGGCCCTCGCCGTTGGTCCGCGCATACCGAGCCGGGCGTGAAGGAAGGTGGGATGAGGTCAAGGAGATCTGCATGGCCATGGCGCGGGTGGGCGGACGGGATCCGAGCCTGACCGATCCGGTGGAAAGCAAGATCTCCATCAACGAAGCGGGCTACTGCTACGCAGGCCCCGGCAGGCCGCCGTTCCGGGTGACCTCCGACGAGACCCGCGCGGAAGCCAAGGCCATCGCGCAAAGGTGGCGCAAGCTGTGCGAGGCCTACCCGCTACCGGAGGAGGCCGCGGCCTGACGCGTCGCGTGGGTACGTTGGGAAGCGTGCGGGCGAAAAGCTTAAGCTTCCCGTAAGCCGAGAGTCCGGACCAAGGGAAACACGAACATGGCCAAGGTCGCAAGCGATCATCAGCAAAGGCTGGACGAGCTGCACGAGAAATTCGCGGCGCTCGGGCTTGTCGGGTACTGGCAGCGTCAGCGCCGGCATCACGGCGTCGAGCCCCGGCTCTGGCGCTGGGACGAGGTCTACCCGGCGTTAATCCAGGCCGCGGACGTGGTGCGCATCGGGCCGGAGGCGTTTCGACGGAACATCGGACTCGAAACCGAGAGCCGCACCATCATCATGGGCTTTCAGATCGTGCTGCCGGGGGAGGCCGCGCCCGCTCACCGGCACACCAACACGGCCCTGCGGTTCGTGGTCAAGGGCGGCGGCGCCTACACCACCTCCAACGGCGAGCCCATGACCATGCAACCGGGAGACCTGCTGATCCAGCCCAACTGGGTGTGGCACGACCACGTCAATGACTCCAGGGAGCCTATCATCTGGATCGACGCCCTTGACGTCGGGGTCGTCGATTTCCTCGGCGCCTCCCGGTTTCGGGAAGAGTGGTCCGAAGGGATCCAGCAGCCCCTGACACGGAAGGAGGGGGCGTCACGCCGCCTCTATGGCCCGATCCGGGAGCCGGAAGTGCACTACGAGGGCGCCGGCGTGCCCTACCACTACAAGTGGGACGAAACCCTGGAGGCATTGAACGAAGTCGCGGACGCGGGCGGCGGCGATCCCTACGACGGCGTCCTGCTCGAATACAAGAACCCCGTCACCGGCGGGCACACGTTCCTGACCATGACCTGCCACATCCAGATGCTGCTGCCCGGCCAAGCGACTCGGCCGCACCGGCACACGGGCACCACCCACTATCACGCCGTACAGGGCCGGGGCGTCACCGTCGTGGACCGCGACGAGCCCATCGAGTTGGAATGGGACATCAACGACAGCTTCACCCTGCCGCCGTGGCGCTGGCACCAGTTCCGCAACGCCTCCGAAACGGACCCGGCCATCCTGTTCTCGGTGACCGACCGGCCGATGCTCGAGATGACCGGGCTCGATCGGGAAGAGAAAGGATAGAGTTCGGCCACAGATTAGTGCGCGGCGCTTCGCTGAAGCTCCGAGGGGACCCCCATCATCCCAGCCACCAGTTCGAAGGACCGCAGCCGCTTGGCGTGATCATAGATGTTCGAGGTGATCATGATCTCGTCGGCACCGGTTTGCTCAACGAAGGCGGCGATCTGGCGTTCGACCGTGTCAGGCGCGCCGACGGCGAAGCAGGACAGAGCCGCCTCCAGCATCGCACGCTCGTGAGGAGTCACTTGATCTTCATAATCGGCGACCGGCGGCGGCAGCTTGCCCGGCATGCCGCGGCGCCGGTTGACGAAGGATTGCAGGATCGACGTTCTGAGAAAGTGAGCTTCCTCATCGGTATCCGCGGCGACGGCGGTCATGCCTGCCATGACATAGGGCTTGTCGAGTTGCGCGGACGGTTCGAAGCGTTCGCGGTAGACGGCGATGGCTTGCATCAGGGCCGCGGGCGCAAAGTGCGAGGCAAAGGCATAAGGGAGCCCAAGGGCAGCAGCGAGTTGGGCGCCGTAGAGGCTGGAGCCCAGGATCCAGATCGGTACATCGAGGCTGGCGCCCGGTATCGCACGCACGAATTGGTCCGGCGCCGGGTCCTTGAAATAGTGCTGGAGCTCCAGCACGTCTTGCGGGAAGGCATCCAGGTTACCGACCAGGGTGCGGCGCAGGGCACGGGCGGTGTGTTGGTCGGTGCCGGGTGCGCGACCCAGACCCAGATCGATCCGGCCTGAAAAAAGGGCCGCGAGGGTACCGAACTGTTCGGCGATGACGAGCGGGGCATGGTTGGCCAGCATGACGCCGCCGGCGCCGACCCGGATCGTTGCCGTTGCCTGGGCGACCTGGCCGATCACCACCGCGGTCGCCGCACTGGCGATACCCGGCATGTTGTGATGCTCAGCCAGCCAGTAGCGCGTGTAGCCCCATACGTCGGCATGGCGCGCCAGGTCGATGGTATTGAGCAACGCCTGGCGAGCGTCGCTGCCCTCGACAATCGGCGACAGATCGAGAACGGAGAGCGGTGTGTCTATCATCAGAACACTATAGGCCATCGTCGGCGAAGGGCCAACGCGGCGTTTGCAGCCAGTCCCCGAACTTCGGCCTCAGACAACGAGTGCGCGACCGCCCGTGTCAAGAACGGCCGGCGGGTGGCAGTGGGTCTCTGGAGCCCCCTCGAAAGATACAAATCTTTTCCCGCGGGATGCGAATGCCGACGTGGCCGTCCAGCGTCACCGAAGCCAGGGTCCGCACCAGCAGAGGGCGCTCCGCGACGGTGACGGTGTAGACCCGGTGGTCCCCGAGGAACACGTTCGAGACCACCTTTCCCCGGAACCGATTCTCCTGTGCCGCCTCCCCTTGGGCGTCGGGAGTGAGCTCGATGTCCTCGGGTCGCACGGCGATGACCACGGCTTCTCCAGCGGCCGCGGTCCCGTTGACGGAAAGGCGGCCCATGGCCGTGTCCACCGTATCTCCATCCCGCAGTCTACCGTCGAGCCAGTTGGTCGAGCCGAAGAACTGCGCAACCTTCGGGTCTGCCGGCCGGCAGTAGAGTTCCTCGGGCGATCCTTGCTGCAGGATGTTTCCCTCGTGCATGACGGCGATCCTGTCCGCCAGTTCCATGGCCTCCATCTGGTCATGGGTGACGTACAAAATGGTGATGTCGAGGCGTGCCGCGAGGCTGCGGATCTCCTTGCGCACGTCCTCCCGGAGGCGGGCGTCGAGGTTGCTCAAGGGCTCGTCCATCAAAAGAACCACCGGCTCGGTGGCCAGGGACCGCGCCAGCGCCACCCGCTGCTGCTGGCCCCCGCTCAGGAGCGGCGTCGGGCGACGCTCCATACCCTCGAGACCCACCAGGGAAAGCGCCTGACTCACCCGCGTGCGTATCTCGGCCCTGGTGAGCCTGGGCCTTTTCTGGGCCAGCGGGAGGGCGACGTTCTCGAAGATGGTCATGTGCGGCCAGATGGCGTAGGACTGGAACACCATGCCCAACCCGCGCCGCTCCGGCGGCACCAGGGTGCGCTTCGCACGGGAATAGACGGTCACGCCATCCAGGACGATCTCCCCCCGGTCCGGCGCCGCCAGCCCGGCCACGCATCGGAGCAGCGTGGTCTTGCCCGAGCCGCTAGGGCCGAGCAGCACGAAGAATTCTCCCCGTTCCACCTTCAGGTCAACGGTCCGAAGCGCGTGAACGGCGGACTCACCGGCCCGTTGAAAGTCTTTTCCCAAGCCGCGGATTTCGATCATGGACTTACGGTCCCCACGTGACGTTTATTGCGCCACACCGATGTGCCGTCTGCCGAACACGTAGTACAGCACGATCAACGGCGTCATCAAGGCGACGAACACCAGCGCTGTGGCCGCAGCCTGATTGAGGCGTCCGGCGGTCCACATGGACCAGATGATCACCGGCAGGGTGAGATTGTCCCTGCTGGCGAGAAAGGCCGCCATGGTCAGCTCCCGGAACGCCAGCAGCGCCATCCACAGCCACGAGTACAACAAGGTGGGTGACAGCAAGGGGACCAGGATCTTGCGGATGACGCCCATGGGTCCCAGTCCGGCCACGTAGCCGGCCTCGTCCAGCTCCTCGTGGATCTGCACCAGGCCGCTGTTGAGCATGCGGGTGGCGAAGCTGATGCGGGTCACCACGTACACCAGGATGATGATGCCGATGCCCCGCTCGAACAGGCCCAACTGCGGCGGGAACCAGACGATCACCAGCAGGAACGCGCCCACGGCGAAGATCAGGTTGGGAATCACGTGGGGCAGAAAGGCGAGGACGTCCAGGGTCCGGGCGATGCGCGAGTTGGAGCGGATCACCAGCCAGGAAATGGCCATTCCCGCCACCAGGCTCAGGGTCGGCACCGTGAACAGCAGGATGATGCTGTTGCGAAGCCCGGACATGAGGTTGGCCCACGGCACCGCGCGGAAGTTGTCCAGCGACAGGGTGCGGAACGCCGCCGCGGAGGGGACCTGCAGGAACGGGATGAGAGAGACCCAGGTGAGCGCCAGGAGTGGCAGCACGACGTTGAACACGATCACCGCGCCGACGAGGGTCCAGCCCAGAACGGCCCAGCCGCCCAGGTCCACGAGATTCGCGCGGTAATCCTTGCCCCGCACCACGGCGTAGCGGTGCGATTCGCCGATGACGATCATATACCGCCAGGTGAGGAGCAGGCCGATGAGCAGCATCACGGCGCTGGAGGCGCCGATGAGCCCGTAGTTGGGGACCTCCTCCAGGGGCAGAGCCGTGGTGTAGACGAAGGTGCTGAAGGTGTGGATCCGGTTGGACAGTCCGATGACCGCAGGGATGTCGAAGGCGGCGATGGTGATGGCGGCGACGTAGAGCACGGCCCCGAGGATACCCGGCGTCAACAACGGCAACGTGATCCGCCGCAGCCGCGTAAAAAAGGAGATGCCGTGGACCCGGGCGCTCTCCTCCAGTGTGGGGTCCATGGCCCGGAACGACGCGGCGATCATGATGAAGGCCAGCGGCACCAGCGCGATGCCCTCCACCCAGCCCATGCCCACGAGGCTCACGACGTTGAAGGGCGACCGCTCGATGGGCAGGAGCTGCACCAGCGCCTTGTTGGCGATGCCGATACGCGGATGGAACAGGATGACCCAGCCCATGGCGGTGAAGAAGCTGGGGACCAACAGGGTCACGGTCAGGAGCGGGAAGATGAGGCCTTTGGCCGGCAGCGTGGTCCGCTCCGCCAGCCACGCGATGGGAATGGCGAACACGAACGCCACCGCCAGCGCCACGCCCGCGAACACCGCGGTGTTGAGAAACGCCCGGGCGGTGAAGGGGTCGGTGTAGAGCTGCCGGAAGTTCTCGACGCCGTACACCGTGGGGCCGGAGTCGTGCTGGACCTGGAACGACACCTGGACGATGACCACGAGAAAGACCATCACCATACCCAGGGTGACGAACGCGATGAGTGGGAGCGGCAGGCGCTCCCCTGCGTGGACGAGCCGTGACCGAAGGGCGGCGAGGGCTTTTCCGGCGTTGTCGCCGAAACCCTTGCCGCCCCGTTCCTCCGCGTGATACACCGCCGGACCTCGTGTGGGTCTGGAACGGAGCCGTGCGCCGCTGCCGCCGCTACCGGTTCAAGAGCTTCCGGTACTTGGCGTTCTGGGTGCGGTACACCTGCGGGTTGTTCTTGATGATGTCCGCGGTCTCCAGCATCAGCGGCTTGCCGGTGGCCTTGCGCTGGGCAAGGTAGTTCTTCATGGCCGTACCCCTGTAGTGGGAGTCCCGCTCGGTGTGCTCGAAGAAGATCGCCTGCCCCTCGGGCGTCATGAGGAACACGCTCGTGAGCAGCGCCAGGTTCGGACTGCGGCTGGCCTTGGGCACGCTCACGTAGGCCAGGAAGGCGGCGTTGATCTCGCCTCCCAGGTCGGTCCAGTCCATGGGTGCCCCCTTCGCCTTGTACTTCTCCACTTCCACGAGGTTCCCCTGGAACAGGTACAGGCCGAACTCCCCGGAGGCGATGCGCTGCAGGTCGCCGTTGATGTTGCCGGCCAGGTTGCCGTTGGCGGCGATGGTCTCCAGCACCTTCTGCACCTTCTCGGCGCCCAGGTTCAGGGTGATCTGGGGCCAGCCGGAGCCGTAGGTGGTCGCCGCGATGAGCCCCTTGAACTTCGGGTCGGTGACCTCCTCCAGGGACTGGGGCACATCCTTCGGCTTGATGACGTCGGTGTTGTAGGCCGCCACGATCACGCCCATGCCCACCAGCACGCCGCTGCCGTCGGTACCGATCTCATCATCTCTCAGGTCGGGGATATACTTGCGCCAGTCCACCTCCATGAGGGCGCCCGCAGAAGCCAGCTTCAGTTGGTTCCGGCCCGAGGCGATCATGATGTCGGTGGAGGCGGGGGAGCGGCCCTGTTTGTGCTCCTGCAGCAGCCTCGACGTCACCTGGGACATGTTGGGACCTCCCGCGGTGCCCTGGAGATCCATCTGGACGCCGTACTTGGCGTTCATGGCCGCTTCCAGCTCCTCCCACAGCTCGGTGTTGCCGTACCTGCCGCCCTGGAGCATGGTAAGCTGCTTCTCGGCCTTGGCCGCCTCGATGACCTCGGCCAGCGCCGTGTTGGAGCCCTGGGCGAACGCCGGCGATGCCGGCAGCAGAAAGACCGCCAGCGCCGCCAGCAGGGTGGCGGCAGCGAAAAGTTCGCGACGAAACCCGCTCCCTCGAACGTTGACCGCCCGGGGATCCCCCGGGCATCCGGAACAACCGCTTTCGGTACGCTGTTTCATGGCTCGCTCCTTTCCTTTGTCCTGGGTGGCACGACGCGCCCGCGGGCGCGCTCTACTCGAACCCGATCCGAGACAATACCGTGAAGTGGATACGCCCCGCCGCCCCGGAAGGCAGGATGGTCATCTGGTGGAAGCTGTACTCCTGCTCATAGCGTGTGGCGGCCAGGACGCCGTCCATCGGGACCACCACCTCGTACCGGTGGACCCGCGCCGCCGTGGTCACGGTGTAAAGGACGGCGAAAGTGGTGGCCGCCCCCACCACGATGAGGCGTTCGACCCCCTTGGACCGAAGGTAGCCGTCCAGCTCGCCGCCGATGAACTTGTCGAAGCTGTCCGGGTAGATGACGGGCTCGGTCGCCGCGCGCTTCAGGGGTCCGGCGACGCGGTCGTGGGGTCCGCCCCTGGCTACCAGAGAGATCGTGTAGATGATCGGGACGCCGCTCTGCCGCGCGCGGTCCAGAAACGGCCCGAGGCCCGGCAACAGCTTGTTGGCCATGGTGCCGGACTCCTCGGCGCGGGCACTCATGTCCAGCACCGCGATGCCCGTGGCGGCCGCCTTCAAGACCATGTCCCCGGGCTCGGGCCGGTTGGGCGCACCCGCCTCCAGTGTGTCGAGCAGACTCATGGCTCGACCTCCACGATCTCGGAGTCGAGCAAAGTCTTGCATTGCGGGCAGAAACGCTGCTCCAGCAGGAACTGCCCCTCCAGGTCCTTCATCAAGGGGCCGCCCGCGGTGGGGGACTGCCGCTTCGTGCGGCTCCGTTCCCGCCACCCCTCCTCACCGCCGAAGTCGAAGCCGCAGCGAGCACACAGCACCCGGGGGCTGCCGGAATCGCCGTCCAGTTCCAGGTTCTCTCTCAACGGTCGCTTCATCCGCCGCGGTTCCTCCGTCAACGCTGCGCCCGAATCCCGGCGCGAAGCTCCTCCGTGGCCGCCGCGTCCACCTCCGTTCCCGAAGAGCCGAGAGCCACGCCGTAGATGTCTTGCGCCACTTCCCGCGAAACGAGGCCGTTGGCCACGTCCCGCAGCACCGCTTCGGGCTCCCGGTCCAGCGGGTCGCCGTAGCCGCCGCCACTGGCCAGCCGCATGTACAGGACGCTCCCGTCTTTCACGTCGAAGTCGCAGTAGGGCAGCATCTCCGAGGTGCCCCCCATGGCTTCCACGTCCACCGGGTGCCGGTTCTCCCCTATCGTGTCCCAGATGTCGGTCTTCTCCTTCAGCACCAGCAGGCTGGGGGCGCCGCAAAGGCCGCCGAAGACTCCCTGGCCCGAGTTCCGCAGGCCCGCCACCCCCAACGCCACGCCGCGGATCTGCCCCTCGGGAGCGTCGTAGACCGTCAGCGCGGTCTCCGAGCCGGCGCCGCCCCGGAACCGCCCGGGACCCGCTCCATCCTTCAGGTGGCGCCGGAAGAGATACAGGATGGGAAAATTCTGCTCTACCCACTCGACGTTCTGACACGACGACCAGCCCCGGCCCCCCGAATCCACGCCGTCCTTGTCCGCACGGGCGCCACGGCCGTCTATGGCCCCTTCCGAAAGACTGGAGACGTAGTACCGGCCGTACTGGTTGACCCCGGCGTGACGGGCGAAACGGTGACCGGCGTCGTGGGCCATCACCTCCCCGCGCCAGTGCTCGTTGGTGGCGAGCATCTGCGTCATCACCGCGGGCGCCAGGTAGCGGGCCGTGGCGCCGCCGGAGGTGGTGTTCAACGACACCGGGCCGGGGTACTGCACATTGGCCACGGTTCCCGGCGGAGCGACCACCTCGATGGGCGCGAAGGCGCCGTGGTTCTTGGGAATATCGAAACCGATGGTGGAGAGGACCGCGGCAAAGCAGGTGCCGTAGGTTGCGTGGTACGGCAGGTTGATCCCGGTCCTGGCCTGTTTGTCGCTTCCGGTGAAGTCGAAGATCAGGCGGTCGTCCCGCTTGGTCAGGGTGAGATGCATCTTCCAGGTCTCGTCCCCCTGGATGAACCCCGTCTCGCTCCAGGAGCCGTCGGCGAACTCCCGGATGCGTTCCCGCAGCACGGATTCGGTAAAGCGGATGATCTCCCGGGACACGGCCTCCAGCATCTCCGGGCCGTACTGGCCCACGACCTCCTGCACCCTGGCCTTGGCGACGTTGTTGGCGGCGATCTCGCACTTCAGGTCCAGTCCCACCATGATCGGCTGCCGTGTCATGGTCACGATGGCGTCGAAAACGTCGCTGCGCAGCTTCCCTCGGTCCACCAGCTTGATGCCCGGAATGCGCACGCCCTCATGGCAGATGTCCGTGGCCGCGGGAGAGTTGCCGCCCGGGGACAGGGCGCCGATGTCCATGACGTGAACGAAGGTGGCGCTCCAGGCAATGCGGCGGTCCTCGTGATGGATGGGGGAAAGCACGTAGACGTCGGACTGGTGGATGGCCGCCTGGTAGGGATCGTTCAGCAAGAAGACGTCGTCGGGATAGATGCCGTCCCCGTGCTCGAACCGCTCGATGATCTTCTTCACCGCGAAGCCGGCGCAGGCCACGTGCTGGCCCAGGGACTCGCCCGCCGACAGCACGTCACCGTCCGCGGTGTAGAGGGCCGCCATGTAGTCGTGCTGCTGTGTGGTGTTCACCGTGCCCCCCACCCGTTCCAGGGTGATCCCCATCTCCCGGGCGATCTGGTGCAGCCGGTGCGACAGGATCTCCATGGTGATGGGATCAACGGGGTTGTTTGCGCTCATGAGCTCCGCCCTCCTCCCTCCTGACCGACATGGAGCACGATGTTGCGGAACGCGTCCATCTCCGCGCGGTCCCTGGGGTTCACGACGATGGTGGTCACCGGGGTCTCGATAACGGCCGGTCCGGCGATGCTCATGCCCGGCGACAGGCGTCCGAAATCATAGATATCCGTGGCCGTGAAGTCTCCGTCTTCCTCGAAGTACACGTCTCGCCGGTCCTTGCGAGCCTCCCGGACATCGCCCGGCTCGACGGGGTCCTTGTGAACGGCCGGCTTCGCCAGCTTTCCGATGGCGGTGACTCTGAGCGACATCATCTCCTTGCCCGCTTCCGGATACCCGGACTCTTTTCCGTACGACTGCTCGTACAACTCGTCGAACCGACGGTAGAGCTGCTCCAAATCGGCTTCCTGCAACGGACCCGAGCCGGAAACCGGGACGTTGAGCTCGTTGACCTGGTAGCGGTACCGCATGTCGACGCTCCGGAGAATGACCGTGTCGTCCTTCTGGAAACCGGCATTGGCCAGGTCTTCGGCGGCACGGGCGCACAGCTTGTCGAAGCCCCCGTTGACACGGACCGGGTCCAGTGGAACCACCGCGTGGTCGGACATGCCGTACTCGTAGGTTACGTCCGCGGAGATCAGCCCGGTCGCCGCATGGACCGAAGCCGTCAGGGGAATGACCACCTTGCGGACCCCGAGCTGCACCGCGCAGCGCGCCGCATGGACGGGAGCCGATCCGCCGATGGCCACCATGGCGAACTCCCGCGGGTCGTGCCCGCGCTCCACCGTACAGCGGCGGATGAGGTCGCTCATGTGGGCATTGATGATGCGGAAGATCCCGCCGGCGGCCTGTACCGCGGTCATGTCCAGCGGCTTGGCGATCCGCTCTTCGACGGCCGCGGTGGCCGCATCCTTGTCCAGAGTCATGCGGCCCCCCAGAAAGTACCCGGGGTTCAGATAACCCAGGACCACGTCGGCGTCGCACACGGTGGGTTCGGTTCCGCCGAGGCCGTAAGCCACCGGGCCCGGAGCGGCGCCCGCTCCCTGGGGGCCGACCTTCAGCAGGCCCGACTTGTCGTCGATCCAGGCGATGCTCCCGCCACCCGCGCCGATGGACGCCACCCAGATCTTCGGCGCCAGGATGCTGTAGCGCTCGAACACGGGCTGGAAGTCGCGCTCGATCAGGCCCCCCCGGACCAGGCTGACCTTGAAGGTGGTGCCGCCCATGTCGGTGGCCAGAACGTTCGGCTCGCCGATCAGATCCGCGATGAACCGGCTGCCCACGACTCCGGCCGCGGGCCCGGATTCCAGGGTTCCGATGGCTTTTTGCGACGTGGCCTCGATGCTCAGCATGCCGCCGTAGGCCTGCATGACGAGGGGCGCGCTCCGGAGCCCGTTGCCGGCGAGTTTCCCCTGAAGACTCCGCATGTAGGCGACGATCCTGGGGCCGATGTAGGCGCTGAAGATGGTCGTCGCCGTGCGCTCGTATTCCCCCAGGAACGGCGCAACGTCGCTGGAGCAGCTTACATGGACCTCGGGGTGTTTGCGGTGAATCACGGCCGCCACGGCCTTCTCGTGGGCGCTGTTGGCGATGGACCAGAGCAGACAGACGGCAACGGACTCCACCCCCTTTCCCACCAGCCGGTCGACGACCTCCTCGATCCGCCGGACGTCGGTGTCGATGAGCACCGATCCCTTGTAGTCGATCCGGCCCGGCACTTCTTCCGTGAGCCCCCGGGGGACCAGCGGCTCGGGCTTCTCCAGCGCCGCCAGGTGAGAGGATTCGGACTCCGTCAGCCCCAGGTGCACGTTGCCCCGCATCATCAGGAACGTGTCCGGAAAACCTTCGGTGACCACCAGCCCGGTGACGGCCCCGGCCCGGGTGATGAGCGTGTTGTCGGCCACCGTGCAGGCATGAAAGAAGAGGCGCGTCGAGCGCAAGAGCTCGCCGATGCCCGGCAGCCCCAGGTTCTCCGCGGCATTCCGGAGAGAGTCGACCACGCCCACGGAAAAGTCGTGTGGGGTCGAGAGCGCCTTCCCGATGGTCAGCGCGCCGTCGGTGTCCAGCACCACGCAATCCGTGAAGGTACCGCCGATGTCGACGCCGATGATGTATTCCATGCACACGCTCCGTCCGCACATTCCCATGCCCCGTTATGACAAGTCAATCCGCGAATGCATCCCGGTAGACTCCCTCGATCCGTTCGACCTCTTCATCCGTGAGCGCGGCGAATTCCCTCTCCCGGCCGCGACGGGACAGCGTGCCGCCGTTCTGGTGCAGGAAGCGGAACAGGAGGTCGGACAAACGGTCCGGCATATCGACCATCAGGTCGAGTTCCGCGCGGAACGCGTCGTATCGTTTCAGGAAGGCGGCTTCTTCCGGCAGGTCCTGCTCGATGGTCCGCTGCACGCAGCCGTAAAGGAATTCCGTCTGGGGCGTGGCATCGAAGAACCGGTAGAAATCGCCGGTGTCGTTGAGCACGCGGACATTGCCGTTGTCGGTCGGCTCCCAATCCACCGCCGGCAGGAGTCTGCGCGAATAGTCCTCGAGCACCGCCCGGTAGCCGTCCATCCGGTCCAGTATCACGGCCGATATCGGGAAGACGAGGCCCGCCGGGTTGAACCCTCTCTCGGCCAGGACGTGGTGGATCAGGTAGCGGTGCAGCCTGCCGTTGCCGTCTTCGAACGGATGGACGAACACGAACCCGAAAGCGAGCACTGACGCGGCCACGACCGGATCGAGTTGCTGCGCCGCCTGCCCGTCGAACGCGGCCATGCCGTCGACGAGCCGCGCGAGATCGTCGGGCCGGGCGCTGATATGTCCCGGGACCAGCATGCGCGTGTCGCGGTCGTGCTCGCCGACAAAGCCACCCTCGGTGCGCAGACCGGGGTGCAGAAAACGGAAATCGCTGATGACGATGCGCTGCAGGCGCAGCAACTCGTCGAGATCGATGGACTGTTTGCCGGCCTTGCCGATGGCGCGACCCCACCGTTGAATGCGGTCTTGCCGCGGACGTTCGCCCTCGATGGCAAAGCTGGACCGGGAGTCTTTGAGCAAGAGAAAAGCGGCCGTCCGCGCCAGCAGATCACGTGGAACCGCAGCGGCCGCTTGTCGGGCGCACATCTGCAAGTCCATGCCGCGAAAGCGTTCCAGCGCCTCCGTCCGAAACACCAGCGGGCAGAAATCCGGCGTGCCGGGAAGATTGTTCTTTACCCGATGACGGGGAGAGGTCTCGGCGGGCGCCGCATATTGCCGGTCCGTATCGACGACATACGGGTACGCACCGCGATCGGCGTTCGGCAGATCGAGCCTTTGCCCGGTCAGCCATTCATAGAGGAACCAAATGCGCCGCGCGTAGGCGCCTGTCGGTTTGGCCCTGACGATGGCCTCGACCGGGCGGGGGCCAACGGCGACGAACAGCCGCTTGAGAACGACCAGGTCGAGTCCCTCGTACTTGAGAGCGAAAGTCAGGTGGCCTTCCAGTTGGGCGTCGGGCGCGTAGCGAGGCGAATAGATGCGCCAGCCACCTTCTTCCATGCGCCTGTGCCGCTCCCCGACGGCACTCAGCGTACGCGGCAACGGCACACGCAGATCAAATGCCCTGATCAATGCGGCATAGCCTGCCGGTATGGCGGGCACAGGGAGACGCCGTTCCTGAAAAACCGTAACAGGACCTGAAAAGCGTTTCTGCGCTACCATATCCTCGACCCGGCTGACCATTTACAGCCCAAGAAAATTTCTGTTCCTTTGGAGGTGAAAAACGATACTGATTTGTGCAATATGATAACATCATATCAGATCGATGAAAAACAATACCCTAGTGGAGACCTCGGCCTCCGTCAGGCCCATGGCGCACATCGCCCCGCATCATCAGGAAGATGTCTGGAAAACCCCACCCGCCGCGTCCGCGAGGGAGTCGCATGCTCCCTCGGCCACGTTGCCAGGCCGCGTCGCGACCAATCACGACACGGGCGTGACCACCTCGCCGGGAATGATCTCGATCATGGAATTCTTCTCCGGGTCGCGCACCACCCCGCGCGGGTCGCGGCCCGCACGGGCGTCTTCCATGGCCTCGCGGTCGAGCTTCCGGAGAAGGATGACGCCTTCGTCGGAGGAACCCAGGTGCTCCATGGTGCGGTCGCGGATCTCGCCCTAGCTCTCCCGGGCCGCGCGGTCCTGGTCGTTGCGGCCGAGGTGGTTGGTAGACTCGTCCCAACTGTAGACCCCGAAGGGGCTCTCGACGATGCCCTTCTCCTGTCCGTCGGGGCACAACTCGGCGGCCTTGCCGTCGATGAACGGCGCGAACAGCGCACGTTCTCGATCACAAACACACTTCCGAAACGAGAGCCACGAATCGGAGCCCATCCTAGTGCCGCCTGCCGCAAAGGTCAAGAAGCCCGGCGTGAGGCGGCAATGTCGGCGACCCGATTCGTGCCCTGTCCGCCAACCGTTGACCGACCGTTGATACCATGGGGGCGGTCCCTGCGAACTCAGCTCGCAAAGCGGGCGGTCATCGCGGTGAAGCCGATGAGAGCAAGCATGACGGCGACGCCCGGGAGTACCGCTGTCATTGTCCCAGTCCGGGTGATGGCGCGTAGTCGGCCACAGGTCATCCCGCATTCCTACTATTTCTCCCGGAAATCCACGTCGGTGCAGTGGTTCACACATTAGTTCGATGAGCTTTCCACCATCTTCCCTCATCTCGGATAACCCTTTGAGTTAATGCAGGAAATCAACCGAATCGGACCATGTGCTCCATTGTCGAAACGTATTGTACCCGTTCAAAAGGTAGCTTCCTATAACGAACAGCCTCTAGCAGCCACTACAGGCGATGACGCATGATTGACAGCGTAGCATGAGCCGGTAACGTTCCGGCACCTATCCACCATGACTACGACGGTATTCGGGTAGTGTTTACCGTTGGAAGAACAACCGACTGAGAATTACGTGGAGGTACAACATGAACCAGAAAGAAACTGCCGACCGCAAGATCTTCGGGCTGCGACGGCTGATGCCATTCTTGAGCACTATTGTAGTGGCACTGATCTTCACGTCGACGAGCGCACTGCATTTCTTGGGGAGCAAGATGCCGTCTTTTCACCTTTCCGTAGCTCGCGCTAGTGCTGGGGATGGAGACGGGGATGGAGACGGGGATGGCGACGGAGACGGCGATGGGGACGGAGACGGGGATGGGGACGGAGACGGAGACGGCGATGGGGACGGCGATGGAGACGGAGACGGCGATGGGGACGGCGATGGGGACGGAGACGGCGATGGCGATGGCGACGGCGATGGGGGTGGGGATGGAGACGGCGACGGCGATGGGGGTGGGGATGGAGACGGCGACGGAGACGGCGATGGGGATGGAGACGGCGACGGAGACGGCGATGGGGATGGAGACGGCGATGGGGACGGCGATGGAGACGGAGACGGGGATGGCGACGGCGATGGGGACGGAGACGGCGATGGGGACGGAGACGGCGATGGCGATGGGGATGGGGATGGAGACGGACCCGTGCAGGAAACAATTCGCTTGCCTTGATCAGGAACCATGGAGATGACGCATTTCACCAAAATACTCGGAAGATTCAACGTCACGCCGTTGCTGGCGGAACTGGAAGCAGCGCCGGACATGTGGATGGCTGACACCAGTCGCCAGCGCAACGTCCGCTGCCAACGCGATACCTGGAGCATCTTTCTGCGCGCGCCCCAAAAGCCACTGCCGCCTGGCGCGGAGAATGCAAATGACGTCCACGGAAGTCGCCTTGCTCCGGCGGCGGCGACGTTTCCGCGTGCCCTAGCGCTTTGCGAAAGCGTGGCCAAGGAGCAGTGCGGAACGCTCGGACGCGCAACCCTTGTTGCCCTGTTGCCCAAGAGACGGGTTTTCCCGCATGTCGACTCAGGGGCCTACTACCGAATCAGGGACCGTTATCATCTGGTGCTGAGGAGTTCCGAGGGTAGCCCACTCACTGCCGAACATGAAACCGTCGTGATGCGGGAAGGAGAACTCTGGGTGTTCAACAACAAGGTCAACCATTGGGCCGTCAATCCCTCTGAAGAACTGCGGGTGCACTTGATCTTCGACCTGCTGCCTGCTCCGGGGCGCGGATATCATGTTCTCCCCTTGGACGAGACCTGACTGCGTCGGAATCGGCGCCTCGGCATGACGTCGTTGGGTCTTCGGCACGGCATCCGTCGAAAACGACGATCCGGATTAGGCCGGTGCCGCACAAGGCTCGCCGAACTCTACCGGCCGTGTGATCTTTATCGCCGCCAAAAGGGCATGGGCGGCCGAGTCAACACGCACCGAGTTGTCGTAAACCTCGGTGCGAAGCGCTCCCATGACGCGGTTCTTCCTGGAAATGTAAAAGTGGTCGCACGGACCGCGGAACTGCAATTGTCGTAATGATCGCAACCCGCGATTGACGGCGCGCTCGTAGGCGGTAGCGCGATCCTGTTTCCCGGTCACGCGAGCCAACGCCAAGGCGTCGGCAAGCCCTTCCAGGTATGCTCCGGTGGACGCCGCGTGTGGAGGACCGAATTCCGGTCGTCGCGGGTCGTAAAAGCGTCCGCGCAGGTCCGGCGGCAACCCATTCCATTGTTGCATCGTCAACAACCAATCGTTTGTTTCAAATACGAAGTCAGCAAACGCACGTTGCCCTGTCTGGGCAAACAACGATGCACAGGCTTGCGTATGCCACGGGACAAAGGCGGGATTGCGTGACTGTAGATGCTTGACGCGGCAGCGTTCGAAGGCCGCGGCACAACGTTCCAGCGACGGAGCGCATTCCAGTCCATGGCGCGCCGCCTCGGCCCAGAACAATAGGGCTTCGCCGGAATAAAAGTTCCAGTTTTCGCCATCGCGCTCCTGCGGAAAGAAGAATGTCCGAAAGCCCACATCTTCGTCCGCCAATGAATTGATACCCGTCGTCAGCATGGTCAATTCGGAATGAAACTCCGTCCACGCGGAACTTTCCAGGATAGCCAACGCCGCCACCGCGGCGGCCCCGAGCTTGGCCCCGGTTGTCTCCACAATAGCGCCGCGTCCACCGCCAATGTTACGGAAGTAGCGAGCCAGATTGAACCGGAGATTGCGAACAGCGGCCTTGGAAATCGCCGCGCTGCCTCGAAGCTTCCCCAGCCTTGCAAGAGACAATGATGCCAAAAAGCGGCGAATGGCATTATCAGCCGGCGACTCCACTCCCCGGCTCGGCCAGTACTTGTAAGGCAGTCCGCCTTCAGCGGAAAGATTGCGGATCATCCATCGGCTGATACCGTTGGCGAGTTCAACGGCCCGGTTTTCTCCGGCTGTCGGCTCCGGCGCGATCAGCGTTGAACCGCGGAACATCTCCGTAGGCTCAAGCTCCTCTGCTCCCGGCAGCAGGAATTGTTGGGCGAAGAATGCTCTTAAGCTGCCATGAGCGGCAAAACTGTCGTAACTGATGCTGTGCGAGTCGAGAAACTTCTCCAGCGCCCGCTCGAAGCGGCGGTTGGCGGCGAGCAACTGCGTCGGGGAGAAACGAGCGACCCGATCGCCAAATGCGACTTCCATACCGACCAGACCGCGAACCTCCTCACGGAACACGCGAGAAAATCGGTTGAGTGGAACTGGGCGCAAACCGTTGGCCACACAAACCTCAACGAGATCCCCTGGCAACGCGCCGACGCGCACAGTCAAGTCAGCCAAGGAGCCGCCGGCCATCCAACCCTTGCGCTTGGGTCTGCCGTTTCGTCGAACGCAAAACCAGGTTGTCCCTGCAGGCGGACCGTCAGTCTGTAACATGACTTCGCTTGGTTTGGCTGTCTTTATCGGTAGAAAAGTCCTCCGACATAGGCATAAGCAACTGATGCACCACCTCGGCGACGAATTCGGCGCGGCCGCGCACACCGGCCTTTGCGTAGAGTGAGGTGGCTTGCAATCGAGTGGTATTCTCCTTGACTTGGCGCAGGTCGGCAATTTCGGCAAAGCGATAACCCTTGATGATCAGCCATGCGATGTCTCTTTCACTACGGGTCAGCCTCCACTCGTCCATTTGCGCATCAATGCCGTCGGCGAGATCACCCGCAAGCATCTTGTTCCGGCTCTGCTCTTGTTCCAGGCGTGCACGCAGGCCCATGAGATCCCTCAGGTTCAATCCAAGCGTCCATGACACGGCGGTAAAAGCTAAAGTTTCCACAATGAAGTGCGGCGAGCCGAACTCCCCCTCGAACAGCGCGTCGACGATGAGATCGTAGGAGAAGAACAGCACCGCCGACCCCATCATTGCCAACTCCAGCTTCTGGCGCAACGCGGTCTCCTTGAACGTGGTTCTCAACTGTCACTCTCCTGGACTTCGAAGCTCAACGAGCAACGCATCACAGTCTTTGCGGGGTACCAGCCTGAAATTCCATCGTAGGATACACAAAGAAGTGCTGTAATATCAACAATCTAAAACGCTCATGGTCGTTGCTCGGCCACCCCGAAGGCACGATAACCGAATTTTCACAGCAAAAGTGCAATCCGTGGGCCGTGACAGGATGTCGTCTCTCACGACACCGTTGATGCTATGGAGGGGTTCCCTGTGGACTCAGCATCCGAAGCGGGCGGTTGGTCACCGCGGTGAAACCGATGAGAGCCAGCATGACGGCACTGCTCAGGATCACCGCCGAGGGTGCGCCGGCGATACCGCCGAGGACGGGCGACAGGTGATCCCGGGACAGGCCGGCGACTGTGCCCATCTGCAGTTGCCCCAAGGGGAGGGCCACGCTGTAATTCATGCCCCAGATGGCCATCACCCGCCCGCGGAACTCGTCAGGGACCAGGGTCTGCACCGTGGTCTGGGTGCTTACCATGAAGACGGACAACCCGATGCCGGCCATCAACAGCAGGAACAACGCGAGCGTATAGGAGCCCGAAAACCCGAACAGCGTCAGGAACGAAGCCTGCATTCCGGCGCCGAAAAGAATCAGCCTGCCTCGTTTCGGAAAGTACCCAAGGTTGGCGGTGACCAGGGCGCCGAACATGCTGCCGATGCCGCTCACCACGTAGAGGGAGCCAAGCGTCGATGCGTCGCCTTTGAAAACCACGCTGGCGAAGACGGGAAGAAGCGAGATGTGAGAGGCGAGCAGGAAAATATCCAGATAATTCATGGCGATGAGGGAGCGGAAGAGCTTCCGGGTCCAGACGAACCAGAGCCCTCCCAGGATAGTCCGGATTACGCTGCCGCTCCGGGTTCGTACAATGTTCGGCACGTGCACCGGGACAAGCACCAATCCGAACACCAGGAATGCCGCGGACGCCACGTAGAAAGCCGCCCCGGCACCGGACAAGGGCGCGCCGGTGTAGCCCGCCACCTGGTCGATGATAACCCCCCCGAGGGCAGGCCCGAATATACGGGTGCCGGGCCAGATCATGGAGTTGAGGCTCACCGCGTTCATCAGATGCGAGCGGTCCAGCAGGTGTGGGAAGAGTGCCTGCCGGGCGGGATGATCGAACGCCTGTATCGCGCCGTGGATAAAAGCAACCGCCAACAGATGCCAGACCCGGACCAACCCCGTCGTGACCAGCGTGGCCAGCGCGAACAGCACCAATGCGGTGACGAACTGGAGCACCATGAGCAGCCGCCGGAGTTCCACCTTGTCCGCGGTGGCGCCGCCGAACAGCGTCAACGCCACCGCGGGAGCGGCGGCCACCAACCCCAGAGCGCCGAGTACGTATTCCGACCGCGTCAACTCCCAGGCCAGCCACCCCTGGGCCAGGATCACCATCTGGTGTCCGGCCACCGCGGTGAGGTGCCCGAGCCAGTACAGGCGGAAGTCGCGGTACTTCAGGACGTGGAATACGCTCAGCTTTTCGCTGATGCGTGCGAGTCTATACATCATGCCAAGCGGCAGTTATGCGCCGGTGTCACGACGGAGGGGCGACGGTCGTGCAACGGTTTCTTCAAAAAGAAAGCCCCTCCGTTTGGAGGGGCTTTCGTGTTCTCGGATTCCCGGTCCGGCTACAGCTTGACCAGATCCGAATAAGCGGCCTGAGAATCGGGCTTGAGGCCGTAGCCGGCCATCCAGTTCCGTGCCCGGTTGAATTCCTCTTCGGTGTAGTCTTCCGGGTACACGTAGTCCAGCCGGTTGAGGTGCAGATCCTCGGGCTTGAAATCGCCGATGAGGTCGTCGGGAATGTCCCGCAGCAGCAACGCGGCGTGCTTCTCGAGGTCCGAATTGATCTCGTCCACCGAACGCCGTAGAGCCCGGAAAATGCCGGCGCGGGCATCCGTGGCGTCGTCGCTGTTGACGAACAGCAGCCCCCAGTACTTGGACTCCGCCAGAACGCGGCAACCACGGCTCTCCGCCAGACTGATGAACGGCTCCATGAGGGTCGCTGCCTCCACTTCGCCATTCAGCAGCATGCGGGTGCGGATGGCGGGTCCGCCGTCGTGGCGCAACTGCACCCTGTCCTTGTCGCAGTGGCCCTCGAGCATCTTGAGCGTCATGTAGTGGGAGCCGGTCTGGTCCTGGATGGAGATGGGCACGTCCGCGAGGTCGTCCAGCCGGTGACAGGAGGAATCGCCCCGAACGATGATGGCCATGGTGGCCACGCTCTCCCGCCGCCCGAGGATCCAGCCGTCGCGCTCACCGTCCGCGGCGCGCTTGATCACGCCCCATTCGCACTTGTTGTAACCTTCCAGGTCCCCGCACTCGTAGTCCGAGGCAATGGGGCGCTCGAACACGTCCGCGGGCCGGAGCTGGGAGTCCGGTGTCACCACTTCCGCGTCGATGCCCTCCGCCGCCATGAACCCCTTCTCCACGCCCACGTCCCAGGGCAGCGTCCATACGGTTCCTTCGCTGGTGACTCTGATCTTGCGAGACATGATGACTGACCTCCGAGTGTGTTTGATGACCGATAAGACTAGCATACCCGCTTCAATGATGGAACAATTCCAGGTCGAACTCACACCCAGTCAAGGAGACTCGTGCCATGCATACCTGTGCCATCGACATTCACCACCACTACCTGCCTCCGGGCCTGGTCGAGGAGTTGAAGACCCACGGCAAGGCCGTGGGCACGGAGGTGGGCCGGACCCCGGAAGGCCTTGACACCCTCACCATCGGCGGCGGGCCGAGCTTCGTGGTGCCGCCTCCCCTCCTGGACGTCGAGAAGAGACTCGCGAACATGGACAAGGGCAAGATCGCCATGGCGACCCTGGAACCCCATACCGCCTGCCTCGGCTACCGCCTCGACCCGGAGCAGGGAGAGGTGTGGTGCAACCTCTACAACGAGGGACTGATGGAGCTGCGGACCCGGCACCCGGACCGTTTCACCGCGCTGGCGGCCGTACCGCTGCAGGATCCCGAGCGGGCGGCCAGGGTGCTGGAACGCGGCATCGTCGAGCAGAAGCTGGCCGGAGCCTACATCGGCACCAACGTCAACGGCGAATACTTTCGGAGCCACGAATACGACGCCTTCTGGGGCAAGGCGCAGGAGCTGGACGCGCTGATCGTCATGCATCCCGAAGACATCGCGGGCCTCGACCGGATGGCCCCCTACGGCCTGTTCCTGATCTGCGGCAACCCCGCGGACACCGCCCTCTCACTGGGGTTCATGACCTACAGCGGGGTGTTCGACCGTTTCCCCGACCTCAAGCTCTGTACGCTCCACGGCGGCGGCTTCTTTCCCTATCACCTGGGACGTTTCGACCAGGGCTTCGGGGTGCGGCCGGGCGCCGCTGACGCCGAGGCCGGGGACAAGCCCAGTGCGTACTTGAAGAACCTCTACTCCGACGCGCTGGTGTACCGGGTGGACACGCTGGAGTATCTCAAGAGCCTGCTGGGGTGGGAGCACCTGATGATCGGGACCGACTATCCCTACCCGCTGGGCGATTGGAACGCGGTGGAGAAGGTGGAGGCGCTGGACTGCTCGGACGAGCAGAAGCTCGCGATCCTGGAAGGGAACGCCAGGCGCCTGCTGAAGCTGGGCTCCACGGCCGGGTAGGAGCCGCCCTTCGACTTCGCTCCGCTACGCTACGCTCAGGGTGAACGGCGACCTACTCCGCCGGCCAGAGGGGTCCCAGGAGCGATTCGGGCCAGACGATGTGGAGACCCCAGTCGTAGAAGCCGACGATCAGCGCGAGGAACGCCAGGGCGATGCCCGCGGACCACAGCCATCCGGCCCTGCCGTAGTAGACGAGGTAGAGGAAGAGCATGCCCGGCAGGGCGACGTGCACTCCGATGGTCCAGATGGCCGCGTACATGAGTGCGGTGAAGCCGAAGATGCGCACGAACCGCCGGCCTTCGGTCTTGGGATCATCTCCGAGGATGAACCCGGTGTCCATGATGTCGCCTTCCTCGATGCGCTTCTCCGGGGTGCCCCTCAACAGGGTCGCCACCCGGATGAGCCAAAACGGCGTCCCCACGAGCACCGCGATCCTCGGCATGAGGGTGGCGCCTTCCGGCCAACTGAAAGAATCGATGAACATGTAGACGAAGAACGCGCCCACGGCGAGCAGGAGCACGGCCTCGCCGGCAAGCTCGAGCGAAAAGCGGGACCTGGCGGGCACGGCCTCCTCATCACCCGCGGGTGACGGCGCGGCAGGGTCCCGGACAGCCGCACCGTCCCCGCCCTGCGCACCGCCCCGGCCCGCTGGAACACCGCCCTCCGCGGTTCCGGCTTCGGACTCCTCGCTTTCGGTCATGGACCTCATGGCCCTGCGGGCGCCGCGCTGGGCCCGGAGACTGAAAAGAGTCACCGCCACCATGAATGCCAGGATGGCCAGGAACTGCGGCCTCAAGAGCATGCCGAAGCCGTAGTTGCTGACGGAGATCCAAAGGAACCGTTCCAGGATGTCCGCCAATGCCACTGCGATGAGGATGGGCGGTCTGGGCCACCCGTACCGCTTCATGAAGACGCCCAGCAGGCCGAAGGCCAGCACCGCCACCAGATCCCCGAGCGAGCCGCTGGCCGCCAGCGCGGCCAGGGACACGATGGCCACCACCACGGGCGCCAGTATGTTGGGCGGGATCACCGCGATGCGGCACAGGGTGGGGGCAAAGGCCAGCATGATGGGAACCACGATGACGTTCGCTAAGGCGATGGTGTAGACCATGCTGACGGTGAGGTCGAGGTGCCGCGTGAGCATGCCCGGACCGGGCGTCACCCCGGTGAGAATGAGGATGGCGAGCACGATGGCCATGCCGCCGCTGCCGGGGATGCCGAAGACCACGGTGGGGATGAGCACGCCGCCATCCACCGAGTTGTTGGCGGCGTCGGAGGCGATGACGCCGCGGACGTCGCCCTTGCCGAAGGTCTCTGTGCCGCCCGGCTCGGTTTGGCGCGCCTGGGCGTAGGCGATCCAGTGGGCGGCGCTGCCGCCGACGCCCGGCATGATGCCCACGAACACGCCGATGAGCGAGGACCGGATCATCAGCCACTTGTGGCGCCAGGCCTCCCACATGCCGCGCCAGACATCCGCTTTGGCATCGCGCAGCAGGGTGTCCAGCCGCGCCCGGGCGATGGTGGTATCCCCCACCACCAGGGCGATGGCCTCGGGCAGCGCGAACAGGCCCACCACCACCGGGACGAGCCCGAACCCGTCCCACAGGTAAAAATCGAACCCCATGGCGGCGCGCACGTTGCCGCCCAGGTCGGCGTAGCCCACCATGGCGATGGCGATGCCAAAGGCCGCGGTGAGTATGCCTTTGACGAAGGCGCCGGCGCTGACCACGGCCACGGCCAGCACCCCCATCAGCGTCAGCAGAAAGAACTCGGCCGAACCGAACCACTCCAGGAGCTGCCGGCTCACCGGCAGCGCCAACAGCAGCGCGACGGCGCCGATGACTCCGCCCACGATGGTCGTGGTATAGCTCGCGCCCAGCGCTACGCCCGCCAGGCCCTGCTGGGCCATGGGATAGCCGTCGAGCACCGTGGCCTGGGCCGAGCGGGCGCCGGGCACGCCGAACAGGATGGCGGGGATGGGCTCGGTGATGTCGCTGGCCGCCATGTGGAACACCACGATGGTGATGGCGACCCAGGGGTCGAGGTGGACCGCGAGGCTCAGGACGATAACGGATACCGGCAGGCCGCCTCCGGGCATGAGCCCGGAGAACAGCGCCACCGGCAGCACCAGGAGCATCGCCAGAAGCGGCCCCGGTGAAAAGAGTTGGAAAAGCGCGTCAACGGAAGCTTCGAGCATGAAGTCTCCCGGTGAGGGACTGGTGCCTCAGGTTCCGCAACCCTAGCGCTTCTCGCCCATCAGCTTCTGGAAGAACAGCGCGCCGTCCGGAGGCAGGTCCTGGATGGTGGCGAGTTGCTCCTCATACTGCTCCGGAGAGCCGTAGCCCACGTCGTAGTTGGCCACCTGGGCGGCCTTGACGAACTCGGGATCCTCGATGGTGGCCTTGAACGCCTTGCGCCACGTGTCCACGATGGGCTTGGGCGTCTTGGGCGGAAGCATGAAGGCCCTCAGGTGCTGGTGGATGTTCACCGCGGTCTTGAACGCTACCTTCTGGGAATCGGTCAGCTTCAAGCCCGGCAGGTCGAAGACGTAGTGCGGCTTCTTGCCGCCCAGACGCTCCAGCCACTGGTCGCTGGCCGGCGCGTTCCACCAGTAGATCGGCACCAGCCGCTTGTCCTCGATAAGCTCCGGGTACATGCGCGGCAAGCGCCGCTCGAGGCAGGTCACCACCTCGGTCTCGCCCCGGGCAAAGGCCGCCAACTCCTCGCCGGTGGACTTGTAGCCGTAGATGAGCTTGATGGGTCCGCCCACGAGCTGCACGAACTCGCCGCCCATGGGCACCCGGCCGATACCGGGACGCTGGGACGCCATGCGCAGCGGCCGTCCCATCTTGAGCATGTCTTCCCAGGACTTGGCCACCTTGCGATCGACGCAGATCAGATAGTTGTCATCCACCAGCGTGGGCGCGCCCAGGATAATGAGGTCCTTCACGTTGAACCCCGGCACGTCCACGCCCGCCAGCTCCTTCATGACCAGACTGGTGAAGTGCGGACCGACGGTGAGGCCGTCCGGCTTGCTGCGGTTCATGTACTGGGTTCCCTTGAGGCCGGCGCCGCCGGGAACGTTGCGCACGATGAACCGGGGACTGCCCGGCAGGTGCTTGGGAGCGTACCTGGCGATCAGGCGGCTGATGATATCGTAACCGCCGCCCGCGGAGGTGCCGACGACGAGGTTGACGGTCTTGCCCTTGAAGTGTTTCTCCATGTCCTGCGCGGCAACCTGGCCGGCAAGCAACAAGACGAACGAAACGGCGACGGCAAAGCGCATGTGCCTCATGGCGGATTCCTTTCTCCGTGTCTTCCCACGGATTGGCCCGTACTTCACTTGCTTCTTTGACCTGCTTCTTCCCATTGTCGAAACTCTCGAAACTCTTTACGCGTGCGGATAGAGGGCGTCGACCATCCGGCGCTTGTGATAGTCCGGCGTGCCCAGATACTGGTACAGCGTGTGCGCCAGCACGCTGTGCACCATCAGCGGGTGCAGGTAGTCGGTGCCCGGGCCGGCGTGCACCATGTGCGAGTAGCTGCACGCCTGGTGGTAGCCTTCGCTCGCCGCGGCCTTGGACTCGTGGATGCCGGCTTCCGCCGGAAGTCCCTCGTCGAGCTTCCAAAGGGTCTCGTAGGTAGCCATCCGGGCCGCGTCCATGTGAACCGACAGTTCCACGCAGTGGTCCTGCACCCGCTGAAACCGGCCGATGAGCTGACCGAAGGCCCGGCGTTCGCGGGTGTACTGGGCGGTGAAGTCATAGATCTCCTGGCACGCCCCCACCTTGTAGGCGCACAGGATCGGGATGGCCCTCTCCGCCGCCTTGTCCAGCAGGTCCCAACCCGCGCCCGCCGCGCCGATGAGGTTTCCGGCCGGCGCCTCAACGGCGTCGAAGGCGACCTCGCTCACCGACACCATGAAGCCCGCGTACGGCGTCACCGTGACGCCCGGCGCGTTCCGGTCCACCAGCACCACCGCCACCCCGCCGTCGCCGGTCCGGGCCGCGCACAGGAAAGCCGTGGCGCCCTCGGCGTCGTAGACGTGGCGTTTGGTGCCCTGAAGCGTCAGCGTGTCGCCGGACTGCGAGAGCGTGGTGGCGACCGTTTCCGGTCCCCAGTGAACGCCGTGGTCACCGATGGCCGGGATGACGATGGACTCGCCGCCGCAGATGGCCGGCAGCAGGGTCTCCTTCTGAGCGTCGGAGCCGCCGTCGTGAATGATCTGGGCCGCCAGCACGCCGGAAGAGAACACCGGCCCCGGCACCGGAGCCCGCCCGAGTTCCTCGAACACCACGCCGCAATCCAGATAGGACAACCCGGCGCCGCCGTACTGCTCGGGCATGAGCATCCCGAGCCAGCCCAGCCCGGCGATCTTGGCATAGAGATCGGGCAGGAAGGTCTCTTTCTTGAGGAACTGCTGGGTCAGCATGGTGGTCGGCACCTCGGCCTGAACGAAATCCGCGGCCACCTTCTTGAACATTTCCTGATCTTCGTTGAGTCGTAAGTCCATGACAACCCCAAGCTTGATTTACTATTTATCAATCAGTTATGCCATCTAACCTAATCCGAGATCTAACTTTATCGTCAATCGTGGCCCTAGTGTCCTACACGGTGTCCGGAGCCTTCTCCCTGGTCTCGCGGCCGATGCCGGCGCGGCGGGCGAAGATGAGCCGGTCGGTGTCCAGGGTGCCGCCGCCGTGAAGCTGACCGGGGCCGCTCCGGATAACGTACTCGAAGTCCACCACCTCGTGTACGCTGTGGTCCGGGATCAAGGCGTCGGCCCCCATGATCTTCTGCAGACGCTCGCCGTTCCGCAGCCGCACCATGCGCTGGTAGTAGCGGAACTGGGCGCCGCCGTAGGCGTGGGGCTCCTTGACGAAACGGTGCCAGAAGATGCGCCGTGCCATGCGGTTCACCGTGTTGATCTCCATGATCATGTCGGCGATGGTATCGCGCACGTGGGGATCTTCGATGAGCGGCTTGCCGCCCACCTCGTGGTTCTGGCAGTACTCCACCACCCGGTCCACCACCGGGTCGGTGCCCACCCGGCCGTCGCCGCCGTGCTCGAGCTCGAGGTGCGTGTGAGCCACCTTCCAGCCGTTGTTCTCGCCGCCGATGAGATACTTGGCGGGCACGCGCACATCGTCGAAGAACACCGCGTTCTTGATGCCCATCATCAGGTGCATGTGCTGGATGGTGATGCCCGGCAGGTTCGCGGGGATGTGCAGCCAGCTCAGGTTCTCGTGCCGCTTGCCGTCGGGGTCGGTGCACACCAGCGCCCACAGCGCGTCCGGCGGCAGATGGTGGCCCACCATGACCTTCTGTCCGTTCACGATGTAGTCGTCGCCGTCGCGAATGGCCCGGGTCTGGCAGTTGGCCACGTCGCTGCCGCTCTGGGGCTCGGTCAAGACCTGCCAGACGACGATCTCACCCCGGGTGATGGGCGGCAGGAACTCCCGCTTCTGCTCCTCGGTGCCCCAGTGAAGCAGCACCGGCCCCACGATCCGGGCAAGCGTGTAGAACACGTGCGTCAGGTTGAGACCGTAGCGGGTCAGTTCCGTCTCCAGGACGAACTGATGCTCCACGGACAGACCGGCGCCGCCGTACTCCGGCGGGAACATCGGAAACAACCAACCCTTCTGCCCCAGCTTCTCACCCAGTCCGCGGCGGAACTTGTACTCCTCGTCGTTTTCCCGGGTGGACCACGAGGCCGACCAGCGCAGATGCTCCGAGCCCTTCATGTTCTCTTCCATCCAGGCCCGGACTTCCTTGCGGAACTCGCTCATCTCCGCGGAATCTTCTTGCAGGTTGAAATCCATGGACGCTCCTTCGTCGCTAAAGCATCAAGGCCTTGTTCGCCGGGCTCAAGGCCGTCATTCCCGTCCCCCTCCGTCATTCCTGCGAAAGCGGGAATGACGGATTCGCGGCCCGACTACCGATTTTCATACGATCCATGCGAATCGCCCGGACGCCCATGCCCTCAGGCCGTCCGTATGGGTTTGGTGACGGCCAGCGTGTTCCGGCCCGTCCACATGGGCAGCAGCACACAGTGCCGGTGCTTGCCGCCCGTCACGATCACCATGATGTCGTCGGGCCGGGTGGCCAGGTGCACGATCCCGTCGGGTGTGACGTTGGGGGATTCCCGCAGGAGTTCCTCGTCGCTCTTGGTCCCCTTGCGCCGGTCCGGGATGCTGGCGAAGGTAATGACGGCGTGTTCCCACAGGTACTCGCGGATGTCCGCCCGGGAGATGCCGTCTCGCGCCATGATCTCGGCGTCCTCGGTGCACAGGGCCACCAGCGGCGTGCCGCCGCCGAAGCTGCCCACGTCCAGGTGGCTGCCGCCGTGGTGCATGGCGATGACCTCGGCCAGCGACGACAGCGCCTCCTGCCCCGTGCTTCCGGCTGTGTGCATGGGGATGAACCCGTTGATGCCGCACACGGTCACGGTGCTCTGCTCGGGCTTGTAGCCACGGCTCACGTGGTAGGGCTCCCAGGGGCTCTTCTCCTCGTTCTCGCCAAAGCAGAAGCTGTACTTGCCCGGCCAGCCGAAGGTGGCGCGGTCCGTGTCGCCGGGATAGCCGCCGCCGATGGTGATGAGTATCAGGCGGATGGCCCGGCCGATGGTCGCGTTGGCCCGGTGGCCGGGGCCGAACGCACCGGCGTCGCTGTTGATGCCCAGTTCGTTCCGGACGGGACCGTTGACCAGCAGCGCCGGACCCGCATAACCGGTGGTGGCCTGGACCCCGTAGAGGTTGAAGCGGGGCTCCATGATGCCCTCCACCGCGGCGATCACCACCGGAAGGTATTCCGGCAGGCAACCCGCCATCACACAGTTGACGGCGATCTTCTCGACGGTGGCCGGCGCCCACTTGGGCGGCACCTGCCCGATGCTCTCCTGGGAGTCGCGGTGGGTGCCTGCGAGCATGCGTTCCACGCGCTCGCGGGTGGGCGGGACGATGGGCAGTCCGTCGCTGAGCTTGCGGTCCAGGAACCAGTCGTTGGCCGCCTCCAGCGAGTCATCCACCTCGATGACTTCAGAGACCAGGTTAAGGGAACTCTGATCAGTTGACATCGTTCCGAATCGCGTCCTTCGACTTCAGTGGAGCCTCCGGTTGACTGCGGCACGAGCTTCCGTTCGCCCTGAGCATAGCGGCGCGCAGCCGAGCGAAGTCGAAGGGCCGCTTCGCCAATGGCGGATCGGTGGCCATGCGTGACAGGTCTGCGGCGAGCTCTACCGCGGGGAGCTATTCCGCGGCCCGCGCTTCAGCCCCCGAAGCGCCGGCTCCCGCCTGCTCGCCGGTGTCGGCATCGGTCAGGATCTGCCGTACCGGCTCGATGGCGATCTCCGCGTCCTCACGGTGCTCGCCCGGCCGCGCGCCCCCGCTGGGGTGGTGCGGGATCTGCACCAACGGCAGTTTCGGCATGCCGAAGAACGTCGCTTCCTTCCGGCCCAGTTCCACGAAGATGGTCTGGCACAAGGTCACCGTGGGCTTGCCGCGCTTCTGTATCTCGATGGCGTCGTGGACACTCCACGACGTGCACGAGCCTCAAGCACCGAGGCCGGTGACGACCGCGTCGCACCGGCTCAGCATCTCCTCGATCAATTCCCCGGGCGCGCCCTGCATGTGGCTGGGCTTCTTCCGCAGCACCACCTCCGCGGCGCCGGTGCGCTTCTCGATAAGCTGCGCCAACTCCTCGAACATCGGGCTCGAGTTGGCCTGGCCGTTATCGAGGATGCCCACCACCTTCCCCGCCAGATCGTCCAGCCCCGGCACGGGCGGATGGTTCTCCAGCAGAACGTCGGCCCTCGGATCGAGCATCAAGAGCTTTCCCATGGATCCTCCCGATCGCACGTGTGAACTTACCTGCGAGACCTTACCCAAGGCGGATTCGTGTTGTCAACGGTATCACAAGAGTCAGAAGAGTTGGGACAGGAACGTTCTGGCCGGCACGACCAGCGGCGGTCCCGGCTTCGCGAAGCAGTCGGCGGCGACGAAGCCGGCATCGACGACCACCTGAAATGCAAACGGCGCGTTGAGGTGATCCTGATAATACTTCAGCGTCCGGCTCATGGACTCATCGCGGAATTTAACCTCGACGAGGAACCAGGGCCGCCCCTCGCGGGCCACCACGAAGTCCACTTCGCGTTTTTCCCGGTCGCGCAGATAGCCGAGATCGAACCGGCCGAGGCCCATGTCGTTCCAGCCGTCAACCGCCTTGAGGAGATGACACGCAACGAAGGTCTCCGCCCTGTCCCCCACATCCTCGATGTCCGCCCAGTCCCTCAGATACCACTTGGGCTCCTTGCGCAACGATCGCGAGACGTTGCGGAACCACGGCCTGACGAGAAAGCCCAGGTGGAAATCGCACAAGGCGGCGACCCACCGCCGGATCGTGTCCGCGGACACGCGCACCTCCCTGGCGAGGTTGCCGTACACCAGTTGACGCCCGGACTGACGGCTCAACCCCTGGACCAGCACCTCCATCTGGTCGATCTGCTGAACCTGCGTCAGGTCGCGGACGTCTTCCCGGACCAGTTGCTGGAGGCGCAACGACCGCCACCTCCGGCTGAACCGGAGGTCGCGTCTGAGAAACGGCTCCGGATATCCCCCATGACGCCACAGCGCTTCGAAATCGGCCGCGTCGATCGAGACCGGAGGTCGGACGATCCGCTCTCCATCGGGAAGCTCCCGCGTCACCGTCTCGGCCACGGAGAACGGATGCATCCGGTAGGAGAAGTACCGCCCCATCAGGCTGTCGCCACCGCGGCGGTAGACGTCCAGACGGCTGCTGCCGGTGACGATGAGGCGAAGCCGGTCGCTGTAAGTGTCGTAGATGCCTTTCAGGAACGGCTTCCAGCCCGGAAACTTGTGCAGTTCATCGAAGAGCGCTACCGGAGTGGTCCCGGAGAGCCGGTCCGCTCCCATCGCGGCGGCAAGGTTGGCCGGACCCGCCAGGACAAGCTCCCGATCATCGAGGTTGTCCCAGTTGCAGTAGTTGTCCGCGTGACGCCGGCAGGTCGTGGTCTTGCCCACCTGCCTCGGACCGCTGACGAACGCCATCTGGCGGTTGGCGGCCAAGTGCTCGGCCAGCAAGGCGTCGTAGACGCGGGATTCGGTCTCCATTCCTGACCATTATCCATAGGATCGTATTTTGGTCAAGACAATTCGGCGATACATCGTATTTTGGTCAGATAGTGTCCGATGTCGCCCGGCTCCGCCCGCCCCTCAGACCCACAGCCGCTCACTCGCCAGCCGGGCGCCTTCGGACATGGCCTGGAACTTGGCCCAGACGATGGCGGGATGGATCTCCGGGACTTCCAGGGCCTGGGTGCCGAAGCCGCAGTCGCTGCCGGCGATGACGTTCTCGCGGCCGACCAGGCCGGCGAACCGTTCGAGGCGCTGGGCGATGAGCTCGGGGTGCTCCACCACCACCGACGACTGGGTGATGACGCCCGGGATGACGAGCTTGCCCTCGGGCAGCTTGACGTCCTCCCAGATGCGCCATTCGTGCTCGTGGCGCGGGTTCGATGCCTCGAAGGAGAAGGCTCCGGCGCGGATCTTGAGCACGATGTCGATGTAGTCCTTCATCTCCATGTCGTGGACGCGCGGCCCCATGTTGATGCCGTAGCAGGTGTGGTAGCGCACCCGGTCCTCGGGAATCCCCCGCAGCGCGTGGTTGATGGCCTCGACCTGCCCTTCGGCCCAGGCGCGGCACTGTGCGACGCTCAGGTCCGGATTCTTGACGTAGTAGTTGATGAGCAGCGGGTCGTCGATCTGGAGCAGGAAGCCGGCGTCGACGATGGCCCGGTACTCCACCCTGAGCGCGTCGGCAATGGCGAACAGAAACTCTTCGTCGGTCTGGTAGTACTCGTTCTCCTGGTTGCCGGCGACGTCGCAGGGGGAGATGGCCGGCACGAACGCCTCCACGGCTCCGGCCGCGGCCGTAGCGGCCTTGAGGTTATCGAGGTCCCGGGTGAGCCGCTCCTGGGCCCTGTAGGTGATGGGACCGGTGCAAACCATCTGCATGTTGCTGGGGTTCGGTTTGGCTCCGGGGGCCGGCCTCGTCGTGCCGTAGAATTCCGGGAAAGCCTGTGACTCCCGCGAGCTGTCCCAGGGCGATACCCGCACCCGGCCGGTGGCGGTGAGGCCGTCGAGCCGCTGGTGCGCGTAGACCGCGAACCCGCGCTTGCTGAGCTCGCCGTCGTCGACGATGTCGACGCCGAGGTCCATCTGCCGGCGCACGATGTCGTGGACCGCGCGGCGGAGCCGTTCCTCATAGTCGGCCGGGTCCACGGCCCGGCCCTCGTTCTCCGCCAGCATCACCTCGATGAGATCCTGCGGGCGCGGCAGGCTTCCGGTGTGGGTGACGAGAATGCGTTCGGTGCTGTGCAGCATGGGATCTCCCTCCACGGAACGGCGAACTCAACCGTCGTTCACGGGCTTGAACTTGTACAGGGTCCGTTCCTCGGTGACGTCCTCGAACACCACCTCCACGGGCATGTCGCAGCTCAGCTCCTCGGGCTTGCAGCCCACCACGTTGGTGGTGAGGCGCGGGCCTTCGTCCAGCTCCACCACCACCAGCGCGTAGGGCAGCTCGTCGGCGAACCCCTTGTGATAGGCCCGGTGATAGACGCCGAACGAATAGACCTTGCCCTTGCCGCTCACCCGGGTCCAGGTCCATTCCGTGCTCCAGCACTGTGGACACGTGGCGGTGGCCGGGAACCAGTGGTTCGAGCAGGCGTCGCAACGCGGCACCACGAGCTCGTGGCGTTTGCATCCGGCCCAGAAGGGCTCGGATTCGACGGACGGCGGCGGCAGCGGCTTGTTGTACTCGCTCATCCCGCTTCCCTCCCCAGGATCAGCGCCGACTGACACACCGTGTTACCGCCGTGGCCGGACACGAAGGCGATGTTGCAATCCTTCACCTGCCGGTCGGGGGTGTGCTCGCGGCGGACCTGCCGCGCGCCTTCCAGCACCTGGAGCATGCCCTCGATGTGCCCTTCGGAAAGCTGGCCGCCGGAGGTGTTGGTGGGCAGCACGCCGTCGAACTCCAGCGCACCGGAGGCGACGAAAGGACCCCCTTCCCCTTTGGCGCAGAAGCCGTAGTCCTCGAGTTGCAGCAGCACCATGTGCGTGAAGCAGTCGTAGATCTGCGCGGTGTCCACGTCCCTGGGGCCGATGCCCGCCATCTTGTAGGCCGCCTCCCCCGCCTCCTTGGCGCCGGTGGTGATCATGTTGTCGCCGGCGTGCCAGCCGCTCAGGCGGTTGCCGAAGCCGAAGCCCAGGACATGGGCCGGCGGCTGCCGCAGGTCGCGGGCGCGTTCCGCGGTGGTCACCACCACCGCTCCGGCGCCGTCGATGAACACGCTGCAGTCGTAGAGGCACAGCGGGTCCACGATGAGCCGGGCGCTCAGGTACTCGTCCAGGGTCAGCGGCTTCTGCATGAACGCGTGGGGGTTCTTGCGCGCGTGGTTGCGGAACGCCACCGCGATGGCGCCGAGTTGCGCCTTGGTGGTGCCGAAGCGCTCCATGTGGCGCCGGGCCGCCACCGCGTAGTTGACCGGCGCGCCGAACTGGCCGAACTCGGAGCCGAACTCCGAGTAGGTCCGGGGCCGGGAGGCCACGGCCTGCCTGGCCTCCGCGGTGCGATGGGTGCGCGACCAGGTGTCGCGGCCGTAACCCACCACCACAGTGTTGCAGACGCCGGCTTCGATGGCCATGCACGCCATGGCCACGGCCATGGTCTGGCTCGCGCCGCCGTTGGCGGTGGAGGTGCTGAAGGTGACGTCGAGCCCCAGCGCCTCTCCGACGCGCTGGTGATGGCAGTAGACGTCGTCCGGTCCGCGGGTGATGAGGCCGTCCACGTCCCGCTTCTCGAGGCCGGCGTCCTCGATGGCGTTCTTGGCCGCCACCGCGAAGAGTCCGATGGGACCGAGCTCGGGCACCTTGCCCAGAGGGCTCTGACCCACGCCGACGATGGCGTACTTGCCGCTCAGGTTCGTGCTCATGTTTCCTCCTGTTTCCCGCCCCACCCCTCCCGGATTCCGGCTTCGGCCGGAACGACGAGTTGGGGCGCCAGCGGGCCATTTCATGGGAATCGCGAGGTTCGGACAGTGCCCAGGCAGTACCTATTTGGCCTTCCACACGGCCGGACGCTTTTCGGCAAAGGCGCGAGAGCCTTCCTTCTGGTCCTCGGTGGTCGCAAGCGCCAGGCCCAGCTCGCTCTCGAGCTTCAGGCCCTGTTCCAGGGGAAGCTGAAAACCCCTGGTGATGGCCTCCTTGATGGCGATGACCGAGAGCGGCGCACCGAGACAGATCTTGGCCGCGATCTCCCGGGCCGCGTCCATGTAGCCGTCCACCGGCGCCACCTTGTTCACGAGACCGATGCGCAACGCCTCCTCGGCGCCCACGGCCTCGCCCGTGAGGGACAGCTCCAACGCCTTGGCCAGGCCGATGAGCCGCGGCAGGCGCTGGGTGCCGCCGCCTCCCCCCAACCGGCCTCGCCGGACCTCGAACATGCCGAGCTTGGCGTCCTCCGCGGCCACGCGGATGTCACAGGCCAGCGCCAGCTCCAGGCCGCCGCCCACCGCGTAGCCGCGAATCGCCGCGATGGTGGGCTTTTCCAGCGTGGCCACGGCCTGGTTCTGAGAATGGATGCTCGGCCGGTTGCGCACCCGGCGCTTCTCGAAGAAGGTTGAATCGTCCACTTCCCGCGCCCGCTCCTTGAGGTCGAGCCCGGTACAGAAGGCCCGCTCCCCCGCGCCAGTGATGATGCACACCCACACGTCGGGGTCGGCGGACACGCGTCCGCACGCGTCCACCAGTTCGTCCCGCGCCTTGTAGCTGATGGCGTTCATCGACTCCGGGCGGTTGAGGGTGACGGTGGCCACATGGTCGGTCACTTCATAGAGGATGTTCTCGTAACTCACGGCAACTCTCCTTCTTGCACCGGACCGGGCGGGTCCGGCAGCGTGATGAGGGCATCCGCCACTGCCACGCCGTGGCCCTGGGGACGCACCATCACCGGATTCATCTCCACCGCGGTGAAGCGGCCGGCGTTGCAGGCCACGAAGTCGCCGAAGCGGACCACGCACTGCACCAGAGCGTCCACGTCCCGGGGCTTCCCGCCCCGCAGACCGCTCAGCAGCGCCCCGCCTCGCAGCTCCGCCAGCATCTCACGCACGTCTTGCTCGTCCAGCGGCGGCAGCCGGAAGGCCGCGTCCTGGAACACTTCCACGTAGACGCCGCCCAACCCCAGCATGACCAGCGGCCCGAACTGCGGGTCGTGCACCATGCCGACGATGACCTCCAACCCGTCGGAGACCATTTCCTGCACCAGGACACCGTCGATGCGGGCGTGCGGATGGACCGCCTTGACGTTCCTGATGACCCGGAGGTACGCCGTCTCCACCTCCTCAGCGGTCGCGGCTCCGAGATGAACGCCGCCGGCATCCGACTTGTGAGGCACGTCGGGCGACTGAACCTTCAGCGCCACCGGATGGCCGAGGCTCCCGGCGATCTCGACGGCCTGCTCGGGAACTTCGGCAAGGCCTTCCCGTGTCATGGCGATGCCGGTGCGCGCCAGGATTCGCTTGCTGTCGTACTCGGTCAGTGCCCCGGCGCCGTCCGGCGGGTGGAAATCCACGGACGCCGCCGGGGTCCGTGACCGCCTCTCCCGGCCCCGGAACGCCGCGTAGTCCACCAGCTTGCGCACCGCCTTCATCCCCCCGGCCACGTCTTCGAGGATGGGGACCCCGGTCTCGCCGGAGAACGTCCGGCAGTCGCCGGCAAGGCTGTTGGAGGCCAGCGACAGCACGAACATGGGCTTTGGGGCGGTCTTGGCGCACGCGGCCACCTGGTCCAGCAGCTTCTGCTGGCCGGGCGCGGTGGTCCGCTTGACGCTCAGGGCCATGCCTACCAGGTCGATGCCGTCATCTCTCAGCAGCGTGTCGAGGACCGACGCAAGATTGGTTCCCTGCTCGATGCGGGGCATCCCCACCGTATCGATGGGATTGCTGAACGGACGGTCCGAGACGCCCAGGATTTCCTGGAGCTTCGCGTTGACGGCCGGGGACAAGGCCGGGCACTGGAGTCCCGCGACGGCATTGACGTCGCTGATGAGCGCCGTCGCCCCGCCGGAGATGGTGAGGAAGACGACCCGCCCTCCCGCCGGAAGACGTCCGTGGAGGAACAGACCCGCGGTCTCCACCAACTCGTCCAGGCTGTCCACCAGGGCCACGCCCGTCTCCCGGAACAGAGCGGCGTAGGCCTCCTGCCGGCCCGCCAGGGTACCGGTGTGCGCCACCGTGGCCTGCCGCCCGGACTCGGTGCGGCCAAGCTTCAGCACCACCACGGGCTTCTTCCGGGTGGCCGCTGCCAGCACCCGGCGCAGCCTGGCGCCATCCTTGGCCCCTTCCATGATGCAGGCGATGACCCGGGTCTCGGGGTCGTCGGCCAGGTATTCGATGTAGTCGGCCATCTCCACCACGGCCTCGTTGCCGCTGGAGATCATGTAGTTGAAGCCGATGTTCCGGCTGGCGCCCAACTCGGTGACCGCGTTGGTCAGCCCGCCGCTCTGGGAGACGAGCGAGACGCCGCCCGGGACCGCGTCCTGGGGGATGGAGAAATAGGAGTTGGCGAAACCGTATCGGAGGCTCGCCACCCCCATGCAGCAGGGGCCGGTGACGGCCATGCCTCCGGCGGCCGCCATCCGCTGAAGCTCCGCCTGACGCCGCCGGCCGGCCGGGGTATCCCCATCCGCGAAACCCTCCGCCACCACGATGCCCGAGGGCACCCCCGCAGCAACGGCTTCCTCCATCACCTCCAGCACCCGCGCGGCGGGCAACGCCACCACCACGCAATCCGGCACCTCCGGAAGCCCTTCGATGGAAGGATAACACGGCCTGCCCCGGACCTCCGTGTAGTTGGGATTCACCGGATAGACGGCTCCCTGGAAACCCGACGCAAGGACGTTCCCGAGTATCCGTCCTCCCGTGCCGGCCCTGGGAGACGCGCCGACAACCGCCACCGAACTCGGCTGAAGCAATGCCTGAAGATTTGCGTTCCGGCTCATTGTCTTTGGGAATCGGTCACTTGGCGGTGACCCGCTTCGGGCCGCGCCGTTCGAGCGGTTACCCCCCATTTCCGAGGCCTATCGAGACTTATCATCGCAACTGCCCCGATTTCTTGAAAAAACCCGTGCGCAGAAATTGTGCAATCCGTTGAATCCCGGATGAATAAGGGGGTTTTCCGCGCATTCCACCGTTATACACAGGCTTTTCCACAGGGGCTGTTACCAAATTGACACATGGACAGACTGAACATTGACGCTTTGTCCCAACTCACTCAGTTCACGGTCGGGACGCCGGGGTCGGCGGGTTCGTGGCCGTCATGGTCCCGCACGTGGTCGTATTGCCGCGCGAACCAGCGCATGTACTCGCTGTACGTCGTCGGTTCATAACGGGGCGGGTTGTCCGGTCCGTGACACGTCGGCAGGCACGCCATGGGGAAATCGTGGGTTGCATCGAAGAAGAACGGGATGGCGTAACGATCCCGGCCGGCGTTGCGATTCACCACCCGGTGCGGCGTGGACAGGAACCGATGGTTGGTCCACCGGCGCAGCATATCCCCCGAATTAACCAGAAAAGCGCCGGGCGCCACGGGCGCGTCCATCCACTCTCCCGAGGGCATGCAGATGGACAGTCCGGGCAGCTCGGCCTGCGGCAGCATGGTGAGAAAGCTCGAATCCGTGTGCGGCGCCAGCCCGTACTGGCCGGCGTCGCCCTCCTCCGCGGGCGGATAGTGCGACATCCGCAAAGTGTACTGGGGTTCGGCGAAGGCGTCCTGGAAATGGTCCGGGGCAAGGCCCAACGCCACCGCGTAGAGCGGCAGCATGCGCTTGCAGAGCTGCTCCATGGCTTCCAGGTAGGCCGCCACCGTCTCCCGGAACCCCGGCAGCGCACGGGCCTCGGGCCAGGGATTGGCGCAACGGTAACGCACGCCCGCCAACACGTCCGGATGATCGGGAGGAAGATCCCGCTTGAGAAAGAACGCTTCCACGAAGTTGGGCCTCGTGGCCTTCTCGACCCGGGAACTGCGGGACACGTACCCGTTCAGCGGCATGTATCCCACGTTGTGTTCGTTGCCGCGGACCGCCATCTTCTCGGCCAGCGGCCGTGCGTGGAAACGCGCGCACTGGGTGAAGACGTCGTTGATGAGCCGCTGGGGCACGCCGTGTCCGTGGACGTAGTAGAAACCCACCCGCTCCAGGGCATGGCGCAATTCGGCCGCCAAGCGCTCCAGTGCGCCGGGAGCGCCGGCCAGGAAGCCGGCCACATCCAGGACGGGAATGCCGCTGTTCACCGCGGCGTCGAGCTCGGGCTCGCGGTACGCCATCGACAAGGTGCTCACCCCGTGGGAAGGACCGGCATGCCTTCGGGCGCCGCGATCTCGAACGCGTTCAGGGAGCAGGCGAGCCCGACGTACCCGCCGACGATGCCGGTGAGCTCTGCCAGCCGGTGATCTCCGAGACGCTGCCGCAAGGCCTGAAAAGTCGCCTCGGTGACACGATGCGGAGGCCGCAGAAGCTCTTGCACGTACCGGACCAAGGGGGCCTCGTCTTCGTCGAGGCCTTCGGGGGCCCGGCCGTCGCGGATGGCCGCGACCGCCTCTTCCCGCACCCCGGCGTCGAGGGCATGGCCGGAGTGGGCGGCCCACTCGTAGACGCAGTCCATCTCACGGGCCACCGTGCAGATGACGAGTTCCTTCTCTCTCAGGGGAAAGTCCGAGGTGAACAGCGAATACCCCACCAGGTGAGCCGTGCGCGCGGCCAGGTCCGGGCAGTGGAGCAGGTGCGCGTAGGGCGCACTGATCCGCTTCCGGCTGGCCATGATGGAGTCGTAGTGCTGCCGCTGGTCCTCCGGTATGGCCTCTCGTTCCCTGAGCTCCGGTATTCGGGGCATTTCAATCCTTTCCCTTCGGCCTGAAACGACTCACAAGCGCGGCCGCCCCACCCCTCCCGTATTCCCGCTTTCGCGGGAATACGGGAGGAGACAAGCGCATCCGCCGTCACAGTGCCGGCGTGGTGGGCGGCGGCTTGCGGTGGTGCGTGGCCTGCTCGTAGGCGTAGGCGAACCGGATCATGCGGCCGTCGTCGTAGGGCCGCCCGAGAAAGGTGATCCCGGCCGGCAGGCCGTCCCGGGTGAAGCCCCCGGGCACCACCACCGACGACACGAATATCAGGAACGTGTTGATGTGGGGCACGCCCCTCATGTTGACCCATGGCGGTTTGATGCCGTCGGTGATGAGCGTCGGCTGGTGTTCCACCGACTTGTGCACGATGGCGTCCAGCCGGTGGTCGGCCATGACCTTCAACAAGTTGCCCATGAGCGTTTCGCGCGCCAGCAAGTACTCGTAATGCTTGTCCGCGTCCAAAGGCGCCTTCCAGCGGTTCTGGGCGTTGTAGTGGACCTTGGCGAAGTCCGGCGACGCCATTGCCTCCTGCCGCGACTCGAACGGCCGTTTGGCGCTCCTGCCGTAGTACAGCTTGAAAGCCTCGTCGCCGTTCGTGGGGTTCCACGACCGCTTGGCCAGCAACTCATTGATCCGGGGTATCTCCACCGGGTCCACCACTTCGGCGCCGGCGGCCTTCAGGTCCGCCACCGCCTTGTCGAACACCTCGGTGATCTGCCGGAAGTCGTCGGTATCCGGTTCCGCCATGTATCCCATGGGTTCCCGCAGGATCCCCAGGCGCGCGCCGCGCAGGCCGCCGGCGTCCAGGAAGTCGGTATAGCTCGCGGGTACGTGGCCGACGCCGCGGGCGGTCACCGGGTCCTCGGGATCGTAGCCCACCATCATGTCCAGCAGCCGGGCCATGTCCTCAACCGTGCGCGCCATGGGGCCCAGCGAGCCGGTCATGTCAGGCCAGCCGTCGTATACGCCGCCCCGGCTCACCAGGCCCGGCGTGGGGCGCATGCCGGCGACACCGTTCCAGGTGGCGGGCCGGCGAATGGAGGCGTAACCTTCCTGCCCCACGGCAACCGTGGCAAAATTGGCGGACACGGCGCCGCCCGACCCGCCGGAGGAGCCGCCCACCGTGCGCTCGACGTCGTACGGGTTGCGGCTGGACCCGAACAGCGAGCCGTGCGTGTCCCCGCCACCCAGCTCCCCCAGGGTGGCCTTGGCGAGGATGATGGCCCCTGCCTTCTTGAGCTGCTCCACCACGAAACAGTCGCGGTCGGGGTAGTAATCCGCGAACAGCACGCTGCCCAGGGTGGTGGGCATCCCCTTGGCGTCGCCCTGGTCCTTGAAAACGATCGGAATGCCGTGAAGAGGGCCGGTGAGGGGCGAGGCGCCGAGCCGGTCGGCTTCCTCCAGCGCGTTGGGATTGACCGTGATGATGCAGTTGAGGGCCGGTCCCTTCTTGTCATAGGCCTCGATCCGGTCCAGGTAGGCCTGTACCAGCTCGCGCGGGGTAAGCTGCCCCGCTTCATACGCCTTGTGGACGGCGTCTATCGTGGTGTCCACCACGTCGAAGTTGCTCATGGATATCTCCTAGAAGAACGCCAGGGTGCGCATCTCGATGCTCTCCCGGGCCGGGGCATCGGGCGGCGTATCCGGGTCGTCGAAGGCGCAGTGCAGGGTCCACCGCGCGCGTCCGTCGCGCTCGGACTCGAAGGTCTTGAATACCACGGCCTCGTTGCGCTCCATATGCGGGAAGTAGTACCAGCGATGATCGGGGTTGAAGGTGTAGTGTAACGTCTCGCCGCGCCGGTCGGGATAGATTCGGGCGGTGGGGATGGCGCCCTCCATGCCGGTGCTGCGGGCGTCGGCGATGGCCAGAGGATCCCGTATGACGGGGCGGTTGATGGGCCGCCAGGTCTGCACCACGGCGAAACGCCCCTTGAGCAGCTCCTCGGCCTCGTCCGGCAGGATGTCGCGCACGCGTTGGGGGCCGGACCAGTCCGTGTAGTCGTTGTGGGCGCTGCGCACCGGGCCGCCGACCTGCCTGGCTTCACGCGTGGCTTCGTCCCCCGAACGAAGCGTGTGGTCGAAGACCACCACGCGTTTCGCCCCCGCGGTCTTCCGCACGAGCTCTTCGGTCTCCTTGTAGTAGACCGTGCGGACCTCGGCTTCGTCATAGAAGTCCTTCATTCGAGTGTCGTGGGGCACCAGAACGAACCCTTCCCGCTCCAGCGACAGCGTATCCGCCATGAGCCGGGCGTTCCGGATCGTCATCGTGTGACCCTCGTACTTGCCCCGGCGCTTGCGGTCGGCTTCCGCCTGGCTCATGCCGCCGTAGCTCGCGGGGGTCTCGCCGGTCTTGACGAGGTAGTTGAGCACGCCTTCGATGGACTCCGGCGATGCTGTCACCGTTTGCGGTCTCGCCATGGCACCCTCCTTCGGATGAGAAATTTCAGTGTGCAAACCCGTAAAACCGCGCGCAGTTGTCCCAGAGGATCTTGCGCTTCACCTCGTCGGACAGGTCGAGTTCGAGAAAGCCTTCCACGGCGTTCGGGTATTTGGAATCGCCGTGGGGGTAGTCGGTGGAGAACACGAGCTGGTCGCAGCCGAGCTCCTCGATGGTGTAGCGCGCCGGCGTTTCGTCCGGCTCGACGGAGACCCAGCACTGCCGGCGGAAGTATTCACTGGGCTTCTCCCGCAAGTCGGTCATGAAGATGTCGCCCTCGCGCTCGTAGCCCTCGTCCAGGCGCCACAGGAGCCACGGCAGCCACGAGCAGTTGGCTTCCAGAAACGCCGCCCTGAGCCTCGGGTGCCGCGCCAGCACGCCCCCGCCGAGAAAGCTCCCGAGCCCCATCATCTGCTCGAAGGGCTGGGCGTAGACGCGTCGCAGGCCGAAGTTGGGCTCGAACTGCTCGCCGCTCTGGGGCGCGCGCGAGCCGGACGCCTCGTGGAACCCAATGGGGAGGCCGAGCTCCTCCAGGGTGTCCCACAGCGGCTCGTAGCAGGGATCGTGCAGCGGCTTGCCGGTGACGACGTTGGACCGCAGGAAGACCGACCGAAAGCCGTACTCGCCGGCCACCCGGCGAGTCTCGTTGACGGCGTCGTCCATGTCGTAGACGGAGATCATCCCGGCGCCGAACAACCGCTCCGGGTCGGCCCGGCAGAAGTCATGGAGCCAGTCGTTGTAGGCCCGGGCAAGGGCCGCGGCAAAATCGGGCGGGTGCTCCGGATAGGTGAGCACGCCCAGGCCCCGGCTGGGGAACAGCACCGCCGCGTCGATGCCCTCGGTGTCCATGGCCTCGAGCTGGACCTCGCCGGTCCAGCCCCGCTCGGAGTGATCGCGGTAGAGGCCCTGGTTCTTGTCGTAGTTGTGTCCGCGGTGCAGCGTACCCGCGGTGTGTCTGGCGTTGGGCTGTTCCTGCGGGAAGATCAGGCCCAGGTCGCGGACGTTCTCCGAGGTGCGGCCGCGGGGAGCCCGGGAGCGGAACTCGGCGGCCATGTAACGCGGCCACAGGTCCGGGGGCTCCATGATGTGCATGTCGCTGTCGAATACCTTGAAGCCGTTCCTCGCCATCCGTCTGCCCCTTCACGCCGGACGCGTTTCCCCGCGGCCTGCCCGCCGCACCGCGTCCCCGCCTGAAAAGGAAAGCCGCCCGAGACGGGCGGCTTTCGCGTCCTTTCGAGCTACTGCACGGGATCGGGAACGTCGAGCTGGTAGAGGTTCCTGACGTTGGTATAGACCAGCTTCTTCCGTATGTCCGCCGGCAGGTGACCCAGGTCGCGGTCGATGTAACGCTTGGATTCCGGCCACGTGGAGTTTGCGTGTGGGTAGTCGTTGGACCACATGCAGTTGTCCTGGCCCCACCACTCGAAGTTGTGCCCGGCGACCGTGTCGCGGAAGAACGTGCCGTAGAACTGCTCGTTGAAGTATTCGCTGGGGTTCTTGTCGATGGAGATGGGGTTCTCCTTCTTGAACCGGTTCCAGTAGTAGTCCCACTGCTGCAACATGAACGGCATCCAGCCGATCTCGTTCTCGACGCACACGAACTTGAGGCCGGGATGGCGGTGCATGATGCCGTAGAAGATGAAATCGAAGACGGCGTTGATGATCTCCTGAAGCTTCAGGTTGACGCTGCCCCGATACGGCTCGACGCCGATGCGCTTGTTACCGAACACCGACTGCTTGTGGTAGCCGTGGCCGGTGAGGATGTGCAGGTGCACCGGCATCTTGAGGTCCTCGGACGCCGCCCAGAACTTCTCGTAATGGTCGGACTTGAACGGCAGGTCCGCGTGCGGCGCCTGCCAGATGAGCGAGCCCTTGAGACCCATCTTGGCGCAACGCTCCAACTCCTTGACCGCCTCGTCGATGTCGTACATCGAGATGGCGCCGACCCCCACCAGGCGGTTGGGCGCCACCGCGCAATAGTCCATCACCCAGTCGTTGTAGGCGCGGAACGACACCTGCTGCAGCTTGGCGTCGTCCATGGCGAAGTGCGGCAGCAGGTAGGTCGGGAAGAGCACCTCCGCGCTTACGCCGTCGGTCTCCATCTCGGTGATGCGCTTGGCCGGATCCGATCCGCCCGGCTGGGTCTGGAAGCTCGTGCCCACCTCCAGTTTGGGAAAGCGCGGCACCTGGTCCCTGAAACCCTTGGGCGCCCTTTCTACCAGAGTCTCCGACGGCTCCATGACGTGGGAGTCCGACGAGATAATGACTTCGCAGCCCGGCAGTGTTCCGTTATCGGCCATTTGGTTTCCCCCTTGTGAACGTTTCGAATTATTCTGCTGCACTTGTCCCTAGCGTCTACCATTACCGGTCTCGGGCCGTCAAGATTCGCGGGCCACCCGGAATTCACCCGTGCGGGCCTCCACCACCCCTCATGGTCCACGGCCCGGCCGCGGGTTCAGGTCACGCCGCTTTCACGCAGCTCCATCAGCGCCTGCTCATCGTAGCCGAGCCCCCGCAGGATCTCTTCGGTGTTCTCGCCCAGCAGCGGCGCGGCGCGGTGAAACCGCGTGGGCGTGTCCGACAACCGGACGGCGTTGCCGATGAGGTTGCTGGACCCCATCTTGGGATGGCGGATCTCCTGCGGCAGCCCCAGCTCCTTCACCTGTGGGTCGTCCAGCACTTCCTCGATCTTGTAGATCGGCGCGTTGGGCACGCTGACGGCGTCCAGCGCCTGGAGCCAATGGTCCCGCGGCCTCTTCTCGAACTCGGCCTGCAGGATCGGTAGGATGTCGTAGTGATGGCGCCAGCGGTCGTTGCGGGTGACGAAGCGCGGGTCGTCCAGCAGGTCCCGGCGTTCCACCGCGGTCAGCAGCCCTTCCCAGGCCTTCTGGTGTCCGGAAAGATGGATCACCAGGGCTTTCTTGTCGCTGGGGACGAAGCAATAGATGCGTCCCCGCGGAAAGTTCTCCCGGGTGATGGCCTCGCCGCCGTTCAGGTAGTCCGCCATGTGAGACTCGATGAACGCCAGGCTGATGCGCAGCAGCGACGCGTCCACGAACTGGCCGCGGCCGGTGTGGTGACGCGCCAGCAGGGCGGCGAGGATGCCGTAGGCGGCGAACACCCCGGTGGAATGATCGGTCACCGAGACCCCCACCACCTTGGGCTTGTCGAAATCGGTCATGAGGCTCAACATGCCGCTCAGGGCCTGGCCGATGGTGTCGAAACCGGGCTTGTCGCGGTAGGGGCCCTCCTGTCCGTATCCCGTGATGGAGCAGTGGATCAGCCCCGGATTGAGTTTGGCCAGGCGCTCGTAGTCGAGGCCCAGTTTCGTGCGCGTCTGCGGACGGAAGTTCTCCAACAGGATGTCGGCCTTCTCCAGCAACCGGAGAAGGATCTCCTTGCCCCGGGCTTTGCGCAGGTTCAGGGTCAGGCTCCGCTTGTTGCGGTTCAGCGCCCGGAAGCTCGGCCCGTAGCCCTCGTACAGCGGATTCCGTCCGCGGTGCGTGTCGCCCCCGTCCGGCAGCTCCACCTTGATCACGTCGCACCCGAGGTCGCCCAGGAGACTCCCGGCGAAAGGCCCGGCCACGTGGCCGCTGAGATCCAGCGCCATGGTTCCCTGCAATGCCGCACTCATGATTCAGGACGCCTTCCTTTCACGACTCGCCTCCATCAGCCTGCCCGCATTTTCCGGCCCGGACTCCACGAAGAAATCCACGTCGCCGGTGTAACGGGGCCGGGCGTGAAACGCCATTGCCCAAGCCCCCACGAGCAGGTACCTAACCTTCTTCACGTTCAACAAGCGGACGAACTCGCGCAGATCGCTCGATAGTTCCCGCATGGGGATTCTCAGGCATTACGAGCTCGAGGAGAATCTGCAGCCGCTGTTCCCCGGAGAGCTCTCCATAGTAAGCGTATTCGGCTTCTTCCTCCTCGGCGAAGGAGATGAATTTGCGAACGACCTTTTCCATGATGGGCTGCGACTGCTTCCCAGTATAGACGATATCGCCAATAGTAGGGAATGGGAAACAGGCACAAGACGTAGGGCTGTTTTTTGCGGGATTTTGGGAAGGCCCTGTGCTCCTCCGGATGAGGGCGTGACCGGCGCTTGACAGCCTCTGTGGAAGCGTGTTGATATCGCCCGGCCGGCTTTCCGCCGGCGCACGGGGCATCTACCTCCACGACGAGATGGGCTACAAGCTGCGCGGATATCGAGGCACCGCATGAAGACCGAAACCCGGGACTTGACGGATCTGGACGACTTCCTGGCGGAACGATGGCTCTCGGGTCTGTGGAAGCTCGACCGCCATGAGCGCACGCCCGACCCCAAGACGAAGGTGGTTCCCCATCTCTGGAGATGGAACGACGTTTACGACAGTCTCCTCCAGGCCCGTGACCGCATCGGCATCGAGAAGGGCCGTACCGAGCGCCGGACCATTCGCCTCGTCAACCCCGGGATGCAGCACATCGAGATGACCAGCCACACCATGCTGCTGGCCTGCCAGATGATCCAGCCCGGCGAGGTGGCCCCCGCCCACCGGCACACCATGGCCGCCATTCGCTTCATCGTCCAGGGCGAGGGGGCCTATACGGTGGTCGACGGCGAGAAGCTCACGATGGCGGAGGGGGACCTGATCCTCACGCCGCAGTGGACGTGGCACGACCATGGCCACGAGGGCAGCGAGCCCATGGTCTGGCTGGACGGTCTCGACGTGCCGCTGATCCAGTCGTTGCAGGTGATCTCGTACGAACCGTATTCCGAAGAGAAACAGGCCACCCATGCAAGCCGGCAGGAAGCGTCCCGTTTCGGCATGACCCGCCCGGTGCGGTCCGACCACCGGACGGCGCCGGCGCCGCTCCATTACCGCTGGGAAGACACCTACCGCTCGCTCCAGGCTCTGGCCGGGACTCCGGCCGACCCCTACGACGGCGTCGCCCTCGAATACGTCAACCCGATCACCGGCGGCAGGACGCTGCCGACCCTGTCGTGCTGGGCTCAGATGCTGCGCCCGGGTGAGCGCACGCGCGCGCACCGCCACAACAGCACCAGCATCTACCACGCTTTCCGGGGCAGTGGCGCCACCGTGATCGACGGCGTGACGCTGGAGTGGCGCAAGGGCGACACGTTCATCGTGCCGCTGTGGAGCCGGCACGAGCACGCCAACCGGTCGGCCGACGAGGAAGCGCTCCTGTTCTCCATGCACGACATCCCGGTGCTGGAAGCCTTCGGGTTGCACCGGCAGGAGGACATGAGCCAATCCGGCATGGGCCTGTGACGGCTTCGCCCCGTCTCCGCCCGCCATCGGCCGAGCCCGGTTTCCCGCCGGTATCCTGTTGACACCGCATCACGAACCATAATATCCAGGGCATGCTACTGTTCTGTCCTCCCGATACGCACTTCGAGGACAGACACCAACCAGGAGGAACGTGAAGATGGAACGATACCGTGCGACGATATTCGCTTCCGCGCTCGTGGGGTTGACGCTGTGTGCCGCCGCGGCGACGGCCGCGGACAACCACTACGAGGGCAAGACCATCCGGGTTCTCGTCTCTTCCAGTCCCGGCGGCGGCACCGACACGACGGCCAGGCTCGTTTCGCGTTTCCTGCCGAAGTTCATACCCGGCAACCCCAAGACCATCGTGCAGAACATGCCCGGCGGCGGCGGCACCGTGGTCAACAACTACTTCACCCGCCGGGCCAAACCGGACGGGTTGACCCTGCTGCAGGACTCGTCGTCGGCGCTCAGCACGTACGTGCGCGGCGGCAAACGGGTCCGGTACAATCCCAGGGAGTACGCATACCTCGGCTCCATCATGCGCGGCGGCAGCATCCTCATGGTACGCAAGGACGCGCGCAAGCGCCTTACCGATCCCAAGGCAAAGCCCGTGGTGGTGGGCGATTCGGACGGCATCCGCACGTGGGTGGCCATGACCGTGTGGGGGTCCAAGTATCTGGGCTGGAACAACCGCTGGATCTTCGGCTACGCCGGCACCGGCGAGATGGTGCTGGCGCTGCGCCAGGGCGAGATCGAGATGTGGGGCACGGCCAACGCAAAACTCATCCGGGACCTTCAAAGGGACGGCGTCGTGGACCCGCTGGTGCTGCTCACGGACGAGCGCCGCAGGGACTTCCCGGACATCCCCACCTTCGAGGAACTGCTCGGTGACAAGAAGCCCGCCGGCATATCCTGGCAGGCCTACAAGGTGTGGGCGGGGCCCTCGGACGTGGACAAGTACGTGCTCGCTCCCAAGGGAACGCCGGACAACGTCATGAAGATCCTGCGCGGGGCCTGGGGCCGCATGGTGGAAGATCCGAAGTTCAAGGCGGAGGCCACCAAGTTCTTCGGCGAGGCCTGGAGGACCCGGGACGGCCCGGCCACGGCCAAACTCGTCCTGGAGGTCACCGATGCTTCCAAGGAGGTCAAGGACTTCCTCTTCAACATCCGCAAGGAGCACGGCCTGCCCACGGGCAAGAAGAAAAAGAAATAGCGTCTCGCCGAGCTTTTCCGGCCGGCAGTCTCCTCTCAATCCATGCTTGAAGCCGCGGTTGACGGCCTGCTTGGCATTCTGACTCTGCACTCCCTGGGCATGATGGCCCTGGGAGTGCTGATCGGAAGCCTGGTGGGGTTCCTGCCGGGAATCGGCGGTCCCACCACTCTGGCCATCATGCTTCCCTTCGTGATGACCATGAAGGACCCCTATCCGGTGATCGCGCTGCTGGTGGGTCTGGACGCCGTGGGGAACACTGCCAGCGCTTTCCCTTCCATCCTCATCTCCATACCCGGGAGCTCGGGATCCCAGGCCACCATCCTCGACGGCTATCCCCTGGCCAGGAAAGGGGAGGCCGCCCGGGCGCTGAGCGCGTCCTTCGCGGCGTCGCTGCTGGGCGGCTTCGTGGGGGCCTTCGTGCTGGTGGCCTCCCTGCCCGTGCTGCGACCCCTGGTGCTCGCCTTCGGATCGCCGGAGTTCTTCGTCCTGACCTTGTGGGGCCTGACCATGGTAGCCGTGCTGAGCGGCAACGCGCCCGTCAAGGGCATCATCGCCGGCATCATCGGCGTGCTGATCGCCACCGTGGGCATGGACGTCAAATCGGGCATACCGCGGTTCGACTTCGACTACGACTATCTCTGGGACGGCATCAGCCTCATCATCGTCGCCCTGGGCCTGTTCGGCATACCGGAGATCATCGACCTGGCGAGCCGCAAGACCAGCATCGCCGAGCACGAGGAGCTGGGCAGCGGCTTTCTCCGGGGTATCCGGGACGTGTTCCACCACTGGTGGCTGATGGTGCGCTCTTCCGCCATCGGCGCGTGGGTAGGTTTCCTGCCGGGACTCGGCAGTTCCGTGGCGGACTGGTTCGCCTACGCCCATGCCGTGCAGACCGAGAAGAACACCGAAAACTTCGGCAAGGGCGACATACGCGGGGTCATCGCGCCGGAGGCTTCCAACAACGCCAAGGAAGGCGGCGGCTACATCCCGACCCTGGCCTTCGGCATCCCGGGAAGCACGTCCACCGCGCTGATCCTCACCGCCTTCGTGGCCGTGGGTATCAAGCCCGGCCCGGACATGTTGACGACGCAGCTCGACCTCACCTTCGCGGTGATCTGGACCCTGGTCATCGGTAACGTCATCGCGGTGATCCTGTGCAGCGCCCTGAGCAAGCCGTTGGCCAGGGCCTGCTTCATGCCCTTCCACAGCATCGTGCCGCTGGTGGCCGTGTTCGTCTTCATCGGCGCCTTCTCGGCCAACTTCAGCGTCAACGACCTGCGGGCGTTGCTGGTGTTCTCGCTGCTGGGCTTCATGATGCGGCGGCACGGCTGGCCGCGGCCGCCGCTGCTGCTCGGGGTGGTGCTGGGCACCAAGATGGAGACCTATCTGTGGCTTTCCTATACCCGGTACGGACTCGAATGGCTGTTGCGTCCGGCCGTCGTCATCCTGTTGATCCTGGTGGCGGCCTCGCTCTGCTACCCCTTGCTCAAGGGACGGCGCGAGCGGCAACGGCGCGCCGCGAGTGAGGAACCGGAATGAACAAAGACCGGCGGCTACACTACGAGGGCGCTCTCTTCGTCGTGGTCATCGGGCTGGTGCTGCTGTGGGCGCTCCGCGTGGCCCACGGCTGGGACGAACTGCGGGCGTCCATCATCGTGTTCCTGCTGGGCGGGCTCGGGGTTTGTCTGGCCGCGGTCCAGCTCGTCATGGACCTGCGCTCGCGCCCCGGGGGACCGCCGGCAGAGGGTATCCATTTCGACGCCCCGTCCCTTCGATCCGGGAGCCGCTGGGGCAATCTCGAGATCTGGGCATGGATCCTGGGCTTCTACTTCGCCATCCGGCTCATCGGGTTTCCGACCGCGGTGCCCCTGTTCGTCCTGGGATACGCCAGGACCTACGGCGCGGGCCGGCTCCTCTCCTGCCTCCTGGCGGCCGTGGCCTGGGCATTCATCTACGGCGTCTTCGAGCACATCCTCCACGTGCCCTGGCCCGAGCCGTTCCTGGCAGAATTCTTTTGAACGGCGCACGGCGGCGCGGCGATGTTGCGGTTGCAGGGGCGTCAGGACCGACGTGACCCCGCGCCCGGCGTCGCCGCGACGTTGCGGCTACGCCGGTGTCAGGACCGACGTAACCCCGCGGCCCGCGTCGGTGTGGATCACCTCGCCGGTCATGATGCGGGACTGGGACGAAGCCAGCATCACGTAGGCGGCGGCGTGGTCCTCCGGGACGACGGCGACCTGGAGGAGATTCTTGCTCAACCCGGCGGGCGGCCGGGGCGCGCCGAAGACGTCGTCCGCTCCGGCGCCAGCCGCCAGGGACGGCGCCGCGCGCAGGCCGGTGGACGTGCCCGACGGCGCCACGCCGTTGACCCGGACGGTGGGCGCCAACTCGTTGGCCAACTGGCGCACCATCCCCAGCGCGGCATGCTTGGAGGCCACGTACAAGGTCCCGCCGCTGACGTAGTAGGAGGACGTGGAAAGCGTGAACACCATGTTTCCAAGGGTCTTCATCAGCTCGGGAATGGCCGCCTTGGCGCCCAGGAAGTAGCCTTTGACGTTCACCCCGAGGACCTCCTCGTAGCCCTGCTCCAGTTCTTCGTCGGAGAGGTCCTTGAGCGAACGCCGGGCGTCGTGGATACCGGCGTTGCCCACGAACACCGTGAGCCGGCCGAACGCCGACACCGCCGCGGCCACCGCCCGGCGGTTGTCTGCCAGGCTCCTCACGTCGCCCCGCACCACCGCCACGCCTTCGCCGACCTCCTCCTTCAGGGCGGCCAGCCGTTCCTCCGAAAGGTCGAAGGCCACCACCTTCGCGCCTTCCTCGACGAAACGCGCCACCACTGCCTTGCCGATCCCCGATCCGGCCCCGGTCACGACGGCCACTTCATTCTCGAGCCATTGCATGGACGTTCCCTCCTCGCTTGTCTTCGACGCCGGAGCGCTCCGTCACGCCCTCGACCGTGCCATCCATTTGTAGGGCACGACCCGCCGGAAAGCGAGCCCCGCAAGAAGCCCGGGAAACTTGACAGTCCCGAGGGTGGGGGGATAGAGTCGCGGTCAGCAGTCCGGATTCCCATGACGGTACGATTCCCCACAACCGGCGCCATCGCGGGCGATCTCTACGGTATGGTGTTGCGCGAGCTCACGTTGTGCAAGACCACGTCCGAGGAGACCGCGGTCATCTTTACCGACACCCGCACCAACACCAACTACGCCGCGGCCTTCCTGGCCGCCGCCAAGGAGGTGGCCGCCAGCGCGTTCGAGATCAGGATCCCCCTGCTTCCCGGCACCGCCGGGGGCGGCACCGACGTAACTCCGGTGGTCGAGATCCTGAAAACGGCCCAACTCGTGGTGGATCTCACCACCGGAGGCGTCCTCTACCTCTACGGCAAGGAGCTCGCCGACGTGCTGTCCGGCGGCACCCGGGTGCTCCAGGTCCGGGGCACCGAAGACCAGCTCAAGCGCTGCTTTCCGGACGAGGCGGTGCGGCAACGGACCCTGAACGGCGCCCGGAGACTGGAGCAGGCCGGGGAGATCCGCGTCACCACCGAAACCGGCACCGACCTCTCCATGCGCAAGGACGGCCGGCGCGGCGTCACCCAGTACGGCATCAGCGACGTGCCCGGACGCTGGGACAGTTGGCCTTCGGGCTTTCTCTACTGCGCGCCGCTTGAGGATAGCGCCAACGGCACGCTGGTGCTGGACCCCGGGGACCTGCTGGTGATGCTGGGCCGCTACGTGCTGGAACCCGTGCGCATCAAGGTGAAGGACGGCTGCATCACCGGCGTGCAGGGCGGCGTGGACGCCATCCTGCTCAAGGAGCACCTGAACCAGTCGGGAGATTCCCAGGCCTTCATCATTTCGCACATCGGCTGGGGCACGGACCCGCGGGCGCGTTGGGTGGAGGTGGCCCAGCGCGGCACCGAAGAGGGCGCCCGGGACGCCCGCTCGACCTACGGCAACGTTCAGATCGCCTTCGGCGCCAACTACGCCCTGGGCGGGAAGAACACCACGTTGGCCCACGAGGACCTGATCCTGCGCCGGGCCGCGTTCCATCTCGACGGGGAGATGATCGTCGACGACGGCAAGATCATCCCCGAAGAGCTGCAATGACGGGCTGAGGCGCCGGGGAATCCATATCGGCCGAGAGCCCGGTTCGAGCAGGGGCGGGGTTGAAACCCGTCCTGCAGGAGGTGAATTCCATGAGCCTGACCATCAAGCCCGTCAGCCCCGCCATCGGCGCCGAGATCGAGGGCCTGGACCTTCGTGAGCCGCTGGATGCGGCCGGCCGCGGAGCAATCCTGGACGCGTTCCACGAATACATTCTCTTGCTGTTCAGGGGACAGGACCTCACCGAGGATCAGCAGACGACGTTCGCCACGACCTTCGGCGAACTCGGCAAACGCACGGTGGGAGCCCGTTTCGTCAAGGCCCCGAAGGACGCCTACGCCAGCCCGGTGATGATGGTCACCAACCGCAGCGACGAGGGGCCCACGGGCGGCACCGCCTCCTTCGGCGACGGCGACATGTGGTTCCACCACGACACCTGCTTCTACCCGGTGCCCAACATCGTCACCATGCTCTACGGCATCGAGGTCACCAGCCAGGGGGGATTGACGCGCGTTTCCAACATGTACCGGGCGTACGACAACATCCCCGGCGCGCTGCGCGACCGTCTGGAGGGGCGGACCGTCCTCCAGGTGTACGACTACAACCGCTACCGCATCGACCCCGGAGTGGACCTGGAGGGCGCCCGCAGCCACTCCCAGCCCATCTTCGTAACCCATCCGGTGACGGGCAAGAAGGCCCTCTACGTGAACCGCACCATGACGGCGTGCATCGAAGGCATGGACAAGGCCGAGAGCGACGCGATCCTCGATGAGTTGTTCGACATCGCCGAGGACGATCGCATCGTCCATGATCACCGGTGGCGCGTCGGCGACCTGCTCATGTGGGACAACCGATGCTCCACGCACGCGCGCACGGACTTTCCCGGCGAGGAGAGCCGTGTCCTGAGACGCTGCACCGTGGCCGGGAAGGAACCGGTCCACGCGTGAGGGACGGGCATCGGCAAGGGAACATTTGTAGCAGTGACGGTTGCGTGGCACCGTGGGTTGTCTGTACGCCCATAGCGGGAAGAAGGAGAATGACATGAGCTTGACGACCAGACCGCTTTCACCGGGCCTCGGAGTGGAAATTCTGGGGCTGGACGTGAGCGAGCCCCTGGATGACAAGACCCGGAACGAGGTTCTGGCCGAGTTCTACGAGCACCTCGCGCTGCTCTTCCGCGGCCAGAACATGACCGTCGAGCAGCAGAACCGCTTCACCACCACCTTCGGCGAAATCGGCAAGCGCACGGTGGGGCCGCGGCTTCGAAAATCCGCGGACGACATCTACACCACCCCGGTGATGGTGGTGAGCAACATCCTGGAGGACGGCAAGCCGCTGAAGGGCGCGTCGGCCAACGGCGACGCGGAGATGGGCTTCCACCAGGACACGGCGTTTCACGAGGTACCCGACGCCGTCACCATCCTCTACGGCATCGAGGTGTCGGCCCACGGCGGCCATACCATGGTGACCAACCAGTACGCCGCCTATGACCATGTCCCCGCGGATCTCAAGCGCAAGCTCGAGGGATGCCGGGTGCTGCAGGTCTACGACTACCAGCGACACCGGGTGGACGCCGACATCGACCTCAGCGGCGCGCGCTACTACGTGCAGCCCATCTTCATCACCCACCCCGTGACCGGCCGCAAGGCACTGTACGTCAACCGCATGATGTCCGTCCGCATCGAAGGCATGGAGAGGGCGGAAAGCGACGCCGTCCTCAACCAGCTCTTCGACATCGCCGAAGACCCGGGCTTCACCTATGAGCACACCTGGGAGGTGGGAGACCTGCTGATGTGGGACAACCTCTGTTCGATCCACGCCCGCACGTTCTATCCCGCCGACGAGCGCCGGCTGCTGCGGCGCACCACCGTGGCCGGCGCCGGCCGGCTTCACGCGTGAGGGGGACGCTTGACCACCGTCCGGCGTCGTGTCCCCCGCGGGCCGTGGCACGGGCGGGTTTGAAACCCGCCCCTACAGTCCTGTCTTGACCTCGATCTGGTTGCCGTCCGGATCGAGGATGTACTGCGAGTCGCTGCGTCCGGTGGCGCCGGTCCGCGGCGTCACTCCGCCTTCGAGCCTGACCCCCATGGCCTTGACGCGGTCCAGGATCTCCCGGAACTCCGGGTCGGTAAAGGTCAGGCAGAAATGGTCCACGCCGCCGTGCTCCTCCGCGCTGCGGGCCTGGAACGACGGCTCGTTCAGCAGAAAGATGATGCTCCCGCCCACCTGCATCGCCGCCGCCTCGACGTTGCTGTTGCCAAGCATGCGGCGGTCCACCATCTCGAAGCCGAAGAGATCGCGGTAGAACCCGATGGAGCGGTCGAGATCGGTGACCTTCACCCCTACGTGGTCGAGTAGCGGCATCGCGCACCTCCTGGTCAGATAGACCCTCTATACCCTGACGAAGCAGCGAAGGGTATGGGAAGCCGCGGCGGCTTCATGAGCGGCGTGGGATCAGGTACACTCATTCGTTGCCGGCACGCGTGGGACGAGGTGTCGGGACGGGTCTCAAGCCCGCCTGCGCACCCAGAGCCCGGAAAGACCCAATCAGGCGCATGAACAAGATGGAAAAGACCGATGGCACCGGCAGGCGCGAGCCCCCGCTCGACTTCATCCGCACCATCATCCGGGACGACCTGGCCCACGGCAAGCACGCCGGCGGGGTGGTGACGCGTTTTCCGCCCGAGCCCAACGGCTTTCTCCACATCGGCCATGCCAAGTCCATCTGTCTCAACTTCGGCGTGGCCCGCGAGTTCGGCGGACGCTGCAACCTGCGTTTCGATGACACCGACCCGGCCAAGGAGGACACCCTCTACGTCGAAGCCATCAAGGACAACATCCGGTGGCTGGGGTTCGACTGGGGCGAGGGGCTTTACAACGCCTCCGACTACTTCGACGAACTCTACCGCTTCGCCGTTCAGCTCATCGAGCGCGGCCGCGCCTACGTATGCAGCCTGAGCGAGGCAGAGATCCGCGAAAGCCGCGGCACGGTGACCCAGGCGGGCCGGGAGAGCCCCTACCTCGCCCGCAGCGTGGACGAGAACCTAGCCCTTTTTGCCCGCATGCGGAACGGGGAATTCGCCGACGGCGCCCACGTGCTGCGCGCCAGGATCGACATGGCGTCCCCGAACATGAAGATGCGCGATCCGGTGATCTACCGCATCCGTCACGTCACCCACCACCGCACCGGCGACGCGTGGCCCGTCTATCCCATGTACGACTTCGCCCATCCTCTGTCGGACGCGCTGGAAGGGGTTACCCACTCGCTCTGCACCCTGGAGTTCGAGAACAACCGCGAGTTCTACGACTGGATACTCGAACAGGTGGACGTCCCCTCCAACCCGCGGCAGATCGAGTTCGCCCGGCTGAACCTCGACTACACGGTCATGAGCAAACGGCGGCTCCTGGAGCTGGTGGAGGAAAAACAAGTCGCCGGCTGGGATGATCCGCGCATGCCCACGCTGGCGGGGCTGAGAAGACGGGGGTACACGCCCGAGGCGATCCGCAACTTCTGTACCAGCGTGGGCATCGCCAAGAGCGACAACACCGTGGAGATGGGCCAGCTCGAGTACTTCATACGCGACGACCTGAACCGGAAGGCGCCGCGGGTGCTGGCCGTGGAACGCCCGCTCAAGGTGGTCATCACGAACTATCCGGAGGATCGGGTGGAGGAGCTGGAAGCGCCCTACTATCCCCACGACGTCCCCGGGGAAGGGTCGCGCACCCTCCCCTTCTCCAGGGAGATCTACATCGAACGGGACGACTTTCTGGAGGAGCCCCCCAAAGGATACCACCGGCTGGCGCCGGGCCGCGAGGTGCGGCTGCGCTACGCCTACGTCGTCAAGTGCGACGAGGTCGTCAAGGACCCGGCCAGCGGCGCGGTGCGGGAGTTGCGCTGCTCCTACAACCCGGACACGCGCAGCGGTTCCGGTACCGGCGGCAAGAAGGTCCAGGGCACGATTCAGTGGGTTTCCGCCGCGCATGCCCTCCAGGCCGAACTCCGGCTCTACGACCGGTTGTTCTCGGTGGCGGACCCCCAGGGGGACGCAGGTCGGGATTACCGGGAGCTCATCAACCCGACGTCCCTGGAAACGGTAAAGGGCCATGTGGAACCGAGTCTCGAAACAGCGCGCCCGGGCGACCGGTTCCAGTTCGAGCGGCTGGGATACTTTTGCGTGGACCCGGACTCGACCGGGGAGGGTCTCGTATTCAACCGCATCGTGACGCTCCGGGACTCGTGGCTCAAGATCGTGCAGCGGGGCAATGGCGGCGGCAAGCGCAGGCGTTCACGAAAGCCGCCCGTCGCTTCGACGGCCGCTGCCAAGGCTCCGGGGGAAAGAAAGATTCCATCCCACGCGGACCTGACGCCGGCCCAACGATCCAGGACGGAGCACTACCGCGATCGCCTCGGGCTGGCGTCGGACGACGCGTTCCTGCTGGCCTCCGACGATAGTTTGGCCGGTTTCTTCGAGGATGCGGTCCGTTGCCACGACAACCCCAGGGCCGCGGCCAACTGGGTCGTCAATGAGTTGCGGCCGGTCCTGAAGGACAGGCCTCTGGAGTCGTTGCCGTTGACCCCCGCGGCGCTGGCGGAACTGGTAGCGCTCATCGACGGCGAGACCGTTTCCGGCCAGGCCGCCAGGCAGGTCTTCGCCGCCATGCTGGAGGACGGAGGGAGTCCGGCGGACCTCGTCGAGAGGCTGGGGCTCCGGCAGGTTGCCGACCCGCGCCAACTCGAGCCCGTCGTCGACGCCGTCATCGCCGCCAATCCGGAGAACGTCGCCCGTTACCGGCAGGGCAAGACCAATCTGCTGGGGTTCTTCGTGGGCCAGGTCATGAAATCCACCAACGGCAAGGCCGACCCCCGCCTCGTCAACGAGCTGCTGCGTTCGAAGCTCGCCTGACGGCCCGGACAAGGCCGCGGAAGACCCCCTTCGCCTGCCGCAGTGCGCGAACGTCCCTGCGCACCCTCACCCACTCTTCCCCAAGGTCACCAGCAGGCTTGCCAGATCGTCGGCATGCTCTTCTTCCATCTTGAGGATGTCTTCGATGATCCCGCGGGTCGTGGGGTCGTCGCTGGAAAGCCAGCGGATGATCTCGGAATAGGTCTCGATGGCCACACGCTCGGCCACCAGGTCTTCCCTGATCATCTCTTCCAGGGTCTCGCCTTCCCGGTATTCGGCGTGGGACCGGGTCGCCAGGCCCTCGGGACTGAAGTTGGGCGAGCCGCCGAGCTGGGTGATGCGTTGGGCCACCCAGTCCGCATGCATCTGCTCTTCGTTGGCATGCTGCAGGAACTCGCCCGCCACCGGCCCTGCGTTGATCCCGCTGGCCATGAAGTAGTGGTTCTTGTAACGCAGGATGCACACGATCTCGGTTGCCAGCACCTCGTTCAGCACCGACAACACCTGGTCACGGTCGGCGAGATAGGCGCCGGTGACGGCCCCCTGCTCCATCTTCTCACGAGCCCGCTTCTGGATCGCCTGAAGGTCCGTCTTGAAAGGTTCTTTCATGGTTTCATCCTCGTCTCGAAGTGGTTTTACTTTTCTCAAGCATATCCATGTTTCTCAAGCAGCCGTCAACCCGAGACGCTCATCACGCCGGCGCAGCAGCACGATGAAAGGCAAGGTGAGCACCACCATCCCGGCCTTCCCGATCACCTGTCCCGGCAGGAACTCGAGGCTCCCGAACGCCAGGTACAGGAACAGGATGCTGTCGACGACCAGACCGACGACGCTGCTGGCGAAGACCGCGAGCAGCAACCGGCGGCGTTGCAACGGCGTATAGACGGCGAGGTCGGCGGTTTCCGAGAACAGAAAGGCCATGCCGGAGGCCAGCACCAGAGCCGGCGGGGCGAAAAACGCGGAGAGGCCGGCGCCCAGGGCGACGGCCACCGCCGCCCACCTGACGCCGACCCGACGCTGTACGAGGTCGCGGAGAACGAACGCCAGCCCGATCATCACGACGCCGCTCGGCGCCATGACCCCCGGCGCAACGGGGATCAGGCACGGCGAATCCGGCGGACACACCGTCCCCACGTTGCCGATGAACCAGTTGGCCGCCGGGATGCACAACCCGAACCCGACCAGAAAGATGATCCCTTCCCTGCGCCTTCGACGTTCGTTTTCGGACACGGTCCCGACCTCCAAGCGTGAACCTTCTACCGAGTTCATCCCGCAGGATGCAAGGCCGCGGCATCCCCACACCGGCGGAGCCGGTGTCCCGTTCGTCTCGGGTCACTCCCGGTCACCCCTGCCACATGACCGCGCGCCGCCCGAGGGCGAAATAGAGAATGATCAAAGGAACCACGAGCAGCAGCGCGACGAGTGAGACGGCCGCGGCCTGGTTCAACTCCCCGTCCCCCCAGACCGCCCAGATGTACACCGGCAGGGTGGTGGTGTTGCGGGTCACCAGCAGCGCCGCCATGGTCAGCTCGCTGTAGGCGAGGAGGGCCATCCAGAGCCAGGCGTAGAGCAGGGTCGGTGCCAGGAGCGGTCGCAGGATGCGCCAGAAGACGGTCATGGGTTCAAGCCCGGAAACATGGCCGGCCTCGTCGAGCTCCTTGTGGATCTGCAACAGGGACGAGTTGTACATCCTGGTGGCAAAGGGAATCCGGGCGACGACGTTCACCAGGATGATGATGAAGATGGTCCCGTAGAAGGGGGCGTAGGTGGGCAGCCAGAACAGGGCGATGAACAGCGCACCCACGGCGAAGATCATGTTCGGTATGACGTGCGGCAGGAAGGACACGACGTCGAACAGCCCGGAGAGACGGCTTTTCGACTTGATGATGTTCCAGGAAAGCGCCACACCCACCACCATGGCCAGGGTCGGCACCGCCAGCGTCAGGACCGCGGAGTTCCCGAACGCGAACCAGAACGTGTCCCACGGGATGCTCTCGAAGTTGGACAGCGTCACCCTTTGAAACGCCGGCCAGGACGGCGCCATGAGGAACGGGATGAGCGACGCCCAGACCAACATCAACAGCGGCAGCAGCAGGTTGAGCGTCATCACCAACCCGATGAACAACCATCCGGCGATCCACCACCGCCGCAGCTCGATGAGCCGCGGGCGGTAGGCCTTGCCCGAGATCACCTGGTAGCGTTCACCGTGGCGGATGGTCCGCAGGTACCCCCAGCTTATGAAAAGCGCCAGGGCCATCATGAAGACGCTGATGGCGCCGACGATGCCGTAGTCCGGCGGCGCGTCGAGTGGCTGGGCGCGAACATAGAGAAACGTGCTCAGGGTGTAGGTGCGGTTGCTCATGCCGAGGAACGCCGGGACGTCGAAGGTCGTCATTCCCAACGCCATCACGTAGAGGCCCGCCGCCAGGATGCTCGGCCACATCAGCGGCAGGGTCACGCACCAAAGCCGGTCCAGGAACCGGGCGCCGTGAACCTGGGCACTCTCCTCGAGGGAGGGGTCCATGTTGCGGAAGGCCGGTGCGATCATGATGAAGGCAAGCCCCACGAAGTTGAGACCCTGGACGAAGCCCATCCCCGGCACGGCGCCGATGTTGAAGGGCGCCGCGTCGAGGGACAGGAGTCCCATCAGCCACTGGTTTACGACGCCGATGCGGGGGTGGAGGAGGAACTGCCAGCCCATGGCCGGGAAAAAAGCCGGGACCGCGAGGGTCATGGTGAGCAGCGGAACCACCCAGCCGCGCCCCGGCAGGTCGGTACGCTCCACCAGAAACGCGATGGGAACTGCCAACGCAAGGGAGGTGACCACGACGACGAGCGTGAACCAGAACGTGTTGACCGCCGCCTGGAAGGCCGAGTCGTCGCGAAAAATCTCGTGGAAGTTATCGAGGGTCCAGACGCCGCCGGCGATTCGTCCTTCCTCGAGGAACGCCACCTGAGCCACCACCAGCAGCAGCAGGGCAATGACGACGAGTGCCGCCAGGCTCACCGAGACGAAGGGCAGCGTGCCCATCCACAGTCGCCGCCACCTCACCCGGCGCCCTCCCCACCCTCGGCCACGGGTCTAACCGAAGTCGATGGCGGCGAGCCTGGAGAAGCGGAACCTGCCGGCCACCCGGGGCAGGACCGTGAACTGGTGCAGCGTGTATTCCATCTCATAATCGGAATGGGCGTAGATCCCGTCGAGGGGTACGACCACCGTGTAGCCGTACGTTCGCGCCGCGGTGGTGGCGGTGTAGAGCAACGCAAAGTTCGCCGCGCCGCCCAGGAACACCAGTGTCCTTGTCCCCCGACCTTCCAGCCATTCCCGCAGTTCCCCACCGAGGAACTTGTCGTAGCCGTTGGGATAGAGGATCGGTTCCTCGTCTCGCCGGGCCAAGGCGCCGGCAACCGCGCCGGCCGGCGTGTCCTTCTCCCAAACCACCACGGTGAAGATCACCGGCGCCGATGCCGTCCGGGCCTTGTCGAGGAACACCCCGGCCGGCCGGATCAGCGGTTGAGCCGGCTGGGACGGGTCCTCGGCCTTGGTGTTGAGGTCGAGCACGACCACCGCAACGCTCGCCGGGTCCAGGACAAGCGGTTCCGGCGCCACGCGGTTCGGAGCGGCGCGCGGTGCCGGGCGCTGCTCGTTCACGATCACCGTGGCATCCAGCGACACGCCGCAGCCGGGGCAGTAGCGCTCCTCCAGCAGGGCGCGGCCCTCCATGATCTCGTGGAACGGCCCCATGCGTCCGGGTGGCAGCAGCCGGGTCACGCAGGCTTCACGCCAGTCCTCGCCGGCGCCGCAGAGCCGGTGGCCGCAGACGGCGCACTGGACCCATTCGGCGCCCCGTTCCTCCACGACCTCGAGATTTTCCCGGAGCGGCCGGCTCACGACCCCGCTTCCCTGTTCTCCAGCAGGCGCTGCCGCCGGATGTCGCGGGTCGCCTGAACGTCGACGGTGAGCGAGTCCGGGTCGATGACCACGCCGTAGACGCTACGGGCGGTCTCCACCGATACCAGCTCGTTCTCCACGTCCTGCAACACCGCCGCCGGGTCGCGGTCCAGCGGGCTGCCGTAGCCGCCGCCCATGCCGAGGGTGTAGTAGAGGACGTCGTCCCGCTTCAGCTCGAAGCTCACGTACGGCAGCACGCGCGGCGTGCCGCCGAGCTCGTCGAGGGCCTGCGGAACCCGGTCGGCGCTCAGCATCTCCCCCAGCGCGGTGCCCTCCAGGTGGACCAGGATACTCGGTGCGCCGGGGTAACCCCCGAAGATGCCGCGGCCGCCGTTGGTCAGGCCGGCCACGCCGAAGGCGACGCCTTCGATCTTGCCCTCGGGCGCCTTGTGCACCGACAACGCCATCTCCGCCCCGGTGCCGCCGCGAAAACGGCCCGCCCCCTGCTGGTCCTTGGCATGGCGTCGGAACAGGAACAGCATCGGGCAGTTCATCTCCAGCCACTCCACGTTGGGGCAGGTCATGAAGTCGAGCTTGGTGGTGTCGACCCCGTCCATGATGGCCCGGGCGCCGCTGCCGCTTAGCGGCGACATGGCCAGGCTCGTCGAATAGAACATGCCGTGCTGGTTCACGCCCGAGGTCCGTACCCGGCGTCCGCCCCAGATGCGCACCATGATCTCGTCGCGCCATGCCGCGCTGCCCGCCAGCATGCCGTTCAGGACCGACACCACGAGGTACTTGGCGGTGGCGCCGCCCGAGGTGGTGTTGAGGGAGACCGGGGCCGGATGGGTGACGTTGATCAGGGTCCCCGGCGGAGCGATGGTCTCGATGGGCCGGAACAGTCCGTGGTTACGGGGGAAATCGTAGGCCACGGTCTCCACGAGCCCTTCGAAACAGGTGCCGAAGGTGGCGTGGTAGGGCAGGTTGACGCCGACGCTCGCCTGAGGGTCGGTGCCGGTGAAGTCGAAGACCATGCGGCTGCCCTGCTTCTTCAAGGTCAGCCGCACGGTCCACGAGCCCTCCCTGGACTCGATGGCGGCGCTGTCGCTCCACTCGCCGTCGGGGATACTCTCCAGGCGCTTGCGCAGCGACCGCTCGGAATAGTCGATCATCTGCGCGGCGACGGCGTCCATGAGGTCAACCCCGTGGAGGATGTAGAACTGCTGCATGCGCGACTTGGCCACGCTGTGGCCGGCCAGTTGGCAGTTGATGTCGAGGGCGACCATGTCGGGACGCCGGGTCATGTTGATCAGCGTGTCGAACACGTCCTTGCGCAGGTTGCCGCGGTCCACCAGCTTGATGCCCGGAATGCGCAGGCCCTCGTGACAGATCTCCCTGGCCTCGGGGGAATCGCCGCCCGGCGACAGGGCGCCGATGTCCATCACGTGGACGAACGAAGCGCTCCAGCCGATCAGGCGTCCCTCCACGTGGATGGGGGAGATGAGGTAGACGTCCGATTGATGGACGGCCGACACGTAGGGATCGTTCAGGAGGAAGACGTCGTCCTGGTTCACCCCGTCATATCCGGCGAAGCGTTCCTTGATCCATTTGACCGTGAACCCGGCGCAGGCCACGTGCCAGGGCATGGACTCACCGGTAGCCAGGATCTCGCCGTCGGCGCGGTAGAGCGAAGCCATGTAGTCGTGCATCTGGGTCGTGTTGACCGTTCCGCCCACCCGCTCGATGGTCGTGCCCATCTCCTTGGCGATGCGCTGGAGCCGGTGCGAGAGGATCTCGAAGGTGACCGGATCCACGGTCCGGCCGTTACCGCCTTGTTCCATCGTTCCGTCTCCGGGAAAGGGTCGCGCGTGAGCCGACCGCGATACGGATGTTGCCGATGCCGTCCATCACCGCCCGGTCGCCCGGGTTGATCAGCACCGTCGTGATCGGCGTCTCGATGATGCCCGGCTCGGCGATGACCATGCCCGGCCGCATCCCGGCGACGTCATACAACACGGTGGGCACGAAGTCGCCGAACTCCTCGAAATAGACGGGCCGCGTACCCTTTCGGGCCGCCGAGACCTCGCCGCCGCCCTCCAGGGGCCGCAGGGCGGGCTTGGGCAGCGCCCCGGACCCGGTGACCCGTAGGGTGACGATCTCCCGGCCCGCGGCCCGGTAGGCGGAACCCTTGCCGTAGGCTGCCTCGTAGAGCCGGTCGAACCGGGCGTACACGGCCTCGAGGTCCTCTTCGGTGAGCGCCGCCTCCCCCGGCGGGATCGGGACGTTGATCTCGTGGACTTGGTAGCGGTAGCGCATGTCCACGCTCCGCGCGAGGGTGATGTCTTCGCCGCCGAAGCCCGCATCCTCCAGGCTCCGGCGGACCTTGGACAGGATCGGCGCGAAGGAGGCGTTGACGCGGCCGGCCGGCGCCGGCACCAGGGAGCGGTCGGAGACCCCCTCCTCGTACACCACGTCCGACGACACCAAGCCCACCGCGCCGTGGACCGAGGCCGTCACGGGGATGACCACCTGCTCGATTCCCAGCTCGGCCGCGAACCGGCCGGCATGCACCGGACAGGCGCCGCCAAAGGCGAACATCGTGTCGTTCCGGGGGTCGTGCCCGCGCTGGACGGTGGCGTTGCGAATCAGGTCGCTCATCTGGGCGTTGACGATGCGGTGGATGGCGCTGGCCGCCTCGGTGACGCTCATGCCAAGGGGCTCCGCCACCCTTTCCTCCACCGCCCGGCGCGCGGCTTCCACGTCGAGGGCGATCTGCCCGCCGAGGAAATACTCGGGGTTCAGGTATCCGAGGATGAGGCTCGCGTCGGTGACCGTGGGCTCGGTGCCGCCGCGGTTGTAGCACACCGGCCCGGGGTTGGCGCCGGCGCCCCCGGGGCCGACCTTCAGGAGGCCGGTGCCGTCCTCGATCCAGGCGATGCTGCCGCCGCCGGCGCCGATGGATTCCACCCAGATCTTGGGTGACAGCAGCCGGTAACGGAGGAAGGTTGGCTGGTAGTCCCGCTCCATGGCGGCGTCGCGGATGATGCCGACCTTGAAGGTGGTGCCGCCCATGTCGGCAGCCACGATGTTGTCGATACCGCACAGACGGCCCATGAAGTGGCAGGCGGCAACGCCGGCCGCCGGGCCGGACTCGATGGTTCCCACCGCCTTCCGCACCGAGTCGTCGACGCCCATAACGCCGCTGTAGGCCTGCATGATCAGCGGTTCGCGCCGCAGGCCCCGGTCCCGCAGGATCGCGCGCAGGTCGTTGAGGTAGGAGCCGATCCTGGGGCCGATGTAGGCGTTGAAGACCGTCGTGGCCGTGCGTTCGTATTCGCCCTGGAAGGAGGCCGCCTCGCTGGAGAGGGTGACGAACAGGTCGGGGTAACGCCGCCGCAGCAGCTCGCCGATCATTCGTTCGTGGCGGTCGTTGGCGATGGACCAGAGAAGCGAGACCGCCACCGACTCGACGCCGTTGTCCACGAGCTTTCGGATCGCACGCTCGGCTTCCGCGTCGTCCAGGTTCACCAGCACGTCGCCTTCGAAGTCGATGCGCTCGTTGACCTCGGCGATGAGCCGCTTGGAAACGAAGGGTTCCGGTTTGGTCAGGGCGGCCATGTGGTGGGCTTCGGACTCGGGCAGTCCGGCCACCACGCCGCCGCGCATCATCAGGATGGTGTCGCCGAAGCCGGCGGTGGCGATGAGGCCGGTGCGCGCGCCGCTGCGCGTGATCAGCGTGTTATCGCCGATGGTGCAGGCGTGGTAGAAGAGCCGGGTGGCGCCCAGCAACCCGCGCTCGTCGGCCATGCCGAGGTGGCGCGCCGCGTCCCGCACTGCGTCGAGCACGCCCAAGGCGAAGTTGTGCGGCGTCGAGGGAGCCTTGCCCAGGGTCATGGTCCCCTCGCCGCTCACCGCGACGCAATCGGTGAAGGTGCCCCCGATGTCGACACCGACGATGTAGACGTCACTCACGCTGTTATCCCAGGTGCGGCGTCGGCAACGAAAGGGCGACTGTCGGCGCTAGTTGCCGCGCAGTTTCTTGGCCAGCTTTCGCGATACCTTCTTGTAGAAGTACTGGTTCTTCACCACGTTCTGATCGGTGCCGAAGTAGATCCTGGCGCCGGCGGCGCGCTTGCTTTCCACCAGCTTGTTGAGCTGCGAGCCGTCGCGGAACGGCGAATCGCGGCCGATCACCTTCCAGATGGTGTCCTGCCCCTGTTTCGTCAGCATGTAGACGGACAGAAGCTTGGCCAGGTTCGGATGCGCGCTGGTCTTGGGCACGCTGACCTCGCTCGCGGTGCCCGACATGAAATCGTCCATGGTGGTGAAGTCCACGGGCGCCCCCTTGGCCTTGAGCCGCGAGTAGGCCACCGGTTTGGTATCGAAGGCGAATATCGGGAACTCGCCGGTGGCCACGCGATTGTGGACACCCGTACGGGTCGTGCCGATAATGGTCCCGTTGGCAACCATGGCATCGACGATGCGGGTGGCCTCTTCTTCACCCAAATGGATCGCCGCCTCGACCCAACCCACGGCAAAGACAGTGGTCCCGATCTTCCCCTTGTATTCGGCATCGGTGAAATCCTGGTAGGATTTCGGCAGGTCCTTCGCTTTCACCAGGTTAGTGTTGTAGCCAATGATATGGATGGAAGCGCCGATGACGACGGCGGCTCCGTTGATGCCGATCTCCTCGCTCTTGAGGCCGGGCATCAGCTTTTTCCAGTCGACCCGTTCGAGTGCGCCGGCCTGGTCCGACGGGATCTGTTGACGCGACGGGGCAAAGAAGATGTCGGTGCTGGCGGCGCGCCCGGTCTTGGCCTCGTCGATCAGCCGCGGCATCAACTTCGATGCACTGGGGCCGGGGGTCGTCTTCAGCCGGACCTTGATGCCGTAGGCCTTGTTGAGCCCCTTCTCGAGCGCCGACATGAGCTTGGGAGAGTTCCAGTCTCCGGACCCGAAGACGTTCAACTCACCCTCGCGTTGCGCGGCAGCGACCAGTTGCTTGAGCGCCTCGCTGCCCGTCTGGGCGGACGCCGGCGCAGCGGTCCCGCCCACGGACGCCGACGCCACGCCGGCCGCCATGGCCAAGACCGCGGTGCGCCGCGCGCGCCGCAGCAGAAAACCCATGTTCGATCGCCCGGAAAGAGACCTCATCGTCGTTACCTCCCAGAGTCACTGCGGCCTTCGATTGCTTCAAGGAATGCGCTATCATAATTTTGGGTGAAGAAGTTTGTCAACACTGGCTGGCCGGCGCCGCTGACGATGGGACCATCATTCATGTGACCAAATTCGGATGATCCTGATGAATGGGCTCTACTTTCGTGATATGCTGCTTGATGGCAGCCGGATACTACGGAAAGACCTGTTTTTCATGAACAGCGCTCACATCCGGGGACGCCCTCGATGCCGACACCCGAGCCTCTGACGCCGGATCAACTTTTCACCCAATGCGATCCGGATGATATCAAGCTGCCGTTCGCAGACGGTGCGGCGGTTCGGTCGGACAGTCTCGGCCAGGAGCGGGCGGTGGCAGCGGTCCGTTTCGGAGTCGGCATCAAACGCCACGGCTACAACATCTTCGCCTACGGTGCTCCCGGCACCGGCGGGCACGCGCTTGTACGGCAGCAGATCGAACAAGCCGCTACCACGATGCCGGCGCCGCCGGATTGGTGTTACGTCAATAATTTCGAAGAACAGCACAAGCCGACGGCGCTGAGTCTTCCGGCCGGCCGCGGCTGCCTCCTGCGGGCCGACATGGACAGGCTCGTCAGGGAACTGCGGTCCGCAATTCCCGCAGCTTTCGAGAGAGAAGACTATCAAGCCAGGGTCAAAGCCCTCCAGGCCCAGTTCAGCGAACAACAGGAAGCCGCCTTCAACGAATTGCAGGAGCGCGCCAATGCGAAAAACGTTGCCTTGATCCGCACTCCGTCGGGTCTTGCCCTTGCTCCGACGTCAAAGGGCGAGGTCATCAGCCCGGCGGCGTTTCGGCAGTGGCCGGACGAGACCCAGAAAAAGATCCAATCGGACATTTCGGAGTTGGAAAAGGAGCTTCAGGAAATACTCCGGAAATTGCCGCAATTGGAACGGGAACAGCGCAAGCAACTGCGGACGCTGAACCAGGAAGTGACGAGCCGCGCGGTGGGCCATCTGATGGAGGAACTCGCCGGGAAGTACGATGACCTCCCGGACGTGCTCAACTACATCGAACAGATTCGAGCGGACTTGCTGGAGAACGCCGAGGAGTTCCAGGCAGCCGAGCCCCGTTCGCCTCAGGAGACCATGGCGCTGGCCATGCGAGGCGGACCCGGCAAGCCGTCGTTTCGGCGTTACCAGGTCAATGTCATCGTGGACAACGGAAATTGCCGGGGCGCACCGATTGTATACGAGGATCTGCCGACCCATGCCAACGTGACCGGCCGCGTCGAGCAGATGGCGCAGTTCGGCGCTCTGACGACCGATTTCAATCTGATCAAGCCCGGCGCGTTGCATACCGCCAACGGCGGCTTCCTGCTGATCGATGTTCGCAAGCTCTTCATGCAGCCGATTACCTGGGAAGAGATCAAGCGCGCCCTCTTTTCGAACGAGATCCGCATACAGGGAATAAACGAAGCGCTTGGGTTCGCCAACACGGTGACCTTGCAGCCGCAACCGATACCGCTCGACGTGAAAGTCGTCCTGTTGGGCGACCCGACGATCTACTACACGCTGAGTCAGGCCGACCCGGATTTCGCGGAGCTCTTCAAGGTGGCCGCGGATTTCGACGATCAAGTGCCGCGAAACAGCGGCAACACGGCCCGTTATGGACAGATGATTGCCAACATCGCGCAGCGCGAAAACTTGCGCCCCCTCGACAGGAATGCCCTGGCGCGTGTGATCGAACGCGCCGCGAGGCTGGCGGACGACTCGGAACGGCTGACCCTTCGCATGCAGCTCATCTCCGATCTCCTGTGTGAGGCGGACTATTGGGCGGACCAGAACGGCAACGGCGAGATCAGCGCCGGAGACGTGCAAGAAGCCATAGACGCGCAGATCCATCGTGCCGACCGCATTCGGGAACGCAGCCACGAGCAGATCCTACGCGGAACCATGCTGATCGACACCGACGGTGAGGCGATCGGGCAGGTAAACGGGCTTTCCGTTCTCCAACTCGGAGAGTTCGCCTTTGGCAGGCCGAGCCGCATTACCGCGAGGGTGCGGCTGGGGCGCGGTGAAGTCCTTGATATCGAACGCGAAATCGAGTTGGGGGGACCGCTTCATTCCAAAGGCGTCCTCATCCTGTCGGGATTTCTCGGCGCGCGATTTGCTCGTCGCCACCCGCTGGCATTGTCGGCCAGCCTGGTATTCGAGCAGTCCTACGGCGGTGTGGACGGCGACAGCGCGTCTTCCACCGAGCTCTACGCTCTGCTCTCGGCGTTATCCGGGCTCCCCATACGCCAATCTCTGGCCGTAACCGGTTCCGTCAACCAGCACGGTCGAATCCAGGCCATCGGCGGCGTCAACGAGAAGATCGAAGGCTTCTTCGATATCTGCAAGGCACGTGAGCTCACCGGAAATCAAGGCGTGCTCATACCGGCATCCAACGTCAAGCATCTGATGCTCCGGCAGGACGTCGTGGATGCCGCGGCCCAGGGAAAATTTCATGTCTACCCGGTGGACACCATCGATCAGGGAATCGAGCTCCTGACCGGTGTCGCCGCCGGAGAGGCCGACGGTAACGGATACTTCCCCCCTGAAACCATCAATGGCCGCGTACAGGCCACGCTCCTGGAGTTTGCCCGGAGCGCGCGCGCCTTTGCGGGAGGTGACGCTGCCACGGATGAGGGACGGCCATGACGCCGCGCGACAAGGACTTCGACGTCCGCCGAATCGTGGTTGCCATCGACAACTCGGTCCCCGCGACCTCCGCTCTGGAAGCCGCGGCTGCGCTTGCGGCGCAACTGCACGCAGAACTCGAAGGGATTTTCGTTCAGGATATTGATCTGGCCCGGCTGGCCGCGCTTCCAGTCGGTCGGGAAATTCAGTTTTTCACGGGTCGGGGACGAGATTTCACGGCCGACGCGCTGGACGCTCAAAACCGGGAGCAGGAGATTTCCGCAAGACGAGCTATTGCCACGGCAGCCGCGCGGGCGCGCGTTACGCATGCGTTTCGTGTCGCGCGCGGGCAGGTCGCGGTCGAAGTCATCAGCGCTGCGGGCGACGCCGATCTGCTCATCCTCGGTATCGGCAGCACGTCGCCGGGCGGCCGTGCCCGGCTTGGGGGTACGGCGCGTACGGTGGCCGAGCGCGCCCCTCGCTCGGTTCTGATATCCAAGCCCGGGACACGACCGATGGGCATCCCCCTGGTCTGTTACGATGGCAGCAACGGGGCGAAGCGCGCACTCGAAGCAGCCATACGGATTTTCGGTGCGCGTGAGAAAGGTCTCACGGTGCTGATCGATCCGGAAGACCTCGACGGCGCGGGACATTTGCGCCGGGAGGTCGCTGACCGACTGAACCCCCTGCGTGTTCAACCCAGGTTCTTGCGCAGCGTGAATCCCGCGCCGGACCAGATCTGCCGGTTCGTTACCGAGTCCGGCGCAGATGTACTGGTGATAGCCGCGGACTCGCGGGTCGTCGCCGGATCTCGAAAGCCGCAGATTCTCGAATCCGTCGCCTGCCCCGTGCTACTCGTACGCTAGGCGCCGCGCCCGGCGGGCCTTTGAACGATACTCGTGTGGCCCTTGAAAGTCGTACAGCGCGCCCAGCCCCAGTATCACCGTCAACTCGTCGAGAGCCTTCCGCGACTCCACAATGAACTCCGGGTCCAACAAGTCGTCCGGCGACAGACGGTCCCGATAGTGGCGATGGACCCAGGCGACAAGTCGCTCATGCAGGGAGGCGGTCCAAATCACCGGTTGGTGAACACGGGAAAATTCTTCGTCGGTGAGCACGACACGCAATCGAAGGCATGCCGGACCCCCTCCGTTTCGCAGGCTTTGCGCCAGGTCAACGTAGTGAACCGCATCAATGGGATTGGCGCCGTCGACGATCTGGTCGAGGCACGCCTTCGCCCACCGATTTTCCCGGCATTGCAACGGAGCAATGAGACATTGCGAGTCCTTCGGAAGCGTCACCAGTTGACTGTTGAACAGGTACGATTCCACGGCCTGCGAAACCGGGATCTGATCTGAATCGAGCACGATGGTCACAAGCTCACGTTCGCATCGCTCGAGAAAAACCTTGCGGATTCGATCCATGGCGCCGCGTCCTCCGAGAAACGCGTCCGTGTGGCAGAGCAGGACGTTCCGGTCTCCGACACAGATGACGTCGTTGTGAAAGACTCCTTCATCGATGGCGTCAGGATGTTGCTGAACATGGAGGGTCGCATCGGGATCGAGTTGATGCAGACGCGCCACGGCCGTGGATGCCTGCCTGGTTTGCCTTGCCGGGAACCTCGTCGGATGCCGGCCCGAAGTGCGTGACGCATCACGGCCGTGAACGAAGACTTGCACGCCCTTTTCTCCGTACGTTGAACAGAGGCGGACATGATTGGCGCTCCCTTCGTCTCCCAGGTAAACATTCCCGGGAAGCGGAGGGTGATGAATGAACGACCCCTCCTCACGGAAGATTTTTTTCAGGATGCGGGCCGTCAGGGGCGCCTCGATCGCCCGGTGAATCCGGCTCGCCAGATTGGCCGGCGTCACGTGTACGCGCCCATCCTCCGCGTCTGCGCTCGGCGCCACAGTCGCAGCATTGGCCGCCCACATGGCCGAGGAGCTGCAGCACGCGAGAAAAAGGTGCGTATCGCGCCGGCTCGCCTGTCGCAGGATCTCATGGTCGTCACCGGTAAACCCCAATCGCCTCAGGACGGTGACGTTCGGTCTCTCGTGAGGCGGGAGGACCGCCTGTTTCACGCCGAGATCGTGCAACAGCTTGATTTTCCGGATCGCTTGCAGCGCCGCGGCCCTGGGGTTGGACACCGTCCGTCGATTCTCCATCGACGCAACATTGCCGAACGAAAGGCCGGCGAAGTTATGGGTTGGGCCTGGAAGCCCGTCGAAGTTCACTTCGTACGCGGGAGGATTCATGGAAGAAATTCCCGGACCGACGCTCGACCCTACGGCTTCGGCGGTGACGATGCCACACTTGCGGGCGCATAGCGGACGACGTCACCCTCGCGAATCCCGAGGCAGGACGCCGTGTCCGGTCCAATCACGATCTCATCATCCGTCACCCGTTCGACCACCCCCCGGCCCGTGCAAAATTCCGGATGTATCCGACTGACGAGGCAGGATTCCCCATCCATCTCTTGCAAGGCGATCTTCGCCACCCGCGCACGTCTCGATTCTTCCACGGTGCGGATTTCATCTCGCTTGCAACTCACCACCGGTCCCCCTTCGAAAATATCCACCATCCCGGCGTATTCGAACCCTTCGGCCTGGAGCAGTCGCAGAGCGGGCGCCGTCTTCTCATGGACCTGACCGACAACGGCTTGAGCCTCTTTCGACAAGAGCGGAATATAGATCGGATGCCGTGGCATGAGGTCAGAGATGAACGTCTTGTTCTTCATGCTCATATAGTCGGCCTTGGGGAAATCGATATCGAAGAACTGCCGTCCGAGAGACTCCCAAAACGGCGAACAGCCTTGATCGTCCACCCGGCCGCGCATTTCCGCAATCACCGTCGGCTGGAAGAGATCTCGATGTTCCGCAATGAAAAGGAACCGGGATCGGCTGAGCCACCGACCCAACCCCTTGCGAGCATGGTCAGGCCGCAGGAACAGGCTCCCGACCTCGGACGGGCCGTGGCGTTCCTCCATGAGGTTCAGAACGTCGATCTGCTTGTAAACGTCGAGAGCCTCCGATTGAAGCGTCAACGTTTCAACCCGATATGCGTAAAACGGCTCCGGAACCCCGACCCGCGGGACGATGCCACACGTGCCGATGACCTCCTCGTCGTCCGTCATGACGAAGAGATAGGCGTTCCCGTGTTCCTTGTCCTCGAGACCGGCAAAGCTCTCGTGCGCAACCTGAAGCCGCTCAGCGAGAAACTCTCTGTCAGGCGGCAGGGTGCTGAGGCCGAAGCCGGTCAACGCGGTCAGGCGGAGAAGCTGATCCAGATCGTCGGGATTCGCAGGACGGACGACGATCATGACGCGGTGCTGCGGCCAGGGACCCGGATCTCTCCGGCCCCCAGTTTCATGAGATACAGCGCGACCAGTTTCGCTCGTTCGGTCAGGCTGTCGATCTCAAGGTACTCGTCGGCGCTGTGGATGTTGCCGCCCCGGGCGCCGAGCGAATCGACCGTTGGCAGCCCGGCGTTCGCGAGCAGGTTTCCGTCGGAAGCCCCTCCGGTGGGTCGCCAATCAAGCGCGACCCCAAGCATGCCGGCACAGTGGCGGAGGCTTTCGAGAACGTGAACGGTTCCGCGGTCCAGGACTTTCGGCGGCCGCCGGATCGACCCGTGCAGGGCGGCGCCGATTCCATCGAGCGCATTGAGATGCGAGACGGCCTGACCCAAGCGCTCCTCGAGGCGTTGCCGGTCGTCCGGATGCGTGATGCGGACGCCGATTCGACCGACTCCCAGATCCGGCACGACGTTCACGGCTCCATTCCCCGAGACTTGCGCAATGTTCACCGTCACACCCTTCAGATCATGCTCCAATTCACCGATCTCCATGATGAAGCGGGCAAGCGCATGAATGGCGTTCCGCCCTTCTTCAGGATTTCGCCCGACATGTGCCGCACGTCCCCGAACCACAATCGTATATTCTCCCGTTCCCCGCCGCGCACCGACCAGACTGCCATTCGGAAGACAGGACTCGAACAGCAGACCCAAATGATGCCGCTGCGTACATTCCATGAGGATGGGCCTCGACCCTGGAGACCCGATTTCCTCATCCGGATTAACGAAGACTTCCCACCCAACGTTGTGGGTGAAGGGGCTCTGCTCGAAGGCTTCGAGGGCCTTGAGCAGGATGACCAGCCCGCCTTTTGCGTCCGTGATTCCCGGTCCTCGAAACTTCCGTGCATCCACTTGCACCACCGCCTGAAACGGGTGGTCTTTCGGGTAGACCGTATCGATGTGGATACCGAGCAGAACCTGAATGGGTGCTTCCGGTCTCTTCCGGATCAGCAGCATTCGGCCGAGTGGAACGTCGTTCTGTTCCCCCTTCGCATTGATCACCGCATGGGGTTGCAGGGGGATGTCTCGAATTTCCCCCTCCAGCGTCTCGAACGACCGCGCTACCTGCAACCGGAGTTCCTCCAACCCATGGAGATTGTAGCTATGGGAATTGATGTTGCCCCAGTCCGTGACAAGGCGGCACATTTCATCGTGCTTCCCGTCGATCGACGTGAGGAAGGGTGTCACGGCAGCCATGCTCAAAGCGATAGCACGGCGTCGCGTTGCCGTGAAAGCCGTGGCGCGTTCCGGTCGTGCGTCACTTCCTAACCAGCGTCTCCTTCGCTACGAACGCGAGGCCCGCGGCCGCGCCGAGCAGGATGGGCGCGTAGAAGAGAAATGTCCTGCCGGCACCCACGAGGTCGGCGAGCGAACCACCCACCAACGGGCCCATGACCGCTCCGGACTCGCCCACGGTCCGGCGGAGGCCTTGAAGCCGCCCCCGCGCCGACTCCGGGATCACGTCGTAAGTGGACACCGACAGCGCCCCCAGGGACATGCCCTGGGCGAGGCCGATGAGCACCATGATCGCCACCAGTTGCGGCAAGGTCGAGGCGAAGGGGAACGCGAGGAACGCGATGCCCGGCAGCGCCGTGCTTGGGACGCTGGCGTATTTGCGCCCGACGCGGTCCGTGATGAATCCCGCGGGCAGGATCATGAGAAGGACGAACAGGCCGGAGACGCCGAAGAGGCTACCCACCCGCGCCGCGGAGAAGCCCAACTCCGCACCGGCGTAGAGCGGCAGCATGCCTTGCAGGGCGGTGCGGTACATCTGCATGCTGAAGGTGGCGAACACCAGCGCCACGAACGTGGCCCGCAGGTCCGGCAGGACGTCCGAGACCCTTCCCCACAAGGCGATCTTGCCGACGTGGCCCCGGACCGTGTCTCTTGGAGCCGAGAACGAGGTCACGAAAACGGCCAGGGCGACGGCCGCGTACACCATGAACACCACGCGGAACCCGACCCACTGGGCAATGATGCCTCCCGCCACCGGGCCGATGGCCATGCCGGCCGACTTGACCCCCATGAAACCGCTCAGCAGACGCCCGCGCTGATGCTGTTCCACCATCTCGACGCCGGACACTTCGCGCCCCATGGTCCAGACGCTGTCGCCGACGCCCGCCAGGAACTGCCCGAGAAAAAGCAGGGAGAAGTAAGGGGTGACGGCGGTCACGAAAGCGCCGCACAGCACCAGAGCGCTTCCCGCCAGCAGGGCGGTCCTGGCCCCGTAACGGTCGATGAGCAAGCCCGCCGGGATCAGGATGATGGTCCGGCCCAGGGCATGGGCGGTCACGACCTGCACCGCGAGCCCGGGCGAGACTTCGAAGAACGACGCCAGCAACGGGATGGTGGGGAACACCATGCCCTGCCCCAGACTCATGAACAGGACCGTGCTGTACAACAGTGCGAGGTTGCCGGCCCGTGCACCTGTCATCGAGAAAGGACCCTTTCAGTTCCAGGACACGGGGCGAGTGATCGGCCGTGGCCGAAGACATGCACGCGAGGAGGAAACGGTTTTCGGGCCGGGGAGCCCGGCGGACCCATTCCCGCGACGGAACGAGACCGGGCGAGGTCAGGGCTTGGAGCCGCCGTAGAGGGAGAGTCCGGAGCCCTTCTCGTGGCACGTCACGTCCTGGAACCCGGCGCTCCTGAACCAGCCGAGCTGATCGTCCATCGACGCCGAGCCGCGATCGAGGTTGAAGAACCGGCCACCCGACCGCAGCCGCCCGAAGATCTCCGAGTAGATGGCCTCGATGATCTCGCCTGCCCGGACGTTGTGGATGGCGTTGCACGAGACCACCAGATCGAACTCGCCGCCGGCCACGTGGCTCCAGTTCTTCTTGCTGAAGTCGGAGATCACGTACTCGAACCGCCCGTCGAGCTCCTTCATACGTTCGCCGCCGAGTTTGGCCATGGCCGCCGAGCCGTCGTGGCAGACCGCGGTTGCCCGTGGGAACGATTCGAGGAGGAACTTGCTGAGCGCCCCGTAACCGCATCCCACGTCCATGAACCGGAAAGCGGCTTCGCTCTCGAACGGGACCTTGCCCGCCAGCAGTGCGAACTGCCGGGCGCGCAGCGTCTCGTTGCGCCTTTGGCGCTGGGCCCAATCCTCGACGTATTCCTGAGAGTTCCAATCGTGCTGCCGTAGCGGGTCGGTGATCTGTGCCATTGCTTGCTTCTCCACGTCCTTCGGGATGCCTGGCCGTCGTTCTCGAACAGGCGCGTATCTCCGGGACTTAGACAAAATATCCGCGGATGTCCAGGTTGACAGTTCGTGGCCGGTGCCATACAACTCGCTAGCGGCTACGGATCGACGCCCGGGTCCCGGAACCAGGGTGAGGCGTCAAGCGCGAGCCCGGAGATGGATGCATGACGAGTGAGCCAAGGGATGTTGAAGCAGCCCTCAACCTGCGGACTTTCATCGACCGGCTCAAGCAGGCCGGGAAGCTCAAGGAGGTGGAGAACGCCCACTGGGACCTGGAGATCGGCGCGCTGACCGAAATCACCGCGGAATCGGAGGAGCCCTCGGCCCTGCTCTTCGACGCCATCCCGGATTACCCGAGGGGCTACCGCGTCCTCAGCAACGTCCTCAGGTCCCCGGAATCCGACGCCCTGGCCCTCGGCATCCCACCGGAGATCCGCGGCCTGGAAGTGGTCGAAACCGTCAAGCGCCGCCTCCAGGACCTCAAGCCTCTTCCTCCAACGGAGATCGGCGAATCGCCGCTGCTGGAGAACGTCGCGTTCGGCAGCGACGTCGACGTGCTGAAATTCCCCACGCCCAAATGGCACGCGGACGACGGCGGCCGCTACATCGGCACGTTCTGCGCCACGGTCTGCCGGGACCCGGACACCGGCTACATCAACGTCGGCACGTACCGCGTCCAGGTCCACGACGAGAATACGGTAGGCGTGTGGATGATCCCCGGAAAGCACGGTGACCTCATCACCCGGAAGTACTGGGCCCGTGGGGAACCGTGCCCGGTGGCCATCGTCTGCGGCCTGCCCCCGGGCATGATGACCGCGAGCGCCGTAGGCATTCCCTGGAACGTCAGCGAGTACGACTTCCTCGGCGGCCTGCTGGAGACCCCGGTGCCGGTGATCAAGGGGCAGAAGACCGGGCTGCCGGTGCCCGCCTTCGCGGACATCGTGATCGAGGGCTACGTGCCGCCCCCCGATCAGGAGACCCACGAGGAAGGGCCGTTCGGCGAGTGGCCCGGATACTACGCCTCCGGGTCGCGGCAAGCTCCGGTGGTGAAGGTGGAAGCGGTCTATCACCGCAACGACCCCATTATCACCGGCGACCCGCCGCTGAGGACCTTCCTCAACAGCGAGACCCACAAATACATCCGCTCCGCCAACATCTGGTCGGCCATGGAACGCGCCGGCATCCCCGACGTGCACGGGGTGTGGTTCCCGCGGCAGGGCCGCTTCGTGGTGACGGTGGCCGTCAAGCAGCGCTACTCGGGCCACGCCAAGCAGGCCGGGTACGGCGTACTCGCCACCCGGGACGGCGGCCGGGACGTGCGCATGGTCATCGTGGTGGACGAGGACGTGGACATCACCAACCTGGGCGAGGTGCTCTGGGCCATGTCCACCCGCTGGAATCCCAGGACGGACTCCGAGATCCTCGACGTGGCCGCGAGCATTCTGAACCCCCGGCTATCGCCCGAGGACAAGCAACGCCGGGAGCTGACCACCTCCTGCATGGTGGTGGACGCGTGCCGGCCCTACAGTTGGAAAGACGACTTCCCAAAGATTTCCGGCGTCAGCGCGGAGTACAAGGCCAGGGTCCGCGCGAAGTGGGCGGACAGCCTCTGACACGAGCGACACGCGCCACTTGAAGGGAAAGCACCGGCACGGGCTTGGTCGCTTAACTCCGTACCCGGTGGCATCAGCCACTCCGGACCTCACAACGGCAAGGAGATATCCATGAATCACCACTTCCGATGTGCGCTGGGAGCCCTGTCGTTGCTCCTGTGCGTGGTCCTTCCGGCAACGGCATGGGCCGACGAGGCCGGGTTCTACAAGGACAAGACGGTGCGGCTCGTGGTGGGGGCGCCCCCGGGAGGCGGCTTCGACACCTATACCCGGGTCATCGCCCGGAGCATCACCCGGCACATTCCCGGCAATCCGCGGATCATCGTCCAGAACATGCCGGGCGCGAGCTTTGCCATATCCATGAACTACCTCTACAACATCGCCAAGCGTGACGGCTCGGTCATCGCCGGGACCAACAGCGGACTGGTGATGAAGCAGATCGTTGGGGTCAAGGGGTTCAAGTTCGACGTAAACAAGTTCGGATGGCTCGGCAGCGCAGGCAAGGCGACTCCCACGTGCATGGTGATGAGCAGAACCGGCGTGACCGACCTCAAAGGCCTGATGAACGCGCCGAAGCCGATCAACTTCGGCTCCGCCGGAACGCTCACCCGCGAGGCGCCGCTGATCCTGCGTGACTTCGTGGGCGCCAGGATCAATCTGGTGGAAGGCTATCAGGGCACGTCTCAGATACGCGCAGCCATCCAACGAAACGAAGTTGATGGATACTGCTCTTCCTGGGAGTCGGTGCGGGTCCGGGCCAGGGACCTGCTCAAGGACAAGGGAGGTGACCGACTCGTTCCCGTGATCACCAGCGGCGACAAGAACGAACCGGTTCTCAGGAACCTGCCGGAGTTCGCTTCCTCCATCAAGAATGAAGAAGATCGGTCGGCGTTCGAAGCCTGGCTGGGGCCCTACAAGTTCTTCCGCTCTTACGTGACGCCGCCGGAGCTTCCGAAGGACCGGCTCCAGGCGCTGCAGACCGCCTTCCGGAACACCCTCGACGACCCGGAATTCAAGGCAGCGTCCAAGAAGATCGGCATCGAGATCTCGTACCTGTCCGGCGCCGACGTCGAGGGCCTGCTCAAGCAGATCTTCTCCATCGGTCCGGGAGCCAAGGCGAGGTTACAGCGGTTGATCCTGGGCAAGTAGGGCTTGCAAGGGGAACACCGGGCCGGTGTCTGTCCGCGTATGCCCGCGGCACCCAGTGACAAGGGGAGCAGCATGGAAACCGACGCCGTGGAACGGAACGGGGTGGAAGGCGTATGGCAGGAGTTGGTGGAGCACGTCAACCGGCAGTTCGAGACACCGCCCTTCCGCCGGCTGCTGGATCTCCGGTTCTCCCGGGAGCGCGCCCAGGCTCTCTCGATCCAGATGAAGCACTACGTCGCCAACCGGCGGGATTGCTGGGGCTTCGTTGCCGGAGCGGCGCCGCTGAGCGTCAAGCGGCTCATCTGGGAGCACGAGGGCGAGGAGCTGATGGGCGACAAGGCCGCGGGCAAGGTCGACCACGTCACCCTGGCGGTCCAGGAAGGCAGGATCTTCGGCCTGTCCCCCGAGGACTACGAGCGGGTGCGTCCGCTGGACAGCGCGGTGGCATGCTTCTACGCCTGGATCCACTTGGCCAAGGACCGTCCCTGGCGCGAGGCGGTGGCGGCGTCTGCGGTGCTGGAGATGCGCAATTCCGACGATCTGGTGCGCGGCGGATCGCTGTCGTACCGCGTCGGCAAGAACCTCGAACGGGATCTTGGGATACCGCTGCGGCGGCAGATCAACAACGCCGAGCACGTGACCGCCGACGTGGAGCACGGCCGGCTCTTGCTGGAGGTGGCGCGGGAACACTGCCAAACCCATGACGAGCAGCAGGCGCTGCTCCGGGGTGCCCGGGAAAGCCTCATGATCGACCGGGCCTACCGTGAGCAGCTCGTCAACATGATGGAGGCGCTCGACTGAAGCGGGTACAACCCGCGACGGACACGCCGGAGAGGAGTCCGAGACCATGCCCGATATTGCGCAGCTCAAGAGCATCCTGGACGGGATGTGCAAACGCCAGTTCGAGACGGACGAGTTCCGGGACCTGCTGTCGCTACCCTGGACCATGGAACGGGGACGCTATTACGTCGTGCAGAACGCCCTTTACACCAAGAACCGGCGGGACTGCTGGGGCTATGTACAGGCCGCCGCGCCCCTGGACGTCAAGGCCCTGGTGTGGCAGCACGAGAGCGACGAGCTGATCAATGACCCGCGCTGCGACATGGATCACTATTCGCTCACGGTCAAGCAGGGCGAGGTCATCGGCCTGGAACGAGAAGACTTCGACAAGGCGGAGCTGCCGCCCATGGCGCAGGCGGCGTTCCTCGCGTGGCACCATATCGCCATCAAGGGCCCGTGGCTGGCCTCGTTCACCTCATCCCAGATGCTGGAACGCCGCAACAACCCGGACATCGTCGCCGAAGGCGGGATGTCCTACCGCATCGGCAAGAAGTTCGAGAACGAGCTGGGCATCAGCCTGAAGCGGATGGTGTCGCTGAACGTGCACTCCACGGCCGACACCGAGCATTCGGACATGATGGACGGCGTCTACGACAGACACGTGCAGACGCAGGAGGACTACGACACGGTGCTCCGGGCCGCCAGACTGTGCATGGCTATCGACCGGGCCTACCGCGGCGGGTTGGCCTACGCCATGCAGCGCATCGAAGGCTGAGATCCGGGAAAGGGAGCAACGGAACCGTAACCGAAGCCCAAGGGAAGGAGTCTTTACCATGAGCAGGCCTGCCACGACCGAGACGGGAAACGGGTTGGAAAGAGACCTGAACGAGGCGTCCGCCTTCGCCCCCATCAGCCCCTACGAGATCTACCAGCAGTGGGAAGGAGTCCCGGTGTACAAGGGGTTCATCATCGATGATCTCCTGGAGCTCGAGCTCGGCCATTGGGCGCGTACCGGCGGCAAGGGCGCCTTCGTCAATCTCGATGGCGCCGGCGGCACCTGCGACACGGTGATACAGGAGATCGCGCCGGGCGGGGAGCTCCGTCCGCAGCACCACCTGTTCGAGGAGGCGGTGTTCATCCTTTCAGGCCAGGGCGCCACGACCCTCTGGCACGACGGCGGCAGGAAGCACACCCTGGAATGGCAGAAGGGAAGCCTGTTCTCCATCCCGCTCAACGCGTGGTTCCAGCACTTCAACGCCCAGGGGCGGGAGCCGGTTCGGATGATCTCGCTGACCGACGCCACGGTGATCATCAACCGCTACCGGAACCTGGACTACATCTTCAACAACCCCTTCACCTTCGGCGACCGCTACCAGGGCGACGCCAACGAGTGGGGCAAGCCCGGGCGTTATCTCGATGGGGTGAAGAAAGGACGGGTGTGGGAGTCCAACTTCATCGCGGACCTGTGGCAGTTCCAGCCCAAGGACTACAAGGAACGCGGCGGCGGCAACCGCACCACCCTGTTCGAGTTCGTCGACAACACCATGAGCGCACACCTCTCGGAGTTCCCGGTGGGCAAGTACAAGAAAGCCCACCGCCACGGCGCCGGCGCCCACATCATCATGCTGACCGGGTCCGGCTACTCTTTCCTGTGGGAGGAAGGCGCTCGAAGGAAGCGGGTGGACTGGGGCCGCATGAGCATGTTCGTGCCGCCCATCCAGTGGTGGCACCAGCACTTCAACAACGGCGCCGAGCCGGCGCGGTACCTGGCGCTCAAGCCCTGGGGCTTCAAGTACAAGGTGGAGGAACTCAAGGACACGGGCGAGGACGTCAAGAAGGGCGGCGCGCAGATCGAGTACCAGGACCAGGACCCCGAGATCCATCGGGTGTTCGAGGACGAGTGCGGCAAGAGCGGCGCCGAGGTCGACATGGCGCAGTTCGGGTTCTAACGCGCCCCGGCCCTGCGGCGGGCGAGCCTTCGCCTGAGCGCTTCGGTGGCGGCGGCGTCCACCTGCCGGGATTCAGGCCTGAACGCAACGCCGTAGATGTCCCGGGCCGCGTCCTCCGAGACCACGCCGTCCATCACGTCCGCCTCTACCCGGCCGGGCTCCCGTGTCAGCGGATCGCCGTAACCGCCGCCGCTGGCCACACGCATGTAGAGCACGTCCCCTTCCTTGAACTCGAAGTTGCAGTACGGAAGCGCCCGTTCCCGGCCGCCCACCTCGTCGAGGTCCACCGCACACCGGTCCCGGCCCATGACCTCGCGGACCCGCGTACCGTCCCGGAGCACGATGACGCTGGGCGCCCCGGGATAGCCGCCGTACATGCCGTGGCCGGAGTTCCGGAGCCCGGCCACGCCGTAGGCCACGCCCCCCAGCTTCCCCTCAGGCGCGTCGTGAGGCGTGTGCGCCGTTTCCACCGCCAACCCGCCGCGGTAACGCCCCGGACCCGCGGAGTCCACCGCATGGCGGCGGAACAGGTAGAGCACCGGGAAGTTGAGCTCGAACCATTCCGCGTTGGGACAGTTCATGTAGTTGCCGCCGGAGTCGATGCCGTCCGCGTGGACGCGAGCGCCGTTGCCGTCCATGGCTCCGTGGGCGAGATTGAACACGCAATAGCGGCCGTACTGGTTCACTCCTGAATGCTTGCCGTTCCGGTGGCTGGCGTTGGGAGTCACGATCTCCTCCTTCCAGTGCTCGTGGGTGCCCAGCATTTGCATCAGCACCGAACTCGCCAGGAACCCGACGCTGAAGCCGCAGGAGGTGGTGTTCAGCGACACCGGACCGGGATAGGTGACGTTCACCAGCGTCCCCTCCGGAGCGATGACCTCCAGCGGCCGGAGCACGCCATGGTTCTTGGGCAGATCGTACACCAGGGTGGTGAGCACCGCGGCAAAGCAGAACCCGAAGGTGCCGTGGAACGGCAGGTTGACGCCCTTCACCGCCTGCGGGTCCGTGCCGGTGAAGTCGAAGATCAGCCGGTCGCCCCGCTTGCGCAGCGTGACCTTCATGCGCCAGGTGTCCTGCGCCTCCAGGGCCAGTTCCTCGCTCCACTCGCCGTCCCGGAACGACTCGATCCTTTCGCGGAGGATGGCCTCGGTATAGCGGACCATCTCGTTGGCCACCGACTCCGGCAGCTCCGGGCCATACTGGTCGTACATCTCCCCGAGCCTCGCTTTGGCCACGTTGTTGGCGGCGATCTCGCACTTGAGATCGAGCCCCACCATGCCCGGCTGGCGGGTCATGTTGGTCAGGGTGTCGAACACGTCCTCGCGCAGTTCGCCCCGCTCCACCAGCTTGATGCCGGGGACCCGTAAGCCCTCGTGGAAGATCTCGGTGGCGTCGGGAGAGTCTCCCCCCGGCGACATGGCGCCGACGTCGTTCACATGGACGAACGTGGCGCTCCAGGCCACCAGCCGCCCGCGGTGGTGGATCGGAGCGATGACGTAGACGTCGGACTGGTGGATAGCGGCGAGGTAGGGGTCGTTCAACAGGAAGACGTCGTCCTCGAAGATCTCATCCGGCGGAAAGCGCTCGATGATCCGCTTCACCGCGTAGCTCGCGCACACCACGTGCTGCCCCAGGGTGGCGCCGGCAGAGAGAATATCGCCGTCCGGGCGGTAGAGGGACGCCATGTAGTCCCGCTGTTGCGTGGTGTTGACGGTGCCGCCGGTGCGCTCCAGGGTGATGCCCATCTCACGGGTGATCTGATGCAGCCGGTGGGACAGGATCTCGAAGGTGACGGGATCAACGCCGCGGATTCGCGTGTCCATGGCATCCCCCTTCAGTGGCCGATCAGCAGCCTGACGTTACGGTACGCGTCCATGGCGGCGCGGTTGCCGGGGTTGACCACGATGGTGGTCACCGGGGTCTCGATGATGGCCGGACCAGCCATCTCGTTCCCCGGACGCAACGCGTCGAAGCCGTACACCGGCGTCTCGCGCCGCTCCTCGAACTCTTCGAAGAAGACTTTCCGGCGTCCCGTAACGGCGCCGCTCGCGTCGCCCGACGACAGCGGGTACGGCTGCAGCCGGGGCTTGTCCAGCATGCCGGTGGCGGTGAGCCGGAAGTTCATGATCTCCTTCCCCGCCTCGCGGTAGCCGGAGCCGGGGCCGTAGGTTCGTTCGTACAGGTCATCGAAACGTTCGTAAACGCGGCCCAGCTCCTGCTCGGACAGCGCCGCGTCGCCCTCGGGCATGGCGACGTTCAATTCATGGACCTGGTAACGATACCGCATGTCGAGGCTTCTCTCGATCCGGACGCCGTCGCCCTCGAAACCGGCGGCGGCCAGCTCCGCGCGGCCGCGCCCCACCAGCTCGTCGAAGTTCCGGTTGACGCGCTCGCGGTCCGCCGGCACCGGCAGCCGGTCCGATTTGCCGTACTGGCAGACGATGTCGGAGCTGACCAGGCCGGTGGCGCTGTGCACCGACGCCGTCAGCGGCACCACCACCTGCCGAATGCCCAGCTCCGCCGCGTACCGGGCCGCGTGCACCGGCCCCGCGCCGCCGAACGCGAACAGGGTGAAGTCTCGGGGATCGTAGCCGCGCTCCACCGTCGCCCTCCGGATGAGGTCGCTCATGTGCGCGTTGATGATGCGGTAAATGCCGCCGGCCGCCGCCTCCACGGACAGGCCCAAAGGTCCCGCCACCCTTTGCTCGATGGCGCGCCGCGCCTGCTCCGGGTCCAGGGACATGCGTCCGCCCAGGAAGTAATCCGGATTGAGGTAACCGAGCACGAGATCGGCGTCCGACACCGTGGGCTCGGTTCCTCCCCGTCCGTAGCACGCGGGCCCGGGCCGGGCGCCCGCGCCTTTCGGCCCCACCTTCAACAAACCCGTCCGGGGATCGGTCCAGGCAATGCTGCCCCCGCCCGCGCCGATGGACTCCACCCAGACCTTGGTAGAGTAGATCTGATGGCGCAGGATCACCGGCTTGTAATCCATCTCGATGGCCCCGTCCCGGATCACGCTGACCTTGAAGGTGGTGCCGCCCATGTCCGTGGCCAGGATGTCGGGCAGGTCCATGAGCCGGCCGAGCCAGCCACTGCCCACGACCCCGGCGACGGGGCCGGACTCGATGGTGCCGATGGCGTTCCTGGCGGTGGCCTCCACTCCCAGAACGCCGCCGTAGGACTGCATGATGAGCGGTTCTCCCGCGAGGCCCTGTTCCCGGAGCCGACCTCCCAGGCGCTTGATGTAGGCGGATATCCGCGGCCCGATACACGCGTTGAAAACCGTGGTGGCCGTGCGCTCGTACTCGCCGAGGTAGGGCGCCACCTCGCTGGAGAGGCTGAGAAACACCCCGGGGTGTTGTTCGGCCATGACATCGGCGATGGCCCGTTCGTGGCGGTCGTTGGCCACCGACCAGATAAGACTCACGGCGATGGCTTCCACCCCCTTCGAAACCAGCTCGGCTGCAGATTTCTCCGCCTGGGCCGGGTCGAGCCGGACCAGCACCGCCCCCTTGTAGTCCACCCGCTCGTCCACCTCCTCTATCAACCGGCGCGGCACCATGGGCTCGGGCTTGTCGAGGACGGACAGGTGGAAGATCTCGGACTCGGGGACGCCGTCGGTGAAACGGCCGCGCATGATGCGCAGGGTGTCGGCAAAGCCCTTGGTGGTGATCAGTCCGGTCACGGCCCCGGAACCCGTGATCAGGGCGTTGTCGCCGATGGTGCAGGCGTGGAAGAACAGGCGGGCGGACGCGAGAAGCTCGGTTTCGTCCGCCAGACCCAGGCTCTCGGCGGCGTTCCGCACTGCGTTCAACGCGCCGACGGAGTAGTCCTCGGGGGTGGAAAGGGACTTGCCCACGGTCACCGTGCCGCGGGCATCCATGGTGACGCAGTCGGTAAAGGTTCCGCCGATGTCTACGCCTACGATGTATTCCATTCGCTTAGGCTCCGGTGCGGGGATGGTTGCACGCCCGGTTGAGCGAGTCAAATCGCGAGGGCGCCCCCTGTCGGGGAGAGCCCGTCAGGCTTGCCACCGGGGGAAGACTGTGAGAGAAGTGAGGGCCGGAGGGAACGATCATGAGCGACCGGGTGATCTCTGCTGACGGACACATGGATCTCTTCTATCTCGACGAGGATACCTTCAGGTCCCGCGCTCCCGCGAACCTGAAGGACCGCGTGCCCAACGTGCGCACGGTGGACGGCAAACCCACGTGGGTCGGCGACGGCGCGGTGATGGGCGGCCACCGGGCCTGGATGGGCCGGCAGCCCATGACCAACCACCGGGGCCGAAGAATGCGTGAGGCCGGGTGGGAACCCACGCACCCGTCGGACCCGAAGCTCCGGGCCGGGGACCTGGACATCGACAACATCGCGGCGGAAGTCATCTACGGTATCCGCTTCGTGGAGGACAGCATCAAGGACGCGGACGTGATCACCGCCACCTACCGGGCCTACAACGACTTCATCGCCGAGTTCTGCGGATACGATCCCAACCGCTTCATCGGCATCGCGGACATCCCCGCCCATTCGCCCGAGAGCGCGGCCGCGGAGGTCCGCCGCATCGGCAAGAACGGCCTCGGGCTCAAGGGGGCGCTGTTCGACTTCTTCAACGGGCCGGCGCCCATCTGGCACGAGATGTGGGAGCCCATGTGGGCCGCGGCCGAGGAGGAGGAAGTGGCGCTGTCGTTCCACATCGGCGCGGGCCACGGCACCACCACGGTGGGACCCCGGAACGCAGAGGAAAAGCTCAAGAGGGACATCCCCAAGGTTTCCTACGAAGCGCACATCGCGGTGGTGGCCATGCAGGCCGACGAGTGTCTCGTGTCCATCATCCTGTGCGGCGCCCTGGAGCGCCATCCCGCCCTCAAGGTGGTCATGGCCGAAAGCCACATCGGCTGGATCCCCTACGTGCTGGAGCGCCTCGACACGAAGTTCAGGGAGGGCGAATACGAGGGCATGATCAGCACCCCTCCCAGCGCCCTGTTCCGGCGCCAGATATGGGCCACCTTCCAGGACGACAAGGTCGGCGCGCACCTGGCGGAGGAATACGCTCCGGACAACTTCTGCTGGGCCTCGGACTATCCCCACCGGGACGGGGTCTGGCCCGACTCCCAGGAGTTCATCACGCAGACCATGGGCGGGTTGAGCGACAAGATGCGCCGGCGACTGACCGCTGACAACGTGGCGCGGCTGTACAATATCCAGTAGACGCGGGGAGGCGCGGGGCGCCGCAGGACACGGGCGGCTACAGGATCCGGATCTTGGCCCGGTTGTAGGCAGCCGCCGACGCGGCCGACGTGCGGCTGCCCGGGTAGTCCGCGGCATCCAGGCTCCACACCATGGTGTCCCGCAAGCGTCCCTCCAAATCGGTCTTGTTGCCGTAGAGCGTCGAACGGTGGGTGAAGCCGAGCTTCTCCGCCACCCGGGCGCTGGCCGTGTTGCGCGGGTCGCAGCGTATCTCCACCCGCGCCAAGCCGTTGATCTCGAAGGCCACCCGCGTCAACGCGGCCGTGGACTCGGTGGCCAGACCCTTGTTGGCGTACGGCCGGCTGATCCAGTAACCGATCTCCCGCGCGTCCTGGCTCTCCCGCGTAACCAGGCCGGTGCCGCCGATGATCCTGACGCCGTCGGCGCCGAATATGCCGTAGACGAAATCCCGCCGTGAGAGGAAGTCGTCCCGGAACCGCCGCAGCCGTTCCGTCTTCATCTCCGGAGATTCCGGCTCCTGGCGGGCCCAGTCCAACCACGGGCGCAGATAGTCGAGGTTGTCGTTGATCTCCCGCTGCAGCAGGTTGGCGTCCGTCGGATGCCAGCAACGGAGGATCAGACGCGGCGTGTGAATGCTGTATGCCAGTCCCGAAGGGCGAGCCATTGGCCTGACCGCCGCCTGGTCGTCTGTCCGAGTAAGCAAGAATCCACAATTCGCTTACTCGGACAGACGCCTGGAACAGGGAGACGCGCCTTGAGTCGAGGGTTCTCCCCTGTTTCCAGCGCGCGACGTCCGCTACCGTTTTGGTGCAAAGGTCTTCTTGATGGTCGCCATCAACTCGGCCGGCAGCTTGGCGATGTCGGCCACGAGCCGTTCCACCTCCTCGCCGGAGACCGCGCTGATGTCGAACTTGGACTTCTTCGCCTCGGCCAGGAGTTCGGGGTCCTTCGTGGCGGCGTCGAAGGCCCGGCGCAGGATCATCACCCGGTCCTTGGGCGTGCCCGGAGGCAGCGAGTACGGCCGGTTGAGGGAGCCGCCGATGTCGTGCACCACGGTCTTGAGCACCAGCCGTCCCTCGTCCGTCTTCATCTGGTCCTTGGCCAGGGGGACGTTGGCCAAGGCCGGATGAGGCTTGTCCACGAGCTGCAGCACCACCTTCACGTCACCCTTCTTGAGCGCCGCGGCCCAAGGGTTCTTGAGACCCTCCCAACTCGCGCACACGCCCGCCAACTCGCCGCGCTCCGCGGCCAGCCGCACCGGCGCCGTGCCGCCGTAGCCTTCGATGAGCTTGGTGGGCAGGTCCGTGTGATTGATCAGAATCCGGGGAATGTCCCAGGTAGTGGAGCCGGGCCGGCCGCCGCCGAACTTGACGGGCGCCTTGGCGGCGCGCCAGGTGGCCAGGTCGACGATGCCGCTACGCTTGTGAGTCATGCACACGTTGTGGATACGCACAGGCGCGCCGATCCACTCGAACTTCGCCGCGTCGAAGCGGACCCCTTTGCTCCCGAGGTATTGTTGCAGGATCAGCCCGCCGATCCAGTTGCCGATGGTCAGGCCGTCGGGCTTGGCCCTGTTGTAGAGGAAGTTGCTGGTGATGAGACCGCCGGCCCCGGGCCGGTTCTGGACCACTACGGTGGGGTTGCCGGGGATGTGCCTGGGCATGTGACGCGCGAGCATCCGCGAGTAGGCGTCGAACCCGCCGCCGGGCGAATAGGCGACGATAATGCGGATGGTCTTGCCGGCGAAGAAATTGTCGGTCGCGGCATGGGCCACGAGTCCGGATACGGCCAAGGCCGCGGCCAGAGCCAACGATGCAACTGCGAGTTTCCGGGTCATGATCTCCCCCATGTCATCGAACAGTTGACGGAGTGTCTGAAAAGACCAACAACATTAGAGCCCTGCGTAGCATAGAGACCCTATTGTTCCCGGAACCCGTTGTCAACCGGGGCAGCGATCCTGGCGGTGGTGCGGGAGCGCCACGAGGATTGTTCACCGACCCTGGTCTGGGAGAAGCTGTGGGACGGGAGTGCGCTACAAGAGCTTGACGAGGGCAACGATCAGGCCGCCTTGGGCAATCAGCGCGCCGAACATCCACTTCAGCAGTTCGGATTTGACGGCCTCGATTTTTGCCTCAGTGGCCAGCCGCAGGGTCTCGATGTCAGACTTGGTCGCCTGCCGCAGGGTCTCGATGTCAGACTTGGTCGCCTGCCGCAAGGTCTCGATGTCAGCTTTGACACCCTCGATATCGGCCTTGGTCGCCAGCCGCAGGGCCTCGATATCAGCCTTGGTCGCCAGCCGCAAGGCCTCGATGTCAGCTTTGACACCCTCGATATCGGCCTTGGTCGCCAGGTTGCTGTTGAGCAGAGCCACCTGTTCTTCGGCCAGGGCTTCGGCCTGCTGCTCGGTGAAGCCGCTTGCCGTCATGTGCTTGATGAATTTATGGGTGTCGAAGGCGATGGCCTCGCTCATGCCCCTAATCGTAACCAGCAGGCCGTGGCGTTGCAACCCGGTGGTGACCTGCTTCCATGTCGCCCCCCATGACCGGCAGACGCTTGCGAAATGCCGGGGGGATGTGGTGCAAGCTCGAGCGGCGCGAAGATCCGGGTCCATTAGGCAGAGCGAACGTGCTAACTAGCTGAAAATAGCTCGCCAATGATTCACCGGCACCGGGGCCGCTCCACAGATCAGCCTCCGTATCAGCTTGGCCGTACTGTTCAAAGGAGACCCGCGCGATGTGGAACAGATAGGCCTCGGCTGCACAAGGGTCGATGAACGTGGCTCCCCGTAGTCCGTCGCGCCCGAAACGGTTCGGGACAGCGGCTGAGAGACAGTCGAAAACGGGCTCGCCGGGGTGCAACCAGACCGTACTTTCCCGGTTCGCCGGTTTGTTACACGGTCAGCCGTTCGCGTGCATGTTCGGGATACAGTTCAAGTGCCGGCAACAGCGGATCGGCCGTACCCTCTGGGCGGCGCATGGAGCTGGAGCAGGTTTCCGTCCGGATCGAAGAAGTAGAACCCGCGGCCGGATCTTCGTTCCACCACCGGGACCTCATGGATGCGGACGCCGGCGGCGCGCATCCTTTCCTCCGCGGTATCGAAATCGTCGCTGTCCACCGCGAATGCCTGATGGGTCACGCCGTCCTCGGCCAGGGCGTCCCGCTCGATGGGGTTGGGACGCTGGAACAGCACCACCATGCTGCTGCCGGACCGGAGGTCAGCCCGGCCGAGACCCTTGAGGTCGTCACGGGCGACGCTGGCCACCTCCATGCCCAACACGTCGCGGTAGAACGTAACCGCCCGGTCGAGGTCATTGACCGGAATGCCGCTGTGATAGAGTCCCTTGGTCTTGACCATGTCCGACCTCCCGGCCCGCCAGGGCCTGTCCATTGAATCGAATCCACGGCGAAAACGTGCTATGGGCAAAGTTTCCGCCATCACGAACTACAAAACCAGCCAGAGGACACCACCGATGAACGACCTGTGCCGACTTTCCGCCAGCGAAGCCGTCGAACGGATCAACCAGGGCGAGATCACCTCCGAGGCGCTGGTCCGGGCGTGCCTGGAGCGGGTCGAGGAGCGGGAACCGGAGGTGGAAGCCTGGGTCCACCTGGATGCCGAGTACTCGCTGGCCCAGGCGCGGGAGCGCGACCGGGCGTCGAACCGCGGCCCCGTGCACGGCCTTCCATTCGCGGTCAAGGATATCATGGACACGGCCGACATGCCCACGGGCTACGGCTCACCCATCTACGACGGATATCGCCCCCGGGCCGACGCCGCCTGCGTGGCCATGACCCGGGCCGCGGGCGGCGTTCTCCTGGGCAAGACCGTCACCACGGAGTTCGCCAGCCGCCATCCCGGCAAGACGAAGAATCCGCACGACCCGACGCACACCCCGGGCGGGTCCTCCAGCGGCTCGGCCGCGGCCGTGGGGGACTTCATGGCGTTCATGGCCTTCGGCACCCAGACCCTCGGGTCGGTGATCCGCCCGGCGTCCTTCTGCGGCTGCGTGGGTTACAAGCCGAGCTACGGTGAGGTCAGCACGACGGGGGTCAAGGAGAACACCGGCTCTTTCGATACGGTGGGGCTGTTCGGGCGCGCCGTGGAAGACCTCCCGCTCTTCCGGGCAGCGGTAACCGGCGAGCCGGTCCGACCCCTGGGTCCGGTTTCGGTCAAGGGCCTTCGGGTGGGTCTGTGCCGCACGCCGTTGTGGGACCGGGCCGAGGACTACACCCAGGCGTTGGTGGAAGGCGCGGCCGCGCAACTCGCCAAGGCCGGGGCCGCCGTATCGGACCTCGACCTCGGCGGGCCGTTCACCGATTTCGAGACCATGGGCCGCCGTGTCAGCGACTACGAGATCGCGCGCGCGTTGTCGTGGGAAAGAACCCGCCACTTCGACCGGCTGAGCGAGTTCCAGCAGGGCAAGATGAAGGACTGGCCCGTGGTCTCCTACGAGGAATACCGGGAGGCAGAACGGGTCATGGCAGCGTGCCGTGCGTACCTGGACGGGGCCTCAGAAGCGTTCGACGTGCTGCTGACCCCCAGCGCCACTGGCGAGGCGCCCGCGGGGCTGGACAACACGGGCGACACGTCGTTCAATATCCTCGCCACCTGGACCTACGCACCGTGCGTCACGCTTCCCGTATTCAAGGGACCCGCGGGCCTTCCCGTGGGACTGCAACTGGTGGGGCGCCGTTGCCGGGACCACCGGCTGTTCGAGACAAGCCGCGCCGTGCTGGCGGCGTTGTCGGGCTAGCGCTAACGCCGCACCGCTTCTTCCAGCAACGTCAGGGCGGCCCGGGTAAAGGCCCACATGTTGGCTTCCCGGTCCGCCTGACCGGTCTCGATGGTGATGGCCTTCTCCACCGGTCCGACGATGGCCATGCAACTGTGTCCCGCGGCGTCGCCGTAGCGATTCCCCGAGGGACCGGTGGCGCCGCTTTCCGCCAGACCCCATGTGGTGTTCAACCGCGCCTGGATCAGCCGCGCCATGTTCAACGCGTAGGATTCCGTGCTGCCGCGGACTGCCACTTCGCTCTCGGGCATCATCAGAAGACCCGCCCGGGCCTGCCGGGTGTAGATCACGCCCCCGCCGACGAAGTACGCCGAGGCGCCGGGCAGCGACAGGAGCGCGGCGGAGATCAAGCCGCCGGTGGAGGATTCGGCAACCGCCACGGTCTGTCCGCTGTCCTTGAGCAGCTCGCCGACGGAACGTCCAAGGGTTATCAGGTCCGGCATGCGTTCTCCTTTCTGCGGGCGTGTGCAGGGGCGGGTTTCAAACCCGGTCATGCCCGCACGGCGCCGCCGGCCGGCGCAGGCTCCTGGATTCCACTCTTCTGCAACGACAACGACAGACCCGGCCGGCGGACCTGGATACCGGCATACCCGCTCCGGTGGGTCAGCCGCTCCATCAGCGCCACCATGGGCAACCGGGCGTGCAGGTACTCCCGGGGCGGACCGGCCGCGCGCATGGCGGCGATCTCCTCCTCGCTCAGCATCCATCGCAGCAGCAGCTCCTCGTCCGTCACCCCCGGGCCGCCGAGCTTGCGCCGTACCTCTTCGATGGTGAGGTCCGGCGGCGTCCAGCGGGCCATCTCCTTGCCACGGGGGCGGTCCAGGATCTTTTGCTTGACGTCGGGGTCCATGGTTTCGGCGCCCTCCCGGCCCCACAGCCCGAGCGCGTACTGGATAATCTGATCGGTGACCTCCCGGTAGCGCTCGCCGACGATGACGTTGATGGCAGCCTGGCTGCCCACGAACTGCGACAGCGGCGTCACCATGATAGGGTAGCCGAGGTCCGCCCGCACCCGTACCACCTCTCCGAGAGCCTCCTCCACCTTGTCTTCCAGGCCTACCTTCTGCAGTTGGTGGCGCAGGTTCGAGATCATTCCACCGGGCACCTGGTGCTGGTACTGGGCGTAGTCGTACTCCACCGGGGCGCCCATGGGGAACCCCTCCCGTCGGGCCACGGCCGTGAAATGCTCCGACACTTCCGCCAGGGCGTCCGTGTCCACGGCGCATTCATGGCCCAGGGCGCGAAGGTTGGCGGCGACGCTGAACACGGACGGGTTCGAGGAGGCATTGGCCAGCGGCGGAACCGCGGTGTTCACCGTGCGGATACCGAGCTTCACCGCTTCCAGGCAGCACAAGGGACCGAGCCCGGTGGTGCAGTGGGTGTGCAGCTCCACCGGGATGCCGCCGGCGTTCTCGAAGATCATCGGCACCAGGGTGCGGGTGCGTTCGGGGGTGAGGAGGCCGCCGGGGTCCTTGAGGCAGAGGAACGGCACCCCCAGGGACGCGGCCTCCCGGGTCTTCCGGGCGTAGTACTCGTCGGTGTGCTTCGGCGACACCGAGTAGATGAGGTTGACGATGGGCTGGAGGCCGTTCTTGCGGGCGATGCCGACCTTGCGCCGCCAGCCTTCCAGCTCGTTCCACTCTTCGGAGATGCGCGCCTGCCGGATGCCGTTGGCCGCCATCCGCTCGATGAACAGCTCGTACACCGACACCGGGGTGATCTCGAACGCGTTGACCCGACCCGCCATGAGCCGCAACGGCGTCCGGGTGACGCGCTCCGCCACCATCCGCACCCGGTCCCACGGGTCTTCCTTGAGCTCGCGCACGCACTTCTTGAGGTGGGAAGCGGACATGAGCTCGATGGCGTCGAACCCGGCCTCGTCCAGGGTCCGGGCCACGGGCAGCATCATGCCGGTGGTCATGCGCTCGGCCCAGAGGCTCTGGTGCCCGTCCCGCAACGTGGTGTCTACGAATCGAATCTCGTCCATCTATCGCTCGCGTGAACCGCGGTCGAAGCCGGCTGCCGCGGGGTAATGGGCCGAGGGGCGCAAGGCCGCCCCTACTCCAGTATGCGGGAGCCGTAGAGCGTGACCGCGTTGTCCCAGAGGATCCTGCCCTTGGCCTCGTCGGATATCGGTTGCGCGTCCAGGTCCGGCAGGGCCTTTTCCGGCCTGGGGGCGTCCGGGTGCGGATAGTCGGTGTTCCAGGCGATGTTGTCGCCATTCAGATGGTCCACGGCGTACGACAGCGCGCTCTCGTCGCTGTCGCATGTCACCGTGATCTGGCGCTTGAAATACTCGCTGGGCAGCATCGGCAGGCGCTCCACGGCGTTGCCCATAACGCTGTTGCGACCGTGGGTGTGCTCGTCCATCCGCCCCAGCCAGAAGGGTACCCAGCCGACGTTGGACTCGAGGATGCCCAGCCGCAGTTCGGGGAAGCGGTCCAGGATGCCCGTGAAGATGAAGTGGCCCAGGGTCGCCATGTTGTCGCACGGGAAGCCCAGGGCGTGATCGAGGCCCCGCAGGGCGAGCTGCTGCATGTCGCGGTCGTCCACGTTACCGCGGTTGCCGCCGGCAAAGGGGTGGAAGCGGCGCTGGCGGTATTCGCCGTGGATCGAGATGGGGAAGTCGAGCTCGCAGGCCAACCGCCAGAGCGCGTCGTATTCCGGTTCGTGCAGCCACCGGCCCTCGGGCAGGAACGGGTTCCGTACCGACACCGCGCCCAGCTCTTCCACCGCCCGCCGGGCCTCCACCAGCATGGCCTCGGTATCCGGTCCCGGAAGCACCGCCACGAACTTGAGGCGCTTGGGGTCCGCGTCGCAGTAGTCCCGGCACCAGTTGTTGTAGGCCCGGCACATGGCGGCCCCCAGCTTGACGTCCTTCAACGCCACCCGGTAGGCGAAGTTGCCGTTGTTGCCCGTGGGCAGCAGCACCTGGACGTCCCAGCCGTGCGTGTCCATGTCCTTGAGCCGCGTCTCCGCGGACCACCACGTGCGGTAACCCTCGCCGTACTTTGCGTCCATGTCGGCCCACGCAGTGGCCGGCAGCTTGGGTTGCTTCTCGGTCTTGGGAATGATCCGCCCGTCCGGCTCGTAGACCATGAAGGCCCCGTCCATGAACGCCACCTTGGGCACCTGATCCCGGTATGCGGGCTCAACGTAGCGCTCCCACAAGTACTGCGGCTCATGCATGTGCGCGTCCGCGTCGATGACCTTGAATCCCTTCCACATGGTGGCACTCCTTTCAGCGGCGACCCATGAAGCGGCCCCGACGTGCTGCGTCGGATAGTCCGATACTATCCCTTGTTTCGCCTCCGGCTTCAACCGCGCGGGCGCCCGAGGTTGACGGCTGACCGAGGGGCTCTATAATCAATGACCAATGAAGGGGGTCCGCATGGAAGACAAAACCGCATCCGTCTCGTTGCCCGAAATCCTTTCCGTGTTTCCGCTCACCGGGGTGCTGCTACTGCCCGGGACGCGCCTGCCGCTGCACATCTTCGAGCCCCGCTACCGGAACATGGTTCACGACGCGCTCGAGGCGGAGGCCGTGTTCGGCATGATCCAGCCCTTCGTTCCCCATGACGACAACCTCCCCCAGCCCGGCGCCGAGCGAACGACGCCCGATCTCTACGCCGTCGGCTGCGCCGGGCACATCGAACGATGGGAGAAGTCCTCGGACGGCCGCTACATGGTGCAGCTTCGGGGCATCAGCCGGTTCCGCGTCAAGGAGGAGATGCCTCTGGAACGCGGCTACCGGCGCGTGCTGCCGGACTACGGGTGCTTTGGCGACCTGGAGGGAACCGCCTCCGGGACCGTTGATCGTCCGCGCCTGACACAGGCCCTGGGCCGCTACGCCCGGACACGCGGCCTGACCATCGACCTGGATCAACTCGATCCCATACCCGACGCCGATCTCGTGAACTTCCTGGGAGTGGCCATGCCCTTTCACCCATCGGAAAAGCAGGCGCTGCTGGAGGTCGGATCCATCGAGGAGCGCGAGAAGGTTCTCGTCAGTCTCCTGGAACTGGGCGGCGACGCCGCAAAGCCTTCCAGCCCGGGTTCACGCACCCTCAACTGAATGGCGGGCGCGGCGGCCTGCGCCATCCAAACGATACCGGCCGCTCGCGTCAAGCCGCGCGGCCAGGGTCCCGGCCGGTCTTGAGCCTCATGGCGCTGGAACCGACGTCGACCGCGGCGAATGCGGCCGGTTCCGTTCCGTGCTTCATCACGCCCTTTGAGCGAGACAGCAGCGTTTGTACTTGCGGCCGCTGCCACAGGGACAGGGGTCGTTGCGGCCGGCTTCGGGCCGGACCGCGGCGTCCGCCTCCCGCACCAGGCGCATGACTTTCTCCATGGGTTCGCCGGCCTGCCACAGGCCGGCCATGGTGCTCAGGTGCTCCCGGCTGTGGATGAAGAACTTCTTGTAGCCGGCGCAGAGATAGTTGAGCCCGTCCTCCCCGTCGGGAGTCTTGATGAACCGGTCCTTGGGGCAGCCGCCGTTGCACTGGGCGCGCACCTCGCACTCGCGGCAGTAGCGCGGCAGCGAGGTCCACTTGTCGCGGCCGAACTTCCGCTGGGCGTCGCTGTCGACCATGCGCGCCAGCGGTGTCTCGCGGATGTTGCCGACGCGGTATTCCGGGTCCACGTAGTGGTCGCAGGAATAGAAGTCGCCGTTGTGCTCCAACGCCGGCACGTCGCCGCAGGTTTCCCGGAAGATGCACAGTGCGTGGTCGATGCCGAGGCCGGTGCGCGCCGCTTCGTCGAAGATCTGGATGGTGACCCGGCCCACGTCGGTGCGGATCCATTCGTCGAAGACGGCGCACAGAAACCTGCCGAAGGCCTCCGACGGCACGCTGCGGGGGGTCACCCCGGCGTCGCCGGGCAGGGGTTCCACGAGCGGAATGAACTGCTGGTGGTCGGCGCCGATACTCTTGAAATAACGATAGACGGTGGTGGGGTGGCCGACGTTGCCGGCGTGGACCACGCACAGCACGTCACAGGGCACCTTGTAGACCTTGAGCCGCTTGAACGCCTGCACCACCTTTCGGTGGGTGGGCTGCTGCCCCTTTGTGACGCGGTACTCGTCGTGGAGCTTCTCGGGGCCGTCGATGCTCAAGCCGATGGAGAAGCCTTCCTCGGCGAAGAAACGGCACCACTCGTCATCGAGCAGGACCCCGTTGGTCTGCATGCCGTTGCGGACCTTGCGGTCCGGTGGGCAGTGCTTGCGTTGGAGCGCGACGATCTGCCGGAAGTAGTCGAGGCCCAGGATAGTGGGCTCGCCGCCGTGCCAGGCGAAGTCGACGACCGGGTCCGGACAGGCCTCGATGTGCTGCGCGATGTAGTCCTCCAACACGTCCCGCTCCATGCGGAAGGACCGGGTCTCGGGATAGAGGTCTTCCTTCTTCAGATAGTAGCAGTAGACGCAGTCCAGGTTGCAGATGGCGCCGGTGGGCTTCGCCATGACCTGGAAGCCGTGGGAGGCGGGCCGAGCGGCCTTGATCCATTCGACCGACATGCTGAACCCCATCGAGGGGAGGAGACGGACTGCGACGCGCGTCCCCTCCCCTCGACTTCGGGAGTGTCAATGGCCTGTACCGGCCCCTAGTCCATGCCGAAGAACTTCTTGGCGTTGTCCAGCATGAGCTTCTGCTTGACTTCGGGCTTGATGCTGATCTTCGCGAAGTCGTCCAGCCAGCGCTCCACGCCGATGGCCGGCCAGTCGGAGCCGAACATGGCCTTGTCCTGCAGGATCGAGTTCACCTGCTGGACCAGCTCGGCGGCGAAGTACTTGGGCGACCAGCCCGACAGATCGATGTAGAAGTTGCTCTTGTGCCGGGCGATGGCGAGACTCTCGGCGGTCCAGGGCCACGACGGATGGGCGCAGATGAGCTTCAGCTCGGGGAAGTCCGCGGCCACGTCATCCAGGTGGATCGGCTGGGTGAACTTGAGCTTGTTGCCCATGCCCCCGGGAGTGCCGGCGCCGGCGCCGGCCATGCCGCTGTGGAACAGGATCGGCAACTCGAGCTTCTGGCATTCCTCCCACAGGGGATAGAAGCGGGTGTCGTTGGGGAAGAACTGTTGCCGGGCCGGGTTGATCTCGCCCACACCGTGCAGGCCCAGGTCCTTGATACGCCGGATCTCCTGCAGCGCCACCTTCTGCTGCCACGGATCGATGACGCCGAAGCCCAGAAAAACGTCGGCGTTCCGCTTCACGCCGTCGGCCACGTGCTCGTTGGGCACCGGTTTCAGCCCCGTGATGGTCTCATCCGTGGTGTTCTGGATCACCGCCATCATGTTGCGCGCACGATACTCGTCCGCCATCTCGTCGATGGAGACGGGCTTCCGCTCCCGCTTGAAGTACTGGGCCATCTGTTTCGGGCGGTCGCCCTTGGAACTCAGCGTCAGCTCGTCGCAAAGGTGAACGTGCACGTCAATGGCAATGGGGTCCGTAATCGGGTCCATACAACAAACCTCCTTGGAGTTTCACGAAAGTGTGAGCGGGATCGTACCGCTGCCCAATAGCTAACACGATCAGCGATGGCTGGCCAGCGCACGCGCGGACAGGACACGGGCGGGTTTGGACCCCGCCCCTACACCTCCCAGGGCGAGGCCGTCAACGCTTCGCAGGTCCTCTCGAGCATCTGCTGCATGAACTCCGCGTTGGCGTTCTGATTCGACTCGTAGCGCACGCCGGTGACGATGGTGACCCCCGTTTCCTGGTCCTCCAGGACCGTATGGAGCTCCACCTGAAACAGCGCGAAGGGAGTGTTCGCCAGTTGCTCTCGCGTCCGCCTGGCGTCGCCCTTGAGATAGAAGTTCAGGCCGTGGTCGGTGACCACCAGGGTCAGGGCGCCGGTGCGCACGAGGTTCCGTTCCGTGGTGCTGTTCTTGCCCACGGCCAGATGGATGCGGCCGGGGCTCTTGGCCACCAGCTCGTAGTAGGATCCCATGGCCGGGTGGGCCCAGCCGTTCTCGTCCATCGTGGCCATGATGAACACCTTGCCCGCCTCGACGGCCTTGCCGCTCATCAGCGCGAACAGCTCGTCCGGCATTTCCTTGCCCACTAGTCGTGACACGAAGCGATCCTCCCTGGTTCGATGCAGCCCCGGGCGCCACAGCAGTGCCGGTCCGGCGGCGTCAGCCCTTGCCGAGGACCAACTCCTGCCTCTTGCCGAACCCTTGCCGGTTGTCGATGTAGTAAAGCGTCTCCGGAATCACACGGTAGAACTTCACCTTGAGAAACGCCCGATGATAGACCCCGCTGTCGGGATCCGTGAACAACTTGATGACGCCCGGGTACTTTCGCGCGTAGACCGCCATGGCCTTGGCCTTGGCCATCACCGAGTCGATGAGCTCCACGGTTCCCTCAAGCTGGATCCCCTTGATCTCGCGCCAGTCCTCGTAGTCCTCCTGGACCGTCACCGCCACCCGCGGGTTGGCCGTGAGGTTCGTGCAGTGGCGCGAGTCCGGAGCGGAGAAGAAATAGAGATGAAACCCGTCGCTGGCGTAGAAGACCGTGGCGTTCCACGGCGCTCCGTCCAGGCAGGTGCCGAGGGTCATGGTGTTGTGGGCCCGGAGGTATTCGAGAATCTGTTCTTCGAGATCGGCCATATGAAACATCCGGTCGCGGGCGTCCCGCCTCATGGACGCCGCATCCGGCTCATTCCTTGTCCCCCGGATAGCGGCTCAGGGATTCTTCATTCCACCGCTTGAACATGTCGGTCTCGATTTCGAACTGGTCCAGGATCCGGGCCACGGTCTGGTTGATGACGTCGTCCAGGGTTTTCGGCCGGTGATAGAACGCGGGCACGGGCGGAAAGATCACCGCGCCCATGCGGGTGAGCTGCGCCATGCTCTCGAGATGGCCCAGGTGCAAGGGGGTCTCGCGGACCACCAGCACGAGCTTCTTGCGCTCCTTGAGGATGACGTCGGAGGCGCGCACCAGCAGGTCGCCGCCCACGGAAAGCACGATCCCGCCCATGGACTTCATGGAGCACGGCGCGATGACCATGCCGGCGGTGCGGAAGGAGCCGCTGGCGATGCTGGCGCCGATATTGTTGATATCGTGCACCACGTCGGCCATGGCCTCCACTTCCTGCACCGAGTGCGGCGTCTCCACCTGAAGGGTCATCTTGGCGGCCTTGCTCATGACCAGGTGGGTCTCGATGTCCGGGAGCGGTTGCAGGACCTGGAGAATGCGGATCCCGAAGATCGATCCGGTGGCTCCTGACAACCCTACGATGAGACGGCGCATGCTGGCTTCCCTCCTGTAACGATCCTGTTCGCCGTGATGTCCTTTGGGGACGGTCCTCGCGCGCTTCACGGGCTCTGACCGAACACCACGGTCAACTCGTCGCCGTCCCGCACCGAGCGGGTCTGCTTCAACGAAACCGGGGCGATGATCTCCAGTTTGTCGGCGGGGTATTCCCTGACCTCCGGAACGACGACCGCGATCCTTTCACGCGATCCCGGCCGGGACTCCCATCCCTCGACGGAACCCGTGAACAGGAAGGCGTTGCAGAAGGCCGGATCCGGCGAAGACAGGACGATCTTCCCGCCGTGCCGTCGAACCTGATCCCACCGGGCCAGGTCGGCGCCGCGCGCCCGCACATTCAACGTGCCGGGGAAGGGTTCGAAGCCGAGCCGCTCCCGGATCGCGTCCCGCACCCAATCCATGCCCAGGAACGCGCCGGCCCGTCCCAGGTCCGAGAACACCACCCCTTTCACCAGGATGTCACCGGAGGGGCTCACTGGTTCCGGGAGAGGGACTGCGCCTTGCCGCCGCGCCGGACCTTGATGATCTCACCCAGGATTCCCACCGCGATCTCCTCCGGCGTCTCCGTGCCGATGTCGAGTCCGATGGGCGCGTACACCCGTGAGATGAGCTCCTCGGAGACCTGCTCCTCTTCCTTGAACCGCTCGAAGCACGCCTTGATGCGCCGCTTGCTGCCGATCATGCCGATGTACCTGGCCGGCCGGTCCAGCAGCTCCCGCAGGCACGGTTCGTCGTATTTGTGGCCGCGGGTGATGAGCACCACGTAGGTGGTCGGCGTAATATCCAGCTCCTTCACGGTCTCGGCCATGTCGCCCACCACCACCTCGTCGGCCTCCGGGAACCGTTCCCGGTTGGCGAAGAGGATGCGGTCGTCGATGACCACCACGTGGTAGTCCATGAGCTTGGCGATCTTCACCAGCGGCACGGCGATGTGCCCGGCGCCCACCACGATGAGCTTGGGCGGCGAGGGCATCACCTCGAAGAAGACGTCCGCCTGCCCTCCCGATGCGGTCTCCAGGGACACCAGCCGGGAGTGCTCGTCCGAGAGCCGCTCGGCCGCCTCCCGGAGCACCGTCCGCTCCAACTCCGCGTCGTTCACCGTCCCCAGGACGATGCGTCCGTCCCGGATCAGGCACTTGGCGCCGCTGTCGAGCCCGTCGAGGCCCTGGGACTCCACCACGGTGAGGAGCACCGCGCCCGCGCCCTCACGCTTGACCTTGATAAGCTCCTGAACCAGTGCGTCCATTCATCCGTTACCTTGGAAAACCTCATCGGCCCGGTCAGAGCCCGCCCCGTGGCACGGACCGGCAACCCGTTCCGTCATTCCCGGAGCCGTCAGTCGCCCTCCTCGTCCTTCCACCAGGGGTCGATGAAAACGTTCATGATGCCGCCGCACACCGCCGGGCTGTCGGACGAGATGTCGTCCAGCAGGTCCACGCGCACGGTGCGGGGCTTGCGGGTCCGCACCACCTCGATGGCCTCGCGCCGGACGTCGGCCTCGCCGCATCCGCCGCCGATGGTGCCGAGGATCTCGCCCCAGGCCGTCACCACCATCTTGGCCCCCACCTCCCGCGGCGTCGAGCCCCTGGTGGAGACGATGGTCGCCACCGCCACCGTCTCGCCCTTGTCGAGGAACTCCTTCACGTCATCATAAATGGATTCCATGGATGACTCCTTGTCGCGCCGGCCCGGCCGGTTGTCCTGCGGTACGGCGGGTTGCCCCGGCACGGGCAGGTTCGGAACCCGCCCCTCCTACGCCACCAGCTTGCGCATGGTATGGCCCAGATGGACCAGACTGTTGGCGTTGTGCGCCGAAAGAAACAGGTCCAGGTACGGCAGCGCCGCTTGCATGCCCTTGCACAAGGGCTCGTAGTTCTCGCTGGCCAGCAACGGATTCAGCCAGATGAGCTTGCCGCAGCGCCGCTTGAGGGCCTGCATCTGCCGTTCCAGGACGCCCACGTCGCCCCGGTCCCAGCCGTCGCTGATGACGACCACGACCGTGCGGTGGGTGACCATGCTGACCGCGAAGTCGCGGTTGAAGATCTCCAGCGACCGTCCGATGTTGGTACCGCCGGACCATCCCAGCACGCTCCTGGAAATCTTCTCCAGGGCGTTGCCGATGTTCTTGGTCCGGATCAGGTGCGTGATGCGGCTCAAGGTGGTGCTGAAGACGAAGGTCTCCACGCCCCACAGCTCGTTCTGCAGGCCGTACATGAACTGGATGAGAAAACGGCTGTAACAGTCCATGGAGCCGCTTACGTCGCACAGCAGCACCACCCGGGTCTTCTTGATGCGCCGCTTGCGCGCCACCAGCTCCACCAGCTCGCCGCCGTACTTGATGTTGCGGCGCATGGTGCCTCGGGGATCGATCTCCGTGCCCCGGCGGGCGCGCTTCTTGCGGCGGCTCACCTGGGTGGCGATCTTCGAGGCGATGAGGAGGATGGCCTGGGTCACGGCCCGGCTCTCCTCGATGCCCATCTCGCTGAAGTCCTTCTCGTTCAGTTGCTCGTTGGGGCTGTAGGTGGGCACCATCAGCGGCTCCGGGTCCGTGGCGCTGTCGTCGCTGGCGCCCTCCCGCTCGGCCACCGTCTCTTCCATGCTGCCGCTGCTGTCGTCCGATGATTCCAGCGCCTCGTCCGGGCTCTGGGCGGGCACCTCCATGGTCTCGATGCCGGGCTCGACCTCCATGTCTCCCTGCCAGAACGCCTCGAACACCTGGTCGAAGACCTCGATATCCTCGTGGTCGTGGAGCAGGTTGGCGGCCAGCGCCCGATGGAAATCCGGCCGGCTCCTGATATCGATGAGCGGCAGGGAACGGTTGGCGTCGATAACCTGGCTCAGGCCCAGCCGGAACCCCAGGTCCTTGAGCACCCGGCCGAACATCAGCATGTTGGCCTGCGTGCCCCGGCCGCGCAGAGGCTTGTAGCGCTCCACCGCGCGGATGATGTCTTCGTCGGTCAGCTCTCTCGCCATGGTGAGGTCCAGGCCGGCGGCAGCGTTACCGGACGCCCCCGCCCACCACCGAGGCCGGCTCCTTGAGAATCCGGCCCATGTCGAGTTTGTCGCCGGACAGTTCTTCCTCCAGATGGTGCAGGTCCTCCCGGTACTTGAACACGCAGCCCACCGTCTCCTTCACGATCTCGGGATCCAGCTCGCCGCGGTTCAGCAGCAGCAGCGCCGACGCCCAGTCCAGGGTCTCGGCCACTCCCGGCCGTTTGTAGAAGTTCATCTGCCGGACCTGCTGCATGAACGCGCAGATCTGTTCGGCCATGAGCGCCCGGATCTCCGGATACTTGGTCATGACGATCTCGTACTCCTTTTCGAACGTGGGGTACTCGATCCAGTGATACAGGCACCGCCGCTTGAGCGCGTCATGGATCTCACGGGTGCGGTTGGAGGTCAGGAAAACGTAGGGCCGCTTGCCTGCCCGGATGGTGCCGATTTCCGGAATGCTGATCTGAAAATCCGACAGCACCTCCAGAAGAAACGCCTCGAACTCCATGTCGGCGCGGTCGATCTCGTCGATGAGCAGGACCGGGGGTTCGGCGCCGTCGGTTCGGATGGCGTCGAGCAGCGGACGGCTGATCAGGTAGTCCTCGGAGAAGATCTCGGTTTCCACCGATTCACGGTCCCGGGAGCCGATCTCCTCCAGTTTGATCCGCAGCATCTGCTTCGGGTAGTTCCACTCGTAAAGCGCCGTGTTCGAATCCAGCCCTTCGTAGCACTGGAGCCGGATCAGCCGGGTCCCGAGGACGTCCGAGAGCACCTTGGCGATCTCGGTCTTGCCCACACCCGCCTCCCCTTCCAGCAGGATCGGCTTGCCCAGCCGGACCGAGAGATAGACCACGGTGGCGAGGCTCCGGTCGCAGATGTACTGGCGCTCTCTGAGGGAATCCCGGATCGATTCGACGGTAATGCTGTCCAGATTCATGCGTATCCCTTCTTGGCGGACGGCCCCGTGAGTTTGTGAACGCTGTCCGTGCACGCCGCCGGCCGTGCGGCTACTTGTCCTCGGCGAGCTGCCGCTTCCACCCCAGGGTCCTGGCCTTGGCGCCCACGGCTTCGGCCTCCTCGATCATCCCCTTGCGCTGGTAGAAGAGGGAAAGGCTCGTGTGGGCCAGCTCATCGTCGGGGCTGACCTCGATCAGGCGCTTGCCCACCTCGATGGCCTGGTCCAGGCGGTCCAGATTCGCGTAAGCCATCCCCAGGGCGTGCAGCGCGTCGCCGTAGTCGGGGTCCTCGGCGAGCGCCTTCCCGTACGACTCGATGGCTTCCTCCACCCGGTCGTCGGCGTAGGCTTCCATGCCCTGGATGTAATAGTCCTCTTTCGTCATGGTGGTCAGACCGATGGACTTATTCTGTATTACGAAATCGTGATATTCTCAACCGGCGAAGGCTTGGCGTCCCGGCGCCAAAGCCCGATCCGGTGTGCCGTCAACCTGGAGGACCCCATCATGGCCGAGGCCGCAACTCTCGACGAGATCAAGGACCGCATCCGCAAGCGCGTGGGCAGGCGCAGCCCGTTCCATCTCATGGACCCGGCCGAAGCCGGCGAGGTGCTGGGCGGGCTGGACAGCCTGGACCCCGACGCCTGGGCCGAGGCCTGGAGCAAGCCCGGGGCGCGCTGGGAGAACGCCGCCGGGGACGCGGAGGCCAAAGGGCAGGCGGACGAGGCCAGGCATGCCTATTTCCAGGCCGCCGCGTACTATGGCGCCGGACGCCACCCCTTCCCCAACTCTCCCGGCAAGCAGGAGGCCTACCGCAAGACCATCGAGACCTACCTCGCCGCCTCGCGCTATTTCGACCCTCCGCTGGAGCGCATCGCCGTTCCGCTGCGCGACAAGGAGGTCATCGGCTACCTGCGCCTGCCCGCCAGGCGGCCCGCGCCGCTGATCCTGCACTGGGGCGGCATCGACAACTGGAAAGAAGAACGCCACGGCTTTGTGGAGTCGCTGCTGGCCGAGGGCTGGGGCTGCTTCATCATGGACAGCCCGGGCACCGGTGAATCCCCGGTGCCGGCGTCCGAAACCGCCCACGAGGTTTACTGCGCGGCCCTGGACTATCTGGTCACCCGGCCGGAAGTGGACTACGCCCGCATCGCCGTCCTGGGCGCCAGCTTCGGCGGCTACTGGTCCACCAAGATGGCCCACGTGGAGCCGGAACGGCTTCGCGCCGCTGTCAACTGGGGCGGCGGCATCCACGGATTCTTCCAGCCCGACTGGCAGCAGCGATCCCGCAACGCCTCGTCCTACCTCTTCGACCTCATCGAGGCCCGCGCCAACCTCTTCGGCAAGAAGACCTTCGAGGAGCTCATCGAGGTCATGCCGGTGCTGTCCCTCAAGGACCAGGGCTGGCTCGACAAGCCCTGCGCCCCCATGCTCCTGGTCAACGGCAAGGACGACCTCCAGGTGCCCATCGAGGACTTCTTCATGCTGCTGGAGTGCGGCGACCCCAAGGCCATGCGGCTCTTCCCCGGCGGCCACATGGGCGAGTCCCCGGACGTATTCCCCACGATCCTCGGGTGGCTGCACCGCCAACTCGACGCACCCTGACCAGGGCCGTCAACCGGAACCTTCGCCAAGGCGCGTCCGCCCGTGCCTACGCGACCTTTTCCCGGGCCTCCTGGATCTTTTCCACCACCACTTCGACGTCGCCCTCGTCGACGAAGGGCGACAGGATATAGGATTTCAGGGCGTAGATGGGTTCCCCGTAGCGGGTGTGGCGATAGCAGTCGGTGGAGGAGATGAGGACGCCGCGTCCGGCCATGGCCTCCGAATACACGTACTGGAAGATGGCTCGGTTGTAGGCGTTGTGTGTGAGCAGGGTATCCCGATGGGCGGGATCGTCGAATTCCTGGCCCTTGATCGAAAAGGTATCGATGCCCAAGGGATAGGCGCGGAAGAGCGTGACCGTGCCGAAATTGTCCCGGTTCAGCACGGTGGTGCCTTCATAACCTTCGAGATGCTCGCGCAGGATCTGGGTCATCTCGACCATGTGGCCGAGCAGGACCTGCAGGCCCTGCTCGCCGAACAGGCGATAATTGGCCAGGGCCGCAAGGGGCCCGCTCCCCGCCCTGGACGCTTCCAGGGTGTACATGCCGGGCCGGTGTTCGCCAAAGTGATAGAGATACGGCATCTCTTCCGGCAGCCGCGTCACCCGGCGCAGGTCCTCGCAGTCCTTGAAGAGGACGAGGCTGGAAATGTACGGGGCGAAGCCGGTCTTGTGGAAGTCGACGCCAACGGAATCGGCCAGCGACAGATGGCGTATGCGACGACACGCGCCCGCCAGGGCGCGCAGGGTGCGCGGCCGAAACCCCAGAGGGTTACGCTCGAAATCATAGTGGTTGAACACCGACCAGGCCCAGCCGATGACCGCGTCGGCGTGAACGTGCGGGCGATAGGCGAGTTGGAACTCCTCCGTCAGGTTGTCCCGCAGGGTCACGATACCCTTCAGGTCGTCCAACCCGAAGGCGTCGGTGGTCCCCAGGGTGGCGATGATGGCGGCGATCTTCTTTCCGCCGGCCAGCGCGGTCCGGGCGGCTTCCTCCAGCCGGCCCAGGTCCATTTCGTTCTCGGCCGTCGTCGGAATGGTGATCAGATTGTCCACGCCTATTCCGAGCCACCCGGTGATGCTCCGGGCGCAGTAGTGTCCGGCCTCCGAAACGATGACGACCACGTCTTCGGGTACACCCTTCTGCATGGCCTGGGGACAGGCCTTCTCCAGCCCGATCTTCACCCCGTAGAGCGACGTGCCGGTGCCGCCGAAGGTAAACACGCCGCTCGCCTGTTCCGGGTCGTAACCGACCAATCGGGCAGTGATGCCCGCGGCCTCGACCTCGGCCAGCGCCACGAGGCGGCTGTACTCGTCCCAGACCACGTTGGCGTTGTGCAGCGACGAGAGCAGGACGCCGATCAGACTCGGAATGGTCGGCGGCGGGATGACGTTCTGCTGGGCGCGGGGATGGCCGACGATGGTCATGCCCTGCAGATGGCCCACGAGGTCGGAGGTGACCGCCTCCACCGAGGACATGCGCGGCGGCAGGGTCGTGCGCCTCGCTTCCTCGAAGTCGCCGGGCACGATGGAGCCGAGGATCGGCAACTGCGTCTTCAACCCATCGACCTGGTCCAGGGCGCGCATGATGGAGTGTACGAAATAGGAGTCGTGGATCGAGTCGGATACGGGTTGGGGAAACGCGAGCCGGATCTTGTTCAGGACGTCGCGATAGGGAGTGGACATGGGATATCATCCGTGCGAGACTTCGCCAGTATACGCGAAAAACCGGTATTGACAAGGGACTCCGAACGATCTCGACCCTTTCGCTGACAAGACGGGAGCAACGACCATGAGCATTCGCAGCCGAAAGGGCGCCTGCGTACTCTTGTGCGCGACTTTGGCCTGGGGCGTTACCGCGGTATCCGTGGCCGAGGAAACGTTGTTCGTCAAGGGCGCCGTCTGGACGGCCGATGCGTCGCGTCCCCGGGCCCAGGCGGTCCTCGTCCGCGACGGGCGGATCGCGTACGTCGGCACGAGCGAGGAGGCATCGAAACAGGCCGGCGACGGCGCCCGGGTCCTTGACCTGCGCGGCAGGATGCTCCTTCCCGGTTTCGTGGAATCCCACTCCCATCCCGCGGTGGCCGGTCTGCTCAACTCCAAACTTCAGGTCATCGGCACCCGGACCGTCGCCGACGTGCAGGCGGCGCTCAAGACCTATGCCGACGCCCATCCCAACGAGAAGGCCTTGTTCGGCTTCGGCTTCCCGAGCGCCCTCAACACCGCCGTCAATGCGGCCGGCGTGAAAGGCCCCTACCGCAAGGACCTGGACGCGGTGGTTTCCGACCGGCCGGTGGTGCTCATTGCCCTCGACGCCCACAGCGCCTGGGTGAACAGCAAGGCATTGGCGGTCGCCGGCATCACCAGGGACACACCCGATCCACTGCCCGGAGTCCATTACTACCAACGCGACGGGAATGGGAACCCCACGGGCTGGATGGTGGAAGGCAACGCCTTCTGGCCGTTGGTGCCGCTCTTCGGCATCGGCTCCGAAAAGGACTTCCGCACGGCCCTGTCCGCGGTCCTGCCCAGCTATTCGGCCATGGGGATCACCACCGTGTTCGACGCCGGCATTCCCGGTGGCGACACCATGCTGCGCAACGCACTCAAGGCGCTCGCGGGGATGGAGCGCGACGGGACGCTGCCCCTGCGCTACCGCGCCAGCGTCTATCTCAACAGCCCGAAGGTGAAGGGCGCCGACATGGTGCAGAGCATCACCGGCATGCGCCGGGACTTCGCCTCCGACTTCATCGACGTTCACACGGCAAAGATTCCGAACGACGGCACCATCGAAGGCGAGACCGCCGCGGTTCTCGAACCCTATGCGGCCGGCGGCAGCGGCGCCGTGCTGCTCTCGGGAGAACCGTTCGTCCGGTTGCTCGCGGCCCTGCGGAAGGCTGACCTGGACGCGCACGTCCACGCCATCGGCGACCGCACGCTGCGCGAGACGCTGGACGCGGTGGCCGCCGCCCGGGACGCCGTTCCCGAATCGGACAGCCGCGTCACCGTCGCCCACGTCATGCTCGCCCATCCCGACGATCTGCGGCGCATGAGGGCGCTCGACGTCATGGTCCAGACCACGCCCCATTGGGCGCACGACTTGAGCGGGACCCTGGAACTCTATTCGAGCCTGCTCGACCCCGAGCGAGGCGCCAACGTCATGCTCCTGCAAGACCTGTGGGATGCCTCGCCGGTCGTCGCCTTCGGCGCCGATTACCCCGCCACGGGCCTTCCCTTCCCGCAGACGTCTCCTCTTTACGGCATCGAGATCGGTCACACGCGCCGCAAGCCGGGCGCCGCCGAAGGCGCGCCGCTTCCCCCCACCGGTCAACGGTTGTCGCTCACCGACCTCCTCAAGGGCTATACGGTCAACGGCGCCCGCCAGCTTCGCCTCGAAGAAAAGGTCGGCGTCATCGCCCCGGGCAGACAAGCCGACTTGGTGGTGCTGGAGCGTGACCTGTTCCGTGAGCCGCCGCACGGCATCCACACCGTGCGGGTCGATCTGACCATGGTAGCGGGACGCACCGTCTTCAAGCGCGACGGGGCCGGGCTCTAGTGGGGTAGTGCAGGTCGTGTCCCCCGGGCGTCAATCGAACAGGCGCAGCAGCGAGTCGACCGCGGCCCGGGTGTCCGAGAAGTCGGACAGGAGGTGGTCGGGCGCGATGGTCGCGAGTTCCTCCACCGGGTGGCGGCCGGTTCCCACCAGAAGGCATTTCATTCCGTTCTCTCTGGCCGCTTCGAGATCCCTGGGCGTGTCGCCGACGATGACGCAGTGGCGGGGCTCCACCGGAAGGTTCAGATGGCGGCGCCAGCGTTCCATGGCGATCCCGGGAAGGTCGTTGCGCTCGGCGGAGTCGCTGCCGAAGGCGCCGGGGCCGATGTGCTCGCCCACGCCGGCGGCCCGGAGCTTCAATCGGGCGGTGACCTCCATGTTGCCGGTGACGACGCCGAGGCAGACCTGCGGCAAGCCGCTCAGTTCACGCACCAACTCGGGGACGCCGGCAAGCGCCAGCACCCGGGTGGGACCCTCGGAGATGGCGCGCTCGTAGCACGCCTCCAGATGGCCGCTGAAAGTCCCCCAGTCCGCCGGCCCCCACCCCAAGTCCCGGCCCGCGAGATCGAAGATCTCCTGCAGGATCTGCGGATCGGTCTTGCCGTCGGGCCGGACCGTGCGGATGTCCCCGGGAAAGCCGAAGGTCCTGAGGATCGCCTGGTTGAAGGCGACGTGGCCGTTATGGGAACGGAGCAGGGTGCCGTCGAGATCGAAGAAGACAATCTTGCGCGCGGTGGCCATGGGCACTTGAGAATCTATCGGGTTGGGCGCCGTATGGGAAGAGACGCGGGGGAAGAGGCGCGGCGCGCGGGCCGCCGGGCAAAGCCGGGGAACTACCGGCGGAATTGACAAGACCGCCCGGCCAAGCTACGAATAAGGTCGCACAACTGGCGTGTACGTGGATGCAACCACGGGGGAGTGCTCAACTGCTGGACGGCCGAACGCCTGGGTCTCTGTGCCGAAGAGGTTCAGGCTTTTTTGTGCGCAAATCCCGTTGAGGGGACGAGTCACGCGCCATCGGACGGTGCCCCATGATCAAGCAATATCTCCTGTCTCCCGGGCCGACGCCCATTCCCAACGAAGTGCAGTTGGCCATGGCCCGGACCATGATCCATCACCGGACGCCGGAGTTCGCGGCGGTCCTGGAGGAGGCGCGGCAGGGCTTGAAGACCCTGTTCGGGGCGAACGACGATGTGATCATCCTGGCCTCGTCCGGGACCGGCGCCATGGAGGCCGCGGTGGCCAACCTCTTCTCGCCGGAAGACAAGGTCGTGGTGATCAACGGCGGCAAGTTCGGCGAGCGGTGGTTGCGCCTGGGCCGCGCCTTCGGCCTCGACGTGGTGGAGATCAAGGTGGAGTGGGGCACGGCCGTGGAAGTCCGTGCCGTGGAACAGGCGCTCCGGACCAATCCCGACGCCAAGGGCGTGCTCGTCCAGGCCAGCGAGACATCCACCACCACGCTGCATCCGGTGCGCGAGATCGCGGCTCTCACCCGCGACGGAGGGCCGTTGCTCGTGGTGGACGGCGTCACCGCGGTGGGCGTGCTGTCCGTGCCCATGGACGACTGGGGCATCGATGCCCTGGTGACGGGCTCCCAGAAGGCCCTCATGCTGCCGCCGGGGCTGGCCTTCATCGGTCTGAGCGAGCGCGCCTGGCAACGGACTCGGGAAACCGCATCCCCGCGCTTCTACTTTGACCTGGAGAGCGAGCGGAAGGGGCAGGCCAAGGGCTCCACCGCCTATACGCCCGCGGTGTCGCTGGTGTTCGGGCTCTGCGCCGCCCTCAAGCTGATGCGCGAGGAGGGCCTGGAGCGCGTCTATGCGCGGCACGACCGGATGGCGCGCGCCACCCGCGCCGCGGCCACGGCCATGGGGCTCGAGCTGCTGGCGCCGGACAACCCGAGCCCCGCGGCCACGGGCTTCTACGTACCCGAAGGCTCCGACGGCGACGCGTTGCTGGAGTACCTGCGGGCGCGCATGGGCGTCACCTTTGCCGAGGGACAGGACCATTTGCAGGGAAAGGTCATCCGCATCGCCCACGTGGGCCACATGGGCGCTTTCGACGTGATCGTGGCCGTCAGCGCGCTGGAGATGGCCTTCCGGCAGTTCGGGCTTCCGGTCACTCTCGGCCGGGGCGTGGCCGCGGCCCAGGAGATCCTGCTGGAGGCGCTGGACCGACCATGGACTTGACGGACTATCGCGACGCGACCGTCAGGGGCGCGACGGAAACGGAGAGTAACGGTGAGGGGGACATGATGAAGGTGCTGGTTTCGGACCCGCTCCCCGACGTCGGGCTCGCAGTGCTGCACGACTCGGCGGACGTCGGCGTCGACGTGCGGATCGGGCTCAAGCCCGAAGAGCTCGGGGAGATCATCGGCGGCTACGACGGATGGATCCTCCGCAGCGGCACCAAGGTGACTGCGGAGGTCATCGAGGCCGCGGACCGGCTCAAGATCATCGGCCGCGCGGGCGTGGGCGTGGAGAATATCGACGTGGACGCCGCCAGCAAGAAGGGCATCGTGGTGATGAACACCCCCGGGGGCAACAACGTCACCACCGGCGAGCACACCATCTCGCTGATGCTGGCCCTGGCGCGCCATATTCCCCAGGCCGTGGCCTCGCTCAAGAACGGGCAATGGAACCGGCAGAAATTCACCGGCGTGGAGGTATGCAACAAGACCCTGGGGGTCATCGGCCTGGGCAACGTGGGGCGCATCGTGGCCGAGCGGGCCCTGGGCCTGCGGATGAAGGTGCTGGGATACGATCCCTTCATCCCGGCGGAGGCGGCCGCGCGCATGGGCGTGGAATCCACGAGCCTGGACGACCTCTACCGTCGATCGGACTTCATCACCGTCCACGTGCCGCTCATCGAGGAAACGCGAGGCCTCATCAACCGCGACGCCATCGCCAGGATGAAGACCGGCGTGCGCATCATCAACTGCGCCCGGGGCGGGATCGTGGACGAGAACGACCTCGTGGAGGCCTTGAAGGAAGGCAAGGTGGCGGGAGCGGCGCTGGACGTGTACGTCGACGAGCCGCCGGGCCCGGACCATCCCCTGGTGCAACTGGACCAGGTGGTGACCACCCCTCACCTCGGCGCCTCTACCGACGAGGCCCAGATCAACGTCTCCATCGCCGTGGCGGAGCAGGTCCGGGACTTTCTCGTGGACGGCGTCATCCGCTATGCGGTCAACGCCCCCAGCGTCAGTCAGGACCTGTTGCGGGAGCTGCAACCCTACCTCACCCTGGGAGAGAAGCTCGGCAGCCTTCACGTGCAGTTACTGGGCAAGTTCCCCGACGAGATCCGGATCGAGGGCGGCGGCGAGGTGGCGCAGTACGACGTCGCACCCATTGCCCTGGCCGTCCTGAAGGGGGTTCTCAGCTTCGCCCTGGGCGAGACGGTGAACTACGTGAACGCGCCGTTCATCGCGCAAGAGCGCGGCATCCAGGTGATCCAGTCCAAGAGCGAGAGCGCCAGGGACTTCGCCAGCTACATCAAGGTCCGCACCCGCGCGAAAGACCGGGAGACGGAGATCGAGGGGGCGCTCTTCGGCGCCAACAATCCCCGCATCGTCCGGCTCAACGACTTCTATTTCGAGGCCGTCCCCGACGGCCACATCCTGGTCTCCTACAACCACGACGTTCCCGGGGTGGTGGGAGCCCTGGGCTCGCTGCTCGGCGACAGCGGCATCAACATCGCCGGGCTGGAACTCGGGCGGGAGAAGGTCGGCGGCCGCGCCATCTCCTTCATCCACGTGGACAACCCCGTTCCCAAAGAGGTGCTGGACAAGTTCCGGGCACTGCCCGAGGTCATTTCCACGACGGCCGTGAAGCTCTGAGACACAGGACGTGGCGAACGTTGCAGTCATAGGCGCCCAGTGGGGCGACGAGGGAAAGGGCAAGATCGTCGATCTCCTGGCTCAGCAGTCGGACGTGGTGGTGCGGTTCCAGGGCGGCAACAACGCCGGCCACACCCTGGTGGTCAACGGCGAGAAGACCATCCTGCACGTGATCCCGTCGGGAGCACTGCACCGGGACAAGGTCTGTGTCATCGGCAACGGCGTGGTGCTGGACGCCGAGGTCCTGCTGCACGAACTCCGGGAACTGCGGCGGCAGGGTCACCTGCGGGACGACTCTCAGCTCCGGATCAGCGAGCAGGCGCACCTGATCATGCCCTACCACAAGGCCATCGATCAGGCCCGGGAGCGGATGCGCGGCGCCGGCAAGATCGGCACCACGGGCCGGGGCATCGGACCCACCTACGAGGACAAGGCCGCCAGGGTCGGGATCCGCGTCATCGACCTGCTGGAAGAGGACACCTTTCGCGACAAGCTCGAGCACAACATCGCGGAGAAGAACGTTTACCTGAGAGCCATTCTGAAAGAACGGGCGCTGGACTTCGAGGAGATCCACCGCACCTACGGCGGTTACCGAGAGCAGCTCGCGCCGTACGTCACGGACACGGGGGTGCTGCTCGAGGAAATGTTCCGGGAGGGGAAGAACGTGCTGTTCGAAGGCGCCCAGGGGACCCTGCTCGACCTCGACCACGGCACCTACCCTTTCGTGACCTCGTCCAACACGGTGATCGGCGGCGTTTGCTCCGGCGCGGGCATCGGGCCGCGGCGCCTCCACGAGGTCATCGGCATCTCCAAGGCTTACACCACCCGGGTGGGGAGCGGACCCTTTCCTACCGAGCTCACCGGCCCCGAGGGCCGCAAACTCCGGCAAGACGGCGACGAGTTCGGCGCCACCACCGGGCGGCCGCGGCGGTGCGGCTGGTTCGACGCGGTGGCGGTGCGGCACGCCGTGCGTCTCAACGGACTGACCGGCATCGCCTTGACCAAGCTGGATGTCCTCACCGGTTTGCCGAAGATCCGGGTGTGCACCGCCTACCGGACGGGAACCACGCTGTTGCGCCACTTCCCCGCGAGCCTCAAGGTGATGGAGTCGCTGGAACCCGTCTGGGAAGAGTTCGAGGGTTGGCAGGAACCGGTGTCCGGAGCCCGAGGCGTCAGCGATCTGCCCGCCAATGCCCGGCGTTACATGCAGCGGTTGGAAGAGCTCGTGGAAACGGAGATCATCATCACCTCGGTCGGACCCGACCGCGATCAGACCATCCTCATCGAGAACCCCTTCGACGCCCGGTGAGGGCCCGTCCTCATGGCGCGGCTTCGGACCCTCTCGGATCCGAGGCGCCGGTGATGCTTCGGCCCTCGACCCCAATGGCTTGAACCGCACCCCGTAGCCGCCTCCGCCGGACCGTGTGACCCTTCTCCTCGAGCGCGGCCACCGCTTCATCGCTCACGGACGTCTCGACCTCCACGGTCGGCGGCACGTCCGTCGTAACGTGGATGCGCGCGGCGGCGAGGGCCTCGGTCAGCGGCATGCGGAAATCCACGACGTTGAGGATCGTCTGCAGCACCGCCCCGGTCGTCTGCGAGCCTCCGGAAGCACCGATGATCAGTACCGGCCGGCCGTCCCGCAGCAGGATCGCCGGAGTCAGGCTGTTGGCAGGCCGGCTTCGCGGCTTGAGGACGTTGGGGGCATCGTCGGCGGAGCCCCCGAGCCCACCGGGAAGCGAAAAGTCCCGCATCTGATTGTTGAGGATGACGCCGGTTCCACGCACCAGCACCTTGGCGCCGAACGGGTTGCCGATGGCAAGGCTCATGGAGACGGCATTGCCGTCCCCATCCAGCACGCTGACATGTTGGGCGCCGCTCCTCCTCCGCTTCCGGGCCGTCCACGTCGCGACGGTCCGGCGCGCCGCCAGATCCATGGAGATCTGCCTGCGCACCGCGGAGGCCCGTTCCCTGGAGGTGATCCGCTGAACCGGGACCTCGTTGGAATCCGGGTCCCCCAGCCATTCCACCAGGTCCCGGGTGCCCGCTTTCGTCGTTTCCGCCACCAAGTGCAGGTAGGCCCCCGAGTTATGGCGGAACTGGTCCGGACCATAGCCTTCCATGACGTTCAACAGACCCACCAACGCCACGCCCCCGGCGCTCGGCGGCGGCGCCGTGATCACCGTCGTGTCCCGGTAACGGCCGATCAGCGGCCGGCGCCAGACGGGTTTGTAGCTATTGAGATCGTCCAGGGTCACGGTGCCGCCGCCGTTCTTGATCCGTGCGGCAATGGACTGGCCCACGGCCCCCTCGTAGAATCCCGCGGCACCCTCCCGGGCGATGGTCTTGAGGGTCTCCGCCAACTCCGGTTGGCGGACCGTCTCTCCCACCTCGTGGGGCGCCCCGGATCCCTTCAGGAAGATGCGCGAAAAATTGGCGCGTTGCCGCAGCAGCGACAGATTCTCCTCGACCACCTGCCGTAGCCGAGGGGTTACCCGAGCCCCTTCCGCGGCGTGACGGATGGCCGGAGCCAGCACGGTCTCCAACGGCAAACTCCCGAACCTCTTCAGGGCCTCGGTGAGGCCCGCCACGCTTCCGGGAACCGCCACGGCCAGGGCCCCGGTCTCGAGGCGGCCCGCACGGGCGCCGTCTTCCGTCCGGTAGAGCCCCGGGGCCGCGGCCGCGGGGGACACTGCCGTGAAGTCCAGCGTGTGAGCCTTCTTCTCCCTCGACTGATAGACCACCATGACTCCGCCCCCGCCCAGGCCCGACGAAGCCGGCTCCACCACCGCCAGGGCAAACGCCGTCGCGACCGCGGCGTCAACGGCGTTGCCGCCCTGTTCGAGGATATCCATTCCGGCCCTGACCGCGGCGTGGCTATCCGAGACCACAACACCGTCCAGGGGAGTCTGGGCAAAGGAAACCGACGAACCTGAAAACAGTGAAAAGCCGAGGATGAAGTTTGTGGTGAAACGGCGGAATCGGACTGCAACGGTCATGACAGTCACCACCATGCATCGCATCCGGTCGAGGGTCATTGCCTGTTTAGTTCCTTATCGTCGGGTTTGCAACATCAAACTTTTTCGGGAACACCGGTTGTGCTAACCTTGCCGGGTGTCCTGGAGCCTGGGTTCCACCACACCCGCTTCCGCAAGATCGCGAGGCACAGGCCCGGCAACCATCTGGAGAAGACGCTTGGCGCGCAAATACGTCCTCAAGAGCAACGAGCCCGCTCTTTCGCACACCCCCTCCGGCATCGTCTACGACCAGGAACTCAATGCGGCGCAGTGTGAAGCCGCCATGTTCCTGGAGGGTCCGCTGCTGGTCGTCGCCGGCGCCGGCACCGGGAAGACCCGGACACTGGTCTATCGGGTCGCGCGGCTGATCGAGCGGGGCATCGATCCCCGGTCGATTCTGCTGCTCACCTTTACCCGCCGGGCGGCGGAGGAGATGCTGCAGCGCGCGAGCCTGTTGACCGACTCCCGATGCGAACGCATCTCCGGGGGGACCTTCCACTCCTTCGGCAACATGGTGCTGAGGCAGTACGGCCAACTCATCGGGCTGGCCCCGGGCTTCACCATCATGGACCGCTCCGACAGCGAGGACGTGCTCCAGCTCTTGCGCGCCCAGATGGGTCTCGACAAGAGGGAAAAACGCTTTCCCAGAAAACAGACCATCAACGAGATCCAGAGCCTCGCGCGCAACCGGCAGATTCCCTTCACCGAGCTGGTGGAACGCGAGTACTCGCACCTTGCGGATTTCCTGGAGGAGTTGTCGATCATCGCGGAGCGTTACCAGGTCTACAAACGCGAGAAGTCGCTGCTGGACTACGACGATCTGCTCACCTGCCTCAAGGATCTTCTGGACAACCAGGAGGACCTGCGGCACCGGTTGTCCGAACGCTTTCGTTTCGTCATGGTGGATGAGTACCAGGATACCAACCGCCTGCAGTCCGACATCATCCGCCGGCTCGCCTCCGTCCATGACAACGTCATGGCCGTCGGCGACGACGCCCAGAGCATCTACTCGTTCCGCGGCGCCAACTTCCGGAACATCATGGACTTTCCGAACCAGTTTCCGGGAACGAGGATCATCCCGCTGGAGGAGAACTACCGCAGCACCCAACCGATTCTGCGGCTCACCAACGAGATCATTACCCGGGCGGCGGAGCGCTACGAGAAGAATCTCTTCAGCCGCAAGAGCGAAGGCGACGTACCACTCCTGGTCCAGGCGGAGAGCGAGCACACCCAGTCCCGCTTCGTCTGCCAGCGGGTGCTGGAGCTCCGGGACGAGGGTGTACCGCTGTGGGACATGGCGGTGCTGTTCCGCTCGAGCTTCCATTCATTCGACCTCGAGATCGAGCTGGCCCGGCACGACATCCCGTTCGTGAAACGCGGCGGCTTCCAGTTCATGGAGACGGCCCATATCAAGGACGTGCTGGCGCACCTGCGGATCGTCAGCAATCCACGGGACGCGGTGTCCTGGAGCCGCGTGCTGATGCTGCTCGAGGGCGTGGGCCCCCAGATGAGCCGCAAGCTCATCGAACAGATCCTGGGCGAAGAAGACCCAAGCCAAAGCCTGAGACGGATGGAAACGCGCGGCAGGGCCCAGCAGGGGCTCAAGACCCTGGGCCAGGTCCTGGGCGAGTGCTCGGAACGCACCCGGCCGGCGGATACGGCCCAGTACCTGATGCAGTACTATCTCCCCATCCTCAAGCGAAAGCACGCCGACGACTACCCCAAGCGGCTGCGGGATCTGGAGCACTTCCAGGGCCTGACCGAACGCTACCAGACCATCGAGCGGCTGTTGAGCGACATGGCGCTGGAACCGCCCTCCGCCAGCGTGGACGAAGCCCTCCCGGTGGACCCCGACGAGGGCCCCCTGGTGCTGTCCACGGTCCATTCCGCCAAGGGCCTGGAATGGCATTCCGTGTTCATCATCTGGGCGCTGGAGGGGCGATTTCCCTCGTACTACAACACCAACAGCCTCGAGGAACTGGAAGAGGAACGAAGACTGTTGTACGTGGCTGCCACACGGGCCAAGGAGAACCTGTTCTTCGCCTACCCCTCGCGTGTGTACGATCGCTCCCTGGGAATGGTGTTCTCGCGTCCGTCCCAGTTCATCGACGGGATCTCGGAGGATCTGCTGGAACCCATGTCGCTGGTCCATGAAGACTCGTACTACAGCCAACTGTAGGGGCCTGCCCGGACAGGCTCCTGCCGCTGCCGCCGGCCGGAGCGTATGAACGCCGTACAGCGCCTTCTCGGGTGCCTCACGGACCGCGGGAAGAGGCTTCGGCAAGCGTTTACGGTGCCACCGAGAGCCATCATGTCGGCAATGCTGGCGCCCCTGGGGCGCGGTTGGGCCACGACCCTGTACGAGAAAGATACCGGCTACCACCACATCCGGGTGGAAGAGACCCGGGAACGCCGGTACCTCTACTTCGACGGAACGCTACAGAGCTCCATGGACCGGCGAGACCCCACCGCGTTGGAGTTGCTCTATTCCCGCTTCGCCTCCCTTGGGCTGGCCCTCAGGCCGGACACCGCCAATGCCTTGTTCATCGGACTGGGCGGCGGATCCATGGCCAAGAAATACCACCGGGAGTTCCCGGAGATGGAGATCGACTCCATCGAGATCGATCCCGACGTGATCGACGTGGCCCGCCGGTTCTTCCATTTCCGGGAAGACGCTCATCAGCGGGTCCACAGCGGCGACGGCCGCGAGTTCCTGGCGCGCACCGAGGCCCGTTTCGACCTGATCCTGCTGGACGCCTACTACGCGGACAACATGCCCTTTCACCTGATCACACGCGAGTTCTTCGACACCGCCCGACGGAAGTTGACGCCGGAGGGCGTGCTGGTGCTCAATCTCATCGGATCGTTGCGGGGACCGGACAGCGCCGTGGTCCGCGCCGCCATCAAGACCCTGAGCGGCGTGTTCCCCCAACTCTACACCTTTCCCACGTTCGGCAACCGCGGCCAGGTGCTGAGCGAGGTTCAGAACATCGTGGTCCTGGCCAGCAAGGCATTGGATCGCATGAGCATGAAGGAGATGGAACGGCGGGCCACCGGCCTCGGCCGGGACCTCTTTCCCGACCCGGTCGGCAAGATCCGAAGGGCGCACTATAACGGCCCGCTGGAGCAGGACGACGTCGAGTTCCTCACCGATGACAACGCGCCGTTCGATAATCTGGTTCGTCTTTAGCGGCTTCCTGCTGGCGGGTTGCGGCGGCTTCCAACCGGGCAAGACATCCCGGCCCGTGCGGGTGGTGCGGGTCAAGCTCGTGGCCGACCCGGCGCTCCAACAGGCGGACCCGGGGTGGCGCAATACCGCCCGGGACCTGCTGCGGGCGGCATCGGACTATTACGAGGAGCGCTTCGGCATCCGGCTGGCGCATCAGGCCATCGAGCCCTGGCGCGTCGCCGGGACCACCACGTCGTCGGTCATCCTGATGAAACACCTCAAGCGCTCGTATCCGCGGGCAGGCGGCAGGGAGCCGCACGACGTCGTCATCGGGTTGACCCGACAGCCGCTGGATTTCTACAAGGGAGGACGGGCGCGGGCCGACCGTTTCGGGAACTGCACGCAGGGGCTGGGAAACTACATCGTCAGCCACGTCGGCGATTCCTTTGCGTACGACAACCGCGAGTTGACGCACGACGTGGTGGCGCTGATCCACGAGATGGGACACCTTTTCGGCGCGGTCCACACCGACGATGCGGAATCGGTGATGCACCGGGACTTCGACCTGAGGACCGGATTCGACGCGCCCAACCGGGCCGTCGTCATGAAAAACCGCTTCTGCCCCTTCGCCGAGCCTGACAACGGCGCCGAAGAACGAGGCAGGCGGCTGGGACCGTGACTTGGGGACGGCTCCCCGGAGATGACGGATGACGCCCCTTTGGTCGCCCACGGACCGGCAGCGCCGAGAATCCCATCTGTACCGTTTCCGGGAACGGCTCCGGGCCGCCCACGACATAGCCGGCGATTCCTTTGCCGAGCTGCACCACTGGAGCGTGTCACGACTGGAGGAGTTCTGGGAAGCGGCATGGCTGGACGCCACCGGCCGGACCCCGTCGGGACTCGTACTGGCGGACCCCTCCATGCCTCCGGCGGATCGCCTGGGCCGCGAAGTCTGGTTCCCCGGCACCGGCTTCAATTTCGCCCGCCAACTCCTGCGGCACCGCGACGACCAGGCCGCCATCATCGAGGAGAATGAACTCGGGCAATGCCGCACGGTGACGTTCCGGGAGCTCCATGCGCTCACGGGCCGCTGCCAGGCTGCCCTTCGGCGCGCCGGCGTCGGACCCGGGGACCGCGTCGCGGGGTATCTCCCCAACGTCGTGGAAACCGTCGTGGCCATGCTGGCGACAACCTCTCTGGGCGCCGTGTGGAGCGCTACCTCCCCGGATTTCGGGTTCCAGGGGGTGTTCGACCGCTTTAGCCAGATCCACCCCAAGGTCCTGCTGTCGTGCGACGACTACTTCTACAACGGGAAGCTCCACGACTGCATGGAAAAGGCCCGCAGGCTGGCCGATTCGCTTCCCGGCCTGGAACGGTGGGTCGTGGTCCCCGGCGAGGAACCATGCCTGCCCGGCGGCGCCGTGTCGTGGGAGTCCTTTCTCGACCCCGAGGGCGCGGAGCCGGCGTTTGCCGACTTTCCCTTCGACCACCCCGTGTACATCCTCTACACGTCCGGGACCACGGGACTGCCCAAATGCATCGTGCACGGCGCCGGCGGCACGGCTCTCAAGCACCACGTGGAGCACAAGCTCCATACCGACGTCGACCGTGACGACACGGTCTTCTTCTTCACCACCTGCGGCTGGATGATGTGGCACTGGCTGGTGAGCGGACTGGCCCAGGGAGCCACCGTGGTGCTGTACGACGGCAGCCCCGCCCACCCGCGGGAGGACCGGCTGTTCCGGCTCGCGGAAGACCACGGCATCACCGTCTTCGGCGCCAGTCCGAAGCTTTTCGCCACCCTGGAGAAAGCCGGGTTCCGGGCCGCGGGGAAGTACCGGCTTGCGGGGATGCGGACCCTCCTCTCCACCGGAGCGCCGCTGGAGGCCTCCCAGTTCCACTACGTCCACGAGGCCATCAAACCGGGCGCGCAGCTCTGCTCGATTTCGGGAGGCACCGACATCATCGGCTGCTTCGTACTCGGCAACCCGATCTCGCCGGTGTACCCGGGACAGATCCAGGGACCGGCTCTGGGGGTGGACGTCGCCGTGTTCGACCCGGATGGCCGGCCGCTGGTGGGCGAAGAGGGGGAACTGGTCTGCCGGAAACCGTTTCCCTCCATGCCCCTGGGCTTCTGGAACGACCCCGACGACGCCAGGTACCGCGACACCTACTTTGCCACCTACCCGGGGGTCTGGCGCCACGGCGACTACATGGCCAACACTCCCGAGCAGGGTTTCGTGATCCACGGCCGCAGCGACACGACCCTCAACCCCGCAGGAATCCGGTTCGGCACCGCGGAGATCTATCGCATCGTCGACCGGCTGCCATTCGTCCAGGACAGTATCGTCGCCGGCTACACGCACGAGGGTGAAACCCGGGTGGCGTTGTTCCTGGTGCTGGACGGCACCCTGGACTCGGAGACGGCCGCGGCCGTTCGCTCGGCCATCCGCGCCCAGGCCACGCCTCGCCACGTGCCCACCATGGTGGAACAGATCAGCCAGGTGCCGGTTACCCGAAACGGAAAGAAGGTGGAGAAGGCCGTGTCGGCCATCCTCAACCGTGAGCCCGTCCGAAACCGGGAAGCCCTGGCCAACCCGGAGACTCTGGACGAAATCGAGGCCCTGGTGCAGGCAGACGCTCCCGTGGCGCCGCTACCTCTCCGATGACGACGGTGGCGGGGGGCGCCACGCCCGCGGCCTGCGGGACGATATCCGCGAGAGTTCCCGACACCATCTCCTGCCGGTCAGTCGTACCCCAGCGAATCACCGCCACGGGCGTCGTCGCCGGATGGCCGCTGCCCAGCAATTCGGCCACGATTCGCGGCAGGGCCTTGACGCCCATGAGCACCACCAGGGTATCCACCGCGCGCGCCAACCGCGCCCAGTCCACGGCCGCCTCCCGCTTTCCGGGCGCTTCCTCTCCAGTGACCACGGCGAAGGACGAAGCCGCGCCCCGATCGGTGAGCGGTATGCCGCAGGCCGCAGGCACGGCCGTAACCGCGGTCACGCCCGGCACCACTTCGAACGGCACCCCTGCACACTGAAGCGCCCTGGCCTCCTCGCCGCCGCGGCCGAAGACAAAGGGGTCTCCCCCCTTGAGACGCACCACCCGCCTGCCCTTGCGGGCGTGAAGGATCATCAGCGCATTGATCTCGTTCTGGCTCCAGGTATGATCTCCCCGGGACTTGCCCGCGCGGATGCAAAGGGCCGCGGCGGGTGCATATTCGAGCAGCTCCGTGTTCACCAGACGATCGTGAACCACGACTTCGGCCCGACGCAGGAGCTCGGCGCCGCGCACCGTGATGAGACCGGCGTCGCCGGGACCGGCTCCGACCAGGTAGACCTTCCCCTGGTGCATCATACCCCTCCCAGCGCGGCCAACAGACGGCGCTTCGCTGCCCCGCGCTTACCCGCCGCCACCAGCTTGCGAAACTGCCCATCCAGGGCGTTGCGCCATGTATCCATGCTCGCGGCGCGTCCCTTTTCCCGAAGCTCGCGCCGTGCGGCAGCGGCGATCTCTAGCATCACCGAGTACTCCTGCGTCACGACCTGCTCCAACTCCTCCCGGACGAACCGGGCGAACGCCGGACTCCATCCCTCGGTGGACACCGCCACCGCCAACGCGCCCCGGCGCAGCACCGACGGCAGGATGAAATCACAGTTCGAAGGGTCGTCGGCCGCGTTCACCCAAAGTCCCATGCCACGCGCGTCCTCGACCACCTGCGAGTTCACGACGTCCCGGTCGGTGGCTATGAAGATCAAGGAGCCCGCCGAAAGATCGCCGGTGCGGTAGCACCGGCCCACGTGACGCACCGATCCCCCGGACACCGCGTCGCGAAGCTGCGCCGTGAGCACCGGACTGATGAGCGTAACCCGGGCGCCGAGGCGGAGCAGGGCTTCCACCTTGCGCTCGGCCACGGCACCGCCGCCGATCACGACGCAGGAACGTCCGGTGAGCGATACCGAAACCGGCAGGTACCCCATACGAGTCGCTCCTGTTCAGCGTCCATGGCCCTGATCCAGGTTTCGCATCACCCCGGCAACGTCGAACCCGGTGTCGGAACTCACGACGACGGTGAACCGCTGCTCCGGGTCGTCCACGTGGCGCAATCGGAATCTCTCTCCCGCGAAGAGCTCGCGGCACAACGCCTCGATATCAGGGGCAAGGGCCTGGTAGGTCGCTCCCGTGTTGGGTGTCCGCAGCCGATCGTTGGCCACCAGCAGCGCCTCGTCGCCGCGGAATCGAATCCCGTGTTGCAACGAAGGTTCCCGCTCGATCTTCCGGCAATGCTCCAAAGCGGCGCGAAACGCGTGGCAAAGCCGGTGATGGTTGGAACCGGGAACCGGTTGCTTGCGATGGTATAGGAGACCGCGGCGGCCCCCTTCCTCATCGATGCTAACGTTGGCCTCATGGGCCACCAGAATGATACCGGGTCCGTGCCGGACGTGGCTGTAGTCGGCCACGTCGCAGTATTCGCCGTCGGTGGCCCAGATCCACGAGTGAAACACCGGGATGAACGCGCTCAACGGCGTCTCATCCCTCGCGTCGACAAAAAACTTCACGCTGATCTTGCGCAGGTCCGGTGCCATGGGAACGCTTGCCGCCGACTGGTTCACGGGACTGCCCTCGCCCCTTTGAGGCGGCCGTAGCAACTGTGGGCGGCATCGATGAAGAGCTGCGCCTCCTCGATCTGCTGCCGGGCGGCCTCCCAACTCGCGTCCGGTGCGGCCTCCTCTCCTGCCCTGAAGAGAAAATCGGCGAACTTGCTGCCTGCGTAGCGGTCGTAGAAAACCCCCGTGTCGCAATAACGCCGGCGAAACTCGGCCAGGATCCGATCCTCGTCCTCGTCGATGGTGTCGTCCTCAATCTTCACCAACCCCCGCGCCGCATGGATCATGGACTGACAGGCCAGCCGGACCGCCGCTCCTCGGTCGCCGGCATCGAGCTGGAGCTGGGCCTCGAAAAGCTCCCGTTCGCTGTGGGACAGGATGAACTCCGTCTGGGACACCACCTCCCCTGCGCACTCGCCGACCCCCATGTCCTGCAACGTGAACTCCCGCGGATCGTTCCAATCGCTGTAGAACGACGGGTCGACGTCATGGTCCGGGACCACCGCCAGGTCCTGCAACATGTTCTTGACCGCCAGCTTGCCGATGCGGGCCACGAACGTTTGAAAGTCTTCTCCCTTTTTCCGCTCCCGCACGTACCGCTCGGTCACGCGCGAGACCACCTCCGGTATGCGCTTGGAGGGAATGGCTCCCACCGCCAGGCCGTAGGCGCCGCCGTTCTCCTTCCACTTGCCCCCGAGCATCACCTGGAAATGCGGCACCGTGTAGCCGTTCACGTTGCGGCTGATGCCGTAGAAACCCAGGTCGGCCACGTGGTGCTGGCCGCAGGAATTGAAGCAGCCGCTCACCTTGATGCGCAGTCCCTCGATGGCGGTATCGAGCTCCAGGCTCTTTTCGCTCAATCGCCGCCGGAGCTCGCGCGCCAACCCCCTGGATGAAGCGATGCCGAGCTTGCAGGTATCGGTGCCGGGACACGCCGTGACGTCGATGATCCCGCCCGCGTCCGGGGCGTCGAGGCCGATCCCCGAAAGGGCGCGGTACAACTCCGGGAGGTCGGTCTCCCTCACCCAACGGAGCACGATGTTTTGATCCACGGTGGTTCGCACCGTGTCCCCTACGAAACGGCTCGCGATGCCGGCCAGACCCCGAAGCTGTCGAGCCGTCAGATCGCCCAGTGGGAGCGTCACCGCGGCCACCGCGTACCCCGCTTGCCGTTGCCGGTACACGTTGCCGGACGCCCACGCTTCGAAACCCGTGGGATGCTCCGCGCCGGTCCGGGCAACGCCGTTTTCGAGCGGCGACTCGCGCGGCTCGCAGGACGTTTCGAGGAACTCCGTCCATGCCGGATCCGGGTCGAGTTTCCGCCGTTCCTCCAACACGGTGCGGCGAAACTCGTCGATGCCCAGACGGGCCACGAGAAACTTGATCCGGGCCCGGGCACGGTTACGCTTCTCGCCCAGCCGCGCGAACAGCCGGGCGATGGCTTGCGCCGTCGGCAGCAACTCTCCCTCGGGGAGAAACGGGTCGAAGAGCTTCGCCTTGTGCGGTACCGCCCCCAAACCACCGCCCACGTAGAGCTCAAAGCCTCGCGTCGTCCTGCCGTCGACCACACGGGTCCGGGCCACGGCTCCCATGTCGTGCATGCTCACGAGAGCGCAGGCCTCGTCCTTGCACCCGGAGAACGCAATCTTGAACTTCCGCCCGAAGTCCTGCGTGTCGGGATGGCCCAGCAGAAAGCGGGAACAAGCCTCTGCATAGGGGGTCACGTCGAAAGCCTCCCCACGGCACACGCCGGCCAGCGGACAGGCCGTGACGTTCCGCACCACGTTGCCGCAAGCTTCGCGCGTGGTGACCCCCACTGCCGCGAGCCGACGCATGATATCCGGCGTGTCGTCAATGTGGACGAAGTGGTATTGCACGTCCTGCCGCGTGGTCACGTGGACGATGCCGTCGGCATACTCCTCGGACAGGTCCGCCAACACTCTCATCTGCTCGGGCGTCATTCCGCCGAAGGGAACCTTGATCCGCATCATCCCCGGGGCGTTCCATACGGTATCCGGCCCTTTCATGTGTCCCGGAACGCCCAGCCTCAGATTTTGAACCTTCTGTCCGTCGTGTCGTTGACCATTGTCGTATCGTTGGCCGTAGACGCCCCTGCGTAGCCGGGTTTCCGCGAACACCCGCTCATCGATCTTCCCCTGCCGCCGCAACTCCATCTGCGACTCGAAGACATCGATTTCCCGCCCCAGCTCATCAGGAATGCGGCCGGCAAGTTTTTCCTGCCAGGAATACGGATACGGCATGGTTGAGACTCCCTTCAGACAGTAAATAAGATAGTTAACTAATCAAAATACTCTATTATTGTATTGGAGCCCATTTGTCAACCGGTGCTAGAATACGGTCCTTACGGGGATCACCCCCTACAAGATCAGGCTCGGCCATACGCCGCCTATCCAAAGGGAACGCATGAAAATAAGCTCTCGCGGTACATACGGGATCCTTGCACTGGAGGAACTGGCGCGTCGTTGGGACGCCAAAACGCCGATCCAGGTAAAGGAGATCGCGGCAAGGAAGGCGATCCCCGAAGAGTTCCTGGGCCAGATCATGATCTCGCTGAAACAGGCCGACCTCGTGCGCGCCAACCGGGGACCCGGCGGCGGATACTACCTCACGCGGCCGCCGGACCAGATTCCGCTGAGGGAAGTGTTGGAGGTTTTGAGCGGGCCGGTGACCGGGCCGGAGGAAAGCTTGCGGAAATACACCGCCGACTCGGTGGCGGCCCGGCGGGTGCTGGAGACCTGGAGGCAGGCGACCGCCGCCATGGAGGAAATCATCGACGGCGTCACCCTCGCCGATGTTTGCGAGCCGGACGACCGGCCGCACATGTACTATATCTGACGCGTCCGTTTGGGGCCGGCAAGACGCGATGACGACGCGTGGGGGCGGGTTTCAAACCCGCCTGTCAATCAACGGCACCGATACACAGATCTGTGTTCTCGGCGCCAATAGTAACGCATTTTCGATGTGTTATGCGGAATGTCTGGCGCCAGACCGTGTCGCCTGCGGCCAGTTCATGGAGCCCATCTCGCGTGACTTTCCACTGTGGCATGCATAGCAAATATGCGATACAATGACGGAACATGACGTGGACCGTCGAGACCCTCAACGAAACCGTGGACGCGGAGTTGCGTGCGTTGCCGCACGAGATGCGCGCGCGCTTCGCGCGTATCTGCGAGTTGATCGCCGAGTTCGGTCTCGAACATATGGACGTGCCCCATGTCAGGCACCTCACGGGCCCACTCTGGGAAATGCGCATGAGCGGCCGCGACGGGACATCGCGGGCACTCTATGTCACCGCGCGGGACAGACGGGTGGTAGTCGTGCGCGCGTTCTTCAAGAAGACGCGACGGACACCGAAACGGGAGATTGCATTGGCACTCAGGCGCGCCGGGGAGATATCGCAATGAGTAAGGTATCGGAACTGCACCGGGAATGGAGCAAGGATCCCGAGTACCGGGAAGCCTATGATCGGCTGGAGCCGGAATTTGCGTTGTCGCGCATGTTAATCGAGGCCCGCAGGCGTGCCGCGCTGACCCAGGTCGAGTTGGCCGAACGCATGGAGACGACGCAATCGGTCGTGGCCCGCCTTGAGAGCGGCCGCATCCATCCGTCCACCCGGACACTGGAGAGAATCGCTCGCGCCACGGGCACCAAGCTGCGGATCAGTTTCGATCCCGCGTGATCCGCCCCCGGTGCTCCCCGAGACAGGCGCGGCGGGAGATTTCAAACCCGCCCGCGCCCATACCGTCCACAAGCCGTCAGGTTTTCGGGCAACGTAACGGTTTACAGGGTACGCGCGAACTCGCCCAGGAATTGCAGGGTCCGCCGCCGGCTGGCATCGGGGTCCCTGCCCGCGGGCAGCACGCTGACCATGATCTCCCCGGCGCCGAAAGCGAACAGCTCGTGCAGCCGCCACGCCGCTTCCGCTTCGTCACCCGACACCACCAGCGACTTGAGCATCGGCGTGCTCCAGGCTCTTTCTGCCGCTTCGGTGAAGCCGGCGAGGCGGTACATCTCGACGTAGGGATCGCGCCGCATGTACGAGTCGAAGCGTTCTCTCGCCACGACTTCGACTTCGTCCCAGTCCTCGTGGAGGCTCAGCGCCACGTGGGCGATGAGCGGAGGCGCCGGTTGCCCGGCCTTCTCCGCGCCCGCAACCACGGCCGGCACGGCGAAGTCACGCAGATAGGCGCCGGGACACAGCCAGCTTATGGCGCCGTCGGCGTACGCTCCGGCCAGCTCGAAGGACTTCGGCCGCACGGCCGAGATCATGACGGGCACGTCCACGGGAACGTTGTCCGCGGTCTGTGCGCGATAATGGCGTCCGGAAAAATCCACCGCGCCCTGGCGCAGCACCGCCCGCACGATCTGCACGTATTCGGTGAGATGACCCAGCGGGCGCTCGAACGCGAACCCGTAGGTACGCTCGATGGGGGCCTTGTTGCCCGGCCCCACGCCAAGGCGGAAACGGCCCGGAGCGAGCTGCGCCATGGCCTCGCAGTACTCCACAAAGGAGAGGGGATGGCGAGGCCAGGTCAACACGATGGCGGTGCCGAGCTGGAGGGTCCGAGTGCACATGGCCGCGGCCGCCAGGATGCTCGGCGTATCCCGGCGGATGTTGTTGTCCGCGGTCCTGGGACCGCCGGTGGTCAGCCAAACGGCCTGGATCCCCAGGGTTTCGGCTTGGCGGATGTCGCCCAGCACCTCCTGGACATCGGACCCGGGTATCTCGACGCCGACCCTTCGTTCCGCGGTCACGATTGCGCTCCAACCTGGCGATGATTCATGGGAACCTCCGTGGGGCGTTATCCTGGGCCTGGACGATACGCGCGGCAGTATACAGGACAACCCTTGTGTTTGCCCAACCCGCCGCCTAAGCTCGGACACCGGTATCCGATCTGTTCCATGGTTCGTGTCGCGCTCGAACGGAGGTCATGATGGAGTCGAGAATGCGCCCCCTCGAAGAACTGAAGCCGGAGATCCTGCGGCGCGCCGGCCGCGCCAACCCCTTCGAGTGGGTCAAGCCGGAGGACGCCGAGGAAGTGGTGGGATGGCTCGAATCCACCGAGGACGACCACTGGGCAGGGGTCTGGAGCCGGATGGGGGAGCGGTACGAGGCGTTGGGCGAAAAACAGGAAAAGAACGGCGAGCCGTGCGGCGAGTCCTTCTACCTCGCGTACGACTACTATCGCATCGGCCGCTATCCGGTGGCGTCCACGCCGGGAAAGACGGCCTGCTACCAAGCGTCCCTGCGAAATTTCCAAAAGGCGGCCCGGTATATGGATCCCCCGGTGGAGCGGGTGGAGGTCCCCTTCGAAGGGAAGTCCGTCGTCTGCTACCTCCAGGTCCCCCGTAACACGCACCGGCCTCCCGTGGTGCTCCATTGGGGCGGCGTCGATGGCTGGAAGGAGGACCGGCGCAGGCCGAGCGAGGCGTTTCACCAACTGGGCCTCGCCACCATGACCATCGACATGCCCGGGGTGGGCGAGAGTCCCGTTCTCGGGTCCGACCCCAAGGCCGAGCGGACTTTCTCCGCGGCCCTCGACTACCTGGAGAGCCGCCCGGACGTGGACGGATCACGCCTTGGAGTCATGGGCGGAAGCTTTGGCGGATACTGGGCGGCGAAGGTCGCCCACGTGGAGGCGAAGCGGCTCAAGGGAGCCGTGGACTGGGGCGGCGGCGTGCACCTGACCTTCCAGGAGGAGTGGCTGCGGCCCGCGCTGACCACACGGGCGGAGCAGTACCTCATGGGACCGGCGAGCCTGCTGGACGCGCGCGGCTACATCTTCCGCACCCGGGACCTGGAGGAGATCCTGAAGCAGGCGCCGAAGCTGTCGCTGGTATCCCAGGGGCTCATCGACCAGCCGTGCGCCCCGTTGCTGCTCATCAACGGCAAGCTCGACGACCAGCATCCCATCGACGACTTCTACCTGCTGCTGGAGCACGGCGACCCCAAGGAGGTCTTCATCTTCCCGGACGGCGGCCACATGGGCCGCGTCCCGGGCAAATCCAACGAGCCGGCGCTGAACACGCTGGTGCAGTGGCTGCAACGGAAGCTGACAGCGTAAGGCGGCAACTCCGGCGAGTAGCTAACCGTCGAAGTATCCCTCTTTCACCGCCCACAGCCACAAGTGGGCGATCTTCTCATTGTGGAGCTCGGCGTAGCCCACGTGGCCGTAACGGGGGACCAGGACGACGTGGCACCTGCGGGTCGCCGCGGCGTACTTGGCGCCCATGAACATCTCGCGCTTGTCCTCCAGCCGGTCGCCCCTGATCCAGTGCCCCTTGTCGTTCTCGCCCACCACCAGGAGCACGCCGATGCCCTTCAGCCACTCGGGGGCCGGGTCCCGGAGATGATCGTAGTATTCCTCGCGCGGCAGGCCGGTGCGCTCCACGTACCGGTCGAGGATCCCGACGGCGGCGTTGTGCTGGTTGTCGCACAGGCTGGTCTTCATCTGGGACCTCAAAGGATTGGCCCAAGCCATGTACTCGTCGGGACCGCCCCAAGGGGTCAGGTCTTCCGGGTCTTCATATCTCGCCGCGCGAAAGCTCTCGGGCGAGCGCCGGGAAATCCGTTCGACGGGGATCTCGCGGTACTCCTCCGCCCCGGTCTGGTCGCGCCACTCCTTGCGCCAGCCGTCGGGACCGCCGGAGCCGAAACCCGGCAGTCCCGTCACACGGACGCGTTGCACGAACCGGTGCAGATGGGCGGCCATCGGTCCGCCGGTGGAATGGCCGAACGCCAGCACGTCCCGGCCCGCCAGGTGCCGGTCGGTGAGGAGGCCGGCGCCCTGCAGGATGGTATTGAACGTACACTTGAGATTGCGGTCCAGGATCTCGTCGGCCGGGAGTTGCTGGTTCAGCAGGTACACCGGCAGGCGCTCCGGCACAGGCTCCAGCCAGACGCCGCCCGGCGGATAGTGGCCCGGGTAGGTGAGGGAAAGCGTCTTGAATCCCTGCATCGCCAGCGCCCGGGCCAAACCCGGGCGGCCGTCGGGCGTCAGGTCCATGATGCGTTCGCTGCCGGCGCCGCCGTGAAACACGACGAAGGCGCGGCGGGCATCGACTTCCCGGTCCGGCGTGTAGAGCGTGCCGTGAATGTCCCACTCGTAGCCGTTCCGCTCGTACCGCGCCGTCACCTCTTCACTGCCGAACGCTACCTCGCCGTAAGGCGCGGGCATGGCCAGCCAGCCGGCCCAGTCCATTTCCAGCAGCAGCTCCCTCGACTGCAACCCTGCCAGAATGCCTTCGATGGTCCCGTTTCGCGTACTCATGAGGTGCGGGATACTACAGGGTGGACCGCAGGGTCAACGCGGGCCGGAAGGATTCACCCGCGCGCAGTTTCATCGTAGATTCCTTCTTCCATGAAGGCCGTGACGTGACCGGAGCCCGTTCAACCCTTTTGCCCGAACCAGTTGTCCCACGAGAGCCACGGGAGCCGTTTCCGGTAGCGCCGCACCAGTTCCCGGCCGCCGATGGCGCAACCGGTCCAGAAGATCACCTGGCTGGCGAAGTACACGCCGGCCGCCACCACCAGCCGGTTGTACTCCATGTCCAGAAAGGGCAGCAGCAGGATACCGGCGGTCACCCCCCAGGAACCGGCCATCAATGCCGCGGCGATCTTTTCGAGAAAGGTCATGTCGTAGAACAGGTGATGGAGTCGCGTGTCAGGCCGCGCAATGCGCCCGGACCAAGGGTCATCCGGGGCCGGGGACACGTCTCTCACGGTTCGAGTTGAAAACGGAATGATGCCTCGGAGGGTCCGTGGCCGGGCCCCGCCCCGTCGGCGCTATCGGTGTCTGACGATTCTCACATCCACGGCCGCCACCCCCGCCCCCGCTTCCTTGACGATCAGCGGATTGATCTCCAGGTCGCTCAGATGGGCTCGATGCGCGGCGAACAGGGCGGACAGGCCGGTGATGGCCCGGACCAGCGCGTCGACGTCCCGAGGCTTCTGCCCGCGGACTCCCTCGAGGACCTTGTAGCCCTTGAGTTCCCGGAGCATGGCTTGCGCGTCCTCGGTGGTGACCGGAATGAGGCGCAGCGCCACGTCCTTCAGCACCTCCACGAAGATGCCGCCCAGACCGACCATGACGAAGGGGCCGTATTGCGGATCGACCCGGGCTCCCAGGATGACCTCGGCGCCGCTGACCATCTCCTGCACCAACAGCTTCGACCCCGCCGGCCCCTTGGCCAATAGCTCCGCTCCGGCCCGCTCGACCCGGTCGGCCGATTCCAGCCCCAGCACCACACCGCCCACCTCGGTCTTGTGCACCACCTCCGCGGACTGGAGCTTCAACGCCACCGGGAAGCCCATCGCCCCGGCCCTGGCCGCGGCTTCCGCCGCGGTGCCGGCCACGGCTTCCGCCGGAGGCGTCAGGCCGCACGCGGCCAATTGCTGCCGCCAGGCGGCTCCTTCCAGATCCTCCGGCTTGCCGTCGGGCGCGGGGGTGGGCGGGATACCCACGCGCCGGCGGTGGCCGTAGGCGCCCAAACCGTTGAGCGCTCGCAGCGTGGCCTTGATGCCCTGCAGGTGCGGCAACTCCGAAGCCTCCTGAAAGGCCCGGCTCTCGTCCATGAGGCTGTAGGTGGAACGGGCATGGGCCACGATGGGCTTGTCGATACTCCGGGAAATCTTTTTCAGAAGCTCGGGATTGCGCTTTTCGCCGAAGCGCGGGAGTTCGCCGTGAATGGCCAGCAGGTCCACGCCGTCATCCTCGGCATGAATGCGCACGATCTCGGCGAAGGTGTTCTCGTTGCCGAAGCCGGCCACGCCGCACTCCAGCGGGTTTTCCACCACCAGGTCGTCGGGGATGAGGGGGCGAAGCGCCTGGTTGGACGCATCGCTCAGGGTGGCCAGCTCGATCCCCACCTCCTCGATGTGGTCCAGCAGGATGCCCTTCATGCCGCCGGAGTTCACCACGATGGCCGCGCGCCCGCCCCGTGGCCGCCGGCCCGGCAGGAACGCCAGCGTCATCTCCGTGAGGTCCTCCAGGCTGTGGCAACGCACCATGCCGTAGCGGTCGCACGCCGCGGAGAAGACCTCGTCGTCGCCCGCCAGGGAGCCGGTGTGCGAGATGGCCTGGCGCTTGCCCAGCTCCGAGCGGCCGAGCTTCACCACGATGATGGGCTTGTCCTTCTCCAGCGCCCGGGCGGCCGTTTCCAGGAACGTCTTCGGGCGCCGGATGCCTTCTACCATGAGCACGATGATCTTCGTATCGGCATCGTCGATCAGAAAGGACAGGTAATCGACCACGTCCAGGCTCACCTCGTTGCCGCTGGAAATCGCGTAGCTGAAACCGATGCCGCGCTCCGCCGCGCCCTTCATCCAGTTCCCCAGGGAGCCGCCGCTCTGGAACACGGCGCCCACGGGACCGGCCTTGAGCAGCGGCTGGCGCTGCGCGTAGGTCATCATGCGCTGGTTCACCGACGCGGCGCCCATGCAGTTGGGGCCGCAACAGACGATACCGCTCTCCTCGCAGAACTCGGTCAACTCGCGGCCCCGCTCGTGGCTCTTGGGATCGGTCCCTTCGCCGAAGCCCGCGCTGTAGATGGTGGCCGCCTTGACGCCCAGCGGCGCGGCCTGTTGGAGAGTGGGGATCACCGCCCGGGTCGGCACCAGCATCAGCAGATGCTCGGCGGGCTCCGGCAGCGCATCCAGGCTCGGATAGCAGGGCGCGTCCCAGATCTCCTGGTAGTTGGGATTGATCAGGAAGACCTTCCCCGGGAACTCCGCGGCCTTGAGGTTGTGAAAGAGCAGGTTGGGCCAGTTGCCCTTGGGCGAGGCGCCGACGATGGCCAGGGTCTTGGCGTGCAGCAGGTTGGCCGCGGGGCGAATGGTGGTTCTCTCCGTCGCTTCGGTCATGTCGGTGTTTCTTTCGAGATGATGGCGCCGCCGGGTCTTCCCGACGCCGCCGTGACAGTGTTGGTTCTCTCCGGAGGGTCCCTTCCGGACGGTCTTCCCTAGAACAGTTCGATGCCCAGAAAACGGAACAGCTCTCCCTCGTACCACGAAGCGTGGATCACCTGGTCGAACACCCCGTAGAGAAAGGCGATGACGCACGCCGTCAGCCCCAGGGACAGGAACCATCCTTCATCGGACCCGACCTTCAGGTAGAGAAATACGAACAAAGGCAAAGCGATGAGCTGGCCCAGAAGCCACGTGCCCGCGAAGATACCGAACAGCCACAGGCAAATGATGAAGGTGCGTTTCAGGGCTTCGCCGCCGCGGAGGTTCACGTCGAGGAAGATATCCGCGGCCCCGGCCGGACCTTCCGGGGACTTGGCCTCCCCTCCCCGTATCCCGGTCCACAGCGACAGAAAGGCCGCGATGATGCAACCGGCGACGCCGATCACGGTTGGAAACAGGGCGGTCTTCCCGGGCCATTCCCTGGCCGTGATCACGCCGGCAGCGAACATGACCGCCAGGGCCAGTATGCTCAGGCTCTCGATGTAGTGCTCGCGGATCCGTGGTGGTGGCATCACATACCTCGACAGGCTTCAAACACGCCGGCATTCATGCAGGACGGGTCTACTTGCGCATCTGACTTCGCGTTGCATAGTAGAGCGTCGCCAGGGTCAGAAGGATCAAAAGGATGACGATGGGCCGCTGCCACAACCACGACCAGCCGTAACGGCTGACGCTGATGTCGAGGTAGCGCTCCATGATGGGGCCCAGGACGATCCCCAGCGCAATAGGCGGCCGAGGCCAACCCCAACGCTTCATGAGGTAGCCCAGCGTCCCCAGCCCCAGCAGTACCAGCCAGTCGCCCAACTCCTGCGTCGCCATCCAGGATCCCATGAACACCAGCACCAGGATAATCGGGATGAGGATGCTGCCGCGTATCGTCGTGATCTTGGCCAACTGGTTCGTGCAACCCATCAGCAGGACGGCGGCCAGGACGTTGGCGATGACCAGCGCCCAGATGACCGAGAAGGTCACGTCCAGCCGCGTGCTGAGCAACTCGGGACCCGGGTAGATGCCGTGGATCAGGAAGGCGCCGAGCAGGATCGCCATGGTGGCGCTTCCGGGGATGCCGAAGGCGATGGTGGGGATCAGCGATCCGCCCTTCATGGCGTTGTTGGCGCTCTCCGGCGCGATCACGCCGCGTATCTCGCCCTTGCCGAACTCCGCCTTGGGGTCCTTGTTGGACTGGACCGCATGACCGTAAGCCACCCAGTCGACGATGCTGGCGCCGAGACCGGGGATGAAGCCGATATAGGCGCCGATGAACGCGCACCGGAGCGCCAGCCACCAGTTCCGAAAGGCGTCGCGCACCCCGTCCCACAGACCCTTGCCCATCTCCGGCACCTCCGACAAGGTGCCGCGGCGTACGGCCAGCTCGACCACCTCGGGAAGCGAGAAGAGACCCAGCACGCAGGGGACGATGGGAAGCCCCTCCAGCAGATACGGCGTGCCGAACCAGAAGCGCGGGATGCCGTCCTGCGGCGAGTAGCCGATCATGGAGAGCTGCAACGCCAGCAGGCCGACGAGGATGCCCTTGGCCGGGGCGTTGCCGCTCAAGGCCCCCACCATGGCCATGCCCAGGACACCCAGGAAGAAGAACTCCGGCGCGCCGAAGGAAAGCACCAGCGGGCTCAGGATAGGTATGGAGAGGACCAGCAGGATGGCGCCAATGACGCCACCGAAACCCGATACCGTGTAAGCGGCCCCGAACGCGCGGGCGGCCTCGCCCTTTTTCGCCATGGGGTAGCCGTCCATGATCGTGGCCTGGGAGCCGGCGGTGCCGGGAACGCCCAGAAGAACCGACGATATGGTGTCGGAGGTCGAGGTGATGGCGTACATGCCCATGAGCAGCGCCATGGCCTCGTAGGGTTGAAGGTCGAACGTGAACGGCAGGAGAATGGCCATGCCCGACAGGCCGGAGAGGCCCGGGACCATTCCGAAGAAGACACCCAGGGTGATACCCAGCAGCAGATAGCCGAAGGCCGGCCAGGCGAGAATACCCTCAAGTCCCAGTTGGGCAGCTTCCAGCATTGTCGGGGAAGGGTCGAGCCCCTTGGAAAGAACCCGTTGCCGGCCCGTAAAGCGGACGGCCGGCAACGGGATACAGCGTAAGGTCTACTTCTTGGCCGCCAGCTTGCGCCCTTCATCCACGTATTTGGCGCGGAACTGCTTCATCTCGTCGCCGGCCGTCTTCCACGGCCTCATGGCCTTCTCGATGTCCTTGGGCGCGGTCAGCATATGCGGCTCGATGCCGACGGACTTCTTGTAGTCGGAGCGAAACTCGGGGTCCTTGCTGAGGGCAATGAACGCCCCGCGCACCGCTTCCACCGCGGCCTTGGGGGTCTCCGGAGGCGCGAGGATCTGCCGGTAACTGGTCAGGATCTGAAAGAGCTGCCACAGCGGTCCGGCAGGTTCCTTGCCGGAGAGCCTCTTGACGAATTCACGGGCGGGCACGCCCGGCGCGATGGCGGGGATCTCGGCGTCGCTGCCGTACCACAAGGGAATGGCCGTCCCCTTGTCGACCGCGATGGGCTTCACCCGCGGAATATAGAACGGCGTGCTCCCGTCCACGTAGTCGAGCTCCTTGCGAAGGAAGGCCGCCAGCAGGTCGGCCGAACCCTGATAGCCCGTGACGTACTTGTAGTTCACTCCGGCGAGGTCGAACAAGGTGCGGAACTTGAGGTCCTTGCTGCTGTCAGCGCGGAATCCACCCACGTTGAAGGTCTTCACCTTCTGGATGTCTTCGAACTTGGTGAGCGGCGGGTCGAGGTCCGTCCTGGCCACCCCGACGCTGACCACGGGCGTGAACATGACCGGGATGACTTCCTCCATGTTGGCCCGGAGACCCGCTTTCTTGGGATCGCCCACGAACCATTCCTGGTACCGGCCGCTGGCGGTCTGGCAACCCATCACGGTGCCGTTTCGCCGCGCCCGCTCATAGAGCCAGTTCATCGCCAGGTTGCCGCCGCCGCCCGCGCGATTCTGGATGACGATGGTGGGGTTGCCCTTCAGGTGCTTCTTCAGATGACGGGCGTAGATCCGGCACTCGATGTCCGTGGGTCCACCCGCGGAATAGTCGACGATGAGCTTCAGCGTCTTGCCCTGATAAAAGGGCTTGTCCGCGGCGGACGCCCAAGCTCCGAACAAAAGCGCAAACACGAGCACGGCACAGGTGGAAAGCACGGCTTTCTGTACTATAGACTTCATCGCTTGCTCCCTCCTTGGGTCGGTGATTGCCGTCATCCGGCCTTTGGGGCATCGGTCCGACAACGTCCGGACCGATGCCCCGCCACGTGACACTCGTCGTTATCCGGCTAGGAAGCCTTGTTGACCCGGGCCATGGGACCCAGACCCGGCTTGTAGGTCTTGTCGTCGATGAACTGCTTGATCCCTTCGTCGTAGCCGCTCTCCCGGTCCTGCATCTTGATCTGGGCCCCCTTGGCCGCCAGATAGTCCTCGGCCTGGGAGTAGTCCATGTTGCGCACCAGCTTGTAGGCCTGCTTGGTGGCCCGAAGCGCCGAAGGGTTTTTCTCCATGAGCTTCTTCGCCAGCGCGACGGTTTCCGCCCGAAGCTGGTCCGCGGGCACCGCGAAGTTGACGAGCCGCATCTCCGCCGCCTTCTTGCCGTCGAACGGATCGCCGGTCATGGCATGGTACAGGCCGTCGCGCAGAGTCATCATGTCGGTGACCACCCGGCTCACGAGGCCGCCGGGCAGGATGCCCCAGTTGACCTCGGACAGCCCGAACAGCGCGTCCTCCGCGGCGATGGCGAAGTCACAGGCCACCAGCGGCGTGAAGGCCCCGCCGAAACAGAAGCCGTTCACCATGGCGATGGTGGGCTTGGGGAAGGTGAAGAGCTTGCGCCAACGCCACTCCTGGCTGCACCAACTCGCCTGCCGGCGAAGCGCCGGGTTCTTGTCGCCCTCGCGGAAGTATTCCCTGAGGTCCTGGCCGGCGCACCAGCTATTGCCGGCGCCGGTGATGACCATGACCTGAGTTTCCGGGTCCCCCTCGCATTCCGTCACCGCGTCGTACATGTCGAAGTGGAGCTGCGGACTCATGGCGTTCCGCTTTTCCGGACGGTTGAGGATGACCCAGGTGATGCCGTCCTCCTTCTCCACCAATACGGTCTTGTATTCCTTGGTTGCCATCAAGACGATACCTCCTTGAAACGTTCACATGATTGAGAATCCTGCCAACTCTATGCAGTCGTGCCCCCGGAGTCAAGGCACAACCGGCTAGGACACCTTGTTGACCCGGGCCATGGGACCCAGACCCGGCTTGTAGGTCTTGTCGTCGATGAACTGCTTGATCCCTTCGTCGTAGCCGCTCTCCCGGTCCTGCATCTTGATCTGGGCCCCCTTGGCCGCCAGATAGTCCTCGGCCTGGGAGTAGTCCATGTTGCGCACCAGCTTGTAGGCCTGCTTGGTGGCCCGAAGCGCCGAAGGGTTTTTCTCCATGAGCTTCTTCGCCAACGCGATGGTTTCCGCCCGAAGCTGGTCCGCGGGCACGGCGAAGTTGACGAGCCGCATCTCCGCCGCCTTCTTGCCGTCGAACGGATCGCCGGTCATGGCATGGTACAGGCCGTCGCGCAGAGTCATCATGTCGGTGACCACACGGCTCACGAGGCCGCCGGGCAGGATGCCCCAGTTGACCTCGGACAGCCCGAACAGCGCGTCCTCCGCGGCGATGGCGAAGTCACAGGCGATCATCGGCGTGAAGGCGCCGCCGAAGCAGAAGCCGTTCACCATGGCGATGGTGGGCTTGGGAAAGGTGAAGAGCTTGCGCCAGCGCCACTCCTGACTGGCCCAGCCCACCTTCCGCTGAAACTCGGGGTTCTTGTCGCCCTCGCGGAAGAACTCCTTGAGGTCCATGCCGGCGCACCAACTGCTGCCCGCTCCGGTGATGACCATCACCTGGGTCTCCGGGTCTCCCTCGGCGTCCGTCACCGCGTCGTACATGTCGAAGTGGAGCTGCGGACTCATGGCGTTCCGCTTTTCCGGACGGTTGAAGATAACCCAGGTGATGCCGTCCTCCTTCTCCACCAGTACGGTCTTGTATTCTTTCGTTGCCATCGAAGTGTGCCTCCTTGAATCGCTTACCTGATCGCCAATCCCGGATGCGTGTTCCCTACCCCTTCAGATGCCTGTCCAGGAACGCCAGGGTCTTGGGCCAGACGTCCCTGGCCGACGCCTCGTGATAGCTCGGGCGGTCGTCGCAGAAGAACGCGTGGCCCGCGTCCTCGTAGAGGTGCCACTCGTAGTCCACGCCGTTGGCCTTCAGCGTTTCCTCGATGGCGTCCCGGGCCTCCTGCGGTATACCCTGATCCTGCCCGCCCCAGACGCATTGCATCGGTATGTCGATGTTGTTTCCCTGGGTCACGGGCTCCACCGGGCTCTTCTCGCCCCGCTGGCCGCCGGCGATCTGGCCGCCGTAGTACAGGCTGCTCGCCGCGAGACCGGGGCAGTTGCACGCCGCCATCCAGGACACCCTTCCGCCGAAGCAGTAGCCGATGATACCCACCCGGTCCGGGTCCACGTCCGGCCGTCCCTTGGCGTAGGCGATGGCGCGGTTCAGGTCTTCCACCACCTTGGTGTCGTAGAGCGTGCCACGGGCGGCAAAGGCGCCGTCGCGGTCGGTGTTGGGAATGACGCGCTCGTCCAGTCGATAGTAGAGATCCGGGGATATGGCCACGTAGCCCTCGTTGGCGAAACGGTCGGTCACGTCCTTCATGTGGGCGTTCACGCCGAAGATCTCCATGATCACCAGCAGCGCCGGCTTCTTGCCGTCGCCGTCCGGCGCAGCCACGTAGAGGCCCATGGACTTGCCGTCTTCAGCGGCAACATCCACCGTAGCGGTATCGATGCTCATCGCGTTCCTCCTGTTCGATGTTTCGGTGAGTGTTCTCATTGACACGGCGCTCGCGAACCTGTCAAGGCAGGACCTTGCCCTTGTCACCCCGAGCAGAGCCAAGGGTCCCCCCGCGGTAGCCGAGATTCCTCGCTCCGCCCGGAACGACAGGTTTGGCGGGACGGTAGAAAGGCCTGCCCGTCAGGGACGCTGCGTTTTGCTCGGGTTCCGTGATGTGCTAGAAACGCCTTGCCCGATACCCAAGGCCGCGTCACCCGGATTCAGGTGCTCGCCGCTCAAACCCGGACTTATCGATATCATGCAAATCTGCTGCCTGGACCTGGAAGGCGTCCTCCTGCCGGAAATATGGATCGCGGTCGCCGAGCACTATCACAACGACGACCTCAGACTGACCACACGGGACATCTCCGACTACGACCAGTTGATGCAACACCGGCTGAAGATCCTCCGGAAAAACCGGATACGGCTGGCCGACATCCAGGGCGTTATCGCCGGCATGGAGCCGCTCCCCGGCGCCAGGGCTTTTCTCGATGACCTCGGGCAGCAGTTTCAGGTGGTGGTGCTTTCGGACACCTACTACGAGTTCGCCATGCCGCTGATCCGGAAGCTGGGGAATCCGACGCTGCTGTGCAACTGGCTGACGGTGAGCCGGTCCGGGTACATCTCGGGCTACGTGCTGCGCCAACGGGACGGCAAACGCAAGGCTGTGAAGGCGTTCAAGGGCATCGGCTTCGGCGTGGTGGCGGCGGGAGACTCCTATAACGACCTGAGCATGCTGCGCACCGCCGACCGAGGAGTGCTGTTCAATCCACCGGACGCCATCACCAAACGCTACTCCGCCTTTCCGGTGGCGCGGGACTACCCGACGCTGGCGCGGTTGCTGAAACCATAGGGGCATACACTCATCGACCGAGCAGAAACCCACCAAGGAGAACTTCCATGCTGGACGTGCTGATTGCCAATGCCGAGATCATCAACGCCAACGGCCGCTACCGGGGATCCGTCGGCATCCGGAACGGGACCATCGCCGGGATCTATCAACCCGGCGCCGCGCCCGAGGCCGGCGAGGTGGTGGACGCCGCCGACCTGGCGCTGATACCCGGCGCGGTGGACATGCATTCGCATCACCGCGAGGGCGGCGAACCCGGCGGGTACGACTACAAGGAGAACATCCACACGGCCACGATGCAGTGCGCCGCCGGCGGGGTCACCACCTCCGTGGCCATGCCCAACGTGGTGCCGCCGCCCAACACCGTACCGCGCCTCGAACAGTTGTTCGGGGTCTACGAGCGGGAGTCCATCATCGACTACAACGTCAACCCGGCGGGCACCATTCCGGACGAGATCCCCAAGCTGGCGCAGCAGGGCATCGCGGCGTTCAAGGTGTTCATGGTGGTGGACACGGGCCGGGACTACCCCCACATGCCGGGCATCGGCGTGCACGACCACGGCAAGCTCATGGAGATCATGGAGGCATGCGCCGCGGCCAACGTGCCGCTGATGGTCCATCCCCACGACCAGGCGCTGATGGACCACATCGAGAAGAAGTTCTGGGACCGCGGGGAACGCGACTGTCTGGCCTACGCCAAGGCCTACGCCGCGCACGACGGCGTCATCTGGGAAACCGCGATCCAACTCCTCATCCGTCTGCAGCAGGCCACCGGCGTCCATCTCCATCTGCTCCACATCCAGACCGCGGGCAGCGTGGAAATGATCCGCCGCGCCAAGGCCAACGGCCAGCGGGTGAGCGCGGAGATCAACCCTTGGGCGCTCTTCCTGGGACCGGACTGGAGCGAGATCGAGCGGCTCGGCTCCTATGCCCTTTCCTACTGGGTGCCGGATGTCAACTCACCCGGCCTGTGGGGCGGATTGGGCGACGGCACCATCGACATCGTCGCCACCGACCACGCCCCGCACACGCGCGAGGAGAAGGAAATCGGCTGGGAGGACGGCTGGAAGGCCCACACCGGGACGCCTTCGACGCAGTATTACCTGAGCCTCCTGTTCGACGCCGCCTCCAAGGGCAAGATCCCCCTGGAACGCGTGGTGGAGGCCACCTCCACCGGACCCGCGCGGATCTTCGGCGTCGAGAACAAGGGCCGCATCGAGGTGGGCTACGACGCGGATCTGGTGCTGGTGGACCTCAACGCGGAAAAGGAAATCCGCGACGAAGACGTGCTCAGTCTCATCGGCTGGACGCCGTATGCCGGCCGCAAGGTGCGGGGCGTTCCCGTTCGCACCTTCGTGCGCGGCGCCACCGTGTATCGGGACGGCAAGGTGGTGGGGCAAAAGGGCCACGGCCGCCAGGCGCGAGCCAAATACCCGGGCTAGGCAAGCGGGCTTCCTTCGACGCCGCCCCGTTCCGCCCGTCCCGAGCTTGTCGAATACGGTGGACGGCGTTCAGGCGATGAACACCCGGCCGCCGTCCACGTTGATCACCTGCCCGCTGATCATGTCGCTGTCATCCGAGGCCAGAAAGGCCACGACGCCGTCGAGGTCCTTGGGATAGAGATGCCGCTCGATACAGCGCTGGCGCAGCATGTGGTCCGACGGCGTCTCCGGCGCCTCCCGGACCTCCGAGGTGTCAACGCCCCCGGGCGCGATGGCGTTCACGTTGATGTTGAAGGGACCGAGATCAGTGGCCAGCGCACGGGTCAGCCCGATGACGCCCATCTTGGACGACACGTACTGATGGCTCAGGGTGCGGCCGTGGAGCGCCACGCCCGAGCTGATGTTGATGATCTTCCCCTTGCCGGACCGTTTCATGTAGGGAACCACCGCCCGGGCGGCAAGAAACGTTCCCGTGAGATTGACCGCGATGATCCGGTGCCAGTCGGCCACGTCGGTCTCCTCGATGGGAACCCGCGGCGTGTTGCGCACGATGCCGGCGTTGTTCACGAGGATGTCGATGCCGCCGAAGTGATCGAAGGCCCTTTTCGCGCCCTCCAGGGTCTGTTCCTCCGAGGTCACGTCCATCTCCACCGCCAGGGCTTTTCTGCCCCGCTCCTCTACCAGGCGAGCCGTCTCCCCGACGCCCGCAACGCTTACGTCCGCGGCGCAGACGTGAGCGCCTTCCGCGGCCAATCGCAACGCGTACACCCGGCCCAGGCCCGTGGCTGCGCCGGTGACCAGCGCAACGCGATCTTCAAGTCTCATGGCTCTGCTCCGTTTCTCCGCTGATCGGGTCCGGGACCACGGCAGGCGGAAGAACCCCGACGGCCAGTGCGCCGCCACCCGTCCGGGGGTACTCAGGCCAGTTGACGCCGCTCCAGGTCCAGCAAGAACTTCTTGATGTCGAGGCCGCCGGCATAGCCCGTCAATCTCCCGTCTCCGCCAATCACTCGATGACAAGGGACGATGATGGGAATCGGGTTGCGCCCGTTGGCCGCTCCCACCGCGCGCACGGCCCGGGGCTGCCCCATGGCCCGCGCCTGCTCGCCGTAGGAGCGGGTGGCGCCGTATGGGATATCCCGAAGCGCCGTCCACGTGCTCAACTGAAACGGCGTGCCGGACGGAGCCAGGGGCAGGTCGAATCGCCGCCGCCGCCCCTGGAAGTACTCGTCGAGCTGCCCTCTCGCATCCGCCACCACCGCACCGCCCTTTCGCCAACCGTCCGCGACCTTGCCGGGATGCCGTCCCTTCCGGAAACTGATCATCCTGAGCGCCGTGTCGTCCGCCACGATCAGGAGCTCACCCACCGGGCTCTTCATCCAACCGTAATTCATGCGCTCTCCCTAGCCACCTCACAAAAGAACTCACGAACGCGACCCGTATCGCTTGCCCGGGACGCTTCCCTGCAATGCGACCCTGCAACCCGAAAGTATACAGATGAACTCTTCCTCGTTGTGCCCCATTCGTTGTGCCCCATGTTTCCCACTGAAACTAGAACAAATCCATCTTTCTTCGCCAATCCGCCTCGCACCTCTAACAGGGCCACCGCGCGGGGAAGCCCAGCGGTTCTGGGCAACTTGTTGCACGCGCCACAGCAGTTCCTAGCCTTCCCGACATGACTAAATATGGCTACTTGACAGTCACATCATATTAGGCTATTAAGTCAAGCATGAACATACCATCTGAACCGAAGGCTATTCACGAGATCACTGAACGTCTCGCGGAATTGGTCGATCCCGATTGCCATGCGTTCCCCGCAAGAGTAAGCCGTCGGGACTCGCAAATCGATGCAGTGTTGCGTGCTGGCCGATTCGTCTTCGCGGTGGCTTGGAAGAGCGTCGGGTCAGCCGCATCGGTTGGCACCGTTATCAGGAAGGTCCGTTACGACACGGAAGAGATAAAGCAAACCGAATACCCGGAGGGACACGTGGTCCCGCTGATAACAGTCCCTTTCATGGGCCAGATCGGCCGTTATCGTTGTGCGGAATCCGGCGTAGCATGGCTGGACCTTTCTGGCAACGCACGTATCATTGCACCGGGGCTCCGAATCCTGATCGATGGCCAGCCCAACCGGTACAAACAGCGAGGACGCCCGTCCACAGCCTTCGCTCCAATGAGTTCACGCATCACAAGGTGGCTGCTGATGCACCCGGACCGGCCCTTCACCCAGCGCGAACTCGCACGGGCAACCGGTACGGATGAAGGCTATACGAGCCGGGTGGTAGCCAGGCTCGATGATGAAGGACTGATCGTCCGGAACGATACCGGGACTATCCAGCCCCGCGACCTCGACCTGCTGCTCGATGCCTGGCGGGAGGTCTACGATTTCACGAAGCATCACGTGCTGCGCGGCCACGTTGCGGCGCGTTCCGGCGACGCATTGCTGCGGCAACTGTGCGACGGATTGAACCGAGCATCCATCCCGTATGCCGCCACCGGCCTCTCTGCGGCGTGGAGCCTGGGTCGCTTCGCCGGTTTCAGGACCGTGAGCGTGTATCTCCAACAGGAACCCTCCTCCGACGTGGCCACGGCGCTGTCGTTTCGAGAGGACGCCCGCGGCGCCAACGTCTGGCTCGTCGTCCCGAACGACGAAGGGGTATTTCACGGTGCATCGACGTGGAACGGCATTCACTGCGTCCACCCGGTCCAGGCGTACCTCGACCTCCACGCCCATCCCGAACGAGCAAGAGACGTTGCGCGTGAGTTGAGGAGCGAGCATCTACACTGGAGGGCCGGTGACTGACAAACCCACGACCGCTACCGGCTACGAACCCGATCACACCGAGTTCGTGCGGGCTACCTGTTTATACATCGCGACCAAGCTCGGCGACATCATGGATGAGTTGGTCGTGATCGGCGGTCTCGTCCCGTCGCTTCTGATCAAGCAGGAGGACCTGCCGGCCGAGGCCGATTCCCATGTCGGGACCATGGATCTCGACGTAGGGCTCACCCTCAAGCTACTCCTTGACGGTCGTTACCGTACCTTGACCGAGCGGCTGCGCAGTGCCGGGTTCGAACAGGACATGAGCGGCCAAGGCAATCCAACCCGGCAACGCTGGAAGATCGAGAGGCAGGAGAAGGTCACAGTCGATTTTCTGATTCCGCCGAGCCGTCCCGAGGACAGAGGCGGCCAGTTGCGTGACATTGAGCCGGATTTCGCGGCGTTTATCGCACCAGGGCTGCATCTTGCTTTCCTGGATCGCAGACGAGTCACACTCTCGGGCGGGACCATCCTCGGGGAAGAGGCTGCCAGGGCGGTGTGGGTATGCGGCCCGGGCGCCTATGTTGTGCTGAAGTCCCTCGCATTCCGATACCGTGGAGAGAACAAGGATGCCTATGATCTATACTATGTCCTCCGCAACTACGGAACGACCATCGACGATGTCGCTTCCTCGCTGAAGTCGTTGCTGCCCGACCCGTCTGCAAAGGAGGCATTGAGCATCCTGGAGCAGGACTTCAGTGAGCATGACCGCATAGGGCCACGGCGTGCGGCCGAGTTCCTCACCCAAGGTCCCGACGACGAGATCCAGGCCGATGTCGTGGGTTTCGTGAGACGACTCCTCGAACGTTGCCGCTGACCAACGAGGGAAAGAGCAGATGCGTCGCAAAGAGGCAGGGAACCGCGCGGTAGATTGACGCGTTCGAGGCGGACACGTTTGCCTGTCAGTCCTGGATTGGCACCATCCAGCCATGCCGGTCCGGCCGGCGGCCGAGTTGAATGTCCGACAGATCATCGAACAGACGCTGTGACAGCGGACCCACCTCGCCGTCATGGACACGGACCCGCTCGCCTTTGTAGGACAGCTCACCCACCGGCGAGATGACCGCGGCGGTACCGGTGCCAAAGACCTCACGCAGCGTCCCGTTCCGCGCCGCGGCGAGCACTTCGCCGATGGTCACCGGCCGCTCGGCCACCTGCATGCCCTGATCCCTGGCAAGTTGCAACACGGAGTCACGCGTCACGCCTTCGAGCAGGGTGCCGGTGAGCGGCGGAGTCACGAGCTCGTCTCCGATCACGAACGCGATGTTCATCGAGCCGACTTCCTCGATGTATTCCTGATGCAGGCCGTCCAGCCACAGGACCTGGGCAAAGCCGGCCTGTTGGGCTTCTTCTGCGGCCATCAGGCTGCCGGCATAATTCCCCGCCGTCTTGGCTGCTCCGGTGCCGCCCCGCACCGAACGGGCGTAACGGTCCTCGACCCGGATGCGCAACGGCCTGAAGCCTTCCGAATAGTAGGCGGCCACCGGCGAGAGAATGATGAAGAACCGGTAGGTGCGAGAGGGCTGCACGTGCAGGTCGGGGTCGCTCGCGAACGCCACCGGACGGATGTACAACGAGGTGCCCGGCGTACGCGGCACCCAGTCCCGGTCCACTGCCACGAGCCGCTTGAGAGCGGTCAGGAACAGGTCGGGGTCGATGAACGGCACGCACAGCCGCGCCGCCGAACGGTTGAAACGGGCGATGTTCCGGTCGGGCCGGAACAGCCGGACGGCGTCATCCTGTCCGCGGTAGGCCTTGAGTCCTTCGAAAACGCTCTGCGCGTAGTGCAGCGCCACGGTGGCCGGCTCCAACGCCAGCGGGCCGTAGGGTACGATGCGCGGGTTGGACCAACCCGCGTCCACAGCCCCATCCATGAGGAACATGTGATCGGTGAACACCTGGCCGAAGCCGAGTTGGGCGTCCCGTGGCCTGGCCTTTGGCTCCTGTACGCGTGTGACCGGAATCTCGATAGGCATGGTCGTCAAAAAAAACCTTTGCTACGCCAATGGTATCTACACACTCTGCCCGTCTCGGAAAAGCCCCGCTGAACCACGACGGGAGATTGACAGTGTATCATTTCCGCAACATAATCGCTGTGGGTTGCGCACTCGTGTGCTGTGTACGCGACCTCCGGCCGTGGGAGAAGACCGCCTGCCACGGCGTGGTCATCTTCATCCTGCTGCTCGTGCTGACGCCGCACTTCGGCCTCGCCATCCTTTCCTTCGGCACCGTGTGGTCGTTCAGCGTGCTGCCCGACGGTTACACCGTCGCGCACTACCTGCGGGTGCTCTCGACCTCGTTCGAGTTCATCACCAACACGCTTCTCTACGCCGGCCTCGCCGCGGCCATCGACGTGGTCTTCGGCACCGCCATTGCCTACGTCGTCTGGCGCACCCGGCTCATCGGCCGGCAATGGCTGGACTACGCCGCCATGGGGGCGGTGGCGATTCCCGGCGTGGTGCTGGGCATCGGTTATCTGCGCACGTTCTACGAGTTCAACGTGCCCATCGTCGACAAGCCCCTGGCGTCCTGGTGGGTGATCATCGTGGTTGCCCTGGCCATCCGGCGGCTGCCCTACGCGCTGCGCGCCTGCACCGCCGCGCTGCAGCAGATCAGCGTCATGCTCGAAGAGGCGGCCGAGAACCTGGGCGCGACCAAGGGCCGCACGGTCCGTCGCGTCGTCGTGCCGCTGATGTCGGGCGGCATCGTCGCCGGCTTCGTCACCAGCTTCGCCACCGCGTCGGTGGAGCTGTCCACGACCATCATGCTGGTATCGCAGGAATCGGACGGGCCGCTCGCCTTCGGCATCTACGAGTTCATGCAGTCGGCGGCCGGGCGCGGCCCCGGCGCGGCCCTCGGCATCATCGCCGTGGTCATCGTCGGGATCACCACCTACGTCTCGCACCGCATCATCCGGCGCAAGGAGACCCAGCGGGCGCCGGACGTGGCCGTCGTTGCGGGAGTCTGACATGGCATCGGAAACCGCCGCCGGCGTCGTCATCGAGAAACTGAGCCTGGCCTACGATACCGCGGACGTGCTGAAGGACGTGGAACTGCGCATCGAACCGGGTGAGCTGTTCACCTTCCTGGGCCCGTCCGGCTCCGGCAAGTCCACCCTGTTGCGCTGCATCGCCGGCTTCGGCCCCATGCCCCGTGGGCGTATCCTGATCGGCGAGCGCGACGTGACACGGCTGCCGCCGTGGCGGCGCAACGTCGGCATGGTTTTCCAGTCCTACGCACTGTGGCCGCACATGACCGTGTACAAGAACGTCGCCTTCGGCCTCGAGGAGCGCAAGGTTCCGGCGGCGGAGATCCCGAAACGGGTCGAAGCAGCCCTGGATCTGGTGGGCCTCCTGAGCCTCGCCGACCGGCGTCCGTGGCAGCTTTCCGGCGGCCAGCAGCAACGGGTGGCGCTGGCCCGCACCATCATCGTCGAGCCTCGGGTCCTGCTCCTGGACGAGCCACTGTCCAATCTGGACGCCAACCTGCGGGTGCAGATGCGCCGCGAGATCCTCGACCTTCAGCGGGAACTGAAGCTGACCACCATCTTCGTCACCCACGACCAGGAGGAGGCCAACACCATCTCGGACCGAATGGCCGTGCTGGACGACGGGGTCCTGCAACAGGTGGGCTTGCCCATGGACCTCTACGACAAGCCCGTCAACCGCTTCGTCGCCCATTTTCTCGGCACCGCAAACCTGCTCGCCGGCCGCGTGGAGGCGGTGGACGGAGACACGCGCTTCATCGCGGCCGGCGGCATCGTCTTGCCGCTCACCAGCGGCAACCACGCGCCGGGAGACGGCCGGACCGCCATGTTCCGCCCGCAAGACGTAAGCATCGCCGTGCCGGACGGCGCGGTTGCCGCCGCTGCCTTCACCGGCCGGGTGCAGCACCGCGAGTTCCTCGGGAACCTGCTCCGGTACACCGTCGCGGTCGGCGACAACGCGTTGGTGGTGGACGACCCCCATCAATCGGGGCGCCGGGTTTTCGCCGCCGGCGACCAGGTTACCGTCACCCTCGACGTCAACCATATCCGGATCCTGACCGACTGACGCAGCCGACTCGCCCGCATTCGGACTTGTCCGCTGGCCGCCCGACTCCGGGCAGGCCGGAAACGGTCTATGCCTCTTTCTCGAGGGCCGCCTTCCGCGCCTCCAGCTCCGCTGCCTCCGTTGCGGTCTTGCCCCAGAGGGGCGGGTCCCGGAGGTATTCTTCCTCTTCCGGGGTGTTGGGGCGTCCCATGACCGCGTTGCGATGGGGAAAACGGCCGAAGCGCTTGATGGCGTCGTGATGGCCGGTTGCGGCCCTCATGGAATCCTCGTTGCCGAGGCTGCGGTAGAGGATCAGCGCCCGCTCCTGGTCGGCCATCAGCTCGCTGTGCTCGAACGGCAGGTAGATGAAAGTCCTCGGCCAGCGGGCCAGGCCTTGGTCGTAACCCGCCTCCAGGGCATACCCGGCGATCTCACGGGCCTTGGGGTCGGTGGCGAAGGCACGGGGGGTGCCGCGATAGATGTTTCGCGGGAACTGGTCCAGAGCCATGATCAGGGTCAGGCAGTCTTCCCGCGTCCGTTTGAAGTGGTCGAGCTCGCCTGCGGCCGCCCGCTCGTGGACCCCGGTGTAGTGATCGACAAGATGCCGGTCGAACTCCGGAGTCGCCCGAAACCACACCTGGCGTTTCTCCATCTCGACGCTCAGGTCGACGGTTCCGAACCAAAAGGTCAGTATTTCTCTCGAAAGAGGATCCATGCTCCCCCCGTTCATCCGGTCGTCGCCGGCGACTTGGAGACAACCGTGGTTCAACGGCCGGACTCCTGACCCGCGGGAAAGTCCCGGAACCCGGCCAAAGAAAGTTCGCAGCAAGTCTTGACCAGGAAAGACCTAATTGCAACACTGCCCGAGGCCCTGTTAGAGGCCCCTGAGGCGAACGGGCCAATTCGGTTCCCGGGAGGTTGCCACGGAAACTTTCGACGACAAGGTCAGGGCAAGCGGTCGTTCCCTGCACAAGCAAACCCTGCAAGTGCTTCAGATCAACATGGGGAAGTACTGCAACCAGTCGTGCTTTCACTGCCACGTGGAGGCCGGTCCGGGCCGCAAGGAAATGATGGACCGGACCACCGTGGACGACGTTCTGCGGTTTCTCGAAAACTCCGAAATCCCCACCGTGGACATCACCGGGGGCGCGCCTGAACTGAACCCTCACTTCGACTACTTGGTGGAGTCCTGCAAGGGAATGGAACGTCACGTGATGGACCGTTGCAACCTGACGGTCTTCTACGAGGAGGGCAAGGAGTACTTGCCCGAGTTCTTCAAGCGTCACCGGGTCGAGGTGGTCTGCTCGCTGCCTTGCTACACCAAGGAGAACGTGGACAGTCAACGCGGCAACGGCACTTTCGAGTTGAGCGTGCGCGGGCTGCAGGAACTCAACCGCCTGGGCTACGGCCAACCCGATTCGGGCCTGGAACTCAACCTCGTCTACAACCCCATGGGCAACTACCTGCCGCCGCCACAGGAGGAACTCGAGGGGGACTACCGGCGCATGCTCGGCGATGACTTCGGGATCGTCTTCAACCGTCTCTATTGCCTGACCAACATGCCCATCACCCGCTTCAGGAGGTTCCTCAAGCAGCGGGGACAATACGACGACTACCTGAACCTCCTGGAGGACAACTTCAACGCCGAAACGGTGGAAAAGGTCATGTGCCGGGACCTGTTGAGCGTGGCATGGGACGGCTCGGTGTACGACTGCGACTTCAACCAGATGCTCGACATGCCCCTGGGCCGGGTGAACGGGAAGAAACCTCATATACGGGAGTTCTCGGCAGCGGACTTCGTGGACCAGTCCATCCTCACGGGGAACCATTGCTTCGCCTGTACCGCGGGCACCGGCAGCAGTTGCGGCGGCGCCTTGATCTGACGGACGAGTTGCCCGGCAACGGACAGCCCGTCCATGCGGCTTTCCATCATCATTCCCGTCCTGAACGAAGAACGAGCCATCGCCGGGACCGTACACGACTCGGCGCGTGTCCAACCTTGCGAGATCATCGTCGTGGACGGCGGCAGCACGGACCGTACCGCGGAAGCCGTACGGGACGGCCCCGCCCGTCTGGTGGTCTCCGCCAGGGGCCGCGCCGCACAGATGAACCAGGGCGCGCGGAAGGCCGCCGGTGACGTGCTCCTGTTCCTCCACGCGGACACCCGACTGCCCGTCACCGCGAGGCTCGACATCGAAAGCGGCATGGCCGACCCGGGCTGCGTGGGCGGCCGGTTCGACATCCGTCTGGACAGTGCGCGCCCTCTGCTCCGAGTCGTCGGCCGCATGATCAGCCTGCGTTCGCGCCTGACCCGGGTGGCCACGGGGGATCAGGCCATCTTCGCCCGGCGAGCCGTGTTCGAGCGGCTCGGCGGCTTCCCGGAAATACCCATCATGGAGGACGTGGCGTTCTGCCGCGCGCTCAAGAGGGAGGGGCGCATCGCCTGTCTCAGGTCACGAGTGGTAAGCTCGGCCCGCCGGTGGGAGCGGAACGGCCCGGTACGGACCATCCTGCTCATGTGGGCCTTGAAACTCCTCTACCTCGCCGGTGTGCCGCCGGCAAGGTTGAAGCGGCTGTACGGCGAGGCCCGCTAGGGGTTTCCCGACCCGTTCCAGGGCGCCCGCGCCGACGGCCGCGACGAGCCGCCAACTTTGACCGTTTCGGCCGCTTTGTGTTACGGTAGCGTCCTCCGTGACAGCAGGGGCGGCGTTTGCGAGAGTTGCATGGAACCGAACAAACAGCAGGAAATTCTGGCCAAGCACAAGGAGTACCTGTTCTCCTGCGTCGCCAACTACTATGAAGAGCCGCTGGTGGTGGACCGGGCCAAGGACTCCCTGGTCTACGACGTGGAGGGGCGGGAGTACCTGGACTTCTTCGGCGGCATCGTGACCATCAGCGTCGGCCACTGCAACGACAAGGTCGTGGCCGCCATCCAGGAGCAGACGCGCAAGGTCCAGCACACCTCAACCCTCTACCCCAACGAACCACACGTCCGCCTGGCCGAGAAGCTCGCCGCCGTCACCCCCGGGGCGCTGAAGCAGTCCTTTTTCACCAACAGCGGCACCGAAGCCAACGAGACGGCCGTGCTGGCGGCGCAACTCTACACCCGGTCCCAGGACGTCATTGCCCTGCGCCACGGGTACAGCGGCCGTTCCCAACTGGCCATGAGCCTCACCGGGCACTATACGTGGCGGCTGAATCCCACCGCGAGCCCGAACGTCCATCACATTCCCAATGCCTACTGCTACCGCTGCCCGTTCGGGCTCACCTATCCCGGTTGCGACCTCAAGTGCGCCAAGGACCTGGAAGGCGCGATCCAGACCGCCACGTCGGGGAAGATCGCCGCGTTCATCGCCGAGCCGATCCAGGGAGTCGGTGGGTTCATCACGCCGCCCAAGGAGTACTTCCGGGAGGTCGCCGACATCGTGCACAAGTACGGCGGCCTGTTCATCTGCGACGAGGTGCAGACGGGATGGGGCCGGACCGGCGGCAAGATGTTCGGCATCGAGCAGTGGGACGTGGAGCCGGACATCATGACCTTTGCCAAGGGCATGGCGAACGGCGTGCCCGTCGGCGGCACCATCACCCGGCCGGAGATCGCCGACAGCGTCAGGGGACTGTCGATCTCCACCTTCGGCGGCAACCCGGTGACCAGCGCCGCGGCCCTCGCCACCCTGGAAGTCATCGAGAGCGAAGATCTGGTGACCAACGCGGCCGATCGGGGACGGCAACTCCGGGAGGGCTTGGTGTCCCTGAAGGACAAGTATCCCCTCATGGGGGATATTCGCGGCATGGGTCTCATGCAGGCCATCGAGATGGTGGGCCCGGACAAGGTCCCGAGTCCGGAAGCCGTAACGAGGCTTTTCGAGTTGACCAGGCAGAACGGGTTGCTGATCGGAAAGGGCGGACTCATGGGCAATGTGATCCGCATCACCCCCGCCCTGAACGTCACGCGGGACCAGGTGGACGAGGCGCTCGATCGGCTCGACCGGTCGCTGGCCCAGATGGGGCTGTAACTTCAGATGATTCGGCGCAGGATTATCGGGGCCGTACCCGTATTGATCGGGATGTCCTTTCTGGTCTTCCTCCTGATGCAGCTCGCGCCGGGAGACCCGGTGACGCTCCTGCTCGGAGAGGACGCGGAGCCTCACGAAATCGAGGAGGTCACCCGCGAGTGGGGGCTCGACCAGCCCATCATCGTCCAGTACTGGCAGTTCGTGACGCAGGCCGTCCAGGGGAACTTCGGCGAGTCCATGCGTTACGGCGAGTCGGTCACGCAGCTCGTGGCAGAGCGGTTGCCGGCCACCGTGGAGCTGGCGCTCGCGAGTCTTCTGGTCGCCGTCATCATCTCGCTTCCCATCGGCGTCTACTCCGCCATCAAGCATAACTCACTGTGGGATCATTCGGGCATGACCCTGGCGCTGGTGGGCATCTCGCTGCCCAACTTCTGGCTCGGCATCATGCTCATCTTCTTCCTGGGGGGCCAGCTCAACCTGCTGCCGGTGGCGGGCCGCCTGACCTACGGCGTCAACGTGCCGGAGGTGACCCAACTCGTGCTGCTGGACGCCTTGATCGCGCGGGACCTCGCGGCCTTTTGGGACGCGGTCAAGCACATCCTGTTGCCCGCCATTACCCTGGGAACGAGTTTCGCCGCCATCATCACGCGGATCTCGCGCTCCAGCGTTCTGGAGGTCATCCGGCAGGACTACATCACCACCGCCCGGGCCAAGGGATTGAGTGAGCGCACGGTCATCTGGAAGCACACGCTCCGCAACGCCCTCATCACCATCATCACCATTCTCGGCCTCCAGCTCGGCGCTCTCCTGAGCGGCTCGGTCATCACCGAGACGGTGTTCTCCTGGCCCGGCATCGGCAGCCTTCTCATCCAGGCCATCACCACCCGGGACTACAAGCTGGCCCAGGGGGTCATCTTCTTCTTCGCCATGGTCTATTTCTTCGTCAACCTGATGGTGGACCTGCTGTACACGTGGGTCGATCCGAGGATACGGCTGTGATCGGCTGGCGGCGCTACGCGAAGGTCATGACCGGCGGGGCCATCGTGCTCCTGCTGTGCGTCTGCGGGCTGGGGGCGCCCTGGCTGGCGCCCTACGATCCCCAGGAGCAGAGCCTGGAGCAGCGGCTCCGCCCGCCCTCGATGGACCTGGCCGAGAACCCGCACGTCATGGGCACCGACAACCTCGGCCGGGACCTCCTGAGCCGGGTCATCTACGGCTCGCGCATCTCGCTCCTGGTGGGCGCCGCCACCGTATTCCTGGCGGGCATCCTGGGCTGTTTTCTCGGGGCAGTGGCGGGATACTTCGGCGAGCTCATCGACGAGACCATCAACAAGACCACGGAGATCTTCCTCGCCTTTCCGTTCCTGCTGCTGGCCATCGCCATCATGGCCTTCCTGGGACAAGGCCTGGTGAACCTCATCATCGCGCTGGTGCTCAGCCGGTGGGTTCAGTACTGCCGAGTGGTCCGGGGGGAAGTGCTGTCGCTCAAGGAACGCGAGTTCGTCCAGGCTGCCCGGGCGCTGGGGGCCAGCAACCGCTACATCATCATGCGCCACGTGATCCCCAACACGCTGCCCAGCGTCATGGTCATCGCCACCTTCGCCATGGCGGTGGTCATCATCACCGAGGCCAGCCTGAGCTTCCTGGGGCTCGGGGTCCCGCCCAGCATCCCCACCTGGGGCTCCATGCTGAGCGAAGGCCGCAGCTACATGTACCGCGCGCCCTGGCTCACCATCTTCCCGGGCATCGCCATCTTCGTCACCGTCCTCGGCATCAACCTGCTGGGAGACGGTCTGCGCGACATCATCGATCCGAAGCTCATACGCAACCGGTAGGAGACGCGGGTAGCGAACTCGGGCGGGCGGGGGCGCTCCATGCGCGCCGGCTGCCGCATGCCGCCGTCAGCCGGCATCCGCAAGGGCGCTCTCGATGGCAGCCAGAAACGGCGCCGCAAAGGCCTCGAGCTTGGCCGCGCCGACCCCGTTCACCTGGGCGAACTCCTCCTCGGTCCGGGGCTGGCGGCGCGCCATGTCGATCAGTGTGCGATCCGAGAAAACGATATAGGCCGGCACCTCGCGCTCCCTGGCAAGCCGGAGTCGAAGCGCCTTGAGGACGTCCAACAGCGCCGCCTGGGAGCCGCTCAGCGGGCCGTCCGGTTCCTTCCCGCGCGGTTCGCCCGCCTTCCGGGCGGGCTCGGGCGACCAGGCCGGGCCACCTGCCTGATCTTGCTGGCCGTGCCGAAGTTCGCCCGCCTTCCGGGCGGGCTCGGGCGACCGGGCGAGCACCGTGTCCCGGCGGTACAGGAACACGCTCTCGCCCTGCAGCAGGCCGCGGCCCTTGCCGGTGATGGAGATGCCGCCGTAACCCCCGATGTCCAGCCTGAGGAACCCGGTGGCCACCATCTGGCGGATCAGGGAGCGCCATTCGTTCTTGCCCCGGCCCGTCCCCACCCCGAAGGTGGGCAACAAGTGGTGGCCGGAGCGTTCGACCTTCTCCGTCGGGGTCCCGCACAGGACGTCGATGACGTGGGCCGCGCCGAACCGCTCGCCGGTGCGACGGACCGCGGACAGGACCTTTTGGGCGTCCTCGGTGCCGTCGACGCGCTCGGCCGGGTCGACGCAGACGTCGCAATTGCCGCAGGCCTCGAGCCGCTCGCCGAAATACTCCAGCAGGGTCGCCCGCCGGCAGGTCGGAGCCTCGCAATACCCCAGCAGCGCATCAAGGCGCTTGTGCTCCCGGCGCCGCCGTTCCGGTCCGGCGTCCTCGTCCTCGATGAACTGCCGCCGCATGCGGATGTCGGCCAGGCCGTAGAGCATGTGGGCTTCCGCGGGCCGGCCGTCGCGCCCGGCGCGGCCGATCTCCTGGTAGTAGGACTCGATGCTGCCCGGCAGGTCGGTGTGCAGGACGTAGCGCACGTCCGCCTTGTCGATGCCCATGCCGAAGGCGATGGTGGCGACGATGACCACCCCCGGATCGGTCATGAAGACGTTCTGGTGGGCCTCCCGGTCCTCCGTCTCCATGCCCGCATGGTAAGGGAGCGCCCGGACGCCGTCGGCCGCCAGGAGCGCCGCGGTCTCCTCCGTCTTCTTGCGCGACAGGCAATAGACGATGCCGCTCTCGCCGGGGTGACGGGCGACGAAATTTCGGCACTGGCGCTTCCAGTCGCGCTTCATCTCCACGGACAGCCGGATGTTGGGACGGTCGAAGCCCAGGACGAACGACTCCACCTCGCCGCCGAACAACCGCTCGGCGATGTCCTCGCGGGTGATGGCATCCGCGGTGGCCGTCAGCGCGGCGATGAGCGCCTCGGGAAAGAGATGCCGCAGCCGGCACAGGTCCTCGTATTCCGGACGGAACGACGGACCCCACTGCGAGATGCAGTGGGCCTCATCGATGGCGAACAGCTTGACGGGGAGCCGGGCGAGAGCCTCCAGCATGCGCTCGGTCATCAGCCGCTCCGGGGCCATGTACAGGAGCCGCGTCTCGCCGCTTGCGGCCCGGCGCCAGGCGGCAACGTTCTCCGCGCGCCCGTTTGCGGAGTTGATGGCGTCCGCGGCAACGCCCGCGAGCCGCAACGCGGCCACCTGGTCCTGCATCAGCGCCACCAGCGGAGACACCACCACGGTCAGGCCGCCCAGGGCCAGGGCCGGGACCTGGAAGCACAGCGATTTGCCCGATCCGGTGGGCATCACGGTGAGCACGTGACGCCCGGCCAGCAACGCCTCGATGGCGCCCTCCTGGCCGGGACGGAACCCGTCGAACCCGAAGACATCCTTGAGTACCTGGCGCGCCGTAGTCATCGTTCTCCGCCCGGGACGCGGCCTGTTTGGAGTTTCCCGGCCTGCCCGCACCGCCTCTCGGCCACTACACTAATGGATCAGGTTGCCCCGCCGCGCTTCCGCCACCATGTAATCGCAAACGCGGAAGGCGTTGGCCTCGATGGTGAGCGTGGGATTGAGTCCGGCGGCGGTCACGAACACGCTGGCGTCGACGATGAAGAGGTTGGACACGTCGTGGGAACGGCACCACTTGTCCACCACCGACGATTCCGGGTCGTTGCCCATCCGGCAGGTGCCCATCTGGTGGTTGTGGAGCTTGCGGGTCTCGGGCTTGGGCACGATGATCCGGGTCGCCCCCGCGGCTTCGTAGATCTCGCGTGAACGCTCACCCAGGTAGGTAGCGAGCCGGACGTCGTTCTCGTGGCTGGTGTAGGTGACGCGCGCCACCGGCAGCCCGTAGCAGTCCGTGACCTCGGTGTCGAGATCCACGGCGTTGCTCTCCACCGGAAGGCTCTCGCCGGTGCAGTGGCTGTGTAGGTAATGGCGCCAGGTCTCGCGCATGGAGTCCTTGTGCTCCTTGCCCCAGCGCTTGCCGTGGATGGGCCGGAGCGCCAGCTCGATGGGGTCGCCGCCGTGGGCCCGGGGGTGCATGAAGCCCCCGCGGATGAAACCCCGTTTGGTGTCCGTCTTGTAGAAGTCGTGGAGCACCCGCGTGCTGGAGGTGCCCTTGTGGCCGTCCAGCGGCTCGGGAAACGTCACCACCAGGGTCACGCCCGGGGAATGGAACATGAGGTTCTTGCCCACCAGCCCGCTGCGGTTTGCCAGCCCCTGGGGGAACCGCGAAGACTCGGACAGCAGCATCAGCCGGGCCGTCTCCACGCCGCCGGCCGCCAGCACCAACAACTTGGCCGGCTGGTGCTCCTCCTCGCCCTCGGCGTTGAAATAGGTCACCCCGGAGGCCCTGCCGTCCCGGCCCAGGGTGATCTCCCGCGCCAGACAGAGCGGGCGGATCTCCAGGCGCCCGGTGGCCAGCGCCTTGGGCAGCAGCGACTCCAGGGTGCTGGACTTGGCCCCCACCGGGCAGCCGTAGGAAGAGCACATCCCCTTGCCGATGCAGCCCGGACGGCCGTCGTAGTCGCCGGTGAGGATGGCCAGGGGTGTGGGAAAGGGGTGCAGGCCGAGCTTGCGGGCGCCCTTCTCCAGGGCTGCGCCGGGACTGTTGCGGGCCGCCGGCCCCACCGGATAGTCGCGCTTGCGCGGCGGATCGAAGGGGCTCGACCAGCCCTGGCCCGAGATCCCCACCGTCCATTCCGCCTTCTCGTAGAAGGGCTCCATGTCGTCATAGGAGATGGGCCAGTCCTCGATGGTCGTGCCCGCGACCGGACCGTCCTCGGACTTCACACGAAAGTCCGACTCGTGGAAACGCCAGGAAAGCCCGCTGTAGTGGATGGTCCCGCCGCCCACGCACATGGCGTTGGAGAAGGTCTGGGTCTTGGTGGACAGGATCTCGGCCGGGGTGTCGGCATTGGGCCGCCAAGTGCGCGGCTCGAGCTCCACCGTGGGCCAGAAGAAGTTGCGCCGCTTGTAGAGGAGCTCGTCCCCCAGGGCGAAGTCCTCGCGCTTGTACCAGGGGCCCCGCTCCAGCACGCACACGGTCATGCCCGCCTCCGTAAGCTCCTTGGCCGCCACCAGGCCCGAGGCCCCGCCTCCCACGATGCAGACGTCGACTGTCTCGCGTTTTGCCATCTACCCCATCTCCTCCGAGCCCACCTCTAACCGCGGTCCTTGTCGTCCCTGGCGAACTTGTCGGGCACGTTGGCGTCGTACCAGCCGTAAGGGGATTCGTTGCCGTGGGGAAAGCTCGGGCCGGGGTATCCCAGGACCTGCCAGCCCACGCGGTCCTTGTTGCCCCGGTGCCGCGGATGGCCGTAGAACCCCTCCATGGTGTGGGTGAGGAGAAGCGTGAAGAACGGGTCGTTGCGCTCGTCCAGGATGCTCAGGACCTGATCCTGCCCCGCGCCGTCCAACCCGCAGAAGTCCGCTCCCGAGCGCAGCCCTGCCGCCAGCCCGTCCAACTCCGCGACCCCGTCGCGATAAGCCTGCCGGTGCCGGCTGCCCAGCCCGTTCAGCTTGAACAGCGTGGCCTGCTGTTCCTCGGTGCGCCCCCCCATGGACCCCAGGACAAAGTTGGCGTACTCCTTCTTTTCCCGGGGACTGATGTCCGTATCCACGTCGTCCGTTGCCAGGAGTCCCTCGATGTACTCGATGACGCCGGCCTCCCGCGCGCCGGGCTCCTGGTCCGAGGGGACGATGCGCGCGGCCGCCGCCTCGATAGCCGCCCGCTCGTGGTCCGAGAAGACACCGCCTGAATCCGTTTCGCTCATGTCGAACCTGCTTCCATGCCGGACCGCCGCGCCGGAGCGCGCGGCCCATTGAGGATGGAACATCATACACCAGCGAGGAAGAAGTGAGAAGTTTGCCCGGAGTGCCGGGCGGCTCGCAACAGCACCTGCATCAGCCGCCCCAACTTCAAGAAGCATGCGACTCCCTTGACAGGGCATGGTTATCGGTCCAAGACTTAGCTGGACTTAGTTGCCTGGAGAACACCATGAAGGTCAATATGCACGAAGCCAAATCACAGCTCTCCCGACTCGGTAAGCTGGCTTGGGAAGGGGAAGAAATCGTGATCGCCAAGGCCGGTGAACCCTATCTGCGGCTGGAGCCGTACCGGAAGCGCGTGGAGAAACGACAGCCAGGGGGGCTGGAGGGAAAGATCTGGATGTCTCCGGATTTCGACGAGCCTGACGAAGAGATCATGGACCTGATCGAGAACTCGAAGATTTTTCCGGATGAGGATTAACGTGTCGCGCCTGTTGCTCGATACCCACGCATTCATATGGTGGCTAACCGATGTTGCGCGACTAACCGAGACAGCCCGTACGGCAATCGCGAATCCCGGCAACGATGTCTTCGTCAGCGCCGTTACCAGTTGGGAGGTCGCAGTCAAGCGGGCGAAGGGTACCATGACTGCACCGGACAATCTGTCGGCGATGATCGAGGAAAAAGGCTTCATGCATCTACCTCTGACCTTCCATCATGCAGAACAGGCGGGCAGGCTGCCGATGCACCACCGGGACCCGTTCGACCGATTCCTGATCGCCCAAGCCCAAGCCGAAGGACTTGTCCTCGTCACCAGAGACGCCCACATACCACTGTACGGCATCCGCACGATGGCGGCGTAAAGAAACAAGAAGTTCCAGCAAACCGCATGGCGCAACTTGAACACATCGAGGCCATCGAAAGCCGTCTCTGGACGGCCGCCGATACCCTGCGGGCCAACTCCAACTACGCCAGCAACGAGTACTTCCTGCCGGTCATGGGCTTGGTGTTCCTGCGCCACGCCTACAGCCGCTACCTAGTGGTCAAGGACGCTGTCCAGGCCGGACTGCCCACCCGCGGCGGCAAGAGACGCGCCCTCGCCAAGGAGGACTTCTCCCGACGGAGCGCCATCTTCCTACGGCCCGAGGCGCAGTTCGACCATCTTGTCGGATCGCCCGACGGCGCGGACCGCGCCAAGGCCATCATCGCAGCCATGGAGTCCATCGAGGCGGACTACGACAGCCTGCGCGGCGTGCTGCCCAAGACCGAGTATCAGGAACTGGACAACGACGTCCTCGGCCAACTCCTGCGCACCCTCAACCCCGATGAGTTGAAGCAGGTCTCGGGCGACGTGTTCGGACGAATCTACGAATACTTCCTCACCCGGTTCGCCGACCAGAAGGCGCACGACAGTGGCGAGTTCTTCACGCCCGTCTCCCTGGTCTCGCTGATCGCACGCGTGCTCGACCCCGATCGCGGCACGGTGCTCGACCCGGCCTGCGGCTCCGGCGGGATGTTCGTGCAGAGCGCTCGCACCGTGGAGGAGCACGGCCGAAGGCCGGCCGAGCGCCTCACCTTCCGCGGGCTGGAGAAGAACGCCACGACCATCCGCCTGGCCAGGATGAACCTCGCCGTCCACGGCCTCGAAGGCGACATCCGGCAGGCCATCACCTACTACGAAGACCCGCACGAGCTCGTGGGCAAGGCCGACTACGTCATGGCCAACCCGCCCTTCAACGTGGATGAAATCGACGCCGACAAGGTCAAAACCGACCCGCGCCTGCCGTTCGGGCTGCCCGGCGTCAACAAGCAGAACAAGATCTCCAACGGCAACTACGTCTGGATCAGCTACTTCTACGGCTACCTGAACGAGAAGGGACGGGGCGGCTTCGTCATGTCGTCCCAGGCCTCCAGCGCCGGGGGCGCCGAGGCGAAGGTACGCCGGTCACTGGTGGAGACCGGCGACGTGGACTTGATGATCGCCATCCGATCCAATTTCTTCTACACCCGCACCGTGCCGTGCGAACTGTGGTTCCTGAACCGCGCCAAGCCGAAGAAGCATCGCAACAAAGTGTTGATGATCGACGCGCGCAATATCTGCCGTAAGGTCACGCGCAAGATCTACGACTTCAGCCCCGAGCAGGAACAGAACATCCTTGCCATCGTCCATCTCTACCGGGGAGAGACCGAACGATTCCTTGCGCTGGTGTCCAAATACCTGGGGCAAATGGTGGACGAAGGCCGGGCATGTTTCGAGCGGGAGAGCGACGATGGCGATGCGCCTGGACCGCTGCCTGTGTTTCTCGAATCCGTCGCCGCCCTGGATGGCGAACTGTCGCCGTTCCTGGCGGTCCAGCCGAAGACCGGCCCCCACGCCGGTTCCCTTGCCGAGTTTGGGAAGGAACGACAACGGTTCGCCAGGAACGTCGAGCACTTCCAATCCCGCATTGGCAAGGCCGCGGCGCAACGGGAGCGAAGGCCGAAAACCAACGCCGGCCTGTACGAACGGGTGAAGCGGTTTGCCCCACTGGCCGAAACCAGCCGCGATCTGGTCAAGCAGACGGACCTGCTCCACAAGCTCGCCACCCGCCTGATCGAGACCTGCGAGAACGAATGCGACGCAAAGTCCGACGCCGCCTGGAACAACCGCGACATCACCCGCGCCCGCAAGGCCGCGGACGAGGCTCGACAGCTTGCGGTCGAACAGATCCGGCAGGTGCGCTACTTCTGGCGACAGGCTCACTGGCTTACTGAGAGTTTCCCCGATGGCGAGCTGCGGGACGTCGCCGGGCTGGTCAAGCTGGCGGACCAAGCCGAGGTCGCGGCCAACGACTGGAGCCTGACTCCCGGCCGCTATGTCGGCGTTGCTCCCGAGGAGGAAGACGAGAACTTCGACTTCGAGGCGGCGCTACGCGAAATCCACGTGGAGCTCGAAGACCTCAACGACGAGGCGGTGAAGCTGGCGGCCACCATCAAGAAGAACTTCGAGGACTTGATGGGTTGAAGATATAATGGTCACCAAGCCGCCATACACGATCACGCCGGACATCCTTGCCCGTATCGAACAGATCGGTGAAGCCATCGGCCGGGCGGAGGCGGCGGGCGTCTCACAGGATCTGCGCCTGCGACGAATCAATCGCATCCGCACGATTCGCGGCTCGCTGGCTATTGAGGGCAACATCCTGAGCGAGGAGCAAGTCTCCACGATTTTCGACGGCAAGCCCGTTGTCGCGCCGTTGAGGGATCTTCAGGAGGCCCGCAACGCCATCAAGGCCTACGATCGGTACCCGCAGTGGAACCCTGCCTGCGAGACGGAACTGCTGAGCGCACACGAGATTCTGATGGCCGGCCTGCTGGATGCTCCGGGGCGCTACCGCCGCGGTCAAGTGGCCGTGATGGGTCAGGGGAAGATTCACCACATCGGTCCGCCCGCAGAGCGCGTGCCGCAACTGATGGGCAACCTGTTGGCATGGTTGGGCCGCACTGATGAGCATCCGCTGATTGCCAGCTCGGTCTTCCACTATGAATTCGAGTTCATTCATCCCTTCGAGGACGGCAACGGACGAGTGGGGCGGCTCTGGCAGACCCTGATTCTGACCCGCTGGAAAACACTCTTTGCCCACGTCCCGGTGGAGAGTCTGGTTCATGCCCGCCAAGGCAACTACTACGAAGCCATCCGGCGGAGCTCGGCAGAGGGCCGGAGCACGCCGTTCATCGGATTCATGCTGGAAATGATTCTTGAGGCACTTCGTGCCTCCACGGCACTCGCAAGGATGTTAAAGGATGACCACAACTACCACCCTTGGTGAGATTGTCGAAAAACACGGCGGTCTTATACAAACAGGCCCGTTCGGGTCCCAACTCCATCAGAGTGATTACTCAGAAGCTGGGATTCCCGTCGTCATGCCAAAAGATATCCGATATGGGCGAGTTGATGAAACCAACGTAGCTCGAATTCCGGAAACCAAAGCACGAACGCTGGCGCGCCATTTCTTAAAACCTGGCTCGGTCGTCTTCCCGCGACGAGGCGAGATTAGTAAGTGTGCGTATATCGACACGGACCAAGCGGGTTTCTTGTGCGGAACAGGCTGCATAAAAATTGAGCCTCCCGAAGGCACACTTCGCTCCCGGTTTCTCTACTACTACCTGGGGCTGAAACAAGTTGTGGAGTGGTTGGAGCGTAATGCCGTTGGCACAACGATGCTCAATCTCAATACGAAGATACTCAGTGAGCTAAAGGTCCCTTTAGTTCCGCCTCCGACCCAAGATTCGATTGCCTCCATCCTCTCCGCCTACGACGGCCTGATCGAGAACAACCAACGGCGGATTCAGTTGTTGGAGCAGGCAGCGCGGCTGCTTTACAAGGAGTGGTTCGTCCATCTTCGTTTCCCCGGCCACGAGCGCGTCAAGATCAAGCACGGCGTGCCGGAGGGGTGGGCGAGGACGACTGCTTTTGACGTAATGGACGTTCGCAGTGGAGGAACACCTAAGACAAAGATTTCGGACTACTGGGATGGCGAGATCCGGTTCTTCACGCCAAAAGATGCTATCGATTGCGCGTACGCCTTCAGCACAGAGAGGACCCTGACCGAAGAAGGTCTACGGAACTGTAACAGCAAGCTGTATCCTAAGGATACGGTGTTCATTACGGCGCGCGGTACAGTCGGCAAGATAAATCTCGCCCAGACAGAGATGGCAATAAGCCAATCATGTTACGCGCTGATTGCAAGACCGCCTATTGACCAGTACTTCCTTTACTTTACTCTCATTGAAGGAGTTGAACAGCTCCGCAGCCGGGCGGTCGGTACCGTGTTTGATGCAATCATCAGTGACACGTTTAAGCTGATTCCGTTCATCGTCCCCGACAGTAGGTTAATCCAGGCATTCGCCGAGTCTGCGTTGCCGCTCCTTCAGCAAATCGCCGGGATCTTGAGTGCAACACGAAAACTCACTAAGGCCCGCAACCTGCTCCTGCCATGCCTGATGAACGGATCAACAAGCCAAACCAGGAAACCTGACAGGCCATGACAAACAAATACAAAATGAGAATTTCTCGGCTCACAATCGACAAGCTCGGCGTAAAGCTCTATGATAAAGTATCGGCCGTCATCGCGGAACTGGTCTCCAACAGCTACGACGCAGACGCCACAGAGGTCATAATCGAGGCTCCTATGGATATATATCTCGCCTCGAAGGCCGCTGGACACATTACCGATAGGGATTACGAAATCAAAGTGAGTGACGACGGTATCGGGATGACACCAGATGAGGTGAACAATTATTACCTCGTGGTTGGGGCGGAACGAAGAGTGGATAATCGTCCTAGAAGAGGCGATATCTCTCCTGGATTCAACCGAAAGGTCATGGGACGCAAAGGTGTCGGCAAGTTGGCTCCGTTTGGCATATGCGAGGTTATGGAGGTTCTCACCTCCGGCGGCGAAAAGATCACGCGCCCAAGGGCGGATGGTAAATCGGAAACAGGATACCAGACCGCGCACTTAATTCTGAACCGACAGGATATGCTGAAAGATTCGGAGTTCGAGTACGAGCCAACTCCAGGCCCCCAAGACGATACGCTGCGGCCAAAATCCGGCACAACCATCATCCTGAAACGCTTCGCCTACCGTCGCGTCCCCGCACACTCGACCTTCTCGCGGCAGTTGTCTCAACGCTTCGGTCTGCCGACGGCGAACTGGATGGTCAAGACCCGAGACACGACAAAAACGCCGACAGCGAAGGATTATGAAACCAGACTTGGGCCGTTCTCGGTAGAGACCATGGACAACTCGAAGATAACGCTCAACGGACCCACAGGACCAAATCTCTCCGTGGCAGACGATACTGAATACAGCGCTGTTGGCCCGACCGGAGAGAGAATAGAGGAGTTTAGCGCAGGGTTTCATTGCGATGGGTGCTTCTACCCAATTACCGGCTGGGCGGCGTATTCCAAGAACCCATACAGGGATGATTTGATGGCCGGGGTACGAATCTACTGCAGGGGCAAGATCGCCGGACAGACAGCGGTTTTCAACCGTGGTGCAGGCTTCCACGGGGAACATAGTATTCGGTCCTACTTGGTAGGCGAGCTGCATGCTGACTGGCTAGACGAGCATGAAGATCTGATTCAGACGGACAGACGAGACATCTTGTGGTCTCATGACTTGGGCCAAGAGTTTCAAGGATGGGGCCAGAAAGTCATACAAAAGATTGGACACCTTGCACGCGATCCCATGAGGAAGAAAACATGGGACCGATTCGTCGAAGTCGGACAAGTTGAAGAGCAAATAGAAAAAGCATTCCCAGCCGATGAACAGAAGACAATTAGGGACAAGGCCAGGGATCTGGCAAAATTGCTTGGGCAAACAATTCGCGCTGATGAAGTAGAGGACATCAAAGTCGTTGAGCCAATGGTGCAACTTAGTCTCACTTTGGCGCCGCATATCACACTCGACGAGAAACTAAAGGAAGCGGCTGACGCTGAAAATACTCCCATGACTGTGATCAGTGCGATACTGAGGACCGCTCGATTAGCGGAGTTATCATCGTTCGGACGAATTGCAGAAGACAGGCTCAAAGTCATCGAGCGAGTTCAAGGACTGAAGGACGACCCAAAAACAGCCGAACTGAAACTTCAAGAACTGATTCAGCACGCTCCATGGCTGATCAACCCACAGTGGGCACCCATTGTCGCCAATCAAGCTTTCACAACACTGAGGAAGGAGTTTGAGAAATTTTACAAGCAAAAGACTGGCCAGGAGATCAGTTTGGGGGATTTCGTCGAAACGAAACGACGGCCGGATTTCGTGTTATCGAGTCAGGACAATGGACTACAGCTCATCGAGATCAAGAAACCGCTACATAAACTGACAAATGACGAAATGGACAGGATCATTGCATATAATGACGTGATGGACGAGTTTCTGAACGACCCCGGGAATAAAGATTTCCAACAGATATTCATATCATTTCACATCACCTTGGTGTGCGACCAATTATCTTTATCCGGCGCTCAAAAAGAATCCTTTAAGTCATACCAAACGGAAGGAAAGCTAACCCGGATAAATTGGAAATCCTTTCTCCTTAGAAGCAAAAAGATGCATGAGGACTTCTTAGCTGAAGCTGAAAAACAAAAGAAAAACGTCCTTGAACCAACGGACTGAAGAATCATGCCTTTCGCTATCGATTTATTTGCTGGAGGAGGAGCTCTAAGCGTCGGGCTCAAGCGGGCGGGATTCTCCATCTTGGCCGCGGTCGAAATTGAACAACATGCTTTCGCTACTTATACCGCTAATCATCCCGAAGTCAAGGCATACAAGCAAGACATCCGGACAATTAATGGCCGGGACTTGAGGGCATTGGTTCCCGGCGGAGCAATAGATCTCCTCGCGGGTTGTCCGCCATGTCAAGGGTTTACCAGCCTTACGTCAAAATACAGGCGTTATGACTCGAGGAACAATCTCATCCGGGAAATGGCACGGCTAGTCGAAGAGACCAAGCCGAAGACTGTGATGATGGAAAACGTACCGGGTCTGGCTGGGCGGGGCAGATCGTTGCTGAAGGAATTTCAGGACCGAATTGAGCAACTCGGCTACGAAGTTGACGTCGACATACTGCAAGTTGCAGATTATGGAGTTCCGCAGAATCGTCGCAGGCTCGTCCTGCTTGCGGGACTTGGTTTTCAAGTACCTATGCCACGGCCCACTCACTCCAAGAACAAAAACGAAGCTCTCGCCCCTTGGCGAACCGTTAGAGACGCTCTTAGCGGTTTGACCGAACCGATTACGTTGACCGAGGCCAAGGAGCGCTCGGTGTTCGAGCGTTCAAACTGGCATCTAACTCGGTCCATCTCGGAGAAGAATAAACTTCGACTAATACACGCCAAGCCTGGCGCGACGTGGACGGCGATACCCGAGGATCTCCGCCCAGAATGTCATAAACGCGGATATGCAGGTTTCAGGAACGTCTATGGACGTATGTCTTGGGACGAAGTAGCGCCGACGATTACCGGCGGATGCACGACCCTAAGTAAGGGACGATTCGGACATCCCGATATGGATCGGACGATCTCTGTAAGAGAAGCAGCATTGCTGCAAACCCTCCCGCCAGATTACAAAATTGACACCCGCTATATTGAATATGCGTGTAACATCATAGGCAACGCTCTCCCGTGTGACTTTGCAGAGGCCGTAGCCAAGAAATGTCTTGAAGCGCTGCTAACTAACGTACAGTCACGACCGAAGGACTGCGTCAAGAACGTAACTGCCAAAGAACTCTCAACAACGCTCCCCGACCCTCCCTACCAAGAGGCCGGCACGACACAATGAGTCGATGGCCGGGCAATGCTAAGCGGGAGCACACCACATTCGGCGGTTTGAACCGAAGCGAACTGATGTCCCGTGTGCTCAGCACCGGTAACCAAACGACAGAGAAGCAACTCGCGCGTTTGCTCCGTAGAGCGCACTTAAGTGGTTGGCGTAGACATCAACCTCTTCCCGGAAGGCCGGATTTCGTCTGGCCTAAGGTGAAAGTTGCCGTCTTTGTTGATGGATGCTTTTGGCACGGGCACACTTGTAGAAATCTCACGCCAAAGACCAACGCGGAAGCGTGGCGAAACAAAATTGAGAAAACGCGAGCCAGGGATCGGCGTTCTAACCGTCTCCTCTGGAAACGAGGCTGGAAGGTCATACGAATTTGGGAGTGTCGGCTCACCAAGGCCCCTGATCAGTGCTCCATGAGGGTACGGAGGAAACTTGAAGAATGTAGTTGAGACGGGCTACTGGCGATGTCTCCGTCCGGCCGAATGGCTTAAAAGGAATGTGACGGACCGACCGCGATACTTGCCGACGTCGTCAGGAAAATGTAAAGCAAACACCCGTGACCTCTGACTTCTCACTTCCTCCTTCAAAATTCAGCGAAGCGTCCCTCGTTCAGCAGACCACCGCTGACTACCTGGAACAGCATCTTGGCTGGCAGTCCACCTACGCCCACAACCACGAGGATTTCGGACCTGGTAGCCTCTTGGGCCGGGCCTCGGACCGGGAGGTGGTGCTTGCACGCCCGCTACGCGAGAAGCTGGTGGCGCTGAACCCCGGCCTGCCCGATGCCGCCTACGACGATGCAGTGCGGCAGATTACCGCCGCAACCGCCTCCCAAGACATCGTTACCGCCAACCGCGAGAAGTACGCGCTGATACGCGATGGCGTGCAGGTCACGTTCCACAACGACAAGGGGCGACGGGTGCGGGAAAGGCTGCGGGTGCTCGATTTCGAGAACCCGGAGAACAACCACTTCCTCTGCGTGCGTGAGCTGTGGGTGCGCGGTGACCTCTATCACCGGCGGGCGGACATCGTCGGCTTCGTCAACGGCCTGCCGCTGCTCTTCACCGAGTGCAAGAACATCCACAAGGACCTGAAGGCCGCCTTCGAACAGAACTACTCGGACTACCGGGACACCATTCCCCATCTCTTCCACCATAACGCCGTCGTGATGTTCGGCAACGGCGAGAAGGCCAGGATCGGCTCCATCACCAGCAAGTGGGAGCACTTCCACGAGTGGAAACGCCTGGCTGAGGAGGAGCCGGGCGCGGTGGACATGGAGACGCTGCTCAAGGGCATCTGCGCCAAGCGCAACTTCCTGGATCTCGTGGAGAACTTCATCGTGTTCGACGAGTCGTCGGGCGAGCCCAGAAAGATCCTCGCCCGCAACCACCAGTTCCTGGGTGTGAACCGAGCCGTGGAGGCGGTGCGCGAGCGCAAGGCGAGGCGGGGGCGACTGGGCGTCTTCTGGCACACCCAGGGAGCCGGCAAGAGCTACTCGATGGTGATGTTTACCCGCAAGGTGCATCGCAAGCTCGGCGGCAACTTCACCTTCCTCGTGCTGACCGACCGCGACGACCTCGACGGACAGATATACAAGACCTTTGCGGGATGTGGCGTGGTAGACCACGACCGAGACCCCTGCAGGGCGGAAAGCGGCCAGCACCTGAGCGAGTTGCTGGCTGAGCACAAGTCGCACGTCTTCGCTCTGATTCAGAAGTTCAACCAGGATGTGAACCCCGACGAGGGGTACACCCGGCGCAACGACATCATCGTCATCACCGACGAGGCGCACCGAACCCAATACGGCACGCTGGCGCTTAATATGCGCAACGCCCTTCCCAACGCTGGCTACATCGGCTTCACCGGCACGCCGCTGTTCAAGGAGGACGAAATCACGCGCAAGGTGTTCGGCGAGTACGTCTCCACCTACGACTTCCAGCGCGCCGTCGAGGATCAGGCCACGGTGCCGCTCTACTACGACGCCCGCGGCGACAAGCTGGACATAGCCGTGGGCGACCTCAACGAGCGCATCGCCGAGAAGCTGGAGGATTTCGAGATCGAGGACATCGACGTGGAGCAGCGGCTGGAGCGCGAGCTCAAGCGCGACTACCACGTCATCACCGCCGACCAGCGGCTGGACCAGATCGCCCGAGACGTCGTGCGGCACTACTCGGCGGCATGGGAGACCGGCAAGGCCATGCTGGTGTGCATCGACAAGGTGACCTGTGTGCGGATGCACGGGCTCATCGAGTCCTGCTGGCGGGAGCGGATCAGGGAACTGGAGACGGCAAGTGCGAGGACGACCGACGAGCAGGAGGAAATCCACCTCGCGCGGCAGATCGACTGGATGCGGGAGACGCGCGCCGCGGTGGTGGTGAGCGAGGAGCAGGGTGAGGTGGAGAAGTTCCGCAAGTGGGGCCTGGACATCACGCCGCACCGAAAGCTCATGAAGGACGGCATGGACCTGCCGGCGTCCATGCGTGACAAGCCGCAGTTCCGCAACATGCAGCGGATGGCGTTGGACGACGCCTTCAAGGCGGAGGAGCATCCCTTCCGCGTCGCCATCGTCTGCGCCATGTGGCTGACCGGCTTCGACGTGCCGAGCCTTTCCACGCTCTACCTCGACAAGCCTCTCAAGGCTCACACGCTGATGCAGGCCATCGCACGGGCCAACCGCGTGAACCAAGGCAAGAACAACGGCCTGATCGTGGACTATTGCGGCGTCCTCAAGCACCTGCGCAAGGCGCTGGCCACCTTCACCGGCAAGCCGCCGGGTGCTGGCGACGGCGGCGAAACCGAACCGGCCCGGCCGGATGAAGAGCTGCTCGCCGACTTGGCCGAAGCCATCGCCTTGGTACGGGTCTTCCTCGACAAGCGGGACGCGCCGTTGGACGACGTGATCCGGGAGACCGGCTTTACGCGCATCGCGGCCATCGTAGCCTGCAAGGAAGCGGTGAACGAGAACGACGAGACCCGCAAGCGCTTCGAGGTCATGTGCCGCGAGGTATTCAAGCGGTTCAGGGCCTGCATCAACGTGAACGGGGTCAACGCCCACCGGGCGGACCGCGACGCCGTGAACGTCGTCTACAGGAGCCTGCAACAGGATCGGGAGCGGGCGGACATCAGCGACATCATCGGCGCGCTGCAAGAAGTAGTGGACCAAGCCGTTACTGTCCGACACGAAGTCGTGTCGGACGAGTCACCACCCTTTGACATCAGCCACATCGACTTCGACCGGCTGAAGCAGGAATTCGAGCGCAGCCCGCTGAAACGCACGACGGTCCAGGAATTGCGCCATGCAGTGGAGCAACGGCTCAAGCGTCTCCTCGAACGGAACCCGCTACGCACCGACTTCCAAGAACACTATGAACGGATAGTTGCCGAGTACAACCGCGAGAAGGATCGAGTCACCATCGAACGAACCTTCGAGGAATTGATCAAGCTGTGCCGGGAACTTGACGAAGAAGAGGCTCGGGCGGCACGCGAAGACCTCGATGAAGAATCACTGGCAATCTTCGACATCCTCAAGAAGCCGGAACTGAGTAGAACCGAGACCAAGCGCGTCAAGGGCGTTGCCGTTGAACTGCTGGCAACCTTGAAAGCGGGGAAGCTCCGGGCCGACCAGTGGCGCGAGAAGGAGGCCACCCGGGACGCCGTTCGAGTCACAATCCATGACTTCCTTTGGGACGACGAGACGGGTCTGCCCGCGGACGACTACTCCGAAGAAGACGTGACCGCCAAGTCCGACGATGTATACCGACACGTTTACCGCGCCTACCCTATCCTGCCCTCTCCGCTTTACGCTCCCAGCGTATAAGCTGGTAGAGAGTCGCAGTCCAGACTTCCGGCGCACGGCGCATGACTCGCTGAGATCCCGTGCCGTCGGCGTGGTCCGGTCAAAGCGGCTTGACCACCTTGCCCACCGTCGCGACGAGGGCGGTGGCGGCCTTCAGGTACGTCCGGATCCGGCGTTGTTGCCCCGCCGCCCGCTTGAGACGGCCTATACCCCGTTCAAGCTCCTTTTCGTTATCGGCGAGTTGCCGCCGGATGGCCGCGACGCCCGTGTTCTCGAGGCGGCGGATGGCCAGACAAACGTCCAGCAGCGCCATGGCCGCGGCCGTGCGCTCGGCCTCCGGGAGATCCTTCACCCCCGCGAGCCATTCCGCGGACATCATGTCCTTTCGCGCCCGGCGCAGCTCCGATAGCGTCTTCCCGCGGATCTCTCCCGGAGTCATCGGACGGCCCTCCTCGCTTCCGCGCCGAGTTGTGACACCCGCTCGACGAAACCCTCGACCGCAGTGGCCAGCCCGGCTGCCTGGGCGTGATTCAGGCGGCCTTCCATCGCCGCCACGTATGCCTTCCGCAAGGAACGGATGGCCCGTTCCGCGGCCTGCGCCGCTTCCGTGTCCGCGGTGTCTCGCAGGCTCCGCAGACGCCGCACCGTCCAGGTCTTGGGCAACCGCGCCGCGCTCACGTAAGGCTCCATCACTTCGTCGTTCCGAAAACGCGCCGACAGGATCTCCCGGTCCGCGCGAACCTGCCGAGCGAGGGCGGTGACCAGGGCTTCCTGCACCGCCAGCTCGCGTTCGATGGTCGGGCCGCGGGCTTCGAGCTCGTGCTGCAAGACCGCGGACTTGAACGACGCCACCGCGACGCCCGCGGCCGGCTCGATGAGGCCGCTCACCGAAACGTCGCCCATCCGCGCCTTCCTGAGCCGTGGCGACAGCTTCCCGAGCTGTGCCGTCAGCCGTTTCGCGGCATCACCGATTCCCTTCGGCCCATCGGGCTCGATCAGGGTCTTCAGCGAAAGGAAATACGACCTCAACAAGTCGTTATGGCGTCTGGCCGCGACGTATTCCTTCAGGCGTTCCGTCATGGCCGCGTCGAGTTCCTGGAGCCTGTCCCGACGTTGCTCCGCGGACAGGCCGCTCCGCGCCTCCACCAACGCCCCCGAATCGACCGCCGCCGCCAGCTCGAACGCCTGATCCAGCAGCAGCGGGACCTTGCCGGCGTACGCGATGCCCGCCTTGGCAACCCCTTCCAGCCGGGCAGTATCCGTTGCCGTGGCGCAGCCCGCGGCCAGCAGCCCGAAAAAGAGCACGGACAGAACTTGGATGCGGGAAGCTCGCGGAGCCTTTGGGTTCATGAACCGTCTCTTCTCACCATGGCGAATGAACGAGAGTGGCGAACGGCCATTCCGATCCCCACGTCGAGGAACAACTATGGCAAGCTCCCATCACGATGTCCAAGGGTCCAGGGAGGCCCAAGGGGGCTGGAACCCCTCTCAAGGCAGTCGTTGACCGCTGGCCGGCACTTCCTGTAGTGTCGTCCATCAGGGTGTGGAACCCCACATTCAGGGTCGCGTGACCGGCGCATCCGGCGTCTGCCCGGACAAGGAGGAATGAAATGAAGGACGGCCTGCGTTTCGTGGACAGCGACATGCACATCCAGGAGCCCGGGGATCTGCTGGAGAAATACCTGGATGCCGAGTTCAAACACCGAGTCACCTGGGCGGTGGACGCCCGCGGGAAGATCAGCCGCCGGACCTGGACCATCGACGGCCTGCCCACCGGCGCGGATTCCGAGATGCAGCAGCACCGCAAGAAGGCGGCTTCGTCAAAGGCCACGGGGCCGATCATGGGAGCCGCCACCGGGGTGCTGTCGGCCTCCCGCATCGCGGACACCGGCCGCCTGGACTTCGCCATCAACCGGGGATACGACGAGGAAGCCCAGATCATGGGGATGGAGATGGAGGGTATCGACATCGCCGTGCTTTTCCCCACCGGCGGACTGGGCCTGCTGGCCCGGGACAACATGGACCCGCGTCTCTCCCTGGCCTTGAGCCAGGCCTACAACAACTGGATCCACGACTTCTGCCAGTACTGCCCGGAGCGCATGAAGTTCGCCGCCATGCTGCCGCTGCACGACGTGAACCTGGCGTGCCACGAGCTGAAGCGGGCGGTGGAGGAGCTCGGGGCGGTGGCCTCGTTCATCCGGCCCAACCTCGTCAACGGACACTTCTGGCACTCCAACTACTGGGATCCGCTCTACAGCCTGCACGAGGAACTGGACGTGTCCTGGTGCTTCCATGAAGGCACCGGCGCGTGGAACTCCCACATGAACGAGCTGTACGGCGAGAACCGCTTCTACCGCCACGTGGCCAGCCACTGGATCGAGATGCAGCAGGCCCTCATCGCCATGATCATCGGCGGCGTCTTCGAGTTCCATCCCAAGCTGCGGGTGGGCTACCTGGAAGCCCAGAACTCCTGGGCGCCGGGCATTCTGACGCGCATCGAGTGGGACTACGCCAACTATCGAGATTCCCACGCGCCCTACCTGTCGCTGACGCCCAAGGAATACTTCCAACGCAACTGCTGGGCCGCGGTGGAGGGCAGTGAGCCCGAGATCGCCGGCACGGCCGAGCTCATCGGCGCGGACCGTATGTGCATCTCAACGGACTATCCGCATTTCGACTCGAACTTCCCCAACGTCTCCACCAACCTTCTCAACAACGTGTCGCGGGAAACCGCCGCCGCCATCTTCATGGGCGGGGCCGGGCTCTACAACTTCGACGAGCAGGACTTCCAGAAGGCTCACGCCAGCGCGGAGGCGAGCCAAAAACGGCAGGCGGCGGTCAACGAAGGGTGAACCGGAACGCGGCAAGAGCGGTGAAGGCGTTTCTGCTTTCACCGCTCGAAGTTCGTCTTCCACGTTTCACTTCGGCATCGGCCCCACCAACAGCGCGGGGTCCAGGCGGCGGCCGAACAGGTTGATGCGCCAGTCCAGGTGGGGTCCGGTGGAGCGGCCGGTGGAGCCGACCTCGGCGATGGGCCGCCCCCGGGCCACCCGCTGGCCCTTCTTGACCAGGATGCGCGACAGGTGCAGGAACGCCGACGACAGCCCGTGGCCGTGGTCGACGATCATGGTGCCGCCGGAAAAGAACATGTCGGGGTGTACGAGGGTGACCACGCCGGCGGCGGGCGCCACCACCCTGGTACCCTTGGGCGCGGCGATGTCGATGCCGTAGTGGGGCCGCCGCGGCTCGCCGTTCAGGATGCGCTGGGAGCCGTAGACGCCGCTGATCCGACCCTTGATCGGCCAGCGGAAGCCGCCCAGGAAATCGGTACGGGAGTCATCCACCGCGCGCGCCCGCTTCACCATGGCGACCTCTCTGCGGATGCGCGCGAGCTCTTTCTTGCTGCGCGGCGTCACCTTGCCCGGGGGCAGCCCGTCGATGCGCTGGATGCGGTACTTGCGGGGCTTCACCGCGAGCCCGTACCGCTGGCGCCGGCCGTCCGGGAAGACCACCGAGAGCACGGCTTTCCGCGACGCGTCCCGCCCGAAGCCGATGAGGAACCACCCCTCCTTCGAGACCCTTACCGGTTCGCCCTCGAAACGGACCACGGAACCGGGCGCCACGCGCCCGCGCAGCAGGCCGCCCTGCACCCGCGGACCCTCCAGGCGCACACCCCCCTCGGCCGCCACTATGGAAGCGGGCGACAGCAAGGTGAAAACCGCTAGCAGGCAAAAGGCGACCCGCACAGGTGCAACATGGGACATCCCGGCCCGGGTGTCAAACACGCAGCCACCCCGCTCCCGTGAGCCGGAGCGCTCGAAACAGCGCGCCGCGCGCGCGTTTGCCGGCCGGACCCCCAAGGCTGGAAATCCCGGCGTATATCCGAGGCGCCGCGCGTGCGTGGGCCGGCCGGACCCTGTTGACGTTACCGGCCACACCGCCATCTTGACGCGGTCGGCGGCAGTGATCAAAATGATCTTGCCCGGACGCGGCACCGCCGCCGGGTTGACCCCCAACGGCGCCGCCTGTCCGAAACGGCCGGACGGAAGTGGAAAGGAACCTGATGACACGGTCGGAAGGCGCCACGCGCCGCGACGTGCTCGCGCGGGTCCTCATGGGTGCGGGTCTTGCCTTGAGCTATGGCCTGCTGGCGGCCCAGGGGTTTCTGTTTCTCCTGCCGCGGCGCCTCGAACCGAAAGTCCGGTGGCTTTTTGCCGGCAGGCTGGACCAGTACCGGGAAGGCGTCGTACGCGAGTTCACCGGCCTCGACGGAAAGGAAATCCTCGTCAGACGGAGTACCGGAGGCATCGAGGCGTTCAGTTCCGTCTGTCCCCATCTGGGATGCCGCGTCCACTGGGTCCCCTCCAGGAAAGAGTTTTTCTGTCCCTGCCACAACGGCGTGTTCGACGGTGACGGCGTGGCCGTCTCCGGCCCTCCTGCGGATGCGGGACAGCGCCTCGCACGGGTCCCGCTCAGGGTCGATGACGCCGCCGAGGTGGTCTACGTCGGAGTCCGGGATGTCAGGAAAGGATAACGAGACGGCGGGCGAGCGGCCCGTAACCGGCCGCTTGCGGGCGATGTTCCCCTTCGACTGGGAGTTGCTGAAGCACGCCGGCGCCGAGCCCATCCCCCGCCACCTGAAAAAGTGGTGGTTCTGCCTCGGCGGCACCGTCCTCTACCTTTTCGTCGTCCAGGTGGTCACCGGCATCGCCCTGACGTTCTACTACGTACCCTCACCGGACGAGGCCCATGCCAGCGTTGCCGCCATTACCCGCGAGATCCGCTTCGGCTGGTTCATTCGTTCATTGCACAAGTGGGCCGCCAACCTCATGATCGTCGCCGTCATGCTCCACATGTTGCGGGTCTTTTTCACCGGCGCCTACCGCCATCCGCGGCAGCTCAACTGGTGTGTCGGATTCCTGCTGCTGGTGGCGACCCTGAGCTTCGGCTTCACGGGCTATTCCCTCATCTTCGGACAAACCAGCTTCTGGGGCGCCACCGTCGCCACGAACCTGGCCGAGGCCGTTCCCCTGATCGGACCCTGGATGGCGTATTTCCTTCGGGGCGGCCCCGAAGTCGGGGGCGGCACCCTGACCCGCTTCTACGTTCTCCACATCGGCGTGCTGCCGACGGTCACCTTCGCGCTGCTCGCACTGCACATCCTGCTGATCCGGCTCCAGGGCGTCACGGATTTCGAGCTTCCCGGCGAACCGGTCAAGGCCGAAGAACGCCACTTCCCTTTCTGGCCGGACCACGCCACCACCGAGATACTGATCGGCGTGTTGCTCATGTACCTGCTGACCATCCTGGCGCTGGTCTTCCCCGCGGGTCTGGGTCCGGCGGCTGACCCGACCCGGACACCCGAGCACATCAAACCCGAGTGGTTCTTCTATTTCAGCTTTCGCCTGCTGAAACTGACGACCTTGCACGTAAGCGTGGCCCTGACCGCGGCCATGGGCGCCATCGCCTTCTTCTGGCCCTTTATCGAGGAATTGTGCCGGCGCCGCTGGCGGGTGCCCGACGGCGTCCCGGTAACCCTGGGCACCCTGGCCTTTCTCGTCTTCCTCGTGCTGACCGTCTGGGAATCGTTCGCCGGTTAGGAGACGTCGCATGAGCCTTGCATTCAAACGCTACATCGTTGCCGGCCTGTCCTTTCTCTTTCTGGCGGCGCTGTTGCTCGTGGCCTGGCAGGAGTCGCGGCGATGGCGGGTGGAGCAGGGTCACGAGCCCGTGATCACCGCGGCCAACAAGGGATGCGTGGAGTGCCACCGGACCGACGCGCCCGCCATGGTGATGCAATGGGAGCAGTCCCGGCACGCCCGCTTCGGCGTCGGTTGCGTCGATTGCCACATGGCCCGCAAGGGCGACATCGACGGCTGGATGCACGAAGGGACTCTGGTGTCGGCCCTGGTCACCCCCAAGGACTGCGCCCGCTGCCATGTCCGGGAGCAGCAGCAGTTCGCCCGCAGTCATCACGCCCGGGCCGGCGAGATCCTGGCCAGCCTCGACAACGTGTTGGCCGAGAAGGTCGCCGGCATGCCCGACAACAAGGCGGACGCGGTCAACGGGTGCTGGCAGTGCCACGGCAGCATCATCAAGTTCAAGCGGGATGCGGACGGCGCCGTCCTGCGCACGGGCAAGGAGAACAAGCCCGTCATCGACCCGGACACCTGGCCCAACAGCGGCATGGGCCGGCTCAATCCCGACGGCTCGAAGGGGTCGTGCCACGCCTGCCATTCACGCCACTCGTTCCAGGCAAAGCTCGCCCGTGCGCCCGAGAATTGCGGCAAGTGCCACATGGGGCCCGACCATCCACATATCGAGATCTACAACGAATCGAAGCACGGCATCGCTTTCTACGCCAATCGCGCCGATATGGCCCTGGACAAGGAGGGCGACTGGGTGCTGGGACGGGACTACGCGGCCGCGCCCACCTGCGCCACGTGTCACATCAGCAGCCACATGACGCCGCAGGGCGTGCAGGTCGGCAACAAGCACGACGTGGGCGAGCGCATCAGTTGGACGTTGCGGCCGGTGATCAGCACCAAGCTGAATCGGGTGGTCTTCGAGGACGGCTACAAGGAAGACTACCCGGATACGCGGGCGCTGCCCGAGGTCGGCGCCATGGTTGAAACCGTGGAGAAAGTGCTGCGCAAAGAGACGCTGGTGAGCAGGACGGTGCCCCGGCGCGTGGCCGAGATCGTGACCTGGGAGCAGCGCCGGGAACGGATGAAGCAGGTGTGCCGCAACTGTCACAACGATACCTACATCGACAACTTCTACCGGCAGTTCGATCAACTGGTGACGCTCTACAACGACAAATTCGCTCGACCGGCGCAGCGGATCATGAACGAGTTGAAGGCCGACGGCGTGCTCAAGGCCAACGCCCCGTTCGAGCACGACGTGCAGTGGGACTTCTGGGAGCTGTGGCACCACGAGGGACGCAGAGCGCGGCATGGCGCGAGCATGATGGGACCGGACTACACCCACTGGCACGGCATGTACGAAGTCTCGAAGCACTTCTACTTCAAGTTCCTGCCCCACGTCATCAAGGCGGCCGCGACCAGGGGACCCGAAATGGAGCGGAAGTATACGCGGCGGGTTCAGGCGCTGCTGACACGGCCCGAGCACCTGTGGATCAAGGGCCTCAGCGCGGAGGAAGCGGCAGCGCTCCGAAAGACGTATGAAGAGCGTTACGAGCCGTGAGGAGTCAGGCCCGGGAGCCTGACCCGGCCGACGGCGCACGGGCGGGTTCGAAACCCGCCCCTACCGTGCCCACGGCCGAGTGGAACGGCTGTGAGACGAAGAACCGTTTCCCCGCGGCGGCAATGGCGTCGCGCCATTCCGCCACCTCCTCGGGGGTCAACCGCGCGGCCATGCGTTCCTGCTGCTGTTGCAGCCGCTCCCCGGACCCGTAGGTGGCCCACTGCGGCAACATCACCACGTCCTCGAGTCCGGCCCGTTCCATGCGCTCATACAGGCTCGCATCCGCGCAGCCGCCCTGCACCACGTCGCCGTAGCCGGTCTGCGCCTTGTGCTTGAGGTCGGGCCGCAGCGGCAGATTGACCCACCAGGGCATGTCCAGGGAACGGACGATCACCGCGACCTTGCCGCCGGGCCGGGTGACCCGCGCGCACTGGGCCAGCATCGCGTCCGCGTCCCCCTCTTCCATGACCGTAAACGCCATGGTGGCGTCGAACCCGCGGTCGGCGAACGGCAACTCCTCGCCGTTGCCGCTTTGCCACTCGATGACGTCGCCCAAGCCTTCGCTCGCGGCCAGCCGGCCGGCCTCGCGGAGCAGGTAGGAGTTGATGTCCGCCCCCACGATGGGATTGCGTTTCTCCGTGTACCGAGCGAGCCAGCGCGCCACCGTGCCGGCGCCGCAGCCCACCTCCAGCACGCGCTGGCCGGGCTCGAGTCCCACCTCCTCCACCACGCTCCGGACCACCCGGAGGTAGCCGGGGCCGCGGGTCTCCAGGAACGCCACCATGCCCAGATAGGGACCGCCCAGGGTAAGAGTCGTGTAACGCTCGCTCAGGACCGGCAGCAACGGCTCCCATTGCGAGGCCGCAAGTCCCAGGGGAAACAGCAGCAACGGCGGTCCCGAGCCCCGTATCGTGTACGAAATGCCGGCCTCCTCGCCCTCTCCCTCCGGGAGCTGCACGGGCGCAAGCGGACTCTCCTTTTCCCGAAGCGAGAGAAACTCCAGCATGGCCGACTGGACCTCGCCGGAGCGGTCCGCCATGACGTCGGCCCACATGGGACTGAAATAATCGCGCAGCATCGTCACCGTGGCGCCCGGAAGGTCGTCAACCGCCCGCGCCAGATCCGCCACGGCGTTGCCCCCGTCGCCCGACACGATCAGCAGCCGGCCGGCATGGGGCCGGAGCACCTCGGTCTTCAGGCCCCGGGGGCAGATGAGCGTCAGGGACCTCACTGCCGACGAATGCCGCTCCAGCAGCCCGCCCCAGTCGCCGGGCAGGTAGGCGGCCACGTGGGCCTCTTCGATCCCGAGGCGCCGAATCAACTGAACGATGCGCTCCTCCACCGGATGAGCTTCTTGTGCAACCACCGCAGTCCTCCCGTACGTCGTGAAGGGTCTCGTTAGTGGATTTCCCATCCGGGATCAAGTCCGTGACACAATTCCCCGGGGGTCAGCACCGCCTCCCTCATCATGGTGGGCGTCTTCAGGGCCATGGACCGAGCCTGGAAGAGGCGGCCGGTGTCTCGGGGCGCGTCCGGCCGCGGCTCATGGCGCCGGGGAAATGGCGCTACGCGGCGTTTGCCGTCTTTCTCCTGTACTTCGCCCTGACCATCGGAGACCTTGACGAACCTGTTGCGCGCAGGGGCATCGGTTCGATAGGAAGGAGTCTACAGGATTGCGCAAGGAGGGTTCGCGTATGACGACTCGGAGCAGGGTATGGGCAACACTTGTGGCGCTGGCGCTGGCCGGCGCGTTGCCGGCGTGGGCGGACTACGATGCGGGGCAGAAGACATGGGACGCAGGGCGTGCCGCAGAGGCCCTGGCCGAGTGGCCGAAGGCGGCGGACAACGCGGCGTTTGCGCGGGCGAAGGCGTCGCGGAAGGCGGCCGCGTATGCGGAAGACTCGTGGTCACGTCCACAGGGCCGTCAAGCGAGCGAGGCAAAGGGTTTGCGAGGGAAGGCAGAAAAAAGCGAGCGTTTGGCGGATAAATACCCGCCTGGAACGAAGCTGCGGGACTGCGAGGGATGTCCGGAGATGGTGGTCGTGCCTGCCGGGAGTTTCATGATGGGTTCGCCGGAGTCGGAGGATGGGCGGAACGACGATGAAGGACCGGTGCATCGGGTGACGATTGCGCAGCCGTTTGCGGCGGGGGTGAAGGAGGTCACGCGGGGGGAGTATGGCCGGTTTATCGAGGCAACGGGACACTCGACGGGTGATTCGTGCTGGACGTATGAGGGAGAGCAATGGGAGGATCGTTCCGGGCGGGACTGGCGGGGGCCGGCATTCAGGCAGACGGATGAGCATCCGGTGGTGTGTGTCAGTTGGGGGGATGCGCAGGCGTATGTGAAATGGCTGAGTGAGAAGACGGGGAAGGGGTATCGGTTGTTGACCGAGTCGGAGTGGGAGTATGTGGCACGGGCGGGGAGCAGGACAGCGCACCATTGGGGAGATGATATAGGTCGGAACCGAGCGAATTGCTATGGATGCGGGAGTCGGTGGGACGATAAGAGTACAGCGCCGGTGGGGAGTTTTGGATCGAACGGATTTGGGTTGTACGATGTGCATGGGAACGTGTGGGAGTGGGTGGAGGACTGTTGGGACGCGAGTTATGCGGGGGCGCCAGCGGACGGGAGCGCATGGGAGAGGGGGGATTGCAGCGATCGCGCGCTGCGGAGCGGCTCCTGGTACATCTCTCCGTGGTACCTCCGCTCCGCCATCCGCAGCAGCGGCACCGCCGGGGACCGGGTCAGCGACTACGGCTTCCGTGTTGCCCGGACGCTCACCCCCTGAACCTTTGTTTCCTTACCTCGGCGAAGAACATTCTCTCTGCGAACCGCATGTCTCCCCAAGGCAGTGGATTTCTCGGCGTAAGCTCTTGCATTTCTCGCCATAACGGTCGTCTCCAGGGCGTCAGCCCCAATTTGCCCACCAACGACGGGTTCGCACCTGGATACCGTTCAGCACTCAAGACGACGGGCATCACGGGTCGCCTTGACCCGTTTCCGCATTCACGCCACTATGAGCAGTCAACACCGGCTTGTTTCACTCAGGAGACCCCATGAGCGAGATCCGATTCATCGACACGACCCTGCGGGACGGCAACCAGAGCCTTTGGGCGCTCAACATGAAGACGGCGGCCATGGTGGAGATCGCCGAGCAGATGGACCAGGCGGGCTTCGAGTCCATGGAGTTCTTCGTCACCAACATGTTCAAGAAGTACGTGCGGGAGCACAAGGAGAACCCGTGGGAGTGGCTGCGGGAGGGCGCCAGGCGGCTGCGCAAGACCGAGCTGCGGCTTCACGGCGGCCTGAAGGGAGGGCTCGAGAAGAAGCCCTCGTCCATCCTGCAGCTCATCATCCGGAAGGTGGTGGACAACGGCATCACGCTGACACGCACATCGAATTCCTGGAACGACTACGAGGTATTCGGCGAGGAAGTGGAGGGGTTGCGCAAGCTGGGCATGGATTGCGTCGCCAACCTGATCTACTCGGTGTCGCCGAGGCACACCGACGAGTACTATGCGCAGAAGGCCCGTGAAGCCGCCGCCATCAAGCCCTACCGCATCTGCTTCAAGGACGTGGGCGGCCTGCTCACCCCCGAACGCACCCGGGCCCTGGTGCCCATCGTGCTGGAGAACATCGGCGATACGCCGGTGGAGTTCCATGCCCACTGCAACAACGGCTTGGCGCCGGTGAACTACCTGGAGGCCATCAAGCTCGGCATGACCACGATCCACACCAGCGTGCCGCCCCTGGCCAACGCCTCGGCCCAGCCTTCCGTCTTCAACATGGTGCGGAACATCCGCGCCATGGGCCATACGCCGCTGGTGGACGAAGAGGTCCTCGGGCCGGTGGAGGACCACTTTACGTTCGTGGCCAAGCGGGACGGGCTGCCCATCGGCAAGCCCGTGGAGTACGACCATTCGCAGTACCTGCACCAAGTGCCCGGCGGCATGATCTCCAACTTCGTGCACCAGCTCCGGCTCGTGGGCATGGAAGACAAGCTGCCCGCGGCCCTGGAGGAGGCCGCCCGGGTGCGCGCCGAGTGGGGCTACCCCATCATGGTGACGCCCCTGTCACAGTTCGTGGGGACCCAGGCCGCCTTCAACGTCATCCTCGGCGAGCGTTACAAGGAGGTGGCCGACCAGTCCATCCAGTATGCCCTGGGCATCTGGGGCCGGGAGGGCGCCGAGCTCATGGACCCGGACGTCAAGGACAAGATCCTCGGCCGGCCCCGGGCCAGGGCGTGGACCGGATGGGAGCAGCCGGAGCCGTCGCTGGCGGAGCTCCGGTCGCAGCTCGGCGGACCCTCGGTGTCCGACGAGGAACTGGTGCTGCGGGTCTACGCCGGCGTGGACGAGGTCCGGACCATGATGGAGGCCGGGCGGCCGCGGGAATACCTGAGCGCGCAACGGCCGCTGGTGCGGCTCGTCAACGAGCTGACCAAACAGAAGGAATACACCCAGGTCTACATCCGCAAACCGGGGTTCTCCCTCACCCTGGGGCGGAACGCCAACGGAGACGCGGCGGAAGGGGCCGCTTGAGGAGACCCATGAGCGACGTCACATTCGTGGACACCACGCTGCGCGACGGCAACCAGAGCCTGTGGGCCTACAACATGAAGACCGCGGCCATGCTCGAGGCCATCGAGCACATGGACGAGGCGGGCTTCGAGTCCATGGAGTTCTTCAGCGCCACCATGTTCAAGAAGTACGTGCGCGAGCACAAGGAGAACCCGTGGCACTGGCTGCGGGAGGGCGCCCGGCGCGCGCGCAAGACCCCGCTCAGGCTCCACGGGAGCATCCGGGGCGGGCTTGAGAAGAAGCCCACGTCAGTGGCCAAGCTGGTGATCCGGCACGTGGTGGACAGCGGCATCCGGCTCACCCGCAACTCCAACCCCTGGAACGACTATTCCGTGTTCAAGCAGGATGTGGACGAGCTGGGCGAACTCGGCATGGACACCGTGGTCAACCTGATCTACTCGGTGTCGCCGATGCACACCGACGAGTATTACGCGCAGAAGGCGCGCGAAGCCGCCGCGCTGAAGCCCTACCGCATCTGCTTCAAGGACGTGGGCGGCCTGCTCACCCCCGAGCGCACCCGCACGCTGGTGCCCATCGTGCTGGAGAACATCGGCGACACCCCCGTGGAGTTCCACGCCCACTGCAACAACGGCCTGGCGCCCCTCAACTACCTCGAGGCCATCGAGCTCGGCATGACCACCATCCACACCAGCGTGCCGCCCCTGGCCAACGGTTCGGCCCAACCCTCGGTCTTCAACATGCTCAAGAACGTGCGCGCCACGGGCCACACCGTGTCGGTGGACGAGGAGGCGTTGAGACCGGTGCGGGAGCATTTCACGTTCGTCGCCAAACGGGACGGGCTGCCCGTGGGCGCGCCGGCGACCTTCGACCAGTCCGTCTACAGCCACCAGGTGCCCGGCGGCATGATCTCCAACTTCGTGCACCAACTCCGTCTCGTGGGTATGGAGGACAAGCTGCCCGCGGCGTTGGAGGAAGCGGCCCGGGTGCGTGCCGAGTGGGGCTATCCCATCATGGTCACGCCGCTCTCACAGTTCGTGGGGACCCAGGCCGCCATCAACATCATCCTGGGCGAACGTTACAAGCAGGTCACCGACCAGTCCATCCAGTACGCCCTGGGCATCTGGGGGCGGCAAGGCGCCGAGTACATGGACCCCGATGTGAAGGATCGCATTCTGGGGCGGCCGCGCGCCAGGGCCTGGGAGGGCTGGGAGCAGCCGGACCCCTCGCTGGAGGAGGTCCGGGCGCAGCTCGGCGGGCCCTCCCTGTCGGACGAGGAACTGGTCATGCGGGTCTACGCGGGGGACGAGGCGGTGGAGGCGCTGCAGAACGCCGGCAGGCCGCGGGAGTACCTGAGCGCCAGCCGGCCGCTTGTGCGGCTCATCAACGAGCTCACCCGGCAGCCGGAATACACCCAGGTGTATATCCGCAAGCCGGGGTTCTCCCTCACCCTGGGGCGGAACGCCAACGGAGACACGGCCGACGAGGCCGCGGCCTGAGGAGACCCATGAGCGACGTAAAATTCGTGGACACCACGCTGCGCGACGGCAACCAGAGCCTGTGGGCCTTCAACATGAAGACCGCGGCGATGCTGGAGAGCATCGAGCGCATGGACGAAGCGGGCTTCGAGTCCATGGAGTTCTTCACCGCCACCATGTTCAAGAAGTACGTGCGCGAGCACAAGGAGAACCCGTGGCACTGGCTGCGGGAGGGCGCCCGGCGCGCGCGCAAGACTCCGCTCAGGCTTCACGGCGGGATCAAGGGCGGGCTGGAGAAGAAGCCCACCGCGGTGGCGCGGCTGGTGGTCCAACACGTGATGGAGAGCGGCGTCCGGCTGACCCGCACCTCCAACCCCTGGAACGACTATTCCGTGTTCAAGGAGGACGTGGAGGAGCTTCGCAAGCTGGGCATGGACTGCGTGGTCAACCTGATCTACTCGGTGTCCCCGCGGCACACCGACGAGTACTACGCGCGGAAGGCCCGGGAAGCCGCCGCGCTGAAGCCCTACCGCATCTGCTTCAAGGACGTGGGCGGCCTGCTCACCCCCGAGCGCACCCGGGCGCTGGTGCCCCTGGTGCTGGACAACATCGGCGATACGCCGGTGGAGTTCCACGCCCACTGCAACAACGGGTTGGCGCCGCTCAACTATCTGGAAGCCATCCGGCTCGGCATGACCACCATCCACACCAGCGTGCCGCCCCTGGCCAACGGCTCGGCCCAGCCGTCCATCTTCAACATGCTCAAGAACGTGCGCGCCATGGGCCACACCGCGGAGGTGGACGAGGAAACGCTGAAGCCGGTCCAGGAACACTTCACCTTCGTCGCCAAACGCGACAACTTGCCGGCGGGGGCGCCCGCGGCCTACGACCAGTCCGTCTACAACCACCAGGTGCCCGGCGGCATGATCGCCAACTTCCGCCATCAACTGGGGCTCGTGGGCATGCTGGACAAGCTCCCGGCGGCGCTGGAGGAGGCCGCCCGGGTGCGCGCCGAGTGGGGTTATCCCATCATGGTGACGCCGCTCTCCCAGTTCGTGGGCACGCAGGCCGCCATCAACATCATCCTTGGGGAACGCTACAAGCAGGTCACCGACCAGTCCATCCAGTACGCCCACGGCATCTGGGGCCGGGAAGGCGCCGAGCTCATGGACCCCGACGTCAAGGACCGTATCCTCGGGCGGCCCCGGGCCAGGGATTGGGAAGGCTGGGTGCAGCCGGACCCCTCGCTGCCGGAGGTCCGGGCGCAGCTCGGCAGCTCCACCATGTCCGACGAGGAGCTGATCTTGCGGGTCTTTGCGGGGGATGAGGCGGTAGAGGCACTGGAGACCGCCGGCCAACCGCGGGAGTACCTGAGCGCGAGCCAGCCGCTGGTGCGGCTCATCAACGAGCTCACCAAACAGAAAGAGTACACCCAGGTTTACATCCGCAAGCCCGGGTTCTCACTGGCGCTCCGGCAGACGCCCCCCGCGGCCGACAGTCTTTTCTGATCTGCATTCCCGCGCCCGTGGGCGCCGGCATGGCGTCAACCGGCGACGTTTTCCGCAGAAGCCTGGCGCGCACATCCTCGGGCAGCTACCGCCGACCCGCGTGCGGTCGGCGACCAGGCCGTGACCTTCTTCCCGCGCCGGGGTGCGGCAGCCGGCGGCGCCGTCACGGTTGGCTCCGGTTGGCGATCTCAAGGGCGGCGAACGCATACATCCTGGCGGCCGCCAGCAGGTCGTCCACCTTCTGCATCTCGCTGGTGGCCGGCTTGGCGTCTGCGGCCTCCGGCGCCGGGCCGCACTTGATGGCGGGGATGCCCACCTCGGCGAACACCGTGAGGTCGGCGTAGGTGCTGGTGAAAGCGCTGCGGATGGGCTCGACCTTGCGGCCCCGGACGTACTCGTGGGCTTCCTCCATGGCCGCCACCAGCGGCTCGGCGCCCTTGGACTCGTACCCGTTGACGGACAGGAACAGCGAGCACTTGGCCTCGATGTCGGTGTCCGCGATGACCGCCTTGACCTCCCGGAGCACGTCGATGGCGCGCTGGTCCGGCGCCATGAAGGCCTCGACGTAGAGGTTGCAGATGGCCGGGGAGAAGTTGGGCTTGAAGGGAGCGCCGCCGAAGATGGAGCCGATGTTGACCTTGGGAACCATGGTGCCGGCTCCGAACTCGTAGCGATGCTCCTGCTCGTACCGCCGCGCCCATTCCTCCAGGGCCGGGACGATGGAGGCCATGCGCACCACCGCGTTCTTGCTTTCCCTGGCCGCCACCGGATGATCCACGAACGGCCCGTACATGGGCTCGCCGTAGGTGGTGATCTTGATGAACACGGCGCCGCACTGGGCCCAGGTGATGCGGAACTGGGACGGCTCCACCACGATGCAGTAGTCCCCTACCACGCCGTGGGTCACCAGGTAGCGCGCGCCGTGGCCCTTCCCCCGGTAGGCCGGGCCCTGGTAGTGGTCCACCGGCGAGCGGCCGATCTCCCCGGCCACGCCCGTGACGATGACGTCGCCCTTGAGCTTCACTCCGCTTTCCTTCAGCGCCTTGGCCATCGCCAGGGTACAGGTAAGCGGCCCCTTGTCGTTGACAATGCCGCTGCCGTAGATGACCTCGTCTTCCCGTCGCGCCAGCGCTTGCCACTCGGGACGGGTGCTGCCGGTGATCCACAGGTCCTCCTGGGTGCCCGCCAGCGCCGTGTCCATGTGCCCGTTGAAGAGCAGCGTCGGGCCCTCGCCCGTGCCCGGGATCACTCCCACCACGTTGGCGCGGCCGGGCTCGGTGTGCTGGAGGAAGGTCTCGATGCCCTGCTTCTGCAGCCAGTCGTGGATGAAGCGCGCCACCTCCTCCTCGCTCCCGGTGGGCGTGGGGATATTGACGACGTCCATGGCCAACTTGGCTAACTCCTCCCGATCGATACGGGCCAGGACCTTCTCCAAAGTGGCTTGATCGGTTTGCATGAGTAGAACCCCCGCTTGCCTGTATTCCAGACCGGAGGCTACCCAGCACGGGAAGCACAAGTCAAGCGGGCCGGTTATTGAGTTATTGATGGCGGTCAGAGCGGAACCGATACTCCAGGAACCGCTTTACCACTGGATGCCAGGCGGGGTGATACCTCCGCGAAGGATGGTGGATGGCCAGAACGACGCTCTGCCCTTTAGAATGGCGGTAGTAGCCAAGAATATGCTTCAGCGGCCTGCTGCGCAGCAGCCTGCTGCGTTGCGGAAAATCTACGGGGTCGAACCAGCCGATCAGTTCTTCCGACGGCGGCTCCCAGACGTCCTCGGGCTCCGGCATGTAATTCCATTGCGTCTTTCCACACACCAGTATGTGCGTTGGACACAACCGTTTCAAAGTTGTGAGAAAGGGAGCGGCTGCCTCTTCCAACATCTCTCTGTTCGGGCGTACACTGGGAGTGGGGCCAACGGGGCGCTGGACATAGTTGTAGAATGCAATGGAGTTGTGGAACCCGGTCCTCTGTTCAGAGGTGTACGGACACGGCGTGTCTGGTCCCAGAACCGTGAGCATGATGTTTGTGAAAAATTTAAGTTTGTGTCCACCTTCTTGACAGAATTTACGGACTACGCCGATGGTGGTAGGGGCCTCCCCATAGTGGGATTCTCCGACGATCAAGAGTTTGGCAGGCAGACCCAAGTCGTTTGTCCCGCCATAGTCTTTTCCTTTCCAGGGAGGAAAGTTCGGTTCAGACTTAGCCTTTAGCCATTTCTTCAAGGACCTCTCGCTCTCGCCGGATCGACGGCCTGCCCGTAGACCTTCAACGCTTATGTCTTCGTCGATTTCTTCCCAGTGAATTCCGTGACCTCTGCCGATGATTCTCCAGTTGGCCCGCTCTCGCTTCGTCGCATGAGCAAGCCTTGGGTACCAGTCCACAGGAACGGAGACCATCTCGCCATCGCTCAACTCGACGCTCAACTTATTCCCGGACACCTTTACGCCAATGACGTTCGGCACTTTTGTCTCAATTACCGAAAAACTCATTCCAGGCCTCTACGATTTCCGTTCGATGTTCTTCGACAATCCGTATAATACACCCAATCTCGACCGGACGAAACTTGGTGCTTCCCTGTAGCCGGACGGGGACAGGCTCAAGCCAGAATTTCGCAAAATGGCGGTCTCGCTCTACATGCACATGGCGGCGTTCCTTACCCTCGTTTGCAAAGAAGAAAAACCGGTACGGCCCCTCCCTCAGTACTGTAGGCATCTGCAATCACCTGATCGACCCACGCTGGCCACCCTTCCGTTCATCCGATCCGTCCCGTGTCCTTGCTGTCACGTTCCATCGTCTCAACGGAGAGACTAATCTAGCCTACCGTTTCCGCCAAGATCACTCAAGCCGCTTCACGAATCCTACCGAGTCCTGCGACAATGGCGCTCGAAGACTTTGACCTCTGCTTCAACCAGCCCGACGCGCCGCAGCGCGGCCGATTTGACACGGCCGGACGCCATCGGCTATTTTCAGTCTTCGCACCGGAGCCATCCGTTTCTTTCCGACAAGCGCCTGGAGCCCCGATATCCGGGCTTGTGCCGCACGGGGTTACGGGAACTCACCGCGACTTCATCGAGAAATCGTTTCGAACAGGAGGCTGGTAATGGGTTATGCAGACCTGCATGAGCATCTGAGACAACTCGAAGAGGCGGGACACCTGCGCCGCATCAATCAAGCCATCAACAAGGACACCGAGTTGCATCCGCTGGTGCGCTGGCAGTACCGGGGCGGCATTCCCGACGAGGAACGCAAGGCCTGGTACTTCTCCAACGTAACGGACTCCCGCGGGCGCCGCTTCGACTTCCCGGTGGTGGTGGGCGCCCTGGCAGGCAGCAAGGCCATCTACTTCCTCGGCATGGGCTGCAACAGCGCCGAGGAAATGGACAAGAAATGGAAGCTCGCCCTTTCCAATCCCATCACGCCGGTGGTGGTGGACAACCCGGTATGCCAGGAACAGGTGATGACCGGTGAAGCCCTGGAACTGGAGGGGCTGGACAAGTTTCCGGTCCCCATCTCTACCCCCGGCTTCGACAACGGCCCCTACACCACCTGTTCCCACTGGATCACCAAGGACCCGGAGACCGGCATCGGCAACATCGGCAACTACCGCGGCCAGATCAAGTCCCGCACCCGGGTCGGCGTGTTCCCGTCCGGACTGGGCCAGGACATCTACCTCCACTGGAAGAACGCCCAGAAGCGCGGCGAGCCGCTCCAGGCCGCGCTGGTCATCGGCGCCCCGCCGGTGGTCTCCTACGTCTCGGTCCAGAAGGTCGACTACGGGGTGGACGAGATGGCCATCGCCGGCGGTTTCGTGGGCGAGCCCATCCGCATGGCCCAGTGCAAGACCGTGGACCTGCAGGTGCCGGCGGAATCCGAGATTGTCATCGAGGGACACCTCAACACCGAGTTCGTGGAGCCCGAGGGGCCCTTCGGCGAGTCCCACGGGTACATGCATCCGCGGCAGTTGAACCCGTTCATGGACGTAACCGCCATCACCCACCGCAAAAACGCCATCTACGTCTCATGGCTCAGCCAGCTCACCCCGAGCGAATCGTCGGTCATCCGCAAGATCGGCTACGACCGGCTCATGCTGGTGCACCTGAGAGACCACTGCCGCATCACCAGCGTCATCCGGGTGGAGATGCACGAGCCCCTGACCAACACCTACAAGCTCGTCATCGTGCAGATGAAGCGCCCCAAGGAAGCCGAGGTGTGGCGCGCGCTCCACGCCGCGTCGTCTTTCCACCCCGGCGTCGGGAAGATCGTCATCGCGGTGGACGAGGACATCGATCCGGCGGACGAGGCCGCGGTGTTCTGGGCCATGTGCTATCGCATGAAGCCGCACAAGGACGTGCAGATCATCGGCGGCATGGAGAAGGGTCACGCGCCGCCGTTCCTGTACAAGGACGAGCACCAGGGCACGGACGTCGTATCGTATCATCTCCCTGCCGACGAGTCGGGCATGCTCTGCAACGCCATCCAGAAGGAGCCCTTCCCACCGGTATCGCTGCCCAAGCGGGAATTCATGGAACACGCCAAGGAGTTGTGGGAGGAGTTCATGCTGCCGCCCCTGAAACCCAAGATGCCGTGGTACGGCTACTCCCTGGGCCAGTGGGACGACGAACTCGACGAGGAAGCCAATCTCGCGGTGAAGGGACGCTACTTCGAGACCGGCGAGAAGCTCAAGTCCCGCCGGGTGAAGGCCAGCGAGGTGGAAGACGACTAGAGGGCGTCGAGGACTTCGTTGACCTCGGGACCGGGGTCCGCCCGGTCCTTGAACGGCGCCAGCCGGCGGTAAAGGTCGGCCGCGGCCTCGTGAAAGCCCGTGGGGAGTCCCGCGGCGCCGAAGCTGGCGGCGATTTCCTCCATCTCGCCCACGTAACGCCACCCCTTGGGCGCGGCCACCGAGGCCGCGCGCTCGCTCTTGGGGCCGAGACTGGGCTGGGACCGCGCCCATTCCCCCATCAGCGCCTCGTCCACGCCTTCCCTGGCCGCCAGGGCCCGGATGGCAAGAATCAGCGCGTCGCTGCCTTTGGTCCAGGCGGCGTAGGTCATCTTGAGAGCCGAAGCCGCTCCCGGCTCACCCTCGATCACCCTGGCATCGAGCATGCTCCCGGAGAACAACTCCGCTACCCCGCCGGCGCCAGCGCCGGAGAGATAGAGGCGCGTCCTTCCCGGCTTGGTCACGGGAGGTCCGATGATGCCGCCGTCGACGAAGGTCGCCCCGGCCTTGCCGACCACCTCCCCCACCCTTTCAGCGGTCGCCCGGGATACCGCGTTGGCATCCACGTACAACCCGGCGAATCCCATGCCGGCCACGCCGTGCGCCACTTCCTCCGCGGCGTGCGGCGGACAGACCGAAAGGACCGCGTCACTCTCACGGACGGCGTCGGCCAGGGTCTCCGCTTCCACCAGGCCGGCCTTCAGGGCCCTCTGCCGGCTCTCTCCGCTTCGTCCGCTCGAAACCCACAGCACTCGCGCACCGTTCACCGCGGCGCCGACGGTGGCGCCCATATTGCCGGGGTTCAACAGTGTGACGGTCTTGATCTTCATGGACTCTCCGCTCCCCTTGAATGCCTGACACCAGCGAATGCCTAACACCCGCCACAGCCGCTGTCAAAGCTGCCGGTGGTGAGGCCGCCGCGAACGGGGTATGATGACCGCCATGTCCACGCCAAAAGGGGCCGCCCTCGTTACCGGCGGAGCCAGGCGGATCGGCGCGGCCATGGCCCGCGCGCTGGCGCAGAGCGGTTACGACATCGCACTCCACTATCTTGCCTCCGCGGAGTCGGCCGAACGTACCGCGGCAGAGATCGAGGAACTGGGCCGGCGGTGCCGGCTGTTCCGTTGCGACCTCGACGATCACCCGGAGATGACCGACCTGATCCCCAGCGTGCGGAAACACTTCTCCCACCTGAACGTCCTCATCAACAACGCCTCCGTTTTCGAACGCGGCACCCTCGCGGGAACCGGCCGCGACCTGTTCGAGCGCCATTTCAACGTCAACTTCAAGGCGCCTTTCTTTCTGACCCAGGCGTTTGCCGAAGGCTGTGCCCAGGGCCAGATCATCAACATCCTCGACACCCGCGTCAGCCGGTCCGACCCGCACCACGCAGCCTACACGCTGTCGAAAAAGGCCCTTCTCGATCTCACCCGGATGGCGGCCCGCGAACTGGGACCGGCCATCCGGGTCAACGGCGTGTCCCCGGGCATGATCCTGCCGCCGCCGGGCGGTGTGATGGACGAGCTCGAACGGCGCAGCGCCGGCCTGCCCTTGAAACGGACAGGCAACACGGCTAACTTGGTCGCCGCGGTGCTGTTCCTGCTGGACAATCCCTTCGTCACGGGCGAATGCATCTACGTTGACGGCGGGGAGCACCTGTAGCCTCACGCCAGGGCGCCATGATCCAACGAAACCCGGTCAAGATCACCATCGAGAACCTGCGGCTCCGGACCGTCATCGGCATGAACGACTGGGAGCGGGACACGAAGCAGGACGTGGTCGTCAACGTCGAGCTGGAGTTGGCGCCCGGCACGGTCTTCACCCGCGACGCCATAGACGAGACCGTGGACTACAAACGGCTCAACAAACGGATCATCGCTGAAGTGGAGCAGTCGTCGTTCTTTCTGATCGAGAAACTTTGCGACCACCTGCTGACGATGGTCATGGAAGACGTCCGGGTCCAACGCGCACGGGTCCGGGTGGCCAAGCCCACCGCGCTCCGCTACACTGATTCCGTCTCCGTGGAATGCTCGGCGGAAAGGACGAGTGGCCGGTAACGGCATGAACCAGGCCGTCATCGGCGTCGGGTCCAACATCGAGCCCGAGCTCAACCTGCCCAGGGCGCGGGAGCGGATCGCCGAACGGCACGTGATCGTCGCCGAATCGCCGCTGGTGGAGACGAGCCCCGTCGGCTACCTCCGCCAACCGGATTTCACCAACGGCGCCCTGTTACTGGAGACCCGGGTCGACCGCCGGCGTTTGAAAGCGGACCTCAAGGCCATCGAGGTCCTGCTCGGACGTCCACCCGGAAAGAACCGATACGGGCCCCGGACCATCGATCTCGACATCGTCGTGTGGAACGGCGAGGTCATGGATCAGGACCTCTACACCCGGGACTATCTGCGCGAGGCCGTGCTGGCGGTCTTGCCGGACTTGAAGCTGTGATGGGTCCCGAATTCATCCGCGGGGGGGAACCATGAGCCTTCAACTGCTTGAACAGAAACCGCTCGAGAACCTGAGCCTGGACGAGCTCCATACCCTGTTCGGCTACCGGGTCAGACCGGAGGCCATCGAGCACGTCATGGGCGCCGCCGAGAGCGAGTCCACGCGGAAGCGGAACCGCACCGCGCTGGACCGGCTGCTCTTCCGTCAGCGGATCTTCCACGACGTCACCAACCCGGATACCTCCATCGAGCTGTTCGGCCACCGGCTGCCGTCTCCCGCACTGATCGGCCCGGTGGGGAGCTTCCGGCTGCTGCGGAAGAACGGCGAGCACGAGGTGGCGGAAGGCGGCAGCCTGTTCGGGACCATGGTCTTCATCAGCGGCGCCACCCAGTCCACGGTGGACCAGTGGGCGGAAGGGATTTCCTCGCCCCTGGTATACATGGCGTACCTCAGCAAGGGACGCGACAAGGTGCTGAGCGCGGTACGCCGCGCGGACGAGATCGGTTACGCCGCGGTGGGTCTCACCATGGACACGCTGCAACCCACGAAGCTGAGAGACCGGGTCCCCTTGTCCTCGGACGGCAAGCCCCGCACCGTGCACCTTTCGTCCCCGGATGACGTGACCTGGCTCAAGCGTGAAGTGTCCGTTCCCGTGGTGGTGAAGGGAATCATGAATCCCGACGACGCGCGCATCGCCATCGATGCCGGGGCGGACTGTGTGGTGGTGTCCAATCACGGCGGCCGCATCCTCGACTTCAATCGCGCCGCCATCGAGGTGCTGCCGGAGATCGTGGATGCCGCCGACAAGCGGGTTCCGGTGCTGCTCGACAGCGGCGCACGCAGGGGCGGCGACATCGCCAAGGCGCTGGCTCTGGGCGCCAGGGCGGTTCTGCTCGGACGGCCCATCTGCTGGGGTCTCGGCGCCGCCGGGCCCGAAGGCGTGGCCCGGGTGCTGTCCATCTTCACGGACGAGTTGAAACGGGTGATGATCATGACCGGCACTCCCGCCATAGAGGACATCACGCCGGCGCTTCTCAGCCTGGACCCGAACAACGTCTGGTTCAGGGGGATGTAGGGCCGCATCGGGAGACGGAACACCAGGGAGGTCCACATGAGTGCGGAAGACCGTTTGAAAGAGTTGAACCTGAGCCTGCCGCCGCTGCCCCGGCCCATGGCCAACTACGTCAGCGCCGTGAGAACGGGCTCGTTGCTGTACCTGGCCGGACACGGCCCGCTGGGCGACGACGGGAAACCCATCTCCCGCGGCAAGCTGGGCCGCGACCTGACCGTGGAAGAAGGCTACCGGGCGGCTCGCCAGACGGCGCTGAACGCCCTGGTCACCCTGAGGGCGGAGCTCGGAAGCCTCGACCGCGTTCGCCGCATCGTCAAGGTGCTGGGCATGGTCAACGCCGACCCGGATTTCCAGAAAACCCCGCAGGTCATCAACGGCTTTTCGGACCTGATGGTGGAAGTGTTCGGCGAGAGCATCGGCAAGCACGCCCGCTCCGCGGTGGGCATGGCCACGCTGCCCAACGCGATTCCGGTGGAGATCGAGTCCATCTTCGAGGTTGAATGACCCCCGAGGCGGAGGCGCGGCGGTCCTCTCCGGCCGGCGTACTCCGGGCGAGGTTCGACGGAATGGTCGAAGCCGTTCGACCCTTTGGGCGCGGCGGCAGGCCGCGGATGCCCCGCAACACACCAAAAAGACTACGTTCTTGCAGCGACGAGCGCTGGCACGGAACATGCGTCTCACAGGGCTCACCCATTTCCACAAGGAGGTAGCTCAATGCTCCGCAAACCATCTCGTTCGACCACCGTCAAAACGTTGGGCGTCTGCGCCCTGCTGCTCGCCGCGTTCGCCCTTTTTTCCGGCTTCAACCAACGCCCGCTCGACGCATCCACCAAGACGGCCGTTGCGGGCCCGCAGCCCGTCAACAGCATCGTCAACTTGGTCAAGGCCGTAAGCCCGGCAGTGGTCAACATCACCACCAAGGGCGAAACCCGGCCGGCAACGTGGTCTCAGCGGTTCGGCCATCCCCTGCCCGATGCCTGGCGCAAATTCTTCGAAGATGCTCCCTTCTCCATGCCCAACCCCTTCGGAACGCCCGGGACGCCCCCCTCGCCCCGCAGGACCCAGTCCTACGGGTCCGGCGTGATCATCGATCCCAAAGGGCTGATCCTGACCAACCACCACGTGGTGGCGGGCCGCAAGAAAGCCGCCATTACCGTGACCCTTTCCGATGAAAACGAGTTCAAGGGAACGATCATCGGCACGGACGAAAAGACCGACATCGCCCTGATCCAGATAGACGCCGGCTATCCGCTTCCCACGGTCCCCCTGGGGGATTCCGACAAACTGGAGATTGGCGAAGGGGTGCTGGCCATCGGCAATCCGTTCGGTCTCGACCGTACGGTTACGTCCGGAATCGTCAGCGCCAAGGGACGCCGCATCGGCGCCGGGCCATACGACAACTTCATCCAGACGGACGCCTCCATCAACCCGGGCAATTCCGGCGGCCCGCTCATCGATCATCGGGGTAAGGTGGTGGGCGTGAACACCGCCATCTATAGCCGGGGTGGCGGCAACGTGGGCATCGGCTTCGCCATTCCCATCAACCTCGTCAAGGAACTGCTGCCGCAGCTTCAGAATGACGGCCGGGTCACGCGCGGCTGGCTGGGGGTGGCCTTTCAGAAGATGACGCCGCTGCTGGCCGAATCTCTGGGGGTTGGCGCATCGCGAGGGGCGCTGGTCGCCGAAGTCTTGCCCAACACCCCTGCACAGCAGGGAGGGCTCAAGGCCGGAGATGTCATCGTCGAGTTCAACGAGAACCCGATAGAGGAATCCGGCGACCTCCCGATGATCGTGGCTCGGACTCCGGTGGGGAAAGAGGTAGGCGTGAAGGTGTTGCGCGACGGGGACGAACGGACGCTGACCGTGAGGATCGGCCAACTCGATGAGGAGGAGGCCGTGGCGGCAGCGGAACAGGACTCCGACCTGGGGCTTACCGTGCGGGAGCTCACCCCGGACAACGCCAAAAAACTCTCCCTGAAGCGCACGGAAGGGATCGTCGTCACGGCCGTGAAGCCGGGGAGCCCGGCGGACGAGGCCGGTCTGCGCCAAGGGGACGTGATCCTGGAAGTCAACCGGACCCCGGTTGCAACGCTGGCGGCCTACAACCGGGCGCTGCAGCAGGTCGAGAAGGGCCAGAACGCGTTGCTCCTGGTTCAGCGGGGCGAGTTGACGCGGTTTTTCGTCGCGAAGAGTTAGGGATGCTCTGATCCGGGGCAATGGGGCGGCGTACCGCTCCATCGCTTCCTCCTTCGGGCGCCGACCGGCCGCCCGGCTGCCGCCGGACGGCCGGTTTCGATTCTTGCCAAGTCGGAGGTCGTTTGTATAATGTTTGCTGTGAAAATACGGTTTTCGTGCCTTCGGGGTGGCCGTGCAACGACCCTGAGCGTTTGTGTAACTTGATGCCGGGCTTCGACTTCTCATCGCGAGCGGTTCGACACAGCCACGAATTGCCATGAAACGAGCGTCCGTCGTTCCCTACTTCCTCGCCTCTGTCCTGCTGCTTCTGGGCCTCTTCTCGCTCTACGTCTTCTACGAGAGCCGGTGGCTGGAAGAGGAACTCGTGCGCCAAGTGGAGGTCAAGGCGCTGGCCCTGACCAAGACCATGGAAACCAGCGCCGAGAAGTCCATCAAGGGGAACGCGCTGATCGAGGGGTTGGTCCGGCAGCGCCTGCTGGACAACGCGCGGCTCATCGACCGGCTGCTGACCGCCAACGCCCCCGACCGATTGGTGCAACGCATCAGCGCCATCAACGATCTCCACAAGGTCGAACTCCTGGACCGTCAGGGGCGCCCCTGGGTCTCGCACACCGGAGTCGAGCCGCCCCGGATAGGCGACCTCCTGGCCGAGTTCCGGGAACGGTGGTCCGGCCGCAAGGCCGCGGTCCATATCTGGGGCAAGCTCTGGTCACAGTTCCCGGGACAAGTGCCCGCGCTTCCCCAGCACAAGTTCTGGGAAGACAGCGTCTTCGGCGTAGCCCTGGAAGCCCGAAGCTTCCCCGGGTTCATCGCGGTTCACGCGGACGCGTCCTATATGCTCAAGCTGCAGCGCGAGATCGGCGTCCAGCGGCAGATCCAGGACCTGGGGCGGCAGGATGATATCCACCACCTCGCGCTGCTGGACAACGACTTCACCGTGCTCGCCCATACCGACCCTGCGCTCACCGGGGTTCGAATGGCGGACGACCTGACCGGCCGGGCCCGGTCCACCCAACGCTCGGCGCACCGCATCGTGGAGACGGACGGCGGGAGCCGGCGATACGAGTTGGTGAAGCCCATCACGCTGGATGATGATCCCATGGGTTTCCTGCGGATCGGCCTAGCCATGGACTCCGTGGACGCGGCATGGTGGCAGAGCCTTTGGTCCATGGTGGGTCTCGGGTGCGGCATCCTGGTGCTGGGCATGCTCGGGTTCGCGGCGATCCTGTACAACCAACGGTTCCACATGCAGGAGATCAAGGCCCTGGAGGCGGAGGTCGATCGCCGCGAACACCTCTCGATGATGGGAAACCTTGCGGCCACCGTCGCCCATGAAGTCCGCAATCCGCTCAACGCCATCTCCATGGGATTGCAACGTCTGAAGGCGGAGTTCCAGCCGACCGAGGACGAGGGCGAGTACAGTCGCTTCATCGAGTTGATGCGCGGAGAGGTCCACCGCCTGAACGCCATCGTGGAGGAGTTCCTGACCCTGGCGCGGCCGTTGAGCATGAAGCCCGACCTGGTCAAGATCGACCAGTTGCTGAACGAGCTGACAACCTTGACCGAGGGCGACGCGACGGTATCCGGAGTAGCGATCAACGTGGTCAACCACGGGCCTCGACCAGTGGTGAAAGCCGACCCAGATTATCTGAAGCAGGTGTTGCTGAACCTCATTCTGAACGGCCTCCAGGCCATGCCCGACGGCGGCACGCTGACCATCGAGACCGCGGCCCGAGACGGCAAGATGCGGCTCTCGGTGAGCGACACGGGGGTGGGGATCGAGCCGGAGAACCTGGCGCGAATTTTCGAGCCCTACTTCACCACCAAGGCGGACGGCTCCGGACTGGGCCTGGCGATTGCGCGCAGGATCGTCGAAGGCCACGGTGGAACCATTGACGTGACCAGCAGGGCGGGCAGCGGCAGTCGATTCGAGATCGTGCTTCCTCTGGACCACGCCCTCGCGTAGATCGAGCGCTGTGACGGAACAGGCATACCGAGAAGATCCCGGCGTACGGCCGCTGAGCCATCGGGCAGCGGCACGCGGCGACCGCTTCCACGTCATGGTGGTGGACGACGAGCGCACCCAGCTCGAGTTCGTCGGCGGTTTTCTGAGCAAGGCCGGCTTCGAGGTTGCGCTGATGGAGAGCGCCGCCCGAGCGCTGGAGCGGTTCCGCAAGGAACCCTTCGACCTGGTACTGACCGACCAGCGCATGCCGGACATGTCCGGCCTCGATCTGCTGAAGCAGTGCCGCGCGGTGGATCCCGAGGTGGCCGTCATCATCATGACCGCTTACGGGAGCATTGAGACCGCGGTATCCGCGATGAAGGAGGGGGCCACCGACTACCTCACCAAACCCCTCAATCTGGAGGAACTTCTGCTGCGCATCGAACGGGTCAGGCGCAGCCACCAACTGGTCCGAGAGAACACCGAGCTCCGGGAAGCGCTGCTGGAACGCCATCGCATCGAGGGCGTCATCGGCGAGAGCGGTCAGATGCAGGAGGTGCTGGACCTGGTGCGGCGGGTGGCTCCCAGCGACGCCACCGTTCTGTTGCGCGGCGAGAGCGGCACCGGCAAGGAACTGATCGCCAAGGCCATCCACTACGCCAGCCCCCGCAGGAACGGGCCCCTGGTCAAGGTGAACTGCGCCGCGTTGCCGGAGACGCTCTTGGAATCGGAGCTCTTCGGACACGAGAAGGGAGCCTTCACGGGCGCCTTCGCCATGCGCAAGGGGCGGTTCGAGATCGCCGACAAGGGCACCCTGTTCCTTGACGAAATCGGCGATCTGCCCGCCCACCTGCAGGCCAAGCTGCTGCGTGTGCTGCAGGAAAAGGAATTCGAGCGGGTGGGCTCGAACCGCGCCATCACCAGCGATGTGCGCATCATTACGGCAACCCACGGGGACCTCGAGCAGCTCATGCGGGACGGAAGTTTTCGCGAGGACCTCTACTATCGTCTCAATGTGGTCACCATCATCCTGCCTCCTTTGCGGGAGCGCCGGCAGGACCTGCCCGCACTCATCGACCATTTCCTGCGCAAGTTCGCCGAGAAGAACGGCAAGGCCATTCAAGGATTCTCCCACGAGGCCCGCGACGCGCTGTTGCGTTACGACTATCCCGGTAATGTCCGGGAGTTGGAGAACCTCGTGGAGCGTGCCATCGTGCTCACCCGGGACGACGTGATCCAGCCGGGTGAACTGCCGCTCACGATCAAGGAAACGCGCGCTGGCACGGACGACCAGACCAATCTCTCGGCAGTGGTGGAAGGGATGGAGCGACGCATGATCGTCGACGCCCTCAGCGCCGCCGGCGGCGTGCAGACGAAGGCGGCCGACAGCCTCGGTATCAGCGAACGGGCACTCCGGTACAAGCTCCGAAAGTACGGCCTCCGGGACGACAAGTGATCCCGCTCATCGCCCGTAACTTCGTGCTTGACAAGGAATAATTTCGGTGATACCGTAGGTTGTTGCTGACTTGTTTCAAGGACCGCTGCTCAGTCTTGACGGGTCCACAGGGACTGTCCCAACGCACAACTACAGTGTCGTGTCCGTTCCGCAACCTTTCCGGTAGTGCTCCAGGAGAGTCAACGGTTTTGCGAGGGTTGCGGATTTCCTCAGCTATCGGATTGTTGTACTGCCGGGTGGTTCAAGGGAGCTTCACCCTTTGGACAACGGCGTAATGAATCATTGTGGAAGCCGAAATGATGGAGAGAGCCTTGAACATCGAAGACACCGAGGATGCGATGGACGACTCAATTGACGAGCTTGACGATATCGCCATAGGTGAAGTCGAGGAAGAAGAGCAGCCCGCATCCTTCTCGGAGGAGTCCCCCCCGAGTCAGGTCCCGGTGGACAGCGACCGAGTGGACGAGAAAACCGACCCGGTGTCGCTTTATCTTCGGGACATCGGTTCGACTCCGCTGCTGACGAGGGAACGTGAGGTCCAACTCGGCATGCAGATGGAGCAGGGACAGGAAGAGTACATCGACAGCGTCATCGCTTCGCCTTTTGCCGTTCGGCAGGTACTCGACCTTGCCGAGAAGATCAAGAGCAACGAGACGCCACTGGACCGCGTGCTGATGGCCGGCGACGACAGGGAAGCGTTCGACGAGACCGCCGAACGTCGCCGGTTTCTCAAGGGAGTCACGGTCGTACGCGGGCTGGTCAAGGATCAGCAGCGCATACAGGGGGAGCTCGCCCGCAAAAGGACCTCCCAGAAACGCCGGGCCACGCTGGCAGTCGATCTGGGCAAGAAGCAGGCGCGTCTCATCGACGCGGTGAAGGCACTGCACCTCTCGAAGGACTGGATCGACGATGTCGGGGAAAGTCTCAAGGAGTCGCACCGCGCCCTCGCCAGGTTGCAGGCACAGGCCCGCAGTCACACGCGCGGCAACGCGGCCAGACAGATGGCCGCCGAGATAGAGGCCATCGAGGAAGCCCGTGGATCTTCCGCCGCCGACATCGCGGGTCAGGTGGCGGCCATAACCGCGGCGGAGTACAAGGCTTCGTCGGCCAAGAAGATCCTGATCGAGGCAAACCTGCGCCTGGTGGTAAGTCTGGCGAAGAAGTACGGCAATCGCGGCCTGCAGTTCCTCGACCTGATTCAGGAAGGGAACGTGGGCCTCATGCGTGCGGCGGAAAAGTTCGACTATCGGCTGGGCTACCGGTTCTCGACCTACGCGGGCTGGTGGATTCGACAGAGCATCACCCGTGGCATCATCGACTCGGCGCCGACCATACGCATCCCGGTCCATATGATCGAGACCCGCAACAAGCTCATCCGGGCACACCGATCACTCCACCGCAAGCTCGGGAGAGACCCGCAACCGGATGAAGTCGCCACCGAGATGGGGCTGACCACGGACGAGATCCGCAGGCTGATGCGCATCGTGAAGGAGCCGGTTTCTCTGGAAACTCCCATGGGTGACGACGAGGAGAGCCGGCTTGGCGACTTCGTCGAGGACAAGCACATCCCCAAGCCCCTGGACCAGACCATTCACGCCAACCTGCGTGACAAGGTCAAGCGCGTTCTGGCCACGCTGCCGCCGCGGGAGGAAGCCGTGTTGCGGTACCGCTTCGGCATCGGGGAGGTGCGGGACTACACCCTGGAGGAGTTGGGCGAGCGGTTCTCGCTCACGAGAGAACGCATTCGCCAGATCGAGCAGCGGGCCCTGAGGAAGCTCCGGTCCGCGGTGGCGGGGCTGAACCTTCAGGACTAGCAGCCTCTACCTGCAATCACGCTGCCTACGCAAGGGCCGTCCTCCATCGGACGGCCCTTTTTCATGACGCCGATCCGTGCGCCAGACGCACCGTGCTGGCCTGAGGACCCTGCTGGCCCTCTTCTTCGGTGAAGTGGACCCGCGTGCCCAGCGTCAACCGCTCGAAACCCTCCAAGACGCTGTTTTCGTGGAAGTAGATCTCGCGGCCGTCGCTGGTTTCGATAAAACCGTAACCCTTGGTGGAGAACAGCTTGCTGACCCGGGCCGACGGCTCTTCCGCATGGGACTTGACTTCGCCGCGCCGGCGCCGCGCGTAGTCCTGAACGCGCCGCCTGGCGGCATCGAAGGCATCGCGGATGGCCACGTGAACGTCATGGTGCGCCATGGCCTGGCTGTTGTCACGGTTTACCACCAGCTCTCCGCCGGGCACCGTCAAGTCGACGCGGACATTATAGAGCCTGCCCTTGTGATGGTGACGGTGCGGCGCGGCCACCACCACCCGGCAACTCGTGATGCGGTCATGGAACTGATCGAGCTTGGCAGCCTTCTCGCGAACAGCCTGCTCAATGTCGCGAGAGGGTTCCATGTCGCGGAAGGTCACTTGCAGTGCGAGTTTCATCGGTCCCTCCTTGTGATCTCTTTCCCTTTCTATAGTGTTCGGCGTATCCGCGCCTGCCATGAAAGGTTCTTTCCGTACACCGGATGACCGGGCCGTTACCCGTCCAGCATCTCGGCCAGGTCCGTCACCACGATGTCCGCGCCGCTCCCGCGAAGGGCGTCGGCGTCGTCATGCCGGTCCACCCCGATCACCAGTCCGAAACCGCCCCGGCGGCCGGCCTCAACGCCGGAGAGGGCATCCTCCACCACCACCGCCCTTTCCGGGCTCACGCCAAGCTCCTCCGCGGCCTTGAGGTAGGTGTCGGGCGCGGGCTTGCCGGGGATCTTCAGCCGCTGGGCGATCTCTCCGTCCACCCGCGTGTCGAACAGATCGTCAATGGCCGCGGCCTCCATGATGGGCTTGCAGTTCTTGCTCGACGACACCACCGCCATCTTCATGCCCCGGCTGCGAAGATCCCGCACCCAGCGAATCGTTCCCTCGTATGCCTCGACCCCTTCCGCCTTCAGCACCTCGTTGAACAGCCGGTCCTTGCGGTTGCCCAGGCCGCAAGCGCTCAACGCCCCCGGAGGGTCGCCGGGGTCGCCATAGGGCAGCTCGATGCCCCTGGACTCCAGAAAGCTCTGAACGCCGTCGTAACGAGGCTTGCCGTCCACGTAGAGCTTGTAGTCGCTGTCCATGTCGAAGGGCACAAGGGTCCCGCCGGCGGCCGCGGTGTGCTGCTGCAGAAAATCGTCGAACATCCTCTTCCAGCAAACGGAGTGGACCCGGGCCGTCGAGGTCAGGACGCCGTCGAGATCGAACAGCACGGCGTCGAAGTCGTCCGTGGTCACGCGAGGATGAGGGCTCATGGCGCCTGCTCGTTCAACTTCGCCAGGATCGCGTCCCGTACGTCCTCGACCCGGCCCACCCCCGACACCTTGATGTACCGCGGCGCCGCGGGGTCGCCTCGGGCCTGCCACCGGTTGTAGTAGTCCCCCAGCGGGGCGGTCTGCTCGCTGTAGACCTCCAGCCGCCGGTGCACCGTCTCTTCCCGGTCGTCGTCCCGTTGCATCAGATCTTCGCCGGTGACGTCGTCCTTGTCCTGGTCTTTCGGCGGGTTGAACACCACGTGATAGACGCGCCCCGACGCCGGGTGTACGCGCCGGCCGCTGAGCCGTACGATCACCTCTTCGTCGGGCACCTCCACCTCGACAACGTGACTGATGCGAATGTCGTGGTCCTTGAGGGCTTCCGCCTGAACCAGGGTCCGCGGGAAGCCGTCCAGAAGAAATCCCTTGCGGCAATCCGAGGCTTGTATACGCTCCTTGACAAGCTCCACGATGATTTCGTCGGACACGAGCTTGCCCGCCTCCATCACCTCCCTGGCTCGAAGCCCTAACGCCGTACCCTCCTTGACCGCGGCCCGCAGCATATCGCCCGTCGATATCTGCGGAACGCCGAATGCGGCGGCGATGTAGCCCGCCTGCGTGCCCTTCCCCGCTCCCGGCGGACCCAACACGATGATGCGCATCAACCCGCTCCCCACTCATCCCCCCGTGCGTTCGGACGGCTCTCATGAGTCCGCCTTGAGCCACAGCTTGAACGGGGTGGAACGTCCAGCAAGAACATAACCATCACCAACGAGATGCACATTATGAAGCAAGAAGTCCGGATTTCCAACAGGAGGAGGAAAGCAACGACAGGGATGACGGAGTTGTCGGGGTTGCCGGCAGGTTTTTCAAGATAGCGAGTTGCCTCACAATGAAGGACCTGAATGGAAGTACCCGAACTGAAAGGATGTCGTTGCAATCGCCTGTCCTTGTCAGTATGATCGGAAAACGGGTGTGGACCCTGAGGCAATTCCCGGAGTCTCGAAGGTCACGACGGATGTTCCGGTCATGCCACGGAGCCCCGGGGGCATGGAACAACCGCCGGATACGCCCGGTATGCGGCCCAAGGAAACCCGCGTGATCACATCTCACCAAAGATCGACTGGGAGATTCCCATGCCCAACGCAGGGACCAAGGCCAACCCCCTCAGAGTCGCAATCATAGGTTCCGGACCGGCGGGCTTTTACGTCGTCGAACGATTCTTTCACGAGGCGGAGCTAAGCGTCGAGATAGACATGTTCGACGAGTTGGCCACCCCCTTCGGCCTGGTGCGTGGAGGCGTTGCCCCGGATCATCAAAAGATAAAATCGGTTATCCGAGTCTATGACCGCAACGCTCGACATCCCAATTTTCGCTTCTACGGCAACGTCCGCTACGGCAGGGACATCTCCCTGAAGGACCTCAAGGACCATTACCACCAGGTCTGCTTCGCCACCGGCGCCCAGACCGACCGCAGTCTCGGCATCCCGGGCGAGAGCCTTCAGGGCAGTCACGCCGCTACCGAATTCGTTGCATGGTACAACGGCCATCCCGATTACCGGGAGCGCCGCTTCGATCTGTCCGGGGAAACCGCCGCGGTCATCGGGGTCGGCAACGTCGCCATCGACGTGGCCCGAATCCTGTGTCGAACCTACGAGGAACTGGCGGGCACCGACATCGCGGACCATGCGCTGGAAGCGCTGCGTCAAAGCAGGATAAGAAACGTTTACCTGATCGGCCGCCGCGGCCCGGCCCAAGCTGCCTTCACGAACCCGGAAATCAAGGAGATGGGAGAGCTCGTTGACGCGGAAGTGAAAGTGCTCCCCGAGGAGGCTCGGCTCGACCCGCTCAGCAAGGCCGCCGTCGAAGAGCATCCGGACAGGACGGTCAACCGCAGGATCGAGATCCTGCAAAGCTACGCGAGCCGTGAGCCTGCAGGCAAGTCGCGCAACCTCATCATTCGCTTTCTCCTTTCTCCGACGGAGATCATCGGAGACGGGAACGGCAAGGTGAGCGCCATCCGGTTGGTCAAAAACGAGCTCTATGCCGCGGGAGGCGGGACCTTGCGCCCGCGCACCACGGACGAGTACGGGACGATTCCGGCGGACATCGTCTTCCGTTCCGTGGGCTATCGCGGCGTGGCCCTGCCCGAGATTCCGTTCCACGAAGCCCGGGGCGTGATCTTGAATGAAAAGGGTCGGGTCCTGGCGGAGGAAGGCGGGGAACCGTTGCGCGGCCTTTATGCCGTCGGATGGATCAAACGCGGGCCCACCGGCGTCATCGGCACCAACAAACCCGATGCCGCGGAGACCGTGGAATGCATGCTGGAGGATCTACGGGCCGGGGCGGCCATCGATCCTGCCCTTCCGGAAGTAGCCGCCGCGGAGCGGCTCATAAGACAGCGCCGGCCGGATTACGTATCCTACCAGGATTGGCTCCGTCTCGACGCCTTCGAGACGGCTCTCGGCAAGGAACAGGGACGCCCGCGCGTCAAGCTCACCCGCACCGAAGACATGCTGGCCGTGTTGAGGGCCGCACCGGACGAGGAAGTGGAAACGGCCGGAGCAGAACTGCGGAACTGACGTTCGCTTCCGCCTCAGGGGTCGCTCCGGACCAGCCGCGCCGCAGCGCTGTCGGCCATCACCACGGCAGCGTCGGGAGAAACGCGGCCCGCCGGAATGGTGGTATCGCCGTTGCTCAAGCGCAACAGCATCTCACCCTTGTCCTCGCCGGTCACCACCCAGAGAATCCGGCGCGCGCCGTCGAGAACCGGAAAGGTCAGCGTCATCCGCGGGTAGCCCTGGTACGGGTCCGTGACCGCTACGGGCGCATCGCGGACTTCCAGCACCGGACTACCCGGAATCAGCGACGCCGTGTGACCATCCGGTCCCAGTCCGAGGTGAACCAGATCCAGCCGGCGCGACGGTCCCGCCAACCGCTCGATGGCGCCGGCGTATGCTCTTGCCGCGGCATCGAGATCGTCTTCCCCCACGGGCATGGCGTGGATCTGCTCGGGCTTGAGGGACACCTGCTCCAGCAGACTCTCCCGCAACCGCGTGAGATTCCGATCCGGATGCCCTTCCGGCGCAACCCGTTCGTCCACCTGAAGGATCTGAACCGCCTCCCAGGGAACGTCCTCACGCACCAGATCCCGCAACATGATCCACGGCGTCCGGCCGCCGCTCACGGCAAAGACGAACCGGCCTCTGGAGCTCACCGCCGACCGCGCCGCGGCAGCGATGAACCCCGCGGCCCGCCGCGCCACCGCGCCGGCATCGGGGAGCACCTCGATCTTCATGGACTCTCGCGTATCCTGCCCGCGGAAGCCTAACGACCGCTGGGCAGCTCTTCGTGGCCGCCGAACTGGAAGCGCATGGCCGAAAGCAGTTTGTCGGCGAAGTCCGCTTCCCCGCGGGAGCTGAACCGCTCGAACAGGGCCGCGGTGAGGACGTGGGCGGGCACCGCCTCGTCGATGGCGGCGTGGATGGTCCAGCGTCCTTCTCCCGAATCCGACACCCGGCCCGCGAACCGCTCCAGCTCCGAGTCCTTCAGCAACGCGTTGGCAGTGAGATCCAGCAACCAGGAGGTCACCACGCTGCCGCGCCGCCAAAGCTCGGCCACCTCTCCCAGATCGAAGTCGTACTGGTAGTGCTCGGGGTCTCTCAACGGCGTCTGTTCCGCGCTGGCCGCCCGTCCCTGCTTGCCGACGTTGGCGCGCTTCAGGATGTTGAAACCTTCGGCGTAGGCCGCCATGAGGCCGTACTCGATGCCGTTGTGGACCATCTTGACGAAATGACCCGCGCCGTTGGGGCCGCAGTGCAGGTAGCCGTGCTCGGCGGTGCCCTTGCCCGCCTCCCGGTCCGGGGTGCGCGGGGCCGTGTCGATGCTGGGGGCCAGGGAGACGAAGATCGGATCGAGATGCTTTACCGGACCCGGCTCGCCGCCGATCATCTGGCAGTAGCCCCGCTCCAGACCCCACACCCCGCCGCTGGTGCCCACGTCCACGTAGTGGATTCCCCTGGCCTGTAGCTCCCGAGCCCGCCGGATGTCGTCGATGTAGTACGAGTTGCCGCCGTCGATGACGATGTCCCCGTCTTCCAGGTGCTCCACGAAGGACTCGATGGTCCGGTCCACCACCGCCGCAGGCACCATCATCCACACCGCCCGGGGTTTCCGGAGCTTCGCCGCCAGCTCCGCCGGCGAACCGCTCCCCACAGCGCCTTCTCCGGCCAAGCCCCGGACCGCGTCGGCGTGCATGTCGAACGCCACAACCTCGTGCCCGGCCTGGATCAGCCGCCTCGCCATGTTGCCGCCCATCCTTCCCAAACCGATCATGCCCAACTGCATACGAACCTCCTTGGATACGGTGTTGTGTTTCGCTCTCATCCCTCGATCAGCCCCCGGATCGCTGTTCTCCGGGTTTCGTTCAGCCCGTGCATCCTGACATCCTAACATAGGAACTTCCGTGAAAGGACACGCCCTCGGCCGCAACTACAGGACACCACACGGGTTGGTGTCCCGATGGAATTGCCGGTCAGGATCGGCTAAGGTGGCCGCAACATGTACGCTCCCATCGAAAACTACGGCGTCATCGGCGACCTTCACACCGTGGCCCTGGTGGGCAGCCACGGCTCCATCGACTGGTTCTGTTATCCGCGCTTCGATTCGCCCAGCGTCTTCGGCGCCGTGCTCGACGACCAAAAGGGCGGCCGTTTCATCATCGGCCCCGACCGCGGCAACGTCACCTGCCGGCAGTTGTACCTGCCGGACACGAACATCCTGATCACGCGCTTCATGACCGAGGAAGGCGTCAGCGAGGTCATGGACTTCATGCCCCCGGGACCTTCCGACGAGGGCTACCACGGGCGCGTCATCCGCATCGCCAAGGTGGTCCGCGGCGCCATGTCGCTCAAGCTGGAGTGCGTGCCGGCGTTCGACTACGGCCGCGCGGAGCACACGGTGGAGATCCGCGGCAACCGCACGGTGTTTCACAGCGAGGGCCTCAGTTGCATGCTGCGGGTGTCTCAGAGCGGCGGCAACGGGGAGGCCGTGGCCATCCGTCCCACCGGCAACGGCGGCGTGGTCGCCAGCGGAACCCTGCGCGAGAACAGTGTGCTGGCGGCGGTGTTCCAGGGCGTGGACGACCGCGGCGCCGACTACGATTGCCCGGACGTGGACGGCTGTCTCGAGTTGCTGGAGGCCACCGAGAGGTACTGGCATCAATGGCTCCGGCAGTCCCGTTACAGCGGCCGCTGGCGTGAGATGGTAGACCGCTCGGCCCTGGTGTTGAAGCTCTTGTGCTACGAGCCCACCGGCGCCATCGTGGCCTCGCCCACCTCCAGCCTGCCGGAGGACATCGGCGGGGTGCGCAACTGGGACTACCGCTACACCTGGATCCGCGACGCCAGCTTCAGCCTGTACGGGCTCATGCGGCTGGGCTTCACCGACGAGGCCGGCCGGTTCATGGACTGGCTCAAGGAGCGTTGCGGCGACCTGCAACCCGACGGCTCGCTGCAGATCATGTACGGCATCCGCGGCGAGAAGACCCTGCCGGAGTCCACCCTTGCCCACTGGGAGGGCTACCAGAAGTCCTCTCCCGTGCGCATCGGCAACGCCGCCGCCAACCAGCTCCAGCTCGACATCTACGGCGAGATGATGGATTCCGTCTACCTCTTCAACAAGTACGGCACCCCCATCGACTCGGAGCTGTGGACCAACCTGTCGCGCCTGATGGAGTGGGTCTGCGACCACTGGGACCAGCCGGACGAGGGCATCTGGGAGGTCCGGGGCGACCGCCAGCACTTCGTCTACTCCAAGCTGATGTGCTGGGTGGCCCTGGACCGCGGCGTACGCCTGGCGGAGAAACGTTCCTTCCCGGCCAACCGCGAGCGCTGGCTCAAGACCCGTGACGCCATCTACGGCAGGATCATGGCCGAGGGCTTCAACACCGAACGGAACGCGTTCGTACAGGCCTTCGGCAGCGACACCCTGGATGCCAGCAACCTGATCATGCCGCTGGTGTTCTTCGTGTCCCCCACCGATCCCAAGATGCTTTCGACCCTGGAGGCCATCAACTGCCCGCCGCACCAGGGCGGGCTGGTGTCGGACAGCCTGGTCTACCGCTACGACGTGGCCGCCACGGCCGACGGGCTGGCGGGCGACGAAGGGACCTTCAGCATGTGCACCTTCTGGCTGGTGGAAGCCCTGACCCGGGCCGGGCGGCTCCGCAACGCCCGCTTCATCTTCGAGAAGATGCTTAGCTACGCCAACCACCTGGGGCTCTATTCGGAGGAGACCGGCCCCCGGGGCGAGGCCCTGGGAAACTTCCCCCAGGCGTTCACTCACCTGGGGCTCATCAGTGCGGCCTTCAACCTGGACCGCAAGCTCGGGCACAAGGACTGACGCGGGCCGGCCCGCAGGTCCACGAGGAAACAACTTGAGATGGCCTTGATCATCAGCGCGGAGCAGACCCGCGAGCTTATCGACATGGGCGCCGCCATCCGCCTGCTCGACAGGATGTTTCGGGACCGGGCCGCGGGGAAGATGCGGAACGTGCCGCGCCGGAGGCTCAAGGGAAGCGCCAAGCAGCTCAACGTGATGGCCGCGTGGCGCCAAAACCCGGACCTGATCGCGCTGCGCAGCTACGTCGCCAAGGCCAATACCATCACCCTGTACGACGGCGGTTCCGGCGCCCTCAAGGCCGTCATGAGCGCGGCCTATCTCAGCAGCCTGCGGACCGGCGCGGCCACCGGGGTCGCGGCGAAATACCTGGCGCCGCCGAAACCGTCGGTGCTGGGTCTCATCGGTCCCGGGTGGCAGGGCACGTTCCAGGTAGAAGCCGTGGTCAAGGCCTGCCGGCCGAAGCAGGTGCTGGTGTTCGGCCGCAACGCCGAGCGCCGCCAGGGCTTCATCGAAACCATGAGCAAGGTGGTGCCTACGCCCTTCAGGGCGGCCGGCTCCGTGGACGAGGTCGAGAGCGAGTCGGACATCCTGGTGATAGCCACCGACTCCACCACGCCCATCGTCGACGGCCCGCGGCTCAAGGACGACGTTCTCGTGGCCACCATCGGCGCCAACCAGCCGGTGAAGCACGAGGTGTCCGGAAGGCTCATCAAGTCCATGGACTTGGTGGTCACCGACGACCTGGCCACCGCGCGAAACGACAGCGGCGACCTCATCGCCGCCTGCGCCGGGAGGCGGTTGCGCTGGCGGGACGTGGCGCCGCTGGAAACCATCGTCGCCGGCGGCCCTCAGGGCCGGCCCCGCAAGGTCCTGTTCCAGTCCAACGGCATCCCGGACGAGGATCTTGCGGTGGGCGCCTACGTGCTGCGGGAGGCCTTGAGGAAGAAGCTGCCGTTACGGGAAATAACGGAATTTTAGGAAACCGTCACACCGGCCCGGATCGAGTCCGGGGCCGGTGTGACGGCAAAGTGGATCACTCGGCGACGCCGTACAGCCGCTTGGCCGAGTCGGCCAGCAGCCATTTCTTGTCCTCGGGGGACAGGTCCTCTCGCCTGCCGAGGTGGTCGATGTTCTCCGGGAACTCCATGTCCCAGTGCGGGTAGTCGGATGCGTAGTAGAGCACGTCCGGGCTCAGGAACCTGGAAGTCTCGCCGATGAAGGGCTCATAGTCCTCGGCGTGAAAGTAAACGTTGCCGCTACGCACGTATTCGCTGGGTCTCTTCTTGCAAAGCGGCGCCTCCGCCGGACCGCGCTTCTCCCACTCCTCGTCCATGCGTCCGGCCCAGTACGGCGCCCATGAGCAGCCCGCCTCCATGAACGCCACCCGCAGGTTCGGGAACCGGTCCAGCACGCCCCGGAAGATCATGCTCGTCATCTGCATCATCTGGGCGAAGGCGTGGGACAGGGTGTGGACCTCGATGAACTGGTCGAACTGATCCGCCCCGAAATACTGCGGCCCCCTCACCGTGGCGTGCACGCCCACCATGCAGTCCAGCTTTTCCGCTTCCTCGTAGATGGGCCAGTAGTCCTGATGCCCCAACGGCAGCCGCAACCCGACGGCGGGCAGCATGAGTCCGGGGAGCTTCAACTCCTGGACCGCCCGACGCAGCTCCTTGACCGCCTCGGGCACGTCCTGGAACGACACCAACGCCGCCCCTTTCAGCCTGGGGTTGACCTTCTGGAACTCCTCGGAAACGAAATCGTTCCAGGCCTTGCACAGGGCCACGGCCAGGTCCGGCTCACGGATCCAGCCGATGCCCAGACCGCCCGTCGGATAGAGGTAGGCCGTAGTGAGCCCGCCCTCGTCCATGGCGTCCAGCCACGTCTTCGCGTCGCACGCCACGGTGCCCAGGGTCCCACCCAGCGAACGGTCCCAGTTGTCGATGGGGTACAGGGTCGCCGTCCGGTCTACCCAGGGGGCCTCCATGTATTTCTTGAGTTGCTCGTCGGTCTCGGTGATGTGCCCGTCCGCATCGATGACTTCGACGTCTCTGGCCATGACTTCCTCCTCGATTGGTTTGTCGCCGACAAGGGCCCTGGCGGCGCTGTGAAGCAAACCCGGTGTGATCTCCGGCCACGCGCGTCACGACGCTTCCGTGTCGTGAGCGCTCGTGTCACGCATGCCGACTCTATGGTTGCCGGAGGTCCCTTGTCAACCCCGGTATGGTTCCACCCGGCACGGGCAGGGTGGCAGGATGCCCGGGCCATCAGCGGTCATCCATACGGGGACTTGGAGGTCAGCACTCCGAGCTTCATTGCTCGTCCTCGTTCTCCATGAAATGCTTTGGCGCATCCATGCTCTCATGCAGCACACGTAAGATCCTTACACCTCTGCCTTCCAGCACATAGAACACGACGTGGATCGATACTCGTAACGTCTCAGTCCAGGTACGAACTGATCGGCTTTGCGACCAAGCGTCGGCCTCCGTGGGAGGTTCTCGAAGCGTTCATGCAGGCCCTTCAGATAACCCCGTGCCTGCGCCAACCCGAACTTGACAATCGTGTACTCATGTATTCCATCAAGATGCAGCAGCGCCGAACTCAGCTTGACACGCGACCCTTACCTGAATAAACATGGCACCCACGGAGTGCCGGCCACCGTGCGGAAAACCGGCAAGGACGACCATAAAGGGGGATGCACTCATGAATCATTCGTTGCGAACCGTCATGATTGGCTTCACGGCCCTGTTGCTGTTCAGCACCGCGAGCTACGCGGAGTTCCCGGAGCGGAATATCACCAGCATCGTCACGTTCTCGCCCGGCGGAGGATTCGATACCATCTCCCGGGCCATCTCCCGCAACATCGAGAAGTATCTGCCCAAGGGCATCAAGGCCATCGTCAAGAACGTCACCGGGGCCGGAGGCGTCACCGGCACCGTCTTTCTGTACCGCTCCAGGCCCGACGGCTACACCATCGGACAGATGTACGGCGGCATGATGCCCGTGCCGTTCCTCAGAGGCGCCAAGAAGGCGGGATACGACTTCGAGAAGTTCACCTGGTTGGCGCGGGTCGGGGGCGAGCCCTACGCCCTGCTGCTGCGCAAGGACTCCAGGTTCAAGTCCCTGGAGGAGCTGCAAAAGTCGGAACGCGTGACCTGGGGAGTGGAGGCCATCGGGGCCGGACGGTGGTTCGATGCCTTTATCGCGGCCAAAGAACTCGGCGTTCCCTTCCAGGTGGTGTCCGGCTACCGCGGGACGGGCGAAAACCTTCCCGGCCTGCTGCGCGGCGACTACGACGTCTTTCTCCAGCCCATCGACCACCCTTCCATCGTGCCGTACCTGGGGACCGGCGAAATCAGACCGGTCCTGACCCTCGGACCGAAAAGGGCCTTGAACGCCCCGGACGTTCGTACGGCCAGGGAGGCGGGTTACAATTTCACGCTGTCTTCATCCCGGCACATGGCGGCGCCCCCGGGAACTCCGGCCAAGCGGGTGAAGGTCCTGGAGCAGGCGTTACTGAAAACCATGGCGGACAAGGAGTACAACGCGTTCATCAAGAAGTCGGGCCTGGTGCTGGACCCAGGAGACTCCAGGCGAGCCAACAAGGATATCTCGGACCTCGCGGCGCTCTACAGGAAGTACACGCCCGACATGCGCGAGACTCTGGGGATGAAATAGACTGAAAGCGCCTTGCGGAGCGGCTCACGGACGAAGGGGACTGCGCCCGGTCCGAGCCGAACCGGTCTTCGGCAGGGTCGCCACGTCACGTACCCTTGAACGCCGGCTTGCGCTTTTCGTGAAAGGCCTCGACCCCCTCCCGGAAGTCGTGGGATTGGCGCAGCCTGGAGTAGCAATGCCCCTCCAACTCCACGGCCGTGGACAGGAGCATGTCCTCGGTTTCGTTGAGCAGGCGCTTGGCGGTGCGCTGGGCCAACGGTGAGAACTCGCACAGCTCGGCCACCAGTCGATCGGTGGCCTGCTCCAGTGCATCATCCGGGACCACCTCGGTGGCGATGCCCCAATCGCAGGCCTGCCGGCCGGTGATGCGCCTGGAGCGCATGACGATATCCTTGGTCCGGGTGATGCCGATCATCTTCTGCAGGCGCGCCGAGCCGCCGGAACCGGGAACCTGCCCCAGCCGCTGCTCGGGGAGGGCGTAGCGCACGGTCTCCGAGGCGATGCGGAAGTCGCAGGCCAGGGAGATCTCGAAACCGACGCCGAAGCAATAGCCGCGGTTGGCGGCGATGACCGGTTTCTCGCATCGCGCGGGCGCGGACACGTTGCCGGCCAGCTTGGAGACATGCTCGGGCGAGGCCTCCAGAAAGCCGCGGATGAATCCCCCGGAGGAAAAGTTCGGCCCCAGGGCCCGGAGCACGATCACGCGCACCCGCTCGTCGCGGTCGAGATTCTCGAATACGGCCCGCAGCTCGTCGCGCTGGCCCATGGATATGGTGTTCATGTCGCCGCGGTCCAGGATGATGTCGCCGCGCTGTTGCCCGGCGTCCACCGCCACCGTGAAGCCGTCGCAGCTTCTGCCGTTGAGGTCTTCGGTTGGTGCAATGGGCACGATCTTCCCCCTTTGTCCAGGTTACGGAATAACCGGCCGTTCCGGCTTCCGCGGGCATGACGCCCATGCGGAGGCCTCCGGTATTCCCTTTCTCCACTGCGCTATTCCACCGGTGTCATTTGCAGCAGTCTCTTCTTGTCGATCTTGCTGCCGGCGACCCGCGGCAGCTCGTCCAGCTCGATGAACCGCGTCGGGATCTTGTAGGTCGCCAGACCGCGGGCGCGCAAGAGTTGCGCCAGCGTTTCCGCATTGAGCGATCTTCCCTCGCGCAACTGGACGAAGGCCCACGGCACCTCGCCGTATTCCGGGTCGGGCGCGGCCACCACCGCGCATTGGAAGACATCGGGGTGTTTCGCCAGTTCCTGCTCCACCTCCAGGGGCAGGATCTTGTGGCCGCTGCGGTTGATGACCTCCTTGCGGCGTCCCAACAAGGTGAGCCGCCCGTGGCCATCGAGGAGTCCCATATCGCCGGTCCCATACCAGCCGTCCGACCACACCGTGCGAGTGGCCTCCGGGTCGGCCCAGTAGCCGGATGAGGCGAAGGCCGCGGAGACCTTGACCTCGCCGATCTCGCCCGCGGAGAGCGCGTCGCCGTTGTCGTCGTCGATCCGCAGGCGACAGCCCGGCAGCGGCAGGCCCACGCTGCCGTCGAGGCGCAGGTCACGTGGCTCGTTGAAGTCCGCGTGCCCGAAACCCGGACACTCCATGCTGCCCGACGCCACCACCACGCGGCAACCGGTCCGGCTTTCGAAACGGCGCGCCGCGTCCACGTCCATGGCCGCGGTGCCGCACCGCAAGGCCCGCAACGAGCCCAGGTCGAACGGCGCCACGTCCTCCTGGGCCAACCGCGCCAGGATGACGGGGACCGTGGTCGCCACCGTGACCTTCGTCCCGTCCACCAGCGCCAGCAGGTCGCGGGCATGGTAGTTGTCGGGGAAGGTAAAGGCGCAGGGCACGGTGCCGGACATCACCCAGGCCAGAACGCCGGCGGCGCCGGACATGGGCGCGAAGATTCCGACGTTGTCGTCCGCCCGGACGCCCAGTCTCGCGGCGATGCCCCGGCCGATGCAGACCTGAGCCGCCTCGGGCCACTCACACAGCTTGGCCAGGCCGCTGGTGCCGCTGGACACCGTGATCAGGGAGACCTCGTCGAACCGGAACCGCCGGGAGGCCAACCGCTCCAGCGCCCGGCTGTCACGGGGCCGCCGGGTCAGGTCGGACCCATCCAGCCACCCTTGGGACGCTCCCCGCGACAGGCTGACACGGAGGACAGGCTCGTCTCGACGCGCCGCCGCCTCATCCAGCCAGGCCGTCCCGTCACCGTCCGCGGATGCCGGCGAGACGAAGAGCGCGTGGGGTTTCAGCTTCTCGAAGACGTAGGCCAGCTCCTTGCGGCGCCACTGCATCGGCGTGAAGCCGCCGATGATGCCGGCTTTCTTGAAGGCGGTCCGCAAGACCATCTCGCAGCTCGACGAGGGCATCTGCACCAGCGCCCGGGCGTCGCGGGGAATGCCCCGGGCCACCAGATTCGCGGCGATCCGGTCGGTGATCTCATCCAGTTGCCGCCATGTGATCGTTTCCTCCGAATCGCGGCAGGCGACCTGGTCGGGGAAGTCGCGCGCAAAGGCCGCATATCGATCCACCATCGTCACCCGGGACCAGTGCCCGGCCGCGACGTAGGCGTCGATGGTCTCCTGGTCAAGAAGGAACGGTTTCATGCAGGATGGGACTACCGGCCCTTGTATTCGGGAGGACGCTTTTCGGCGAGGGCCTTCAGGGCCTCACGGTTGTCCTCGGTGGCCATGCAAATGGCGTAGAGCTTGCGCTCGTAGTCGATGCCCGTCAGCAGATCCGTTTCCGTGGAGCGGAGGACCGCGTCACGCCCGGCGACGAAGGCCATGGGCGCCTGCGAGCCCATGGCCCGCGCCAGCTCCCTGGCCCGGGGCAACAGCCCGGCCTGCGGCAGGACCTCCGTGACCAGGCCGATGGCGGCCGCGGTCCGGGCGTCGATGCGTTGGCCCGTAAGCACCAACTGCATGGCCCAGCCCAGGCCCACGAACCGGTAGAGGCGTTGGGTGCCGCCGCTGCCGGGAATCTGCCCCAGTGTGATCTCCGGCTGGCCCAGCAGGGCGTTGTCGCTGGCGATGCGGATGGTGCAGCCCATGGCCAGCTCCAGGCCGGCGCCGAAGCAATAGCCGTTGATGGCGGCGACGGTGGGCTTGCCAAGGCGTTCGATGGCGGTGGGCAGATCCTTCCTCAAGGTCGCCGACGGACCCATCTCCGACACCAGCGTCCGCTGCTCCAGCTCCGGGATGTTGGCGCCGGCGCAGAAGGCCTTGTCGCCGTGCCCGGTGAGCACGATGGCCTTGACCGCCTCGTCGGTCTCGGCTCGGCGCACGCAATCCAGAAGGTCCACGCGCATCTGGTGGTTCATGGCGTTGCGGCGTTCCGGCCAGTGCAGCGTCACCACCAGCAAATCGCCGTCCATCTCGGTGAGCACATTCTGGTATTGCATGTGAGGCCCGTCCCTATTGCTCTGGATTTGCCCGTTCAGGGGAAGCGCACCCGTGGCCCTCTCCTCCCGGATTCCCGTTTGCGCGTCCGGCCACGTCTTCGCGTCGCACGCCAGTGCCCAAGCTCCCGCCCAGTGAACGGTCCCAGTTGTCGATGGGATACAGGGTCACCGTCCGGTCCACCCAAGGGCCCTTCCATGTATTTCTTGAGTTGCTCGTCGGTCTCGGTGACGTGCCCGTCCGCATCGATTGGTTTGTCGCCGACAAGGGCCTTGGCGGCGTTGTGAAGCAAACCCGGTGTGATCTCCGGTCACGGAGTGTGGCGCGTCCGTGTCGTGAGCGCTCGTGTTGCGCAGGCCGACTCTATGGTTGCCGGAGGTCCCTTTGTCAACACCGGAGTCATGGAAATCTCCTATCTAATTCCTTCTCCGCAGCACCGTCACCATCTCTGCGATGACCTCCACATGCCCGCTTTTCATTATTCGGGCTCACCCTCTATAAAATATCTCGGCACGTCCATGCTCTTGTGCAGGACGCGCACAATCATCACGCCTCCGTCCTCCGGTACGTAGAACGCGACGTGAGATCGATATTCGTAACGTCTCAACTTCGGCGCGAAGTGATTGGCTTGGCGACCAAGCATTGGTTGTCGCGCGAGGGTCTCGAAGCGTTCATGCAGGCGGTTCAAGTAGTTCTGAGCCTGTATCGTTCCGAAATTCACGACCGAGTATTCATGAATGCCATCAAGATCGGCTGCTGCTTTCTTCGACAGCCTATAGGCAGCCATCATCTCGAAGCCGAGCTTCGACTTCCTCCATGATCACCGGTATGGTCTTGTCGCTCACCCCGCTGTCCAGACCCTCCTGAATCGCGGCTTTGAGGGCTCGGAGTTTGGGGTACTGCTCCTGATCGCGACGGATTAGTTCACGGATGTACTCGCTGTCGTCGGCGAAGTTGCCAGCCGTGGCCTGTGCCTTGATCCACTGATCCTGCTGATCGGTCAGTGTGATGGTCTTGCGTATGTTTCCCATGTCATCTCCAGAGATTGTGTCGGCGTTACGCACCATCTCCACACGATGCGTTTTTACGTTTCAAACCCATTCGCTTCCATGAAAGCATCTACCGTATTGAATACGTTCAGGAAAAGCGGGCTTCCGGAAAACGACAACGGGCTCACCGGGCCTATGGTCATGAACGAGTACTGCCGGCTCATGGCATCGAATGCCGAGTGCGGATCGCGGAACAATTGATACAGATCGAGCGCCGTTCCGGATGATCCCACGAGCTGCCGGAGCGACTGGAACTCCTGTCCGAGGCCGAGCCCGAAGCCGAAGAAGAAGATACGAAGCTGCTGAAGGATCTCGGAATGCAGGCTCGACAGGGTCTGGCTGATGAAGAGCCAGCCCAGTCCGTATTTCCGTGTCGTCCGCGCGGCGTCGATCAGGACCGAGCGTACACCGCGTCCTGCGTCGTCCCCTTGCGGGAGATCACGAGGCGCCAAACGGTGGGCCTCGTCGATGACGACCAAGGCGTTGAGGCTTTGACCTTCTCTGTAGAAGTTCTCCGCGGTCCTTGACAATCCATCGAGCAGTCGTTTGATGACCAGAGACTGGATCTTGTCATTCCAGAAAATTCCCTGAGCCTGTTCTCTTGACAGATCGACCACGAGGACCGGGCGGTTTGGTTTTTCCATTCCAAGAAGCCAGCCAAGGGCACGATCGACGCTCCTGGCGTTCTTGCGGTCCTCTCGGAACAGCTCCGCCACGGGAGCCCAATGTTGATTGTAGAATTCATCCGGATCGGCATCATGTAAGGCATCGTTGAATCGTGCCCGGGATGCATCGGTCCGATAGAATATCCTCTGAACTTTCTCGTCCTGCAGCAATTCCCAAGCCTTGTCGAATGACTTTCGATCATGAAGAGTCTTGAGTTTTACCTTGGCCTTTCTCAGCCGATCCGATAGGATTACACATGCCAGTTCCCGGTTGTCTCCCCTCGGGATCGTGAGACGCTCGAAGAATTGGGATTCAAAGAGGATCTGTTCAAACAGATCCCAACGATCGAGTACTAGATTACGGACGGTGAGCACCGCGTGTTCTTTGCCTAGTTTGCGAGCGACATCACCAACCGGCAATGCGAATTCCTCGCTCGATGCGCCTTCCCGCATATCGCGCGCGAATTCTCCCTGCGGATCGATGACGAGGAGCGCCATCCCGGGGTAGCGTGAATAGGCGAGCAAGATCATCTTCGCGAGGACCGATTTACCGGACCCCGTCTTCCCGAAGATCCCAAGGTGGTACGCTTCACCCGCGCCGTCTGGTCCCTTGTCGAAGTGTTTGAACCAGAGCGGGAGCTTCGGGTTGGAGCCGTACACGTGACCCAGATAGAAGATTTGCTCCCGGTAAGGACGGAGCAGCTCGTCGAGTACCGGATCGGTCACGAGGTGGATAGGCGTTCCTGTGGACGGGACGGTGCCGAGGATGCTCGGCTCGTACCCAGCCGGACCGCCCTCCCGGAAGACGGCGCTGATGATCATCTGGCCAAGATGAGTGTCCTGCCGTTCGCTGACCGCATCCACCCTCCCGCGTTGACGGATGAGGCTGCGCATGGTGGGGTCCTCGTGCCAGATGTTGCGGAGCTGGATCTCCGTGATCTGGCCGAGCGCGTAATGGGCGCTCGCATCTTGCAGGTAACGGAAGAGAGCAAGTTCCCCAACCAACTTGCGAGTCACTGCGGTGCCGAGAATGTCGAGTGCGAGCTGGACGGTGGAGGACGGAGAGCCTACCACGCCCAGCCGCTCGGTCTGGTCGACGATTTTCTTGAGTTCCGTCGTGTCGTCCGCCACCGCTATCTCCCAGCCTCGCTACGGTAGCCGTGCATCGCGAAGAATACCTCGCCGATGTCACCCTCGTACCGTTCCGAGATCTGTTGTGTCGTCACCTGCCGGAAGGCAGGGACCGCGCGAGCAAGCGCCTTCACGGTGCGATCGGCAAGGTAAATCGGGTAAGGCTCCAGCATGGAAGGTGTTGCCATCTGGTGCTTGATGCCTTGAACCACCGTCGCCAAGCGGTGGGGGTTCGACGCCACGCTTGCGGACACCTCGACCCGCAGGGCGGGCAGCCAGTCTTGAGGCTTGTAGTAGAACACCCGAAGGGGTCTGAGAGCCGACACGATCTCATCCGCAAGCTCGGCAGCCTGTGGTTTCACCGTGGCGGGAAGCCGTTGCGTATTCAGGTGCCAAGTGACGTTCCCTTCGCCGTCTCGCGGGTGTTCCAGCAGACGGGGCTTCGTCAACTCACCGGAGTTCAACAGCATCGTCAGCATCCCGCGGTCGTCGTAGCTTTCGGGCCAGCCAAGTTCTCTCCCGATTTCCCGCCGGGTCGAATACTTCGGAAGCGCCACGAAGTGCTTGTCTGAACGCTCGGACCGCAAGATGGTGAGATAGGCTTCGAGATAGATGGAACAGTTTTCGAGAAACTCCCGTGCGCAACGTAGCCGATCGGTGTCAGGAGCCCTGTTGAGCGCCTGGTTGAAGTAGATGATCGGCAGCGTCAACGTGCCGTCCAGCATCAACAGGTCATGCGGGGCATCGGTGATCAGGCGCAGCTCCTCCCCCAGCATCACCGACCGGAGAACGGTAGAGGTCTCCGGAAGGTGCGGCTCGGCGGCGACGAAACTCTTGTGGCGAGGAAGCTCCCAATGCCGTTTCTCGGATGGCGGTGTGAGTCCCTCGACCGCCACCGCGGCAGCAGCGGCGAGATCAGTGGTTAGAAGCCGCTCGATCGCGTATGAACCGTCCGCCGCGCACGTCGTCGGGAGAGGCGGATGGCCCAGGGAGGACTCGGCCATCACGAGGCCGGAGTCTGTGAGCTTCGTACGAAGCGCTTCGCGCTCCTCTCTGATCTGTTGGAACGAGGTCAGCAACTCCCGTGCGACGGCAGAGGTCTGATCGAGGACATCATCGACGAGCGCCGCGGGGAGATCGGCGAATGGAGCCGAATCGGCGGACAAGGCAGCCTGAGTCACGGCGATCTCCAGAGCCGATAGCCCTCGGGCTCGAAGGTCAGATAGCGCTCGTCGCGAGCCGCGCGAGGCAGGAGCCACCGATCCCGGAACCATTCGAAGAGTTCGCCCGTGGTCCGGCCGTGGTGTTGCAGTCGCTGGTGGTTACCGCGAAGGAATTCCTGTGTGTTGGCGGCCAGAGGCGCCACGAAAATCTCGCGTTCGATCCCGTGATACGAAAGTTCGCTTGACAATCCCAGAAGCGGTAACGTCTTTCGTACCAGCTCCCGCCGGTTCCGGAAACCCTCACCCCACAACGGGTGCTTTGCGGTGGCGTCACAGTGCTCAAGGGCAAACTTGCGCAAGTCGCTATAGAAGCCGTTGCTGAAGTGGAAATCCCCGGAGCCGCGCGTGAAACCCACGCTCTGGAACACACGATGCTCACCGTACCGGAGACGGTTGTACAACGAGGAGCGCCCGAGAGCGGAGGTCGTGGTCAACAGAGCGAGGCGGCCATCCAGAGATCTGCGGCTGATGGTCGCTTGCCGGCCACCATATTTGCGGAGGAACGCCTCCCGGACATCCCGACTGGTCGCCAACAGAGCAACGAGCTTTCCGCAGAGGAGATGGGAATAGGGCGGTACGGCACCCAATACGAACAGATCCATGACGCACTGAAGCCTCTTCTTACGGGCCTCGTAGCTCCATCCTATCCACCGATCGCGAGGCTTGAGTCCGAAGACCGGATCGCCGAGCCCGAAAATGCCGATCAACTTACCGTTCGACTCATCGTAGATCACGAACCTCAGGCGCCGGCCATACCCCGCGGACACCGGGATGCTCCAGTGCATGCGTGCGTATCGGAACAGAAGCTCATCCTCGGATCTTGGCTGTACCCGGACGAGCCGCGGCCGGATTCTTTCCGGAAAAACGTCCTTCCCAGCCGCGACATACGACAGCAGGCGGCTTTCGTGGCGTTCCAGGCCCGAGCGACTTCGGGCCACGTTGTGATTGATCGCTTCCTGATGAAGCGCCCTGAGCCTGTTCTTGTCTCTACCGTCCGGGGGATCGATAAGTCCCGCTCGAATCCGGAATCCCTGTTTCTGTAATGAGTGGATGATACGGGAACGCAGTTGGCCTGTTTCCCGAACATACTGCCTCGTCGGATTCATCTGGTAGACCGGCCAGCGGTACACATGCCGCGATAATCACATGCCGCGCACTTCCTCTGGACGGGCGCAGATGGCAAGTCACTGGTACGCAGAGCGTCTGCCGCTCCGCGCACTTTGGACTGAACTTCCGAGATGAACTCGTCATCGACGGATCGCGGCTTCCGCTTGCGTTCGTCCAGCTCGTAGATCTCCACGTAGTCGGCCGATCGGCCCGTGAGATCCTGGTAGCCGAGCGCATACACGTGCAATTGTGTTTCGGTGACCTCCTCCGCCTGGGCGCGGTCACTCGACTTGAGATCCACGATCGTGATCTCGTCGTTATCGATCCGTCGTACGAGATCGATCCGACCGACGACACTCACGCTGCCACCCAGGTTGATCTCGATAGATTTCTCCGAGAATTCGATCTTGTCGAAGAGGTGGGCGTTGTCGCTCAGGTAGTCATGAAGCACGCGCCTGGCGGCTGCCTCGAGCTGCTCTCGGAGCGCAGGGTACGCATACGGCGCGTGCAAGTGGGTATCGACAAGGCGGGGGACTTCCGTGTCGTCAACGATGTCGCCATGAATAGCGCGAGCGTGTACCTCCGCCAAAGCGTCGTGCAGGGACTTTCCATACCCCAACGCCTCGTGGATCGGTGCGTTGAAACCGTACAGCACACGAAGCTTGAATTGGTATGGGCATTCGAAGAAGTACTTGAGATTGGAAAAAGAAAACACTACGTTGGTGATGCTGGATCGTGGAGTGGGCGGCAAACGCTTGCGCCCGGAGTAATCAGGAGGACGGCGTTTCACGTGCTTCGATACGAGAACGTCTTCCCAGAATTCGGACGACTTCACATACCGATTGTTCTTCCCTGCAACAGGCGCCCACGTCAGATGGAGAAACTTTTGACTTCTGGTCAGGGCTACGTAGAACAGTCGGCGTTCATCCTCCACGGTCCCCTCGAAACGAGGCTGACCCTTGACTCCGTTTCGAGGGATCAGGTGCCAAACGTTTTTCCCTCCGATCTTTGGAGCTGGGAATCGGTTGCGGAGTAGTGCAGGTACGAACACCACAGGCCACTGCATGCCCTTGGCTTGATGCACCGTCATGATCTTTACTGCATCCGGATTCGCATACTGGTTATCCTGCCAACCCTCCGGATAGGCATCTTCAGCCCGATGGTGGAGGAAGTTCGCAAACGCTTCATATTTCTCTACAGGTTTCGAGTGATAGTGAATGGTCTCGAAGTCCGTAATGATCTGGCTGAATTTCCCAAGATTATAGAGGACGATTTCGCCTCGGTTGCCCGGAATCCGTTCCTCACGAACACCGGACTTTTCAAGGAAGTTGATAAACACCCGTTGAATGGAGTATTGCCCCCAACGTTTCTGGTCCGGGTCGGTCAGCGCAGCCTTGGCCGTTACGAGATCCTGGATAGCGGCGGACAGTTCATCGGGCTCGACACCCAGACCTGCCTCGGTCCAGGCATCCTCCACGTCATCTTCATCGACATCGTCACGGCCACCAATGAAGTAGAAGAGTTGCCTAGCTGCTTCCGCCTCCGCCGTTCCAAAGAGATTGTTCATCCCGGTCACAACGAACGGCACCCCGGCAGCGCGGAGTGTCTCGGTGATCGGCTCAGCATTGGTTCGGACGCTACGGAGAAGAACCGCCATGTCGGACCAGGAAAGACCGCGTTCTTCTCCGCTCTCCCGGAAGGCAACTCCCCGTAAAGTCCGAGCGGTTTCTGCAATGTGGCATGCCTCTTCTTCAGGCGTTTTGAACGAGAGCGCAACGATGTCTCCGGACTCATATTTCTGAGCGCCCGTCGGCTTCATCGCTTTGGGAAGGCGTTTCGTATTCTTTTCGATGAACGGGCGCGCTGTCCTGACGATCCCTTCGCTCGATCGGAAATTCTCCTCAAGTGGGATCGGTTTTACCGAAGGGTAGCGATCGGCAAACGTCAATATGTTCTCGACATCGCTGCCGCGCCACTGGTAGATGGTCTGGTCGTCGTCCCCGACCACGCAGATGCGCGCGCCGAGTTCATGGAGAGACCAGACGATGGCCTCCTGCACGGGGTTTACATCCTGATATTCGTCAACGATGACGTACTTGATGCGTTCGGCCAATCGCTCGCGGAGGCCTCTCTCGTTGGTCAGGACATCGACCGCGACTTCGAGAATCGAGGAATAGTCGAGATAGCTCCGCTTGTCCAGGAGATCACGATATGTATCCAGTCCTTCAAAGACGGAGCAGTTGGCGAGATTGGCGTCATCAAGCTCAGCTTCACGGAGGATCGAAAGAGCCGAGATGAAGCGATCCGTATCCATATATCGGCGGAGGGTTTTTCCGTTGAGGTCCGTAGAAGTGGTCAAACCGCTCTGCTTGCTATGACGATCGACACATAGCGCCTGCTGGACCTCATTCAGCACTTCATACTTGAGATACTTTGGCACCTCGCTTTTGATTAGATCCAGAGCAAATGCATGGATGGTGCCGATGAACATTTCCGCGACGCCGTTGAACTCTCCCAGTTTTTCTTTGATGCGGGTGACGATCCGCTCTTTGAGCTCCGCGGCCGCCTTGTCGGTGAACGTGAAGGCAACGATGTTGGCTGGCACGAGGTGATCTACACCTTTCGGGTCCAGCAAATGCACCACGCGGCGGGCTACGACCTCCGTCTTCCCGGATCCCGCGCATGCTATGAGCTGGAGGTTGTCGCCACTGTGCCGGATGGCTTTCCGTTGAGATGGGGTAAGTTGCATTTGCCTTTGTCCCTATCGGCTGAACCCGATTCGGCCGCGCGCTCCGCACTCTGTATGGGAGTCGGATTGCTGATTGCACTGACCCGGCCTCGATACCGGATCGCGCGGATCAGCATAGGCGCGCGGGTTGAATCAATATATGAGAATTCCGGTTACCGGCCAACCCTTCCCCCGACCGGCCGTCCCCGGCCTCTTGGCGCGCCTGCCGCCACACCGACAACTCACCGTGTTGCCTCACTGAGTTCCCGGAACGGAACATCACCAAGCATCGTATTTGCGGGTAAGGCTGATGGTCTTTGGCATGGGCGCCATAGGCGCATCCAAGGGGCGTTTTCGTCGTAATTACGGACTCCAGCCGCCCTCCTTCACGCCCCGTTTCGCAACAGCTTCCCGGCGCATTCCCCGGTGGGGGCGCCGTCCTCCAGCGTCACCTGTCCGTTGACGAGAACGGTGCGGATGCCGTCCGCCTGCTGGACCAGCCGGGCCGCGCCGCCGGGGAAGTCGTGCATCAACTCGGGCTCCCGAGGCGCCACGGTGGCGGGATCGAACACGACCACGTCCGCGGCCATGCCGGGCTGGAGCAGGCCGCGGTCGGTGATGCCGCAGATCTCGGCCTGCATGGACGTGAGCTTGCGGACGCCCTCCTCCAGGGTCAGGTCGCCGCGCTCCCTTACGTACTTGGCCAGCAGCAGGGTGCAGTAGCCGAAGCCCGCGTCGATGGCCACGTGGGCGCCGGCGTCGGACTGCCCCAGCACGGTGTAGGGACTCGACACGATGGTCCCCACGGCGTCGGCGTCCCCGTTGGTGTGCGCGGTCTGGAAACCCGTCTCCAGGTCTTCCTCCAGGCACAGGTCCAGGAACGCGTCCAGCACGTCCTTTCCCTGGGAGCGGGCGTAGTCCGCCACGTTGCCGCCCTTGAGATGCACGTTCTTCTCGCGCGCCGGCTTGACGATGTAGACCAGCTCCCAGCGCTTGTGGAAGGCGGCCGGCTTGGGATCCTCCACCACCTCCCAGCGAAGCTTTTTCCGCACTTCCGGGTCCTGAAACGCCGCCCGGCGCTCCGCCATGGGACTGAACATGAGCCCGCGCCAGGTGGGGAACTCATCGAACTCCTGGCCGTCGATGAGGTTGAAGCGGTTGTTGAAGGGCCGGACGTTGGTGTTGGCCCAGGCCTGCGCGCCCCGCTCGAAACCTTCCACGGTGGCGTCGAGCAGCTCGCGCCACTCGTCGGGCTTGGACCACCGGTGGAGGATGGAGTTCCACACCACCGGACGGCCGGTGCGCAGGGAAAAGTCCGCCAGGGACGCCACTCGCGCCGCGTTCTGGGACGCCGAGCTCATCTGGATCACCCCCCGCTTCAAGTCCGCGAGCACCTGCCCCAGGGCTTCCAGCTCGTCCCACTCCGCCAGCCGGCTGGGCAGGGGCGCGCCGTCCTCGCGGAAGTGCCGCTCGTTGCGGTTGGTGGAGAAGCCCAGCAGCCCGGCCTTCAGCGCCTCCCGCAAGAGGGCCTGCATGGCCGCGACCTCGTCCGCGGTGGCGGCGCGTTTGATGGCGTCGTCCCCCATGACGTACTGGCGCAGCGGACAGTGGCCCACCAGCATGCCGACGTTCAGCGCCGGCCGCATGGCCTCCACCGCGTTCATGTAGCCGGCCATGTCGGTCCAGCTCCATTCCACCGCGCGCCGCAGCAGCTCGATGTCCATGCCTTCGACGTGGGAGAAGGTCTGGAGCAGGATGTCGCGGTCCTCGGGCTTGCACGGCGCCAGGCTCAGGCCGCAGTTGCCCGTGACGATGCTGGTAACGCCGTGATAGCACGAGCTGGTCACCTGCGGGTCCCACAGCAACTGGGCGTCCATGTGGGTGTGGCCGTCGATGAAGCCGGGCGCCGCCACGAGCCCATCGCCGTCCGCCTCGCGATGGGCGGGGCCGGCCTTGCCGCCCACCTGCCGGAGCGTTCCTCCCTCAATGGCCACGTCCCCGGTGTAACCGGGCTTTCCCGAGCCGTCACAGATGGTCGCGCCGCGAATCACCATATCGTACGCCATGACGAATCCTCCTCACTGTCGTTAGATCGCCTGAATGATGACATCCACCAGGGCCGGCTTGCGCTCTTCCTTGACCACCGCCAGCGCCCGCCTGACCGCGGGCTGAATGTCCGCGGGATCCTCCACCGGGCCCTCGCTGTACACGCCGAAGGACTTGGCCAAGGTGGCGAAGTCCACCGGCGGCGTTTCCATGCGCATGCCGATGCCCTTGTTCTCTACCGGACGGCTGCGCGCCACCGCCACCCGCTCCTGGTGTTCCTCGTCGTTATAGTAGGTGCGGTTGTTGGTCATGATCATGAGCAGCGGCACGCTGTAGCTGGCCGCGGTCCACAAGGCGCTGTTGGTAAAGAGCAGGTCGCCGTCCCGCTGCAGGTCGATGCAGACCGTACCGGTGTCCCGAAGTCCCAGGGCCGCGCCCACGGACGCACCGGGAGCATAGCCCAGGCCGCCGCCGCCGTAGCCGCCCAGGAACGCGTTGGGCTTCTCCCAGGTCCACAACCGCCGCGGCCAGCCGCGAAAGGACCCGGCCACCAGCGTCCAGTCCTCGTCCTTGATGACCTCCCAGATCTCCTGGGACATGCGCGGCGGCGAGATCGGGCTTTCGTCCCAGCGCTTCCGTAGCACCGCCTGACTCTCCTCGCGGATCTCCCGGTGACGCCGCTCCAGTGTCCGGCAGCGGTCCTCCAGCACCGCCTGCGCCGGGCCGCCCCGTCGCCGGACCGCCTCGGTCAGGGCGGGCACGAACACCGAGCTGTCGGCGAGGATGGGCAGGTCCACGGGCGACAGCTCCATGTACTCGGTGGACCAGCTCTTGATGGCGAAATCCGCCAGCGTCACGTTGATGATGCGGCAGCCGGGCTGAAACGCGGGCACGGACGTCTGGGTCCTGGCGTCGTGCCGGTGCAGCGCGCCGAACAGGTCCATGACGTCCAGACCCAGGATGACGTCGGCCTCGGCCACCAGTTCCTTCTCCCTGCCGCTGAGGTCCAGGGGATGCGTGTTGGGGAAGTTGTGGCGCGCGCCCCGGTCCACCACCGCCGCTCCCAGGGCTTCCGCCAGTTCCACCAGCGACAACATGGACTGGGGATTCCGGCCCATGTAGTCGGCGATGATCAGCGGGTTCTCGGCGCCGCACAGCCACGCCGCGGCCTCCTCGATGGCGCCCTGCTCGGCCTGGAGCGGCGCCGGCGGCCGGAAGCGGTCCGGAGCGGGCACGGCCATGGCCTCCGGCAGCCGCGCCTCCTGCAGGTCGAGATCGAAGCACAGATAGACCGGCCCCTTGGGCTCGGTCATGGCCACCCGGTAGCCCCGCAGGATGGAGTTGGGCAACGCCCCCAGGCTCATGGGCTGGTCGTCCAGCTTGACGATGTCGCGCACGAAATTGCCCTGCACCAGCGCGGTGTGGATCCAGTCGATCCAGGGCCTCCTCTTGGTGGTGTCCATGGGCCCGGTGCCCCCCAGCACCAGCACCGGCGCCTTGTCGCACCAGGCGTTGTAGATGGCCATGGCGGCGTGCTGGAGACCCACCACGTCGTGCACGATGGCGGCCATGGGCTCGCCGGTGGCCTTGGCATAGCCGTGGGCCACGGACACGGCGATCTCCTCGTGGCAGCACACGATGATCTCCGGGTTCTTGTTGTGGTTATAGTTCACCAGCGAATCGTGGATGCCCCGAAAGCTCGCCCCCGGGTTGAGAGCCGCGTACTTGATCCCCAGGCTCTTGAGCATGTCGATGATGATATCCGAGCCGTATTCCGCCATGTCATCTCCTGTCTTCGAGGCCACGGTTGCCTGCGCTGTCCTTCGATTTCGCTTCGCTGCGCTCGGGACGAACGGTGGCGTGACCCCCCATCTCCATCCGTCCCGAGCGCAGCTTCGCGTGAGCGGAGCGAAGTCGAAGGGCGGTCATTGTCCGCGCCACTGCGGCGCACGCTTCTCCACGAAGGCCCGTGCTCCTTCCTTGATATCCTCGGTGGTCCTCAGCAGCGCCGACAGGTCGGTCTCCAGGCGCAGGCCGTCGTCCAGCGACATCTCGTAGCCCTCGCGTACCGCCTCCTTGGCGAACACCACGGCCACCGGCGCCCTGGCGGCAATGGCCCGGGCGTACTCCTCGGCCGCGGCCATGAGCCCATCCCGCGGCACCACCTTGTTCACCAGGCCGATGCGGCAGGCCTCCTCGGCGTCGATGACGCTGCCGGTGAGGATCAGCTCCAGCGCCTTGCCGAGTCCCACCACCCGTGACAGACGCTGGGTGCCGCCGCTCCCCGGGATCATGCCGCGGGAGACCTCCGGAAGGCCCACCCTGGCGCCTTCCACCGCCACCCGGATGTCGCATGCCAGCGCCAGTTCGCAGCCGCCGCCCAGAGCGAAGCCGTTGATGGCGGCAATCACCGGTTTGTTGAGCCGGGCGATCATCTCGGTGTCGCTGATCTCCATCTTCGCCTGCCGCGCGGCCACCACGCCGACCTGCTCCTGGGCCGCCTCCTTGAGGTCCCGGCCCGCGGAGAACGACCGCTCCCCCACGCCGGTCAGGATCACCACCCGTACCTCCGGGTCAGCCCGAATGGCCGTGACCGCGTGGATGAGGTCCTCGCGCATACGCCGGTTGCGCGCGTTCAGCACCTCCGGACGGTTGAGCGTGACGTAGGCGATGCCCTCCTTACGTTCGAACAGGATGGCCTGATATTGATGATCCATGTTGCTGCTTGCTCCTCTCCGCGTCGATTCCGTCATCTCGTCCACTGCCCTTCACGCGCCGTTGCCCGCTCTCCCCGCGCCGGTGGGGCCGGCGTCAAAAGGCCCCGGCGGCCTCCAGGCCGCGAATCTCCTCGTCGGACAGTCCGAGCAGTCCGTTCAGGACCGCGTGGGTGTCCTGACCCAGCAGGGGGGCGTGCCGGCGTATCTCTCCCGGTGTCTCGGAGAGTTTCATCACGATGCCCGGCAGCGTGAGACGGCCCTGGCGCGGATGCTCGTGCTCGACGACGGAGCCGCGGCTCCGCAAGTGCGGGTCGGCGACCAGGGTGGCGCCGTCGGACACCATGCCCGCGGTCACGCCATGGGCCTGAAGCGCCTCCATGACCTCGCGCGGACTCCGCCGCCGGGTCCACTCCGACACCCGTTCATCCAGGGCCGCGGCGTGGGTCAACCGTCCGTCCAGCGCGGCGAACCGCTCGTCCCCCAACGCGGCAGGATTCTCCATCGCTTCGCGCAGCCGCTGCCACTCGGCATCGTCCCCCACCGAGATCACACACCACGCGTCGTCGCCCCGGCAGGGGTAACAGCCGTGGGGGGCGCGCCGGCGGCTGCCGTTTCCCAAAGGCCCGGAAGCGCGTCCATTGACCAACCCGTCCAGCAGCGCCGGCCCGATGAGCGATGCCGTGACCTCGCCCTGGGCGATGTCGATGAACTGCCCCTCCCCCGTGGCGGCCCGGTGATGCAGCGCCGCCATCAGCACGAAGGCCATGTGAACGGAGACGATGTAGTCGGGGTAGGAGGTCTGCGACCCCACGGGCGCGCCGCCGTCGGGATGATTCCACAAATGGGTCATGCCGGAAAACGGCATCAGGCTGGGCCCCCAGGTCACGTAGTCCTTCCGGGGGCCGGTGGTGCCCAGTCCCTGAAGCCGGATCATGATGAGGTCGGGTTTTACCGCCCTGAGCTCTTCGTAGCCCAGGCCGAGCCGGTCCATGACTCCGACGCTGAAGTTCTCCACCACCACGTCGCTCATGGCGACGATGCGGCGCGTCACCTCCCTGCCCTCTTCCGACTTGAGGTTGGCGGTGATCGACAGCTTGTTCCGGTTGTGGTCGGCAAAGGGCAGCGACGCTTCCACGTCCTTGTTCCCCTCGCGGATGCGCCAAGTGTCGGGCCGCGCCCGGGACTCGATCTTGACTACCTCGGCCCCGAAGTAGGCGAGCTGCATCGTGCCGTAGGGTCCGGCGACCATGTGGGTGAAGTCCGCCACACGGATGCCCGCCAATGGCAGTCCCCCCGGCGCCGCTCCGTTCCCCGTCGCAGGCGCGGCCCGCGGCACGTGGTTCCACGCCAGGTCCGCCCCATCAAGCAGCTCCCGGTCATGCTCTCCCACCGCGGGAGCGTGGTGCCGGAACCGCCAGGACTCGGTCTTGTAGGCCCGTCCCGGAAACTCCATGGGACCGAGCCGCGGGTGCACCGTATCGACAACGAAGCCCCGGGACCGGATGTGGCGGTCCCGCACAAACTCGAGCGGCGTGTTCACCGGGGCGCACGGGATGTGGCAGCCTTGCAACTCCTCGTAGACCTTTTCCTTGGGAAGCTCCGCCAGGACCCCTGAAACCACTCGGTCCACCTCCGCCACGTGGGCGCGGCGATAGACCGGGTCCGCGAACTCGTGGCCCGTCAGCGCCTCCGGCCGCCCCAGCCAGTCCACGAACCGGTCCCATGCCCCCACCTGGGAATTGGTCACGAAGATGTGCACGAAGCCGTCCCGGCAGCGGTAGATGGTGCCGGGGGCGGCGAAGCGGTGCTGCGTGCCGTCCCGGCGCGGGTGCACCCCCGTGGAAGCGGAACGCGACACCGTGTTCTCCATGGCCGCGAGGCAGTCCATCATCGAAACGTCGATGTGCTGCCCCGTGCCGCCCTGCCGCACGTGCCACAGCGCCATGAGGACGGCCAGGGCGGCGTGGGCCGAGCCCACCAGGAACGCCTGCGCGCCCGGCGCGTTCACCGGCGGCGACGACGGTTTGCCGCTTGCGTACATAAGCCCGCCCATGGCGAAGGCCACCAGCTCGGACCAGCGAAACCCGCTGTACGGCCCGGTTTGACCGAATGCCGTGATGGCCGCGTGGACCAGCCCCGGGTTGACCGTCCGCAAATCATCGTATCCCAGCCCCATGCCCGCCAGGGTCCCAGGTGCGGCGCACTCTACCACCACGTCCGCGGTTCGGGCCAGGCTCCGGACGCGGTCCCGGCCCGCTTCGGTGTCGAGATCCGCGGTGACGCTCTTCTTGTTGGCGTTGAAGTAGAGGAAGGGAAGGCTTCGGTCGGGTCCCGGCCGGTCGTCCTTGAACGGGGGCTCGCTGCGGGACGGGCAGCCCCCGGGCGGTTCCACCTTGACCACCTCGGCGCCGAAGTCCGCCAGGAGCTTGCCGCAGTACTGGCCCGCGGCCCCCGCCAGTTCCAGGACCCTCACGCCATCCAGCGCTTGTGGTGCGGTTTGCGGCTCCGCCATGGGTCCGACCGTTTGGCGCCCCTGCCGATCAGCCGCGCCGGTCCAGCGGCTCGAACTCGAGACCGGTAGCGCCGACGTACCGGGAGTTGGGCCGGAACAGGCGGTTGTTGTCGATCTGCTCGATGACGTGCGCCGACCAGCCCACGACCCGGCTCATGGCGAAGATGGGCGTGTTGAGGCTCACGGGGATCTTCATCATGTGGTAGATGGGCGCGGTGTAGAAATCCACGTTGGGACACAGGTTCTTTTCCCGGCGCATGACCTCCTCGACGGTGGTGCAGATGTCGCTCAACCGGGTGTCGTCGAGCTGCTTGCCGAGCAGACCCCCCCATTTCCTGGCCACCTCCACGCGCGAGTCCGCGGTCTTGTAGATGCGGTGGCCGAACCCCATGACGCGCCGCTTCTGCCGCAGGCTCTCCTCCACCCACGCCTCGGCCCGAGCCGGCTCGCCGATCTCCAGGATGACGTCCATGGCCTTCTCGTTGGCGCCCCCGTGGAGGGGGCCCTTGAGGGCGGCGATGGCGCCCACCACGGCGCCGTACAGGTCCGACAGCGTGGACGCAATGACCCGGGCAGTAAACGTGGAAGCGTTGAACTCGTGCTCCAGGTACAGGACCAGCGTCACCTCCAGCACCCTGGCCTCGAACTCGTCCGGCCGCCGGCCGCGCAACATGTGGAGAAAGTTCGCCGCGTGGTTGAGCTCGGGGTCCGGCGCCACCACTTCCAGCCCTTGGGAGAGTCTGTGCTGGGCCGCCACCGCCGTGGCCATACGGGCCAACAGGCGAGCCGCCTTTCTGAGGTTGGCGTCGTGGGAGTTGTCCCCGGCCTCGGGGTCGTAGAGTGCCAGCGTCGATACCGCAGTACGCAGGGCGTCCATGGGGACCGCATCCGAAGGAAGCCTGTCGAGGCTCTCGATCACGCCCGGCGGGAGCGTCCGGTTGGACCGCAACCCATCGTCGAAGGCTTTGATCTCGGCCCCGGTGGGAAGCTTGCCGAACAGCACCAGGTAGGCCACTTCTTCGAAGCCCGCCTGCTCGGCCAGGTCGTGCACGTTGTAACCACGGTAGATCAGCTCACCCTCCGGGCGCACCGAGCAGATGGCCGTTTCACCGGCCACTACCCCTTCCAGCCCGGGCCTTACCTCCGACATCGGATGTTTCCTCCAACGGCGCCGCGCCGGCGCCCTTGAACTCCCCTAGCAAGGGGCTAACGGTCCCCTTGCAAAGGGCTAACGGACAATTACTCCAATAAGGAACGGTGTTCAACCGGCGATCAGACGGCCCTGGCCTTGCGCAACTCCCGGATTTCCGCGGCCGAGTAGCCCAGCTCCTTGAGCACGGCGACGGTGTGCTGGCCCACGCGGCAGACCCTCCCTCCGGGCTTCCGGGCGCCGGCGAACCAGAACGGCGGGGCGAACTCGACGGCGCCGCTGTCCTTCCGCCGGGCGAGCGTCTTCCGGAAGCGCACGTGGGGATCCTCCAGTACCTCCTCGGGCTCGTACACCGGCGCCGCCGAGAGGCCGTATTCGTTCCTGAGAAGCGCCACCCAGTGGTCCCTTGGCCGGGTCTTGAAATTGCGCCGCATGGCCGCCTTGATGCGGGGCGTCTTTTCCGGGTCGAAGGCCGCGTCAGCATAGCGCGCCAGGTCCAGGGCCTTGCACAACAGACCCCACTGCTTCGGTCCCAGGGCGGCCAACGACACGAAGCCTCCATCCGCTGCCTCGTAGGTGTCGTAGCACGCCGCGACGCCGGCCAGGGTGGCGTGCTCGCGCTTCACCACCGGCCGGGAACGCCGGGGCGGCGGGTCCAGCATCAGGTAACGCGCCACCATGAGCAGGGTCCAGTCGAACATGGAGATGTCGATGTAGCGCCCCTCCCCTTCTCGCAGGACCGCGATGTAGGCCGCCAGGATCGCGCTCAGGGCCGGGTACCCGCCCCCGGCTACGTCGGCCACCTGGGCCGCTGGCGGGAGCGGTCTCCGGCCGGCCTCCCGGCCGATGCCGAGCATGCCGCTCAGCGCCAGGAAGTTGATGTCGTGGGCCGAGTACGGAACCGACGGCCCCGTCTGTCCGAAGCTCGAGATAGAGCAGTAGACGAGCCTGGGGTTCAGTCGCCGGAGCGTCTCGTAGTCCACCCGCAGCCGGCGCGCCACCCCGGGCCTGAAGCCTTCGAGGACGATGTCCGATGCCCTGGCCAGGCTATGGAGGACCTTGAGGCCCGCGTCCGTCTTGAGGTTCAACGTGATGCTCTTCTTGCCCTGGTTGAGGAACGGCGCCCCCGAACGCACGGTCCCCGGCTCCTCCACCTTGAGGATCTCCGCGCCCAAAGCCGCCAGCAGCCACGTGCACAGCGTGCCCGGGTACATGTGGCTCAGGTCCAACACCTTGACGCCGTGCAGAATCGGTTTCGACATGTTTCCTCCCAAAGATTCGACAGGGTTTGATGGAACCACGGGAGGGAGCGTTCGACAAGCAGGCGCCGCCGCACGAACCCGTCGTTCCCGCGCAACCGGGCATGACGGGTTCGCGGTCTCGCGGTTCGGATTCTCCCGGCGGTCGGGTTGTTGAAAAGGCCCGCCGGCTGGTTTATCGTAGCCCGGTACGAGAATCAGAAGAGGGCTCCCGGCAGGAATCAGGAGAGGGCTTTTTGCCCAACAAGGAGAACCATCATGTTTCGACGAATGGCATGGATCGGGCTCATTCCGGCGGTGCTGCTGACATGCGGAAGCTTGGCCGGCGCGGCGTCGTTCTACGAAAAGAAAACCGTCAAGATCGTTTCGGTGCATGCCCCGGGCGGCGGTTACGACACCTACTCCCGTCTCTTCGCGCGTCACATGGGCAAGCACATCCCGGGCAAGCCCAACGTCATCGTCGTCAACATCCCCGGCGCCAGCGGCCTTATCGGCACCAACTACGTCTACAACGTAACCAAGCCGGACGGTCTCACGCTCATCCAGCCGAGTTGGGGCGTGGCCCAGGCGCAGTACCTGGATTTCCCCGGCATCAAATACGACGTCACCAAGATGATCTGGTTGGGGCTGGCCAACAGCGGCCCCATCACCGCGGTGGTGCGTAAGGGATCACCGATCCAGACCTTGGACCAGTGGCTCGATTCCAAGACCAAACCGCTGATTTTCGGCTGCACGTCGCGCAACAGCCTGACCTGCAGCATCCCCCTGGCCATGAACGACATCTTCGGCAAGACTTCCGAGATCGTGGCCGGCTACGTGGGGACCGCGCGCATCCGCGCCGCACTGCTGCAGAACGAGGTGGACGGCCTGACTGGGTGGAGCTGGGATTCGGTGAAATCCACCGGCATGTCCATGCTTGACGATGGCGACGCCAAGATCATGGCGTACATCGGCTACAACCGTCACCAGGAATTGGACGACCGGAAGGTGCCGTTCCTGAACGAGCGGATTACCAAGCCCGCGGACGTCGCCTTCATGAAGGTCCTGCTCCTGCCCGCGGCCATGTTGCGGCCTTGGGCCGTGCCCCCGAAGACACCCAAGGACAGGGTGGAGATTTTGCGAACCGCCTTCGAGGCCACGCTCAAGGACCCCGCGTTCCTGGTGGACGCCAAGAAGACGCGGCTGGACATCAACCCCAAGAGCGGCAAGTGGTTGACGGAACTCATCGCCAACATGAAGACGCAGATGACGCCGGAGGTGGTGAGCCGTACGCGGAAGATCATCGGCCTGGACAATTAGGGTCCTCTCAAGAGGACAAGGAGCGGAGTCATGTCGAATCTCTCGGGCAAATACGCCATCGTGGGCGTGGGCGAGACGAAAGTTGGCAAGCGGCCCGAAGCCACCACCAACTCGCTGCATCTGGAGGCGATCCGCGCCTGCCTGGAGGACGCCGGAGTCGACGCGTCCCAGGTGGACGGGTTCCTCACCAACCAGCCCCTGACCGACGCCCACCGGAGCTACGCGGTGCGCCTGGCGCACATGGCGGGCATCGATCCCAACTACGCCACCGATCTGGCCCTGGGGGGCGCCACCCCCATCGCCATGATCCAGAACGCGGTGATGGCCATCGAGGCCGGCATGGCCAACTACGTGGTGTGCGTCCACGCACGGAAACGGGCGACGCCGGATCCCACGCCGGGTTATCCCATTCGCAGCGGCGACGAGCACTGGGAGCAGCCCTGGGGCCATTTCTCCGCGGTGGCCAACCACGCGTTCGCGGCCACGCGCCACATGCACGAGTTCGGCACCACCAGCGAGGACCTGGGGCAGATCGCGGTGTCCACGCGCAAGCACGCGTGCATGAACAAGAACGCCACCATGCAGAAGCCCATGTCCATCGAGGACCATCAGGCGTCGCGCATGATCGTGGAGCCGCTGCACCTGTTCGACTGCTCGCTGGAGTCGGACGGCGGCGCCGCCCTGCTGGTGACCAGCCTGGAGCGGGCCCGGGATCTGCCCACGAAGCCGGTGACGGTGTTGGGCATGGGGCAGCACCACCCGCATTCCAGCGTGATGGACGCGCCCACCCTCACCACCCTGGGGAGCCGGAAATCTTCCGAGCTGGCGTACCGCATGGCCGGGCTCGGGCCCAGGGACATGGACTTCGCCCAGATCTACGACTGCTTCACCATCACCACGATGATCACCATCGAGGACTATGGTTTCTGCGGCAAAGGCGAGGGCAAGGATTTCGTCAAGGACGGCCGCATCGAGGTGGGCGGCGAGATCCCCGTGAACACCCACGGCGGACTGCTCTCCCAGGCCCATCTCGAGGGGATCATGCACGTCACCGAGGGCGTCAAGCAGTTACGCGGCAACGCGGTGGAGCCGGAGCGGCAGGTGCAGGGTGCCCGGGCGGGCATCATCAGCGGCCACGGCGGCAGCCTGTGCATGCACGCATCACTCGTATTGGGGGTACAATGAGCAAGTCAGAGGCGCATGACAAGCGCGGGCGCGCGGCGCCGCGCAACGAACCGTTTCTCGCGGAGGTGGAGGCCAGGCCTTTCTGGGACAATCTCAAGGAGCACAAGCTCACGGTGCAGCAGTGCAACTCGTGCCGGGCGTTTTTCAGCTTCCCGCCCCAGGCGCTCTGCGCCAAGTGTCTCTCATCGGACAACGAATGGGTGCCGGTGAGCGGCAAGGGCACCATCTACTCCTTCGTCACCTATCATCGGGCGTGGCATCCGGCCTACCAGGACCAGATCCCCTACAACGTCTCCTTGATCGACCTCAACGAAGGGCCGCGGCTGGTGAGCAACGTCATCGACATCCCGCCGGACGAGGTGAAGGTGGGGATGGCGGTGGAGGTGGTGTTCGAAGACCACGACGAGTACACGCTGCCCAAGTTCAAGCCGAGCGCATAGGAGCCTGTCCGAGCGCGAGGAGTCGATCATGGCCTATTCGGCACAAGGGCGCACCAAGGACTTTCCGGTCTTCGACTGCGACAGTCACATCCACGAACCACGGGAGGTCTGGGACGAGTACATACCGGAGAAGCAGCGGGCGTTCGCCAAGCAGCACTTCTACCGGGACATGGACCGGCTCGTGATGGTCGTGAACGGCCACGTGAGCTACGGCAACCCCAAGACCTACACCTATCCGGGACAGGGCTGGCACCCGGGAATGAACAAGAAGATCCTGGGCTCCATCCCGCCCAGCGATCCCCGGTGGGACGAGGAGATCGGCCGCAACGCCAGCCAGCGCGACCCGAAGGTCCGCTTGAAGGACATGGACGCCTCCGGCATCGACCAGGTGATGGTGTTCCCGTCCACCTTCGTGCGCATGCCGCTGGTGAAGAATGCCGACGCGGCGCGGATCTGCGCCGCCGCCTACAACGACTGGGTCAACGACTATTGCGCCGCCGACCGCAAGCGGCTCTATCCCTGCGCCGTGCTGCCGATCCAGGACGTGGACTACGCGGTCCAGGAGCTCCGGCGGGTGGCCAGGCTGGGCTTCAAGTCCGCGGTGGTCCGGCCCGTAATCGTCAACGACCGCTACCCCACCTTCCCCGAGTTCGATCCCCTGTGGAAGGAGTTCGAGGAGCTGGGCCTGGCCCTGGGCATGCACACGTTTCCCTCGGGCGGCGAGGCCGTGACCGAGGCCATGGCGGAACGGATGTCGGCCGGCACCCTGGGCAAGAGCGGCGCCCAGCGCTCGCCGTTCACGGCCCACAACGTGCACGTGTATTCGCCGGGACAGTTCGTGGAGAACATCATGCGGAGCATGGGCTCGGTGCAGCCCGGCTCCGAGTCCCTGAGCTTCATCAGCGAGGCCCAGACCTGGACCATGATCGTGCTGCTCACCGGCTGGCTGGAGAAGTTCCCCCGCCTCAAGGTGGCCATCCTGGAATCCAATTCGAGCTGGCTGCCGCTGATCCTGGAAAAGGCCGAGACCTACCTCGACCTCTACCGTTTCGTGCGGGAGCAGGCCAGCCCGCCGCAGAAGGTCTCCGACCCGCGAGAGACGTTCGCCCGGCAGTGCTTCATCGCCTTCGAAAGTGACGAGGACGTTACCCTCAGGCTCTGGGACATCTTCGAGAACATCGCTCTGTGGTCGTCCGACATGCCGCACCACGACGCCTCCGACACTTGGGAGGCCGTGGACAACATGACCCGACACGGTGTGCCCCGAGAGGTGCAGGAAAAGCTCCTGGGCGGCAACGCCCGGCGGCTCTACGGCATTGAGCCCGAACTGTTCGTAACCGAGGCGCCGGCGGAGTACGCGCCGGTCAACATCGTGCCGCGCTACGCCGGGTAGCGGCCGGCGCGGCAGGCGGCCAGGATCTCCGTGACGTCAGCTTTCCCAAGCCGCTGAAATGGCTACACGTCCAACCTTGCCCTGGACTTTCAATCAGTCGGGGTTTGACTTTTAATCAGTCACGGCTTCACTTTCAATTGGTCTGACATTTACTTTCAATCAGTCGGGGTTTGACTTTCAATGGGTCGGGGGTCTATCCTCTTGGGACCGACCCGTTGGAGCAACCCGACCATGTATCCCCGTTTCATCTGGAAGCGCGTCAACGAAGCGTTGGCGGATACGAGAGTTGTGCTGGTATCCGGCCCTCGACAGTCCGGCAAGACCACGCTGGTTCGTCAGATTGCCGCCGGGGAAATCCCGTTTCTGACCCTCGACGACAAGACCACGCTGGATGCGGCATCCGCAGACCCAGTGGGTTTCATACGCGGGCTCGACAGGGCCGTGATCGACGAGATCCAGCGGGCGCCTGACCTCCTGTTGGCCATCAAGACATCCGTCGATACGGATCCGCGGCCTGGACGCTTCCTCCTCACTGGCTCCGCAAACCTCATGACCGTGCCGCGGGTGGCCGACTCGCTCGCCGGCCGAATGGAAGTCGTACGCCTGCTGCCTCTGGCCCAGGCGGAACTGCACGGGAAGCCGTCTGCCTTCCTGGAGTTGGCCTTCGAAGGTCAGGTGCCCGAGACCTGCGAGGCCGTCGTCGGGCACGAACTCATCAACCGGGTTGTCGCGGGCGGCTATCCAGAGGCCCTCGCTCGCTCACGGTGGAACCGCCGGCAGGACTGGTATCTCGACTACATGGAGGCGATCGTCCAGCGGGACGTCCGCGACACCGCTCAACTCGAGAAGTTGCCCTTGATGCCCAAATTCCTGCGGGTCCTCGCCCAACACTCCGGACAGCTCGTGAACCATTCCGGTTTCGGCGCGCCATTGGGGATGAACCACATCACCACGCGCAAGTACACCGGCGTCTTCGAAAGCCTGTATCTCCTGCGTTCCCTGCAACCCTGGTACAGCAATGCGCTCAAACGGCTTACCAAGACACCCAAGCTGCATTTTCTCGACTCGGGACTGCTCGCGGCATTGAGGGATGTCTCCCCGAACCGGCTGCAAAAAGACAGGGCCTTGTTGGGACCCTTACTGGAAACCTTCGTCCTGGCCGAGCTCCTGAAACTGGCGAGTTGGTCTCAGGACCGGTACGAGTTCTCACATTTCCGCGACAAGGAACGACACGAGGTCGATATCGTCATCGAGGACCGCCGCGGACGCGTAGTCGGAATCGAGGTCAAGGCCTCCGCCACCGTTGCCCCCCGAGACTTCGCGGGCATGCGCCGCCTGTCCGACGCCTGCGGCGACAGATTCGTACTGGGACTGGTCCTCCACGACCACGAGCGAGTCGTACCTTTCGGTGAACGCCTGCTCGCGGCGCCAGTCTCGGCACTGTGGTCGTGACGGGTAAAGCTGCTCGCGGAAACCACCCCGAACCATCGACGCCCCGGTTTCGGTCGTCGGTGCCATACTCTGTAGATGGAGGCGAACCACAGCGATGAAGCTCCAACGGATCAGGTACCAGAACCTTAGTGCGAAACAGCAGGAGATCTACAATTTCCAAAAAATCTCCGGCGTGCTGGCTGACTACGGTTTCAACTGCATTAAGCTGCACGACGACTGGCAGGGCGCCGATTTTATAGCGTACCACAAGGACGGAGAGCAGGTTCTCAAAGTGCAGCTCAAAGGGCGTCTGACCATCGCCAAGAAGTACCGGAACAAAGAGTTGAACATGGCTTTTCGGGTCAAAGAAACCTGGTACTTGCTACCTCACGACGAACTCGTCAAAGCCGTAGGGCAGACAACGCGCTGGCTGCACACCGATTCATGGATTCAAAAAGGCGAGTACCATAGCGGAAAGCCATCGAAAACGTTGCTTGAAAGACTTTCCAAGTATACGCTCGATTCCGGTCGCACAGATGATTTGTTCTAACCGTAGAAGGGGGACGTAGATGACGTGTGTATTCCCAGCCGGAGGAACTCAGTTGGGGACTGCCACCCGGAAGGAAGCGTGATAAATGTCTATTGCTGAACTGTCGAGAATCGATTGGTTGACAGAGCTGTCCCCAACCACGATGATGAATGGAGAATTTCCACTCCGCGAACTTCTTAAGGATTCTCTCTATTACCCGTGTTCCGGCGTTGACGGTGACCCTGTCATGCATCTTGCTGGCAACATTGTCAGTTTCGTTTATGTCGATTGTGGTATTGACCGCAACACGGTCTTGAACAATTTGACAAACACGGGATTTCGCGGCTACGAGCGTCTTGCGATTCGTTCAGTAACTGAAGGAGAGTTGGCACCGCACGGATTGCCTCCCACGCCAGCCATTGCCGATATAGAGCCGTTTTTTTGTATCTGGTCCGTGTTTGAGCGCCAAGAACGTTTTGACGCCGGTTATGGACCGAGCCGGTTTAGTCTTCTCTATATTTGTGCCGATGGAGAAGCTACATTTCGAGCCATCTACCGCACAAACCGAGCCATCTATCGCACAAACGCCATAGCGCCAAGAGCCGTCGCTGTCATCCAACCCGGCCTCGACATCACTAGGAATGGTACTGATTTCGAGGACCCAGAAGGGACATTTGCAAGGTCTGTTTGTGACAATCCAGCCGGGCCGCCTGAAGTCTTGCTTTATGGAGGCTTTGGAAACTGCCAATTCTACCAAGAGCCGTGTTGGCCCGCCTATCAGACGAATTTGTACTTCTATCCAAAAGACAGACGGGCTGGTGGTTGCGTTGGCATTTGGTCGCGGGACCCTAGGTGAAAACCTGTGAGCAAAGATGTCGGCGACCACGCCACGCCGGGTAGTGGTGCCGGCGCGGCAGAAGCTCGACGGCTTCTCGGACCGGGTTGGGATGGCGGCTTGGACGGGTTGCGGTCCGGGCGCTCCATGTGGTCCTGATCGATATTCCGCGTGGGTCCCAGGTCTCGTGCCGAAGCCGTCTACGCTCCCGACTCCGGGGCGTCGAACACCGCGGACACGTCGGCGGAGAAACCTTCGAGCAGCAGGGACGTGGCCGCGGCGCCGCGGGAGAAGACGCCGTGCTCGACGTAGGCATTGCCCCGGAGCACGAGCACCGTGATAGTCTCGTCCCGGGGGTCCACGATCCAGTACTCGGGAATGCCGCCTTCGGCGTAGTCGGCGCGCTTCTCCACCAGGTCGCGTTGCGGGTCGTCCGGGCTCACCACCTCGACCACCAAGTCGGCGCCGAGCCAGTAACGGTCCTGGTAGCGGTGGTCCGAAGAGTCGCGGAGGAGCAGGATGTCGGGTTCACGGAACTTGCCCTCGCGGATGCGCAGCCGCAACGCGGAGAACATCACGATGCCGCCACGCGGCCGAAGGTAGGCACGAAACAGAACGTGGAGGAACGCGAGGATGGCCTGGTGCGTGGAGGTGGGTATGGGCAGTTCCTCTACCCTACCGTCCGTGAACTCGATCAGGCGGCGGCTGCGGTCCGTGAGCCATAGGTAGGCGTCGTCGGTCCAGGCGCCCTGCCGCGGGAGGATGTCGCACAGCAGGGCGTTCAGCGCCTCCTGCGAGTTCGGAGCGTGGTCGGTCATCCGAGTCATGCGCCTATCCTGACACGTTGCGGGGGTCTGTCCCATGACCGGCTTTCGGTCCGCCGCCCGGACCGGCTCTGCGCCTAATCCAGCACGCCCGCCTCTTTCCACTCTCGGATAGCAGCGTCGTCGTAGCCCAGCACCTCGCGCATGACCTGCTCGGTGTGCTCGCCCAACGCCGGGGTGAGCGGTATGTCCTCGTCGGGCATGTCCTCGAAGACCAGGCCGCCCCGGGGCACCTCGAAGGGACCGATGGGAGAGTCGTCATACTTCTGGAAATAGTCCCGGTGCCGGAGTTGCGGGTCCTTCACCAAGTCGGCGCCGTTCTGCACCACCCCGGCAGCGACCCCGGCCGCTTGCAGGTCATGGGCCGCGTCCTCTGCGGTCCGGGCGGCCATCCACTCGGCCATGAGGGCGTCGAGCGCCTCCTCGTTGCGGCGCCGCGCGAGGCAACTGGCGAAGCGGCCGTCGTCGGCCAGCTTCTCGTTTCCCATGACGCGGCACAGCCGCCGCCACTGGTCATCGCTCGTCACCGAGACCACGCACCACCTTTCTTCGCCCTGACAGCGGTAACAGCCATGCGGCGCCGCGGTGGGGCTGCGGTTCCCCTGGGGCTCGGGGTCCACCCCGTTGATGCTCGATTCCAGGTAGCTGACTCCCAGGGTATAGGCGGTGACCTCGCCCTGGGACACGTCGATGGAGGCGCCCTTGCCGGTGAGGCGCTGCCGCAGCAGCGCGGCCATCATGATAGTGGGCGCGGAGATGAAGCCGAGATGATCGGGGTAGACACCCTGGCTGCCGATGGGGCGGTCCTGCCCGGGATGGTTCCACAGATAGGTCATGCCGCTGAAGGCGTTGAGGTTGAAGCCCCAGGTGCCGTACCAGTTCTTGGGTCCGGTCTCGCCGAGCCCCGGCAGCTTCAGGATGATGATGTTGGGGTTGACCTTCCGAAGCTCGTCGTCGCCGAGCCCGAGCCGGCCGAGCACCTGCGGCCGGAAGTTCACCAGCACTGCGTTGGACTTGGCTGCCAGCTCCTTGATGATGCGCTTGCCGGCGTCGTGCTTGATGTTGACGGTGATGGAGCGGATGGCCAGGTTGCACTCGATAAAGCGCGGCGCGGCATCGACGTCGTTGTCCTGGCCGTAGTGCCTGAAGGTGTCGAGCCCGCCGGGGGAGGACTCTACCTTGATGACCTCGGCGCCGTACTGCGCCAGCAGCCGGGCGGCATACGGGCCGGCGTACCCAGTGGTGAACGCGATGATCCGCACGCCTTCCAGAATCCTGTTGGGACTGGCCATCAGATGACTCCCTCCGCCGACAACACGCCGAGGTCGGCCTCGCTCAACCCGAGATCGCCGCCGAGAACCTCCGCGTTATGCTGGCCCAGCAAGGGAGCGGGCCGGGGGCCGCGGCGCTCGCCGTCGAGCAGGAAAGGCACGCCCGGCTGGAAGAAGGAACCCAGCACCGGGTGCGATACCGTGCCGAAGAAGCCTCGCTCCACGATATGCGGGTCTTCCATGAAGTCCCGCGGCGAGTTCACCGGCAGCGCCGGCAAGCCGTGCTTCTGGAGCAGCACGGACAACTCCTCCTTGCCGTATTGGGAGGTGAACGCCGCCACCATGGGGTTGAGCCAGTCCGCGGCCGCGCGCCGTTTCATGTTGATCCTCAACTCCGGGTCGTCCAGTTCCGGCGGATGCCCCTCCCACATGTCGAGGAAGATGGGCCAGTGCCGCTGGGTGGCGAAGAACGAGATCCAGCCGTCCTTGCACGGGAACAGGTTGGCCGGGGCCACGTGCTGGTGCTGGCTGCCGGCGCGCTTCATGAGCCGTCCCTCGGCCGAGTAGGTGAAGGCCACGTGCTCGTGAAGCGCCATGCTGGCCTGCACCGAGGCGTCGATGTGGGCTCCCAGGCCCTTGGCTTCTCGCTGCCATAGCGCCAGCAGGATGCCGAAGGCGGAGTAGAGACTGGTGTACACGTAGGATTGCCCGCCCGGGGGAACACACGGCGCCATGCCGGGGTCACCGCTGATGAACAGCAGGCCGCCCATGCCGTTGGCCACCAGGTCCGGCGCCAGATAGTCGCGGTAGGGACCGTCCTGTCCGAACCCGGAGATGGACGCCAGCACGAGCCGGGGGCGGCGCGCCACCATCTCACCGTAACCGAGCCCCAGTTCCTCCAGGTAGCCGGGCCGGTGACTGTCGATCACGACATCGGCTTTCCCCACCAGGTCCAGCAGCATGTTCCGGCCCGTCTCACGCGAAAGATCCAGCGTGATGCCGCGTTTGCCGGAGTTGAAGTAGGCGAACCGGAGGCTGCCCTCACGGTTGTTCCGGCCTTTGGCAAACGGCGGTTCGGTCCTGAGGTCGTCCCCCGACGGCGGCTCGACCTTGACCACGTCCATGCCGAGGTCCGCCAGCACCTTGCCGCAGAAGGCGCCCATGGAGGTGCTGAGGTCCAGCACCCTGAAGCCGGAAAGCAGGGACTCTCCGCTCATTTGTTCTTGGCCCGGGCGCGCAGCAGGTTCTGGGCCAGACGCCAGCGCAGCACCTCGGTGGCGCCTTCGGTGATGCGGATGCTGCGCAACTGCCGGTACCACCACTCCAGCGGCAGCTCCTTGGTGAGGCCGATGCCGCCGTGGACCTGGATGGAACGGTCCACCACGCGGCTGGCCATCTCCGTACACACGCACTTGACCATGTAGGCCAGGTTGCGCACGTCCTCGCCGCGGTCGTGGCGCCAAGCGCATTCGTAGACCAGGTTGCGCGCCATGTGCAGCTCCATGACCGAGTCGGAGATCATGAACTGGACCGCCTGCCGTTCCGACAGCGGCTGGCCGAAGGTTGTGCGGATCTGCGAGTAGTCCATCATCATGTCCAGGGCCCGCTCCGCGATGCCGATACAGCGCGCTCCGTGGCCTTTGATACGTCCCTCCTGGAGCCAACTCTGGGCCAGCCTGAAGCCCTGCCCCACCTCGCCCACGACGTTGCCCGCCGGCACTCGGGCGTTCTCGAAGAGGATCTGGAACGGCGCGTCCCCCATCATGGTGGGCCAGCGGCGTTCGATGGTGACACCGGGAGTGTCCATGTCCACGAGGAAGCAGGTGATGCCGCCGCGGGCGCGCTTCTCGGGATCGGTCACCGCCATGACCTGGGCGAAGTCGGAATAGCCGGCGCCGGTGATGAAGCGCTTGGTGCCGTTGATGACCCAGTGGTCGCCGTCCAGCACCGCCCGGGTCTTCATTCCCGCGGGGTCGCCGCCGGCGTCCGGCTCGGTCTGAGCAAAGCACGCGGTCTTCTCGCCACGGATCACCGGGTAGAGGTAGCGCTCCTTCTGTTCGTCACTGCACTCGAACAGCACCGCGCGCACTTCCGGGCCGAAGATGGGGTTGTTACGGAAGGGAATGGCAACGCTGCGGGAAATCTCCTCCTGGATCACGCAGCGCGTCAGAAGGTCGAGATCGGCGCCCCCGTACTCGGCAGGCACGTCCAGCATCCAGAAACCCATGGCCCGGGTCTTCTCCTGAAGCGGCTTGTACAGTTCCTCGGGCATCTCAAAGCCCTCCGGGCGATAGTCCCGCTCCAGCGGGATCAACTCCCGGTCCACGAAATCGCGCATGGTGTTCTTGATGATCTGTATCTCTTCGGGAAGTTCGAAATCCATTCCTTTCCTCCTTGTTCAGTGTCCTGGCGCGCCGCTCCTGACAATGGCTAGTGTGGTGTCCTACGTAAACGGTGGATAAGACCCGTACCATAGGCCCGACCCTGGTCGAACGTCAAGTCAGACTTGCAAGCCGGAACATCGAGGAGCAGACGTGGCCGAATGGGCTCAGGGAACGACAGGCCGGGCACGGTCGTTGACAACCCGATGCCCAGTGTTTATGCTTTCGGAAACTCACCCGTGCGAGGCCAGCGTATGCCCATCTATGAGTATAAGTGTTCGAAATGTGGAGTGTTCGAGACTACCCAGCGGATCACGGACGATCCGCTGAAGAAATGCCCCACCTGCCAGCGAGAAATCCGGAAGCTCATCTCCAATACGTCGTTTCAACTCAAGGGAACCGGTTGGTACGTCACCGACTACGGGCGGGGCAAGGGCGCTGACGGAGACAAGCAGGAAAACGCCGCCAACGGCGGCAAGGATTCCTCCGATTCCACCGATTCCACCAAGTCCACCAAGACCAAGGGTGCCGAGAAGCAATCATCCGGTGAAAGCACTGCCACCACGGCAACGCAGTAGACGTCCACACGTTTCGGACTGTCCCCGTAGAGCCTCGCGAAGTCCCGAGGCAAGGTTCTCCATTCCACACTCCGGGTCCCCGTGGACTAGGTAGCAGGTATTCGATGAAGACGAAGCCACTCGGCGGTACGAACGTCCAGGTGCCCGAGATCGGCCTGGGGGTCTGGCAATACCGGGGCGGCGTCGATCCCCTCCGACACGGCATCGAGTTGGGCGCAAACCTCATCGACACGGCCGAGATGTATCGGACCGAGGACGTGGTGGGCGAGGCCGTTCACGGCATGCGCGAGCGGGTGTTCATTGCCAGCAAGGTATCCGGTGACCATCTGGGATACGACCAGGTGCTTCGGGCCGCGGATGCCAGCCTCCGGCGGCTGGACGTCGACACCATCGACCTTTACCAGATCCACTGGCCGAGCCGCGGCACGCCCATCGAGGAGACCATGAAGGCCATGGAATCCCTGGTGGACTCGGGGCGGGTCCGGTACATCGGCGTGAGCAACTTCTCCACCAAGGAACTGACCGAGGCACGGGCCGCCATGAACCACCACCCCATCGTGTCGAACCAAGTTCTGTACAACCTCCGGCGACGCGAGATCGAGCGGACGCTGATGCCCTACTGCCAGCGCCACGCCGTCACCATCATCGCCTACACCCCGCTGGACAGCGGCAAGCTTGCGGGCGGGCGGGGCCTGCTTTCGTCGCGGAGCACCAAGCTGCTCCATGAGATCTCCGAACAACACGGCAAGACACCCGCCCAGGTGGCGCTGAACTGGTGCATCTCCCATGACAACGTCATCGCCATACCGAAATCCGACAGCGTCTCCCGGACCGCCGAAAACTGCGGCGCATCCGACTGGCGGCTGTCCGTCGAAGAAATGGCCCGCCTGGACCAGGCTTTCGCCTGACCGCGTGATGCGGCAGCGTGGGAGAGGTCGGCGGCTTTCGGGTCCCGCTGAGAATTGAGGCTTTTCGATGGATTTTCCCGCACTGACCCGGACTGGAGCCCTGGAGTTCTTCTCCGAGTTCGGAAAGACGATCTACAACCCGCAGGGCATCCTGTACTGGACCCGCAAGGCCAAGGCCAAGGCCCGGATCAACGCCACCGTCGGGTCCGCCCGGGGGCCGGAAGGCGCGGTGTACCCCGAGGCCGGAAGGCGCGAGATCACGCTCTGCGCGCCGCTGATCCACTCGTACTTTCAAGGGCTGGAAACCGAGGAGATCTTCCCGTACACGCCGGAGACCGGCACACCGGCTTTCCGCTCGGCATGGAGGAACTGGATCCTGGCGCGCGCGGGCCAGGAGTCCGAGCGGCTCGGAAGACAACTGCAACAACCGGTCCTCACCCCGGGGATCACAGCCGCCATCAGCATCTGCGCGCGGATGTTCGTAGACCCGGGCCGGTCCATCATCGTGGCCGACCGGCGCTGGGAGAACTACGACCACGTGCTCGGCAAGAACCTCGATCTTCGCATCGCCGATTTTCCGTTGTTCGATGACGGCGACCTGAACGTGGATGGCCTGCTTTCCGTCATCCGACGGGTGTGGCTCGAACAGGACACAGCCACGGTGTTGCTCAACTTTCCCAACAATCCCACCGGATTCTGTCCCTCCGTCGCGGCCGGACACCGGCTGGTGGAGTCACTGGAACAACTCGCGGAGGGGACCGGGAAGCGGCTGGTGCTGTTGTTCGACGACGCCTACGAAAGTTACGTCTACGATCCCGCGGCCATGCAGTCGTCACTCTTCTACCTGTGCCGGCCGCGGCCGAATCTTCTCCCGGTGAAGCTGGACGGGGTGACCAAGGAGCTCCTGTGGTACGGCGCGCGCGCCGGCGCCATCACCCCGGCCTGTCCCGACGAGTGGCTGGACGGGGACGGCACCGGGACCTTGGCGGCGGAGCTGGACAACAAGTTCGGGGGCGTCAACCGAGGCCTGTTCTCCAGCAGTTCCACGGTGACTCAATCCGTGGCCACCAAGGCCATGGCGCAGATGGACCGGCTGCTGGACGAACGCCAGAGGACCGTCGATCTGTTGAAACGCCGGTACGAGACCCTGAAAGACGAACTCGGGAAGATCGACACCGAGTTCGTCACCGTGGAACCGTTTCACGGCGGCTTCTTCTGCTTCGTGAACTTGCGGCCGGAGTCGGGGCTCCGGGCCACGGACGTCGCCAACCACCTGCTCGATGAGCACGGCGTCGGCACCGTGCCGTTCGAAAGTGACACCATGAACGGGCTCCGGATCGCCTACTGCAGCGTGGACCGCGAGGACCTGCCGGAACTGTGCCGGAGCCTGGCGCAGACCGTGGAGGAGCAGGCGCGAGCCGGCAGGAGGGCGCATGGGGAGGCTTGACGGAAGGGTCGCCGTCATCACCGGCGCCAGCCGCGGCATCGGCCGGGCGGTGGCGCTGGCTTTCGCTCGCGAGGGCGCGACCCTCGCCGTCGTCGGGGTGCGGGACCGGGAAGCCCTCGATGCGGTGGAGGGGGAGGTCTCGGCGCTGGGAGCCGAATGCATGGCGCGGATGGTGGACGTAGGCCGGCGGCCGGAGGTGGACCGGCTGGTGGCGGAAGTCGAGGAACGCTGGGGGCGCATCGACGTCCTCGTCAACAACGCGGGCATCCTCCGGATGGCGCGCTTCGAGGACATTACCGAGGAGCAATGGGACGAGACCATGAGGGTCCATCTCAAGGGCACCTTCAACGGGACCCAGGCCGTCCTGCCCATCATGAAACGGCAACGTTCGGGCAAGATCATCAACCTGATCGGGCCGGCCGCGTTGCGGCCGTCCAACGGCGTATCGGACTACGCCAGCGCCAAGGGCGGCATCATCACGTTGACCTCCAACGTCGCCAACGAGATGAAGCCCCACAACATCCAGATCAATTGCATCTCGCCGGTGGCGGACACGCGGATGACCGACGCCATCGCCGAGTTCCGCGAGCGCGAGGGGATTCCCGGGGCCAGACCGAGTCCGGTGCCGCCCGAGGCCGTGGCGCCGGCGTTCGTCTTCTTCGCGTCCAGCGACAGCGATTACATTACCGGAGAGGTCCTGGGCTTCAACCGAAGGTGAGCGGTGTGCCGGCACACGCATGGGTGGGACAAGACACGTGTAGCCGGTAACGCGGCGATGGTTCATAATGGGGGCAGGCCTTTCGTCATCGTCAGGGCATGACGTGACGGGAAACGAGGTGAACCCATGCTCCGAAAATCAGCGACGGCGTGGCTGGCCGCCGCGGTGCTGGCGGCGGCGACGACGGCCGCGGCTCAGCCCATCGGCTACCAGGCGGTGCCGCGGGACGCGTTTCCGGTCTTCGACGACCCCGAGATGCTGAGCGCCGCGGAGGCGGAAAAGCAGGAGGTCATCTTCGACCGGGACGTGATCATCGGCGTGGCCCACAACGGTGCGGCCAAGGCGTACCCCATTACCATCATGGGCGTCCACGAGCTCGGCAACGACACCATCGGAGGGGTGCCCATCGCCGTCTCCTGGTGACCCTTGTGCCAAACGTCTATCGTGTATAGACGCAAACTCGACGACAAGGTGCTGAGCTTCGGACACGCAGGTATCCTCTACGAGAACTCGTTCATCATGTACGACCGGCAAACGGAATCGCTTTGGGTCCACGTAACCGGGGAGGCGGCGTTCGGTCCGCTCAAGGGGAAGCGGCTGGAGTTCATGCCGTCCACCGTAACGAGCTGGGCGAACTGGAAGGAGAACTATCCCCGTACCCAAGTCCTGCCGGGGTACCGGCGCGGGGGGTTCATGGGGACCTACGTCGGCCCCTTCCAGAGCGACATCCTCGGACTCGCGGTGGTCGTCAAGCTCAAGGGCAAGCTCTACCCCTACCGGGTGCTCGAGCGGCAGAACGTGGTGAACGACGAGTTCAACGGGGCGAACGTGGTGGTGTACTACTCGCCCGGCGATGCAACCGCGACGGCCTGGCGACGGGAACTCGACGACCGTGTGTTGACGTTCGGGCTATCGGACCGCAAGGATGGTCAGGGCAACGTGCTGTTGCGCGACAAGGAGACGGGAAGCCTGTGGTCGTGGCTGCGCGGAGAAGCCGAGGAGGGCCCCCTCAAGGGACGGAAACTCCGACAGCTCCTGTACAACCCGATCCTGAACGACCGCTTTGTCGCCTTCTATCCGGGCGGGCCGGTGTTCGATATCATGAACTAGTCATAAACCAGTGATCCGTACCGGCAGTTCGTCGTTCGCTACATGCTTTGGACGGTGCGGTCGCTTGAGGAGCATGGGACTGCAGGATGCAGGATGAGGTTACTCCAAGATCCGTGAGTGGGATTGCCGGCTATATTCGAGAAATGCGGGAGCAGAAGGGACTCACCCTGCAACAGGTGGAGGAAGCGACGCGTATTCCGCGCCACTACCTCGAGATCCTGGAGGGCGGTGGAGACGACCGTCTCGTTTCGGATCGTCTCTACATGGTGCATTTCCTCCGCAACTATGCCGCATTCCTGGAAGTCGAGGATGAGACGCTCGCGGCTCGGTTCGTTCGCGAGAACCGCCAACAGGAACCCGCGGAAATCATCCCCGTCCGGGAGCGCCGCTCCCGGAAATCCATCGCCATGGCCACGCTGGCCATTTTGCTGATGATCGCGGGCGGCGTCTATGTCTATGACCCGACGCTGGTGGGGATCGTCGGTGGACCGGCAGAGCGAATCGTCGCGAAATCCACTACCCCTCCAACGCCGCCGGAAGCACCTGTACAACGGCCGACGCCGGTTCCCGATACGCCGCCCGGGGCTGACGACACCGGGAGCTCCGTCCTGCAACCCGAAGCCAATGAAACGGATCCATCGGAACCCAGGCTGGTGGCGACCCCGCCCGCGCCCGAAGCCGCACCGGACACTCCCACACCACAGGCCGGGGAACCCGCGGCGGAGACGTCCGATTCCGGTGGACCGCTACAGCAGACACCTGCCGGCAACAGGGATGAAACCGACGGTCCGAACCCCTCGGGAACACCCGCGGCGGCCACCGTGCCGGCCCTGCCGGCTGCCGACGCTTCGGCGAACTACAGCCTGACCATCACGGCCGACGCGAAGTCATGGCTACGGGTCTGGGTCGATGACGCACGACCGCAGGACATGCTCCTGGCCCCGGGCGCCACCCGGACCCTGTCCGCGCAGTCCGGTTTCGTCATCACTTTCGGCAACGCCGGCGGCGTGCGCCTCACGTTGAACGGAGAGGAACTCCCCGTCGCAGGAAGACCCGGACAGGTGGTGCGCGGCTTCAAGCTCCCACCTGAGCCGTAGGCACACGAAGATGATCGATCTACGTTCCGACACCGTGACCACGCCGACGCCCGAGATGCTCCGGGCGATGACCGCGGCCGAAGTGGGCGACGACGTCTACGGCGAAGACCCCAGCATCAACCGGCTCGAGGAAGAAGTAGCGGGGCTCCTGGGCAAGGAAGCCGCGGTGTTCACCCCGTCCGGGTCCATGGCGAACCAGATCGCGATCCGGCTCCATACCAGGCCTGGCGACTCGGTGCTGTGCGAGGAGGGATCACACACCTTTGCCTACGAGGCCGGCGCCGGGGCCGCCCTGTCGGGAGTGCAGTTCGACCTCATTCCGTTCAGCGAGAGGTTGTCCGACGAAGCCGTCAGGAGCAGGTTTCGAGCCGACGGCCTGCACGAATCACCGTCCACCCTCATCCTGGTGGAGAACACCCACAACCGCGGACGCGGCCGCGCCCTGGCGCGGCAGGAGACGCAACGGATCGTCGCCACCGCGCGGGCCCTGGGGCTCAGGACACACTGCGACGGCGCCAGGCTCTGGAACGCCGCCGCCGCCACCGGCGACTCCGAACGCGACCTCGCCGCGGGTTTCGACACGGTAGCGGTCTGCTTCTCGAAGGGCCTGGGGGCGCCGGTGGGCTCCGCCTTGGCCGGCAGCCGCGAGGACGTTGAACGGGCGCGCAAGGTCCGCAAGCGGCTGGGCGGCGGCATGCGCCAAGCAGGCTTCCTGGCGGCGGCGGCACTCTATGGCGTGCGGCAGCATCGCGGGCGCCTCTCGGAGGACCACCGGCGCGCCGCGGCACTGGCTCAAGGTCTGGCGGAGCTCGTCCATGACGGCCGTCCGCTTGAGGTCGACATTCCGGAACCGCCCACCAACATGGTCTATTGGCGCGTGGACAATGGGCAGGACGTGATCGAGCGGCTGCGGCAAAAGGGCGTGCTCATGAACCACGTGGGACACGGCTGGATCCGGGCGGTCACCCACCTCCAGATCTCGGACTCGGATATCCACGACGCGGTCCTTCGGATTCGCGACGTCCTGCTGGTGTCCGGGAACTGAAGCGGCGGGACGACGTTCCCTCCCCGGACACGAACATGCCACCCGAAGGGGCACGATACGTCATCATAGGCGCGGGGTTCGCCGGCGCCGCCACCGCCTGTCACCTCGCCCTCCAGGGCGTCCGTCAAATCGTGATCGTGGAGCAGGAAGCGGTTGCCGGGTTCCATTCCTCGGGCCGGAACGCGGGGTTCATACGCCAGGTCCTGTCCGAGCCCGCGGTGGCGGACTTGGCCGCGCAATCCGCGGAGTTCATTCGCAACCCCCCGCCCGGGTGGCCCGTCCCGGTCTCCTACAACGCTATCGGCTGTCTGATACTCGGGCGCGGCGAACAGTGGGAGGCCCTGCGGAACGACGCCGAGCTCGCGGGCCGGCGGGGCCTCGAGGTCGAGTGCTGGTCGCCGGAGAAGACCTTGGCGGCCATGCCGCTCATCGAGGGCGCCTCCCTGGACGGGGCCGTGTGGTGCGCGTCGGACGGCGTCATCGACGTGAGCGCGCTCTTGTCGGGCTACATCAAGACGGCCCAGAGCCACGGCGCCGTCGTTCGGTACGGCGCGACGGTAGAGGAAGTGCGGGTACGCAACGGGCGCGTACAGGGCATCGCCACGAGTCGGGGCTCTTTCGAGGCCGACGTGGTCGTCAACGCCGCCGGGCCCTGGGCCGGACCCGTGGGCATCATGGCCGGGGCGTCACCCATCGCCTTTCATCCACGCCGGCGGCACCTGTTCGTGACCCCGCCGCTGGACTGGGTCAAGCCCGACTGGCCCTTCGTCCTCAACGTCTCCGACGAGGTCTACTTCCAGCCCAGTTCCGGCGGCCTGATGCTGTGCCCGTGCGACGAGGAAGAGATGCCGCCCGGGGACCCGCCGACGGATGCCCGGGCCGTGGAACTCCTGGCGGAGAGGCTGACCGCGGCCTACCCCAACTTTCCCGACGTTCCCATCGGGCGTTACTGGGCCGGACTTCGAACGTTCACGGATGACAACCGGTTCGTCATCGGTTGGGATCCCGTGATCGAGGGATTCTTCTGGGTCGCGGGGCTGGCCGGCCACGGCGTCACCACCAGCGCCGCGGTGGGCTCCCTGGCAGCCCGACTGCTCTTCGGAGCGGACCCGGACCCTAACTTCTCGCCCGCGCGTTTCGGCTGAAACGCCGCCCCCTCCCCTGCGGGCTCTCCGCCCGCGGCCCTCTGTCAGCCCGACTCCCGTTTCACCAGGATCTCGTCGATGATGTGATATTCCAGAGCCATGGGGGCGGTCATGAACCGGTCCCGCTCGGTGTCCCGTTCGATGGCCTTGAGGGTCTGCCCGGTGTGCTTGACCAGGATGTCGTTGAGTTCCTCGCGCACCCGAAGGATCTCCCTGGCGTAGATGTCGATGTCCGTCGCCGACCCCTGGTAGCCGCCCAGGGGCTGGTGGATCATGACGCGCGCGTGAGGCAACGCAAACCGCTTCCCCGACCGGCCCGCGGCCAGCAACAGGGCGCCCATGCTGGCTGCCTCGCCGATGCACACCGTGACGACGTCCGCCCGGATGTACTGCATGGTGTCATAGATGGCCAGGCCCGCGGTCACCGCTCCGCCCGGCGAGTTGATGTACAGGTAGATGTCCCGTTCCGGATCTTCGGACTCAAGGTAGAGAAGCTGGGCGGCGATGGTGTTGGCCACCGGATCGTCGATCTCTCCCACCAGGAACACGATGCGGTCCCGCAACATGCGGGAAAAAAGGTCATAAGTCCGCTCGCCGCGGCCGCTCTCCTCCGTTACCATGGGTACTTCCATGACGCCACCATACCCGTGCGGCTTGCCACTTGTCCAGATTTGAAACTACACTGGTCCGTGGAGGCAACAAACAGACGATGCAAGAAGAACATTCACGGAACGCTTTGCCGGAAGCCATGCGCGAGCCGCTCCGGCGCTACGCGGAGACCCTCAAGGAACTTGCCGGGGACAACGCCCGGTCGCTGACGCTGTTCGGCGCCGTCGCCGCCGGCACCTTCAATCCCCGGTCGCACACGGCGCGGAGTGTCTTCGTGGTGGGCGCCGTGGACCTGGAGATGCTGCGGCGGCTGGCCCGCCAGGGTCCGCGGCTGGGAAAGGCGCGCATCGCCGCGCCGCTGATCATGACACCGGAATACATCGACGCATCCCTGGATACCTTCCCGCTGGAGTTCCTCGAGATTGCCCAGCACAGCGTTTGCGTGTTCGGGGAGGACTATTTCCAGGGGCTGTCCCTGCAGGCCGCGGACGTGCGACACCAGTGCGAGCGCGAGATCAAGACCATCCAACTCGGCATGAGGCAGGCGCTGCTGGCCGCGGCCGGGCGGGACAAGACCCTCACCACGGTGGAGGTGGACGTGGGCGAGCGCCTGCTGCGATCGCTGCGGGGACTGCTGTGGCTCCACGGGGACACCGAGCCCAGGGCGGCGCTGGACGCGGTGGCGGCCGTCGAGGACGGCATCCAGCGTTCGTTGCCCGGGGTTCGGAGCGCCGTGGACGACCGCAGCCATCACGGCTGGGAAGAGTTCAAGACCCTCTACGCGGACGTGGACGCCCTGAGGACCCATATCAATGCGTGGTAGGGGCACCCGTCTCTGGCCCGGGCTGGCGCTCTGGCTGTGCCTCGCCGGAGTGAGCGACGCGGCCGTGACGGTCAGGGATCCGGGAACGTACGTGGTGGACACCGCCGGACTCATCGACCCCGCCACGGAACGCAAGATGGAGGGCTGGCTGCGCGAGCTGGAGCGGAAGACCACGGCCCAGGTCAAGGTCCTGACCGTTCCCACCACGGACGGGGAGGACATCTTCGGTTTCGTGCAGCGCCACGCGGAAGCCTGGAGGCTCGGCCGCAAGGGCAAGGACAACGGCGCCCTCATCGCCCTGGCCGTCAAGGAGCGAAGGGTGCGGCTCCATACCGGCTACGGCCTGGAGGGGGTGCTGCCCGACTCCTGGGCGGGCACGGCCTCCAGACGAGTCGCTACGGATTTCTTCAGAGCGGGGAAATACGCCGAGGGGTTGCTGGCCCTCACCGTCGCCACCGCCAACCGGGTGGCGGACGGGGCGCGCGTGAAGCTCACCGGTGCGCCGGACTACCGCATCCGCGGCGGGGGCCGGCGCGTAACCGGCGCCGGCATCGGCGGCTCGCTGATGCCGGTGCTGGTGTTGCTGTTCTTCCTGAGCTCCCTGCGGCGCCGGCGTCATCGCGCGGCCTGGGGCGGGCGAGGCGCGGCATCCGGCTTTCTGATGGGGGCCGTCCTCGGGAGCCTTCTGGGCGGAGGCGGGCGTTCCTGGGGTGCGGGCGGGGGCGGTCTCGGAGGAGGGTTCGGAGGCGGTTTCGGTGGTTCCTTCGGTGGCGGCGGGGGCTTCGGAGGCGGAGGCGGAGGAGCCGGGTGGTGATCGTAAATACCCGATACGGGAAGGGAGAAACGGCGTGAGCGCATCGAGGATTCTATTGGTGGTGCTGGCGGCGGTCGTCGGAATGGTCTTGCTGGCCGGCGGCTGTGTCCTCAACGGCTACAACCGGGCCATCACCCTGGACGAAGGGGTGAAGAACCAGTGGGCCCAGGTGGAGAACCAGCTTCAGCGGCGCTTCGAGCTGATCCCCAACCTGGTGGAAACCGTCAAGGGCGTGGCGAAGCAGGAAGACAAGATCTTCCTCGGGGTAGCCAACGCGCGAAAAGCCTATTTCCAGGCCGGCACGGTCAATCAGAAGGCTCAGGCCGCCGCCGGCTTCGAGCGCGCGTTGTCCCGGTTGCTGGTGCTGCGGGAGCAATATCCGCAACTCAAGTCCAACCAGTCATTCCTCAAGCTCCAGGACCAGCTCGAAGGAACCGAGAACCGTCTGGCGGTGGAGCGAAGACGGTTCAACGACCGCGTCACCGGGGTCAACACGTTCGTGCGCAAGCTGCCGGGCCGCTTCTACGCCGACCTTGCGGGGGTGGAGAAGGCGGAGTACTTCAGGGTCGAGGAAGAGGCCAAGGAGTCACCCAAAGTGAGCTTTTGAGATTCGCTCGCCGGACGTGACACGGTGGCCGTCGGCGTATGGAAGATGGCGTCGGCAGCCTGTGAGTCCACTGCGGCTACAACGCCTCCACCCGTGCGGCGCAGAACTTGTACTCCGGGATCTTGCCGTAGGGATCCAGCGCCGGGTTGGTCAACAGGTTGACTGCGGCCTCGGCGAAGCAGAACGGGACGAAAACGCATCCATCGGGGATCGCGCTGTCGGCCCGCGCCTTGATCTCGATTACCCCACGTCGGGTCGATACGCGCACCGGCTCCCCCGGCGACACGCCCAGGCGGCGCAGCTCCTTGGGGGACAGGCTGGCCACCGCCTCGGGCTCGAGCTCGTCCAGCACGCCGGCGCGGCGGGTGATGGCGCCCGTGTGCCAGTGCTCCAGTTGCCGGCCGGTGGTGAGGATCATGGGGAACGCCTCGTCGGGCTGCTCGTCGGGCGGGATGATGTCCACGGGCACCAGCCTGCCCCGTCCGGTGTCCGTGGGAAAGCCGTCGCCGAACACCACGTCGGTACCCGGCAGGTCAGGGCCCGGACACGGATAGGTCACCGAGTCTTCCCGCTCCAACCGCTCCCAGGTAATGTGGTCGAGAGACGGCATGACGCGCTGCATCTCGGCGAAGACGTCCGCGGGGCTGCCGTAGTTCCAGTCCAGACCCATGCGGCGCGCCAACTCCTGGATGATCCACCAGTCCTGCCGGACTCCCTCGGGGGGCTGCAACGCGGCCCGCCCCATCTGTACCTGACGGTTGCTGTTGGTGACCGTGCCGCTCTTTTCCGGCCATGCCGAGGCCGGCAGCACCACGTCCGCGTGAAACGCCGTCTCGGTCAGGAAGATCTCCTGCACCACCAGATGCTCGAGCCTCGCCAGGGACTCCCGCGCGTGCTGGAGGTCGGGGTCCGACATGGCCGGGTTCTCGCCCATGATGTACATACCCTTGATCCGCCCGGCGTGCACCGCGTCCATGATCTCCATCACCGTGAGCCCCTGCCGAGAGTCCAGGGCCGTGTCCCAGGCATCCTCGAAACGCCTGCGCGTCCCGGCTTCTTCCACCGGCTGGTAGTCGGGGTAGAACATGGGGACGAGTCCGGCGTCGGAGGCTCCCTGCACGTTGTTCTGTCCGCGTAGCGGATGGAGCCCGGTGCCGGGGCGCCCCACCTGGCCGGTGACCAACGCCAGGGCGATCAGGCAGCGGGCGTTGTCGGTGCCGTGGACGTGCTGCGAGATGCCCATGCCCCAGAAGATCATGGCCCCCCTGGCGCCGGCATAGAGACGCGCCGTTGAGCGGATGGTCTCCGCGTCGATGCCACAGATCTTGGACATGGCGTCCGGGGTGAACGCCGCCACGTGCTGCTTCAGTTCCTCGAAACCCTCGGTGTGGGCGGCCACATACTCGCGGTCGTAGAGATCCTCCCCGACGATGACGTTGAGCATGGCGTTGAGCAGCGCCACGTCCGAGCCGGGCCTGAACTGGAGCATCCGGGCGGTGTGCCGCCGCAAGGCCTGACCCCGGGGGTCCATCACGATGAGCGTCGCTCCGCGCATGGCCGCCTGCTTGAAGTAGGTGGCAGCCACCGGATGGTTCTCCGTCGGGTTGGCTCCGATGACGACGATGACGTCCGAGTCCCCGCAGGCGGTGAAGGGCGCGGTTACGGCCGCGGAGCCGATGCCCTCCATCAGCGCCGCCACGGACGACGCATGGCAAAGCCGGGTGCAATGATCCACGTTGTTGGTGCCGAAGCCCGTACGCACGAGCTTCTGCACGAGGTAGGCCTCCTCGTTGGAACCCTTCGCCGAGCCGTAAGCCGCCAGAGCGTCGCCGCCGTCCCGGTCCCGTATCCTGCGGAGACCCGCGGCCGCGGCGTCCAACGCCTCCTCCCAGGTGGCCTCGCGGAAGTGGCTGTAGGGCTTTGCCGGATCGATGTCCGCGGAGGCGTCCTTGGGCGCGTCCTCGCGGCGTAGCAGCGGCACGGTGAGCCGGTGCGGGTGGCTGACGTAGTCGAAGCCGAACCGGCCCTTGACGCACAGGCGGCGGCGATTGGAGGGCCCATCGCGGCCCCGGACCGCGACGATGGCGTTGTCCTTGACCTGGTAGTCGATCTGGCAGCCCACGCCGCAATAGGGACACACGCCGGGTACCTCGACGAAGGTCTCGCGCTTGTCCACGCCCGCGGCATCCACCATCGTCGCCGGGGTCAGGGCGCCGGTGGGACACGCCTGCACGCACTCGCCACAGGCCACGCACGTGCTCTCGCCCATGGGGTCATCGAAGTCGAAGACCACCTTGGCGCCGTTGCCGCGGTAGGCCATGCCGATGACGTCGTTCACCTGCACCTCGCGGCAGGCGCGCACGCACAGGGTGCAGTGAATGCACGCGTCGAGGGCAACTCGCATGGCCGGATGGCTGGTGTCGGGGGCGGGGGCGTCACGGGCCGGGAACCGGCTCGACGTCACCTCCAGGCGATCGGCCCACTGCCACAGACGCGACCCGGCATCGTGCGCGGCTTCCCGGCCGGGCTGGTCCGCCATCAGCAACTCCAGCACCATCCCGCGCGCGTTCCGCGCCCGCTCGCTGTCCGTGTTCACCTTCATGCCGGCGGTCGGACGCCGGATGCACGCGGCGGCCAGCACACGCTCTCCCTCCACTTCCACCATGCACGCGCGACAGTTACCGTCCGGCCGGTAACCCGGCTGCGGGTCGTAGCACAGGTGCGGGATCACCTTCCCCTGCCGCTCGGCCACCTGCCAGAGGGTCTCACCGGCCGCCGCCTCCACTTCCCGAGGATGAGACGCACACTCACGCCACCTCCTCCCGGAAGTAACGGAACGCGCAGCGTACCGAGTTGGGCGCCGCCTGGCCGAGGCCGCAGATGGAAGCGTCCGCCATGGCGTCGCCGAGCGCCTCCAACAGCGGCCGGTCCCACGATGTCCGCTGCAGGAGCCCCACGGCCTTCTCCGTCCCCACCCGGCAAGGGGTGCATTGTCCGCAGCTTTCGTGCTTGAAGAACCGCATCAGGTTCCGCACGACGGCCTTCACGTCGTCCTTGTCACTGAGCACCACCACGCCGTGGGAGCCGACGAAACAGCCGTGCGGCTCGAGGGAGCCGAACCGGAGCGGCAGGTCGGCCATGGAGGCCGGCAGCATGCCGCCCGAGGCGCCGCCGGGGAGGTACGCCTTGAAGCGGTGGCCCGGTCGCATACCGCCGCAATACTCGTCGATCAACTGCCGCGCGGTGATACCGGTGGGGGCGATCTTCACGCCCGGCCGCGCCACCCGGCCCGACACCGAATAGGCATGGAGGCCGGCGCCGCCGTTGCGGCCTTGGGCGGTAAACCACTCCGGCCCCTTCTCGACGACGTCCCGTATCCAGAAAAGGGTTTCGACGTTCTGCACCAACGTGGGCCGGCCGAACAGGCCGGTCTCCGCGACGTAAGGCGGCCGGTGCCTCGGCAGCCCGCGCTTGCCCTCGATGCTCTCGATCATGGCCGACTCTTCGCCGCAGATGTAGGCCCCGGCCCCGCGGCGCAGGTGCAACTCCACGTGGGCGTCCAGACCGGCTTCCCGGAGCCCGGGAAGTTCCCGGGAGAAGACTTCCCGGACCTCGGCGTACTCGTCCCGCAGGTAGATGTAGGCGGCCTCCGCCTCCACCGCCCAGGCGGCGATCAACAGCCCCTCGAGGAAACGGTGGGGATCGCTCTCCATGAAATAGCGGTCCTTGAAGGTACCGGGCTCGCCCTCGTCCGCGTTCACGGTCATGAGCCGCGGACCGGGATAACCGCGCACGATCTGCCATTTGCGGCCGGTGGGAAAACCCGCGCCGCCGAGGCCCCGAAGCCCCGACGCCGACACCTTCTCCACCACCGCCTCCCGGCTCAGGCCGCCCCCGAGACATGCCTTCAAGAGCGCGTAACCGCCCTCCGCGACGTAGGCGCCGTAGTCCTTGTAGACCGGCACCTCGGCCTCGACCTCGCCGCGCCGCACCGACTCCGCCACCCGGTCCACCGCGGCCCGGTCCACGGCGCGGCGCCCTACCCTTGCCACCGGCGCGCGGTCGCAGCCGCCCATGCACGGACCGGGCGTTACCCGAACGCCTTTCCCCAGCGCCTCAGGAAGGTGCTCCAGCAGCCCTTGCGCGCCCATCATCTCACACACCAGCCCGTCGCACACCCGCACGGTGATGTCCGCGGGCCGAGCCGCGGCTTCCCTGGCCACGTCGAAGTGGGCGTAGAACGTCGCCACCTCGTAGACCTCCGCCAGGGCCAGACGCATCTCGTCCGCCAGCGCCGTCAGATGGGCCGCGGACAGCTCATGGTACCGGTCCTGGATGCGGTGCAGGTGCTCGATCAGGAGGTCCCGGCGCCGCGGCCGGTCCCCGAGCAACTCCCGGACCTGCTCCAGCGCGTCCGGGTCGACCTGCCGCCCCCTCGGACGGTTCCGGCCACCGCGGCGCCCGGAGCCGGGGTGTCTGCGCCGCGGCGGCTGACTGCCTGCCATGTCCTCACGCTCCCCCATGGCCGGTGGGCAGACCCAACTCCTTCAGCCTGGCCTCGGGAATGCGGCCGTTTTCGTCCCATCGTCGGGCGCCGTAGTAATCCCGGATCATCTCCCGGAGTTCCTCACGGGTGAGGCGCGTGCCTTGGGCCGCGCCCGTGGCCAGGGATTCCGTGAGCACTCGGGACGGGAGCCCGTCATCCTCCGGGCGCCAACCCTCGCGCTGGTTGAACCAGCGCTTGAGCGTATGAATCCGCTCCGCGGCGCGCCGGAGTTCGTCCCCGGTGTAGTCCCAGCCCGTGACCTTCGCCAGGAGGTCCGCGGCTTCGGCGTAGAAGTCGCTGAAGCAGCGCCGCAGGAACTTGCACACGATGAGGGAATCCTGCACCGCAGCATGGTCTTCCGAGGCCGCCACCAGCGCGCCCCGGCCCGGCCCGGACTTCAGACGGTCCACCGCGCCGGAGAAGTCCGCCTCGTAGGCGCCGGAACGGTTGTGGCACGCGCCCCGGGGGCTCACGGCCAAGCCCAGGGCCATGGTCTTGAGGCTTCGGGGCTCGTATCCGGGCAGCTCCAGCCCCTTCACCTGCATGGCCCAGTCAAGGGAGCCCCGGCCCAACGCCATCGCCGCGCGTCGAGACCCCTCGGCCAGGAGATTGCCCAAGCCCCGGCGCTCGGCGATGGCCGGTATGGCCGCGAGCACCGCCTCCGCCGAGCCGAAGCGCAGATCGCCCGCCTCCGGCAGAAGCCCCCGCTCCACGCACTCCATGGCCCAAGCCAGGGTGCCTCCGGTGCTGATGCTGTCGAGGCCGTACTCGTCGCACAGCCGGGCGGCTTCCAGCACCACGTCCGGGTCTTCGATGCCGCACAACGGCCCCAGTGCGAACAGCGTCTCGTACTCCATGCGCTGCTCGGTCCCGGACAGCGACTTGAACAGCCGTTCGCAACGGATGGTACAGGAAGCGCACCCGTGCCGGCGGCTGAAGCTGTTCTCGTTCAGGCTCTCGCCGCTTAGACCGTCGGCGGCGCCAAAGGTCGGCTGCTGGAAGTTCCGCGTGGGCAGGGCGCCGAGCCGGTCGAACACCGCCAGGTTCGCCACCGTGCCGACCTCCCGGTACTTGGCGGTGTGTTCGCCGACGCTCTTCTGCCGCAGGGCCGCGGCCGCGGCTGCCACCCCCTCGGCGTCCGCTACCGAAACCGGGGCCGCACCGGACAAGGCGATGGCCTTGAGGTTCTTGGACCCCATGACCGCGCCGACGCCGCCGCGTCCCGCGTGCCGGCCCTCGTTGCTGATGGTGGCGAAACGCACCCGGTTCTCGCCCGCCGTGCTCACCGCAGCCACCCTCACGACGTCGTTACCGAGCTCGGCACGGATCAGGGTTTCGGTGTCGGCGGCGCTCCGTCCCCAAAGATGGCGCGCGTCCCGCAGCTCCACCTCACCGTTGCCGATGAACAGACAGGATGGGCCGGGAGCCCGGCCCGTCACCACCACCGCATCCACGCCCACCGCCTTGAGCTCCAGCGCGAAGAAGCTCGACGAAAGCGAGTCGGCAATGAAACCGGTCAGGGGCGACTTCGTCACCACCGCGTACTTGGCCGTGGTGGTGAGCCCGGTGCCGGCCAGCGGCGCGCTGGCGAGGATCAACGGATTCTCGGGCGCCAGGGGCTCCACTCCCGGCGGCGCGAAGTCGTAGAGCAGACTCGTGCCGAGGCCGATGCCCCCGACGAAAGCCCGCAGGCGGCCCTCCCCGGTCTCTTGCCAATGGTGGCGGCCGGACCCCAGATCCACGTGCAGCAACCTGTTGTGAAACCCGTGCACCGTCACCCTCCGGCATCGCCGGACATGATGAGGAGCCGGTCCCCGGGCGCCACCGGGCGACTCGTGTCCCGCACGAAGTCGCGCCCGTTGAGGTTGCACACGTGGCCGGCGGTGAGACCGTCCCCTGCCGTGGTGATGACCGGACCCACCAGCGCCGGAAGCCTGAGAGCCAGCGTCGACAACACCTGCGCCAGTGTCGCCGGGTCGGGCAACTCCACCGAGACGCGGCTGGTCCGCGCCCGCAGCCGGGCGACGCCGAAGAACTCGACCTCGCAACGGCCGGGCGCCGTATCCATGGGCGTCTCCTGCCAGCGGGCCAGGGCCTCGGCGTAGTCTTCCGGGGTGTTCATGTTGAAGAAGCTCGACCCGTCCGGATCGACGGCACGGATTTCCTCCTCCTCCACCTTCAGGGTACGGACCTTGTCGTAGAGGAAGACCGGGCGCAACTCGCCGCGCTGGAGCTGTTGCTCCAGCAACGGCAACACCGAGCGCCGATACACCGCGTGCAAGGGTTGCAAGCGCCCCTCCCAGTACGGCGCCACCACATCGTGATCCGTGAGTCGGGAGGTCAGGTAGGAGATCAGGGGGAGACTGAGGAACGGGACGTCGCAGGAGGTCACGAACCCGGCGGCGCCGTTGCAGGCCCTGAGTCCGTAGCAGATGCCGCCCACCGGGCCCTGATACGCCACCTCGTCGCGCACCAGCGTGACGGGCAGGTCCGGCAGCTCCTGCTCGGGCGCGGCCACCACCACGATGTCCGGAAACAGGAGTTCGAGCCTCCGGATCACCTGCACGATCAGGGGCTCTCCGCCGAAGGAAAGCATGGCCTTGGGCCGGCCCATGCGCCGGCTCCTGCCGCCGGCCAAAACGATGGCCGAGCCAACCTTGTCCCCAACCTTGTCCTTTTCACCGCTCATTCGCCTCCCGCCCCGAAGCCCGACGAGGACTCGTGCCCTGCGGGCCTCAACTGAATGATTCCACGACGGTTGCACCAGCACAAGCGGAGACTGCCGGCCAGGGGGTTCGTCAGGAGCACAGCCTCAACCGCAACTCCCGCAGGGCCTGCCGGAAAAGGTCGGGGTCCTTGGACAGGGCGGTCTTGTACAGGGCGTAGCGTTCGTGGCCGGCCCAGCGGCCCCACTCGGAAAGGGTCACGGGCACGCCCTCCGCTTCACTGCGCGAGGCCACCGACCCCGGAACCGCGGCAGCCGCCCACTCGCCCGCATCCACCGCCGGACAACGCTCGGCTTCGACGCCGGCGCGCGCCTCCGTCAGCGCCGCGAGGAACGAGGCGAACACCTCCTTCTCTTCGTCCGTATCCGCCGGGAGATGGCACAGCGCCCGTCGCTCTTCGAGGGTGAACGCGCGCCAGGTGTTCAACGACACCCGGACCCCCGCCATGTCGAGCTTCATCCTGACGTGGAACGGCACCCGCTCCAGGGCGGGATAGAAGGCCGCCTCGAAATCGAACCGGTAGAACATCCACGATCACCGCACGGACGCCGGCGCGCCGCTGGATTTCTGGTTCATCTGAACGCCTGCTCCCTGCTGCCCTTCAGGAAACGTATGCCCCACACCATCAGTATGGAGACCATGAAGTTCCCGAAAGCGATCATGAACGGGATGGTATAGTTGCCGTAGACATCGTGCAGGAAGCCTCCCAGCCATATCCCCACCGCGCCGCCGAATCCAATGCTCATGGTGAAGTAGCCATAGATGGCGCCGAAGTTACGGCCGAGGAACACGTCGGCGGAGATGGCCGACAGCACCAGCGCCCTGGACCCCTGACCAAGGCCGTAACAGGCGGCATAGGCATAGAGCAGGATGGGGTAGTCCGTACTGTCGGCCGCCACCAACGCCAGGATCCCCGCGGAGGAAACCGCCTGGACCAGCGTATACACCATCTGATGGCTCAAGACGTCCGTCAGGTAACCGAAGAAAACCCGCCCGAAGATGCTGAACACCCCCATGAGGCCCAGCACGGCGGCGGCAAACAACGGCGTGTAGCCGATATCCACCGCGTGCGCCACCTGGTGGTTGGTGATGACCTGATTGCCCATGCTGGCCACCACGCGCGAGACGAAGAGCAGCCAGAACATGGTGCTGGTCAGCGCCTCCCAGACGGTCCACTCCCCGGCCGCTGCCGCGGATGGCTCTCCCGTCTGCCGCGGCGCGGGCTTGTCGCGGGGCATGAGAATGCCCGAGGGCAACACGACGAAGAGGAAGGCCAGGATTCCCATGCCCACGTAGGCCAGCCGCCAACCCCAGATGTCCATCAGGAACTGGGCCACGGGAAGCAGGGCGGCGATGCCGAGGCCGCCGCCGGCCCAGGCCAGCCCCATGGCCAGGCCCCGGCGCCGGGTGAACTGCCGCGCGATGATGGCCACGTGGGGCACCATGCCCATGAGGCCGAGACCCAGCGCCGTGACCACGCCGAGCCAGAGGTAGACTTGCCACAGCGATGAAACCGTGCTGCTGAACGCCAGTCCCACTGCGAGCAGCAGACCCCCCAGCACCAGGGTCTTGCGCGACCCCCAGCGATCCACCAGGGAGCCCGCGACGGGCATGGAGAGCCCTTCCACCAGAACCGAGATGGACAATGCCGTGGCGGTGACCCCGCGGGACCATCCGAAGGCCTGGAACAAGGCGACATAGAACACCGCGTAGGAGCCCCGGATGCCGCGGTTGAAGCCCATGTGCAGGAAGCCCAGAGCCACTTGGCCGATACGCCCGGCTGTGGTGGGTGTTGAACCTTGAATGTGGATCTACCTCCTGGTCAGGAATTGGGGCGCGGGTCGTCCGGCCCCTTTGCTCCCACTCGATCGGTGCGTGCACGGGCGGGTTCGAAACCCGCCCCTACGCCCGTCAACACCATTCCGGCGCGCGGGGCTTACAGGAACTCTTCGGTCCAGGCGTCGTATTGATCCCGGCCCAGCGCGAGGTTCATCAGCTCCGGGGAGGCGGCCCGGTCCTTGAGATCGGCGGGCGGGCGCCCCTCCCGCAGGTGTGCGTACGACGCCTGGAGCGCCTGCACCGCCACCTGGAACGGCATGTGGCCCTGGAGGGCGATGCGGACGCCGTTGGCGGCGAGGAACTCCCGGTCATGGAGCTCCGGCGGTATGGTGCCCAGCACCACCGGCAAGAGCGTCATGGCATGGATGGCGGCAACCTGTTCGCGGGACCGGACTCCGGTGAAGAAGACTCCGTCGGCGCCGGCCTCCTCGCACGCCTTCACGCGCGCCGCCAAGGCATCCATCCCCTGGGTCGGGAGCACGCCGGTCCGGCCCAGAACCACGAACTCGCGATCCGATCGCGCCGCCACGGCCGCCCTCACCTTCCCGGCGAACTCCTCCTCCGAGATGAACTCGTCCCGGTCCTGTCCGAAGCCTCTCGGGAGACGGGTGTCCTCGATGGTAAGCGCCGAGACGCCGGCCGCCTCGAGCTCCGACACCGTCCTCATGACGCTCAGGGCATTTCCGTAACCGTGGTCGGCGTCCACCATCAGCGGCAGCCGGCCGGCCCGGGCAATGCGGCGCGCCTGCTCCGCGAACTCCGTCAGGGTCAGCACGACGATGTCCGGCGCCCCCAGCACCGTGGCCGAGGCAATGGAGCCCGCCAGCATGCCGATCTCGAAACCGGCCGCCTCGGCGAGCCGGGCCGACACCGGATCGAATACTGACGCCGGGTACAAGCAACCGGTACCCTGGAGGAATTGGCGGTACTGTCGGCGGCGTTCGGTAAAGGTCACGGTCTCTCCTCGAGGCGGCCGGCTTTTCGGTGCTCGGCCGAGGGCCGAACCGAGGACCGGCGGAGTCGCCAACGTATGACTCGGACAGGCTTCTAGTAGCTTGGGTTCAATCGCAGGTAGTCGTAGCGGTCGCCCGACACGACGCGCACCTCTTCGACTCGAACCCCTTTGAGGATGTTGAGCGGCACGCTCACTCCGGGGGCGCCCAGTGCCCAGACCTTGCGGTACACGTCCGCGAGTCCTTCCACGGCAACGCCACCCACCCCCGCGACGAGGTTGCCCGCCTGCAGTCCGGACCGCGCCGCCGGACCTCCCCTGGATACACGACGAATCACTACGTGTCCACTCACCTCTTCCATCTGCGCGCCAAGCCACAGCCTGGGCCGGGCGCCGGATCTCCCCTTCAGGGTGAGGTCCGACAGGATCGGTTTCAGCAGATCGATGGGGACGAACATGTTACCCGGCACGGGTTGGCCGGGAATCGCCTCCGGCACCTGGAGCGAGCCGATACCCAGCAGGGTGCCGGCCCGGTCGATCAACGCCGCCCCGCCGAACGCGGCGTGATGCGGCGCGGTGAAGATCGCCCGCTCCAGCAGGTATTCCCAGTAGCCGGCGAACTCCCGGCGCGACACCACGTAGGCGCCCTGCCCTGACGGGCCGTTCCCCGAATAGCTCAGGATCAACACCTCCGCACCGCGGCCCAGGTCTTCCGACAACCCCAGCGGCAAGGGCCGGGCACCCCCCACCGCGGACCGGGCCCTGAGCAGCCCGAAACCCGTGGCATGATCGTAACCCAGGACCCTGGCCGGCACCGTCCTTCCGGTCGAGTCGGTGACCTGCACATGCGACGCCTCGAGAATCAGGTAGCCAATGGTCAGGACCAGGCCATTGGAATCGATGACGACGCCGCTGCCTTCCCGCAACGGCCCGAGGGAAGCCGCCGTGCGCGCGTCCGCAGGCACCTCCGCCCGCACCTTGACCACGGCCTCAAGGGTCTCGGCGGTAAACTCCTGGCCCAGGACGCTTGCCGGGTTCGCCAGAACAAGAGCGAGAATGACAAGGAGACCTCTCTTTTTCACAAGACACCTCCAGGCCGAACGATATCGGGTTCGCGGTCCCACCGCGGCCGCAGGGCTCCGGTGGCGTGGACGCCAACCCTTGCCTCCATATTACCGCATTAGGGACACTGCGCTATAGTTCATCCTGAACGGAAACAAGGCTCATGACGCTGTTCCTCACCAACGAAGAAGTGGAGAAGCCGACTATGGAACGGAGCATTCGGCCCCCCAGGCTCCGTATCGGCGTGAGCAGTTGTCTCCTGGGTCACTCGGTGCGTTACGACGGCGGCCACAAACGCCACCGGACCGTCACCGATACGCTGTCCCGCTTCTTCGACATCGTCGCCGTCTGTCCGGAGATGGAGGTGGGAATGGGAGTGCCGCGGGAACCCGTGGACCTCTTCGGGGACCACCGGGCACCCCAGATGCGCGGACAAGATTCCGGCAGGGACTGGACCGGGGTCATGCAACGGTACGCGCGGCAACGGGCGGCGGAGATGGAGAAGCTGGAGATATCCGGGTTCATCCTCAAGAAGGGTTCCCCGAGTTGCGGGCCGGACCGCGTCCCCGTTCACGCAGAGCCCGGGAAGACTCGCCACACGGGCAGCGGACTGTTCGCCCGGGCGCTGGCGGACGCCCTGCCGCTGTTGCCCGTCGAAGCGGAAGACCGGCTTGAGGAGGCGTCTCTGTGCGAGAACTTCGTCGAACGCGTCCACGCGTACCGGGACTGGTGCGCCTGCATCGACAAGGGACCGCCGTCGTTGTCAAGGCTGACGGACTTCCATGCAGCCCACAAGCTGACCCTTCTGGCCCACAGCGAGAGGCACCTGCGGCTTCTGGGACGGCTGTTGGCGGAAGCCGGAAACAACTCGCCGGAGGCCGTGACAACCCGATACGGCAGCGCCTTCATGGAGGCGCTGAAACAGCCGGCCATGAGGAAGACCAACACCAACGCGCTGCAAGCACATGGCGAGCTTCCCGTCGGGGCGGCTGGACCGAAGGCTGAACCGGGACTGAAGGACGAGCGGGTACTTGGCAGTGCCCGGGGCGCGCCGTGGACGAAGATATAGTACCCGTGGCGCCGGGTCCCGACGCCGAACCGCACCGCGTCGAAGGCGCGCTCACGGCCCAGGTGGTCCGATACCTCGTCCGTCTCGGCTGCTCAAGCCGCCCCGGAGGTCAGGATGCCGTACAGGTACAAGTTCAACTCCGGGACGCCCTCCGGAGCATCGGGGGCCACCCGCTTGCCGAAATCGAACAGGGTGCCGAACTCGGCCGCCTTCAAACCGGTACGTTCCTCGACTGCGGACAGATCGTCGAAACCGGTCAGCCATTTCACGTTCAGGGCCTTCTGGAACGCGTCGGTGGTGGCCGTGACCCGCGCGTCGCCGGTGGTCCGGTCGATGACGCTCCTGGAGAAAAAATCAAAGGCGATCCTGAAGGATCGGACCCGGCCGCGCAGTCCGCGGAGGAAGCCGTAGATCAAGTCCTCGGGCAGGTACATGGTGTTGCCTTCCCAGATAAACAGCATCGGCGCGTCCAGATCGAACCGCGCCTCCGCCAGCTTTGCGGGCAGGTCCACCTCGAGATAGTTGCACGGTATGCCCGCGCAGGGTGTCACGCCGCGGCTCTCCAGCACCTGACGCTTGAACGCCACCACCGCCGGCTGATCCACGTCGCAGAAACGCACGCCCTCGGTCTCGAACACCAGCGGCCGCATATCGAACCCGGCGCCGAGAATCACGATCTGCCGCATCCCGTTGTCGATCTCGCGCCGGATGATGTCATCGAACAGGCAGGAGCGGTACCGGACCAGCTCCATCCCTTCCGGCAGGACCGCGAACACTTGGCGGACCTTCTCCCGGATGCCGTCGTTGACGAACCACTCCGCATAGGGATCGTTGAACAGCGGATGTTCCCGGCCCTTTTCCTGCTCCCGGATACCCGCGATGAAGAACGCGGTCGCACCGATTTCATTGATGTCCGACATGGAGAGCCCTCCTCACCCGTGAGGATAGACAGAAATTTCGTTTGTGCAACCGCCCGTCATCTCCACACTTACGCAACGACCTATCCCACGTTGAGCGTCACCACCGAAGTTGCGGGTTCTCGGCTCGCTCCGAACCTCACATCGGCGGACGGCTGTTCTCACCGTAACCCGTAAGTTCCACGTAACCCTGCCCGACGTGCTCCCCGTTCCTGGACTCCACCCGAACCGACCCTTCCCAATAGAAAAGGTTCGGAATCAGCGCGCTTCGGTTTTCCTGATCTGCAAGCTTGGGGAGGATGACCGGGTGGATGCCGGCGGCGGGGATGTCCAGGGTCCATCCGGCGGGATAGACAGCGCCGGTGGCGGGACTGGTCCATTCGCTGGTGACATTCAACTTCCATTCATCGGGCCGCAGGTAGCGGACGGCGCCCGCGGGGTCCACCAGGGTGGCGCCAGCGTGGTAAGTGCCGCCAGCCGTGGTGCGGAGCAGATACAGCATGACCTCGTGGCCATCATCCAACTGCAAGCTGAACCAGTCCCAACCGCTGGTGTCCTCACCGAGCTGGTTGGAGCCGAATTCTTTGTCCATCCAGCTCACGCCGCTGACTGCCAGATCCCTTCCGTCCAGGCTCACCGTACCCGCGGTGGCCATGCGGGTGAAGCTGTAGTAGTGGCTGGCCTCGGTGGCGCCCTCCCCCTTCCGGCTCAGGCCGCCGGGGCCTTGGAACACCACGGGCTTGAGGGGGCGGGTGGAAAGGATGAAGCCGAAGGACTTGCCGGCGTCGCCCATGGTGAAGTCGAAGCCGTCGCCGTTCCAGTGGAGCTCCCACGGCTCCGGCGTTCCCGGAGGACCGACGCTCCAGGCAAGCCGGGTATCCGGATGGCGGCCGAAGCCGGCCAGGAGCGGGGCCGCCCGCACCACCAACTCGCTGAAACGGTGGCGGCCGGTGTCCAGGTCCGTCAGGGCGGCGTGGCCCATGATGATATCCTTGGCGGCCCAGGCGGAGCCGGACGGCGGCGCGTCTTGCGACACGCCGATCCTGAAAAACGTGAACTGGTAACCGAAACGCCGCACCGGCTCTTCAACCGTGCGCAGGTGGCCGGTGAAGTACCACCACTCGGTCTTGTAGCCCTCCCGCGCCCAGTGGTCCCGGGGAAACGACCAGACATAGCCGGGTTGAGCCGGAATCCAGGCGTAGACCGCCGGGCCGGTCCACGGAATGATCCCGAACGGCGCGAGGATGCAGGCGGCCAGACCGATCCGGCGGAGACCATATCCCAATTGCGAGATTGCGCCCTTCGACTTCGCTCGGTTGCGCCTCGCTACGCTCAGGACGAACGGGAAAAGGAAGACGCGACGGCGCCCGATACCGCTCCGTTCAGGCATCCGCATGACACAACTCTTTGGCCGGCGTCCGGCTCGCCTTGAACGCCGGGTAGAGGCTTGCCAGCACCGCCGCGCACACGATGGCAAGCGCTTCCCCGGCGAGCGGCAGCCACGGCCAGGTCCACTCGATGCTCCAGCCGAAGTAGCTCTTCTGGATGACGAAGATCAGGATCACGCCGAGGCCGATGCCGCCGGTGAAGCCCAGCGCCAGGCCCAGAAACGCCATGGCGGTCCCCTTGCTCACGAACAGCAGGAACACCTGCCTGCGGAAGGCGCCCAGGGTGCGGTACAGGGCGATCTCGCTCGCCTTCTCCTGAGCCACCACCAACAGCGTCAGGGTGATGGCGCAGGCCGCGATGATCAGGCTCATGACCTGGAGAATCCGGGTCACCGCAAAGGTCTGATCGAAGATGTGGAGCACGTCGTCCTTCAACCGCCGGTTGCTGCGGACCCTCAGGGAGCCTCGTGGGTGCCGGCTCTCGATACCGGCCGCCACCGCTTCCGCATCGGCGCCGGACCTCAGGTGAAGCGCGATGCTGGTGAGAGGTCCGGCCCCGAGGTTTTCCGCCATGAGGCCGAGGTCCATGGTGACCGAGCCTCCCTCCGTGTAGTCGCGGTAGATCCCCGACACCGGCAACCGCACCGTTCCCTCCGGGCCTTCGATCTCAACCCCGTCCCCCACCGAAAGGGACGCGCTCCGGGACAACGGCTCGCCGATGAGGACGCCGCGGTCCCGGAGCGCGCGCCCCACGGCATCGTCGCCCGAAAGGAGCGCCAGACGCCGCTGTTCCGCGGAACGGCGCAGGTCCACGCCCACCACTGCCACGCGCCGGCCGCCCACGCGCAGGAACAGACGGCGCAGAGGATCGACGCCTTTCACCTGAGGCCCGCTCGCAAGCCGCTCCACCAGTCGCGGGCTCAGAGCCGCGCCCGGCCCGGGCCGTGCCCCGACCGCTGCGCTCACGTAGACATCGGCGCGCAGCGAGCGGTCCACCCAGCGCACCAGGGTTTCGCGAAAGCTCTCCACCAGCAGGGTAATGCCCACCAGCAGGCACACGGCCATGGCCAGGGACGATACCGAGAACGAGGTGTTGGCCAGGGTCGCCCCGAGGCTCCGAACGCCATACCGGAAACCAAAGTCCGGGACCCGGACCCGCCCGGTCAAGCGCTGTACCAGCCAGGGGGCGAGCAACGGCAGGCACAGCAACATGGCGGTGGAAAGGACGAATCCCGACGGCCGCCAGCGCCAACCCCCGAGCCAGTACCACGCCACCGTCCCGGCCACCAGCACGAGACCGAGACGGAAGAGATTACGGGCGCCGGCGTTTCCGGCAGCCTGTGCCGGCAAGTTATCCAGCAGTGTCCGCGTGTCCCTGCGCCACACGTCGAGGGCCGGCAGCAGCGTCCCGCTCAGGGCTCCCCCCAGACCGGCGAAGACCGCCAGCACCAGGGTGCCGCCGGACACTTCCAGCGACTCGATCTCCCGGAGCATGTAGATATTGGTCAGGGTGGAACTCACGGCGTCCAGGTTCCAGATGGCCGTCCAGTAGCCCGCGAAGATGCCGATGACCACTCCCATGACCCCGAGCAACGCCGCCTCGCCCAGGATGAGAGCCAGCACCTGAGCCGGGGTGGCGCCCAGGGACCGCAGCACCCCGAACTCCCTTCGCTGCCACACCAGGCAGGCGCGCATGCTGCTGAACACGAGGAACGTGCCCACAAGCAAGCTGACGAGGCTCAGCGCGGTGAGGTTCAACCGGAAGGCGCCGAGAAGCTGCTGTGCCTGCCCGGTTCGTTCCGACGGCGTTACCGCGTCCACGCGGCCGCGGAGTCCGTCTTCGATGCGGGTCGCCAGCGCCGCGAGATCGGTCCCCTCGGCGGCCTTGACGCCGATGCGATGCAGTGTCCCGACGCCGCCCAACAGGGACTGGGCTTCGGCGATGTCCATCACCAGGGCCCGGCGGCTGCCCGAGGCGCCCCATCGCTGGAAGTCGATGAACGCCCCGACCCGGAGCGCACGCACATGGGGGCCGTCACGGACCTCGAACCGGTCCCCCACCTTCCAACCCATGGCCGTCGCCAGTTCCGGGCTGACCGCCACCCAACCACGCCGGCGCACCGCTACGCCGGCCTCCGCTCCCGGCGCGAGTCCGGAACGCGCCTTCCGGAAATCCTGGGCGGGTGCGAGCAGATCGATCCCCAGCAACCGCACGAACGTGTCCGGCCGTCCCTCCATCGGCACCGTGGTCTCGAAGACGGGCCAGGCCGCGGCCACCCCCGGGGTGCCCCGGACACGTGGGTAAACCGGGTCCGGCAGGCGCCCGCCCTTGCCGGTGACGACGATGTCGGCGGGGCCGCCGATGGCGCGGACCCCGGCGGCGAACGAAGCGACGGCGCTCTGGTTGAGGATGCGGATGCTGATGACCGAGGCCACCCCCAGGGCCACGCCAAGGACGGTCAGACCGTACAGCACCGGGTTGGTGCGCCAGTGCGCGGATACGGTCCGGTAGAAGTAGCGTAGCATTGGCGGGGCTTACGTCGTGCTGCCGGATTCCGGGTCCAGCATCCCGCTGTGGAGCCGCAGGATGCCATCGGCCATGGCCGCCAGCTCACGACTGTGGGTAGCATAGACCAGCGTCGCCCCCTCCTCCGACACCATTTGCAGCATGAGTTCCATCACCATCTGGCCGCTGGCGTCATCCAGACTGCCGGTGGGCTCGTCCGCCAGCAACAGGCGCGGCCGCCGCAGCAACGCCCGGCAGATGGCCACCCTTTGCATCTCGCCGCCGCTGAGCCCGGCCACCGGATCATCGGCTCGGTCCGCCAGGCCCACCCGCTCCAGCAGCGCCGTTACCCGCTCGCGGAAGGAACGCGCCCGGGCGCCGGCGATGAGCTCCGGCAGGGCCACGTTGTCCCGCACCGTCAGGTGGGGAAGGAGGTGGAAAAGCTGAAAGACGAATCCGATGTCGCGCCGGCGGAGCCGGGTGCGGCCGGTCTCGCTGAGACCCGCAAGAGGCGTGCCGTGCACCGCCACCGACCCGTGGGTGGGCACGTCGATGCCGGCCGCGAGGTGCAGCAGCGTGGACTTGCCGCTGCCGCTGCGGCCGACGATGGACGCGGTCGTGCCCGGGGCGATCTCGAAGGAGACGTCGCGCAGAGCGTAGCGCTGCACCGAGCCTGCCCCGTCGTACACCTTGGACACCTTGGCGAACGTAAGCGCGGCCTGTTCCATTCACGCTTGGACTGCCGGAAAGGCGCGAGTTATCGGGGACCCGTTAACCTCTCTCTACACAGTGGACTCTTGCTTACTCGGAAAGGTTCTTGGTTCCGGCTTTACATTCGGTTCCGTTGGCGATGGCGAACGGTCAGCGCTCACCCAATTCGATCATCGAATTCCTACAGCCTGACAGGGCGGGAATGGGAAGCCAGGATTTGCTGGCGTTGTTTCCGTTCCGATGGCTCCCGGGGCCAACCGAGGACGTTCGCGTGTCGCGGTGGGTCGTCATCGTGTTCGACCCGAAGACCGGCCTCTTGCACGGCCGACTCATCGAACTCTCCCCAACCATGGAGTTTCAACGCGGTAGGATGTTTCTTCACAACCTCGTCGCCTAGATTGCGGATCTGATCACGGACAAGACCATCGACACGAAAGACTGAAAGCTCAAGCGACTTGTTCGGCTCGAACAACTTGGGCTTTACGATTGAGTCGGTTAGACGGCCGCTCTCCACCGCGAACCTGGCAAGCAAACCCACAGCCCTGACGGTCATTCGGCTTGAGAACTCCGCAGCCGTTCAAAGCAGCAGCGCACGAATTGCGGCAACTTCCCGGTCCACGACTCGCTACCGTTCAATCGAGCACCCCGGAACATTCCTGAAAATGCGATTTCCCCGGAAGGACCAACGCTTACCGTGACCATCACGTCCTGGGCGATAACCCAATCGAAATCCACCTCGCCGTGCGGCGTGGCGGCGACATCGGGCCGGGCGATGTAGCCCGGGAACCCGTCTATCAGTTGCTGCGCAATATCGACCGTCCCCGGGGCAAGCGCAAGCGCGCCTTCCCCGTCCCAGTTCTCGGCGCCAGCGTGCTTCAAAAGAGCGTAAACTTCCTGCTTGAGTGACTCTCCGTCCGCATCCGAGTGTCTATCGCTCCCCACGTTGGAAGTCGTCGTCGGAGGAACTTCCCAGATCCGACTGAGGTTATCGTGAGGTATGAATTCGTCCCGCTTCGACAAGAAGTCAATTTCTTCCAGCCGTTGTAGCTGAGTCAATAAGATACTTCGCAATAGCGACCTGATCCCTGAAATACCCGTAGGCTCCTCGTGCTCCATGAGTTCGGGAGACGTGACGGGCACAGAGGGAGACAACGGTACCCCAGTGGGGCTACAGACAGGATTCGGTGGCCTCTCTTGCAATGCCATGTCATTCACTCCTTGCACTGTCGGCGATTCGCTGGTGTAACGCCAAGACGTACGCCCTGAAGTCTCCGATATGGTTCATCTTCATCTCTAACCGATCATTGGGTTTGACTTCCTGATGGCCGTTTACCGCGATGTACAAGTTTTCGCCGCTAGAATTCGCCTCCGGCTCGATGCGAACGTCGTAAAGCACTTCGTCCTTTCTGAAGCGCACCCCTGCACGGGTGTCAATGGGTGGTGCGCCGACAAGGTCGGCTATCCGGGGGTCGAACATCCGCGAGCAGAAGCTGACGCCCTTCATGCCGCAATACTGCTGATTAAAGACAGTATCGCAGTTCATCCCGACGCCGGAAACACGAACGGCTCCTCGCGCTGGCTCAATCACCTCTGCAATGATCTTGGCCGAGTCAACGACTGCCTGTGGCAGGATGTCGGTATTCTGACATATCAAATCAATTCGGCCTGGCGTAACATTGAAACGGTATAGGCCCGATGAATAACTAAACCGGCCAATCGGTCCCGCCTTCAGTTGATCTGTATCCAGATGACTGTCGAACAGCGCGCGTTCATCGAACATTGCGAGCGGGAACTCCCCACCGACGAACACCAAGCTGCTCATGTACGTCTGTGCCATCTACACGGACTCCTGCTGCATCTCCAGCGACACGGTAAATGTGTGCGCCTGCAACGAATATGATGGGATTCTCGTAGCGAAGTCAAGAGTTTGGGGCCGCGGCTGGGCGGACACATGGACACATCTCCGCAACGACCGGTGGGCCGGTGCTCGGCGCGCCTCCGACGCAAGGTCGGAAGCGCCGGGGCAGGCCAGACCGTCACCCTGTGCCAAGGACATGGCGCAACCCCTCTGCCAGCGACCGGTGGCGAAACGCGTACCCGGACGCCAGCAGGTTGTCCGGCTTCACCCGAGTGCTTGCCAGGAGCAACGCATCCGCCATCTCGCCGAACATCAGCCGGGCCACGAAACCGGGAACCGGGAACACGGCAGGACGCCGTAGCACGCGGCCCAGGACGGCGGTGAACTCGCGGTTGGTCACGGGCGCCGGCGCCGCCATGTTCACCGGCCCGGAAGCGGTTTCCGTGGCCAGCAGGTGACCCAAGGCGGCCGCGGTGTCGTCCAGGGTGACCCAGCTCATGTACTGCCGGCCATTGCCCACGACGCCGCCGACCCCGAGCCTGAAGGGCGTCAGCATCTTGGCCAGAGCGCCGCCAGCCCTGCTGAGCACGACACCCAGTCGCGCGTGGACCACGCGAATGCCCTTGGCTTCCGCCGCTTCGGTGGCCGCCTCCCACTCGCGGCACACCTCGGAAAGGAAGCCGGAGCCTGCCGGACTTTGCTCCGTGAGTTCCTCATCGCCGCGGTCGCCGTAGAATCCGATGGCTGACGCGGACACCAGCACCCGAGGCGGCCGCTCCAGGGCCGCCAGGGTCCTGGCCAGCAACAGCGTCCCGCGCACACGGCTTTCCCTGATGCGGCGTTTCTTCTCGGCGTTCCAGCGCCCGGAAGCGATGTTCTCGCCGGCCAGGTGAACGACGCCATCGAACCCTTCCAGGGCTTCCGCTTCAAGCGTGCCTGCGTCCGGATCCCATGGGACGTCGCCGGACCCCGGAGCCGACCGCACCAGACGCACGACCTCATGTCCATCGGTCGTCAGCAACGGGACCAGGGCGCTGCCTACCAGTCCCGACGCTCCGGTCACCAGTATCTTCATTCGGGCCTCCTTTCCCAGACGCCGGTCCGAGTATGCAAGAATCCACTCCGTGGTCCGTTTCATCATAGCACCTCCGAGCCGTTTACCGAGACCGCGACAACAGAGCGGAGGGAGCACGGTGCGTAGCAAGGGGGCGGGACCAGCGCCTGTTTGACTTACCTGCCAAGTGCTCTTAAATCTTTCGTCAGTGGGGCTCTGGAACGGCAGCCCCTGCGTGTCCGTACCTGGACCATGCTCGATAGTCTGCTGAAAAACGTGGAACAGCGCACCGGCTATTTCGGCGCCTACGGCGGCGCCTTTACGCCGGAGATCCTGCGCACGACCCTGGACGAGTTGATCGCGGCCTTCGAAGATGCGCGCAAGGACCCGTCGTTTTGGGAAGAGTTCCGGGCGGTGATGCAGTCCTACTCGTGCCGGCCCACCCCCATGACCTACCTCGGGAATCTGAGCGAAACCCTCGGTGGCCCGGGGATATACATGAAGCGGGAGGATCTCAACCAGACCGGCTCGCACAAGATCAACAACGTCATGGGCCAGGGCCTGCTGGTGGCGCGCATGGGCAAGAAGCGCGTCATCGCCGAGACCGGCGCCGGGCAACACGGCGTCGCCACCGCCACCATGGCCGCCCGGCTGGGACTCGCGTGCACCATCTACATGGGCGCCGTAGACGTGGAGCGGCAACGCCCCAACGTGTTCTGGATGGAGCAGCTCGGGGCGGAAGTGGTTTCGGTGGAAGACGGCTCCGCCACCCTGAAGGACGCCATCAACCAGTGCCTGCGGGACTGGGCCTTCTCCATGGACGACACCCACTACGTCCTGGGAACCGCGTGCGGGCCGCACCCGTTTCCGCAGATCGTCGCGTATTTCCAGCAGGTCATCGGGCAGGAATGCCGCGAGCAGATGATCGCCGCCACGGGCCGTCTGCCGGACCGCGTCTATTGCTGCGTCGGCGGCGGCTCCAACGCCACCGGCACCTTCCTGGGCTTTCTCGATGACGCCGGCGTGGAACTCGTGGGGATGGAGGCCGGCGGCGAAGGGCTCGACTCGGGCCGGCACGCCGCCCGCCTGGCAGGCTCCGACGGCAGTCCCGGGGTGGCGCAGGGCTACAAGACCTACTTTCTCCAGGACCACGAAGGCCAGATGCGCCATACCCATTCCGTGGCCGCCGGGCTTGACTACATCGGGGTGAGCCCGATCCTGGCCTGCCTGCGGGAGAGCGGACGGGTCCGGTTCGAGGCGGCGACCGACGACGAGGTCCTGGAGGCGCTTCAGACGCTGCTGCGCCGCGAAGGCATCGTCGCCGCGCTGGAAAGCGCCCATGCCGTGGCCGGCGCCATCCGCGAGGCGCCGCGCATGGGCCGGGACCAGACCGTCCTGATCACCCTGTCCGGCCGGGGCGACAAGGACATCTTCACCATCGCCGAGGCGTTGAACGACCCCGGCTGGCAGCGGTTCCTGCTGCGGAAAGCCGGGCGTTGAATCTCCGGACCTACATAGAGAGCCGTCTCGGCTCGCGAAAGATCCTGCTGATGACCCACGTCATCGTGGGTTATCCGTCGCTTGACGTGAACCGGCGGATGCTGGAACAGATGGAGCGCGCGGACGTGGACCTGGTGGAGTTGCAGATGCCCTTCAGCGAGCCCATTGCCGACGGACCGGTCTTCGCCCGGGCCAATCAGGAAGCCCTCAAGCAGGGCCTTTCCACGGACCAGTACTTCGACTTCATGGCGCGGGCCACCGGGCGGTTCGGTTTCCCTCACCTGATGATGGGGTACTACAACACCGTGTTCCGGCTCACCCATCGCGCCTTCTGCGAGCGACTGAGCCGGTCGGGAGGCGCGGGGTTCATCATCCCCGACCTTCCCATCGAGGAGTATCACGACCTCTTTCCGCTGAGCGAGACGCACGGGTTGGCGCCCATCGCGCTGTTCACGCCCACCAACTCCGATGCGCGCCTGGCCGAGATCGGGCGTCGCGGCCGGGGGTTCGTCTACGGCGTGGCGCGACGCGGCGTCACCGGCAAGCCCACGGACTTGAAGGCCGGCATCGACGCGCTGGCGGCGCGCTACCGGGCGGCCACGGAACTGCCCCTGGCCCTGGGCTTCGGCATCGCCGGCGGCAGCGATTTGCGGCAGCTCCACGGAAGCTGCGAGGTCGCCGTGGTGGGCTCGGCGTTGCTGGAACATTGGGAGAGCGGCGGCGAAGGAACATATGCGGATTTTCTCCAGGAGCTTCAGCAGGCGCGCTTCTGAGTCGCAACCCCGCACGGGACAGCGAAGCCATGAAAGCGATCTTCATCCCCGAGACCGGCGGACCGGAAGTCCTGACCTACGGCGACATGCCCGCGCCGGAGATCGGCGCCGGCGACCTGCTGGTGCGCGTGAGGGCGGCGGCGCTCAACCGCCGGGACCTGTTCGCCCGCGAGGGGAGCCATGGCGTCAAGCCGCCGCTGCCCCACGTCCCGGGCCTGGAAGTGGCGGGCGAGGTGGTGGAGACAGGATCGGAGACCGCCGGTTTCAAGGCCGGCGACCGCGTCCTGGGGCGCTGCCGGGGCGGCGGCTACGCCGAGTTGGCGCGGATGGAAGCCGCAGACGCCTACGTTTTCCCGGGCTGGATGTCGTTCGAGGAAGCCGCGTGCATCGCCGTGCCCTTCGGCACCGCCTGGCGCATGCTGGTGCGCCGGGCCGCGCTGAAGTCGGGCGAGGACTTGTTGGTGATGGCGGCCGGCAGCGGCATCGGCAGCGGCGCCATCCAGCTCGGCAAGCTGTTGGGCGCGCGGGTGATTACCACCGCGGGAGCGCAATGGAAGCTCGACAAGGCCGCGGAGCTCGGCGCCGACGCGGGCATCAACTACAAGGAAACCCCGGAATTCGGCCAAAAGGTTAAGGAGCTCACCGGCGGTGAGGGCGTCCACGTCGTCTTCGAGCACGTGGGCGCGCCGGTGTGGCGCGAGTGCTTCGCCAGCCTCCGGCGGGGCGGCCGCTTCATCAACTCCGGGGTCACCGCCGGCCACCGCGTGGAGCTTCACCTGGGCCAGCTCTGGACCCGTGAGCTCACCCTCATGGGCACCACCATGCGACCGCGTGAGGACATGCCCGAGGTCATGAAGCTGGTCCGCGAGCGCAAGCTGCACGGCGTGGTGTCCGAGGTGCTGCCGCTACGCGAAGCCGGGCGCGCCCACGAGCTCATGGAGCAAAGCGAGTTCTTCGGCAAGCTCGTGCTGGTTCCCGGGCAGTAGCAACCCCGCCAACGCCCGAACCGTCATTCCGGCGAAAACCGGAATCCAGAGAAGGGGCCGGTCTGGACCGAACTTTTCATGTGGTCCACAAAGGGCCATGGTGATTCCGGTTTGACCCGGAATCCAGGGAGAGGGATTGGGTGCCCATGGCAGGCACCGGTCAATGGGCTGCGGATTTTGCGAGGGTCGGGGCATTCGGCCAAGGCTTGGCTTGAGATCATGCGGTTCGGAATCATGGGGACCGGCGGAGTCGGAGGTTACTTCGGGGGCCTGCTGGCGCGCGCCGGCATGCCGGTATGCTTCATCGCCAGAGGGCGCCATCTCCAGGCCTTGAAGGAACACGGTCTGACCGTGGATTCCGTGGAGTCCGGCAGGTTCAATGTCCAGGACGCGCTGTTCACGGACGATCCGGCCGAGGCCGGACCGTGCGACGTCATCCTCTACTGCGTCAAGACCCCTTCCAACGACGCAACCATACCCTCCATGCGGCCGATGATGGGCTCCGACTCGGTGGTCATCTCGCTCCAGAACGGTGTTGACAACGGCGAGTTGCTGACCCGCGAGTACGGTGAAGACCGGGTCATGGAGGGCGCCGCCTACGTCTTCAGCGCCATCACCGCGCCGGGGAGAATCCATCAGACCGGCGGGCCGCGCCGGATCGTGTTCGGGCGCCTCGGCGGCGGGTCCAGCGCAAGGGGTGAGGAAATCGTGGACGCAATGCAACGCGGTGGGGTCACTGCGCACCTCTCCACGGACATCCGTATCGAGCTGTGGAACAAGCTCATCCTGATCTGCGCGGTGGGCGGGATGACCGCGCTGACGCGGCGACCTCTCGGCGAAATCCTCGGTTATGACGGGACCGCGCGCATGGCCCGGGAGGTGATGCGGGAAGTCTATCAACTGGCCCTGGCCATGGGGATTCCGCTGGAACCGGATGCCGACGGCGCCAACTACCGCTTCATGTCGCAACAGCACCCCTCCAGCAAGGGGAGCATGTGCCATGACCTGGAGGCCGGACGGCGTCTCGAGATCGACTCGCTGTGCGGTTACGCGTCGCGCATGGGCCGGGTCCACGGCGTGGCCACGCCGCTCAACGACTACCTCTACGACACGCTCAAGCTGGAGGACCTGCAGGCAGCACGCCGGTTCGAGGAACGAACATCGTGACCACCCTCCAGCAACGCACCGAAAAGATCGCCGTGGACCGGGGCATGCAGGTGTCCGCGGTCGTTGCGGAACCGGCGAACGACAGGGCCGGTGAAACCGACGTCATCGTGCTCGCCCACGGCGCCGGCGCGGACATGAACCACCCGTTCATGACCTTCTTCCACGAGTCGCTGGCCCGGGCGGGCTGGCTCTCGGTGAAGTTCAACTTCCCCTACAAGGAACAGGGACGGAAGGCGCCCGACCCTGCAGCACGGCTGGAAGACGCCTTCGAACGGGTGCTGGACCACGTGCGCGCGACCCTCCGGCCGGCGCCGGGACGGCTCTTTGCCGGCGGCAAGTCCATGGGCGGCCGCATAGCCGCCAACGTGGCCGCCAAGGAGGCGGCCGGGACAGAACCGAGCCTGGCGGGACTCGTCTTCCTCGGCTACCCGCTGCACGCGCCCAAGCGCCACGACAGGCTCCGGGCCGACAACCTCATGAAGATCACCGCACCCATGCTGTTCGTGGAGGGCACCCACGACCCCTTCTGCCGGCTGGACCTGCTGGCCGAGGTATTGGAGCGGGTCAAGGCCCCGACCCAAACTCACCTCGTCGAGGGCGGCAACCACGACTTCCGCGTCCCGAAGCGCCTGGGGCGCGAGCCCGAGGCCATCTGGCAGGAAGTGGTGGAAACCATCGGCCGGTGGCGCACGGGCCGGAAGCCCATCACTCCGCGCTGACAAGCCATCGCGTTGTAAATTAAAAGGGAATCTTTTATTTTGCACTCATGATTCCCCGACGCGCTTTCCTGGCCGTACAACGGGCACTCGGCCGGCAGGCCACGGTGGCGATTCTCGGGCCGCGCCAAATCGGCAAAACAACACTCGCGCACGAAATCGCCGGCGACCTCGATGCGCTCTATCTCGACCTCGAGTCGAGGAGAGACCGCGCGAGACTCGCCGAACCTACCTTGTTCCTCGGATCGCACGAGGACCGTCTGGTCATTCTCGATGAGATTCACCGCGTACCCGAGTTGTTCCAGGAACTCCGCGGCATCATCGACCAGGGACGGCGCGCCGGCAGGCGCAACGGTCGTTTCCTCGTGCTGGGCTCCGCTTCGATGGACCTGATGCGTCAGTCGGGCGAGAGCCTCGCGGGGCGCATCGAATATGTGGAGTTGCATGCACTGGACGTTCTGGAAGCCGCGCGAGATGCCGCGTCAGCCGATCTCCTCTGGCTTCGGGGAGGTTTCCCGGACAGTCTGCTGGCGAGCACGGACGAGGACAGTTTCGCGTATCGCCGGAACCTCATACGCACCTACCTGGAACGCGACGTGCCGCAGTTCGGGTTCCGTATCGCCGCCGAGAGGTTGGAGAGGTTCTGGACGATGCTCGCGCATGGTCAAGGCGCCTTGCTGAACGCGTCTACGCTGGCCGCCAGCCTCTCCGTAAGCGCCCCGACCGTGACGGCCTATGTCGACCTGCTGGCGGACCTGCTGCTGGTGCGGCGGCTGACACCGTGGCGCGCCAACGTCCGCAAGCGCCTGGTCAAGTCGCCGAAGGTCTACGTGCGCGACAGCGGCTTGGTCCATACCCTGCTCGGGATCGAGGACCTCCATCAACTGGCCGGCCACCCGATCGCGGGCGCAAGCTGGGAGGGATTCGTGATCGAGAACCTGCTGGCCGCGGCGCCGCCGCTTACTCAGGCGGGCTTCTATCGCACCGCTCGAGGCGCTGAAGTCGATTTGGTGCTGCAACTGCCCGGCGCCAATGGGCTCTGGGCCATCGAGATCAAACGCACCGCGGCGCCGGCGCCGACCAGGGGATTCTACAGCGCGTTGGAAGACCTGGAGCCCGGCAGGTCGTTCATCGTCCATGCCGGAGAAGGTCGCTACCCTATCGCTCACGGCATCGAAGCCATCGGACTTCGGGACTTGGCCGCGGCGCTGCTCCCGGCCGGCGGGACTTCCGGGAAGCTCTCTATGGAGGACGATGGATGAGCCCCGAACCCACCCTGCTCCAGGACTCACCCCGCGATACTTTCCTGACTACTGCGCGGGCTCCTTGCGGCGGGCGGTGGTGGTGACCACCGGCTCCATCGGCACGTCGCTGTGGGGTCCACGGTTGCCGGTTGGCACGCCGGCGATCTTGTCCACCACGTCCATGCCCTCGACTACCCGGGCGAACACCGCGTAGCCGAAGTCCCGGGTGCCGTGGTCCAGGAACGCGTTGTCCTTGAGGTTGATGAAGAACTGGGAGGTGGCGCTGTTGATGTCCGAGGTGCGCGCCATGGACAGCGTACCGCGGGAGTTCTTGACGCCGTTGTCGGCCTCGTTCTTGATGGGCGCCTGGGTCTGCTTCTGGTTCATGTCCGCGGTGAAGCCGCCGCCCTGGATCACGAAACCCGGAATGACCCGATGGAAGATGGTGCCGTCAAAGAATCCGGCATCGACGTAAGCGAGAAAGTTCTTCGCCGTGACCGGGGCTTCCTCGGACATGAGTTCGATCGTGATGTCGCCCATTGACGTGGAAAAAATCACCACAGGCCTGTCTCCTCCCTCTGCTGTTGGACCGAACGCCGCGGCGCTCAGGAAAAAAAGGATTGCTACAAGGCACTTGCGTGCCGCGTCCTGTTGTCTCAAGAAGTACCTCCTGACGTGAGTTTCAGTCTATGCCTCTCCCGAGGCGTGCGGTTCCGCCACGATGCGATCGAGTATCCAGTCCACGACCCGAGGCTTGCCCAGTATGACGTCGAAACGGCGTTCGCGCAGTCCTTTCCCGGCCCGTTGGGAGCATACGTAACGGCCGCCGGCCTCTTCCATCAACACCTTGCTGGCCATGGTGTCCCATAGCCGGAGATCGAAGTCCACCATGGCGCCGACGGAACCGTCCAGGGCCAGGGCGTGGCCGAAGCAGTCGGTGTAGGTCCGCACCCCAGGGTGAGCCTGCATCAGCCTGTTGAACACGTTGGTGCGGCCGGCGCTGACGAACTGTTGCCGGTCGCCGATGCCGATGATCTCCTTCTCCAGGGCGTCGCCGTCGGGAAGGTCCTCCAGGGTCACGGACCGGCCGTTGCAGCGGGTCCCCAACCCCCTGGCGGCACTGTAGGTCCGGTCCAGGCCGGGCAGGTCGATGATCCCGAGGATCGGGTCTTCGCCGTGAAGCAGGGCCAGCAGCGTGCCGTAAAGGGGAACGCCGTGCCGGAAGCTCTTGGTGCCGTCAATCGGATCGATGACCCAGGTCAGGGCGTGGCCGCTGCCGGCTTCCGGCAACTCCTCGCCGATGATGCGATGCATCGGAAAGCGCGACGCCAGCAGGGTGCGAGCCTTCTCCTCCACCGCGATGTCCACGTCGGTCACGAAGCTCCCGTCGGCCTTGGTGCGATGGGTGAACCCGGTCTCCAGCGCGGCCTCGATCAGCGCACGGGTCTGCCGAACGACATCGCAGGCCTCGGACAGCATCTCCCGCAATTCCGCTGCCACCGGCACGCCGTTCACGGGATACCCTGCTCTTTGCTCGGGGCCTCGGCCGCCCGGGTGACATCCTCGCTGTCCATCGCAGCCTCTTGGCCGATGGCCTCCTCGCTGCCCATCGGCGGAGTATACACGTTGCCATGGATACAGGGAAACAAGGCATGAGGCCGGACAGGGCAAGGTGGACGGGCGCAGATGCGGCTGTTAGGGTACGCATGGTCATTCGTCGGCACTCGGACGTTGGAGGGGTTTCATGGACCATGCCATCTTTGCCATGACCGTGGGCATCGCGGAGAACTGGCGCCATTCGGGCATCATGCCGTGCATCCGCAGCGACGCGGAACGGGACGAGCCGGTACCCTACATCATCTGGTGCATCGAGACTCCCGACGGGCCGGTGGTGGTGGATACCGCCTACCATCCGGACTACGTCACCGCGGAGTGGGCCCAGGGGAATCAGTTCAGGGAACCGTCCCAACTGCTGGGCGAGTTGGGCGTGCGCCCGGAGGACGTGGCCACCGTCATCGTGACCCACTTTCACGTGGACCACTTCACCGGCTTCGATTTCTTCCCCAAGGCAAAGTTCGTCATCCAGAAGGACGAGTACGATTTCTGGACCGGCCCGATGATGCGCTTCGACTACCTGAACAAGCTGGTCCGGCCCAAGGTGCGCCCGGCGCTGCAACGGCTGGTGGACGACGACCGGGTCACCCTGGTGGACGGAGACCACGAGCTGGTTCCCGGTGTGGAGCTGCTGAAGGCCGGCGGCCACACCCCGGGCTCCCAGATGGTGGCGGTGGAGACGGTCCGGGGCAAGGCCGTGCTGTGCGGCGACATCGCCTACACCTACCGGAACCTCCGCGAGCGCCTCCCGGTGGGCTGGTACTTCAACCTGCCGGACTCGGTGCTGGCCCTGGACCGGGCGCTTGAGACGGCGTCGCACCCGGAGCTGTCGTTTCCCAACCACGACCCCGAGCTGATGCAGGGGAAGCGGGTGATCCGGGTGGCCTAGTGTGGCGCCCCGAACCCACACCAGGCGGTCGAGCCGCACCGGCGTCATCCCGGATACTCACGGCTTGGGGCGAGCCGAGGCTCTGGAAGCTGCGGGGGTCGGAACTTGCGTTCTGACGGCCGCCTTGCCGGGCATTCACGTCACGGACCTCGGGAGACAACGTCATGGACCTCCGGCAAGCGCTGACAACGGCACGAGAGGCGGCGCGTCACGCCGGAGAAACGCTCCTCTCCTACTACACGTTGCAATACACCATCCAACACAAGAGCGGCGGCAACCCCGTCACCACTGCCGACATCGAGGCCAACACCCTGTTGCAGGAGACACTGCTCGGCGCGTTCCCCGAGTCCGGCTGGCTGTCGGAAGAATCAGCGGATGACGGCAAGCGGCTGCGAAAGGAATGGGTGTGGATCGTGGACCCGCTGGACGGCACCAGGGAGTTCATCGAGGGAATCGACGAGTTCGCCGTGTCCGTGGCGCTGGTGCGCGGCACGGCGCCGGTGTTGGCGGTAACCTTCAATCCGGCGGCCGGCAGCATGACCCATTGCAGCCTCGGCTCCGGGACCTTCCTGAACGGGGAGCCGGTGCGGGCGTCGGGCCGGCCGCAACTGCGCGGCGCCACCGCGGTGACCAGCCGGAGCGAGACCCGAAGGGGGCTTTTCAGCGGTCTCGAAGACGTCCTCGAGATCAAACCCACGGGCAGCATCGCCCACAAGCTCGCGGAGGTGGCCGGCGGGCGCGCCGACCTGACCGTAAGCCTCGCGCCGAAGAACGAATGGGACGTGTGCGCGGGAGTGCTGCTGGCAGAGGAAGCCGGCGCCAAGGTCACGGACCTGGACGGCAGACCGTTTTCCTTCAATCAACCCGACACGCTGCGCAACGGCGTCATCGCCGCCAACCCGTCCCTCTTCCCCGAGCTGTTCCGCCTCGTGGCCGAGCGCAGGCGCTGGCGCCCTACGGTTCGGTGACTTCGTGGAGAAGTTCCAGGGCGTCCTCGGCCTCTTCTTCCGGCACCTGGATGACCGCGGCGGCACCGGCCGAGCCGAAACCGCCCCACAACGGCCCCACCGGCAGCAGCGTCAGGGCCGATTCGCCCTGGACCACGTAGGTGATGCCGGCGCCGTCCAGGACGGACTTGACCACGGCCAGGGTGGAAACGTCTACCGTCCGAAACACGTCGACATAGGTCACGAATCCTCCTCCGTCGCTTCCTGCCGTCACGGCAGCGGCCCCTCATCCAATCGACAGGGATCGGGGTTTACCGCCGACCCGGCGATGTCCAACACCATCCTGGTCACGCTGGCGCGGCCGCCCAGGCATACGTCCACGTCCCGTCCGGGCTGCCGCGGGCGCTCGTGGTACACCGCCTGGTAGATGAACGCCCCTCCCTCGCTACGATAGGCCACGCCGTGGGGGCGGATGTCGAGGGCACAGACCACCTCTTCCACGTCAGCGTCGGTGGCCGGGTGCGGCAGGTTCGCGTTCCAGAACTCGCCTGGAGCCAGGTCACCGGTCAGGAGCCGCTTCAGCAGCGACGCCGCCCGGCGGTAGACCACCTCCCAATCCAGTTGCCGGCCTTTGAACACGTACTGGGAGATCGCCGCGGCGCGGCAGCCCAGCAGCGCGGCCTCTCGGGCCGCGGCCACCGTGCCCGAGGTGTAGATGTCCGCGCCCAGATTGGCGCCCCGGTTGACCCCGGCCAACACCCAGGACGCATCCGGGCAGATCTCCGTGAGGGCCACCCGAGCGCAGTCCGCCGGGGTCCCCTGGACGCTGTAGCGTCCGGCATCGATGCGCTCCACGGCGATGGGACGGTCCGTGGTCACCTGATGGCCGACGCCGGACTGCCCTTCCGCCGGCGCCACGATGATCGGGTCGCCCCAGTCGCGGGCGGCCCGTTCCAGCACCTCCAGGCCCGGAGCCTCGATACCGTCGTCATTGGTCAGCAGCAGTTTCACGTCTCTCGCTTCGATTCCGTCATTGCCATGAAATGGCCCGGGAATGCCCGGAATGACGGGGAGGCATTTTCGTGCCGGTGACGGGTTGTTGCGGGGACCTTCACCGCCTACATCCGCTCCAGGGGTTGGATCCCCAGAATGGTCAGGCCGCTCCGAAGCACCTGCTTCACCGCGGTGAAGAGAAGGAGCCGGGCCTGGGCCTTGTCCGCTTCCTCGCCCTTGACCCGCAGGACCGTATAGCCGGCATGCAGGCCCCGGGCCAGCTCCAGCAGGTGGTTGGCCAGGACCGAAGGTTCGTACAGCCGGGCCGCCTCCCGGAGGACCTCGGGGTAACGGGCCACCAGGCTCACCAGCCGATGGGCCTCGGGCTCCACCAGCGGGCTCAGGTCGGCATCGGGGTCGGGTTCGAGCCCGCAGTTGCGCAGGATGCCGGCGATGCGGGCGTGGGCGCTCATGAGGTAGGGGCCGGTGTCGCCCTCGAAGGAGATGGCAAGGTCCCAGTCGAAACGGTAGTCCTTGATCCGCTGCTTGGACAGGTCGGCGAAGAAGATGGCAGCGATGCCCACGGCCTCGGCCACGGTCTCCTCGTCCTCGAGATCCAGCCGCTTCTCGATCTGGCCGCGCATGTAGGCCAGCGCGCGGTCCCGGGCCTCGTCCAGCAGTTCCTCCAGGTAGATGACGTTGCCCTTGCGGGTGGACATGCCCTGCACCAGCCCGAAATTCACGTGCACGCAGTCCTCCGACCAGGCGTGTCCGAGCAGCTTCAACACGGTGAAGAGCTGCCGGAAGTGCAGCGACTGGCCGCTGGCCACCACGTACACGATGCGGTCACAGCCGTAGGTGTCGTGGCGGTGCCGGGCCGCGGCCACGTCCCGGGTGAGGTAGAGCGTCGTGCCGTCGGCCTTCTCCAACAGGGCAGGCGTGTCGATGCCCTCATCCGAGAGGTCGATGATGAGGGCGCCGTCGGAGACCGTGGCCAAGCCCTTGGCCCGGGCCTCCTCGATGACCGTATCCATCTTGTCGTTGAAGAACGACTCTCCCGTGTAGGAATCGAACCGGACGCCCAGCCGATCGTAGATCCGCTTGAAGTAGTCGAGGCTGGTGTCGCGGATGCGCCGCCAGAGGGCCACCGCCTCCTCATCCCCGGTCTCCTGCCGGCGGAACCACTCCCGCGCCTCTTCCACCAGTTCCGGATCGCTGTCCGCCACCTCGTGGAACTTCACGTAAAGGCGGTTGAGGCTCATCAGATCGTTTTCGTCGCCGGGCTGTCCGAACCGCTTGAGCCCGGCGATCTGCCGGCCGAACTGGGTGCCCCAGTCGCCCACGTGGTTGATGCCGATGACCTCGTAGCCGAGGGCCTCGAAGATCCGCACCAGCGCCCCGCCGATGATGGTGGAGCGCAGGTGGCCCACGTGGAACGGCTTGGCGATGTTCGGGGAGGAGTAGTCGATGGCGATGGTCTGGCCGGCGCCGTCCTCGCAGCAGCCGTAGGCCGCGTCCGCCGCCTCGTGCAGCACCGCTTCGGCGAACCGGGTCCGGTCCACCGACAGGTTGACGTACCCGCCCAGCGCCTGAACGCCGCAAAGCAACTCCAGGTCCGCGACCGCCTTGTCGGCGATCTCTTTCGCAATAACCGGCGGGGCCTTGCGCAGCTTCTTGGCCAGAGTGAAGCACGGGAACGCGAAATCGCCCATGTCCGGCTTGGGCGGCACCGTCAGCATCCGGTCCACCGCCTCGCGTTCCATCTCCGCGTGCCGCGCGATGACCCGGGCCGCCTCGCCGCGGAAGTCATCCACCGTCATGGTGCAGCCCGTCCCGCTGGCTTCCCATCGACATCATCGAACCGAGTCTAACACAAAGCCGCGCACCTGAGCAGGGAGGCACTGCTGGCAGCACGGCCCTTCCATTGTCGCCCTGAGCACCTTCCGTTGTCACCCTGAGCAGAGCGAAGGGTCTCCCCGCCGTGGATGAGATTCTTCGCTCCACTCGGAACGACAGGTTTGGCAGGGACTTTGGAAAAGACCCTGCTGTTGACAGGCTGTCGGATCGGGTTCAAACCCGCCTGCGCCGGCCACGCGACGAGGGAACGGTAACCGGATGGCGGTATTTGCACGATAGGGAGTCAGAACGCGGGCGCCACGTGCCGGCTGAAGCGCTCCATGGAAGCGAGCACCTTGTCCTGGCTCAGGCCGCCGAAGTGGAAACAGAGTCCGATATGGGTGGGGCCCACCACGTCCCGTATGAGCTTGAGGTGTTCGATGCAGGTCTCGGGGCCACCGAAAACACCGCGGCTGTCCTGCACCATGGCGTCGTAGGACAGGCGCTCGTAGACCTTTTCCAGCATGGGGACTCGGGCGGGGTCCAGACGGATCTCGTCCAGCGCGAATTCGCGCCATCGGTGCCACGCGTCTTCCACCTCGGCCCGGGCCTGGCGGTCATCCTCGCCCACGTGGATCGGGTACATGACGAAGACGTCGTGATCGTCCTCCGAGTACCCCGCATCCCGCAGGCTTTCGAGATAGATCTCGATGCGGGGCCGCTGCTCGGGGTTGCCGGTGATCCAGGGGAGCGTCATCAGGTGGTAGCCGTGGCGCCCGATCATGCGGAAGTTGTCCGGGTCCTTGTTGGCCGGCACGTATATGGGCGGGTGCGGCTGCTGGACCGGCTTCGGCCGCACGGTCAGGCCTTGGTAACTGTAGTGCTCCCCCTTCCACTCCACGGTCTCCTGAGTCCAGGCCATGCGGATGATGTCCAGTTGCTCTTCGAGCCGCAGTTGCGCCGTGCTCCAGTCCGCCTCGAACACCGCGTACTCCGCCGTGCTCATGCCCCGGCCGGCGCCGAAGTTGAGGCGCCCCTCGCAGAGAAGGTCCAGCATGGCGTAGTCCTCGGCGATCTGAAGCGGGTGGTGCATGGGCACCAGCGACACGGCAGAGCCGAGCCTGAGCCGCCGGGTCCGCTGGGAGGCGGCCGACAAGAGCATCTGGGGGCTGGGCATCATGCCGCCGAAGAGGCGGAAGTGGTGCTCGGTGACCCACAGGCTGTCGAACCGCATGTCCTCGGCCGCATCGATCTGCTCCAGCCAGCGGGCGTAGAGCTCCCGCGAATCCCCGTCCAGCTCGGGAACGTAGGTGTTGAGCAGATAGTATCCGAACTTCATGGCTGTCCTTCGCTTTCCACGCGCCCTTCCGGCGCCTCACGCGGCCAAGACAGTGACGCAGGCGCAGGCGGGTTTGGAACCCCCGCCCCTACTTTTCCTCAACGGGCCTCGTGGAGCTCTCCTGCGCCAACGTTTCCCGCAGGGCATCGAGGTCGGGCTCGATGGGCTGCAACCGTTCCCGCGGCACGGCCACGCTGGCGACCTGCTTGAGGCCGTGGCCGGTCACGTTGCACACCACCATGTCGTCGGAGCGGATGACCCCCTGCCGGCGCAGCCGTGCGGCCGCGGCCAGGGAGGTGGCGGCGGACGGCTCGGCGAAGATGCCGGCCATGCGGCTCAGGAGACCCTGGGCCTCGAGGATCTCCTCGTCCGTCAGCGCCACGCCGGCCCCGTTGCTGGCGCGCACCGCGCGCAGCGCCCGCAGCCCCAGCGCCCTGGGGTTGCCCACCCGGATGCTCTCGGCCACCGTCGGGCCAGCGGCTACCGGCTCCACGGTGGCGCTGCCGTTCTCCAGCGCCGCGGCGATGGGGGCCGCGGCATCGCTCTGGGCCGCCACCAGCCTGGGGAACCGGTGCACCCAGCCCAGGCCGTGCAACTCCTGGTAGCCCTTCCACATGGCCGCGAGGCCGGCTCCTCCCGCGGTGGGGTGGATGATCCAATGGGGCACGTGTTCGTCCAGTTGATCGAACAGCTCGAAGGCGTAGGACTTCTTGCCCTCGTTGCGGTACGGGTTGGTGGACAGGCAATCGTACCAGCCGAACTCCTTGACCGCCACGCGATAGAACGTGCCCATGCCGTCGAGACTCGCATCCACCACCACCACGGTGGCGCCGCAGGCGTACGCCTGGGTCACCTTGGCCGCATCCGTGCCGGCCGGCACCATGACCACGCTGCGCAAGCCCGCGGCCGCGGCGTAGGCGGCTACCGACGCCGCGGCATTGCCGGTGGACGGCACGGCCACGGTGTCGAAGCCCAGCTCCACGGCCCGGGAGATGCCCACGCTGTTGCTGCGGTCCTTGAGGGAGCCCGAGGGCAGCAACGTGTCGTTCTTGACGTAGAGCCGTTCCATCCCCAGGTGCTCGCCCAGCCGCCGGCAACGGGTGAGCGGCGTATAGCCCTCGCCGAGGGACACCACCGAGCCGCGGCTCTTCACCGGGAAGAAATCGAACCAACGCCACAGCGTCGTATCGGTGCTGCCGCGGATGATCCGCACATCGGAGCGGGTGAGGTGTCCGAGGTCCATGCGGACCTCCAGCACGCTGCCGCAGGAGCCGCATGCGAAGGTGTCGTCGGTCACCGGCTCCCAGCCGCACTGCGGACAGCGTAACGCCGCGATCCTGCCCATGACCGCCTCAGACCCCGGCTTCCCGGGCGTCTTCCCACAGCACTTCCACGGGATGGAGCGCCCGGCGCCCGGTGAGGTGCTCGATCTGCTGCCGGCAGGAGATCCCCGAGGCCGCCACCCGCGCGTCCTCGGACGCGGCCTCCACCGCCGGCACCAGACCGCGGTTGGCAATGGCCACGGACACGTCGTAGTGCTCCTTCTCGAAGCCGAAGGAGCCGGCCATGCCGCAGCAGCCGGAGTCCACCTCGCGGACCTCGTGACCGGCCTCCCGCAGCACCGAGACCGTGGGCGCCATGCCCACCAGCGCCTTCTGATGGCAATGGCCGTGCAAGAGCACCGGCGGCTTGGGGGCGCCCCCGTCCTTCAGCGAGCCGGCCACGTGGTCGTGCATCAACAACTCCTCGATGAGCAGCGTTCGGCCCGCCACCAGGCGCGCCGGCTGGTTGCGCAGGAGGTCGGGGTACTCGTCCCGGAGCGTCAGGATGCAGGAAGGCTCCAGGCCCACCACCGGCACCCCCTGCTCCACGTGGGGCAGCAGCCGGGCGACGTTCCAGGCGGCGTGGTCCTTGGCCTCCTGCAACATTCCCTTGGAGATCATCGGCCGGCCGCAGCAGCGCCGGGGCACGGTCATCACGCGGTAACCGAAATGCTCCAGCAGGCGCGTGGCCGCCACCGCCACCTCGGGCGTGTTGTAGGTGTTGAAGGTGTCGTGGAACAGGATCACCGAACCGCGGGCGCCGGTGCCCGCGGCGTCGTGCTTCTGCCACCATCCCTCGAAGTTGTTGCGCGCGAAGCTCGGCAGCGGGCGCCGGCTGTCGATGCCCAGGAAGCGGTCGAGGAACCAGCGGTTCACCCGGTTGCCGTTGACCCGGTTGGCAAGGGGCGCCATCAGCGAGCCCCAGCGGCTCAGGGCGCCGATGCGCCCGAACAGGCGGCTCCGGAGCGAGACCCCGTGGACCTTCTGGTAGTGGTGCAGGAACTCGTACTTGAGCTTGGCCATGTCCACGTTGGACGGACATTCAGCCTTGCAGCCCTTGCACTCGAGGCAGAGGTCCAGCACCTCGTGGAGCCTTTCGCCGGTGAACTCGGAGCGCGGCACCTTGCCGGACAACACCGCACGAAAGGCGGTGGCGCGCCCGCGGGTGGAGTGCTGCTCTTCCAGGGTGGCCATGTAGGACGGGCACATGGTGCCGCCCAGGGTCTTGCGGCAGGCGCCGGTGCCGTTGCACATCTCCACCGCGGCCACGAAGCCCCCCTGATCGCTGAAGTCCAGCATGGTGTCGGGCTGCCAGGTCTTGTAGGAGGTGCCGTAACGGAGCGAATCCGTCATGGGCGGCGCGTCCACGATCTTCCCGGGATTCAGCAGGTTGTGCGGGTCGAACAGGCGCTTGACCTTGCGGAACTCCTGGTACAGTTCGGGCCCGAAGAGCTTCTCGTTCAGGTGGCTCCGGGCCAGGCCGTCGCCGTGCTCGCCGGACATGGCGCCGCCGAACTCCATCACCAGGTCGGAGATCTCCCGGGAGATCTGCGTCATCAACTCCACCTCGCCCGCCTCCTTGAGGTTGATGAACGGGCGGATGTGCATGCAGCCCACGGAGCAGTGGCCGTAGTAGCCGGCGCGGACGCCGTGGCTGCCGAGGATGCCGCGGAAACGCTTGATGAACTCGGGCAGCTTCACCGGGTCCACCGCGGTGTCCTCGACGAAGGCGATGGGCTTCTTCTCTCCCTTGACGCCCAGCAAGAGCCCCAGGCCCGCCTTGCGCACGCCCCAGATCTGCTGCACCTCCCGCGGCTCGTAGGCCGGCGAGGCGGCATAGCCCATGTGCTGGCGCTGCCGCAGCACCTCCAGCTTGTCCACCTTGTCGCGCACCTCCTCGGCGGTGTCGCCGTCGTACTCCACCATGAGGATGGCGTCGGGATCGCCCTGGACGAAGCCCAGCCGCTTGGACTGCTCGATGTTGTTGCGGGCCAGTTCCAGGATGGGCCTGTCGGTGAGCTCCATGGCGTAGGGGCTGGTCGCCAGGATCTCTTCGGACACCGCCAGCGCGTCCTGGATGTCGTGGAAATGGATCACGTTCAGTGCGGTGTGTCTGGGCTTGGGCACGAGCCGCATCTTCGCTTCCACCACGCACGCCAGGGTCCCTTCGGAGCCCACCACCAGGCGCGAGAGATTGAACGGCTGGTCCTTGGCGAACTCGTCCAGGTTGTAGCCCGAGACCCGCCGCATGAGCTTGGGATAGCGCTCCGCGATGAGCGCGCCGGCGGACTCCACCAGCGGCGGGAGCTGCCGGTAGATGCGGCTCTCCAGCCCCTTCCCCGCCTGCCTGGCCGCCAGCGCGTCGGGCGGGAGGTCGCGCAGCACCGCCTCGCTCCCGTCCGCCAGCAGCACCGTCAGCTCCAGCACGTGGTCCAGGGTCTTGCCGTACACGATGGAATGGGCGCCCGCGGAGTTGTTTCCGATCATGCCGCCGATGGTGGCCCGGTTCGAGGTGGAGGTATCCGGGCCGAAGAGAAGTCCCGCGGGCGCCACGTGGGCGTTCAGGGCGTCCTGGACGAGGCCCGGCTGCACGCGACACCCCAGTTCCTCTTCGTTCACCTCCAGCACCTGGTTCATGTACTTGGAGAAGTCCATGACGATGGCGTGACCCACGGTCTGGCCGGCCAGCGAGGTGCCGCCGCCCCGGGCCAGCACCGGCACCCGGTGCCGGTTGGCCACCTCGATGACCGCCTGGACGTCGCCCTTGTGGCGCGGAATCACCACGCCCACGGGCTCCACCTGGTAGATGGACGCGTCCGTGGCGTAGAGCAGCCGCGAGTAGGCGTCGAACCGGACCTCGCCCTCCACCCGTTTCCGGAGCTCGGCTTCGGTTTCCCGGTAATCCTGCAAGGCTTCACGCGCCATGGGATATTCTCCTCGCGGGCACGATATCACGAATCAGGTCGCGATAGCCGATGGACTCCGCCACCGGCTGAACCACTCAGTCGATGGCCTCGTACCGCTTGACCACGGCGCGGGCGCCCTGAAGCGCGCGCGCATGCGTTTGGATCGTCTGGTGGTCTTCACCCTCGCGATAGCGATCGATGTCTTCCTGACTCTCCCACTCGGCGTAGGAGATGTATTCGCCCGGGGTTTCCATGCACTTGAGCAACTGCTCGGACTTACAGCCCTTCTGAGCGAGCATTCGCGGGCCGCAGTCCTCCTTCCAGATGCGCTCCGCGTCCGCGGCCTGGCTGGGATCAACGTTCACGTGGATCAATCTGACGATGGGCATTTCAAGTCCTCCTTTTTGCGATTCGTCTGTTACGGTTTATTGCAAGTCTTCCGTATACCGCAAGCGTTTCGTATGCCGACGAGAAATCGGCTCACGCTCAGGTCGAAAATCGGAGCTTGACGCCGCACGCGGCGGAGACCTTCGCGAGCGTGTCGAGCCGCGGATTTCTCTGGCCGGAGAGTGCCCGGGACAAGGCCACTCGATCCAGCTTGGCTTCACGCGCAAGCGCGGACACGCCACCTTGCGCCTCGGCCACGTTGCGAAACGCCTTCATGAGCAAACGCGGGTCGTCTCCCATCTCCTCGATCGCGGCATTCAGATAGGCAACGATATCCTCGGGCGTCTTGAGGTAGTCGCTCGCCCCATGTTCTCTTACGGGCATTTCGTTTCTCCTGCCGAAGCCATGTAGCGAAATAGTCAGTGCCGTCTTCCGAGACGTAGTGCAGTACGACCACAATCTTTTGTGTAGTCGATTGGCTACAGGATTTCAACCCTGGATCCTTGGAAACCGGCTCCACATCACGAAAGCGTTCTGCTATACAATCTGCTAAAATGAGATATAGTGACCAGCGATGTCTTTCATGAACGGTACGTCGTTCCACGCGTCCGAGGTACATCCCATGAGCAAACCCCAGGTCATAGTTGACGAAGCAGGCCGGCCCGCATACGCGGTCATCCCGTGGCGGGAATACAAGCGACTGGTGTCCGTTGACAACGACGCGGCGGTGACGGACGAGGAACTTTACGATCTCGCCAAGAGGGCCGGAGGTGAGTCCTTTCCCGCCGCCGTGGTAGATCACCTCCTGGCGGGAGAAAATCCGATCCGGGTATACCGAGACCATCGCGGCCTGACTCAGAAGCAACTCGCCGACGCTGCGGGCATCAATCCCGTGTACCTGTCGCAGATCGAGACGGGCAAGCGCACCGGCTCGACAAAAACCCTCGTCTCGCTCGCCGACGCCTTGGATGTCGAGGTTGATGATCTGGTTTGAGTTGCTGCCTGTGGCTTGACCTTCCTTTCTGTTGCCGTGCTTCAGCCCCCATAGACACCCCCGCGCGGACCAATTCGTAGAACATCGATCCGGCTCGCTGTGTCATCACGCTCGAAAATCACTCGCCACCGGCCCACACGGAGCCGAAATCCGGGGCGGTTCGTCATGGCGACCACATCGACATCTCGACGGCCGGGATCCTCGGCGAGTTTGGATAGCTGATCGCGAATTCTCTCTGCCTCACGCAGTGGCATGGTGCGCAAGGCCTTAATGGGCTGTTTCCGGAAGTGAAGCTGGTGCATATGAGAGCCTGCGATATAATGTCTTTCCCACTTCGGGCGGACATGCAGGGAGGCGGTCCAAATCACCGGTTGGTGAACACGCCACAATAACCGGTTGGTGAACACGCCACAATATAACGTGGTTCACACTTCCGGGCGGACGGCTCCCGTTCGGCTGCTCCCTCGCCGGTGTTCTGTTTCACAAATCGAGAGTGATGAGGCAGAACACCGGCGAAATGCGGACGCGATTCTGTTGTCCACATGGCAAGACGACCATGTGCAGGGGCGGGTTTCAAACCCGCCCGCGGTCGCCGTCCAGCAGCGCGCGGGCCGTGCGGAACACGCTATGGAACATAGCCACGGTCAGTTTTCCCGTGAAAGTGTTCTGCTGGCTGGGGTGGTAGGAGCCCAGGAGGGTCAGGCCGTTGGCGAGATCGTGGCGGCTGCCGTGCCCGAATCCGGGGCGGGGCCGGGGGAGCGGCCGGCCCGCTTCCGCCGTTGCCCTGAGGTAAGAATCGAAGGCAATCTTTCCCAGTGCGACGACCACCCGGAGACGCCGGAGCAGCGCCAGCTCGCGGACCAGATAGCCGCTGCAGTTGTGGAACTCGTCCAGCGCGGGCTTGTTGGCCGGGGGTGCGCAACGGACGGCGGCAGAGATGTAGCAGTCGGTGAGCTCCAGGCCGTCGTTGCGGTCCACCGACTCGGCCTGGTTGGCGAAGCCGTGCTCGAACAAGGCCCCGTACAGCCAGTCGCCGCTACGGTCCCCGGTGAACATCCGGCCCGTGCGGTTGCCGCCGTGTGCCGCGGGGGCGAGGCCCACGATGAGGATGCGCGCGTCGTGGTCGCCAAAGCCGGGGAGAGGTTTGCCCCAATAGGCGGACCCGTGGTAGCGCCGCGGCGGATTGGCCGCGGCTTCGGCCCGCCAGGCGACCAGCCGGGGGCACTTCCGGCAGCGGATCACCGCCCGGTTGACGCGCGCGAAAGAGTCGTTTCTCACAGACGCCATGGTAGCGAGACGAAATCGAGCGAAGCCGAAGGGCTGCGTCCCTGCCGTCAGCGCAGTCCGGCGTCTGAGGCCCTCAAACTCGGACCGCTTTGCCGCCAGCCAAGCCCTCGTTACTACCGGTCCTTCTACAACCTTCTCTGCCCTCACCAAGTAACAACGCCGGAAGAACCCGGTCAAGTCCCGGGTCAGGGCAACGCGGGTTTTCATTGAGTTGTGTACAGCCAGGCGGTACACTACCCGATGATTCGAAGCTTTCGCCATCGCGGCCTCAAGCGGTTGTACGAGCGTGGAGATCCAAGCCGGGTGCGCACGGATCAAGCGGACCGCATCGCGCTTGCTTTGGCGGATCTCGACGATGCCCGCAGGCCCTCGGACCTCGACCTGCCCGGCTACCGGCTTCACCCGCTGAAGGGCGATCTGGAGGGATTCTGGAGTGTCTCGATTTCGGGCAACTGGCGGATCGTCTTCCGCCTCGACGATGGCGACGCCTACGATGTCGACTTGGTCGACTACCACTGACGGGAGGCAACGACGTGGCAATGAAAGATCCCCCGCATCCCGGCCGCAGCATCAAAGCGAACTGCATGGTTCCGCTGGGCCTGAACGTCACCGAGGCGGCGAAGGTGTTGGGCGTCGCCCGTCACACGCTTTCGCGCGTACTGAACGGCCACGCGGCCATTTCACCGGAGATGGCCATTCGGCTGGAGAAGGCAGGCTGGTCGAATGCCGAATTTTGGCTGCGCCGGCAGACCACCTACGATCTCGCGCAGGCGCGCAAGGGCGAAGACCGGATCCACGTCGAGCGCTACCGGCCGCAGCCGACGGTTTAGGACCTCCAACCGGTTCCCGCCCGCGCAACGAGCCCCCTCCCAGAGCATGGCGAACTGCGCCACGACCGCACCGAACACCACACCATCCGGCCAACGCGAATATCTGACGACTGCCTCGCCGTTCCCTCGTCGGACAGGACTGTCCCGTCGAACAGGGCCGTCGAAACCGATCTTGACGCCTCTGAACACGTTTTGCTATACCCCTTGAAAAAGCAGGGATTTGCGTGCCACTGTCGGAAGAAAAGGGGATGCCCAGTGCCGGAATTTGATGTGCTCGTTATTGGTGGAGGCGCTTCCGGTCTGCGCGCGGCCATTGCCGCCAAGCGGGCCGGAGCTTCGGTGGCGATGCTGAGCAAGGTCCATCCGCTGCGAACGAACTCGGCGCTGTCGCCGGGCGGCCTGAACGCGCCGCTGGGACCCGACGACTCTCCCGAAAAGTTTTCCCGGGATATCATGAACGCCGGCGACGGCCTGTGCGACACCGAGGCCGTGAGCGTGCTGGCGGCGGAGGCGGCCCGAGAAGTTGTCTGGCTCGAGCGCGTCGGCGTACCCTTCAACCGCGACGCCGACGGCCGCCTCGACCGCCGCCCGTTGGGCGCCGGCAGCGTCCAGCGCGCGGCCTACGCGGACGACCGCACCGGACACATGGTCCTGCACGTGCTGCACGAACAGTTTCAGCGAGAGGACATCCCGTGCTTCCAGGAGTGGTTCGTCACTTCGTTGATCCAGGACGGCGGTGTGTGTACCGGCGCGGTAGCCCTGGGCCACCGAAGCGGCCAGATCGAAACCTTCGGCGCGGGTGCGGTCGTCCTCGCCACCGGCGGTTCCACCCAATTGTACCGTCCGTGCACTGCGGCCGCTGGCACCACCGGCGACGGCCTGATGCTGGCTTACGACCTCGGCGTGGGACTGGTGGACCTGGAGATGGTGCAGTTCCACCCGACGGTGTACAGCGCCGCCCAGACGGTGCTCATCAGCGAGGCAACCCTGAGCGAGGGAGCGCGGTTCGTGAACGCCGCCGGCGACCCGCTGCTGGACGCCGCCGGGCTCACCAGGGCGCAACTCGCGGCAGAGGTCCACAAGGCCGGCCGGAACGGCGGCGGGCCGGTGTCCCTCGACCTTCGACCGGTAGACAACTTGACGTCCCGCTTCCCCACGGCCGCCGAGCTGGTCAAGGTCATGGCCGGGCTCGACATCACCAGGGACCCGGTTCCCGTGCAGCCGGTGGCGCACCGGCCCATGGGCGGCATCGAGACCAATGCCGCGGGGGAAACCTCGGTGGCCGGGCTCTACGCCGTGGGTGAATGCGCCCACAACGGACTCAACGGCGCCGGACGCCTTCCGGGCAACACCCTCACCGAAGCGGTGGTGTTCGGCAAGCGGGTCGGAGAAGCCGCGGCGGGCCACGCCAAGTCCGCGGGCGCCAGGGACGGGGACGGATCCGGGGCCTCCGCGGACGGCGAACGGCTCGCCGGGATTACCTCGGGGGGCTCCACCGGCGACACCATGGGCGCCATCCATCGGGAACTCGGGGAACTGATGAACGCCAACCTGGGGGTGGCGCGGACGGAAGCCGGGCTGGCCGAGGCCCAGGAAAAGATCGGCGCGTTGCAGCAGCGCCACGCCGCGCTTCGGGTCAACAACCAGTCGCGGATCTACAACTACGCACTCACGGGCTACATCGAGTTGGGCAACCTGCTGAAACTGGCCGAGGCCACGGCCCTGGCCGCCCGCGGCCGCGCCGAGAGCCGCGGCGCCCATCTCAGGAGCGATCATCCGGAAAAGGACGATTCGAACTGGAAGGCCCACACCGTGGTGCGTTCTCAGGACGGCGCACCGAAGCTCGATACCCGAGCGGTATCGGCATAAGAGCGGGCGCCGCGGCCTCGCCGCCCGTGGACGGGGTGGGGAGACGGCGCCAGCCAAGGAGGAGCCATGGAAGTCACCTACAAGGTTCATCGAAAGGACCCGGAAAACGGCGGCGAATCGAGCTACTCGACCTACCAGGTGGATCTGCCCGAGGACGCCACGGTCCTGGACGGGCTCCAGAAGATCCGGGATGAGCAGGATGACTCCCTGGCCTTCCGGGCCTCCTGCTGCCAGGGCTACTGCGGCGAGTGCGCGGTGCGGATCAACTACAAGGCCCAGTTCACCTGCACCACCAAGATCGCCGCGGTCACCAAGAAGAGCCCGGAGATCCTGTGCGACCCGGTGCGCAACATCCCGGTGATCAAGGACCTGGTGTTCGACATGGACAGGTTCACCTGGGACAAGATGGCCGCCATGAAGCCGTGGATGGAACCGGACGACGAGTTCGCGCCGACGGAGAACCTGGTTCCCGAGTCGGAGATGGCGGAAGTGCGCAAGACCATGAGCTGCTACCAGTGCGGCTTGTGCGACGAAGGGTGCGCGGTGCTGCCGGTGGACTTCGACTTCCTCGGACCCGGCGCCATGGTCAAGGGCTACCGCTTCGTGATGGACCCGCGGGAGACGGGAGCGAAGATGGAGGCCCGCATGAAGGTGGTGGAGCAGCCCAAGGGCTTGTGGGACTGCGTCCACTGCTACGAGGCCAACGGCAAGTGCCCGCGCGGGCTGGCGCCGTCCAGCAAGATCATGGAGATACGGGACGTGGCCTTCAAGGAGGGCATCACCCACGAGAAGGTGGCGCGGCATCACGCGAGCTTCATCAACTCGGTGAAGCAGACCGGCTGGCTCGACGAGCGCAAGCTGGCCATGGAGACCGAGGGCCTGACCAACGTGACCGGACTGATGAAGCTCCTGCCTACCGCGGTGAGAGCGTTGCGGAGAGGGAAGATGCCCGGCCGTCACGAGAAACGTCCGGGGGCCGACCAGATCAAGCGCATTCTCGAGAAAGCGGAGGATTCCAAGTGAAATACGCGTTCTATCCCGGATGTGTGGCCAAGGGCGGCTGTCCCGAGCTCTACTCCGCGGCCGTGAAGGTGGCCGAGAAGCTCGACCTCGAGCTCGAGGAGATGACCGACGTGTCATGCACCGGCGCCGGCTGCATGCCGACGCAGCTATCGGACCCCATCAACGCGCGGACCTTTGCCAAGGCGGAGCAGATGGGCCTGCCCATCATGACCATCTGCAGCACCTGCCAGGGCGTCTTCAGCCAGGCCAACGACCGGCTGCAAAACCCCGAGTACCGGGAAGAGATCAATCGCGAGTACCTGGCAGAGGAGGGGTTGTCGTACCAGGGCACCACCGAGGTCAAGCACATGCTGTGGGTGCTGTTCGAGGACTACGGCATGGAGAAGCTCAAACCGCTGATCCAGCGTCCCCTCAACGGCCTCAAGGTCTCCCCGTTCTACGGCTGTTTCCTGCGCCGGCCCGGCCCCATCATGGTGCCCACCAAGGAGGTGGGCGGCCGCCGGGGCTATCTGGAGGACTTGATCGGCGCCCTGGGCGCCGAGAACGTCGACATCAGCGGCAAGACCAAATGCTGCGGCTTCCCGGTCCTCGCCGCCAACGAGGAAGCCTCCCTGGGCATGGTGTCCAAGCACACGGGCGAATCGAAAGAGAAGGGCGCCGACTGCATGGTAACCCCGTGTCCGTTGTGCCATCTGAACCTCGACGGCAACCAGCCGAGAGCCGAAGGCCAGAAGGGTGACAAAATCGACCTGCCGATCGTCCATCTGCCGCAGCTCGTGGGTCTGGCGCTGGGGTTCGACACCGACGAGATGCAGCTCGCGCGGCACATCGTGTCGACCAAGGCGATCAACGACAAGGTCGAAATGCTCACGTAGAGGATGGGCAACCCCGAATACAAGCCCAATCCCGTCAACCTGGCGCGGAAACTCTTCAAGTTCCGCAAGGCGCAGCGCCCCTTCGGCTACTACTACGCCGTCAAGGTCCGGCTCGGTCATGCCTGGGTCGAGGACGAGACGGCCCTTGCCGAGATCCTGTCCGGCATCGACGAACTGGGCTACGAAGTGGTGAAGAAGAGGCAGTGACCTGGGTTCGGGGCTCCTGACGAGGGCCTCGCCCGCGGCTGGCTCGAAGGCCCGGACCCGGAATGTCCGGGGGCGGAAGAACATACTTGAAAAGGAGCGAAGATCACCGAATCATGAGCAGCATAGCAATCGACAGCAAGAGAACCCTGCGGCAGGACCTGTGGTGGCTGGAGCCGCTGCTGGTAGTATTGGGTCTGGGCTGCTTTGCCCTCTATTCCACATGGGCCGCACTTCAAAACGGTGACTACTACGCGGCGCCGTATCTTTCGCCGTTCTACTCCCCGTGCCTGGCCATCAACTGCGAGCACGTGAGCGTGCCGATCTTCGGGACGTGGTACAACTGGTCCCCGGCCATCCTGATCCTGTGGATCCCCGGCGGCTTCCGTCTCACCTGTTATTACTACCGCAAGGCCTACTATCGCTCCTTCTTCTGGTCGCCGCCGGCCTGCGCGGTGCGGGACGCGGCCAGCAGCTACTCCGGCGAGACCCGCTTCCCCTTCATCCTGCAGAACGTCCACCGATACTTCTTCTGGATGTCGCTGCCGGTGCTGGCGTTCCTGTGGTGGGATGCCTTCATCGCGTTCCGCTTCGCCGACGGCTTCGGCATCGGCCTGGGCACGTTGGTGCTGATTGCCAACGCCACCCTGCTGTCCCTCTACAGTTTCTCCTGCCACTCGTGCCGCCATCTGTGCGGCGGCGGCCTCAACAGCTTTCAGGCCGCGGCCGGACGCTACAAGCTCTGGGGCATCGTCACCAAACTCAATGAGAAGCACATGCAGATCGCCTGGGTCAGCCTGGTGTGGGTGGGTCTCACCGACGTCTACGTCCGGCTGTTGGCCACCGGCGTGATCCAGGACCTGAGGTTCATCTGATGGCCCGCGAGAGTTACGAGACACACGAATACGACGTGGTGGTGGTGGGGGCCGGCGGGGCCGGCCTGCGGGCCGGCATCGAGGCCCACGACAAGGGCGCCAAGACGGCCATCATCTGCAAGTCGCTGCTGGGCAAGGCGCATACGGTCATGGCCGAGGGAGGCATCGCCGCGGCCATGGGCAACGTCTGGCCGGAGGACAACTGGAAGGTCCACTTCCGCGACACCATGCGCGGCGGCAAGCTCCTGAACAACTGGCGCATGGCGCAGATCCACGCCCAGCAGGCCCCGGACCGGGTGCTGGAGCTGGAGGAATGGGGGGCGCTGTTCGACCGCACCGACGAGGGCCTGATCCTGCAGCGCGACTTCGGCGGCCACCGCTACGCCCGGCTGGCGCACGTCGGCGACCGCACCGGCCTGGAGATGATCCGCACCCTGCAGCAACGCACCGTGGCGCTGGGCATCGACGTCTACATGGAGTGCAACATCCAGCACCTGCTGATGAACGACGGCAGGGTCAGCGGAGTGGTGGGCTACTGGCGCGAGAGCGGCGACCTGATCGTGTTCAACTGCAAGTCCGTGGTGCTGGCCACGGGCGGTTCCGGCAAGTGCTGGCAGGTGACCTCCAACTCCTGGGAATACAGCGGCGACGGCATGGGCATGGCCATGGAGGTGGGGGCCGATCTCATCGACATGGAAAAGGTCCAGTTCCACCCCACGGGAATGGTCTGGCCGCCCAGCGTCCGCGGCATCCTGGTGACCGAGGGCGTCCGCGGCGACGGCGGCACCCTGCGGAACTCCACGGGCGAACGCTTCATGTTCAACTACATCCCCGAGTTCTTCAAGGCGGAAACCGCGGACAACGAAACCGAAGCCGATGCCTGGTACCAGGACAAGAAGAACAACCGCCGGACCCCGGACCTGCTGCCCCGGGACGAGGTGGCCCGGGCCATCAACGCCGAGGTCAAGGCCGGCCGCGGCACCGAGCACGGCGGCGTGCTGCTGGACATCGCCAACCGCCGCGACGCGGAGTACATCAAGCGGCGGCTGCCGTCCATGTACCACCAGTTCAAGGAGCTGGCGGACGTGGACATCACCCAAGAAGCCATGGAGGTGGGGCCCACCTGCCACTACATCATGGGCGGCATCCGGGTGGACGCGGACACCTCCGCCACCACCGTACAGGGACTCTATGCCGCGGGAGAGGTGGCGGGAGGCCTGCACGGCGCCAACCGGCTCGGCGGCAACTCCCTGTCGGACCTGCTGGTGTTCGGCCGCATCGCCGGCGGCTCAGCCGCGGACTACGCCCTGGGAGCGGAGGCCGCGCCGGCCGCGGACCCGGCCGAGGTGGACCGGCTCACGACGCTGATGCTGGCGCCCTTCACCGACCGCGGGGAAGAGAACCCCTACGCCATCCACAGCGATCTCCAGCGCGTCATGCACAACCTGGTGGGGATCATCCGCACCGAGAGCGACATGCTGAAGGCGCTGGAAGAGATCGCCGTGTTCAAGGAACGGGCGGGGCGAGTCAAGGTCGAGGGCGGCCGGCGCTTCAACCCCGGCTGGCACCTGGCGCTGGACCTGAAGTCACTGCTGGAGGTGGCGGAAGCCGCCACCCTTTCGGCCCTGGAGTGCAAGGAGAGCCGCGGCGGACACACCCGTGACGATTACCCGGATCCGGACCCCAAGTACGGCACGGTCAACGTGGTGACGCGCAAACAGAACGGAACCGTCTCGGTCTCCCTGGAGCCCCTGCCGCAGATGCCCGAGGAACTCAAGAAAATCGTCGAGGAGCAAGTTTGATGCCTGAAGTTGCCGGTGCGGGAAACGGAGCGGAAGCGAAGATGCAGGTCTGGCGCGGCGACGCCGGCGGCGGAGAGTTCAGGGATTACGCCGTGCCGCTCGAGGAGGGCATGGTGGTGCTGGACGTGATCCACAGCATCCAGGCCGTGCACGCCGGCGACCTCGCCGTGCGGTGGAACTGCAAGGCCGGGAAATGCGGGTCCTGCAGCGCCGAGATCAACGGCAAGCCCCGGCTCATGTGCATGACGCGCATGAACACGTTCGAGCCCGGCGAGACCATCACGGTAGCGCCCATCCGGACCTTTCCGCTGATTCGCGACCTCGTCACCGACGTGTCCTACAACTACGAGAAGGCCAAGAGCATCCCGCCCTTCAAGCCCAGGCCCAAGGAGGCCGACGGGACCCGGCGCATGTACCAGAAGGACATCGACCGGGTTCAGGAGTTCCACAAGTGCATCGAGTGCTTCCTGTGCCAGAACGTCTGCCACGTGATACGCGACCACGACGAGAACAAGCCGAGCTTCGCGGGCCCGCGTTTCTTCGTGCGGGTGGCGAGCCTGGAAATGCACCCGCTGGACAGCGACGACCGGTTGGAGTTCCTGCGCAAGGAAGCCGGGCTGGGCTTTTGCAACATCACCAAGTGCTGCACCGAGGTCTGTCCGGAGAACATCAAGATCACCGACAATTCCATCATCCCGATGAAGGAACGCGTGGTGACGCGGTTCTACGATCCCATCGCGCGGCTGCTTGGGGCGCTGAGCGGCAAGCGGTCCTGACGCTGGCCTTTCATTGGACCGAACAGCCGATCCGTCCCGCAGCATGGAACTGTCAGAACGAGTCGCGGTGGTCACGGGCGGCGGCACCGGCATCGGCAAGGCCGTGGCACGGGCCATGGCGCAGGAGGGTGCCCGAGTCGTCATCGCGGCGCGCAACCGACCGCGGCTCGAGGCCGTGTCCGAGGAACTGCGGGCGGAGGGCCATTCGGTGCTGCCGGTGGCCGTGGACGTGACGGACAGGGCCGGTATTCATCACTGCGTGAGCAGGATTCAGGAACACTGGGGCCAGGTCCACATCCTGGTGAACAACGCCGGGGCGTCGGGGATGACGCCCATGGATGACGCGGACGACGGTCTGTGGCATACCATCGTCGATACCAATCTGACGGGTGTCTACCTGCTGACCAAGGAAGTGCTGGGCATCATGAGCGGCGACGGCGACGGCCGGATCATCAACATGTCCTCGGTGCTGGGCAAGTTCGGCGTTCCCGGCTATGCCGCCTACTGCGCCAGCAAGCACGGGCTCATCGGTTTCACCCGGGCGCTGGCGCTGGAGTTGGTCTCCCGTGGCATCACCGTCAACGCCCTTTGCCCCGGATGGGTGGACACGGAGATGTCGCGTGCCGGCATCGAACAGATGGCCGGGAAACAGGGGACGGACCCCGAGTCCTTCAGGCAGCAGGCAGTTGCCGCGGTGCCGATCGGGCGAATGCTGGAGCCGGAGGAGGTTGCCCGGTTCGCGGTGTATCTGGCGTCGGACAAGGCCTCGGGCATCACCGGCCAGGCCCTCAACATCTGCGGCGGGCAGACAATGGTGTAACAGATGACCATACCTGAACTTCAGGCCATCGCCAGGGAACTCAGAGTCGACGTGATCCGCATGCTGGTGGAGGCGGGCTCCGGGCACCCCGGCGGGTCGCTGTCCTGCACCGATCTGGTCACGGCGTTGTATTTCCACCAGATGCGCCACCGGCCGCACCAGCCGGACTGGCCGGACCGGGACCGTTTCGTGCTCTCCAAGGGCCACTGCGTACCCGCGGTGTACGCCGCCCTGGCCAGGGCCGGCTATTTTCCGCGGGAAGAACTGTTGAGCCTGCGCAAGCTCAACAGCCGGATGCAGGGACACCCGGACCGCCACCGCTTCCCCTGCGTCGAAGCCTCTACCGGCTCCCTCGGACAGGGATTGTCGGTGGCCCTGGGGATGGCGCTGGCGGGCAAGACCGGCGGCAAGGACTACCGCACCTATTGTGTCATCAGCGACGGCGAGTGTCAGGCCGGACAGATATGGGAGGCGGCCATGGCCGCGCCCCGGTTCAAGCTCGACAACTTCTGCGTGCTCATGGACTACAACCACATCCAGTTGAGCGGCGGGGTGGACGATATCATGAGCCTGGAGCCGTTGCTGGACAAGTGGCGCGCCTTCAACTGGAACGTCCTGGAGATCGACGGCCACAGCTTCCCCGCGATCCTCGAGGCGCTGAAGGCCGCGGAGCAGCATCGCGACGGCCCCACCATCATCGTCTGCCAGACCGTCAAGGGCAAAGGCGTCAGCTTCATGGAGAACCGCTGGGAGTGGCACGGCAAGGCGCCCAGCCGTGAGGAAGGCGAACGGGCCATCGCCGAGATCGTCAACGGAGTGCAACCGGCGTCCTGAGCGCTGCCATTCGCAGCACTGGAAGAGCACATGAGCGCAACTGCAACGAGAGTAACCTTCGGCGAGACCGTGACCCGGCTGGCCGAGACCAATCCGGACATCGTGGTCCTCGACGCCGACCTGCGGAAGTCCACCATGACCGACGAGTTCTCCCGAAGGCACGCCGACCGGTTCTTCGACGTGGGCATTGCCGAGGGGAACATGGTGGGCATCGGCGCCGGCATGGCCCTCGCCGGCAAGATCCCCTTCATCTGCAGCTTCGCCTGCTTCGTGGTGGGCCGCTTCGAGCAGATCCGCATGGCGGTGGCCTACAACCGCGCCAACGTGAAGATCGTCGGCACCCATGCCGGCATCGGCATCGGCGAGGACGGCTACAGCCAGATGGCCACCGAAGACATGGGCCTCATGCGCACCCTGCCCAACATGGCCGTGGTGCAGCCCGCGGACGCCATCGAGACCCGCGGCGCGGTGGAATACATTGCAGGCCACGATGGCCCCGTGTTCCTCCGGCTCACCCGCCAGAAGGTGCCCGATATCAATGGCGAGGGTTACGAGTTCCGTTTCGGCAAGGCCGTGGTGCTCCGGGAAGGCGCGGACGTCTCGCTAGTGGGAACCGGCGCCGTGATGGAGAACGTGCTCAAGGCCGCCGACCTGCTGGCCGCCCGGGGCATTGCCGCCCAAGTGGTCAACATCCACACCATCAAGCCCATCGACACCGAGTTCATCCAAACCATCGCCTCAAGCCACGGCAAGATCGTAACCGTGGAGGACCACGGCATCTCCGGAGGCCTCGGCAGCACCGTGGCTGAAGCCGTGGCCGAACTCGGCCGCGGTCGGGTCAAGCGCATCGGCGTCACCGACTTCGCCGAATCCGGCGACACCGAGGGACTTTACCGGAAGTACGGACTGTCGGCGGAGCACATCAGCGCTGCGGCGATTGACCTCATAAATTAGCCAAGTGAGGTGGTCCTGCTTTCTTGGACAGGATGGCAGCCGAAACAAAGTGTATTCCAGAGTTGATCATGCCGCCAGAGTCCTGGTTGTCACGTCTTCCTGTTGTGGTCGAGCCGGTGGAGTGGCGGGTGAGCCATGGGGTTGATCCGTTCCATCCCGCGGCCTCCCGTTCTCGCTTTCAGCGGCACCCTTCGCCTTGTATTTCCCCATAAACCGTCGTCGTGTCGTCATTGCGTATCCATCCCTCGTTCGGTGGAATACACCTTGGCAACCTGTCCAATTTTCTGGGACCACCTCACTGGGCGCATGGTCGACAACTTACGTGACTCAGCGAGCGAGTTCCTCCTGAACGATTGACGGACGCTTCCCGATCAGAGCAAGCAGCACGCGGGCCGGCCCTTCCGGGCGGCGGCGGCCCTGCTCCCAATTCTTGAGAGTCCCAAGCGGAACCCCGATGCTCTTGGCGAACGCCGGCTGCGACAATCCGGTCTTGCCACGGATCGCTGCAACGTCAGGCTCCGGCACTTCGACTTCATGCACCTCGAAACCGTCGCGTGCACCCTTCAGGTACGCGCGGGCGTCATCCAGACCGGCCATGATCTTGTCGAATGCGTTCGTCATTTCGGCCATACAGCCGCCATTAGTTAGTGGAAACGAAGACACCTCTCCAGGGAAGATGACAAGGCCAAACACGCGGACACTCGTGCGGCGCCGGTTGGAGGACAGAACAAATACGTCTAGCCTGAGGTAGCCGGAGGCTCTGTAGACGGCTCTTCAGCACTGGCCGGCGTGTCTTCACCTTCGCCTGCGGGCGCTTCATCATCGGCCGCTCCGACCGGTTTAGCTTCAGCAGCGGCCGCTTCAGCTTCGACATCGCCGGCCTCCGGTTGATCCTCCGACACCACCTTTACCTTGATGCTGGGCATGACCTCCGGGCGCAGCCGGATGGGGACCTCGTAGTCTCCCACCGCCTTGATGGGGGCTTCCAGGACGATCCTGCGACGCTCGACCTCGAAGCCTTTCTCCTTCAACGCCTTCTCGATGTCCATGTTGGTGACCGAGCCGAAGAGCCGGCCTTCCTCGCCGACCTTGACGGCGAACTCGAGGGAGACCCGGGACAGGGTCTCGCTGATGCCCTGGGCCTCCTTGGTGAGGCGCTCCCGCCGTTGGGCGATCATGCGCTGCTCGTGCTCCAGGGCTTTCAGGCTCTTCTTGTCGGCCAGCACCACCAACCCCCGTGGCAGGAGGTAGTTGCGGGCGTAACCGTCCTTGACCTTGACCACGTCACCCATGTGGCCGAGGTTTTCAATGTCTTCCTTCAGAACGACTTCCATCGACTCTCCTTCAGGTCAGGCCCGCGGTGCGTCGCTTGAGGCGACGGAAATCGCCCCAGAGGTCGAAGAAACCGAGGCCGATGACCAGCACCGTGAGAACCTGCTCGAAGATGATGAGCAGGTATCCCAAAACGCGAAAAAACATCGGGACCTTCTTGTGATGAAAATAATACGACACGATGGCGAGGCCGTGAAAGAAATAGAACACCGTGCATATGAAAACCACGTTCGCGGCCATCGCGTGCAACGGCCATCCGAGGGGCAGAAAGAGCGCCAGACTCGGCACCAGCAAGAACCACACCATGTGGTCCGGCGACTTCCATTCCTTGAGGTCTCCGGCCTCGAAGAAAAAGGATCGATACTGCGGGAACTGCCACGACAACAGGCCCAGATTGACCAGGACGGTAACCCCCAGAGCCAGGAAAATCATGCCCGGCAGCATCTGGACGAAGAGCGTCGCCATCTGTCCCGCATGTTCCCTGAGAAAATCGATGGTGTCGCCTGACAGCCCCATGCGCTCGTAAACTTCCAGGGTCATGAGGACCTGGGCCTGGACACCGGCCTGTAGCGCCGTCCACAAATTCGAGAGCGAGCCCGCGAACGCCGTCGCCGTCACCAGCATGGCCGCCACCGCACAGATGGCGCTGCCGCTCACGACCCTGGCAATGGACCACCCCCGTCCAAAGGAAAAGAACATCAGGAACGTGACCAGCGCGAGCACGAGGTAAGCAACCGCGGCTTCCAACCCGGCCAGCGCGTAGATGCATGCCACCACCGCCAGCGGCAGCAGTTGTCCCGTTTGTTTCCCCACCCGGACGCCGACGAACAGGGCCGGATAGATGACCAGGGGAAGCGCGGCCAAGCCAAGGATCGGCACCCTCATGCCTGCAAGGAAAAGCAGCAGAGTGACGGCCAACCCAAGCCCGAACCACTTGAGAGTGTCAAGCCCCTTCATAAGCCCACCTGCAGGGGCCTGCGGACGGCAAAAAGGGCTGGCCATTTGCCGCGCATTTGCATGTTACAGGCCGCCGGGCGGTATACGCCGGATCAGAGCTTTACGGTGGTATAGGGGAGTAACGCTACCAGACGGGCCCGCTTGATCGCTTTGGACAAGCGTCGCTGACACCAGCAACAGGTCCCGGTGATGCGGCTCGGCGTGATCTTACCCCGCTCCGTCATGAATCCACTGAGGAGCTTGGTATCCTTGTAGTCGAAGCGAAGGTCCTTGTTGGCACAGAAGCGACAGACCTTGCGGCGCGACATGCCGCCGCGCCGGCGAGGTGAATCATGGTCGTCCGAGCCTCTTCTCCCGCGATATTCTGCCATTTTCCTTAGCCGTCCCGCTCCTGAATCCGTTCGTTTCCGCCCGGGGAAACCCTTACGCTTCCGAGCCTTCCTGGGCTTCTCGGACCTCTTCCACCGGCTCTTGCGGCGCCGGTTCCGGTGCTGACGCCGGTTCCGGTGCCGGCGCAGGTTTCTCCGCCTGGGCCAGGGAGCGTACGTCGTCATCCAGAACCACGGTCATGCAGCGCATGACCTCGTCGCTCAATCGCATCAGCCGCTCGAGCTCCTCGCTGGTTCCCGCCGAAGCCTTGTACTGAATGAGGTTGTAGAAACCCCGGCCCTGCTTCTCGATGGGATAGGCGAGTTCGCGCATGCCCCACTCCTCGAAGTGGGTAACGGTCGCGCCCTGCCCTTCCAGAACCCCCCGGAATCTGTCACGGAGATCCTGGTTTCTACCGCTGTGAACGGGGTGGACGATATAAAGCGTCTCGTAATGGGTCGTTTCGTCAGTCATGTCCTATCGAGTCCGGAACCCTCTGATTCCTTGTCTGATCGTTTGCCATTATCCGAAATGGCGTCCTCGAAGGACGCCATTTCAGGGGATCAGGATTCGTCAACCTAGCACAGGGGTTGCCCGTTTACAACCTTCGAGCTCACACCAGCAGCGGCGCGATGACCAGCGAAACCACCGACATGAGTTTGATGAGGATGTTCATGGACGGGCCGGAGGTATCCTTGAGGGGATCGCCGACGGTGTCGCCCACCACGGCCGCCTTGTGCGCCTCGCCGCCCTTCTGCTCGTTCTGGAGGTCGCCCCGCTCGATGTATTTCTTGGCGTTGTCCCAGGCGCCGCCGGCATTGGACATGAGCAGCGCCAGCAGAACGCCCGACACCATCGCCCCGGCCAACATGCCACCCAGCGCCACCGGCCCCAGCGCGAAACCCACCGCCACCGGCACGACCACCGCCACCAGCCCCGGCAGCACCATCTCCTTGATGGCCGCGCGGGTGGAGATGTCCACGCAGCTCGCCGCATCGGGTTTGACTCCCACGCGGCCTTCCAGCAGCCCGGGGATCTCGCGGAACTGCCGGCGGATCTCGTCGATCATCCGACCGGCGGCCCTTCCCACCGCGGTCATGGTCATGGCGCCGATCAGGTACGGGATCAGACCGCCGATGAACAGGCCCACGACGACCTCCGGCGAGGTCACCAGGATCTGCACCGGCTGCCGCCCCATGGCCGCCAGCTCGGTATCCAACGTTCTCGTGTAGGCGGAGAACAGCGCCAGTGCGGTCAGCGCCGCCGAACCGATGGCGAAGCCCTTGCCGATGGCCGCGGTGGTATTGCCCAGCGAATCGAGCCCGTCGGTGATCTTGCGCACCTCGGGTCCCAGGCCGCACATCTCCGAGATGCCGCCGGCGTTGTCGGCGATGGGGCCGTAGGCGTCCACGCTCATGGTGATGCCCACCGTGGCCAGCATGGCCACCGCGGCTATGCCGATGCCATAGAGCTGGGCCGCGTCGTAGGACACCCAGATGGCGATGGCGATGACCACGACGGGAGCCGCGACGCTCTCCAGTCCCACGGCCAGTCCGTGGATGATGTTGGTGGCATGGCCGGTGCGGCTGGCCTCGGCAATGCGCTGCACCGGCTTGGCGGAAGTGTAGTACTCGGTGATGAGGCCGATGAGGATACCTCCCAGCGAACCCGCGAGCACGGCCCAGAAAACGCCGATGGTGACGCCATAGGCAAGGATGAGCGCCAGCGCCGCGGCCAGGAACAGCACCGTGGTAAGGACCGTGGCGCCGCGCAGCGCCGACTGTGGGTCGATCTTCTTGAACACCCGCATGGAATAGATGCCTGCCACCGAGGCGATGAGCCCCAGCACCGCCAGGATCAGCGGCAGCGCCATCAGCGTCGCACGGGAGGCGTTGTCCTGGGCCGAGAACAGGCCGGCGAGCCCGCTCGGCGCGATGGTGCTGGCAATGGCGATGGTCGCGATCACCGAGCCGACGTAGGATTCGAACAGGTCGGCGCCCATGCCGGCGACGTCGCCGACGTTGTCGCCGACGTTGTCCGCGATGACGCCGGGATTGCGCGGATCATCCTCCGGAATGCCCGCCTCGACCTTGCCCACCAGATCGGAGCCGACGTCCGCGGCCTTGGTGTAGATGCCGCCGCCGACACGGGAGAACAGGGCGATGGAGCTGGCGCCCATGGCGAACCCGCTGATGTACCTGGCGTTTTCCGGGTCGCCGTAGACCAGGTAGAGGATGCCTACGCCCAGGAGACCGAGACTGGCCACCGAAAGACCCATCACCGAGCCGCCGTTGAAGGCCATGAGCAGCGCCTCCGACTGGCCGCCTTCCGCGGCCGCCTGGGTGGTGCGCACGTTGGCGCGGGTGGCCGCCTTCATGCCGAGAAACCCGGCGATCACCGAGCAGGTCGCGCCCGCGAAAAACGACAACGCGGTAGCGACTCCGAGTTGCCACGCCAGCAGCAGCGCCACCACCACCACGAAAACCGAAAGAACGATGTACTCGCGCTTCAGGAAGGCCATGGCCCCTTCGTAGATGGAATCGCTGACGGACTGCATTTCCGCATCCTTGACTCCGACCTTGACAATGCCGCGATAGGCCCCGTACGCGATGAGAAGTCCGGCCGCGCCCAGTAGCGGAGCCCAGACCGCTAAACCCTCCATAACGCCTCCTCTAATGAAGTCTATTGAAACTTTCCATGGCCCGGACCGGGCCCTCCAGCACGATTGCTTCCAGCGCCTCCGCGGCCCTCGTCAACACGCCGTCCAGCGAGTCCTGCTGCTCATCCGGGAAGCGGCTCAGCACGTAGTCCACCGCGTCCATGCCCGCCGGCGGACGGCCGATGCCCAAGCGAAGCCGGACGAAATCACGGTCGGCCACGTGCTGCAGGATGGACGCCAGACCCCGGTGCCCGCCGGCGGAACCGCCACAGCGAATCCTCAGGCGTCCGAAGGGCAGATCCAGGTCATCGTAGACCACCACCAAGTCCGCACCCCGGACCCGAAAGCGCCTCAACAGGGCTGCGGCCGCCAAACCGCTGTTGTTCATGTAGGTCTGGGGCTTTGCGAGCACGAGGGACTCTCGCTCCCACTCTCCCCGACCGACCAAAGACTCGCACCGCTCGTCGCCGATCCGGATGCCTCTGGTTTCGGCGACGCGGTCCAGCAAAAGGAATCCGAGATTGTGCCGCGTGCGCAGGTATCGCCGGCCCGGGTTGCCCAGGCCCATCACGAGCTTCACGCTCGTGACCCGATACGGAAGCCCGCGCACGCGCCGGACTTCGAACCATCGCCAACACGCGCGGGGATCACTCGGTGGTCGGTTCCGCGGCCGCCTCCGCCGCCGCTTCTTCCGCCGCTTCGGCCTCGGCCTCCTCCCCTTCCTTGGCGATGACCGTGGGCGCCAGCACCGACACCAGAGCCAGATCCGGAGTGTGGTTGATCACGTTGGGCGGCAGGGTGATATCGCCGGCCTTAAGCCCGTGACCGATCTGCAGCGGCGAGACGTCCACCTCCAACTGCGCCGGGATATCCATGGGAAGGCACTCGACCTCCAATTCCCGCGCGATGGGCTGCAACACCCCCCCCTGAACCACCCCCTCGGGCCGCCCCACGTAGTGAAGGCCCACCATCACGGTGATCTTTCGCGACACATCGACCTCATAGAAGTCAATGTGGGCGATGGCGTGAGTCACCGGGTGATACTGCACATCCTTGATGAGGACGAGCCTGCCGTCGAGATTGCCGGCGGCGGACTTGAACCGGAGCACGTGGGAGCCCTCCAGGGTGCCGACGCGGGTCCTGAGATCCCGGTCATCCACCTGCATGGCCACACCGTCGGTTCCCCGACCGTAAACGACCCCCGGAAGCTTTCCACTACGACGCAGGCGGCCGGCGTCACGCTTGTTGCCGACCTGCCTCGTCTCTACCGAAACTTCTACCGTTTCCAAAACCTGAACCTCCTGCCGATTTGCTGCGTGCTGCGAATCTGCCGATCAGAAAAGGGAGCTGATGGACCTCTCCAGGTGGGTCCTGTGGATGGCTTCCCCGATCAGGGGCGCCACCGACAAGGGCTTTATCTTCCCGCACCTGGCCATCTTGGCGCTCAAGGGAATGGTATCGGTCACCACCATCTCCTCCATGGGCGAGTCATTGATCCTGTCCAGCGCTTTCCCCGAAAGGACGGCGTGGGTGCAGCAGCCGATGACCTTCTTCGCCCCGGCCCGGACCAACGCTTCGGCGGCCATGGCGATGGTCCCGGCCGTGTCCACCATGTCATCGATGAGGATGGTGGTCTTGCCTTCCACCTCGCCGATGATGTTCATCTCCTCCACGACGTTGGCGTCGGCCCTGCGCTTGTCGATGACCGCCAGCGAGACGTTGAGCTTCGTTGCAAAGGCCCGCGCTCGCTGGGCTCCGCCCGCGTCCGGCGACACCACGATCAAATCCTCCTCGCCGATCCGGCCCCCCATGTAATGGAGCAACACCGGCGACGCGTAGAGGTTGTCCACCGGTATGTTGAAAAACCCCTGGATCTGACCCGAATGGAGGTCCATGGTGAGCATGCGCGAGGCGCCCGCGGTGGTGATGAGATCCGCCACCAGCTTGGCGCTGATGGGCACCCTGGGAGCCACCTTGCGGTCCTGCCGCGCGTAACCGTAGTATGGAATCACCGCGGTGACCCTCTTGGCCGACGCGCGCCTGAACGCGTCCAGCATGATGAGCAGCTCCATCAGGTTGTCGTTGCCCGGGGCGCACGTGGACTGGATCACGAAGACGTCGCAGCCGCGCACGTTCTCCTTGATCTCCACCCTTATCTCGCCGTCGCTGAAGTTCTCCACCAACGCCTCTCCCAGCGGGATCTCGAGATTGCGACATATGTCACGCGCCAGCGGGGGATTGGAGTTACCCGCGAAGATCCTCATTTCATCGTGCAACGATCCCATAGCTTACCCTGGGGTGGAGTCCGCGCCGGTGCTGTCTCGTGCCGTGACGGCTCACCGGCCCATCGAAGGAGAGAGCTTGGCTGGGCGGGAAGGATTCGAACCTTCGTATACCGGATCCAAAATCCGGGGCCTTACCACTTGGCGACCGCCCATCCCGTCCCGTCGGCGTCCGAGTGTCTTGTCCCGGAACGGCTACTCGCCGTCCCGGTCCTGGCCCGCATCGCCCGATGTAACGTCCCTGTATGCCGCGATAATCCTTTCTTCGATCATCCTGCGGGTCTCGCTGTTCAGCGGGTGCGCCACGTCCTTGTAGGTTCCGTCCCGGCGTTTCTTGCTGGGCATGGAAACGAAGAGACCCGAAGTGCCGCGAATGACTTTGAGATCCCGAACCACGAAGCAGTCGTCCAGGGTGATGGTCACATAAGCCTTGAGCTTATCCTCCTCAACGGGAAAGACCTTGACTTCCGTGACCTCCACAGGGACCTCCTTTCCGTCCGGGGACGGATGGCCTGCCCTCATGTCAGCGAAAAAGCCAGATACGCACGGATGTCTTTTTCGCCCTCGAAGCCCGCGAACGCCCTTTCGGCGTCCGCCTTGTCAGCGAATACCCCAAAAACCGAGGAGCCGCTTCCAGACATGAGACTGCCGATTGCCCCCTCTTCGTCAAGGCGACGTTTGAGACGGGCAATGAGCGGATAGCGGCCGATGGTTACCTTTTCGAGGTCATTGACCATCACCTGAGCCACTTCGTGTGGAGTGTCCAAATTTCCGATCAAGTTATTATTCCTGGACGGCTTTGTCAACTTGAACCGGAGGTTGCGATAGACCCAGGCCGTGGACACCGGGAAGTTGGGAAACAGCACGACCATCCAGAGCCGGGGCAACGGGCCCGCCGGGCTCAGCCGCTCGCCGATTCCCCGCGCCCGGGCCGCCTCGCCGCGGATGAAGAAGGGCACGTCCGCCCCCACTGACACCGCCAGCGCCAGGAGATCCCCGGTGGTCAAGCCCGTCCCGAGCAGGTCGTTCATTCCCCGCAGGGTAGCGGCGGCATCGGTGCTGCCGCCGCCGAGCCCGGCGCCGATGGGGATGCGTTTGCGGATACTCACGGCGACGGGTTCACTGCGGCCCGTCCGCCCATAGAACGCCTGCGCCGCCCGATGAACGGTATTCTCTTCCCCCGGAGGCACATCCGGACTATCCGCGTGCACCGTCACCGACTGCGGGGGCCCGTCAACTCGGGAGATCTCGACGTCGTCACCCAGGCTGATGGGCACCATCAGGGAGTCCAGGAGATGGTAGCCGTCGTCACGCCGCCCGGTGATCCGGAGGTTGAGGTTCACCTTGGCGGGCGCGAACAGCCTCATGGGCGGAAGGCCGCGGGTCCGCCGGCACCGGATCGGCGGGTGGGGGTCGTCACGGCCTGATCAGCGCCTTGGTGGGAAACATCTCGGGCACTTCTCCGCCCACCGCGCGAATGCAGTCCTCGGTTTCGTCGAGCGAGAAGACGTGGCTCACCATCTGCTCCACCGGAAAGCCGGTGGTCTCCATCAGCCGAAGGGTGGCGTCTATGGCGTCGTTGTCGCCGGTGTACGCTCCCTGGACGCAGATCTCCCCCCACACCAGCCTGTCCATCAGCATGGGCGTGACGGTCTTGTCGCCCGTCAGTCCGCCGACCACCAGCTTCCCTTGCCGTCTGAGACAGTCCACCGAGGCAACGATGGCGGCCGGGTTGCCGGACACATCCACGGCGACGTCGACCATGGCGCCGTCGGTCTCCTCCCGGATCACGTCCACCACGTTCTCCTCTTCCACGTTGATGGTGCGATGCGCGCCGAACTGCCGGGCCACCTCCAGCCGGTTCTTGTCGCGGCCGATCCCGGTAACGAAGACGCGCGCGGCGCCCGCGTGACTCGCGGCGAAGGTGCAGGCGAGTCCCTGCTGGCCGGGTCCCTGGATCAGCACGTAGTCGCCCATCTTGACGCCGCCGTGCCTCAGCGCCCACTGGAAGCCGTTTGCCATCACCGCCCCGATGAGGGCCGCGGCCTCCGGTGGAAGGTCATCGCTGATCCGGGTCAGCAACGCGCTGGGGGTGATGTACAGGTACTCGGCGAAGCCGCCGAACAAGTGCGGCGGGTCCGCCGAGGACATCCGCGAGCCGTAGGCGGAACGCTGCTTGCAGAACCGGTCCCCGCCGCGCCGGCAGTCCGCGCAACGGCCGCACCCCAGCGATCCCTTGATGATGACGCGGTCGCCTTCCTCGACGCCGTGTATCTCGGCCGCCCTGGCGCCGAGCTTCTCCACCCGGCCGAGGATCTCGTGGCCGAGGATGATGGGCATCGGCAGATTCAGCTTCCCGGTGTAGTACTTGTAGTCCGTGCCGCACACACCGCCCATCTCCACCTTCAGGAGCCCGCCGTCCGGCGGAATATCCGGGACCGGGTACTCGCGGACCTCGATCCTGGCCGGCGCCACCAGGGTCGCCGCTCTACAGGTTTGGCTCATGGCGGGCTCCTACGGCTTGATCAACGCCTTGGTCGGGAACATCTCCGGGACCTCGCCGCCCACGGCCTGGATGCACTTCTCGGTCTCATCCAGCGAGAACACGTGGCTGACCATCTCCTCCACCGGGAACCGGGTGGCTTCGATGAGCCGCATGGTGGCTTCCACCGCATCGTTGTCGCCGGTGAAGCAGCCCTGGAGCTTGATCTCGCCCCACACCAGCTTGTCCATGTGGACCTCGGTGACCGTCTTGTCGCCGGTGAGCCCGGCCAGCACCATGGTGCCCTGCCGCCGCAGGCAATCGATGGAGGCCAGGATCGCCCTGGGGTTGCCCGACACGTCCACCACCACGTCGACCATGGCGCCGTCGGTTTCCTCCCGGACGACGTCCACGACGTTCTCTTCCTCGACGTTGATGATCCGGTCGGCGCCCCACTTTTTGGCCAACTCCATCCGGGGGGCGTCCCGGCCGATGCCGGACACGAAAATCTTCGCCGCACCCGCGTGCTTCGAGGCGAAGGTACACGCCAGCCCCTGCTGCCCGGGACCCTGGATGAGCACGTAGTCGCCCATCTTGACGCCGCCGCGACGAAGCGCCCACTGAAAGCCGTTGGCCATGACGGAGCCGATAAGGGCCGCGGCCTCCGCGGGAAGGTCGTCGCTGATCTTGGTCATCAGCACGTCGGGCGCCAGGTAGAGATAGTCCGCGAAGCCGCCGAACAGGTGCGGCGGGTTGGCGCTGGTGGTGCGGCCGCCGTAGTTCGTCCGGTTCCTGCAGAACCGCTGCGCGTTGCGCCGGCAGTCGGCGCAACGGCCGCAGCCGATGGCGCCCTTGAGGATGACTCGGTCGCCTTCCTTGACCCCGTGGATCTTTTCGGCCTTGGCGCCGAGCTTGTCCACCCGGCCGAGGATCTCGTGTCCCAGGATGATGGGCAACGGCAGGTTGATCCGTCCGTGATAGTACTTCACGTCGGAGCCGCAGACGCCACCCATCTCGACCTTCAGCAACCCACCGTCATCGGGAACGTCGGGTATGGGATATTCCCGGATTTCAAGCTTGTTCGGAGCAAGCAACGTTGCCGCCCTGCTGGTCTCTGCCATCGTGTACCTCCTTGATGGGTCTTGTGACCGTTCCGGGCTCTTCCCGGTTCAGCCGATGTAATCCTCTAACCGGACCCGTTCGCGCACGGCCTCGGGCACGGCGAGCCGCTTGGGGAAATCCTTCCGTTTCTTGGTGGCGTCGATGACCATCTTGGCCGTCGTGCCCCCTTCACCGCTGGACGGGTCGGTCTCGGACCCCTGGCAACGGGGAATGACCAGCGTGTCGGTATCCGCCTGCACACGATTGGCCACCGCCCACATCACGTCGCGCTCGTTGTAGACGTCCACGTCCCCGTCCACCACGATCACGAGCTTGAGATAGAGGTCGGTGGCCATGGCCGCCATCACCGCGTTCCGGACCTCGCCGTCGGAGCGCTTGTCCAGGGAGATGTAGCAGTGAAACCGCGAGCACCCCGAGGGCGGCATGTGCACGGCCCGGGCGCCGGCGGCCACCGCCTTCACGGCCCTGAAGATCGCCGCCTCGCGGGGGATGGAGCCCATGAGCCGCTGCTCCGAGTGACCGGTGAAGATATCCTGGTAAAGCGGCTCTTGCCGAAGCGTGACGCCGGTGATCTCCGCCACGTGATTCCTGCGCACCCCCACCGCGTGGCCGGTGAACTCGCCGAAGGGGCCCTCCTCCTCGCGAACGTTCGGCAGGATCCGCCCCTCCAGAATCATCTCCGCGTGGGCCGGGACCTCGATGGGCACGGACTCGCACCGCACCAGCGGCACCGGCTGCTCCATCATGCCGCCGATGACGTCGTACTCGTCCACGTCGAAGGCCGCCAACGACAGGGCGCCGATGGCGAAGGCGGGATGGACCCCCACGATGAAGGCGATGTCCAGGGGCTCGCCCCGTTCCTCGGCGTTGCGCTGGCAACGTCTGAGGTGCATCCCGGGGGCGAGATGCATGCGCAGCCGGTTCCGCTCCACCATCATGGCCCGGTTGAAGCTGAGGTTGCGCACCCCGCTCACGGGGTCCCTCGCGACGACGATGCCCGCGGTCACGTAAGGCGCCGTGCTGACATCGAAGTGGGTCAACAGCGGGATCTCGCCCAGGTCGACGTCCGCCCCGGTGCACACCACTTCCTTGACGGGACCGTCCTCGACGAGCTCCGGCGCCATGGGCCGGCTTTCCCGCCTGCGGTACTCCTCCACGAGGTCGTTGGCGTCCACGTCCAGCGCCATGGCCAAACGGCTGCGGGTGGCGTGCAGGTTCGTGATCACGGGCATCGAAAAGCCCTGTACTTCGTGCACGAACAGCGTGGGAAACCGGCCGGACGACTCCAGCTCCATCAGCAGGCTGGTCACGTCGTGCTCGGGCCGCACCGGCTTGCGGATGTGCAGTAGCTCCTCGGGGCCTTCGTTCTCAAGACGGTCCATGAATGACCGCAGGTCTTTCATACGATCTCTCCGTTGCCGCGGCCGCGGTGTTCCCGATCAGCCCGTGCCGAACAACCGCTCCGCGTTGCCGCCGAGGATCTTGTCCCTGTCCGTCCGGGTCAAGCGGATCTTCTCGACGATCTCGATGGGGTTGGGATCGCCGATGCCGAAGGGGCAGTCGCTCCCGAGCAGCACGTGGTCGGCGCCCACCTCCGCCACCAGGAACTCCAGCACGTCCGGCTCGAACACGATGGTGTCGTAGTAGAACCAGCGCAGCACGTCCCGGCCCATGAGCGAGGTGGTCTTTTGAATCGCCGGCTGGATCTCCCGGCCCCGAGTCATACGGCCGAACTGGTACGGCAGGAACCCGCCGCCGTGGCACAGGATGATCTTGAGATCCGGGAAGCGGTCCAGCACGCCGCCGAAGTAGAGGCACGCCACTCCCACGGTGGTGTCGGCCAGGAGGCCCACGATATGGGTCAGGAAGTAGGTGCCCAACCGTTCGATGCCCAGGGGGTTCAACGGGTGGATGATCAGCGGCGCCTGCAGGCGCTCCGCGGTCTTCCAGAAGGGATCCAGCGACGGATCGTCGAGGTTGGCGCCGTCGATGTTGGAGCCGATCATGGCGCCGTTGAGCCCGCACTCCTCCACCGCGAACTCGAGCTCCTCGGCCGCGGCGGCGCCGTCCTGCAGCGGCACGGTGGCGGTGCCCCGGAACTGGCCGTCGCTGTCGCCGGCGGCCAGCGCCTCGCGCATGGCCCGGTTCAGCATGCGGCTCCAGTTGACCGCCTGTTCGACCGGGAGCATGTACCCCACGATGTCCATCCATGCGGACAGGATCTGCCGGTCCACGCGGCTCTCCCGCACGGTATCCCGCCGCTTCGGCAGGTCCGTGGCGGGCGCCAGTATGGGCCGGGCCAACGGCCTCCCGCCAAGACGCAGGCGCGGCCCCTCGGGCGTCTCCTCTCCGACTTCCACCCCGAACGACGGGCCATCCTTGCGGAGCCGTTCCAGCACGGCCGGCGGTACGTAGTGCGCGTGACAATCGATTTTCATGATGCAGCCTCGATGATGCCCGACAAGGTTACGGTCCGTCCTCCACTGCGCTCAGTGCTTCAGAAAGCTGACCGGCATGGGCATGCTGAGGATGTTCATGCCCTCGGTCTGCTCCACGTGGCGAATGAAGCGGTACTTGTTCTCCACCTCGTCCATGGGATACGGCGGCACCTCGGCGCGGGCGGTCTCCACCTTGAGCCCGATGAACGCCGCATCGCGGCCTTCCAGGGCTTTGGAAAAGAGCGCCCGCAGGTCATCGGGGCTCGCCGCCCACGACGCCTTGCGGATACCCGCCCCACGGGCCATGGCCACAAGGTCCGTGGCGCCCCCGGTGGCGGTATCGATCTCCCCGGAAGCCTCGTAGACCTCGTTGTCGAGTACCACGTGGGTCAGGTTGGGCGGGTTCTTCCGTGCGATGGTGGGCAGGCTGCAGAGGTTCATCAACAGCGAGCCGTCGCCGTCGATGGCGACGACCTGCCGGTGCGGCAACCCCAGGGCCATGCCCAGCGCTATGGAGGACACCAGGCCCATGGTGCGGACGCGGAAATTGCCGTCGCCCGGCCGGCACGCGTACCATTCGACGGTATTGCCGCCGGCGCCGGTCACCACCAGGGCATCCCCGGCCAACTCCGCCATGACCTTGAAACATTCGATACGGTTCATCAACCGTCCCCTGGCGCGCGCGTCCGCCGCAGCCCGTCATTCTCCCGGACGGCGCCGGCCCAGCACGTCCTTGGTCAGCAGCACGGCCACCGGTCGCTTGTAGTCCTGGGTGAGTATCTGCGTTCGTTTGATCAACGTCCCGGCTTCGTCCGGATCCCGCAGAATGAAGTGGCGGATGCCGAGAGCGCTCAGCACCGGTTGCGTCATGGCCCCGTTGGTGCTGAACGAACGGTCACCCACGTCCCCGGCGTAGTAGATCAACAGCAGCAGCGGCAGGTTGTATTGCAGAAGGGTGGAAACGATGCCGTTGACGCTGTTGAACAGCCCCCCGTTCTGCATGATCAGCGCGCACTTCTTGCCCACCAGATAACCGCCGGTGCAGATGCCGATGCCTTCCTCTTCACGGCAAAGGGGCACGTGAACGATATCCGGGTCCGCCGCCACCCGCTCCAGCAACGGGTGCAGATTGATGTCGGGCAGGGTCGCGACAAGGTCGACCCCCGCCTCCTTGAGTCCTGCGAGTATCAATGCGGGTCCAGGGTGGTCCGCCACGCGATGCTCCTCGTTCTGCTTCGAGGCTCGTTCTGCTCCGAAGCTCGTTCGACTTCGAGCCTGAATATCACTTTTTGCACCAGTCGCGTCAACCGTCCGGGTGTGCGCTCCCGGGAGCCGGTCCGAGTTGCGGGAACACCGGGTATTGGCTACGTTTTATTCAGGGGACGCATTTCCGCGCCGCCCCTTCCGGCTTTCATGACCGCGACCCTGGCGCCGGACCCGATCACCGGTTGACCGAGGTTATCGCGAAATCCTGAAGACCAAGGAGCCGCCATGTCACAGAGCCGTCTCGTCCCGGAGGGGCGTGAGGTGTATCTCGACCACGTGGGACTTTTCGTCCCGGACTTCGACGCGTCGCCCCGGAGACTCGAGGAGCTGGGCTTCTCCCTGACGCCGTTCGTGGCACACATGGCCAGCACCGAGCCCGGCGTTGCGGCCACCCCCAGCGGCACCGGCAATCAGTGCGCCATCTTCGGCCGGGGCTACCTCGAGATGCTCGGGCCCACGGTGGACACGCCGCTGTCTCGACAGCTCCGGGCGCAGCTCGACCGCTACCCGGGTTGGCACCTGATCGCGTTCGCGGCCGACCGGCCCGAGGAGAACCACGAACGCATCGGACAAGACGGCTTCAAGCTCCTGCCGCTGGTGCGGCTGGCCCGCCCGGTGCCCACCGACACCGGCGAGGAGACCTGCCGTTTCTCGGTCATCCGGGTGTCCCCGGAGGTCATGCCCGAGGGGCGCATCCAGATCGTCACCCACCACACGCCGGAGCTGGTGTGGCAGCCCCGGTACCAGCACCAGCCCAACGCCGCTGCCGCCCTCACCGGCGTGCTGGTGTGCGTGGACGACCCCAGGGAAGCGGCCGAGCGCTTCAGCCGGTTCGTCGGGGTGGAGCCGTTGGAACGGACGGACGCCTGGGAGATGGGGCTTCACCAAGGCCGCGTCGTCTTCATCCAGGCCCGACGCTTTCGCGAGCTTTACCCGGACCGGGAGCTGCCCTGCACACCCTACATTGCCGAGGTGTCCCTTCGCACCGACGACCTGACCGCCACGCGCCGCTACTTCGACGAAGGCCACGTCCGCTACGACAACGTGGGCGACGACGCTCTGCGAGTGCCGGGCGCCGAGGCCCTGGGGGCTTCCTTTCTGTTCCATGGATCACCGGAGGGAGGCATCCCTTGAGTACGGACACACGCTACGACTACGACCTGTTCACCATCGGCGCGGGCTCCGGGGGCGTACGCGCCAGCCGCATGTCGGCCGTCCACGGCGCGCGAGTGGCGGTGGCGGAAGAACGGTACCTGGGCGGTACCTGTGTCAACGTCGGCTGCATTCCCAAGAAGCTGCTGGTCTACGGCTCCCACTTCGCCGACGACTTCGAGGACGCCGCCGGCTTCGGCTGGACCGTGGACGCACGCGCCTTCGACTGGCCGTTGCTGATCCGCAACAAGGACCGGGAGATCGCGCGCCTCAACTCGATCTACCGCGGCCTGCTCCAGAGCCATGGAGTCGAACTGTTCGAGTCCCGCGCCCGGGTGCTGGACCCGCATACCGTGGAGGTAGCGGGCCGGAAGGTCACCGCCGCCAACATCCTCGTGGCCACCGGGGGCTGGCCCACGGTGCCGAACGTTCCGGGCAAGGAGCACGCCATCACGTCCAACGAGGCCTTCCACCTGGCGGAGATGCCCAGGCGTGTCGTCATCGTGGGCGGGGGCTACATCGCGGTGGAGTTCGCGGGTATCTTCAACGGACTCGGCGCCGAGGTCATCCAGCTCTATCGCGGTCCGCTGTTCATGCGCGGCTTCGATCTCGACGTCCGCAACACGCTGGCAGACGAAATGCGCAAGAAGGGCATCGACCTCCGCTTCGATGCGGATATCGCCGCCATCGAGAAGAACGGAGGAGACCTGACGGCCACCCTGAAGGACGGCCGGACGCTGGAAACCGATGCCGTGATGTTCGCCACGGGCCGGCTGCCCAACACCCGCGGGCTGGGCATTGAGGAGACCGGCGTCGAGCTGACCCGCAGCGGCGCGGTGGTGGTCAACGAGCGTTTTCAAACCAACGTCCCGTCCATCTACGCCCTCGGCGACGTCACCGACCGGGTCAAGCTCACCCCCGTGGCCATTGCCGAGGCCATGATCTTCGCCCGGACCGTGTTCAAGGGGGAGGTCGGGCCGATGGACTACCGCAACGTTCCGTCCGCGGTCTTCAGCCAGCCGCCGGTGGGAACGGTGGGATACACCGAAGAAGCCGCCCGGGAACGCTGCGGCGAGGTGGACGTCTACCGTTCCGCCTTCAGGCCGCTCAAGCACACCCTGTCCGGACGGGACGAGAAGACCATGATGAAGCTGATCGTGGAGCGTGCCAGCGACCGGGTCGTGGGCTGCCACATGGTGGGGGCCGACGCCGGCGAGATCATTCAGGGATTGGCCGTGGCGCTGAGCTGCAACGCCACCAAGGCCGACTTCGACCGGACCATCGGGATACACCCCACCGCGGCGGAGGAGTTCGTCACCATGCGCGAACCCGTGAGCGGCGGCTAGTGTCCGGTCCCGCGACCCGCCCCTGCATCCCATTCACAAAAATGCGCAGATTCGGATTGACTCTGGCGGTTTGCCTTGCGCTGGCGCTAACCGGCGCGTGTGGCGACAACGGTAAGGATTCGCAAGCGGTGAAGGGACCGGACCCGGCCCGAGGGAGGCGGCTCTACATCGCGACCTGCATCGTGTGTCACAACACAGACCCGAGCAAGCCGGGCTCCCAGGGTCCGGCCATCAAGGGATCTTCATTGGAACTGCTGGAGGCCAAGGTCCTGCACAAACGCTATCCGCCCGGCTACGAACCCCAACGAACGACCAAGGCCATGCCCACCTACCCCCAACTGAGAAAGAGGATTGCCGATATCGCTGCCTATCTGGCGCAGCCGTAAGCGGGCTACGCGATCTCCAGAAGCACCCAAAAGACCGCGGTGAGGATCAAGCCGCTCCAGATCGTGCCCGGAATGGACGTCAGGAGTTTCTTGGTGCCTCCCGTGGCGTTACCCACCAGTGCGTTCAGCTCGACGACGGCGATGATCGCGAGGCTGACGATCCAGAAAACCGCCAGACCGCCACCGCCGGACTCCCCGTGCGGATAGTGGCTCGCCGCGCCCATCAGGAACAGCATGGGTATGGAGAACAGCGTGTTGGTACGGGAGGCGAACCCGGCCCACTGACCCTTGCCGGCCGCGTCCGGAAGCGGCTCTCCCCCCTCGGCCACCTTGTTGGCGGAGGCGATGACCACCTGCTGATTGGGCCAGATCACCAGCCACACGTTGAGGAACATGATCGTTCCCATGGTGCCGCCGATGGTGATGGCCATGCCGTAGCCGGACGTGAAGAAGTCCCCGCCGAGCTGCGTGAGTTTGATGAGGTAGATGAGGATTCCGGCCAGGAAGGTGAACATGGCGCCCCAGCGGAACCACCACAGGGCGCGGGGCACGAGTTTCTGTATGGCGCCGGTGCGGGTCCCTGCTTCGGTTTCGGCGAAGAACGGCGTCTGGACGAAGTTGAAGTAGTAGAGCAGACCGATCCAGGTCACGCCGGCCAATAAATGCACCCAACGCAATAGAAATTGAACGAGCTCCATCAAGTCCATCAAGCACCTCCTGTTTGTTTTCCTCGAAAGATCGAACCGTGCGGCATTATAGGCCGTAACGGGTCGCAGGGTCAATGAAAAGCGCCGGGAACGCGCCGGGAACGCAATTCACGGCTCCGAGACGAAGGGACGGAACTGTTCGTAGAGGTCGCGGAGTCTGGCCTTGTAGTAGTCCACGTTCTCATCCGGGCTGGCAGGGTCCCATTCCGAGACATGCCGGCAGTTCTCGTTCACCATCACGTTGGCCCCTTCCCCCGCGACGTAGTAGGAGATCTGATCCCCGGACAGGTACTTCCGTTCCGATCGCAGGGCCACCTCATAGGCGCCGCGGGGATGTTGTTTCCCGCCCTTGACCTTTATCTGGTAGTCGTCCAGCGATTCCCGCAGGGTCTCGGTCCGCTTCAGCAGGAACAGATCGAGGCGGTGGTGCGTGATGGCCTCACGATACCGTTCGTACAGCGCCGGGACCTCGCCCTTCCGTCCCCGGAGCAGGAGCCTGAGCATTTCCTCCAGCCACTCGCGCCGGTAACGCTCGATCCCGCGTCCGCTCAAATCGGAACCGCTCACGAAGAGTTCGTCCCGCTCGGCCAGAAGCGCGTGATTCCCCGGCGCGTAGCAGAACATCGCCGGACATCGCGCCAGCGGCAGCTCTACCTTCCACGGCAGCGACACCGCCGCCTCCGCCACCAGCGCCTCCACCGCCGGGGCGCCGGCAAGCCCGGCCGGGGGAACGAAGTAGATGCCGCCGGCATCCACCGTGACCACCCGACCGTGGCGCTCCTCGATCTCCGCGGCCAACCGGCGAACCAGCTCACCCCCGGCCCGGGTCACGCGGTCCGCCGCACCGAAGTCGTTGAAGCGGCCGGCGGGGAACGCCAGGTATTCGTGGAACGCGTCCAGCAGCACCTTGATTCCGGACCGAACCGTTGCCGCGAAACGGCCGTCCTCCCCGGCCGGAGCGGCGTCGGACCATTGCCCGGGCCGTTCCCGGAGCTCCCGGAACCCATCCAACAATCCGGGAAAGACCCCGAGTTCGTCCGCCTCCGGACGGCCATCACCGGACAGCATGACGGCCGGGTACAGCGCCATGACATCGCAATGCACTACAGGCCGGGACACCCCCCGGACGTTCAGCGCCGCATACTTCCGAGCGACCGGCGCCCGGGTCATGGGCGCGGGGATGGAATGGCGCCGGGCGAGATATTCCCTGAGCATGAGCCAATCGATCTTCGTCGGGTCGTCCGCAAGCGCCGTCTCCTGGTAACGGGACGGAAAGATCCGGGACTGGACGTAGTAACCGGGCGAGAGGACTGCGGATATTTCCCGGGTTTCGCGGACGTCGTCGAGCGCGTAACGAAAAAGCGTGTCCGGATCGTGATCGAAATACCAGCTTGCCTCGGCGCCCGTGATATAGGTGCGGTCCGGCGACGCCACGCCGAAATGGCGCGCCACGTCCTTGAGGCCGTTTCGCCTGAGCTCACGGCCGGCTTCACTGTAGCGCTGCGCGAGGAACCACGTGTCGATGACGTGGCGCCCATGGATCGCGTAGTTCCGATACGGGATGACGCGGTCGCCGGCCTGAAACCGCGCCTGGCGGTGGCGCAGTACTCCGCCGTCCCTGCCCACCGTCAGGTCCACGCCGTACCGCCGGGCGCGCTCTTCCATGTACGGAAGGTCGAAGCGGAAGATGTTGTGCCCCTCGATCACGTCGGGGTCACGGGCACGAATCTCGCGGACCATTTCCGCCAGCATCTCCCCTTCGTCATGGTCCCTGCCGGATATGAGCCGCTCCCAACCGCTGCTGTCCGACATGGCGACGGCGGTGATGCGGTCGCCTTCCCGGAGCGGATTGGGAAACTCGAAGCCGTCCGTCCGATACACCTCCAGGTCGATCTGCATGCGTACGAGACGGTCGAAGGGCATGCCCAGAAAGTGGGTCTTCCCGGACCACAAGAGGTATTGCTGCACGGGGTCGCGCAGGTAGAAATACGGCACTCCCGGGGCGCCGAGGCTTTTGCCGCTCTTGCGCCGGAGATAGGATTTGGCCGACTCCAGGCTTCCGACGTCCGGGAAACAGACCAACCGACGGAACCTGCCCGTTCCCGACAGCGGCTCGATCCGGCAGTCGCCGCCCCATCCTGCGATCTTGTCCTCGGACGTCAGCCAGAGGAACGGCTCGAACGGAACCGTACCGGAAACCAGCGAGGACGGCGCACGGGAGAAGAGCCGGATACGGCCATGGCCTTCGAGCTCCACCCCCACCACCTCCGGCGTCGCGTCGTGACCGTACAGCACCGGGTCGTATTGGCGGGTCGAATCGCACATGATGGATGAGTCCGCAAGCGCCCGTCTCCGGGAAACGGCTTGCCGGACCCATGACCTGTGTAACAGATACCGGTTCATGGCGCGATGAAGCTCCCCGCACGCCGGGGCTCCGTTACGCGCCTCCGGTGCGGTGGAGGCAGGCCGTACCCTGTGTTTGGATGAACGGATATGCTATATGAACCGGATGGTTTCCGACGCCGTCTCCCTTATCCGCCGGCCCCGTTTGCGGCGACCCTTCCTGATTCTCTCCTTCTCGGGGTGGAGTGACGCCGGGTCTTCGGCCACCTCCGCGGTCCGGTATCTCGTCGAGCAGCTCCTGGCCTCGGAGTTGGCCCGGATCGACCCCGAAGAGTACTACGACTTCTCGGTTCACAGGCCTCACGTACGTCTGGTGGACGGACAACGGGAGATCGAGTGGCCTTCCTACGACTTTCACTATTACAAGACCGGCAGCGACCTCGACCGGGATTTCATCTTCGCTTCGGGGGCCGAGCCGCATCTGCACTGGAAGTCCTTCTCCACCACCGTGCTGGATCTTGCGCGGCATTGGAAGGTTGCCCGCATCATCACCCTGGGGGCGCTTCTGGACGAGGTGCTCTACACGAAACCGGTGCCCCTGAACGGCTTTTCGTCCGACCCTTCCTTGATGAAGGAGTTGAACTTTACACCGTCCCGGTATCAGGGGCCCACCGGCATCGTCGGGATCTTGAGCGACACCTTCCGCAAGGAGGGCATACCGCACGTGAGTCTATGGGCGGCCCTGCCGCACTACCTGGCGCCGTCTCCGAATCCGCGCGGAACCCTGGCCCTGGTCCTGCGCCTGACCCAGTGGCTCGGGATACGCATCGACACCGGCCCCCTGGAGCGTGCCGCGGGTGAATTCCAGAACAAGGTAAACGACGTGGTCAACAGCGACCCCAACCTGACGGCTCTCGTGCGGGAGCTTCAGAAGCACGAGTTCGAGCAATAGTGGAGGGAAGAAGCATGTCGAGAGTACGGTGGCTATGGGTCTTGATCGCGGGAACGTTCCTGATGGCGGGTCCGAGTGCCGTCTCGGCCGCGCAGTTCGACAAGGTGATCGAGGGACGCCAGCAACTGATGAAGGACATCGGCCAGGCCGGCAAGGGCCTGCGCTCCGCCACCGCCCCCGCGTCGGTGGCCGCCAGTGCCGACGAGCTGGCGGAAGCGTTGGCCAAGATCAACGCCGACACGTTTCCCAAGGGAAGCGCCGACGGCTCGCGCGCCAAGCCGGAGATCTGGGAGCAGTGGGACGAGTTCGCGGCAAAGGCCAAGAACGCCGTAACGCTGGCCCAGGACATCGCGGCAAAGGCCCGGGCGGGCGAGAGCACCGCCGAGCTGGTCAAGTCCTTCGGCAAGAACGCCTGCGGGAGCTGCCACCGACCCTTCCGAAAACCCAAGCAGAAAAGTTGACAGCCGTCGTCCATGATTACCGAACACGTCGGGGAGACGGCCCTTCCGGACATCGAGGCGTGGGCCAACGGCATCATCCGGTCGGAGGACGGCACCGTGAAGGCGTTGGAGTCCTATCACGACGCGGACTCCAACACGTACGTCATCCGTCTGTGCCGGGGCGCCCGGGTGCTGCTCTTCCGGCTCTCCGAAGCGCAGGTGCATACCCCCGGCCGCGAACCCGAGTGCGAGAAGACCCTTCGGAACAGGGTGAAGGAAGTGCGCCGCCTGCTGGGACGGTCTGAATGATCGTGCCCGTTGCGCGCGTACGCCGCTCTACAGTCCCGCCGCCATCTCCTTGGCGAAGTAGGTAAGGATCAGGTCGGCGCCGGCCCGTTTGATGGACAGCAGCACCTCCGGGACCACCGTGGTCTCGTCGATCCAGCCGTTCCGGGCGGCGGCCTTGATCATGGCGTATTCGCCGCTCACGTTGTACGCGGCCGTGGGATGGCGGAAGCGCCGCTTGACGCGCGAGATGACGTCCAGATACGAGAGCGCCGGCTTCACCATGACGATGTCCGCACCCTCCGCGATATCCGCCTCCACCTCCCGTAGCGCCTCGTCGCTGTTACCCGGGTCCATCTGATACGAACGACGGTCGCCGAACTGCGGCGTCGATTCCGCGGCCTCGCGAAACGGCCCGTAGAACCCCGACGCATACTTGGCGGCGTAGGCCATGATGACCACGTTCTCCAGTCCCTCTCCGTCCAGCCCTGCGCGAATCGCTCCCACCCGGCCGTCCATCATGTCGGACGGGGCGACGATGTCAGCGCCGGCCCGGGCGTGGGACAACGCCTCCTTGACCAGCAGCTCCAGCGAGGCGTCGTTGTCCACCTCGCCGTCCTCGACGATGCCGCAGTGGCCGTGGTCGGTATACTCGCAAAGGCAGACGTCCGTGATCACCAACAGGTCCGGAGCCTTGTCCTTGATGGCCCGCACCGCTTCCTGCACCACGCCGCGCTCGGCGTAGGCCTCCGAGCCCACCGCATCCTTGGTCTCGGGGATGCCGAACAGGATCACGCCCGGAATACCCAGCCGCCACACGGTCTCGGCCTCCCTGGCCGCCCGGTCCACCGAAAGCTGGGCGATGCCGGGCATGGAGGCAATCGGTTGCTCCCGGTCGTGCCCCGGACACACGAACAAGGGGTAGATGAAATCGCGGGGACTCAACCCGGTCTCGCGCACGAGATCGCGCAGCAGGGCGGTCCGTCGAAGTCTTCGCGGTCGGGTTACGGGAAACGCCATGATAGCCTCCCTGGTTTCGCGTGCCGTGGTTCGCGGTAGGGGCGAGTTTGAAACCCGCCCCTACAATTCCTTTCCGCGTCTGTCAAAGCCTGGGACCGAAAAATCTGCCAACGCCCGGATCAGGCCCGGCACGGTGTATTCCCGGGCCACCACCTCCACTTGCAGGCCGCGTTTGCGGGCGGCGTCCGCAGTGATGGGGCCGATGCACGCCACCCGGACCCCTGGGGTCCGGGTTTCCGTGCCGGCCGTCGCGAGCAGGTCCATGAAAGCATTCACGGTGCTCGGACTCGTAAACGTGACCCAGTCCACCTGCTTCAGAACCCGCGCCAGCCTCCGGGCGCCCTGCCGCACGGGCTCGTTGCGGTAGGCTTCCACCACCGTCACCGTCGCGCCCCACCGGCGGAGGGTCTCGGGGAGCACGTCCCGGGCGCCCGCTACCCGCGCAAGCAGGAAACGGCGTCCGCGCACCCGATCCGTATCCAGAGCGGCCAGGATACCCTCCGCGCGATACTCCTCGGGCACGAGGCTCACGGAAAGGCCGCGGTCCTCCAGCGAGCGGGCGGTCTGCGGACCGATGGCGGCGATGTCGAGCCGCCCGAGACTGTCCATGCACCCCAGCGCCTCGCAACGCGCCAGGAAGTGCCGGACGCCGTTGGCGCTGGTGAAGACCAGCCAGTCCTGTGCCGGCAGGCCGCGCACGGCCTCGTCCAGGGCGGCGCCGTCCCGAAGCGGCAGGATCTCCACCGTGGGAAACACCACTGCCCGGGCGCCCAGGGCTTCCAGGCCGCCCACGAAGGCTGCGCTCTGCTCGCGCGGACGGGTGATCAGGATCCGCCGTCCGCACAGCGGGGCATCGCCGGGTGGCGCCGGGGCCGCCGAGTCGCTCACGGCCGGGCCTCCTGCAGGACAGCGCCCGCCCCTTCATCCAGCAGTCTCTCGGCGAGCTGGATCCCCAGGGAGGCCGCATCCGCGCGCGCCCCCGAGACCTCTCCCCGGAAGATCCGCCTGCCGGACGCCTCCGCCACCATGCCGGTCAGCGAAACCCGGTCTTCCGCCACCACCGCGCGCGCTCCCACCGGCACCTGGCAACCCCCTTCCAGGCGGCCCAGAAACGCCCGCTCGGCCTCCACTTCCAAGGCCGACGGCTCATGGTTCAGGAAGCGCAGCCACGCCACCTCGTGGCGCCGGGTCTCCAGACCCAGGGCCCCCTGGGCCACCGCGCTCAGCCAGGTCTCGGCCGGCAGCGGTTGGGTGGTCTCACGCTCCCGGCCCAAGCGCTTCATCCCCGCCAGCGCCAGCACCAGGGCGTCCACCTCGCCGCGCCGGAGCTTGGCCAGCCGCGTATCCACGTTTCCCCGTATGGGCACTACGGTCAGGTCCGGGCGGTGGTTCAGCACCTGGGCCCGCCGTCTGAGACTGCCGGTGCCGACCCGAGCCTCGGCCGGAAGCTCGGCGAGGCTCCCGGCAACATGGCTGATCAGCACGTCTCTCGGATCCTCGCGTTCCGGCACCGCGGCGATGGCCAACCCCTCCGGGGTCTCCGTCGGCAGGTCTTTCATGGAGTGCACCGCCACGTCGATGGCGCCTCCCAGAAGCGCCTCCTCGATCTCCTTGATGAACACCCCCTTGGCCCCGATCTTCTCGATGGGCAGGTTCCGGAAGCGGTCGCCGCTGGTCCTGATGGGCACCACTTCCACCGCGGCCTGCGTGTGGTGTTCCCGGATACGGCCTCGGACCCATTCCGCCTGGGCCAGGGCCAGCGGGCTGCGCCGGGTGCCGATGCGGACCCTGTGCATGCTCACGGATCGCCTCGCTCCGGCCCCGGCTCCTTGTCCAGGTCGAACAGCGCCCGGACGGTGTCATGGTAGGCGGCGTCTTCGTCGGGCCGCTCCTTGAGCCGCGTGAGGGGCCCGTGAAGGATCTTGTTGATCATGGCCGCGGTCAGGTCCTCGATGGCCTTGCGCTCCCGCTCGGAAACATCCTTGAGGTTCGACTCCAGCGACTTCCTGAGCTCTCCCTCCCGGATCTCTTCGAACCTTCGCTTCAGCGCGACGATGGTAGGGACCTGATCCAGCGAGGCAAACCATCGATAGAATGTCTCCACTTCCTGGTCGACGATCAGCTCTCCCTTGTCGGCTTCGCTTTCCCTCCCTTTGAGGTTCTCCCGCGCCACACCGGTCAAATCGTCGATGTGATAGAGGTACACGTTGTCCAGGCCATTGATGAGGGGATCGAAGTTCCTGGGCACGCCGAGGTCGATCAGGAACATGTTGTCCTGCTTTCGCTCCCGCAGCACCTCGGCCGCGGTTTCACGCGTGATCAGCGCCTCCTCCGACTCCACCGAGCCGATAACCACGTCGGCCAGCCGGAGGTAGCGGGCATGGTCCTCGAAACGAATGGGGCTGGCTTCGAAACGGTCCGCCAGTTCCACCGCCTTCTCGAAGGTGCGGTTGGTGATCATCAGACCCCGCACGCCGTTCTCCACCAGGTGGCGCACCAGCGACTCGCCCATGACGCCGGAGCCGATGACCATCACGGTCTTTTCCTCCAGCCGGTCGAAGATCCGCTTGGCCAGGTCCACCGCCACCGAGCCCACCGACACCGGCCGGTTGGCGATGCCGGTTCCCTGCCTGACCCGTTTCGCCACGGAGAAGGAACGATGGAAGAGACGGTGCAGGATACTGCCGACGGTGCCGGCCTGCTGGGCGATGGCGTAGTACTCCTTCAGTTGCCCGAGGATCTGGGGCTCCCCCACCACCATGGAATCCAGGCTCGAGGCCACCCGGAAGATATGCCGCACCGCGCTCTTGCGGGCGTGGTGGTAGAGCTGGTCTTCGGTGGAGTCGATGCGGACGCCGGGCCGTTTCCTGAGAAAGTCCCCGATCTCGTCAAAGCCCGTCCGGCCGTCCCGGGCCACGGCCACCACCTCCACCCGGTTGCACGTGGACAGGATCACGCCCTCGTCCACCGAGGGGAGCGTCACGAGTTCATGGAGCGACCCGTTGAGGAGCTTGGGAGAGAACGCGAGCTGCTCGCGGACCTCCACGGGCGCCGTCCGGTGGTTCAGGCCGACCACCAGTATCTGCCGTCCCGTCTCACTCAAAGCGGCCTCCGTGGCGGCTCAGGAAAAATGCGTCTCCCCAGAGGAAGTAGGCCAGGACGATCATGAATCCCGCGATGGTCCACACCGCCGCCTTCCGGCCCCGCCAGCCTGCGGTCAGACGGCCGTGGAGGAGGATCCCGTACAGCAGCCAGGTCAGGGCGGAGGTGATCTGGCGCGGCTCCCAGGACCAGTAGGTGCCCCATTGCGCGTGCGCCCACACGCTGCCCGTGAGGATACCCAGGGTCATGAACGGAAAGCCCCATACCAGGAAGATCTTGTTGAGGCGGTCCAGCGTCTCGAGAGCCGGCACGGAACGGCTCAAGCCGGTCATCCGCTTGTTCTTGAGCTGGCGCCGGAGCAGCAGATAGACCACGCTCACGGCAAACGCCAGGGCGAAGACCGCGTTGCCCAGCAACGCCAGGGTCACGTGCAGCGGCAGCCAATAGGTCAACAACGCGGGCGGGGTTTCCAGGCCGGGGTCTCCCAGGGCAATGGACCGCAGGGACATGAGGAACGCCAGCGGCGCGACGAACCCCCCCAGGATGGGAAGCCGATACTTGAGCTGCACCGTGAGGTACACGCCCACCATCAGCCAACCGTAGAACGAGAGCGTGGCGGAGGTCTGCGCGAGCGCCGGAAAGCCGGCGTCATGGAACAGGAGCGTGAACTTGGCGGCATGGCCGGCGAAACCGGCCAGCAGGAGACCCTGGCCCGCGCGGGAAAAGGACTCCCGCGGGTAGAACAGGTACAGGATGAACGCGCCCGTCGCCAGAAGGTAGAATCCAGCCGTGGCCTGGAGAAGGCTCTGGTACATAAGCTCCGGCCATTATATCGCATCGGCCGTGCAAGCCCTAGCGTGGCGGCGAGAGGTGGCGGGCGGGTTTCAGACCCGCCCGCGTTCCGTCAGGACTGGGTCCCGGGTATTCTGAGGCGCTGTCCGGCGCGGATCCGGTTCCGGTTGCGGATGGCGTTGGCACGTTGGATGGCAGCCGGCGACACCTGGTAGCGGTCGGCGATGGTGGAAAGCGTTTCGCCCCGGCGCACGCGGTGATACACCCGCCGTTTCGTAGCTCCCCTCTTCACCGACCGGCTTGGAGACGAACCGCCAGGGATCTCGAGCCGCTGTCCCACCCGCAATCGATGGGCACTCCTCAAGCCGTTGATCGACTGGATCGCGCTCGCCGATGTGCCATAGGCTCTTGCAATTTCGGAGAGCGTATCGCCTCGGCTGACCACGTGGTACGGAAACGACGGCAACCGGCCGACGCCCGCCAATGCCTTGCGAAGCCATTGGCCCTGCAGTTCCGGCGCCTTCAGCCGATAGCCTGCCGGTATCCACGTGGCGCGCCGGCTCAGGGCCGGATTCCAGGTCAGCAACTCGGCTCGGGACACCCGGCTGTGGCGGAGCAACGACGACAGCGCCACGCGCTTGGTGAGGCTGATCTCGTCGAGCCGCACGAGTTGATCGAACCGGACGTGAGGCAGGTGCCGCTCGAGGTCGCGCATGATGTGCACGGCCGCGAGAAACTCCGCGTAGAAGTTCTTGGACGCGAACTTGAAGGTGCGCCCGCGGTAACGGCGTATGATGGTGACGATGTCCCGGGTGCCCAGTCTGCGCACCGCCCTGCTCATACCCGCGCGCCCGTGGTTGTAGGCGGTCACCGCCAGCGGCCAGGTCCCGAGCTCCCGGTAGTTGTCCTGCAGCAAACGGGCGGCCGCCCGGGTCGCCTCCAGCGGATCCCTGCGTTCGTCCAGCAACCGCGTCACGCGCATGTATCGACGTCCGGTACTCGGCATGAACTGCCACATGCCCACGGCGCCGCGGAACGAGCGCGCGTCGTTCCTGAACGAGGACTCGACCAGCGGCAGGTAGGTCAACTCCACCGGTAGCCCGCGGGCGGAGAAGATCTTGCGCATATGCGCCATGTAACGCCCGGACCGTCGCACCCCGGCTGCGAAACGCTCGCTGATACCGCGCTGCGCCTTGATCCGGTGCGACGGGATGCCGCGACGCATGAGTTGCGCGCGCACGGAACGCACCACCCGCCGTGCCCTGGCGCCCTCCCTGCTCTCGACCACTCGGTGTATCTTCGACATATTCGTGGGGTCGAAGAACACCAGTTGAGTCGAGTCGTAATCGAGAAAGATCGCCTTCCAGAACTTGACCGCGGGCTCGAGCCCCTTGGGGACGGCGAACGGATCCACTGCCGTTGCAACAGGGCCACGGGCCAGCGCGACCGGAGTAACAGGCAGACCACTGAAAAAGAGGAACAGGAGCCCCGCGAGACCGACGAAGCAGCGCGTCATACAGAATCCCCTTAAAAACATCGGCTTAAGGTATCCGATGTAAACCTCGTTGTCAACTTTTCCCTGCACAGGGCTTGTAAAAGGTTCCTGCGCGGCTCATTCACCGTAAAAATTCCGGGCATTTTCCCCGAGAATCCTGGTTTTCGCGGATTCCGACAGGTCGTTCCGCTGCCGGAGCAGGTCCACGGTGCCCTCGGTGCGGTCCCCGTGGGGATAATCCGAGGAGTAGAGCAGCTTGTCCTCGCCGATCTCATCGATGACCCGGCCCAGCCCCGGTTCGTTCCCTTCGCAGCCGAAGAATATCCGGCCCGAGTCCAGCAACTCCACCGGCTTTTGCGAGATCACCTCCGCGGCCCGGTAGACGGGGCTCTCGTAGTGTTCGTCCATTCGCTCCACGAACGACGCCACCCAGTTGCAACCCCCTTCCAGAAAGGCGAAGCGGAGGCGCGGGTAGCGGTCCATCAGACCGGTGCACAGCACACTGGTAAAGCCGGCCATGATGGGGAACAATCCCGCCAGCACACGGGTGGGAAAGAAATGGACGAACAGGTCGCTGACGCCGGGGAACTCGTAACTGAAATGCACGGCTACGGGCAATGCCGCCTCGTGGGCCGCGGCAAAGAAGACCTCGTGCCCGGGGTGAGCCAACGCCCGCTCGCCCACGGTGCCGTTGACCATGACCGCGGACAACCCCAACTCCCGGATGCGAACGACTTCCCGGGCCGCTCCCGCCGGGTCGGCCAGACACACGAGGCCGACGCCCTTCAACCGGTCCGGCGCCTCCCGGCACACCTCCGCGAGCCAAGTGTTGTATGCGCGGCTCACCTCGTTGCCCAACACGCCGTCCGTCCAGGAATTGATGTGCAGGAGATAGCTGGGATAGAGGTACTGGACGTCGATGTTCTCCTTGTCCAGATCCTCGAGCCGCTCCGCCACGTTGGAGAGCACCTGGCTCCCCACGGACGCGCGGCGGCTCTTTCCGACCTTGCCACCCGGGGGAGCCGCCGTACCGGGGTTGCGCGCTCCGGGTTGTCCCGGACGGCGATAACGCGTCGCCCCGTCGGCGACCCAGAAGCTGTGGCCTTCGTCGTCGGTGATGAGTCTCGGCCGATACGCGCGAAAATCCGGCGCCATGTACTTCTGAAACACGGCCTCGGTTTCGAACAGGTGACCGTCGGCGTCAATGACCAACGAAGGCCCCGCCCCGCTTGGAACTATTCGAACTCGAACGGTATCTGCGTCGGCCCGTACCCCTGCCAGTACTTGCTGGTTTCCGGGTCGTATCGGCCCTGGAGGAAGCCGCCGGGCTTCTCGGCACGCACGATGATGGCGACGGTGCGCTCCTCGCCGCTCTCTTCGGCGTGGATCTGCCACGGGCGCACGAGATCGATCTTGCCGGGCCCCACCTGAGCGTTCTCCGACTTTCGAACTTCCGCGTAGTCCGGCTTGGAGCCGTCGTCCAGGCGCTCGTAGCGCTCGATGGTTTCGTGCCCGTCCAGAACCCCGTACAGGGTCCAGTTGTGCGCGTGGTCGTGGATGTTGGTGCGGGTTCCCGGCGCCTTGACCAGTCCGTTGATGACGAACCCGTGATCCGGGTCCTCATAGAGAAGAAGGTTCTGGGCCTGCGGCCCGCCCTCGGTAAGCCCTCCCTGATCACAGGACGGCCACTTCCCGGACTGTGCCTTCACGCCGGCATCCGCCAGCAGTTCGCTCAAAAGAGGCCCCATCTTCTGCCAGCGCTTGTCGGTGTCCGGCTCGTCTGCATAGAGTTGTCGGGCGGCCGCGATGAATCGTTTGGCGGCCGACGGCTCCGTTTCCTGGATCGGCATGGGACGTGCACTCATGGTCTTTCCTCCCTTTGGTTCCCGGGTTTGTGGCTTGCGTGGACGGGTCGCCCAACTCGTGGAAAGTATCCGAGGAACCGGCGCCCTGTCAACCTGAACCGGCGCCCTTGACCAATTGTACCCGGCTCGTGTCGCGCAACTTGTCGAACCGGTCCCGGTCCACCTCGAAGTAATGGGGCTGTGCGGAACTCTTGAGGATATAGTGATCGCCGTCCTCCGGGGACACCACCGTATGCTCGACGGTGGATCCTTCCTTCGTCTCGATGGTGTACTCCAGGACTGGCTTCCCGGCGTTGAAGAGCGCCTTGCCGTCCCTGGAAAGGACGTCCTTGAAACCTGTCTCCGCAACCCGCTCCACGAGCTGCCGCACCGGCTCGGCATCGGTCTCTTCATTCTCCCGCAGCCCCTCGACCTGGAACCCCCCGTCCCCGGCCTTCAACGCATAAACCCCCAAGTCGATACGCGCGATATCCTCCACCGCGGTCTTCAGGACCTCGGTGTCATACCACCGGCCGGCATCCACAGGGGCATCGAAAGCATTGAAGTCGATGGCGTAGGTATGCTCGTCGCCGTCGAGACGCGCGTGGACCTTGCGGAATCCCGGAGATGAGCCCAGGAAGACGTCACCGAGGACATCGGTTCCGCGGAGGAGCCTCACCCGCCGCTCGAATCGATCCGGGGTTACCTTGAACTGCCTGGCGGCCACCGCGGTCTTGCCCACCGGCCAGGATCGTCTGGCGCCGAGAAGCTTCTCGGTGAACTCCTCGAACTTCGCGGACGAAACCGGAAAGTCACCCTTTTCAGGGAGGACCCAGCCGGCATCCTTGCGCGCCAGGTGCAACCGCGCTTCGCCCATTTGCTCGATGGTCACGGTATCCACGCTCCCCGCGTCGAGGGACAGCAGCTTCCTGTCCGCCTCGAAAGCGCCGGGGTCGTCTCCCGGGAGGTTGACCCAGGCCACGAGCCCGGCCTGAAGGACCAACAACAGCAACAAGAGCTTGATCGATCGGCTCACTCGAAACACCCTTCCACTTTACGGCCTCGTCTGCTGACGGACGCATCGGCCGGCAGCGCAATGCGGGCACGGGCAGCTTTGAAACCCGCCCCTGCCAGTGTCCCGTCAGGCCGCCAGCATCCTGTGGTAACGGTCCCGCAGACGGCGCAGATGATAACGGTGGGCGCCGTAGATCAACGCCAGACCCACCAACACGATGGCGTAGTTCAGATACTCCCAGAACGCCTTCTGCTCGCGCGTCATGGGCACGAGCGTTCGCGCGAAGTGTGCACGGCTCCGAATCGACAGCAGCGCGCGGTCCTCCAATGCCCAGTCCACCACGTTCTCCAGGAACTGCAACGAGTTGACGAACCGGTCGTTGGCCGCGGCACGGGAGAGTTGCAGCGTCTGGTCGGTGAACGCTTCATTGGACCCGATGAGGATGAGGCGGGCCGATTCCGGCGACTTGTCGATCATACCGGTCACCACCGGCACATCTTCTTCCGCGGGAGCCTGGGCCTCTTCACCGCTCGAAGGCGCCGGCTTCTCTTCACCCTCTTCCCTGGCCAGCAGCGGCGATTCCCTGCCCGTGTAGTAGGAGCGGAAGACCCCCTCCACCACCGCGGCCAGCACGTGACCCTGGGGCTGGCCCTCCTTCTCGAACCCGAGCTTGGGATGGACCTTGTAGTCGGGATGCACCTTCAGGGAGTCCGACACCCAGGAGGCGTCGGAGCTCGTGAGCAGCGGCGTGGTTGTGGTGGCACCGGGCTCGTCGTCGGGAAGCGTGAGCGGCGAAGCCCAGCTCACGGTCAACTGCGGCAGTCTGGCGGTAATGGGGTTATCCTGGTTGAGGCCCGCGCCCCTGACGTCCACGAAATAGGGGTACGGCACGAGCTGGAGCTCGCGGACCGTGAAAGCGCCCGCCTTCCGGTTCACGAATACCGGGAAAGGCTCGTTGCGCGGATCCAGCACCAAGGTCTTCCGGACGGTCACGCCGTAGTGCTCCAGCAGCGGCTCCAGACCGGAGGTGTACCGGGAGGCGGCCAAGCCGGCTGGGGTGCGCGCCACGGTATAGGGCGAGGTCAACAAGGCCACGGAGCCGCCCTTCATGAGGAATTGATCCACGGCGAACTGCTGCTTCGGCGTCAGTTCCCTGGGAGCCGCGAGCAACAGCAAATCGACGTTTTCCGGCACCAGCCCGGACTTCAGGTCCACTTCCGCGATGCGATAGTTCTCCTGCAGTTTTTGCGCCAGAATGCGGAACTGCCTGTCCGGTGGCCGGGGAGGCGTTCCCGGTTGTCGGGGTTCCGGCGGCGGGGAATGGAAACCGACGGTCTTGATGAACCCCGGAGCGAACCGCCGCAGCGCTGCCTCCACGCTCCGCCGGGCGGCCTCCTGGCTCAGCTTCCCGGGCATGGGCACCTGCACGGTCGTGCCGTTGTTCTCCATGACCATGTAGAAGTAGAACCGTTTCGGATCGAAGGGTCCCGCGGCCATGGGCCGGAAGCCGTACTGGTCGGCAAGTTGCCTGGCCACCGCGGCGCCCTTGGCCTCGGGATCGATGATCTCGTACTCGAACTTTCCTCCGGACTCCTTGCGGAGTTCCTTCAAAGACGCCGTCAACTGCGATCTGAAGAGCGCAATGGACTTCGGCAGCTTGTCTTCCGAGGAGATGTACCCCCGGAAGTCCACCGGGCGATCGATGCCGGCGAAGAGCGCTCCGATGTCCTGAAAGCCGTACAGCACCTTCTTGATGCCTCGGGCGAGGTCGTACTCGAGGTTCCGCAAGCGAACTTCCGTTCCCGTCCGCCCCGCCTGCATCTCGATGAGGTCCGTGAACCGCAGTACTTCGTGCTTGTCGCCGTACCGGAGCAGCAGGTCGAAGTAGGAGTTGACCAGCGAGGTTTGATAGCGGTCGGCGGTCCGGAACGGGATAGGACGGATGGCGTAGCGCTGGTTGGCCTCCTCCTCCAGATCGGGCTCCTCCCGGGGATCCACGAACTCGGCGCGCACCCGGCCGCCGCTGATGGACTCGATCTCGCGAATGGTATCCCGGATCCGGGGCACCAGCGGCGCCAGCACCGGATGGGTCCGGGCGCTGAAATAACCCCGGATCAGCAGCGGCTCCTGCAACTGGCCGATGAGGTCGCGCGTTGCCCGCGAGATGGAATAGTCCCTTCCCTCGGTGAGGTCCGCGCGCGCCGTGATGCCGCGATGGAGCCAGAAGTTGGCCAGGACGAAGTTGAGTATGACCAGCGCCGTTACCGCCCGCCAGGCCCGGTGGCGCGTCTTTTGCCCCTGACTCGACCATCTGAGCCGTTCGAGGGAGAATACATTCAGGGCCAGGAAGACGCCGACGACACTCACGTAGTAATAGATGTCCCGCAGGTCCAGGATGCCCCGGGTGATGGACTCGAAACGGACGCCCGTGGCCGCCAGACCCAGGTATTCGGCCCAGCCGTGACCCACCAGGGAACCCAGTGTCAGGGAGCCCAGCAGATAGAGCAGAAAGCAGACTACGGTGGTAAGAATGAGGCTCGCGATCTGGCTGTCGTTCCTCGAGCTGATGTACAGGCCGATGGAGCAGTATGCGGCGGCCAGCAGCAACGAGGCGGTGTAGGCTCCCAGCACCGGACCCCAGTCGAGCGGGCCCATGAACGAGACCGTTGCCGGGACCCCCACCGTCAGCACCAGCGCGATGGCCACCAGGCCCAGACAAGCCAGGAATTTGCCCAGCACGAGATGGAGCGTCTTGACCGGCATGGTGAAGAGGAACTCGAGGGTCTCCATGCGCCTCTCTTCGCTCCACATCTTCATGGTCAGGGCCGCGCTGAGAAAGATGAGCAGGACCGGCATCCACTCGAACAACGGCCTCGCGTCGACGATGTTGCGCGCAAAGAACTGCTCGACCCAGAAGAAGATGAACAGGCACACGGCCGAGAACGTCCCCAGGAAGATGAACGCCACCGGCGACGAGAAGTAGGTGGAAAATTCCTTCTTCGCGATGCTCCCGATGCTACCGGCCATGGCTACCCTTCTCTCCCACTTCCTTCGCGCCGACCTTCCTTCGCGCCCACCTCGCGGAACACGGTCTCCAGGGTGCGCGCCTCCTCGCTCATGCGATAGAGCTCCCAGCCCCCTTCGACGGCCGCCCTGGCAACGCCGGGCGCCACCGTCTCCGCCGGGGCTTCGAGCTCGAGGCCGTAGCTCGTCCCGCGCGGCCCGTCCGCGGCCGTAACCAGGCCCACTCCCGGGATCTCCCGGAGCCGTTCGGGCGCGTCGTCGGACGGGTTCCCGAGCCCTACCACCAGCCGGTTGGACTGTTGCAGCTCACTCAACCGGGCATCCACCGCGATGCGTCCCTGCACCATGATGATGACCCGTTCGCAGACCGCCTCCACCTCCTGAAGGACGTGCGTGGAAACGATGATGGTCGCCTTTTGGCTCAAGTCGCTCACCAGCGACCGCATCTGAAAGATCTGCGTGGGGTCCAGACCGTTGGTGGGCTCATCGAGGATCAGGATCTCCGGCTCATGCACGATGGCCTGGGCCACTCCCAACCGCTGCTTGTAGCCCTTCGACAGCGTGGCCACCGGGTCCAGCGCCCGGTCCGTCAACCACGTCCGTTCCAGCGCCCGCTTGAGCACGGCCGGCCGGCCGGCGCGCGGAACCCCGCGCAGATCGGCCACGTACTCAAGGTAGCGCACCACCGACATATCCGGATAAAGCGGAGCGTTTTCAGACAGATAGCCCAATTTGCGCTGGATGCTCAGACGTGCTTCGGAGAGTGGCATGCCGTCGATGACCACCGACCCGGCGGTGGGCTCGATGTACCCCGTGAGCATCCGCATGATGGTGGTCTTTCCGGCGCCGTTGTGTCCCAGAAGACCGACGACCTCCCCTTTCCCGATGGAAAACGAGACATCGTCCACCGCCACCAGCTCACCATACTTTCGGGTGATACCCTCGACCTCGATCAACTGCACCCTCCCGGCCCGGGTTGTTCGTGGGTTTCCCGGAATGAGATGGCCAAAATATTTAACAGATCAGACCTCGGGGCGCGAGTCGGGAATCACGCACTCTCGATGATGCCGATCAGCCGGCTGTTCTTGTACTTTAATCATATACTCTTGTACATTTAGAGTGTACTTAATATAGGGAAAGGTGGACCTGATGGCAAACATGATGGGAGCGGCGGAGTTCAAGGCGAAATGCCTTCGTATCATCAACCGGATGAACGAGGACCGTGAGCCGGTGACGATCACCAAGCGGGGACGACCGGTGGCGGTGCTGTCTCCCGTGCAGGCTCCGGGCGAAAGCCCGTCGATTATCGGCGCGATGCGGGGTTCGGTGCTGGCTTACCACGAGCCATTCCGGCCTGCGGCCGATCCCTCCGACTGGTCCGCCGCGGGATGATCGTACTCGACACTCATGCGTTGATCTGGATCGTCAACGACGACCCAGGGCTTGGGAGCACTGCCCGTACCGTGATCGACGACACGGTACGGACCGACTTCGTGTTGGTCTCCGCCATCACCGCATGGGAGATCGCCCTGCTGGCCCAGAAGGGCCGCCTGTCTCTCGGACGTGAGGTCGGGGCCTGGATCAAAACGGCCCTCGCCCTGCCGGGAATAAGGCTCGCACCCATCGAGCCGGAGATCGCCGTGGACAGCGTGCGGTTGCCCGGCTCTTTTCACGCCGACCCTGCCGACCGGCTCATCGTCGCCACGGCCCGCCATTGGGACGCCCCGCTCCTGACTGCCGACGACGCCATCCTCGACTACGGCACTCGCGGACACGTCCGCACGGCCGACGCCACGAAATAACGTCGATAACGTCGAACGTCCGCGGCATCTCACTGCCGGCTCCGGACGTGTCACCCGTTTCCTGCGGCCCTGGGTGGGTAGAGAGCTTGCATACCAGACAAAAGTCTGGCATGTGCATCTTCATGGCGCCTTTCACTCCACCGGGAGAGACCCGGGAAAAGGTTTACCGGTTCGTTCGCAGGCGTATCATCGAGGAGCTTCCCCCGACGGTCCGGGAGGTCCAGGAGGCGTTTCGGTTCAGGGCGGTGCAGACCGCCCGGCAGCATCTTGAACGCCTGGTGAGCGAGGGGCGTCTGGTCAAGGCGCGGGGGAAATCCAGGGGCTATCGCCTGCCGCAAGAGCCGGGAACGCTGCTCGTTCCCTTGCTGGGGCAGGTGCAGGCCGGCGGACTCAGAGCGGCCATCGAGGAGTGCGAGGGTTACCTCCCGGTCCGGTCACGGGGCTCGGAAGAGCTGTTCGGGCTCCGGGTCCATGGGGAAAGCATGACCGGAGCAGGGATCCTTCCAGGCGATATCGTCGTCGTGAGACAGCAGGCGGAAGCCGTCTCGGGGGATATCGTCGTCGCCCTGGTAGGCGATGAGGCCACCATCAAGAGGCTCCGCCTGCGCCGGAACGGGATAGAGCTGCATCCGGAGAATCCGGCTTTCGCGCCGATCATCCCGAGGACCGATGAATGCACGCTCCTGGGCAAGGTGGTGGAGGTGCGACGGTATCTGGAAGGGTGAGGGAGCTTTCATGGACGTTTTCGCCGAAAAGAGCCGTGAGTGGACGGCGAGTCCGGTCGCCGCCCCCGCGGCAGGGCGGCGCCGGCCTGCCCGTGAACCTGCAAGGGCCTGGAACCTGTCCTCCCTGGCCGGACGTCTCACGGAGATCTCCGACTCCGGCGCGGCCCCTTCGCTCACGGCCGCCGCCGCCCTGATCCTCCAGGCCCAGCAGCGTGGGGAGCCCGCAGCATGGATCGGTTTCGGCAACTCGATCTTCTTCCCGCCGGACTTCGTCGAGTGGGGCATCGATCTCGCGGCCTTGCCGGTGATCCGCGTTCCCGACGCCCTCACCGCGTCCCATGCGGCCGACCAACTGCTGCGCTCCGGGGCTTTCGGGCTGGTGGTGCTGGACCTGAAGGCCCAGGCACGGATGCCTATGGCGGTCCAGAGCCGTCTGGCGGCGCTGGCCCGCAGGCACCATGCGGCGCTCCTCTGCCTCACCCGCAAGCAGAAGGGCGCACCCTCGCTGGGACCCCTGGTGTCGCTCCATGGCGAAGGAAGGATCACGCGGACCGCCTTCAGCCGCTTCAACTGGGAAATCCGCATCGTCAAGGACAAGCGGGGGGCTCCGGGATGGAGCCACACGGAGTCGTGCCGTGGAACGGATGGCCTGTGTTGACGTTGCGGCCTTTCCGCTGCAACTGCTGCTCCGGGATCATCCGGACTGGAAGGACCATCCTGCCGCGGTGGTGGACCGGGACAAGGCCCGGGGAACCATCCTCCGGGTGAACCATCGGGCGCGGGCCCTGCGCATCCTTCCGGGCATGCGCCACGGCGCGGGGCTTGCGCTTTCGCGCCATCTCCGGGCGGGCGTCATTTCCCGTACAGCCATCGAAAAAGCCGTGACCGCCCTGGTTCCACGGCTGCGGCGCTTTGCCGCGGAGGTGGAACCCTCCCGGGACGAGCCCGGGGTGTTCTGGCTCGGAGCCTCGGGCCTTTCCCTGCTCCATCCCTGCCTGGAGGAATGGGCCGGACTCATCCATGACGACCTCGCCGGCGCTGGCCTCCACAACACCGTGGCCGTGGGATTCTCCCGTTTCGGCAGCTATGCCGCGGCCAAGGCTTGTGACCGAACCGTGGTCTTCCGGACGTCCGCAGAAGAGCATGACCATGTTCGCGGCGTCCTGCTCGAACGCCTCGATTTCACCCCCAACGTCCGCGACCTCCTGGACCGGCTCGGCATCCACACCCTGGGGGGCTTCCTGGACCTGCCCGCGTCCCAGGTGCGTTCGCGTCTCGGACGGGAAGCCCACCGGCTCCACCGGCTGGCCGCGGGCGATCTCTGGAGCCCGCTCCATCCGGAGATACCGTCCGAGCCGGCGACCGCGGGGACCCTCCTCGATTATCCGGAAACCGACCACCCGCGGCTGGCGGTCCTGGTGGAAGAGCTGCTGGAGCCGTTGCTCGACTCGCTGGACCGGCGGCACGAGGTGATGACCTCGCTCATCCTCCGCCTTCACCTGGACGACAAATCGCAGAGGACCGAGACCCTTCGGCCGGCAAGGCCCACCCTGGACCGGGCGCAGATCCTGGACCTGCTGCGGCTCCGCATGGAAGCCACGGCGCTGCCGGCCGGGGTGACCGAAATCGTCCTGGAGGTCCGGGGGGCCTCGCCCGACATCCGGCAAGGGGAGCTTTTCCACCGCGCCTCCGCCCGGGACCGTGACGCGGCCAACCGCGCCCTGGCGCGGCTGCGGGCCCGGTTCGGCGACGGCGCGCTCTTGCGGGCGCGTCCGCAGCCGGGGCACCTTCCCGAAGCGCGCTTTACCTGGGAACCCATGGAAGAAGCCGTTCCGCCGCCAAGGCCGCACAGGGTGCTGCTGCGCCCGCTGGTCCGGCGGTTCTTTTCCAGGCCCGTCAGGCTCCCGGACGCCGGGGGGCTTGCGGCCGGTGCTGAGCCGCGGGTTGCCGAGGGCCGGACCGAAGACACCCCTTTCACCCGGGAGAGCTCCGGCCCCTACATCGTCTCCGGGGGATGGTGGGGACCCGGTGTCAGGGAGGTGCACCGCGAGTATCACTTCGTCCGCGACGGTGAAGGTCCCTGGCTGTGGATCTACTATGACCGGAAGCGGCGGGGCTGGTTCCTGCACGGAAAGGTGGAATAGGGAAGATGCCGGTCCGAACGGGGCAGCTCCCCTCTTCCTATGCGCCCCTCTACTGCAAGAGCCACTATTCGTTCCTCGAGGGGGCGAGCCATCCCGAGGAGCTGCTGGAGAGAGCGGCGGAGTTGGGGATCGGGTCGCTTGGCCTGACCGACCGGGACGGCGTCTACGGCATCGTGCGGGCTCATGTGAAGGCCCGGGAGCTGGACCTGCACCTCATGACCGGCTCCCGGATGACCCTGACCGACGGCTCCTCCATCCTCCTTCTCGCCGCGGACGGAACCGGCTACGCCCATCTCTGCCGGCTGATCTCCGCCGGACGCCTCCGCTCTCCCAAGGGAAAGAGCGTCGTGGAGTGGCACGAGATCTGCGCTCACGCCCGCGGGCTCATGGCCCTCTGGGGTGGAGAGGACAGCCTGCTGGTGCGGGAGCCGGACCCCGCGTTCGTCGCCCGGGACCTCCGGGACGCCTTCGGCGACCGGCTCTATGCGCTGGTGACCCGCCATCGCCGCGCGGAAGAGGCGCGGCAGGAGCGGCGGCTGCGGGAGCGGGCGCGGCGCTACGGCATCCTCACCGTGGCGGCCACCGAGGTGCTCTATCACCACCCCTCGCGTCGCCAACTCCAGGACGTGCTCACCTGCATCCGCCACGGGGTCCGGCTGGCGACCGCGGGGCGTCTGATCAGGCCCAACGCGGAGCACGACCTGAAGTCCCCGTCCGCGTTCGCGGCCCTGTTCGAGGACGACCCGGACTCCGTCGCCCGCACCCTGGAAGTGGCCGCCCGCTGCCGGTTCTCCCTGGACGAGATCCGCTACCGCTACCCTTCCGAGAAGCTGCCGGACGGGAAGACCTCCGGGGAGTGGCTCCGGGACCTCACCTTCCAGGGGGCCGGGGAGCGCTACCGCGGCCGCGTCCCGGAAGACATCCGGACCCAGCTCGAGCGAGAGCTTCAGGTCATCGGCGAGCTCGCCTACGAGGGCTATTTCCTCACCATGTGGGACATCGTCCGGTTCTGCCGGAGCAACGAGATCCTCTGCCAGGGACGCGGCTCCGCGGCCAATTCCGCAGTGTGCTATTGCCTCGGCATCACGGCCATCGATCCGGTGCGCATGGAACTGCTCTTCGAGCGGTTCATCTCCAGGGAGCGGGCCGAGCCGCCCGACATCGACCTCGATATCGAGCACAACCGCCGCGAGGAAGTCATCCAGTACCTTTACCGCAAGCACGGCCGCACCCACGCGGCCATGGTGGCCAACTTCATCCGCTACCGCGGGCGTTCCGCGGTCCGGGACGTGGGCAAGGTCCTGGGGCTGGCGGAGACCGCGGTCCACCGCGTCACCAGGCTGCTGGGCCATTTCGAGCGGGTGGATGCGCAACTGCTCGAAAGCGCCGGCCTCGATCCCCACGTGCATCGGGACCTGCTGCGGCTGGTGGCGGAGATCCAGGACTTCCCACGCCATCTGTCCATTCACCCCGGCGGATTTCTGCTCGGCCACAAGCCGGTACGGGACCTGGTCCCCATCGAGAACGCGGCCATGCGCGACCGCACGGTCATCCAGTGGGACAAGGAGGATCTGGAAAGCCTCAAGCTCTTCAAGGTGGACCTGCTCGGGCTCGGCATGCTGACCGTCGTCGACCGGTCTTTCCGCCTCATCGGGAAGCACTGGGGCAGGACCTTCTCCCTGGCCACGATTCCCAGGGATGATCCCGCGACCTTCGCCATGATCTGCAAGGCCGATACCGTGGGGGTCTTCCAGATCGAGAGCCGCGCGCAGATGACCATGCTGCCCCGGCTCAAACCCCGGGAGTACTACGATCTGGTCATCGAGGTCAGCATTGTCCGGCCGGGGCCCATCGTGGGGGGCATGGTGCATCCCTATCTGCGCCGCCGAAACGGCGAGGAGACGGTTACCTACCCCCACCCCTCCCTAGAACCCATCCTCAAGAAAACACTGGGAGTGCCGCTGTTCCAGGAGCAGGTCATGCGGCTGGCCGTGGCAGCCGCGGACTATACCCCCGGGGAGGCCGATCAGCTCCGGCGCGACATGGCCGCCTGGAGAAGATCGGGAAGGATCGAGCGGCACCGGGACCGGTTCATCTCCCGCATGGAAGCCAAGGGCATCAGCAAGGACTTCGCGACCCAGGTGTTCGAGCAGATTCGCGGCTTCGGCGACTACGGCTTCCCCGAAAGCCACGCGGCAAGCTTTGCCTATATCGCCTACGCGTCGTCATGGCTCAAGCGTCACTACCCCACGGCCTTTGCCTGCGCGCTGCTCAACGCCCAACCCATGGGTTTCTATGCGCCGGCCACCATCGTGGACGACGCCAAACGGCACGGGGTCCGCGTGCTGCCGGTGGACATCCGTCACAGCGACTGGGACTGCACCCTCGAAAGGCCGGCCGGCGGACAGGCCGGCGATTCCACGGTCCACGCCCTGCGCATGGGCCTGCGGTACGTGAAAGGACTCCGGGAAGCCGACTGGCAGCGCATCGGCAACGCCCGGCGCAACGGCCCGTTCCGGTCCCTGGCCGATCTCGCCTCCCGCACCGGGCTGCGCCAGGACATCCTCGACCGCCTGGCCGAAGCCGGAGCACTGACCCCACGGACCTCTCGGCGGCGCCAGGTCCTCTGGCAGGTCCAGGGACTCCACGCGGCCGGAGGCGATGCCCTGTCCCTCAAGACCCCCGAGGCGCCGGTTCCGTTCGAACCCCTGAGCGACCTCGAGTCCATTGTGTGGGATTACCGGACCACCGACCACAGCCCGCGGGGCCATCCGTTGACCCACCTGCGCAAGCAGCTTGCCGCTTCGGGGCTTCCCGACGCCGTGACCGTGCAGCGAATGCCCCACGGCCGCCGCGTGGACTACGCCGGGATCGTCATCTCCCGTCAACGGCCCAAGACCGCCAAGGGCGTCATCTTCATGACCCTCGAAGACGAAACCGGCTTTGTCAACGTCATCCTGTGGCAAAACGTCTATGAGAAATTCCGCGTCACCGCCAAGGCCCTGTCGTTCATGGGCGTCAGCGGAACCTTGCAGAACGAGTCCGGCGTCGCGCACCTCGTCGCGGAATCCGTCTGGCGGCCGAAACTCGACACGGAGCCGGTGCGACGGAAGAGCCGGGACTTCCAGTAAGACGGCCGCAGTCCGGGCGGGTGAGGTAGTCCCGGAAAACCGGACAGGAGGCCAGGGTGTACCAAGCCTTGAGGAGGGCCAACCGGATGACCGGGAAACGGCGTCGAGCCACGCCGGAGTTCAGAGCGCGGGGCACTCGATTCCTGCGGCGCAGACTCTAGCCCTGACTCTTGGGAAAGTCGAACAGCACCTCGGCGCCACGGGCATACCCCACTGCGGACCAGGTGTCCGTCTCGAACCCGAGATGCAGCACGCCACAGGTGGGCAGGTTGGGGATCGGCCGCGGTCCCAGGTGGTTGGCGAGCTCGGTCAACCCGGGGTTGTGGCCGAACAGCATCAACGTCGCCACCGACTCGTCCACGCCGCGGATCACGTCGAGCAGGTCGGCGACGGCAGCGCCGTAGAGACGCTCTTCCACCGCGATGCTTCCGCGCGCATAACCGAGCTTCTCGGCGATGGTCCGCGCCGTCTCCAGCGCCCGTACCGCGGGGCTCGACACGATCCGGTCGAGCCTGTACCGGCGCCGCGCAAGCCGGTCGCCCATCTCGGGCGCGTCCCGCTTCCCCCGACTGTTGAGCGGTCTGTCACGGTCGCTCAGGGTGCGGTCCTGCCAACTCGACTTGGCGTGCCGTACCAGGATCAGTTGCTTGGTCCCGGTACGTGCGGTAGCGAACTCCGACTCAGTGCCGTGTTTCCACCGGACGCGACGCTTTCGTGTGCCGCTCGTGCTCAAGCGAGTCTCCACGGAGTAATCCGTCTCTTCATCGCAATCGACGTCACGATTCACAGGACGGACACCCCTTCGTGTTCCACGGCTTGCTGAAAGGGGAAGCCGCGTCTCTTCCGGTCCTCCCATTCTTCCTGGGTGTAGGCGAGAATCGACGGCACGGCATCGGACACCACTGCCAACTCGTATCCGATCTCCCGCAATGGAAGCTTGAGGTGGTCAGTACCATCCTTGACCACGAGAAGTACGTCGAGGTCGCTGTCTTCTCGGGCATCACCGCGCGCCTTGGAGCCGTATATGACCATGCGCAAGACCGTGCCGGGGTGCCGTTCGTCGAGCACCTTTCGGTATTCGTCCAGCCATGTTTGTTCTTCGGGGTGAAGCGTCAGCATTGTTCTACACCTTGACATCGTATACCTGTGACGTGTCGTTGCCGAAAATGTCGATGACCTTCCCCAAGGCGTCCTGTGCTCGTGAACCGGGCCTTGACCCTCCGCCCCTTGACGGGATTCAACGGTCACGCGACCGCGTGGCGTCTCGACTCGGGCTGGGCCGGGGGGCTGAACCGTCGGTCGTGTTGGAGGCTCGGGATGCGTTTGCGGACACTGGCGACGCTCTCCATGTCCACGGTGGCGACGATGGTGCTGACGCCGTCGCCGCCCTCGGCCAGGACCTCCCCCCAAGGGGAGACGATAAGGGAGTGGCCGTAGACGGCGCCGCCGCCGGGTACCGAGCCCACGGCACAGGGGGCCACCACCACGGCGCCGTTCTCGATGGCCCGGGCGCGGTTCAACACGTGCCAGTGGGCCTGTCCCGTGACCTTCATGAACGCGGCCGGCACCGCCAGTATCTCCGCGCCGGCGTGGGCTAGCGAACGGTAGAGGTGTGGAAAACGCAAGTCGTAGCACGTGGTCATACCGAGACGGCCCCACGGCGTGTCCGTTACCACGGCCTGCCCGCCCGGGTTGATCACCGCGGACTCGCGGTAGCGCTCGGTTTCGGACAGGTCCACGTCGAACAGGTGGATCTTGTCGTAGCGGGCGCGGATCTCGCCTTTGTCGTCCACCAGGAAACCGCGGTTGATGAGCCGGCCTTCGGGGCCATCCACCGCCACAGAGCCGATGAGCGTCCACACGCCGGCATCGCGGCTGAAGCCGCGTAACGCCTCGAGGACCGGGTGGCTCGCCTCCGGCGCCGCGGGTGGCTTGAGCACGCCGTTTTCGCTCTTGAGCCCGCCGCAGTACTCGGGCAGGCACACCAGTTCGGCGCCCGCGGCGACCGCGTCGCCGGCCAGGCGGCAGGCGGCCTCGATGGCCTCGTCGAAGGTCGGCAGAGCCGGCGTCTGGACACAGCCGATCCGTACTTCCCGCGTTGTCGTCATGGTGTTCTCTCCCGGGGGTCCATGTTTCTGTTTCCCTGACTCCTGTTTTCCTGACATCCCTCCGGTCGAGTTTAGCGCGTTGTCAAGAAATTACGAAGCATTCGAACTCCCGGAGGCGGTTGGAGGTGGTTCCCCGCTCCATTCCCCTGCCTCTCGCTACGATTCGCCTACTCGGACAGGCGACTGGCCTGCATCCCGCAAGGTCGGACGCCATAGCGCGAGGTCGCCACCACCGTCGAAGTGGAAGCGTCGGAGGGCTTCGGGGTCGAGGGTGACGCCCAGACCGGGGCCGTCGGGGGGCCGCATGGAGCCGTTGTCCGGTTCCAGGGGTTCCTGGAGCAGGTCGCTACGGAGCGGGTTCTCGTTGTAGTCGAACTCCATGACCGCGCTGTTGTCCAGGGCCGCGGCCAGATGCAGGCTGGCGGCTAGGGCGACGCCGTCGCCGTAGGTGTGGAGCGAGACGGGAAGACCGCGTCCGGCGGCCGCCGCGGCAATGGTGCGCACCTCGCTGATGCCGCCGGCCCGGGCCACGTCGGGCTGCAGCACGTCCACGGCGTCTCGCGCCATGAACGATTCGAAGGCGAAGCGGGTGTGGAGATTCTCGCCGAGGGCCACTGGGACGGCGGTGGCGGCCTTCAGTCGCGCATGGCCGGCGACGTCCTCCATGAACAACGGCTCCTCCAGCCAACCGATCCCCAGCTTTTCGAACGCCGCGGCCGCGGCCAGGGCCGCGTCCAGCCCGTAGCCCATGTTGGCGTCGGTCATGAGCGGGAAGTCGGGTCCCAGGGCCGACCGCACCGCGGTCACGATCTCGATATCCTGGGCGAGGTCGAAGCCCACCTTGATCTTGATCCCGTGGAAGCCCTGGCGCGCCAACACCTCGGCCTTCTCCACCGCGGCCTTTGTTGCCTCCGGATACAGCGCGGTGGCGTAGACCTCGACCCGGTCTCGGACCTTGCCGCCCAGCAGCTCGTGCACCGGTGCCCGCTTCACCTTGCCGGCGATGTCCCACAGTGCGATATCCACGCCGCTGAGGGCGACCACCCCGACCCCTCTGGAACCGAAGGCGCGAACGCCGGCGCGGAAATAGGCCGTGTCCCAGACCTCCTTGATGGCGAGGGGGTCCATGCCGACGAGCAGCGGTTTGAGCACGTGGGCGACAATGGCTTCCAGCACCAACCCGTTGCCTGAGCAAGAACCCACGCCCGTGACTCCCGCGTCGGTGTGGACCTCCACCAGCAACGCGTAGCGGTGGGTGCGTACACCCGTCCGGCTTTCCACCCGGCCCTGAGCGCCCATCGGCGCGCGCAGGCGAACGGTCCTGATGTCCGTGATCTTCATTCGCGTGTTCCCCGTCTTTCGGCCAAGGCGGACCAGCCTTGACACCCTCCGTCCGCCGGAAGTAGATTCCCAACCGGACGCCGCCTCGAAGAAAACCCTGGCCTCGAAGGAGCTTTGTTGAGCAGACCAACCGTAATCGATGCCGACGGGCACGTACAAGAGAAGTATATTCGCTGGGAGGACTACCTGGAAGAGCCCTACCGCTCCCAGGCGCCACGGGTGGTGAAGGACAATCACGGGGTGGACTTCCTGATGGTGGAAGGGAAGCTGTGGCCCAAGCCCTCCGGGCCGGGCGTGGGCAACGTCGGCGCCGGCTACAGCCGCCGGCCCCAGGCCACCACCGGCATGGCGGACCCGGTGCAGCGGCTCGATGACATGGACCTGGAGGGCATCGACACCGCGGTGCTGTTCGGTACGAACGTCTTCCTGAGCCTGGCCTATTACGAGGACACCGACAACGCGTGCGCCCTGGCCCGGGCCTACAACAACTGGCTCGCGGAGTATTGCAGCCGGGACAGGGACCGCCTCAAGGGAGTAGCGCTGGTGCCGGTCCAGGAGCCTTTGGAGGCGGCCAGGGAGCTCAGGCGATGCGTCACCGAGCTGGGCTTCGTGGCCGCGGGCACGCCGGCCCACTCCTCCAGAGGCGGGAACCTGGACAATCCCGCGCACCGGCCGTTCTTCGCCGCGGCGGAGGAGCTGAACGTACCGGTGTGCATCCACGTGGGCGCGGGCCGCCCGGCCGCGGGCACCGAGCGCTCCACCAACGCGTTCTTCAACCACGTGATGACCCACCCGTTCGAGCAGATGATCGGCGCCTTGTGCATCGTCGCGGGAGGGGTGCTGGATGAGTTCCCGCAACTCCGGGTGGCGTTCCTCGAAGCCGGCGCCGGCTGGGTGCCGTACTGGATCGAGCGGATGGACGAGCACTACGAGTACATGCAGCCGGCGGTGCCGTGGCTCAGGAAGACACCCGGCGAATACATGCGCAGCGAGCAGGTCTTCTACTCGTTCGAGCCGGACGAGCAGACGCTGCCTTTCGTGCTCGACTTCGTGGGACACGACCGGCTGGTGTTCGCGTCCGACTACAACCACGGCGACTGCAAGTTCCCGCACACGGTGAGCTCCATGCTGGAGCGCAACGACCTCCCGGAAGGAGCCATGAACCGGATCATGAGCGAGAACGCGCGGCGCCTCTACCGCCTTTAGACGGTTCGCTCAGCGGATGCCGCAGGTCGGCATCGGGAGTCGCCATGCAAAGCAACAAGGTCTGCATCCCGGCGCCGCACAAACTCTCGGTGGGGCGGGACGTGCTGGAGGAAGCAGGTTGCGAGCTCGTGTTGGGGATGGACCAGGACGAGTATCCCAAGCACCGTTACACGGAAGACGAACTGGTGAAGCTCGTGGGCGACAGCGACGCCATCTGGGCCGCCCAGCGGGACCTCTTTACCGGCGCGGTGCTGGCCCGGTGCCCGAAACTCCGGGCGGTGATCAAGGCCGCCATCGGCTACGAGACCATCGACGTGGACGCCGCCACCGAGCTCGGCATCCTGGTGTGCAACAGCCCGGCCCGGGAGAACTTCACCGGCGTGGCGGAGGCCACCGTCGGGCTCATCTCCATGCTGTTCAAGCGGCTGGTGCACAATCAGCAGCTCCTGCGCGAAGGGCGCTGGAAACGGAACGAGCACCGGGGCAACCTCATGGCCGGCCGCACCATCGGCATCGTCGGCCTGGGGCGGGTGGGCAAGGAGACCGCCAAGCGGCTCGGCCCCTGGGAGATGCGGCTCATCGCCTGCGACCCCTACATCACCCAGGAGTCGGTGCAGCACCTCGGCGTGGAGCTGGTCTCGCTGGACACCCTGCTCCGGGAATCCGACCTTGTGACTTGTCACACGCCCCTGACCGACGAGACGCGCCGGCTCATCACCATGACCGAGCTCAAGAAGATGAAGCCCACCGCCTACCTGGTCAACACGTCCCGGGGCGGCGTGGTCAAGCAGGAGGACCTGGTGCAGGCGCTGAACGACGGGGTCATCGCCGGCGCCGCCCTGGATGTCTTCGAGGAAGAGCCGCTGCCCATGTCGGACCCCATCCGCCAGGTGGACCCCGAGCGGCTCATCATGACCCCGCACATCATCGGCACCAACCCGCAGTCCCAGGTCTCCGGGGAACGCATGGCCGCCCGGAGCATCCTCGCGGTGCTGGCGGGGCAGGTGCCGGAGACCGTGGTCAACCCGGCGTGCGTGGATGTCTGGAGAGAACGGTTCAGCGCCCGTTGAAACGATTGGAGGAAGCTCGTGTCGGACAAGGAAACCATCATCGAAGAGATTTCCGAGGAAACGGGGGTCGCGTGGATCACCCTCAACCGCCCTGAGCGGAAGAACGCGCTGAGCCGGAAGCTGCTGGCAGAGCTGGCCGACAGCCTCAAGACCCTGTCGGTGAACGACAACATCCGCTGCATCGTCACCACCGGAGCCGGCAACGCCTACAGTTCGGGGCTGGACCTGTACGATCTGCGGGCCTCCTGGCAGGGCAAGCGCCGGCTCTACGAAGGCGGGTCGGCACGGGAAATCGTGACACTGCTGCGCCAATGCCCCCAGGTCACCGTGGCCGCGGTCAACGGCTGGGCCCTGGGGGGCGGGCTGGTGCTGGTGAACGGCCATGACCTGGCCATCGCCGCGGACACGGCACAGTTCGGCATGCCGGAGATCATCCGCGGAAGCTACGGCGCCACCGCAACGCCGACCCTTTTCCGGAGCGGCATTCCGTTCAAGAAGGCTTTCTACATTCAGCTCACCGGGGAGAACGTCGCCGGCGTCGAGGCCGAGCGCCTCGGCCTGGTGTCGAAGACGGTGCCGGAAGGGGAGCTCATCCCCTTCGTCCGGGAGTTTGCCGCCACCATCGCCAGCCGCCACCCGGCAACCCTGGAGCACGCCAAGATCGCCGCCTACACGGCCATGGACCTGGACAACCACCGAGGGCTTCTGGTGGACGAGATTATCTCCCACCGCATGCGCGTGTACACCAACCCGCTGAACGACGTCGAGGGTTACCTGCAATCGCAGAAGGGCGGCGGCAACGTGACCTACGAGAAGCCGGACGCGAAGAAGTCGTAGGGGCGGGGAGAGCGCCGTGGCAAAGGACCGGTCAGACACCCCCGACCCTGCCCCTCGGTTGCTGGAGGGGTACCGCGCGTTGGACCTCACCGACCGCCAGGGGCAGTTGTGCGGCCGCTTCCTGGCCGACCTCGGGGTGGAGGTGCTGAAGATCGAGCCGCCGGGCGGGGACCCGGTCAGGAGCCTGCCTCCCTTTGCCGGGGGAATCAGCGTGGCGTTCGCCCATCTCAACGCCAACAAGAGTACGCTGGAACTGGATCTCCAGCTTCCGCAACACCGCGACCGGCTGAGGACGCTGGTCGCCGGCGCCGATATCCTGATCGAAAGCCACCCGCCGGAATGGCTGGCCGGGCTGGAGCTGGACTACCCGCGGCTCAGGGAGATCAACCCGGCCCTCATCATGGCCTCCGTCACGGGGTTCGGCCAGTGGGGTCCCCACAGCCGCTTTGCGTACAACGATCTCGTGGTGTTCGCCATGTGCGGGCTGATGTCCATCTCCGGCGACCCGGACGGGCCCCCGTGCGCGCCGCCCGAGACCCAAGCCTATTACTTCGGCAGCCTCATGGCCGCGCTCGGCATCGTCGCGGCGCTGCACCGGCGCGAACGCACGGGCGCCGGCGACTGGATCGACGTGTCCATGCAGGAGGCGCTGGCCACCCAGGAACACATGGTCCGGCTCTATGCCAACGAGCGGGAGATCCACACGCGCGCCGGAAGCCAGCACCAGCACGTGGCGCCCGCCAGGATCTTTCCCTGCCGCGACGGCTATGTGTACCTCTACGTCAGCCGGCAGCACTGGAAGAAGTTCCTGGAGATCTGGCCCGATCATCCCAAGGAGTTCGAGGCGCCCGAATACCTCAACAACGTCTTCCGGCGCGCCCAGGCCGGCGTCATCAATCCGGCCGTCAGCGAGTTCACCCGGCGTCAGTCCGCGGAAGAACTGACCCGCCATCTGCAGTCCAATCACATCCCGTGCCTGCCGGTGAACCGCCCGCTGGGTTTCCTGCGGGACCCGCACGTGGAAGGACGGCACTTCGTTCAGGAGGTGCCGTACCCGGGCGGGACCTCGTTGATCCAGCCCGCCCTTCCCTGCCGGTTCAGTGGATCGAGACCGCGCGTGACGTCTCCGCAGCCCCTCCGAAAGGATGCGGAGGAGGCCTGGTCCGCGACGGGAAACCCCGGCCGGGGCGCGGGCAACGGGAACCGAGGCGTGGCCACCGGGCCCGGACAACGCCACGGCGACGGCCAGGGCCTGCCGCTGGAGGGCATGCGGGTGCTGAGCTTCGACCACGTGCTGGCCGGCCCCTTCGGCATGATGCTGCTGGCGGATCTGGGAGCCGAGGTCCTCAAGGTGGAATCCGGCAAGGGCGGGCTCGACCCCTTCCGTTTCTTCGGCACCGGAGAGGACCCCAACGCGTCGCCACGCTTCCTGGAGTTCAACCGGAACAAGCGCTCCATCACCGTCGATCTGAAGCATCCGGAAGGACCCGGGCTGATCCGGGAGCTGGCGCGGCACTGCGACCTGGTGGTGAACAACTTCGCCGTGCGCGTCCTGCCGGGCCTCGGACTCGACTACGCGCACCTGGTGGAGCACAAGCCCGACATCGTGACACTCGGAATGCCCGGACTCGGCGCCACCGGCCCCAAGAAGGACTCCCTGACCCTAGGCACCATCATCACCGCGTTCACCGGTTTCACCTCCCTGTGGAACGAATCGGCGGAGGTGGACCCGCCGGTGGGATCCGGCACCGTGCTGCCGGACTACGTGTCCGGGGTCATGGGCGCGATCCTGTCCGTGGCGGCGACCCTCTACCGCCGACGCACCGGCCACGGGCTGGACATGGATCTGGCCCAGGCGGAAGCGGCAGCCTTCCTCATCGGCGCCGCCATGATCCAGGGCGCCAACACGGAGACCGAGCCGGCGCCCGTGGGGAACCGGTCCCCCTACCACTCGCCCTACGGGATCTACGCCTGCAAGGGGGAGGACCGCTGGTGCGTCATCGCCACCGAGGACGGCGCCCAGTGGCTCAGGCTGACGGCGGCCATGGAGCGGCCGGAACTGGCCGACGACGCGCGGTTCCGGAGCCCGGCGGACCGGATTCGCAACCGGGAGGAGCTGGACGCCGTCATCAAGGACTGGACCCGCACCCGCGACTGCCACGAGGTGATGAAGCGGCTCCAGGCGGACGGGGTCCCGTGCGGCGCGGTCCAGAACGGCGCCGACCTGGTCAACGACCCGCATCTCCGGGCGCGCGGCTTTCTCGGGACCCACGACAACCCGCGCTTCGGACGCCTCACCCTCCCCTGCCTCCCCATCCGCTTCACCCAGAGCGACATGGCCCAGGACTGGGTCTTCCCGGAACTCGGCCGGGACACGGACCGCACCCTGCGCGACGTGCTCGGCTACGACGAGGCGCGCATCCGGCAACTCCGCGACGACGGGGCGCTGGAGTGACGCAGGCACGCCGGGGCACACCGCTCGCCACCGTTCCTCTCACGCACTCAGGATTCGAATCCGTCATTCCCGAGCGCGTCAACACTCCGTTTACAAAAGAGGCGAAGACCCTCCGAAAGCCCGCGCCATGGTGGGTCACACCTGCAGGCTGTAGCGCCGGGTGAGGCGGTGGAACAGGACGGCCAGGACCACGGTGCCCGCGGTGACGCCGAGGCTGAACGCGGCCAGGGTGCTGACGTTGCCGTTCTCCCACAGCTCCCAGATGATCACGGCGATGACCTGCGAGCCCGGGCTGTAGAGCAGCAGGGCCACCGACAGCTCGCGGATGGTGATGAGGAAGATGTAGATCCAGCCGGCAAAGAGCGCGGGCATCATCAACGGCACGACGATCTTCCACGCCACCTGGCCCCAGGTGGCGCCGCTCGTGGTGGCGCTCTCCTCCAGCTCCCGGTGGATGCCCAGCAGCCCGGCGTGACTGAAGCGGATGGCGTAGGGAAGATACCGCGGGACGAACGCCAGCACCATGATCCAAATGGTGCCGTACACCGGCAGCGGCACGGTCAGGTACATCTTGAGGATCGCAACGCCCATGACGATGCCGGGGAACACCAGCGGCAGCATGGCCAGTTGGTCCAGGCTCCAGCGCCAGCGGATGTTGGTTCGGGCCACGAGCCACACCGTCACGAAGGCCAGGAACATGGCCGCGGTGGCCGACGTGAAGCTGATGGTGAGGCTGTTGAGCACGGAACGCAGGATGGTGTCGTTGCTAAAGGCGGTGACGTAGTTTTCGAGAGTCAGGTTTCCCAGCGCTGCCATGGAAGGGGCCTGGAGATAGGGCACGAGCGACGACCAGAGCATGGCGCCGATGGGCAGCACCTGCAGGAACGGCAGCACCAGCAGCACGGTTCCGCCCAGCCAGCGCAACCGGCCCAGGTCCTTGCGCCGGGGGTTGAAGCCCTTGCCGGTTACCGTGGTGAAGCGGTGGGCGTGCTGCGTCACCCGGTAGTAGGGCACCATGGCCAGGGCCACCAGCGCGATGAGCAGCACGGAGTAGGCGCTGGCGTTGCCGTACTCCGGCAGATAGCCGTCGGTCAGTTGGAGATAGATCTCGGTGGTGAACACTTCGACGCCCGCCGGGATGCCGATAAGGGCGGGGATCTCGAAGGCCTCCAGCGTGCGGATGAACGTGAGGATCAACACCGACAGGACGCTGGGCGTGGCCATGGGCAGGGTCACCCGCTTGAACACCTGCCAATCGGTGCTTCCGGCCACCACCGCCGCCTCCTCCAGCGAAGGGTCCATGGACCGGAACGGCGTCGCCATGAGCAGGAACACGATGGGCAGCCAGAGAAAGCCCTCGGTCAGGATCATCCCCTCCATGGAGAAGACATCGAAGAAGGGACCCATGCCCGTGACCGAGCTCACGGCGACGTTGAGGAAGCCGGCCTTGGGGCCCAGCAGCAGGATCCAGCCGATGACCTTGACGATGCCCGGGATCGCGAACGAGACGAAAGCCGACACGTAGGCCACCGCGCGGAAGGGAGCGTTGGTGCGCTCCGCCAGCCACGCCAAAAGCGTGCCCAGCAGCAGCGACCACATGGCGCTGCCGAAAGAGAAGACGAAGGAATTCCAGGAAAGCAGCGCGAAGTCCGGGAACGACTCGAAGATCTCGAGGAAGTGGGTGATGGTGAAGCCGCCGACGTCGGCGCCGCGCTCCACCGTGAGGCTGAAGTAGCCGATGAAGAACAGCGGCGGCACCACCAGGTAGAGCAGCGCCGCCGCCAGCGGCACGAACAGCCACAAGGGATATCCCCGGCTGCGGTTTCTCAGACCGGTAAGGGTGGCTACGAGTTGCAAGCCAGCTTTCGATACGACGCCGGGAAGCGGGGCGGCGCTTCCCGGCGTGTCACGGGCAACGGGTCATGATATCGGACGCACCGGCGCTCGCCCCTACTTCCGGCCGATGGCGGTGAGCTTCTTGTTCCAACCCTTTTCCGCCTTGAGGTACTGCTCGCGGGTCATGCCGCCCTCGGGATACCACCGCTTGAAGCCGGGGTCCTTCCAGGCGCTGCCGTTGTGGTGCTCCTGAAGGATCTTCTGCCCCTCGGGCCCCAGGACGAAATCGGCCATCAGCAGCGCCGCGTGCGGGTGAGGGGCATCCTTGGAGATGGCGAAGCCCCCGGCATTGGCCACGACGATTTCCATGGGCAGCCACTCGATGGGGGCGCCCTTGGCAATGGCGGTGACGGCGTGGTTCCGGTAGGTGCTGAACGAGACGCCGACTTCGCCGGAGACCACCATGTCCAGCAGCGCCCGGCCGGAAACCGCGTGCAGGCTCACTTCCTGCGCCTTGAGCCTGTCGGCGAACTCCTCGCCCTTGACCTCGATCAGGGCGCCGATGGCGCGTTTGCCGCTGGAGGTGGTGGCAAGACCGATCTTTCCCTTGAGCGCCGGATGCACCAGGCCGCCGAAACCCCTGGGGACGGCGTCGGGCGGGATCGCCTTCTTGTTGTAGGTCAGGGACATGTAGGACTCGCGGTCCGTGGTCCAATAGACCAGCCCCTTGCCTGCCGTGTGCTTGGCGATGTCGGGATAAGTGCCCAGCCGCGGCGAGGTGTACGGCGCCAGGAGCTTGGCGTCCCTCACGATCATCAAGGTCGGCGGCGTGGTTTCCAGCACGTCGAAGATGTGCCGGCCCGACTCCGCCTCACCGAAGACGCGCGGCAGCAGCCGCTTGCTGCTACCCCTGAAGGCCTCCACCTGGATGCCGTATTTCTCCTGGAACGCCTTGGCCAGGGCCTTGTAGTTGGTCCCGGCCATGGAGGTGTACCAGACCAGTTTGCCTTCCTTCCTGGCCTCTGCCAGGAGCGTCTGCTCGCGGTCCTTTCCCAGGGACCTGGACAGCTCGGTGACGTTGGCGGCGTTGAGCGCGGGCGCCCAGGCGAACAGCACGCCGGCCATCAAACCGAGCAGCGCGCGTGAACCGTATCTCATGACATCCCTCCTCTCGAAGGCGACCTCCGGAAGCCTGTCCGCGGGTCGGGCCAGCCGTTCTGACGCGGGGAACCCTACCCCTTCATGGTTCGTAGGACAAGGACGAACGGACCAGGTTGCTGATGCGCCGGTGCATGGGGTTGCGGAGCTCCTCACCGATGTGGGCCATGGCGCCCAGGGTACGGCCGATGAGGGCGAAGGCCTTGGCCATCTGCCACTGGAGCCCCATGTCCGAAGCGATGGCGGCGATGGCGCCGGTGACGTTGATGGGGAGGCGCCGGTTGTGGCGCGCCTCCGCGGCCTTGCCGACTTCCTCCAGGAGCTCGCAGTAGCGTCCGCGCACTCCCGTCTCCGCGGCGATCTCGTACAGCCGGTCGGCGCGTGGATCACCCTCGGAGTGGGTCGCGTGGCCGATGCCGGCAACCCGCTGCTTGCGGTTGGCGTGGTCTTCCACCACCCCCCGGGCCACGGCGGCCAGGTCCGCGTCGCCGCTGTCCAGGGGCAGCGCGTCCTGCAGCATCTTGGCGCAGTATTCCGACGAGCCCAGGTGGACGCTGCCGGCGCCCAGCAGCGCCGCGGCCACGGCCCCCTGAATCGCCTCAGGCGCCGTGGACACCGTGAGGCGGGCCGCGACGATATTGCCCACCATGCCGTGCTCCACCAGGACGTTGAGCAAGGCGTCGGTCATCCGCCCCTCGTCCTCGGTGGGAACCCGTCCCACCAGCATCAGATACGTCATCTGTCCGAAGCTGAGCTTGCCGAGTATGTCCTGGGTCAGGTCGATGTTGCGGACCAGGACCCGGTGCAGCTCGGCCTTGCCCAAACCGGTTACGATCTTGGTGTCGTCAGTCATTGAGGTCTCCCTGTGTTGCCGGAGCCAGGCCGGAACACGGCCGGGGCGCAAGGCCGGCGGTCCGGCGTCACACGTCGATGCGGGTATCCCACAGGATCGGGTCGCCGCCCATGGAGGGGCAGAACAGGTCCACCTGCAACTGCACCTGACAGCCCGGACAACTGTACTCGTGGTACTCGCCGATGTAGGGCTCGCCGGACGGCAGGGCGTCGTCCATGTAGTCGTTCAAATCCACGATACGCCGCAGCGCGTAGTTCTTGTAGTTCTCATCGGGGCCGCAGAACACGTGGTTGCAGTGAACGCAGCGGATGGCGTGCCGGCCGTTCCGGCGGGCGATCTCCAGGCTCGCGTGGAAACGCAGCACCGAACCGTACTCGCCCGCCTGAGCCGGGTCCAGCGACGAGGTCTTGCCCGAAGGCGGCGCCCCGAGCCGTTTGCGTTCGGCGCGGATGCGCTCCCGCAGGCTCTGCGTCGCCGCGGTGTCCACGGACCCTCCGTCCCTGGCCAGGACCACGCCGTACACCTCTTCGGCGATCGTGGGGCTCAGCCAGCCCCGGGCGAAATCCCGCGCCACCCGTCCGGGGTCGCGTTCCAGCGGGTCCCCGAAACCGCCTCCGCCGGCCACGTAGTCGATGAGCAGGCTGCCCTCCGGCAACGCCACGCGCTCCGGCACGCCGTCGGGATGGACCACCCGGCCCCAGGTCCCGTCCCGCATGCCCGCGCCGTCCGGGTACTCGCCCGCCTTGACCCGGTCCAGCAGCTCCATGCCGGCCTGGACCATGTAGCGCAGCACGCTCTTGCCGGTGGGATAGCCGCCGCAGAGCCCGTAACCTCCCTGGGCCACGCCGCCATACGGCTTGTAGTCCACGGTGCAGTCCTGGGAACCGTAGATCCAGTAGACACGATAGCTGCCGAGACCGCCGCGGTTCCGGCCGAATCCGCTCCCGTCCGGGTTGTGTCCCCGGGTGAAGTAGAGGAACGGATACTGCATCTCGATGCGTTCGATGTCGCTGATGCCGGCGGAGGGGATGTTCATGTGGCCGCCGGTGTTGACGCCGTCCCGCAACGGAGCACCGCCCATACCGGCGCCGTGGATGTCGTACAGCCCCTGGGCCACCCGGATGCCGTCCCGGGTATGACCGCCGTAGAAGTAACCGGGGCCGCCGGCGTATGCGAGGTTGCCGGTGGTGGAGGCGTTGACGTCGTCCACCCGGCCCGCGGCGTAGAGCATCTTGGAGACGCATTCGCAGATGGTGGAGACCAGCACGTTGCCCACCCGCGGCGCGGCACCGCAGGCCGCGGGATAGGTGCAGTTGAGGATCGAGCCCTCCGGGACCTTGAGGGTCACCGGCCTCATCTTGCCGTCGCTCCAGGGCACGTCCCAGAACAGCGCGTTGGTGAGCGCCAGGGCGATATGAGCCGCGGTGCTGGGAAGGGTGGAGTTGTGGTCCGTGTCGGTCTGGGGGCTGGTGCCCTCGAGGTCGAACTCCAGCTCGTCGCCCTTCTTGGTCATGGTGCAGTAGAGCTGCTGGGCCACCGCCTTGCGCGACTTGCGGTCCAGGGTGGTGACGTACTCCCGGGAAACCCAGGTGCCGTCCGGCAGCGAGCGCAGCTTGGCCCGGGCCTTGGCCTCGGAGTCCTCGATCATGCGCCGGCCGGCGGCCTCCACGAAAGCGGCGCCGAACTTGTCCACCAGCCCCAGGTACCGCTTGGCGCAGACGTTGTTGCCGGCGATCATGGCCTTCATGTCCAGACCCACGTACTGCGGGTCCCGGCACATGCCGGTGAGGGTCCGGAACACGTCCTCGCGGAACTCGTCCTTCTCGACGATCTTGAGACCGCTGATGCAGATGCCCTCGTGGTAGATCTCCAGCGCACCCCCGCGCAGCACCCCGCCGGTGTCCGCGGTATGAGTGCTGGTAGCGGTCCACGCGATCAACTCGCCCTGGTGGAAGATGGGCTTGATGACCATCATGTCGTAGGTGTGGGAGCCGGCCACGTAGGGATCGTTGAAGAAGAACTGGTCGCCGTCGTAGAACCCGGGCGACTCCTCGAAGTACTCGATCATGTTCTTGATGGCCTGCGACGTGGCCGCCGCGAACCGGAGATGCCCCGAGCACGCGAGCACCATGACGCCCCTGGCATCGTAGAACGAACTCATGCACTCCCCTCCCTGGGCCACGATGGGAGAGGCGGTGACGCGCTGGAGCGTCATGCGCCCTTCTTCCCCAATGGCCCAGAGCCGGTGGAAGTACATCTCGTAGCGAATGGGATCAACCGCTGTCGGTTCCATCAGTCTCTCCTGATCGATGATCGACCTTGAATCATCATCTTCGCCGGACCGTCATTTTCCCCGGACCGCTAAATCTCCATCACCAGGTTCAGGTACTGATCCACGGTCACGCGGGCTTCGGGCGGCACCGGAATGGTGGTGAAGGGCAGCTCCAGGACGGCCGGACCCGCTACCTCGTTGCCCGCCTTGAGCAGCGCATCGTCGTACACCGGCGTCTCGATGAACTTTCGCTCCGGTCGGGTGAAGTAGACGCCCCGCTTGCCCTTGACGGCCTGGGAGCCGTCGCCCTTCTCCACGGGCTGCGGCTTGAGCTCCGGCTTGGTCACCAGACCCACCGCGTCGACCCGGATGGCGCTGATCTCGATACCGGCCTTGGTATAGCCCGCGCCCACGCCGTAGAGCTCCTCGTACTTCTTCTCGAACATCTCCAGCAGCTCCTGCAGCCGCGCGTCCGTCAGGCGGTCCCACGGCAACGGGATCTCGACGCCGGCCGTCTGCCTGCGGTAGCGCATGGTGAAGAACCGGCGGTATTCCACCTGGTCGGCCTTGAAGCCCTCCGCGGTCATGGCCTCTCCGAGCTCCTTCTCGATGGTGTCGAGCCGCTCGTTCGGCCCGTCGGGCTGGGTCGGGAGAATGTACTGGCAGGTTATGACCCGCGTGTGGATGACGTCCGCCGAAGCCACGCCAAAGGCCGAGAACACCGGCGACGTGGGGAAGATGTAGATCTTGTTGATGCCGAGCTCGGCGGAAAAGCCCGCGGCGTGAACCGGTCCGGCGCCGCCGAAGGCGTAGATGACGAATTCCTCCGGCAGGTGTCCGGTGCGCACCACCTGCTGGCGGATGAGGTCGGACATCTTGCTGTTGACGATGTCATAGACCCCGGCCGCGGCTTCGACGGTGCTGAGCCCCAGCGGCTTGGCGATCTTCTCCTCCACCGCCTTCTCGGCCTTCTCCTTGTTCAGCGACTTGCGCCCGCCGAGGAAATAGTCGGGGTCGATGATGCCCAGCACCAGGTCGCAGTCGGTGACCGTGACCTCTTCGCCGCCGGCGTCGTAGCACACCGGCCCCGGGCTCGCGCCCGCGCTCTGGGGGCCCACCAGCAGCCGGCTGGTCTCGTCGTCGACCCGGGCGATGGTGCCGCCGCCGGCGCCGATGGACTGGATGTCGATGATCGGCTGCAACATGCGGAAACGCTCGACGATGGGCTCCGCGGCATAGCGCCAGTAGCCCTCGGTGATGAGGCCCACGTCGAAGCTCGTGCCGCCCATGTCCGCGGTGATGACGTTGGGGTGACCCAGGAGGCCGGCCACGTAGGCCGACGCGATGGCGCCCCCCGCCGGTCCGGACTGGAGGTTCGACACCGGCGTGGCGTGGGTTCGGTGGGCCACGCCGCCGTTCCCCTGCATGATCAGGAACGGCCCTTCCAGGCCGCCCTCTTCGAGCTTGGTCTGGAGGCCGCCGAGATAACGGTCCACGGTGGGGCCGAGGAAGCTGTTGATGATGGCCGTGTTGGCACGCGCGTACTCACCCGCCACCTGGGCGAGTTCGCTGCCGAAGGACCAGAACACCTTGCGCGACGGGTCGGCCTCCAGGGCCAGGGCGCGCACGTCGTCTTCATGTTTGGAATTGGCCCAGGCGTGGAGAAGACTCACGGCGATGGCTTCGCACCCCTCCTCGTCCACCAGCTTGCGGATGGCGTCCATCACGTCCTGCCGGGACAGCGGCACCACCACCTCGCCGCGGTAGTCGATGCGCTCGCGCACCCCCAGGACCCGCTCCCTGGGCACCAGCGGCTCGGGCTTGGTGACCCAGGTGGCGTGACGGATCTCTTCCTCGGAGAGGCCGTCCACGCGCCCGATGGCCCGCATGATCTCGGTGGTGTCCTCGAATCCCCGAGTGGTGATGAAACCGACCTTGACCCCGGTGCGGGTGATCAGCGCATTGGTGGCGACGGTGCTGCCGTGCTTGAACAGGACCGCCTGCTTCAAGATCTCGGCGCGGTCCACGTCCAGCACGCGCGCGGCTTCGGTGAGGGCGTCCATGACGCCCCGGGAGAAATCATCCGGTGTCGTCGACGCCTTGGCGGTCCACACCTCTCCGCTCGGGGACATCACCACCACGTCCGTGAAGGTCCCGCCCGTGTCGATACCGATGATGTAGTCTTTCGCTTCGGCCATGCCTGTTCTTCCTCCTGATTCCGAAACTTGACCCGACGGCTTCCCGGCGAGGGACACGCCTGACAGCTTGCCGTCTCCTGTGGTTTCCAATGAAGTGCCCGGCCGACTTGGCGGCGGGACTTGAGCGCTGAACATTCAGCGCCGCGGATATTGCCAGAGCTGGGTTGACAGCACCGAAGATACTAGCTAGCGCGTCTGACCCGTGGATTCAAGGGATTGGACGACATGTGCCGCAACTGCGCGTGTCATATTCCTCGCACCTTATAAACCTCGCGACGGTGTTTGACGACATGAGCGACAATCCGTCGGCTTGATGCCTCCAGGGTGTAGAGTACACGATAATCGCCCACTCGAAGCCGGAACACCCCCTGCCACGGTGCCTTTAGCTCCTCGTGACGGATGGTCTCAATGTTCTCCGCCAACCACTGCAACTTGGCAAAGATGCGACGAGCCACGGCCGAGTCCAAGCGACGGATATCCGCATCGGCCGCCGGCGTCAGGGTAATGTTGTCGCTCACTCGGAAAATCCGAAATCCTTAAGGAGATCGGAAAGCGGTATGGTTTTCCCTCCCGCCTGGACTTCTTTGATGGACCGCCTCAACTCCTCAGCAACATCGTCGCGTAGAACCAACCCTTGGTCGGGGTCCGCCAGCAACTCCGCCAATGATTGTGAGACGGTATCGTGAATCAGTTCTCTGAACTCCGCCACTGTCAAGTCTGCAACTGTCGGACTCATCATCTCTTGTTCCCTCCTTCCCGCTCGGTTGCACAAGCTGCGAAAAGCCGCCCTCAGCGGTTAGGCGTGGGCTGTGGTGTCTCGAAGTGCTGGTAAAGGATACCTGTCATTGACTCCCTTTTATAGTGGGCGGTAAAAGCGCCGTCAATTCATCACCACGCCGCCGTTGACGTTGAGCGTGTATCCGGTGATGTAGGTGTTCTCGGGGCTCACGAGGAAATAGAAGCCTTCGGCGATGTCCTCCGGCTGGCCGGTCCGCCCCAGGGGTATCAACGGCTTCCACGCCTCGCGTGCTTCCGGGGTGGACCGCGCCAGAACCCGCGGCGTGTCCGTGGGGCCCGGCGCCACAACGTTGACGAGGATGCCGTGGGGCGCCAGCTCCTGGGCGAGGGACTTGGTGAACCCGAGGACGCCGGCCTTGGCCGCCGAGTAGGGGGTGCGCAAGGCGCAACCCGTGAGGCCGTAATTGGAGGCGGTATTGACGATGCGACCGCGCCGTTGCTCCGTCATCAGCGGAGCCACCTCGCGGCAAAAGAGGAACGTCCCTTTCAGGTTGACGTCCAGGACCTCCCGCCATTCCGCCCAGGACAGGTCCTCCACGGCTTTCGTGTGGATGGTGCCGCCGGCCAGGTTGGCAAGGATGTGGACGGCTCCGAAATCCTCGCGGACGCCCGCCACCACGTCCCTGATTTCCGCTGCGCGGGTCACGTCTACGGAGTAGGCCCGGGCCTGCGCTCCCGCAGCGGCCAGCTCGCTCACGACCTTGTCGGCGCCCTCCCGGTCCGCATCGGCGATGGCGACGGCGATGCCCGCCCGGGCGAACCGCAACGCGACGCAACGGCCGATGCCGTTGGCGCCGCCGGATATGATGGCCACGTCGCTCAACTGAGACTCCTTCCCTTGACGGCGCACCGATGCAGGACGCCCGCGCCGGACCGCATCCTAAAGGAAGTCCTCCAACCGGACCCGGTCCGCGCCCATGGGTTGCAGACGCTCGAACTCGAACCGTCGCGCGGGATCGCACTCCGGCGGTTTGGTGGCGTCGATCATCACCTTGCCGCCCACACGGTGCCAGCCGGGCGCACCCGGAGCACCCACCTCCCGGCACGAGGGGTCCATGGCATGGACCTTGGCTCCCGGTATGGTGATGATGTCCTCAGCCGGATTCACCCGGGTGGAGATGGCCCACAGGACGTCGGCGTAGTTGAAGATGTCCACGTCCTCGTCCACCGCGATGGCCACCTTGGGATGCTGGTACTCGCTCGACAGCGCCGCCATGAGTACGTTTCTGGCCTCGCCGTAGTAGCGGGCGTTCATCTGCACGACGATGCCGAAGATGCCCGGCAGCGCCAGCACGTTCTTGACCTGGGCGCCGCCGCCGACGCTCCGTATTCGGCGGAGGATCTGGGCCGACATGGGGACCTTGTGATAGACGCAGCCCTCGACCTCGGCGCCGTTCTGGATGTTCTTGAATATGGCGTCGCCCCGCATGGTCACGGCGTTGATCCGGAACACCGGGTTCTGTCCCGCCCCGGCCAGATAGTAGTCCTGGAACTCGCTGAAGGGGCCTTCCTCCTCGCGCACGTGGGCGAGGATCTCACCCTCCAGCACCACTTCCGCCTGGGCCGGCACCTCCATGTCGATGGTCTCGCACTTCACCAGCTCCACTTCTTCCTGCAGCAGTCCCGAAGCGATATCGAGCTCGTCCGTACCGTAGTCCGTCGTGGTGGCGGCGGCGAAGTAATACATGGGATGGTGGCCGATCATCACGGCCACGGGCATGCTCTCACCCTTGGTCTCGTGCTTCTGGTAGTTGGCCCAACTGTGGCGCGGGTAGAGCAGGATGCCGGTTCTGCGGGGACCCTTCAACTGGAGCCGGTGGAAGCTCATGTTGCGATGGCCCGTGTCGGGGTCCTTGGAGATCATCAAGCCGGCAGAAATGAAGGGGCCGCCGTCCCGGACGCCGCACTGGTGGATGGGCATCTTCGTGATATCCACTTCATCGCCGGTGAACACGCGTTCCTTCACTGGACCCGTGGACACCAGGCGGGTCGCGCCGCTCTTTCCGGTCCGTGTGACGAACTCGGGCACCATCTCGTTGCGGTCGCAGCCAAAGGCCAGCGGCGCCAGCCGCACGTCGCCCGGCGCCTGCCCGAGACAACGCCAACCCGGGAACCCCGCGAGGTTGTCGAACAACAACGCGCGTTCGCCGGACTGCCGCAACAGCGCCCCCATCTGCGTCCGCGGATCCACCGGCTTGGAAATGGTGTCGAGCACGCCGGCGCCGCGCAACTGGTCGATCCAGGTGCGTATATCCTTCTTCATAACTTGTTCGCCGTTCGGAAGTCATTGCCACCCGGCGCGTGGGGCGCGCCGGGTGGCGGTCGGACAGGCTATTTTTTCTTGCGGGCCAGGAGCGAGGGGATGTACTCGTTCTTGAGGTAGTCCCATCCCGGCGAAGGCTGGAGCATGACCTTGACGATCTTGTCCACGTCCGTGCCGCGGATGTAGTCCAGCTTGAGCCCGAAGAGTCGCTCCCACTCCTTGATATAGGCGGGGTCGGAGTACATCTTGTCGAAGGCGGCCCGTATGGCTGCCACACGGTCCGCGGGCGTGCCCGGCGGTAACACCAACGTACGGTTCAGGGTCCGCATGGTGGGACCCGTGAGCTTGTACGCCTCCCAGGCCGGACCCGACGGAGCCTTGCCCTTTACCTGCTTGTAGACTTCCTCGAAGGTGGGTATGTCCGTGCCCGGGGAACGGATGACCTTTCCCTCGGGGGTCAGCACGCCGCCCTGCCAGATGGCGATGGCCACACCCTCCTGGATCGGTCCGTAGTAGCGTCCGCCGGACCCGAGCACGTGATGCAGCCCGGTGCCGCCGACGTACGAGACCTCACCCGACAGGAAAGCCAAAGCCATCTGGGCGGTGCCGGGGTAACCCACCGCATAGGTGTAGCCCTTGATGCCCAACAGGTCGAGCCCGATGACGTCGTTCAGAAAAGACGGGCCGGTGATGGAACGTCCGGAAACCGCGATCTTCTTGGGATCGATCCTGGTCAGCTCGACGCCGGTCTTGACCTTGAGGAAGTCCCGGACGATGGCCGCGGAGGCGCCGCTGGTGCCGTAGACCGCCGGCATCTTGGCCAGGTCGTAGTTGGGCTTGGGATCGTTCAGGGCCTGGCTGCCCAGGTGGGATGTGCCCATGATGGACCAGGTGAGGCCGTCCTTCCTGGCCTTGTTGGCGATATAGGCGCCATGAATGAGGCCCGCCGCTCCGGGCATGTTGATCTTGACCACCTTCTTGGGCATGCCGGGAAGGTACTTGCCGATCCACCGGCCGATGAGCCGGCCTTCGGTGTCATGCCCGCCGCCGGGCGAATATCCGGAGAGGATCTGGATCCTCTTGCCTTCGGTGAAGGCCTGCGCCGAGCCCAAGGCGAGAACCCCCAACACGGCACAAAAAATCAGAAACACGGAAACCCTGCGTATGATCATGAGATTCCTCCCTTTCGAGACGGGATGTGACGCCTTCCGCTCGCCCGGGTGCTACTGGGCGTTGGCAAACTTGCGAAGATGGGCCTGCCACTCGGAGGGCGCCATGGTTTCATCGCGGATCTTCTCCGCCTCTTTCGGTGTGACGAGAACCGGGGCGAGCTTCTGGCCGAAGACCCTCTCCCAATCCTTGACGAAGCCCGGGTCTTTCGCCATCTTGGCGACCCCCTCACGCAACTCCGTGACCTTGGCCGCGGCGGTGCCCGGCGGCAGCACCAGGGTCCGGGTCAGCTTGGCCATTCCGAGACCGATGGCGCGCCAGGACTCCCAGTCCACTCCGGAGGGATCCTTGCCGTGGACCTCCCTGTACACTTCCAGCAGTGTCGGCACGTCACCCTTCACGGTTTCGGAACGTGTGATGGTCCCGTCATCCTTGAGGATGCCGCTCTGCCACATGGGGAAGACCAGTCCTCGCTTGTGCATGTCCACGAAGGCGCCGCCGCCCACCAGATGGGCATCGCTGGCAACGAAGAAACTCGCCTCGTCGCGCTCCATGGCGGCCTTGATGGGCGAAGTGCCCCGATAGGCGCAGACCGCCTTGTAGCCCTCTACGCCCAGAAGCCGCAACGCCAACTGGCCGCGCAGGCACGAGGAACCCTGCTTGGACCGGCCCGCCAGAGCGATCCTGGACCTGTCCACCTTGGTCATGAACTCCTTGGCGTTCCTGGCGCCCAGAAAATCCCGGGTGATGTGGACCTGAATGCCGGCGACGGACCAGATGATCGGCATCTTGGAGAGATCGTACTTGACCATTTCCGGCGGCGCCAGTACCGCCTGGAGCCCGTGGCTGCTGCCGAACAGGCCGATGGTGGTTCCATCAGGCTTCGCCCGGTTGTAGACGAAGGACGACATGATCATGCCGCCGGCCCCGGGCATGTTCTGGACGATGACTTTGGGGGTTCCGGGAAGGTACTGACCCAGGTGCCGCGCCATGATGCGGGCCTCGAGATCATGGCCGCCTCCAGGCGGATAACCGATGAGGATGGTGACATTCCGGGCCGCCTGCGCCGTCGTGACCAACCCCGCAAAGAGCAGAAGAAAGAACAGGGTACACCAACTCGCCACTCTCGATCTCTTCATGATCCGTTTACCTCCTCAACCAGGGACCCATCCGTCCGAACGCAAACGGGCCGAGGACTCCAGTTCACCCGAGATCCTCAGCCCGTTCGCTGTTGACGGCCGCTCCTTCCGGAATCGGCCCGCATCGAGAGTGTCGCTGGCGCGAGCCCAGGGACGCTCCTTCCGCACGAAACCCTATTTCTTCATCGGCTTGGGAATCATCAGCTTCGACGAGGCCAGCATGTTCCCGTCCGCGTCCACCAGCTCGACCATGTGTTCGCCGGGCTTCAGGAGCCGCTTGATGGTCCGGCCTCGAATTCCCCATGTCGAGGACACCATGCCCTTGTCGTCCGCCTTCTCGATGGCAGGCTTCGCCAGGAAGCTCACGTCCGACAGGACGCCGCCCATCGTGGTGCGGAGACCCACTTCTTGGCCGGCCTTCAGGCCCGACGCGGAGATCTTGACCTGCAGTCGGCCCTTCTTCACGTCGCCCACGTCCAGCATGAGCTTCGCGCCTCCCGCCATCGCGATGGACGACAACAGGAACAATGCTCCCAGGGCTGCTGCCATACCGACAAGCCTTTTCTTTGCAACCATATGTTACCTCCCTTTGGTTATTTGTTCCGCTGATCCAGACGGCTCCTTTTATACGTAAGCCTCGCGGCAAATGTCAAGGGCCTTCTCGATCCAAATTCCGGTCCGCCGTCAGATGGGGACCAGACCCGACAAGTACCTCTCCACCAGCCCCAGAATGAACTCCTGAGGCGCGTTAATCAACCCCGGCGGCCACGGGATGTGCAGCACCATCTCGAAGACGCCGATCATGAATACCAGCATGACCAGCATGTAGATCACGGCAACCTTCCACGACTCGCCCGCCTGAATGGACAGGAAGAGCAACAGGAAGATCGGCACGCTCAGGATGAACCCGATGATCCAGATGGACAGGTAGAGGCCGAAGATCCATCCGAAGATGTTGGCCGCGCGCTTGATTACCACGGCCGCGGGAACGCTGCGGTCCACCGGCAGGTCCATCATGCCGGCCACGTCCTCGTCACTGCCCTTGCCGCGGAACAGGTCCAGGCCCAGTTGCAGGAAGCACAGCAGCATGGTGGGAATGCCGATGGTCCACGGGAACAGCCGCGCCTGGTATTGCCACTGCTTCGCGGTAACCACCAGGCCTACCATCAGCAGCAGGACGACGACGGTGAACAACGCCGCGGGGTTGATCCTAAGCTTCATCGGCTCCCCCGCCTTGTTCGCGCCCGACCTGCGCATCGCGCATCTGTTGCAACTCCTGCTGTTTGCGCGCGTTGCGGATGCCGTAGTAGAGGCTGACGGCGATGAGCACCATCACGATCATCACGATGGGACGCGTCATCCACCCGGCGCCGTAACGGCTGATGGAGATGAACAGGTAGTTCTCGATGATGCCGCTCAGCACCAGTCCCAGGATCAGCGGCGGCCGCGGCCAACTGAACCGCTTCATGAACCAGCCCAGCAGCGAGAAGAACAGCAGCGACCACAGGTCCCCGTAGTGCCGGGTGGCCTGAAACGATGCCAGGAACACGATGACCACCACCAGCGGCGTCAGCAGGTTGATCCGCACCATGGCGATCTTGGCCAGGGTGTTGGTCAGCAGCATGCACATGATGGTGCCGAAGATGTTGGCGATGGCCAGGCTCCAGATCATCGTGTAGGTGACCGCCAGGTCCTTGGTGAGCATGGCCGAGCCCGGTGTCAGCCCCTGGATGGTCATGGCCCCCAGCAGCAAGGCCATGGAGGCGCTGCCCGGCACGCCGAAGGCGATGGTGGGGATCAGCGCCCCGCCCTCCTTGGCGTTGTTGGCCGCCTCCGGCGCCAGCACACCGCGCACGTCGCCGGTCCCGAAGGTCTCGTTGGCGCCCTTCTCGGTCTGTATGGCGTGACCGTAGGCGAACCAGTCCACCACCGACGCGCCGAGCCCGGGGATGGCGCCGACGAAGACGCCGACCACGCCGCAGCGCAGCACCAGTAACCAGTTGCGGAAGGTATCCCGGATCCCCGTCATGACCCCCTTCAGCCGCTCCTTGGGCACGTCCGCGATGCGCGTCCCCCGGATGGTCAGGTCGACGATCTCGGGGATGGCGAAGACGCCCAGCGCCACCGGGACCAGCGGCACGCCGTCCCAGAGGTAGAGTTGTCCGAACACCCAGCGGAGCACACCCGTCTGGGGGTCCATGCCCACCATGCCCACGCACAGTCCGATGGCCCCCGCGATGAGCCCTTTCACCGGCGCGTTGCCGCTCAGGACGGCGACCATGGAGATGCCCAGCAGACCCAGCATGAAGAACTCGGGAGAGCCGAACGCGAGCACGATGGGACGGAGCACGGGGATCGAAAGCGCCAGCACCAGCGACCCGAACACGCCGCCCAGGAGCGATGCCATGTAGGCGCCGCCGAAGGCTCGACCGGCCTCGCCTTTCTTGGCCATGGGGTGGCCGTCGAGAATGGTGGCCTGGGACGCCGAGGTGCCGGGGACGCCGAAGAGAACCGAGGGAATGGTGTCGGAGGTGCTCGTCACCGAGATCAGGCCGATCATGATGGCGAACGCCTCGAAGGAGTCCATGTCGAAGGTGAAGGGCAGGAGGATGGCAAGGCCGACGAGACCTCCAAGGCCGGGTATCGCACCCAACGCCAGGCCCATGAGCACGCCGATGAACAGATACCCCAGCCGGGTCGGAACCAGGAGGTTCTCAAATGCCACGGTGGCGGCTTCCAGCATACGGACTCCCTTCTGCCTAGGTAAAATCGACGTGGGATATATCGAGGTCCGGACAGGCTGTCAACCGTCGCCGCAAGCCGGATCATTCGAAGCCCGCCCACACACGGCACATGGCTCATAGTAGAGCCTTTCGTGTACCTGCCTCTCGGGCGGCCGCCGCCGTGAATCAAAGTAGCCCGGGTCGTACTGATGGAGAAACTCGCCCGGCACAAGCGATAGATCTTCCCGGTCAGATACATTAGCTCGCACACGGATCGTAGCTAATGGTGACGTGGCTGACTCCGGCTCCTTCAGGCCAGGTGTATCATCGCCATCATCGCGAACAGATCCGACAGGCTCGCTGTCGGGCGGGAACTTGAGCCCAAATTCAAGGTCGTGAACTTCGCAACAGTCCTCGTCCTTCCGGTTTAGTGAACGTGCGTGGGCTTTTAGAATGAGGTCCTCGTTGATCTGAATATCGAGTTCCAGTCGTTCGTCGAACGCATGCGCCTTCGAATCGACTTTGACCGTGACGTTCTCCAAGTGAACTCTGGGCTCACTGCGCAACACCATTGGTCCCGGACGCGTCGGAGCGCAAAGCTGGAATTTGGCCATCCCGTCGCGTGGATCGGTGCAGTAGAGATGCAGTGTCTGAGTCTGCTCCTTTCCCTGCTTGGGCATTGGGGTTCCGGCCTTGACAACCTGCAGATATGAATTGCGCGCCAGCTCCAATTCGATACTCTTCGCCAACTGGAGACCTACCTCGTCCGCCGCGATCCAAGCCGCTCCACCTGCAATCAAAGTCGTCGTGCTGTCAGGGATCTCGACTCGCTCGGGGCCAAACAATTCGTGGAGCCGACGTTCAACGGCAGGCATATTGGACATACCTCCCGTCGCCACGCAAAGCACGATCTGCTCCGGCGAGTAAGCAGCATCATCCAGGATGCGCCGGATTCGCTCAAAACCTTTTTTGAGTAACGGATCAACAATATCTTCAAGCTCACGCTGACTCAACGAACAGTCGAATCCCTCGTCTTCTACGCCCTTGAAGAAGCTATCAACGTATATCCTCACGTCGGAACGGCCAGACAAATCGATTTTGGCCCGTTCGCAACGGTCCATCAGGCGCGACATGGCGCCCGGATATTTATCCACAATGTCACCAAGAGATCGCTCCTGCCCGATCCGTTGCAAGAGACGATTCATAATAGTTTCATCGAAGACATCGCCGCCGACTTCATCAGTGCCATCGTTCTTGAGCTGAACTACCATGTCACCCATGACGCGGCAAAGTGTCAAGTCCAATGTACCACCACCCCAGTCGGCTACCAGGATGACCTTCCCATCGTAACGGCGTCTCATCTTCGGGAATCCCCGTACTCGAAACAAACCATAGAGCGCCGCCAGGGGCTCATGGACGAACTGCACGATACCTAGTCCAGCAAGATTGAACGCTTCCCGAAGCGCCTGCCGCTGAACGCCTCCCATACCTACCGGGATTGTAACCACCGCCCGGGAGATTTCTCCAATATCACGGCTGCTATCCTGTGCCTGTTGATAAACGTGTCGGACAACGTCGGCGACCATGTCCATCGGGCGCTTTTCTATCCCCTCGACGAACACGCTGTCCCGACCCAGGTACATCTTCGGCGACCGGACGATGTTTCCTTGAATGCCTAACCCGGCTTGCGCGAGACGTTCCTTTGCCTCCCGCCCGCAAATCGTCTGCGCACCCTCATAGCAAACCACCGATGGAATGGGCAGATTCCGGTCATCAAGGAAGTTTATCGGCCGGTTTCCGCGAACAATGGAGATAAGGCTGTTTGTTGTCCCAAAATCGAATCCGAGCACGTTCATTTCAACTATGACCTCTATCTCCTCGTAGCCGCTCTCTCTCGGATTTCAGGCCGTCAATAACACGCTCCGCGTGGTCGACCATGACATGGACCTTGGGAGGCTCCCGTAGCAGTGCACGAAGCCCTTCGTCGAGCAACGACAATTCCGTCGTCAATCGACCTATGACCCCACCCCGCAGGTTTTCATAGTCATCTTGGAAATGGGCTCTGTTGTCGGCATGCTCTTTTCGTTCCCGTTCAAGTTCCTTCCGGAACGTGTCGACTTCAGCTTGTGAGGTCGCCAGCTTGGCCTGAATTTTGGCTAACGCTTCTTCCAACTCCTCCACTCGCTTCGTAGCGCGTGATTCCCGTATTTGAGCAGCGTCGGCGCGCTCGCTCTGCTCAAGAGCCTGTCTTCGCAGTATCCCAGCCGCAATCTGTGCAGCCGCAGGGTCCCGTGTGCTCATCAGCACACGAAGCCTGCCCGCATCAGTGTTTACCCGTCCTACCGCGGGCTCCCACAGGCTCTCCGCTAGGTAGTGATGGACGCGCTCGACATGTACCTCACGCATCATCCTAAACCAGAGCAACAGGCATTTCACCGCATTCTCCCTGCATTGCCCCCTTTCCTTGGCAATCAGCTTGCCACTATCCGGCCAAGACAATTCCCCGTAGTCCCGAGAAGCCAGCGCCTCGATCGCCGGACCTTCCACCTCGGCTAGCGATTCCTCTGTGAACGCGGGGTGCCTCCGGAGCACCTCGTGGACGAATTTGCCTATTTGGTCAGTAACAGGCGATGGATCGATCCCAATGCCAAGCAGCGTCAGTTGAAGTGTCCGTTTAAGCGTTCGATCTGCTACTGTCTGGTTAAGGATATCATCGCTCTCCTGCAAGCCTAACGCCCGGGCGCCGCACATTGCTGAAAGTTCCTTCTTCGTCAGTGCCTTGCGTTTGAATGTACCGGCGTAAACGGCACGGAGCAATTGTTCTACGCTCTCGATAGGCGGAATCTTTATGTGCGCCTTACGTTGGACGGCATCGATGGCCGCCGTAACCCCCCGAGCAGAAGAGTCTGCCTCCAACGGGTCACGGTTCTTGGCAGGCATTGGGTTGGTGTCGTTCATCGTGGTCCCTAGGAATGCTTCCGAATCATGGACTCCGCCCATGTCTCCAGTCCGGGCGAGTTATGAAGTTCCTTAGCATGTTGAAGTGCTCTCTCGCCATTGCCGGAAGCGGTGTATATTTCGGCCAGAAGAATGTGTAACTTGACGCGATCATAACTCGCGATAACTCGACGCAGAAAAGTCTCCATATCCGCCACCTTCTGAGATAGATCATCAATCTGCAGAACTGCCCAACCGACAATCTTTTCAGTTTCCCAGTCCGTTACCGAGGCATCCAGGTTACCGGGCACAGCAATGCCATCGGTCCCTACGTCAGTACCACTCGTTGAACTTTCCATCCAAGCCGCATATCTTGCGGCCGCACGGCCAACGCGCACACCGTCCGCCAGACGCGCCGCATCCTTGAAGTGATTGAAATGAAACTCGATCAGGCCGCCAATCATCCTTGCCAATGGCCGCTCGTAACCGGCCAGATCCTCAGCGGCCTTGTTGAACTTGTGAACATATTCATCATACGAAAGCAAAGAATCGGGAGCCTTTTCCTTCGCACGCACGCCGTACAGGTAGGCGCAAATACCATCGCAATAGCCGATAGCGGAACGGCATCCCGACGTGCCAGAGATGAATTCTTCGACGGCACGAATGTCGAGACGTCCCTTGGAAGCTGTGCTCTTGAACTGATCCTCAATGGCTATGAGATCTTCTTCTGAAGCAATTCGAAAATCCAACGTAAACTCTTTCCGGCCGCCAGCATTGATCAGCACTAAACGACATACATCGGATTTCACTTGAGCAAGGCGGACAGGAACTGCGCAGACATTCATCTTTTCGCCGTTGAGAACGGCTTGGTGGCAATTCTCCACGCACACATCTTCGGCGGTGATTGGCCGTGTGACTCGACGCGGGGCCGCGCCCAACTCCTGGCCCTGGAGAAACAGAGTGGGGTAAGTCAGTGGGTGCCTTGCAAATCGATGCGTGTGTAGCTCATCGCTAGACGGAAAGACTTCGGTGCACTGTACGCATGGGAACTCTGGATGCGTCGGCTGGTAGTCTTCCAGACCGATATCCATATGCTGATCCATGTACCCGGTGTGCCAGAATCCCATTCCTACGTCACCGATTCCACGGCCCGGGAAGATCTACGTACAGTGACCACGTGTGCTTCTCAAGGCCGAAATGACTTACGCTATCCGTCTCGCCGCGACAGCCTTGGCCAGATCATGGGTCGCCTGCAAGTTCATCCAGAGCTTCGGCGACGTGCCCAGGGTCGCGGCAAGGTCGAGCGCCGCCTCCACCGTAATGCCTCGCTTTCCTCGTATCAGCTCATTCAGGCGCGCCCGGCTCCAGCCGATCTTCTGTGCGAAAGCTGCCTGGCTCATTCCCATGGGCTCAAGAAACTCCTCGAGCAGCATTTCGCCCGGATGGAAGGGATTCTTCGGTTGTTTATCCAACGCCCTGCCTCCTTAGCGATAGTCGATGATCCGCACGCCACGGGCGTGGCCCCCACTCCATTGAAACACCAACCGCCACCGGTCATCGATCCTGATGGAACGGAACCCTTTCCAGGTTCCCTTGAGACTCTCCAGCCGGTTACCGGAGGGCATTCTCAGATCTTTCAGGTCTGCTGCATCGTGGAGATACAATAGCTTGCGTCTGGCCGTCCGGCGTAGCTCTGGAGGAAAGAACCGTGTTGCCTTGCTTCGCTTGTCGTTGAACAGATCCTCCGCGAGAGCATTGCCAAACTCCAGGATCTTGTTAGCACATTATCGGAATACCGAAACAAGGCCAAGCGAAGCCGCCGCCGGGCAACCGCGGGACCATTCCGCTATGGACCGGGCGCCCCCGGCGTCCCCGTTGCGGGATTTCAGCAAAAATACTATACCCGGCCTACTATCCGAACAAGGGCGCCCTCCGAGCCGGGGATGCCCCGTAGCCTCCCGGAAAGGACCGTCACCATGGGCAACCTAGGCATCTGCTTCGTCAACCCCGCCCCGCAGATCGAGCCGGGCTACGTCACCGCCATGGCGCGGAAATGCGACCAGGCGGGCCTGCATTCATTCTGGACCATCGATCGCATCGCCTATGACAATCTCGAGGCCCTGACCGTGCTGGCGGCCGTGGCGGGCGCCACCGAACGCATCCGGCTGGGGACGTCGGTGCTGCTGTCGGCGCTGCGGCATCCGGCGCTGCTGGCCAAGACCGTGGCCACCCTGGATTTCCTGTCCAACGGCAGGATGACCCTGGGCGTCGGCTTCGGCAGCCGGGAGAACGATTTCAGCTCCGTGGAGGTTCCCTGGGAGCACCGGGGGAGCCGGGCCGAGGAGTCTCTCGGTCTCATGAAGCGGCTTTGGACCGAGGAGGAGGTGGAGCACCACGGCCGGTTCTTCGACCTCCACAGCACCCGCTTCGGCCCCGAGACCGTCCAGTCGCCTCATCCCCCCATCTGGATGGGAGGGACCGCGGACACCGTTCTCAAGCGGGTCGGGCGGCTGGCCGACGGCTACATCTGCGGCAGCAACGCCGTACACGACTTCAGCGCGGTCTGGGACAAGATCAGCGGCCACGCCCGGGCCGCAGGACGGGACCCCGACAGCATCGAGAAGGCCGGGCTCACCTTCATCGCCATCGACGACGACAAGAGCAAGGCGGTGGAGGCGTGCAGCAACTATCTGATTCGCTACTACGGCAAGGTGCGGATGGACGTGGAGAAGTACATGCTGGTGGGGAGCGCCAACGCGTGCGCCGACGGCATCAACCGGATCTTCGCCGGCGGACTTCAGACCCTGATCATCGGTCTGGCCATCGCCGACCTCGGACAACTGGACACGTTCGTCGAGAAGGTGCTGCCGCAGGTGCAGGGATAGACGAGCGCACGGCCGGCCGCGGAAACCGCATCCCGCCGGCCCCCGCGGGTCCACTTCTATAGCGGCGCCGGCCCCGCGAAATCCTTGATGTAAGGCAGTTTTTCCGCGGTCTTGTCCACCTCGGCCATGTTGTTGAGCAGCAGCGCGGTGGAGTCCCACGAGCCCGTGGTCAGGGCGTTGCGGTGGCCTTCACTGATGTCGATGTCGATGTCCGTGCCATCGGGCAGGCGGATCTTCCGGGCGTCGAGGTCCACGGTGAGCTCCACCTCGGGGTCGGACTCCACCAGCGTCATGAGCTTTCCGATGTCCTCCGGCGAGGCCGTCACCGTGGGCAGGCCCAGCAGCACGCTGCTGCCGGCGAAGATCGGACCGAAGGATTCCCCGACGACGGCCTTGATGCCCCAGCGGTACAGGGCCTGCGGCGCGTGCTCCCGCGACGACCCGCAACCGAAGTTGCGGTTCACCAGCAGGACCTCGGCGCCCTGGAAGCGGGCCTCGTTGAACGGGTGCTCCACCGGGTTGCCGTCGGCGTCGTAGCGCTCGTCGAAAAACGGGTACTCGCCCATGCGATTGAAGGTGATCTCCTTGAGGTAACGGGCCGGAACGATTCGATCGGTATCGATATCGTGCCCCCGCACCACCACCGCCCTGCCGCTTACCTGTTTGATCTCGTTCATGCCGGCCTCGATCCGTTGTATTCGCGCACGTCCACGACCTTGCCGTTCAAGGCGGCCGCGGCCACCATGGCGGGGCTCATCAACAGAGTCCGCCCGCCCGGGCTCCCCTGGCGGCCGATGAAGTTGCGGTTCGACGAGGACGCGCACACCTCACGGCCCTTGAGCTTGTCGGGGTTCATGGCCAGACACATGGAGCAGCCGGCCTCCCTCCATTGGAAGCCCGCTTCGGTGAAGACACGGTCGAGCCCCGCCGCCTCCGCCTGTTTCTTGACCTCGACGGAACCGGGCACCACCAGCGCTCTCACGCCCTCGGATACCTTTCTACCCTCGGCAACGCGCGCCGCGGCCACGAGGTCCGAGAACCGCGAGTTGGTGCAGGAACCGATGAACGCCACGTCGATGGAGGTCCCGAGAATCGGCGTCCCCGGCGTCCAGCCCATGTGCTCGTAGGCCTTCTCGACCGTCTTGGGATCTTGCAGCTCTTCGGGGCGCGGGAGGTTCTCCAGCACTCCCAACGCCTGTCCGGGATTGATGCCCCAGGTGACCGTGGGCTCGATGGCCGAGCCGTCGAGGTCCACGACGTCGTCATAGCCCGCGTCCGGATCCGACGCCATGGAGCGCCAGTACGCCACCGCGCGATCGAAGGCTTCGCCCTTGGGTGCGAACTGCCGTCCCAGCAAGTAGTCGAAAGTGGTCTGATCGGGGTTGACGTAACCCACCAGCGCGCCGCCCTCGATGCTCATGTTGCAGACGGTCATGCGTTCTTCCATGTTCATCCGGTCCAGCACCGGGCCGCCGTATTCGTACGCGTACCCCTTGCCGCCGCCGACTCCGAGCCGCCGGATGATGGTGAGGATCACGTCCTTGGCGTGTACCCCCAGAGGGAGGCTGCCGTTGACGTTGATGCGCCGCACCTCGAGCCGGTCCATGGACAGGGTCTGGGTCGCCAGCACGTCCCGGACCTGGGTGGTGCCGATGCCGAAGGCCAGGGTCCCGAAGGCGCCGTGGGTGCTGGTGTGGCTGTCGCCGCAGGCCAGCGTCATCCCCGGCTGGGTGAGCCCCAACTGCGGACCGATGACGTGCACGATGCCTTGCCGGGTACTCTCCAGACCGTAGAACTCGATGCCGAAATCGCGGACGTTCCTTTCCAGCGCCGTCATCATCGCCTCGGCCTGTTCGTCGGCAAAGGGCCGGGCATGGGTATCCGTGGGGACAATGTGATCGGCAGTGGCGAAGGTCCGCTGGGGATAGGCGATGGAAAGCCCCCGTTCCCGCATCATGTCGAACGCCTGCGGGGTGGTGACCTCGTGCACCAGATGCAATCCGATGAAGAGTTGGGTCTGCCCGGTGGGGAGCGTGGTCACCGCATGGGCGTCCCAGACCTTGTCATAAAGTGTGCGTTCGGACATGGATCAACGTTCTCCTTGCGGGGAATCATAGCCAGCGGCCTGGGTGAATTCAAGCGAAGGCGAGCCCGGAACGCCGCGGTCCGGCGGCGGGAAGGAGTCGTAGCATACTTCCACGAGAAACAGGCCCCGTGCGGGCGCGGTGGGGCCGGCCAGCGTACGGGCGCGGCTGTCGATCAATGCCGGAAGATCGCCGGGGTCCCGCTCGCCCAGCCCCGTCTGCACCAGCGTGCCGACGATGTTCCGCACCATGTGCCGGAGGTAGCCGGTGGCTTCGATGCGATAGACCCAGTGATCCTCCCACCGGAACAGCTCGTTGCGGTAGACCCGCCGGACCGCGGTGGCGGCGCCGCACCCGGCGGCCCGGAAGCACGAGAAGTCGTGCTCCCCTTCCAACGCCGCCAACGCCTCGCGCATGGCGTCGACGCGCAACGGCCTGGGTACATGCCATGAATACCGCTTGTTGAACACCGACCGCCAGGGGTGGTTCCACAGCCGGTACTCGTAGACGCGCCTCCTCGCGTCCCTGCGGGCATCGAACGAGGGGGACGCGGCCTCCACCGCCCTGATGGTGATGTCGTCCGGGGTGAGGGCGTCGAGACCCCGCCGGATTCGCGTCAGGTCCCGGTCGTCGGGACACGCAAAATTCGCCACCTGACCCAGCGCGTGAACGCCGGCGTCGGTTCGTCCGGACCCCTGTATCCGCACCCGGTGCTTCAACAGCACGGCCAAGGCGTCCTCCAGGATTCCCTGGACCGTGGACCCGCCCGGCTGCACCTGCCATCCGCGGTAGTCGGTGCCGTCGTACTCGACGGTCATTCTGACGTTCATAAGACCCCGCGGACCGGCGTCTCCACCGGTCGGTGGATCAGTGGGAGTCCCGGATCAGGATCTCGGCGATCTGCACCGCGTTCAGGGCCGCGCCCTTGCGCAGGTTGTCGGCGACAACCCAGAGATTGATGCCGTTCTCCACGGAATCGTCCTCGCGAATGCGCCCGACACAGGTGGCGTCCTTGCCCGTTGCGTCGGTGGCGAGCGGATAGTCGTTGGCCTGGGGGTCGTCCTGCACCAGGACCCCGGGAGCCTCCCGGAGGAGGGCGCGGACATCGCCCGCCGACAACTTGGTCCGGGTCTCGACGTTGATGGATTCGGAGTGGCTGCAGAAGACGGGCACGCGTACGGTGGTGGCGGTGATGCGGATCTCGGGATCGTCCAGGATCTTTCGCGTCTCCCGGACCATCTTCATCTCTTCTCCGGTATAGCCGTTGGGCAGGAACGAATCGATGTGCGGGATGCAGTTGAACGCGATCTGGTGCGGGAACTGCTCGCGCTCCACCTCGTGGCCGTTGAACAGCGCCGCGGTCTGCTTGCCGAGTTCCTCCATGGCCCGGCGTCCGGCGCCGGAAACCGATTGGTAGGTAGACACCACGATGCGGGTGATGCCCGCGGCGTCGTACAAGGGCTTCAGCGCCACCACCATCTGGATGGTGGAACAGTTGGGGTTGGCGATGATTCCCCGGTGGGCGTGGTCGGCGATCTTGTCGGCGTTGACCTCCGGAACCACCAGCGGGACGTCGTCGTCCATGCGGAAACAACTGGTGTTGTCGATGACCACGGCGCCGGCGTCCACCGCGGCCGGGGCGTACCGGGCGCTTACCGACGAACCCGCGGAAAAGAGCGCGATATCGATATCGTCGAAAGAGTCCTCGTCCAGCACCTCAACCGGGATCTGCCGGCCGCAGAAATCGAGCCGCTGCCCCGCGGACCGTTCCGAGGCCAGCAACCGAAGCGTGCCCACGGGGAACAGCCGCTCCGCGAGGATCTTCCGCACCTCCTCGCCCACCGCACCGGTGGCGCCCACCACGGCAACGTTGTATTTCTCTTTACGACCCATGGTCGTCACGTCACGCCCCGCGGCTCGCGGCAATCTCCCGCCGCACCAGGGCGCCCATTTCCTTGCAACCCACCATCGGCGCCTTCCCCTCGGTGATGTCCGGGGTGCGGTGACCGGCCTCGAGCACCCGCTCCACCGCCTGCTCGATGCAGTCGGCGGCGGCCCCCTGATCAAAGGAGTGGCGCAGCATGAGCGCCACCGTCAGAATGGCGGCCAGCGGGTTGGCCTTGTCCTGCCCGGCAATGTCCGGAGCGCTGCCGTGCACCGGCTCGTACATGCCCACCTTGCCGCCGAGGCTGGCCGACGGCAGCATGCCGATGGAACCCGTGAGCATGGCGGCCTCGTCGCTCAGGATGTCTCCGAACATGTTGGTGGTGACGATGACGTCGAACTGTTTGGGATCCCGAATGAGCTGCATCGCACAGTTGTCCACCAGCACGTGGTCGAGCTCGACATCGCCGTAGCCTTCCTCGTCGTGGATCCGGGTCACCACCTTGCGCCACAACTCGGTGGACTCCAGCACGTTGGCCTTGTCCACCGAGGTCACCCGGCCGCGCCTCCTGCGGGCGGCGTCGAAAGCCACCCGGGCGATCCGTTCGATCTCGGGCGTCGTGTAGACGAGGGTGTTGACGCCCCGCTCGGTCCCGTCGGGCTCCACGGTGACGCCCTTGGGCTGCCCGAAATAGATGCCGCCGGTCAACTCCCGCACGACGATCAGGTCGGTTCCCTCCACCACCTCGGGCTTGAGGGTCGAAGCCTGCGCCAGCGGCGCAAACAGCTTCACCGGACGCAGGTTCGCGAACAGCCCCAGTTCCCGGCGCAACGCCAGCAACGCCCGTTCGGGGCGGATGGAGTAGTCCAGCCCGTCCCACTTGGGTCCGCCCATGGCCCCCAACACCACCGCGTCACTGGACCTGGCCAGGGCGAGGACTTGGTCGGTCAGGGGCGTTCCGTGAGCGTCGATGGACGCTCCACCCACCGGTCCCTCCTCCACGTCGACGGTGAAACCGAAGATCTCGCCCGCCTGTTGCAGCACCGTCATGGCCTCTGCCACCACTTCCGGACCGATGCCGTCGCCCGGAAGCACCATTAACTTGTGACTCATGGACCCCCCTCCACTGCAGCCCGACGGTGGCGCTTGCGATACTCCAAACGGTTCAACGCGTTCACGTACGCCAGCGCACTCGCCATGATGATGTCCGTGTGGGAACCTTTCCCGGAGATGTTGACGTCCTTTTCCTCGAGCATGCACGACACCTCGCCCTGGGCGTCGGTGCCGCCGGTGACGCTCGAAACCGAGTAGCGCCGCAGCTTCGCGCTGCTGCCGGAAATCTTGGCGATGGCTTTATAACACGCATCCACCACCCCGTCACCCGTGTCGTGCGCCATCTTCTCCTCGCCGTCCACCCGCATCCGTACGGTGGCCGACGGCACCGCGGACGAGCTCGACGCAATGTTCATGTACACCAGCTCGTAGCGGTCCGGCTGGCTCGGTATCCTCAGCACCTCCTCCGCCACCAGGGTCTCGATGTCCTCGTCGAACACCTCTTTCTTCTTGTCGGCGAGCTGCTTGAACCGCTCGAAGGCACGGTTGATTTCATCCTTGCCGAGCGAAAACCCGAGTTGCTGCAACCTCTCGGCAAAGGCGTGCCGGCCGGAGTGTTTGCCCATCACCAGCCGGTTGCCCGTGATGCCCACGGTCTCGGGCTTCATGATCTCGTAGGTGAGCTTCTGCTTCAGCACGCCGTCCTGGTGGATCCCGGCCTCGTGGGCAAAGGCGTTGTCTCCCACGATCGGTTTGTTGAGGGGTACCGCGATGCCGGTAACCTGGGACAGCAGACGCGACGTCGGATAGATCTGCTCGGTGTGGATGCGCGTGTCGAGATTGAAGACCGGCTGCCGCGTCTTGAGGGCCATGACCACCTCTTCCAGCGAGGTATTGCCGGCCCGCTCGCCGATCCCGTTCACCGTACACTCCACCTGGCGCACCCCGTTGGACACCGCCGCCAGGGAGTTGGCCACGGCCAGGCCCAGGTCGTTGTGACAGTGGGCGCTCCAGGTGACCTTCTCCGAGCCCTCGGTATTCTCGATCAGGTACCGCACCAGCTCGCCGAACTCCGACGGGATGGCGTAGCCTGTGGTATCCGGGATGTTGAGGGTCTTCGCGCCGGCCCTGATGGCTTCGGCGAAGACTTCCACCAGAAACTCCGGGTCGCTGCGGGAAGCGTCCTCCGCCGAGAACTCGACATAGTCCAGATACCTCCGGGCCTGCACCACCGCCGTGCCCACCGACTCCAGCACCTCCTCCCGGGACATTCGGAGCTTGTGCTTCATGTGGATGTCGGAGGTGGCGATGAAGGTGTGGAGCCCGGGCTTCCGCGCCCCTTCTACCGACTTGACGGCCTTCCGGATATCGCCCTGCTGCGCTCTCGCCAGACTCAGCACGATGGGACGCTTGACGGCCTTGCACACTTGCACCACGGACTCGAAGTCCCCCGGCGACGACGCGGCGAAGCCGGCCTCGATCACGTCCACTCCCAGCTTTTCGAGTTGACGGGCAATCAGGACCTTCTCGTCGATGTTCATGCTTGCTCCGGGCGACTGCTCGCCGTCCCTGAGGGTGGTATCGAAAATGTTCACAACGTTTTTGGCGACCATGGTCTTCCTCCTCAAAAAAAAACTCCCGCGGCGGTCCGGCGGGAGTTTGGATCATGCAAGCTGAGGTTCGCTTTGGTCAGGCTTGTACGAGTGCCTGCTCTTCCCTCCGTCGCTTTCGCACGGCGAGCAGCCGTAACAGGGGACCCGATAGGGTGTACAATAATAACGCCGAGAACAGCACGATTTGCCACATAGCGATGGCCAGTATAATGACTGCGAGCGCGGAAAGCAACAATCCGATGGTGCTGCGTTTCTTGAAATGGTGCTGTTTCAGGCTGAAATAGCGGAAATTGCTCACCATCAGCCCCGCCAGCACACACGCGACGACGATGAAGACCAGGGGCTTGCTGCCGGCGTTCTCGAGCCCCAGCATGAAGTGCATGAAGATAGTGGCCGCGATCATGGCGGCGGCGGCCGGGATCGGCAACCCGGTAAAGTAGGTCTTTTCCGTAGCCAGGGTCTGGACGTTGAACCGCGCCAGACGCAAGGCCCCGCAAACGGCGAACAGCGCCGCCCCGAACCCGCCCCAGGTGCCCCAGGGTTGGAGCGCGAAGACGTAGACCAGAACGGCCGGGGCCACCCCGAACGAGACCACGTCGGCCAGGGAATCGAACTCGACGCCGAACTGGCTGGTCGTGTGGGTCAGCCGCGCCACCGCGCCGTCGACCCCGTCCAGCAGGTTTGCGGCCAAGATCAACAGGGCGGCCTTGTGGTACTCACCGTTGATGGCGAACAGGATGGCGAATACGCCACAGAAGAGATTCCCCGCCGTGAACAGGCTGGGCAGAAGATAGATGCCCTGGCGCAGCCGGTTCGCCGGACCCCTGCGCTTGAGGCGGCGGCGCCTGCCCTTCCCCCGCGGAATGAGCCGGACCTTTCTGAACGGCGACTCGGACTTTTCGTTACTGTCCATCACACGAGTGTCCTGCCAAGTCTACGAAACCGCTGATTCCCGGAGTCTGCCCGAGTCAGGCAAGCATCTGCTGCCAGGCAGGGGAATGGGTCCATTTCGGGTCCATTACCGGGTCCATTTCCCTGCCTCTCGCTACGATTCGCTGACTCGGACGGGCCCCCGGAGTCTGGCGACGACGGTTTCCCCGCCCCGGACCCGCTGACCGGGGTGCACTTCGACGGTGGCATCCCGCGGCAGGAACAGGTCTACGCGAGAGCCGAACATGATCATGCCGAAACGTTCGCCCCGCTTCAACGAATCACCGCGGCCTACGTAACAAACGATCCGGCGGGCGAGAAAGCCCGCGACCTGCACGATACGCAACGTTCTGCCCCCGTCGTCCACGAGCTCGATGGCGTTGCGTTCGTTCTCCTCGGAGGCTTTGCCCTTGTAGGCCGCCAGGAAGTGACCCGTCTGATACCGGACTTCGGTCACCCGTCCGTTCATCGGGGCCCGGTTGATGTGCACGTCCAGGGGAGAAAGAAAGATGCTGAGCCTGCGGCTGTCAGCGTCCGGGGCATCGCCGACGGACGTCACCTTGCCGTCCGCCGGAGACACGACGATGTCTTCCCCGTCCGGCGAAACGCGCTTTGGATCGCGAAAGAACCCGGCCACCGCCACTGCCGCCGCCGCCAGTACCGCCCCGGCCACGAACCAGCCCACGGCCAGGGCAGCGGCCGCCAGCCCCAACGCGGCGAAAACGAACCGATAGCCTTCCTTCGCGATCCTTATGGGAATGTCCTCGAATGCGCCGTTAGCGGAAACACTAGTCGGAGATACTAGTTCTTGCTCTTGTCCACCAGCCGGTTCTCGGCCAGCCACGGCATCATCGACCTGAGCTGCTCACCCACCTTCTCGATGGGATGGCTCCGGGAGGCCTGGCGCAGCTCGTTGAACTGCGGCGAGCCGGCGCGGTGCTCGTTCATCCACTCGTCGGCGAACCTTCCCGATTGAATGTCCGCCAGGATCTCCTTCATGACCTTGCGGGTGTCGTCTCCGACGATCCGTCTCCCCCGGGTGAGATCACCGTACTCCGCGGTGTTGCTGACGGAGTAGCGCATGTTGGCCAGCCCGCCCTCGTATATCAGATCGACGATCAGTTTGACCTCGTGACAGCACTCGAAATAGGCCATTTCCGGCGGATAGCCCGCCTCCACCAGGGTTTCGTAGCCCGCCTGGATCAGCGACGTAAGGCCGCCGCAGAGCACCGTTTGTTCGCCGAACAGGTCTGTTTCCGTCTCGTCCTTGAAGCTGGTCTCAATGACCGCGGCGCGGGCGCCGCCGATGGCGGCGGCATAAGCCAGACCCACGGGCGTGGTATCTCCGGAGGGGTCCTGCTCGACGGCCAGAAGGCAAGGTACTCCCCGGCCCCGCTCGAACTCGCTCCGCACCAGGTGGCCGGGCCCCTTCGGAGCCACCATGAAGACATTGACGTCCTCGGGAGGAACCACCCGCTTGAAGTGGATATTGAAGCCGTGCCCGAAGGCGAGGTAGTTTCCCGGCTTGAGACCGGGCCGGATGACCTCCTTGTAGACGTCTCCCTGAAGCTCGTCGGGCAGCAGCATCATGACCACGTCCCCCGCTTCGGCCGCCTCCGCCGTCTCCATCACCGTCAGGCCGGCATCCGCGGCCTTGGCCCAGGACGCGCTGTCGCGCTTCAATCCCACCACCACGTCCACGCCGGAGTCGCGCAGATTGCTGGCGTGTGCGTGTCCCTGGCTGCCGTAACCGAGTACCGTGACCTTGCGGTCGCGGATAAGGCTCAGATCCGCGTCCTGGTCATAGTAGACCTGCATGTCAAACCTCCCTGTCCGGTAACCTGGAACCGAAGCCCGGCAGAGCCCGGCTACAGCGATTCGCGCGCGACCGCGATGCGGCCTGTGCGAACGATCTCCTTGATGCCCATGGGCTTCAACAAGTTGATCACCGCCTGGATCTTGCCGGCGTCTCCCGACACCTCGAGGGTATACGTCTGCGGGGTCGAGTCGACGATGTTGGCGCGGAAGATATGCGCGATCCTCATGGCCTCATCCCGGTGGGCCTGCTTGGCCAGGATCTTTATCAGCGCCGTTTCCCGATCGATGTGGTCCTCTTCGGTGAGGTCCACGACCTTGAGAACTTCGATGACCTTGTTGAGCTGCTTCATGATCTGCTCGATGATGTCCTCGTCACCCGAGGTCACCACCGTGATCATGGATATGCTGGAATCCGGGGTCGGAGCCACGGACAGACTCTCGATGTTGTAACCCCGTGCACTGAACAAGCCGGCCACCCGCGCGAGCACACCGGATTTGTTCTCGACCAGAACCGAGATGATGTGTTCCATCCGCCAAACCCTTACGCCGGCAGCACGGCGTCCACGTCCTCGCCCTTTGTCCGCGAGGACCCGCGCGCGGTCTTCAGTTGCGGCGGATCTTCCAGCATCATCTCGTGATGGGCGCCGCCGGCCGGGATCATCGGATAGCAGTTCTCGAACCGGTCGATGGCGAAGTTCATCAGCGCCGGGCCCTTGTGCCTGAGCCCCTCCTTCAGCACCGCCTCCACGTCCGCGGGGCCTTCCGAGTGCAGCCCGAGGATCCCGTAGGCCTCCGCGAGCTTGACGAAATCCGGGACGGCGCCCAGGTCGCTGGAAGCGTAACGTCCCTGGTAGAAGAGGTCCTGCCACTGCCGCACCATGCCGTGGAACTGGTTGTTGAGCAAAATGATCTTGACCGGGAGCTTGTGGATGGCCGCCACCGCCAGCTCCTGAAGATTCATCTGGAAGCTGCCTTCACTGGTGATGCAAAGCACGGTCTTGTTGGGATACGCCTTCTGCGCGCCAATGGCGGCCGGGAATCCGAAGCCCATGGTGCCGAGCCCGCCGGAGGTGAGAAAAGTGCGTTGGGTGGCGCCCTTGAAATACTGCGCCGCCCACATCTGGTGCTGACCCACGTCGGTGACGACGATGGCCTTGTGCCGGGTCAACTCGTAGGCCTTCTCGATGACGTACTGCGGTTTGGTCTCCTTCTTGCCTTCCTGCTGGTAGGACAGCGGATGCTCCGAGGCCCATTCATTCACCTGCTTGAGCCACGGGCGGCGCTGCGCCTTGACGCTGGCGGGGTTGCCGTCCATGGAGCTCAACAAGCCCACCAGCTCCCGCAACACCACCTTCACGTCGCCGACGATGGGGATGTGGGCGTGGACGTTCTTCTTGATGGAAGTCGGGTCGATGTCGATATGGATCACCCGGGCCCGTGGTGAGAACTCGGACAGCTTGCCGGTCACGCGGTCGTCGAAACGGGCGCCCACGGCGATGAGCAGGTCGGCCTGGTGCATGGCCATGTTGGCGCAGTACGTGCCGTGCATGCCCAGCATGCCCATGGACAGCGGATGGTTCCCGGGAAAGGAGCCGAGGCCCATCACCGTCATGGTCAAGGGGATCTGCGTCAGGTCCGCGAACTCACGCACCTCGTTGGCCGCGCCGGAAAAGACCGCGCCGCCGCCCACGTAGATGACCGGCTTCTTCGCCTTCAGGATCTCGCCGGCGGCCTGCTTGATCTGGTAGCGGTTGCCGGACACCGTCGGGCGGTATCCCCGCAGGTTGACCTTGTCGGGATAGCGGAACTCCGCGGATTCGGTGCTCACGTCCTTGGGGATATCCACCAGCACCGGACCCGGGCGGCCCGTGTTGGCGATGTAGAAGGCCTCCTTGATGGTGGCGGCGAGGTCGGCAACGTCCTTCACCAAGACGTTGTGCTTGGTGCAGGGACGGCTGATCCCGATGTTGTCCGCTTCCTGGAACGCGTCGTTGCCGATGAGGTTGGTGGGGACCTGTCCGGTGAACGCCACCAGCGGCACGGAGTCCATCATGGCGTCCGCCAGGCCCGTTACGATGTTGGTCATCCCCGGACCCGAGGTCACCAGGGCGACGCCGGCCTTGCCCGTGGCCTTGCCATAGCCCTCGGCCATGTGCACCGCGCCTTGCTCGTGCCGGGTCAGGATAACCTCGACGTCTTTCTGTTGGTGCAGGACGTCGAACAGCTTGAGGACCACTCCGCCGGGAATTCCGAAAACGGTCTTCACTCCCTCGCGCTTGAGCGACTCCACAAATATTTCCGACCCGGTCAACTTCATCGTTATCTCCCTAACTCGCGGACTTGTACTTGCCGAGGATCTCCATGATCTTGTCCTTGCCTACGAGCTTGAGCTTCTGGATGCGCTTCTTCTCCATCTCCTCTTCCGGAGACAGGTAGCCCTTGTCGTGCAGGTCCACCAAACGCTTCTCGTACGCCAAGTGTTCTTCATAGTATTTGCGCAGTTCCGGGTCCTTATCCAAGACAGAGGCAATCATCTGCTCCTCTCTCTCCTCCATTGGACGACCTCCTGATCGATGATTTGGGGCAAGCCGTCAAATCTATCCAACGGCCGCGTTTTTGTCAATGAGCGGACGCCGGCCGAGCCGCTCCCGGCCCTGGCGCCCTGTCTTGAAAATTCCTGCGTAATTTCAGAAACCTACTTGTGAGACGGGGCACGAACCACGGCATCCGGCGGGCGTATGTAATGGGGGGTCAAGGACCCGGCCATGGTAACCGGCGCGGTGCGGAACCTCTCTTCAGCGAGGCCGGCAACAGCGAAGGCGGTGGACGGGAAACCAGCACCGGCGGTGACTTGGCCGCGGCCCCCGGTGCACTGGGCGATGACCTCCGCATAAGCCTGCGCGCCGGTTCCGACGAAGACGCACGGGCCCGTCGCCATGGAATCCACTTGCCGGGCCAGGGATTCCGGCGCCGCCAGGGTATCCTCGACAAGGCACTCGAACGCGGTGGCGGAGCGGCGGTAGAGCGCGCCATAGACCTCGCCTTTTCGGGCGTCGATCATGGGGCAGATGAAAGTCGTGCCGTCTCCCATGGGCACCCGGTAAGCGGCGGCTTCCAGCGTGCGCACCCCCACGACCGGCGTATCCGAACCGTAGACCAGACCCTTGGCGGTGCTGATGCCGATCCTCAAACCGGTGAAGGAACCGGGTCCCACCGCGACCCCTAGGAGCGACAGGCCCGAAAAGTCCGTCTCCGCGCGCCGGAGCACCTCGTCGATGACGGGGATCAGGCCCTCCGCATGGTTGGACCGGCCTGGCCGGCGGTCCCTGGACCGGGTCGATTCCCGAGCGCATTCGGCCACGAGTTTGCCGCAGTCCAGAACCGCGGCGCTCAGCAAGGCCGTCGACGTGTCGATGCCCAGTACCTTCGTGCCCGTGTTCGTCATCAACTCCCGAAAATCCGCGCCAGATCGTTGTAAAACGCGTAGACCATGACGAAGAGCAGCAACACCAGGCCCACCTGCTGGGCCCGCTCCCGCTGCCGGGCTTCGAGGGGTCTTCCGCGCACGGCTTCGATCACGAAGAACAGCAGGTGTCCGCCGTCCAGCATCGGGATGGGGAGCAGGTTCAAGACGCCGAGGTTGATGCTCAGGAGCGCCACCAGGAACAGATAGTCCGCAACCCCCCTCTGGGCCTGTTGCCCGGCCAACTGGGCGATCATCAGCGGGCCGCCGAGATTCGTCGAATCGACGCGCCCAACCACCATCTTGGCCAGCACCTCCAGCGTCAGCGCCGAAATCTCCACGGTTCGGGAAACCGCCAGCCAGCCCGCCGTCAGAGGATTTCCCCTTTCCACCTCGACGGTCCCGGCGCTTTGAATCCCGATCAACCAGGTTTCCTCGGGTTCGCCCAGAAGATTCCGCGTCTGTCCCTTTGCGGGACTCAGCGTGATCGTGAATTCCCTGTCGCCGCGGACCACGCCCAGGTCCATCGGGCGGCCCTGGCTCGCCCTGACCTCTCCGGACAGTTGATCCCAGGAACGGATGGGGCGTTCGGCCACCATGACCACCCGGTCGCCGGCCGCAAGTCCCGCGCCGGCCGCGGGCGAACCGGGCTGCACGCCGCCGATCTCAGCGGTGCGGTAGGGCACGCCGAAGAACGTGAAGACGCAAAGGAACACCACCATGGCCAACAGGAAATTCGCCGCCGGCCCGGCCGCCACGATGGCGGTGCGGCTGGCCAGGCTCCGGTGCGCGAAGGACCGGTCCCGGTCCGCGGAGCCCACCTCCTCACGGGGATCTTCGCCCACCATCTTGACGTACCCTCCCAGGGGGAAGGCACTCACGCAGTATTCGGTTTCGCCGTAGCGGCGGATCAGTACCTTCGGACCGAAGCCGATGGAAAAGGTCAGTACGCCCACGCCCGCCTTCTTGGCCACGAGGAAGTGGCCGAGTTCGTGGAGAAACACCAGCACGCCAAACGCCACGATGGCAGCGACAATCATGTAGGCGACGTCGATCAACTTGCCGGTCCGGTGTGCTGCACGAGCTCTCGGGCGAAGGCCCGGGCCCATTGATCGGCCTTGAGGATCTGCGAGAGGGTCCTCGGCCTGATGGATTTGTGGGACTCGATGGTCTTCCGGCTGATCTCATGGATCCGGCGAAAACCGATGCGCCCGTCCAGGAAGGCGGCCACCGCCACCTCATTGGCGGCGTTCAGAACCGCGGGAACGGTGCCGCCCTGGGCCAGGGCCCCGTAGGCGATGTCCAACGCCGGGTAACGCCGGCCCTCCAACTTCATGAAGGTGAACTCACCCTGCTTCTGCAAGTTCAACGGCGCCAGTCCGGTATCGAGCCGTTCGGGATAGGAGAGCGCGTAAGCGATGGGGATGCGCATGTCGGGAATGCCGAGTTGCGCCATGACCGCGCCGTCACGGTAGCGCACCATGGAGTGGACGATGCTCTGGGGGTGGATCATCACCTCCACTCGCTCGCCGGGCACGCCGAACAACCAGCGGGCCTCGATCACCTCCAGCCCCTTGTTCATCATGGTGGCCGAGTCAATGGTGATCTTGGGCCCCATCTTCCAGGTGGGATGTTGCAGCGCCTGTTCAATGGTCACACGTCGAAGCTCCCGAAGCGGCGTGCGCAGGAACGGTCCTCCGGACGCGGTCAGGATGATCTTGTCGACGTCCTGACGCCGGTTCCCCTCGAGGCATTGGAACACCGCGCTGTGCTCGCTGTCCACCGGCAGGAGTTGCACCCCCCGCTTCCCGGCCTCCCGCACCAGGAGCTCGCCGGACATGACCAGGGCTTCCTTGTTGGCGAGTCCCACGTCCTTGCCGGCCTGCACCGCGGCGAAGGTCGGCACGAGCCCCGCCCCGCCCACGATGGCCGCCAGCACGAAGTCCGCCGTGGGCTCCGTGGCCGCGGCCACCGCGCCCTCCTCGCCGTAGACGATCTCGACCCTGCGCCGGCCGATGAGCTTGCGCAGGGCATCGACATCGGCCCGGTCCCTGACGCTGACGATACGCGGGGCGAACTCGGCGACTTGGCGTGCCAACAGTTCCAGGTTGCGCCCGGCCACCAGCCCGCCGACCTTGAACCGTTGCTCGAAGGTCCGGATGACGTGGAGGGCATTGACGCCGATGGTTCCGGTGGAGCCCAGGATGACGATGGATTTCATGGTTGAAGGAACCGCAGGCAGTAGGTGCTGAGCACTCCCGGAAAGATCAGGCTGTCAAGCCGGTCCATCAAGCCGCCGTGGCCGGGGAGGATCGCACCCGAGTCCTTGACCGCGAAGCCCCGCTTGAGCAACGATTCGAACAGGTCGCCCAACTGAGCGGTCAGGACGATGGCCAGGGAAAACCACAACACTTGACCGGACGGCAAGGTCAGAAGCCACCATCCTGACAGCCATCCGGCCGCTACGCCTGCCGCGGTGGCGGCCACGGACCCTTCCACGGTCTTCCCCGGGCTGACTGCAGGATACAACTTTCTTCGGCCCAGGGCCACACCGGCAAAGTAGCCGGCGCTGTCGGCCGAGAAGACGACGGTCAGCACCCACAGCACCCACGGGTACCCGCTACGATAGAGGACGGCGAAATGCGGGAACAGGTAGCCCAGGTACAAGGCCCCGACCAGCGCCAGACCGAGGTGGCGATAACGTTCCTCCACCGCGCCGCCGGCGAAGATGAACACCGTGAACAGGCCTGCCACGACGACCGGGAACAGGCCCGAAAGCCCGGGCGCCACGAGGGTCAGGGAAAGCAACATGCCGGTCGCGACCCCCGTGAGGCGCACCCATCCATGGTCCGGAAAGGCCATGCGGAAGTATTCGTGGAGGGCGACGAGGGTGAGGACCTCGATGAACGACGAGAACAGCCAGACGCTGTCCAGGACGATGATCCCGATGACGACGGGACCCCCGGCCAGGGCGGTCAGTAACCGGGTGCGCATCTAGTGTCCTGTCTCTGACACTAGTGTACAGGACACCACACTAGCCTAAACCCTGCAGGAGCTGCTCGTCCGTCTTGCCGAATCGACGCTTCCGTCGTTGAAATTCCAGCAGCGCTTGAATGTATTCCTGCCCGCAGAAATCAGGCCAGAATTTCGGCGTGATGTACAATTCCGTATAGGGTATCTGCCACAGAAAGAAGTTGCTGATCCGCATTTCCCCGCCCGTCCGGATCAATAGATCCGGATCGGGGATGGAGCCGGTTTCCGTGTTGGCGGCGATCATGGACTCGTCGATCTCTCCGGGCTCGCATTGCCCTGTCTTGACTTTCCAGGCGATCTCCCGAACCGTCTGGACGATGTCGCTGCGGCCGCTGTAACTGAGGGCCAGGATGACCGTTATGCCGGTATTGTGGCGCGTGAGGTATATATTGTGATCCAGGACGCGGCGGACGGAGGCGGGCAGCCGTGTCCGGTCGCCGATGGCCATGAGACGGACGCCTTCGCACATCATGCGGTCCAGTTCGCGCTGCAGGAACTTCTCCAGGAGTCCCATCAGTCCCGCGATCTCGTCGTGAGGCCGGTTCCAGTTCTCGGATGAGAAAGCGTACAGCGAAAGATAACGAATACCGAGGTCGCGGCTGATCTCGACCGTGGTCTTGACCGAGTTCGTTCCCTCGCGGTGACCTTCGAGGCGGGTCTTGCCCCGAAGCTGAGCCCAACGTCCATTGCCGTCCATGATGATCGCGACATGGGTGGGCAATCGATTCTTTTCCAACCCGTAGAGTTCCATTCCAGAAAGATCGAAAGGCAGGCGTTGCCGAAGGACGCGACATCGGTGTCCCGTGCGGTCCGCGGGCGGCTAGACCTCCATGATCTCCTCTTCCTTGGCCTTGAGAAACCCGTCCACCTTGCCGACGAACTCGGCGGTGACCTTCTGGATGCGCTCCTGCCCCTGCTTCACCTCGTCCTCGGTGATCTCCTTCTCCTTCTGCATCTCCTTCAACTCGTCGATGGCGGCGCGCCGGTGGTTCCGCACCGAGACACGAAAATCTTCCGCGGTCTTGCGTACCTGCTTCACCAGGTCCTTGCGCCGCTCGCCGCTGAGCTCCGGTATCGGCACCCGGATCAACTTGCCGTCGTTGGCCGGCGTGAGGCCGAGGTCCGCCTTCAGGATGGACTTCTCTATGCCGGCGATGGCGTTCCGATCGTATGCCAGAATCGTCACCAGCCGGGGCTCGGGGACCGCGATGGTGGCGATCTGGTTCAACGGCGTCTGGGTGCCATAGTAGTCCACGGTGACGCCGTCGAAAAGCGCGGCCGAGGCCCGTCCGGTCCGCACGCGTGCCAGCTCCCGGCGCATGGCCGTCAAGGTTTTGTCCAACTCTTCCTGAAAAGCGCTATAGAAGGCGTCGTCCATCTCGCACCTGAATTCACCGAAACCACCCAAAACGTCAGCGTGGTACCACGGGCGGGTTTGAAACCCGCCCGTGCGATGTCACCGGTCGCCGATGCCTACGAGGGTCCCGATGGGCTGACCGTTCACCACCTTGCGAATGTTACCCCGTTCCATGACGTTGAAGACGACGATAGGGAGTTTGTTGTCCATGCAAAGTGATATGGCGGTGGAGTCCATCACCTTGAGCTCCTTGCTCAGCACCTCCATATGGGTCAGCTCCCGGAAGAGCTTGGCCTCGTGGTTCTTCAACGGGTCCGTGTCGTAGACACCCCGGACCTTGGTTGCCTTCAGGATGACCTCGGCGCCTACCTCCATGGCCCGGAGGCTCGCAGTGGTGTCCGTGGTGAAATAGGGATTGCCGGTTCCGCCCGCGAAGATCACGACCCGACCCTTTTCCAGATGCCGAACGGCACGCCGCCGGATGTACAACTCGGCCACCTGACGCATCTCGATGGCCGACATCACCCGGGTGGACACGCCGATTTTTTCCAGCGCATCCTGAAGCGCGATGCTGTTGATGACCGTGGCCAGCATGCCCATGTAGTCGGCGCTGGCGCGGTCGATACCGTGGTCACTGGCCTCGGCGCCGCGCAGGATGTTGCCGCCCCCGATGACCAGGGCAATCTCACAGCCGAGCTCGTGAACTTCCCGGATCTCTTCCACGAACCGCGCGACGGTGGCCGGATCGATCCCGTACTGGCGCTCCCCCGCGAGCACCTCTCCAGTGATTTTCAGAATGACTCGCTTGTATCTCAGCTCCACGCCGGTCATTCGGTGGGACCCTGGTTTGCTGGCGACGCTACTCCTTCATCCCCTCGCCTACGGAATAGCGTACGAAACGCCTGACCCGGATGTTCTCGCCCAGACGGGCGATAGCGTCCTGTATCAGGTCCTTGACCCGGCGGGCCGGCTCCTTGATGTAGGCCTGCTCCATGAGACAGGCTTCCTCGTAGAAACGCTCCATCTTGCCGTCGACGATCTTCGCCAGCACGGCCTCGGGCTTGTTCAACTCCTCCGCCTGTTGTCGATAGATCGCTTTCTCCCGCTCCAGTTCCTCGTCGCCGACCTCCTCGCGCCGGACATAGCGCGGGCTGGCTGCGGCGATCTGCATGGAAAGGTCCTTGAGCAAGGCCTGGAATTCTTCGGTGCGGGCCACGAAGTCGGTCTCGCAATTCACTTCCAGGAGCACCCCGATCTTGTTGCCGCCGTGGATGTAGGCGCCGACCAGCCCCTCGCTCGCCTCACGGCCGGACTTGCGTGCGGCAAGCGCCAACCCCTTCGCTCTCAGGTGGTCCACGGACTTCTCGAAGTCGCCCTCGCACTCCACCAGGGCCTTCTTGCAATCCATGAACCCCGCGCCCGTTTTGTCCCGTAGTTGTTTGACTAGACTCGCATCGATGGCCATGCTGCGTCAGCTCCCCGCCACGGTCGGCGCACCCGTGGACGTCCCTGTCTCGGGTTTTTCCTGAACGGGGTCCGCCGCTTCCGCTCCCGGCGCCGCCGGCGTTGTTGTTTGCGGCGCTCCCGCTGCCGGCGCCGCTGCCGTTTCCGGCGTCGTTACCGCCTCCGCTGCCACCGGCTCCTCCCCGGTCGGCTCCCCTTCCGCCGCGGCCTCTGCCTTTGCCGCAGCCTCGGCTTTTGCCGCAGCCTCTGCCTTCGCAGCGGCCTCTGCCTTCGCCGCTTCCAGGTCCGTCCTCGCCTGGTCGCAGAGGGCCTTGCCTTCATTGACGGCCTCGGCCATGAGGCTGCAGAAGAGCCGGATGGCGCGAATCGCATCGTCATTGCCGGGGATCTTGTAGTCCACCAGATCCGGGTCACAGTCGCTGTCGATGATCGCGATCACCTTGATGCCAAGCTTGCGAGCCTCGCGCACGGCGATGGCTTCCTGTCCGGGATCGATGATGAAAACCGCGTCCGGCAGCTTCTTGATGTCCTTGATTCCCCCGAGGGCGCGCTCCAGTTTGGCCCGCTCGCGGCTGTGCGAAAGCATCTCCTTCTTGGTCAGCGCCTCGACGATCTTGGGGTCGTTGGCCATTTCCTCAAGCTTCTTGAGGCGTTCGATGCTCTGACGGACGGTCTGGAAGTTGGTCAGCGTGCCGCCCAGCCAACGGTGATGAACATAGGACATGCCGCAGCGTTCCGCCTCTTCGCGAACCGAGTCCTGCGCCTGTTTCTTGGTCCCGACGAACAGGACGTGGCCCCCGGCCACGATCAGGTCCCGAACCTGGGCACAGACGTCCTTGACCATCCGTACCGTCTGCTGGAGGTCGATGATATGAATCCCGTTCCGCGCCCCGAAGATGTAAGGCTTCATCTTGGGATTCCAGCGACTGGTCTGGTGCCCGAAGTGGACCCCGGCTTCCAGAAGCTGCTTCATGGATATGTCCGTCATAACGCCAGAACCTCGAATTCTACGTAGCTCAACATCTGTTCTCCTGCCGCAAACCTGTGGGATGAACTGCCGACCCTAATCTGCTGCGCGCTGCCGGGTCTGGAAGAAAGCAACGATGGCTATTAGCAAAATTGGCACCACCACGCAAGAGAATTCCCGAGGGGCCGGGAACCCGGTCAAGCGTTCATGGCTTCGAGGAATTCCTTGTTGCTCTTGGTGCCGTGGAGCTTGTCGAGAAGGAACTCCATGGCCTCGACCACGCTGAGTTGCGACAACACCTTGCGGAGGATCCAGATGCGGTTGAGGTCCTCCTTGGGGATCAGGAGCTCTTCCTTGCGGGTGCCGGACTTGTTGATGTCCACGGCCGGGAACACGCGCTTGTCCATCAGCCTGCGGTCCAGGTTGATCTCCATGTTGCCGGTCCCCTTGAACTCCTCGAAGATCACCTCGTCCATGCGGCTCCCGGTGTCGATCAAGGCGGTTGCGATGATCGTGAGGCTGCCGCCGTCCTCGATGTTCCGCGCGGCGCCGAAGAACTTCTTCGGCTTGTGCAGCGCGTTGGAATCGACGCCGCCGGAGAGGATCTTGCCGCTCGGCGGAACCACGGTGTTGTAGGCCCGGGCCAGGCGGGTGATGCTGTCGAGCAGGATGATGACGTCCTTGCCGTGCTCCACCAGCCGTTTGGCCTTCTCGATGACCATCTCGGCCACCTGTACGTGGCGCGTGGCGGGCTCGTCGAAGGTGGAGCTGACCACTTCCCCGATCACCGACCGCTGCATGTCGGTGACCTCTTCCGGACGCTCGTCGATGAGCAGGACGATGAGGACGGCATCCTCGTGATTGTGGGCAATGGCCTTGGCGATGTTCTGCAACATCATGGTCTTGCCCGTCCGCGGCGCCGCCACCACCAACCCACGCTGGCCCATGCCGATGGGCGTCAGCAAATCGATGAACCGCGTGGTGTATTCGTCCGGCTGGTGCTCCAGGGTAATGCGCTTGTTGGGATAGAGCGGCGTGAGGTTGTCGAAGAGAATCTTGTCCCGCACCTTGTCAGGTTCGCCGTTGTTGATGGTCTCGACCTTGAGGAGCGCGAAGTACCGCTCACCATCCTTGGGAGGCCGGATCTGGCCGGAAATGATGTCTCCGGTGCGCAAGCCGAATCGCCGGATCTGGCTGGGCGAGACGTAGATATCATCCGGGCCGGGCAGGTAGTTGTAATCCGGCGCCCTCAGAAAACCGAACCCGTCTTGCAGGGTTTCCAGGACCCCCTCTCCGTACACGTACCCGTTCTTCTCGGTTTGCGCCTGCAGGATGGCGAATATCAGGTCCTGCCGCCGCATATTCGCCGCGCTCTCGATGCTGAAACCCTTGCCGATGTTGGCCAGCTCGGCGATCTTCTTGGCCTTGAGCGAGCTCAGGTTCAAGCCGTTCTGGTGCACCGGCTCCGCTGCCGAAGCCGCCCGGCTCCTGCGATGATTCGGAGCCGTCTCGCCCTTGGTCTCACCTTCTCCCACGGAGCGCGTTCGTACATTAGCCATGAAACTTCCTTTCAATCACGCGGTCGTTGGCCTGTCGCGCTGGACAAGGAGCGACTGCGAAGCAGGAAACCGGATCAGAAGCAGGAAACCGGATCAATTTGTAGCAATGATCGATAAAACGGATTGGGTTGGAAACGGATCGGGAACGATCGGGTTACGGCGTCGCAAGACGCAAGCCTAGATACTAGGTGAAACAGGGGACTTTGTCAAGCATGACGCGACCGGGCTCTCGGGACCGTTGCGGCTCAGCACCCGGCGGGCGAGGACGATATCCTCCTCGATCCGGCGAACCAGCCCTTCGACCGACGGGAAATTCCGTTCCTCCCGAAGCCTCTCCACAAAGAATACCTGCAAACGGCGACCGTAAAGATCTTCCTCGAAATCCAGTATGTGGGTCTCGATGGTCCGGGGTCCCGACCCGAAGGTCGGGTTCACTCCGATGCTGGTAACGCTGTGCATCTGCCGTCCACCCACCTGAACCAGCGTCGCGTAGATCCCGTTGGCCGGCACGACCTCCGTCCTGCTGCGCACGTTAGCGGTGGGAAAACCAAGCTCCCGGCCCCGTTGATGACCTTTGACAACCAACCCTTCGATGAAATGGCAACGACCCAACTGCCGGCGCGCGGTATCGACCCGGCCTTCTTCCAGCAATGCGCGGATTCGACTGCTGCTGATGGCGTGGTCCGAGTCCGCCACCGCCGGAATGACCTCGATCTCCATTCCGGCTGCGGGACCCCACGTCATGAGTTCCCTGACCGTCCCGGCTCTGTCCTTGCCGAAACGGAAATCGTCTCCAACCCACAGCCTCTCCACGCCGAGCCGGACCAGATACCGACTTACGAAGTCGTGCGGCGACAACGCGCAAAAGCTCGAGGTGAAGCGCTGGACCACCACGAAGTCGATGCCGGCACGCCGCAAGAGCGCCAGCTTGTCCTTGCGGGCCAGGATCAACCGCGGCGCGAAACTTGGGGCAAGAATCTTCAGCGGATGGGGTTCGAACGTCAGGACCACGGCGGATCCCCCGCGTGATCGCGCATCTTCCGTCACACGGCGCAACAGGTCCTGGTGCCCCAGATGCACCCCGTCGAAGTTTCCGATGGTCATGACGGGACGGACGAGGGGATGGGTGACGTGCCGCAGAATCTGCATGGTGTTCCCGGAAGGCTGCCCGTGCGAGCTTGATCGGGCCCAGGTCCCGTGGTTCGCCCTCGCGAAAGATCCAGGCGACCGAGGGTCAGGTGTCCAGCGCTCGAATCTTCTCTTGCGCCTTTTCGGCTTCCCTGGATCGTGGATACCGATTGATGACTTCCTGGAGAATGAGCCTTGCGTCGGTCCTGTTCCCCAGTTCGGCAAAAGCGTAGCCTATCTTGAGCCAGGCCGCGGGGACCTTGTCGCCGTCCGGATACTTCTTGCGGACCAGGTCGAATTCCAGGATGGCTTCGTCGAAGTCCTGGAGCGCATAATAACTCTCACCGATCCAGTACTGTGCGTTGTCCGCCAGATTGCTGTCCGCATGCTGTTGGACGAATTTCTTGAACTGTTCGATGGCGCCGCGATAGTCCCTTTCGCGGAGACGCTTCCACGCATCTTCATAGTCCCGTTGGGCTTCGCCCCGGGGTTCGGCCGGTTTGGAAACCGCGGTTGCGAGAGCAGCAGTCCCCGGTTTTGCGGGAGCAGCAGTCTCCGGTTCCCGTACCGGGGTATTCGCGGGTGTCTTGCCGGTCTGCAGGACCGCGTCGCGCAGCAGGCGAAGCTCTTCCTCACGCACCTTCAACAGCTCTCGCTGGGTCCTGACCTCCGCTTCGAGCGTCGCCAACCGAAGATCGAGGTCCTGGACGTTTCCGGGACCGGCTCCCTGCCCCACTCTGCTTCGTATCTCCTGGACGGCTCCGTCCACGGTGTTCAAACGACCCCGCATGGCGGCAACCTCCGCGCGGGTATCGGCCAATTGCTTCCGGGTCTGGTCGAGTTGCGCCCTCAACTCGTTCACCACCGCCCACTCACGCTCCGTCAACCGGGCACGGTCCTGAGGCGGGGGCGCCGCATGATAGTCCACGGTACAGCCCCATACCGGGAACAACAAGGTGAGGGTTAACGTTATCCGGGCGACGATTCGCATCGACATGCAGCCTTCTCGCGAATGGAGAAGCGGCGAGCGGCGATTACCAGGAACGGGTCCGAGCAAGCAAAACTCTCTATGAGGCCGGCTTTTGAGCCCGGACGACGAAATGCGCACGCCGGTTCTTGCGCCAACACTCCTCCGAGTTCACCCCGCAGACCGGGAGTTCCTCACCGTAACTGATGGTAGAAAGACGGCCCGGAGCGTTTCCCAACGTAGTGAGATAGTCCTTGACCGCCTGCGCCCTACGGGCGCTCAAGGCGAGGTTGTATTCGTTGGTACCCCGATTGTCCGCATGACCCTCGATCTCGATCGAGACACCGGGGTTCTGCTTGATCCAGTCCGAGTTACGCTGGAGAAGCTCACGAGCCTCGGGCTCCAGCTCGGAGCGGTCATACGCGAAATAGACATCCGCCAGCACACCCTCGTCCGGAGGTGTGCCCTGCTGATGGGCGTCCAGACTCCCTTGACCCAGCCCCGCTTGCGATAGATTGCCCTCGGCAATGGCGCTCGGATCGTTTCGACCCGCGGTATCCGTTCCGGCCGACGCGGCCGACGAATCCGCAGCCTGCTCATCCGGCTCTACCGGTGGCGGCACACAGGAGGCCAGCAGCAGCGAAGACAGAAAACAGAACAGCAAGACAAGCGCTTTTCTCATCATCCGTTTACTCTCCTGCCTTCCCGAGGCCGGATTGGAACGACCCAAAGACATGATAGAAAGACGTGACAGCATAGGGGCCTTTAAGGCACCCGAGGGGACCACGACGGGTTTGTATCATCTGCCGTGGACCCTGTCAATCTGCGCTGGCTCTTACCGTCCAGGCGCATGGTATAGATCAGGCGGCCACCGGTCCGGTCGGAGGTAAACGCTATGAATCGCCCGTCCGGGGCCCACGACGGGTCTTCGTCATTGTGACGGTTGGACGTGATCATCCGCTGCTCGCTGCCGTCCGGTCGTATGGTAAAGATATTCATCACACCGTTCGACCTTCCCGCGAAGGCGATCCGCTCGCCCGTGGGCGACCAGTCCGGCGACTGATTGTAGGAACCCTTGAACGTCAGCCTCCGGATCTCGCCCGTGGCGACGGTCAGGATGTAGAGCTGCGGGGAGCCGTGCCGGTCGGACACGAATGCGATTCGGTCCCCCGAGGGCGACCAGGCGGGCGAGATGTCGATGCTCCGATCCCGGGTGAGCCGCTCCACGATATGCCCCCCCGGGTTCAGCAGGTACAAATCCAGATTTCGCCCCAACTCCAACGGGATGGCGAGTTGCTTTCCGTCCGGCGACCACCGGCCGCGCAGGTTCAACCCATCCCGAATCGAGATCGGCGTCTCACGGTTGGTAAGGAGATCGAATCCGAGAACCTGCGGCTTGCCCTTCTTGTACGATATGTAGACGAGCCTTTTGCCGTCGGGCGCCCACGAAGGGAACAGATTGATGGTCCGGTTGTCGGTGACCTTCTTCTTTTCGGTGCCGTCGAGGTGCGAGACGTAGATCTCCTTGAACCGCTCCCCCCCGGTGGACACGTAGGCGATCCGGGTATCGAAAACGCCACGGGTTCCGGTCAGCTTGAGGATGATCTCGTCCACGAACTTGTGCGCCATGCGCCGCGCGTCCCGGATTTCGCCCGAATACGCCTTGCCGAGGACCACGGAACGCCGGAATATATCGTACAGCCAGAACTCGAACCTGATCCGCTTGTTCGGAAGAATCCGAAAGCCACCCTTGATGAGCCCTTCGGCGCCGATGGTGGCCCAGTCACGGAAGTCGAAGCCGCGCAGGCGGATCCCGGTCTTCTGGGGATCTTCGATGTATGCGGATCGGTCGATGATCCTGAACCAGCCCGACCGATCGAGATCGTCCGCGATGATGTCGGCGGTCTTTTCCGAAAACCGCTCGACGTCAGGTCCGGTACCGAGGTTCTTGAGCGGGGAAACCGCCAACCGGTAACGCTCGGCCCCCGGGCCCAGTATCAGACCCTTGACCTGCGCCTGTCCCTCTCCCCCAAAGAGCGAGCAAAGCACCAGGCCGGTGACGATCCACCCGGACACCCGTCGTAGCCCGTCTACGAAACCGCCTACCCGCCTGCCGCCTCCATGGGCTGCCGGCAGTATGTTTCTTCCTCCCATGATCCAGGGGTCCCTTTCGCACTCGTTTCGCAAACGTCGAGTACGCCGTCTAGCCATCCAGGTCATGCGGCCGGAAAGTGACCTCGACCTCGGCGAAATCGCGCGCATGATTCGCCGGCGGCGGCGGCAACGGACTCGTCCGCCGCACCGCCCGCACCACCGACTCGTCGTAGGACGCATCGCCCGAGACCTTCAGCAGCTTGAGCCCGAAGATCTCCCCATCGGCCCCTACCCCGAAACCCACGGTTACCTCGAGGTCCTTGCGTTTGCCCAACCAGGTCCAACGATCCTTTATCCGGCTGAGCAACTCGTTACGGTAGGCCAGGAATTCCATTCCTCTCACCACGCCACCACCGCTACCGTTGCCACCGCCGGCCGTGCCCATCCCGGCGCCCCCCTGCCTTGTGCCGAGGGACTTGCGGCGCAACCGGGCCCGCTCCCTGGCCGTGGCCACCGCGGCGTCGATACGCCTCTGCCTCAGCCTCTTGACGAGCTGTGGGTCCTTGCCGGCGCTACGCTTCGGTTTCGCTGCCTTGGGCTGTTTCCCGGCGAGTTTCACGGGACTCTTCCGAGCGTGTTTCCTGGGCGGCTTCTTCTTGGCAGCCACCTTGGGCGCCGCGGGCTTCTTTTGTTTGGCGACCTTCTTCTGCTTCGCCTTCTTCTTCCTGACGACCTTTTTCGGCTTGGCAGCCTTCTTCGGTTTGGCGACCTTCTTTTTCGGCTTTTCGGGCGGCGCCTTCTTTACCTTCAACTCCGGCTTCTTCGCCTGCTTCTTTTCCTTCGGCGGAGGTGGGAGCTTCTCGGCAACCTCGGGCGGCTTCGGAACCACCGGGTCGAGAAATGCCTCATCCAGCGCTTCCTCCTCCGGCAAGGGAGGGACCTCGACCTGCGCCGGTTTCATCTCCGGCAGCGCGGGTTTTCGGGAGTCGGGCTTTGGCGCCGGGCTGACGCCCGCCACGAGATCCACCGTGTATACGGGTAGAGGGAGATCGCGGCGCGCCGTGCTCGCCGGCGCCACCAGCAGAGTCAGGATCAGCGCCAGATGGAGAGCACCCGAGAAACAGATCCACCACCTCAGGCGACCGGCGCCCGATCCGACCAGCCTCCGCAGGAGGTCACCCGTTCCGGAAAGGAGGTCTCGCAACATCGCCGGCCTGGATCCCCTCACTGATCGGCCAGAGGCAGGGCCATCATGCCGAGCTTCTCGATACCGGCGCCCTTGATCTCACCGATGGCGGCGATCACCGCCCCGTATCGAACGTCGCGGTCCGCCCGCAGGTAAACGGGCTTTTGCGCATCCAGGTTCCTGATGGCCTGGAGCTTCTGCCGGAGCTCGGCCGGGGTCACCTCGTTGTCGTTCAGATAGACCCGGCCTTCCTGCGAAACGGTGACGATCAAGGGCTCGACTTCGTCCGCCACGGGGCTGGCCTTGGCTTGCGGCAGGTTCACCTCCACGCCCTGTTGAATGATCGGCGCCGTCACCATGAAAATGACCAGCAGCACCAACATCACGTCCACGAAAGGGGTGACGTTGATGTTCGATAACGGCAACTTGTCTCGCCCCTGGCTGACGTCAGCCGCCATGGCTCAGCCTTTCTCCCGACGGACCGCCCGTGTCCGGACCTCTACCCCTTCTTGGTGAAATGACGCTCCGCGATGTTGAGAAACTCCTGTGTGAAATTCTCCATGTCCGCGGCCAACACCCGGATCTCCTGAAGGAAGTGGTTATAGGCTATCAGCGCGGGAATCGCCGCCACCAGGCCCGCGGCCGTGGCGACCAATGCTTCGGCGATTCCCGGCGCCACCGCCTGGATCGTGGACGACCGGCTGACGCTCAGCCCGCGGAATGCGTTCATGATGCCCCACACCGTACCGAAGAGGCCGATGAACGGCGTCGAGCCGGAGGTCGTCGCCAGGAAGGTCAGCGTCTGCTCCAGCTTCGTCAACTCGACGTTGGCGGCGCGTTTCATGGCCCGCGCCACGTTGTCCACCCCGCTCAGGTCCGTGGTGAGGCCTTCCGTTTCCGCCGCGTTTCGGCGGGATACCCGGATCAGCTCCTCGTAACCGGCGGTGAAGACCTGCGCGACCGGACTCGCCTCCAGTTCCCGGCTGGCTTCGTGTATGGAAGCCAGGTTACGGCTCTCCCAGAAGATCTCGATGAATCGTGCCGACTGGTTCTTCGCCTCACGCACCTGCCTGTACTTGAAAAGGATGACACCCCAACTGACCACCGAGAAAATGATCAGCAGGTAGAGCACTATCTGGACCACCGGACCCGCTCCCATGACCAGGTCCAGGATGCCCTGTTGCTGCATTCCCATGGAGTCGGGCTGAACCGCCAGTTGGTAGATCGAGAAGTACGGCATCAAACCCCTGCTATCTTGAAAAGTTATTATAATCGCTGTACCTAGTCAATTGGCCTCGCCTCGACCCGCGGTTTGCCGCAGTTCCAGGATATGGAGTGACAGGGTTCCGTTCCACAGAGATCCATCGCCGTCTGCGGGTCCATTTGCGGCCGATTTCCGTGGTGCGGGATCGTAAGACGCGCGAACTCATGCTCCGCAACGTGTCAGAGCTGGATGTCGGGGGGAAAACGGTGTTTCTCCGGGTGGACTTCAACGTGCCGCTGGCGGATGGAACCATCACGGAGACGCACCGTATCGACAGTTCGCTGCCAACGATCCGGTTCCTGGCCGAGAAGGCGGGCCGGCTCGTGATCGCCTCCCACCTGGGCCGGCCCGGAGGGAGTCCCGACCCCCGGTGGAGTCTCGCGCCGGTGCAACGTTACCTGGAGCGAAAACGGTCCCTTCCCGTGCAACTCGCTCCCGACTGCGCCGGACCGGCGGTCCGGCAATGGTTGGCGGACCCGGAGGGACCCAGGGTCGTGCTGTTGGAGAACCTTCGGTTTGACCCGGGCGAGGAAACCAACGACCCGGAGTTCGCGGCGGCGCTTGCGAACCTGGCCGACGTCTACGTCAATGACGCCTTCGGTGCGGCCCATCGGGCTCACGCGTCGACCGCCGGCATGGTCGAACACTTCCGGGAAAAAGGGGCAGGTTTCCTGTTCAGCCAGGAGGTCGAATACCTGTCGCGAATCCTGAGCGCACCGGAGCACCCCGTGGCCGCCATTCTGGGGGGCGCCAAGGTTTCGGACAAGATCGGAATCCTCAAGAACCTGATACCCCGAGTGGACCGGATCATGGTGGGCGGCGCCATGGCGTACACGTTCCTGAGCGCCCGTGGCGTGGCCATCGGGCGGTCCTTGCTGGAAAGGGATTCCATCGCCGTGGCCAGAGAGATCATGGAAGAGGCGGAGCGATGCAGGGTCCCGTTCCTGCTTCCGGTAGACCACGTCGCCGCCGGGGACATCGGGGCCGGCGACCCCGCCGTAACCCCCGACGCCGGCATCCCGGGGGACCGGATGGGGCTCGATATCGGTCCGAAGACGGCCGCCCTGTTTGCCGACAAGCTGGCGAACGTCGCCCTGGCGCTCTGGAACGGTCCGCTCGGGCTGTTCGAGCGGGAACCGTTCCAGAGCGGAACCGTGTCGGTGGCACGGGCTCTGTCGGCCTCGGGGGCCACCTCCATCATTGCCGGCGGAGACACGGTGGCGGCCGTGCGGCTTGCCGGGGTCGCTGAAGACATGGCCCACCTGTCCACCGGAGGCGGCGCCGCGCTGGAGTTTCTCGAAGGCAAGACGCTTCCCGGAGTCCGGGCCCTGGAGGTCGGGGACCCTATCTGACGTGGACCGTACCATGGAAAGACACACGGTCATCGCCAACTGGAAGATGCACGGGAATCAGGCTGAGGGCGTCGCCCTGGCGCGCGGTGTCCGGCGGCTGCTGGGCAACCGTTTTCCCGCCGTCGAGGTGGTGCTGGCGCCTCCGTTCACCTCCCTCGAAACCGTGCGCCGGGCCATCAAAGGAAGCCGGCTCCACCTTTCCGCGCAAAACCTCCACTGGCAACCCCAGGGCGCGTTCACCGGAGAGGTGGGCGCGGACATGCTGCGCGACGCCGGCTGCAGCCACGTGATCGTGGGCCACTCCGAGAGACGCCGGCTCTTCGGCGAGACCAACGGCGACGTCGGACGAAAGCTTGCCGCGGCCCTGGACGCCTCCCTGAAACCTGTTCTCTGCATCGGCGAGACCCTGCGGGAACGCCGCGACGGGCGCACGCGACAGACCCTGTCCGCACAACTGTCAGGCGCATTGAAGGGCGTCTCGAAAAGTGTTAAGGATTGTCTCATATTGGCGTACGAGCCGGTTTGGGCCATCGGCACGGGAACAAACGCGGCCCCGGCGCAGGTGATGGAAACCCACGGCTGGATTCGACAAGCGCTCGTACGCAGGTTCGGAGCCGCGCAGGCGCGTCACATCCCCATTCTTTACGGTGGCAGCGTAAACCCGGCCAACGCGTCGGAGTTGGCCGCGGTTCCCGAAGTGGATGGGGTCCTCGTAGGGGGCGCCAGCCTGGATCATCGAAGCTTCGTGGAGATCGTCAACGCGTTTTCGGGCCGAGAAGCCTGACGGACAGAGGACGCATGATTATTCTGGTGACAACGGTTCATGTTCTCGTGTGCCTGGGACTGATCGTCGTGGTGCTGCTGCAAACCGGCAAGGGCACCGACATGGGCGCCGCTTTCGGCGGAGGCTCCAGCACGACGGTCTTCGGCAGCAGCGGCGCGGGCAATTTCCTGACCCGCGTGACCACCGGAATGGCCGTCGTGTTCATGCTGACCTGTCTGACACTGGGGTACTTTGCCGAGCAGGGGCCCGTATCGAGCATCTTCGACAGCGTCACCCCGCAGACCCAAACCGGTGGCGCAGCCGCTCCCGCCGGCGTACCCGCGGCGAACGTACCCCCGACAGAGAGTCCGGAGAAGCCTTCGGAAGCACCGGCTTCTCCCTGAAACATGCCCACCGAGACGTGCGAGGATGGCGGAATAGGCAGACGCGCTAGCTTGAGGGGCTAGTGCCAGCAATGGCGTGGGGGTTCAAGTCCCCCTCCTCGCACCACAACCCCATTCAAAGTCACTCATTTCCGGGACTAGTTCACGGCCCGAGCGAGGTCGTAGAGCGACGTCACGAGAAAGGCGCGCAAGAACCAGAGGATGAAGATGGCCACGACGGGCGAGATATCGATTCCGCCGAAGCCCATGGGGAGAGCCTGCCTGAGACGGTCCAGAACCGGGTCGGTCAGGTTGCACAGCATGCGAACGATGGGATTGTAGGGGTCGGCGTTGACCCACGAAATCACCGCACGCGCCACGATCACCCAAACGTAAAGGGTCAGGACGGTGTCGAGAACTCCCGCCAACGCCCCCAAGAAATTGCCTGCAACAAACATGTCCCCGGCCGTCCTCGCTCCTTGATCCCTTGCCCTATGCCGACGGGCTCCTGGGCCCGAACAGGGCGGTCCCGACCCGCACCATCGTCGATCCTTCAGCGACCGCCACCTGGTAATCGTGAGTCATGCCCATGGACAGCTCCTCCAGGGCCACGTTGGGAAGGCCGAGCTCGTTCAACGAATCGCGCAGCTCCCGCAGCCTCCGGAAGTAAGGCCGGCTCGCTTCGGGGTCCTCGGCGAACGGCGGAACGATCATCAGCCCCTTGACCCGGATGCGCGACAGACCGGACAGGTCCCGCAACAGAGGCGCGAGACCCTCCTCGGCCACGCCCGTCTTCGACCCCTCTCCGGCGAGGTTGACTTCCACCAGAACGTCGACGTCGCGGTTCTGTCCTCGGCCCTCCCGGTCCAGTGACCGCGCCAGCCGGAGGTTGTCCAGCGACTGAATGACCGCAAACAGGCCCACCGCGGCCCGCGCCTTGTTTCTCTGGAGATGACCGATCAGATGCCACTCGGCAACGTCGCCGACGATCTCCTTCTTGGCCTGCGCTTCCTGAACGTAGTTCTCTCCCAGGAGGCGCACGCCGGCTTCGACCGCGGCACGTACCGCGGGCGCAGACTGGGTCTTGGTGGCGGCGAGCAGCTTGACCTGTTGCGGGTCCCTGCCGCTCCGCTCCGCTGCATTGGCGATTCCTTCCATGACCCGTTTGCAGTTGCCCGCGATGTCGACCATGACTCCGCCACACCCTTGAACCCTGTTTGACGGAACGAACAGCCCCGCCGTGTCCGTGCCGGATACGGACATTTTCTCACTATACCACAGGACCGGGTGTCCTGCGGAACGAATCGAAGCGCGACTCGACCATCGTTGGACACCCGTTCCGAGCCCCCGCTCCTTACCCGGTGGCCCACGGCCTGTTACAATCCAACGCAGCTTTCGTTCCCGCGCAATCATGAAAACGCTCACCTGTTGCGTCTGGTTCCTCCTGATCTGGCTGTCGGTACCTCCCGTGCACGCGGCGACGGGAGCCGAGGCAGAGTTCGTTCGAGCCTACCGGCATTACTCCGAGGGCGACCACTCGCGGGCGAAAACGCTCTTTCAGAGCGCGCTGGCCGACGCCACCCTCGTCCTCGGAGACTACGCCCTCTACTATCTCGGACGAATCGCCTCGAAGGCGGGGAAGCACGACGAGGCGCAGGACTACTTCACGCGGTTGAAGAAGTCGTACCCCAAGAGCATCTGGGTCTCGGAAGCCTCCTTCGCGTTGGTCGAACTCGACCTGGCCCGGAAGCGCTATCAGGCAGCCGTCCGCGGCGCCGCTGCGCTGAAGGAGAAGCCGTCGGGAAGGGAGGCCCGGGCCCGAGCCGCGCACTACCTCGGGCAGGCGCACGAAGCCCTGGGCAAGGACCGCGAAGCTTACGCCTTCCACCAGGAGGCGCGCCGGCGTGCGCCCCGCTCCCTATGGGCCGGCCGCGCCCGGGAAAGGGTCCGGCGCCTTCGGCGGGACCACCCGGAACAGCTTGCGTTCCGCAATGCCGACGCCATGCTGCGGGAGGCCCGGCAGCTTCAACGGGAGCGGGACTATCCCGCGGCCGCCGACCTCTACCGGCGCGTCCTGCGGGAGACCAACTTCCGCCGGCTGTCCCTCGAAGGGCTCGCCGAGGTTTACCGAAAGATGCGGCAACGGGACCGGGAAGAGCAGGTCCTCCGCCGGTACGTCCGGCACTATCCGCAACGCGCGCGCGCCGGCGCGGCGCTCACGCGGATCGCCACCATCCAGTGGAATCGCGACGACGACGCCGGGGCGTTGGAAACCCTCCGTGAGTTCAGGAGTAAGCACCCCGGTCATCTTCAGAGGCGCTATGCCGTCTACGTGATCGGCCGCATCCACGAATCCATGGGCCAAAGGGAGGCCGCGATCCGGACGTATCGACGGCTCCTGGCGAAGGAGCACCGCTACAGCCGGTTCCGCGACGACGCGGCGTGGCGGCTGGCATGGATACACTACCGGAGTTCCGACTATCCGGCGGCCAGGGCCGTCTTCCGCGACATCGCCCGCAGGCCCGGCAATTTCAAGACGGCCGCCGCTTTCTGGGAGGCCCGCATCGCCGAGAAGCTGAAGGACCCTGTCACCGCCACGCGACTCTACCGGCGGGTGGTCGAGAAGGATACGGAATCCTACTACGCGGTCCTGGCATCCCGGCGACTCGCGGACCTCGGCGCCGCCCTCCCCGACCCGTTGCCTCCCGGGCGCCCCCGGCAAGAGGCCGGCGCTCCGCGCCTGGACGGCCGCGCCGGGTTCCACCTCGCCCGGGCGCGCGCACTGGCGCGGCTCGGCCTGAACCGGCTCGCGCATCCCGAGCTGGACCGGGTCCGCAGGCACGCCAAGCGCACCACCGGCCTCAAGCTGCTGCTGATGCGCGAGTACGCGAAGACCCACGCCCACCACCGCAGCCTCTCTCTGGCGCTGCAATCGCCGCGGTCGCCCGAGACGCTGCGCCTACGATATCCCCTGGCCTATTGGGATACGGTGCGGCGACAGGCCGCGGACAACGGGCTGGACCCCTACCTGGTGTTGTCCCTCATGCGGCAGGAGAGCCGGTTCAAACCCGGGGCCGTGTCCCCCGCCAACGCGCACGGGCTCATGCAGCTCCTTCACGAAACCGCGCGCACCGAGGCGTCGAAAATCGGCCTGCCGGAGCCCGAGGCGCGGCAGCTCTTCGATCCGGAACTGAACATCAGGCTCGGCGTGCATCACTTGAAGGGGCTGCTCGAAGACTACGCCCACAGTCGGGCCAAGGCGCTGGCCGCCTACAACGCCGGCAAGGAGGCGGTGGAACGCTGGACCCGGGACCCCGGGTCCGACGACGACGTGGACGACCTGGAGTTCATCGAGCGGATCTCCTATCGGGAGACGCGCCAGTACGTCAAGGCGGTGCTGCGGAACTACCACGCCTACAAAACCCTCTACGGCGAGACCCCGCTCGAAGGGCCCGCCGGTCCGGCGGGCTGCCCCCCGTGCACCGAATCAGGCTCTTGAACCGTTTCGGCGCGAGGGCGCTTCGGTGGACAAATCCCTGCCGTTCTCTATATTGACCGGATGACCCCTCAACCCACAGAGACCCGCGAACCCGCAGCGATCCTCTCGACCCGCGAACGGGGTACCTGGAGCGTCACGGCGCCGACGATCCTGACCCCCAGCAAACGCTCTTCCGACAATGCCGCGGCCGGAACGGTCAAGACCCTGTTCGACCGTCCCCGGTGGATCGAGCCCTGTCATCTCTACGACGAAAGAGGCTCGCTGCTGTTCGAGGAACTCTGCGAGCTGCCGGAGTACTACCCGACCCGCACCGAGGCGGCCATCCTCGAACGCGAGTCCGGCACCCTCATGAACCTTGCACCGGTGGAATGCATCGTGGAGCTTGGCGCCGGTTTCTCGAAGAAGACCATCCATCTGCTCAAGGCGCTGACCCGGGCTCGGGGACGCGGCACCTTCGCGCCGGTGGACGTGAGCGCCACCGCGCTCATGGCGTCGAAACGCATGGCCGAGGAGTTGTTCCCGGAGCTTGCCTTCACCGGACTCGAAGCCCGCTTCGAAGACGCCATCACCAGCATCACCCGGGACATTCCGAAGCTCGTCGTGTTCCTCGGCAGCACCATCGGCAATTTCGCCCCCACCGACATGCTGCACTTCTTCACGCACCTGTGCGATCACATGGGACCGGACGACTACCTCCTGCTCGGGGTGGACCGGATCAAGGATCCGGAGATCATCGAGCGCGCCTACGACGACTCCCGCGGCGTGACCGCCGCCTTCATCCTCAATGCCTTCAGCAACGTCAACCGCATCACCGGAGCCGGCTTTCAGCCCGACAAAATCTCCTACCGAAGCGGCTACAACCGCGAACGGCAACAGGTGGAGATGTACGGAGTCAGCACCGAAACCCACCGCGTGGAATTTCCACGCCACTCCGCGTCGTTCACCTGGGAGAAGGACGAAGGGATACTGGTGGAGACCAGCCGCAAGTTCGACCCTGACGACCTGCAAGTACAGCTCCGGTGTTTCGGACTCGAGAACCTGGGGCATTGGACCGACTCGAACGAGTGGTTCTCGCTGCTGCTCTTCCGCCGGAGCGCACCATCCGGTGGACTGGAGTCGAGATGAAGAAGATCCCCGATACGACGCCCGCGTACGATCTCACCGATTCCCGGTTCTGGGACCAGAAGGACCTGCGCTCCGAGGTCGAGCGCGTCTTCCATCTGTGTTCCGAGTGCCGGCTGTGCGTGAAGTTCTGCGGCAGCTTCCCGAAGCTGTTCGACGCCATCGATTCGTACTGCACCGAGGAGGAGTTCGCGGAGGTGGATTCAACCAGGCTCAAGCCCGAGGACGTGGACGAGGTGGTGGACCTGTGCTTCCAGTGCAAGCTCTGCAACATCAACTGCCCGTACACCCCCGGGGACCACGACTGGGCCATCGACTTTCCGCGACTGATGGCGCGGGCCAAGGCCCAGCACGTGAAGCAGCACGGGGTCTCTCTGACGGACCGGGTGCTGGGGAGCCCCGACCTGGTGGGCCGGCTCGGTTCCGCCACCGCGCCCATGGCCAACTGGGGCAACGAGAACCGGGTGCACCGCCTGTTCATGCAGGGGGCTCTGGGCATCCACAAGGACAAGAAGCTGCCGCCGTTCGCGTGGAAGACCTTCGCTTCGCGGTTCCGGTCCGAGCCTCGGGAGCCCGAGGCTGAGCCGGTGGCCAGGATCGCCTACTTCGCCACCTGTTTCGTCAACTACAACGAGCCGGGCATCGGGTTGGACACCCTGGAGGTCATGGCCCGGAACCGGGTGGACGTGGCGCTCGCGTACCAGGAGTGCTGCGGCATGCCGTCCTGGCACAACGGCGACATGGACAAGGCCAGGGAACAGGCGCAACGGAACGTCGAGTTCCTGGCGCCGTTCGTGGCCGAGGGCCGGACCATCGTCGCCACCAACCCCACCTGCTCACTGACCTTGCGCGACGAATATCCCCGGCTGCTGGGAACCCAGGCCGCCCGTGAGGTGGCCAGGCACACCACCGATCCCACCGCGTTCCTGGCCTCGCTTCATGCCGAGGGCAAGCTCAACCGCGACTTCAAGACCGGCCCGGGCAGGATCGCGTATCACCAGCCGTGCCACCTGCGGGCCCAGCGGCTGGGCAACAAGACCAGCGCGCTGCTGTCGCTGCTCCCGGACACCCAGGTCACCATGATACAGGCCTGCTCGGGACACGACGGCACCTGGGCCATGAAGCGGGAGAACTTCGAGGCCTCCATGCGGTGGGGGCGGCAGGCGTTCAGAGGCATCGAGGAGGCCGGCGCCGAGGTCGCCTGCTCCGACTGTCCCCTGGCCGCCATCCAGATCGGGCAGGCCACCGGAAAACATCCGCTGAACCCGTTGCAGATCCTGGCGAAGAGCTATCGCGGGGAAGGCTTCGAGGAGGCCGGGAGCTGACGAGCGCCCACTGCCTCCTGCGGCCGGGACCCCGGCGCTCGCCGCCGCGGTCCTTGACAGCCCCGTGCCCGTGTACTACTCGCAAGCTACCCGAACTACCCCGACGAACGAGGAAAGGACTCAAAATGACGCGAACACGGATCTTATCGACGATGGTGGCCCTGTGCCTGACGGTGGGCGGCGCCAACGCCCTGGCCGCGGATTCGGCCGAGCTCAAGGCGCTGCACGAGGCGGCCAGGAAGGAAGGCAAGGTCCTGATGGCTGCGGGCATGCCCCCCAAGGCCCTGAGAGCCCTGCGGACCGGTTTCAACAAGCGTTTCCCGGGGGTCCAGGCGAAGGTCATCGCGTCCACCGGCTCCAACGCCGCCAGCCGCATCTTGACCGAGGCCAAGGTGGGCAACGCGACCATCGAGGTGGCGCAGACCACCACCGCTTCGGGGCAGCCCTTGCTGGACGCCGGGTTGGTGCAGAGCGTCGACTACAGCAAGACCTTCGGCGTGCCCCGGAAGGGCATCCTCTTCGGCAACCGTTTCGTGCCCTGGTTCGACCTGGTGTACGTCATGGCCTACAACACCAAGAAGCTCTCGCGGGACCAGGTACCCACAACTTGGGAGGGAATGCTGGCGCCCCAGTGGAAGGGCCGGAAACTCGTACTGATCGCGCGCGGGCACCCGTTTCAGTATCTGCCCAAGGTGTGGGGCGAGGAAAAGGTCCTGGATCTGGCGCGGAAGCTGAAGGCCCAGGATCCCATCATGACCCCGCGAGGCGGCGCGCAGGTCATCGAGGCCATCGTGTCGGGCCAGGCATTGATCGGCCCGATCCACCTCAATCGCGTGTTGACTGCGAAAGTCCTCAAAAAGGCGCCCATCGACTACGTCTGGCTGAACGTCACCCCGGTGCTCCATTTCTACTCCTACGCGGTGAACAAGGTGGCCAACCCCAACGCGGCGCAGCTCATGGCGGGATGGCTGGCCACCCCGGAAGCCGGGCGGATCATGGAGAAGCACTCCTTCCGGGCCCTCACCAGCCTGGAATCGCAGAGCGAGACCGGCAAGCTCCTGGCGGCATCGAAAACGCGCACCGTGGCGACGGCCCTCGACGTGAAGACGGCCAGGCAAGAAAAGAAGTGGCAGGACCAACTGCGCAAGATCTTCGTGGGTAAATAGGACGGCGCGAGAACGGCCCCGCGGGGAGTCCCCGACACGCGCGGGGCCGGGCCCTCCACACCACCCGAACCGTCCCACCGTCCCGGAACCTGTCGTATGCCCCCGGACAACGCCATCGGCGCCGGACCGTGGTCGTGGGCGACCATCGCCCCCCGGTTCAACGAGCGCTCCATCCTGTCGTGGACCACGCTGATCGTGGTGATGTGGCTGGTGCTGGCGCCGGTGGTCATGGTGACGGTGACGTCGTTCCAGGCCGAGCCCCTGGCCCACGTCGCCGACTACACCATCGGCAACTACCTGGAAGTCTACCTGGACCCCGGCACCTACGAGCTGCTGTCCAACACGCTGCTGTTCGGCGCAGGCGCCATCGCCGTGGGGTTCTTCTTCGCGTTCCCGCTGGCGTGGCTGGTGGAGCGCACCAACACCCCGGGGCGGAACCTGATGTACGGTCTCATCCTGGTCCCCATGGCCATCCCGCCGATGATCTCGGCCCTGGGCTGGGAACGGCTGCTGGACCCCAAGATCGGCCTCATCAACATGGTGCTGCGGGGCCTGCTGGGCCTGGAGGGCGAGGACGGTCCGCTCAACATCTTCACCCTGTACGGCATGTCCTTCGTCATGGGCCTGTCCATGGTGCCGACCGTGTTCCTGATCCTGGCGCCCTCCATCCGCAACCTCGACCCTTCCTACGAGGACGCGAGCCTGGTCTCGGGCGCCACCTGGTACGCCACCTTTCGCCGGGTCACGCTGCCGTTGGTCTACCCGGCGTTCTTCGCGGCGCTGATCTGGTTCTTCATCATCGCCATCGAGGCCTTCGAGATCCCCGGGGTCATCGGGCTCCAGGCGGGCATCCTGGTATTCAGCACCAAGATCTTCTGGGCCGTCCACCCGCCCACGGGCGACCTGCCGGACTACGGCATCGCCAGCGCGCTGGCGGCGTTCGTGCTCGTTCTGAGCGCGATCCTCGTCTACGTCTATCTCAAGGTGCTGGGCACCGGCGAGAAGTACACCACCATCACCGGCCGGGGGTACCGCCCCTCCATCATCGACCTGGGGAGGTGGCGCTACGCGGGGACGGCGTTTTTCTCCGGCTACATGATCCTCGCCATCGTGCTGCCGGTCATCGTGCTCGGCTGGGGCAGCCTGCTGGCCTACTACCAGCCGCCGGCCTGGGACCTGGTGGAGCAGTTGTCCCTGGAGAACTACTACACCACCTTCGATGACGAGGACTTCCTCGGCGCCTTCTGGAATACCGGCGTCGTGGTCTTCACCGCCGCCACCGTCACCGCGCTGATCTGCACGGTGGCCGCGTGGATCGTCGTCCGCTTCCCGGGAAAGCTGAGCGCCGTGCTCAACCTCATGACCTTCACGCCCATCGCCGTCCCCTCCGTGATCATCGGCCTAGCGCTCATCCTGGTCTACCTGTCCCTGCCGGTGGGCCTCTACGGCACCATCTGGATCATTGCCATAGCCCACATCACCCGGTATCTGTCGTACGGCTCGCGCGCCATGATCGCCTCCCAGGTCCAGATCCACAAGGAGTTGGAGGAGGCCTCCTATACCTGCGGCGCTTCCTTCCGCACGACCTTGAGAAAGGTCATCATGCCGATCCTGTTGCCGGCGCTGGTGAGCCTGTGGCTGTGGGTGGCGCTGCACAGCATCCGGGAGCTGTCGGCCGCGGTGCTGCTGGCGTCGTCCAACAACACGGTCATCAGCACCCTGATCTGGACTCAATACCACGAGGGAGAGGTGGGGGTGGCGTACGCGCTCTCGGTGATCCTCATCGCCGTGTCGTTCGTCATCGCGTTCGCCGGGAGGCGTCTGCTGAGCTGGCACGACCACCTGCGCTGATCTGGTGTCCTGTCCCGGAAATAACGGTGCTAATCTGCTGGTCCTTTTTGCCGTCGGCTGCGTTGCTCCTCCTCGCGTGGTGGTTGGCCACTGCTCGTCGTCGCGCCTTGCCGACAACAAAAAGTCCTGCGCACCTTAGCACCGTTATTTCTGGGACAGGACACTGGTCCTGTCCCGGAAATACGTCTGCGAAGATCGCGAGGACGCTCATGAACGCTACTCTCATCATCGAAGAACGCGCGCCCTTTGCCGAAGGGGCCGACTTCGGTCCCGCCGGCGCCTACGAACGGATCAACGGAAGCGTCCGGTTCGCCATCGACCCGCGTCAGGCCGCCAACCGGCACATCGTGGACCTGACGCTGGCGCCCGCCGACGACCGCGGCCTGGTGGAGTATTCCACCGAGTTCTTCATCATCAAGCCCGTGGACATGAGCCGCGGCAACCGCCGCCTGCTCTACGACGTCAACAACCGCGGCAACAAGCGGGCGCTTCAATTCTTCAACGACGCCCCGCCCAACAACGATCCGCGCACCGCGCGGGACGCAGGCCACGGGTTTCTGATGCGTCGGGGCTACACCGTGGTGTGGTGCGGGTGGCAGGGGGACCTCCTTCCGGGGGACGGGCGCATGACCATGGAACTGCCCGTCGCTACCGGACCGGACGGCGCCGTCACAGGACCCTTCCGGGCGGAGTTCATCAACGAGCGGCCCGGAGTAACCACCGTGTCCCTGGGCGGACACGACTACATCCGGCCCTGTCCATCCGTGGACCTGGACACCGGAGCCGCCACCCTCACCTGCCGGCGACTGGAGCAGGACAGCCGGCAGCCGGTCCCCGCGAGCGACTGGCGTTTCGCCGCGGTGGACGCGGCCGGCAACGTCGTGCCGTCGGCCACGAGCTGCCACCTTCCCGGCGGCTTCCGGCCCGGATGGATCTACGAGCTCGTCTACACCGCGAAGGACCCGCGGGTGCTGGGGCTGGGCTTTGCCGGGGTGCGCGACCTCATCGACTTCCTGCGCCATGCCGACGAGGATGCCGCGGGACGGGCCAACCCGCTCCGGCAGGGGTCGCCGGGCGTCGAGAAGGCCTATGCCTGGGGTCGCTCCCAGAGCGGGCGCTTCCTGCGGGCGTTCGTCTACGAGGGGTTCAACGCCTCGGAGGGCGGCCGGCGCGTCTTCGACGGCGTGTTCTCCCACGTGGCCGGCGGCGGGCGGCTTCAGCTCAACTACCGCTTCGCGCAGCCCGACCGCTACCCGCGCCAGCACGAGGATCACCTCTACCCGTCCGAGGAGTTCCCGTTTGCCTACGGCCGCGCCGAGGACCCGTTTACCGGGCGGCAGGACTCGGTCCTGAAACGCCCGGACACCGACCCCCTGGTCATCCACACCCAGACCGCCACCGAGTACTGGCAGCGGCGCGGCTCCCTGGTGCACACCGACCCCCGCGGCAACGACCTCCCGGCGCACGACAACGTCCGCGTCTACCTGCTCTCCTCCCTCCAGCACAATGACGCGGCCGCGGCCCTGGAAGGCGGGGCGCCGCGCTACCCGCAGAACCCGCTGCCGGCCAATCCGGTTCTCCGCGCCCTGCTGAGCGCCCTGGACGAATGGGTCACCGACGGCGTCCCGCCCCCCGAGAGCCGCGTCCCGACGCGGTCCGGCGGCCGGCTGATCACCGGCGGCGCCTTTCGGAGCGGCTTCCCCGCGGTGCCGGCCTTCGTCTGCCCCGAACCCCACGTGCTCCATCCCATCCACCGCGGGGCGAGCTTCGCCCAAGGCGTCATCACCCGCGAGCCACCGCTGGAAGACAAGACGCACGAGTATGCGGTTCTGGTGCCTTCGGTGGATGCCGACGGCAACGAAAGCGCGGGCGTGCGGGTCCCGGAAGTGGCCGTTCCCCTCGCCACCTACCTGGGCTGGAACGTGCGGCGGGACTCGGAGGTCATGGCGGGCATCGTCGGCAGCACCCTCCCCTTTGCCGGGACGGAGGAAGCGCGCGCCGCCCAGGGCGACCCGCGTCCCTCCATCGAGGCGCGTTATCGCTCCCGGGAAACGTACCTGGATGCGGTCCGGGCGGCGGCGGCCGCCCTCCGGGAGCAGCGGCTGTTGCCGGCCGAGGACGTGGCGCGTTGCGTAGCCGCGGCGGGAAGCCGCTGGGACGCCCGTCCCAGGACCGGACCCGGGGACGGATAGCGGGCCTCGATGCCGGACGCGGGACGGCAGGCTATCCCATCAAGCCGTTGTCCCGCAGAAACTCCACCACCAGGGCATCGAACCCGGCGGGGTCCTCGATACAGCAGGCATGACCGGTGCCCGGCAACACCTTGTGCACCGCTCCGGGGGTCAACGCCGCGGTCTTCCTGCCGCCCTCCAGAGACATATCGTGCTCGCCGTTGATGACCAGGACCGGCACCTTCATCTCCGACAGACGCGGGGTCATGTCGGCGCCGGCGCGAGCGCGGAAGATCTGCGCGATGGATGGACCCGACAGCCACGGATTGCGCTCGAGAAAGATGTCCAGCAGATACTTGCCGAGCCGGGTGCTCTCGAAGCCGGGGGCCACCAGCTCCCTGATGTGGGTCCCGTGATACGTGGTCACGTCGTCCGTGTAGCCTCGGACGCGGGCGTCGATGCGCGCTCCCCCGCCGCTGCTTCCGCCCACGAGGATCACGCACCGGAACATCTCCGGATGATCGAGCCCCAGCAGCAGCGCAATGCCGGAGCCGACGCTCACGCCGCCGATGACCGCCTCCCGCACGCCTTCCGCCCGGCACACCGCAAGCACGTCGCCCGCCATGTCCCCCAGCGAGAACGGCGTCTCCGGCTTGTCGGACCGGCCGTAACCCCGGATGTCCAGCGAGATCACCTTGAACCAGGTCGAGAAGTGCGCCACCTGGTACATGAGGAGATTGTGGTCGAACGGGTTGGCGTGCACCCAGATGAAGGGCAGGCCCTCTCCGGAGACCTCGTAGTAGATGCGGACTCCATCGGAATCGACGTATGGCATGGGGCACCTCGGCTGATGGATGCGTTCGTCGCCGTCACAGAGCATCGTTCCAACCACGAAACCGCGCTCACTGCAAACCGGGCCGGTGATTCGCGCCAAAGCATGTTATAGAGACGCCATGACGAGTTCCGAGAGCGTCCGCCCGGACCCGCGGCTGTGGGCAGCGCGGTTCTTCGAGACGCGATCTTGACACGGATCTCGCCTTCCCGGAATCGGGTCCTGTCGAATCGGGTCCTGTCCATAGAGAGGCAAGGGAGGTATGGCTTCTTTCGAGGTGAAGGTTTACCGGATCCAGGTCGAGGACCATCCGAATGCGGATGCCCTGGAGTTGGCTCGCGTCGGCGGGTACGTGAGTCTTATCAAGAAGGAGTCCTTTTCGACCGGAGAACTGGCGGTTTACATTCCCGAGGCGTCCATCGTTCCCGAGGATGTGATTCAGGAGCTTGGGCTCGAGGGCCGTCTCGCCGGGAAGGCCAAGAACCGGGTGAAAGCGATCAAGCTTCGCGGTATTTTGTCCCAAGGCTTGGTCTATCCCGTTACCGGGAACCGCCTTCGCGGGATTTCCGTGAACGAGGGCGACGAGGTGATGGAGGCGCTCGGCGTGGAGAAGTGGGAGCCTCCGATCCCGGTCCATTTGTCCGGCAAGGTGCAGAATTCTCATGGGGCGACGCTTCATTTCGATATCGAGGACATCAAGAAGCATCCGGAGGTTTTCAAGGCCGGGGAAGAGGTGGAAGTCACCGAAAAGATCCACGGGACCTGGTGTTGCCTCGGCTGGAACCGGGAGCGTGGGCCGATCGTGTCGTCCAAGGGGCTATCTTCCCAAGGGCTGTCCTTCAAGGTCGAGGATCCGGACAACGCGGACAATCTGTATGTCCGGATGTGGAAGAAGTATGGCGACTTTGTGAAGCAGCGGTCGGAGCATTGCGGTGAGTCGGTGTATTTCCTGGGGGAGATCTTCGGACGTTCGGTTCAGGATCTTCGGTACGGCGAGAGGACACAGGCTTTCGCCGTGTTCGACGTGTACGTCGGGGACCCCGGTTCCGGCAGGTACCTGACCCGCTCCGAGGTGCTGGAGTTTGTCGGCGAGGATTTTCAGATGGTTCCGGCCCTGTACCGGGGTCCGTTCGACGAAGGTCTTCTGTCGGAGTGGACTTCCGGCAAGACCCTGTGGGGCGAGGGGGTTGACCAGATTCGAGAGGGCGTTGTGATTCGGGATTGCGCCGAAGGGTCGGATTTCGAGATTGGGCGGCGAATCCTCAAGAGCGTGGCCGAGGGTTATCTTCTTCGGAAGGGGGGAACGGAGTTCAACTAGGACCGCGGCCGGTTCCTCTTATACGTGGGTAAAAATGCCGCTATAATACCCACATGTATGAACGAGCCCTTCTTTCCCGCTTGTCGGGAAAACGCCGGAGCGTCCTGCTCCTCGGCCCGCGACAGGTGGGAAAATCAACCCTGCTCACGTCCCTCGATCCCGACCTCTCCATCAACCTTGCGAGTCCGGCCGTCTTTCGCGACTACGTTGTGCAACCCGAACGGCTGGAGCTCGAACTGCGCGCGGCCGGCCCTCGCACCCGAACCGTCCTGATCGACGAGGTGCAGCGAGTCCCGGCGCTCTTGGACGTCGTCCAGACCGTCGTCGATAGCCGGCCCGGCCGCTTCCGCTTCCTGCTGTCGGGTTCGAGCGCCAGAAAGCTCCGTCGCGGGCAGGCCAATCTGCTGCCCGGACGGGTGCATCTGCACTACCTCCATCCGCTGCTCCAGCACGAATTGGACCGGGACTTCGATCTCCGGCGCGTGCTGGCCCATGGCAGCCTCCCGGGTGTCTACGCCGAACCGGATCAGGCAGTGCGCGCTCAGGATTTGCGCGCCTACGTGGACGCCTACCTGCGCGAAGAGATCCAGGCGGAGGCGCTGGTCCGCAATCTCGGGGGCTATGCCCGGCTGCTGGACCTGACCGCGGCGGCTTCGGGGACCATCCTCAACCTGAACGCCCTGAGCCAGGACGCCGGCATCGGCTACGAAACGGCGCGGCGTTACCTGGAGGTTCTCGAAGACACGCTCATCGTGTTCCGTATCCCGGGCTGGAGCGGCTCGGACCGGGCCGGTCTGCTGAACCATCCGAAGATCTTCTTCTTCGACGTTGGGGTGCGCAATGCGCTGTTGAGACGGCCGCTCGATCGAATCCTCGAAGATGAACGGGGGCTCCTGTTGGAACATTTCATCGCCCAGGAATTGTACCGCCGGACGGGAACACTCTGGCCCGAGCTTGCCCTGTCGCATTACCGGACCCGGCATGGCGCGGAAGTCGACTTCGTCATGGAGGTCGGTCGGGAACTCTGGGCCGTCGAGGTCAAGTCATCGCGGCGGGTATCCCGGAGCGCGTTACGAGGGCTGCGGTCTTTCGCCGAGAGGGCAGGCCGTGTCCACCGTTCCATGGTGGTTTTTATGGGACCGCGCAGACAGCAGTTGGAGGAGGTCGAGGTCCTGCCGGTGATGGACTTCCTGGGTGAGCTCCCGTGCTGACGGCGTCTGCCCGGCGCAAGACCCTGTCCGCCGGCAGTACCGTGTCGGGTCATGCCTTCCGCCAACCCCGGCTGACCCGACCTGCGGGGAACCCCATTCCGATGGGTCGGACAGGCTCCTGGCGTCCCGTCCCATAAATAGCTGCGCTAATCGGCTGGTCCTTTTCGCCATCGGATGCGTTGATCCTCCTCGCGTGGTGTTTGGCCACTGCTCGTCGTCGCCGCGCCCTGCCGGCGACGAAAAGTCCTGTGCACCTTGTCCAGCGTTTATAGAGGACACCGCACTAGAACCCCTCCAGCAGCACCGTCCTGATCAACGATATGGCGTTGAGGCTCATGCGGGTGCGGTCGGGGCCGCCGCGGCCGCCGAGGTTGTAGGTGCGGGTCTGGGTTCGTGTGCCGTCGGTAACGGCGATGTAGGTATGGCCCCTCGCCAGGTTGACGGCGGTGTCCCCCGGCGCCTCCACCGCGTGCAACGCCAGGCCGAGGTCGCTGCCGGCCTGCTGCCGGATGCTCCAGGCCAGCTCCTCGGTGAGCGGCTCCGGCTGCTCCAACAGGGCATCGGCCTGCTCCGCCCGGCGTGACCGGGCCAACAGCCGCCGCGTCCCGCGCTCTCCCGGCGCCACCATGCCCTCCACGAAGTGCTCCTTGCTGGCCCGCTGCAAGCGGTCGGCCACGAGCCCCGCGGTCATGTCCTCGAAGACGGCCACGCTCCGGTCCTTCTCCCGCAGGAGCGCGCCCACCGCGTCTTCCATGGTCTCGCCGTCCACCGCGAAGATGTGGCGGGTCAGGAGCTCCCGGACCTGTGCTTCGACGGGCTCGATGAGCTTCATCGCTTCTTCGCGGCTCGACGCCTTGGCGGTGATGCGCACGTCCACCTGTCCGGGGTGCGCCAGAACCCCCACCGTGGGGTTGCTGGAGTTGGCGATGAGGTGGCCGATCTCGTGGTCCACCGAGCTTTCACCCATGTCCGTCACCTTGAGCACCCGGTAGGTGATGGTCTCCGAAAGATCGTACTTGCGCCGCGCGTAGGGGGCGACCTCGTTCTCGAAGAGCCATTTCATCTCGTGCGGGACGCCCGGCAGTGCGAAGATGACGCCCTGCTCCTGCTCGACGATGAAGGACGGCGCGGTGCCGTTGGGATTCTCCACCGGAATGGCGCCTTCGGGGATATCGGCCTGGCGCTCGTTGTTGGGCGTCATGATCATGTTGCGGCGGCGAAACCGCCGGTCGATCTGCTCCAGCAGGCCCGTATCCCGCACCAATTTTCGGCCGCATACCTCGGCGATGATCTCCCGGGTGAGATCGTCCTGGGTCGGCCCGAGCCCGCCGCTGGTGATCACGAGGTCCGCCCGGTCCAGGGCGCGGCCGATGACCTCCTTCATGCGTCCGGGGTTGTCGCCCACGATGGTCTTGAAGAAGAGGTTGATCCCGAGGTCGGACAGGCGCTGGGCCATCCATGCGGAATTGGTGTCCACGATCTGACCCAGGAGCAACTCCGACCCTATGGCAACGATTTCAGCGTTGGGCACGATGGACTCCCTTGTGGGCGTCCGTCTCCGGGTGGGTGTACGGACTTCGGAGACAGGACGCCGGATTCTTTGGTGACTTCGTGCCAGAACCCGGCACCGCTTGGCAAGAGTCCGTGCGGCGCCGGCGCATGACCGGACCACGGGTGCGGTCCCGGTGGACCGCCCCGAGGCCGGATTCACTCGACGCCGCGCGCGGCCTCGGGCGCGGCCGGGGGCTCCGTGCGGATTTCTTCGGGGGCCGGCCGGCGCCCGACCCTATCGAGCACGTCCAGCCAAAGGGAGTACAGCGTCGGCGTGAGGACCAGCGTGAACACCGTAGCCAGGGCGAGCCCGCCCAGCACCGCGGAGCCCAGGCCGCGATAGAGTTCCGAGCCGGCCCCCCGGGACAGGACCAGGGGCAGCATGCCGAACACCGTGGTGGCGGTGGTCATGAAGATCGGGCGGATCCGCGTGCGCACGCTGGACAGCAGCGCCGTCTGCGGCGCCTCCCCCGCGCGAACGAAGTTCAGCGTCTGGTGCACGATGAGGATCGCGTTGTTCACCACGATGCCCGCCAGGATGATGAAGCCCAGCATGGTGACCGTATCCATCTTGATGGTGGGCTCGCCGGCGTGCCCCAGGCTCACTGCCAGGATGCCGCCGGTGGCCGCAAGCGGCACGCTGAACATGATGATCAGCGGATAGCTCCAGGACTCGAACAGCGAGCACATGACCAGATAGACCACCACCACGGCCAGCAGGAACGTCCACTTGAACGCGTCCCAGGCTTCCGCCAGACTCCGGGCCTGACCGCTGACGTCGATGCCGTAGCCCAACGGCAAGGTGCGCCGGACCTCCGCCACCGCGTTCTCCTCCACCAGGCGCACCGCTTCCTCCAGCGGCAGCGTCTCCTGCATGTTCACGTTCAGCTTGATGGCCCGGTCGAGATCCACGTGCTCCACCTTTGTCGGCCCGTCCCCGGGCCGGATCTCCGCAATGTCCGAAAGCTGCACCAGCCGCCCGGCGCCGTTGGAGAGCGTCATCGCGCCCAGGTCCTGGGTGTGCTCCAATTCCTGGCGCGGCCCTTTGAGGACGATGTCGATCTCCTTGCCGCGCTCCCGGAAACGCCCGGCCCGGGTGCCCTCCACCGCGGTCTCGATGACATCGCCAACGTCCGACGCCCGCAACCCCAGCGCCGACACCCGGTCCCGGTCCAGCAGTACGCGAATCTCGGGATTGCCCCATTCGAACGACGAATTGACGAAGTTCACCCCCGGCGTTCCGCGAATCCGTCCTTCGAGGCCTTGGGCGATCTCCCGGATGGACTGCAGGTCGTCTCCCTTCACGTCCAGGGCCACGTTGTTGCCGCCGAAGAAGCCTCCCCTCTGACGGAAGAGCGGGGCCTGGGTGACGAAGACCGCCTGGGTTCCGGCAATCCCGCCGGCGCTCCGGCGCATGGCCGCCACCACCCGCCGCATGCCCTGGAGATCCGCATGGGCTTCCTTGACGATGGCGCCCATGATCGGGGTGTCCACGCGCACCACCGCGAACATCCGGTCGATCTCGGGGATGGCCCGGAACCGCGACTCCAGGACCGCGATGATCTGCTCCTTCTGCTCCGTGTTGAAACCCGGCGGCGTCTTCACCACCACGAACACGAAGTTGCGGTTCCCCCGCGGGAGATAATCCAGCGGCGGCGCGAACCGGTAAGCCAGCGCCACCGATCCTCCCACGATGAGCAAGACCACCGCCAGCCGGCGCAGGGATCCGCGCTGGAGCCACGCCAGCAGCCCCAGGACCAGCCGGGAGAACCCGCCCGCGCCCCGGTCCAGCACGGCCATGACCGCGCGCAGGCGCCGGAAACGCACCTGCGTCCGTTCCGGCAGGATGTGGGCCGAAAGCATGGGCACCACGGTCAGGGCCACCACCAGGGATAGCGCCACCGCCACGGCCACCGCCAGGGCGATGTCCCGGAAAAGCTGGCCGGCCTCCTGCCGGATGAACAGCACCGGGACGAACACCGCCACCGTGGTCAGCGTCGAAGCCACGATGGCTCCGCCCACCTCGCGGGCGCCGTCCACCGCGGCGCGCAACCCTCCCTTGCCCATCTCCCGGTGACGGAACACGTTCTCGAGCACCACCACGGCGTTGTCCACCACCATGCCGGTGGCAAAGGCCAGGCCCGCCAGCATGACGACGTTGAGCGAGGAGCCGAGGGCGTTGAGCACTACGAACGTGGTGACGATGGACACCGGAATCGCCACCGCCACCACGACGATGCTGGCCAGGCTCCGCAGGAACAGCAGCAGCACCAGCACCGCCAGGGCCACGGCGAAGTAGACGTTTCGCGTGACCAGGCTGATGGAGTCGTTGATGTAGTCGGTCTCGTCATAGACCATCTCGAGGCGGATGCCCTTGTCGCCGTAGCGCTGCTGCAACCGGCTCACGGCCTCCCGGACGCCGTCCATGACCTCCATGGTGTTGGCTCCGGAACGGCGCAGCACGCCCATGCCGAGGGCGGGCTTGCCGTTGATCCGAACCGCGAAGTCCCGGTCCTCGTAGCCAAAGGAGACGCCGGCTACGTCCCGTACGTAGACGGACCCCTGATCGTCATGACGCACCACCACGTCGCCGATGTGATGGAGCTCGTCGAACTGGCCCAGGGTGCGCACCAGGTGCCGGCGCTTGCCCTCGCTCAGGTCGCCGCCCTTGACGTTGCGGTTCTCCCGGATGATGGCCTGCCGGACATCGGATACGGTGATGCCGCGGGCCGCCATGGCCCGGGCATCCAGCGTCACGTGCACTTGACGGTCCTGTCCGCCGAAGCGCCACACCGCGCCGACCCCGGGAACCCGCTCGACCTGCGGCACGATGACGTCCTTCAACTCCTCCCACACCCGGTTGAGATCGCCGTCCGTGTCCACCATGATCCACGAGATCGGACTCTCCTCATCGGTGTTGACGGCGCGGATCGTGGACTCGCCGGCGTCCGGCGGCAGGTCGGTGGCGAGGTCGAGCTTCTCGGACACTCCCAACCGCGCCACGTCCTTGTTGGTACCCCAGTCGAACTTGAGGACCACTGTGGATTTCCCCTCGATGGAGGTGGAGGAGACCTGCTTGAGCCGCGAGACGGCGTTGAGCTTCTCCTCCAGCCGGTCGGTCACCTCGCGCTCCACCTCCACGGGCGCGGCGCCGCGGTACTCGGTCTCCACCGTGATCTCGGGCCGGTCCACCGTGGGGATCATCTGGATGGGAAGGCGCAGCAGGGCGATGGTCCCGAAGAGCACCGCCAGGATGACGCCGACGGTCACCGTGACCGGATTGCGGACGCAGAAATCAGCGATCCCCATTCCGCCTCGACTCCGGTCGTCCCGGCTTGCGGCGCCGGGGCTCGGGCTGCCCCGGCTCGGGCCCGGCGCCGCTCGTGAGCTGGACCTTGGCGCCGTCGCGCAGCACCTCGTTTCCCAGGGTCACCACCTGCTGACCGGGCCGGAGAGCCCCTCCGGCGATCTCCATGAACGCGCGATACCTGCGCCGGGTCCTCACCCTGACCGCCTTGGCCTGGCCGTTGGACACGACGAAAACCAACTCGTCGGAACCGCGCCGAACCACCGCATCCTTGGGAACGACCACGCTCGGCTCGCCACTCGCCACGGAAACCAGGATACGCGCCAGCATCCCCGCCTTCAGCCGCCCCTGGGCGTTGGAAAGCCGTACCTTCACCGGGAAACTGCGGCTGCGGGTGTCGGCCTGGGGAACGATGTGCGCCACTTCTCCGGAGAAGACCTCGCCCGGGAAGGCGTCCAGCGAGACCGTGGCCGGAAGACCCGGGCGGAGGAACCCGATCTTCCGCTCTCCCACCGGCCCGGCGGCAAAGACGGGATCCAGGTCCACCACGTCCGCCACCGGCTCGCCGGCGTGCAACCAGCCGCCCACGTCCACGTGCTTCTTGATGATGAATCCGGATACGGGCGCCAGCAGCGTGCTATTGTCGATCTCGTAGGCCACCGCGTCCAGGCGCGCCCGGGCCTCGTCGTGCTCGGCCTCGGCCATGGCGATGTCCTCGGTCCTGGCGCCGGAACGCGTGAGCTTCAGTGCGGCGCGGGCGCTGCCGTGCTTCTCCCGCGCGGCGATGTAGTCGCTTTCGATCTTCTGGAACTCCGCGAGGCTGATGAGCTGGTTGTCATGGAGCCGCCTCGCGCGCTCGAAATCCCGCCTGGCGCGTTGCAGGAGCGCCTCCTGCTCCTTGGCCCCGGCAAGCCGCTGCGCCACCTCCTCCGAGCGGAACCCCTCCTTGACCTTCTCCCATTGCTTGCGCGCCCGCTTCAGCGCGGCCGCGCGCTCCCGCAACGCGATCGCGCGCCCCCCGCGGTTCAACTCCATCAGGACGGTCTTTCCCGCCACCACGCGGTCGCCCGCACGAAAACCCGCCACAGCCACCCGGCCCGAAACCACGGAGCTTACGGTGGTGGAGATATTCGGCTCGATGGTGCCGATGAACGAGACCTCCTCGGGGATCTCCGCTGATTCCACCGGGGCGACCTTCACCGCCACCGGACGCGCGCCCCACTGCTGCGCCTGCGCCCTGTCCGCGGCGAAAAGGAACGCGGCCAGAGAGCAGCAGGCGCCCAGGTTCCGCCATGCCATGGAAACGGAAGATCGTGAATGGTCGGACATGCCAATTTCCCGGATTCGGTGTGCTGCGAACGTGATTGAGGATAGGGCCTTTATGGGGAAGGGGCAACCGTCGCCGCGGTAGGGGCCGGCTGTCGGCGTTGCAGGCCGGCTCGCCGTGAAGGTTCGGACAAATATTGACATCTGATCTGAATTGCACCATTATGAACCAAGCTGAAGCAAGGAGCTTTATTCTGCTTCATTCTGCCTAAGCGAGGAACACATGGCAACCAAGACCCGTTTTTCCGTCGCTCTCGACGACCAGGAATACGCGACCCTTGCTGCGGTAGCCGAGAAACACCGCATCTCCATGGCTTGGCTTGTCCGTCAGGCCGTTGCGGATTTCCTCGAACGCTACCGTGACGAGAATACACAGCTTCCATTGCGTTTAACCATGACGCGCACCGAACGCCACGGGGCTTGAACCGGGAAGACTTCGATGCAGCGCAGTGATCTTCCCTTCGGTAGCGAGTTCTCGCCCGCGCAGATCGACCTTCCGGTCCTTCTGACGCTCGCACACGAGCACGCGACCGATTGGAAAGCCTTCGAGGACACCATCCGTGACCGGTACTTCGCCGGGCACGAGACCTCTGATTACAACAAGGGCAAGCTCGCCAACAACACCAAGCTCTCGTTGCGAGCTTACGGTCTCATTGGCGACAAGGACGCTACACTCACCGAGGTGGGCAGGACGCTCTATGGACTCCGTGATGACGAGCACGCCCTATATGAGACCTTCGCCCGACACATCCTGCAGAACTGTCATGGCATGAATTTTGTACAATGCATCCTCGACATGCACACCGCCGGAGAAGCAGTCGATCTCAACAAGTTGCGCCGCTGGCTTCAGGAACGCAGCATCGCCGTTCCCCGCGGCGGAAAACACATGAGCACCTTGCGCCTGTGGCTCGAAAGGGCGGGCGTCTTCGTTTCCGGTTATCGCGTGGACCCAATACGCCTCAAGGAGATTCTCGGCTTCAACGTCGAGGAGTTCGAGACGCTTGCCACGTTCACGCCGGAGCAGCGCGCGTATCTCAAGGCTCTTGCCAATATCGACCGTGGTGGTCCGCATTCCTCGAACGACATCGAGAAACTCGCTGTCGTCACCTACGGCGTCGCCTTCAATGAAAAGAACCTGCCCAAACAGGTTCTCTACCCACTCCAGGACGCCGGATATATTGCTCTCGAACGTGGTACCAGGGAAGCCGGACGCGGCGCAAAACCGTTTCTGGTCACCGCTACCGACAAGCTGGCGTTGGATATAATCACACCGCTGATCGAGCAGATCGAACAGCAGACCCAAGGCGACCTTCGGCCCCTGCTACGCAAGCCCCTCCAGGAAATCCGTAAGGAACTGAAATCCAGGGACCGTCATATTCAGGGTCTCGCACTTGAAGCTCTTGCTTTCAAGCTCATGCGCCTCATCGACTTGACCTATGTTGCCACGCGACTGCGTGGCAGCGCCACCGGCGGCGCCGAGGTCGACCTGATTTTCGAGAGCGCGCGGCTGGTGTTTTCGCGCTGGCAGGTTCAGTGCAAGAACACGGCCCGTGTGTCGCTCGACGACGTGGCCAAGGAAGTCGGGCTTACGCATTTCCTCAAGAGCAACGCCGTCGTCATCATCTCGACCGGCAAGGTCGGTAGAGAAGCACGGCGCTACGCCAACAAGGTCATGGCCGATTCCAACCTCTGCATCGTGATAGTCGATGGTAGCGACCTCGCTCTTATCGAAACAAGGCCAGCGGCTATCGTCGATGTGTTTATCCGGGAGGCCCGTCACGCCATGGACCTCAAACGACTTGAACTGTAGGGAGCCGACCGTGACGCAAAGAACCCTGTTGCACACAGAAACCTTCCATGAAACAGCCTTGGGACGGATCATCCACGGCGACAGCATCGACGTGCTCGCGACCTATCCGAACAGTTCGGTAGACTTGATCATGACGAGCCCACCCTTCGGGCTGGTCCGCAAGAAGGACTATGGCAACGTCGAGGCCAACGAGTATGTCGATTGGTTCAAGCCTTTCGCCGCTGAGTTTCACCGTGTCCTCAAGAACAGCGGCAGCCTGGTCATCGATATCGGCGGGTCATGGAACAAAGGCTACCCCACCCGCAGCCTCTATCATTTCAAACTTCTGATCATGCTATGCGAAGAATTCGGGTTTCACCTGGCACAAGATTTCTATTGGTGGAATCCGTCAAAACTTCCAACACCTGCCGAGTGGGTCACGGTGCGCCGGATTCGGGTCAAGGACGCCGTCAACACCGTGTGGTGGCTATCCAGGACGCCTTGGCCAAAGGCAAGTAACCGTCGGGTTCTACAGCCTTACAGCCCGAGTATGCAGGAACTGTTGTCCAAAGGTTACAAGGCCAAGAGGCGCCCCTCCGGCCATGACATCAGTGAAAAGTTCGGCGTCGACAACGGCGCGGCGATCCCGCCCAACCTCATCGCGATTCCCAATACGGAGAGCAACAGTTTCTATCTGCGCTACTGCGAGGAAAAGGGCTTCAAGCCGCATCCCGCCCGCTATCCGGCTGAGTTGCCTGAGTACTTCATCCGCATGCTGACCGAACCCGACGATTCTGTGGTTGATCCCTTCGCCGGGAGTTGCGTGACGGGTGAAGTTTGCGAGCGCACCGGACGCCGTTGGACCTGCATTGAGCTTTTGCGAACCTATTGCGAGGCGGCCCTTGGCCGTTTTGTCCGTGACCCGCAGAAGACGGCCAAGCCTGTAGCCGACCCGAACAGCCCGTCCAACTACTACCGCTTGGCCCGGCCGGGCATCTTGTGGAACGGGGACCACGGCGAACCCCTTTCCAAGGACGGCGGCGAGAAACGGCGACTCAAACCGAAAGCGAAGGACCGCGATGCAATCAATGCCTCCGTCGGGCATCTGCGCAATTGTAGGGATTTTTCCGATCTGGAGGTGGAGTAATGGCCGGATGAAGATAATCGTCAAACCAGAGACATTGACGCTATCACATTGACGCTATCGCTGGCCGAAGCTCTCCTCCCATACCATCCCGACGGCCTTTGCATAGGGGAGCACGGTGACATCGCCCACCTTGAGGACCCTGCTGCCACGATAGACGCCGTAGGCATGCTGGATGTCGCCGGACTGCATCAGGACGTTCAACCCTTTGTTGAAACTCTCCTTCCAGGCAATGGACGACTTTATCTCGAAGCCCACCGCCTGCTTTCCCCTTTTCCAGACGAGGTCCACCTCGTTGCCGGATTCCGTGCGCCAGTAGAAGAACTGTCCACCATGAGACCGCCAGTCGTTGAGCGCCCGGAACTCGTTGAGAATAAAGGTTTCGAACAGAGCGCCCGTTTCGGACGCCGAGGGCTTGTCCCGGTGCAGACCCAACAGGGCGCGCTGCACGCCGCAGTCGAACAGGTAGAACTTGGGATGGGCGGTCTCCTTGACCTTGGCCCGGTTGCGGTAGGCCGGCAGGTACCAGCCCAGCAACGTGTCTTCCAATATGCTGAAATACCCCTGGACGGTGGACCGGGCGACGCCTACCTCCCGGGCGATGTTGGCGATGTTCAGTATCTGCCCGCTCATCAGGCCGGTGACGGCCAGAAACCGATAGAAACTGTCCAGGTTTCTGACCAGGGCCTCCTGCTGAATCTCCTCCTTCAGGTAGGTCTCGACGTAGGCGTCCAGAAAGTCGATCTTCTCGGCCGGGGTGGCCGACGTGACGCTCAACGGCAATTGCCCGAAACGCAACGCTTCCTGCAAGCTGAAATCCTCGCCCACCTCGAGCAGGCTCAGGGGAAACATCCTCTTCAAGAGGGCGCGTCCGGCCAGCATGTTGGCCTGGGACCGCTTGAGCTTTCGGGCGCTCGAACCTGACAGTGCAAACCGACAGGCGTACCGGTCGTCGAACAACAGGGCGTGCACCTCGTCCAGCAGTTCAGGAAGTTTCTGCACCTCGTCGATCACGACCCAGGCCGGCCTGTTTCCCAGCACCGCCACTTCCTGCGCGAGAAGGGACGGGTCTCGCTTGTACCGCAGGTATTCGCCGGACTTGAGCAAGTTGATGCTCAAGTCCGCATGGCCGAGGCGCTGTTCCAGCCACACGGATTTTCCCGTGCCTCGCGGACCGAACAGAAAGAAACTCTTGTCGGGGAGGTCGAGCCTTCGAGGATACATGTCGGCAGTTCCGTTAAATTTACCGTAAAAATAACGGAGCTACCGACGATTGTCAATCACCCGTACAGACGCTTGACAGGGCTACCGGGAACGGCCTAGGATTCGGATGTTCCGGCGGAGACAGGACGTCCGAACCTCGGGAGAGGCAATTTCCCATTGCGGAGGAGAAAATGGCTAAGCAAGGCTTCAAGGCTATGGATTCCGATATGCACGTGTTCGAGCCTCACGACCTCTGGGAGCGTTATATCGACCCGGAGTTCAAGGACCGCGCCCCCAAGGGCTTGCAACGCGATTTCCGGGATCTGGGCGTCGAGCTGGACGGCAAGATCCTCCCCGTCCCGAGGCGGCCGGAGAACCCGAACCTGAGGAACTACCGCCTGGCCACGCTCAAGGAGAAATACAGCGACGTGGCCGAGCGCAACTTCGACGGCGTCAGTCAGGTCATGGCCATGGAAAAGGAGGGGCTCGACCTGGCCTTTCTCTTTCCCACGCGCGGGCTGTTCGTGCTCGGCATCGACGGTCTCGACCCCGAGCTGGCCGCGGCCATATCCCGGGCCTACAACGACTGGCTGTACGACTTTGCGCAGGCCGCGCCGGAGCAAATGCTCTGCGTCGCCATGGTGCCGCCTCAAAACGTGGAGGCGGCGGTGGCGGAAACGAAGCGCACGGTGAAGGAAAAGGGGTTCCGGGGCATCTTCATGCGCCCCAACCAGACCAACGGGCTGTGCTGGAGCGACCCTTATTACGATCCCCTCTGGGACGTGTGCCAGAGCCTGAACGTGCCGGTGGGCTTCCACGAAGCGGGCCGCGTCTATCAGCCGCAACCCGCCATCTCCCAGTTCATCCCGACCTTCTCCATGTTCAACACCCTGAGCTTCCCGATGGCCAACATGTTCGCCTGTTCGGACATGATCTACGGCGGCGTGATGGAGCGCTTCCCCAAGCTGCGCGTGGCCTTTCTGGAGGGGAACTGCTCCTGGCTGCCCTGGCTCCTGTGGCGCATGGGCGACTACATGGAGTCGGTGGGCAAGGCGGAGTATCCGGACCTCAAGCTCGAGCCGCTGGAATATTTCCAGCGCCAGTGTTTCGGCGCCGTGGAATGCGACGAGATCACCGCCAAGCATATGCCCGAGTACGGCCTGGAGGACAACCTCGTCTTCTCCACCGACTATCCGCACCTGGACGTCAAGTATCCCCACTCGCTGGATTCCTTCCTGGAGATGCCGTTCTCCGACGAATCCAAGCGGAAGTACCTCTGGGACAACTGCGCCAGGCTGTACAATCTCGGTCAGTAAACAGCCCGGCCTCCATGCGGACTTTCGAGCGGCGGGGGATCGTCGAGGGTTTCTTCGGTCCCCCGTGGAGCATGGTCCACCGTGCGGCCGTGTTCGCGTTCGGCGCCATGCGCGGCATGAATACCTACCTCTACGCGCCCAAGGACGACCCCTACCACCGCGAGCGCTGGCAACTGCCCTACCCCGAGCCGGAGTGGCGCGAGCTCTGCCGGCTCATCGACGCGGCCCAAGGGCACGATATCGACTTCGTCTACGGCTTTCACCCCGGCAAGGATCTCTGCTTTGCCGCCGCGGAACCGGTGCGGGTCCTGCTCGACAAGGCCGCACGGCTTCACGACCGGGGCGTCCGTACCTTCGCCGTGCTGTTCGACGATATCCCCTCCCGACTCACGGACGCCGGCGACATGAGGCAATTCGACGGCAGCCTGGCCAAGGCGGAATCCCTCTGGCTCGAGGCCGTGCTGGAACGGCAGCCGGCCCATTGGGACGTGGAGTGGTGGTTCTGTCCCTCGTACTATACCGACGACCCGCTGCTGGCCAAGACCTTCGGCGACTTCGAGCCGGAGTTCCCGGAGACCGTCGGACGGTACCTGCCACCGTCCGTGGGCTGCTTCTGGACCGGGCCCAAGGTGGTGCCCGAGAGCATCACCCTGGCCCACATGGCGGAGGCCGGCGAAAGGATGGGGCACCCACTGCTCCTCTGGGACAACTACCCGGTCAACGACCTCACCATGCAGGACGAATTGCACATCGGACCCCTCACCGGCCGGGACCCGCGGCTGCCGGAGCGGGTCCACGCGCACCTGGTCAACCCGCTGCTGCAGGAGGAGCTCAGCTTCATTCCCCTGGCCACCTGCTTCGACTATGCGCGAGACCCGTCGGCATACGACCCGGAGGCGAGCTGGGAGGAAATCGTGACCGAGCGCTTCGGCGCCGCCTACCTCGACCACTGGCGCGCTCTCAGGCGATTCTGCGAAAAGGACGCGGACGCCGCGGCGCCGGCGACGCTTTCGGAACCGGAGCGCACCGCGCTCGAAGCGGCGCACGCCTACCTGCTGGCGCACCGGGGCGAACGGTGGCGCCGGGAATTCGCCCCGTGGCAGACCAGGCTGGAGCTCCTGCTCCGGGGAGAGCCATGACGGGACGCCGCGGCGCCGCCGGAGGGGCCGCTCGTGGATACCGGGCGACCGCCGGGCCTGGGTCCCGGCACCCCATGGAGGAAGGAATGCCGTCGGCCGGTAACCTGCTGGACACCCTGCACGAGGTGCGGTCCCGAACCCTCGCCCTGGTCGAGGACCTCACGGACGAACAGCTCATCGGTCCCAACCTCCAAATCGTCAATCCTCCGCTCTGGGAGATCGGCCACATCGCCTGGTTCCACGAACGATGGATGCTCCGGCATCTGCGCGGCCACGACGCCATCCTTCCGCAAGGCGACGCCCTCTACAATTCGGCAACCGTCCCCCACGACACCCGGTGGGATCTGGCGCTGCCGTCGAGAGAAGAGACCCTCGACTACATGGCGCGTGTTATCGAGCGCATCTCGGAAGGACTGCCCGGCCGCGGGCCCGGCCCGGAGGAAACCTACTTCCACCAACTGGGCATCCTGCACGAAGACATGCACGCGGAGGCATTGACCTACACGCGCCAGACCCTGGCGTACCCCAGGCCCTCGTTCCTCCCCCGCGGGCCGGCGTTGCCCGGCGCCCCCCACCCGGGCGACGTGGAAGTTCCCGGCGGCGAGTTCATGCTCGGGGCAAGCCCGGACTCGGCCTTCGTCTTCGACAACGAGAAATGGGGGCATCCGGTGACCGTGGCGCCCTACCGTATCGCCCGGGCGCCGGTGACCAACGCGGAGTTCGCGGAGTTCGTGGACGACCGCGGCTATGAGGACCCGCGGTGGTGGAGCGCCGCGGGCCGGAAGTGGCGCCGGACCGAATGCGGACTGCATCCCGTGTACTGGCGGCGGGAGCCGTCCGGAGGTTGGCTGGAGCGGACCTTCGACCGATGGCTGCCGCTGCGGGCGCACCTCCCCGTGATCCACGTCAACTGGTACGAAGCCGAGGCCTACTGCAACTGGGCCGGCCGGCGGTTGCCCACCGAGGCCGAGTGGGAGATGGCCGCGGCCGTGGACCCCGCGGACGGAGCGGGCCCGGAAGCGGCCAAGCGCGATTTCCCGTGGGGCGACGCGCCCCCCGACCCGGAACACGGCAACCTCGACTGGGCCGCGGGCGGCCGGGCGCCCGTGGACGCGCTTTCGGCCGGCGACAGCGCAGTGGGCTGCCGGCAGATGATCGGCAACGTGTGGGAGTGGACGGCCGACGTCTTCAACCCCTACCCCGGCTTCGTCCGGGACCCCTACAAGGAGTATTCCGAGCCCTGGTTCGGAGACCACCGCGTGCTGCGCGGCGGTTGCTGGACCACCCGCTCGCACCTCATCCGCAACACGTGGCGCAACTTCTACAAACCGGACCGGCGGGACGTCCTCGCGGGCTTCCGCACCTGCGCACGGGAAGGACCGGAAGGTCGCGAGTGAAACGACGGCGCACGAGTGAAGGAACCGGCGGTGGCCGGCGCCGGCAAGGGAAGGACCGCGGAATTGGCAAACGACTCGGTTGAACGCACGGTCACGATCGCCCTGGTCACCCCCGCGGGACCCACCCGGCGCACGGGCAACCGCATCTCGGGCGGCCGGTGGGCGCGGATCCTCAGGGCAGCAGGGCATCGGGTCAGGGCCCTGGACCGCTACGACCGTGAACCCGGCGACCTGCTCATCGCGCTGCACGCCCGCCGCAGCCACGAATCCATTCGGCGGTTCAGCCAACTTCACCCCCACAAGCCGCTCATCGTCGTGCTGACCGGGACGGACCTGTACCACGACATCCACGTCAACGAGGAGGCTCGGGAATCCCTCCGGCTGGCGAGCTGCCTGGTGGTGTTGCAGCGGCAGGGGCTCCGGGAGCTGTCCCGCTCGCTCCGCGGGAAGACCCGGATCATCTATCAATCGGCGTCGTCCTGCCTCGGTCGCCCCGGAGACCGGAGCCGGGCCTTCACCGTATCGGTGGTAGGCCACATGCGGACCGAGAAGGACCCGTTCCGCACCGCCATGGCGGTGCGCGGGTTGCCGCCCTCGTCGCGGATCCGGATGCTGCACGTCGGCGCCGCCCTGAGCGAAGACATGGCGCAGCGCGCGCGGCGGGAGGCAGAACGGAACCCGCGTTACCGTTGGCTGGGGGAACTGCCGCGCTGGAAGGCGCGGCAGATGCTCGCACGCAGCCACCTCCTGTCCATCACCTCGCGCATGGAGGGCAGCTCCAACGTCCTGTGCGAGGCCCTGGCCTCCGGGGTTCCGGTAGCGGCCTCGAAGATCCCGGGGCTGATGGGTACCCTGGGCGATGACTATCCGGGATACTTCGAGCTCGGAGACACCCGGGGGCTGCGGCGGCTGTTGCTCAGGGCCGAAGGCGACCCGGAGTTCTACCGGAGTCTGGCGCGGCACTGCGCCAAGGCGGCGCCGCTGGTGCGCCCCGAGCGCGAGGTCCATGCCTGGCGGCAACTGGTGCGCGAGGCCACCGCGGGCTGACTTCACGAAGGCCGCGCATGCACGTCGGACCGGCACGGACCACGGATGACGGGTTCGGCGGGTTCTCTGCCGTGACGGAGCCCGGGACGGCGCGGCGCTTCTACTTCGACGGCAACGTCCACGACGCCCGGCCCCCCGTGCCCGAGCGGTACAAGGTCCCGGATTTCGGCAGGCCCGAGCGGCGTCGGCGCACGGTCGGGATCGTCACCTTCACGTGGCAGCGGGACTAGTCCCCGCCGAAGAGAACCTCCACCAGCGCCTCGGCCACGGTGTCCAACTCGGCGTGGGTGATGGTCAGGGGCGGCAGCAGCCGCACCACCGTCGCTCCCGCGGGCAGCGCCAGCACCCCCTTCTCCAGGAGGCGCACGAGGTAGGGCTGGGACTTTTCCTTCAGCTCGATGCCGATCATCAGGCCGAGCTGCCGCATGTCCCTGACCTTGGGAAGCTCGGCCGTCTTCAGACGCTCCGTCAGGTAGGCGCCTTTCTCCGCGGCGGCCTCGGCCAGCCGTTCCTCTATCATGGCGTCGATGGCGGCCAGCGAAGCGGCGCACGCCAGCGGGTTGCCGCCGAAGGTGCTGCCGTGGCGGCCCACGGGGACCTCGATCCGGTCGGAGCAGACCACCGCGCCCATGGGCAACCCTCCCGCCATGGCCTTGGCCAGGCACAGGATGTCGGGCTCCAGGCCGAAGTGCTCGCAGGCGAACATCTTCCCGGTGCGGCAGAACCCGGTCTGGACCTCGTCGATGATGAGGAGTATCCCCTTCTCCCGGCACAGTTCGCTCACCTGCGCGAAGAACTCGGCCTTCCCGAGGTTCACGCCGCCCTCCCCCTGCACGATCTCCAGCATCACCGCCGCGGTATTGTCGCCCACCTTCTCCGCCAGCTTGGCGAAGTTGTTGAACGGCGCGAACTGGAAGCCTTCCACGATGGGCACGAAGGGCTCGCGATACTCGCGCGTGAAGGTGGCGCTCAGCGCCCCCATGGTGCGGCCGTGAAAGCCGCGCATGGCGCACACCAGCTCCTGCTTGCCGGTGGTGAACCGGGCGAACTTGATGGCGGCCTCGATGGTTTCGGCGCCCGAGTTGCAGAGGAAGGCGCGGTTCAGGTTTCCGGGGGTGACGCCCGCCAGCCGCTCCAGCAGCCGCGCCTTGACGTCGTTGTAGAAAATCCCCGAGCAGCTCAGCAGCCGCTGGGCCTGCTCCGCGACGGCTTGCACCACCCTCGGATGGCAGTGGCCCAGGTTGGCGACGCCGTGGCCGGCGACGCAGTCGATGTACTCCCGGCCGGCGTCGTCCCACACCCTGGCGCCCTCGCCGCGCACCAGCACCACGTCGCGCTTGGGATAGACGTCGAACTCGTACTGCCGCTGCAGCTCCTTGAAGTCCGTCACTGAATCACCGTTCCTTTCCCCGCCAGAGCGTCGCGGACCGGATGCTCCACTCGGCCGTCGCTCAGGATGACCTTTTCCGCGCCCTCTTCGAAGAGCCTTCGGAGCGCCAGCATCTTGCGCTTCATGCGTCCCTCCACCTGGGCTTCCCGCTGCTCCAGCTCCACGGCGCGGATACGGGGGACCACGGTGCTCTCGTCGTCCTTGTCGGCGAGAAAGCCCGGCGCCTCGATGAGTTGCAGCACCACCTCGGCGTGGAAGGCGTCCTGGAGCACGTTGACGATGTCGTCGTTCTCGGAATTGATGGCGGTGTTGCGCTCGTCGATGATGGGGATGGAGAGCACCGGCGCGTAGCCGCGGTCCAGCAGCAATTGGAACAGCTCCTTGTTGGCGCTCCTGGGCTTGCCCGAGAAGTCCCGGACGATGAGGGTCTTGCCGTCCTTCCGCACCCGGATGCCCTTGTTGCGCCGTCCCTGGATGGCCCGGCCGTCGATGCCGGAAAGACCCACGGCGTTGACCCCGTTCTGCTGCAGCAGCTCCACGATGCGCTTGTTCTGAAGGCCCGCGTACCCCATCATGATGGCGTCGAGGGCGGCCTTGTCGGACAGCACACTGGAGTAGCCCGACACCGAGGTGACCACCTGGGTAGGGGCGCCGAGCCTGGCCGCGATGGCGTCGCGCACCGCGTTGGCGCCGTGCACCACCACGAAACGATCGGACACCGCGGCCAGGTCCTCGGCGATGCCCGAGAGGTTGATGTCGCTGCCGCCGCCGATCTTCACCAGGATCATCGAAGCCGCTCCACCGTGTCGTTGGGGATCACGCGCCACTCCCGTGGCTCCGGCACGGTCTCGGAGCTGACGGTGAAACCGTCGCCGCTCTGCCGGGCGCGAAGCCTGAAATACTCCGGACCCTCGTTGAAGACCGACCCCACGTAGACGTTCTCCTTGTCGGCGATGACCATGTTCATGGCCCGCACGTACCGCGTCCGGCGGACGATGACGTCCATGCCCTTCCTCATGGCCGCGGCCATGTCGCCCTTGTCGAAGCGCTTGACGTAGTTGAACACCTTCTCCGCGCCGATGCGGCCGGCCTCGGATATGCGGACGCCCCGGAGCTCGCCGTTGAACGCGAACACGTACCTGCCGTCGCAGAACGGCATGTTGTTCTCCACCGCGATGTTCTCATCCCTGAAGGCGCTGCGCGCGTGGCCCACCAGCAGCGTGGATGCGCCGAACTGCCGCAGGTCGTCCTCCCAGATGGGCTTGATGTTCCGGTACACCTTCCACTCGCCATCCGCCAGGTAGGCGCAGCCCCAGCCGTGGCCCTGGTATTCCGGGCTGTTCCGGGCGATGCCGGCGAGATGCGACAGGTGCTCGCCGATGTCGAACGGTTCCCGATTCTTGACGCACAGCAAGCGACACATGGCTGAAGAACCGAAGCGTTCTACGCCCCGGGGTGCAGACCCGGGAACTCCAGGCCCAGGGTCTCGTCGAAGCCGTTCATCAGGTTGAACGCCTGGACCGCCTGTCCGGCGGCGCCCTTCATGAGGTTGTCCAGCGCGCTGAGCACCACCAGCCGGTCCGAGCCCTTCTCCTTCTGAAAGCCGATGTCGCAGTAGTTGGTGCCGCTGAGCAGCTTGGGCTCCGGATACCGGTAGATGCCGTCGGCCTCCTTGACGATGCGGATGAAGGGCTCGTTGCCGTAGACCTCGCGGTAGATCTTCCACACGTCCTTCTCTTCCAGCGGCTGGCGCAGGAAGAGATGTGCGGTTGCCAGCACGCCCCGCACCCTCTCGATGGAGGTGGCGGAAAAATAGACCCGTATGCGCCGGCCGAAGCCCAACTCCTGCACGATCTCCGCGCTGTGGCGGTGGAGGGTGGGCATGAAGGAGCGCACCGCCCCGCTTCGCTCCGGGTGATGGGACGCCTCGCTGGCGGCGTTGCCTCCCTCGCTGGACCCCACCTTGACCTCCACCACCGTGCGGTCCGGGTCCACCAGCCCCTTCTTGAAGAAGGGGTAGACGCCGAGGATCGTGGCGGTGGCGTTACACCCGGCGCCAGTGACGAGACTCGCCCCTCGCGTCTCCTCACGATGCAGCTCGGGGATACCGTACACGAAGTCCTTCATGAGCTCCGGGCGCAGGTGCGGCTTGCCGTACCAGCGTTGGTACTCGTCCGGGTCGTCGAGCCGGAAGTCCGCGCTCAGGTCGATGAGCTTGGGGGCCAGCCCCCGGAAATCGTCGATGCGCTCCATGGCCCGGCCGTGGGGCAGACAGAGGAACAGCAGGTCGCACGAGCCCAACTCGTCCATCCGGCGGAACCGAAGCTGCGTCCGCTTCCGCAGGTTGGGATGAGCCTTGAACGCGAACTTCCCCGCGTAGCGCTCCGAGGTGATCTCGCACACCTCCACTCCGGGATGCCACAGGAGCAGTCGCAGGAGCTCACCGCCCGTGTACCCGGACGCGCCCACGATGGAGACCTTCAACTTCTCCGCCACGGCTCGCGCCTCCCTTTCCAGCGCCTCCACATGATCCAGGTCGCCACGCCGGCCGCGGCCGGTCCGCGGCGCTCCTCCGGCCCGCTCCCCCAAAGGACCTGTCCGAGTATGCGAATCGTGGCAGACTCCTGCTTACCCGGACCGGCCCGCGGCTACCTGGAGCACGTGCTCGACGATGAGCCCGGGGATGTTCACTCCGGTGGTGTCGATGCTGTTGCGGAACTCCATGGTGTAGTTCACCTCGTTGACCAGGAGTCCACCGGGGGTTTCGAAGATATCCGCGGCGACGATGCCGCCTCCCACCGCCGCGGCCGCGCGAACCGAGATGTCCCGTAACTCGTCCGTCACCGGACAGTTCTCGGCGCGCCCGCCCCGGGCCGTATTGGTGATCCAGTGGTCGCTGTAGCGGTAGATGGCGGCCACGCACTGGTCTCCGATGACGAAGCTGCGGATGTCCCGCTCGTTCTTCTCGATGTATTGCTGAACGTAGAAGATGGAGTGGTGATACGTGCCCAGGATCGCCTTGTGCTCCAGGATCGACTCCGCCGCGTCCCGGTCGTTGATCTTTGCCAGGAGCCTGCCCCAGGAGCCCACCGCGGGCTTGAGCACCACGGGATAACCCATCTCCTCGATGGCCTCCAGGGTGGACTGCTCGGTGAACGCGATGCGCACCTCGGGCTGGGGCACCCCGTGCTCCTGAAGCTGCACCGACGTGAGGATCTTGTCGCCGCACACACCGGCGACCAACGACGAGTTGACGCAGGGCACGCCGGCGCTCTCGAACAGCCGCAGGCCGTGCAATGCCCGGGAGTGATTGATGCACCGCTCCAACAGCACGTCCAGGTCGAATCGGTCCCGGCCCAGGTTGAACGAGAGCCGGCGGTCGTCGATCATCCTGAGCTCCACGCCGGGACGCTGCCGGAACTCCTTGATCAGGAGCTTCTCCTCGGGCCGGACCAGTGAATGCAGCAAACCGATCTTCAAGCTCATTCTCCCCAATCTTCCTCTTCCTGCGGCGCCTCGGCCACCTCCGGAGGATCGAGGCTCGTGACCTCCAGCTCGGTGCCGCAGTCGGCGCAGGCGATCAACTCGCCCTCCACCGCGTCATCCTCCAGTTCCAACTCTGCTCCGCAAACCGGACATTCAACCATCGACGGATACCTCCCTGGTGGTCTTTGACATGCCAATGGGTAGTGACAGGGTCCCCGCGACGCGAGCGGGTTCGAAGCCCGCCCGTGCCGGGCGGGACGGGACACTAGGACCGTACGGCCCGCGCGACCGTAGTCACGGCGTCCCGCAAGATGGCGACGATGTCGTCGATCTGCTCTTTCGTGACCACCAGCGGCGGACACACGGCCAGCGCGTGGGTTCCGCACACCCGCAGCAACAGACCGTTGGCCAGGCACTCGTCGTAGACCCGCCGAGGCGCCTGCTGCTCCACCGCAAAGGGCTCCCGGGTCTCCTTGTCCTTCACCAGCTCCACCGCGGCGATGAGTCCCCGGCCGCGCACCTGCCCTACCATGGGCAGGTCCGACAGCGTTGCCAGCCGCTCCTGCATGTACGCCCCCACCTCCGCGGCCCGTTCCACCAGCCGCTCCCGCTCGAGGATGTCCAGGTTGGCCAGTGCCGCGGCGCACACCACCGGATGTCCGGTGTAGGTGTAGCCGTGGTAGAACGCGTCGTCCGCCTTGGCGAGCAGGGTCTGGAAGATCTCTTCCCGGAACAGCATGGCGCCCAGCGGCAGATAGCCGCTGGTGATGCCCTTGGCAGTGATCAGCACGTCGGGCGCCACGCCCTCGCCGGCGCACGCGAACAGGCTGCCGGTGCGCCCGAAGCCCGTTATCACTTCGTCGCACACCATCAGGATACCATGCCGGTCGCAGATCTCCCGAATCCTGGCCAGCCATCCCTCGGGCGGCACGATGACCCCGCCCACGCCCTGCACGGGCTCGGCCACGAAGGCCGCAACCGCGTCGGCGCCCTCCCCGTCCACCAGCCGCTCGAGCTCGTCGGCGCAGGCAAGGTGACAGTCCGGCCAGGTCTTCCCCAACTCGCAGCGATAGCAGTGGGGGCGCGCCATGTGGCGCACGTCCGGCAGGCCCGGCTCCATCTGCCGGTTGAAGAGCGGGATGCCCGTCAGCATGGCGGCCCCGCTGGAGGAGCCGTGATAGCCCTGGTTCAGGGTGACGAACCGCGTCCGTCGGGGCTGCCCCCTGGCCTTCCAGTAGGCCCGCACCAGGCGGATCATGCTCTCGTTGGCCTCCGAACCGCCGGAGGTGAACACCACGCGCGTGAGCCCTTCCGGCGCCATCTCCACGAGCCTGGACGCCAACCGGACGGTGGGTTCCGAGGTGGGGCCGATGAGCGTGGGGGCGTAGGCGAGCCGGTCCATCTGATCGGCCACCGCCCGGGTGATCTCCCTCCGCCCGTGGCCGACGTGGACGTTCCAGAGAGTGGAAAGGCCGTCGATATAGCGCTTGCCCAGCGAGTCCCAGAGGTAGATCCCTTCCGCCTTGACGAACACCGGCACGCCGTCCGTCTGATGCTTCGACAACGGCACGAAGCCGTGGACGAGATGGTCCCGGTCGGCGCGGCTCATGGCCGCGGCGCGTTCGAGATCGACGGCGTCGGAAGGGTTTGTCATGGGTTCCGGCGAGTACTGGCGTCGGCGGCCGGATCCGGTGTCCTGTCCCACGCCGCCGAATCCGTGGTCATGGTCTCACAGCCCGTAATAACGCTTCGGGTTGTCGCACAGGATCTTCTTGCGCAACTCGGGGCTGAGGTCCTCCCGGGCGAAGAAATCCGGCAGATCGTGAAAGAACTCCGAGCGCGCCCGCTCGTGGGGATAGTCGGAGGCCCACAGCACCTGATCCCCGCCCAGGCGGTCCAGTACGTAGGGCAGGCTCTTCTCGTCCACCTCGCAGGTGAAGAAGATGTTGCCGCCGCGGATGACGTCGCTGGGGCGCTGCTTGACCGCCAGCGCGTGGCCGCGCCGCTCCCAGTTCTCGTCCAGCGCGTCCATCATGAACGGCACCCAGCCGGTGCCGCATTCCAGATAGGCCACCCGCAGATCGGGGAAGCGGTCGAACACGCCGCTGTTGATCATGCTCATGATCTGCATCATCTGCGGCATGGTGTGCTCCAGGGGCCGCGCCTCGGCCAGACTCTCGAAGATGTCCAGGCCCAGGCCCGTGACCGGCCCTCCGTGGACCGCCAGGGGGCAACCCAGCCGTTCCGCTTCCGCGTAGATCGGGTCGAACTGCCTTCCGCCGAGGCCCACCAGCGGCGCCATCACCGACGGGATCACGCCGGCCACCATGCCCAGCTCTTCCACGCAGCGGCGCAACTCCTCGACGGCGGCGTCGATGTCCTGGACCGGCAACAGCGCCACGCCCTTGAGGCGGTCCGACCGGCGCCCGAAAGAGTCGTACAGCCAATCGTTGTAGGCCTGCGCCACCGCAACCGCCCAGCCCTTGTTCTTGATCTGGCCGTGGAACAGCGCGTTGCTGGGATAGAGGATCGTCCGGTCGATCTTCGAATCGTCCAGGAAACTGAGCCAGTTGGCCGCGTCCGGCACCTCGGCCTTGTGGCGGGAGGACATGCCCCGCATCCAGCCGTCGGTCAAGGGAAAGAAATAGTATTCCCGGGTCCAGTCCTTGTCGCACCAGGGGGCGGGCAGATACCGCCGCAGGTCCTTGTCCTGGTCCACCACATGGCCGTCCGCGTCGATGATCTCGTGTTCACGTTCCATGGGAAACCTCCACCGCCGGAATCCGGTACGCGCGCGCCGGGGTCGCGCGTCAGCGTATCATCAGCCGGCCGGATTCGCCCGAGTAGTTGATGAAGACGGTCTTGAGCTCGGTAAAGAAGTTGACGCCCTCCTCGGACATCTCTCGCTCCCCGACGCCGGTGGCCTTGATGCCGCCGAAGGGAAGCTGGGCCTCGCCGCCGATGGTGGGCTCGTTCACGTGGACCATGCCCGTCTCCACCTCTTCCACGAAGCGCATCGCCTTGTCCACGTCCCGGGTGAAGATGGACGTGGTGAGGCCGAAGTCCACCGAGTTGGCGAACCGGATGGCCTCGTCCAGATCCGCGGCCGCGGCCACCGAGAGCACCGGACCGAAGATCTCCTCGCGGAAGATGCGCATGTCCGGAGTGACGTTGTCGAACACCGTGGGCTCCACGTAGTACCCGTGCTCCAACCCGGCCGGCTGATTCCCGCCCACCACCAGACGGGCGCCCTCCTGCTTGCCCACTTCGATGTACTCCAGGTCGGTCTTCCACTGGCTCTCGTCCACCGCCGGCCCCATGTCCACGTCCTGGTCGAGACCCGGGCCCACGCGTATCTTGCGGGCGTGGTCCTCCAGCCGGGCCACCAGCTCGTCCCTGGTGGAGCCGATGGCGATGACCCGGGAGGTGGCGGTGCAGCGCTGGCCGGTGGAGCCGAAGGCGCCGTCCCGTATGGCCACGGCCGCCTTCTCGAGATCGCAGTCGGGCATGACGATGACCGCGTTCTTGCCGCCCATCTCGCAGGTCACCTTGGCGCCCCGGGAGGCCGCCTTGACGTAGAGGTCGCTGCCGATCTCGTTGGACCCGGTAAACGAAACCACCGGGATGCGCGCGGAATTGACGATGGTCTCACCCACCTCGGACCCCGAGCCGACGATGACGTTGAAGACCCCCTTGGGAAGACCGGCTTCCTCGTAGACGTCCGCCAGGAGGCCCGCGGTGGCGGGGGTCAGGGACGCCGGCTTGAGCAGCACCGCGTTGCCGGCCACCAGCGCCGGCGCGGACTTCCACACCGGTATCGCCCAAGGGAAGTTCCACGGCGCGATCAGCCCCACCACCCCCATGGGCTGGCGGATGGTATAGGTGAAGGTGTCCCGGGCCTCGGACGGAAGGGTCTTGCCGCCGAGCCGGTAGCCGGCGCCGGCGTTGTACTCCAGCAGCGAGATCCCCTTGAGCACCTCGCCCCGGGCCTCCTTGAAGATCTTCCCCTCCTCGCGCGTCATGGTCTCGGCGATCTCGTCCACGCGCCGGCGCGCAATGTCCGCGGCGCGCCAGATCACCCGACCGCGTTCCGGCCCCGGCGTCTTCTTCCATCCCTGGAAGGCGGCCGCGGCCGCGTCGATGGCCCGCTCCGTGTCCGCGGCCGTGGCCATGGGAAACTCGGCGATGACGTCGCGGGTGTCCGCGGGGTTGACGTTGCGCACCCGTCTCTGGGAATCAGGCTGGCGCCACTCGCCGTTGATGTAGGAACCGGTGTGCATGCGCGTCTCCTTGGGCGTAACGTCCCGAACGGAAGAAGGATGATTGCAATCGTGGATCGAGGACACTACACGAGCGTTTACCGTGGATGGGATTAAAGGAAACAAACCCTGCCGTGTCAAGTGTTCGCGGGCCTGCGTGACCGTAACCGGCCCGGAATCCGCCTTGCTTCCCCCATGGGTATCGTAATATCCTGCAGGGATAAGCCTACAATCCATGTCGCCGCCAGGAACCTTGAAACACGTGACCATCTATACGGACGGAGCCTGCCTCGGCAACCCGGGTCCCGGGGGCTACGGCGCCGTTCTCCTGTACAACGGCAACCGACGGGAGCTCAGCGGCGGATACCGCAAGACCACCAACAACCGCATGGAGATCATGGCCGCCATCGTGGGACTACGATCCCTGAAGGAACCCTGCCGAGTGACGCTCCACAGCGACTCCCGGTACGTGGTGGACGCCATGTCCAAGGGATGGGCCAGGCGCTGGCGGGAGCGGAACTGGAAGAGGAACGCGAAGGAACCCGCCAGGAACCCCGACCTCTGGGCCGAGTTGCTCGACCTGTCCGACCGACACCGCGTCGATTACCGCTGGGTCAAGGGCCACGCGGGCGACGCGCACAACGAGCGTTGCGACGAGTTGGCAAACACGGCCGCCCGTGGACCGGAACCGGCCATCGACGAAGCCTACGAGAACGGCGCGGACTCATCCTGATTCCTGCGTCCATTCCATGCCGTCGGCAGGACGTGGAACCTGCAAGGTCCGCGGTCAACGAACGTCGGCATGACCGGAACTGCTTCCGCACTGCGGGCGCGACTATGAATAATCCGGCCCGGTGCTACATTGGAGCGCATGAAAGTCGGCCTCGTGGGATTTCCCCGAGCGGGAAAGACCACCCTCTACAACGCCCTGACGGGCCTCAGCGCCGCGGTGGGCGGCTTCGACGGCAAGCGCGAGGCGGCCATGGCCGTGGTCAAGGTGCCGGACCCTCGCGTGGACGCGCTGAGCGAGATCGTCCATCCCAAGGAGAAGAAGTACGCGGAGATCACCTTCCTCGACTTTCCTCCGTCACAGGAGCGGAAGGCGGCTCTGGAGGCGCAGTCACTGGCGCAGATGCGCGAGGTGGATGCCTTGGCCCAGGTGGTCATGGCCTTCCCCGACCCGCTCGCCAACGAGCCCCCGGCGCCCCTGCGGGACCTCGATGGATTCCAGGCCGAGCTCATACTCGCCGACCTCGCGGTCATCGAGAAACGCATGGAGCGGATACGGAAGGAAACCGGCAAGGACCACAAACGGGAGTCGGACCTTCTGGCGCGCTGTCAGCAAACCCTGGAGGACGAACGCCCCCTCCGCGGCCTGGGATTTCCGCCGGAGGAAGAAAACCTCCTCTCGGGCTTTGCCTTTCTGAGCCGGAAACCCCTGCTGGTGGTCTACAACACTGACGAAACGGCGCTGCCCGAGCCGCTCCCTTCGGAGGTGGCGGACTACGCCCGGGCCGAGAGCCTCACCGTGGTGCCCGTCTGCGGGAAGCTGGAAATGGAGATCGCCCAACTCGAAGACGGCGAGCGGGCTGAGTTTCTGTCCGATCTCGGGCTTTCCGAAACGGCTCGCGACCGCTTCATTCGCCACGCCTACGGGCATCTCCGTCTCATAAGCTTCTTCACCGCCGGCCCCACCGAGGTGCGCGCCTGGACCATCGCCCGGGACACCGCCGCGGTCCACGCCGCGGGCAAGATCCACTCCGACATCGAACGCGGCTTCATCCGCGCGGAGGTCATCTCCTACGACGACTACGTCGAGCACCGCGGCGAAGCCGGCTGCCGCTCAGCCGGAAAACTGCGGCTCGAAGGCAAGGACTACGTGGTGCGGGACGGCGACGTGATGCACATACGGTTCAACGTGTGACGGATCGAGGATCCGTCACATCCTGCCGTTGCCCTTGAAGGTCGATATGATTCCTTTTCAGCCACACGATTCCGACAAGGTGCGCGCGGCGATTACCAGGCTGAAGGTGTTTCAGGAGACGCACAGTCTGGAAGGACTGTCGGTCCGTCGAATGATCGAGGAAGGACGCAAGTACTGATGGCGTTCGTTCTCGATTGCTCAATGTACGCAGCGGAACGCGGCGGAAACCGCCCTTTTATCGAATCATCGTATTCGGGAGGAACAGGGCGATCCCGGGGAAGGCTACCAGGATGGCCAGGCAGACGGCCATGGCGATCCAGAACGGCAGGATGCCGGCGAAGATCTTTCCCATGGGCACGTCCTCGGCGATGCCCTTGACCACGAAGACGTTGACCCCCACCGGGGGGCTGATGAGCCCCATCTCCAGCACGATGACCATGACCACGCCGAACCAGATGGGATCGTATCCCAGGGTCAGGATGATGGGATGCACGATGGGGAGGGTAAGGACCAGCATGGCGAAACCCTCCAGGAACATCCCGAGCACGACGTAGGCGGCCAGCAGGATGGCGAGCACGGCCAGCCGGGGGAGCTCCATCCCCACCAACAACTCGGCCAGATCGGTGGGGATGTGCGTCAACGCTAGAAACGGGTTGAAGACGTGGGCGCCCACCAGGATGAGGAAGACCAGGGCGGTGGTGCGCACGCTCTCCAGCGCCAGCGACGACAGCGACGCCGGCGACAGGCGGCCCCGTACCAGGGCCAGCAGTAACGCGAGGAAGGCCCCCACGCCCGCGGCCTCGGTGGGGGTGAAGAGGCCCGCATAGATGCCGCCGATGGTCAACGCCACGATCCCGATCATGGCGCCGGCCTGCCGGACGGCCCTGATCCGGTCGCGGATGGCGGAGGCCGGGCCCGGCGGTCCCAGGTCCGGATGGATCCGGGTCTGGATGAAGATGGACAGGATGAACAGCCCGGTCAGCAGCAACCCGGGAAAGACCCCGGCCAGGAACAACCGCCCGATGGATTCCTCGGTAAGGATGGCGTAGATCACGAAGCCGGTGCTGGGAGGGATGAGTATGCCCAGAGTGCCGCCCGCGGCGATGGCGCCGGTGGCGAGCCGCGGGTCGTACCGGTAGGTCCGCATCTCCGGCAGCGCCACCTTGCCCATGGTCACGGCCGCGGCCACCGAAGAGCCCGACAGCGCCGCGAACCCGGCGCAGGCGGCGATGGTGGCCGAGGCCAGCCCGCCGCGCCAGTGCCCGAACCAGGCGTAGGCCGCGGCATAGAGGTCGCGGCTCATGCCGGAAACCGTGGCGAAGTTGCCCATGAGCACGAACAGCGGGATGACGATGAGCTCGTAGTTGGTGGCGATGACGAAAGGTTCGCTGCCGAGCACGGCCAGGGCCGGCCCCCAGCCGTTGAGGGTGCCGAACCCCAGCACACCCACGAGCATCATGGCGATGCCCACGGGCATCCTGAAAGCGAGGAGCAGGAAAAGCCCCGCCAACCCCAGAAGACCCGCGGTGGTCGGACTCATTCAGCTTGCTCTTGGGGACGGAGAATACCGACGGCTGCCTGGATCAGCAGCACCCCGGCAAACAGCAACCAGCCGAAGCTCATGAGGAACATGAACGGATGGTGGGAGATCTCCACCAGGTTGGTGGCGTCACCGTACTCCAACGCATCCAGCGCCTGCCGCATGGCCTGCCATGCAACGAAGCCGAACAGCACTGCGCCCGCCAGCCGCATGAGGGTGTCGGTGTAACGCAGCCGGCTCTCGCCCACCACCGTGCTGATGAGGTCCACGGCCACGTGCCCGCCGGTCCAGCCGCAGTAGGGGATGCCCAGGAACACCACCACGGCCAGACTGAGCTCGGAGATGTCTTGCGCGCCCAGGATGGGCGCGTTGAAGACGTAGCGCATCACCACCGCCACCACCGTCAGCAGCATCAGCCACAAGAGCGCGGCCCCGGCCACACAGGCCAGGGACCGGGTGGTCCAGGCAGCCACCGCGGTCCCCGGCAACGCAGCGCGTGATTCGGCACCCATGGGTACGCGAAGGGAGCCTGCCGGCTTATCCGCCCGCGCCCATGGCCGCGAGGATCTTCCCGGCGTCGATGTTCTTGCCGGCGAGATCCTTGACGGTCTTGGCCCGGACCCCGCTCAAGGCCTTGCGGAAACGCTTGTCCTCGGCGTCCGAAAGGCGGATGACCTCGCCCCTGCCGCTCTTCTTCTCGCCCGCCAGCGAGCCCGCGCCGGCCTTCTTGTAGATGCCGGCGGCCTTGACGCTCAGGGCCTCGCCCGAGGTCTCGTCGACGATCTTCTTGTGCTCCGCCGAAAGGCCGTCGTAGGCCTTCTTGTTCATGACCAGGAAGAACGCCGTGTTGGCGAAGGGTCCCATGGTGTAGTATTTGGCCACCTCGCCGATCTTGAAGCTCCGGATGACGCTCGGGGCCACCATGAGCCCGTCCACCACCCCGGTCTTGAGGGCGTTGTACATGCGCGTCACCGGCATGGCCACGGGAGTGGCTCCCAGGGCCTTGATGATGTCGCCCTGGAGCTTCGAGGGGGTACGGATCTTCATGCCCTTGACGTCGTCCAGGGTCCGCACCGCCTTGTTCCGGGTCATGATGACGGCCTTGTCATTGGTCCACAAGGCGAGGATCTTGGTCCGGTCGTACTCTCCCCGGATGGAGCCCACCGCCTTCCACAGCATCTTGGTGGCCACCACCGCGTCCGGGGCGATGCCGGGCAGCTCCACCAGCAGCGTCCGCGGAAACAGTGCCGAGGTGTATCCCTGCAGTCCGAACGTGACGTCGGCGATGCCGTCCACCGCGCGCTTGTACTGGGCCTGCGGCCCCTTGCCCAGCTCACCGCCGGGATAGATCCGCACCGTCAACGAGCCGTTGCTGCGCTTCGCCACCTCCGCGCCCCACGGCCGCATCACCAGCCGATCCATCGGGTGCTTGGGAGAGGTGAAGTGGGCGACCTTGAGCTCCACTGCCTGCACCGACACGGCAGCCGCCACGAGCAGCCCGAAAAGCACTGAAACAACCGCCAACCCCCGAATACAGGCTCTGAGTGATAGGGACATGATCCGTTCTCCTTTCGAAATGTGCATGGTCCTATGTGCATGGTCACAGGCGGCACGCAGACTAGCCGAAGAACCGGACAAGTGTCAACCGGTGGCCGGCCGCGCGTTTCGGGTCCGGTGCCCTGTCCGGTATAAACCAGTCAGGGAATGCGCACGGCGCCTGCCGTCAACCGGAAGGAAATTCATGCTGAAGACCATCAACTCGCTGACGATCTACTTCGAGCGACGCATGGCCCGTATTTTCCTGCTCGGGGTGATGAGCGGGTTCCCCTGGGTGCTGATCGGCAGCAGCCTCAACTTGTGGCTCAAGGAAGACGGCCTCAGCCGCACCACCATCGGCTGGGCCGGCCTGATCTTCGGCGTCTATGCCTTCAACTTCCTGTGGGCGCCGCTCATCGACCGTATCCGGATACCCTGGCTGACGGAACGGCTCGGCCAGCGGCGGGCCTGGATCCTTGCGCTGCAGGTGGTGATCCTCGCGTGCCTCGTGCTGTGGAGCACCGTGGACCCCACCGCCGACCTCGCTGCCGTGGTGGGTATCGGCCTGGCCATCGCGGTTGCCTCCGCCACCCAGGATATCGCCATCGACGCGCTCCGTATCGAACAAGTCGGCAAGGACGAGGGCGAGTCCATGGCCGCGGGGGCGGCCGTCGCGGTGGTGGGCTGGTGGACCGGCTACAAGCTCGGCGGCATCGTCGCGCTGGAGTCCGCGACAGCGTTCCAGAACGCCGGGGTCGAGGAATACTGGCAGGCGACGTTTCTCGTGCTCGGGGTGTTGGTGGTGCTGACCAACGTCGGCCTGTTGTTCGTGCACGAACAGGGGACCGCGGAACGCATCGCTCAGCAGGACGCGGAGGAACACCGGATCGCCTCCCGTCTCCCGCTCTCCGGCCGGCTCGGCCACATGATCGCGTGGCTCGGGGGCACGGTGGTGAGCCCCTTGTTGAGCTTCTTCCGGCGGAACGGCTTCGCCATCGCGCTGACCGTGCTCGGGTTCATCTTCCTGTTCAAGATCGGCGAGGCCTTCATGGGGCGCATGTCCCTGCTCTTCTACCGGGAGATCGGCTTCTCCAAATCCGAGATCGCGCTCTACTCCAAGGGACTCGGCTGGATCACGACGGTGACCTTCACCGTGCTGGGCGGCTTCTTCGCCGTCCGGATGGGGCTCGTGTGGGCCATGTTCCTGTCGGGGATCGCCATGGCCTCGACGAACCTGCTGTTCGCCGTGCTGTCATGGGTGGGCAAGTCGGAAGCCCTGTTCGCCACCGCGGTGGTGATGGACGACCTCACCAGCGCCTTCGCCACCGTCACCTTCGTCGCCTTCATTTCGATGCTCGTGGACCGGACCTACACCGCAACGCAGTACGCGTTGCTGGCCTCCATCGGCACCGCCGGACGCACTCTCTTCGCCGCCTCCTCCGGCGCCCTGGTGGACTGGCTGGACGGCGATTGGGCCACCTTCTTCGTCATCACCACCCTGATGGTGATCCCCTCCCTGATATGCCTGTGGGCCATCCGCAAAAAGCTCCGGGACATGCTCACCGGGGCGCGAGTGGGCCTTTCGTCTATGCACCAACCTTGACATGGCGCCGCAGCCACGCTGCCGGTTCGTCCATTTTCCGGCCCACTAGCCGCCGAGGTACGCCTCTCTGACGTGGGGGATATCCTTCAACTCGGCGCCCGTTCCCTGCAAGGCCACTGCGCCGGATTCGAGAAGGTAGGCGCGGTCGCAAATCCCGAGCGCCGCGTATGCATTCTGTTCGACCATCAGGACGGTGACGCCCTCGGCACGAATCTCGGCGATGATCTCGAAGGTGGTCTCCACCAGGTTGGGCGCCAGCCCGAGGGACGGCTCGTCGAAGAGCACCAGCTTCGGCCGCGACATCAGCGCCCGGCCGATGGCCAGCATCTGCTGTTCGCCGCCGGAAAGGGTCCCCGCGGTCTGGCGGCGCCGGCCTTCGAGGATCGGGAAACGCTCGAACACGCGCCGCAGGTCGGCTTCGACGCCGTCCGTGTCCCGGCGCAGGTAGCAGCCCATGTCGAGGTTTTCCTGGACGCTCATGTACGGGAAGATGCGCCGGCCTTCGGGGCAATGGGCGATCCCGAGGGAGAGGATTTGCTGCGCCGAGGCGTTGGAGATGTCCTCGCCGTCGAAAACGATGCGCCCGGCCGCGGGCGCGAGCAGTCCCGATACGGCCTTCAGGGTGGTCGATTTTCCCGCGCCGTTGGCGCCGATCAGGGTCACCAGCTCACCCCGGTTGACGACCATGGACAGGTCGCGGACGGCGCTGACCTTCCCGTAACGGCATTCAAGACCGGTGATCTCAAGCATGGGCCGCTGCCTCTCCGAGATAGGCGCGGATGACCTCCGGGTGGCGACGGATTTCTTCCGGTGTCCCCTCGGCCAGAATGACGCCCTGATTGAGGACGATGATCCGATCGGAGATGCCCATGACCATTCGCATGTCGTGCTCGACCAGGAAGATCGTTGTCCCCTGGTCGCGAATGGCCGAGACCCTGTTCATGAAATCCCGGGTTTCGGATGGGTTCATTCCGGAGGACGGCTCGTCCAGCAGGAGCAACGATGGCCGCGCCGCCAGGGCGATGCCCACCTCCAGCAGGCGCTGCTCGCCGTAAGGCAGGTCGGACGCCGGCTCCTCGCCCCGGTGGGACAGGCCCACCTGCTCCAGGATGGCGGCGGCCTGCGCACTCAGATCGCGTTCCTCGGCCTGGATGCGCGGCAGCGCCAGCAGGATTTCCCAGACCCGGCCGCGGCCGCGGCGGTGCAAGCCGATCAGCATGTTGTCGAAGACGCTCAGCCCGCCGAACAGGCTGGTCTTCTGGAAAGTGCGCACGACGCCGAGGTCGGCGACCTCGTTGGGCCGCGGGCCGTCCAGCGAAGCCCCGCGGTAACGGACGCTGCCGGCGCTGGCCCGCAGGAAACCCGTGATGACGTTGAAGGCGGTGGTCTTGCCGGCCCCGTTGGGACCGATGAGGCTGGCGATCTCGCCCTCGCGGACGACGAAATCGACGTTTGACACGGCCACCAGTCCGCCGAAGTGGACGGTCAGACCCTCGACGCTCAAGGCAGTATCGGTCACCGGGCTTCCTCCGGGACGCCGGGGCCGCCCTCGGGAGCGGTGAAACGCGCCTTCCACCACGACGTGACGGCCGGCACGATGCCCTGCGGCAGGAAGAACACGATGACGATCATGAACACGCCGTAGATCACCCATTGCACCTCGGGGCTTGCAAACTCACGCAGGACCTCGGGCAGTATCCCGAAGATGAGGCCCCCCACTACCGGGCCGGCGGTGGTCCCCTTGCCGCCGGTGACCACCATGATCACCATGGTCACGGTGTAGATGAACAGGAAGATGTCCGGATCGACGATGCGGATGTAGTGGGTGTAGAGCCCGCCGGCGGCCCCGGCCATGGCCGCCGAAATGACCGTCGCCAGGACCAGGTAACGGGTGACGTCGACGCCCACGGACGACGCCAGGGCCTCGTTCTCGCGCAGGCCGATCATGGCCCGCCCGGCCCGCGACCGTACCAGCCGCCGGACAATGACGTAGCAAACGATGGCGACCACCAGCATCAGATAGTAGTTGGGCAGCTTCTGATAGAAGGTCTGCTCCCAGAGGCCGGGAACGGCCACGCTGAACGGCGGGATGTTGTTGAGCGCCATGGGGCCTTCGGTGAGGTCCAGCCAGTTGAGGGAGATGAGCCGCACGACCTCGGCGAAGCTGATGGTGACGATGACGAAGTAGGCGCCGCGGACCCTGAAGGCGATCTTGCCGATCAGCCATCCGAACAGCCCGGCCGCGGCGATGCCGGCCATGAACGCGGTCCACACCGGCCACGGCGCGAAAACGAACGTGTAGGTGTCGGTCAACTCGAGGTCGAAACCCAGGGACACGAGTGCGCTGGTATAGGCGCCGATGCCGAAGAACGCCACGTGGCCGAGGCTCAACTGTCCGGTGTAGCCGAGCAGCAGGTTGAGGCTCATGGCGGCGACGGTGAAGATGCCCGCGCTGATCAGGATGTGGAGGATGTAAAGGTCGGTCATCCACAACGGGATGGAGAACAGGAACACCACCCAGACGGCTGTCACGGCGTGCTTCACCCGATACGCTCCTTGGCGGCGAACAGCCCCGTGGGCTTGAACGCCAGCACCAGGATGATCAGCAGGAAGCCCATGGCGTCCCGATAACCGGACGAGACGTAGCCCGCGCCCAGTTCCTCCGCCAAGCCCAGGATGAAGCCGCCGAGGGTGGCGCCGGGGATGCTGCCGAGCCCGCCGAGGATGACGATGGCGAAGGCCTTCAGCGCCGCCAGATCGCCAATCGTCGGCGCGACCACGAAGACCGGACCGAGCAAGGCGCCGGCCGCGGCCGCAAGACAGGAGCCGAAGGCAAACGTCAAAGTATGGATCCCCTTGACGTTGACGCCCATGAGCGCCGCGGTCTCACGGTCCTGGAAGGTGGCGCGCATGGCCTTGCCCAGGCGTGTCCGATGGATCAGGAGGTAGGTGACGGCGATCAGCAGCACGGCGAACGCGAAGACGAAGACCCGGACCCAGGAGACCGAGACCGGCCCGATGACCAGCGGGTCGAGGGGAAAGGGATGGTCAATGGATTTGGCGATGCCGCTCCAGGTGTATTGCTCCAGGTTCTGCATCGCGATCCAGGCGCCGATCATGACCAGCATGGTGGTATCGATGTCGGCGCCTCTCAGGGGGCGCAGCAGCACAAATTCGATAAGGGCGCCGAGGACGACGCCGAGCGCCATGGCAAGCAGGATACTGACGAAGAAATCGAGGCCCAGGACCATGACGAAGAAGAACACCATGTAGGCGCCGAACGTGTAGAGCTCGCCGTGGGTGAAGTTGACCACCCGCATGATGCCGAAAATCAGGGTCAGGCCGATGCCCAGAAGGGCATAGGTACCGCCGAGGATCAGGGCGTTGAGGAGGTGCTGGAGAAGTTCAGCCACGGCGAGGACGGGGAACCGGTCCCGACCAGCGCCCTTCCGGGAAATCCCCGGGAAGGGCGCTGGTCGAATCAGGGCCGGACGGCTTTCGTCGGCCGCCGCTATGGCAGCGTGACCTTGCCGTTCTCGATGGTGACCACGTAAACGTTCGGAACGTTCTGGGCGCTCTCCTTGCCGGCGGGGCCTTGCTTGATGAACGCGATGTTGCCGTTGACGCCCTTCACCTTGACCCCCCAGAGAGCCTTCTGAATGGCCTTGGGCTCGGCCTTGCCCGCGGCCTTGATGCCGGCGGCGATGGTCATGATGCCGTCGTGGCCGCGGAAACCCTCGGTCAGACCGGCGAAGTTGTGGCCGCGCTTGTTCCATTCATTGACGAACGCGGTGGCGACATCCGGATTGGGCGCCGAGCCCGGGAACCAGGGAGCGAAGAACAGCAGATGATAGCTGCCTTCCGCGGCCGCGCCGGCCTGCGCGATCAACTGATCCGGCGATTGCGAACCGCCGGTGGTGATCACCCGTTGAGTGACACGCTGCTCCTTCATCTGCTTCAGCACCAGGGTGAGTTGCTCGACGCCCGTGGTGACGAACACCGTATCCCCACCCGACGACTTGATCTTCGCCAACTGGGCGCTCAGGTCGGTGGCCCTGGCATCCATGGTTTCCACAACGCCGATGGCGATGCCCTTGCTCTTGAGCATCTTCCGGAATTCCTTGGACGCGCCAAGGCCCCAGTCGTTGTTGACCACCAGGAAATTGGCCTTCTTGATGTTGAACTGCCCGACCTTCGTGCCGAAGGACTGGGCTTCCATGGCCGAGGTCGGGCTGATCCGGAAGATCCAGGGATTGCCCGAGGTCGTGATCTTGCCCGAGGACGACGTCTCGACGACCATGGGCACGCCGTATTCCATCAGTTTCGGCATGACCGCCAGGGTATAGGTCGAGCTCCACGCCCCCATCAACGCCGGCACCTTGTCGCGCACGATCAGCTTTTCGGCCGTTGCCACGGCTTCCTTCGGATTGCTCTTGTTGTCCTCGATGATCAACTGGACCTTCTTGCCCAACAGACCACCGGAGGCGTTGAGAAACGACTCAGCGATCTTGGCGCCCTGTGCGACATAGTTGCCGGACGCCGCGACGGCGCCGGTCAGCGGCTGGGTGACGCCTATTTTCAAGGTCTCGGCCGCCCCGGCGATGGGCGCAGCCGCCGCCAACGCGATTCCAGCCACGAACAGCGCGACTCGTTTGAACCTGGACATGGTTTTCTCCTTTCGTTCGGAACAAAAACGGGCGCCAGATTCTGGCACGGCGGGCCACACCAGCACAAGCATGGTCGAACGTCTCGCCAAGGGTTACCCCGCACGGCTTGCTTGGCGCCTCTATTCCTGGACTCCCGTCTTGAGATCCGGTTGGGTGAAGAGCGGCTGCCCCACATCGTCCATATGCGCTTTAAGGGGCGGATATGTCGTAAGCCCGTAGCTCATTACGTCAACCGCGACAGGGAGGTTGCTTTCATGAAACAGCGTCCAGAGCCGGTCAACGGTTCTTTCGTCCAGCCGGCCGTGCAGGACCAAGTCTATGTCTGAATCCGGGCGGCAAGCGCCCGTGGCTCGGGAGCCAAAAAGGTCGACACGGGTGATGACATCCGCATAAGGGGCGAGAATCCGTTTAATCGTGCCTAGCTGCCTGGCTGTAAGGCCGTGGTCCACCGGCAGCTACTCCACGCTCTCCTCGAGCAGTTTCATATAAAGCTCATCCATGACCTCCAGATAGCGGCTCCTGATGCTGTCGATCACATCCTTGAACTTTTTGAAGTCGTAGGTGTGCGACATCTTGTTGCGGTCATCCAGAGCCTCCATCCACGTCTCACCGCTGCTGATCAGCCTCGACGTGAAGGCTGCGCGTATGACCGCCCTCGGGGTGACCTGCGGCAAGACGAGATTTTCGCTTTCCAGATAGTCCTTCATGACCTTCCAGGCCAACTCCATGGTGTACCCGAAACGTTGGATGACCCCTTCCTGCTCCAACTGGCTGAGTTCCCGGTCTTCCTCAATAGCCTCCCTGAGCAAAACGAAGGCCCGTTTGTAGTTGTCGAACCGATACTGCCAGCGCGGTTTCTTTCGTGGGTTCATGTCGGCGTACCCTGGTGTCTGACTCAAGCGGCGAGCTCCTCACGCGCCCGGTCGCGACCCGACCACGCGATGGGATGGACATCGTAACTGCGAATCGCGGCCAACACGTTCTCCGAGACTTGTTGGTCTGCATCGTTCAGGATCGCATAGGCACGCGAGTCCGGAGAACGCACCTCTTTGGTGTCGATCCAGGAAAATGCCATTGCCTGCGCGGTGTCTCTGCTTGGCCGGTTGATCGCCCGCAACACCCGCTCCGGCTGGATTTTCGACTTCGGTATGACGAAGTCGAACCGATGATCGTAGCCGCTCTTTCCAGTGAATTTCACGCTCGGCGTATAGCGGATATCGGAGAGGTCCAGCCAGGCCACTACATCTTCGTAGAACAAGTTGGCGACCACGGGAGAGGCCAGGTAAAAGAGATCGTTGACCGCAAGCATGGCCTGTACGAGATTGTGTTTCCGTAGTGCGAAACTATCGGACGAGGCGTGTACCTCAAGCGCCTTCTCATTGATCTGCACGCCAAATCCATTGAGTGTCGTCTTGAACAGAGATTGTCGCTTGGCACTGTCGATCCTGCACCCCGACTGCTCCAGGTCGTCAAGGACATAGCCGTCATCCGTCAACACGAAGCCCCCGTTCACCCGCTTGGCGTAGATCTGGAGACAATCGTTGTGACGGTCGAGGTAAGGCGTAGTGATCTCCGTCCAGTCGCCGATCTCGCGAAGACTCGTCCGGTCCCGCAACCAGGTCCAGTACTGGTCCAGCAAAGATTGTACTTCTCCGATCACGTGAAGAGTCCTCGCTGGATGACGGGCGGCTCCACAATGTTGCAGAACCTCATGAAATCACCGAGCGTTAGCCACGGGTCGTCCAGGTGAGAGAAGTGTTCGACCGGAACCTGGAAAGCCCACTTGTCAGCGTAACCCTCGCGGTAAAGGTGGAGATGGGTGGACCCGATCCCCTCTCCGTCCGGATTGCGATGCGGCCCGCCGCCGAAATCCAGGCGGGCAAGGACCACTACCTGGCGCCCGCGGTTCTGGTAGTTGCCCTTGGCAAGATTGATCCGAGCCCGGCGCACGTCGAGGAGGAACGACTCGCGCCCATCGAACGAGGCCAGCGGGACCGTGACCCGTCCTCCGAAATCCGGATAATCCCACTGGGAGGCGTCGACCCGGCGCTTTTCCAACGCCAGGAGGGCTTCGGCTTCTGCTTGTGTGAAGTTGGAATCCATTTTGCGTTATGTCCTCCGGTACAGATGGCTGCTCAGAGGACCGGGAATTTTGCGCGCTCAATCAACTCATCGACCTGCTGGCGATCCGCGCGTTCCTCGCTGATTCTCCTCGGCATCCCACACGCCGAGCGACAGTGTTTGGCACTGCGCTGTCACCCAACTGCGCAAGTCGAGCTTCTCCCGAGACAACACTAGAGCCACACCGAGTCCACAGAACCACTCTCTTTCGTCCCAGTCTTTCCAATTCAGAAACAGCTCGTTGCGTTCCAGTTGTCCGGCAATGTACTGATTGTGCTCGTCGAGAATCTCCCGCGCAATCTCTTCAGCTCGGACAACGTCCGTGCCGTGAATTTGCCATGCAATTTCAGCGTGTGCAAAATCGCCAGCGCGACCATGTCATCGGACGCCTCTCAGTGATCCATAGTAGGGTGCTGGGTGGCCCACTTGCGCATAGCGCGCTCCATTCTCGACATTTCGAAAGAAGCCGGGGCAGCGTCACACTCCCCGCTGACACCTTGAAGCCAACCGGGTGAGGGCGGCGCTCGTGCGGAACCGGCATGGAGATGGTGGAGGAATTTGGTTGGCGGAGGGGGCGAGATTCGAACTCGCGGTCCACCGTCAAGCGGACGCCGATTTTCAAGACCGGTGCCTTAAACCACTCGGCCACCCCTCCGTATTCGGGAAGACCCGGAGCGCCCCGTGTCAGGGGCTCTCATTGGAATTGTGCCACTTGGTGAAGGGATTTGCCACAAGGTTGGCGTTGTAGTAGCGGGGGTCGCGGGTGACCTCTTCGCCTACCCACGGGGGCTTGGTCAGCGGACGGTCTTCGCGGTCGAGCTCGACTTCGGCGATGACGAGGCCCTGGTTGTCACCGAAGAACTCGTCCACTTCCCAGACGAGGCCGTCGTGCTCCAGGCGGCGGCGCACCTTTTCGATGAGGGGCGGCTCGCACAGCCGCAGCAGCTCGGCGGCGTCCTCGGACGGGATGTCGTATTCGTACTCGGCGCGGGTGGCGCCCCGGGTGATTCCCTTGATGGCGAGTCTTGCCTTGTCGCCCTCGATGCGCACGCGCACGGTGCGCTCCGGCCGGGTGCTCAGGTAGCCTTGGCGTAGGACGACGCCGTCGGCGTTGCGCCATTCGTTTCCGGTGACCAGGAACTTGCGCTCGATCTCCAGCGCCATGGGGTCCTCGCGGCCGCACCTGTCCTCGTACCACGCGGCCGTTCCAGGCCGCCGGGAGGCCGAACCGGCCGGTAACGCGATGGAGGCGCGGGCGGGTTTGAAACCCGCCCCTACATCCGGTGCAGCACGTTCTCTGCCAGGGCCTGGAGGTATTCCTTTCGGCCGGAAAGGTCCTTGGGCATGTTGAGCAGGGTCATGCCCACGTACTCCACACCATCCGCGGCCAGCCGGCCGAGTCCTTCCAGGCAGTCGTCGCCGTTGCCCGCCACGGCCCAGGCGCTGACCTCGGAGTCCGAGGCGATATTGATCTTGACCATGGTGTCTTCCTGCATGTTCCAACTGCTGTACATCTTGTAGGAAGACGCCGCGGACTCACGCGCCTGGGCGATGGCGGTCTCGCGGTCGCCGGCGAACGCCACGCCCCTGGAGATGGTGATGCGGCCGGGGTCCTGGCCGGTCACGCTGCGCTCGTCGCGGTAGACGGAGATGAGATGGGCCACGTCGTCGAAGCCCACCTGGGGCGCCAGATACGCGGCGTCGGCGATGCGCGCGGACCGGCGCACCGCTCCTTCGCTTTGGCACGCGATCCAGATGGGAGGATGGGGCGTCTGAACGGGCACGAACCCCATCTTGGCGCCGTGCACGGTCCAGTACTTGCCTTCGTAATCGACCTCCTCGCCGGTCCACAGCCGTTTCATCACTTCGATGGATTCGGTGAGGCGGGAGACCCGCTGCTTGCGGTTGGAGCCCACGGCCTCGAGCTCGGTATCCCGGTAGCCCAGGCCGACGCCCAGGACGAACCGGCCCTTGGCGATGTGGTCCAGGGTGGCCACGTCTTCCGCCACCTGGAGCGGGTTGTGCAGCGGCAGCAGCACGATGCCGGTCTGCAGCCGCATCTCGCCCACCTCCGGCGCCAGCCGCGCCAGCATCGGAAAGGGCTGCGGCCAGATGGTGGGGTGCGACACCCAGTGCTGCGGCATGGTGATGGCGGCGAAACCGCAGTCACGCGCCACGTGGCAGATCTCCACCGCGTCGTCGATCTGCTCGTGCAGCGGCCGCGCAGGGTTGGTGAAGAAAGAACGGAGATAGATGCCGAGTTCCACTGAAATCCTCCTGGGGCGGGAATGTGTCGAAACGGTCCCCGGAGAGTCTCGCGCGGCTGCGCTCCTCCCTCTGGGCCATGAATACGGTGCAAGTTTCGGCGAACAGGGTCGAAAGGATGCCTCTACTTCATGGCAAGTAAGGGCTGTCCTTGTCAACTTGCGGCAGGAGCGGGGCCTCACCACCGTTTCGCACGAACGACGGTGGCCGGGCATTGGCGGGCATCATTGGCGGGCAGGTTTCACGGGCATGACCGGATTTCACAAGTTGACAGAATCCAGAGCGTCCACTAACAGGTAGCGTCATGGTTTCATCATCCACCGGAGGCGGTTCGGGGAAGGCTCCCGAGGTGGACGTGCTCATCGCGGGGGGCGGGAACGCGGCGATGTGCGCGGCCATCATGGCGAGCCACGGCGGCGCCAGCGTGCTGGTGCTGGAGGCGGCGCCCAAGGCGTTCCGCGGCGGCAACAGCCGCCATACCCGCAACCTTCGCTACATGCACGAAGGCGAGGACGGTTTCCTCACCGGCACGTATCCGGAGGACGAGTTCTACGAGGACCTCCTGCGCGTGACCGGCGGCGACACCAACGAGGAACTGGCGCGCTTCTGCATCCGCGAGTCCCGGGACGCGGGCGAATGGATGTCGGCCCACGGGATCCGCTGGCAGCCGTCGCTGCGCGGCACGCTGCAACTGTCGCGCACCAACGCCTTCTTCCTGGGCGGCGGCAAGGCGCTGATGAACGCCTACTACGACACCGCCGGGAAGATGGGCGTCCGGGTGGAGTACGAGACCGAGGTGCGGGACCTGAACGTCGAGGACGGCGTGTTCCGCTCCGCGGTGGTGGAACACCACGGCCAGACCCGAGAGGTGACGGCCAGGGCTTTCATCGGCGCCTCCGGCGGCTTCGAGGCCAACGTCCCGTGGCTCAAGGAATACTGGGGCGACGCCGCGGACAATTTCATCATCCGAGGCACCCCCTACAACAAGGGCCGCGTGCTGCGGCAGTTGTTCGACGCCGGCGCGAAGCCGGCAGGACGCGCCAAGGGTTTTCACGCCATCGCGCTGGACGGGCGCGCGCCCAAGTTCGACGGCGGCATCGTGACCCGGCTCGACTGCGTCCCCTTCGGCATCGTGGTCAACAAGAACGTTGAGCGCTTCTATGACGAAGGCGAGGACTTCTGGCCCAAGCGCTACGCCATCTGGGGCACCCTCATCGCCGGCCAGCCGGAGCAGGAGGCCTATTGCATCGTGGACGCCAAATCCATCGACATGTTCCTGCCCTCGGTCTTTCCGCCCTTCGAGGCGAAGTCCATCCGGCAACTGGGCGCGTCCCTCGACCTCAACCCGGCCAAGCTGGAGGAGACGGTGGCGGCCTTCAACCGCTCCGTCAGACCGGGCGCCTTCGACGCCACGGTACTGGACGATTGCGCCACCGAGGGCATGGACCCGCCCAAGAGCCACTGGGCGCGTGCCATCGACACCCCGCCGTTCTACGGCTATCCGCTGCGGCCGGGGATCACCTTCACGTACATGGGCGTCGCCGTGAACAAGCAGACGCAGGTCCTGTTCGGCGAAGACCAGCCGTCGCCCAACATCTTCGCAGCCGGGGAGATGATGTCCGGAAACATCCTCGGCAAAGGGTATCTGGCGGGATTCGGCATGACCATCGGAACGGTGTTCGGCCGCATTGCCGGAAGGGAGGCCGCGCGTGCCGTCGTCTGAGCATCTCAAGGAAGCCGACCGGGTCATGACCATCTGCAATGCCTGCCGTTACTGCGCGGGCTTCTGCGCGGTGTTCCCGGCCATGGAGCGGCGGCGCACCTTCGACACCAAGGACCTGGTCTATCTGTCCAACCTGTGTTTCGAGTGCCGCGCCTGCTTCTACGCGTGCCAGTACGCGCCGCCCCACGAGTTCGCGGTGAACGTGCCCAGCGCCCTGTCCCGGCTGCGCGCGGACACCTACGCGGACTACGCCTGGCCGCGGATCCTTTCAGGCATGTACAAGAACAACGCCTTTCTGGTGGGGCTCGTCACCACGGTGTGCATCGTGGCGGCCTTCGTGCTGACACTGGTGTTCCAGGGGAGCACGACGCTCTTCTCGGCCCATCAGGGCGCCGGCGCGTTCTACGCGGTGGTGCCCTACGGCGCCATGGTGTTTCCGGCGATGGTGATGTTCTTCTACGCGATCTTCGCGCTGTTGGCGGGATTCGTGAGCTTCTGGCGCCGCACCCGCGGCAGCCTCTCCGACCTCGTCAACCTGCCCGCCTTCGCCCGCGCCATGAAGGACGCCTTCGGCCTGCAGTACATGAAAGGCGGGGGCGACGGTTGCAACTACCCCGACGAGAAGTTCTCCAAGAGCCGCATGTGGCACCACCATCTGGTGTTCTACGGTTTCCTGCTGGACTTCGGGGCCACCACCACCGCGGCCTTCTACCACCACTTCATGCACTGGGACGCGCCCTACCCCTACCTGAGCGTTCCGGTGGTGCTGGGGACCGTGGGCGGCGTCATGATGTGTATCGGCACGGTGGGGCTGCTCTATCTCAAGTCCAAGAGCGACCTGGAGCCCTCGGAGGAGAAGATGCTCAGCCTGGACAGGACCTTCCTGGTCATGCTCTTCCTGACGAGCTTTACCGGACTGCTGCTGCTGGCGCTCCGTGAGACGGCGTTCATGGGAACGCTGCTGGTGATCCACCTCGGCGTCGTCGCCGGGCTCTTCCTGACGCTGCCCTACAGCAAGTTCGCCCACGCCGTGTACCGCTACGGGGCGCTGATACAGAACGCCATCGAGATCCGCGAAGAAGAACAGAGCCGCGTCGTCCTGGGCTGAAAAGAGGCGTGCCCCGCATCCGTCATTCCCGCTTTCGCGGGAATGACGTTTTGGGGACTCCGGCCAGGGAGGACCAAGCCCCCGGAACCCGGAGTCAGTAGGTATCGAACATCCGCTGGACGGCTTCCGGGTCCTCGGTCACGCTCAGGGCCAACGCCAGCAATACCCGGGCCTTCCAGGGCTGGAGATTGTCCGCGGTAACGACGCCGCGATCGCGCAGCTTCGGGCTCCGGGCCACCCGGCCGGACCCCACCCGGCTGCCGATGCACAGCGTCACCCCCGCTTGCCGAGCGCGCTCGAAGGCATCGTCCTGAGCCGGCGTAGGGCGGCCCGCGCCAGTGGCGGCGCACACGATGCCCTTGGCGCCCGCGGCCACGCTGGCGTCGATCATGGCGCCGTCCGCACCCGCGTGCGACACCACCACGTCCACCCGCGGCAGCGACTCCAGCCCGGTCACGTCGAACTCGGTCCCGGTGGTATGCGGCTTGACCGTGCGGTGATGGTAACGCACCCGGCCATCGGCGTCGGCAAAGCCCAGGGGGCCCAGATCCCGTCCCTGGAACGCCTCCACGCGATAGGTGGCCGTCTTGGTCAGGTCCCGGGCGCCGTAGATCCGATCGTTCATCACCGCCAACACGCCGTGTCCGCGGGAATCCGGGTCCACTGCCACCCGCACGGCGTTCAGCAGGTTGAGATAGCCGTCGGCGCCCAGTGCCGAGGCCGGACGCATGGACCCCACCAGCACCACCGGCCCGTCGGTCTTGAGAACGAGGTTCAGGAAGTAAGCCGTCTCTTCGAGGGTGTTGGTGCCGTGGGTGATGACCGCGCCGTCGGCGCCGCCGCGTTCGAAGATCCCGTGCAGCAACTCCGCCAGGTCGAGCCAGTCCCGGTCCACCAGGGCATGGCTCGGCAACCGCCGAAACGGCACTTCCTCCACCTCGGCGATGCCGGCAAGCTCGGGGACGGAGCCCAACAGCTCGCCGTCGTCCAGCCGCTTGTTGTTCTCGATGTACCAGGCGAGATCCAGGCGGTCGGCGCCGACGGAATCGATGGTGCCTCCGGTGATGATCAGGGCAACTCTGGGTACGGTCATGTCAGGGTCCTCGGAAGAGAGTACTGAACAATAGATGCGTCAAAGCCATTATCCATGAATGGAGCACCGACAGCGTCACCTTGAAGCGAAGAACCGGACGTTGTCAAACCTCGGCATCAAGGCGCCGGCCGGACGCGCAGCCGCACCAGGACCGGGTCGTGGTCGCTCGCACGCGCCGCGGTTTCCGCGAACTCCGCGTTCACGTGCACAATGTCCACCTCCGCGGACGGGCTCAGCGAGGGGCTGACCAGGATATGGTCCAGGGACTGCGCGTTGCCGTCGAAGATGTACGTGTACCGTTCGCTCGGAGGCAGTTTCCGGGTGAGGTTATGGAGGCTCCGCTCAAGGGTGTTCAACGGCGAGACGAACGCGAACTCGTTGAAGTCGCCGGCCACGACGATACGAGCGTCGCGATCCGCGGCGAGCCTGCCGGCGACGAAATCGCGGACGGCGCGGGCCTGCCTCCGGCGGCGGTCCACTCCGCGGTTGGCCCGGGGCGACTCCTGAAGTTCCGTGAAGGGCTGGATCCGCCCGAACAGCGGACTGCTGCCGCGCTTGGAACTGAAATGGTTGTTGACCACGGTCACGGGAGCGTGACCGGGAGCACGGGATCGAAAGCCGGCGATCAGCGGCAGGCGGCCCTTGAAGAAAGGATTTCCCGGATTGGTTCGCTGGTCCGCCGGGCGGGTGACCGTGGCCACCGAGCCCGGAATGAGATCCACGCGGCGCGGATTGTAAAGGAACGCCACGCGGATGTTCCCGCCGGGCTGGCCGCCGTTGGTGTCGTCGCCGATGAACGGATGATCGATGAAACGGTAACGGACCGGCCCCAGGGCGGCGATGCGCTGTACCAGCAACCGTAGCGTGGCGTCGGCGGCCGTCACCGCCGTTTTGGCCGAGCCGTCGTTGTCCTGTATTTCCTGGAGGGCCACGATGTCGGGATGCCGCAGGTTGTGCGCGATGATGGCCGCAACCGCGTCAAAACGGCCGCCGGCCACGTCCATGTCCCCATCCGCATCGTTGGGGTCGAGGTTGAGCACGTTGAAGGACGCGAGGGTCAGGTGTCCGTCGCCGCTCAGGCGCGTGGTCTCCGGTTCCAGCAGACCTGGCGTGGGTGTGATGGGCTCGGTGAACCGGACCTCGTAGTTGCCGAACCCGTAGCTCACCACTCCCGTGACGTCGCCCAGGGAATCGCCCACCTTGACCTGCGGCGTCGCCATCGGACTGAGTCCGAAGTCGTCGTCGATCTGAATCCGCTCCGGGTTGAAGTCGTCCGGGCGGATGGTGAGGGCGCCGCGTTCGCTCAAGCCCGTCGGCGCCGTGCCGCGGGCAAACACGAAGATCTCGCCGAAGCGGCCGGTGGGGCTTACCGCAACGGCGTCCTCCACCGTGACTCGCATGCCTTCGAGGGTCTCATGGAAGTCGATGCCGTCTTCTCCCGGGTCGAAGACGGCGAAACCGTCGTTGTCGATGATCCGGTCCGGGAAAACGCGCCCGCCCACACCCAGTGCCACCGGGGCGGGAAGCCGGTTGCCGCGGGACAGACGTGCGAGCGTTGGGCGGGTGATCTGAGTGATCGTCAGGTTGTTGGTGGCCGCGCCGCCGGGTTGATATTCGTCCACCGGCCCGCGCACGCAGAGCCGGTCGCCCACGGCCGCGGCCGGCTTCCTTTTGGTGAAGACGAACAGGCCGTCCGAAGTACGGGCGTCACCGTCCCCCACCGGGTCCTGCAGGTAGAAACCATCCGTGTCGACAGCGGTTACGATACCGGTTGTGGCCACCGTCCGCCCCCGGAAGGGCGAGGTATGCGCCGCGCCCTGGATCGTCCCGACCGAGGTCAGGGTGGTAACGCCGGCCAGCCGCTCCAAACACGCCGACCCCGGGCGGCCGGAATGGTCGGGACCCGCCGCCGAACCCGCGAGCAGCAGACCGCAAAGCGCCGCGAGGCAGGTCCACGACACGCCTATTCGGATCAAGTTCCCCGCCATCGCCCATCCCACATAACATGACCGGCGGGCCGCGACGACCTCACGGGCGGCTGAGACCCGTGCCGTCCCGGACTTGATCCGGGAGATCCCGGATCAAGTCCGGGACGGCGGGGTCCGGGATCACGGGACGGCGAGGCCGGGGGCGCTTGTCGCTTCGAGACCGTTGCCGACCGTTGCCTATTACCCGTCTTGTAGTATGCTCAAGCTGTGACGTGAGTCATGCTTGCTGTACCGTTCCTCATGGAAAGGAGGGCCTGCCATGTCTGTTATCGTGATCTACGAAGGCATCGCCGGGGCTGAGGACGTCGCGGAACGAGTCGCGCAATCCCTCGATTACCAATGCGTCGGCCGGCGAGAGTTGGTGGCCACTCTCGAGCACTACGGGATACCGCGAGCCAAGCTCGACGAGATCACCGAAAAGGAGCCCCACTGGTGGGAACAGTGGCTCCAGGACTTGCGGCCTTACCGGATAACGCTTCAGGCCGCCATGTGCGAGCTGGCTCAAGCCGGGTCGATGGTCTACCACGGACACGTCGGACACGAGCTGCTTCCCGGAGTGGGCCATGTCCTGAAAGTCCTCCTGACCGGCTCCATGGAGTTGCGCGTTGCGGAACTCCGGTCGCGCCTTGCGCTCGACGAGGGCGCCATCCGCAAGCAGATCGAGAACATCGACAGAGCCCGCAGCCGGCGGCTCATGTCTCTGTTCGGCCACGACTGGCAGGACCCCGCACGGTATGACCTGGTGCTGAACCTCAGCATGGGCGCCGAAGCCGCAAGCCAGGTGATCAGCACCACCGCCCGCCTCGCGGCGTTCACGGAGACGCCGGCATCCAGACAGTCGTTGGAAGACCTGGCTCTGGCCAGGAAGACGCAGACGACGCTGCTCCGGTCCGAGTTGTGCCGTGACCTGCCCATCGACGTGAAGGCTCACAACGGGATGGTCACCGTGTCCGGCATGGTCTCCACGCCGATAGCGGTGGACGGGGTGGTGGATGTCATCAAGGCCATTCCCGAGGTCTCGGAGGTAACGGCCAATCTCGTGGTTGTGCCACGGCGCCACTCGGACATCGAATAGACAGGCTTTCGGGATTCCCGCCCGAGGATCCCCCGAGCAGACGGCTGCACGAGAAAGATTCACCGACCGCGGCCGGCTGCCGGGCCGGCCGCGGATAAAGGAGCGCCTGCATGCCCAAGAGCCTGAGCAGCTTTCTGGAAGACTGCCGCCGTGATATCCCCGCCGAAGTGGTGCACGTGACGCCGGAGGTGGACCCCGCCAACTACGACGTGAGCGCCATCATCAAGCATCTGGGCGCCGCCAAAAAGTTCCCGCTGCTCGTCTTCGACCGCCCGCGCAACCTGCACGGCCGCATCAGCGATTTCAAGCTGATGATGAATTTCACCATCTCCCAACGCAAGACGCAGATCGCGCTGGGCTTGCCCAGGGAGATGACCCGGGCGCAGATGGCCGAGGCCTGCGTCGACATCGAGCGGAACCGCGTCGCGCCGGTGGTGGTGGAAAACGGCAAGGCCCCGGTGATGCAGAACGTCAGGAGCGGCGACGACGTGGACCTCTACGAACTGCCCATCATGCGCCATCACTACATGGACGGCGGCCCGTACATCACCCTGTGCACCATCGCCAAGGACCGCCGGCAGGGCATATACAACGCCTCCTATCACCGGATGGAGATCAAGTCGAAGAACACCGCCTCCCACTACCACTCGCAGCACCATCAATGGATCATCTTCCGGGACCACGAGGACCAGGGCCTCGAATGCCCGGTGGCCACGGTGCTGGGGCATCACCCGGCGTTCTACATGGGCGCCTGTTACACCGGCCCCTTCGAGGTGAGCGAGTACGACGTCATCGGCGCCTATCTGCGGGAACCGCTCCGGGTGACGCCGTCCACCACGTGGGGCGACGACCTCCTCATCCCGGCGGACGCGGAGATCGTCATCGAGGGTGCGCTGATCCCCGGGAAACGCATCGTGGACGGCCCCTTCGGCGAGGCGCCGGGCTATCTCGGCCCCCAGCGTTTCTTCTCGGCTTGCCGCTACGAGGTGCGGGCCATCAACTACCGCAGCAACGCGACGTACCAGTCCGTCATCACGCCCGAAGGGGACAAGCCCTGGCTGGACCTGCCCCGGGAAGGCGCCTACCTGAGACGGATCCGTGAGGCCGTGCCCGGGGTCACCGCGGTGTGCAAGGCCGGCCGCCATGCCCACTACAACATCTTCATCGCCATGAAGAAGATGTCCGAAGGAGACCCCGGCCGGGCCGCGGCCGCGGCCCTCACCGAGCTTCACGCCAAGCACGTGTTCGTCTTCGACGACGACATCGACGTCTACAACCCCACGGAGATCCTGTGGGCCGTGGCCACGCGCGTGCAACCCCACCGGCAGGTATCGATCCTCCAGCCCACCTTCACCGGAAACTATCTCGACCCGACGGTGGTGGACGAAACCAGGACCTCGGTGATGATCGTCGACGCCACCCGGCCGCTGGACCGCCCTTTCTCGCCGGTCTCCAAGGTCCCGGACGAGGCCATGGCCCGGATCAAGGTGGAGGACTACATCCCCGGCGAGATCCTGCAACACATTCCCGTGGACCGCACCACCTACTGGTCCTGACCCGCCCCCTTGCGCCGCGGGCGAAGCGCTTCGCCCCGTGTCGGCGGACAGAGAGTCGTATCTGTGGTATTTCTGGTTCCTTTGGAGAGACGTCGGTCGAAGCAGGTGATACCCGTTGAGTGCTGATTCCGTCATCCGGGAAGGACAGCTCCTGACCGGGCCGCTGTTCAGCGAGCCGGTGCGGGTGGAGACCCTTCGGCGCATCGGCCCCGACGCGGTGGAGGCGGGCCTCGTAGGGCAGCGGACGGAAAAGTTCCGGCGGGTCACGCTGACCTCGGCCGACCTGCAGAGCCTGACCATCGCCGACCCGTCTCCCTCCTACGACGGCGACGGACGGCTCTTGCGGCTCGGTCTCCAGGCATACTCCCTGGGCATCGCCTACGAGTTCGACCCCTGTTTCGGGCTGTCCATCTCGCGGGTGGACCCGCTGCCCCACCAGTTGGAAGCGGTCTACGACTATCTCCTCAAGCTCCCCAGCGTCCGGTTCCTGCTGGCCGACGACGCCGGCGCCGGCAAGACCATCATGGCGGGCCTGCTGATCCGCGAGCTCAAGCTTCGCGGCCTCGTCGAGCGTGTCCTGGTGGTCTGCCCCTCGAACCTGACCTTTCAGTGGCAGCGGGAGCTCAACGAGAAATTCGACGAGAAGTTTCTCGTGTTCAAGGGCAGCGACGTCCACAACCAGTTCGGACTGAACCAGTGGATCGAGCAAAGACAGGTCATCACCTCCCTCGACCTGGCCAAGCGCTCCGACATCCTGCCGGGGCTGCGTCAGGTGCACTGGGACTTGGTGATCGTGGACGAGGCCCACCGCATGTCGGCGCGGGACGAGACCCACAAGAGCCAGCGTTACCGGCTGGGGGAGATCCTCCGGGACAGCGCGGACAACGTGTTGCTGCTCACCGCCACCCCGCACAAGGGCGACCCCCACAACTTCACCCTCTTCCTGCAACTGCTCGACCGGGACGCCTACGCCGACGTGAGGTCCATCCGCGAGGCCATGGAGCGGCGGCGCGCCCCCTTCTACCTGCGCCGGACCAAGGAGGCCATGCGTTACTTCCCGGAGCGGCAACCGGACGGCGGCTGGGCCGCCAGACCCGTGTTCACCAAGCGCATCACGCGCACCGCGGGCTTCGCCATGGACGGCGCCGAGTTCGAGCTGTACCAGGCAGTCACCCGGTTCGTGAAGCGGCAGAGCGCCCGCGCCGCGGCCCAGGGCGACGACCCGCGGGCACGGGCCGTCGGCTTCCTCATGTCGTTGTACCAGCGGCGTCTGGCCTCCAGCGCCTACGCCATGCGGCGGTCGCTGGAGAACCGCGCCCGACGCCTGGAGGAGGGCCTCAAGCAGGCCCAGGACTTGGCGCGAACGGCGCCGCCCACCCTTCCCGACCCGGAAGAACTCGAAGAGATGGAAGACGCCGAGCGCGAGCGCCTGGAGCGGATGCTGGAGGCGGTCACCCTGGCCGGCAACGCCGAGCAGGTCCGTGAAGAGGTCGCTGAACTCCGCCGGCTTGCCGAAGCGGCGAAGGCGGTCGAAGGCTCTGAGGGCCAGGCAAAACTTGGACGCCTTCGGGACATCATGCAGGACCAGGGGTTCTTCGACCGCCCCGACCAGCGCCTGCTGATCTTCACCGAGTTCAGGGACACCCTGGACTACCTGACGGACCAACTGAAGGCCTGGGGCTTCAAGGTTGGTTGCATCCACGGCGGCATGAGACCGGGCTCACGGGACGAACCGGGCTCACGAGTCCATGCGGAACAGCAGTTCCGGGACGGCGAGGTCCAGGTCCTGGTGGCCACCGAAGCGGCCGGCGAAGGCATCAACCTCCAGTGCTGCCACATCCTGTTCAACTACGACATCCCCTGGAACCCCAACCGGCTGGAACAGCGCATGGGCCGCATCCACCGCTATGGACAGCGCTCGGACTGCCTGATCTTCAACTTCGTGGCGGCCAACACCATCGAAGGCCGGGTGCTCCAGCGCCTCCTGGACAAGCTCCAGGAAATCCGGGACGCCCTCGACGACGACGCGGTCTTCAACGTGGTGGGCGAGGTCTTGCCATCCGCCCACGTGGAGCGGGTGCTGCGGGACTACTATGCAGGCAGGCTGGGGGACGCCGACTTGGAGGACCGGCTCTTGAAGGACGTGGACGAAGGGCGCTTCCGAGCCATCTGCCAGACGGCCCTGGAAGGCCTGGCCGCCAAGAAGCTCGACCTGGGCATGCTCGTGGAGCGCCGCGCCCGCGCCCGGGAACGGCGCGTGGTGCCCGAGACCCTCGCGCGCTTCCTCACCGGAAGCGCCCCCAACGCAGACCTCACCCTCAACCCGGCGCCCGGCCTGCCCCATACCTTCGACCCGGGCCGGACGCCGCCCGCGTTGAAGCGCTACGAGCGGGAGCCGGACTGGAGGCTGTCGGGACTCGTCTCCCGCTACCCCCGCCTGTCCACGGACCGGGGCACCGCGGAGGAACACCACCTCGAATGGGTCACTCCCGGCCACCCGCTGTTCGAGGCCCTGCGCCGCCACAGTTTCGACCAGGCCCGGGACGCCTTCGCCAAAGGGGCCTGTTTTCATTCCCTGGAGCATGAGGCCCCGGCGCGGCTCGACTTCTATCGTGCGCGGGTCGTCGACGGCCTGGGACACGTCGTCCACGAACGGCTGTTCGCCCTGGAACTGGCGGACAACGGCGAAGCTCGCCTTCGTGAACCCGACGTCCTCGGCAACCTGACCCCTGCCGCGGCGTCGGACCCCCTGCCCGCGGCGGCCGGGCTTCCCGAAGCCACCGCGTGGCTCAACGAGCACGCGCTCACGCCGTTCCTCCAAGAGGTCCGGGAGGAGCGGGTCACCGAGATCGACCGCATCGCCGAGCACGTGGAGCTGTCGCTGACCGAGGTGTTGCAACGGATCGACCAGGAGATCGGCCACGCCGCGGACGAGGTGGAGAACCAGACCACCGGCGCCGAGGGACGCCTGGCGCAGGCCGAGGCCCGTCACGACGAGGCCATGGCGCGGCGCGACCGGCGCAGGCGGGAGCTCGGCCGGCAACGGGCGCTCACCCTCCAGAGCGTCGAGCGGCTGGCCAGCGTCCTGGTCCTGCCCCACCCCGACGGCGAGGCCCCCGAGGTCCGGCGTCTGCGCCCGAACCCGGAAACCGAGCACACCGCCATGCAGGTGGTCATGGAACACGAGAAGGCGCAAGGCCGCCAAGTCTACGACGTTCACAAGCAGAACCTGGGTTACGATGTCACCAGCCTGGACTTGGCCTCGGGCGAGTTGCGGCTGATCGAGGTCAAGGGACTCGCCGCGGCCGGCGGCACCATCCTGCTCACCCCCAACGAGCGGCGCGTGGCCGAGGACCGCCGGGATTGCTACTGGCTCTACGTGGTCACGGACTGCGCTGCTGCGCCGACCTTGCAGGAGCCCATCCGGGACCCGGCCCGCTTCCCTTGGCACGAGGTCCGCAAGGTCGCCCATTACTACCTAAGTGTCGATGCCCTGAAACAGCCGATGGAGGTCCGGGAGGATACGCCGTCGTACAGCGAAGAGGATGGGGCGTCTTGAAGCATCGGGCGGTCGATCCGGGGACTGTTGCCCTGCTCCGAGCCATCGCCAGCCGGGCGCCAGCCGACGCGCGATGCGGGCGCGGTGGCTTGCGGTCGCCATCGCCCATGCCAAAGACAACTATCCCCGTTCGTCCTGAGCGTAGCGAAGAGAAGTCGAAGGACGCGCTGTCCCATAGGGGGAGAGAACTCGAGCTGGAATTAGCCTTGGTATGTTTTTCATTGCATAGCTGCCGGCTTAGTAGCGACAGGCGCATTACGTACTGCACCACTGCATGGCTATGGCACCCCACTATTGTAGAGTTTGTTGAATGATTCCCAAGGAGTGCAAGCGTCTGGCCGAGGTCGATTTCCCCATCGCCGAGGTATCGCGGCACGCGGCGCGGGAGAAGTCCATCCGGCACGGGCACCCCTCCACGCTGCACCTGTGGTGGGCGCGGCGGCCGTTGGCTTCGTCGCGGGCGATGTTGATGGCGCTGCTGCTGCCGGATCCGGGCGACCCGCATTGCCCGGAGGCGTTCAAGAAGGCGGCACGGCGGATCCTCCTGGGGATGCACGGGCGGCCGGAAGGCTGGATGGAAGCCGTCGAGCCGGATGACGGCTTGCGGCGGATCCTCCTCAAGTTCATCGCCGACTTCGCCAACTGGGACCTCGCCGCAAACGGCATCTGGCTCGATGCGGCCCGCGCGTTGGTGAAGGCGGCGCACGGCGAGGAACGGCCCCTCGTGGTGGACCCGTTCGCGGGCGGCGGCTCGATTCCATTGGAGGCCCTGCGGTTGGGCTGCGAGGCATTCGCCAGCGACCTGAATCCGGTCGCCTGCCTGATCCTCAAGGTGATGCTGGAGGACATCCCGCGCCACGGGCCGGGGCTGGCCGATGAGTTACGCAGGGTCGGCGCCGAGATCAAGCAAGCGGCGGAAAGGGAACTGGTCGATCTGTATCCCGCGGACCCGGACGGGAGCACGCCCATCGCCTACCTGTGGGCGCGCACCGTGCGTTGCGAGGCCCCGAACTGCGGGGCGGAAATCCCGCTGCTGCGGTCGCTGTGGCTTGCGAAGAAAGCAGTCTTCAAGAGGGAAAAGGGGCGGCGCATAAAGGTCAGAGGCCGTCAAGCGCTCCGGTATCGGGTGGTGCGACCGGCCGAGGGACCGCAGCGTGTCGAGTTGGAGGTGTTCGAGCCGGAGACCGACAACGACGTGCGCGCCGGCACGGTGACGCGGGCCAAGGCGGCCTGCCTGTGCTGCGGCGCAGTATTACCGCCGGAACGGGTGCGGGCGCAACTCTCCGAGCAGCGCGGCGGCGCGGACGTATTGTTCGACGAAGCAGGCAGACGACTGGGCGGCGCACGTATGACCGCGGTGGTGACGCTAAGAGAGGACGAGCCAGGCCGGCGCTATCGGTTGCCGACGGATGCCGATTATGCGGCAGTGCACGAGGCGCAGGCGCGGCTTGCGGGGATTCTCGACGAATGGGAGCGGGGCGGGAAGCAGGGGCTGTGTCCGGTGCCGGATGAGCCGACACCCGCCGGCGGAGGTTCGGGGGCTGGTCGTGCGTTCAGCGTACAGCGATACGGGATGCTCCAATGGGGCGATCTGTTCACGGCGCGGCAGAAGGTGGCGTTGACGGAGTTCAGTAGCTTGGTGGCACGCGGATCGGACAGTAGAGGTAGCGAGATAGCAAACTTAACTTTGGCCATGGCCGTCGGTAGATGCGCTGATTACGGAAGTTCCGGCGTTATCTGGGCACAAGGTGGAGAGTTTGTAGCCCATACTTTTGGGTGAGGTGGTCCCGGAAAATCGGACAGGTTGCTAAGGTGTATTCCCCGGACAGGAGGAGGGATACGAAATGGCAACACGACGTCGCTACACGGGGGAGTTCAAGGCGAAAGTATCGCTGGAAGCGTTGCGAGGGGACAAGACGATCCAGGAGATCGCGGCGCGGCACAAGGTCCATCCGAACCAGGTGAGCGCCTGGAAGCAGCGAGCGATGGAGGGTTTGCGGGAGGTATTCTCGAAGGGAACGGAGCGGTCTCGGGGGGACCATGAGGCGGAGGTTCGGGACCTGCATGCGAAGATCGGGGAGTTGACGGTGGAGCGGGATTTTTTGGCCAAAGGGCTCAAGTAGTGAGCCGGGCGGGGCGCAAGGCCATGATCCGGCGCTGCCATCCGAAGCTCAGCTTGAGCCGTCAATGCCGCTTGCTTTCCTTGAGTCGATCCTCGCTGTACCACAGGCCCAAGGGGGAGAGCCCGCAGAACTTGGCGTTGATGCGTCGCATCGACGAGCTGTTTTTGAACTACCCGTTCTACGGCAGTCGCCAGATGGTCCGTCATTTGTGGCGGGATGGCGTCCGTGCGGGTCGCCACCGGGTCCGGCGTCTGATGCGGTTGATGGGGCTACAGGCCATCTACCAGGCGCCCCGGACCACCACCCGGCATCCCCGACACCGGGTCTACCCCTATCTTCTCAAGGGGCTCGCCGTCGAGCAGCCCCATCAGGTCTGGGCGGCGGACATCACTTACATTCCCGTCCAGCGCGGCTTCTTGTACTTGGTAGCCGTCATGGACTGGGCCACCCGTCGAGTGCTCTCCTGGCGGCTGTCCAACACCGTGGATGCCCGGTTCTGCGTCGAGACCCTGGCTGACGCCATGGAGCGTTTCGGTCGGCCTCAGATCTTCAATACCGACCAAGGCAGCCAGTTCACCAGCCTCGAATTCACCGGTGTGCTCAAAGACGCCGGGATCGCCATCTCCATGGACGGCAGAGGACGATGCCTGGACAACATCTTCATCGAGCGCCTCTGGCGCTCCCTCAAGTACGAGGCCGTCTACCTGCACGAACTCGCCGACGGCTTCGCGGCTCAACGGGTCATCGGAACCTGGATCGACTTCTACAACACCACAAGGCCCCATTCCGCCCTCGGAGGCGCGACCCCGGTCGAGGCTTACGAGAACGGCAGGCCGCTGGATCAAACGGATCAGCCCCATGGCTCACCCGCCCCTCCACCGGCTCAACAAGAACAGCAAGACGTGATAAACATGACTCTGGCGGCATGAGGATCAACCCGGAATACACCTTATTTCTGCCGCCCCCCTGTCCTATGAACCGGGACCACCTCAGGGCGACAGGCACTACCGATAGTGTGGGATTTTGCAGAGGCCGTTCAGTTAACGGATTCATCTGGGAATCTCGAAGGAGCCGTAGACTGGGTAGCAAGAGTTATAGAAGCTTGGTCTGAGTCCGGCACTGCCTCGGTTCAACAAGCTGACGCCACCAACCATCCACTGCCCGACCAATCTGCAGGTGTCTGGTTCACTGATCCGCCCTACTACGACGCGGTTCCTTATGCTGATCTTTCCGATTACTTTTTGGTCTGGCTCAAACGTACGCTGCCTCATCACACATTGCTGCGAGATTTTTCCGACCCACACAACCCGCTTTCACCCAAAATAATTGAAGCTGTCCAAGACGAGACCAAGTATTTCGAAGGCCAACCGAAAGATCGCGAGTGGTTCGAGAAGACCATGGCGAAAGCATTCACCGAGGGACGACGTATCCTGAATGAGGACGGTACCGCCTCGGTGGTCTTCGCTCACAAGACCACCGAGGGGTGGGAAGCACTGCTCATCGGCATGGTCCGTGGCGGCTGGACCATTACCGGATCATGGCCGATCGCAACAGAACGTCCCGGGCGTCTACGTTCACAAGACTCCGCGGCGCTCGCCACCAGCGTCCACTTGGTCTGCCGGCCACGGCCTGACGACGCGCCAGTGGGCGACTGGGCAGACGTGCTGCGCGAATTGCCAGCCCGCGTGGGCGACTGGATGGAACGGCTGCAAGGCGAAGGGGTCCGGGGCGCAGACTTGGTCTTCGCCTGCATCGGTCCGGCGCTGGAGATATACAGCCGCTACCGGCAGGTCGAGACCGCGGAGGGGCGTCAGGTCGGCCTGCCGGAGTATCTGGAGCGGGTATGGGAAGTGGTCGGGCGCACCGCGCTCGAAAACGTTCTCGGTGCCGTGGAGGCAAAGGCGCGCAACGGCATGGCGGGGGCACTCGAAGAGGACGCCCGCCTGACCGCCCTGTTTCTCTGGACCCTGCAAAGCACCGGCGCAGACGCCTCCTCCGAAGACAGTGGCGACGTTGCGGAGAACGAGGACGACGAGGCGGACGACGCGCCCCGCGACAAACCGAAGGGCTACAGCCTCGTCTTCGACGTGGCGCGCCGCTTTGCCCAGCCGCTAGGCATCGAACTACCCAAGTGGGAGGGCCGGATCATCGAGACCAACAAGGGCGCAGTGCGGCTGATGAACGTCACGGAACGAGGGAAACAGCTTTTCGGCGATGACGGCGCTGACACGGCCGCGGAATGGATGGAGCGTGACCCGAGGGTCAACGTCCAGCAGGTTCTTTTCCCCGAAGCGGAGACGGCTCCCCGGAAGAAGCGTACCCGAAGCCGCGGCGGGAAGGTCCTCATCGCCGGTGACGCGGAGATGCAGGCCCCGGACGCCACCACCCTCGATCGGGTCCACGCGGCCATGCTCTTGCAGGCATCGGGCCGCAGTCAAGCCCTCCGCAACCTGCTGAAGGCCGAACAGGAACGCGGCCCCGACTTCCTGCGCCTTGCCAACGCCCTGTCCGCTCTGTACCCTTCCGTCAGCGAAGAAAAGCGCCTGCTGGACGCCATGCTGCTGGCAGTGCCGAGGTAAACAAGAGGAATCGGTCCCCGTGGCAAAAATCGAAGGAATCTGGATCAGGAATTACCGGGTGTTGAAGGACATCGCGCTCGGAAGACTGCTGTCTGAAGAGCAAACTCGATCCTTGACCCCGATAACTGCGGTGATCGGTAAAAACGGGGTTGGCAAAAGTTCTCTGTTCGACGCCTTTGGTTTTCTGTCGGATTGCCTGAAATTGGGTGTCGAAGAGGCGTGCGACGCCCGAGGAAGGGGGGGATTCGAGCGTATCCGTTCTCAAGGGAGCGATGGCTCGATTACCTTCCACGTCTGTTACAGGGAAGAGCCCCACAGCCAGCCCATTACATACGTTCTGCACATCAACAAAGATGATACGGACCGGCCCTACGTAGCATATGAACTCCTTCACCAACGCGATGAAGCACGGGGAAACGGCCAATCTTTTTTGGTCTTTCAAATGGTCACGGGTCAAGCATTAGCCTGGAAAGGATACACACAGGGACAGCAGATTGATGCAGATGATCCTGTGCTGTCCGATCTTGGCGAGCAAAGCCGAGAAGCAGAACGCATTGAACTTCAAGACAACCGCAAACTCGGCATCGCAACCCTCGGCAGGTTGAAGGAGCATCCCCGAATCGCGGCTTTTCGCCAATTCCTCGAAGGCTGGTATCTGAGCTACTTCACACCGGACGCGGCCCGCGGTCTGCCCTTGGCCGGTCCCCAGAGGCACATGAACGTCCACGGCGGCAATCTTGGCAACGTCGTACAGTTCATGCAGCGTGAACACCCGGACCGATTCGAGACCATCCTGGCGCGGATTGCCGAGCGGGTTCCGGGCATTGACCGCATCGATACGCAACAGAGCCCGGACGGGCGGTTGCTGCTGCGCTTCAACGACAAGGGCTTCACCGACCCGTTCTACGCGCAACAGATGTCCGACGGGACCCTGAAGCTCTTTGCCTACCTGTTGATGTTGCACGATCCATCGCCGCCGCCGTTCATCTGCATTGAGGAACCGGAGAACGGCCTGTATCACAAACTGCTGGAAGTCCTGGCCGCGGAGTTTCGCGGCCGCGCCACGGGTGAGCAGAACACGCCACAGATCTTCGTGACCACCCACCAGCCCTATCTTATCGACGCGCTCACACCCGAGGAAACCTGGATACTGGAAAAGGGGGAGGACGGCTTTGCGACCATCAGCAGGGCCAGCGACGACGCAACGGTCAGGGCCATGGTTGACGAGGGATTGCCGCTCGGCGGTCTGTGGTACAGCGATTACCTGGACCCGAGGTAGGTCGGTGCATTTCGAGGTGCTGGTTGAAGACAGGTCAGGGAGCATCGCGATCGAGCACATCCTGAAGAAGATCCTTGGCGCGAACAATGCCGCCCACTCCTGGAGAGTCCTTCTTTATAAGGGTATTGGGCGCATTCCGAAGGACTTGCGGAGTGGAAAGGACCCGCAGAAACGGCTTCTCCTGGATCAACTGCCAAGAATCCTGCAAGGAGTTGGGTGTAGTCTCAGGGACATCGGTCCTTACGCGGTCATCGTCGTCGTCGATTCGGACGCCAGGGATTGCATGGCATTCAAGCAGGAACTGCTCGACGTGCTGAACGCCTGCAATCCTCGCCCAAGAACGCTGTTCAGAATAGCCGTCGAGGAAAGCGAAGCGTGGTTGTTGGGGGACCGTGACGCAGTGAAGGCGGCCTATCCCGGGGCAAGGGATTCAGTTCTAGGCGGGTACGTGCAGGACAGCATATGCGGCACGTGGGAAGTGCTTGCTGACGCCGTCCATCCAGGCGGGTCGGCGCGCCTCAAAAAACGAGGTTATCCTGGCGCGGGAACGGCGAAATGCGAATGGGCCGAAAAGATCGCCCCTCACCTGGACGTGGACCGCAACCGGTCGAGGAGTTTCCAGGTGTTTCGAGACGGAGTGAGACGCCTTGCGGGACTCTGCTGACAGTGCCGGGCGGCAACCGACGGCGCTGGGATAAGGAACCGAGATAGAGAAAAAAGGCCAATCTGATGGACCGGATCACGCTGAAGAACTTTCGCTGCTTCCGCGAGGAGCAGACCGCCCGACTTGCGCCCCTGACCTTGCTCGTGGGCGAGAACAGCACCGGCAAGACCTCCTTCCTGGCGCTGATCCGGGCGCTGTGGGACGTGGCTTATCAGTCTCGTACCCCCGACTTCAAGGAAGAGCCCTATGATCTCGGCAGCTTCGACGAAATAGCGCATCACCGCGGTGGACGGGGTGGTCGAGCGGAGACCTTTGATACTGCTTTTGATTTTACCCGTGAGGACAAACGGAGCGAAACGATCGTCTCTTATCGGTTCGAGGTAACTTTTGGAAGAAAAGGGACCGTTCCGGTTTTGGTTAGGAGACGACTTTCCGACATAAATAAGAATGCTTGGGTCGAACATGATCTCCAAACAGATCCATCACCACAATTTCGTTTCGGCACGGCTAGAGGCGCTTGGGCACTGAAGGTACCGGAGCGTATCGAGTTTCGGTGGGGTGACGATGATCGGGTAGTGCCATTCTATTTTTATATTGACACGTATCTGACGGGAAGAAGCAAAAGACCATCCTCTGAGTTGACAACATTGAAGGGTAAAGGGCAGCCGAGCGGTGACGACAGGAGACTAATCGAACAAATTTGCGCAGCCGAACCATCGCTCTTCTACCACCCTGAATGGTTGTATGCGAGCGCCCCGGTCCGTTCCAAGCCGCACCGGACATACGACCCCTCGCGCCCGACACGGGACCCCGAGGGCGATTACATTCCGATGTATCTTGCCAGCGTGCATTTTCAAGACAAAGAAAGATGGAACGGCCTCAGAACTGCGCTCGAAAGTTTCGGGAAAACTTCCGGCCTTTTCAACGAAATATCGGTTAAGCCCTTGGGTCAGAAGGAAAGTGGCCCCTTTCAGGTACAGGTCAGGGGCTTCGGTAGAGCGAAGAAAAAAGGTCCGCAACGCAACCTGATCGACGTCGGCTACGGGGTCAGCCAAGTGCTGCCCGTCATCACTGAACTGTTGCGCCGAGATGCCCCCCCAATGTTCCTGTTGCAGCAACCTGAGGTGCACCTCCACCCTAGCGCTCAGGCCGCCCTTGGGAGCCTATTTTGCCAAGTCGCCGAGCCAGGGCGTCAACTAGTGGTCGAAACGCACAGCGACCACTTGATCGACCGGGTACGTATGGACGTGCGCGACGGCGTGGGGAGACTCAAACCCGATGACGTTTCCATCCTGTACTTCGAGTGGGACGACCTGGACGTTCACATCCACTCCATCCGATTGGATGAAGAAGGAAACGTCTTGGACGCACCTGCAGGCTACCGAAGATTCTTTCTCGAAGAAACGGCAAGGTCTATCCGGAAGAGATAGAACGTATAGGAGTCTCTGATGTGCGCCATCGTCGATGCCAATGTCGCCAACGAAGTCTTCGGTCCCAACCCGACGCCGGCAGGAGAGATGTTCTTCAATTGGCTCAACAGAGGAAGCAATCGACTGGTGGCCGGCGGTCAGCTACTTGAGGAACTGGAAGGATCGGGATCCCATTTCCGCGATTGGGCGAGGGAGTTTATCCGTTCCGGACACATGAAGATTCTGAACGAAAACGAAGTCCGTGAAAGGACCACTCAGATCGAACGGGAGAAGCAACACACCTCGAATGACCCCCATGTTCTCGCCGTGGCCCAATTGAGCGGCGCCCGTCTGTTGTTCGCAAACGACGGTGATCTACAGCAGGATTTCAAGGATAGAAGGCTGATCAACCCGCAAGGGACTGTCTATTCGACGATAAAAAACAAAAACTTCACAAAGGTGCACAAGCGCCAGCTTGGCAAGAAGAACCTATGCCGAACCTGATCGAGTCCGTCCACATCAAGGGCTTCCGCTCCCTCGCGGACGTGGAAATCAACGAGCTGCCCGGGGCAGCGGTGCTGATAGGGGGCAATGGCTCCGGCAAGTCCAACTTCGTCCGTTTCTTCGAAATGCTGAGTTGGATGCTGCGGTCCCGTCGTTTGGGTGATTTCACGGCACGGCAGGGCGGCGCTGATGGCCAGTTGTTCGGCGGGAGCAAGGTCACCCCCCGTATAGACGCCACACTCAGCATGCGCACCGACGCGGGTCGAAATGATTATCGGTTTGCACTCGCTCACGCCCATCCAGACCGTTTCATCTTTGCGGACGAGGCATTCCGCTTCAGCCGGGACAATTATCCTGCCGAAGCCAGCTGGCTGCCCCTTGGACGCGGCCATCCCGAAGCGAACATCGTCGAAGCCGCGCAATCGCCCCATTTTGAGGACAATCGGATGAAGGCAGCGCAGGACATCCTCCATCTGCTAGGCAACTGCGCAGTCCATCAGTTCCATGACACCTCTGACCGATCCAATTTCAAGATCAGATGGGACGTGGAGGACAATAACTATCTCCGTTCGGACGGCGGTAATCTGGCCGCGGTGCTGCTCCGCCTGGAACGCGAAGACCTCCGACGCTTCGAGATGATCTGCCGCCACATCGGCCGGGTGCTGCCGGTCTTCGACCGTTTCCAGATTGAAGAGAGCTATGGAAAAGTTCTGCTCAGATGGAAGGCTGAGGGGACCGAGAAGACCTTTGGCGCGCACCTGACCTCCGACGGCTCGCTGCGTTTCTTCGCCCTGGTGACGCTGCTGAACCTTCCGCCCGAGATGCTGCCCGATGTCATCCTGCTGGACGAGCCGGAGTTGGGATTGCATCCCGCGGCGGTCACCCTGCTAGGCGGCATGATCAGGTCGCTCTCCACGGACAGACAGATCATCGTGGCAACCCAATCTCCCCTGCTCGTGGACGGGTTTGATCTCAACCAGATTCTGGTGCTGGACCTGCACGAAGGCCGGACCGAGGTCCGCAGCCTCAAAGAAGACGACTACCGGCACTGGCTGGAGGAATACACAACGGGCGAGTTGTGGCAGAAAAACCTGCTCGGGGGGCGCCCGTGACCCGTCTCGCCTTTTCGGTGGAAGGTCATACTGAGGAGGAGTTCGTCAGGTCTGTTCTCGCCTACCACCTGCGGACGGTGGGGGTTAAGGCAGTTCCAGTCCTGCTTGGCCGTGCCCGCCCTGCCCGCCGTGGCGATCCTGGCGGCGGCCACGTCAGCGTTAAAGAACTCGTGTCGGACATGGTCTCCCTGTACCGGTCCTTTGATTTCGTGACAAGGGAGAAATGACGGTAGAGGGGTTGGAAGAATATCTAAACAAGGAGATCAAAGCCAAAATCCATCACGGTTGGGACCAGAGAAGGGTAATTGCCTATGTCCAGAGGCATGAGTTCGAGGGCCTGCTATTCTCGGACGTCAGGGCGTTCGGGACCTTGAAGGGCGCATCGAACCAAAGCGTAGCGCAACTCCAAGAGATTCGTTCAAAATTCTCCACACCGGAAGACATCAATGACAACAAGGCAACAGCGCCGAGCAAGCGCATCGGTACAGCCATATTGAGATACCAAAAGCGTCTTGACGGCCCCTTGGTGGCAATGGAGATTGGCTTGGCTACGATCCGCGAGCAATGCCCGCGGTTCCACCGTTGGGTGACAAGCCTGGAGTCACTGGGAAACCCGACTTGAACCGCCACACAGCAAAACGGGCAAGGAGAGCAACACACAATGGCGATGGACCCCTGGTATAAGGTCGTCACTCCCCGCAAGGAGGTCCGCGAAGGCCGGTCGTTCAGTCCGGACGAGTTCGCCATTGCGCTCGAACAGGTGGTGGCCGGGACCGCGCCGCAGGATTACAGCGACCCGGCGCAGTTCTTCTCGCGCACCTGCTTCACCCGGGCCTTGACGGATCATTCCGGCATGGTGCTGCGGCGACTGGCCGGCAGGACCGAGAACACCGCCCCGGTGCTGACCCTGATTTCCCAGTTCGGCGGGGGCAAGACGCATACCCTGACCTCCCTCTATCACCTAGCCAAGGCCGGTCGGGAGGCCGGCGGTCTGCCCGGCGTCTCGGGGCTTCTGCGCCATGCGGACATCGCCGACGCTCCTGCCGCCCGCGTCGGCGTCTTCGTGGGCAACGCCTGGGACCCCGCGGAGGGTCGGGAGACGCCGTGGATCGACGTGGCGCGCCAGCTTGCCGGCGACACCGGGGTGGCCGCCCTCGGCCCCTCGGCCAAGACCACGCCGCCGGGGACCGAGGCCCTGGCCAAGGTGTTCGCGGCCGCGGAGGCGCCGGTGCTGCTGCTGTTCGACGAGGTGTTGAACTTCGTCAACCGCCATCGCGGCATGGCCGAGGGCTTCCATGCGTTCATACAGAACCTGACGGTGGCGGTCACTGGCGCGACCCGGGCCGCGGCGGTCATCAGCCTGCCGCGCAGCCAGGTGGAGATGACCGATTGGGACCAGCAGTGGCAGGACCGTCTCACCAAGGTGGTCCGCCGCGTGGCCCGGGACCTGATCGCCAACGACGAGGCCGAGATCGGCGAGGTGGTGCGCCGCCGGCTGTTCGAGGACCTGGGCGACGCGCGCACCCGCAGGAAGGTCGCCCGGACCTATGCGGACTGGTGCTTCGAGCGCACTGCCCGGCTGCCCACCGAGTGGACCGTGGTGGACACCGCGGCCGGGACCAAGGCGCGCGACTTCCTGCGCGGGCGGTTCGAGAACTGCTACCCCTTTCATCCGGCCACGCTGTCGGTCTTCCAGCGCAAGTGGCGCGCGCTGGCGCAATTCCAGCAGACGCGCGGCACGCTGGCCATGCTGGCGCAGTGGATCTCCTGGGCGGGCCGGGAGGGCTTTCAGCAGGCCCGGCGGGAGCCGCTGATCACCCTGGGGTCGGCGCCGCTGCACGTGCCGGAGTTCCGCGCCGTCATCCTCGGTCAACTGGGCGAGTCGCGGCTCGACACCGCCATCGACGCGGACTTGGCCGGGCCGGCGCCGCGGGCCAGTGCCCTGGACGCCGACACCAGGGGACCGCTCCGCGACATCCATCGCCGGGTGGGCGCGGCGATCCTGTTCGAGTCCTCCGGCGGGCAGGTAGACAAGGTGGCCCACCTGCCGGAGTTGCGCTTCGCCCTCGGCGAGCCGGAGGTGGAGACCACCTCCATCGACAGCGCCGCGGCGGCCCTCGAAGCCGCGGGCTTCTTCATCCGCAAGGTCGGCGCCGACGGCTTCCGCATCCACCATCAGGCGACCCTGAAGAAAGTGGTCAGCGACCGGCGGGCCTCCCTGGACGGGGAGACCGAGATCAAGCCGGCCATGCGGAAGCTCATCGAAGGTGCATTCACCCATGGGGCCAGTGTGCCGGTGGTCCTCTTTCCCCAGGACGGCGCCGCCATTCAGGACGCGCCGCGCCTGACCCTCGTGGTGGTGGACCCTGACGTGGAATGGGACGACGGAGGCCGGGGCGTCGAGCGCATCCGCGGATGGACCACCCAGCGCGGCGCCTCGCCGAGGCTGTACCCGGGCGCGCTGGTCTGGTGTGCGAAGAAGCCGGGCCGGGAACTGCGGGAACGGGTTGCCACCTGGCTGGCCTGGCAGCGCGTGGCCGGAGAGATGGCCGAAGGCGTCCTGGGGACCGAGTTCGACCGCGCCGACCGTGACGAGCTGCGGTCCAGGGTCAAGGACGCGGAGGACGAGGCCCGGGACGAGGTGTGGGCCGGCTATCGTTTCGCGGTGCTGACCGATGCGAAGGCCGCCGACGGCCTCAAGACCATCAACCTGGGGGCGGGCCACGCCAGCGCCAGCGAGACCCTGTGCGGGCGGGTGATCGGGGCTTTGAAGGCCGAGGCGCTGCTCAACGAGTCGGTGGGGGCCGGTTACATCGAACGGAACTGGCCGCCGGCCTGCCAGGACGCCGGAGCCTGGCCCCTGGCCGGCCTGCGTCAGAGCTTCCTGAACGGCGCGTTGACACGGCTGCTGGACCCGGACACGGTGCTTCGCCGGAAGGTCGTCGATTTCGTGGCCAGCGGAGATTTCGGTCTGGCCTCCGGGGACAAGGGTAACGGCCAGTACCAGAGGGTATGGTACAAGGAGCCGGTAGCCGCGGAAGAGGTGGCCTTCGAGGCAAACGTCTTCCTGCTGAGCAAGGCCAGGGCCGAAGCCTTGCGAGCGGCGGCCGAGACCCCGCCTCAGCCGCAACCGGACACTCCTGCAGACCAGCACACCGGCCCTGGGCAGACGCCGGACCCTGATCCCGACACGCCGCCCGTCATGCCCTCGACGCAGGGGGAACAAAGGACGACGTTGCGGCTCACCGGCGTCGTGCCTTACGAGGTATGGAACAAGCTCGGCACCCGAATCCTTCCGAAGCTCCGGTCCGGCAACGACCTGAGCGCGGGCATCGAGTTCTCCGTGAACGTCGAGTCACGGCTTGCCCGGAACCTGGAGTCAGAGCTGCGACAGATCCTGGTGGAACTCGGCATTGGCGACCAAGTCGACGTCAGGACCCAGGGTCAGGGTTCCGAAACGTAGAGACCGCCGGCAGTCGCCCTGGTTCGGATCGAGGAACCCATGAACGAGATCGAGATTCAATTCGAGCTGAACGGCGAGACGCGCCGTGCCAGCGTGACACCCGAGTTGCTGCTGGCCGGTTTCCTGCGCCGCTCCCTGGGGCTCAAGGGCACCAAGACGAGCTGCGAGGTGGAGGTCTGCGGCGCGTGCACGGTGCTGCTGGACGGCCGTCCGGTGAGCGCCTGCGCGACCCTCACCCATGAGATCAACGGCCGCTCGCTGGTGACCATCGAAGGTCTCGGCAAGGCGGATGCGCTGCACGCGGTGCAGGAAGCGTTCTGGGAGGAAGGCGGCTTCGAGTGCGGCTTCTGCACGCCGGGCATGATCCTTTCGGCCTGCGCCCTGCTCGACGAGAATCCGGAGCCCACGGAGGAGGACATCAAGACCGCCCTGGACGGCAATATCTGCCGTTGCACCGGCTACCTCTCCATCATCCGGTCGGTCAACCGGGCCGCCGAGTTGCTGCAAGGGCGGGATGCAGCCCCCTCCCGGCCGGCGGAGGAGCGCCGCCTCGACGGCGCCGCCAAGGTCCGCGGCGAGCCGGTGTACACGGCCGACATGACACATCCGGGTATGCTCTACGGACGGATCCTGCGCAGCCCCCACGCCCACGCCCGCATCCTCGGCATCGACACGGCCGCGGCCGAGTCCCACCCCGGCGTGGTGACGGTGCTGACCGCGGCCGACCTGCGGGACATCTCTGCCTACTACGGCCCGCTGGTGAAAGACATTCCGGTGCTGGCCACGGACAAGGTCCGGTACGAGGGCGACCTCGTGGCCGCGGTGGCCGCCGAGACCCTGGAAGCGGCCACCGCCGCCCTCGCGCTCATCCGCGTGGAGTACGAACCGCTCCCCGGACTCCTGACCATGGACGACGCCCTCCATCCCGATGCCGCTCCGCTCCACGATTACGTGAGCGAGCACGGCACGAATTTTCCCGGTTATCCCGGCGTCGATGACGAGGCCGGGAAATACGCCAACGTGAGCTTCCACTACGAGCGCGGCAAAGGCAACGTCGACGACGGCTTCGCCGCCTCGGAGCGCACCTTCGAGCACACCTTCGAGTTTCCCAAGATCGCCCACTACTCCATGGAGCCTCAACTCGCCGTGGCCGAGTGGCAGGAGGGCGGCTTCACGGTGTGGTCTTCCACCCAGCACCCGTTCATCATCCGCCAGGAGCTTGCGGAGATGTTCGAGGTGCCGCCCGAGCGCGTGCGCCTGGTGGTGCCGCTGGTGGGCGGCACCTACGGCAACAAGAACCACACCAAGCTCGAGCCGCTGGCGGTGGCGCTGGCGCGCAAGGCCGGACGGCCGGTGTTCCTGCACCTGTCGCTGGAAGAAGAGTCCCGCACGGTGAGCAAGCCGGCCATGCGAATACGGCTCCGTACCGGTGTGGACCGCGACGGCCTGCTGGTAGCGCGGGACTGCCTCGTACACGTGGACAGCGGCGCCTACTCGGACTCGGGCCCGCGGGTGACACAGAAGGCCGGCTACCGGGCCCCCGGCCCCTACCGGATCCCGCACCTCCGCTCCCACGCTTACACCGTATACACCAACACCGTGCCCGCGGGCGCGTTCCGGGGCATGGGCACGCCACAGGTGGTGTGGGCCTACGAATCGCAGATGGACATGATCGCCCGGGAGATGGGTTGGGACCCGGTGGAGTTCCGGCTCAAGAACCTCCTCGACAAGGGCGAGGAGTTCGCGCCCGGTGAGACGCCCCTGGACTGCGACATCAAGGAGGGTCTCCTGCGCGTCGCCGAGGAAATCGGCTGGGGCGCGGAGGCACCGGGCGCCGATTGCGGCATCGGCTTCAGTTGCGGCGTCAAGGACGGCGGCGGCAACTACAAGATCTCATGCGCGCGCCTGGAAGTGGATCACGCCGGAGGGATCACCCTGCACGAGGGCACGGTGGAAATCGGCCAGGGGTCCCACACCGCCATGGCCCGCATCGTGGGGCAGGAGCTCGGGGTACCGCCCACGGCCGTTCACGTGGCGCCCCTGGACACCGATTCGACGCCTTTCGACATGGGCACCTATGCCAGCAGCGCCACCACGGTCATGGGCCTGGCGGTACAGAGGGCGGCCCAGGCCGTGCGGAGTCAGCTCATCGAGGCAGCCCGGTCGCTGGGCAAGAGCCCCGACTCCACCGCGACGCTCGCGGACGGCGAGGTGCGCCTGGGCGAGATCGCGTTTCCTTTCCCGGCCCTGGTACGACACGTCAAGGGCGCCGGCGGAGTCCTCGTGGGAGAGGGCCGGCAGGAGAGCGAGCGGGACCCCAACGCCCCCCTCGGAGCCCGGGCGCCTTTCTGGGAAGTGGGATGGGGCGCTGCCAAGGTCCAGGTGGACCGGGAAACCGGGGCGGTGCGGGTTCTCAAGTACGTCTCCATCGCGGACGCGGGCAAGGCCATCAATCCTCAACAATGTCACACCCAGGAGCAGGGAGCCTTCCTGCAGGGGCTCGGACAGGCGCTGTTCGAGGAGACCGTCTATGAGAACGGCGTGATGCTGACGCCCGACGCCCTGACCTACCGGCTGCCCAAAATTTCCGACCTGCCGGACGACCTGGTCAACATCATCTTCGAGAACGGCAACGGCGCCGGCCCCTACGGCGCCAAGGGACTGGGAGAGAGCGGCATCCTCACCGTCCCGTCGGCCATCGCCAACGCCGTGGCCCAAGCGGTGGACGTGCGCATCTCCGACTTGCCGGTGACCGGCGAGAAGATCTGGCGCGCGCTGAAGAAGTGACCGCGGCTCCGGGAGAGGCCGCCGGCACTCCCGTCGAGGCAACGTGAACGAACCGGCGCGCAGGGACCGTTTCTACTTCAAGCTCTTCGACCGGCTCGACGCGCCGGGCTGCCCCCTTTGCAGCATCGTGATCGAAGACGGCCGCGCCTATCTGGACAGCGTCCTCTACGAACGCGTGACCGACGTGCCCACGCGCATGGGACTGCGGGACTCCTTCGGCCTCTGCAACCTGCACACGTGGCAACTGCGCGACGTCCCGGCATCCAGCGCCCCGGACCTGGGCTTCGCCATCATCGCCAAGGACCTGCTGAGCCGATTTCAGCGTTTGGCCGGAGAGCCTCCGGTTGCGAGATGGCGTACCCTGAAGGCTTGGCTTGGGCGCACGCGATCACGCCTGCACACCAGGCTCAAGAGGAGCCGCTGCCCCGCCTGCGTGCACGCTGCGCGTTCCGAGTCCATCCACCTCCGGCAACTGCTGGACCTCCTCGGCGAAGCGGAGTTCTCCGACAAGTACCGCGCCGCCGACGGCATCTGCCTGCCTCATTTCCTCCTGGCCGAGGAAACCTGTCCGGGCCACGCACACTCCACCCGGCTCCGGGAACTCCAGATCCGCAAGACGCGGTCCTTGCACGACACCCTCGACCAGTTCATCGAGAAAAACGACCACCGCGCGCGAGAGGAAATCACACCGGCCGAAGCCCGAGCCTGGACCGACGCCATGGAGTTCCTCCGCGGCAAGCGCGGCGTGTTCGACAGCGAGTTGCACCGCCCATCGCCCCGACGTTGGAGGAGCCTCCGGCTCTGAACGAATCCCCATCGTCACCGCAACGGACCTCCGTCAGTCCATGGTCCTCGGGTCGAGGATGTCCCGCAGTCCGTCGCCGATCATGTTGAACGCCAGCACCACGGCGAAGATGGCGGCGCCGGGTGCGATGGACAGCCAGGGTTGATTGAGGAGCTGGTTCACGCCGTCCCGGATCATCCCGCCCCAGCTCGGCGTGGGCGGTTTCACGCCGAGGCCGATGAAGCTCAGGTTGGCCTCCTGGAGAATGGCCGTGGCGGTCCAGAGGCTCGCGACCACCAGGACCTCGTTGGAGATGTTGGGCAGCACGTGCCTGGCGATGATCCGCAGATCGCTCATGCCAAGGGCGCGGGCCCCCTGGATGAAGTCCCGCTCGCGCAGCGAAATGGCGGAGCCCCGGGCGATCCGGGCGAATCTCGGGGTGATGGCGATAGCGATGGCGATGGAGAGATTGACCATCCCGGAGCCCAGGACGGCCAGCACCATCAGCCCCAGAATCGTCGTCGGGAAGGTCATCAGCAGGTCGGTCAAACGGACGGTGACGGTGTCGATGACGCCGCCCTTGTACCCCGCGACGACGCCGAGGGTGCTGCCGAAAACCAGCGCCATGCCCACCGCGGACAGAGCGATGCCCAGGGAAACCCGCGCCCCCATGAGGATGCGCGACAGCACGTCCCTGCCGTAGCTGTCCGTGCCCAGCAGGTGTACCGGCCCCGGCGGCAGGTCTCCCTCCATGAGGTTTTGCTGGATGGGATCGAACGGCGCCAGCCACGGCGCGAACAGCGCCGCCAGCAGGATCAGCGCGGTCAGGACGAGCCCCACCAAAGTGGTCTTGTTGCGCTTCATGGAGCGCCAGATCCTTCGGCGCCGGCGCCTGCCGGACGTGATCTCGACGCTCAAGGGTTCATTGGCATTGGCGCTCATGGATTCACCTGTACCGGATCCGCGGGTCGATGAACGCATAGGTGAGATCGGTCAGGAGATTCACCAGGACGATGATGCCGGCATAGAACGTCATCACGGCCTGGAGCATCGTATAGTCGTGCGTGTTGATGCCGCCCACCATGAGCTTCCCCAGGCCCGGCCGGTTGAATACGATGGTGACGAGGATGGAGCTCCCGATGAGGATGCCGGTATAGATGCCGACGACCGAAACCACCGGCATCAGGGCATTCTTGAGCGCGTGCTTGTACATCACCCAGCGCTCCTTGAGACCCTTGGCCCGCGCCGTGCGCACGTATTCCATGTTGATCACCTCTAGCAGAGCCGACCGTGTCACCCGGGTGATGTAGGACATCATGGCCAGGCCCACGCTCAGGGCCGGCAGCACCAGATGATGCAGGCGATCCCACGGATCGTTCAGGTCGCCGGCGCCGATCACCGGGAAGAGGCGCAGCCGGTAGGCGAAGAAGAAGATCAGCAGGATGCCCAGGTAGAACGACGGGGTCGAGATGCCCGCCAGCGAAAGCACCCGGGCGCAATAGTCCGTCAGGGTGTTACGGCGGCGGGCCGTGAGGATGCCCAGCGGTATGCCCAGCAACAGCCCCACCGCCAGCCCCGAGACCGCGAGATCCAGCGTGTACGGGAGCGCCCTCAGGATCTGCGGCAGGATGGGCCGCCGGTTGGCCATGGAGATGCCGAGATCGCCCCGCAACAGGCCCCAGACGTAGTCGCCGAACTGCACCCAGAGGGGTTCGTGGAGGCCCCATCCCCGGCGGAACTGCTCCAGGGCCTCCGCCGGCGCCTCATCTCCCAGGATCGCATAGGCGGGGTCGCCGGGCAGCACCCGCATCACGAGGAAGATGAAGACCATCACCCCCAGCATCGTCGGGATGGCCCATAGGCTTCTGCGCAGGATGTAGCCGGCCATGTCGATGGGTCAGTCGCTGATGTCCTGCAGAAACCAGCTCAGCGGCAGCTCGTGGCCCAGGCCCCGAGCCCGCGCGCCCTCGTAGACCTTGCAGGCCGATGCCGCAAACTGGATGGGTATTCCCTGGGTCACGAAGCAGGTGATCTCCTCCGGCTTCGCCCTTCCCTGATAGTTTCCGAGAACGACGTCGGACAGGAAGACCCGCTTCTCCTTGCCCAATAGCCACTCCTCCCTTCGCAGCCAATCCGTGTCGATGGGCTCATAGCCCACCGCCGGGCGGCGCTCCGGGTCGGCCACGTGATAGTCCGTCCTGGGCGTCCGGGAATAGACGTAGCGATGGCACCGGCGAAATACCTCGTCATCGATCTCGTTGGGCAACACCGACAGCACGTGCATGCCCGGCTCCAG
>CATQHV010000001.1 GCA_958295985.1 uncultured Candidatus Binatia bacterium
CGCTGGCAAGATTCGTCACCAACCTCGGTTGGCACTGGCAAGCTAGTAATCCTACAACCGCCTACACCGGGATGGACTTTGTTCCTTCACCCCAAACCGGACAAGGCGGACATCTGTACACGGCAGACCCCACCAGGAGCCGTGTATGGATCTATCACCAGGGTAGTGGATTGAACTTCGCCGGCGGCATTACTGTGCACGGCGCCCCGCGTGACGTGGCCGTCGACCCCGTCCTGGGTATGGTATACGTGGCCCAAACCGGCAACAACAGCGTCGCAGTTTACAGGACCGACAGGACCCTTGCCGGCTACATCCCCCAGCTTAACGCCCCGCGCGGCGTGGCCGTCGACGAAACCACCGGCCGCATATACGTGGCCGACACCGGCAACGACCGCATCGCCGTATTCAACTCCACACTGCACAGCATCACCAACATCACCGGATTCAGCGCCCCCCGGGGCGTGGATGTGGACATCTCCTCCGGACACCTGTACGTGGCCGACACCGGCAACGATCGCGTCCTGGTATTCAACACCGTGTCGTCGTTTGTCGTGGAGGATCCGGCCGACGGCCGCACGCTCGCCGTAACGGTACCGGCCGACGGCGTGAACGACACGGCGGGAAACGCAAACGAGGACTCCAACAGGATCGACGTCGTCATAGACCGCAAGGCCCCCTCGGCCAACATCACCTCCGTACAGGCGGGCCCGACATACCCTGCCACCGTCAACCTCCGGGTGGACTGGGACGAGCCGGTCACCGGGTTCGGGGCGGCCGACATCACCGTATCCGGGACGGCCTCCCACGGCGGCATAACCAACTTTGAGGGCGGCGGCTCCGCCTACACCTTCGACGTGTCCCCTGTATCGGACGGGACCGTCCTTGTCGACATCGCGGCGGGGATGGCGCATGATCTGGCCGGCAACCCCAGTGCGGCGGCGCCCCGGTTCTCGATGGCCTACGACGGATCCCCCGTCCCGACAATCACCTCCTTGCAGGCCGACCCGACCAACTCCGCCACCATCAACCTCCGGGTGGACTGGGACGATCCGGTCACCGGGTTTGAAAAGGACGACATCGTGATATCGGGCAACGCCTCCCACGGCGGCATAACCCACCTTGATGGCGCCGCAGCCGCCTACACCTTTGACATATCCCCGGTATCGGAGGGGATCATATGGGCCGACATCGCGGCCGGTGCGGCACGGGACGGGGCGGGCAACTTTAACACCAAAGCCGACCGCTTCTCGATCGTCTATGACACCATGCATCTTGCCACCGCCATCACCGCGGTACAGTCCAGTCCGACCAACGCCACCACCATCAACTTCCGGGTGAACTTTGGCGGCAACGTCACCGGGTTTGAAAAGGACGACATCGTGATATCGGGCAACGCCTCCCACGGCGGCATAACCGCCTTTGCGGGCAACGGCTCGGCCTACACCTTTGACGTGTCACCCACGTCGAACGGGACCATACTGGTCGACATCGCGGCGGGGGTGGTGCAGGATGCGGCCGGCAACCGCAACGAGATGGCGGACCGCTTTTCAATCCTGTACGACGGCACGCCCCCCACGCCCGCCATCACATCCGTACAGCCGGCCCGGACCAACGCCACCACCATCAACTTCAAGGTAAGCTGGGGCGAGCCGGTCCTCGGGTTTGAAAAGGACGACATCGTGATATCGGGCAACGCCTCCCACGGCGGCATAGCCAACCTTGCAAGCATCGACGGCGGCGCCAACCACACATTCGACGTGTCCCCGGTATCTGACGGGATCATACGGGTGGACATCGCGGCCGGCGCGGCCCGGGACGGGGCGGGCAACACCGGCAACGCCGCGCCACAGTTCTCGATCACATACGACGGCACGCCCCCCACGCCCGCCATCACATCCGTACAGCCGGCCCGGACCAACGCCACCACCATCAACTTCAAGGTAAGCTGGGGCGAGCCGGTCCTCGAGTTTGAAAGGGACGACATCACGGCGTCCGGGACGGCCTCCCACGGCGGCGTGACCAACTTTGCGGGCGACGCCGCCGCTTACACATTCGACGTGTCCCCCGTATCTGACGGGATCATACGGGTGGACATCGCGGCCGGCGCGGCCCGGGACGGGGCGGGCAACACCGGCAACGCCGCGCCACAGTTCCTGATCGTCCATGACGGCACGCGGCCGGCCCCGACAATCTCCACCGTACAGTCCGGTTATACCCGCCTGCCCGCCCTGTCCTTCAACATGACGTTCGACGGGACCATAAATGCGACATCCCTTGACACGTCGGACATCAACGCCACCTCGGGGATGGTACAAAACCTGCGCCCGGCCCTGTTGCATAACGGAACCTTCGGCGACGAAGGCACAAACGACGGCCAGTTTAAAAATCCGTCCGGCGTGTCAACGGACACTGCGGGCAACATATACGTGGCCGACACGGGCAACAACCGCATCCAGGTGTTCGACCCTGCCACGAGGCAGTACGCCTACGACATCACCGGCCGGTTCAACTCCCCGCACGACGTGACGGTCGACGGCACCACCGGCGACATATACGTGGCCGACTCGGGCAACAGACGCGTCGCCGTATTCGACTCCGGCCTGCAATTCGTAACCAACATCACCGGCCCGTTCAACTCGCCCAGGGGCGTGGCCGTCGACGGCGCCACCGGAACCGTATACGTGGCCGACTTTGGCAACCACCACGTCTACGTATTCAACTCCACGGGACACCACATCGACACGATCGACGGGCTTGTCCACCCGCTCGACGTGACGGTCGACGAGACCACCGGCGACATATACGTGGCCGACACGAACGCCCACCTCATCCGGGTATACGACTCCGAGAGGACCCCGCTCTTTGAGATCACCAGCCGGGTCCGGCAGGGGTACGGCGTGGCAGTCGACGACTCCACCGGCAACATATACGTGTCGGACCGGCAGAACGGCCGCGTCCGGGTGTTCGACTCCGCAGGGGGCCAAATCGCCGTCACCTCCGAACGGTTCGCCGGCCCGTACGGCGTGGCATTAGACGGTTTTTCGGGCACCCTGTACGTGATCGAAGAGAACAACAACCGCGTCCATGCCTTTGATATTGGATATACCTTTGACGTGGCGGATGCGGCCGACGGGCGGACGCTCGCCGTATACCTGCCGGAGGGCCGCGTGCGGGATCAGGCCGGGAACGCGGGTGTGGAATCCAACACGGTGCGCATCGACATAGACCGGTCCTCCGTGATACCGCGCGTGTCCTCCGCACAGCCGGATCCGACCAACGCCGCCACCATCCACTTCCGGGTCGATTTCGGCAGGCCAGTCACGGGGTTCGGGGCGGGGAACATCACCGTATCGGGAAATGCCACCCACGGGGGGGTGGCCGAGTTCGAAGGCGGCGGCGCCGTCTATACCTTCGAGATCTCGCCGGTATCGGACGGCACCATACACGTGGACATCGCCGCCGGCGCGGCCGTGGATGTGGCGGGCAACCCCAGCGGGGAGGCGGCCCGGTTCTCGCGTACATACGACGGCACCCGCCCGGTACCGGTCATCACGTCCGTACAGCCGAACCCGACCAACGCCACCACCGTCAACCTCCGCGTGGACTGGGGGGAGCCGGTCCGCGGGTTTACCGCGGACAACGTCACGATATCGGGGACCGCCGAGCACGGGGGCATAGCCGCCTTTTCGGGCGGCGACGGCTCCGCCGTGTACGCCTTTGACATCGTACCGGCATCGGACGGGATCATACGGGTGGGCATACCCGCAAACGTCACCCGGGACAGGGTCGGCAACGCCGGTGCCGCCTCCGTCCCGTTCTATATGGTCTACGACGGCACGCCCCCGGTTCCGGAGGTCGTCCCAGCGCGGGCGGGCCCCACCGGCCTGCTAGTAGTGCCGTTCAACATGACATTCAGCGAGGCCGTCAACGCCACGACACTCGATATCTCGGACATCGACGCCACCTCGGGAACCGTCCGGGATCTGGTACCTGTGTGGCACCACAACCACACATTCGGCGGCCTGGGTACGGCGGACGACCAGTTCGACAGCCCGTACGGCGTGACGGTACACCCCGTCACCGGCGCGATATACGTGGCCGACTCGGCCAACAGCCGCGTAAAAATCTTTGATCCCGACGGGACGTACACCGGCGAGATCACGGGCGGCCTTGCGAACCCGTTCAACCGCCCGTCCACCGTGGCCATAGACGCCTCCACCGGCACGACATACGTGGCATCCTGGTTCGCCAACATCATACGGGTGTTCGACTCCTCCGGGAATCACACCGGCGACATCGGCGGCGACACCGACGACCCGTTCAGCAACCCGTTCGGCGTGGCAGTCGACTCCACCACCGGCATGATATACGTGGCCGACACCTTCAAGAACCGCGTCGCCGTGTTCGATGCGGATCTGCGCCGGATAGCCTACCTGTCCGGCTCGTTCAATACTCCCTCCGGTATCGCCGTCGACGCCTACACCGGCCGCGTATACGTGGCCGACGGCAACGACCGCATCGCCGTGTTCGGCCCCGACCGGACGCCGCTGGACGACATCGACGACCGGCTCGACAACCCGACCGACGTGGCCGTAGACGACTTTGGAACCGTATACGTGGCCGACCGCCACAACGGCCGCATCGCCGTGTTCGATCCCGCCGGGAACCTCATCGCCAACATCACCGGCGGGTTCACCACCCCGTACGGCGTGGATACGGACGGCTCCGGACGGGTATACGTGGCCGACGCCGGCACCCACTCCATCCACGTCTTTGATGCGGCATACGCCTTTAACGTGACGGGGGCCGACGACGGGAGGATCCTCAACGTGACCCTGCCCGCCGGCGGCGTGCGGGATGCTGCCGGCAACCCCAACGCCGGATCCAACACGGCCCGCATCGAGATCGACAGGACCGCTTTGGCCCCGACAATCACATCCGAGCGGTCCGGCTTTACCAACGCCTCGACCATAAGCTTTGCCGTCGCCTGGCGCTCCCCCGTCTCAGGATTCGGCGGGGATGACATCGTACTGTCCGGCGCGGCCGCGCCGGCGGCCGTGATCAACTTTGCGGGCGCCGGCTCCGCATACGCGTTCGATGTCGTGCCTGTGGCCGACGGGGAGCTGCACGTCGATATAGCCGAGGGGGCGGCCCGTGACATGGAGGGCCGCACCAGCGCGGCCGCCGCCCGGTTCTCCATAGTGTACGACTCCACGCCGCCCGTCCCGGCCGTCTCTGCCGTACAGGGAAGCCCGACCAACGCCACCACCGTCGACTTCGGGGTGGACTGGGGCGAGCCGGTCCGCGGGTTCGGCGCGGCCGGTATCGTGCTTGGCGGCAACGCCACGCTGGACGGGGCGGTAAGGAACTTTGCGGGCGGCGACGGCAACAGCACATACGCGTTCGAGGTCACCCCCTCCGGGGACGGCACCATCGCCGTCGGGATCGCCGCCGGCGCGGCGGCGGACAGGGCCGGCAACCCCGGCGCGGCATCCGCCCGCCCGTTCTCCGTGGTGTATGACGGCACCCCGCCGGTACCGGAGTTCACCGCCGACCTGCCGCCCGGCCCCACGCGCCTGCACACGGTACCATTCAACCTGACATTCGGCGAGCGCATCAACGCCACCACACTGGACACACGGGATATCGAGGTGACCTCCGGCACGGTGCAGAACCTGCGCGCGGCGCTGTACCCGGGCGGCGCCTTCGGCGGCGGCGGCGTCCTTGCCAGTCCGGAGGGCGTGGCCGTCGACGGCGCCACCGGCCGCGTGTACGTGGCCGACACCGGCGGAGACCACGTCCTGGTGTTCAACCGTACCGGACACAACGTCACCGCCATCCCGGGCCCCTTCCGCGAACCCGTCGGCGTGGCCGTCGACGGCGCCACCGGCACGCTGTACGTGGTGGACACCCTCGGCCGCCGGATCGCCGTGTACGACCCTGCCGGGGTGCACACCGGCGACCTGGCCGGCACGACATTCGGCTTCCCGGCGGACGTGGCCGTCAACGGCACCGGCCACGTGCTCGTGGCCGACGGCGCCCGCGTCGCCGTGTACGACCGCGATCTGGCGTACACGGGGGACCTCCGGTCGGGATTCACGTATGCGAGCGGCGTGGCCTTTGATCCCGCCACCGGCAGGACGTACGTCTCCGATTCGATATCGGACCACGTCAGGGTGCTGGACCCCGCCGGACGGGACGCCGGCACCACCATCGGCGGGTTTGACACCCCCACCGGCGTGGCCGTCGACTCCCAGGGCAACCTGTACGTGGCCGACCAGAACAACGACCGCATCGCCGTGTTCAACGGTACGGGACACCCGCTGCCGGACCTCCCCGGGACCTTTGACGGCCCGCGGGGGGTGGCCGCCGACCCGGTCACCGGCCGGATATACGTGGTGGACCGCTCCGGTACGCGCGGCCACGTCCTTGACCATACGGCATACGCCTTCGAGGTGGCAAACGCCACGGCCGGCGCCGTCCTGGGGGTGGGGCTGCCGGCCGGCGGCGTGCGGGATATCGCGGGCAACCCCAGCGTGACCTCCGGCCGGACGGGCATCACCGTAGACCGGTTCCCTCCCGCCGTCTCCTCGGCGGCCGTCACCGGCCCCCTCAACGTGACGGTATGGTATACGGAGCCCGTGAACGCCACGTCGGCCGCATACGGCCGGCTGGTCGTGGACGGCATCCCCAGGACCCTGGATGCGGATCGGCCGCCTGCGGGCAACGGCACCGCCGTGCATGTCATCACGTTCACGGGGACGCCGGCGCCGCGGACCGCCGGCGGCACCCTCACGATGGACCTGACTGCCATCGCCGATACGGCCGGCAATGCAGCGGGTACGCGGACGGACGTCCTGCAGGAGCTGGTGCCGGGCCAGGCGCCGGTCGTCACGGCGGCGGCCGTCACCGGCCCGCGCCAGATAACGTTATCGTATACGGTACCGGTGAACGCCACCGGGACCGCATACGGCGTGCCCGTGATCGACGGTACGGCCCGCGCGTATGCGGCCGATCCGCTGGGGGGCAACGGCACCGCCGTACACACGCTGGCGCTTGACGGCGGCTCCGCGGTCGGGACGACGGACGCCACCGGCACCCTGCCGGTGGACTCGACGGCCGTCACGGACGTGTACGACATCACCATGGGCACCTCGACGTCCCTCCGGATACCGCTGTCCGACGGGCAGGCGCCGGCCGTCGACTCTGCCGTGATCACCGCGCCCAACCGGTTCACCGTACGGTATACCGAGCCCGTGTACGCCTACGGCGCCTCCGCATACGGCGAGCTGTCCGTGGACGGCCTCCCGCGCAGCTATGCGTCCCCGGATCCGCTTGCCGGTAATGGCACCGCCGTCCACCTTGTCGAGTTCACGGGTGCGCCGGCACCGCGGGCGGCCGGCGGCACAGTCCTGCTGAACCTGACCCTGCTGGAGGATGCGGCCGGCAACGCCGTGGGTGCGGAACCCGCATTCCCGCAGGCGCTCTCGGGCGGCGGCCAGATGGGGGTGCTGCTGGCCACGGAGACGCCCCTGCACACCGCCCTTGATACCATCCCCTTCACCATGGGGTTCGGCAGGTCCATAAACGCCACCACACTGGACGCCTCCGACATCAACGCCACCTCGGGTACGGTGCGGAACCTGGAGCGCGTCTTTTCGGCCAACGGAAGCCTTGGCGCGGCGCAGCTGGCCGACTATCCGTACGGCGTGGCCGTCAACGGCACCGGCCACGTGTACGTGGCGGACCGCAGCAACCACCGCATCGCCGTGTTTGGCCCCGACGGCGCCTACACGGGCCAGATCACCGGCCTCCGGTATCCCAGGGACGTGTCCATACACGGCGTCACCGGGGACGTCTACGTGGCCGACACCGGCAGCGGCCTGGTCCGGATCTTCAACGGTACCGGGCACCCGCTCGGCGAGCTCGCAGGCAGGTTCAACGGCCCGGAGGGGCTGGCCGTCGACGGGGCGGCCGGCCGGGTATACGTGGCCGATACGGCCAACCTCCGCGTTCGAGTATTCGATACCGCGACACGGCAGGAGATCGCCGACCTGCCGGGCACGTTTGTCTTCCCGATAGGCGTGGCCGCCGATCCGCTGTCGGGAACCGTCTACGTGGTGGATGCGCAGGCCAACATGATCAGGGTCTTCAACTCGACCCTGGATCACATACACGACATCGCCGGCATGTTCGCCCTCCAGTCAGGCGTGGCCGTGGACCCCTCGTCGGGCACCCTGTATGCCGCCGAGACCGACAACGGCGTCATCGCGGTGTTCAACGGCACCTGGGACCGCGTCGCGCAGATCGACCCGCCGGGACGGCCCATCCGCATAACAGTCGATCCCTCGGCCGGAACCGTATACGTGGTCAACGATGTCGACCGCCCCGTCCGCGTGTATGATCCCGGGTACGCCTTCGAGGTGGCCGGCGTGGAGGCCGATGAGGTGCTGGCTGTGAACATACCGCAGGGCGCCGTCCTGGATCCGGCCGGCAACGAGAACGCCGCATCCGGGACGGTGCGCATCAACATCGACCGCACGCCCCCCGTCCCGGTCGTCGGCTCGGCACATCCTGATCCGACCAACGCCACCGCCATCGGGTTCACGGTACACTTTGACATGGGGGTGCGCGGGTTCGGGGCGGACGACATCATACTGGGCGGCACCGCCGCACTTGACGGGGGGGTGAAGAACTTTGCGCGGGTAGGCGCCGACAACGGCAACGGCAACGGCAACGGCGCCGCCGCCAACTATACGTTCGAGGTCTCGCCTGTGGCGGACGGGACGGTCCTGGTGGGCGTCCCGGCGGGCGCCGCGCGGGATCTGGCAGGCAACCCCAGTGCCGCATCCGCCAGGTTCTCCGTGGTATACGACGGCACGCCGCCGCACCCCGTGGCGGCCCACACCGTCGACGAGGAGGCGCCCGCCGCCGTCAATAACCGCTATTTCGTCACGCCGCTGACCCGGGAGGTGCGGTCCCACGGGGGCGTGTGGTATACCAACCTGGAGTCCGTCCCGATGGGTATAGTGTACCGCGGCGGGGCGGTCAACGCCTCGACCGTCGAGATATCGGACGTCAACGCCACGCTGGGCACGGTGTCCGACCCCCGGTGGCCGCTGCGGTACAACTCTACATTCGGCTCGGGCCCCGGCGCCCCCGGCGCCGCCGGCGGCCAGCTGAACCATCCGTACGACGTGGCGCTCGACGGTACCGCGGGTTACGCGTACGTGGCCGACACGGAGAACGACCGCATCGCGGTCTTGGAGGTTGCCACGGGACGCCATGTGGCCAACATCACGGACGGACTCGACACCCCGTACGGCGTGGCAGTCGATCCCGCCACCGGAACCGTATACGTGGCCGACACGGAGAACGACCGGGTCCGGGTGTTCAACTATACGGGGATGCGGGTCTCGTGGAGCTCGGCCACCGGTGTCGGCGGCGGCTCCCCCCCAACTCCACCCCCTGCCGATCCGGGCTCGGCCTGGCCCCGCATCGCCGACATCGGGGCGGACCGGCTCGACACCCCGTACGGCGTGGCCGTCGACGGCGCCACCGGAACCGTATACGTGGCCGACACGGGCAACGACCGCGTCGCGGTCTTCGACGGTGCGGGCCGCTACACGTCGGAGATTGCGGACGGGTTCGACTTTCCGGCCGGCGTGGAGGTGGACGGTGCGGCCGGCCGCATATACGTGGCCGACACGGGCAACGACCGCGTCGCGGTGTTTAACAGAACGGGGGACTTTATCACCAACGTCACCGACGGCAGGATCGACACGGCCACCGGCGTGGCCATCGATCCCGCCACCGGGACCGTATACGTGGCCGACTTTGTCAACGAACGGATAGCCGTGTTCAACGGTACCGGACACAACACGGCCAACATCGTCCGCGCATTCAACACCCAGGCCTACGGGGAGGTGGTTCCAAGATTCGACCACTCGTTCAGCACCCCGGCCGGCGTGGGGGTGGACCCGGTCACGGGCGCGCTGTACGTGGCCGACACCTTCGACCACGAGGTGCACCGGTTCGACGTGTCGTACGCGTTTGACGTGGGCGGGCTGGATCACGGGGACCGGTTTACGGTGGGCATGCCGGCAGGTGCCGTGCGCGATGCGGCCGGCAACCCCAACGAGGGGTCCGACAGGGCGGCCGTCGTCATAGACAGGATGCCCCCGGTACCCGTCATCAACTCCACGCAGCCCGACCCCACCAACTCGACCGTTCTGGACTTTACGGTCGCCTGGGGCGAGAACGTCACCGGGTTCGGGCCCGGCGACGTCCGGGTGTCGGGGGCGCGCCTCTCCGCGGGCGACATCGCCAACTTTACGGGGGCGGGCGCCAACTATACATTCGAGGTCCGGCCGGCCGCCGACGGGACGGTACGCGTGGAGATACCGGCCGGTTCCGCGCACGACCTGGCCGGCAACGCCGGGCCGGGGGCCGTCCCGTTCGAGATCGTATACGACACCGGGCCTCCGGTACCGGTGATCACGGCGGTGCAGCGGAGCCCCACCAACTCGACGGTCATCAACCTGCGGGTGGAATGGGGCGAGAACGTCACCGGGTTCGGGGCCGGCGACGTCCGGGTGTCGGGGGCCACGGTATACGGCGGCGGGGCGGTCAACCTGGGCGGACTGGACGGGTACGCCAACTATACCTTCGAGGTCCGGCCGGCCGACGACGGGAAGATACGCATAGAGATACCGGCCGGTTCCGCACACGACCTGGCCGACAACCCCGGTGCCGCGGGGGTTCCGCTGGAGATCGTGTACGATTCCATGGGGCCGGTCCCGGAGGTCACGGCCGTGCAGTCCAGCCCCACATACGCGGACACGGTCAACATCAGGGTGGACTGGAGGGAGCCCGTCGAGGGGTTTGACACGGACGACATCGTCGTGTCGGGGACGGCCCCGCACGGCGGTGTCACCAACTTTGCGGGGGCGGGCGCCAGCTATACGTTCGACATCTCGCCCACGGGGGACGGAAGCCTGCTGGTGGACATCCGCCCCGGCGCCGTACCGGATCCGGCGGGCAACCCCAGCGTGCCGGGCGACCGGCTCGTCATGGTGTACACCGGCTCGTCCCCCATCCCCAGGATCGCGGCTACCGTGGGCGACCCCACCCGCCTGCAGACCGTACCGTTCACCGTCACGTTCAGCGAGCACGTGGATGCGTCCACGTTCGATACATCGGATATCACGGTATCCTCGGGGACCGTCCGGAACCTGGAGCCCGCCGTACTGCACACGGATCTGGGCAACGGCACCGCCGGCGCCGGCACGGGCCGGCTGGACCGCCCCTCGGGGGTGGCCGTCGACACCGCCTCCGGAACCGTATACGTGGCCGATACGGGCAACGACCGCGTCACCGTGTTCAACACGGCCCGGCACCATACCGCCAACATCACGGCCGGGTTCGACAACCCCGCCGGGGTGGCCGTCGACGGCGCCGGCCGCCTCTACGTGGCCGACACCGGCAGCGACCGCGTCGCCGTGATGGACGGTACCACCGGCCGCCCGGCAGGCATCGGCGAGATCACCGGCTGGCTGGACCGCCCCTCGGGGGTGGCAGTCCACATCCGGTCGGACACCGTATACGTGGCCGACCCGTTCAACGACCGGATCGCCGTGTTCGACGGTACCACCGGCCGCAACACGGCCAACATCACCGAAGGGTTGAGCGGTCCCTCGGGGGTGGCCGTCCACGACGCGTCCGGTACCGTATACGTGGCCGACACATTCAACGACCGGGTCGCCGTATACGACTCGGCTCTGGAGCCGCTCCAGGACCTGCCCGGTACATTCAAGCGTCCCGCCGGCGTGGCCGTCGACGACCGCTCCGGTGCGGTGTACGTGGCAGATACGGCCGCCGTAGCCGGCGCCGCCGGCACCGGCCGCATCGCCGTATACGATACCACGGGCCGCCACACGCACAACATCACCACCGGCGGCTTTGCAAACCCGGCCGGCGTGGCCGTCGATTCCCTGTCGGGCACCGTATACGTGGCCGAGCGGGGCGGCCACCGCGTCCTGGTGCTGGATCCGGCATACGGCTTTGATGTGGCGGATCCTGTGAACGGGCGGGTCCTGCATGTGGAACTGCCGACCGGCCGCGTGTTCGACCCCGACGGCAACGCCAACACGGGGGCCGACACGTCCATCACCGTGGACAGGACCGGCCCGATACCCACGATCCAGGCCGTGCCCTCCCGATCCGATGTGCCAAAGATGGTCTTCCGTGTGGACTGGAACGAGCCTGTCACCGGGTTCAACACCAGCAGCATCATCCTGTCGGGGCCCCCCACCGTCGGCGGAGGCGGACCCGCCGCCTTTTCGGGTGCCGGCGACACATACACATTCGAGCTCCTGCCCTCCGCGGACGGGACGGTCCTGGTGGAGATACCGGCGGGGGCGGCACGGGACGCGGCCGGCAACCCCGGTGTGGAGGCGGCCCCCCTCTCCGCGGTATACGGGACGGTCCCGCTGACGGCCGCCCTCTCCTCTCCTGACGCCCCGGGCCCCGTCAACCTGCATACCGTACGGTTCGGCATGGGCTTCAACAAGGGCGTGAACGCCTCCACCATGAACGCATCGGACATCGGCGTCACGTCCGGTACCGTCCACGACCTGAAACCGGTGCTGCGGTACCGCGAGACGTTCGGCGGCCCCGGCAACGGCACGGACCGGTTCGACAGTCCGCGCGGCATTGCCGTCAACGCCTCCTCGGGCATAACGTACGTGGCCGACTTTGGCAACAAGCGCGTCGCCGTCCTGGACTTTGACAGGAGCCACATCGCCGACCTCTTGGCCAATTTCACCACGCCGGAATACGTGGCGCTGGACCCGTCCACCGGCCGGATATACGTCACGGACTTTGGCGATCCGCGCGTCACCGTATTCGACAGCCGTACGGGGGACCGCCTCGACGATCTCCCCGGGCCCTTCAACGGCCCCACGGGGGTGGCAGTCGATCCGGAGGCGGGCCGCATATACGTGGCCGAGGTGCGGACCGGCACCGTCCTCGTATTCAATTCCGACGGGACCCGAGCCGGGAGCCTCCCGCGCACCCTCAGTTTCCCGCTCGGCGTGGCCGTCGACCCCGCCACCGGAACCGTGTACGTGAGCGAGAGCACCGACCAGGTCGCCATGTTCGACCGCCAGGGACGCTATACCGGCGCCATCTCCGGCGCCTTCGACCTGCCGATAGGGGTGGCCGCCGACCCGCTGTCGGGTACGGTACACGTGGCCGGCAGTCAGGACGACCGCGTCTCGGTGTTCAACGGCACCGGGGATCTCGTCCACACCACCGGACATCTCCCGGCCCCGTACGGCGTGGCCACAGACCCCCCGCTGGGCACCGTATACGTGACGGACCGGATCGGCCACACGGTCACCGTCTTTGACATATCATACGAGTTCGCCGTGTCCGGGGCCGCCGACGGGGAGGCCCTTGCGGTGAGCCTGCCGGCCGGCACCGTACTGGACGGGGACGGCGCCGACAACACGGACTCCAACACGGTATACGTCGACATAGACAGGACGGGGCCGGCACCCCCCCTCCTGACCCCGGAGGACGCCTCCCTGCTGCTGGATCCTACCCGCTCGCCTGTGATAGGCTTCCGGGTGGACTGGGCCGAGAACGTCACCGGGTTTGCACCCGACGACATCCGCCTGTCCAACGGCACCGGGCACGGCGGGGCGGCCAACCTCACGGCCGTACCGGGCGCCGGCACGGCCGCCCACACATTCGAGGTCCGGCCCCACCGCGACGGGCCCGTCCGTGTCCTGATCGGCCCCGGCGCCGCCACCGACATCGCCGGCAACAGCAACAACAACGCCTCGTCCCCGCTGTTCGTGATGTATGACGCGACGCCCCCCGTCCCCCGCCTCGCCCCCGGGCTACCGGGCCCCACCAACCTGCAGACCGTCCCGTTCCGCATGAGCTTTGGCGAGGCGGTGAACGGTTCCACCCTGGATACGTCGGACATCGCGGTCTCGTCGGGGACGGTACAGAACCTGCGCCTGATCCCGCGGTACAGCGGCACCTTTGACGGCGGCGGCCCGGGCCAGTTCGACCAGCCGTACGGCATGGCGGTGAACGGGACCGGCCACGTGTTCGTGGCGGACGAGGGCAACAACCGCGTACGGGTGTTCGATCCCGCACTGCACCACCTCACCGACATCGAAGACGGCTTTGACCTTCCGACCGACGTGGCCGTACACGGCGCCACCGGTACCGTATACGTGGCCGATTCGGGCGGCGACCGCATCGCCGTATTCAACCACACGCTGCACCACACCGCCGACATCGATGACTCGCTCGAATTTCCGACCAGCGTGGCCGTCAACGGTTCCGGCCACGTGTTCGTGGCAGACACGGGCGCCGGCCTGATCCGGGTGTTCGATACGGCCGGACGCAACGTCACCGGTATCGGAGGGCTCGGATCCCCGTACGGCGTGGCCGTATCCCCGTCGGGCGGCATATACGTGACTGACACGTACGACAATTCGCTCCGGGTGTTCGGTCCCGCGGGGGATCCCGCCGCCGCCCTGCCCCGCATCTTCGACAACCCGGTCGGCGTCGCCGTCGACGGCTCCTCGGGAAACGTATACGTGGCGGATACGGAAAACGACCGCATCGCGGTGTACGACCCCGCGCTGAACCACATCGCCAACATCACCGGCTCCTTTGACATCGTGCAGGGTATCGCCGTCGATCCCTCCACGGGCGCCCTGTACGCGGCCGACTGGGGCGCCGACAACATCCAGATCTTCGAGGCGGCGTACACCTTCGAGGTGGACGGCCCCGTCGCGGGGCGGAACCTGACCGCGCACGTGCCGGCGGGCGCCGTACTGGACAGGGCCGGAAACCCCAACGCGGGGTCCGCCCCAGCAGGGATCTTCATAGACCGGGACGGCCCCCTCCCGGTCCTCTCCACCGTACAGCCGGACCCGACCAACGCCACTACCGTGGTGGTGCTGGTAGAGTTCGACGAGCCCGTGGACGACTCCACGCTCGGGGCCGCCGATCTGAACGTCACCGCGGGTACCGTCCCACGGGATCCGGACTACCGGCTGGTGCGCGACGGGGCCCTCTCCCCGGTCAGCGCCCCCTCGGGCGTGGCCGTCGACGGCACCACGGGCCGGGTATACGTCACGGAGTGGGCCGACAAGCGCGTGGCCGTGTTCGACGGCGGCACCGGCGGCACCGGACTGCGCATCGACAACATCACCGGGGTCTCGGTACCCCGCGACGTGGCCGTCAACGGCACCGGGGGGACGGCATACGTCGTCATCGGGAACAACTTCCGCGTGGCCGCCTTTGACTCCTCGGGGGCCCAGCTGGGCACCACCCCCGCCCTCGGCGACCCGCGCGGCGTGGCCGTCGACGGTCCCACGGGAAACGTGTACGTTACAGAGTCACAGCACAACCGCATCGCCGTCTTCGACCACACACTGGAGAACCGCCTCCTCGCCATCACGGGCGGCGGCATCAGCGCGCCGCGCGGCGTGGCGGCGGACTCTGCCCGTGACCGGATATACGTGGCCAGCAGCGGCAACGACCGCGTGCAGGTGTTCAACGGTACCGGGGGCTACGTCGGGGACCTCCCCGGCCCGTTCGACCTCCCGATGGACGTGGCCGTCAGCGGGGTCACCGGCCACGTGTACGTGGCAGACGAGAACACCCACAGCATCATCGTGTTCAACGGTACCGGGGACCGCGTCCACACCCTGGAGGGGCTGCCCGACGGCCCGCGCGGGGTGGCCGTGTCCGATGCCACCGGGACCGTATACGTGACCGACTGGGACCACGGCCGCATCCTGGTGTTCGATATGGCATACGCATTCGGCGTGGACGGCCTGGAGCACGGGGAGACGCTTGCCGCGAACATGCCGGAGGGCCGTGTGCAGGACACGGACGGAAACCCCAACACGGACTCCAACACGGTGCGGATAACCGTGGACCGGATCGCGCCGGTGCCTGTCATCAACCTCACCTCCTCCTACTCCACCTCCACCTCCACCACCGGCGAATCCCCGGTGGTCTTTACGGTGGGGTGGGGCGAGACCGTGTCCGGGTTCACGGAAGGCGACATCTCCGTCTCGGACGAGACGGCACACGGCGGGGTGGTGTTTTTCGCGGATACGGACGGCGACGGCGGCGCCAACTATACGTTCGCGGTGTCCCCAGTGGACAACGGGACGATATCCGTGGACATCGCCGCCGGCGCCGCACACGACCTGGCGGGCAACCCCGGTGTCGCGGCCGCCCAGTTCTCCGTACGGTACGAGTATACCCCGCGGGAGCTGGTGCCGCTTACCGCTACGATCACCACGGCGCAACCGGACCCCACGCGCCTGCAGACGGTCCCCTTCAACATGACATTCAACAAGCCGGTGAACGCCTCCACCCTGTCCGTCCGGGACATCAACGTCACCTCGGGTACCGTGGAGGACCTGCGCTTCACGCTGCGGCACGAACGCGACATCGACGTCGACGTGCCGTACGGCGTGGCCATCGACGGCTCCACCGGCAGCCTGTACGTCACCGAGTGGAGCCTCGACCATGTCAAGATCTTCAACCCGGCGGGGCGCCACACCGGCACCCTCACGGGGGGAGGGCTCGACGCCCCGGAGGGCGTGGCGGTCGATCCGGGCACCGGAACGGCATACGTGGTGAACGGGGGCCGCAACCACATCCTCGCGTTCAACTCGACGGGCGGCCTGAACGGCACCTCGCGCGACCTTGTCGGCGCGCACGGCGTCGGCTTTGACGGTGCCGCGGGCCGCCTGTACGCGGCCGAGCCGGACGCCGGCCGCGTCACCGTGTTCGACCGCGCCCTGGTGGAGGTCAGCACCCTTACAGGCGGCTCGCTGGGAGACCCGTACGACGTGGGGGTGCACGGCCCGTCCGGTACGGTATACGTGGCCGACAGGGGCGGCGGTACCGTCAGGGTCCTTGACGGCGGCTCCGGCAGCTCCCTGGGCATCCTGCCCGCCACATTCGAGTACCCGCAGGGGGTGGCCGTAGACAACGCGACGGGCAACGTGTACGTGGCCGACACCCACGGCGGCGACATCCACGTGTTCAACTCCACCCGGGACCACCTGCACACCACCGCACCGGGCATGCTCAAGTCCCCCTACGACGTGGCCGTCGACCCGGCGTCGGGAACCGTATACGTGGCCGACTTTGACGCCGGCCTGATCCGGGTCTTCGGTCCCGTATACACGTTCAACGTGACGGATCCCGAAGAGGGTGTGCTTGCCGTGAACCTGCCGGCCGGCCGCGTGAACGGTACGGACGGCAGCCCGAACGCGGCATCGAACACGGCGCGTATCACGGTGGACAGGTCCGGACCTGCCCCCCTGATATCCACGGCGCAGCCGAGTCCGACCAACGCCACATCCCTGGACTTCACGGTGGACTGGGGGACGCCCGTCCGCGGGTTCACCGTACGGGACATCACAGTCTCCGGGACGGCTGCACCCTCGGGCCCGGCGGGCTTTGCCGGTACGGGCCAGACATACACCTTCAGCGCGGAGCCTGCCACCAACGGTACCGTCCTCGTCGGTATAGCGGCAGGTGCCGCCATTGATCCGGCCGGCAACCCGACGGCGGCGGCCCGCTTCTCGATGGTATACGACGGCGCCCGGCCGGTCCCCGTTCTTGGCACGCCCGCCCCCCCGGACAGGCCGGTCAACTGGGATACCGTCCCGTTCACCGTGACATTCAGCGAGCCCGTGAATGTGACGCTTGGCACCTCCTCCACCTCCACCGGCCTGACGGCCCGGCACGTCAACGTTTCATCGGGAACCGTGGGCGACCCGCTCTCCGAGATTCGGCAGGTGGCGACGATGGGCGATCCCGAATCCCCTCGCGTCAGGGAAAACTTCAAGCTGCCGTTAGGAGTGGCAGTCGATCCGGGCACCGGCCGCCTCTACGTGGCCGACGGCTCCTTTGACCAGGTCCAGGTGTACGACAGCGATCTGCGGTACCTGCACGCCATCGCCGGCGGGTTCGCGACGCCGAACGGCATCGCAGTCGATCCGGGTGCAGGCCTGCTGTACGTGGCCGACTCCGCCGGCGGCCACATCGCCGTATTCGATACTGGCACCAGGAGGCACATCACCGACATCGGCGAGGGCCAGTTGATCGCCCCGCGCGGGGTGGCCGTCGACGACACCCACGGCTACCTCTACGTGTCAGATATCGACACCGACATGGTCCACGTGTTCAACCGTACCACCGGACACAGCACGGCCAACATCACCGGTCCGTTCAGCAACCCGTCCGGCGTGGCCGTCTCGCCGGTATCAGACACCCTGTATGTCGCCGACACGCTGCACGACCGCGTCGCCGTATTCGACGCCTCCACCGGACGGCATACGGCCGATCTCACCTGCGAAAACTGCGGCCCGTCCGGCGTGTCCGTGTCATCCACGGGCGACCTGTACGTGGCGGATCTGTACGACGGCAGGGTCCGCATATTAGACCGCACCGGACACAACAAGACCACCCTCACCGGGCTCAACCTGCCCTACGCCGTGGCCGTGGACCCCCGCACCGGAACCGCATACGTGGCCGAGACGGGCAACCACGCCGTCAGGATATACGACACCGTACACGCATTCAACGTGACGGGCCCCGCCGACGGTGAAACGCTGGCCGTGAACCTGCTGGCCGGCGCCGTGCGGGATACGGCGGGCAACCCCAGCACGGCATCCGGTGCCGTACACGTGGTGATCGACAGGACCCCGCCCTCCGTCAACGTCACCTCCCCGCTGCCCTCCACGACCGGCGTCTCGCCCGTCGTATTCCGCGTGAACTTTACGGAACCGGTCACCGGCTTCGACGAGACGGGCATCCTGCTGTCCGGCACGGCACTCCTCCCCCGCGGCGGCGGCGCCGGCGGGTGGGTAACCGACCTTGCCGCGGTACCAGGGACGACAACTACGGTCGGCGCCACTGCGACGGCATCGGCCAACTATACGTTCAGCGTCACCCCGACGGCCGACGGCACGATATCCGTGGGTATCGCCCAGGGTGCGGCCCGCGACGCCGCGCGCAACAACAACACGGCGACCGCGCAGGCCGATCCCTTTACGATAACATACGACGGCACGCAGCCCGTCCCGGCCGTCAGCTCCGTACAGGAGAGCCCGACCAACGCCTCCGCCGTCACATTCCTGGTGGACTGGAGCATGCCGGTCGCCGGGTTTACGGTACAGGACATCACGCTCTCCAACGGTACGGCCCACGGTGGCGTAACGGGCTTTGCCGGCGCCGGCGACGCCTACAACTTTACCGTGTACCCGACGGCAGACGGCACCATATCGGTGTACATACCCGGGGGTGTGGCGCACAACATGATCGGGGCGCCCAGCGCCCCCGCCGCCCCGTTCTCGGTATCGTACAACGGCGTCCCCATGATCCCGGAGATCGCCGCCGCCGTCACGGGCCCCACCGCCCTGCAGACGGTCCCGTTCCATCTCAACTTCAGCAAGCCGGTCAACGCCACCACGCTGCAGATATCGGACATCGCCGTCTCACCCTCGGGCGCGGCGGTCAACATGCGCCCCGTGCTGCACCCCGACGGGGACATCGGCGGCCCCGGCCCCGGTGCGGGCGACGGCATGTTCGACGGGCCGCGCGGCGTCGCCGTCGACACGGACACGGGCCGGATATACGTGGCGGACAGCTCCAACGGCCGCGTCGCGGTGTACGACGGCACGCGGCACCACACCGACACCCTGGACGGCCTCTCCTCGCCGCAGGACGTGGCGGTAAACGGGACCGGCCACCTGTTCGTGGCAGAGCGCGACGGCGGCGGCCGCATATCGGTGTTCAACGGCACGCTGGATCATGTCGCCGAGATCCGCAACGGCTTCGACCGGCCCGGCGGCGTCGCAGTCGATGCGGGCACCGGCCGCATATTCGTGGCCGATACCGGCAACGACCTGATACAGGTATTCGACCGGGCACGGAGCCACATCACGAACATCACGAGCACCGCCTCCCCGCTTGCAGGTCCCGCCGGCATCGCGGTGGACTCGGCCGTAACGGGCAACGTATACGTGGCCGACACCGGCAACGGCCGGATCCGGGCGTTCGATCCGGCGTTTGTGCCCCTGTACGATATCACGGGCCTTGCCGCCCCCGCAGGCGTGGCCACCGACGGCATGGGCGCCGTATACGTGGCCGACACCGGCACCGGCCGGATCCTGATATACAACGGCACCGGGAACCTTACCTCCGCCTACGTCCGGGACCCGCCCGGCGCACCGTCCGGCATCACCGTGGACGGCTCCACGGGGACCGCATACGCGACCGAATCTGGGGACGTCCACCGCGTCCGGGCGTTCAACGTGTCGTACGCATTCGACGTGGCCGGGGCGGCCGACGGGGATCTGCTGGAGGTGCACATGCCGGCAGGTACCGTGCGGTCATGGACCGGAAGCACGAACGTGGCATCCGGTACCGCGGAGATCCGTGTAGACCGGTCCGCCCCCGAACCGGTCATCACGTCCAGGCAGGCCAGCCCGACCAAGGCCGCCGCCATCAACTTTACGGTGGAGTGGCGCGATCCCGCCACCGGACGCCCGGAGCCCGTCACCGGGTTCGGGGCAGGCGACATCGCCCTGTCGGGGACGGCCCAGCTGCTGGACGACGGCGGCAACGGCGGTAGCGTGGCCGCCTTCAGGGGCGGCGACGGGGACGACACCCACGCATTCGACGTGGTGCCGCTGGCGGACGGCACCGTCCTGGTGGATATCGCCGCCGGCGCCGCCGTGGATGCGGCGGGCCACCCCAGTACGGAGGCCGTGCAGTTCATGATCGTATACAACGGCACCCACCTCGCGCCGGTCATCACCTCGGTACAGGCCAGCCCGACCAACGCCACCACCATCAACTTCAACGTCACACTCGACGAGCCGGTCCGCGGGTTCTCGCCGGCTGACATCGTACTGTCCGGCAACGCCACGCTGGACGGGGGCGTGAAAAACTTTGAGGGGGCGGACGGCCGCAAGGACTTTACGTTCGAGGTAACCCCGGACACCGACGGCATCATCCATGTCGATATCGCGGAGGACTCCATGCAGAACGACCTGGGCGACGGCAACACCGCGGCGGTCAGGTACTCGGTGGTATACGACGGGACGGCCCCCGAACCGGTCATCACCTCCGTATACGGCACGCGGACCGGCTCCCCGGTCATCTCATTCGAGGTGGGGTTCGGCGAGCCGGTCCCCGGGTTCGGCGCCGGCGGCATCACGCTGTCCGGCACGGCCCTACCCGGCCCCGTGACCGGATTCGCACAGGCCGGGATCAACTATACGTTCGACGTCAGGCCCGCCGCGGCCAACGGTACCGTCCTGGTCGACATCCCGGCGGGCGCGGCCCGCGACCGGGCGGGCAACCCCAGTACGGCCGCCCCCCGGTACTCCGTGGTATACGACAGCACCCTGCAGAGCACCACCGTCACCTCCGAACCGCCGGGCCCGACCAACGCCGCGACGATCAACTTTACGGTGGGGTTCGGCAACCCGGTCACCGGCTTTGATTCGGCGGACATCGACCTGTCCGGCGGCACCGCCCCCCACGGCGGCCTAGACGGATTCGCGACCGCACCGGGCGGCGGCGGCGCCAACTATACCTTCAGCGTGTCGCCCACGGATGACGGCACCGTCACCGTCGAGATCGCCGGCGGTGCGGCCACGTACGTGACGGGCGGCGCCCCCACGGGTCCGGCTGCGTACTCCATCAGGTACGACGGCACCGCCCCGGTCCCCGCCGTCAACTCGACGCAGCACCCCGGCCCGACCAACGAGGCCGCCGTCCTCTTTACCGTCAACTTTACCGAACCGGTCGACGGCTTTGCCGCCGGCAACATCACGGCCGCGGGTGCGGGGGGCGTCACCCTGACCGGGGGCGTGCAGAACTTTGATACGTACAACGCCTCCTCGTACACGTTTCAGCTCGTCCCCGCCGGCACCGGTAACGTCACGGTGGACATCCCCGCGGGCGGCGCCCGCGACGAGGCGGGCAACTTTAACACCGCCGCGCCCCGGTACTCCATCGAATACGACGACCAGGCCCCGTACACGCGCATCACATCTGTACAGGGCCCGGGCCCGACGGGCGCCTCGGTCATCGGCTTCGAGGTGGGATTCGGCGAGGAGGTGCGCGGGTTTGCCGCCTCCGACATCGCGCTGTCCGGTACGGCCCTCCCCGGACCGGTCACCGGCTTTGCAAAGGCCGGCATCAACTACACCTTTAACGTAAGCCCCACCGCGAACGGCACCGTCTCCGTCGACATCGCCTCCGGGGCGGCCCGGGATACGGCCGGCAACGACAATACGGCGGCGCCACGGTACTCGATCGAATACGACAGCTCGCTGCTGTACACCGACATCACGTCGGTGCAGACGGATCCGACCAACGCCACCACCGTCAACTTCGAGGTGGACTTTGGCGGTCCGGTGACCGGATTCGACGCCGGCGACATTGATCTGGCCGGGAGCACCGCCCCCAACGGCGGGGTCTACGCCTTTACGCCCGGCGGCGGCGGCAGCGGCAGCAGCAACTACACCTTTGACGTAGCCCCGACCGGCGACGGCATCATCAGGGTGGACATAGCCGCCGGCGCGGGGACGTACACGGGAGGGACCGACGGCACGGCTGCGGCGACATACTCCGTCAGGTACGACGGCTCCGCCCCCTCGCCCGTCATCAACTCGACGCAGCACCCGGGCCCGACCAACGAGGCCGTCCTCAACCTCGAGGTGGACTTTGCAGAGGCCGTCAGCGGGTTTGACGCGGCCGACATCGAGCTGGCGTGGAGCACCTCCACCGGCGTCGCCGCCACCAACTTTGCCGGTGCAGACGGCGACACCGTGTACACATTCGACGTAGTCCCCCCGGAGGACGGCACCCTCACCGTAGACGTCGCGGCCGGCGCGGCCACGGACGATGCGGGCAACCCCAGCACGGCGGCGGCCCAGTACCCCATCCGGTACGACGACGACGCCCCCGGCGTCCTCATCACCTCGTCGAGGGACAGCCCGACGGGCGCCTCGACCATCGGCTTTACGGTGACCTTTACGGAGCCCGTGTCCGGGTTTGCCGCCGCCGACATCTTACTTACGAACGCCTCCAAACACGGCGGCGTAGTCGACTTTGCGGCGGCCCCCGGCGGCAGGATCTACACCTTCAACGTCGTCGCCACCGCAAACGTCACCATCCGGGTCGACGTCGCGGCCGGCGCGGCCACGGACGAGGCGGGCAACCCCAGCACGGCGGCGCCCGGGTTCTCCATGGTATACGACGACTCCCTGCTGAGCACCACCATCACATCCGCCCAGCAGAACCCCACCAACGTCACACCGATCATCTTTACGGTGGACTTTGGCTATCCGGTCACCGGGTTTGACCCGGCCGACATCACGCTTTCAAATCCCGCGAAACACGGCGGCGTAGCCGGCCTTGCGCCCAACGCCGACGGCAGCAGCTACACCTTCAGCGTAGCGCCCACCGGGGACGTCACCATCGGGGTCGACATCGCCGACGGCGCCGCACGGTACGTGGACGGCGGCGGCGCCACGGCGGCGGCCGCCTATTCAATCAGGTACGACGGCACACCCCCCGGGCTGGCCATCACCTCGGTGCAGCACCCCGGCCCGACCAACGCGGACACCGTCCACTTTGCGGTCAACTTTACCGAACCGGTCCGCGGCTTTGCCGCCGGCAACATCACGGCCGCGGGTGCGGGGGGCGTCACCCTGACCGGGGGCGTGCGGAACTTTGATACGTACAACGCCTCCTCGTACACGTTTCAGCTCGCCCCGGACGGCACCGGTAACGTCACGGTGGATATCCCCGCCGGGGCCGCCCGCGACGAGGCGGGAAACTTTAACGCCGCCGCCGACCGGTTCTCCATCGGCTACGACGACGAGGCCCCGGTCCCGTACATCACCACCACCAGGACGGATCCGACCGGCTCCTCCCTCATCGACTTTGACATCGGCTTCGGCCAGCGCGTCACCGGATTCGAGGCCTCCGACATAACGGTGGGGGGCACCTCCTCGCCCGGCGGCATCACCGGTTTCGCGTCGGCCAACGGCGGCGCCAACTATACCTTCAACGTGTCGCCGACCGTCAACGGAACCGTCACCGTCGACGTCCCCGCAAACGCCGCCGCCGATCTTGCGGGCAACAACAACACCGCCGCATCCGGGTACACCATCACGTACAACAGCTCGCTGGTGGCCACCACCATCACCTCGGTGCAGACGGACCCCACCAACGCCACCACCATAGACTTTACGGTGGACTTTGGAGATCCGGTTGCGGGGTTCGTCCGGGAAGACATCGTGCTGGGCGGCACCGCCACGCTGGACGGCGCCGTAAAGGGCTTTGCCTACACGGGGGGGACCGCCTACACGTTCAGCGTCACGCCGACGGCCAACGGAACCGTCACCGTCACCGTCGCCCCCGCCGCCGCCACGTATCTGGATAACGGCGCCCCCACGGCCGGCGCCACGTACCGGATCACGTACGACGACATCGCCCCGGTCCCGACGGTCACATCCGCGCCGCCCGGCCGCACCCCGGCCGACCCACGCGCCGAGACATTCTACGTGAACTTTACGGAACACGTCCGCGGGTTTGACGCCGAGGACATCGTCCTTTCGAACGATACCGCGCACGGCGGGGTGGCCAACTTTGCGGGCGCCCCCGCCGGCAGGAACTATGCGTTCGACGTGGTCTCGGCGGCGGACGGCACCATCACGGTGGACGTCCCCGCCGGCGCGGCCCGCGACTACGCGGGCAACCCCAGCGCCGCCGCCCCGCGGTTCCTGCTCGTACACGACGGCCCGCCGTCCGTCCTGTCGGCCGCCGTCACGGGCCCGGACCGGCTAACGGTCATGTACACCGAGCCCGTATACGCGGGGGGCGCCGCATACGGCACGCAGGCCGTCGTGGGCGGTGTGAGCCGCATGCTTGCGGCCGATCCGCTGGCGGCGGGCAACGGCACGGACACCCACACCATCAGGGTGACGGCCGGCGGCGCGGACGTGCCGGCCAACGCCACCGGCACCCTCACGCTGGACCAGACGGCGATAACGGATTCGACGGGCAACCCGCTTGGCGGCCTGACGGCGGTCGCGCTGCCGCTCTCGGACGGCCAGCCCCCCCGGATAACGGCGGCCGAGATCACCGGTCCTGACGTGGTACGCGTGTATTATGACGAGCCCGTCACCGCCGCCGGTACCGCATACGGCACGGCCACCGTGGGCGGCGAGGACCGCACCCCGGTACCGGGCCCGCCGTCGGGTGACGGCACCGCGGTCCACACCGTCGCGCTCGCCCCGGCCGACACGCCACCGCCCACCGATGCCGACGGCACGATGACCGTGGACCAGACGGCGGTGGCAGACCTCGCCGGCAACCCCCTCGGCGGCCTGACCGTGCACCCGCTGACGGACGGCCAGAGGCCGCGCTACCTGCTCGCGTTCGTGGCGGGCGGAGACTCGATCGCGGCCGTCTATACGGAGCCGGTCGTATCGGAGCCCGCCCACTATACGAACCTGACCGTGAACGGCACCCCCGTACCGGGCGGCGCCTCGGGGACGGCAGGGTTCGGGGGAACCGTCCTGGTCTCGTGGGACTCTGCCGCCGCCGGCCCCGGCTCCGTCGTCGGATTCAACGCGGGCGGCGGCATCGCCGACCCGCGTGCAAACCCGCTTGCAAACCCGGGTGACAAGTCGACCGCCCCGGCATCCGGGCGCATCGATCTTGCGGATCTCGTGGAACGGGGCGGCGGCGGCCCCGGCCGGACGCCGCCGGTCACGGCAGTCGACGTGCCGATCACCGGCACATCCGTCATCCGCCACATCGACGCGGCGGGCATAACGCCGGTGATCCACCTCGTACCGACCACATCCGCCGGCACCGGCACGTTCCCGCCACACAACCTCACCGTCTCGGCGACACCGGCAACCGTCGTGTTCCCGCCGTCGGCCAACGTGACCGGGCTCACCGGCAACGGGATCACCGTCGCCGAATCCGACAAGCGTTACTCCGCCGACTTTGGGACCCTGCACGATCTTGACATCGGATCCGCGACCTTTGTAGAGTTCGGGGATCCCGGCTCGGATCTGCGCTTTGATCTGCCCGCAAAGGTCACAATCCCGGGCCTAAAGGCCGCCGCATTCTCGATCAACACCGACGGCCACGCGCTGCTCATAGACAGCTGTCCGGGCAACCTGGGTTCGGACGGTACCCCCGAACATGCCAACGGTACACTTGGCGCCATGCCGGACAGGACGGGTTACGACCCCGGTGCGTGCCGCGTGCAGAACGGCAACACGGTGTGGACCATGCACTTTTCGGCCATAGGGGCGGCGGACAGGAATCCACCCACGACGACGCCTACCCGCGAGACGCCTACCCGCGAGACGCCTACCCGCGAGACGCCTACCCGCGAGATCCCTCCCCCCACCGGCGGCAGATCCAGCGGAGGCGGCGGAGGCGGCGGAGGCGGCGGAGGCGGCGGAGGCGGCGGAGGCGGCGGAGGCGGCGGCCCGGCCGACCAGCCGTCATCCGTCCCGGACATCTACATCCGGTCCGTATCCTGGGACTGCACCGTCGGCTCCGTCGTCATCGTGGCAGGACCGGACTCGGAGGACATATCCGTGTCCGTACGCACGGCCGAACTCGGGCACCGGCAGGCGGACAGAATCGGCAACGCCCCTAACGCCCCCGGCGCCAACCCGCCCGGATACGGCATCTTCAAATCCGAAATGGACGAGGAGGACGACTATATCGGCGTGACGGCCGCCCTCCAGTCCGGCCGGATCCTCAGCACCGTCAGCGAATCCGTAAACGCGAACTCTTGCACGGGCCGGACCACATACGATGTGCCGTTCCCCCCGTCCGGGCAGCCCCGACACCCCGCGCAACCCTCGCAGGACGGCGGCGGCGGCGCCGTGCCGGCACCGCCTGCGGCGACACCTGCAACGCCGGCACCGCCGGCACCGCCCGCAACGCCGCCACAACAACGGGCACCGGAGCCTGCCGCCGGACCCGCAGATGATCCGGTGCAGGAGGCGGCGCCTCCGGCCCCCTCCGCCCCGCCGCCGCCCCCGTCCCAGCCGCCGGCACCCAAAACAAACGGGTGCGGACCCGGAACCGTCAACCGTGACGGCATCTGCGTGGTCATCGTCCGGCCCGACACCGGGGATGAAACGAAGATCGGCGGCGCAGGAGGCGGCGGCGGCGGGGCGGCGGAAAACACTGGGGAAGGAGGAGGGTGCCTCATCGCCACGGCCGCATACGGGACCGAGCTTGCCCCGCAGGTGCAGCGACTCCGCGAGCTGCGCGACACCGCGGTGCTCTCCACCGCACACGGCGCCGCGTTCATGGACGCCTTCAGCGCCGCATACTATGCCGTGTCGCCTGCCATAGCCGACCTTGAGAGGCAGAACGAGGCGTTCAGGATCCTGACGCGCGCGGCCGTAACCCCCGGCATCTGGGCGCTTGGCGCCGTGATGCCGCTGGCCGATCCCGGATCGGCGGCCGAGGTGGCCGCGGCCGGCCTGCTGTCCATCGTGATACTGGCGGGCATCTATGCCGGGCCGCCCGCCCTCGGCGCATATGTTGCGGCGCGGCACCGCCTTTCCCGGCGGACGCACAGGCACGTCGGGGGCCCGCCGACTACCGCGACATGATCCCGCCTGCGGGCGCGGCACATGATCGATTGCCTGCAACCTTCTCCCTCACACCTTCCGCAAACGCATGCCGGAGCGCCGCCACGAGACGCGCGATATGCGCGGACGGCGCACACTCCTCCCGGCCGAACCTCTGCCTGTGCAAAGAGTGCGGGGTCGTGCCGTTCATCAGGCTGAAAAAGAATGCGGTGACCGCGGGCGGGGCCGCGGCACCGGGACGTCTCCGATCTGACTAGTTTGTGCGGTAACCCTACAGCATGGCCAAGTCTCCACCACACCAGGCCCCACCCTAACCCTGCTCCACTGCAACACATGCGCCGATCAGGTGTGTCCTACCGCGTCCCGTCGAGCCGTTCCCTAGCATGTCCTGGCCATCTCCTTGTCTATCAGCCCGTTGTAGATTGCCACCTTGATCCTTGCCTCCCTGATTATGGCTTCCCTGGTCAGCGAACTGACGGACTCGCCGAACATCCTCTTGAATGCGGCAAATACAATCTCCACTATCCACCTCTTGCCGTACCCGTTCAGTTTTTTCCACTCCTCGCGGTTGGCCACCTTGTCCTCGGTCGGGAGGCCGGCTACGTTTTGTTCCCCCGCCCCAAGCTGGTCGCACGCCTGCTCGTCCCACGGGCCGTCGGGGTTCTCTCCGGCATCTTTGGCGTTCTTCTCGAACAGGATCCCCGATACAAATCCGGCCTTGCTGATCGCCTCTGATGGCGCGTGTCGCGTAGGCCCTGTCGCCGAGTACTATCACAAACGGGGTGTGTGAAATGTCCGATATCGTCTCCATTGCTATCTTGTTTATAGTTCGGCGTACGGCGGCAGGATTTGCCGGCCTGTGGTTTTGTCGGGGTTTCATATCTGCGGTTTCGACCGCCGCAACACCCGCGGACGCCGCAGCACCCGCAACCTCCACACCCGCGGACGCCGCAGCACCCGCGGACGCCGCAGCACCCGCGGACGCCGCAGCACCCGCGGACGCCGCAGCACCCGCGGACGCCGCAGCACCCGCAACCTCCACTTTAGTGCCGCCGGCCGCCTCCTTTCTCGCCGCGGTCACCACATCGTCCACATCAGAACTTGAAAATGTGTGTGCAGGCAAGCAAAAGGAATGCCTGGAAATTCGTCCCCGAGGACCGCTAGACGGGCGCATTTTCAAGTTCCGACATGGCTGTTTTCCTCTTCATTGTGTATTATGTTGTCCACTCATAATTGTGACATGTATAACACCCACAAGGAAGATCAAGGCGATCAAAGCAAAGCTGGATTAGTAACTGGCCACGTCGTGCCTAGCACCATGACACAAAAACCGTCAACCAATCAATTTCGTGACCAGAGATCGGAATTCGGCAGAAATGCGTGACAGGTTACCGGTATCGAAGACCGTGCGCGTATGGGCCGTCATACGCGCGCGTGGGGGATGGCGGGTGTACGGCTGGCAAGATCGTTACGCAACGCCCCCGCCGCCCTCACCCGTGAAAAACCAGAAGCGCGCCGGGCATGCAGATGAAAGGACGTCACACCCGGCTGCAAACGAACCGTAGCTTTACCCGGGCGCCGCCTGACGGCGGTTACAAAACCCGAGATTGCGGGACAGGCCGGAGATCTAAAAACCGACTCGTGTGGGCTAGGTGCCGGAATACAGAATCAGCTTTTTTGCAGATTTCATATCCCTGACTATCTCGGCCAGTTTTCTTATCTCCTCGCTTTGTATCGCGGTATCGCGTATAGCATCTATCTGTGACAGCATCTCCTTCTCCTTGTCCATGTGTTCGAATATTATGTCAAACTTGCCGCCCGTCATCTAATACCGCCTTTTTACCCGATTCCTGTTCGGCCCTCTGACGTATATACTTTAAGTCCACCATTCCGCCGCATTGCGGGCAGTTCATCAGATCCGTGTCCACCGGGTACGGTATCGCCCCGTCCTCCAGCGGCAGGTTCCTTTCCAGGTTGATCTGGACCCCGATTTCATGCTTGCATGACGGACACGAAGCGCCCACCAGATAACGGCCGGGGTTTTGGACGAACCGTACCGGGGCCCCAAAGCGGTAGATCCGAGAGCCCACAGTCTCAAAGATCTTGTATGCCGTTGACCTCTCAAAGCTCATTCTTAACAGCGTGTAATAGCGCGTAATAGCGTCATTCAGTTCCTTGTTTTGCTGTAATCCGTAATTTTTATTTTAAGATCCTCGAGATCCTTGATCTTGATTGAGCGTTCATGGATGAGCCATTTTGACTGGGAGCAAAGGTCGGTGGCGATATCTTTTGCCCGGTCACGCTTTTCATATTCTGTAACCTCGCGCCCGTCGGTGTGCCTGTCCCAGTACTTGAACTTGTATCTGGCGAGCCAGTCCGTGACCAGACTTTTTGAAAAGTCCTGTATGTTTTTACACTTTTGGATCTCGCCCGGGGATATGTTCTGGAGTATCGGAACGTATGCCATGTTCAGTATTTTTGTCTCTTCGACCTCCCTCTTTATCTTCTCAAACCCCTCCAGAAACGCGTCCGCCGAAAAGCTTTTCCCGTTTCCAAGCTGCAACTGGCCGTCTATCGGACCCAGCGATGATCCGGGTCCCATTAGGATCTCATCTCCCGCCATCGCAAAAATCGTGCCGGCGCTCTTTGCAACGCCTGGAATCACCATTCCGACCTTTTCGTATTTTGCACGGACCAATTTTACGATATCCTCCACTACATCCCCCATGCCGCCGGGAGTTTCGAGTATTATGTCAAGTGCATTCCCTAACATATTGTCCAACTGATCTTGAACTGCAAGAAGATCCGTGTATTCTATCCCTGTGGGGGCCTCATTTTCGGACAGATCCGAGGAAAACACCAGGATGTCTCTGTTTTCCCTTAGTTTTGAAATGACCGACAGCATCCTTTTTCGTTCGTTGGAAATTTCATCAAAATTCTGAAATTTGTTTAGATATTCTGCGTGTATTCCCAAGCCGTCTTGTCATCAGCTACAATATTATCAAATCCATCGCATGCCGGTTCGTACACGGTCGTAACCGTACCCGGAAACACCCGGATCAAAACGTATCGGTTCGAAAAAATACGGCGGAGTGATGTTAGAACTTAAACGTGCATGCCGGCAGACGTCACGCATACCTAAGAATCCGTCCCAGAGAACGCCAGACTGGCACATTTTCAAGTTCTGACATCATCCTTGGCAGCCGCCCTGATCGCCCCGATCCTCGCCTCCTCCTCGATCTCCATGTCCGTGAACCTCTGGAACCGGACCCGGCATCTTTAGGACGTCGTCAAACATCCCCTGGAATGCGGTCGGGTCACCCACCGTCTCGTCGGTCACCTTCAGGCCCAGCACCTTTTTGGTGTCCGCATCTATCAGGAAATGTATCTTGACGAACCCGCGCTTTGTCTTCCACTTTTTCGCTATCCGCGAGCCGCAGTTGTGCTGTCTGAGCCCGGACGAGTCCACTACGAGCCTGATCATTCCGGGTTTGGACGACGCCAGTACGAAACGGTCTACGATCTTGACGTCCAGCCTGTTGATCCGCTCGCGCAGGTGGCCGTAGGACGGGACGTTTTCGGGCCCCAGCATGGCCCCCACAAAGCCCGCAAGCTGCCTGTACGGCATCCCGAGCATGCTCCTGACCGGCGCAACAGACATGATCAACGACTCCGTATACATCCACGGACGGCCGTTTTTGCGGCGGTTGGCCTTTTTCAGCTCCGCTTCCCTGCCCTCTCCGGCGTCCAGAACCCGCGCCGCGCCGCGCCGCGTTCGATGTATTTTTCGTCGCGGTTTTTACGGCCTGCACCGGCAACACCGGAGGATCCTGCCGGAACCGGGCCTCTTGCGCAAGACATCCGTAGCAAACCTGGAGGATGCGGCGGATGCAAAAAAGGCGGCATGCCGGCAGGCGGGTACGAAGAGCCGTCGCAGGCGCAAAAAGGGCGTGGTTCGGGACGGCCGTGCAGAACGAACCGACATTCATCGGGGCCTGCGGCGGGACTGGCGTTTGCGGGTGGTGGAAACGGCCCGACTCGCCAGCAAGACAAAAAAAAGTGCGCCGCAACGCCCCGCCCGGCCATGTCGTACAGGCCGGCGTTTCCGGTTTTGTCTCGGATCCGGGCGTTTTTGGATCCGGGCCGGGAGGCGCCTCGCATCCCGTAAGCATCACCGATCACCGATCAACAAACACGCATCTCTGCCCGAAATTCGGTGTTTGGATCCCGCGGCATGCAAGCGCGGTACCGCGGTCCCGTATGCGGCAGCATGCGGTTTGGATCCCAAAAACACCCGGATCCGAGACGGGACCGGACACCCGGCCGTCCCCGGCGGCGGGGGTTTGGGCGTTCCTCCCCTCCCCCCACGCATGTCCGTTCCCCGGTCCGCCGAAACGTGAACCTGCCTGATCGCCTGCCGCCGCGGCAAACGTAATTTTTATACCCTTCGCCGTACACCGTTACAATAACAATGATCGCAATGATCGGTGGTGCATGTGGGGAGTATGCCGTCTTCCGCATCCTGCCCTTTGCCGGATCGGGGCGGCGTGGATGGAGGAGGGGGGGGGGGGTGGCGGTGGTCGGAGAGAAGGCGGGGGTTGAGGATACGCGTGTCTGACGGGCCGGGGGCCGGATTCCTGCGTATGCCCGGCGGCCTGCCGGCAGGCGTCTCTTTGACATCCAGAGGGGGCGTGTAACCCATGCCGCCGACAAGGATCTCAAAATCGCCGGCCGCCGGCCGCCGGCCGCCGCTTGCGGTCCTCCTGATCCCGCTTGCGGTCATGCTTTTTGCGGGTTGCTGTTGCGCCGCCCTTCTCCCCTCCCCGGCCCCCGCATATGCGGACGGCCATCCGCTGACGGCGGAGATCCGGGCCACCGTGGCATCGCCTACCAACCTGCAGGCCGTACCCTTCGAGATCGCATTCAACAGGGCCATACGCGGGGCGACCCTTGATGCGTCGGACATCGCCGTCAGCTCCGGTGCCGTCCGGGACCTGGGTCCGGTGTGGCGGCACGGCGGAAACTTTAGCGACGCTGACGGCGGACATCTTGTCATGCCACTGGGCATGGCGTTCGATACCGCCACGGGCCGCACATACGTGGCCGACTCCGGCAACGACCGTATAGCCGTGTTCGATCCTGCGGGCAACAACGTGGCAAACATCACCGACTTTTTCGACGATCCGACCGACGTGGCCGTCGATACCGCCACGGGCCGCACATACGTGGCCGACTCCGGCAACGACCGCATAGCCGTGCTGGACTATGCGGGGAACCGCATCACCAACATCACCGGCATGCTTGACGGGCCCACCGGCGTGGCCTTTGATCCGTCCACGGGCCGCACATACGTGGCAGACACCGGCAACGACCGCGTAGCCGTGTTCGATTCCTCGGGACGCAGCGCCGGTAACATCACCAACTTTTTCGTCGAGCCCACCGGCGTGGCCGTCGACGGCACCGCCGGCCGCATATACGTGGTGGATCGGGGGGATCACCGCGTCGCGGTGCTGGACGGGGCGGGACGCCCCGTCTCCAACATCACCGGCTCCTTCCGCTCTCCGTCCGGGGTGGCCGTCGACGGCCCGTCGGGTACCGTGTACGTGACCGACACGCCCAACTCCCGCGTCGCCGTGTTCGACGGCGCGGGACATTCTGTCGCCAGCATCACCGGCCCGCTTGGCATCCCGACCGGCGTAGCGGTAGACGGCCCGACGGGAACCGTATACGTGGCAAACCGGGACGGCCACCGCGTCCTGTCCTTTGACGTGTCATACGCATTCGACGTGGCGGGCGCTACCGCGGGCCGGACACTGGAGGTGGGGCTGCCCGCAGGCCGCGTGCAGGACCCGGCCGGAAACGCGAACGCGGCCCCCGGTCCGGCGCGCATCTACATAGACAGGACCGCCCCCACGCCCGCCATCACCTCCGCGCGTCCGGACCCGACCGGCGCCACGACGATCCATTTCAGTGTGGACTGGGACGAGCCGGTCACCGGATTCACCGCCGCCGACATCACGGTATCGGGAACGGCCCGCCACGGCGGCGTGACATCCTTTGCGGGCGCCGGCGGCGCCAACTATACCTTCGAGGTGCCGCACGTGTCGGCCGGGACGATACTGGTGGATATCGCGGCGGGCGCGGCGCATGACCTGGCCGACAACCCGGGCAACGCGGCGGCCCAATTCTCGATAACCCGCAACGGCGCCATCCTGTCCCCGACGGTCACCCCGGAGCACCCGGGCCCGACCCGCCTGCAGACGGTACCCTTCAACCTGACCTTTAGCGAGCGCATAAACTACACGACCCTTGACACATCGGACATCGGCGCCACCTCCGGCACCGTCCAGAACCTGACCACAGCGCTCCGGCACACAGGGAACATCGACATCGTCTCCCCACTTGACGTGGAGGTGGATCCCTCCGCGGACACCATATACGTGGTCCATGGCGCAGGCCTCACGATATTCAATTTCGCCGGGCATGAATTTCAGTACCATGGGTATAACACCCCCGTTGGCGTGGCGATCGACCCCACCCGCTCCCCCAGCGCATACTACATATCCTCGCCATCTAGGGCAACAATCTACACCAATCTCGGTTTTGATTTTCCTGCCTATTCTTCTCAAACCCACTATACTGGAATGGCATACGATCGCGCAACCGCACGCCTGTACACGGCAGACCCCAACAGGGACAACGTGTGGTTCTATTCCGTACCCAGTTTTGGCTGGCTCGGCAGCATCCCAATATCCGGCGCCCCGTCCGACGTGGCGGTCGACTCTGTCTCGGGTCGCATATACGTGGCCCAGACCGGGGCGGATCGCGTCGCAGCTTATACCGCCGACCTGACACCTGCCGGCTACATCCCCTCACTTGACGCCCCGCGCGGCGTGGCAGTCGACGAAACCACCGGCCACATATACGTGGCCGATACGGGCAACGACCGGGTCGCGGTATTCAACTCCACGCTGCACAGCGTTGCCAACATCACCCACTCGTTCAGCGGCCCCCACGGCGTGGATGTGGATTCCTCCTCCGGTTCCCTGTACGTGGCCGATACAGGCAACGACCGCATCCAGATATTCGACCTCGTATCCTCGTTTGACGTGGAGAACCCGGCCGACGGCAGCACGCTGGCCGTAAACGTATCGGCCGGCCGCGTGCAGGACGCGGCGGAAAACGCAAACGAGGCCTCCAACACGGCCGGCATCGTCATAGACAGGAGGGCCCCGACGCCGGTCATCACCTCCGCGCAGTCGCCGGGCCCGACCAACGCCACCACCGTCAACTTCCATGTGAATTTTACAGAGCCCGTCACCGGGTTTACCGCGGACGACATCACGGTATCGGGAACGGCCCGCCACGGCGGCGTGTCCAACTTTGCGGGCGGCGGCGCCGCCTACACCTTCGAGGTGTCCCCGGCGTCCAACGGGACCGTCCGGGCCGACATCGCGGCAGGTGCGGCACGGGATGAGGCGGGCAACGACAGCAACGCGGCGGCGGGACTCTCGATAACCCATGACAGCCTTCCGGTCCCGACGGTCTCCTCCGTGCAGGCCGACCCCACCAGCTCCGGCACCGTCAACTTTAGGGTGGTCTGGGACGAGCCCGTCACCGGGTTTACCGCGGGCGACATCACGGTATCGGGGACCGCCCCCACGGGAGGCGTGTCCAACTTTGCGGGCGCCGCCGCCGCCTACACGTTCGACGTATCGCCCACCTCGCACGGGATCATCCTTGTCGACATCGCGGCGGGCGCCGCCCGTGACGGGGCGGGCAACACCAACGCCCGGGCCGAACGGTTCTCGATCGTATACGATACCGCGCAGCTTGCCACCGTAATCACCTCTGCACAGTCGCCGGGCCCGACCAACGCCACCACGGTCAACCTCCGTGTAAGCTTTGGCAGCGAGGTCACCGGGTTCACGGCGGACGACATCGCGCTGTCGGGAATCCCCACCCGCGGCGACGGCGTGTCCAACTTTGCGGGCGGCGGCGCCGCCTACACCTTCGAGGTGTCCCCCGCGTCCAACGGGACCCTGCTGGTCGACGTCGCGGCGGGGGCGGCGCAGGATGCAAACGGCAACCGCAACGACGCGGCAGACCGGTTCTCAATCGTATACGACGGCAGATCCCCGGTACCTGCCATCACATCCACGCAGTCGCCGGGTCCGACCAACGCCCAGACCCTGAACATCCGGGTGGACTTTGGAGAGCCCGTCCGCGGGTTCACCGCGGACGACATCGTGGTATCGGGAACGGCCCGCCACGGCGGCATCACCAACTTTACGGGCGGCGCCGGCGGCACATACACATTCGAGGTGCATCCCGTATCGGACGGGACGGTACGGGCCGACATCGCCGCCGGCGCCGCACGGGACATCGCAGGCAACGCCAACGCGGCGGCCGAACGGTTCTCGATCACATACGACGACACGCGCCCGGTTCCCGCAATCACCGCCGCCCAGCCGAGCCCGACCAGCGCCTCCACGCTGAACCTCCGGGTAAACTTCGGCGAGTCCGTCCCCGGGTTCACCGCGGACGACATCACGGTATCGGGAACGGCCCGCCACGGCGGCATCGCCAACTTTGCGGGCGCCGGCACCGCCTACACATTCGAGATATCACCCGTATCGGACGGGACGGTACGGGTCGATATAGCGGCAGGCGCCGTAAACGACGAGGCGGGCAACGCCAACGTGGCGGCGGCACCGATCATAATCGTCCATGACGGCACGCCGCCCGCCGCCACAATAGCCGCAACCCGTCCGGGCACGCCGGATCTGCGGCTCGTCCCGTTCAACATGACCTTTAGCGAGGCCGTAAACGCCACCACGCTTGATCCCTCGGACATCCGCGTCACCTCGGGCACCGTACAGAACCTGCGGCTGGCGCCGTACCACACCGAAAACTTCGGGGAAGCGGGATCCGGTCCCGGCCAGCTTCGGAATCCGCACGGGCTGGCCGTCGATCCCTCCACGGGCACCGTATACGTGGGCGACACACTCAACAACCGCGTCGCGGTGTTCAACTCCACCGGGGGACACGTGACCGACATCGAGGACTCGTTTAACCGTCCGCGGGGAATGGCGGTCGATTCGGCGGGCAACCTGTACGTGGCCGACACCAGCAACAACCGCATCGCGGTCTTCGACCCCGCCTGGAACCATACCGCCGACATCACCGGCTCGTTCAACAACCCCCGGGATGTGGCCGTCGACCCTTCCACGGGCACCGTATACGTGGCGGACACCGATTACAACCGCGTCCGGGTGTTCGACTCCGCCTGGAACCACACCGGCGACATCCGCACCCTGTTCAACTCGCCGGAGGGCGTGGCCGTCGATCCCTCCACGGGCAACCTGTACGTGGCCTACTCGGCCAGCAACCGCATCGCGGTTTTCGACTCCGCCGGAAACCGCATCAACGACACCAGAAGCTCGTTTAGTCACCCGTACGGCGCGGGTGTCGACATCTATGCTCTTTTCGGACACGAGCTACAACGACTCAGCCTGTTTAATCACCCGTACGGCGTGGATGTCGACGGTTCGGGCGCCGTATACGTGGCCGACGCCTTCAACAACCGCGTCCAGATATTCGACTCCGCCGGACGCCACATGGCCACCATCACCGGCTCGATCGGTGTTACGACCGGCGTGGCGGTGAACGCCCGCTCCGGCACCATATACGTGGCGGACCGGGACAACTCCCGGATACACGTCTTCGAGCCCGCATACACCTTTGACGTGGAATATCCGGCCGACGAGCAGACGCTCGTCACGGACGTGCCGGCAGGACGCGTACGGGACATGACGGGAAACACAAACACCGCATCAAACTCGATCAGCCTCGCGATAGACAGGCGGGGTCCGGTCCCCGTCGTGGCCTCCGTGCAGTCCAGCCCCGCCAGCGACCCGACGATCAACTTTACGGTCGACTTTGGATACAGGATAGACCTTGAGACATTCGGCGCATCGGACATCAACGCCACCCACGGCACGGTCCAGAACCTGCGTCCGGTGTGGCGGCACAACGCAGACTTTGGAGGGGCCGGCCCCGACGGCGGCCGGCTCGCCGGCCCCGACGGGATAGCGGCGGACGGCACGTCGGGCCGCATATACGTGGCCGACCGCGACAACGGCGGCATCCGGATCCTCAACCGTACGGGACACCACGTCGGCACCGCCTCCAACTCGGTCAGCGACCCGTCCGACGTGGCAGTCGACGGCTTCACCGGCGGCACCATATACGTGGCCGATGCGCGCACCGACCGCGTACTGGTCTTTGACCGCAACGGGGGCTATCTTGCCGGCCTTCCGGGCCGGTTTGACAACCCGACGGGCGTGGCCGCGGACGGTACCACGGGGACCGTATACGTGGCCGACAGGGACAACGGCCTCGTCCAGGTCTTCAACTCCACCCGGCACCACGTCGCCAACATCACGGACCCGCTTGAGAGCCCGGCCGGCGTGGACGTGGATCCCGCCACGGGGATCCTATACGTGGCGGACCCGGGACGCGACCTCGTCCGGCTCTTTGACTCCGGCCGGCGCCACATCGGCGACATCGACGGCTCCTTTGACGGTCCGGACGACGTGGCCGTCGACGGCCCGTCCGGACGCATATACGTGGCGGACCCCGGAAACGGCCGCATAGCGGTGTTCGACTCCGGCCGCAACCACATCGCCAACATCACCGGCCCGTTCGGCCTTCCGGCCGGCGTAGCCGTCGACGGTACCACGGGTACCGTATACGTGACGGACAGAGGCGCCCACCGCGTCCACCCCCTTGACGTATCGTACGCCTTTGACGTGGCGGGGACGGTCCACGGACAGACGCTCGCCGTAAGCGTGCCCAAGGGCGGCGTGCACACGTTCAACAGGGACCTGAACGAGGCCTCCAACCGGGTCGAGATAGTCATAGACCGGAGTGCCCTCACGCCGGTCATCTCCTCCCCGCAGTCGCCGGGCCCGACCGGCAGCCCCACCATCAACTTCACGGTGGACTTTGGCGGGCGCGTCACCGGGTTCACCGCGGACGACATCACGATATCGGGGACCGCCGCCCACGGCGGCGTCGCCAACCTTGCGGGCAGCGGCGCCAACTACACATTCGAGGTGTCGCCCACCTCGGACGGGACCCTGCTGGTCGACATCGCGGCGGGGGCGGCCCTTGACGGGACGGACCGCCCCACCACCGGGGCCGAACGGTTCTCGATCGTATACGTCGCCCCGCAGATTGCCACCGTAATAACCGCAGAACAGTCGAGCCCGACCAACGCCACCACCATAAACCTCCGGGTCGACTTTTCGAGCGGAGTCGAAGGGTTTGCGGCCGGCGACATCACGGTATCGGGGACCGCCGCCCACGGCGGCGTCGCCAACCTTGCGGGCAGCGGTGCCCGCTACACATTCGACGTATCGCCCACCTCGGACGGGATCCTGCTGGTTGACATCGGGGCGGGGGCGGCGCATGACGCGGACGGCAACCCCAACGATGCGGCCGACCGGTTTTTGATCGTCCGTGACGGCACGAGGCCGGTCCCCGTAATCGCCACGGTGTCACACGGCACGCCCGCCGACCGGACAGTCGCGTTCAACGTGACCTTTGGCGAGCCCATAAACCCCGCCACCCTCGACACGTCGGATATCACGGCCACCTCCGGTACGGTCCGGGACCTGCACCCCGTGTGGCAGCATGACGGAAACTTTGACGGCCGGGGACGGGACGGCGCCAGGCTTGCCGGCACGCACGGCATGGGGGTGGACGGCACCACCGGCCACGCATACGTGGCAGATACGGGAAACGACCGCATCGCCGTATTCAACGGTACAGGACACCTGGTGGCCAACATCACCGGCTCCCTTGACGGCCCCAGGGACGTGGCGGTCGACCCCGTCCGGGGCCTGACATATGTCGCCGACACGGGAAACGACCGCATCGCCGTATTCAACGGTACGGGACACCCCGTCGCCAAAATCACCGGCTCGCTAAAGGATCCGAACAGCGTGGCCGTCAACGGTTCCGGCCACATATTCGTGGCCGATACGGGCAACCGCCGCATCCAGGTGTTCGACCCCGACCTGGATCCGGTCGCAACCATCGGCCCGTTCCGCCTTCCGTCCAGCGTGGCGGTGGATGCCGTGACCGGTACCGTATACGTGACCGACGCGAGAAACTCCCGCGTCGCGGTATTCGACGGCACGGGGCGCCACACCGCCTACATCACCGGACCGCTCGTGTCTCCGTACGACGTGGCGGTGGACGGCACCACCGGCAACATATACGTGACCGACTCGGGCAACCGCCGCATCTGGGTGTTCGACGGCACCCTGAACCACATCGGCGACATTGAAAACTCGTTTGGCGTCGTGGTCAGCGTGGCCGTCGACAGCACCACCGGTACGGTATACGCGGCCGCCAGGGACGACCCCTACGCCTCCGCCTTTAACGTATCGTCATACTCCTTTGGCGTTGCGGGGGCGGCCGACGGGCAGACCCTCGAGGTGAGCCTGCCCGCGGGCCGCGTGCGGGATCTGGCGGGGAACGCAAACGATGCCTCCAACACGGCGATCACCGCCATAGACTGGGCCCCCCCGGTACCGGTCATCACGTCCGCGCAGCCGGTCCCGACCAACGCCACCACCATCAACCTTTCGGTAGACTTTGGCGAGCCGGTCACCGGGTTCGTACGGGACGACATCACGGTATCGGGAACGGCCTCCCACGGCGGCATCGCCAACTTTGCGGGCAGCGGTTCCCGCTACACATTCGAGGTATCGCCCACCTCGGACGGGACCGTCCTGGTCGGGATTGCGGCGGGAGTGGCACAGGATGCCGTATACGGGGTGGACAACACGCCCGCCCGGTTCCTGACCCGGTATGACGGCACGCGCCCGAACTCGACCCTCACCTCGGCCGGGCCAGGTCCCGCAGACCGGCAGATCACACCGTTCAGCCTGGCCTTTGACGAGGCCATAAACGCCACGACGCTGGACACCTCGGACATCGCCGCCACCTCTGGAACCGTACGGAACCTGCGCTCCGTGATGCTGCACGACCAGACCTTTGGCGGCAACGGCGCCACCGACGGCCGGTTTGCCAGCCCGTACGGCATGACCGTCGATCCGGCCACGGGCAACATATACGTGGCCGACTCGGGCAACAACCGCGTCCAGGTGTTCGACTCGGACGGGCGGCACACGGCCAACCTGGAAAACTCGTTTGACCGCCCGCGGGGGGTGGCGGCGGACATGTTCACGGGCAACATATACGTGGCCGACACGCACAACGACCTGATCCAGGTGTTCGACGGCACCCTGCGCCACACCTCCAACATCACCGGCCCGTTCAGCTACCCGCAGGGTCTGGCAGTCGACTCTTTTACGAGCGACCTGTACGTGGCCGACACCGGCAACAACCGGATCAGGGTGTTCAATTCCACTGGAAACCACACCGGGGACATCGAAAACCGGTTCCGCAGCCCCCAGGACGTGGCCTTCGACGGTACCACCGGCTACGTATACGTGGCCGACTCTGGCAACAACCGCGTCCAGGTGTTCGATTCGGACCGCAACCACGTCGTCAACCTGGGACCGCTCAGATATCCGACCGGCGTGGCAGTCGATGGCACCACCGGTACGGTATACGCGGCAGACACCTTTGACCACCGGATCAGGGTGTTCAACTCCACCTGGCACCACATCGCCGACATAGAAAACTCGTTCGACGTCGCGATAGACGTGGCCGTCGACGGCACCGCCGGCACCCTGTACGTGCTCAGCCGCGACAACCATGACGTCCAGGTGTTCAACACCACATACGCCTTTGACGTGGAGGGCGCGGCCGAAGGGCGGACGCTTACGGTAAGCCTGCCGGCGGGATCGGTGCGGGACCTGGCCGGAAACCCCAACGACGTCTCGGGTGCGGCCGGCGTCGACGTGGACGTGACGGCCCCGGTCCCGGTCATCACCAACGCCACCCAGCGGGATCCGACCCGTACCTCCCCGATAAACCTCCGGGTGGACTGGGGAGAGCCCGTCCGCGGGTTCACCGCGGACGACGTCACCGTGTCCGGGACGGCCCTTCCGGGCGGCGTGGCGGCCTTTGCGGGCGCCGACGGCTCCCGGACCTACACATTCGACGTGTCGCCCTCCGTCGACGGGACGGTCCTTGTGGACATTGCGGCCGGCGCGGCACGGGACCTTGCCGGCCACTCCAGCGGGGCCGCCGCCCGCTTCTCCATGGTATACGATACCGCGCCCCCCGTACCGGCCGTCACGGCCGTCCAGTCCAGCCCGACCGCCGCCTCCCCCATCGGCTTTACGGTGGACTGGGGCGAGCCCGTCCGCGGGTTCGCCGCATCGGACATCGCCGTATCGGGCACGGGCCGGCCCGGCGCCGCGGCGGCCTTTGCGGGCGCAGACGGCTCCCGGACCTACACCTTTGAGATCTCGCCGGCGGGCAACGGCACCGTCACGGTGGACATCGCCGCAGGGGCGGCCAATGACACGGCGGGCAACCCCGGGGAGGCCGCCGCCCGGTTCTCGATAGTATATGACGGTGCGCCCCCGGTACCTGCAATCAACACGACGGTGTCCGGTACCACCGGCCTGCGGGTGGTGCCCTTTGAGATGGGATTCGGCGAGACCATAGCCGCGGCGACCCTCGATACCTCGGACATCAGCGCCACCTCGGGGACCGTACAGAACCTGCTGCTGTCCTCGCGGCACGCGGGAAACCTCGGAGGCGGCCAGCTTGCAGGCCCCCACGGCGTGGCCGTATACAACACCCCGGTCACGGGCACCCGGGTGTACGTGGCCGACACGGGAAACGACCGCGTCGCCGTATTCAACGGTACCGGACACCTGGTAGACGAGATCGGCGGGCTTGACGGCCCCAAGGACGTGGCGGTGCACGGCACGAACGGCACCGTATACGTGGCCGACACGGGAGCGGGCCGGATCGCCGTGTTCGATGCGGCCGGGGATCCCGCGGGTACGGCCGTCACCTATCCGTCCATGCAGCCCAACGGCGTGGCAGTATCGGCCTCCACGGGCAACCTGTACGTGGCCGACACGGGAGCGGGCCTCATCCGGGTGTTCGACCCCGCGGACGGGGCGCTCATCACCAGCATCACCGGCCCCTTCAGGCAGCCCAACGGCGTGGCCGTCGACGACGCCACCGGAACCGTATACGTGGCCGACTCGCAGAACAACCGCGTCGCCATGTTCAACTTTGCGCACCGGTATATCGCCGACCTGCCCGGCACCTTCAGCTATCCGTTCGCGGTGGCGGCCGCCACCGCCGGCGCCGGCGGCGTCGCGGGCCGCACATACGTGGCCGACACATCCAACGACCGGGTCGCGGTGTACGGCCCGGGATGGCTCCACATCGCCAACATCACCGACCGGCTTGACGACGTGACGGGGGTGGCCGTCGACGGCACCACCGGCAAGGTGTATGCGACCAGCATGGCCGACAACCGCGTCGCGGTATTCGATCCGGCGTACGAGTTCGAGGTGGCGGCACCGGACGACAGGCGGACGCTTGCCGTGAACATGTCCGCCGGCCGCGTGCAGGACGTTGCCGGCAACCCCAACGTGGCCTCCGGTACGGTGCGCGTCGACGCGCATCGGATCGCCCCGACGCCCGTCATCACGGCCGTACCGGAGGGCCCGACGAGGGCCCCCTCCATCAACTTTACGGTGGACTGGGGGGCGGGCCATTCCGTGTCCGGATTCGACGCCTCGGACGTCAGGATTTCTGGCACGGCCGCCCACGGCGGCGTGGCCAACTTTACCGGCGGCGGCTCGCTGTACACATTCCAGGTCGCGCCCGAATCGGACGGGATCCTCCGGGTGGACATCGCCGCCGGCGCGGCCCGGGACTCGGCGAACAACCCCAGCGTAAAGGCGGCCCGGTTCTCGATCGTATACGGGGACGGGCGCACCGCCCTCCTGATCCCCGACATCGCCACGGCGCGGCCCGACCCCACACGCCTGCAGACGGTCCCCTTCAACATGACCTTCAGCCGGGCCCCTGTCGCGGCCACGCTCGAGGCATCGGACATCAACGTCACCTCCGGCACGGTTTCGGATCTGCATCCGGTGTGGCACCACAACCACACATTCGGCGGCCTGGGTACGGCCGACGACCGGTTCGACACCCCGTACGGCGTGAGGGTACACCCCGCCACCGGCACGATATACGTGGCCGACTCGGCCCACGGCCGCGTAAAGATCTTTGATCCTGCAGGCGTATACACCGGCGACCTCACGGGCGGCCTCACGAACCCGTTCAGCAGACCGTCCACCGTGGCCATAGACGCCTCCACCGGCACGACATACGTGGCCTCTTGGTTCGCCAACATCATACGGGTGTTCGACTCCTCCGGTGATCACACCGGTGACATCGACGACGGGTTCAACAACCCGTTCGGCGTGGCAGTCGATGCCTCCACCGGCACGATATACGTGGCCGACACCTTCAACAACCGCATCGCCGCGTTCGATACGGGCCTGCGCCGGATAGCCTACCTGCCCGGCACGTTCGATAATCCCACCGGTATAGCCGTGGATGCCTCCACCGGCCGCGTGTACGTGGCCGACCCGGGCAACAACCGCGTCGCCGTGTTCGGCCCCGACCGGACGCCGCTGGACGACATCGACGACCGGCTCGACAACCCGACCGACGTGGCCGTCGACGACTCCTCCGGCACGATATACGTGGCCGACCGCGGCAACGGCCGCATTGCCGTGTTCGATCCCGCCGGGAACCGCATCGCCAACATCACCGGCGGGTTCTCCAACCCGTACGGCGTGGATACGGACGGCTCCGGACGGGTATACGTGGCCGACCCCGGCACCCACTCCATCCACGTCTTTGGTGCGGCATACGCCTTCAACGTGACGGGACCCGACGACGGGCGGATCCTCAACGTGTCCCTGCCGGCCGGCGGTGTGCGGGACAGGGCCGGCAACCCCAACGAGGCGTCGGACACGGCGGGCATCGCCGTCGACCGGCGGGCCCCGGTACCGGCCATCACCTCCCCGCAGGCCCCGGGCCCGACCGGAGCCGCAACGATCAGTTTCGAGGTGGCGTGGGGCGAGCCCGTCACCGGGTTTGACGCCGGCGACATCGCGCTGTCCGGTACGGCCCGCCCCTCGGGCCCCGACAACCTTGCGGCCGTCCCCGGTACGGACGGGGCCAACTATACGTTCGATGCCCGTCCCGCGTGGGACGGCACCGTGTCTGCCGAGATCGCCGCCGGCGCGGTTCTGGACGGGGCGGGCAACCCCAACGCGGTCGGGGCGCGGTTCCTGATAGTGCGCGGCGACCCGGACGCGCCGCCGCTTGTACCGACGGTCTTTACGGCGCAGCCCGGCCCCACGAACCTGCAGACCGTCCCCTTCAACCTGACCTTTAGCAGGTCCGTCGCCGCCTCCACCCTGGAGGCACGGGACATCAACGCCACCTCGGGGACGGTACAGAACCTGCGGCTGGTGCCGTACCACAACGGGACCTTTGGGGGCTTGGGCACCGGCAACTACCGGTTCAACCTGCCGAGCAACGTGGCGGTAAACGGCTCGTCGGGCCACATATACGTGGCCGACCAGGCCAACGCCCGCATCGCCGTGTACGATTCCGGCCTGAACCACGTCGGGGACATCCGCGACGGGTTCGGCAACCCGTCCGGCGTGGCCGTCGACGGCACCACCGGCGACATATATGTGGCCGACACGGAGGGCCACCGCATCGCCGTGTTCAACTCCACCCTGGACCACACCGGCGACATCCGCCACTCGTTCAGCTCCCCGTCCGGCGTCACGACGGACGGCTCCGGCAACATATACGTGGCCGACTCGTTCGGGGATCGCGTCGCAATCTTCGATTCGGACCGGAACCACGTCGACGACATCACGCTCAGCCCGGATGCGTATCCCGTCGATGTGGCGGTGAACGGCTCGGGCGCCGTATACATATCGGAGCTTTTCCGCAACCGCGTATCCGTCTTCGATTCTGCCCTGGATCACATCGCCAACATCACCGGCCAGTTCAACCGCCCGTTCGGCGTGGACGTGGACCACGGATCCGGCAACCTGTACGTGGTCGACAGGGAGAACAACCGCACCGCGGTCTTCAACCCCGCATTGGAGCACATCGCCAACATCACCGGTTCGCTCCGCTTTCCCACCGGCGTGGCCGTCGACGGCACCACGGGGACGGTATACGTGACCGACAAGGGCAACAACCAGGTCAAGATCTTTGGTACCGAGTACCGCTTTGACGTGGCCGGCCCCGCCGGCGGGCAGATCCTCAACGTGAGCATGCCGGCGGACCGCGTGCGGGACGCGTCCGGACACCCCAACGTGGCATCCGGTATCGCAAGCATCGGGGTGGACAGGACCTACCCGGGCCCCCTGATCACCTCGGCGCAGGACAGCCCGACCGACACCTCCCCCATAGGCTTCCGGGTGGACTGGGGTACGCCCGTCGAAGGCTTTGACGCGACGGACATCAGGATACTGGGCACGGCCCCGCACGGCGGCGCGGCCAACCTCGTGTCCCTTGCAGGCGGCGCCAGCCACACCTTCGAGGTGGCACCCACCGGATACGGCACCCTGTTCATCCGCATCGCCGCCGGCGCCGCGCAGGACGCGGCCGGCAACCCCAGCCTGCCGGCGGTCCCGTTCCAGATGACCTATACCGACGTGCGGCCCGCGCCCCTGGTCCCCACGGTCACCACGGCACAGCCGGACCCCACCAACCTGCAGGCCGTCCCCTTCAACCTGACATTCAGCGGCCCCGTAAACGCCACGACCCTTGCCACCGCCGACATCGACGCCACCTCGGGGACGGTACGGGGCCTGCATACGGTGATATACCACAACGCAAGCCTCGGCGGCTTTGGCACCGGCGCCGGCCAGCTCAACTGGCCGTTCGACGTGGCCGTCGACGGGCGGTCCGGTACCGTATACGTGGCCGATGTCAGCAACAACCGCGTCCAGGTGTTCGACCGTACGGGGCTGTACATCGCCAGCATCACGGAGGGGCTCCGCTTCCCGCGCGGCATCGCGGTCGACGGCTCCACGGGCAACGTATACGTGGCCGATACGGGCGGCAGCACCAAGCGGATACTCGTCTTCGACTCGGGCAGGAACCACCTCCGTACCATCACCGACCCCTCGCTGGCCGAACCCGTCGACGTGGCCGTATACCCCGTGTCGGGGGAGACATACGTGGTGGATTCGGGCAGCGGCAACAACCACGTGGCGGTATTCAACAGCACGGGGGGGCGCACCGGCACCATCACCGGGCCGTTCGCGGACCCGACCGGCGTGGCAGTCGACGTCACCACCGGCGACGTATACGTGGCCGACCCCGGCCGGGACCACATCGCCGTATTCAACGGTACCTGGCACCGCACCGGCACCATCACCGACTCCTTTGATTCCCCGGATTACGTGGACATAGACCCGGCATCGGGCCTGCTGTACGTGTCCGACAGGGTCGACCGGCGCATCGCCGTGTTCAACGGTACCTGGGACAACATCGCCAACATCACCAATGCCGCAGGCCTGCTCAACCGCCCGCACGCCGTGGCCGTCGACGATACCACGGGCGCCATACACGTGGTCGACCGCCGCCAAAGCTTCGTCCGGGTGTTCGGCACTGCATACGGCTTCGAGGTGGCCGGCCCCGACGAGGGGATCCTCAACGTGAGCCTGCCGGCAGGCCGCGTGCAGGATGTCGCCGGCAACTCCAACGTGGCCTCCGGTACGGCGCGCATCGACGTTGACCTGACCGCCCCGGTACCCCACATCACCGCCGCGCGGCCCGGCCCGACCGGCGCCGAGACGGTGGGCTTCCGCCTGAACTTTAGCGAGCCCGTGAACCCTGCGACCCTCAACGCGTCCGACATCGGCGCCACCTCGGGTACGGTGCACAACCTGCATCCCGTATTCGCACACGAGAACACCTTTGGCGGCCGCGGGTCGGGCGGGGGCGCGACCAACTACGAGTTTTACTTCCCGGCCGGCGTCGCGGTGGACGGTACGGCCGGGGACATATACGTGGCAGACACGCGCAACGACCGCATCCAGATCTACGACTCGGCCAGGCGGCACACCGGCACGATCTCGGACCCGCGGCTCAACGGCTCGACCGGCGTCGCGCTGGACGGCTCCTCGGGCCAACTATACGTGGCCAACAACGGGAGCGACAACGTCCTGATCTTCGATGCCGCCGGACGGTACGTCGACGCCCTCACGTATCCGGCCCCGGACTCGTTCGACGGGCCGTCCGGCGTGGCGGTCAACGGCACCGGCCACATATTCGTGGCGGACCTGAACAAGCACCGCGTCGCCGTCTTTGGCCCCGACCGGCAGCACGCCTACGACATCGCCAACGGATTCAGCTACGCCTCCGGCGTGGCGACCGACGGCTCGGACAGGATATACGTGGCCGACCGCGACAACGACCGCATCCAGATCTTCAACGGCAGGGGAACCAGCATCGCCAACATCACCGACCACATCAACCGCCCGTACGGCATGGCCGTAGACGACCCGCTGGGCATCCTGTACGTGGCCAACCTGCACAGCGGCATCCAGATCTTCAACCGTACCTGGGACCGCATCGGCCACGTCGCGGGGGCGTTCAGCCTTCCGCATGGGGTGGCCCTGGACGGATCCTCCGGCAGGATGTACGTGGCCAATTCGGGCTCCCACCAGATCATGACCTTCGCCGTGGACGAATACGCCTTTGACGTGGCCGCACCGGCCAACCTGCAGACGCTCACGGTGAACATGTCGGCGGGCCGCGTGCAGGACCGGGCCGGCAACCCCAACGCGGACTCCAACTCTGTACACATCGACATAAACAGGATCATCCGCCCGACCCCGACCATCACCTCGGGGCAGGGCGGCCTGACCAACTCTTCCACCATCGGCTTTACGGTGACCTGGGACGCGCCCGTCATGGGGTTTGCCGCGGACGACATCACGGTATCGGGCACGGCCGCCCCCGCCGCCGCCGCCGTGGCCAACTTTGCGGGCGGCGGCTCCCTCTACACCTTTGACGTCCTGCCCGTCTCGGACGGGACGGTACGGGTGGAGATCGCCGCCGGCGCGGCGCGCAACGCGCTGGGCAACTACAACGAGGCGGCATCGGGCCCCCTGATAGCATACGACGGGACCCCCCCTGTCCCGGTGATCACGCCGGTACCGCCCGTCCCCACCAACCTGCAGACCGTACCCTTCCGCGTGACCTTTGGCGAGCCCGTAAACGCCACGAACCTCGACGTATCCGACATCGGGGCCACCTCGGGCGACGTCCGGAACCTGCGTCCGGCCCCGCAACACACCTCGACCATCGGCAGCCGCACCGGATCCAACGACTACCAGTTCAGCGGCCCGGCCGGCGTGGCCGTCAACGGTACGGGCCACCTGTTCCTGGCCGACTCGGACAACGGCCGCATCCAGGTGTTCGATCCCGCCGGGGTCCACGTCGCCACCATCAGCAACTCCTTTGACTATCCGTACGACGTGGATGTGGATCCCGTCTCGGGCAACATATACGTGGCCGACGTGCTCGAACACCGCATCCAGGTGTTCGATTCGGCCAGGAACCCCCTGCCGGGCCTCGGCGGCTTCAACAGGCCGGTCGGCGTGGCCGTCGACGGCACCACCGGAACCGTATACGTGGCCGACTCGTTCAACGACAGAATCGCCGTGTTCGATTCGGCCGGGAACTCCCTGCCCAATCTGCCCGGCTCGTTCAAGCGCCCGGGCGGCGTGGCCGTAGACGGCGCCACCGGTACGGTATACGTGGCCAATACCGGCGATGCCTGGACACAGGGCAGGGTCAACGTGTTCGATTCGGCCAGGCGCCCCCTGCCCGCACTTGCCGGCCCGATCGACACGCCGTTTACGGTCGCCGTGGACGAGATCACCGGCAGCATATACGTGGCCGACCATCAGGGCGACCGCGTCCTGATCTTCAACAGTACGAGGGACCACACCGCCACGTTAACCGGGTTCGGCGCCGACCCGTCCGGCCTGGCGGTGAACGCCTCCACCGGGGTCCTGTACGTGGCCGACACGTCCAACAACCAGATCAAGACGTTTGACACGACCGTGTACGCCTTTGACGTGGCCGGTCCCGCCGACGGGCGGACGCTTACCGTGAACATGTCCGCAGGCCACGTGCGGGACACGGCGGGGAACCCGAACGCGGCCTCGGCCCAGGTGAGCATCGGCATAGACCGCACCCCGCCGGCGGTCTCCTCGGCGGCCGTCACCGGTCCCAACAACGTGACGGTACGGTATACGGAGCCCGTGAACGCCACGTCGGCCGCATACGGCCGGCTGGTCGTGGACGGCATCCTCAGGACCCAGGATGCGGGCCGGCCGCCTGCGGGCGACGGCACCCCGGTACATGTCATCACGTTCACGGGGGAACCGGCGCCGCGGGCCGCCGGCGGCACCCTCACGATGGACCTGACGGCCGTCGCCGATGCGGCCGGCAATGCAGCGGGCACGCGGACGGACGTCCTGCAAGAGCTGGTGCCGGGCCAGCCGCCGGTCGTCACGGCGGCGGCCGTCACCGGCCCGCGCCAGATAACGTTATCGTATACGGTACCGGTGAACGCCACCGGGACCGCATACGGCGTGCCCGTGATCGACGGTACGGCCCGCGCGTATGCGGCCGACCCCCTTGCCGGCAACGGCACAGCCGTCCACACGCTGGCGCTTGACGGCGGTTCCGCGGCCGGGACGGCGGACGCCACCGGCACCCTGCCGGTGGACTCGACGGCCGTCACGGACGTGTACGGCACCACCCTGGGTACCTCGACGTCCCTCCGGATACCGCTGTCCGACGGGCAGGTGCCCGCCGTCGATTCTGCCGTGATCACCGCGCCCAACCGGTTCACCGTACGGTATACCGAACCCGTGTACGCCATATCGTCGCCGCCGTCCTCCCCCGCGGCCGCCGCCGCCTACGGGAACCTGACCGTAGAGGGCACCGACCGCGCGTATGCGGCGGACCCCGCGCTCTCGGGCAACGGCACCCGCGTCCACGCGCTTTCGTTTGACGGCCCACCCGCCCACCACGAGGCGGCAGGCACGGTCCTGCTGAACCTGACCCTGCTGGAGGACGCGGCCGGCAACGCCGTGGGTGCGGAGCACGCCTTTTCGCAGGCGCTCTCGGGCGGCGGCCAGATGGGGGTGCTGCTGGCCACGGAGACGCCCCTGCACACCGCCCTTGATACCATCCCCTTCACCATGGGGTTCGGCAGGTCCATAAACGCCACCACACTGGACGCCTCCGACATCAACGCCACCTCGGGTACGGTACGGAACCTGGAGCGCGTCTTTTCGGCCAACGGAAGCCTTGGCGCGGCGCAGCTGGCCGACTATCCGTACGGCGTGGCCGTCAACGGGACGGGCCACGTGTACGTGGCGGACCGCAGCAACCACCGCATCGCCGTGTTCGGCCCCGACGGCGCCTACACGGGCCAGATCACCGGCCTCCGGTATCCCAGGGACGTGTCCATACACGGCGTCACCGGGGACGTCTACGTGGCCGACACCGGCAGCGGCCTGGTCCGGATCTTCAACGGTACCGGGCACCCGCTCGGCGAGCTCGCGGGCAGGTTCAACGGCCCGGAGGGGCTGGCCGTCGACGGCGCGGCCGGCCGCGTATACGTGGCCGATACGGCCAACCACCGTGTCGCCGTGTTCGATACCGCGACACGGCAGGAGATCGCCGTCCTGCCGGGCACCTTCGCCTTCCCGATAGGCGTGGCCGCCGATCCGCTGTCGGGAACCGTCTACGTGGTGGATGCGCAGGCCAACATGATCAGGGTCTTCAACTCGACATGGGACCACATACACGACATCGCCGGCATGTTCGCCCTCCAGTCCGGCGTGGCCGTGGACCCCTCGTCGGGCACCCTGTATGCCGCCGAGACCGACAACGGCGTCATCGCGGTGTTCAACAGCACCTGGGACCGCATCGCGCAGATCGACCCGCCGGGACGGCCCATCCGCATGGCAGTCGATCCCTCGGCCGGAACCGTATACGCGGTCAACGATGTCGACCGCCCCGTCCGCGCGTATGATCCCGGGTACGCCTTCGAGGTGGCCGGCGTGGCGGCCGGGGAGGTGCTGGCTGTGAACATACCGCAGGGCGCCGTCCGCGACACGGCCGGGAACGAGAACGCCGCATCCGGTACCGTACGGATCAACATCGACCGCATGCCACCCGTCCCGGTCGTCGGCTCGGCACACCCGGATCCGACCAACGCCACCGTCATCGGGTTCACGGTACACTTTGACATGGGGGTGCGCGGGTTCGGGGCGGACGACATCACGCTGGGCGGCACCGCCGCACTGGACGGGGGGGTGAGGAACTTTGCGCGGGCCGACGGTGGCGCCACCACCGCCCCTGCCGCCAACTACACCTTCGAGGTCTCGCCGGTGGCGGACGGGACGGTCCTGGTCGGCGTACCGGCGGGCGCCGCGCGGGATCCGGCGGGCAACCCCAGTGCGGCATCCGCTAGGTTCACGATAGTATACGACGGCACGCCGCCGCGCCCCGTGGCGGCCCACACCGTTGACGAGGCGGCCGTCGACTCCAGCCTTCAAGGCATTTCCGTCACGCCGCTGACCCGGGAGGTGCGGTCCCACGGGGGCGTGTGGTATACCGGCCTGGAGTCGGTACCCATGGGTATAGTGTACCGCGGCGGGGCCGTCAACGCCTCGACCGTCGAGATATCGGACGTCAACGCCACGCAGGGCACGGTGTCTGACCCCCGGTGGCTGCTGCGGTACAACACTACGTTCGGCCCGGGCCCCGGCGCCCCCGGCGCCGCCGGCGGCCAGCTGGACCATCCGTATGATGTGGCGCTGGACGGTACGGCCGGTTACGCGTACGTGGCCGACACGGAGAACGACCGCATCGCGGTCTTTGAGGGCGCCACGGGGCGCCATGTGGCCAACATCACGGACGGGCTCGACACCCCGTACGGCGTGGCGGTCGATCCCGCCACCGGAACCGTATACGTGGCCGACACGGGCAACGACCGGGTCAGGGTGTTCAACCATACCGGTGCGCGGGCCTCGTGGAGCTCGGCCCCCGCCGATCCGGGCCCGGCCTGGCAACGCATCGCCGACATCGGGGCGGGCCGGCTCGACTCCCCGCGAGGCGTGGCCGTCGACGGCGCCACCGGCGACATATACGTGGCCGACTCGGACAACGACCGCGTCGCGGTCTTCGACGGTGCGGGCCGCTACGCCTCGGAGATTGCGGACGGGTTCGACTTTCCGGCCGGCGTGGAGGTGGACGGCGCGGCCGGCCGCATATACGTGGCCGACTCGAACAACGACCGCGTCGCGGTGTTCAACAGGACGGGAGGCTTTGTCACCAACGTCACCGACGGCATGATCAACCTGGCCACCGACGTGGCCGTCGATCCCGCCACCGGGACCGTATACGTTGCCGACTTTACCAACGAGCGGATAGCCGTGTTCAACGGTACCGGACACAACACGGCCAACATCGTGCGCGCGGTCAACCCCCTGGCCGGCGGGACGGTTCCCCGGTTCGACCACTCGTTCAACACCCCGGCCGGCGTGGGGGTGGACCCCGTCACCGGCGCGCTGTACGTGGCCGACACCTTCGACCACGAGGTGCACCGGTTCGACGTGTCGTACGCGTTTGACGTGGGCGGGCTGGATCACGGGGACCGGTTTGCGGTGGGCATGCCGGCAGGTGCCGTGCGCGATGCGGCCGGCAACCCCAACGCGGCGTCGGCGGTGGCGGCGGAGGTGGTCATCGACCGCGTCGCCCCGGTACCCGTCATCAACTCCACGCAGCCCGACCCCACCAACTCGACGGTCATCGAGTTTACGGTTGACTGGGGCGAGAACGTCACCGGGTTCGGGCCCGGCGACGTCCGGGTGTCGGGGGTGCGCCTCTCCGCGGGCGACATCGCCAACTTTACGGGGACGGGCGCCAACTATACATTCGAGGTCAGGCCGGCCGCCGACGGGACGGTGCGCATAGAGATACCGGCCGGTTCCGCGCACGACCTGGCCGGCAACGCCGGGGCGGGGGCCGTCCCGTTCGAGATCGTATACGATACCGGCCCCCCCGTCCCGGTGATCACGGCGGCGCAGCGGAGCCCCACCAACTCGACGGTCATCAACCTGCGGGTGGAATGGGGCGAGAACGTCACCGGGTTCGGGGCCGGCGACGTCCGGGTGTCGGGGGCCACGGTATACGGCGGCGGGGCGGTCAACCTCGGCGGACTGGACGGGTACGCCAACTATACCTTCGAGGTCCGGCCGGCCGACGACGGGAAGATACGCACAGAGATACCGGCCGGTTCCGCGCGCGACCTGGCCGGCAACCCCGGCACCGCGGGGATCCCGCTTGACATCGTGTATGACTCCATGGGGCCGGTCCCCGAGGTCACGGCCGTACAGTCAAGCCCGACATACGCGGACACGGTCAACATCCGGGTGGAGTGGGGGGAGCCCGTCGAGGGGTTTGACGCGGACGACATCATCGTGTCGGGGACTGCCCTGCACGGCGGGGTGGAGAATCTTGCAGGTGCCGGCGCCAACTATACGTTCGACATATCGCCCACCGGGGACGGGAGCCTGCTGGTGGACATCCGCCCCGGCGCCGTACCGGATCCGGCGGGCAACCCCAGCGTGCCGGGCGACCGGCTTGTCATGGTGTACACCGGCTCCTCCCCCATCCCCAGAATCGCGGCGGCCGCAGGCGACCCCACCCGCCTGCAGACCGTACCGTTCATCCTCACGTTCAGCGAGCACGTGGACGAGGACACCTTTGACGCCTCGGATCTCAGGGTATCATCGGGGACCGTCCGGAACCTGGAGCCTGCCGTACTGCACACGGATCTGGGCAACGGCACCGCCGGCGCCGGCACGGGCAGGCTGGACCGCCCCTCGGGGGTGGCCGTCGACACCGCCTCCGGTACGGTATACGTGGCCGACACGGGCAACGGCCGGATCGCCGTGTTCAACACGGCCCGGCACCACACCGCCAACATCACGGCCGGGTTCGGCAACCCCGCCGGGGTGGCCGTCGACGGCGCCGGCCGCCTCTACGTGGTCGACACCGACCGCGACCTGGTCGCCGTTCTGGACGGCACCACCGGACGTCCTGCAGGTATAGGCGAGATCACCGGCAGGCTGGACCGCCCCTCGGGGGTGGCAGTCCACATCAGGTCGGACACCGTATACGTGGCCGACCCGTTCAACGGCCGGATCGCCGTGTTCGACGGCACCACCGGCCGCAACACGGCCAACATCACGGAGGGACTGAGCAGCCCCTCGGGGGTGGCCGTCCACGACGCGTCGGGTACCGTATACGTGGCCGACACATTCAACGACCGGGTCGCCGTATACGACTCGGCCCTGGAGCCGCTCCCGGACCTGCCCGGTACATTCAAGCGCCCCGTCGGCGTGGCCGTGGACGACCGCTCCGGTGCCGTATACGTGGCCGACGCGGCCGGCACGGGCGGCGGCCGCATCGCCGTATACGACGGTACCACCGGCCGCCACACGCACAACATCACCACCGGCGGCTTTGCAAACCCGGCCGGCGTGGCCGTCGACTCCCTGTCGGGCGCCGTATACGTGGCCGAGCGGGGCGGCCACCGCGTCCTGGTACTGGATCCGGCATACGGCTTTGATGTGGCAGATCCGGCGGAGGGGCGGGTCCTGCATGTGGAACTGCCGGCCGGCCGCGTGTTCGACCCCGACGGGAACGCCAACACCGGGTCGGACACGACCATCACCGTGGACAGGACCGGCCCGATGCCCACGGTCCGGGCCGTGCCCTCCAGGTCCGATGTGCCAAAGATGGTCTTCCGGGTGGACTGGAACGAGCCGGTCACCGGGTTCGACGCCGGCGACATCATCCTGTCGGGGCCCCCGGTCGGCGGCGGCGTCGAACCGACCGCCTTTTCGGGTGCGGGCGCCACCTACACGTTCGAGCTCCTGCCCTCCGCGGACGGGACGGTCCTGGTGGAGATACCGGCGGGGGCGGCACGGGACGCGGCGGGCAACCCCGGTGTGGAGGCCGCCCCCCTCTCCGCGGCATACGGGACGGTCCCACTGACGGCCGCCCTCTCCTCTCCTGACGCCCCGGGACCCACCAACCTGCACACGGTACGGTTCGGCATGGGCTTCAACAAGGGCGTGAACGCCTCCACCATGAACGCGTCGGACATCGGCGTCACGTCCGGTACCGTCCACGACCTGAAGCCGGTGCTGCGGTACCGCGAGACGTTCGGCGGCCCCGGCAACGGCACGGACCGGTTCGACGAACCGCGCGGCATTGCCGTCAACGCCTCCTCGGGCCGCACATACGTGGCCGACTTTGGCAACAAGCGCGTCGCCGTCCTGGACTTTGACAGGAGCCACATCGCCGACCTCTTGGCCAATTTCACCACGCCGGAGTACGTGGCGCTGGACCCGTCCACCGGCCGGATATACGTCACGGACTTTGGCGATCCGCGCGTCACCGTGTTCGACAGCCGTACGGGGGACCGCCTCGACGATCTCCCCGGGCCCTTCAACGGCCCCACGGGGGTGGCAGTCGATCCGGAGGCGGGCCGCATATACGTGGCCGAGGTGCGGACCGGCACCGTCCTCGTATTCAATTCCGACGGGACCCGCGCCGGGAGCCTCCCGCGCACCCTCAGTTTCCCGCTCGGCGTGGCCGTCGACCCCGCCACCGGAACCGTGTACGTGAGCGAGAGCACCGACCAGGTCGCCATGTTCGACCGCCAGGGACGCTATACCGGCGCCATCTCCGGCGCCTTCGACCTGCCGATAGGGGTGGCCGCCGACCCGCTGTCGGGTACGGTACACGTGGCCGGCAGTCAGGACGACCGCGTCTCGGTGTTTAACGGCACCGGGGATCTCGTCCACACCACCGGACATCTCCCGGCCCCTTACGGCGTGGCCACAGACCCCCCGCTGGGCACCGTATACGTGACGGACCGGATCGGCCACACGGTCACCGTCTTTGACATATCATACGAGTTCGCCGTGTCCGGGGCCGCCGACGGGGAGGCGCTGGCCGTGAGCCTGCCGGCCGGCACGGTACTGGACGGGGACGGCGCCGACAACACGGACTCCAACACGGTATACGTCGACATAGACAGGACGGGGCCTGCACCCCCCCTCTTGACCCCGGAGGACGCCTCCCTGCTGCTTGGCCCGACCGGCTCGCAGGTGATAGGGATCAGGGTGGACTGGGCCGAGAATGTCACCGGGTTCGCGCCTGCCGGCATCTCCGTATCAAACGGCACCGGCGGCACCTGGCACGGCGGCGGGGCGGCCAACCTTACGGCCGTACCCGGTACCGGCACGGCTGTCCACACCTTTGAGGTCCGGCCCCACCGCGACGGGCCCGTCCGCGTCCTGATCGGCCCCGGCGCCGCCACCGACATCGCCGGCAACAACAACAACAACGCCTCGTCCCCGCTGTTCGTGATGTATGACGTGACGCCCCCCGTCCCCCGCCTCGCCCCCGGGCTACCGGGCCCCACCAACCTGCAGACCGTCCCGTTCCACATCGGCTTCGGCGAGGCGGTGAACGCCTCCACCCTCGATGCGTCGGATATCGCCGTATCCTCGGGGACCGTACAGAACCTGCGCGGCGTGTGGGAGTACGGCTCGGATCTGGGCGGCGATGATGCTAACAGCAACAGCAACAGCAACAGCAACAGCAACAGCAACGACGACGACGGCGGCATGCTCCCCTCGCCCTCCGGCGTGGCCGTCCACCCCCACACGGGCCGCACATACGTGGCCGACCAGGCGGCCGGACGCGTCGCCATGTTCGACGGTACCGGTACGCACGCGGGCGACCTTGCAGGTACGGTCCTCGGCTCCCCGGCGGGGGTGGCCGTACACGGGCCCACCGGTTACGTGTACGTGGCCGATGCGGCCGGCGACCGTATCGCCGTGTTCGATGATACGGGCAACCACACCGCCGACATCACCGCGGACACCCTGCGCTCCCCGCGCGGCATCGCGGTGGACGATGTCACCGGTATGCTGTACGTGGCCGACGCCGGCCGCGACCGCATCGCCGTGTTCGACGGCGGTACGGGCAACCACACCGCCGACCTCCCCGGCACGTTCGGCGCCCCGTATGCGGTGACCGTCGACAGCTCCATGGGCCGGATATACGTGGCCGACAACGGCACCTCTACCGGCGGTACGGCCGCCCGCATCGCCGTGTTCGACAGGACCGGCGCCCCCCTCCCGGATATCGGCGATACCGCCGGCGGCGCCCTCCTGGATGCGCCGCTCGCCGTCGCCGTCGACGGTACGACCGGCCTGCTGTACGTGGCCGACAACGGCACGGACCCGCGCATCGCCGTGTTCGACGCAGGCGGCGGCACCGGACTCCGCACCGCCAACATCACCGCGGACACCCTGCACTCCCCGCGCGGGCTGGCCGTCGACGCCGCCACCGGCGCGGTGTACGTGGCCGCCGGCAACGGTACCGGCAACAACGGCAACGGTAACGGCAACAACAACAACAACAACAACGGCCGCATCCTGATCTTCGAGGCGGCGTACACCTTCGAGGTGGACGGCCCAGTCGCGGGCCGGAACCTGACAGCGCACGTGCCGGCCGGCGCCGTACTGGACAGGGCCGGAAACCCCAACGTACAGTCGGCCCCCGCGAAAATCTTCATAGACAGGGACGGCCCCCTCCCGGTCCTCTCCACAGTACAGCCGGACCCGACCAACGCCACCACCGTGGTGGTGCTGGCCGAGTTCGACGAGCCCGTGGATGACTCCACACTCGGGGCCGCCGATCTGAACGTCACCGCGGGTACCGTCCCACGGGATCCGGAGTACCGGCTGGTGCGCGACGGGGCCCTCTCCCCGGTCCGCGCCCCCTCGGGCGTGGCCGTGGACGGCGCCACGGGCCGGGTATACGTCACGGAGTGGGCCGACAAGCGCGTGGCCGTGTTCGACGGCGACGGTACCGGCGGCACCGGACTGCGCATCGACAACATCACCGGGGTCTCGGTACCGCGGGACGTGGCCGTCAACGGCACCGGGGGGACGGCATACGTCGTCATCGGGAACAACTTCCGCGTGGCCGCCTTTGACTCCGCGGGGGCCCAGCTGGGCACCACCCCCGCCCTCGGCGACCCGCGCGGGGTGGCCGTCGACGGTCCCACGGGAAACGTGTACGTTACAGAGTCCCAGCACAACCACATCGCCGTCTTCGACCACACGCTGGAGAACCGCCTCCTCACCATCACGGGCGGCGGCATCAGTGCGCCGCGGGGCGTGGCGGCGGACTCTGCCCGTGACCGGATATACGTGGCCAGCAGCGGCAACGACCGCGTCCAGGTGTTCAACGGTACCGGGGGCTACGTCGGGGACCTCCCCGGCCCGTTCGACCACCCGCTGGACGTGGCCGTCAGCGGGGCCACCGGCCACGTGTACGTGGCAGACGAGAACACCGACAGCATCATCGTGTTCAACGGTACGGGGGACCGCGTCCACACCCTGGGGGGGCTGCCCGACGGCCCGCGCGGGGTGGCCGTGTCCGATGCCACCGGGACCGTATACGTGACCGACTGGGACCACGGCCGCATCCTGGTGTTCGATACGGTATACGCATTCGGCGTGGACGGCCTGGAGCACGGGGACACGCTTGCCGCGAACATGCCGGAGGGCCGCGTACACGACACGGACGGAAACCCCAACGCGGGCTCCAACACGGTGCGGATCACCGTGGACCGGATCGCGCCGGTGCCCGTCATCAACCTCACCTCCTCCTACTCCACCTCCACCTCCACCACCGGCGAATCCCCGGTGGTCTTTACGGTGAGGTGGGGCGAGACCGTGTCCGGGTTCACGGAACGCGACATCTCCGTCTCGGACGAGACGGCGCACGGCGGCGTGATGTTCCTAGCGGACACGGACGGCGACGGCGGCGCCAACTATACGTTCGCGGTGTCCCCCGTGGACAACGGGACGATATCCGTGGACATCGCCGCCGGCGCCGCACACGACCTGGCGGGCAACCCCGGTGTCGCGGCAGCCCAGTTCTCCGTACGGTACGAGTATACCACGCGGGAGCTGGTCCCGCTTGCGGGCACCATCACCACCGCACAGCCCGATCCTACGCGCCTGCACACGGTCACATTCAACATGACATTCAACAAGCCGGTGAACGCCTCCACCCTGTCCGTCCGGGACATCAACGTCACCTCGGGTACCGTGGAGGATCTCCGCCTCGTGTTGCGGCACGAACGCGACATCGACGTCGACGTGCCGTACGGCGTGGCAGTCGACGGCTCCACCGGCAGCCTGTACGTCACCGAGTGGCGTCTTGACCATGTCAAGATCTTCAACCCGGCGGGACGCCACACCGGAACCCTCGCGGGTGGGGGGCTCGACGCCCCAGAGGGCGTGGCAGTCGATCCGGGCACCGGAACGGCATACGTGGTGAACGGGGGCCGCAACCACATCCTCGCGTTCAACTCGACGGGCGGCCTGAACGGCACCTCGCGCGACCTTGTCGGCGCGCACGGCGTCGGCTTTGATGCCACCGCGGGCCGCCTGTACGCGCCCGAGCCGGACGCCGGCCGCGTCACCGTGTTCGACCGCGCGCTGGTGGAGGTCAGCACCCTTACAGGCGGCACGGTGGGAACCCCGTACGACGTGGGGGTGCACGGTCCCACCGGTACGGTATACGTGGCCGACAGGGGCGGCGGCACCGTCAGGGTCCTTGACGGCGGCTCCGGCAGCTCCCTGGGCGTCCTGCCCGCCACATTCAAGTACCCGCAGGGGGTGGCAGTCGACAACGCGACGGGCAACGTGTACGTGGCCGACACCCACGGCGGCGACATCCACGTGTTCAACTCCACCCGGGACCACCTGCACACCACCGCACCGGGCATGTTCAGGTCCCCCTACGACGTGGCCGTCGACCCGGCATCAGGAACCGTATACGTGGCCGACTTTGACACCGGCCTGATCCGGGTCTTCGGTACGGCATACGCATTCAACGTGACGGATCCCGACGAGGGGGTGCTTGCCGTGAACCTGCCGGCCGGCCGCGTGAACGGTACGGACGGCAGCCCGAACGCGGCATCGAACACCGCGCGTATCACGGTGGACAGGTCCGCCCCGGCCCCCCTGATATCCTCGGTGCAGCCCAGTCCGACCAACGCCACATCCCTGGACTTCACGGTGGACTGGGGGGTGTCCGTCCGCGGGTTCACCGTACAAGACATCACCGTCTCCGGGACGGCTGCACCCTCGGGCCCGGCTGGCTTTGACGGTACGGGCCAGACATACACCTTCAGCGCGGAGCCTGTCACCAACGGTACCGTCCTCGTCGGTATAGCGGCAGGTGCCGCCATTGATCCGGCCGGCAACCCGACGGCGGCGGCCCGCTTCTCGATGGTATACGACGGCGCCCGGCCGGTCCCCGTTCTTGGCACGCCCGCCCCCCCGGACAGGCCGGTCAACTGGGATACCGTCCCGTTTACCGTGACATTCAGCGAGCCCGTGCATGTGACGCTTGCCACCTCCACCGGCCTGACGGCCCGGCACATCAACGCCTCATCGGGAACCGTGGGCGACCCCGTCCGGGAGATACGGCAGGTGGCCGTGCTGGGCGACAAGGATGCCCCCGCCTCCCAGAGCAGCGTCAACCTGCCCTTCGGCATCGCAGTCGATCCGACAGCCGGCCTCCTGTACTGGTCCGACGGCGCCTTTGACCGCATCCAGGTGTACGACGCCACCGATCTGCGGTACGTCCGCACCATCACCGGGGTGCTCGGCACCCCGTACGGTATAGCAGTCGATCCTGTCGCCGGCCGGCTGTACGTGGCCGACTCCGGCGCCGCCCGCATCGCCGTGTTCGACACCTCCACGGGATCCCCCCTCTCCGATATAGGCAGGGGCCTGCTCGAACTGCCGCGCGGCGTGGCGTTGGACGGCACCCACGGCTACCTGTACGTGTCGGACCACGGCACCGACACGGTCCACGTGTTCAACGCCACCACCGGGTACAACACGGCCAACATCACCGGCGGGTTCTACCACCCGTCCGGCGTGGCCGTCTCCCCCGTATCGGACACCCTGTACGTGACCGACCTGCAGCACGGCCGCATCGTCGTGTTCGAGGCCTCCACCGGGCGCCACACCGGTACCATCGCGGGGGTGCCGGGGTACTTTGGCCCCTACGGCGTGTCCGTGTCACCGGCGGGGGACGTGTACGTGTCGGACATCTACGGTTCGGACATCCGGATCTTCGACCGTACCGGGCACAACACGGCCAACATCACCGGACTCAGCCTGCCCCACGGCGTGGCCGTGGACCCCCGCACCGGGACCGCATACGTGGCCGACACGGGCAACGCCGCCATCCGGATATACGACACCGCATACGCATTCAACGTGACCGGCCCCGCAGACGGCGAAGCGCTGGCCGTGGACCTGCAGGCCGGCGCCGTGCGGGACACCGCCGGCAACCCCAGCACGGCATCCGGTGTCACGCGCGTGGTGATCGACAGGACCCCGCCCTCCGTCAACGTCACCTCCCCGCTGCCCTCCACGACCGGCGTCTCGCCCGTCGTATTCCGCGTGAACTTTACCGAACCGGTCACCGGCTTCGACGAGACGGGCATCCTGCTGTCCGGCACGGCACTCCTCCCCCGCGGCGGCGGCGCCGGCGGGTGGGTAACCGACCTTGCCGCGGTACCAGGGACGACAACTACGGTCGGCGCCACTGCGACGGCATCGGCCAACTATACGTTCAGCGTCACCCCGACGGCCGACGGCACGATATCCGTGGGTATCGCCCAGGGTGCGGCCCGCGACGCCGCGCGCAACAACAACACGGCGACCGCGCAGGCCGATCCCTTCACCATAACATACAACGGCACGCGGCCCGTGCCTACCGTCAGCTCCGTACAGGAGAGCCCGACCAACGCCTCTACCATCACATTCCTGGTGGACTGGAGCATGCCGGTCGCCGGGTTTACGGTACAGGACATCGCGCTCTCCAACGGTACGGCCCACGGCGGCGTAACGGGCTTTGCCGGCGCCGGCGACGCCTACAACTTTACCGTCTACCCGACGGCCGACGGCACGATATCGGTGGACATACCCGGGGGTGTGGCGCACAACATGATCGGGGCGCCCAGCGCCCCCGCCGCCGCCTTCTCGGTATCGTACAACGGCGTCCCCATGATCCCGGAGATCGCCGCCGCCGTCACGGGCCCCACCGCCCTGCAGACGGTCCCGTTCCATCTCAACTTCAGCAAGCCGGTCAACGCCACCACGCTGCAGATATCGGACATCGCCGTCTCACCCTCGGGCGCGGCGGTCAACATGCGCCCCGTGCTGCACCCCGACGGGGACATCGGCGGCCCCGGCCCCGGTGCGGGCGACGGCATGTTCGACGGGCCGCGCGGCGTCGCCGTCGACACGGACACGGGCCGGATATACGTGGCGGACAGCTCCAACGGCCGCGTCGCGGTGTACGACGGCACGCGGCACCACACCGACACCCTGGACGGCCTCTCATCGCCGCAGGACGTGGCGGTAAACGGGACGGGCCACCTGTTCGTGGCCGAGCGCGGCGGCGGCCTCATATCGGTGTTCAACGGCACGCTGGATCCAGTCGCCGAGATCCGCAACGGCTTCGACCGGCCCGGCGGCGTTGCCGTCGACACGGGCACCGGCCGCATATTCGTGGCCGACACCGGCAACGACCGGATACGGGTCTTCGACCGGACCCTGGATCACGTCACGGACATCACGGGCACCTCCCCCCCGCTTGACGGCCCCGCCGGCGTCGCGGTGGACTCGGCCGTCACGGGCAACGTATACGTGGCCGATACCGGCAACGACCGGATCCGGGTCTTTGATCCGGCGTTCTCGCCCCTGTACGATATCACGGGCCTCGGCGGCCCCGTCGGCGTGGCCACCGACGGCATGGGCGCCGTATACGTGGCCGACAACGCCACCGGCCGGATCCTGATATACAACAGCACCGGGAACCTTACCTCCACCCATACCCGGGACCCGCCCGGCGCACCGTCCGGCATCGCCGTGGACGGCTCCACGGGGACCGCATACGCGACCGAATCGGGGACCTCCCACCTCGTCCGGGCGTTCAACGTGTCGTACGCCTTCGACGTGGCCGGGGCGGCCGACGGGGACTCCCTGGAGGTGCACATGCCGGCAGGTACCGTACGGTCGTGGACCGGAAGCATGAACGTGGAATCCGATACGGCCGAGATACGTGTAGACCGGTCCGCCCCGGTCCCGGCCATCACCTCCGGGCAGGCCAGCCCGACAAAGGCCGCCGCCATCAACTTTACGGTGGAGTGGCGCGATCCGGCCACCGGACTCCGGGAGCCCGTCACCGGGTTCGGGGCAGGCGACATCGCCCTGTCGGGGACGGCCCGGCTGCTGGACGCCAACGGCGGCGTGGCCGCCTTCAGGGGCGGCGACGGGGACGACACCCACGCCTTCGACGTGGTGCCCCTGGCCGACGGCACCGTCCTGGTGGATATCGCCGCCGGCGCCGCCGTGGATGCGGCGGGCCACCCAAGCACGGAGGCCGCGCAGTTCGAGATCGTATACAACAGCACCCACCTCGCGCCGGTCATCACCTCGGTACAGGCCAGCCCGACCAACGCCTCCACCATCACCTTCAACGTGATGCTCGACGAGCCGGTCCGCGGGTTCTCGTCGGCCGACGTCACGCTGTCCGGCAACGCCACGTTGCCCGGGGGCGTGAAAAACTTTGCGGCGGCGCCATCCCGTACCGACTATGCCTTCGAGGTCACCCCGGACACCGACGGCATCATCCATGTCGATATCGCGGAGGACTCCATGCAGAACGACCTGGGCGACGGCAATACCGCGGCGGTCAGGTACTCGGTAGTATACGACGGGACGGCCCCCGAACCGGTCATCACCTCCGTATACGGTACCAGGACCGGCTCCCCGGTCATCGCATTCGAGGTGGGGTTCGGCGAGCCGGTCCCCGGGTTCGGCGCCGGCGGCATCACGCTGTCCGGTACGGCCCTCCCCGGCCCCGTGACCGGGTTCGCGCAGGCCGGGATCAACTATACGTTCGACGTCAGGCCCGCCGCGGCCAACGGCACCGTCCTGGTCGACATCCCGGCGGGCGCCGCACACGACAGGGCGGGCAACCCCAACACCGCCGCCCCCCGGTACTCCTTGGTATACGACAGCACCCTGCAGGGTACGACCGTCACCTCGGTGCCGCCGGGCCCGACCAACGCCACGACGATCAACTTTACGGTGGGGTTCGGCAGCCCGGTCACCGGCTTCGACCTGGATGACATCGACCTGTCGGAGAGCACCGCCGCCCCCGGCCCCGCCACCGGATTCGCGTCCGCACCAGACGGCGCCAGCTATACATTCGGCGTGTCGCTCACGCGCGAGGGCAACGTCACGGTCGATATCGCCGCCGGCGCGGGCACATACGACGTGGGCGGCAACCCCACGGATGCGGCCTCCTACTCCATCAGGTATGACAGCACCGCCCCGGTTCCCTCCGTCAACTCGACGCAGCATCCCGGCCCGACCAACGCCACCGTCCTCAACCTCGAGGTGGACTTTAAGGAGGCCGTCAGCGGGTTTGATGCGGCCGACATCGAGGTGGCGTGGAGCACCTCCACCGGCGTCGCCGCCACCAACTTTGGCGGTACGGACGGCGACACCGTGTACACCTTCGACGTCGTCCCGCCCGAGGACGGCACCCTTGCCGTCAGCGTCCCGCCCGGTGTGGCACGGGATATCGCGGGCAACCCCACCGCCGTCCAGACCGCCGCCCCGTACTCCATCGAATACGACGGCACCGCCCCCGCACCAGTCATCACCTCTGTGCGGCACCCGGGCCCGACGGGCGCCTCACTCATCGGATTCGAGGTGGGATTCGGCGAGGAGGTCCGCAACTTTGAGGAAACCGACATCACGGTATCCGGCTCGGCCAACCCCGGCCCCGCCACCGGATTCGCCACGGACGGCATCAACTATACCTTCAGCGTCAGGCCCGCCACGGACGGCACCGTCTCCGTCGATATCGCCCAGGGCGCGGCCCGCGATACCGCGGGCAACCCCAACACGGCGGCGGCCCGGTACTCCATCGAATACGACAGCACACTGCAGAGCACGACCGTCACCTCGGTGCAGACGGACCCCACCAACGCCACCGCAATAGACTTCGAGGTGGACTTTGTCAACGCGGTCACGGGATTCGACGCCGGCGACATCACGCTGTCCGGAGACGCCGACCCCGGCCCCGCCACCGGATTCGCGCCCGCCGGCGCCGACCGCAGCAGATACACGTTCAGCGCGGCGCCCGCGCGGGACGGCACCGTCAGGGTGACCGTCGCCTCCGGCGCGGGCACGTACGACGTGGGCGGCGACCCCACCGACGGGGCCACGTACGCCGTCCGGTACGACGGCACCGCCCCTCGGCCCACCGTCACCTCGGTGCAGCACCCCGGCCCGACCAACGCGGACACCGTCCACATTGCGGTCAACTTTACCGAACCGGTCCGCGGCTTTGACGCGGGCGGCATCGCGACCGCGGGCGCGGGGGGTGTCACCCTGACCGGTGGCGTGCAAAACTTTGATACGTACAACGCCTCCTCGTACACGTTTCAGCTCGTCCCCGACGGCACCGGCACGGTCCTGGTGGAGGTCCCGGCCGGTGCCGCCCGCGACGAGGCGGGCAACCCCAGCGCCGCCGCCGACCGGTTCTCCATCGACTACGACGACGAGGCCCCCGTCCCGTACATCACCACCACCAGGACGGATCCGACCGGCTCCTCCCTCATCGACTTTGACATCGGCTTCGGCCAGCGCGTCACCGGATTCGAGGCCTCCGACATAACGGTGGGGGGCACCGCCTCACCCGGCGGCATCACCGGTTTCGCGTCGGCCAACGGCGGCGCCAACTATACCTTCAACGTGTCGCCGACGGCCAACGGAACCGTCACCGTCGACGTCCCCGCACACGCCGCCGCGGATCTTGCGGGCAACCCCAGCACGGCGGCGGCCCGGTACACCATCACGTACGACAGCTCGCTTGTGGCCACCACCATCACCTCGGAGCAGACGGACCCCACCAACGCCACCACCATAGACTTTACGGTGGACTTTGACGGTCCGGTTGAGGGGTTCGTCCGGGAAGACATCGTGCTGGGCGGCACCGCCACGCTGGACGGCGCCGTCAAAGGGTTTGCCTACACGGGGACCGTCTACACGTTCAGCGTCACGCCGACGGCCAACGGCACCATCACCGTTACCGTCGCACACGCCGCCGCCACGTACCTGGATGACGGCGTCTCCACGGCCGGCGCCACGTACCGGATCACATACGACGACATCGCCCCCGTCCCTACCGTCACATCCGCGCCGCCCGGCCGCACCTCCCACGACGCCGACCCCCGCGCCGAGACATTCTACGTGAACTTTACGGAACACGTCCGCGGGTTCGCCCCCGGCGACATCGTCCTTTCTAACGGCACCGCGCACGGCGGGGTGGCCAACTTTACGGGCGCCGGCAGGGACTATGCGTTCGACGTGGTCTCGGCGGCGGACGGCACCATCGCGGTGGACGTCCCCTCCGGCGCGGCCCGCGACAGGGCGGGCAACCCCAGCGCCGCCGCCCCGCGGTTCCTGCTAGTACACGACGGCCCTCCCTCCGTCCTGTCGGCGGCCGTCACGGGCCCCGACCGCATCACGGTCCGGTACACCGAGCGCGTGTACGCGGAGGGTGCCGCATACGGCACGCAGGCCGTCGTGGACGGCGTGAGCCGCATGCTTGCGGCCGATCCGCCGGACGGCAACGGCACGGACACCCACACCCTCCGGCTGACGGCAGGCGCCGCGGACGTGCCGGTCAACGCCACCGGCACCATCACCGTAAACCAGACGGCGATAACGGATCTGACGGGCAACCCCCTCGGCGGCCTGACGGCGCACCAGCTCCAGCTGACGGACGGCCAGCCCCCCCGGATAACGGCGGCCGAGATCACCGGTCCGGACACGATACGCATACGCTACGACGAGCGCGTCACCGCAGCCGCCCGTGCATACGGCACACCCGCCAACGTGGGCGGCGAGGACCGCACCCCGGTACCGGGCCCGCCGTCGGGCGACGGCACCGCGGTCCACACCGTCACGCTCGCCCCGGCCGACACGCCGCCCACCGATGCCAACGGCACGATAACCGTGGACCGGACGGCGGTGGCCGATTTGGCCGGCAACCCCCTCGGTGACATGACGGCGCACCCGCTGACGCTGACGGACGGCCAGAGGCCGAGCTACCTGCTCGCGTTTGTGGCGGGCGGGGATTCGATCGCGGCCGTCTATACGGAGCCGGTCGTATCGGGGCCCGCCCACTATACGAACCTGACCTTGAACGGCACCCTTGTGCCGGGCGGCGCCTCGGGGACGGCCGGGTTCGGGGGCACCGTCCTGGTGTCGTGGGACTCTGTCACCGCCACCACAGCCGGCCCAGGCTCCGTCGTCGGATTCAACGCGGGCGGCGGCATCGCCGACCTGCGCGCAAACCCGCTTGCAAACCCGGGTGACGGGTCAACCGCCCCGGCATCCGGACGCATCGATCTTGCGGATCTCGTGGAGGGTCTCGGCCCAGGCCAGACGCGGCCTGTCGCGGCGGTCGACGTGCCGATCACCGGCACATCAATCATCCGCCACATCGACGCGGCGGGCATAACGCCGGTGATCCACCTCGTACCGACCACAGACGCCGGCACCGGCATGTTCCCGCCACACAACCTCGCCGTCTCGGCGACACCGGCAACCGTCGTGTTCCCGCCGTCGGCCAACGTGACCGGACTCACCGGCAACGGGATCACCGTCGCCGTGTCTGAACGCGATCGCCCCGCCGCCTCCGGGGTCCTGCGCGGCCTTGACATCGATTCCGCGACCTTTGTAGAGTTCGGGGATCCCGGCTCGGATCTGCACTTTGATCTGCCCGCAAAGGTTACGATCCCGGACCTAAAGGCCGTCGCATTCTCGATCAACTACGCGGGTGAGGCGCTGCTCATAGACAGCTGTCCGGGCAACCTGGATTCGGACGATACCCCCGAGCATGCCAACGGCACACTTGGCGCCATGCCGGACAGGACGGGTTACGACCCGGGTGCGTGCCGCGTGCAGAACGGCAACACGGTGTGGACCATGCACTTTTCGGTCATAGGGGCGGCGGACAGGATCCCCCCGCCGCCGGAACGCGAGACGCCTACCCGCGAGATCCCAGCCACCGGCGGCAGATCCAGCGGCGGAGGAGGAGGCGGCGGCGGCGGAGGAGGAGGCGGAGGAGGAGGCGGCGGCGGAGGCCCGGCCGACCAGCCGTCATCCGTCCAGAACATCTACATCCGGTCCATATCCTGGGACTGCACAGCCGGCTCCGTCGTCATCGTGGCAGGACCGGACTCGGAGGACATCTCCGTGTCCGTGCGCACGGCCGAACTCGGGCACATACAGGCGGACAGAACCGGCAACGCCTCTGACGCCCCCGGCGCCAACCCGCCCGGATACGGCATATTCGAGTCTACAATGGACGAGGAGGACGACTATATCGGCGTGATGGCCGCCCTCCAGTCCGGCCGGAGTCTCAGCACCGTCAGCGAATCCGTAAACGCGAACTCTTGCACGGGCCGGAGCACATACGAGGTGCCGTTCCCCCTGTCCGGGCAGCCCCGACACCCCGCGCAACCCTCGCAGGACGGCGGCGGCGCCGTACCGGCACCGTCTGTGGCGGCACCTGCACCACCGGCAACGTCTGCAACGCCGCCACAACAACGGGCACCGGAGCCTGCCGCCGGACCCGCAGGTGATCCGGTGCAGGCGCCGCCGCCTCCGGTCTCCCCCTCCTCCGCGCCGCCGCCGCCACCACCGCCGCCGCCCCCGCCCCAGCCGTCGGTACCCAAAACAAACGGGTGCGGACCCGGAACCGTCAACCGCGACGGCATCTGCGTCGTCGTCGTAGCCACGCCCGACACCGGGGATGAAACGGAGACAGGCGCCGCCGGCGGCGCCGGCGGGGCGGCTGAAAACACGGGAGGCGCAGGCGGAGGATGCCTCATCGCCACGGCCGCATACGGGACCGAGCTTGCCCCGCAGGTGCAGCAGCTGCGCGAGCTGCGCGACACCGTGGTGATCTCCACCGCACACGGCGCCTCCTTCATGGACGCCTTCAACGCCGTATACTATACCGTGTCGCCTGCCATAGCCGACATGGAGAGGCAGAACGAGGCGTTCAGGATCCTGACGCGCGCGGCCGTAACCCCCGGCATCTGGGCGCTTGGCACCGTGATGCCGCTGGCCGATCCCGCATCGGCGGCCGAGGTGACGGCAGCCGGCCTGCTGTCCGTCATGATACTGGCGGGCATCTATGCCGGGCCGCCCGCCCTCGGCACATATGTTGCGGCGCGGCACCGCCTTTCCCGGCGGACGCACAGGCGCGTCGGGGGTGCGCCAGCTGCGGCAGCATGATCCCGCCTGCGGGCGCGGCACATGATCGACTGCCTGCAACCTTACCACTCTCCACGCTCTCCACAAACGCATGCCAAGGCGCCGCCGCGGCGGCGGCAACAGCTGCAGACGCCGGCCGCCGCCGCCGCGTCCCGGCCTGTGCGGCGATCCGCCCTGAACCCGGATTCCGAGCGCCCGGGATCCGGGCCGCCGCGCAAACCGGTATCCGGTGACCGGATCGCATGCCGGCCTGCGCATTCGCAGGCGTCCGTCCTCCCGGCGGCCGATCGGTACGCGGCCGTCACGGTCACGGCGGCAGGTTTTGGCGGGTTTGAAAAACGCCGATTCGTGCGACAGGTTTGGGTCGGGAAGGAGGGAGGGAGGGATGGGGGAGAGGGGGAGGGGGGAAGAGGTGTCTACGTGATGATAATGATGGTAGTGTGGTGTGACATACTCCGACGGCACGGGCTAGTTTTTTATCCTCATGATCTTCGTCCTGTCCATGACCTTCCAGTACTCTACGCTCTGGCCGTTTTCCAGCCTTCCCTTCACCTCGTCGTCCGTCTGGGTGACGTCGACGGTCTCAAAGGTCTCCGCGTCCATCAGCTGGTACGTGTCGCCTATTATGGATATGATCTGGCCCGTCCGCTTGTCTATCAGCGGGACGTGGATCTGCATGCTGACGGGGCCCACATGCGGCCTTTTCTGGGCGTCGAACACGCCCACGGCCACGATGCGCGCCTTGGCCGCGCCGTGCTTGCCGGGCTTTGAGGTGTCGTACTCTACTATCCTGCACGGCTCCCCGGTGGCCTGATCGCCCACCGGCAACAGGATGTACGAACCTATCTTCAGTGAACCCAGATCGGCCGGCTTGCTCATGATTCACGGGTTTTCGCGGAATATTTAACCCTTCTACTACTTTAGCCTTTCAAGGATGGACAGCCCGACCAGGTTGGTCAGGGAATACCCCCTCCTGTTCACGTCGGAGCGGGTCTTTTCGCAGTACTTGTTCACGCTCCGGTGGCTTTTCTCGCTCGACACCTCGAACACCACGATGCTGTCGCTGTACGGGAACGTGAATTTCGGGGATTCGGTACAGTAGAGATCCATGCGCCCGATCCCGGCCCTGGCTATCTTTCCCCGCTTTGCGACCACGTTTGCGATCTCCGAGACGTCCTCCCCGGACTCGCCGTATTCCAGATAGTATACGGACACAAAGTTCATGTTTCCGTCCACCTCCCTCTCGAAAAAGTCGTCGTCCATGCTGAACACGAACGACTCGTTGGTCTGCCTGTGGCTCCTGACGTCGTCGGAGAGGGCCGGGCCGTCCCTGAAGCGCGCGAGAAGGTAGTGGTTGGAGCGGTTTTCAAAGTACGGCTTGCTGTCCACCGAGAACGTGGCCGTGACAAAGTACATCGATTCGATGTTCTTCGACCCCTCCCACGACTCCTTTAGCTCGATCGAGTCGTGCGTATGGTTGTACGGATAGCAGACATAGCCCGCGGTCAGTTCCTGTTTCGGCACCGAATCCAGACCCCGAGATCCGTATTTAACGCTTGTCTGCGGCGGGGTTTTGTCCCGGGCCGGGGTGTTTTCGGATCCGGGCCCCGGGGGGGGGGGGGAGGGGGTTGGTGCGAGCTGTGCGGCGCCGAGGTCAGGGCCCACATGCCGTTCCTTGACGGCACGTCGCTGGGCCCCGTCACGCTGGGCATCATCACGGATCTTTACTCGTACGGCATCACGGATGCGAACATCTCGGGCTTTCTCGAGTCCGTGTTCGGGTTCAGGATATCCGAATCGGCCGTGGCAAACGCGCGCAGGGCCGTATCGGGCGCACCGGACGAGCGGCTTGCCCTCATCAGGCAGGCCTTCCGGAAGTGGGGGTTCGTGTACATGGACTAGACCGGATTCAAGATAGGCATAACCGGCAGGACCGTCTACGTGTGGGTGGCCACCGTCCCGGACGCGGTCTGGGCGGTGTTCGTGCCGAGCAGGGCGGGGGCCGTCCTGCCAGAACACTTTGGATGACTGCTGGACAAACCGGTGGTGGCCGACGGTCTCCGGGCCCACAGGTCGCATTTTCCGCAGATACAGCGGTGCTGGAGGCACATCCTGGCCATGATGGAGGCGGCCGCAGTCGACGGCGCCGCCGCCGAGGAGTCAAGGTACGACCGGGCCACGGAGTTTTACCGCATGATATGCGGTATCACGTCGCTGTCCCCGTCCACCATGACACCTGGCGCGCAGGATCCTCTCCATGATATCGGCGTATCAGGACGGCAGGCTGAAGACGCACCTGCTCAACGCGGTTTACGGCCTGTTTACGGCCTGTTTACGCACATGGCGTACGAAGGGATGCTGCCCCAGAACAACCCGGCCGAGCTTGCCATCCGCGACAACGTCGCAAGACACCGCAACATGCGCCACAAGATCACCATGCCGGACGGGCGGGAGGAGTTCTTCCGTATCCTCACGTTCGTGGCGACCTGCCGCAAAAACGGCATTTTCGTGTCCGGGGCCGTGGTGGAGATACTACGCAATACCCGGTGGGACATGTTCCATCCGGGATCCATATGCAGGGCCCGACTGGTCCGCCTTTGACCCGTCCGCCTTTGACCCCCCCCCGCCCTCCAGAATCCGTGACGAGGCGGCTGCCGTTTATGGATACGATGACATCCGCCTGATCATCCCCGACAGACCCCGTCTTGCCCCTGCTGGCAGTGTTGGCCGTTATCCGGCACGGGGGGGGGGGGATTGGGTGTATGCAGAAAGTTTGACGGAAGGTTTATTTTTTGTGGATTGGCAACAGATATCGTGGAAATTTCATGGGAATTTGGCATTTTTACAATGATGTCTGTAATGGTCATAATGTTGGGTATAGTGATAACGTCGCGTTTTATGTACCTGGACAACAGATACGGCAACATAATCAGAAAGTTTGAAACATTACTGTCTGACTTGAACAGCAAAGATGTGTCGGATTCGGAAACGCCGAATATCGTTTCAGAAGAACGGGTATTACGTCACATGCAGATAGCCAAGTACCGTACACACAGAAGCGAAAATCGGAATGTTGGAATCAAGGTTGATCTGTTTTCAACAGGGATGATTCTCATACTCGGATTTGTGACCGTATTCGGTGTGTTTGAGAACAGCCTCATGATCCTGTCGGTGTTTTTATTCGTCCTGTTCGGGATGCCGTTGGCATATTTCATACACCATGTCAGAATAGTAAACAGGATCACGTCAGTCTGACAATACGCCTTCCTTTATCCTGCTTTTGATCGTATATGCGGGATATTCCAGATATATCTCCCTGAGCAGTTTGCTGGTGCTGGTGGCCTGCAGATACCGCACCTTGTCATTGATGTCACTGATCTCCTTTGTATTATCACATAAAACATCCCTCCATATTTTCCGCCCTTTTGGGGTGAACTCATACCGGAGATAATTTTTTGGAGGAATCCCTTCGTCTTGTGTTTGTAACAGGTTTCGTTCAACACACGTTTTGATATCCTTTGCTAACCGTTCACTGTACGGCCCGTAATAATGGGCTTTCCAGTCATCATAAAAAAACACACCGTATTTACGTTCTATCTTTGATATCTCTTTTCGGTACTGTTTGTGCAACAGAAAGCCGTATTTTTGCAACCGTGTAACTCCGGCGACTGCGTTGTCGCTTATAATCATCAGCACCCACTCTCCTGGTTGCAATGTCACGATCCCGGCCAACAGACACAAAGACGGCAGGCGATTATAAAAATCACACGCAGATGTTTCCGGTATGCACACAACCCCCACCCTGAATCAGTGCATGAAGCAGGCTGGCCAACTATCCAAAACCCGACTTTGACGGTCAGGCCGCGATCACAATCTGCGGTTCTTCCGACATCCAGGACACGGTGGAATGCACTCCTGATCCGGCTCATCAAAGACATACCGGTCGTTTGCGGCCATCCGGCCGAGATGGAACAGATCTCATTGGGGATTCCTGATCATCTCGATTACCGCCCTGTACGGATGGATGCCGTTTTTACGGCAGGTCGCCGTAAACGTAAGCGGGCGGGAGAACACCTCGCGCCCCACCGGGTGTGGTGATATGGTAGCGCACATTCCCCCGTACTGAGACATTGTCCCATATGGCAAGCTCTGCCGGGTTGTTGTGCAGCGGCATATTCCGGAATGCCAGATACGTGAACATGTACGAATTCCTCAGTGTGCGATCACAAGTCCGTCTGCGGCAAGGACCGGCCTGGCCGGCACGCGGCGGATCCCGGCCGTCCGGCGCGTATCCGCCCGGCATATCGATACCGGATCCCGACAGATGGACGGTCCTGAACGCCGGCCGCCACAAACTCTCCAACTGGGCGTTTTCTTTTATTTTTTTAGCGCCGGGAATGGCCCGTTTCTGGGTTGCCTGATTTTACCCAGAACCGGATTCCACTCAAGATAAATACCGCCGATGTTCAGGTACCTCATGTGGGCGATGATGATCGTACTTGCGGTTGCCGCAACGGCGGCGGCGGCCCTACCCGCCACGGCGTCTTTTGTACAGGCCGGGGATGCGGCGGGCTCCGGCATGCGGGAAAACCTGCTGTTGCCGGCGGCGGCGGCGGCAACTGCGACACCTGCCGACGGCTCCCCCCATGACCGGAACGAGAGGGTGTTTGGCGGATGGAACCTGATCGAGAGGGTGTCAACCGCGCGCGTGGACGCCCCGGAACGCATAGAGATAACCGGGCGGGCCGATGCGCCGCACACACCGATCGTGCTCAGCGCCAGGATGCCGGACGGCGGCACGGTGCAGCTTGGCGAGGTGCAGCCGCGGCCGGACGGGACCTTTTCGGCGGACGTGGATCTGCGGGAGGATCACTGGGGCCGGGACGGCTTTTACGTGATCAAGCTGGTGCAACGGGGCATGGACTATGAGGACTGCATCCACTTCAAGATGGCCGGCGGCGTGTTCGTCCCGTATCATTCCAGCACCGCCTCCACGGGGGATGAGTTGATCGCCCTCCGGTGGGTGATGGCAGATACCGTCACCGTAACACACGCGGACGACGCCGACAACGTGGAGATATCCGGGCGCACCGACATGCCGCAGGTACCGATCACGCTTGGCGCCGCGACGCCGGACGGCGGCACGGTGCAGCTTGGCGAGGTGCAGCCGCGGCCGGACGGGACGTTTTCAATCGATGTGGATCTGCGGGGGGACCTCTGGGACCGGGACGGCCTCCACACGATGGTACTGCGCCAGCAGGGCAGCCCTCCCCACGAGGACCATATCGTGCTTGACGTGGTGGACCGCATGGTGGTTCCGGAGTTTGGAACGGTCGCGGTGCTGGTCATGGCGGCGGCGGTCCTGTCGGTCCTTGCCATTTCGGCAAGATCCGGAACGCGCCTGTGGAATCCGCTCTGATTCTGCGGGACACGCGGCAAACGGCGCGACGCTTTGCGGACAAAAGGAATTCGTTTCCGGATACCGGGGTGCGGGGGTGATCCTCCCGCCGCCGGGATCATGCGGGCCGCATGCCGGCGCCCTTGCCGCATGTCCGGGTTCCGTCATGCGGCCCCGGTGTGTGGCGCCGCCTTTTTTTTTGGTGGAGAACTAGGTTGTGCGGTAACCCTGCCTAAAAACCACCCAGATCGGCCTCTGGACGTGACGCGGGCGTCGGCCGGCGGCTGTTCCCGCCTAGGATCCCACAGGTACGCGTTTTTCGCGACTGCAAACCAACCACAAGACAAATTATTTTCACATAGGATCTTAAATAGACAGGCCGAGATCCGCCGTTGCCATTGAAAAACGACGGAACCGCCTGTCAACAGACAGTAGCAAAATCCGGATTTAAGCATGACGGTGACGGATCGCACGGTGCCGGCCGCAAAAACTGCGACGAAAAATACATCGAACGCGGCGCGGCGCTGATCCTGGACGCCGAGGAGGGCAAAGAGGCGGAGCTGAAAAAGGCCAATCGCCACAAAAACGGCCACCCGTTGGTATACACGGAGTCGTTGATCATGTCTGTTGCACTGGTCAGGAGCATGCTCGGGATGCCGTACCGGCAGCTTGCGGGCTTTGTGGGGGCCATGCTGGGGCCCGAAAACGTCCCGTCCTACGGCCACCTGCGCGAGCGGATCAACAGGCTGGACGTCAAGATCGTGGACAACTTCGTGCTGGCATCATCCAAACCCGGAATGATCAGGCTCGTAGTGGACTCGTCCGGGCTCAGGCAGCACAACTGCGGCTCGTGGATAGCGAAAAAGTGGAAGACCAAACGCGGGTTCGTCAAGATCCACTTCCTGATAGACGCGGACACCAAAAAGGTGCTGGGCCTGAAGGTGACCGACGAGTCCGTGGGCGACCCGACCGTATTCCAGGAGATGTTTGACGACGTCCTAAGGATACTGGGTCCGGTTCCAAAGGGGTTTACGGACATGGAGATCGAGGAGAAGGCGAGGATCGGGGCGATCAGGGCAGCCGCCCAGGATGATGTGGACGAGGTGGTGACCGCGGCGATAAGGGAGGCGGCCGGCGACATCAAGGTGGAGGTTGCGGGGGCTGTGGCGTCCGTGGGCGTGGAGGTTGCAAAGGGGGCGGCGTCCGTGGGCGTGGAGGTTGCAAAGGGGGCGGCGTCCGTGGGCGTGGAGGTTGCAAAGGGGGCGGCGTCCGCGGGCGTGGAGGTTGCAAAGGGGGCGGCGTCCGCGGGCGTGGAGATAGCGGGGGCTACGACGGCCGAAACCGCAAATATGAAACCCCGACAAAACCGCATGCCGTCAAATCCCGCCGCCGTCCGCCGAACCATAAACAAGATAGCAAAGGAGGCGGTATCGGACATTTCGCACACCCCGTTTGTGATAGTACTCGGCGACAGGGCATACGCGACGCGCACCATTATAGAAGCGGTCAAAAAGGCCGGATTTGTACCGGGGATCCTGTTCAAGAAGAACGCCAAAGATGCCGGAGATGACCCCGATGACCCGTGGGACGAGCAGGCGTGCGACCAGCTTGGGGCGGGGGAACAAAACGTCGCCAGCCTCCCGACAGAGGACAAGGTGGCCAACCGCGAGGAGTGGAAAAAGCTGAACGGGTACGGCAAGAGGTGGATAGTGGAGATTGTATTTGCCTCATTCAAGAGGATGTTCGGCGAGTCCGTCAGTTCGCTGACCAAGGAAGCCATAATCCAAGAGGTAAGGATCAAGGTGGCAATCTACAACGGGTTGATAGACAAGGAGATGGCCAGGGCATGCTAGGGAACAGCACGGTGGGACGCGGCAGGGCCCGCCTGATCGGCGCATGCGTTGCGGCGGAGCCTGGTTAGGGGGCCGGATGTGGTGGAGACTTGGTCGTGCTGTAGGGTTACCGCACAAACTATGGAGAACCCTCCCTGGCGGAATCGGGGCGCAGACGGCCTGGGCGGCCTGCGGCGACATCCGTGTGGGGGGGGGGGGGAACCGCGGGTGCGACGAACCGACGAACCGACGAACCGCCGATGACGGCCGGAACAGCCGCCTGCGATCAAATCCGCCACGCCGGGGTTGGGCGGACGGCGCCTGCGGTCCCGCCGGGGCGTTCCCGGGCCGCCGCGCACCCTGTGCCGCCCGGACGTGATGGGGGCCTGCCGCCGGACGCGCCTGCGGGGCCGCCGCCGATCCTCGGATCCGGTGCGGCCGGGGCAGGACCGCCCGCCGGGTGGTTTCGATAGTTATTTAATACAACGGCACGCCCGGAATCCTGTCCCAAGCTAGCTCAGCCTGGTAGAGCTTCCGGCTGTAGATGTCGGCCCTGGCTGACCGTAAAGCAGCATATCAGGCATACAGAAACCGGGTTGTCGAAGGTTCAATTCCTTCGCTTGGGACCACAACCTTTTCCTCAGGGACCAACCGGTCAAAAGTCCTTTGGAATGTGATCGTTTCCCTTCAGCCACTCGACCTGCGGCAGGGTGAACCTCCAGACGATGTCCCCGCGCTCGTCGCTGTTGAAGTCCCAGGGCGCGATGATCACAATGTCGTTGTCGCGTATCCAGACCCTTCTTTTCAGCTTTCCGCGGATCCTTCCGCGGCGGGTGATCCCGTCCGTACATTTTATCATCACGTTCTCCCCGCCCAGCATCTTGAGCACCCTGCCGAACATTTCGCCCTCCTCCGGCAGTCTGATCTCCTTCAGCTCGCTCTCGTTTTTTACCTGGCGCTTGCCCATGCGCGTTTTTTCGTTCCACATTATATAACTGTGGGGATGTGCCGCCGAAACCACACGCTGTGCCGCCGAAGCAAAACATCCAAAGGGGTTTTATGCCGACGGGCCGGAAGGAAACCGTGGAGTTTCACTGTGTGCGGGACTGCTCCCAGTGCTGTATCGAGCGGGAGTATTTCCCGTCAAAGGAGTTCGGAAAGATAGGCGTCCTGCTGCTCCCCGGGGAGAGGGCCCGCATGGAGGAGCTTGCAAGAAAAAAGGGAGTACGCGTAAGGATCCTGCCGAGGGTGGGCGTCTCCGGTACGGACGCCGGCGGGCCGACCCGCATCCTGGCCTATCAGATGATGGGAAGGGAGGCGGACGGAAACGTCTGCCCGTTTCTGGACACCGGATCGGAGGGGAGGGCCGAGCACGGCGGCTACCTGTGCGGGATATACGGGGACCGGCCGCTGGCGTGCTCCGCATACCCTCTTGTCGGGACGGATCCCCCCGCACTGGATGACAAATGCAAGTTCTGCAGGGAGTTCGGCGGGGCGGACAAAAACCTGGACTCGGAGGAGGAGTCGCTGATCAGGATCAAGTCGGGGATGGACACGGATCAGCCCGTGGTCTGGAGGTATGCCACCGGGGTGGGGGAGGCCGGGGACATGCACCTAGTCCGCACCGGCTGGATGCGGGATCCGCAACATTCGTAGGGCCGCGCCCGCCGGCGGGACTGCCGGTGCGGCAGGTTGCGGCAGGGCGGGACCCGGACCCGTCGGGGGGGGGGGATTGCCTGCAACCCGTCCTGCGCCGCGTCAGCGGGCGGACCCGCCGCAATCTTGGCCGCCGGCCATGACCGCTAGGGGTTGATGACCGCCCTTCCGACGATCCTCCGCTCCCTGAGATCATCGAGGGCGGCGTTGGCCTCGCCTAGCGGGTAGCGCTTGGACACGATCGGGCTGATCCTTCCCTGCCTGGCAAGCTCCAGCAGCTCCACCAGATCGCCGTAGCTTCCGGTGTATGCGCCCTGGATGGTTATGGCCTTTAGCGGGACCGTGACCAGGGACAGCTCGACCGAACCCCCGAACAGGCCGACGAGCACGAGGTTTCCGCGCTTTCTGAGCACGGATAGGCCCAGCTTTGCGGTGGCGGGCGCGTTGACAAAGTCGATCACGCTGTCCGCGCCTGTACCGTTGCAGATCGAGATGATCCTCCGGTCCGTCCGGGGATCCTTGGAGTTCAGGGTAAAGTCGGCCCCCAGCTCCCCGGCGGTCCGGAGCTTTGCGTCATCGAGGTCCACACATACGACCTTGGCCCCGGTGACCGCCTTGGCTATCTGCACGCCCATCAGCCCCAGCCCCCCCGCGCCCACGACAACTATGAACTCGGGCGAGTTTGCGTTGGCCTTTTTGACCGCGGTGTACGCGGTCAGGCCGGAGCATGCCAGCGATGCGGCCCCCTCGGGGTCGACACCGGACACCCCGACAAGGTGCCTGTGGCTCGGGACCAGCACGTATTCGGCGTATCCGCCGTCCTGGAAGACGCCCAGCGACCTGGGTGTATCGCACAGGTTTTCGTTCCCGTTTCCGCACGCGACGCACCGGCCGCACCCGACCCACGGGTAGACCAGGACCTGGTCCCCGGCGGATACCCCCTCCGCGTCGGGGCCCGCCTCGTGGACCGTGCCCACGATCTCGTGTCCGGGGGTGACCGGATACCTCACGCCCCTGTCGGTCACCTTCATGAACGTGCCGTCGCCCAGATCGTATCCGCCCTCCCACAGGTGGAGATCGCTGTGGCACACGCCCACCGCCTTTACTTTGACGAGAACCTGGGATCCGGACGGGCTGGGCATCCGGACATCCTCTATCCTGAGCGGCGCCCCAGGCTCTGTGATTCTGGCCGCCTTCATGGCTCAGAACGCCGCCGTCACAATATAAGTTGACTGGAAGGGATGAAAAGTTAGATCACCTAGATATTATTGTACGCCGTGGAAAAATCTCGTATGGACAAATGGGACGGGGAGGCCGGGGCGGCGGCGGCGGCGGCGGCCGCAGACCCGGGCCCCACCGGAATCTCCCAGGCCCCGGTCAACGTCCTGTTCAACACGGCCGGAATCGCAAAGCGCGACGTGTGGGAGATCGACCTGATCAGCATACTAAAGCTCCTCATCCGGATCCTGGAAAAGGACGGCAGAAAGGATCTCCGCGTGGCCGGCAAGGCCGCATGGACCTCGTCCCTGATATACCGCATGAAGGTGGAGAGCATATTCGCGTTGCAGAGGGCGGCGATGGAGAAAAAGCCGATGCGCCAGAAAAGGGACGTGGACATCGAGCTTATCGGCATCCCGTACAGGCACGAGTCCACATATCCGGTGACCCTGGACGAGCTGCTGGTACTGCTGGAGAACCTGATCGGCTCCATCGCAAACCCGCAGTCCAGGCGGGGCAACAGGATGAGCTTCGAGCCGGTGGAGGCCCCGGACTTTGAGGACTATTTCATATCCCTCGAGAGCATCATAGGCAAATACGAGGATCTGGTCATAAAAAAGATCACGCCCGCCGGATCCGGACTGCTGCGCGACGTCGTCGAGGATCTGGACGGAACGGACTCCATCCGGTGCTTTTTTGCAATCCTGTTCCTGGCAAGGGACCAGAGGGTGGACCTGGAGCAGGCGGGAGATGACATCCTGATAACGCTGGTTGTAAAGGGTCGATGATGGCGGCGGGCGGATCAGGGATGGCGACGGGCGGCGGCTCCCGGGGGGCGGAACGCGCGGGCAGGGACGGCGGCCGGAACGAGGCGACGGCGAGGATCGAGGCGGCGCTCTATTCCGCGGGACGCCCGCTCCGGATAGAGGAGATAATCAGGGCGTCGGGGACCGAATCCCGGACGAGGACGCTTGACATACTGGATGCCGTCATGAAAAGGACGCGATCCTCCTTCAAGGCGCTCGAGGTGGCCGTCCTGCCGGACGGGACGTACGTGTTCCAGCTAAAGCCCGAATACACCGACGTGGTGCGGAGGTACGCCTCCAAACCGATCCTCCCCAAGGCCACGCTGAAGACGCTGTCGTATATCGCGTACATGCAGCCGATCTCCTCAAAACAGCTGGTGGAGACCCGGGGGAGCGGCGTGTACTCGCACCTAAAGGAGCTCCGGCAGCTGGACTTTATCGGCAGCCAGAACGTCGGAAGGCTAAAGATCTACACCACCACCGAAAAGTTCCAGAAATACTTTGGGGTGCGGGGGGACGCGGACTCGCTGAAACAAAAGCTCTTCCGGAAGGTAAGAAAGGTCTCGGGGGGCGGGGCGGACGTGGGCGCTACGACGTCGCGGCCCGGAACCGGCTGACCGGGGCCGGCACGTACCGGATGCGGGACTCGATGCGCGGCGGCGGCCGCTTTGCCGCTACCGCCGTTGCGCCGAGCCGTTGCCTGCCTGTTCTGCCGGATCTGTTTTCTGTCATAAATCCGAGTCCGGCGACATGTGTGGCCGCAAGGCGCGCCGGAATATGCCGTGATCCGGACAGCGCGCACCGGCGCGGTCATCGGTCGGCGAAAGGATCTGCCGTATAACGGAAACCGCGCGTGCACGGTGATCCCTGTCGCAACCACCCCGGATCGCCGCCGGGTGTTCAATTCCGTCTACTGCCCAAACCAAAAATTAAATACTAAACAGATCCACTACCACACATGGCACAAACAGCAGAACCGCCAAAATCCGAGGATCGGCACACCATAATTACGGATTTGGAGGGCGAAAAGGAATTCGACGAGGAGTTCGAGAAAGAATTCAACGAGACACTCGAGGAGATATCCCGAGAGGCAACTCGCAAGCATCGCAGGACGATGGGATTCATACTGGTCGATGACTGATTGGCCGCCCCAAACCCACCTCCGATTGTTTATGGCAAGATCTGTTTTGCCGGTTCCGCATTTCTTTCCCGCCTAGCGCCATCTAAAAACGGACAAATGATCCCGTACACGGACGGTTGTAAACCATGAGAATAAAATTCGGCCGCATCACCGAAGCTGCGCGCATGCAGACGCTCCATTCGACATTTGTAGAACTGGCCCGGATCATGATGAATCTGCCGGACGCCGATGATGAGACGAGGGAATACTATACCATAAAACTGGTCACGATACTCGAGCAGCTGCTGAGACAGACCACCAAAACGCAGATCGAAACGGGGAAAATCTCCCCCGACAAATTTGTACCTGGCGAACTGCCCGGCCCCGACAAGCTGGGCGGGGACTCGCTGGCACATCACATCAGAACTTGAAAATGTGCCAGTCTAGCGTTCTCGGGGACGGATTCCTAGGTATGCGTGACGCCTACCGCCATACACATTTTCAAGTTCTGACATCGCCGTTTCCTACGATTTTCAGAATATGGGTGCGGTGAAAAGCATCCTGAACAAACTCGGCTGGCCACGCCTGTTCGGTGACTGCCTGAGTGGACCACAACAGGCGGACATTGAGGATCTGTTCAGGCGCAGGCACGACAGTCCACACAACCGTGAAACTGCCGACGGCCAAAGTCAACCGGTATCTTGCGGCCGTCCTGGCCCTCATCGGCTACATCATGTCCGAGGTCTACCCCGGCGGCCATCATCTTCACATGCGCCTGGGGGATGCCCTGTTTGATGTACGCGGGTATCCTGAGGCGATCATGTATTATGACGGGTCGCTTTCCATACGACCGGACGACCCGCAGGCGCACACCAGAAAGGGGGAATCGTTTGCGGAACTGGGGTTGCACCAGAAGGCGCTGGCATGCTACGACCGGGTTCTGGTACTGGATCCGAACTACCCGGTACACGCCAGAAAGGGGGAATCGCTTGCGGAGCGGGGGTTGCACCAGAAGGCGCTAGCATGCTACGACCAGGCCCTGATTCGGGATCCGGACAACCCGTACCTGCATGGCATAAAAGGGGAATCATTTACGAAGATAGGACTGTACGGGGAGGCGCTGGCATGCTACGACCAAGCCCTGGCCCTGGATCCGGACAACCCGTACTTGCATGCCAGAAAGGGGGAATTGCTCGCAAAACTGGAACGGTCCAAAGAGGCGCTGGAGTGTTACGACCGGGCCCTGGCCCTGGATCCGGACTCTTTAGACATACATGTCAACAAAGGAACACTGCTTGCCGGGATGAACAAACCCGAAAAGGCGATCACGTGTTACGACCGGGCCCTGGCCCTGAATCCGGACTCCTTACAAATACATGTCAACAAAGGGACGCTGCTTGCCGGGATGAACAAACCCGAAAAGGCGATCACGTGTTACGACCAAGCCCTGGCCCTGAATCCGAACCACCCGCATGTGCTTGCCAGAAAGGGGAAATTGCTCGCAAAACTGGAACGGTCCAAAGAGGCGCTGGCATGCTACGACCGGGCCCTGGCCCTGAATCCTAAATATTTACACGTGCATACCAAAAAAGGAGAGTTGCTTGCAAAGATGGACAGACACGAAAAGGCGATCACGTGTTACGACCAAGCCCTGGCCCTGAATCCAGACTACCTGCACGCACATGTCATGAAGGGGATGTCTCTTGCGGTGCTGGGACGGCACGGGGAGGCAATCGTGCATTATGACAGGAAGCTGGACATCTATCCGGACGACCCGCAGGTGCTTGCCAAAAGAGGGGAGTCGCTTGCAAAACTGGGACGGCGCGGATAGACGGCAGCGTGCCACGGCGGGCCCCTGCCCCGGACGGCCCTTTTGCCGCCGTGAGTGGCAGGCCGACTGACTGATTACAACCAATCCTCTTTTTCATCAAGGATGCCTGTGGCGTCGCCCCCTGATTCAGTTTCCGGCGCGCCCTTTTTGAACCGGATAATCCGGACCGGTTCCCGTGTCCTGCACCGGCGGGTTCGAATTCCGGCCTGTCGGGCAAAACCGAAGATGGAAAAAACGGCGGGATCTTCGAGCGGTACGGTCCGAACCGCCATTCTACCAGAATCTTGGCCGTTTTCCGCCCGCCGCCGCTCCCCGGAAATCGAATCGCCCGGACCAATCCCAAACACCTGAACCGCATAATGCACCCGGAACGGATCCGTTTCCATGCCGACCCACCCCCCAGCCACCCGACCCGCACTGCGCGATGCCCGGACCGGGGCTGGTTTGCACGCCCGGGTTGCAGGGAGACCCGTGCATGCCGCGTGCGCGCAAACGGAGTGAGCTCAGGTCCATTTTTTGGCCGTGCCTGAATGGGCCACCCCGTGCCTGCAAATACATGTGATCTTGAGGCAAAACCCGCATCCTGCCGTGCCCGGGGCCCCGTCAGATGTCCCAAATCTTGCTTTTTTTTAGACACAAAGATGTGGTTTTTTTGTCCACACATGCTTAAAGATCACGGATTCGCACCCTAATCCATGCCTGATTCGGACACGACGCTGGTTCGAAGGGAGCTGGTTACAGTGACCCACCGCCTGATGGCCGCGGAGACGGAATATGCCAGACACGCCGAGGATACGTCGGCAAAGATTGCAGGACTGCAGGGTACGGTAGACCGCCTCCGGACCGAGAATGCGGGACTGCAGGGTACGGTAGACCGCCTCCGGACCGAGCTTGCAGAGAAACGCGGGCGCGGCAAGGCTGACAATGCGGCGCCTGCGCCGCAGGACGGGGCGCCTGCGCCGCAGGACGGGATCCGCGATGCCAAGGAGAAGGAGATCAAATCGCTCAAGGCGCAGCTCGGTATCACGACCGCCAAACTGGAAAAGGCGGAGCGGGAGCTGGCCGTATACAACAACCACAACCGCCCCGGCGCCGAGGTATACAACAGGGCGCGTGACAACCTCCGCAGAACAGACGGCACGTACGACAGTGATCCGACCGGCAACAAGACCGGCGCCGTAAAGGGGCATCCCGGGGTGTCCCACTCGCGCAAGGCGGAGGAGACGCGTAGGTACCCGATACGCCGGTGCGCATCCTGCAAGATGGACGCGTATCTGGTCGGCCTGCGGCCGGCCAACAAGCTGTATCACTACCTGGACAACGGCAGGACCCGGACGGCCTGCATCTCGGCCGCACGCGCATGGTGCGCTAACTGCGATACGGTCAGCACGGCGGACTCGCCGTCGATCCGGGGCACGCACATGGGCGAATCGATGCTCGGGCTGGTCGGGGTGTACGCCTCCAGGTCCGCCGTGGACGCGGACATCTCCGCATTCATGGACGAGGGGCACGGGTTCTACGTGGCGCGATCCACCGTCCTGGCCGCCCGCACCTCCCTGGCGGACATCTTCGAGCCGTCATACAACAGTGTCATGGATTACCTCGTGGATGTGGCCCCGTACGTGCACAGGGACGAGACCCCAATCAGGATAAACGGCAGGTGGGGGTACGTGTGGCTGGTCTGCTGGAACGACGCGGTATACATGGTATGCGCGCACAGCAGGGGGAGGGCCGTACTGGATCTCCATTTTTCACGGCTGGCGGGCAAGCCGTCGGTAACGGACCAGTATGTGGCATACGAGACCCTCGTGATAAGGCAGGCGTGCCTCGTCCACATATTGCGCCATTGCGAGAGCGTCGTCATACGTGAAAGGGCCAACGCGGAACTGCAGCGGTCCCTGGAGAACGGCGGCGACGGGGAAGGGACGGGTGCGGGTGCGGAGGCCGGCGGGACGGGTGCGGGTGCGGAGGCCGACAAGGCGCACCGGCTGTACCTCCGGTTGCGATCCCTGTACAGACTCATCAAATCAATCGACACCGCATCCGAGGAGGAGATCGTGGAGCTGGATCGGCAGATCGGGGAGATCGCGGCCGAGTACGGCGAGGGACACCCGATGCACACGGCCCTTGTCCGCGCCAAATCCAACATGTTGGTTTGTTTGCAGTATTCCGGCATGTCCTGTGACAACAACAGGGCGGAACGGGAGATGCATGCGGGGCCCTGCATGGAAAAGCGGGCGCGCCACCAGCTAAAGAACTCGGACGGCATGCGCCGCCTTTCGATCCTGTGCTCCGTGTTCAGGACATGCAAGCACCGGGGGATAAGGATCACCGATGCGGTTGCGGCGGCGGCCAGGGATCCGAACTGGAACATGTTCTCGCAGCCGGCCACGGGCCCGCCGGGCGGCCGCACCAGCAACGGACGCCGCGCGTTGCGTGACGCCGTTACGTACGTGTGCTGATGGCGTCTCACCGCGCCGCCCCTGGGGCCGTCTTCGGCCCCGGCCGGGGTTTGGACGATCCGCCCCCGTCGGGACGATCCCGGGCATTCCGGTCCGGCATCTACATGACCGGATCCCGTGTATGGCGCGGTTCCGTCGCAGAATGAGGCGCGTCGCATGCAGGGGGACCCATCAGGCTCGTCTTGGCCGGTCCCAGGCACGGCCAAAAAATGGACCTGAGCTCACTCCGCAAACGGGCTCGCTGTATATAAATTAGGGCGGCCGTGACACGGCTCGTGAGGAAATCCGTAGAGAACCTGGCTACAAGCAAGGTCACCGGAGGGGTCCGCCACCCGTTGCGCATCAGGCGGAAATACGAGACCGACAGGTATCCGAACGAGGCGCTGGCAGGCGCGCAGGTCACGGTAACCCGGAGAACCCGGGGCGGCAACAGCAAGACCGCGTTAAAGACGGTCGACTTTGCAAACCTGGTCGCCGGACAGGGCAGGACCGCCAAGACCCGGATCATCAAGGTCCTGGAAAACCCGACAAACAACGACTACAAGCGCCGCGGCGTGATCACAAAGGGCGCAATACTCGAGACCGAGGACGGCAGGTGCAGGGTCGTTTCAAGGCCGGGCCAGGACGGTACCGTCAACGCGGTTCCGGCGGATGGTTAGATGAAGGATTACGGGCACATCGTGGTCTGGCTGGACTATTTCAACAAGGTGCTCCCGCGCTCCCGGGGGAGGCGAGTGGGCAAGGAGGGGTGCGTATTTGATCCCTCCCTCAAGGAGCTTTTGGAGGCCGTAAAGGAGGCCGGGCTCAAGACCGTGGAATCGGAGGACACGGTGCGGTATCCGAGGCGCCCCTACGTCAGGTCCGGATACGTCGTACTGCCAAAGGAATCGGCCCCAAAGACCGCGATCCTGCGCCGGATCTCGGAAAAACTGCTCGCAAAGCGGTTCAAGCCCTCAAAAGAGGGCAAATCCTAGCTTTTAGCTAAAGTAAATTTGACAGAGTCACTGTTAACCGTCCTTTACACAGTATAGTGATTGCAGGCGGCAGGAGAGATATCGCATTTGGCCGGTAGCGGCAGGGTCATCGTCAGGCTCTTGAAAAGGGTCGAGGAGGGCCAGGTACTCTGTGACGAAAAGGGCACGAGGATAGCCCGGGTGATGGAGCTGATAGGCCCGGTGGACGGGCCGTACGCATCGGCATCCCCGCTTACCAACAACGTGCGGAGGCTGGCCGGCAGGAAGATCTTTGCGCCGGAGCCTGCCCCAAGGCATAAAAGGTCCGGGAGGGGGGGCAAAAGATGAACACGCTGGAACCTGCACACTGCTGCCCCGAGTGCAGGTCCTCGCTGGTGGACGACGTGCAGAACGGCGAAAGGATCTGTTCGGGTTGCGGCGTTGTCGTGGCAGAACAGCTGGCGGACTACGGCCCGGAGCCCGTGTCAAACGGCCTTGAGAACAGGGTAAAGCTGGCAAGGGCCACCGGACAGACCACGCTTTCCCAGCACGACCTCGGGATAACCACGGAGATCTCTATCAGCTCAAAGGATTTCAGCGGCAAGGCCATCGACTCGCAGGTCGTATCGCAGATGCACAACCTGAGAAAATGGCAGCAGCGGGTGAGGGTGTCCTCGTCGCGGGAGAGGCGGCTGGCAAGCGTCCTGACAAAGGTCTCGGAGACGTGCCACAACCTGTCCCTTTCGAAGAACGTGCTGGAGACGGCGGCGATGATCTACAGGGGCCTGGACGATCACATGGTGGTAAAGGGCAAGTCCGTCACGGCGATCTCGGCCGCGACGGTCTACCTCGCATGCAAGCAGTGCGATGTCGTGAGGTCCCTCGAGGAGATCACCCGGGCCATATGCGCCCCAAAGGAGGTCAGGACAAAGTCGAGGCTGGCCGCAAAATACTACCGGATCATGGTGATGGAGATGGGGCCGGTCGCGGCGCCGGTCGTCTCCATGGACAAGCACATATCAAAGATCGCAAACCTTGCGCAGATAGACGCCAGGGTGGAGAGGCTCGCGCTGGAGATCGCCGAAAAGACAAAGGGCAGCCCCGTGACGGACGGCAAAACCCCAAACGGCATCGCCGCCGCATACCTGTATGTCGCATCCATACTGCTGGGGCAGAACGTGGCGCAAAAGGACGTCTCGGGTACGGCCGGCGTGACGGAGGTCACCATACGCAGCCGCTGCAGGGAGATCCTGTCAAGCTACAACCTGAGGGTCGCGTTGAGGCCGTCCCTGGCCAGGAAATAGGGTCCGCCTCACGGCCTTTTTCATCCGTTTCCCGTTTTGGATCTGTTGGGGTGTTGTACAGGCGCCGCCCGCGCAAGGACTGCAATGCGATCGGTGCCGCCGCCTCCTCCGCCCGACCAGATCACACCGGATCGCGCACCACGGCCTGTTTCCGGCCCGCCGGCCCTCTTCCCCCCCGGATCTGCATTGCGCGGCGGCCCGGTTCCGACCCGTCTTTTTTTTTTGTGTGGGGGGTGGGCGGGTCTGGGATGGGGGGGGGAGTTTCGTCCATGAATCGGCCGGCTGGCGGTTCCGGTGTGATGTCTCCGTACACGAGGTTGAAAACACGCCTGCCTGACGGACTTGGCGTATGCACATAACCCCACCCGCGGCCGACCGTTCCCGATCGCGCTTTAGCGGGCAAAAGGCCGGTGGATGGCGAACATATCCACTCCCGCACCCGCAGTTCCGACCCGTTTTGACCTTTGATATCGACAGGCAGCTATCTCAGAATACCGTCCCGGCCTAACCTGGGGGCGGGCGGGGATATCCCTGACGCGTCGGGCGAGAACCTGTTGCGCGCGCCTGTGGGGGGTGTGGCCGGGACCGTCCGGTCCTGATACCCGGCATGGGATCCCCCGACAGGCGTAAACGATCATGGCCCGCCCGGCATTGACATGGCTTGATCCGGGCATACTTGAAAGGATCATGGCAGCTGGTTCCGTCCGCACCAGATACGGGTTGGCGGGGCGGGGTGGGGCGGAATCCTGCGAATGTGCCGGAAATCGTGGGTCGTACTGCCGCGAACCGGAAACAAGCCCGCCGCCAACCCTTATTTAAACACGTATCATTTGCATGAAAAAAGTTTAACATGGGGTTGCCCCGACAGTAATCGGAACCCCCATGCTGGCACAGTTCATAAAGTATCTGGAAAAGGAGAATCTGGTCGTATTTGACATACTTGGCGAGGACGAGGCATGCTTTCGAAACCGGTTCAGGATTCAAAAGTACGCCTTTTTGGCAAAGCGTTTCGGGCTGGACCTGCCGTACCAGCACAGCATATACCTGTACGGGCCGTATTCGAGATCCCTCGCCGCCGACTATTATGCGCTGGCGAGGGACGGCAAACAATACGCCGCGGCAACCCCGGATCTTCCGGAATCGTTCCGAAGGGAGGGTTTCCTTGATCTGATCAGGGGCAGAAACGACGACTGGCTGGAGATAACGACCACGCTGATATCCAAAAACAAGCGAATTCCGCAAGGGGACGTCCTTGTAGAGGATACCGAGTATACAAAGGCGGAGTTTACGTCGGAGCTTGTAACCGGCGTGTTGCACGACCTGGAAGACACGGGCCTGCTCAAACTGTCCCGGTAATTTTTAGTTTTTCGCGCCGGAATCCGGAATCCCGCAATCTCCCTTCATAATCCTTGATTACGGGATTGCCAACCAGCTTGCTGTCCAACGTAATAAAAAACTTGGAATCGGGATCGTGCAACACCTGTGCCAGAATCATGATGTCCGTATTGTCAAGATACGGGTCTTTGTGTTGCAGTTCGTCCATCATGGTAAATACGTGTCCTTGCGGCGGCGGCAAACAATGATCGACATCGATGTTGTATTCTGAAATGATGTTGGCAAATGCCACAAACCGGTCGGGCCAATCACGCCTGCCATATTTTTGTAATATCTTGGCCGCCGTCTCGCCCATAACCGTCTGCAACAGGATGATCTTAAAACTGCCTTTGCTTATCTTGTACAACAAACGCCCGACGTCGGATTTGAAGTCGGTCTTCATTATGATCTCCAAGAGGTGATATGAATCAAGGTAAGTGCGGGAAATCCCCATAACAAGGCAATACACCACTGTTTTTAACCTAACCGATCGCAGTCGGGTGCGAGTTTACATGTCCCGGATCGGCCTGGCCGCCCCATTCGGCCACGATCTCATCGTGCCCTCCCGCATGATGCACAGCATCGCCCTTCCTGCAGGGCCCTGCAGGGCCCCGTCATACCCGGCCTTGTCCCGAATCTTTGCATGCCACTACACGGACACGATGACCGCACGCACCTTAGATCTTTTTTCGTTCGGCATCTCGGAACGGGGGGGGGGGGGGTAACAAACACACGCAGGATCCCGTAGGGGGTTCTGCGGCCCGCGGGCGGCAGGCGTCGGCTTTGCAAGCCCGGGATCTCCGGGCACCGCGGACGCTTCTTCGAGCCAGCTTTTCGGTCCGTATGCGCCCGGTCCCGCCTGCGGCCGGGGCGTGAAACGGGCCGCAGTGCAGGCATGCCGGACACGGATTTGACCGGGGGGTTGGACGCATACCCCGGATCCGCGCATTTTTGGATCCGGGCCGGGAGGCACTCCGGTGCATGCGAACATCATCAAGCACAACATCGGCAGACACACACCTTCCCGAAATTCGGTGTTTGGATCCGGTGACTCCCGCGTGGGCGCCGGTGCCGGCAGTACAAGGCGGACGCGCAACCCGGATCCAAAAACACCTAGATCCGAGACAAGACCCGCAGGCGGGCCCGGGGCCCGCCGTCCCGTCACCACCCCCGCCGCCGCCCGCCGTTAGGATCAGCTAAATTCCGCGGGCATTATATACAGAAAGGGCCGGGTACCGGCATGGCGGTTCTGGAGATAAGGGATCTGCACGTATCACGGGACGGCAAGGAGATCCTCAAGGGGGTGAACCTGCGCACCGGCCCCGGGGAGGTCCACGCGATAATGGGTCCCAACGGCTCTGGAAAAAGCACGTTGTCCTACACGCTGCTCGCGCATCCGAAATACGAGGTGACCTCCGGGGAGATCCTGCTTGACGGGGAGAGCATCCTGGGGCTGTCCGCCGATCAGCGGGCCAAAAAGGGGCTGTTCCTGGGATTCCAGTATCCGACGGAGGTCTCGGGCGTGGGCTATTCGCATTTTCTGAGGACCTCCTACAACTCGCTCAGCAAGGCGTTGCAGGGGGACGACCGGGAGGTCTTTATCACGGTCCGGGAGTTCCAAAAGTACCTCAAGGACAACCTTTCCAAGGTCGGCCTCAGGGACGACTTTCTGGCAAGGTACCTCAACGAGGGGTTTTCCGGCGGGGAGAAGAAACGATCCGAGGTGCTCCAGATGGCGGTGCTCCGCCCAAGGATCTCCATCCTTGACGAGCCGGACTCTGGGCTGGACGTCGACGCGGTCCAGGCCGTCGCAAAGGCCATCAGCGAGGTCTCGGCCGAGGACTCCACCGTTGTCGTGATCACCCACTATGCCAGGATCCTAAAGTTCCTGAACAAACTCGATCACGTCCACGTCTTCATGGACGGCCGGGTGCTCAAGAGCGGGGACGCCTCGCTTGCAGACGAGCTGGATCGGCGGGGCTACGACTGGGTCGCCAACCCCCAGTAGCCTCGCTGCGGCCCGCCTGCGACGGCGGTACTGCGGGGCCCGGCGGCCGTCCGCCGGGCGGTACCGCAAAAACCCTTGGCAACCCCGCGAAACCCGGGAGTACGAGTTCACCTGCCCCCTCTTGCCAGGCGTGAATCTAAGTTGGTCGGGGTGTTTTTGTGCCTGTGCTTGTGTGGCAGGTGAACTCATACACCCGGGACGGTTTTCTGTTTAAATATGGCGCAGGACCAGCGGTGGCATGCCTGGGCCGGATCCCGACGAACGCCTCTATTTCGACTTTTCATTCTTCAAGGTCGATCCGAAATGGAGGTGGATGGCCGACCTGGCAAAGCAGGAATCGGCACGGGAGGTGGAGATTGTCATGGGGAACTCGGGGGTCCGGGCCCGGACCTATTCCACGCTGGGGCTGAGGAGCGATGCGGATTTCCTGTTCTGGCTCGCCGCGGGAACCGTCGAGGAGATCCAGGATGTGGTATCAAAGCTGTACGGTACCGTCTTTGGCAAGTACATCGCCCCCTCGCGCACCTACCTTTCGTGCACGCGGCCCTCGACATATGCGAAAAAGGCCGAACCCATGCCCTTCGTGGCCGGACACGAGCCCAAAAAATACGTCGTCGTCTACCCGTTTGTCAAGAGCAGGGAGTGGTACCTGCTCACCGGGGAGCGGAGGCAGGAGCTGATGGACGAGCACATCGGGGTCGGCCAGAGGTACCCGCAGATAGCGCTGAACACGACATACTCGTTCGGACTGGACGATCAGGATTTCATGCTGGCGTTCGAGACCGACGATCTGAGGGACTTTCAAAACCTGATCATGGACCTGAGGGAGACGCAGATCTCCAGATTCGTGACCCTTGACGTGCCGATGATCCCGTGCGTGAGGCAGGGGATCATCCCGCTGATATCCAGCCTGGGGTGAGTACCGCCCGCACGCCCGCCCGGCGGGGCCCCGACCCGCCGGTTTTTCCGGGACTTGAAACCCGGCCGCACCCGCACCCCCGGCAGTCTCTGGGCCCGCCGCGCCCATGCGGCGTCCTGCCGGCGGCGCTGGCGAATGTTTTTGATCGGCGGTACGGATCCCGGCTTGACGGAACCCCGAACCGGATGGTATAAATCCGAAAACAAGACACACGCGATCAGTTTCGGGGAGATGGCGTAGCATGAGATACAACAGACTTGGAAAAAGCGGGATATCCGTATCCGAGATAGGCTTTGGCGCGTGGACCATCGCCCTTGACTGGTGGGGGAAAAAGATCCCAGAGGACGAGGCCAAAAGGATGCTCCGGCGGGCGTACGACCTCGGAATCAACTTTTTTGAGACCGGTGACATGTACGGCGGGGGCAAGAGCGAGAGGCTGCTGGGCGAGGTCTTCGGGGGCATGAGGGACGAGGTGGTCATATCCACGAAATACGGCTATGACTTTGAGGGGGTGGAACAGGTGGGGCACGTCGAGCTCCCGCAAAGGTTCGACGAGGCGTTCACGAAACGGGCGCTGGAGGCCAGCCTGAAGCGGCTGCGGACCGATCACGTGGACGTTTACGGGCTGCACAACCCCAAACTGAACCACATCCGGGACGATGCCGTGTTCCGGACGCTGGACTCGCTGAGGGCGGAGGGCAGGTTCGGGGCCTGCCAGGTCGCGCTGGGGCCGGCCATCGGGTGGGCCCGGGAGGGCATGGAGGCGATGGGGCGCCCCGGGGTGGATGCCATCCAGACGGTATACAACATACTGGAGCAGACTCCCGGCAACGAGCTGCTGGAGGGCGCGGCGAAAAACGGCGTCGGCGTCCTGGTCAGGGTCCCGGACGCATCGGGGATACTCACCGGAAAGGTGAACGCGGAGACGAGGATCGACCCAAAGGACCACCGCTCCGTGAGAAAGGGGGAGTGGATACGGGAGTCTCTCGGCAAGGTGGAGCAGCTGCGGCCCATCGCCGAGCGCAACGGGCTGGGCATCGCCGAGCTGGCGATCCGGTTCATCCTGTCCCGGGGGGGCGTGTCCTCGGTGCTTCCCACGGTGGTCGACACGGACGAGATCGAGCAGTTTGCCGCGATGTCCGGCGGGGCCCGCCTCCCGGAGCCGGACATGCGGGAGATACGCGAGCTGTTCGACTCGTGGCCCGGGTACGAGCTCAAATCGACGGTGCAGGCGGCGGGGGCATGAGCCTGCGCGGCGCCGACGCCGGGGCGACGGCGGAGATCGTAAGGCGGATGAGGCGCGCCCGGATAGGGAACCGCAGGCGGTGGCAGAGGATCGAGGCAAAGCTCAAACGGTCGCAGGACCTCAGCGGGGACGAGGCCGGGTATGTCGCGACGCTTTCGAGGATATACGGGGACGCCGGGGTGACGGTACGGACCCGGATCCTGCATACGAGGCTGTCCGAGGAGGACCCCAGGCCGGGGTGCCTGTCGTGCGGCGGGCCGTCGGAGTTTTACTGCAACCAGAACGACGCGTACCTGTGCGGCGCCTGCGTGGTGGGCCACGACGAGAACGAGGGGTGACGCGGCTATGCGGGGACGGTATCCCCGATCGTAAAGTCTCGCTCCACGAAATACTCTACGCGCGTCTTTTTGAACTCGCGCAGGCTGAACAGTATCCTGTACTCGTGGACGTCCACCTGCTCCTCTATCTGCGAGGCCACGGTCCTCGCCTCCTCCTCGCTCCTGCAGTGGATCATGGAGAACACGCTGTACGGCCAGTCCGGATAGGTGGGCCTCTGGTAGCAGTGGCTCACCTGCGGGAAGGCGCCCAGCCTTTCGCCGACCTCTACGATGCGCTCCTCGGGCACCCTCCAGACGATCATCCCGTTGGCGGTGAATCCGGCGTCCCTGTGGCGCAGGATCGCCGCGAACCTCCGGAGCACGCCGATCTCCTCGTACTCACGCAGCCTTGAGAATATGCGGTCCACGCTGATCCCCAGCCTCCTGGAGTACCCCAGGAACGGCTCGTCGACTATCTCGAGATCCTTTTGCAGCTGGCGTATGAACTCCTTGTCCTCCTCGGTGGGCTCGAACCTCGTGTCGTCCACCGGCCTCTTCTTTTCGGACGGTCTTACCTCGTGTTTCTTCCCGTCGACCATGTCCAGCTTTACGCCTATCTTGAACAGCCTGACGGTGGGCAGCATCCTCACGCTTTTGATGCCGGGCAGTCCCGAGAACCTGCCCAGCTCCGTCCTCAGATCAGAGTCGGGCGGGGTGGCCAGGGTGAACCACAGGTTGAACCTGTCCCCGCGCTCATAGTTGTGGCTGACGCCGGGATGCCTGTTTATCTGGCCCGCCACGTACTCGAGCCTGTCCGGTTCGACCTCCATGGCCACCAGCGAGCTCTTGTATCCGAGCCTCCGCGTGTCGAATATGGCGCTCAGCTGCCGGAGTACCCCGGACCGCTTCATGCGTGCCAGCCTGTCCATGAGGGCAGCCGGCTCTAGCCCGAACTTTTCGGCCATGGCGTGGTACGGCCTTGCCACCAGCGGGAACGTCCACTGGATCTCGTTGAGGATCTCCCTGTCCAGCTCGTCCATGGATGCGGCCAATACGGCAGGGCCGGGCGGTTCAATTAAAAGTGTAGCGCGTTTTTTTTTTGCGGGTAGGCCCCCCACCCCCAGCCCCCCGCCGCCGGGCGTGGACCTGAACCTGCCGCGGCGTTTTTGTGCATGTGCGACACGGCAGGCGGGTCCATGCGTTCCTTGCGTACGGCCTCCCCCCACCCCCCGCCTCATACCGGCCGGCCCCGATCGCGCCCCGGCCGGCGCAATGTCCGGCGGGCGGGCGCACCCCCACCCCCCGCCAGGCGGGAGGTCCGGGCCCGTCTCGACCGGTCCGTACGCCGTCATCCTGTCCAAAACATGAATACTGGACAGCCCGGGGAGGGGGGGGGGGGAGAAAGGGTTATGTCAGAACTTGAAAATGTGCATGCCGGTAGGCGTCACACATATCCGGGAATCCGTCCCTAGGAACGTCAAATGAGCACATTTTCAAGTTCTGATATGCCATGTTTGCCTGATCGCAGTATGCGTTCGGTCTTTGGTCAAATCCACACCCGTCCATGTTGTGTTGCGGCAGGTTTCATGCCTGGCTGTGGGGGGGGGGTTGGGCGTGCGCCTGATCGCATTTGAAACAGATACATTCATGACACTGCCATCAAATAATGAATGATTCCAATTACACATGAAATACGTTTACGCCGCAACCGGCGTTCCCCCCCCGTATTTCACATCCCGGTCAAACGGGATTGAAAGAAACACGATGTATGAAAAACCCGACGAGGTTGGAGAGTTGCTGGACCGTCTTAGTCTTAAAATCGGATGGGCCTTGGAATTGTGAGTATTTGACGACGATAAAAACGAGGATGTGAAAAAATCCATACCGTATTTCAACCGGCTGTCCAATGAAGAAAAGATAAGGGCTGTCTCCGATCTCAATCCGTCCATATTTGAGCAAAAACAGGAACATTCGCCGCTTTTTCCACTTTTGTCAAAAATCCAACAGGACATATCCAAACATGAAGCGATAGCGATCGGGAATAAATTGATGGAATATGGACTTGACGAAACATATGCAAGATTGTTTGCCTCCGATGCAAAAAAACACGCCCGACAACAGAATACCATCTAAATCAGGTGGGCAGGATTCCAGACGATGACTTTTGCGGCAAGTTACCGGACATAATGAAGGATGTGCGGGTCGACAACAAAAACAGCGAAATACTGTCGGAAAGATACGGGCCAGACAAGGAAAAACCACGGTGCGTCATCAAGGTGGCTGCAAGCGCACCAAACAATCTGTCGCGCGGCCATGTGACAAAAGAAAACCTCATAAAACATTACAAACAACACATGTCTGATAAAAAAACGGACGCTCTGATAAACCAGATTTTAATACATCACGAACACCAGTACAAATCAACGCCGTTCGGTAATGTCCAAGACGTGTTTGCAAACACAAATTTGATTGTCAGACAAAACAGGGCGATATTGAGGTTGCTCCAAGAGTTGGTGGAATCGGGAAGAAACGATAAAAACGACAACTAAAACATTACCCTGATCCGGATTCGATCCGATAAACAAAGCGAGCTGTCGTGTTGGACACGCGTTCATTTTTTTTTGTAGCTGATCATGCCATGCCTGGCGATATGACACAATAGCCGCCAGCCATTGGATTTCATGGCCAGAGATCAGAATTCAGCAAAACCGCGTGGCCGGTCACATTTTTTATAGCACTGTATCACACAAACCCGAATTTTTCGGATTCCTCGGGCTGGAATGCGGGGCCGGGTTTGATCCGTCGGTTCCCCCAGACGCCGGTGTTTTGTCCTGGCGCGAATCTGGCCTAAGCGACGGATGCGGTACGGCGGTTGCCGCGGTACGGGCGTGACGGGGGGGAGGGGGGGGGGGTGGTGGTGTGCAGGCGACGGCACATACGTGGCGCGATCCGGCAACTCCGGCAGGCGATACGTGGACTGCGCTTGCGGTCCGGGCGGGGCCCGGATCTTGACGCGGTATGCACACAACCCCCCCTCCAAGGTTGAAGTGTGTTATGTACATGCACTAGGACGACGGATCTATTTTTGTAGTATTTCCCTAATATCCCGCAACGTTGCAGCCATCTCCTTTAGTGTTACAGCCGTTTCCTTCTGGGACGCCGACATCTCCTTCTGGGACGCCGACATCTCCTTCTGGGACGCCGACATCTCCTTCTGGGACACGGCTATACCGACCAGTCTTTCGTCCATTTTATCGAGGGTGGTGTTTTGCTTGTCAAACCTCTTGTACAGGTTTTGTGCAACCTGTCTTGTCGTAAGCATCATGTAGATTCCTACGCTACCGGCTATAATAAAGGCAGCCCCGACCGCCTGGGTCGCCTCTGAGATCTGGGGGATATAACCCCGGTAGAGGAACACCATCCCCGCACCTATGAATCCAATCAAAAGCAGGTTGTCCAGTATCTTGTCGCGTATGTCCTCCATGCCTTTCATGCCTTTGATGCCCCCATGCCTTAAAAAAGTGGTTTGGTGTGCGATAAGCTGACCAAAGGTGACCCCGATTTTGACCAAATCTGCACCTGTGTGTACGTCGTCCCGCAACGCCCCCCGCCTGCGGCACATGGCGGCAATGCCGCGGCCGGACGTGACGGTACGCGCATCCGTCCCGGTTTTTCCGTCAGATGGCACAACCCTGCTCGTCCGCTCCGGGCTACGGTGTGGCGAGGGTATCTGCCATGCTCCCCATCCTTGCGGCAGGTGCCCGGGTGTCATCCGCGCGCACCGCCGCCGCCGGTGGCGGCCGACACCAGGTACCGGACATCGGCTCCATACCGGGTAATGCCTGCCACCGGAACGTACAATGAGCGATATGCGCGCAGTCCCCATCATGGGGCGGCGGGGGCGTTATGTGCGTACTTGATGCGCAACGGATCCGAACGCGGCAAGGCCGTCCCTGCGGGGGCCGGCGGCCTATTCTGCGCCTTTGTTCCTTGCCATCCTGTCCCGGAACCTTGCCGCCTCCTTGTACCTGCCCAGGGCGTTCAGTGCGGTATACTTGCCGATGTGGGCGCCCGGCGAACTCGGATCCAGTTTTACCGCCCTCTCAAAATGTTTCAGCGCCTCCCTGTACCTGCCCAGCGCACTCAGGGCGCCGCCCTTGGCGCAGCGGGCGTTGGCATCGCCCGGATCCGTCTTTATCGCCACGTCGGCGCATTCTATGGCCTCCTCGTACCTTTTCAGAAAACTCAGCGCGGTGCTTTTGCCAATGTGGGCCTCCGCATCGCCCGGTTCCAGCTCCGCGGCCCTCCCGAAATACCCCAGCGCCTCCCCGTGCCTGCCCATGGCGCCTGTCACGTCGCCCATGCACATGTGGGCATCCGCGTTCTCCGGTTCCAGCTCTACGGTCCTTCCAAAACACCCTGCCGCCTCCTCGTACCTTTTCAGAAAACTCAGCTCGTCGCCCCTTTTGAGGTGGGCATCCGCACGGTCCGGCTCCATCTCCGTCACCCTTCCAAAGTACCCTGCCGCCTCCTCATGTCTGTCCAGCGAACTTAGCGTGTCACCCATGCCAAAATACGCCTCCGCACGGTCCGGCCCAGGTTCCAGCTCGGCGGCCCTCTCAAAACACCCCAGCGCCTCCTCGTGCCTGTCAAGGATGTTTAGCAAACCCCCCATGCCCAAATGGACCTCCGCGTGATCCGGCTCCATCTCCGCCACCTTTTCAAAACACCCCAGCGCCTCCTCGTGCCTGTCCAGGGCGCTCAGCGCGCCACCCATGCTAAAGTACACGTCCCCGTGATCCAGCCCCATCCGCACCGTCCTCTCAAAACACCCCAGCGCCTCCTCGTGCCTGTCCAGGGCGCTCAGCGCGCCACCCATGCCAAAATACGCCTCTGCCAGATCCGGGTCAATCTCGATCACCCTCTCAAAACACCCCAGCGCCTCCTCGTACCTGCCCAAGGAATACAGCGCGTTACCCCTACCAAGGTGGGCCTCCGCCCGATCCGGCCGCGTCCTTATCGCCCTCCCGAAGAACTCCGATGCCTCGGCGTATCTTTCCTGATGGTACAGCTCAAAACCCTCCACAAGATCGCCATCCGGGCGGCGGCGGCCCCGCTCGCCGTCATTCATTTTTTACTCGACACACCATGGTCAATCCCCGGACACCCCTGCTCGCTTTACGCCCGCCAATCATCACTGGACATGCGGGCGCTTCGTATTTTAACTGTGTACCGGCCACCGGCGCGGGCGGCATCCGTTTGAAGGCCCCATACCTCCAAGATTACGCGGCCTGTGGGCCGGGATGGGCGGGGCGGGGCGTGGGGGGGGGGAGAAAGGGGCCGGATGTGCAGGGAGGCCGTGGAAGGGGGGGCGGGAGAGGGGAATGGGGGAGTGGAATGGGGGAGTGGACGGCGACATGGACGGCGGACGTGCAGACACGCGCGGGCGGTTTTGAATCTATAAATAGAAATTCGGGGGTCCGGGGATCGTTGATAGTCGATCTCCATCTGAACGGCCGGCTGGTGGTGGTCGTGGGCGGGGGCTCGGAGGGGCTCAAAAAGATCAACTCGCTGCTGACACAGGACTGCCGGATCCTGCTGGTATCGGACAGGACGAACGCGCAGATAGACGGGTATGTCAGGGAGAAAAGGATCCGGTTTGAAAGGGCCGCGCTGACCGATGCGGACATCCTTTCAAGATACGATCCGTATGTGGTCATGGCTACCACGGACGACAGGGAGCTGAACCGCAGGATAGCCCGGAAGGCAAAGGAGATGGGGTGCCTCTCGTACGCCTCGGACGACCCGGAGGCCAGCGACTTTGCGCACCCCTCGGTGATCAACATCGGGGACGCCGTCCAGGTGGCCGTCTCCACCGGGGGCCAGAGCCCGATAATGGCAAAAAGGATCCGGATCGAGGCCGAAAAGGTCCTAAAGGGTGTCGTGACCGAGGAGGATGTGGCGCAGATAAAACTGCAGAGGATAGCCCGGGAGAGGGCCCGCGGGCTGATCCCGACGCAGCGGGAGCGGAGGCGGTTCCTGTATGCTGTTCTGGGCGACGGCGCGGTCCGGGAGTCGATACGGGCGGGGGATTTCGACGGCGCCCGCGCGCGGATGGACGGCATGCTGGGGGAGTGGGGGGGATGAAAAGCGGGATAGTTAACGCAAGGGTCACATTCCACAACTCGCCGATCCACGTCCTTGAACGGTTCATCTTCAAGGACATGGGCCAGGCATACGAGCAGTTCCGGAGGCACTCTGGAACCGACGAATGCGTGATCCTGCAGACATGCAACCGCGTGGAGCTGTTTGCGACGGGGCAACGCGACATGCGGAAGATAAAAAAGACGTGGGCGTCGCTTGCGGGACTTGACGAGAATGCGTTTGACGAAAACCTGGTGTATGCGGAGGGGGCCGAGGCGTGCCGCCACCTGCTGAGGCTGACCTCGGGCCTTGACTCGATGGTGGTGGGGGAGGAGCAGATCCTGGGCCAGGTAAAGGACTCGATCTCGGGGGCGCGGCACGCAAGCTCATCCGGGGAGCGCCTCAACACGCTGTTTGACAAGGCGATCAGGTCGGGCACCCGCATACGGAACTCGACGGGGATAGGCAGGGGGGGCGTCTCGGTGGGATCCATGGCCGTAAGGCTGGCCGAGGAGAACGTGGACGACCTGAAATCAAAGAGGATCCTGCTGATAGGCACGGGGGAGATAGCCACGCTGGTGACCAAGTCGCTGACGCGGAGGGGGTATGCCTTTGACGTGACAAGCCGGAACCTGCGGCGCGCGGGGGCGTTCTGCGAGGCGCAGGGGGGCGGAAGACCCGTCCGGTTCGAGGACACGATCTCCGGGTTCGGCGGGTACGACGTGATCCTGGTGGCGACGACTGCCCCCTACTCCCTGGTGACCTACGAAAGGATCACCGCCGCGATCGGGGGGAGGCCGCAGGGGATGATGATACTGGATCTCTCGAATCCCCGGACCGTCGACGAGCGGGTGGCCACGCTGTCGGGCGTCAAGCTGATGAACCTTGATCAGATTGCCGAGATGGTGGACAGGAACATGAAAAGCAGGATAGACAAGGTGAAAACCGTCGAAGACATAATTAGCGGCGAGCTGGAGGTACTGGAGGCGTCAATGAACAGACTCAACGCGGAACCGCTTGTCAGGGAGGTCTTTAAAAGCATCGATGCGCTGCGGGTGAGGGAGCTGCAAAAGGCGCTGAGGATCCTGGGGGAGGATGACGCTGACAGGATACGGGTCATAGACGAGCTGACCCGGGCCGTGGTGGAGGGGATCGTCTCTACGCCCATGAACAACCTGCGCAGGGCCTCCGAGGGCGGGGAGACAGATATCGTCGACGTGGCCGGCCGGCTGTTTGACTATGCAAAGGGCGGCGGCGGGGATGCGGCGGCGGCGGCGGCGGATCCGGACAAAACGCGGGACGCCCCGGGGGAGGGCGCATCCGGACAGGACGCACCCTGACCACGACCGGATCCGACCGGATGCGGCGGCGGCGCGCGGTTTTTGCCGGCCCACCGGAAAAAAAAACCGGACGGGTGGGACGCACGGCCCGGCAGGTGATCCGCCTAGATTATATTTGCAGTACGGGAAACCGCGGTATTGCCGTTTCCGACCACCCGACTCCGAAGACTGCGCGCCTCCGACGGGATGAGGCGGCTGGTCCGGGAGACACGGCTGTCCGCCGCGGACCTCATCGCACCAGTGTTCGTCCAGGAGGATCTGGGGGCCCGGGTGCAGGTGGACTCGATGCCCGGCCTGGAAAGGCTTCCGCTGGGGGACGTCACCTGCGAGGTGGAGGCGATCCAAAAGCTGGGGGTCCCGGCGGTCATGCTGTTCGGGATCCCCTCGGGCAAGGACGGCACCGGCTCGCGGGCGTTTGACGAGAACGGGATCGTCCAGAGGGCGATCTCCCAGATCAAAGGGTGCTTTGGCGACCGGATGGTGGTAATGGCCGACGTCTGCCTGTGCCAGTACACCTCCTCGGGACACTGCGGGATAGTCCGGGGGGACAGGATCGACAACGACACTACCAACGCGGTCCTGTCCCGGATTGCGGCAAGCCAGGCGGCGGCGGGGGCCGACGTGGTATCGCCGTCGGCGATGATGGACGGCCAGGTGGCGGCCATCAGGGGGGGCCTGGACGGCGCGGGGTTTGCAGACGTCGCGATAATGTCGCACTCTGCAAAGCACAGATCCTCGTTCTATTCCCCGTTCCGTGATGCGGCCGGATGCGCGCCGAAGTTCGGGGACAGACGGACGTACCAGGTCCCGTTCACCAACGCGAGGGAGGCCATGAGGGAGGTGGCATCGGACGTCCGCGAGGGGGTGGACATCGTGATGATAAAGCCGGCGCTGTCCTACCTGGACCTGATCGCGGAGACCCGGAGGCGGTTCGACGTACCCGTGTCCGCATACAGCGTGTCCGGGGAATACGCGCTGGTAAAGGCCGCGGCCATGCGGGGGTGGGTGGACGAGGACGAGATCATACGGGAGGTACTCCACTCCATCAGGAGGGCCGGCGCGGACATGATAGTGACATACTTTGCAAAGCAGGCCGCCCGGACCCTGGACGATGACCGATGAGGGACGACGAGCGCTTTGAGCTGGAACGGGCCTTTGACCTGCTTCCGCACGTGGCCGGGGCCAGCTGGGCCACCCTCTGGTTCAGGCTGAGCGGGATCCGGGCCCCCACGGCCGAGGAGTTCCGTGAAAAGTCCATCGAATACTTTGAGAGGCTGGACCGCCTGTTCGGGTCGTTTCCGGCGGCCGACGGGAGGTTCGAGGAGATATCCGGGTTCATCGCACGGAGGCGGGATCTTGAGGTCAGAAGGATCAGGGACGGCCTCAACGGGGAGATCGAGAAAAGGCACCGGCGCTACCTGGATTACGGGTGAGCCGGCACGGGTTTTTCAGGCGGCCCGCGGCGGGAACATGGGCGGAAAAAAAACCGTCATTGGACCTCGCCCTCCAGCAGATCGATTATCTCCAAAAAGCGCTCCCTGCTCTTCCTGAGGATCACCTCGGGATAGTCCTCCAGCGTGTAGACGTACTGCTGGTTGAACGTGGGAATGATGGTGCCGCCGGAGGTCACCAGCTGCTCTATGACGTAGTTTCTGGCAAGCGAGCAGACGATCTCCTCGTAGTTTCCGTCCTCCTCCTCCAGGGTCTGGCGGTACAGCACGATCGGTTTGTTCGTACTCTCCGCAATCTTGGAGCCCTTGCGCAGCAGTCCTGCAAGGTGGTTTACCTGCCAGGCATCCAGGCTGATCTGCTTTACCATGGTACTGTTACGCCGGTTTTCTATTTAACCTCCGGCTTTTTCCCGCGGCCTGCCAGCCCGCATGATCCGCGGGGCATCCGGCGGTCTTCGCCCCGTCACATGTCGAGCGCGCGGGAGTGTTTTCTGGTGTGCGGGCGCTCGCCCGAATACCTTCTCCTCATGTGGCCCGACGGCCTGCCGTACAAAAGTTCCAGGAACCACGATTCGTGCTCGATCTCCTCGGCCAGGATGTCCTTTGCTATATCGTATGTGGTGGGATCCTTTCCGTGCGTCATCCTGCAGACCTTGTCCCAGTTTACGATCGCGCCCTGCTCGGCCTTGAGGCACTTCTCCAGGATCGCCCTCAGATCCGTCGGGTCCGGCGGAAGCTGCAGGAACTCGCACCCGGACATCTTTACAAAGTCCGACGCGTCGGCCGGCAACGAGCCGCCCAGCTGGTGGATCCGCTCTATACACGACTCAAAGTGGCTGAGATCCTCGAGCCTCGCGTCCTCGATGATCCCCTTGACGCCCTCGCCCTCCATCCCGGTACAGTGCGTCCTCAGGCTCGTAAAGTAATAGTACGCGGTAAACTCCACCGAGGCGTTGTGGACCAGGGCCCCGACCAGCTCGTCCACGTCGATACCGTTCTGCCCGAGGATGTTCACCCCGACCACGTTGAATTTTTCGGTACCGGACATGCATGTGCGTCCGGCCTCCCGCTTATAAAACGTTATTTGACCATGGTTTCCACCCCGTATTCTGCGGCATCCGTGCGCCGACCCCGGTTTCGGGCACGCCGGGTAATCTTCTTGATTCGGGGGTTCGGCCGGGGCCGACGCGCGGATACCGCACACCGGCCGGTTCGCCCATGATCGGGGATTTTGGCGGCCGCCCTGCTGGTTTCGGGCCGGCCGCGGGTTTGCAGTGGACCCGCGGCGGACAGGGCGTCCGTCGGGGTTTCCGGGGTTGTTTTTTCACCCCGTTTTTTGTCCACCGCGGCCTGCGCCCTGTCCACCGCGGCCTGTTCCGTCTTCATCCATTTTGAAATGGGCGAATAAACATCCAGATTCCTGCCGCTTTCTACGGTGATAACGCAGCCGTAACTGAGGGACTCTGATCCCTGCCACGATCCTGCCAAAATCGGGGTTGATCTCAAACGTCCATTCGCCTTTTCCGCCCCTCCTGACGTCATATGTCGCTTTATAGGTCGAATATACGGGCAACTGTCCGATGGCGCGGGCCGGCTGCGCGTTTGTGATCTTTGTCCCGCTTTTTATCAACCGGTATCTGAAACGGCCGTTTGATTGCGGTGGTTTTCCGACGGACAGCGTGACCGTCACCCTGTCCGCGTTGTCGGGAAACAGGAACGCGTACCGGTGAAACTCGTTCGGATCCCCCCCGTCAAAGGAACCCTGGATCAGGTAACACACCCTCCACATTGTGGATTTTGTTGCCGCATACATGTCCGGAACCCCGAATCCCCACATGTTTGACGGAAACGGTTCTCCATGCGCGGCTCGTAAGATCGGCGGAAGACGGGATTGACGGCTTGACTATGCCGCCAACCGTAAATAATTTCGCCTAATCTACAGCAAACGCCCCAGGGGAGTGGCTTGGGATGAAATTAATTATGATCGGCGGTACGGTCTTCTGAACGCCCCTGTACACGGCGGTGTTACTCCAACCCCGGGGGCCCAACGGCGGGAAGTTGGCGGTCGCCATTGACAAGACTTGGTATGACGCCTCCCATACTGCATGTAGGGGATTCCGATGGTTTATAGGGCAATCGAGCCGTTGGAACCATAAAGTTTTTACGGATAAACACAGCTTGAAAAGCGAATGTATCTGATATACGTAGACGAATCAGGTGTAATACACGGCGGAAAGAGGGAGGGAAAATTCTTTATTCTTTCGGCAATCGTGGTCGATGATCTGCATTGGGATGGGATTGATGCAGATGTAACCAAAGCCAAACAAAAACATTTTCCAGATGATCCGGACACGTTAGAGATTCACATGTATGACATTTGGCAAAGTAAAAAAAGATACACGGGAATTACGATTGAAGAGCGCAACGCATTCCTGACCGATATTTTTAATATTTTCAAAACACACGAGTTGACGGTGATATCAACCGTGATAAAAAAGGGTGAATCGGAAAGCAGGTGTGGCAGTGAATGTCTGGAAAAAATGGTCTGGGGAAACATGGACAAATTGAAAGGTTTTTGGCCTCAAAGGAAAAACACGGTAACGGAATAATGATTGTGGATTCCAAGAGCCGGCATGAGGACGCCAGAATTAACAGACATGTAAAAACGGCCGGGAGGGATGATGCCAGCCGCACCCTCGCAAGCCACTTGATCGAGGATGTTTTTTTCACCAGATCGGACACACGAAATCTTATACAGCTGGCAGACGTATCGGCATTCTGCATTCGCCAACACCTGTATGAACATCCCAACATAGAAAACTATTGGAAGATACTCGCATCCAAACTTTGGTGCGATGATTCAGAGGCATGCGGGGGTTTTGGATTAAACCTCATCCCCTAAAGATCAAAAGCGCACCAGAATATCCGTGCCGGCCCGGGCCGATCCGTCAAAACCGGAGGTCATGTGTGGTTTTAACCGGGTTCGGTAACCGGCCGGGTGGCACGAGATGAGCGCCCGCGTCCCAGCCCGCCCGAGTTTACTAAAACATGGGCGGCCACCCGAACGGCTATTTAAGCCTGTTCAGACCAGTTAAATATGGGACAACGGTAACTAAAGTCGGGTCAAATCAATGATCCATCGGAGCTAAGGATGGCAAGTCTGCGGTACCTGGCTTCGTTTTAATCTTCCAAGTACCGCAACCCACCTTTCCAGTTTTATGTACCGCCGGCCAAAAATAATTTCGTCCCGGGCGCCCCTTGCAAGATGCGTATGGATGTCGACGTTGACTGAGCATGTTCGAAAATGTTCCGATACCGCACGCCTGAGATCGTCAAGCGTCCTGTATAACTCGGACGTGATCGGCTGGTACCGGGCCTGCCCCCACGTCTCCCCGATCGCACCGGACTCTGGACGGGCCACCGGAAGGTACAGGATCCGGACATCGGGATTCTGCTCCTGGTATCTGCGGACCCTTTTGGTCTTGTGCTGCGAGGCGTTGTCCGTGATCATCATGACCTTGCCCCACTTTACGCGCCGGTTCCGGGTACCTGACGAGGTTTGCGCCGTTGAAGCGGCCGTATGTGCGCACCGGTCTCGTACCGTCGTCCGCAACGGAACCGCATACCGCAATCCTGTCACGCCGGCCTGATCTCTCCGCGCGTACCCCGTCCTGCGGGTGACCGGAGCTTTGCACCGTCGCCGCCGACCCCGATGGATGTAGATTCGTCCCGTACGACCATCCTGAATCCGGCCCTTTATGCGCCTGCAACGGCCCCTTTCGTATCCGCCTGCCGGTATGCCGCCTTCCTTGCATCCGCCGCACCCCCCGGATTTACCCCGGATGTCTTGCGCGGGAAGCCGTTCCCGCAGGATCCTCCGGTATTGCCGACGCCGTGGAGGGTCCGGTAAACCATGCGCGGCTGTTCGAACGGGGGGTGCGGCGGCGGCGGCCCGTGCGACCTACGGCCGGGTGGCACGACGGGAGGCGGAAACGTCCCCGATCGTGCCAACGCAGCACGGGGATCCAGGTCTGCCACTGCATCCTGAGACACATGCGGTGCGCCATGCCGGGCACGATCTCCCGGGAGATCGCACGGACGCCGCCCGTGACATCTCGTTCCCTTACGACACCCCCACCTCCCCCCCCCACCCGATCCCGCCGAAAACCGATCCGTCCTGTGGAGGATAATCCGTGCGAGCGTGCACATCACGGCGGCAGGCTACAGGACCTGGCCCCGATGTGATATCTGCCATGTCGGACCGCCGGCGGCCCGCTGCAGGCTAGGGGCCTAGAATTTTGGAAGCGTGAGCAGGTTGTCGTACGGCGAATCGTCCCGTTCGGTCCTGATGTACGTGGGCTCGTCGCCGTCGGGGGCCATCTTGACGGACACGCGGACGCCCTCCGTCTCGATGTAAAAGGTGTGGTACAGCCTGTCCCTCCCGGCACCCCTCATCATCTTGATGATGTCCACGACCGGCACCGATCTTCCGTCCATCCTGACGCTGGTCACCGCCTGGCACCTCTTCTCGAGGCCCTTCCGCCGTATGTGGGTGATCCTGTGCCCTGCCATGTCGTGGTGTTGGGGGCGGGGGAATAATAACCGTTCATATCGCATGAGTTAATTGCAGGTACGGGAAAATCCCGGCAATTGCTGCAATTGGGGATCTTGATTTCGGGCAGGGGAAGCAACATGGAGTCCATCCTGGGCGCCGTCAGGAAAAGGGGGATCCCGGCAAATCCGGCGGTGGTCATATCCAACAGGGCCGATGCGGAGGGACTGAAAACGGCCCGGAGGCTCGGCGTGCCCGCGGTGGCAATCCCCAGCGAGGGGTTTTCGGGCTCCCGGTGGGATTATGACAGAAAGCTCGTCAGGGCGTTGCAAAAACGCGGCGTGTCCCCGACCAACGGGCTGGTGTGCCTCGCGGGTTTCATGAGGATTATCAGCCCGGAGTTTGTGAAAAAATACAGGAACCGGATCCTGAACGTCCATCCCGCGCTGCTGCCCTCGTTCCCCGGACTTGACTCGCAAAGGCGGGCGGTCGACTACGGCGTAAGGTATTCGGGCTGTACCGTCCATTTCGTGGATTCGGGCACGGATACCGGCCCGATAGTCACCCAGGCCGTGGTAGGGGTAAAGGACGGCGACACGGCGGACACGCTGGCAGAAAGGATCCTGGCGGAGGAGCACCGGATTTATCCGGAGGCGGTGGATCTTTTCGCCAGAAAGAGGATCAGGCTGGTGGGGAGACGGACGGTAATAGTCTAGATGCGGACCAAAACAAAACAAAACAGAAAAGCGCGGCCCCCCAGGCCCGCCTGCGGGCCGCACCCCCTCAACCGCCGAAAAAGTACAGCACCACCAGCTCCTTTTTGTTCCCGTGAAAATGGTGCGCGGTATCCTTTGCGACAAAAAACGCCCTTCCTGCGGACACCTCGTAGTCCCTGTCCCCTATCCTGAGGAGGCCGTCGCCTGAGATCACATAGTACACCTCGTCGGTCTCGTGCGGCTCCTGCGTATCCTCCTCGCCGGGCCCGAGGACCAGCACGCCCGCCGCCAGGCCGGGCCGGTCGACAAAGGTGCGGAAGTAGGGGCCGCCCCTCCTGATCCTTTCGGCATAGCCGCCGACGTCGAAATCCGGTCTCATCGGGCCACAACTTTGAAGAATCTCGGCACGGGCGCCTGCTCCATGTACGATGTCATCCTGGAGTGCCATTTTGCGTGGACGTCGCTCCGGCGCATCGCCTCGAACGTCTCCTGGCTGTCGTGTTCCACGATGATGCGGAACGAGGGTGGGCCGTCGTCGGCCCTTAAAAGGCGCCTTGCCACAAAGCCGTCACATGCGGAAAGCTCGGCGTTTGCGTCCGAAAAGGACCTCGCAAAATCATCCTCCAGTCCGGGCTTGATCCGGACATCCACAATTGCGACAAACATGGCTGTGGTTGTCCGTACTAGGATAATTGCGTTTCGCCGCCTGGCCCGCCCAGCTGACCGCCGACGGCCATGTATAAACGCCTGGATGTGGGATTTTGGCGGCGGATGATATTTGGAATGCGGGTTTTGGGGTTCTCTCGGATCCTGGTGTTTTTGGATCCGGGCCGGAAGGTACCCCTGTGCCTGCGAACATCATTGATCACAATGCCGACAAACGCGCATCTGCCTGAAATTCGATGTTTGGATCCTGGGCGACCCCCACAAGCGGGCGCCGGCGCAGTCCCGCATGGTGCGGACGCGCAGCTTTGATCCAAAAACACCCGGATCCGGGGCAAAACCGGGTTTTGGGGCGGGGCGGGGCGGGGCGGGGCGGGCATGCTCACGACCACCCCGCACGGCAGGCTCGCCAGTTCTACCGTGTCTATATCCCGAAGATTGTACAGAACCCAGCCGACGGTTCTGTGTAGCCAGACGCCTGAAAATGGGGGAGGTTCCGCCCCCAAAGATCACCGATTTTTCTCATTTTGAACCACGGCAGATGCCCCCATGCCTATATCCGGCGAACCGGCAGGCGGCAACCCTGTCTAGAACACCGGGTCTCCCTAAGCGCTTCAAATGAGCGTTTTTGCATTTTTTGAACCGGAAACCGCCCGTATCCGGGTGCCCGACTTTACACAGAACCGCGCCTACAAATACTTAAAAAACTTGCCGAGGATATCTGTGTGATGTCGGTATGCGCCAGATCTCCATCCCGCCCTGCCCCGAATCCCCGGGGGAACGGCAGGCGGGTGGCATGCGTTGATTCCGGTTTCTGGCATGACCGCCGTACGGGCTGGGGCGGCAAAGCCGTCATTGGCGGACACTGCCTAACAACGGAAAATGGAGGGGGGGGGGGGTGGCGGTGGCGGGTAGCGATCCGGCCGATCCGTCCATGGGGGGAACAACCGCGGCGGGCCGCGTTCCTCCCCACTCTCTCTTCCTCCGCCTCCCATCCCGCCCCGCCCCCGACCGGCCGGGACCGCCCGGACCTCGCGGCGGGCGTCAGCAAGAATGGCGCCAAATACGGCGGGGGTGGACGGTCGCCTGTCGCGATGCGGGATACGGACACGGCGCGGGATGGTCGGAGGGGCGAACCTCCGGACGATGCCCGCAGGGTGAGGTGACACATTCACGCCGCTAACGAAAATTTCACGTCTCCTTGAATCCCGGTACCGGTTGCTGTTCCTGGCAATCCTGATCCTGTCCGTGGTTCCGCTTGCCGCAGGCTGTTGCGACGCCGTGCCGCTCCCCCCGGCCCCCGCATACGCGGACAGCCGCCCGCTGACGGCAGAGATCTCGACCAACGCAACCTCCCCCACCTTCCTGCACACCATACACTTCAACCTCACGTTCAACAAACCCGTAAACGCCTCGACCCTTGACGTATCGGACATCAGCGCCACCTCGGGGACCGTACAGAACCTGCGTACGGAGATATACCACAACGGAAGCTTCGGCAGCCGGGGAACGGGCGGCAGCCAGTTTAACACACTGCACGGCATCGCGGTGGACGGCTCCACGGGAAACGTATACGTGCCGGACTCGGGCCACGACAGGGTCATGGTCTTCGATTCCGCCGGCGGCCACATACGCACCGTCACCAACAGCACGTTTCAAAGCCCGCAGGCCGTGGCGCTGGACGGCTCGGGCAACCTGTACGTGTCCGACCAGTGGGGAAACCACGTCCTGGTCTTCGATTCCGCCGGGAGCTACGTCCGCACCGTTGCCGACTCGTTTAGTTCCCCCAACGGCATCGCGGTGGACGGCTCGGGCAACCTGTACGTGGCGGACTCGTTCGGTGACCGCGTCGCCGTCTTCGATTCCGACGGGGACCTGGTCCGCTCCATCGCGAACACCCGTGATCATTATCCGGTCGGCGTGGCACTGGACGGCTCCACCGGCAACATATACGTGGCATACCTTTTCGGCAACCGCGTCGCCGTCTACGACTCCGCCGGAGGCCACATCGAGGACATCGGCCCGCTTAACCGCCCGTACGGCGTGGCGGTGGACCCCGCATCCGGCAACCTGTACGTAAGCCTCAGGAACGACAACCGCGTCGCAGTCTACGACTCCACACTGGATCATGTGACCGACATCGCCAACTCTTTTAACCAGCCGCACGGCGTCGCCGTCGACCCCTCCTCGGGCACCATATACGTGGTGGACAAGTACAACCACCGCATCCATGCGTTTGACACGGCATACCCGTTCGAGGTGGAGGGTGCGGCATCCGGATCCGACCTTGCCGTAAGCATGCTTGCAGGCCGCGTGTATGACGCCGCGGGAAACGCAAACGAGGCGTCCGACCCCGAGGTCCTCCGCATAGACCGGAGCGACCCCGTCCCGACGGTCACCTCCACCCTGTCCAGCCCGACCACCGCCGCCACCATCGACTTCCAGGTGGAGTGGAGCAAGCCCGTCGACGGGTTTACCGCAGGCGACATCAGGGTTCTGGGCACCGCCACACACGGCGGCGTGGCCGCCTTTGCGGGCAGCGGCGCCAGCTATACGTTCAACGTCTCCCCCACCGCCTACGGGACCCTGCTGATCCACATTGCGGCGGGTGCGGCACAGGACAGGGCGGGCAACGCCAACGAGGCGGAGGCCAGGTTCCCGATGACCTACAGCGACGTGCGGCCGGTGCCCCTGGTCCCGGCGATCACCACGGCACAGCCGGACCCCACCAACCTGCAGGCGGTCCCCTTCAACCTGACATTCAGCGGCCCCGTAAACGCCACGACCCTTGCCACCGCCGACATCAGCGCCACCTCGGGGACGGTACGGGACCTGCGCACGATCCTGTACCACAACGCCAGCCTCGGCGGATTCGGCACCGGCGCCGGCCAGCTCAACTGGCCGTTCGATGTGGCCGTCGACGGGCGGTCCGGTACCGTATACGTGGCCGATGTCAGCAACAACCGCGTCCAGGTGTTCGACCGTACCGGACAGCACGCCGCCAGCATCACGGAGGGGCTCCGCTTCCCGCGCGGCATCGCGGTCGACGGCTCCACGGGCAACGTATACGTGGCCGATACGGGCGGCAGCACCAAGCGGATACTCGTCTTCGACTCGGGCAGGAACCACCTCCGTACCATCACCGACCCCTCGCTGGCCGAACCCGTCGACGTGGCCGTATACCCCGTGTCGGGGGAGACATACGTGGTGGATTCGGGCAGCGGCAACAACCACGTGGCGGTATTCAACAGCACGGGGGGGCGCACCGGTACCATCACCGGGCCGTTCACGGACCCGACCGGCGTGGCAGTCGACGTCACCACCGGCGACGTATACGTGGCCGACCCCGGCCGGGACCACATCGCCGTATTCAACGGTACCTGGCACCGCACCGGCACCATCACCGACTCCTTTGATTCCCCGGATTACGTGGACATAGACCCGGCATCGGGCCTGCTGTACGTGTCCGACAGGGTCGACCGGCGCATCGCCGTGTTCAATTCCACCTGGGACAACATCGCCAACATCACAAATGCCGCAGGCCTGCTCAACCGCCCGCACGCCGTGGCCGTCGACGATACCACGGGCGCCATACACGTGGTCGACCGCCACCAAAGCTTCGTCCGGGTGTTCGGCACGGCGTACGGCTTCGAGGTGGCCGGCCCCGACGACGGGCGGATCCTCAACGTGAGCCTGCCCGCGGACCGCGTGCAGGATACGGCAGGAAACACGAACGTGGCCTCCGGTTTTGCGCGCATCGAGATAGACAGGACCGCCCCGGTACCTGCCATCACCGCCGTGCAGCCCGACCCCACCAACGTCTCCCCGATCAACTTCCATGTGAACTTTAGCAAGCCGGTCACAGGGTTTGACGCGACGGACATCTCGCTTTCAAGCGACACCGTGCACGGAGGCGTGGCCAACTTTGAGGCGGGAGACGCCACCGGCGCCAACTATACATTTGATGTCGCCCCGACCGTAAACGGAACCATCCTTGTGGGCATCGCCACAGGCGTGGCCATGGATGTGGCCGGCAACAGCAACACCGCCACCGAATTCTCGATCGTATACGACATCTCCAAACCTGTCCCCACCATCACCTCCGTACAGACCGGCCCCACAAACGCGGACACGATCAACTTCCAGGTGGACTGGGACAAACCCGTCACCGGGTTCGGACTGGCCGACATCGCCGTCTCGGGCAACGCCACCACCGCCGGCGGAGGCGGAGGCGCGACCAACCTCGCCGGCGCCGGCGACCGCTACACATTCGACGTGGTACCTGTCGCCAACGGCACCGTCCACATCGACATCGCCGCGGACGTGGCGCAAAGCAGCCTGGGCAACAACAACATAGCGGCCGCCCGGTACTCCATCGTATACGACGGCATGCCGCCCGTGCCCGTCATAGCCTCGGTGCAGTCCAGCCCGACCAACTCCACCGTAATCAACTTCAACGTGACCTTTGGCGAGCCGGTTCGCGGGTTCGGACTGGCCGACATCGCCGTCTCGGGCAACGCCACCGCCGCCGGCGGAGGCGGAGGCGCGACCAACCTCGCCGGCGCCGGCGCCGTCTACACATTCGACGTGGTACCTGTCGCCAACGGGACCGTCCACGTCGACATCGCGGCGGACGCGGCCCGGGACGAGGCCGGCAACGACAGCGCGGCGGCCGCCCGGTACTCCATCATATACGACGTCTCGCCGCCCGTGCCGCGCATCACCGCGGTGCAGTCCAGCCCGACCGACTCTGCCACCATCAACCTCCGTGTGGCCTGGGGCGAGAACGTCACCGGATTCGAACCGGGCGACATCGCGCTGTCCGGAGCCCCGGCCCCGCGCGGCGGCGTCACCTCGCTGGCCGGCGGCCCCGCCAACTACACCTTCGACGTGGTACCCGCGGCGGACGGGGTGCTGCTGGTCGACATCACCGCGGGCGCGGTCCGGGACGAGGCCGGCAACACCAACGTCGCCCCGGCCCGGTTCTCCATAACGTACTGGAGCTCGCCGCCCGCCCCCCTGATCCCCGCCCTCACCACGGTACGGTCCGAGGCCACCAACCTGCAGACCGTCCCCTTCAACCTGACGTTCAGCAAGCCCATAAACGAGGCGACCCTCGCGGCATCGGACATCAACGCCACATCCGGTATCGTACGGAACATGCATCTGATATGGCACCACAACGGAAGCTTCGCCGCCCGGGGCTCCGGCGACGGCCAGCTCACCCGGCCGATCGGCGCGGATCTGGACTCCTCGGGCAGGATATACGTGGGCGACGGCGGCAACAGGCGCGTGGCGATCTTTGACCCCGGGCGGGAGCACGTCGCGCACATCGACGGCCGGTTCGGCGGCTCGATCGACGTGGCAGTCGACGGCTCCTCGGGCAACATATACGTGGCCGACACATTCGGCAACCGCGTCGAGGTGTTCGGCCCCTCCCTGAACAGCATCGACAACATCACCGACTCCCTCCGGCGTCCGAACGGCGTGGCCGTGGACGACTCCACCGGGAACATATACGTGTCGGACAGGGACAACGACCGCATCCGGGTGTACGGGCCCGATCTGATCCGCATCGCCGACATCGAGAACTCGTTCGGCGTCCCCAACGGCGTGGACGTGGACGCCTCGGGCAACATATACGTGCCCGACTCGGCCAACGGGAACGTCCAGATATTCGACTCCTCCCGGACGTATGTCGCCACCATCTCGGACCCGGTAACCTTCCCGTACGCAGTGGACGCGGACGCCTCGGGCAACATATACGTGGCCGACGCCGGCAGGCACCGCGTCGCGGTCTTCGACTCCACGCTGCAGCACGTCGCGGATATAGACCGCTCCCTTAACCAGCCGACCGGCGTGGTGATAAACGCCTCCTCGGGCGAGATATACGTGGCCGAATACGGCAACAACCGCATCAGCGTGTTCGATCCCGCATACGCCTTCGAGGTGGCGGATCCGTCGGACCTGCAGACGCTCGAGGCCAGCCTGCCGGCGGGCAGCGTGCAGGATCTGGTGGGGGGCGCAAACGAGGCCTCCGATCCGGCCGGCATCCGCATAGACAGGACCGCCCCGGTCCCACGCATCACCTCCGTGCAGCCGAACCCGACCGGCGCCTCCACCATCAACCTCCGTGTGGACTGGAGCGAGAACGTCACCGGGTTCGAACCCGCCGACATCGCGCTGTCGGGGATCGCAACGGTGGGGGGAGTGACCTCGTTCGCCGGCGGCCCCGCCAACTACACATTCGATGTCGTCCCGGCCGCCCACGGCGCCATCCGGGTCGACATCGCCGCAGGCGCGGCCCGTGACACGGTGGGCAACGCCAACACGGCGACCGCCAGGTACTCCATCACGTACGACGGCTCGCGCCCCGACCCCGTCATCACCTCCACCCAGACCAGCCCCACAAACGCGGACACGATCAACTTCCAGGTGGACTTTGGAGAGTCCGTCACCGGCTTTGACGCGGCCGACATCGCCGTCTCGGGCAACGCCACCGACACCACCACCGGCGCGACCAACCTCGCCGGCGGCCCCATCCGCTACACATTCGACGTGGTACCTGTCGCCAACGGCACCGTCCACGTCGACATCGCGGCGGACGCGGCCCGGAACGAGCTCGGCAACGGCAACACCGCGGCCGTCCGGCGCTCGATAGTATATGACGCCGCCCCCCCGGTCCCAGTCATCACCTCGACCCAGCCGAACCCGACCGGCGGCACCGTCATAAACTTCCGGGTCGCCTTTGGAGAGTCCGTCACCGGGTTCGAGCGGACCGACATCACACTGTCGGGAATCGCAACGGCGGGTGGCGTGACCGCACTCGCCGGCGGCCCCGCCAACTACACCTTCGACGTGGTGCCGGCCGCCGACGGCGCCATCCGGGTCGACATCGCCGCAGGCGCGGCCCGGGACGAGGCCGGCAACGACAGCGCGGCCGCCGACCGGTTCACGACGGTATACGACGGCTCGCGCCCCGACCTCGTCATCACCTCGGTACAGACCGGCCCGACCAACTCCTCCGTGATCAACTTCAACGTGACCTTTAGCGAGCCGGTCACCGGCTTTGACACGGCCGACATCGCCGTCTCGGGCAACGCCACCGACACCACCACCGGCGCGACCAACCTCGCCGGCGCCGGCGACCGCTACACATTCGACGTGGTACCTGTCGCCAACGGCACCGTCCACGTCGACATCGCGGCGGACGCGGCCCGGAACGAGCTCGGCAACGGCAACACCGCGGCCGTCCGGCGCTCGATAGTATACGACGGCATGCCGCCGGATCCTGTCATCACCTCGGTACAGACCAGCCCGACAAACGCCGCCACCGTCAACTTCCGGGTGGACTTTGGAGAGTCCGTCACCGGCTTTGACGCGGCCGACATCGCCGTCTCGGGCAACGCCACCGCCGCCGACGCCGGCGCGACCAACCTCGCCGGCGGCCCCGTCCGCTACACCTTCGACGTGTCCCCCACCACCAACGGCACCATCCACGTCGATATCGCCGCAGGCGCGGCCCGGGATACCGCCGGCAATGCCAACACGGCGGCTACCCGGTATTCCATCGCGTACGACGGCTCGCGCCCCTCCCCCTTCGTCACCTCCACGCAGTCCAGCCCCACAAACGCGGACACGATCAACTTTCAGGTTAACTTTGGAGAGTCCGTCACCGGCTTTGACGCGGCCGACATCGCCGTCTCGGGCAACGCCACCGCCGGCGGCGGCGGCGGCGTGACCAACCTCGCCGGCGGCCCCATCATCTACACATTCGACGTGGTACCTGTCGCCAACGGGACCGTCCACATCGACATCGCCGCGGACGTGGCGCAGAACGGCCGCGGCAACAACAACATAGCGGCCGCCCGGTACTCCATCGTATACGACGGCATGCCGCCCGTGCCCGTCATAGCCTCGGTGCAGTCCAGCCCGACCAACTCCACCGTAATCAACTTCAACGTGACCTTTGGCGAGCCGGTCCGCGGGTTCGGACTGGCCGACATCGCCGTCTCGGGCAACGCCACCGCCGCCGGCGCCGGCGCGACCAACCTCGCCGGCGCCGGCGCCGTCTACACATTCGACGTGGTACCTGCCGCCAACGGGACCGTCCACGTCGACATCGCGGCGGACGCGGCCCGGGACGAGGCCGGCAACGACAGCGCGGCGGCGGCCCGGTACTCCATCATATACGACGCCTCGCCGCCCGTGCCGCGCATCACCGCGGTGCAGTCCAGCCCGACCGACTCTGCCACCATCAACCTCCGTGTGGCCTGGGGCGAGAACGTCACCGGATTCGAACCGGGCGACATCGCGCTGTCCGGAGCCCCGGCCCCGCGCGGCGGCGTCACCTCGCTGGCCGGCGGCCCCGCCAACTACACCTTCGACGTGGTGCCCGCCGCCGACGGGGTGCTGCTGGTCGACATCGCCGCGGGCGCGGTCCGGGACGAGGCCGGCAACGACGGCGCGGCGGCGGCCCGGTTCTCCATAACGTACTGGAGCTCGCCGCCCTCCACCCTGATCCCCGCCCTCACCACGGTACGGTCCGAGGCCACCAACCTGCAGACCGTCCCCTTCAACCTGACGTTCAACAAGCCCATAAACGAGGCGACCCTGGCCGCACCGGACATCGACGCCACATCCGGTATCGTACGGAACATGCATCTGATATGGCACCACAACGGAAGCTTCGGCACCCGGGGCTCCGGCGACGGCCAGCTCACCCGGCCGATCGGCGCGGATCTGGACTCCTCGGGCCGCATATACGTGGGCGACGGCGGCAACAGGCGCGTGGCGATCTTTGACCCCGGCTGGGGGCACGTCGCGCACATCGACGGCCGGTTCGGCGGCTCGATCGACGTGGCAGTCGACGGCTCCTCGGGCAACATATACGTGGCCGACACATTCGGCAACCGCGTCGAGGTGTTCGGCCCCTCCCTGAACAGCATCGACAACATCACCGACTCGCTCTCCCGTCCGAACGGCGTGGCCGTGGACGACTCCACCGGGAACATATACGTGTCGGACAGGGACAACGACCGCATCCGGGTGTACGGGCCCGACAGGATCCGCATCGCCGACATCGAGAACTCGTTCGGCGTCCCCAACGGCGTGGACGTGGACGCCTCGGGCAACATATACGTGCCCGACTCGGCCAACGGGAACGTCCAGATATTCGACTCCTCCCGGACGTATGTCGCCACCATCTCGGACCCGGTAACCTTCCCGTACGCAGTGGACGCGGACGCCTCGGGCAACATATACGTGGCCGACGCCGGCAGGCACCGCGTCGCGGTCTTCGACTCCACACTGCGGCACGTCGCGGACATCGATCGCTCCCTTAGCCAGCCGACCGGCGTGGTGATAAACGCCTCATCTGGCCACATGTACGTGACCGAATACGGCGACCACCACGTCAGCGTGTTCCGTCCCGCATACGCCTTTGACGTGGAGGATCCCGCGAACCTGCGGACGCTCAACGTGAGCCTGCCGGCGGGCCGCGTGCAGGATCTGGTGGGGGGCGCAAACGAGGCATCCGGTCCGGCCGGCATCCGCATAGACAGGGACGCCCCGGTCCCACGCATCACCTCCGTGCAGCCGAACCCGACCGGCGCCTCCACCATCAACCTCCGTGTGGACTGGAGCGAGAACGTCACCGGGTTCGAACCCGCCGACATCGCGCTGTCGGGGATCGCAACGGTGGGGGGAGTGACCTCGTTCGCCGGCGGCCCCGCCAACTACACATTCGACGTGGTACCCACGGCAGAGGGCGCCATCCTTGTCGACATCGCCGCAGGCGCGGCCCGTGACACGGCGGACAACGCCAACACGGCCACCGCCAGGTACTCCATCACGTACGACACCACGCGCCCCGATCTCGCCATCACCTCCGCGCAGACCAGCCCGACCAGCGCCCCCGTGATCAACTTCAACGTGACCTTTAGCGAGCCGGTCACCGGCTTTGACGCCGCCGACATCGCGCTCTCCGGTACTGCCTCGCTGAGGGGCGGCGTGATCAACTTTACGGGAGCCGGCGCCGTCTATACCTTCAACGTGCTGCCCGTCACAAACGGCACCGTCCTGGTCGACATCGCCGCCGGTGCGGCGCTGAACGGGGCCGGCAACCCCAGCGAGATCCCTGACCGGTTCTCGATAACGTACGTGAGGCCGCCCCTGACCTCGACGGTCGCCGCCATGCAGCCGGGCCCCTCCAACCTGCAGGCCGTCCCGTTCACCGTCGCGTTCAACAGGGCCATAAACGCCTCTACCCTCGTCACCTCGGATATCAGCGTCACCTCAGGTACCGTGCAGAACCTGCGCCTGATACTGCAGCCCAACGGGAGCTTTGGCGGCCACGGTTCTGACGTGGGCCGGTTTGACGGGCCCGAGAGCGTGGCCGTCGACGGCTTGGGCAACCTGTACGTGGCCGACGCCGGCAACGACCGCGTCTCCGTCTTCGGCCCCGCCCGGAACCACGTCACCGACATCGGGGATTCCCTCGACCATCCGTCCGGCGTGGCCGTCGACGGCCTGGACAACCTGTACGTGGCAAACCGGGACGGCGACCGCGTAGACGTCTTCGACCCGGCCCACGAGAACACCGCCAGTATCACCGACCCGTTCGACACCCCGTACGGCGTGGCCGTCGACGGCCCGGGCAACCTGTACGTGTCCGACTCTGACGCCGACACCGTCTCCGTCTTCGATCCCGCCGCCCTGCGCCACACCACCGACATCGCGGGCGATTTCAGGATCCCGCTCGGCCTGGCGGCGGACCCGCTGTCGGGCAACCTGTACGTGGCCGACGCCGGCCGCGACCGCGTCGCCGTCTTCGGCCCGGACCGCGGCAGGATCACCGACATCGGCGGCCTCAGCTATCCGAGCGGCGTTGCCGTGAACCCGCTGTCGGGCAACCTGTACGTGGCCGACGCCGGCCGCGACCGCGTCGCCGTCTTCGGCCCGGATCATGCCAGCATCTTCAACACCACCGGCGATTTCGACAGTCCCGTCGGCGTGGCGGTGGACCTCACCTCCGGCACCGTATACGTGGCCGACAACAGCACCGACCGCATCCGGGTCTTTGGGATCGCGTATGCGTTCGACGTGGCGGATCCTGCCGACCTGCAGATCCTCAACGTAAGCCTGCCTGCAGGCGGCGTGCTGGACGCGGTCGGGGGTGAAAACACGGAATCCAACCGCATAAGCGTCGGCATAGACCGGACCGCCCCCGTCCCGGCCATCACCTCCGCCCAGCCGGATCCGACCAACGCCGCCACCATCACCTTCCGGGTCAACTTCACCGAGCCGGTAACCGGCTTTGGGCAGGCCGACATCTCGCTGTCGGGCAACGCCACCGACACCTACACCCGCGCGACCTCCTTCGCCGGCGCCGGCGACCGCTACACGTTCGACGTGGTACCGGCCGCCAACGGCACCGTCCACGTCGACATCGCCGCCGGCGCGGCCCGCGACGCGGCCGGCAACCCCAGCGGGGAGGCGCCCCAGTTCTCGATAGTGCACGACACCGAGCGGCCCACGCCAGTCATCACCGCCGCACAGACCAGCCCGACCCACGCCCGCGCAATCAACTTTACGGTCGCATTCGGCGAGAACGTCACCGGCTTCGAACCCGCGGACATCACGCTGTCTGGGACGGCCACCACCGGCGGCGTCGCCAACCTGGCCCCCGTCCCCAGCAGCGGCGGCGCCAACTACACCTTCGACGCGGTGCACGTCGCCGACGGCACCGTCCTTGTCGACATCGCGGCGGATGTGCTCCGTGACGAGGCCGGCAACGGCAACGAGGCGGCCGCCCGGTTCTCGATCACATACGACACCCGGTTGCCGGCTCCTGTCACCACCTCCTCCCTGACCGGCCCGACCAACGCCTCTGCGATCGATTTCCAGGTGACCTTTCAGCATGACGTCACCGGCTTTACCGGCGCGGACATCACGCTGTCGGGGACGGCCGACCACGGCGGCGTCGCCAACTTTGCAGGCTCCGGCACCGCCTACAGCTTTGACGTACACCTCACAGACAGCGGCACCCTGCATGTGGATATCGACTCCGGCGCGGCGCAGAACATCTTCGGCAACGGCAACCCCGCCGCCGACCGGTTCACGATCGTATACGACAACATCCCGCCCGTGCCGGTCATCAACTCGACCAAACCCGAGCATACCAACCTGTCGCCGATCGACTTCCGGGTGGACTGGGGCGAGAACGTCACCGGGTTCACCGCCGCCGACATCACGGTATCGGGCAGCGCCTCCCACGGGGGCATCACCGGCTTCGGACCCGCCGACGACACCGGCGCCAACTATACCTTTGAGGTATCCCCGACCACAAACGGCACCGTCCGTATCGACATACCCGCATACGCGGCCCGGGATGCTGCGGGCAACCCCAACACGTCCCCGGCCGACAGGTTCTCCATCACGTACGACACCTCGCGGCCGGTCCCCTCCGTCACTGCGACGCAGACCGGCCCGACCAACTCGTCCACGATCAACTTCCAGGTGGACTGGGACAGATCCGTCACCGGTTTTGAGGAGGCCGACGTCTCTGTCACTGGCAACGCCACATTCCCGGCCGACCGCATAACCGGCTTCCGGGGCAGCGGCACCCTGTACAACTTTGAGGTCCACACCACCGGGGACGGCACCGTCACGGTGGACATCCCCGAGGGCGCCGCCGAGAGCCGCGCGCGCAACCCCAGCGTCCCCGCCGACCGGTTCTCCATCGTGTACGACGGCACCCCGCCCGAGCCTGTCATCAACTCGACCAAACATGATCGTACCAACCTGTCGCCGATCGACTTCCGGGTGGACTGGGGCGAGCGCGTCACCGGCTTTGCCGCAGGCGATATCACGCTGGGCGGTACGGCCGCCCCGGGAGGCGTCGACAACTTTGCAAAGATCGACGGCGGCGCCAACTATACCTTCGACGTGACGCCCGGCATGGACGGCACCGTCCTGGTAGATGTCGCCGCAAACGCCGCCACCGACCATGCGGGCAACAACAACACGGCGACCGACCGGTTCTCGATAGAATACGACGGCTCGCCCCCGACCCCGCGAATCGGCGGGGAGCAGTCCGGCCTGGCCGTCAACCTCACGGTCGGTTTCGGCGAGAACGTCACCGGCTTCGAGGCCGCCGACATCACGCTGGGCGGAGTCACCGCCGTGGGCGGCGTGCTCAACCTAAAGGCGGTCGACGACGGCACGGGCGCCAACTATACCTTTGATGTGATGCCCTCCGCTTCGGGAACCGTCACAGTCGACATCGGCGCCGCCGCGGTCCGGGACATCACCGGCAACGACAACACCGCGGCCCCGCAGTTCTCGATAGAGTACAACAGCACCCGCCCCCACCCGGTCATCACGGCGGTGCGGCCCGGCCCCACCAACATATCCCCGGTAAGCTTCAACGTGACATTCAGCGACGGCGTCACCGGGTTCGCCGCGGCCGACATCACGCTGTCCGGTGCCGCCACCGCGGGCGTCACCGTGACCGGCTTTGCGACCATCAACGCCACCGACTACTCGTTCGATGTCGTGCCCTCCGCCGCCGCCGGCAACGTCACCGTGGATATAGCCGCCGGCGTGGCGCAGAACACCCGCGGCGTAGACAACACCGAGGCAGACCGGCTCACCGTACGGTTCGACAACGTCGCCCCGGTCCCGGCGATAACGGGCGTGCAGACAGGCTCGGGCGGCGTGTCCGTACTCAACTTTACGGTCGCATTCGGCGAGAACGTCACCGGCTTTGATGCCGCGGACATCACGCTGGGCGGCATCCCGGTCCCCGGCGGCGTGGTGGGCCCGGTCCTGATCCGGGACACCGGCGGCGAAAACTATACGTTCGCGGTAGCCCCGGCCGCCACCGGGACCGTCACCGTCGACATCGCGGCCGGCACGGTCCGGGACATCGCCGGCAACGACAACGAGGCGGCCCCCCGGTTCTCGATAGGATACGACGCCTCCCGCCCCTACGTCAACATAACCTCCGCGCAGGCCAGCCCGACCAACTCCTCCACCGTCAGCTTCAACGTGACATTCGGCCGGAACGTCACCGGGTTCGAGGCTACGGACATCACGCTGGACGGCACGGCCTCCCACGGCGGCGTGGAGAACTTTAAACAGATCAACGCCACCGACTACTCGTTCGACGTGGTACCCACCGACGACGGCACCATCCTGGTGGACGTCGCCGCCGGCGCGGCCGAGACCCGGCTGGGTGCCACCAACACGGCGGCCGACCGGCTCACGATTGTATCGGACAGGACCGCCCCGGCCCCCGAGATCACCGGCAGGCAGACAGGCTCGGGCGGCGTGTCCGTGCTCAACTTTACGGTCGCATTCGGCGAGAACGTCACCGGCTTTGATGCCGCGGACATCACGCTGGGCGGCATCCCGGTCCCCGGCGGCGTGGTGGGCCCGGTCCTGATCCGGGACACCGGCGGCGAAAACTATACGTTCGCGGTAGCCCCGGCCGCCACCGGGACCGTCACCGTCGACATCGCGGCCGGCACGGTCCGGGACATCGCCGGCAACGACAACGAGGCGGCCCCCCGGTTCTCGATAGGATACGACGCCTCCCGCCCCTACGTCAACATAACCTCCGCGCAGGCCAGCCCGACCAACTCCGCCACCGTCAACTTCAACGTGACATTCGGCCGGAACGTCACCGGGTTCGAGGCTACGGACATCACGCTGGACGGCACGGCCTCCCACGGCGGCGTCGAGAACTTTAAACAGATCAACGCCACCGACTACTCGTTCGACGTGGTACCCACCGGCGACGGCACCATCCTGGTGGACGTCGCCGCCGGCGCGGCCGAGACCCGGCTGGGCACCACCAATACCGCGGCCGACCGGCTCACGATTGTATCGGACAGGACCGCCCCGGCCCCCGAGATCACCGGCAGGCAGGCCGGCTCGGGCGACGGCGCCTCCGTGCTCAACTTTACGGTCGCATTCGGCGAGAACGTCACCGGCTTTGATGCCGCGGACATCACGCTGGGCGGCATCCCGGTCCACGGCGGCGTGGAAAACCTGGCCCTCATCAAGGACACCGGCGGCGAAAACTATACGTTCGCGGTAGCCCCGGCCGCCACCGGGACCGTCACCGTCGACATCGCGGCCGGCACGGTCCGGGACATCGCCGGCAACGACAACGAGGCGGCCCCCCGGTTCTCGATAGGATACGACGCCTCCCGCCCCTACGTCAACATAACCTCCGCGCAGGCCAGCCCGACCAACTCCTCCACCGTCAGCTTCAACGTGACATTCGGCCAGCCCGTCACCGGGTTCGAGGCTACGGACATCACGCTGGACGGCACGGCCTCCCACGGCGGCGTGGAGAACTTTAAACAGATCAACGCCACCGACTACTCGTTCGACGTGGTACCCACCGACGACGGCACCATCCTGGTGGACGTCGCCGCCGGCGCGGCCGAGACCCGGCTGGGCACCACCAATACCGCGGCCGACCGGCTCACGATTGTATCGGACAGGACCGCCCCGGCCCCCGAGATCACCGGCAGGCAGGCCGGCTCGGGCGGCGCCTCCGTGCTCAACTTTACGGTCGCATTCGGCGAGAACGTCACCGGCTTTGATGCCGCGGACATCACGCTGGGCGGCATCCCGGTCCCCGGCGGCGTGGTGGGCCCGGTCCTGATCCGGGACACCGGCGGCGAAAACTATACGTTCGCGGTAGCCCCGGCCGCCACCGGGACCGTCACCGTCGACATCGCGGCCGGCACGGTCCGGGACATCGCCGGCAACGACAACGAGGCGGCCCCCCGGTTCTCGATAGGATACGACGCCTCCCGCCCCTACGTCAACATAACCTCCGCGCAGGCCAGCCCGACCAACTCCTCCACCGTCAGCTTCAACGTGACATTCGGCCAGCCCGTCACCGGGTTCGAGGCTACGGACATCACGCTGGACGGCACGGCCTCCCACGGCGGCGTGGAGAACTTTAAACAGATCAACGCCACCGACTACTCGTTCGACGTGGTA
>CATQHV010000002.1 GCA_958295985.1 uncultured Candidatus Binatia bacterium
TGATTGGCAGCATAACTGGCGCTTTCGGGGACGGATTTCCAGGTATGTTCTGTGCCTGCCCGCATGCACATTTTCAAGTTCTGACATGTACCTACCATGGAGTATGCGGCGTCCTCCGTGGAGGGTACATAGGCCGGTTTTCCGGATCTTAAATGCTGCACACGGGGGTGAAAAAAGGCGTGGCGAGTCGGCGAACCCGGCGGCGTGATGGCATGGAACCGCCGTTTTTTCTTCTTCTTTTGTCACATGCACCCGCCATGGAATCCTCCGTTTATCAGGACCGTCCCGTCCCAGAACCGGACGCGCCGGACCGCCGCATACGGCATGCGGAACGGCCTTTGGAACCCTTCAAAATACGCCCGTGCCGAGTAGCGGCCAACCACCGGCACGCACCTGTTCCCGTTCAGCCTGTACCTGAACGGGGCATCCCCGCCCTTTTCCCGGTCCACGGCACCAAAAACGAAACCGGTTAAAATGCCGAAATTATGCGCCGTGCCTATGGATCGTCCCTGTATTCTATGACGCCGCCCCTTTTCCATTTTCTTGCGCAGTTCGGGACCCGTGGCCGTCATAGACGCCCCTGCCGCAGACGGGTCGATCACGCGCCGTCGTGCCGCATCGCTAAAAAAAAAACAGTCCAGGCATGGATGATGTTCCGGACCCGGATCCTGCGGGCTTTTTGACGCCGCTGCGGCCGTCAAGACAGCAAACGGTATATTTCTCGCGGGCAGTCGCACCTTATTTTAAAACGGTTCTTAATCTCACGCGTAACCGTATCGGATGTCCCCAGACGGCTGTGTATGTATAGCGGCGACAAAAAGTCTTTGCAAGATCTAAAATTCAATCCGAAACCTTTATAGCTGGTATCATATCCGACTAACGACATGGTAACTCATGCCGAACTCGAACAATGTTATAGGAAAGAAAAAGATTCGCGTGTGAAAGAAAGACTGCTTGCAATGTGTCATGTCGTGATCAACAAGGAAAGTTATGCCGATGTCGCAAGGATGTTGTTCAAGGTATACAACACGATCAAGTCATGGCACAAACGTTTCCTGAAACACGGAATAAAAGGACTGAATGATCTTCCGCGTTCCGGGCGTCCTCCCAAGGTTACAAACGAAAAGATCACAAAATACATGAGAGGGTACGGTTCGCGACTCATATTCATAAGCGAACTCATACAGACCGTATACCAATGCGACGGCGTCCTGTACACCCCGTCGGGGATGCGCAGCAAAGCACGCGCCTGCAGGTACTCTCGCAAGACTCCCGAACCGATACACATCAGAAAGGACAAGGTCGGGGAGGTCATCAGGTGGCAACGTCACATGAAACCGTGGATTTCAGGCGCGGAAAGGGCCAAATTTCTGCTCATGGTGGCGGATCAAACCATCGTGGCACACGACTATTATAAGAGGCGCGGACCGTGGTCGCCCGTCGGGCAGCGGATCCATGCGCCGTACTTCGGAAGCCACCAGAACACCGTGGTGTTCGGTGCAGTCTCCCGGTACAACGATCAGGCGTTTATGAGTTCGCCCTGGTTCAACAAGGAGGAGACCATCAGGTTTCTCAGGTTGCTGCTGAACAGGCACGACAAGGTTGCGTTGATCCTCGACAGGGCGGGACCGCACAGGTCGCGCATGGTATCGAATTTCATACAGGATAACTCGGATCGTCTGCGCGTCGAATACTTTCCCACCGGATGGCCGGATCTTAACGCGACAGAGGAATGCTGGAACATATTCAAACAACAGCCGTTCATGCAACAGGTATGCGAATCGGTGGACGACAGAATTTACACCATGATGGAATTTTTGAGAACGCACAGGTTCAACGTGGATGTGTTACAACATATGTTTACAAAACCGATTGCAAAGACTTTTTGACGTCGCTATACGGCGCAAAAAACCCGCTGTCCCAGGACGCTATCCAAAAGTCGTACGAGCCGCCCGTTTTTTCACCGAATTGCATCACCGATACGGTTTCTGCCAGGATCAACTCGTCCCTAGAGTTGGATTTTCTGACAAAACGTTCGAGTTGGAGTGATTCCCGGGCGATCCGGGCATCGTGGGCGGAGCTCACCTCCTTTTTCTGTTCCTGTTTCCGGTGTCCCGGCAGGACGGTCTTGGCGCGCCTGTCGGATTCCGGCCTGCGCCGGTTCTTTCCGGCATGTCTTTCCTCCAATTCCGTTCGCAAATCCCCGGACATTGACTTTACGCGTTCGATGTTTTTGCACAGATCTTTGGGATCGTATTCTCCCTTTTTTAGATCCCTCATCAATTTTCTCATTTTTCGTCCCGAAGACGAAACAAACCCCATCGAGTTATTATAAAACAATGCACGGAGTTGCGGATTTGCCGACGAATGGGACAGAAACGTCTCATAGACAGCCCTGGCTAGCATCCTAAAGGATTCGTTTTTTACCGTTAAAACCAATATGCCGCAACAGTCATTATCACGTTTCAACAAACTGAGTAACCGGTCGGATTGATCATGAAACTTGTGCTTGACGACAATGTTTAGCTTGCAGATGTTGTGGATTATGCTTGCCGCAATAACCACATTGGTGTCGACTATTATTTTATTCGTCGTCAAGGTCGGTCGTATGTGGCTCAGTTCCACAGATATGATCCATAAGTGCGGGAAGATGAAGTCTAACTATGTCAGCATCAATGTCTTTCAGATCTGTTTCTATGGATTCAATCAGATTCCTGTCTTCGGCAACATCGCGTAAAATCCCCGTCCTGTCAAGTATGGTGTCGATGGATTCGGGTGTTATCTCGTCGTGCGCCAGCAGGTCGAGCGTTTTGTCGAATTCCGGCAGGAGCGCAAGGGTGTCTAGTGCCACGGCGGGGTTGTCATGCGCCTTTTCTGCCTCCTGAAACCTTTCCTGTACCCTGTCCAGCATCAGTTCTATGTTGCGGGCGGCCATGTAGAAATAAAACCCCTCGGTGTTGCTGTTTTCCAGCCACCGCGCCTTGACCTTGTCGATGTGGTGCCTGAATTCGGTTACATGGGACAGAAAACCCAGGTCAATCTCCCCGGTTTCCTCCATCTTGCATAGCTCATGGCTCATCTTCTCCAACAGTTGGTTCTTCAGCGGATGCGGGCGTTCCATCATGTGTTTACATGGACTTTGCAGATTATAAGCGTATGTCAGAACTTGAAAATGTGCATGCCGGTAGACGTCACGCATACCTAAGAATCCGTCCCAGAGAACGCTAGACTAGCACATTTTCAGGTTCTGGTGTGGGCACGGTTCGCAGTATGCGGCCGGTCCTGCCGCGGACCGGGCGCGAAGCCGGCCGCGGTACAAGGTATGCAGGGCATGGATTCGACAGGGGGCAGGTGGCATATCTGCCGGCAAACCGCCCACGCCCCGTCCCTCACACGACCTCCCCCCCCCCCCCCGGCGGATGCCCGGCCTGCCGCGGACCGGGCGGCCGCGCGCAGGCGGTTGCGGTGACGGCAGGGGCCGGAGGGGGACAAAGGCGTTCGCATGCGCGGGCTCACCTGACGGCCCGGGCGTGGTGCCCGGTGCCGGTTGCCACCGCCACCATTTTTCCCGCGTATCTCCGCCGTCCGTCTTTGCCGGATCCGGTACGCAGTCACCCGCGACGTCCCCGTCCAGGGAGGCGGGCGGCAACGGCGTCGCCCGCCCCGCCCGGAAGGCGGCAGACTGCACACCGTGCTCTCTTTGACCCGTGCAGGAATCCGGGGTGACGAACTCGTTGACGGCACCCGGCGTCCTGCCGGACCGCAAAAGGGCCCTTGCGCCCAGACGGCCGTCGTTCCGGCCCGTTGCCGATACGAATGTGCCGTATCCGGGAGGGGTGGTGCCGTCTGTGTTGCCGTCTGTATACAGGCATCCTCTTGTGCCTCGGCCGATAGGCCGGCATCGCCGATCCTGACGGCTCCAAACCTCGAATTTTACGCGTAAAATGCGCGTTTGCCAACAGGGTAAATAATATCCGCGGACGCGGGGGATGTTTTCCAGTCTTGGATCAAAAAACCCCCGAATCCGGGACAAAACCCCGCACCTCCAAACCCTTTTATCGAACTTTGGGCACCTGACAACAACATGTCAGGGGCAGAATCCGCATCCAGCGAGACGTACGGTTTTGATGCAAACCGGGGAGTTCAGGCCGCAAAGGGGCCCGATACCCTGCTTGAACAGAGCGGCGTTGACGGCAAGGATCCGGTACCGGCCCCGCCCGCATCCCAAAACCACGCCACCCTGGTACGGGAAATAAAGGCGGCGGCCTCCGCCGAGATGGCCCTCATGCCAAAGGTAAGCAGGATCATGTTGTACGCACACGGCGACATGGCAGAGCTTATAATCGCCCATGATTATCCATATGCCAGCAAGGCCATTATTGAGACCTTGGAGAATTTTAACCGCCTTGAGGATGCCTTTCCAAACGTGAATTTTGAACACATATACACACTTTCTAAATATTTTGACGAAAAAGTTTATCCGGATTTTACCGATGTAAATGCCTGAATCTACAGATGATCCTGCCTGGCACATGCGGAAAAGCATCCACGATTATGGGGTGTACGAATACCTCGAACTGAAAAACCCACAATATGTTGATTGGGAGATCACCCTTATTTTTTATTCGGCATGCAAATTTTTGGATGCGGAGATTTTAAAAAGTGGGAAAAAAAAGCCCTTAAACCATGTCCAAAGAAACAGGTTGGTGAAAATAGAGTTTCCTGCAATATCCCACAAATACAACGTGCTGTATAGACTCAGCATAACATCAAGGTATATGCACGATGTTGGATCCCGTGACAAGTCGGATGCTTTGAAATTGTACCGTGCGATCAAAAGCAACTTTGCACAAGATGCATCGGACTGAACGTTTTTCGGGCAGGTTGCAGGCATGACGGCCAGAAAAGGCAGAATCACACCGGATGCAGGTCAACTCCCCCCCCCCCACAAAACCTGTGGCGCGCAGGCGGATCGCCGAACCGTCGATGCGATCCGGGTAACGGCAGACGGGTATGGGCATACAAACGGACAAAAAAACCGCGGCTTTGTACAGGGAACAAACCTGTCCCCGAATGCGCTGGCCGGTACGGCGCCGGCCGGTTGCGGCCCCCCCGCCCCCCTCAGGTCCCTGTCGCCGCGCGCTGCCGGTGCATGACCTGCGGTGCGCGGCGGCCTGCCCGGAAGGTGTCGGACGACCCACTGTACTCTGGCCGGTACAGGAATCCGGGGTGACGGACTCGTTGACGATGCCCGGTGTCCTGCCGGACCGCAAAAGGGCCCTTGCGCCCAGACGGCCGTCGTTCCAGCCCGTTGTGGATACGAATGTGCCGTATCCGGGCGGGGCGGTGCCGTCTGTGTTGCCGTCTGTATACAGGCATCCTCTTGTGCCTCGGCCGATAGGCCGGCATCGCCGATCCTGACGGACCCGCCCCCGTCAGGCGTGCCACAGCTACGAATTCGAACGGGCCTCCGGCGATCACTCGGCCGCGGCTCGGCCACGGTTTGCGGCGGATGCACATGCATACGCGCGCCACGCCCCCCCCCCCCCGCATAGGCGTCCGAAAGGCGGTGTGTGGTACGGCACCCTGTACAGGTACCCTCGAACCGTTCCAGTTTCGCAAGCGACTCTCCGTTTTTGGTATGTACGAACGGATCGTCCGGATTCAGGGCCATGGCCTGGTTGTAGCACTCCAGCGCCTCCCCGTGCCGCCCCAGTCTTGCAAGCGAATCCCCCTGTCTGACATGTACGGGGCTGCGCGGATCCAGGACCAGGGCCTGGTTGTAGCACTCCAGCGCCCTCTCGTGCAGCCCCAGTCCTGCAAACGCCTCCCCCATTTTGCCAAGTATGTAGGGGTCATCACGACGTATGGCAAGCGCCATGCCATAATACGTGATCGCCTCGTGATACTCGCGTGAACGGGACATACAATCCCCCGTGTACAGGTAAAAATGATGGCCGCCGGGGTAGATCTTGGACATGATGCATTTGATGAGTGTCAGGACGATTCCAAAACACCGGTTGATGTCGATCGTCGGTAGTTTCACGGATGTATGGATCATGTCATGCCTGTACCTGAACAGAGCTTTGAGTACCGCCCGGTCCGATTCAGACAGGCAGTCATAAAATACATCCAGCAGGCCTATTACCTCTAGGATGTTTTTTATGTCGTCGACATTCTGAAAGTTTTGGGAAAACGCGATATGCCGGCCCAGCGAGACCCCGGCCAGCCGTTCAGGGCCAGGCAGATCGCCGTCTATGAATTTGTCGGGGGGTACCTTGCCCGTGTCGATCATGGTTTCGACGGTATGTCTTATGAACTGCTCGGTCACCGTGGCCAGTCTTATGGCGCAATAGCCCTTCATGTCATCATCGGCGTGTTTGATCTTTGACATGATCTATCCAAACTCATCGAATATCGAATCGATGCCCTGTTCACGTGCCGCCTTGGTGATACGGCTGAATTTTATCCTCCTCATATCCGCAACCTGCCGTGCGGCCCGCCGCTATTTGTCTGTTTTTGGCCGGGGTTCTGTAATCCGCAGATGGTAGGCGTCGCCCCCCCCCCCTCCCCCGCGAAACCGAGGTTTGTCTCATAGGCCGGTGTCAGGGGCCTGGACGTGCCCCAATCATGCGCCTCCAGAGGCCGGGTCGGCGGCGGGGGCGTTTCTGCACAGGCCGCGGACATGCGCGGCATCGCAGGCGGTGGCCGGGGCATAAAGATGATCCAGATGGCGGATCCCCCGGCCGTAAATCTGCGAGCTGCCGGGGTCGGGCGGAGGGTGGTCGGTTCATGCAACGGCAGGGCGGCGGTTGCGGCAAACACGGCGGTTGCAAAGGTGTCTTGTCAGGACGTACGCGCCGGCGGACGGCAGGCCGGCGTACATGCCTGCCAACAGCATCATAGAGAGTAGACCGGCCGCCGTCACAGACACCTCCGAACCGGGTTCTGCCAGCGGCATTACGGCGCCGAGCACCAAGATGCTGGGCCCCACGCCTAAAGTTTGACAAGTGCGGCAGGGGCGGCCCAAACGGGGGGTTTTCTGCACGTCAGGCGCGGGCCCCACGCCTAAAGTTGGCAAAGTTGGCAGGAGCAGTCTTTGATCTTGGAATGCATCCGAACATAAAACAGAGGGCCAACGTGAAGAAGCGCGGCAAGCCGTACCGGTGCAGGGCGGCCAAGGAATTTGATCCCGGCCTGTACAAGAGACGCGGGATGACAGAGGCCATATTCGGCGGCGCCGCCGCCGCCGCCGAGACGGCAGACCGCCGGCCGTACTACAGATGCAGAAAGTCCGAGACGCAGGCCCGGTTCGGGCCCGGTCCACCATCTTCATAGGTGTTTACGGTCAGGCATTACAGAATACATGAAACCGTCACGGGACGGCATCGTGCGGGGCAGGTCGGCGCCGCCGCCGACATCCGTGCGGGGCCGTTCTGCACGTGACGGCCGGCCGCCACCGCGGGACCGTTCTGCACTCGTATCCGTCCGGTGCCGTTACACCGGCGGATCCGTTGCCACCGTACCGGCTACGATGGCGGCGACTGCGAAAAAACCGCGTTTTATGTCCGCCCGTACATTGCATGTATGAGGGATTACACGTTGCGTGAGGCATGCCCCACATCAGAACTTGAAAATGTGCCTATTTAGTGTCCTCGGGGACGGGTTTTCAGGTATGCTTTATGCCCGCCCTCATGCACATTTTCAAGTTATGACATGCAGAAACAGGTTCGGGATAATACCGACAGGCAGATGGTTACGTGCGCGTTACGGCTCGTAGGACACACCGCACGGCACGACTCCGACTAGGTCTGCACTCCGAGAAAAATCTGCGGACCGTACCGCAACTCGCACACACCTGATGAACCGGCCTGACCCTGTTGCCGTCCGGTGCCGTTTCCGATGTGCGGTGCCGGCGGCCGGACTCGTACACGCTGCGAACGCACACCGGGGATTCCATGCGTGTGCCGGGATCCCGCCCGCAGTTGACGGCATGACATGTCCGCATCGCGGTTTTTTTTTTTGTAAAGGCAGTTAACCCACAGGTAAACGCCCGACAGCCGGAATTTCCGATCATAAGCGAATCAAAATGCCAAGTTATGATGCGTTTGGGGCAGGAATGCGCATCCGGGTGGCCTGGACAGGATTGCAATACGGGTTACCGATCCGTATTAATACTGACGTGGGGGGTGGGACGGGCCCGGCGTGCGGGTGCGGGTGCGGGTGCGGCCATTCATGCCGATGTCGGGTGTCGGGGAGGCGCCGGTCCGGATCCGGCGGTGACGGCGGTTCTGCCGGACCGCGGCCGTACGGATCCGGCAGTGCGCCCTACAGGGTGCACTCATTCGGCAGATCGCACAGTCGGCGGCTTGTCATCAGCACCCCCCGGGCGGGATGTTTTTGATCCTTCGGCCGGGGCCTGTGCCGCATTTTTCGGGCGAACCATGCGCCAAAAACTGTTACCTGTGGGTTAACTGGTTTACAGAGAAGGTTTGATATATCGTCTCTTACCGGATATGACGGGGGTTGTTTGGTGTCAAGTCCAGAGGTGCCGGATCCGGATGAGGAGGTCGTTCCCGGGGGTAACCACACCGGGGCGCTCCCCTTTGTGGACATACAGAGCAAGATTCGTGCGGTCGTAAAAACACGTGATGGTTCCAGCGGATTCACATACAGTCCGAAATCTGATCTGGTGTTTGATGTAAGGCGTAGGCATGAATGTCTGGCCCTGTTCCGAGAACTGGTCAGAGGAAACAGGCGTTTCCGGACGGATAGGCCCGTGTATCTCATAGCTGTCACCTGCCGTAAAAACATCGAGGTGGATGATACCCTGAGACATGGATATGAGATGATCTCTGAATCCTCAAACCAGCCCCTGATCGGCTATTGGAGGAGCCCTACAGGCGACCCGTATTTGGACGCCGTAGCCGCCATGCAATTTATAAGCAGGGAGGATGCAACAAGGGCAGGGAAAAGACATGGTCAAAAATTCATCCTTGCAATCACGTCAAACGGACGCCACGAGTACATCGAAACGCATAAAGAACACGTTCGCCCCTGACTGCGACAACAAATACTTTACCCCCGTCACCTTGTTTGCCGCATGCAAGTACGGATTCCCGTTTGAAGAGATCCCCGAGGAGGGAAAGAGGATGGTGCTGGAATACATCAAAGAGTACAACGAGGGGTGTACAAAGCCCGGGGAAAAGGTAGATCTCCCCCCGCTCCCATCAGGTCGGGGCGTCATAGTGTAGACGGCACCAAAACCTTCCGGCCCATATCCTCATCGGTGTTTTTATGGTCAGGTATTACAGAATACATGAAACCGTCACGTGACGGCATCGTGCGGGCAAGTCGGCGCCGCCGCCGCCGCCGAGACGGCAGACCACCCGCTGTACTACAGATACAGAAAGTCCGAGACGCAGGCCCGGTTCGGGCCCACACCGGCCTCCGCATGAACGTGGAGGCTCTGAACGGGATTCCGGTGTGCCGTAAGGCTTGGCCGTCCGCTGACCGTGGCCTGAGCGGAAAAGGCGGACGAAATCATGAATTTATGGGCAGATCACTGCTCTGGGTGGATTTATGCGACAACCTCGGGTCGGTCAGTATTTTTTGTGCCTTGATTGAATTGTAATGTTCGGCCGCTTTTGGTCTGTCGTTTGCGCTAACTCTGGATGATTTTGGTACGTCGTACATACGCTCCAGGCACAGTTTTGTGTGTTTTCCTAGACCGGCCATGACCAGCGCATTTGCAAGACGCTCCGTAATTCGCAAAAAATTTGGCTTGGTAGAAGAACTGCTCGGAGCGGGGACAAGCAGCGTGGTTTCGTTAAAATAATCCGCAAATGGCAGTTCGTCTATATTTTGTTTGATCTGTTTGGCAAGATAATTCGACGTTGGGATCTGACTGGAGCCATGGTTGATGTGTTTGTCCCGCTTGAGGTTAATCATTTGAGTCCTGGATTGTTTTTCAATCTCGGAATCCCCCCGTGGCGAATATGCCAAAAAAGAACCGAAATCGATTTGTTGTATGTTCATTAGGCGCCTATTGAAACAGATCCGTGGTGATTTTAACGTCTGACGGAATATTTTCCAGTATGTCTGACGGGTCGTCAAACGTCATTGCACCGTATTTAATCATCTCTTTTGGCCACCGCAGATCCCGGTTGTCTATAACATCCTTGCAAACAAATAGCGGTCTGCCGGTCCGGAGTGTTTCCCAGCACTGATGTAATGAACCGCTTGATTCGCCGGCCTCAACAATCACGGTTGCGTCGGAAATTAGCGCCATGGTCCTGTTTCGCAGGACAAAATTTTTCTTCATTACCACAGATCCGACCGGATATTGTGAGATCACCAAGTGATCCTTGGCGATCAGATCCTGCAGATCAGCGTTTTCCCTCGGGTACACCCTGTCTAGAGGGGTACCAATAACCGCAATTGTCTTACCGCCGTGTTTTATCGCGGTTTTGTGTGCCGCCGTATCGATTCCTCTTGCAAGGCCGCTTACGATTATTACCTTGCTTTCAGTCAAGTTCTTTGCGATTGTTTTGGCCTCATGGATTCCTTTTTCAGATGCGTTTTTGGATCCGACGATCGAAACCCTGGGAGATGGCAGGGGAATTTCCATCGAACCTCTGCAAAAGATTGTTTTTGGTTTGAATTCTGATTCGACGTCATTCAGAGGACCGATCAGGTCTTCTAGGCGCATTGGTGGATATTTCACGTTTGTTATTTGTTCCTGCCCCATATTGATGATTTTGGCAAACCCCTATTTAGATCTTGTTGATGGTGGTTCTGTATAATCCCGGGGATGTGGATTCTGAAGTGGGCAGGTACGGCATAAACCACCCATATTTGCTCAAATGGCAAAAAATGGTTCTGTGTAGTCCGCGGGCGGTAGGCGTAGGCATCCCCGCAAAACCGAGGTCTGTCCCGTAGGCCGGTGTCGGGGGCCGGACGTGCCCCACCATGCGCCGCCGGAGGCCGGGTCGGCGGCGGGCGTTTCTGCACCGGGGGCCGCGGACCGGCGTAGCATCGCAGGGGGCGCTTTTGTTGCTGAATCCATGCGTGGGGGCAGGTCTGATCCGTATTTAATTTTTGGTTTGGGAGCCGCCGTCTGTCCTGTTTGGGCGGCGTCCAGGGGCGGGAAAATGCCGGAATCCCGCTGCAAATGATCGGAGGCGGCTAGTCGTCGTCCTCGACCAGTACGAGTTCCCAGGTCCTGGAATACTCCTCGCTGAGCTTGCGGGAATATTCCCGGTGTCCCTCGTCGTCCTTTAGGGACCTGTTTTTGATGTAATATGCCATAAATTCGGCCGCTTTTGTTGCTGAATCCATGCGTGGGGGCAGGTCTGATCCGTATTTAATTTTTGGTTTGGGAGCCGCCGATGTCCTGTTTGGACGGCGTCAGGGGTCGGGGAAATGGCGGAATCCCGCTGCAAATGATCGGGGCGGCTAGTCGTCGTCCTCGACCAGTACGAGTTCCCAGGTCCGGGAATACTCCTCGCTGAACTTGCGGGAATATTCCTCGAGTCTCTTGTCGTCCTTTAGGGACCTGTTTTTGAAGTAATATGCCATAAATTCGGCCGCTTTTGTTGCTGAATCCATGTGTGGTGGTAGGTCTGGTTACTATTTAATTTTTTGTTTGGGGGGTTCTGTAACATCTTGGGCACCTGGGCCCGGACTGCAGGACCCAGGCGGATGCCGGCCCTCATCACTCCGGGGAGCCAACAAGTGACACATCCGCACCCGGAACGCTCGTCTCTACAACGGTCTCAAGATGGCAAAATTCGCGGATTTTGAAGGAAAATCCGCCCGGTTCCAGGTGCCGAAGATGTTACGGAACCCTGTTCCACACATCGTCCGATTTGCTGTTCCATATCCTGCCCAGACATTGTTCGGTATGGCGTACAATGTCTGCAAAGTCATCCTCGACATCTTTGTCGACGTCTGTCACGTGTGTTTTCTTTCGCGGTGCGGTACCCATAACAGGTAATAAAAATAAAGGTATTAGGGGGTTTGTTTCGGTGGTCCGTGTACGCCCGACCCCCGGTCAAATCCGTGTCCGGCATGCCCGTATTGCGGCCTGTTTCACGTCCCGGTTGCACGCGGGGCCGGCGCATACGGACCGAAAAACGTTGGAAGGCACCCGCGATGTCGGAAATTCCCGGTCTGTGGAGTCGATGCCTGCCACCCGCAAACCGATATGCGACCCCATACGCCTTCCAAGGGATGCCCTGTCCGCCGGCGCGGACAGGCAGGCCCGGCCCGAACCGCCAAAACCTTTCAGTCCTTGCCGTGTGCGGACTTGTGATCGCAGAGCCGTAGAAACATCACCCCGTGCCCGGCATAATCGACAGTAAAAATGATCCTGTCCTTCCTGCCCATCTCGTAGGAGAATACGTCGATGTCCTTTTTGTAATCTCCCAGATCCGCAGGATCCGGGCTTGTCGTGATTATCCCTACCGCCTCTCTTGTCCTCCTGCGACGTTCGTGTCCGATCCTCGTATTCCTTCATAAAAGAGGGCGTAAACAACGCATCCCATTTAGTCAATGCCGTCTAACCATTCTACCGCTTCTTTGCCGCCGGCACACCCGTGTTCCGGGGCTTCGGTCAGCGCCTTTTTGATGTCCCGAATCTCTTCCTCTGAAAGCGGCGGCGAGTATGTCTTGCCTTTTGCGCCGGCCATACGGGACTGCGTGTTGCCGAGTATGTTTGTGCATCGTTTCAGGGCTCTGTAACGTCTTGTGGTGCTGGGACGTATTCGCCCGCAAGGCCCCAAAGGTAGAAAATTCCCCCAAACTCCAAAAACGGGGGTTGGGGGGCGGGGGATTTCGGCCCCGGTTCTTACGTGTGTCCGTGTCTAGCGCCCCAAGACGTTACAGAACCGGCCTCCAGGTTCCGTAAAGTTAGGCACCTGACATTTTCAAGGCCCCCCCCCTCACAATCCTCTTGGCATCACCCATATACACGGGGGCCCTCGTAGGATGGTGCTAAGGGTTGCCCCCTAGCGGCATTTTTGATTTTCGGGTGCCCACGTTTACACACAACCAAAAAACATACAGATGATAAATGTCATCTTACGGGGTCTAACGTCTAGGGGTGCCGTGAACGGGCGGTGGGATTGGTCCCCAAAATGAAGAGTTTGCCCGGGTGGGGCGGTTGTAAAGGCGGGCGTTCCATTGTTTTCCGCAATCGACTGACGGATGACAGGTCTCCGAATCCCCCCAGAACCGCGAATTACGGCCAACCCCCCCCCCCTCCCCCACAACCCATTCAAGCATGGCCAAAAAAGGGATCTGCGCCCACAGCTGCCCCGAACCAAAGATTAAATGTCTGACAGATAACCCCCGCACATGGCACAGACGACAGAACCGCCAAAATCAGGGGAACGGCACATCAAAGGTACAAAGCCGGAGGCAGAAAAGGAACCGGTGGAGAGGCAGGAGATGGAAAAAAGGTTGAAGAACCAGGAACGTTACATCAAAGAGTTAGAGTCCAAGATAAACTCTGCGTTACGGAAAGATGTGGAACCCGTCCTCGAACACACGAAAAAAATATTTGCCGGGCCGGAGTACGTTACCCAGGCCCATTATGCGGTTTTACATGACAGGGCCCTGCATATAATCTTCATTCATTCTCTAGATGACAGGGTCGAAGCGCTGACGGCAATATGCAGAAATGTCAGGGAGATCATGGATGTGTTTCCAGATACCGAGGTCACGCCGATAATACTGCACAGGGATGAAGTGCGCCAGGATCACCTCATCGGCACCGCGCCAATTTTTGAAAAAATGCAAGAAGCCGACCAAAAATGATCCGGCACACGAGACAGAGCGAGCACAACCACGACGCACAGGAATATTTATCGAAGAATCCGCAATATGAGGATCGGGGGATTACCACGCTGTTTTATTCCGCCCTTCATATTGTTGACGCATATCCGGTCTCGAAGGGCAAGAGGCCGCGCGGACATTGGGCACGCAATACGGCGGTTCAAAAAGAGCTTGAACCGGTCACTGAGGATTACCACAATCTCTATGCCCTTTGCATGAAAGCAAGGTATGTTGTTGATTTTGATCAACTGACGAAAAGTGAAAGAGATGCAGCTATACAATGGCACAAATCCGTATGCGGTTACGTACAAAACCGGATGCCGTAGGATGATCGTCCCGGATTCGCAGGTTTCGGTTACAGGACACGGGCTGATGTGGGCCGCACCGCCTCTGGCCGGACCGGATACGGGACACGGGCCGGTTTGCATGCGTTCGGGCGGCGCCTCAGGCCCGGGCCCTTCCAGAATTCTGGGGTTTCGGATCCGATCCGCGGGCGCCTTTTGCGCATGCCGTAACGCCGCCGGCGGCCCGTACAGCCGGCGTGCGGCAGGTATCGGAAACCACCGGATTGGAGCCCCCCGGCGTGCGGCCGGACCGCAGGCGGTGGCGTTCCACGGACCGGCCTGCCAATCCTGTCCGCGGACTAGCCGCGGCGCCTTGCCACGGCATACGCTGCCAGGACCGGCAGACCGGCGTACATGCCCGCCAGCAACGCGATCGACAGCGCGCCTGCCGCCGCCACCGAGACATCCGAACCGGGCTCGGCCATCGGCATCACGGCGCCAAGCACCCAGATCCCGGGCGTTATCGCCGCGCGGACGAGATCCCTGAACGCGTCGTTCTGCCGTTCCAGGTCGGCGATAACGGGAGATACGGTGTAGTATGCGGTGTTGAATACACCCATGAACGAGGCGCCCGGAACCGTGGAGAGCACCGTGGCGTCCCTCAGCTCGCGGAGCCGCTGCACCTGCGGGGCAAGCTCCGTCCCGTATGCGGCCGTGGCGATCAGGCAGCCTCCTCCGGTGCCGGTACTGCCGGCGTCCACGTCACCGCCGCCGCCGGCGCCGCCCTCACCCGCCTCCGGACCGGCCTCGGGCACGACAACCGTACATACGCCGTCACGGTTGACGGTTCCGGGGCCGCACCCGTCCCCGCCGGTTTCGGGCGGCTGTTGCCCGCCGGCGGCGCCGGCGGCGGCGGCGGCGTCTGCCGGATCCGTCCGCCCCGGATCACCTGACGTAGAGGCAGGCTCCGGCGCCCGTTGCGGCGGCTCCACCGTCGCGCCGCCGGCGCCCGGTTCTGCCCGATCCGGCGCGCCGCCGCCGGCGCCGCCGCCGTCACCCGCGGCGTCCCCGTCCTGCAAGGGCACGCCGGATCCGGTCCGCGGGGCATGGGACGGCACCTCGTACAGCGTCTGGCCCACGCAGGAGTCCACGCGGACCGACTCGCTGACGGTGCTCAGGGTTCCGCCGGACTGCAGGAGGGCGGTCACGCCGATATAGTCGTCGGCCTCGCCCATCGCCGCCGTAAAGGCGCCGTATCCGGGAATGGCGGGGGCCGGGGCGGGGGCCGCCGGGCCGGCGGCGGCATCACCGATCTTGACCGCCTCCTGGTACCCAAGCTGTACCGTGCGCACGGATATGGAGATGTTCTCATAGTCGGGTCCCGCCACTATGCCGACTACCCCCGCCTGGCAGTCCCACGATATGGACCAGATATAGAGGTCTTGGGCCCGGGTGGCAGGACCGATGGACGGGACGCCTGCGCCGCCGGGGGCGCCTGCGCCGCCGCCTCCTCCTCCGCCGCCGCCGCCTCCGCCGCCGCTGGATCTGCCGCCGGTCGGCGGGGCGGGAGGAGCCGTAACCTCGGACCCGGGCCGTGGCGTCACGGCGGGCGGCGGATCCGCATGTCCTATCGCCGAAAAGTGCAGCGTCCACACCGTGTCCGTACCCGGCACCCTGCACGCCCCGCCGTCTTCACCGGCCGCGGGCGTCCGTATGCCCAGCCTGGCATCGGCCTCGCCCATGCCCAGGGACAGGGCACGGGTACACTCGTTTATGCGCAGCGTCTCACCCGCGCTGTTGATCGAAAAGACGATGCCGCCCAGCTCCGGGAATGTTACGTTTACCAGTTTGTCAAACTCCAGATCCTTGTCAGGATTACCGAACTCTATGATGGTCGCATCGTCAAACTCAAAGCCCGGGTTGGCGGTCTTGAACGTGGCGGACGGCTTCTTGGCGGTCACGTTGTCGATGATGATCGCGAGTTGGTCGCCGCCGCCAGACTCTTTCGCGGTGGCGTTGGACGGGAACACCACGATGGCGGATCTGTGTATGACGGTGAGGTCGTGTTGCGGGAAGCCGGCGCCGCCAGGTGTATTGACAAACCGGAGTGTGGGCGTTATGTCCGTCGCGTTTATCTCGCGGATCAGGGTGCGGCTGCCGATCGGTATGTCGACCTCCGTGAGATCAGGCGTGCTGCTCACGTTCACAAGACTTTTGAGATCGAGATTGGCACTGTCTTGTCCGGTAAGCGTGTGTTTGCGGCCGGGGTTTTCAAGCGCGTTTGCGATGGTGCCCTTGTCGGCGACATCGGCGGTTATGTCAAAGCTGACGGTGTGGTTAGGCGAGGTACCGACGTCCGTGTCCGATCTCCACTCGACCAGTACGCTGTTTCCGAACAGGGTTGCATGAGTGGCGTTGTCCGCCAGATTGGAGGTGGTGTCCGTACCGGTATTGTTCAAGACTATGTTCACATAGTGCAGGGGATCGGACGTCACCGGTTCGGTATAGACCGCCGTGATGGATTGGTCGCCGGTGATAAAGGCGCGTACAAAGGTCGGGATCCTGTCGTATGTGATCATGAACCGGTCGGCTACCCCGTTGGGGTTGCCCGCCCCGTCGTCGGCCACGCCGGCGGCGATGTCCACCAGGACGGTGCCGTCGCGGGCGGGCGAGACGCTAAAGGTATAGTTGGCGCCGGTGTCGTCGCTGGCCACAAAGCCGGTCACGTCCCCGGGGTCGGCGGTGCCCGAAACCCTGATGTCGCCCGCTTCAAAGCCGGTGACGTTCTCGCCAAAGTCGACCCGGAAGTCGATGGCGTTGGCGTTGGTCGTGCCGGACTGCGTGGAGTTGATGGCCGGGACCGGGGCGGTGCGGTCGGATACGATCGAGAGCGTGTCGGCCGCCATGTTGCCGATGCCGGAGCCGGTCTGCGCCACGCCTGGGCCGATGTCCACCGTGATGGGGCCGTCCTCGGATGGCACCACATCAAAGGTGTAGACGGGGGCGCCGCTGTCATCAAAGTTGATCAGGCCGTTGGCGGCGGCATCGCCGGTCAGCGTGATGTCGGTTGCGGTGAAGCCGATGACGGGCATGCCGAATTCCACCTGGAAGTTGACGGTGGCGCTGTTGGTCGGGCTACCCTGCGTGGATGTGACGGTGGTGGTGGGCATCCTGCCGTCGTACCGTACCGAGAACTGCGGGGCCGCGGTATTGTCGTTGCCGGCGATGTCCTGCACGGCGCCCGCGGCGATGTCGGCCGTGACGGTCCCGGTGGCGGCGGAGGGTACCGCATCGAACGTATAGTTGGCGCCGGTGCCGTCCTGCACGGCGGCCAGGCGGAGCACGGCTCCCGGATTCGCGGTGCCGCCCAGCGTGATGTCGGCGGCGTCAAAGCCGGTGACGTTCTCGCCGAATGCGACCGTAAAGTTGATGGCCGGGCCGGCCTGCTTCCCGCCGATGATCGGGGTCGGGACGGTGCGATCCGATACGATCGAGAACCGCTGGGCCTTCATACTGGCGACGTCCCGGTCGTTCCGCGCCGCGCCGGCGGCGATATCCACGGTGATGGTGCCGTCGGCGGTGGGCATCAGATCAAATGAGTAGTCGGCGGCATTGATCACCTCAAAGTTCTCTACGCCGTTCGTGGAGGCGTTGCCGCCCAGCGTGATGTCCGTGCCCTCAAAGCCGGCGACATCCTGGCTAAAGGTCACGTTGAAGTTTATGGTGGCCGCGTTGGTCGGGCCCGGCTCCTGCACCGCGGTGATGACGGGGAACGGTATCGTGCTGTTGTACGTTACCGAGAACCGGTCGGCGGCCGTGTTGTTGTTGCCCGCATCATCCTTGGCGACGTTTTCGGGGACGTCCACGTGTATGGTGCCGTCGGCGGTCGGCCTCACGACGAACGTATAGTTGGCGTCGTTGTTGATGGGTGCAAACTCGGTTATGCCGCCGTGGGCGGTGAGGCCCGACAGCACGATGCCGGCCTCGGCAAAGTCGACAACCTTTTCGCCAAAGCCGATGTTAAAGTTGAGGGCCGTACCGACCTGCTCCCCGGTGATCTCCGGGGCCGGGGCGACGTTGTCGAACCGTATGGTGAGCCGGTCGGCCGCGGTGTTGTCTATGCCGAGGGCGTTCTGCGCCACGCCGGCGGCGACATCCACGGTGACGTTGCCGGGGGCGGTGGGCACGACATCAAACGAGTAGTTTGTGGCATTGATCTCCGCAAAGTTGGTCGCGACGACGCCGCCGGCGGTGGCGGCGCCTGACAGCGTGATGCCGGTACCGGCAAAGCCGGTGACGTCATCGCTGAACGTTACGTTGAAGTTGATGGTTGCCGCGTTGGTCGGGCTACTCTGTTTTGCGGTGATCTCCACGGTTGGGCGGGTCGGGTCATAGTCCACCGAGAGGGTGGCGGCAGCCGTGTTGGGGCTGCCGGCCAGGTCGCGCGCCGCGCCGGCGGCGATGTCCACCTGTACGGTGCCCTGCGAGGAGGCCACCAGGTCGAAGGTATAGTTGGCCCCCTCGTTGATGCTCGCAAAGTTGGTGACGGCGCCTGGGCTGCCCGATCCCGATACGGCGATGTCATCGGCGGTAAACTCGGTGACGGTCTCGTTGAACCCGATGTTAAAGTCGACGGTGGCAGAGCCGGTGGTGCTCGGCTGGGTCGTGGTGATGATAGGTACGGGGACGGTCCTGTCCGAGAACAGCTCGAGCTGCGGGGCCGCCGTGTTGGTGTTGCCCAGGCCGCTGGTGGCCACGCCCGCATCGACGTCGACCGTCAGGGTGCCGTCACGGGTGGGCACCAGCTCGAACCCGTAGACGTCCTCGGTTCCCGGGGTGGGCACCGACCCGAAGCCGGTGACGCCGCCGTGGGAGGCCATCCCGCCGACCTGTATGTCACCCTCCTCGAAGCCGTTGACGGACTCGCTGAATGTCACGTTGAATGCCAGGGTGGTGGCGTTGGTCCGTCCCGACTGTGCAGAGGTGATCAGCACGGAGGGGCGGGTCGGGTCATAGTCCACCGAGAGGGTGGCGGCAGCCGTGTTGGGGCTGCCGGCCAGGTCGCGCGCCGCGCCGGCGGCGATGTCCACCTGTACGGTGCCCTGCGAGGAGGCCACCAGGTCGAAGGTATAGTTGGCCCCCTCGTTGATGCTCGCAAAGTTGGTGACGGCGCCTGGGCTGCCCGATCCCGATACGGCGATGTCATCGGCGGTAAACTCGGTGACGGTCTCGTTGAACCCGATGTTAAAGTCGACGGTGGCAGAGCCGGTGGTGCTCGGCTGGGTCGTGGTGATGATAGGTACGGGGACGGTCCTGTCCGAGAACAGCTCGAGCTGCGGGGCCGCCGTGTTGGTGTTGCCCAGGCCGCTGGTGGCCACGCCCGCATCGACGTCGACCGTCAGGGTGCCGTCACGGGTGGGCACCAGCTCGAACCCGTAGACGTCCTCGGTTCCCGGGGTGGGCACCGACCCGAAGCCGGTGACGCCTCCGGTGGCCGCCGTGCCGCCGAGCCGTATGTCGCCCTGCCCGAAGCCGTTGACGGACTCGCTGAATGTCACGTTGAATGCCAGGGTGGTGGCGTTGGTCCGTCCCGACTGTGCAGAGGTGATCAGCACGGAGGGGCGGGTCGGGTCATATTCCACCGAGAGGGTGGCGGCAGCCGTGTTGGGGCTGCCGGCCAGGTCGCGCGCCGCGCCGGCGGCGATGTCCACCTGTACGGTGCCCTGCGAGGAGGCCACCAGGTCGAAGGTATAGTTGGCCCCCTCGTTGATGCTCGCAAAGTTGGTGACGGCGCCTGGGCTGCCCGATCCCGATACGGCGATGTCATCGGCGGTAAACTCGGTGACGGTCTCGTTGAACCCGATGTTAAAGTCGACGGTGGCAGAGCCGGTGGTGCTCGGCTGGGTCGTGGTGATGATAGGTACGGGGACGGTCCTGTCCGAGAACAGCTCGAGCTGCGGGGCCGCCGTGTTGGTGTTGCCCAGGCCGCTGGTGGCCACGCCCGCATCGACGTCGACCGTCAGGGTGCCGTCACGGGTGGGCACCAGCTCGAACCCGTAGACGTCCTCGGTTCCCGGGGTGGGCACCGACCCGAAGCCGGTGACGCCGCCGTGGGAGGCCATCCCGCCGACCTGTATGTCACCCTCCTCGAAGCCGTTGACGGACTCGCTGAATGTCACGTTGAATGCCAGGGTGGTGGCGTTGGTCCGTCCCGACTGTGCAGAGGTGATCAGCACGGAGGGGCGGGTCGGGTCATAGTCCACCGAGAGGGTGGCGGCAGCCGTGTTGGGGCTGCCGGCCAGGTCGCGCGCCGCGCCGGCGGCGATGTCCACCTGTACGGTGCCCTGCGAGGAGGCCACCAGGTCGAAGGTATAGTTGGCCCCCTCGTTGATGCTCGCAAAGTTGGTGACGGCGCCTGGGCTGCCCGATCCCGATACGGCGATGTCATCGGCGGTAAACTCGGTGACGGTCTCGTTGAACCCGATGTTAAAGTCGACGGTGGCAGAGCCGGTGGTGCTCGGCTGGGTCGTGGTGATGATAGGTACGGGGACGGTCCTGTCCGAGAACAGCTCGAGCTGCGGGGCCGCCGTGTTGGTGTTGCCCAGGCCGCTGGTGGCCACGCCCGCATCGACGTCGACCGTGACGGTGCCGTCACGGGTGGGCACCAGCTCGAACCCGTAGACGTCCTCGGTTCCCGGGGTGGGCACGGATCCAAAGCCGGTGACGCCGCCGTGGGAGGCCATCCCGCCGACCTGTATGTCACCCTCCTCGAAGCCGTTGACGGACTCGCTGAATGTCACGTTGAATGCCAGGGTGGTGGCGTTGGTCCGTCCCGACTGTGCAGAGGTGATCAGCACGGAGGGGCGGGTCGGGTCATATTCCACCGAGAGGGTGGCGGCAGCCGTGTTGGGGCTGCCGGCCAGGTCGCGCGCCGCGCCGGCGGCGATGTCCACCTGTACGGTGCCCTGCGAGGAGGCCACCAGGTCGAAGGTATAGTTGGCCCCCTCGTTGATGCTCGCAAAGTTGGTGACGGCGCCTGGGCTGCCCGATCCCGATACGGCGATGTCATCGGCGGTAAACTCGGTGACGGTCTCGTTGAACCCGATGTTAAAGTCGACGGTGGCAGAGCCGGTGGTGCTCGGCTGGGTCGTGGTGATGATAGGTACGGGGACGGTCCTGTCCGAGAACAGCTCGAGCTGCGGGGCCGCCGTGTTGGTGTTGCCCAGGCCGCTGGTGGCCACGCCCGCATCGACGTCGACCGTCAGGGTGCCGTCACGGGTGGGCACCAGCTCGAACCCGTAGACGTCCTCGGTTCCCGGGGTGGGCACGGATCCAAAGCCGGTGACGCCGCCGTGGGAGGCCATCCCGCCGACCTGTATGTCACCCTCCTCGAAGCCGTTGACGGACTCGCTGAATGTCACGTTGAATGCCAGGGTGGTGGCGTTGGTCCGTCCCGACTGTGCAGAGGTGATCAGCACGGAGGGGCGGGTCGGGTCATAGTCCACCGAGAGGGTGGCGGCAGCCGTGTTGGGGCTGCCGGCCAGGTCGCGCGCCGCGCCGGCGGCGATGTCCACCTGTACGGTGCCCTGCGAGGAGGCCACCAGGTCGAAGGTATAGTTGGCCCCCTCGTTGATGCTCGCAAAGTTGGTGACGGCGCCTGGGCTGCCCGATCCCGATACGGCGATGTCATCGGCGGTAAACTCGGTGACGGTCTCGTTGAACCCGATGTTAAAGTCGACGGTGGCAGAGCCGGTGGTGCTCGGCTGGGTCGTGGTGATGATAGGTACGGGGACGGTCCTGTCCGAGAACAGCTCGAGCTGCGGGGCCGCCGTGTTGGTGTTGCCCAGGCCGCTGGTGGCCACGCCCGCATCGACGTCGACCGTGACGGTGCCGTCACGGGTGGGCACCAGCTCGAACCCGTAGACGTCCTCGGTTCCCGGGGTGGGCACGGATCCAAAGCCGGTGACGCCGCCGTGGGAGGCCATCCCGCCGACCTGTATGTCACCCTCCTCGAAGCCGTTGACGGACTCGCTGAATGTCACGTTGAATGCCAGGGTGGTGGCGTTGGTCCGTCCCGACTGTGCAGAGGTGATCAGCACGGAGGGGCGGGTCGGGTCATATTCCACCGAGAGGGTGGCGGCAGCCGTGTTGGGGCTGCCGGCCAGGTCGCGCGCCGCGCCGGCGGCGATGTCCACCTGTACGGTGCCCTGCGAGGAGGCCACCAGGTCGAAGGTATAGTTGGCCCCCTCGTTGATGCTCGCAAAGTTGGTGACGGCGCCTGGGCTACCCGATCCCGATACGGCGATGTCATCGGCGGTAAACTCGGTGACGGTCTCGTTGAACCCGATGTTAAAGTCGACGGTGGCAGAGCCGGTGGTGCTCGGCTGGGTCGTGGTGATGATAGGTACGGGGACGGTCCTGTCCGAGAACAGCTCGAGCTGCGGGGCCGCCGTGTTGGTGTTGCCCAGGCCGCTGGTGGCCACGCCCGCATCGACGTCGACCGTCAGGGTGCCGTCACGGGTGGGCACCAGCTCGAACCCGTAGACGTCCTCGGTTCCCGGGGTGGGCACGGATCCAAAGCCGGTGACGCCGCCGGTGGCCGCCGTGCCGCCGACCTGTATGTCACCCTCCTCGAAGCCGTTGACGGACTCGCTGAATGTCACGTTGAATGCCAGGGTGGTGGCGTTGGTCCGTCCCGACTGTGCAGAGGTGATCAGCACGGAGGGGCGGGTCGGGTCATATTCCACCGAGAGGGTGGCGGCAGCCGTGTTGGGGCTGCCGGCCAGGTCGCGCGCCGCGCCGGCGGCGATGTCCACCTGTACGGTGCCCTGCGAGGAGGCCACCAGGTCGAAGGTATAGTTGGCCCCCTCGTTGATGCTCGCAAAGTTGGTGACGGCGCCTGGGCTACCCGATCCCGATACGGCGATGTCCTCGGCGGTAAACTCGGTGACGGTCTCGTTGAACCCGATGTTAAAGTCGACGGTGGCAGAGCCGGTGGTGCTAGGCTGGGTCGTGGTGATGATAGGTACGGGGACGGTCCTGTCCGAGAACAGCTCGAGCTGCGGGGCCGCCGTGTTGGTGTTGCCCAGGCCGCTGGTGGCGACGCCCGCATCGACGTCGACCGTCAGGGTGCCGTCACGGGTGGGCACCAGCTCGAACCCGTAGACGTCCTCGGTTCCCGGGGTGGGCACGGATCCAAAGCCGGTGACGCCGCCGGTGGCCGCCGTGCCGCCGACCTGTATGTCACCCTCCTCGAAGCCGTTGACGGACTCGCTGAATGTCACGTTGAATGCCAGGGTGGTGGCGTTGGTCCGGCCCGACTGTGCAGAGGTGATCAGCACGGTTGGGCGGGTCGGGTCATAGTCCACCGAGAGGGTGGCGGCAGCCGTGTTGGGGCTGCCGGCCAGGTCGCGCGCCGCGCCGGCGGCGATGTCCACCTGTACGGTGCCCTGCGAGGAGGCCACCAGGTCGAAGGTATAGTTGGCCCCCTCGTTGATGCTCGCAAAGTTGGTGACGGCGCCTGGGCTACCCGATCCCGATACGGCGATGTCCTCGGCGGTAAACTCGGTGACGGTCTCGTTGAACCCGATGTTAAAGTCGACGGTGGCAGAGCCGGTGGTGCTAGGCTGGGTCGTGGTGATGATAGGTACGGGGACGGTCCTGTCCGAGAACAGCTCGAGCTGCGGGGCCGCCGTGTTGGTGTTGCCCAGGCCGCTGGTGGCGACGCCCGCATCGACGTCGACCGTGACGGTGCCGTCACGGGTGGGCACCAGCTCGAACCCGTAGACGTCCTCGGTTCCCGGGGTGGGCACCGACCCGAAGCCGGTGACGCCTCCGGTGGCCGCCATCCCGCCGACCTGTATGTCACCCTCCTCGAAGCCGTTGACGGACTCGCTGAATGTCACGTTGAATGCCAGGGTGGTGGCGTTGGTCCGTCCCGACTGTGCAGAGGTGATCAGCACGGAGGGGCGGGTCGGGTCATAGTCCACCGAGAGGGTGGCGGCAGCCGTGTTGGGGCTGCCGGCCAGGTCGCGCGCCGCGCCGGCGGCGATGTCCACCTGTACGGTGCCCTGCGAGGAGGCCACCAGGTCGAAGGTATAGTTGGCCCCCTCGTTGATGCTCGCAAAGTTGGTGACGGCGCCTGGGCTGCCCGATCCCGATACGGCGATGTCATCGGCGGTAAACTCGGTGACGGTCTCGTTGAACCCGATGTTAAAGTCGACGGTGGCAGAGCCGGTGGTGCTCGGCTGGGTCGTGGTGATGATAGGTACGGGGACGGTCCTGTCCGAGAACAGCTCGAGCTGCGGGGCCGCCGTGTTGGTGTTGCCCAGGCCGCTGGTGGCGACGCCCGCATCGACGTCGACCGTGACGGTGCCGTCACGGGTGGGCACCAGCTCGAACCCGTAGACGTCCTCGGTTCCCGGGGTGGGCACGGATCCAAAGCCGGTGACGCCGCCGGTGGCCGCCGTGCCGCCGAGCCGTATGTCGCCCTGCCCGAAGCCGTTGACGGACTCGCTGAATGTCACGTTGAATGCCAGGGTGGTGGCGTTGGTCCGGCCGGTCTGCGCCGAGGTGATCTCCACGGCGGGGCGCGAGGTGTCATAATCGATCGAGAACCGGTTCGCCGCGGTATTGTCGTTGCCGGCGATGTCCTGCACCACGGCGGCGGCGATGTCGACGTCGAGGGTGCCGTCCGCCGTTGGTACCACCCCAAAGGTATAGTTTTTGTCGTCCGTACCTGGGGCGGGGGCCAGGTTCAGCACGCCGCCGGTGGTGGTGAGTCCAGACAGGACTACGTCCGCGGCATCAAAGCCGGTGACGTTCTCGCCCCAGTCCACCGTAAAGTTGAGTGTCTGGATGCCGTGCGAAAGGGTCTGCTCGCCCGTGATCTTGGGGGCCGGGGCGACGTTGTCGAACCGTACGGTGAGCGTGTCGGCCTCGGTGTTGTCCACGCCGCCGGGGGTGCTCTGCGCCACGCCGGCGGCGATGTCGACTGTGACGTTGCCTAGGCCGGTGGGCACGACCTCAAAGGAGTAGCGCTTGGCGTCAAGTACAGTAAATCCGGTGACGGCGCCCGGGGCGGCGGCGCCTGTCAGCGTGATGTCCGTACCTGCAAAGCCGGTGACGTCAAGATCGAATGTCACGTTGAAGCTGATGGGGGTGGTATTGGTCGGGCTGGACTGTACGGCGGAGATGACCGGGGCGGGGGCGGCGGGGACCGTCCTGTCGTATGTGATCGAGAACCGGTCGGCGGCCGTGTTGTCGTTGCCGGCGGTATCCCGGGCGGTGTTTGCCGGGACGTCCACGTGGAGGGTGCCGTCGGCGGTCGGCCTCACGACGAAGGTATAGTTGGCGCCGTTGTTTACGGGCGTAAACCCGGTTATGCCGCCGTGGGCGGTGAGGCCGGACAGCACGATGTCGGCTGAGACAAAGTCCTCGACCTTTTCGCCAAAGCCTATGTTAAAGTTGAGGGCGGCACCGGACTGTTCCCCGCTGATCTCGGGGGTCGGGGCGACGTTGTCGAACCGTACGGTGAGCCGGTCCGCTACCGTGTTGTCCACGCCGCCGGGGGTGCTCTGCGCCACGCCGGCGGCGATGTCGACTGTGACGTTGCCGGGGGCGGTGGGCACGACCTCAAAGGAGTAGCGCTTGGCGTCAAGTACAGTAAATCCGGTGACGGCGCCCGGGGCGGCGGCGCCTGTCAGCGTGATGTCCGTGCCTGCAAAGCCGGTGACGGCCAGGTCGAATGTCACGTTGAAGCTGATTGGGGTGGTATTGGTCGGGCTGGACTGTACGGAGGTGATGACCGGGGCGGGGGCGGCGGGGACCGTCCTGTCGTATGTGATCGAGAACCGGTCGGCCGCCGTGTTGTCGTTGCCGGCGGTATCCCGGGCGGTGTTTGCCGGGACGTCCACGTGGATGATGCCGTCGGCGGTGGGCCTCACGACGAAGGTATAGTTGACGCCGCCGTCGATGCGCACAAAGTCCTCCACGCCGCCGTGGGCGGTAAGCCCGGACAGTACGATCCCGGCGGAGGTGAATTCGGTGACCTCTTCGCCAAAGTCGATCTTGAAGTTGATCGGGGTGGTGCCGGTCGGGCTGGTCTGGGTGGAGTTGATGACCGGGGCCGGTGCGGTGCGGTCCGACCTGATCGGGAACTGGACGGCCGCGACATTGGGGATGTTTGCGAGGCTTTGTGCCACGCCGGCGTCGACGTCCACGGTGATGAGGCCGTCCCGGGAGGGTACGACGTCGAACCTGTAGACGGGGGCGTCACTGTCGTCAAAGTTGGCCACGCCGCCCGAGGCCGCATCTCCGGTCAGCCTGATGTCCGATGCCGTAAAGCCGGTGACGTCCCGGTCGAATGTCACGTTGAAGCTGATGGTGGCGGAGTTGGTGGGGCCGGTCTGCTCCGAGGTGATGGCCGGGAGGGGGGCCGCCCTGTCTATCCCGATGCCTGCCCGGTTGGAGGCCTCGTTGTCGTTTCCCGCCCTGTCCTGCACGAGGCCCGCGGGCAGGCTCACGTTGAGGATCCGCCCGTCCGCGGGATCGGTCACGTTAAAGGCGTATGCGGGATCAAAGATCCGGATGTCGTGGGCGCCCGCGTCCGCCACGTACAGGTGGCCGGCGGTGCCGTGGACCGCCACGCCGTAGGGGCTGACGAACGAGCCGGTGACGGTGGTGACGGAGGCCAGTGAGGAGTCGAACACCGCGATGCGGTCGTTGCCGGTGTCGGCCACGTATATGTTGCCGGTGACCGGGTCGACGGCCACGCCGCTAGGCTGGCTGAGCCCGGTGATGTCGGCGGTGTGGGTCATCCCGGGGCCGTACACCTTTACGATGTCGCTGCCGGTGACCGCCACGTATATGTTGCCCGAGCCGTCGACGGCCACGCCGCGCGGCTGGCTGAGCCCGGTGATCTCGCCGGTGCGGGTCCCGGCCGGATCGTACGCCCGGAGGCGGCCGTTGCCAAAGTCGGCCACGTATACGGTGCCCGAGGTGCCGTCAACTGCCACGGCGGTGGGCTGCGAGAACCCGTCGGTGATGGTGGTCCCGGTGGAGATCCTCGCCGAATCGTACACCCGGATCGTGTGGGTGTTGGTATCGGCCACATATACGGTGCCCGAGGTGCCGTCTACGGCCACGCCGTACGGGGCGTCCAAGGAGCCGATGTTGGCGATGTGGGCCCCGGCATGGTCGAAGACCTGGACGCGGTCGTTGTCCCTATCGGCCACGTATATGTTGCCCGCAGAGTCCGCCGCGATGCCCGACGGGGCGTTGAACTCGCCGTTGGCGGCGCCGGTGGCGCCGGTGGTGCCGACGGTGGCGTTGTGGGACGGGGACGGGCGCAGGTCCAGGACGGTCCCCGAGGTGGCGGTGATGTCCGAGGCTTCAAGGACGGTGGCGTTCACGTGCTCGCTGAAGGTCATGTTGAAGGGCACGGGGTTCAGGCCGGTGGGGCCCGCCTGCACCGGGACGATGGCCGGGACGGGCGCCGTGCCGTCGTATGTGATCTCGAACCCGGGGGCCGCCGTGTTGTCCAGGCCGTTTGCGGTGCTCTGCGCCACGCCGGCCGCGATGTCCACGGTGATGGTGCCGTCCTCGGTCGGGACTACATCGAACGTATAGTTGGCGCCGGTTGCGTCCCCGGGCGCAAAGCCGGTCACGCCGGCGGAGGCCGCGTCGCCTGTCAGCGTGATGTCCCCGGATGTAAAGCCGGCGACCGGAGCAGTAAAGTTGACGTGGAAGTTGATGGTGGCGGAGTTGGTCGGATCCCGCTGCACGGCCGAGACGGCGGCGCCCGGCGCCGAGGCGTCGTATTCGATGGAGAACCGGGGGGCCGCCAGGTTGTCGTTGCCGGCGATGTCCCGTACCGTACCGGCGGCGATGTCCACGTGGAGGGTGCCGTCCGCCGTGGGTATCACCCCAAAGGTATGGTTTTTGCCGTCCGTACCGGGGGCGGGGGCCAGGTTGAGCACGCCGCCCGTGGCCAGGCCGGCCAGCGTGATGTCGTCCGTTTCAAAGCCGGTGACGTTCTCGCCCCAGGCCACCGTAAAGTTGAGGGTCTGGATGCCGTGCGAGAGGGTCTGCTCGCCCGTGATCTCGGGGGCGGGGGCTACGTTGTCGAACCGTACGGTGAGCCGGTCCGCCTTGGTATTGTCCACACCGCCCGGGGTGCTCTGGGCCACCCCGGCGGCGATGTCCACGGTGACGTTGCCGGGGGCTGTGGGCACGACGTCAAAGGAGTAGCGCTTGGCGTCAAGTGCTGCAAAGCCGGTGACGGCGCCCGGGGCGGCGGCACCTGTCAGCGTGATGTCGGCACCGGCAAAGCCGGTGACGTCCAGGTCGAATGTAACGTTGAAGCTGATGGGGGTGGTATTGGTCGGGCTGTCCTGCACCGATATGATGACCGGGACGGGCTGGGCTGCGGGGGAGGGCCGGTCGACGGCGATGCTCGCCGTGTTGGATTCCACGTTTGCGTTTCCGGCCCTGTCCTGCACGCGGCCGGCCGGCAGGTTCACCTCAAGGGCCTCCCCGCCGGCCGGATCGGCCACGTCAAAGACGTACGCCGGATCAAAGATCTGGATGTTGCTGACGCCCCAGTCGGGCGCGTACAGGGTGCCCGAGGCGGCATCGACTGCAACGCCCTGCACATAGGTAAAGGCGTTGGTGATGTTGGCGACGAATTGCCTGTCGGAGCCGTACACCGCGATGCGGTCGTTGCCCGAGTCGGCCACGTAAATGTTGCCCGAGGAGCCGTCGACTGCCATGCCGATAGGATTGTCAAACGGGCCGGCGAGTTCGGCGACGGGATCCCCTACGGAGTCGAAGATCTGGACAGAATCGTCGTTTGTGTCGGACACGTATATGTTGCCCGAGGAGTCGACGGCTACGCCATGCGGAGATCCAAAGCCGTCGATGCTGGTGACGGGGTCTCGCGCGGAGTCGAATATCCAGACGGTGGCGGTGGCGGTGCTGGCCACGAATATGTGGCCCGTGCCGTTGACGGCCACGTCGTTTGGAAAGTCAAGCGAGTGGGTGATGTCGTCGATGTGGTCCCGTGTGGAGTTGAACACCGCGATGCGGTCGTTGCCCGAGTCGGCCACGTAAATGTTGCCCGAGGTACCGTCGACTGCCACGCTGGTCGGATAGTCAAAGTTGTCCTCGATGTTGGCGATATGGTCCAGTGTGGAGTTGAACACCTGGATGCGTTGGTTGCTCTCGTCGGCCACGTATACGTTGCCCAGTCCGTCGACCGTCAGGCGGTACGGTTCTTGGAACTGGCCGTTGCCGGAACCGGGGCCGCCGAAGGTGCCGTTATACCGCGGAACCATGCGCATGTCCTGTACCGTTCCCGAGGTGGCCTCGATGTCGGCGGCCGTGACGGTCGCCGAGTCCATGGTGTCGTTGAATGCCATGTCAAAGGACACCGGGTTCAGGCCGGTGGGGCCCGGCGGTACCGGGGTGATCGTCGGGGTCGGGGGCGTGGCGTCAAAGGTGATCAGGAAGGTGGTTGCCGCCACGCTGGACAGGTCTGCGGTGCCCTGTGCCGCGCCGGCGGCGATATCTATGAGGATGGTGCCGTCGGCGGTGGGGACGACATCAAATGTGTATGCGGCCCCGCCGCCTGCAAAGTTGGTGACACCGCCCGTGGTGGCGGTCCCGGATACCGTGATGTCGCCTGCCACAAACTCGGTGACGGTCCGGCCAAAGTCCACCTGGAAGTTGACGGTGGAGGCGTTTGTGGAGCTGGGCTGTGTCGCGGTGATGACGGGGACCGGGGCGACGGGGACGGTCCGGTCTATGGCGATGCTTGCGGGTGCAGACGCCACGTTGTCGCCGCCGGCGGTGTCCTGCACGCGTGCCTCCGGCATGTGTACCGTGAGCGTGGCCCCGTCGTCCGCCCCCGTCACGCTAAAGGTGTACAGCTGGTCGAATGTCCGGATGTGGTTGGGGATCCGTTCGGCCGCGTATACGGTTCCGGTGGTGCCATCAACGGCGATCCCGGTGTAGTTGCCGAAGGTGGTGGTGACGGTGGCGATGCTGCGGTACGTGGTACCGTTGAACACCTGCAGGCTCTCGTTGCCATCGCTGACGCCGCCAGTGAACTCGGCCACGAAGATGTTGCCGGTGGCGGGGTCCACCTCGATACCGGCCGGGCGGTCAAGCGAGACTATCTCGGCGAGGGGGTTGCCGGCGCGATCCAGGATGGCGATGCGGTTGCGGGAGGTGTCGGCCACGTAGATGTTGCCCGTGTCCGCGTCGACGGCCACGTCGGTCGGATTGCTGAACGTGCTCGAGGACAGCGATTCCGAGAATTCGGTGACGTGGTTCCTTGCGGTATCGAATACGGCGACGGTGTTGCCGCTATACTCGGCCACGAAGATGTGGCCGGTTCCGTTGAATGCAATGCCGGTGGGCCGGTACAGCGAGTCGGTGATGTCGGCGACGTGGCCGAACGAGGGGTCGTATACCCGGACGCGGTCGTTGGACGTGTCGGCCACGAATATGTGGCCGGAACCGTTGACGGCCACGCCGTGGGCGAAGTTGAGCCCGCCGATGCTGCCGAAATAGTCCAGCGCACGGTCGTATACGTCGATGCGCTTGTTGAAGTGGTTGGCCACGAATATGTGGCCGGAACCGTTGACGGCCACGCCGAGGGGGCCGTTGAACTGGCCGGGGTTATCCCCGGATTCGCCGAATGTCGAGTTGGGCCGCATCGTCCAGCGCAGATCCTGAACGGTACCCGAGGACGCCTCGATGTCCGAGGCGTCCAGGGTCGAGGAGTTTATGTGCCGGTTGAAGGCCAGGCTGAAGGGGACGTCCTGCAGGGCCGTGGGGCCGGTCTGCGACGGGGTTATGGTCGGGACCAGGGATCCGGGCGTGACGGGTCCGGGCTGAGCACTCTCGTACCGTATGGAATAGGTCGGGGCCGCCTCGTTGTCGTTGCCGGCGATGTCCGTGAGCCCGCCCGCCGGGATGTCGACTGTGAGGGTGCCGGTGGCGGAGGGGGCGGCCGTGAAGGTATAGTTTTCGCCGCCCGTGTTATCGAGGGGGACCAGGTTCTCCACGCCGGAGACGGTAGTGATACCGGACAGCACGACGTCGCCGGCTGTAAAGCCGGTGACGTTTTCGCCGAAGTCGACCGTAAAGTTGAGGACGGAGGCGCCGTTCAGGCTGACCTGCTCGCCGGTGATCTCGGGGGTGGGGCCCTCCGTATCCGATACCATCTTGAACCGGACGGCCTCCGTGTTGGTGAGGCCCAGGGAGGTCTCTGCCACGCCGGCGGCGACGTCCACAAAGATGGTGCCGTCGCGAGTCGGCACGAGATCAAAGGAGTATCGGGTATCGCTGAGCGTCACAAGACCGGTGACGGCGGAGGGTGCCGCGGTACCGGACAGCACGATGTCGCCTGCCACGAAGCCGGAGACGCCGGTGCCGAAGGTCACGTTGAATGTGATCGGGGAGACTTTGGTGGGGCTGGTCTGCACCGAGGTGATGGTGGTGGCGGGGCGGTCGGCGTTGTATGATATGGAGAACTGCGGGGCCGCCTCGTTGTCGTTGCCGGCGATGTCCGTGAGCCCGCCCGCCGGGATGTCGACTGTGAGGGTGCCGGTGGCGGAGGGGGCGGCCGTGAACGTATAGTTTTCGCCGCCCGTGTTATCGAGGGGGACCAGGTTCTCCACGCCGGCCGGGACGGAGACGCCGCCCAGCGTGACGTCCTCTGCCGCAAAGCCGGTGACGTTTTCGCCGAAGTCGACCGTAAAGTTGAGGACGGAGGCGCCGTTCAGGCTGACCTGCTCGCCGGTGATCTCGGGGGTGGGGCCCTCCGTATCCGATACCATCTTGAACCGGACGGCCTCCGTGTTGGTGAGGCCCAGGGAGGTCTCTGCCACGCCGGCGGCGACGTCCACAAAGATGGTGCCGTCGCGAGTCGGCACGAGATCAAAGGAGTATCGGGTATCGCTGAGTGTCACAAGGCCGGTGACGGCGGAGGGTGCCGCGGTACCGGACAGCACGATGTCGCCTGCCACGAAGCCGGAGACGCCGGTGCCGAAGGTCACGTTGAATGTGATCGGGGAGACTCTGGTGGGGCTGGTCTGCTCCGAGGTGATGGTGGTGGCGGGGCGGTCGGCGTTGTATGATATGGAGAACTGCGGGGCCGCCTCGTTGTCGTTGCCGGCGATGTCCGTGAGCCCGCCCGCCGGGATGTCGACTGTGAGGGTGCCGGTGGCGGAGGGGGCGGCCGTGAACGTATAGTTTTCGCCGCCCGTGTTATCGAGGGGGACCAGGTTCTCCACGCCGGCCGGGACGGAGACGCCGCCCAGCGTGACGTCCTCTGCCGCAAAGCCGGTGACGTTTTCGCCGAAGTCGACCGTAAAGTTGAGGACGGAGGCGCCGTTCAGGCTGACCTGCTCGCCGGTGATCTCGGGGGTGGGGCCCTCCGTATCCGATACCATCTTGAACCGGACGGCCTCCGTGTTGGTGAGGCCCAGGGAGGTCTCTGCCACGCCGGCGGCGACGTCCACAAAGATGGTGCCGTCGCGAGTCGGCACGAGATCAAAGGAGTATCGGGTATCGCTGAGCGTCACAAGGCCGGTGACGGCGGAGGGTGCCGCGGTACCGGACAGCACGATGTCGCCTGCCACGAAGCCGGAGACGCCGGTGCCGAAGGTCACGTTGAATGTGATCGGGGAGACTCTGGTGGGGCTGGTCTGCTCCGAGGTGATGGTGGTGGCGGGGCGGTCGGCGTTGTATGATATGGAGAACTGCGGGGCCGCCTCGTTGTCGTTGCCGGCGATGTCCGTGAGCCCGCCCGCCGGGATGTCGACTGTGAGGGTGCCGGTTCCGGTCGGGGCGGCCGTGAACGTATAGTTTTCGCCGCCCGTGTTATCGAGGGGGACCAGGTTCTCCACGCCGGCCGGGACGGAGACGCCGCCCAGCGTGACGTCCTCTGCCGCAAAGCCGGTGACGTTTTCGCCGAAGGCGACCGTAAAGTTGAGGACGGAGGCGCCGTTCAGGCTGACCTGCTCGCCGGTGATCTCTGGGGTGGGGCCCTCCGTATCCGATACCATCTTGAACCGGGCGGCCTCCGTGTTGGTGAGGCCCAGGGAGGTCTCGGCCACGCCGGCGGCGACGTCCACAAAGATGGTGCCGTCGCGAGTCGGCACGAGATCAAAGGAGTATCGGGTATCGCTGAGTGTCACAAGGCCGGTGACGGCGGAGGGTGCCGCGGTACCGGACAGCACGATGTCGCCTGCCACGAAGCCGGAGACGCCGGTGCCGAAGGTCACGTTGAATGTGATCGGGGAGACTCTGGTGGGGCTGGTCTGCTCCGAGGTGATGGTGGTGGCGGGGCGGTCGGCGTTGTATGATATGGAGAACTGCGGGGCCGCCTCGTTGTCGTTGCCGGCGGTATCCCTGGCGGTGTTTGCCGGGACGTCCACATGGAGGGTGCCGTCGGCGGTCGGCCTCACGACGAAGGTATAGTTGGCGCCGTTGTTTACGGGCGTAAATTCGGTTACGCCGCCGTGGGCGGTGAGGCCGGACAGCACGATATCGGCCTTGACAAAGTCGGCGACCTCTTCGCCAAAGCCGATGTTGAAGTTGAGGGCCGTACCGGACTGTTTCCCACCGATCTCCGGTGTCGGGGCGACGTTGTCGAACCGTATGGTGAACCGGTCGGCGGCGGTGTTGTCCACGCCGCCGGGGGCGCTCTGCGCCACGCCGGCGGCGATGTCGACGGTGACGTTGCCGGCGGCTGTGGGCACGACATCAAACGAGTAGTTTGTGGCGTTGATCGCCTCAAAGTTCTCAACGCCGCCGTGGGGGCCGTCCAGCGTGATGTCCGTGCCCTCAAAGCCGGTGACGTCATCGCTGAAGGTCACGTTGAAGTTGATGGTGGCCGCGTTGGTCGGGCTGCTCTGTTTTGCGGTGATCTCTACGGTTGGGCGGGACGGATCATAGTCAACCGAGAGGGTGGCAGTGGCGGTGTTGGGGCTGCCGGCCAGGTCGCGCGCCGCGCCGGCGGCCACGTCCACCTGCACCGCGCCTGCCGAGGACGCCACCAGGTCGAAGGTGTAATTGGCGCCGTCGTTGATGCTCGCAAAGTTGGCGACTGCACCGGGGTTGGCGGTACCCGATACGGCGATGTCATCGGCGTCAAACCCGGTGACGGTCTCGTTGAACCCGACGTTGAAATCGACGGTGGCAGAGCCGGTGGTGCCGGGCTGGGTCGTGGTGATTACAGGTACGGGGACGGTCTGATCGGAGAACAGCTCGAACCGCGGGGCCGCCGTGTTGGCGGTGCCCAGGCCGCCGGTGGCGACGCCCGCATCGACGTTGATCGTCACGGTGCCGTCCCGCGAGGGCACCAGCTCGAACCCGTAGACGTCCTCGGAGCCGGCCGTAACGATCGACCCAAAGCCGGTGACGCCTCCGGTGGCGGCCGTCCCGCCGACCCGTATGTCCGCTTGTCCAAAGCCGTTGACGGACTCGCTGAATGTCACGTTGAATGCCAGGGCGGTGGCGTTGGTCCGGCCCGACTGTTCGGAGGTGATCAGCACGGCTGGGCGGGACGGGTCGAACCCTATCGAAAACTGGTCGGCGGCGGTGTTGTCGTTGCCTGCGATGTCCTGTGCGACGGCGGCGGCGATATCCACGGCCAGGGTGCCGTCCGCCGTTGGTACTACCCCAAAGGTATAGTTTTCGCCGCCCGTACCGGTGACGACGGCCAGGTTCAGCACACCACCCGTGGTGGTCAGACCCGACAGGGCGACGTCCGCGGCCTCAAAGCCGGTGACGTTCTCGCCCCAGTCGACCGTAAAGTTGAGGGTCGGGACGCCGTTGCCCGAGACGGTCTGCTCGCCGGTGATCTCTGGGGCCGGGGCGCTCCCGTCGTACCTGATCGTGAACGGGACAGCCGCGGTATTGTCCAGGCCGTTTGCGGTGCTTTGCGCCACGCCGGCGGCGACGCTGACGGTGATGTTGCCGTCCCGTGTCGGGGCCACCCTGAACGAATAGTTGGTGGCGTTGATCGCCTCAAAGTCGGTGTGGCCTGCCGAGGCCGGATCGCCGGCCAGGGTGATGTCCGTACCGGCAAACCCGGTGACCTCCTCGTCGAATGTCACGTTGAAGGTTATGATTTCCGCGTTGGTCGGGCTGTCCTGAACCGAGGTGATGACGGGGGTGGGGACGTCCCTGACTATGTCGATGTGCACGGGGACGGCCGCCTCGTTGGCGTTTCCGGCCGGATCCCGCACGCCGCCGGCCGGCACCCCCACGGCGAGCGTCCGCCCGTCCGCCGGATCCTCCACATCGAACGCGTATACCGGATCAAACACCCGGATGCGGCCGTTGCCCGAGTCTGCCACGTATACGGTGCCGGAGCCGTTTATCGCCACGCCGCCCGGACTTGAGAACGAGCTGTCGATGTTGGCAAGGTGGTTCCGCTCCGAATCGAAGACCTGGACGCGGTCGCGGTTGGAGTCGGCCACGTACAGGGTGCCCGAGGCGGGGTCCACCACCATCCGGGTCGGATAATCAAACGAGCTGTAGATCGTGCCGATCCTGTTCAGGCCGGAGTCGAATACCTGGATGTGGTCGTGGTTGGATGAGGCCGCGTACAGGGTGCCCGAGGAACCGTCGACGGCCACGCCGCCAGGTTCGCTAAGGCCGCCTATGTCGGCGACGTGGTTCCGGTCAGGGTCGTATACACGGACGCGGTTGTTGAGGCGGTCGGCCACGTACAGGACGCCCGAGGAGGCGTCGACTGCCACACTCTGCGCGGATCTGAACGACCCGTCCCCGCCTATGTCGGCGATGTGATCCAGGGTGGTGGTATTGAAGACCTGGATGCGGTGGCGGGCGGCGTCGGCCACGTACAGGACGCCCGATGTGCCGTCGACTGCCACGTCGGTCGGGAAGTTAAAGCCGTTGTCGATGGTGGCGGCCAGGTCCAGGGAGGAGTCAAAGACCCGGACGCGGTGGTTGCGGGTGTCGGCCACGTATATGGTGCCAGACGAGTCGTCGACTGCCATGCCGTTCGGGCTCTGAAGCGGGATGTCCTCTCCAAAGGTGGCATTGTACAGGAACGCAAAACGCAGGTTCTGCACCGTGCCCGAGGTCGCGTGGATGTCAGATACCGCGAGCGTCGTGGCGTTTATGGTCTCGCCCCACCCCACCCGGAAGCCGATCGTGGTGGCGCTGGTCGGACTTGACTGTCCGGAGGCAAGGACGGGGACGGGCGGCGTGCCGTCGTATGCTATCAGGGTGCGGGCCGCGGCCGTGTTGGGGTTGCCCGCGGTATCGTACGCCGCGCCGGCGCCTACGTATGCCACCACCGTCCCGTCCGAGGCCGGGGAGACCACAAAGGTATGGTTTGCGCCGCCGTCTTCGAACGTGGCCACGCCGCCGAGGTGTCCGGCCGTCCCCAGAATCGCGATGTCACCCGGCGTAAACCCGCCGACCTCCTCGCCCCAGTCCACCGTAAAGTTGATCGTGGTGGCGTTGGTCGGGCTTGACTGTACCGCCGTGATCACCGGGACCGGCGGCGTGCCATCGTACGTCATGTTGAACCGGGCCGCCTCCACGTTGGGGTTGCCCGCCAGATCCCGCACCACGCCGGCGGCGATGTCCGCCAGTATGATCCCGTCCGAGGCCGGGGATACCCCGAAGGTGTAGAATGTGCCGTTGACATCCGTGAGGCCTGCCACGCCGCGGTGTGAGGTGGTGTTTGAAAGCGTGATGTCACCGGGCTCGAACCCGGTGACCTCCTCGCCCCAGTCCACCCCGAAGGTGATCGTCGTGGCGTTGGTCGGGCTGGACTGCACCGCGGTGATGACGGGCACGGGGGCCTCGTTGTCTATCCTGACGCGTACCTCGTTGGACGCTGTGTTCACGCGCCCGGCCGTGTCGTTCACGCGGCCCGCGGGCAGGCTGACGGCCAGGGTCCGGTTCGTCGTCGGATCCCCCACCTCGAACGCATACGTCGTATTGAACACCCGGAGCCGATCGTTGTTCGTGTCGGCCACATAGACCGTGCCGGTGGGGCCGTGCACGGCCACGCCGGCCGGGCGGCTGAACGAGTGGTCCACCGTGGCGATGCGATCCCAGGAGGAGTTGTAGGCGTGGACCAGGTTGCGGCCCGTGTCGGCCACGTATATGTAGCCCGTAAACGGGTCGACGGCCACGCCGGCCGGGCCGGTGAACCCGCCGATGGTGTGGACGTGGTTCCAGCCAGAGTCGAACACGGCGACGCGGTCGTTGCCGGTGTCGGCCACGTACAGCGTGCCCGAGGCCGGATCGACTGCCACCCCCTTCGGGCCTGCAAACGCAAACTGGTAGCCGGTGATGTTGTGGATGCTGTGTCCGGTACCGTTGAATACGGAGATGCTGCTGTTGCCGGTGTTGGCCACGTAGACGTGGCCGCGGGCCGGGCCGTCGACGGCCACGCCCTCCGGATCGCTGAACGGGTGGTCGATGTCGTATGCGTGCTGTCCCGTACGGTTGAACACGGCCACGCGGTCGCGGCCCGTGTCGGCCACGTATATGTGGCCCCGGGTGGAGCTGTCCACGGCCACGGCGTACGGGCCGCTGAACGGCATCCCGGGCGGGTCCGGAAGGGTGCCCGTCTGGTGTCCCGCCGGGTCCAGTACCGTCACGCGGTCGTTGAACGTGTCGGCCACGTACAGCGTGCCCGTGGTACCGTTGACGGCCACACCGGACGGGCTGATGAACCTGCCAGGGCCGGTGCCCGTACCGCCGAGGTCCTTGTCGTGCAGCGGCACCAGGCGCAGGCCGTCCACCGTACCCGATGTGGTGTTGATGTCGGCCGCCTCGAGGGTGGTGGTGTTGATGGGCATGTTGAAGGTCATGCCGAAGGGTATCGTGTCCAGCCGTGTCGGGCCCTGCTGTACCGTGGTGATCGTCGGGATCAGCAGCTCGGCGCGGTACGTGATCGAGAACCGTTTTGCCGCCTCGCTGAGGTGCCCCGCGGTGTCCTGTGCCACGCCCGCCGCGATGTCCACCCGTATCGTCCCGTCCGAGGTCGCCGAGACGTCGAATGTGTACAGGTCCGGGGACACCTCTGCAAAGTTGGCCACCCCCCCGTGCGTGGCATTTCCGGAAAGCGTGACGTTGTCCGCGCCGAACCCGGTGACGTTCTCCCCCCAGTCCACCCTAAAGTTGATCGTCGGGATGTTGGTCGGATCCGGCTGCACCGCGCTGATGGCCGGCGTCGGGGGCATCCTGTCTATGGCGATGCGCGCGCGGTTCGACTCCTCGTTGGCGTTCCCGTTCGCGTCCCGTATCCCGCCTGCCGGCACGTGCACGGTCAGCGTCTGTTGGTCCGCCGGATCCGTCACGTTGAATGTGTATACCATGCCGGTGTCAAAGATCCTGACCAGGTTGTTGCTCGTGTCGACCACGTACATGGTGCCCGTGGTACCGTCGACGGCCACGTCGCCATGGGCGCCGGGGGGGAGGTCGATTCTGGCGGTGTTGTTCCCGGCGGGGTTGAATACCAGGACGCGGTTGTTGCGGTCGATGGTCGTATCCGTCACGTATACGTAGCCCGCGGTATCGTCGACCGCGACGCCGTACGGGCGGTTGAACGAGCCGTGCAGATAGCCGGTGTGATCCCACAGGGAGTCGAATACGGCGATGCGTTGGAGGGTCCGGTCGGCCACGTACAGTGTGCCCGAGGTGCCGTGGACCGCCACGCCGGCGGGTTCGACAAGCGGGCCGGTGATGTTGGCGATGCTGCGCCCCGCGGAGTCGAACACGGCGACCCGGCGGTTGCCCGTGTCGGCCACGTAGATCTCGCCGGTGGTATCGTCCACCGCCACGTCCCACGGTTCGTTAAGCCACTTTGTGATGTTGAGGGTGCTGGTCCCCGCGGAATCGAACACCCGGATGCGGTCGTTAAAGGTGTCGGCCACGTACACGGCGTCTGAGGTGCCGTGGACCTCCACGCCGTACGGTTGCATGAAGGGGCCGGGCAGGTGGCGGAGGTAATCCCCGTCCGAATCAAAGACGGTGACGCGGTTGTTGCCATATTCGGTCACGAATATGTGGCCGGTACCGTTGACTGCCACTCCGAGCGGGCTACTGAGCTGGCCGTCATCCGAGCCTGGGCCGCCAAAGTCTCCGGTGTTCTGCGGCACGAGAGACAGGTTCTCGACGGTCCCCGAGGTCGCCTCGATGTCAGATACCGCGACGGTCGAGCCGTTCACGGGCTTGTTGAAGGTCATGTTGAATTCGATGGTGTCGGCGTTGATCGGGCCCTGCTGCACGGCGGTGACGGTGGGAACGAAGGGCCTGCTGTCGTATGTCATCAGGAACCGGGCCGCCTCCCCGCTGGGGTTGCCCGCCTCGTCGGCGGCGGCGCCGGCGGCGATGTCCACCAGTATGGAGCCGTCCGATGTCGGCACGACCTGGAAGGTGTAGCGGGCGCCGTCCACCTCTGCAAAGTTGGCGACCCCCCCGTGCGCGGCGTCCCCGGATAGCGCGATGTCCCCCGCCGCAAACCCGGTGACGGGCATGTCCCAGTCCACCCGGAAGGTGATCACCGCCGCCGCCGTCGGGCTGTCCTGTACCGCCGTGATGACCGGGACCGGGGCGGCGCGGTCGACAAGGATGCGCGCCGGATCGGAGGCGGTGTTCGATTCCCCGTCCGGATCCTGCACGCGGCCCTCCGGCAGGCTCACGTTGAGCGTCCGGCCCGCCTCGGGACCTTCCACCTCGAATGCGTATCCGAGCTCGAATGCGTGGATCAGATCAGAGTCCGCGTCTGCCACGTACAGGGTGCCCGAGGAGGGATCCGCCCCCACGGCGAGGGAGCCGCCGAACGGGCCGCCGATACCGGCCACGCGGTTCCCGGCAAGGTCGAACACCGCGATACGGCCGGCGTTCGCGTCGGCCACGTACAGGGCACCCGCGGGGGCGTCGACGGCCACCCCGTACGGGGCGTCAAGCGAGCCGGTGATGTTCAGCGTGCTGCGGCCCGCGGGGTCGAACACGGCGACCCGGTCGTTGCCGGTATCGGCCACGTAGATGTCACCGGTGGTACCGTGGACGGCCACGCCGGCGGGGGACGCAAGATAACCGGTGATGTTCAGGGCGTTGCGGCCCGCAGAATCAAAGACCCTGGTGTGGTTGTTGCCCGTGTCCACCACGTATACCGTGCCCGATGCCGGGTTGGCCGCCACCCCGGACCGGGCCTCGAGCGGGCTGGTGAGGTTGGAGAGGTACCGGCCGGCCGCGTCGAACACCACTACGCGGTCGGCGCCGGCGTCGGCCACGTATACGCGGCCCGTGGAGCCGTCCACCGTCACCCCGTACGGGGAGCTGAACGGGCCGGTGATGTCGGTGAGGTAGTCCCGGGCCGCGTTGAACACCGCGGCGCGGTCGTTGCCCGTGTCGGCCACGTATACGGTGCCGGTGGCGCCGTGGACGGCCACGCCCGACGGGGTGTCCAGCAGGCCGCCTCCCGTGCCGGGGCCTCCAAAGCTCCCGGCGTGCCGCCACACCGGGCGCAGGTCCCGTACCGTTCCCGAGGTCGCGTCGATGTCCGAGGCCTCGAGCGTGGCCGCGTCCACGGGCCGGTTGAATGTCAGGTTGAAGGGGACCGTCTGCGAGTTGGTGGGGCCCGTCTGCACCCCGATCACCGGCAGCAGGGGCGGCCTCTCGTATACGATCGAGAACCTGGGGGCGGCCACGCCGGGGTTGCCCGCCGTATCGGCGGCGGCGCCGGCGGCGATGTCCACGTGTATGATCCCGCCGGTCGCGGGCAGCAC
>CATQHV010000003.1 GCA_958295985.1 uncultured Candidatus Binatia bacterium
ATCCCGGGCGGGTCCGGAAGGGTGCCCGTCTGGTGTCCCGCCGGGTCCAGTACCGTCACGCGGTCGTTGAACGTGTCGGCCACGTACAGCGTGCCCGTGGTACCGTTGACGGCCACACCGGACGGGCTGATGAACCTGCCAGGGCCGGTGCCCGTACCGCCGAGGTCCTTGTCGTGCAGCGGCACCAGGCGCAGGCCGTCCACCGTACCCGATGTGGTGTTGATGTCGGCCGCCTCGAGGGTGGTGGTGTTGATGGGCATGTTGAAGGTCATGCCGAAGGGTATCGTGTCCAGCCGTGTCGGGCCCTGCTGTACCGTGGTGATCGTCGGGATCAGCAGCTCGGCGCGGTACGTGATCGAGAACCGTTTTGCCGCCTCGCTGAGGTGCCCCGCGGTGTCCTGTGCCACGCCCGCCGCGATGTCCACCCGTATCGTCCCGTCCGAGGTCGCCGAGACGTCGAATGTGTACAGGTCCGGGGACACCTCTGCAAAGTTGGCCACCCCCCCGTGCGTGGCATTTCCGGAAAGCGTGACGTTGTCCGCGCCGAACCCGGTGACGTTCTCCCCCCAGTCCACCCTAAAGTTGATCGTCGGGATGTTGGTCGGATCCGGCTGCACCGCGCTGATGGCCGGCGTCGGGGGCATCCTGTCTATGGCGATGCGCGCGCGGTTCGACTCCTCGTTGGCGTTCCCGTTCGCGTCCCGTATCCCGCCTGCCGGCACGTGCACGGTCAGCGTCTGTTGGTCCGCCGGATCCGTCACGTTGAATGTGTATACCATGCCGGTGTCAAAGATCCTGACCAGGTTGTTGCTCGTGTCGACCACGTACATGGTGCCCGTGGTACCGTCGACGGCCACGTCGCCATGGGCGCCGGGGGGGAGGTCGATTCTGGCGGTGTTGTTCCCGGCGGGGTTGAATACCAGGACGCGGTTGTTGCGGTCGATGGTCGTATCCGTCACGTATACGTAGCCCGCGGTATCGTCGACCGCGACGCCGTACGGGCGGTTGAACGAGCCGTGCAGATAGCCGGTGTGATCCCACAGGGAGTCGAATACGGCGATGCGTTGGAGGGTCCGGTCGGCCACGTACAGTGTGCCCGAGGTGCCGTGGACCGCCACGCCGGCGGGTTCGACAAGCGGGCCGGTGATGTTGGCGATGCTGCGCCCCGCGGAGTCGAACACGGCGACCCGGCGGTTGCCCGTGTCGGCCACGTAGATCTCGCCGGTGGTATCGTCCACCGCCACGTCCCACGGTTCGTTAAGCCACTTTGTGATGTTGAGGGTGCTGGTCCCCGCGGAATCGAACACCCGGATGCGGTCGTTAAAGGTGTCGGCCACGTACACGGCGTCTGAGGTGCCGTGGACCTCCACGCCGTACGGTTGCATGAAGGGGCCGGGCAGGTGGCGGAGGTAATCCCCGTCCGAATCAAAGACGGTGACGCGGTTGTTGCCATATTCGGTCACGAATATGTGGCCGGTACCGTTGACTGCCACTCCGAGCGGGCTACTGAGCTGGCCGTCATCCGAGCCTGGGCCGCCAAAGTCTCCGGTGTTCTGCGGCACGAGAGACAGGTTCTCGACGGTCCCCGAGGTCGCCTCGATGTCAGATACCGCGACGGTCGAGCCGTTCACGGGCTTGTTGAAGGTCATGTTGAATTCGATGGTGTCGGCGTTGATCGGGCCCTGCTGCACGGCGGTGACGGTGGGAACGAAGGGCCTGCTGTCGTATGTCATCAGGAACCGGGCCGCCTCCCCGCTGGGGTTGCCCGCCTCGTCGGCGGCGGCGCCGGCGGCGATGTCCACCAGTATGGAGCCGTCCGATGTCGGCACGACCTGGAAGGTGTAGCGGGCGCCGTCCACCTCTGCAAAGTTGGCGACCCCCCCGTGCGCGGCGTCCCCGGATAGCGCGATGTCCCCCGCCGCAAACCCGGTGACGGGCATGTCCCAGTCCACCCGGAAGGTGATCACCGCCGCCGCCGTCGGGCTGTCCTGTACCGCCGTGATGACCGGGACCGGGGCGGCGCGGTCGACAAGGATGCGCGCCGGATCGGAGGCGGTGTTCGATTCCCCGTCCGGATCCTGCACGCGGCCCTCCGGCAGGCTCACGTTGAGCGTCCGGCCCGCCTCGGGACCTTCCACCTCGAATGCGTATCCGAGCTCGAATGCGTGGATCAGATCAGAGTCCGCGTCTGCCACGTACAGGGTGCCCGAGGAGGGATCCGCCCCCACGGCGAGGGAGCCGCCGAACGGGCCGCCGATACCGGCCACGCGGTTCCCGGCAAGGTCGAACACCGCGATACGGCCGGCGTTCGCGTCGGCCACGTACAGGGCACCCGCGGGGGCGTCGACGGCCACCCCGTACGGGGCGTCAAGCGAGCCGGTGATGTTCAGCGTGCTGCGGCCCGCGGGGTCGAACACGGCGACCCGGTCGTTGCCGGTATCGGCCACGTAGATGTCACCGGTGGTACCGTGGACGGCCACGCCGGCGGGGGACGCAAGATAACCGGTGATGTTCAGGGCGTTGCGGCCCGCAGAATCAAAGACCCTGGTGTGGTTGTTGCCCGTGTCCACCACGTATACCGTGCCCGATGCCGGGTTGGCCGCCACCCCGGACCGGGCCTCGAGCGGGCTGGTGAGGTTGGAGAGGTACCGGCCGGCCGCGTCGAACACCACTACGCGGTCGGCGCCGGCGTCGGCCACGTATACGCGGCCCGTGGAGCCGTCCACCGTCACCCCGTACGGGGAGCTGAACGGGCCGGTGATGTCGGTGAGGTAGTCCCGGGCCGCGTTGAACACCGCGGCGCGGTCGTTGCCCGTGTCGGCCACGTATACGGTGCCGGTGGCGCCGTGGACGGCCACGCCCGACGGGGTGTCCAGCAGGCCGCCTCCCGTGCCGGGGCCTCCAAAGCTCCCGGCGTGCCGCCACACCGGGCGCAGGTCCCGTACCGTTCCCGAGGTCGCGTCGATGTCCGAGGCCTCGAGCGTGGCCGCGTCCACGGGCCGGTTGAATGTCAGGTTGAAGGGGACCGTCTGCGAGTTGGTGGGGCCCGTCTGCACCCCGATCACCGGCAGCAGGGGCGGCCTCTCGTATACGATCGAGAACCTGGGGGCGGCCACGCCGGGGTTGCCCGCCGTATCGGCGGCGGCGCCGGCGGCGATGTCCACGTGTATGATCCCGCCGGTCGCGGGCAGCACATCAAAGGTGTAGGTGTCGGCGGCGACCTCTGCAAAGTTGGTGATGCCCCGGAACGTGGCGTCACCGGAGAGCGTGACGTCGTCCGGTGCAAACCCGGTGACGTCCTCGCTCCAGACCACCCGGATGCCGATGGCGGTGGCGTTCGTCGGGCCGGACTGTGTAGAGGTGATGTCCGGTACCGGGGCGGTCCTGTCCGCGTATACGGTCGCCGTACCGGACGCCTCGTTCCCGTACCGTGCGCGTCCCGCACGCGGTCCGCCTGCATGCGTACGGTGAGATCCTCCCTGTTCGCCGGATCCGTCACGTTGAAGGCGTACGAGTCCACGTCGAATATCTGGACGGAGTGGCTGGACGTGTCGGTCACGTACAGGGTGCCAGTGGTGCCGTCGACGGCCGCGCCGCGCGGGGAGTTGCCGAGCGGATCGACGCGGTCGGAGATCGTCCCGATGTGGTGGTTCGTAGAGTTGAAGATCCGGACGTTGTCGCGGGACGCTTCGACTACGTATATGTTGCCGGTGGTACCGTCGATCGCCACGTTCGTGGGACCCGAACCCGCGGGGAGGGCAAGCTGGCCCGCGTAACCCAGGGCGGTGTCGAAGATGGCCACGCGGCTGTGGCCGTGATCGGCCACGTACAGGTGGCCTGCGGCGCTTACCGCCAGGCCGCGCGGGCTGTCAAGGTTTTCGATGGCGTCGGAGTCGGCCCGGTTGTTTTCGGTACCGCCGACGTGGTTCCGGGCGGGATCGAACACCTGGATGCGGCCGCCGTCCGTGTCGGCCACGAACACGTGGCCGGAGCCGTTGACGGCCACGCCGTACGGGGAGATGATCTGGTCGGCCCCCGCGTGGGTGATGTTGGCGACATAATGGAAGGTGGAGTTGAACACGGATATCCGGTCGTTGTCGGCCGAGGCCACGAACACGTGGTCCGTGCCGTTGACGGCCACGCCCAGCGCCCCGTCTATCGGCGGGTAGCATGACGGCCCCCTGACCGGACATGGGGTGCCGTCGTCCGTCACGCCCGCCGCCCCGCCCGTCAGGCCGGTGATGTTGGCGATGTGGTCCAGTGTTCGGTTGTAGACGGCGACGCGGTCGTTCTCGCCGTCGGCCACGAACAGGCGGCCGGAGGACTCGTCGACGGCCATGCCGTACGGGCTGAAGAACAGGCCGTTGCCCGGACCGAAGCTGCCGATGTTCTCCACGTGCCGCGGCGCCAGGCGCAGGTCCCCGACCGTTCCAGACGACACATCGATGTCAGACGCCGTCAGGGTCGCGGCATCCACGGGCTTGTTGAAGGTAACGTTGAAGGGCACGGCCGTCAGGTTGGAGGGGCCCGGATGTACCGGGACGATACCGGGGGTCAGCGGCGTGACCACCGCGAATATGGAGAACCTGTCGGCGGCCCCGTTGGGGCGGCCGGCCAGATCGCGGGCGACGCCGGCGGCGATGTCCACCCGTACCGTCCCGTCGGAGACGGGCGAGACGTCGAATGTGTGGTTGGCGCCGCCGTCGTGTACCGCAAAGTTGGCGATACCCCCGTGCGCGGCCGTCCCGGACAGCGTGATGTCGCCCGCGTCGAACCCGCGGACGGGCTCGGCCCAGCCCACCCTAAAGTTGAGGGTGGCCGCATCCGTCGGGCCGTCCTGTACCGCGGTGATCACGGGCACGGGGTCGCCCCTGTCTATGAGGATGCCCGCCGTGTTCGAGTCCGCGTTTGCGTATCCGAGGACGTCCCGCACGCTGCCCGCCGACATGTTCACGGCAAGCGTCCGTCCCTCGGCGGGCGCCTCCACCTCGAATGCGTACGCTATGTCGAACTCCCGGACGCGGTTGTTGAACGTGTCGACGGCGTATACGGTACCGTACAGGTCGTCGACTGCCACCCCGGACGGCTGGTCGAACCCGCCGGTGATGTCCGCGATGCGCTCCCCCGCGGTGTCGAGCACGGCGATGCGGTTGGCGTCCCGCTCGGCCACGTACACGTTGCCCGAAAAGCCGTCGACTGCCACGCCCTCCGCCGCGGCGAACACGTGGGGGAGTTCGCCGACGGGCTGCCGGGCCGAGTCAAAGACCGCGATGATGCGGCCGTATGACACGTATACGTGGCCCGTACCGTTGACCGCCACTGCATACGGGTGGCGGGCCGTGGCAGAGGTGATGTCGCCGAGGTGGCCGAGCGTGGCGTTGAAGACGGCGACGCGCTCGCCGAAATGGTCGGCCACGTACAGGTTGCCCGAGGTATCGTCGACTGCCACGTCCAGCACCCTGTCAAACTGCCTGCCGGGCGTGCCCTGGAGCTCGCCGATGTCGCGCCCCGTACGGTCGAATATCCTGACGTTGTTGCCCTGGTCGCTTGCCACGTATACGGTTCCCGAGGTGGAGTTGACGGCCACGCCGGCCGGATACGCGAACGTGCCGGGGAGCTCGCCCGTATAGTTTCCCGCACGGTTGAACATCTTGACGCGGTTGTTCCCGGAGTCGGCCACGTACAGGATGCCCCGGATTCCGTCGACGGCCATGCCGGCCGGGCCGGTGAACTCGTCGTCGGCCGTGCCCACGCCGCCAAAGCCCCCGGTGTTGTTGTATACCGTGCGCAGGCCGCCCACGGCACCCGAGGAGGCGCTAATGTCCGAGGTGTGAAGCGTGGTGGCATTCACGGCCCTGCTAAAGGTCATGTTGAAGGGTATCACGTCCAGGCTGGTGGGGCCCGGCAGTCCGGGCGTGATCACGGGGGCCAGGGGCGTGACGAACGAGACCGTCGAGAACAGGGCCCCCTCCGTGTTCGAGTTGCCCAGGGCGTCCCGCGCCGCGCCGGCCGCTATACCCACCAGTATCGTCCCGTCCGTGACGGGCGACACGTCAAAGGTATAGCTGGCGGCGGCGGGGGCGCCGCCGGCCCCCTCAAAGCCGGTGACACCCCCGTGCCGAGCCGTCCCGGACAGCGTGACGTTGTCCGCCCCGAACCCGAAGACGCGCTCGCCCCAGTCCACCCGGAGGTTGATGGTCGTCGCGTTGGTCGGATCCGGCTGTGCCGAGGTGATGACCGGCGGCAGGACGGTCCTGTCGATACCGATGCGCACCGTGTTTGACTCTACGTTGGGTTTTTCGGCCCTGTCCCGTACCGCATAGGCGGACATGTTCACGGCCAGCGTCCGCCCGTCGGCCGGACCCTCCACCTCGAACGCGTACCCGGCATCGAAGATCTGGAGGCGGTGGCCGTTGCGCTCGGTTACGTATACGGAGGAGGAGGAGGCGTCGAAGGCCACGCCGTGCGGGCCGGCAAAGGTGGGGTCCAGCTGGGCGATGCGGTCCCAGGTGGAGTTGAACACCGAGACGCGGCCGTTCGCAAAGGTCGCCACGTATATGAGGCCCGACGGGCCGTCGACTGCCACGCCGGTCGGGTGGGTCGGCGAGGACAGGTCGGTGATGCGGTTCCACGACGAGTCGTACACCCGGACGCGGTTGTTGAATGTGTCGGCCACGAATATGTTGCCCGTGGTGGCATCGACGGCCACGCCGTGCGGGTCGTTAAAGCCGTCGGTAATGTCAAAGATGTTGCGTCCCGTGTGGTCGAACACCGCGACGCGGTCGCGCGTATCGGTCACGAACACGTGGCCTGAACCGTTGACTGCCACGCCGAGCGGGTGGGTGAAGGCCGTGACCGGGGTGAGGACGCCCGCATAACCGTACCCGGTATCGAACACGGCGACGCGGTTGCGGTTCGTGTCGGCCACGAACACGTGGCCTGAACCGTTGAGGGCCACGGCGTACGGGGTGTTAAACGAGTCCCTGATGTCGGCCACATGGTTGTGGGCGGAGTCCAGCACCTGGATGCGGTTGTTGTTCCATTCGGCCACGTATATGCGGCCCGAGTCGATGGCAATCCCGGCCGGGTTCATGAACTTACCGGGGTCGGAACCGCGTTCCCCGAGGCTGCCGTCGTGCCCCCACGCCGGGCGCAGGTCCTGCACGGTACCCGAGGTGGCGTTGATGTCCGATGCGTCCAGGGTCGAGGCGTTTATGGGCCGGTTGAATGTAAGGTTGAAGGGGACCGTCTGCAGGCTGGTGGAGCCCTCCTGCGGTACAGAGGCGATGCTGGGTACCAGGGGCATGCCGTCGTATACTATCGAGTGCCGGACCGCCGCGTTGCTGGGGTTGCCTGCCAGATCGCGCGCGGCACCGGCGGCGATGTCGACCCATACCGTGCCGTCGGAGGTCGGCGAGACGCCGAATGTGTACAGGTCGCCGCTGACCTGCGTAAAGCCGGTGATGCCGCCGTGTCCGGCGTTACCGGATACGGCGATGTCGCCGGCGTCAAACCCGGTGACCGCATCGCCGTCCCAGTCCACGGTATAGTCGATGGTGGCGGAGCCCGTCAGGACCGACTGTGCCGAGGTGATATGCGGGGTGGGCCGCTCGGTGTCGCGTACCACCCGTACCGGATCGGCCGCGGCGCTGGGGTTTTCCGCCCCGTCCTGCGCAGCACCGGCGGCGATGTCGACCCGTACCGTGCCGTCGGAGGTGGCCGTAACCTTGAACGTGTACAGGTCGCCGCTGACCCTTACAAAGTCGGTCACGCCGCCGTGCCCGGCGTCGCCGGATACGGCGATGTCCGTACCGTCAAACCCGGTGACGGGCATGTCCCAGGCCACGCTGAAGACGATCTCGGATGCGTTGGTCCGGCCGGACGGCACGGCGGTGACGACGGGCTCGGGGGCGCCCCGGTCTATGGTGAGGCTCACCGTGTTGGAGGCCGTGTTGTCCTTTCCGGCCGCGTCCTGCACCCTGCCGGCCGACATGTTCACGGCAAGCGTCTGCCCGTGCTCGGTGCCCGCCACCCCGAACGTGTATTCCGGTTTGAATGTCAGGATGCGGTGGCCCGCCGTATCGGCCACGTATACCGTCCCCGAATGGCCGTCGACGGCCGGGCCGCGCGGGGCGCCGAACCCGCCGGCGGTGATGTTGGCGATGCTGCGCCATGCGGGGTCGAAGATCGCGATGCGGTTGGCGCCCGTGTCGGCCACGTACACGTTCCCGTAAACGGCGTCCACCTCCACCCCGGACGGGTTGTTGAACGGGCCGGTGATGTTGCCGACGCGGTTCAGGGACGGATCAAAGACCCGGACGCGGTTGTTCCCGGAATCGGCCACGAACACGTGGCCCGTCCCGTTGACGGCCACGCCGCGCGGGAAGCTGAACGTCTCGGGGATGTCGGTGTCGTGCCGCAGCGAGGAATCGAAGACCCGGACGCGGCCGGAGCCCGTGTCGGCCACGTAGATGTTGCCCGTGGTACCGTCGACGGCCACGTCGGTCGGCGATGACAGCGTGCCGCCGGTGTCTCCGGCGGCGGGGATGTCGGTGATGTGGCCCCTGTCTGGGCCGAACACCCGGATCCTGTCGCGGCCGGAGTCGGCCACGAATATGTGGCCGGTGCCGTTTATCTCCACGCCGGTGGGGAGGGTGAACCGTTGCCGGATGGTGTCGATGTAGACGCCGTCGGGATCGAAGATCTGGATGCGGTTGTTGCCCGAGTCGGCCACGTACAGGTTGCCCGAGCCGTCCAGAACCATGCCGATGGGGGTGCGGAACTCGTCGTTGTCGAAGCCGGGGAGGGGGCCGCCAAAGCTGGCGTCGTGCCGCGGCACGAACCGCGGGTCCGATACCGTGCCGGCTGTAACGTTGATGTCCGATGCGTCCAGGGTGGCGCCGTCTATGGCCCGGTTGAAGGCGAGGGTAAATGGGACCGTCTCCAGGTTGGTCGAGCCGGACCGCACCGTGGTGGTGATCGTGGGGACCAGGGCGTCGCTGTCCGAGAATATCGAGAACCGGGCGGCGGCCACGCTGGGATGGCCCGCCGTATCGGTGGCGGCGCCGGCGGCGATGTCCACGTGTATCGTCCCCCGGAGGGTGGGCGAGACGTCGAACGTATAGTTGGCATACCCGTCGGCGCCGGCAAAGCCCGTCACGCCGCCGTGCACGGCCTCGCCGGAGAGCCCGATGTCCGCAGCGTCAAACCCCGTCACGTTCTCGCCGAACCCCACCCGGAAGTTGATGGTGGCCGCGTCCGTCGGGCTGTCCTGTACGGCCGTGATGACAGGCTCCGGGGCGGTGCGGTCTATGCGGATGCGCGCGGGCGCAGAGGCCCTGTTGTCGTCCCCCGCGGGGTCCTGCACGCGGCCGGCCGGCAGGCTTACGGTGAGGTTCCGGTTGTCGGCAGGATCCGCCACGTCAAAGGCGTACCCGGTGCCGAACACATGGATGCGGTTGTCCGGGGTGCCCCCGTAGAGTTCCCGGTAGGAGGCGTACAGGGTGCCGGTGGAGCCGTCCAGTGCGATCCCGGTGGCGTTGCCGAAGGGGGCGGTAATGCTGGCTATCCGGTGCGTGGTGCCGTTGTATACGCGGATGTGCCTGTCCCACGAGTCGGCCACGTAGACGTAGCCCGAGGCCGGGTCCACCTCCACCCCGTACGGCCGGTTGAACGTGCCGGACAGGTCGGTGATGCGGGCCCTGTCGGGGCCGTATACGGTGACGCGGTCGTGCCCCGAGTCGGCCACGTATATGTTGCCGGTGTTGGGATCGACTGCCACGTCCCGCGGCCGCGGATCCTCCCCGGTGAGGGTGATGTTGGCGATGTGGTCCAGGGCGGAGTTGAACACCGCGACGGTGCCGTTGAGTGTGTTGGCCACGTAGATGTTGCCGCCCGTCGAGGTGTCGACGGTCACGCCGTACGGGGATTTGAAGGCGATGCCGGCCGTCAGGTTGTCGATGCGGACCAGGCCGCCGTCGTATACGGCGACGCGGTTGGCGGCGGAGTCTGCCACGAATACGTGGCCCGTACGGTTCACGGCCACGCCGGTCGGGGATTCGAACCCGTCGGCGATCTCCTCGACGTGGTTCCCCGCACCGTCGAAGATCTGGACGCGGGCGTTGCCCGTGTCCGCCACGTAGAGGTGGCCCGATACGGGGTGCACCGCCACGTGGGCCGGGTCGTCGAACAGGCCGTCCCCCGCGCCGGGGCCGCCCAAGCCCGCCTCGTACCCGTATACGGGGCGCAGGTTCAGGACGGTACCCGACGATACCTCGATGTCGGTCGCGTTGATGCTGGAGGCGTTCACGTGCCGGTTGAATGTCAGGTTGAAGGGGACCGTCTGCAGGGAGACGGGGCCCGCCTGCACCCCGATCTCCGGGATCAGTGGCGGCCTCACGTATACAATCGAGAACCGGGAGGCGGCCCCGCTGGGGTTGCCGGCCGTATCGGCTGCGGCGCCGGCGGCGATGTCGACGCGTATCGTCCCGCCGGTCGCGGTCAGCACGTCGAATGTGTAGACGGTCCCGTTGACGTCCGCAAAGTTGGCGATGCCCCGGACCGTGGCCTCGCCTGAGAGCGTGATGTCGGCAGGTCCGAACCCGGTGACGTTTTCGCCAAAGTCCACCCTGATGCTGATCACCGCCGCGCCGGTCGGGCCCGGCGACTGCTCCGAGGTGATGCGCGGCACGGGGGCGTCCCTGTCTATGCGGACCTCCGCCCGATCGGATGCCTCGTTCGAGTACCCGTGCGCGTCCCGCACGCGGTCCGCCTGCATGCGCACCCCGAGATCCTCCCGGTTCGCCGGATCCGTCACGTTGAATGTGTACGAGTTCACATCGAACACCTGGACGGTGTTGTCGCCCGTGTCGGTCACGTACAGGGTGCCCGTGGCGCCGTCGACGGCCACGCGGCGCGGTTTGTCGCCCAGCGGATCGACGCGGTCGGAGATCGTCCCGATGTGGTGGTTCGTAGAGTTGAAGATCTGGATGCTGTCATGGCCCGATTCGACCGCGTATATGTTGCCCGTGGTGCCGTCTATTGCCACGCCCGTGGCGCCAGCGACAGGGATGGGGAGATCCCCCGTGTGATCCAGGACGGTGTTGAAGATTGCGATGCGGGAGTTGCCCCTGTCGGCCACGTACAGGTTGCCCGAGCCGTCGATCGCCATGCCGCGCGGGGAATTAAAGTCCCTGTTGTGGGGGTTGTCGCTCCCGATGCTGGCGACGTGGTTCAGGGCGCGATCAAACACCTGGATGCGGTCGTTGCCGCCGGCCACGAATATGTGGCCGGTGCCGTTGACGGCCACGCCTTGCGCCTCGTCAAAAACGGGGGAGCCGCTGGTGATGTTGGCTATGTTGTGAAAGGTGGAGTTGAACACCGCGATCTGGTAGGCGTCCGTCGAGGCCACGAACACGTGGCCGGTGCCGTTGACGGCCACGTCCAGCGGGTCCACCAACAGGTCGCCGGCGGCGTTGTTGGTGATGCTGGCGACGTGGTCCAGCGTGCGGTTGTACACCGCGACGCGGTCGTTGTCGGAGTCGGCCACGAGCAGGTTGCCCGAGCCGTCGATCGCCATGCCGTACGGGGCCGAAAGCTGGCCGCGGCCGGGGCCGTAGCCGCCGATGTCCTCCACGTGCCGCGGCGCCAGGCGCAGGTCCCCGACCGTTCCAGACGACACATCGATGTCAGATGCCGTCAGGGTCCCGACATCCACGGGCTTGTTGAAGGTAACGTTGAAGGGCACCACCGTCAGGTTGGAGGGGCCCGGGTGTACCGGGACGATGCCGGGGATCAGCGGCGTGACCACCGAGAATATCGAGAGCCGGGCGGCGGCCTCGTTGGGGTGGCCCGCCAGATCAGGCGCCACGCCGGCGGCGATGTCCACCCGTACCGTCCCGTCGGCCGTCGGCGAGACGTCGAACGTGTAGACGGAGCCGTCGCCGACCCTCGCAAAGTTGGTGATGCCGCCGTGCGCGGCGGTCCCGGACAGCGTGATATTCCCCGGTCCGAACCCGGTTACGGGCTCGCGGAAGTTCACCCGGAAGTTGATGGTGGCCGCATCCGTCGGGCTGTCCTGAACGGAGGTGATGACCGGCATGGAGCCGGTCCTGTCTATGTGGATGCGTACGGTATTGGAGGCCTCGTTTGCGCGCCCGTGCGGGTCCTGCACGCGGCCCGCCGACATGTTCACGGCCAGCGTCCGCACGTCGGCCGGATCCTCCACCTCGAAGGAGTATGCGGGATCAAAGAGCGACAGGTGGTGGTTGTCGCGGCTGACCGCGTACAGCGTGCCGGTGGCCTCCTCGACTGCGACCCCGGTCGGCACGTTGATCCAGTCGGTGATGTTGGCGACATGGGCGTGGTCGGCACCGAACACGGCGATGCGGTTGTTGAAGGGATCGGAGACGTATATCCGGCCCGACGGGCCGTCTATCGAGACGGCGAACGGATGGGAGAAGGAGTCGGTGATGTTGGCGAGGAACCCCCCGTCCGTACCGAACACGGCGACGCGGTTGTTGCCCGAGTCTGCAACGTACACGTGGCCGGTGCCGTTGACGGTCACGCCCGAGGGGCTGTCAATCCTGCCGGAGTCGGTGATGTTGGCGACAAATTCCAGGTCGGGGCCGAACACGGCGACGCGGTTGTTGCCGGTGTCGGCGACGTACACGTGCCCGGTGCCGTTGAGCGCCACGCCGATGGGGTTTTTGAGATTTGGGATGTTGGCGGCCGATTCCAGGTCGGGGCCGAACACGGCGACGCGGTGGTTGTCGGTGTCGGCCACGTATATCTCGCCCGTCACGTTGTCCACCGCCACGCCCTGCGGGCGGCGAAGGTCGGTGATGCTGTCGGTGTGGCGCCCCCCGGCATCGTATACGGCGAGGCGCGAGTTGCCCGTGTCGGCCACGTACGTGCGGCCGGCGGCATGGTCCGTCGCCACGCCGTGCGGGTTGGTGAACCGGCCGTTGCCGGTGCCCTCGCCGCCGAGGTTCCCGTCGTGGTGCCACGCCGCGCGCAGGTCCTGCACGGTGCCAGAGGTGGCATCGATGTCGGCGGTCCCCAGGGTCGAGGCGTCCACGGGCTTGTTGAATGTCAGGTTGAACGGGACCGTCTGCAGGTCGGCGGAGCCGGACGGTACGGAGGTGGAGATCACGGGCGTCAGGGGGGCGGTGTCGTATGTGACCAGGAACCGGACGGCCGCCTCGTTGGGGTTGCCCAGCGCGTCCTGTACGGTGCCGGCCGCGATGTTCACCAGTATCGTCCCGTCCGATACCGGCGAGACGTTGAAGGTATAGCTGGCGCCGCCGCCGGCAAAGTGGGTCGCGCCAAAGTGCGCGGCCGTCCCGGACAGCGTGATGTCGTCCGCGCCGAACCCGCGGACGTTCTCGTCCCAGTCCACCCGGAAATTGATAGTGGCCGCGTCCGTCGGGCTGGACTGTACGGCGCTGATGACGGGCCCCCGGAGGGTCCTGTCTATGTTTATCCGCGCCGTATTGGACTCCACGTTTGCGGCCCCCGCCCGGTCCTGCACGCGCGCGGCCGACATGTTCACGGCCAGCGTCCGTCCGTCCGCCGGATCGGCCACATCGAAGGTGTACCTCGCATCGAAGATCGTGACATAGTTGCGGTTCCTTTCGGTTACGTACAGGGAGGTGAAGGAGGCGTCGAAGGCCACGCCGTGCGGGCCGTTGAATATGTGGTCGATGTCGGCGACGTGGCCCCACGAGGAGTTGAACACCGCGACGCGGCCGGTGCCGAATTTGGACACGTATACGTCGCCGGACCGGCCGTCGATTGCCACGCCGGTCGGGTGGGTCGGCGAGGACAGGTCGGTGATGAGGTTCCACGCCGAGTCGAACACCCGGACGCGGTTGTTGAAGGTGTCGGCCACGAATATGTTGCCCGTGGTATCGTCGAAGGTTATGTCATGCGGGCGGTCAAAGTCGCGGGTGATCTCCGTGATGTTTCCCCCGGCGGAGTCGAACACCGCGATGCGGTTGCGGGCGTGGGAGTCGGAGACGAATATGTGGCCGGAGCCGTTGACGGCCACGCTGAACGGGAATGTAAAGCCGGTGATGTCGGTTATGTTGCGGTACGCGGGGTCGAACACCTGGATCCGGTTGTTGTTGGTGTCGGCCACGAACACGTGGCCGGAACCGTTGACGGCCACATCATACGGGGTGTCAAACCCGTTTTTGATCTCGGTGATGTATCTGCGGTCGGAGTCGAACACCTGGATCCGGTTGTTGTTCCAGTCGGCCACGTATATGCGGCCCGAGTCGATTGCAATCCCGGCTGGGTTCTGAAACCTGCCGTTCTGAGGACCAAAGCCCCCGAAATTGTCTTTGAATTTCCACACGGGGTGCGGATCCGAGACGGTTCCCGACGTGGCCTCGATGTCCGAGGCATCGAGGGTCGCGGCGTCTACGACCCTGCTGAACTCGATGTAAAACGGCACCGTCTGCAGGTTGGTGGAGCCGGACCGTACCGGGGTGATCGTGGGTACCAGGGGCATGCCGTGGTACGTGATCGAGAACCGGGCCGCCGCCTCGCTGGGGTTGCCGGCCAGATCGCGCGTCGCGTTCTCCGCGATGTCGACCTGTACCGTCCCGTCGGCGGTGGGCGAGACGTCGAATGTGTACAGGTCGCCGCGGACCATCACAAAGTTGGTTATGCCGCCGTGCAGGGCGTCTCCTGACAGCGTTACATTGTCCGCCGTGAACCCGGTGACCGCATCGCCGTCCTCCCAGTGCACCCGGAGGTTGATGGTGGGGGCGCCCGTCGGGCTGGACTGTACGGCGGTGATCAGGGGGGTGGGCCGCTCGGTGTCGCGTACCACCCGTACCGGATCGGCCTCGGCGCTGGGGTTGCCCGCCCTGTCCTCGGCGGCACCCGGGGCGATCCCGACTTGTACCGTCCCGTCGGAGACGGTCACCACATCGAACGTGTACAGGTCGCCGCGGACCATTACAAAGTTGGTTACGCTGCCCGGAGCGGCATCGCCGTCCAGCGTGATGTCATCCCGTGTAAACTCGGTGACGTCGAGGCTCCAGGCCACGCGGAAGCTGATCGTGGTGGCGTTGGTCGGGCTCCGCTGTACGGAGGTGATGACGGGCTCCGGGGCGCTCCGGTCTATGGTGAGGCTCACCGTGTTGGAGGCCGCGTTGTCGTTTCCGGTAGAGTCCTGCACGCGGCCGGCCGACATGTTCACGGCAAGCGTCTGCCCGTGCTCGGTGCCCGCCACCCCGAATGTCCATTCCGGTTTTAACACCACGATGCGGTTGCCTGCCGTGTCGGCCACGTATACCGTCCCCGAATAGCCGTCGACGGCCGGGCCGCGCGGGGCGCCGAACCCGCCGGCGGTGATGTTGGCGATGCTGCGCAGTGCCGTATCGAACACGGCGATGCGGCCGGCGTCCGTGTCTGCCACGTACACGTTCCCGAAAACGGCGTCCACCTCCACCCCGGACGGGTTGTCGAACGGGCCGGTGATGTTGCCGACGCGGCCCATCGACCGATCAAAGACCCGGACGCCGTCGTTCCCGGAGTCGGCCACGAACACGTGGCCGGAACCGTTGACGGCCACGCCGCGCGGAAAGCTGAACGTCTCTGGGATGTCGGTGCCGGGCCGCAGCGAGGAATCGAACATCCGGATGCGGCCGTTGCCCGTGTCGGCCACGTATATGTTGCCCGTGGCACCGTCGACGGCCACGTCGGAGGGAAATCTGAGGAGGCCGGCGGCGGTGGCGTTGACCGGATCCAGGTCCGGACCGAACACGTGGATCCGGCCGTTGTTCGAATCGGCCACGAACACGTGGCCGGTACCGTTGACGGCCACGCCGGCCGGAAGGCTCAGATCGCCGCGGATCGTATCGGTGTATCCGCCGTCGGAATCGAAGATCTGGACGCGGCCGTTCCGCGAGTCGGCCACGTACAGGTTGCCCGAGCCGCCGTCCAGGGCCATGCCGAGGGGGCCGCTGAACTTGCCGTTGCCGGAGCCGGGGCCGCCAAAGCCGGTCTCGTTCCGCGGTGTGAACCGCAGGTCCGATACCGTACCTGCCGTAACGTCGATGTCCGATGCGTCCAGGGTGGCGCCGTCTATGGCCCGGTTGAATGCTAGGGTAAAGGGAACCGTCTGCAGGTTGGTCGAGCCGGGCCCCGCCGTGGTGGTGATCGCGGGGATCAGGGCGGTGTTGTCCGAGAATATCTGGAACCGGGCGGCTGCCACGCTGGGGTTGCCCGCCGTATCGGCGGCGGCGCCGGCGGCGATGTCCGCGCGTACCGTCCCCCGGAAGGTGGGCGAGACATCGAACGTATAGTTGGCATAGCCGTCGAGGCCGCCAAAGTTGGCCACGCCCCCGTGCGAGGCGGATCCCGACAGCGCGATGTCGGCCGCGTCAAACCCGGTGACGTTCTCGCCGAACCCCACCCGGAAGTTGATTGTGGCGGAGGCCGTCCGGTCCGGCTGTACCGACGTGATGACCGGTTCGGGGGCGGTGCGGTCCACCCGGACGCGCGCAAAGCCGGAGTCCGTGTTTTCGTTCCCGGCCGCGTCCTGCATACTGCCGGCGGGCAGGTTCGCCGCAAACGTCCGTCCCTCCGCCGGCCCCTCCACGTCAACGGCGTACGCCGTGTCAAGGTATACGCCGAATGCCCGGATGTGGTGGCTGCCCGAGTCCGCCACGTATACGGTGCCCGAGGCGGCGTCGACGGTGACGTCGCGCGGGATCAGGAACGGGCCGGTGATGTTGGCGACGTGGTGTCGCGTGGAGTTGAAGACCGCGACGTGATCGTCGTCCCTGTACGTCACGTATATGTTGCCCGAGCCGTCGGTCGCCACGCCGGACGGGGAGTCGAGCAGGCGGCGGAGGTCGTCTGCCGGGACGCGGCCGGCCGAGTCGAACACGGCGACGCGGTGGTTGCCCAGATCGGCCACGTATACGGTACCGGTGGTGGCGTCGACGGCCACGCCGCGCGGGGAGTCAAAGTCGCCGGCGAGATCGAAATCGTGGCGTCCTGTAGAGTCGAATACGGCGACCCTGCCGCCGCCGGTCGTATCCGTCACGTATATGCGGCCCGAGGTGCCGTCGACGGCCACGCCGGACGGGGAGGCGAAGGGCCCGGGGAGATCGGTGCCCGGATTCCCGGCCGTGTCAAGGACGCGGACGCGGTTGTTGTTCCTGTCCGTCACGTATATGCTGCCGGACGGGCCGCCGACGGCCACGTCGCCCGGATACCCCGGCGGGCCGGTGATGGCCATGTCGGTGACGTGGTGCCTGGCGGAGTCGAAGACGGAGATGCGCCGGTTGTCGGTGTCGGCCACGAATATGTGGCCGGAGCCGTTGACGGCCACGCCGGACGGGTAGGTGAACAGGCCGCTGTCCTGTCCTCTGCCGCTAAAGCTCCCGTTGTTGCCCAGGCTCGCGCGCAGGTTCCGGACCGTACCGGAGGTGACGTTGATGTCAGAGGTGTCCAGGGTGGAGTCGTCTATGACCTCCCCGCCAAAGTCCAGCCGGAGGTTGATCACCGTCGCGTTGGTCGGATCCGGCTGTACGATGGTGACGGCGGGCGCGGGCGGGATCCTGTCTATTACCAGGCGCACCGTGCCGGAGGCCACGTTTATGTTTCCGGCCGTGTCCCGCACGCGGGCCTCGGGCAGGCGTACCTCCAGCGTGTCCCCGCCGGCGGGGGCCTCCACCTCAAAGGCGTATGCGGTGTCAAAGACGTGGACGGTGGAGGCGGTCCGGTCTGTCACGTATACCGTTCCAGAGGAGCCGTTGACGGCCACGCCGGACGGGGAGACGAGCGGGCCGGTGATGTTGGCGATATGCCGTTTCGTGGTACTGTCTAACACGGCGACCCGGGGCACGCCGTCGCCGGTGCCGGCATCGGCCACGTATACGTACCCGGTATAAGAGTCGACGGCCACGCCGCTAGGGGCCGCAAGGTGGCCGGCGGTGATGGTGTCCGTGAGGCGCCCGGCGGGGTCGAACACGGTGAGGTTGGCGCCGGCGCCGCCGCCGGCGCCTGCGGCGTTGACCACGTACACGTGCCCGGAACGGGAGTCGACGGCCACGCCGCGCGGGGAGCCGAACGGGCCCGCAAGGTCGTAGATGTTGCGCCCGGCAGGATCGAACACTGTGACGTTGTTGTTGCCGGTGTCGGCCACGTACACGTGCCCGGAGCCGTTGACTGCCACACCGCGCGCAGAGTCGAACATGCCGGTGAGGTTGCGGATGTTGTGCCGTGCGGGGTCGAACACGGTGACGTTGTTGTTGTTGCTGTTGCCGTCGGTGTCGGCCACATACGCGTGGCCGGAGCCGTCGACTGCCACCGCGTACGGGGAGACGAGCGGGCCGGTGAGGTTGGCCACCGGCCGCCCCGCGCCGTCGAATATCTCGATGCGGCCGTTGCCCGTGTCGGCCACGTACACGTGCCCGGAGCCGTTGACGGCCACGCCGCCCGGGGAGTCAAGCTGGCCCGCCCCCCGGCCGGGGCCGCCGAAGCCTCCGGTATACGGCCATACGGGACGCATGTTCTGTACCGTTCCCGAGGTGGCCTCGATGTCGGAGGCCTGCAGGGTCGCGGTGCGTATCGGTTTGTTAAAGCTCATGTTGAAGGGTACCGTGTGCAGGTTGGTGTGGCCGGAGGGCACGGAGGTGATGACTGGGACCAGGGGCGTGCCGTCGTATACCATCGTGAACCGGGCCGCCGCGTTGCTGGTGTGGTTCGCCGCGTCGCGCGCGGCGCCGGCCGGGATGTCCACCAGTATCGTCCCGGTCGAGGTGGGCCGGACCTCGAAGGTATAGTTGGCATAGCCGTCGGCGCCGGCAAAGCCGGCCACGCCGCCGTGCTCGGCCCCGCCGGAGAGCGCGATGTCCGTAGCGTCGAACCCGGTGACGTTCTCGCCGAACCCCACCCGGAAGCCGATGGCGGCCGCGCGGGTCGGGCTGCTCTGGTCGGAGGTGATGCGGGGCGTCGGGACTGTACGGTCGATCCCGATGCTTACCGTGTTGGATACATCGTTGGGGTTGCCGGCCGGATCCCGCATCGAGCCGGCCGGCAGGGTCACGTTGAGCGTTGCCCCGTCGGCCAGATCCGTCACGTTGAAGGCGTATGCCGGATCAAAGACCCGGACGCGGTGGTTGGACAGATCGACCGCGTACAGGGTGCCGGTGGCAGGGTCGGCGGCCAGCCCCAGCGGAAAGTCAAACCCGCCGGTGATGGTACCCGTGTGGTCCAGCGTGGTGGAGTTGAAGATCAGGATGCGGTCGTTGTTCGCGTCCGACACGTACAGGACGCCCGCAAAGTCGTCGGCCAGCACCGAGGTCGGATAATCGAACGGGTCGGAGGGGGCCAGGTCCGGGAGCGGGGCCAGGTCGGGGCCGAACATCCGGACGCGGTTGTTGTTCGCATCGGTCACGTATAGGTTGCCGGAGCCGTCCACGTCCAGGCCGGACGGAAAGCTAAAGGCGGGGGTGCCGGCGATGTCGGTGACGTGATCCAGTGAGGAGTCGAACACGGCGATGCGGTTGTTGCCCGTGTTGGCCACGTACAGGGTGCCCGAGGATTCGTCGATTGCTATGTCGATCGGGGCATCAAGGTGGCCGGTGATGCTGGTGACGGGGTGCCCCGTACCGTTGAACACCGCTATGTAGTTGCCGGTCCAGTCCGCCACGTATATGCGGCCGGTGGCCTGGTCCACCTCCACCCCGTTCGGATTGGAAAACACGCCGGGGAGGAGGTCGATGTAGGCCCCCGTGGTGGCGTTGAACATCTGGACGCGGTCGTCGCCGCCCGTCTCGGCTACGTATACCAGGCCGGACGGGCCGTCGACTGCCACATCCGACGGGCTGACGAACAGGCCCGGGGCGGTTCCGGGGCCGCCTATGTCCCCGGCGGGCCGCCACACCAGGCCCATGTTTTGCACCGTTCCGGTGGTGGCGTCGATGTCCGAGGTGACAAAGGTGGTGGCGTTTATGGCCCCCTCAAAGTCCAGCTGAAACTCGATCACCGTCGCGTTCGTGGGGCCGCGCTGTTCCGTGGAGACGGCCGGGGCCGGGGCGGTCCTGTCCACGTATACGCCGGCGGTGCGCGGCGCCACGTTCGGGTTCCCGGCAGCATCCTGCACGCTACCCTCTGGCAGGTCCACGGCGAGCCGCCGCAGGTTGTCGGGATCCGCCACGTTGAAGGCGTATGCGGTGTCAAACGCCCGGAGGCGGTGGTTGTTCAGGTCCGTCACGTATACGGCGCCCGAGGCGGGGTGTACGGCCACGTCGCGCGGCCCGTTGAACGGACCGGTGATGCTGGCGATGATGTTCCGGGCCGAGTCGAAGACCGCTACACGGTCGTTGCCCGAGTCGGCCACGTATATGTGGCCCGAGTCCGGGTCCACGGTAACGCCGGTCGGATTGCTAAGCGGGCCGACGATGTCGGCGACTGGGTGGAAGGCGCGGTCGAGGATCCGGATTTGGTTGTTGCCCGAGTTGGCCACGTATATGTGGCCCGAGGAGGAGTGATCCACGGCCACGCCCCGCGGAAGGTTGAAACCGGCGATGTGGCCTACGAGCATCTTCGCAGGGTCAAAGACGGAGATCCGTGAGCGCCCCCAGTCGGCCACGAAGGTGTGGCCGGTGCCGTTGACGGCCACGTCCTGCGGAAGGAGGAACCCGCCGGTGATGGTGAGGGTGCCGTTGTGGCTCCCGGCCGGGTTGAAGATCTCGACGCGGTTGGTGTTCGAGTCGGATACGTATACGGCGCCCGAGGTGGGGTGCACGTCCACGCCGGAGGGGTTGACAAGCCGGGTGGTGATGCTGCCCACGAGGTCCAGCGAGGGGCCGAGGATCTGGACGCGGCCGTTGTTTATGTCTGCCACGTACACGTACCCGGAGCCGTTGACGGCCACGCCGGAGGGGGAGTGAAGATGGCCGGGGCCCGAACCTTGGCCGCCCTCGCCCGGGCCGCCGCCGCCAAAGATCCCGCCCGGCTGCGGCTGCAGGCGCAGATCCCGGACGGTCCCAGAGGTGGCGCGGATGTCCGAGCTGTCGAGCGTGGACGGGTCTATGGCCCGGTTAAAGTCCAGGGCGAACGGTACGGTCCGCAGGCTGGTGTGTCCCTGGGGTGTCGTGATGCCGGGTACCAGCAACATGCCGTCGTATACCATCGAGAGCCTGTCGGCCTCCACGCCGGGGTTGCCGGCCGCATCGGCGGCGGCGCCGGCGGGGATGTCCACGTGGATGGTCCCCCCGGCGGTGGGCCGGACCTTGAACGTGTAGGCGGAGCCGTTGGCCGCCGCCGCAAAGTCGGTGACGCCCCGGTGCGTGGCGTCGCCTGACAGCACGATGTCCGCGGCGCCGAACCCGGTGACGTTCTCGCCCCAGTCCACCCGGAGGTCGATGGCGGGGGCCCTGGTCGGGCTGTCCTGCACGGCCGTGATCACGGGGACGGGGGCGGTGCGGTCGATACCCACGCGCACGGTACCGGACCCCGCGATCGCGTTGCCGGCCAGGTCCTGCACGCCGCCGGCCGCCAGGTTCACCGCCAGCGTGCGCCCGTCGGTCGCGTTCTCCACCCCAAAGGCGTACCTCGCCCCGTCAAAGACCGCGATGCGGTGGTTGTCGCTGTCTGCCACGTACACGGTGCCGGTGGCGCCGTGCACGGCCACGCCGCGCGGGTTTGAAAACCCGCCCTCGATGATCGCGGTGCGGTTCCAGGCGATCTCCGCCGCGGTGCCGGGCCCCCCGGTTATACGGAACACCTCGATGTGGTGGTGGTCGCGGTCGGCCACATACAGGGCGCCCGAGGCGCCGTCTACGGCCAGGTGGTGCGGCAGGGCGAAGGTACCGTTGATGGTAGCGATGCGGCCTCCCGTAGAGTCGAATACGGCGATGTCGTTGTTGGCGCTGTCGGCCACGTACAGGGTGCCCGATATGCCGTGCACGGCCACGCCGTGCGGCAGGCTGAAGGTGTCGGTGAGGTTGCCCGTGTGGCGTCCGGCGTGGTCGAAGATCTGGACGCGGCCGTTGCCCAGGTTGGTCACGTATACGGCACCGGACACCCCGTCTATGGCGACGGCGCTCGGTTGTAAAAGCAGGTCGGTGATGGTGGCAACGGGGTTTCTTGCCGAATCGAACACCGAGAGGCGGTTGCCGTTCGTCTCGGCCACGAATATGTGGCCGGAGCCGTTGATAGCCACGCCGTACGGGCCGGCAAGGCCGCGTATGTCGGTGAGGTGTTGTCCCGTGGAGTTGAAGATGGAGATGCGCCCGTTGTTCGTGTCGGCCGCGAATATGTGGCCGGAGCCGTTGACGGCCACGCCGTGCGGCGTGTTGAACTCGCCCGGGCCGGAGCCCGAGGTGGCGTCCGCGCTTCCAAAGAAGGAGTGGTGCGGCACCGGGCGCAGGTTCGAAACCGTGCCCGAGGTGGCGTTGATGTCCGATATGTCGAGGGTGGCGTTGCTCACGGGCCTGTTGAACGTGACGGTGAAGTGTACCGTCGGCGTGGCGGTGGGCGCCGTCGCGTTGGTCGTGATCCCGGCTGTAGGCAGGAGGCCCGATGTCAGCGCCTGCAGGTGCGCCGTCGTGCCGCCCAGCGCGTTGCCGGCAAGATCCGTCACCGCGGTCCTGTCCATGACAAGGGTGCCGGCGGAGCTCGGCGCGCCCTGCACGCCGCCGCCCGTAAAGGCCAGCGTGTGTACGGCCGTGCCGTTGCCCGAGGACCTGGCGGCCCAGTCGTGGACGCGCGGGGCGCCCCCCACGGCCAGGGCGCCGTATGCCGTGCCTGTCGCATGCACGGGCTCGCCGTACCGTACGGTGATGTGATCCGGCGAGGTGGTTATCACGGCATGGATTATGCCGGGGGGCTGGCCGTCGGCAAGCCGCTGCAGGTACGCATCCGTGTCGTCAAGGACATTCCCCACGCGGTCCGTTATCGCCGTCGCGTTGATGATCAGCGTGCCGACGGCGCCGGGGGAGGCCGTGCCGCCCTCCGCAAAGGCCAGGATGTGGACCTCCGTGCCGTTGCCCGACAAAGGATCGCCGGCCGCGTATCCGCGCGGGGCGCCCCCCACGGTCAGGGCGCCGTATGCAGTACCTGCCGCGTGTACGGGCTCGCCGTACCGTATGGTGATGCGGTCCGGGGCCGTGATTGCCGCCGAGACGACACCGGACAGTGACCTGTCGACCCCGATGTCCGCCTCGTTTGATGCCACGTTCCGGTTGCCGGCCGGATCCTGCACGCGGCCCTCCGGTATGCTGACGGTGAGCCTCCGCCCGTCGGCAGGATCGGCCACCTCGAAGGCGTGGGCGGTCCCGTCAAGGACGGCGACGTGGCCGCTCCTCCAGTTGGGCACGTATATGCGGCCCGAATAGCCGTCGATCGCAGGGCTGCGCGGTGCGTCAAACCCGTCCGTCATGTTGGCGATGCTGCGCAGTGCCGGGTCGAAGATCTCGACGCGGTTGCCGCCCGTATCGGACACGTATATGCGGCCCGAGCCGTCGACCTCCACCCCGGACGGGTTGTTGAACGTACCGGGCAGGTCCGGGAGGGGATCCAGGCCGGGGCCAAAGACCGCGACGCGGTTATTCACGGAGTCTGCCACGAATACGTGGCCGGAACCGTTGACGGCCACGCTGCGCGGAAAGCTGAACGAGGTCCGGGGGATGTCGCCGGTGTGGTCCAGGGCGGAGTCGAACATCCTGACGAGGCTGTTGCCGGTGTCGGCCACGTACAGGGTGCCGGTCAAGTCGTCGACGGCCACGTCGGTCGGAAAGCTGAACGGGTAGTCGACGGTACCGGTGTGGCCCCTGTCGGGGCCGAACACGTCCACCTGGCCGCTGTTCGAATCGGCCACGAATATGACGCCCGAGCCGTTTATCGCGATGCCGGCCGGGGAGCCCAGATGGTCGTCCATGGTCTGGACGTGGCGCCCATGCCGGTCAAAGACGTCGACGTGACCGTTGGCGGTGTCGGCCACGTATATGTCGCCCGAGCCGCCGTCCACGGCCATGCCCAGCGGGCCGCTGAACCTGTCGCCGGGGGCGCCCGTACCCTCGAGGCTTGTGAGGTGCTGCGGCGCCAGCCGCAGGTTCCGGACGGTTCCAGAGGAGGGCACGATGTCCGAGGCGTCCAGGGTGGCGGGATCTACGGCCCTGTTGAATGTCAGGCTGAAGGGTACGGACCGCAGGGTGGTGGGGTCCGCAGGTACGGCGGTGACGGTCGGGATCAGCTGGGTGCCGCTGGAGGTGATCGAGAACCGGGCCGCCGCGGTGCCGAGGTTGCCGGCCTGATCCCGCAGTGTACCGGCGGGGATGTCCACGTGTATGTCCCCCCGGAATGTGGGCCGTATCTGGAAGGTATAGTTGGCGGGGGTGAGCTTCGTAAAGCCGGTCACGCCCCCGTGGGGGGCCGTCCCGGAGAGCGCGATATCGTCCGCCTCAAAGCCTGTGACGGGCTCCGTAAAGTTCACCCGGAGGTCGATGACGGCCGCATCCGTCGGGCCCGACTGTACGGCGGTGATGACGGGCCGGGGGGCTGTGTGATCCACCTCTAGATACGCATAGCCGGAGGCGTCGTTTGCGTTTCCGGCCCCGTCCCGTACCAGGCCCGCCGGCAGGTTCACGGCCAGGATGCCCTCCCCGATATCGGCCACGGCGATCCGGTATGCCGGCTCGAATGTCCTGATCATGTGGGAGGAGCGGTCCGCCACGTACAGGGTTCCCGAGCCGTCGACGGCCAGGGAGACCGGGCCGGAGATCCCGGTGATGTTGTGGACGTTGCCGCCGGTGTCCGAAGCGAACACCTGCACCCGGAGGCCGCCCCGGTCCGCCACGTATACGGTGCCCGATATGCCGTCGACGGCCACGTCCTCCGGGCCCGTAAACCAGCCGGTGATGTTGTGGAGGAAGCGCCCGTCGGGGCCGAACACGGCGACGCGGTCGTTGCCGGTGTCGGCCACGTATATGCGGCCGGTGGAGCCGTCGACGGCCACGCCGCCGGGGTTGTCGAACCGGTCGTCGATGTCGGCGGCGTGGCGCCGCCATGGGTCGAACACCCGGACGAGGTCGGCGTCGGGATCCGCCACATACGTGTTGCCGGAGCGTCCGTCGACGGCCACGTCCGACGCGTTGGAGAAGGCGCCGGTGATGTTGGCGATGTGGTGGTGCGTGGAGTTGAACACCCGGATGCGGTCGGCGAACAGGTCGGCCACGTATATGTGGCCCGTGGTCGCATCGACGGCCACGCCGGAGGGGCGGGAGAACGGGCCGGGCAGGTCGGCGGTGTAGTTCAGGTCGGCATCGAAGATCTGGACGCCGTTGGACTCGTCGGTCACGTATACGGAGCCCGCCGAACCGACGGCCACGCCGGTGGGGCGCTCGAACAGGCCGTCGGCCGTGCCCCGGCCGCCGAAGGAGCCGGCGGGGTCAAGCTCCAGGCCCAGACCCACCGTACCCGAGGTGACGTTGATGTCCGGTGCCGCAAGGGTCCGCGCGTCGACGGACTCGCCCCAGTCCAGCCTGAGGTGGGCCGTCGTGACGTTGGTCAGGCCCGGGGTTGTAGCCGTGATGGCGGGGACCGGCGGCGTCCTGTCGATGAGGATGCGTTCCTGGTAGGAGGCCTCGTTGGGTGTCCCGTTCCTGTCCTGTACGCGGCCTGCCGGCATGTCCACCACGAGCGTGTACCCGTCGGCCGGTGCCTCCACGTCAAAGGCGTAGGTGGGATCGAACACCCTGACGTGGTGGCCGTTGCGGTCCGCCACGTACAGGGTACCCGACGAACCGTCGACGGCCGCGTGGTACGGCAGGTTGAAGAGGCCGGTGATGTTGGCGATGATGCTCCGGGCGGGGTTGAAGACGAGGATCCGGTGGTTGTTGGTGTCGGCCACGTATACGTCGCCCGAAAAGGCGTCGACCGTCACGCCGCGCGGGCGGTCGAACGTACCGGGCAGGTCGGGGGCTGCCGCGTATGTCCGGCCCGCGGAGGGCTCGAATACGGCGACGCGGCCGCCGGCGCCGGTGTTGTCGGTTACGTATACGCGGCCCGATGAGGGGTGCACGGCCACGCCGGTGGGGGAGTCAAAGGGGCCGGGCAGGTCGGGGGCTGCCGCGTATGTCAGGCCCGCGGAGGGGTCGAACACGGCGACGCGGCCGCCGGCGCCGGTGTTGTCGGCCACGAATACGCGGCCCGATGAGGGGTGCACGGCCACGCCGGTGGGGGAGTCAAACGTACCGGGCAGGTCGGTGATCCGGCCCCAGGCGGAGTCGAACACGGCGACGCGGCCGCCGCCGGTGTCGTCGGCCACGAATATGCGGCCGGACCTGTCCCCGGTGGCCACGGCGGAGGGGGCGTCAAGCCCGGTGATGCCGCCTATCTGCCGTCTTGTATCGTCGAAGACCGAGATGCGGCCGTTGCCCAGGTCGGCCACGAATATGTGGCCGGTGCCGTTGACGGCCACGCCGGAGGGTAAAGTGAACCGGTCGTCGCCGGAGCCCCGGCCGCCAAAGCTGCCGTTGTGCTGCGGCGCAAACCGCATGTTTGAAACGGTGCCCGAGGTGGCGCTGATGTCCGATGTGTCGAGTTGGGAGGCGGCGACGGGCTTGCTAAAGTTCAGGGCGAACGATACGGTACGCAGGCCGGTGGGGCCCTGCTGTATCCCGGTGATCGTCGGGATCAGCGGCTCCGAATAATAGATGATCGAGAACCGGGCCGCCGCCTCGCTGGGGTTTCCGGCAAGGTCGCGCGCCGCATTCGCGGCTATATCGACCAGTATCGTCCCGTTCAGCGTGGGCCGGACCTCAAAGGTGTAGAGGCCGCCGCCACGTTCCTCAAAGTTGGCCGGGCCGCCGTGCGTGCCGGTGCCGGACAGCGTGATCTCGTCCGGTGCAAACCCGGTGACGGCCTGGCCAAAGTCCACCCGGAAGTTGATGACCGGGGAGGAGGTCGCGTTCGGCTGCACGGACGTGATGACCGGGGTCGGGCCGGTGCGGTCTATGACGATGCTCGCGTTGTTGGAGGCCTCGTTGCCGACCCCGTCGATGTCCTGCACGCTGCCGGCCGTCATGTTAACGGTGAGCGTCCGGCCGTCGAGGGGGTCCACCACATCAAAGGCGTGACCGACGTTGAATTTTCGGATCTGGCCGTTGTTAACCACTGCCACGTAGACGGATCCCGAGGCGTCCAGTGCTATCTGGCGCGGGTAGTTAAAGGCACCGGGGAGGGTGGTGACATGATCATGGGTGGTGGAATTGTACACCTGGACGCGGTATCTAGTTCCCTCCTCGGCCACGTACAGGAGGCCCATGGAGGGATCCACTGCCACGCCGCGCGTGCTGTGAAGACCGGAGATCTGGTCGACATAGCCTCCCGTGGAGTTGAGGACTACGACGCGGCCCCGCGAGTCTGTCACGTATATCCGGTTAGAATCGGAGTCCACTGCCACGTCTTGTACCGAGGCAAATGGGAGGATGCCGTCGGGTAATCCGCCTAAGCTGATGTGAGGTTTGGAATCCCAAGTGGAGTTGTACACAGAGATCTTGTAGGCACCAAAACTTCCGTGGATCACGTATAGGTCGCCCGAGACGGCGTCCAGCCCCATTCCCCACGGGAAGTTAAATCCGGCGATGGTACGGACGAGGTCCCTTGCGGTGTTGAACACCTTGACGGTACCGGTATCGGATACGTATCCGAGATTTGCCGCGTATAGGTGGCCCGAGTTATCGTCTATCACCATGTCGGTCAGAACAGAAAATCCGATGTCTCCGGTATTGCGGATGCTGGCGACAAAGTCCCAGGTGGAGTTGAAAACCTGGATGCGCTCGCCGTTGGTGTCGGCCACGAATATGTGGCCCGTGCCGTTGACTGCCACGGCGTGCGGATTGCCAAATTCATCGTTTTCAAGGACGCCGGCGAAGTCGTTAGATCTGCCAAAGATTCTCTCGAGATCCCACACGATGCGCAGGTTGTCCACGGTGCCCGAGGTGACGCTGATGTCCGTTGCGTTGAAGGTGGTGGCGTTTACGGACCTGCCAAAGTCCATGCCGAAGGGTATGGTGGTCATGTTGGTGGGCGATGTCGTGCCGGCTGAGATCTCGACGGTCAGCGGGTGGTTGTCGGCATACGCGGGGGGCACGGCCGCGGCGGCGGCCGCAAGGATGATGAGAACCGCGGAGGGGATCAGTACCGCGGCCAGCAGCAGCGGCGGCGGCAACGGCCGGTGCCCGGATTTAAAGGACATTGAGTTTTTTGTCGACCGCATGATACGTTACCCCCGTCTCACCCCTCGGCGCATCCTCCGCTCTCTCCTTCCCCCCCCCCCCCGGAGGCAACATGCAGAGTAAGCCCTTTCTACTACTACTACCCACACCGTTTTCGTGGCTGAGTCCTAGAAATAAGGATTTTGGGCGGGCCCGCATATGGCGGATCCGGGATTTTCCGCCGGTTGATCGCCCGATCCGGGCCCGGATCGCCTCCCCGTGGTGCGATCACACACCCCGGCCGGCAGATCGCAGTTCACCGGTGCGGCCGCGGATCGCCCCCGTTCCTCCCTTCTCCCCTCACCCCATCCCCACAAAGCGGGGCACGGCACGTCGCCGCCCCGCGCGCAGGCGATCGGGGCAGGCCGGGGCCGGATGCGTGCGTGATGGTGTGTCCGGCAGGCATCCTCCCCCTCCTCCATCCCCGCGGCGGCATGTGCGATCAGGCGGTGGCGATGGCGGTGTTGTTGCAGGTAGCGCCGCCCTGCCGGCGCGGGCCTTCAGTACCTGCAGGCGGTGCGGCCCGGCCCCGATCCGCAGAATGTGCAGGTTTGGGGTGTCGCGGGCGGGCGGCGACAGGATCCAGCCGGAAGGCGCCCCCGCGCATGGTACGGCACGGCATCAGAATCGGCCCAGTCCGATCGCCTGCCGGATCCGCGCCTGCCGGAAGGGACGCCGTGTACCGGTACACGGTCCCGGTACCGCCGTCCAAGTGCGGAATCACCAAGGGCCACTCCGGGATGACCGGAGACGTCAAAACCCCATGCGGCCGGCGGTTCTGTAACGTCTTGTGGTGCTGATAACATCACACGTAATGCCCCGGAAATGGAAAATTCCCCCAAACCTCAAAAACAGCGGTCGGGGGTTTTGGCCCCCGGTTCTTATGGGTGCCCGCACATACGCCCCAAGACGTTACAGAATTCGGTTCGCGGTCCTGTGGGATCAGATCCGCCCGCCAGCCGCGCCTGCGAACGGCAGGCAGGCCGCCCCGCGGGCGGCCAGGGAACGGATCCGGGCCCACGCCACGGTTCTGTGATCCCCCGGATACAGGATTCCGGTTTCAAGGAGCGCGGCCGTGCCCGCGGCCATCACCGACGACGGCAACCGACCGGTTCCGCCGTGTCCGGATCCCGGCGATTGCACAGAACCTCGGTTCGAGGGGTTTAAATGTCACGGGGGAGGAAAAACACCATGAGCGACTCGGACAAAAAGAAAAAGATGACAAAGGAGGAATACCTTGGTCTGTTGTGCGGGAGCATGGCAGAGCCTGCCTTCAAGGTGAGTTCCTCACCCACAGGCGAGGGAATGCAGAGAGGCAAGCCCAGACCTACCAAGGCAGACTGACCTCGAAATCCTTTTTTAATTCCTCCTGTATTTTCGGTATGGTCCTCGTCAGTTTTTGTTCACACCCGTCCAGCCACACGTAATACTCGTACGCCTTTGGTGATATCGGGTCCCCGAGTTCGTCCCTCATTCCGGCGATAATCCTTAGAACCTCGTTGTGCCTCTTGATGTGCCCAAAGATGTCCTGTATTTTCTGCTGGAGGCCGGGTTTCAGGAAACCGATCTTTCCCGAAAATATCAGGCTGTCATAAAAATCGTGGTTAAGTTTTCTGTTCATGAAGAATGTGTTCTGCCCATCTTTGATCTTGAAAGACATGGCCTCGTCGGGGTGTTTGTCTCTGTTTAGTCCGTCCAGCGCATACTCTAGTTCGAGGTAGATGTTGGTTGAAGCCATCTTCCTCTCCTCGGTCACCTGGTGCTTCCTCTCTTTCTCAAGCCTCTTTGAGTTGGTGCGGTATGATATCAACCCCAGACAGAACAAAACAATGGTAGCCACAGAGGCGATGTTACTCAGTGCATAGGATCCCGTAAATGTCGAAACCAACCAATCAATTGCCATGTCCAACAGCCTTCCCGTTTAGAGATCAGCAGACCGGTATTTACGTCATTCTCCCGACAGCATGTATACACGTAACCTCCCCCCCCCTCCACCACCACCCTACAATCTGGACGTGAAACCGGCCATAATGCAATCTTGTCAGGCGTGAATTTCCAGGTGGAGGTTATGTACATACTTCGAGGCGTTCGTATGCCGTTATGATTATGGGTGCTTTGTTGCTCGTGCCAGGTGGGATCCTCCACATGTTCAGGCATTTACATCGGTGAAACCTGGGAAAAGTTCCCCGTTGAATCGGTCGGCATCTATGTACATGCGCTCAAAATGGATGTTTGGAAAGCGAGATTCGAAACGAATGGCATACGGAGAGGCCGCGATGATAACCCCGCTGGCGGTGTCATAATCGTGAACGAACATGACCTCTACCACCTCTCCCGATATCCGCAGTAGGATCCTGCTCACCTTTGGTATGGCGGCCAGTTCGGCGGAGGCCCGTGTCCTTATCTCCGTTGCGGAGGAAGGGGGGTTTTGGAGCGCATACGGGCCAGATTCGGGAGTTTTTGCGGGTGTGGCGTGTTTGTGCGGTGCGTCAAGCAGATTCTGCGTGTCCATGCATACACCGTTTCCTTTTTGGTTAAATATGCTCGGTTGCGGTCGGTTTTGTCCCAGATTCGGGCGTTTTCGGATACGGGCAGGGAGGTGCCGCCTGCGGCAGGGGATGTCGTTTGCCGCATGCATGCGGACGCACATCCCGTACGCGATGTCCGGTGTCCGGGGATCGCGATCCGGCGGACATGCGCCGCCGACCGGCCCATAAGGCAGGATGCCGCCAGGATCGGAAAACATCCCGGTTACGGAAGGGGTCCGCAATACGGCGAAAATAATTCGTCTTATGGTTCAGGTTTTGGGCGCGAAAAACGAGTATCCGATCCCGGGCAGGAACAACGGTCTGCCGGCGTCCCGTCCGGGAATCATCCCCCGCAGGCGGATCGCCCGGCCCGACCGCGGATCGCCCCCCCCCCCACACACCTCGTGTTGCGATCACACGCCCGCCGGCAGATCGCCGTTCACCGCCGCGGCCGCCCCCGTTCCTACCCCCCCCCCCCTTCCTCCACCTCACCCCGTCCCCACAAAGCGGGGCACGGCGCATCGCCGCCCTGCGCGCAGGCGATCGGGGCAGGCGGGGGCCGGATGCGTGCGTGATGGGGTGTCCGGCAGGCATCCTCCCCCCCCCCCCCATCCCCGCGGCGGCACGTGCGATCAGGCGGTGGTAGCGTCGGTGCTGTTGCAGGTAGCGCCGCCCTGCCGGCGCGGGCCTTCAGTACCTGCAGGCGGTGCGGCCCGGCCCCGATCCGCAGAACGTGCAGGTTTGGGGTGTCGCGGGCGGGCGGCGGCAGGATCCAGCCGGAAGGCTCTCCCGCTCAGAGTACGGCACGGCATCAGAATCGGCCCCAGTCCGATCGCCTGCCGGATCCGCGCCTGCCGGAAGGGATGCCGTGTACCGGTACACGGTCCCGGTACCGCCGTCCAAGTGCGGAATCACCAAGGGCCACTCCGGGATGACCGGAGACGTCAAAACCCCATGCGGCCGGCGGTTCTGTAACGTCTTGTGGTGCTGATAACATCACACGTAATGCCCCGGAAATGGAAAATTCCCCCAAACCTCAAAAACAGCGGTTGGAAATTTTGGTCCCGTTCTTATGGGTGCCCGTGCATACACCCCAAGACGTTACAGAATTCGGTTCGCGGTCCCGTGGGATCAGATCCTCCCGCCAGCCGCGCCTGCGAACGGCAGGCAGGCCGCCCCGCGGGCGGTCGGGGAACGGACCCGGGCCCGCGCCACGGTTCTGTGATCCCCCGTATACGGAATCCCGGGTTCAGGGAGCGCGGCCGTGCCCGCGACCATCACCGACGGCAACCGACCGGTGCCGCCGTGTCCGGATCCCGGCGATTGCACAGAACCTCGATTCGGGGTTTAAATATCACGGGGGAGGAAAAACACCATGGGCGACTCGGACAAAAAGAAAAAGATGACAAAAGAGGAGTACCTTGGTCTGTTGTGTGGGAGCATGGAAGAGCCTGCCTTCAAGGTGAGTTCCTCACCCACAGGCGAGGGGATGCAGAGAGGCAGGCCCAGACCTACCAAGGCAGACTGACCTCGAAATCCTTTTTCAACTCTTCCTGTATTTTCGGCATGGTCCTCGTCAGTTTTTGTTCACATCCGTCCGGCCACACGTAATACTCGTACGCCTTTGGGGATATCCGGTCCCCGAGTTCGTCCCTCATTCCGGCGGTAATCCTTAGAACCTCGTTGTGATCCTTGATATGCCCAAAGCTGTCCTGTATTTTCTGCCAGAGGCC